>OZ244206.1:0-3437696 GCA_965216865.1 Phycisphaerales bacterium
TCGGGCTTCACCTTATCGAATAACGATCAGCTCGAAACGGGAACATATATTCTCGAGGATGGTCGTGAGGCACAACAGCTCAGCGTACTCGGTGCGATGAGCGATGGAATGGGAGAGGAAGCTGCCATCAGAGTGACATCGTACCTGTTTGGCTTTCCCGATTCAGATCAGAAAGTTCTTGTAAGCTCCATCTCGTACGACCAGATTCATGCCGCCCAAACACTCGTCACTCAGAACCTGATCGAGCGACTCGAAACCGATGAGCACGGGGGCTCAATCGACCTCCCCTTCGGCTCTCTCTCGTACGATCATGAAAACATATTTGTCTCTCGCTCCAATCCACGGGGAGTGCGTGACGAGCTTCGAATCTCGAAAGGCGAGGACTCAATGACGATCAAGATCTTACCGATCGAAAACGATGATTCTCAATCAGATGATGAGCTCGCCACAACACATCTGATACCCGCCTGGGTTGCTGGCACCAAAACCAATGGGACGATGAACAACGATTCAATCGAGATCACGCAGCACGACTTTTGGGGAATGGAAGCGAGCATGATCGATCTGGGAGTTGGAGAAGACGGCTCTCGAACCCGGGCGATCGGCCTTCGAACCCAAGACTCGTATACGACAATCGTGATCCGCATCACGGACGATGACGAATCGAAAATCAATCAGTTGTTGTCATTGATTGAATCACAATGATGCATTGCCTCAGGAGGCTCAAATGAGTTGGCGAATTATACGCATGGTCAGTATGGCGTCTGTGCCCTTGCTCTTTATCCCGGGCTGTGTCGTGTGGGACATCAATGACGGGATCGTTGCCTCCAACGACAACCTCGGTCGCATCGAAGATGAGCTCAACGCGATCGACACGCAACTCATTGATGTCAATCACAATCTTGACACCGTCAATGAAGGCATGGGCACCATGGGGACGACCCTTCGCTCGATGGATACTCAACTTAAGAGCCTGCAGGCACAACTCGACGCGACGAACACGCATCTGGAATCGCTTCGAAAAACCATCAACAACATCGACAACACGATCCCATTCCTGAGCCTCTCCGGTGACGATGAGGAAGAGCAGGAAGCGCTCGAGAACGGTGAAAATCCATCGACGCAGACCGAGGAGCCGACGAAGGAATGAACACTCGCGTTCGCATTACGGATGTGGCTCCTCGCGACGGACTTCAGGCCGAGGAATCCATCGTTCCCACGAGCGATAAGGCAACCCTCGTCGGGCTTGTTCAACAGACCGGCGTCGATGAAGTCGAGGTTTCGAGCTTTGTCAGCCCCAAATGGATTCCTCAACTCGGCGACGCGACCGAGTTGTTCGAAATGCTCGCGGCATCCAAACCTGAGGGTGTGATCTACTCTGCGTTGGTCCCGAATATGCGTGGGCTCGATACCGCAATAGCCGTAAACCAGCACGCCCGCGAAGAGTACGGGGTTGCTCGGTTGATCGACAAGGTATCTGTATTTGCGGCTGCGAGCGAGGGCTTCTCCCTTAAAAACACCAACGGCACAATCGAAGAAGTCCTCCAACGCTTCGAGCCCATCATCCCCAAGGCCCACGAGCACCGAATGATGGTCCGTGGATATATCTCCTGTATCGTCAAGTGCCCCTTCGACGGCGACATCCACCCCGTCGCGGTGGCGGATGTCGCGTCCCACCTCATTGAACTGGGTGTCGATGAACTGGACCTTGGCGACACGATCGGTGCGGCGACCGCGAAGACGATCGAGCCCGTGATCATGGAAACGATTGATCGCCTCGATGGTCGCGCTACAAACGGCTTCGGGGATCCAACACTGACTCTACATCTGCACGACACCTACGGCAAGGCCAGCGAATGCGTCCGTATGGCACTGGACCTTGGTGTGCGTTCATTCGATTCATCTTCGGGCGGCCTCGGAGGATGCCCCTACGCCTCAACTGAAACAACCCGCGCTCCGGGAAACATCGCGACGAGTGTCCTTGTCCGCACAGTCCAAGATGCGGGGTACACCTGCGGTGTAGATGACGCCGCGCTTGAAAAAGCCAATACCTTCGCCGGAGGTCTGCTGGCATGATCGAAACACGCGAAGAATCCGGGGTTCTGATCATTGAACTCGCGCGAGCAGACAAACGCAACGCGATGCTTCCGGAGATGCTCGACGCACTTTACAGCGCGATCACATCGAAGGAAGATGTACTCGCGATCACGCTGATCGGTCAGGGAAAAACATTCTGTGCCGGGTTCGATCTCAAAGCGTGCGCAAAGGACACCGGCGGCGACACCATGCGGGCGCTCCTGACGGGGCTATCCAGATGTGTGCGTGCCTTGCGTGCACACACCGCACCTGTCGTGCTCGGTGTGCACGGTGCCGCGGTCGCCGGCGGGTGCGCCCTCCTCGGCGGCGCCGACATCGTCGTTGCTGATCGCAACGCGAAACTGGGATACCCTGTCGTCAAAATCGGGGTGTCTCCCGCGGTCTCATCGCCGTTCATGCTCGCATCTATGCGCCCAGGAATTGTCCGAACACGATTACTCGATACAGATCTGCTCGATGGTGAGCATGCACACAAACTTGGGATCGTACACGAACTCTGCGATGCACCGAGCGATGTGCACGATCGTGCGATCGAGATTGCAGAGGCCATCGCGAGCAAACCCGGCTCGGGATGCAAGGCGACCAAGCAGTGGCTCAACGAGATATGTGCTGTTTCAGATGAGCGTGCGAACGCGGGGCTGAATGCATCACTCGAACTGACCGGTAACGATGAAGAACGCGAGCGTCTTTCGGCGCTCTGGGGTGAATCATGACCAACGAACCCGCAACTAGCAACGCCGTACTTCTTCAGATAGAAGGACAAGTCGCGACTCTCACGATCAATCGTCCCGATGCACGCAACGCGATGTCCGTTGAGATTCTCGATGCGATGCATGACGCAGTTGATGAAATCAAGGACTCCGCCACGAGTGTTCTTGTGATCACCGGTGCTGGGCGTGCCTTTTGTGCAGGGATGGATCTCAAAGCCGTCCTTATCGAGCTCTCAGGCGACGCGGGGATGGGCGAGCGACTGCTTACCCGTCTCGCGGAACTGACACTCAAAATCCGCGCTCTTCCGCAAGTCACCGTGGCGGCAGTCAACGGTGCTGCGGTCGGTGGCGGATGCGGGTTGACCTGTGTTTGCGATGTCACGATTTCCCATGCGGACGCCAAACTCGGGTTCCCCGAGGTCGATCTTGGGATATGCCCCGCTGTGATTGCGCCGTGGGTTGTCAAGAAACTCGGCGCTGGCGTTGCACGCAGGACCATGCTCATGGGCGGGATCATGTCCGGAGCACAGGCATACGAGATCGGGCTCGTTGACCAACTCGCCACAAACCGCGACGGGTTGGAAACATTGACAAACGATGTGGCCGAGCGACTCGCATCCGGCGGCCCGAAAGCACTTTCCGCAACCAAACACCTCCTCAACGAACTCGATGGATCGCTCGATGAATCACTTGTTCTCAAGGGCGCAAAGTTATCGGCAAGTGTTCTCGCAACCCCGGAAGCTCAGGCCGCACTCGCGTCACGGATGAAGCGCTAACTGATACCCCTCGTTTGTGTCTATTTCTTGCGTGCCTGCATATGATACCGTTGCACGCAAGCCCTGCGAGTACGCGTGCGTCGCGTTGACACGGTCGTCTTCGCGGGTTCGTGATCGCAAGGTACGGATATCGCATGAGCACCGAACTCCTGCCCGTTGACTATGGCAGTGCCGGGGACGGTACCAAGAAGATCGCAACGCTGACTCTCGATCAGCCCGGACGCCCCGTTGTGGTGATCGAGCAGTCTCTGCTTGAGCAAGTCGATGCAACTCTCGACACCATCCCGGACGACCTTGATGGATTCATCCTCGCTTCGGCTGCCGAGCGTGCGTTCGTAGCGGGCGCTGATCTGAAAGCGATCATGGCGCTCAGCGACACAGAACTGCACACATATCTCGAGTTTGGCGCTCGCGTTTTTCAGCGCATTGCTGATATGCCGTTCCCAACCGCGGCCGCGATCCACTCAACGACACTTGGCGGCGGGCTCGAACTCGCGATGCACTGCGATGGACTAATCGGCGTTCTGGATCCGGACGCAAAGCCCTACCTGATTGGTCTGCCCGAAGCCGGACTCAAGATCTGCCCGGGGTGGGGTGGCACGAACCTGCTGCCCGCTCGGATCGATCCAGAGACGGCGATCATTGCCACCGCGAACGGTACGGCGTTCAAATCCAATGTTGCCGCCGAACTCGGGATCTTCGATCAGACTACGGGTTCACGCGAAGACCTGATCCACGCCGCCATGATCTGGATTATCGGGCAGGACGGAACAGGGCGCACTGGTAAGCCCTCGCGTTGCATCCAGACAATGAACACTGACGAAATCGAAATCGCACTAGACAAATCGCGCGAAGAGCTCAACTCATCGTTGCATACTGACGCGGTCCTTGATGCGGTGAAAGTAGGGCTGAACTCCGGATGGGGCGCAGCTCTCCAATGCGAACGAGACCATCTCGTTCGTCTACGCAACACTGAACCCGCTCAGCAAGCGATCGACGCGTTCTTCAACAAGTCCAAGAAATAACCACCGCGTGTCCGAAGCGAAGCCGCTCCGGATGCGATTGAAACCAGAGGAGTCCAACCATGGCTGATACACAGAAGGCTGATCTCAAGAACATGAAGGGCGTTTCCGATCGCGATAAACAGATGATCGCGGACGCAGAAACCATGCTCGGTCCAGAACCCTCAACAATGGGGGCTGTCAAGAATCTCTTCTGGGGCAACTTCCGCGAAGATCTCTACTTCCCGTACCCCGAGGTAGCCAAGACCTCGCCGGAGGAAACCGCGGAGTGTGACCGACTCGTCGCGGAGCTCGAAGAGTATATGAAGAACGAGCATCCTTCGATCGAGATTGATCAGGAGCAGTACATCCCTGAACGCGTCATCCAAAGACTCTTCAGCATGGGCGTGCTCGGCATGACCATCAGCAAGGAGTACGGCGGGCTCGGCATGGGGATTACCTCATACAACCGAGTACTCGAAACAATCGGCAAGTACTGCGGGTCCACCGCGGTTATGGTCTCAGCGCACCAGTCAATTGGTTGTAAAGCCGTCATGCTCTTCGGCACCGATGAACAAAAGCAGCGTTGGCTGCCCAAGCTTGCGGGCGAATGGCTCAGCGCGTTCTGTCTTTCAGAACCTCAGGTCGGCTGTGACGCCGGTGGCCAGGAAACCACAATCGAACTCAGCGAAGACGGCGAGCACTACATCATCAACGGTGAGAAAAAATGGGCGACCTCCGGCGCGATCTCCGGGCTCTTTACCGTCATGGGCAAGCAAAAGATCGACGGGAAGGAAAAGGTAACCGCGGTTGTCTGTCACCCCGACATGGAAGGCGTGGACATCTTCTCGAAGAACCGCAGCAAGATGTGTATCCGCGGTACCTGGCAGGCGCGGATCAAGTTCAACAATGTCAAGGTGCCCAAAGCGAACCTGCTTCACAAAGAAGGCCGTGGACTCAATGTCGCGTTGACCTGCCTGAACTACGGTCGATGCACGCTCTCTGCGGGGATGCTCGGCGGAGCAAAGCGTGCAATGGATCAGTCGATCAAATGGTCGCAGACCCGCTACCAGTTCCAGCGTCCTCTCGCAGACTTCGAGCTCGTTCAACAGAAGATTGCACGAATGAGCGCGTACACCTACGCGATGGACTCGATGCTCTACATGACGACGGGCATGCTCGATCGCCATGACGATGACATCATGCTCGAGACCGCGATCTGCAAGGTGTTCTGCTCCGAGTACGGGTGGCGTGCGGTTAATGACGCCGTCCAGATCGTTGGCGGCGAGGGCACGATGACCGAGAATGAGCTGGAGCGGATCTTCCGCGACTCGCGCATCAACACGATCGTTGAGGGCGCCAACGAGGTGATGCAGTCCTTCGTCTTCGCATACGGCGGCAAGCAGCTCGCCGAGAAGATGCTGGGCATCAAGGAGATGGCGGACAACAAGAAGTTCACCCCCACCATGATCCGTGCGGCAGTGCCGCTGGGCATGGAGGTCTTCCTGGGTATGCGTCGCAAAGCGCCGACGATCTCCAAGATCGACCCATCGCTGCGCAAGTACGCCGATCGCCTGGCGAAGCTCATCTCCGAGTTCACCTACCAGTTCAAGGTGATCAGCAAGAAGAAGGATTCGACGATCGTCACCGCGCAGGCCACCCAGGCCCGCCTGGCGGACGCCGCGATCAACCTGCACGCCTGGGCGTGCACGCTCTCACGCCTCGACACGGACCTCCGCAACGGCGAGTCGGGCACCGAGTTCGACCGCAATAAGGCCGCCGCGATCCACTTCTTTGATCTCGCGGAGTTGGAGGTTCACAACTCCTTCCGTGCCCTGCACGAGAATGCGGACGACACGATGCTCAAGGCCGCGGAGCTGGCCCTCGCCCACAGTAGCACGCTGCCCAACAGCGACTTCTCGATCCCCGAGAGTTCGCCGAGCGCGAAGGGCACCGGGCGCGAGCTCAAGCAGGATCACATCAAGCAGTTCCCCGGCACCGGGCGTGAACTCTCCGGAGCGACCGGGCGTGAGCATATGCAGGAAACGATTGAGCAGCTGTAGATTCTCGTTACTGAGTATCTAGGTCGTAGATCGCTGGGTTGCATTCAATGGCACCCGGTGTATCAGTGCCATCAGTAAGGCATGCGTACCTGCGAAGAAAACGATCTTTGAGAAAGGGTCTATTTGTTCAAAGAGCGGCAATGCCCCCAGGCATCCGCAAGTCTGTCCCTCGTTCGGTGGCCACACGGCCAACGCGACAACAAAGGAAGCCAATAAAAGCGATCCCAGGACGAGACCCAGCACGGTTTTACCTGACAAGATCAGGACCGCCGTGGCACACTCTGCGATTGCAAGGGTGAGCAGCGTCCAACCAGGGAAAGTCGATGCCCAAGTCCCTGACTCAGGAAGAGTTCCGAGCAAGACTCCGATAGCCTTGGAAACCCCGGCAATGGCCCAATAGATGCTCAGTGGGAGCACCAGCAGGCAATAGGTGAGCACGTTTTTACTGAACTTCACGATGCCTTGCTCCGGAGTTTCAGTGCAATGCCCGCGGTAACAACCAAGACCACACCACCCCATAGGAGCAGCTTGCTTAGTGCGCCGCTCAAATCCATCGTGGAGTGTGGCGCATCATCGTACTGAATCTCAGCGATTACCTGGCCATCGAGCATACTTACGCCCTCAAGGTGATCGATCACAGAGAAGCCAATAGGGATATCCGGGGGCAGAATCTCACTCTCACTAAAGGGCACCGGATCATTCACCGCGATGATAGAGACATCCGTGAACTCCGAAACCGGATCCCAGAGCCTGCTGACGATCCGCGTTGGCACTTTACCGTCGCCAACGCTGACCCAGTTGTTGTACTGGACCGTAACTACAAACTTATCGCCACGCTGATTACCTCGATACTCAACTAAATCACCGCCGAGAACATCCAACTCTATAACACCGCTCCCAAGCATTTCTGGGTCACGAATGGTGTAGGTATCAACTGTGCCCAGCGAGCTGTCCCGTGAAACTAGTGTCAACTCGATCTTGTCACTTCGCTGCGTCAGGGCACGAACAATGGACATTGGCGTGACATCTATCTCGCCGGCATCCGTCAGCGTGTTGTTAAAACGGCTGTTTCTCTCAGCAGTACGCGAGCCCGGGCGAATCAAGATCGATTCCTCTGAGTCGCCATAGCGGATCTCAAAGATGCTGCTGCCTGCATCACCAAGCGGTGTCGCGTACACGAGCAACAGCTTAGATTCAGATACACGAAACTGAACAGTTTTCCATGCCGAATCAGCCCCTTCCATGCGGACTGATGCGCTAGCGCCATAACACACTGGGAGTCCGATACGACGCTTCAGCTCACTAATATCCTCCGACGCGCTGGCGGGACTGTGAAAGAAGATGATCGCAGCTAGTGCACTCATCATGACTAGCAAGTAGTTCTTCAGACTGGATCGCATGTGTTACTCCGGTGCGGGCTCAGCGAACCAGCAGTTCTTCACACCGAGCGTTGCCGTGGGGATAGTGCAGTTCGGAGTTGCACCATTCGGCGGCGCACTCGTACCTCCTGTGCAGCAGGTCACCCCTGCCACAGCTGGACCTGCTACCCCCCCGATGTAACGATTGGCAGGCACGGTGGCCGTTCCTGGGGTACAAGGCTTATGTCCGACCCAATGTGGATCACAAACACCTCCAGGAGGGCAGCCAAAGTATTGTGCGCATCCTCCGGCCGCAAAGGCACCACAAGGGGCTTCCTCTTCACCAACACCACGATAACCTGGTCGATCAATAACCCTGTAACATGCCCCGAGCACGATCGGCGAAGCGATCGCAATAATCGCGACACTGCTCAACACTTTCTGACTAATTGTGAAACGCTGATTGCCAGTCATCTGATTTCTCCTAGTATGATGCTGATGATGAGAAACCTGAATGTACCAGTTCAGAGCGAACATGTCAAACCGGGCTATAGCAATAATTGCGACCTATCTCGTTCTGGATTTTCATTATTGGAGTTGCTCGTCGTAGTCGGCATTCTAAGTGCACTGATCGGGCTCGCGATACCTGTTTTGTCTCAGGCACGACATCGTGCGAAAACTATCCACTGCCTCTCTGAGATGCGGCAACTCGGGAGCCTAGTGACGATGTACACAAACGAAAACGCAGAGTATCTGCCGTTCTTGTACCGTCGCGCCCATGATTCACAATCGTGGGTCACGCCAAACGGAAACTCTGTACCCGAAGGTTTTCTGGAAACTGCTGGGGACCTCTGGGCGTATCCGATGGCTGATCAGTTTGGCAACAACTTGCTAGACGAGAGACTTCTCTGTCCTTTCGACTGGGTTTCGAGTGAACTTTCCAACACGGTCGCTCTCGAACACGGTGTCCAGATTCAAGACGTTTTGATTCCTATGAACAGGACAATCTCGAGAGCGTTCTATAGGAGCCCTCTGTCTTTGAGCGATGACGGCCTTATGGATCATGCTCCCGTCGATGAGAGGCGTATGAAAATCTCAAGCGTTCAATACCCTTCTGCGAAGTCCCTTCTCGTTGAAGACCCGCCATTTCATGATGATTTTCACGTGAGCCGAACGTGGAACATCACTGCTGAGTCACCGCATAGGAACGTGATCGTCGCATCTGATTTATCTGTTGACATACGTTCTCTTGACGATGCTCTCCCTGGTGTTGTCCCAAGTATTCAGGTGCCGAGTGGGTATCCTGGCGATGTACTTGAGTATCTTGAATCTCAGAGACAGTTCAGCTCTTATCACTACACACGCGACGGGGTCTTGGGTCGTGATTGGTAACCAGCAAGTAGTTTCTCACATGGTGCCTGAGGATCTACCTCCTGAGTGACTCTCTGCACGTAGCCACCTATAGTTTCTTACCCCGGTGAGTCGGCATTTTCGCATCGCCCGCCGCCCTGATCGCACGACGGATGCGCGATCGGTGACGACCACCGAGATGTGTAGGAGACACCATGCCACACCACACTGTGTTTGAAGCCAAAATCGAGCACCTGCAGATCCTCGATGAGCAAGGCAAGCTCGACAAAAAGCTCGCGAAGGACACGCTGAGCAACGACCAGGTCATCCACCTCTACGAGCAGATGCGGATCTGCCGCGAGCTCGACGAAATCGCGTTCAAGCTCCAGCGCTCGGGGCGTATGGGCACCTACCCCCAGAACAAGGGCCAGGAAGCCAACGCGGTCGGCTCAGCGCTGGCGATGGTCAAGGGGAACGACTGGCTCGTCCCCTCCTACCGCGAGAACGCCGCTCTGTTTATGCACGGGCTGCCCATGCACTACATCATCCAGTACTGGATGGGCGATGAGCGTGGGTCGCAGTTCCCGGAAGAACTCAACATGACCCCGCTGAGCGTGCCGATCGGGACGCACATGCTCCACGCGACCGGCATCGCTTGGGCGATGAAGAACCGAAAAGAAGCGGACCGGGCCGTGATTACCTACTTCGGTGACGGCGCGACCTCCGAGGGCGACTTCCACAACGCGATGAACTTCGCGTCCGTGATGCAGGTCCCCACCATCTTCTACTGCCAGAACAACTCGTGGGCGATCTCGGTCCCCCGCGAACAGCAGATGAACTCTCGCACCGTAGCCCAGAAGGCGCTCGCGTACGACATGCCGACCATCCAGGTGGATGGCAACGACATCTTCGCGGTGTACAAGGCCACCATGGACGCACGCAAGCGGGCCATCGAGGGCGGCGGGCCATCATTCATTGAGGGCGTGACATACCGCCTTGGCGACCACACCACAGCGGACGACGCGCGTCGCTACCGCGACCAGGCCGAGGTTGATGCGTGGCTCGACAAGGACCCGCTCATCCGTACCCGCAAGTACATGGAAGACCAGGGCGTCTGGGACGATAAGAAGCAGGAAGAGCTCGAGACGCGGGCGCAGCGGATCGTCAAGGAGGTCGTCGATGCGGCAATCAACGTCACCGCGCCGAATAAGACAGATTTCTTCAACGACATGTATGCAGAGTTGCCCGAGGACCTCAAACTCCAACGAGACACCATGCGGACGAGCTCGATCGGGCGGAACCCGACGCAGATCGGACTTAATGCGCAGGTGACGGAGGCGCATTGAGATGCTCGTCCAGTTCACCGATACACGCGGCAAGGTTCACTACATCAACGCGGTGTATGTAAAATCCGTGCAGCCCAAAGGTGACACATGCGTCGTCGAGATCAGCGGCCGCACAAGCAAGCTCAAGGTCAAACTGAACGCTGAGCAAGTCGTCGAAATCGTGAACGCAGCGATGCCCAACAGTCTCGATGCAATGCTCGCCGTCGAAGATCAGATCCAAGCAGACCAAGCCGCCGCGGCTGCTGCCGCGGCCGCCGGATAAGAAACCGGAGTCAGATATGGCACAACAAACCCTCGTCGGTGCGATCAACCAAGCACTCGACCAGATGCTCGAAAGCGATCCCGATGTCATCCTCCTCGGCGAGGATGTCGGGCTCAATGGCGGCGTGTTCCGCGTTACCGACGGGCTCCAGGCAAAGCACGGCAAGGACCGTGTCGTCGACACCCCGCTCGACGAGTCGGGCATTATGGGCACCTCGATCGGTCTCGCGATCGCCGGCATGAAGGCCGTCCCCGAGATCCAGTTCGATGGCTTCCTCGGCCCGGCCTACGACCAGCTCGTGAACCATGCTGCTCGCATGCGCACACGCACCCGCGGCGCTGTCACGGTTCCCATGACCGTTCGCGTACCTGTCGGCGGGGGCATCCACGCACCCGAACTGCACTCCGACTCGCCCGAAGCAATCTACACCCACTCGCCTGGCGTCAAGGTCGTGATGCCCGTGACCCCGTACGACGCGAAGGGACTCCTGATCTCCGCGATCAAGGACCCAGACCCGGTGATGTTCTTCGAACCCAAGCGCGTTTACCGCTCGTTCAAGGAAGAGGTCCCCGAGGAGATGTACGAGATCCCCATCGGCGAGGCAAAGGTTGTCAACGAGGGCGACGACCTCACCGTCGTCACCTGGGGCGCTCCGGTGTTCCAATGCCTCCAGGCGATGGATAATCTCCCCGAGGATGTCTCGATCGAGCTTATCGATCTCCGTTCGATCTACCCCTTCGACATGGACACCATCGCCCAGTCCGTCCAGAAGACCGGGCGCTGCGTGATTGTGCATGAGGCCCCGCTGACCGCGGGCATGGGTGCCGAGATCGCGGCACGCATCATGGAAGAATGCTTCCTCTACCTCAAAGCACCTGTGCAACGCGTCGCGGGCTTCGACACCATCATGCCGTACTACAAGCTCGAGCTCGATTACCTCCCCGAAGCGCCCCGCATTCAGAAGGGTATCGAGGAGTGTCTTGCGTACTAATACCGCAATGATCGGGATTGAAACACACGAACACCAGACCGATAGGGTCTGATTAGATACGAAGATTGGGAACACATGGCCGGCAAAGTCTCATCCGATCCGAACCAGTTCATCCTCCCCGACCTTGGTGAGGGGCTTGAAGAAGCCGAACTCATCAAGTGGGTCGTCTCCGAAGGCGACACCGTTGAGGAGCACCAGATCCTCGCGGAGATGGAAACCGATAAGGCACTCGTTGAAGTCCCATCGCCCCGTGCGGGCACGATAAAGACCCTTCATGGCAATGACGGGGACATCATCAAGGTCGGCGCGGTCTTTGTTACTTACGAAGGCGGCGATGACACCCCCGCTCGCGCAAAACAAGATCCTGAGCTCACGACCGAGGCCAAGGAAGAAGAACCCAAGGATGCGGGCACTGTGGTTGGTGCCGTCTCTGATACCCTCGCGGGTATGGGCTCGGGCGACGGCAAGGCTTTGGCTGCTCCGGCCGTGCGTCGGTTGGCGCGTGATATGGGAATCGATATCGACTCTGTCCAAGGAACAGGTATCGGCGGGCGCGTCACGGCCAAGGATGTACGCAATGCCGCCGAAAACGGTGGCACCTCCAAGCCTAAACCGGCCCCCGCGGCATCGACTCAGACACCGGACACATCCACCCACACCAAGGCCCCCGCACCATCTCGCCCTGCTGAAGTGCGCAAACCCCTGAATCTTCCCTCCACGAATGTGGGTCAGTCGTACGCACCCCAGCAGCCGCAAGCCCCGCAGCCGAGCTATCAGCCCCCTTACCCGCCGCAGCAGCCCGGATATGGATATGCGCCGCAGCCGATGTATCCTTACCCTCCGCAGCCGTACCCTGCGTACCCTCCCTATGGGTACGCACCCCCACCGCCGCCACCCGGTTACGGTTATCCCTCGCAGCCGATGCCCCAACAGAGCCCGCAGGGCTTGCCCGCAGCTCCAGGGTACCAGGGCCCCGGTGCCTATCGCCCGATTCCCGATCCGGCGCAGCAGAGCATGGTCCAGCCCGGGCAGGCCGAAGCCCATATCCCGTTCAAGGGGATTCGTCGCACGATCGCCAATCGTCTGCGTGAGTCTGTAAACACGGCCGTGCACTTCACGGTAATGGACGAAGCAGATGTCACAGCTTTGGATTCGCTCCGCAAAGAAGTCAGTGCTCAGACAGGCGTGAAGCTGAGCTTCCTGCCGTTCATCTCTGCGGCTGTTGCCAAGGCGCTCTCGGGTCGCTTCGGTGCGATGAACGGGATCGTTGATGAGCAGCGTGAAGAGATCGTGCAGTACGCTGGAGTACACCTGGGCATCGCAACGGATACCCCCAACGGGCTCATGGTCCCGGTGATTCGTGATGCTGATCGCATGAATGTAGTTGAGCTTGGTCAGTCGATCGTCGATGTCGCCTCAGCGGCACGGGATCGTTCGATCCCCCGCGAGCAGCTTATGGGCTCAACCTTCACGATCAGCAATGTCGGCTCGCACGCGGGCCGATTCGCGACCCCAGTGATCAACAGCCCCGAGGTCGCGATCCTCGCGATTGGTAAGGTGTACGACGGTGTGTTGGTGCGTGACGGACAGGCGATGGTGGGCAAAGTCATGCCATTGAGCCTGGCATGCGATCATCGCGTCGTAGACGGTGCGACAGGCGCATTGGCGTTGGCAGAGATTGTCGAGTCACTGCAGAACCCTGACTCGCTGCTCTGAATCCGCGATCTATTTAGGCAATAGAAAAGGCACCGATCCGATGATCGGTGCCTTTTTGATGATCATATCACAGTCTTATCTGGAACTGGAGCGTTGCCCGCGGTGTTTGCTGGCTCCGGCGCCTTGGGGTTTGCTCTTGGGATAGCCCGATTTGGCCTTGGGGGCCTTTGGCTTGCCCGCACCGACCCGAGCGGCACGCTTAGCGTTTTTGCTCTTGGGGTTTTTGCGCGGGGCGTTCTTGTCAAACTCTCGACGAGGTCCCCGGCTGTTCCTTCGGTTTGGTTTCCCGCCAGGTTTACCCGAATGAGCTCGACGCGGCGCAGGCGCATCAAAGGTGAGGTCTTCATGATCATCACCGACGGGGATCTCGATCTTTGAACGGCGCTCGATCTGGCGATAAAGGTTTAACTCTTCATGAGCACAGAACGAGATCGCAATTCCCGTTGCCCCAGCACGAGCGGTTCGCCCGATGCGGTGGACATAGGTCTCCGGATCAAGCGGCATGTCGTAGTTCACAACATGGGTGATATTGCGAACATCGATCCCGCGCGAAGCGATGTCCGTCGCAACGAGGATTTTGACTGACCCCTTCTTGAACCGACCGAGTGCCTTGGTCCGAGCATTCTGGGTTTTGTTGCCGTGGATCGCTTCTGCCGGGATGTTCTCGCGCCGGAGCCCCTTGACGATCTTGTCCGCACCGTGTTTGGTCTTGGAGAAAATCAGCATCCGTTCAACGGGTTCCGTCTCAAGCATCCGCAGGAGCAGAACCTTCTTGTTTTCTCGATCGAGCGTGTAGATACGCTGTGCGATCGCATCGACGGTAGTTGCCTCGGGCGCGGTCTCGACAAGAACCGGATCCGTCAGGAGTGCATTCGCTAACTGCTTGATCTCACGCGATACCGTCGCTGAGAAAAACAGAGTCTGACGATCCTCGCGGACCATCTCGCAGACCTTGCGGATGTCATGGATAAACCCCATGTCGAGCATGCGATCAGCCTCGTCGAGGACGAGCAGTTCGACCTCGCTCAGATCCACATGCCCCTGATTGATCAAGTCGAGCAGACGCCCGGGGGTTGCGACGAGCACATCAACCCCCTCACGCATCGCGGAGACCTGCTTGCGCTGATTCACTCCGCCGAATACCACGGCGTGACGGAGGTGCTTGAGCTGACGACCGTACGCGACAAAGCTGTCGAAGATCTGCGACGCGAGTTCACGCGTTGGTGCCAGCACGAGGGCCCGTGGAGATCGACCGCGTCCGCGATGGCGATTGTGTTTCTGCTTGTGGTCTTCGTCGAGCAGATGCAGTACGGGGAGTGCAAAAGCGCAGGTCTTCCCGGTGCCGGTCTGTGCCGTTCCGAGAATATCTCGCCCCTCAAGGGCAGATGGGATGGACTGTGCCTGAATCGGAGTCGCTTCGGTGTAGCCTTTGTCAGTGACCGCGCGGACGATGGACTCGTGGAGTCCGAGTTCGGTGAACTTCATATGGTTTTCGTTCTCAGTTGCCGGTGCCTTTGTGGAGATTCCGGTGAGGTCTCGGGCTATCAGGTTGCCCTGGAGATTCCGGAATGTCAGGCGTGCGCGAAGTGCGTCAGAGGCAAGCAACCGGAGTGGGTTTTGTGCGCCATGGTCCTGATTCAGCACAGCGCGGTTGCAAGTCTATGCATCCCATGGCTTTTCGTCATGCTCAAACTTGAAGATGAGTTCAGGTTTCTCCTGAACCGCTTAATGCGAGTTCGAGGACAATGGCCAAAGCGATCCATACGACAAACGCAAGCAGGCCCGTGAGTGGATTCAAAATCCACAGTGACCATCTGGGCAATGACGAGCGATACATCGCGATGTTCGCAGCACACGCGCCCCCACCGGCTAAGCCACCGATCAACCCTCCGACGGCTATAAGTATGAATGGCCAGCAACAGGCCGCCATGACAAGCGGGGGCAGCTTGTCTGGCGTTGACTTCTCGGGTGACTCCAACTGGTCTGCAGGTTCCATCATAATGCCCTTCGGTATCAAATATGAAGTTTGCAATCGTAGCAAAGCCCCTTTCAATGATCAGTCGGTTTCAGGCAAGTAAGATCGCCATAAGTCGGATTCTGCGAGTTCTTTCAGTTGGTGGTTGCGCTCCTCGAGGAAGCTCCGCAGGTATCTGGACAGGAATGCTTTCTCTGCCAATGTCCCAACTGGTCCCCATGGGGCTTTGAAGACGATCTCGTCGGTCATTTCTGTATGTTCCGATTCGATCGATTTGAACCGGTGCACATGCCTAAATGAGCGAAAAGCACCTGTGACCATCTCATCTACAAACTGGTTTGGGCGATCGAACTCCGTGATCTGAACCTTGAGTCTCTGGGTTCGTCCAAGATGCTTTGCTTCCCAGGTCACAGACTCACCAAACTCGATAAGCCCGGTTTTCCGACCAGCAATCGCTTTTTCTGATGTTGTTTCGCTCGTTGCGATGTGCGCATCAATGCTGCGAGCCAGGTCAAAGACCCGCTCAATGGGAGCTTGTATGATTGTCTTCATATGGATTACAGGCATGGGCGGATCGTAGATCTCGCAGCCCAGTTGTCCTCATTCGGAAAATGGTGTTCTTGCGTGTGCATGGTTGGGATTGACCCAACCCTATGCGAGGGCTATTGTTGGGGCCCTCCGGATGGAAACCGGCGGATATTGAAGGAAACAGCCATGAAAAGCGATACCCACCCCACTTGGTACCCATCCTGCAAGGTCTACTACAACGGCGAGGTCGTCATGACCGTCGGGGCAACTGTCCCTGAACTCAAGGTCGATGTGTGGTCTGGCTCGCACCCCTTCTTCACCGGCAAGACCGCGTTTGTTGACGCTGCGGGCCGGGTCGAGAAGTTCCAGAAGAAGTTCGCAGGCAACTACTTCCAGGGCAAGAAGAAATAACGAAATACGAACGAGCACTATCGGGCTCGTCCGCTTACGAACCATTCCCTAAAACACCCGATTTTCGGGTGTTTTTTGTATGTCATCGCTCGAAAACTGGACAGAATCGGGTACAAATGAATCTATGGGCACGATCCGTGCGTAGAGGGTCTTGTCTCTGTCCGTGCGCTTGTGTTGTTTGAGCGTTTTCGGGCCCTGTGGGTCTCACCACGGGTTGATCTATGCAGGAATCGGGTCACATACGCTGTGCGATGCACAGGGTGTGTGCGTTGTTGGCTTTCAAGCATCCTCGTGAGCATGCTTGTGAGCTTGAGCTTGTATACAAGATTTCCACCTGTTGGTCTCTGGAATGTCGAGCCGCGTAAAACTGAAAAAGGGAACTACCTCATGAGCCGTACCGCACTAACACTGACTGCAACGACAGCCTTTGCGCTCCTATCGGGATCGGCACATGCCGCATCAAACGCATTTCCGGATTGCATCGCGAGCATTACGGAACTCGACATGCATGATGTCGCCTCACGCATGTTTAACCTGCTCCCCGAAGATCAGCAGGCAAAGATCGCTCTCGCGGGTGGGATCGGGTCGGAAGGCTTTGATCTGGAGGCATACGAGAGCGGTGCTCAAATTGATCTTTCCGAGCAGATCGATGCGGGCATTACCGCCCATGAATACCTCGACCTGCTGATTTCCGACGAACTGGGTGCCCGCCTGACCCAAGAACAGTGGAATATTCTGAATACGATCGCGGACACGCTCGACTCAGGCAAAGCCGTGCCTCATCTCTGTTTCGCACCCGGAACCGATCCTGAGTACGCATACGCGATCAATCAGTTGATTGAGTTCCCATTCCAGATCTTGTTCCAGCAGACAAGCCGATGGAACCGCACCGCGACAGACGGCTCCGGGCTGGGTCAGGGTGATCCCACAACAATCACATACTCGTTTGTTCCCGATGGGACCTTCATCCCGAATCTCGGGCTCGGGCTCGGTTCTGGCAACTCGGTTCTTTTCGCTTGGCTCGACAGCCGTTACAGCAGCACAGCCACATGGCAGGACCTATTCCACCAGGTCTTCGATCGCTGGGGTGAGCTCACCGGTCTGAGCTATGTCTACGAGCCCAACGATGATGGGGCAAACACGAACGGCCCGATCGGGATCATCGGAACACGCGGGGATGTTCGTATTGGTGCGTTCAACTTCTCGAATGACGGCAACTTCGGGGTTCTCGCATACAACAACTTCCCCAATGACGGCGACATGATCTTTGATGCATACGACACCTACTACAACAGCACCAGCCTGAACTCACGAGGTCTGCGGAATGTCATTGCCCACGAGCATGGGCACGGCCTTGGCATGCTTCATGTTTGCCCGATTACACAAACGAAGCTCATGGAGCCGTTTGCAACCAACTCGTTCGATGGACCACAGCTCGATGATATCCTCAACGGCCAACGACACTATGGCGATCCTACAGAACCCAACAATGACTTGCCCGAGGCGATCATGATGGGCTCTCTCGATGCAACAGATTTCTGGTCGATCGAAAACATCAGCATCGATGACAACAGCGATATCGATATCTTCCGCCTCGATCTGACCGAGCGTGCGAAGCTGACTTTCCTGCTGGGCCCCCAAGCAGGAGAGTACCGGACCGGACCTCAGACGCAATCGTGTAACACAGGCACACTCGTCGACTACAACTCGATGCAGGACCTTGAGATCGCGCTGTACTCTTCAGAGAACATCATCGTTCCTCTCGCTACGGTGAACTCCGAGGGCGCGGGCGGGATCGATACGCTCGTGCACGATCTTGAGTCCGCGGGGACTTACTACCTCATCGTTTCAGCGGCGAGTAATGTCAATAACGTTCAGCGCTATCAGGTTACAGCGTTCACCCAGGAACTCCCGCCGGTTGAATGCCCAGCGGACCTGACAGGCGATGGAGTTCTGGACTTCTTCGATGTCTCCGCGTTCCTTTCCGCGTACAACTCGATGGACCCGATCGCAGACTTCAACGATGACGGGATATTCAACTTCTTTGATGTCTCGGCATTCCTGAATGAGTACAACGCGGGCTGCCCGTAAGACTCTTGTTCGAACAACTCAGCACGCGTGCCTCACAGGCACGCGTTGCTTTTATAAAACCCAACACCCAGAGCAAGAAAATGGGGATACAGGAGGGACCTCTATGTCCAAATCGCACGCATCAATATCACTCGCCCTGCTCTTCATGAGCGCCGGTTGCACACTCGGTGCTGAGCAGGCAGGCGACTACCCGGACGCGCTCGCGTCGCACGACGAGCTCTTCATGCAGCACATCGCTGGCAAGATGTTTCTTCAACTCCCGAAGGAACATCAGGAACTGATCGCCAAAGCTGGCGGGATTGGTTCGCATGAGCATGATGTTCTTGATTGCACGCATGATGCCCCTGCAAACCCCGATGTTGATCCGAACATCACTGCACATGAGTATCTTGAGCTGATCGTTTCAGACGAGCTGGCGTCGCGGATGACAGGTGAACAATGGAACATCTTGAACGCAATCGCTGACACGCTTGATTCTGGCAAGCATGTTCCGCACATGTGCTTTGCACCTGACACCGATCGTGAATACGCCTACGCAGTCAACCAACTCATCGAGTTCCCGTTTCAGGTTCGTTTCCAGCAGACCGCGCGCTGGACAAGCACGGCAACGGACGGAGGCGGGTTGAATCAAGGGACCCCCACGACGCTGACCTACTCCTTCGTGCCAGATGGAACTTTCGTGCCGGACCTCGGAATCGGGCTTGGATCAGGCAACTCAGCGATGTTCCAATGGCTTGATGGCATCTATGGCAACACACAGACATGGCAGGACCTGTTTCATCAAGTGTTCGACCGCTGGGAAGAGCTCATCGGCACGACCTATGTCTATGAGCCCAATGATGATGGTGCGAACACAAACGGTCCCGCGGGCGTTCTCGGCGTACGCGGAGATGTCCGTATCGGTGCGTTCAACTATCAGAACGATGGCAGCGGCGGTGTCCTCGCGTACAACAACTTCCCCAACGACGGAGACATGATCTTTGATGCGTTTGACACGTTCTACAGCAACACATCATCGCAATCGCTCCGTTTCCGCAATGTCGCAGCGCACGAGCACGGGCACGGTCTCGGCATGCTGCATGTGTGCCCTGCGAACCAGACAAAGCTGATGGAGCCATTCATCTCCACAGCGTATGACGGGCCGCAGCTCGACGATATCCTCAATGGGATCCGACACTACGGTGATGTGAACGAGCCAGACAACTCGATCGCCCAAGCGACCGACCTGGGGGACTTCAGTATCGGCGGAGTCGCAGCTGTCAGCAATGTCGGCGTGGATGATAACACAGATGACGATTACTTCCGCGTCGGACTCAATGAGCCCGCACGCATCGTGTTCGCGATCGCACCCGACGCGGCGACCTACGATCAAGGCCCACAGACTTCGGCCTGCAACACCGGCTCTAGCACCAACTACAACAGCATCCAGAACCTGCGAATCACCGCGGTTAACTTGAGCGGTGCTACGCTTGGTGTTGCCAATGACACAGGAACCGGTGGCATTGAGTCTCTTTCAATCGACTCGACATCCGGTGACGATGTGTACTTCATCGTTGATGGATCGACAAGCGTGAATAATGTTCAGCGTTACCAAGTCTCTGTCTTCATTCAGGATGTGCCATTCATGGGCCCCGTGATCGATGCGGATGCACCGATCTCGGTTGATCCCGGTGTGACAACCTCGTTTGATGTGACTATCGATCCGAGAGAAGACGATGTGGTGCCGGGAACAGCATTGCTCTTCACCTCCGTCAACGGTGGATCGTTCAGTTCAACCTCACTCGTGGACAACGGTGGCAACAGCTATACCGCGACACTCCCGAGTGTGAACTGTGATGACACGCTCGAGTTCTATATCTCGGTCGAAGGCGAGACTGACGGCGTTTCAACTCTGCCCGAGGGCGGGGCGTCGGCACCGTTCAGCGCAACCGTCGGCGATCTGATCGTTGCGCTCAATGATAACTTTGAATCCGATCTCGGATGGCTCGTGTCTGGCGATGCCGCCAATGCGGGTGAAGGACGATGGGAACGCGGCGTACCCGGCGGCGACGGTTCACGTGGCGATGCCCCCAGTGATTTCGACGGTTCCGGTTCGTGCTACATGACAGGCAACGGCGGACCAGGGGATAACACGGATGTTGATGAAACAACAATCCTGACCTCCCCCCCACTCAACCTCGCGGACGCGCCGGAAGCGATCATTTCCTATGCTCGCTGGTACGACAACACTGCTGGCGCGGCACCAGATTCCGACGTGCTCACTGTTGAGATCAGCAATAACCTTGGCGTTTCCTGGTCGACGCTCGAAGTGGTCGGACCGAACACCGCTCAGTCCGGTGGCGGCTGGTTTGAAGCATCATTCCGTGTCGCAGACTTTGTCACACCGACCGCTGTGACATTGGTCCGATTCATCGCAGAAGATAGCGGAGACGGCTCAGTCGTCGAAGCAGCCGTAGACGCGTTCACCGTCTCGCAGTTCAGCTGCGAAGATCCCGCGAACTGCCCCGCAGATCTCAACGGTGACGGCAATCTGGACTTCTTCGATGTTTCGGCATTCCTGACCGCTTACAACGCGATGGATCCGCAGGCCGACTTCAACGGCGACGGCATCTTCAACTTCTTTGATGTGTCAGCATTCCTGTCTGCGTTCAATGCGGGTTGCCCGTAAGTACGACTGGCTGAGAATCCCATCTCCTCGAACCAGACCCTCTTGGGTCTGGTTTTTTCAT
The DNA here is from genome assembly GCA_965216865.1 of Phycisphaerales bacterium. GTDB lineage: Bacteria > Planctomycetota > Phycisphaerae > Phycisphaerales > UBA1924 > UBA1924. Next base: position 21,405 of record OZ244206.1, read on the forward strand.
ATTCACACAGCGATTTGATTCACTTATTCGGATATTCGGATATAGTCCACTCATGACCCATAAACGCTCGTCATTGCTTCAATCGCTCGCGGATCGTGTTCTCATCTGGGATGGCGCCATGGGAACACAAACCCAGGCATATGACTTGGATATCGAGACAGACTACATGGGCTGCGAAAACTGCCCCGACGTCCTTTCTTTATCCCGTCCGGATGTGATCGAGGAAATCCATCGCGGGTACTACGAAGCTGGCGCTGATGTCGTCACGACAAATACATTTGGTGCCGCCGCTCACACGCTTGGCGAGTTTGATCTGTCAGATAAAGCAGAAGAACTGTCTCACGCAGCGGCCCAGATCGCTCGAAGAGCCGCCGAAGCATACTCGTCTCCAGAGAAACCGCGATATGTCGCGGGTTCGCTCGGGCCTGGCACGAAGCTGATTACGCTCGGACAAATCAGCTTCGATGCGATGCGAGACTCATACGCGCATGCTGCACGCGGGCTCATCACTGGCGGAGTCGATTGTGTGCTGCTTGAGACTTGCCAGGATTTACTCCAGATCAAGGCTGCTATCGCGGGGGTTCTGCAGGCGTGCGATCAGTTGAAACGCCCCTACGACTCGGTACCGATATTTGTGTCCATTACGATTGAGCAAACGGGAACCATGCTCGTTGGGTCATCCGTTGAAGCCGCGGTCGAGGCACTGCGTCCGTTTCCGATCGCTTCGATTGGTCTGAACTGCGCGACTGGTCCTGTCGAAATGGTCAATACCGTGAGAACGCTCGCCTCGCGATGGGATCGACACATCACCCTGATGCCCAACGCAGGGCTTCCCACGCTCGTCGAGGGCAAGACGATCTATCCCCTTACTTCGCAGGGGTTCAAAGACGCGATGGAGCTGTTCATCCGTGAGGGACTGATCAGCGCTGTAGGCGGATGCTGCGGCACAACACCCGAGCACATCGCTTACCTCACAGATCTTGTCGCGAACACAGCGTTGGGCGATAGACCTGTCGCAAAGATCATCCCCTCGTGCTCTTCGTTGTACTCCGCGGTTGAATACCGTCAAGACGCCTCGTTCCTGATCGTCGGTGAGCGATGCAATGCTTCTGGATCACGTGCATTCAAACGCCTGCTGGAAGCGGAGGACTGGGAAGGCATCTCCTCGCTTGCAAAGAACCAGGTGAAGGATGGATCGCACATACTCGATGTCAATGTCGATGTGGCTGGACGCGATGGCCCACGCGATATGCATGAGGTAGTCTCGAGACTCGTCCAGCAAGCCGACGCCCCCCTGATGCTCGATTCAACGAGCCCAGAAACAATCGAAGCCGGGCTCAAAGCCGCAGGCGGCAAATGCATCATCAACTCCGCAAACTTCGAAGACGGCGAGGAGAAGTTTGATCGGTTCTGCCAACTCGCAAAGAGCTACGGTGCGGCACTCGTCATCGGGACAATCGACGAAGACCCCGAGCAAGCGATGGCACGCACTGCCGATCGAAAGTTTTCGATCACCAAGCGAGCAATCGAGCGAGCTTCGCAGATGCATGGGCTGCAAATCTCCGACCTGTTCATTGACCCGCTCGTGCTACCGATCTCGACGGGGTTGGATTCTGATCGTCGAAGTGCTCACGCTCTGGTGGAAGGCACGAAACGGATCAGCAAGGCCTTCCCTGACACCCAGCTGACCTGCGGACTTTCCAATGTATCGTTCGGCCTCAAACCAGTTGCAAGAACGATCCTCAACGCTGTCTTCCTTCACGAACTTGTACAGAACGGGATGACGAGCGCGATCGTCCACGCATCGAAGATCACGCCGCTCAATAAGATACCTGATGATCAGCAGCAGGCGGCGCTGAACCTGATCTACGATCGCCGCGCTGTATCCAGCGGGGGCACCGGGCTCCCTGAAGATATCACGGACGAGTCATTCGACCCGCTCGACGAGCTTATCGAACTCTTCAAGGACGCGACCGAAGAATCGAACTCTGTTTCCATTCAAGACCTGCCACTCGAGGAACGGCTCCAGAAACACATCATCGATGGTGAAAACGAGTACCTGCAGGAATCACTCGACGAGGCACTCCAGAAATACGCGCCCCTTCAGATCATCAATGATCATCTGCTCGCAGGGATGAAGATCGTCGGCGAGCTCTTCGGGTCTGGCCAGATGCAACTCCCATTTGTGCTCCAGAGCGCCCAGACAATGAAAAAAGCGGTCGCGATCCTTGAGCCACACATGGATAAAGCATCGACACAATCGAAAGGATCGATCGTCCTTGCAACCGTCAAGGGCGATGTCCACGACATCGGAAAAAACCTCGTTGATATCCTTCTCACGAACAATGGGTACACGGTACACAACCTAGGTATCAAGCAACCGATCGCTGCAATCCTCCATGCTTATGACGAGACCAAGGCGGATGCGATCGGATTGTCAGGGCTGCTGGTAAAGTCTGTGAATGTGATGGAAGACAACCTTCGTGAGCTCAACGAGAAGGGGGTCAAGGTCCCTGTTATCCTGGGCGGGGCCGCCCTCACGCGTTCCTACGCAGAGGGGCATCTTCGAAGCGTGTACGACGGTGATCTTCTGTACGCGAAGGATGCATTTGATGGACTATCCACGATGGACGCGGTCGCGACGGGGAACACGAAAACACTCCTTGAAGCCGCGGCGGAGCGCCAATCAAATCGCAAGGCATCCGTCGCAAAGCATGCTGAGCGTCAGGCAGAGAGTGTGCCGAGTTCAATCTCATCGACCGCCACACTCACGCGATCCGAGATTCCTCGCGATAACCAAGTGCCTACACCGCCCTTCTGGGGAACGACGGTTGTGGATCAACTGAACTTGCGCGACATATTCGCCTACATCAATCCGACGGCCCTGTTCTCGATTCAATGGCAACTCAAACGCGGGAACAGATCAAAACAAGAGTACGAGCGATTGCTCAATGATAATGCACGCCCCAAGTTCAAAGAGATGACTGAGCGGTGCCTACATGAGGACATCCTTCGTCCGAAACTGGTGTACGGGTATTTCCCATGCTCGTCCTCTGGCAATGACCTGCTCGTTTACGACCCCAAGGACCACGATCGCGAGATCGAGCGGTTCTCATTCCCTCGCCAGCAGAGCAACAAGCACCTGTGTATCTCCGATTTCTACCGAGATGAACAGGAGTGCTCATCGCTCGGGCATCGCGATGTCATCGGCATGATGTGCGTCTCGATGGGCGAGCGCATCAGCGAGTACACCAAAGAACTCTTCGAGCAGGACCAGTACCAGGAGTACCTATTCTGGCACGGGCTCGGGGTTGAAACCGCTGAAGCGCTTGCTGAGTTCTGGCACAAGCGGATTCGCACCGAACTCGGGTTCGGTCATGAAGATTCGCATGACATCCCGGAACTATTCAAACAGGGCTACCGGGGATCTCGCTACTCATTCGGGTATCCAGCGTGCCCCAACATGAGCGATCATGAGATACTCTGGCGTTTGCTCGACCCGACTCGGATCGGGTGCCACCTTACCGAGAATCACCAGATTGATCCGGAGCAATCCACGAGCGCGATCATCGCCCATCACCCAAGCGCAAGATACTTCAACGCGTGAGTTTCATCGACGCATCCGCAAGAGCATCACGAGGAACACCGGCCCGCCGATCAATGAAGTGATCACCCCGATCGGGATGCGCCCCGCATCCGTCGGAATCGCGCGCACGAGCGTGTCCGCACCAATGACCAGCGCAATACCAGCCAGAGCGGACCCGAGCACAAGAGTACGATGCCCGGGCCCAGCAAGCAATCGCACAAGGTGCGGACATACGAGCCCTACGAATCCGATCGGCCCCGCGAGGACGATCGAGATCGCCGTAAGCAGCCCTGCGCCGATGAACTGTCCCGCACGAACGACCGCAACGGATACGCCAACGGACTTCGCCTCGTCCTCACCGAGCGCCATGACATCGAACGAACGAGCAGCGCTGAGTGACCATCCCACCACGCCGACGAGAATGGCTGCACACACAGCGAGGGTGGGAGCATCAACCTGCTCTCGGAGAGTCCCCATCATCCAGCGTGATACAGAAAAACCGCGATCAGGCATCATGGACACAACAAGCATTGTCGCGGCCCCCAGAATGACCGAGACGATCACACCGACGAGAATCATGGTGATCGGGTCGATGATTCCACGCCGTTGGCTCAGGAACCACACGAAAAACAACACTCCCATCGCCCCCAGCAGCGCAGGGAACGCCGCGGCACTGGCACCGAGCAGCGAGCCAACCTGCCAGGTCCTCAAGGTCACCGCGAATCCAGCCCCCGCCGACAAGCCCATGAGATCGGGTGCCGCGAGCGGATTGCGGAGTAGAGACTGGAGCAGCGCTCCACTTAAGCCGAGCGACGCGCCCACGATCGAGCCAATGAACACCCGATCCAGTCGGAGTTGATGGACCGCCGGATCGTCCGCGATCCCCCACCCACCCGTACCGATCATGAGCCGAAGAACGACCACGATCGCGCACGCGACGATGAGCATCAGAATGGTGGTTCCCTGTCGAGCGGGCATGGATCAGCGTATGCGATCTGCGTCGAAAAAGCAGATCGGGTATATTGAGTCAAATCTCTGAGAGGAACCTACGCCATGAGTGATCACAAAGTCCTGTGGGAAGCCGAGTTCAATACCAATGTCAAAAAATACTGGTTGATGGCCCCGGTGATCCTGTTTACATGCCTCATCGTGACGATCCCGGTGGCGATCCTGTACTACATCATCGCGAGTTTCTTCGTCGATCGATACCTCGCAAACATGTCTTGCACCCTCACGGAACGCACACTGGACATCAAGAAGGGGATCTGGAACAAGACAGAATCCACGATTCCGCTGGAAAAGATCACCGACCTACAGATGTTCCAAGGCCCTGTCATGCGATACTTTGACCTGCACGGGTTCAAAGTGGAGACCGCTGGTCAATCAAGCGGCGCGGGTGGTGCCCTCGTCAATATCATCGGGATCGTCGATACGATCGGTTTCCGCAAGGAGGTTCTTGCCCAGCGGGATCGGTTGCATGATCGTGATACAGGTTCATCGCCGCGAATTGCCCCGAGCGATCCCGCGCCCCAGACAAACAGTGAGCAGGTTGAACTCTTGCGTGAGATGCGAGACATGCTCGCCCGTATCGAAACCCACCTGAAAGGGCCTCACGAGCCCTGATCGCGGGGTATTGGGGGTCTATGATTGTGGCCCAGAATACGGGAGCCCGAGCGGGCTGCCCTGTTGATATGCCCCCAAATGGGGCGGATTGTGAAGGACCTCGAAGTGGCTGACAACACCATCACCTGCCGACTCGTCACCCCCTCGGAAGAACTGCTCAATGAGCAGGTCACCTACGCGTCTGTCCCCGCTTGGGACGGGCTCATCGGTTTCCAGCATGGCGGTTCGCCGCTTGTTTCGCGACTGGGAATGGGCAAACTCCGCCTCGATTTCCCCGCCGAAGCGGGTTCGGGCTCGCGTGAGTACCTCGTTGAAGACGGGTTCCTCGAGATGGGACACAATGAGCTCGTCATCCTTGCCGAGCGTGCGATCGCTGCAGAAGCGATCATCGAATCGGAAGCGAAGGCAGAGCTCGCGGAAGCTGAAGCCCGCGTGGTTCCCGATGACGCACCCAACAAGCTCGAGGCAGTCGAGCAGATCACCCGTGCAAAAGAGCGTGCCCGCCTCAAAATCAGCATGGCACAAAACTCAAAGGCCGTCGGGATCTGACCTGATCTGTGTATGAACTACGAGAGCCGCGTCCAGCACGCGGCTTTTTTCGTACCGAAACTCAGCGGACGAACTTGGACATCGCCCGCTGCAACTCTCGCTTGCTCTCGCGTTCAGCGATCGCTTTGCGTTTATCATGCTGGGCTTTACCTCTCGCCACGGCCAGCTTGACCTTCGCGAGCCCGTGCGAAAAGTAGAGTTCCAAAGGCACAAGCGTCACGCCCTTCTGATCGACCTGTCGCGCGAGCTTAATAATCTCTCGCTTCTTTGCCAGCAGCATCCGATCTTGCTTCGGTCGGTGATTCAGGGCTCCTGCCGGTTGATACGGGCCGATATCGACCTGATGTAGGATGAGGCGGGGAGGCTCAAGATCCACCGTAATGAATCCCTCCTTGAGCGAACAGCTTCCATCACGGATGGCCTTCACTTCGGACCCGGACAAGACAATCCCAACCTCGAGGGTGTCCTCGATGAAGTAGTCGTACAACGCCCTTCGGTTATTGAAACTGGGCGGTCCCTGCTTGGATTTCTTCTTGTTCTTCGCCATCTGATTGGTCTTCCGTGATGAGAATCATACGCAGAAGATCGGGTCTTGTGCGTATGATTCCCGGATGCAACCGCTCCTGCTCTTACTTCTGCTTCTCACATGCTCAGCCGTGCCGGGATGTGTCTATGAAAAGAACAGTCGGTTGACCCTCGGCGGGGCCTATCGATCACCAGCGATCTTCATTGATGTGGATTCATGCATTGCCGGCAACCAGGATCCCCGGCTCTTTGTATCGAAGGTGACTGATCGTTCTGCGTGGTCGCCCACGCCCTTTGTTGCGCATTTCGACGGGGTTGTCCACGGACACATGCTCCGGTTATTCCCCGCGAATCGTCCAAACTCTCCGGCACGAGTGTACGGGCGGTTCCCCACGGCTTCGGACGCGCTCGATCCACAGGCACACGGTTACACGCCCGATCTCTGGTACACACTGAGAGAGTACGGGCGGAGTTCGATCGGGAGTGATTACTCGTTTTTCTACCTACTGACCCGAGGCGAGTTGTTTGAGGACATGATTTCCCCATTCCCGTACAAACGCACACACGGCACCGGGTGGTCGTACGGGCATCCCGCAAAAGAATCATTGGAGACTACGGATGAGTGACCTTGAGAAGTTTCAGGAGTTTGAGAACCCACCTCGCTGGCATTTCCAGGACGGGCTGGAGATCAGTGTCCCCGACACTGCCGAGCAGCATACCGCGAATAAGGACAACTTTGTTCTCGTCGACATCCGCGAACCCGAGGAACTCGACATATGTTCGATCGAGGGCGCGATCCATATCCCCATGGGTGACCTTCCCGCCCGGATCAACGAGATCGATGCGGACGAAGACACCACCATCGCGCTGATCTGTCACACTGGACGCCGCTCCCTCAAAGCGACGCTGTTCCTGCATCAGCAGGGACTCACGGGGACTCGCTCCGTCGCGGGTGGGATCGAGTGGTGGTCCTTGCGGATCGATCCGAGCGTGCCGCGTTATTGAACCTGAAACCAGATGAGAACTCCAATGCAGACAGACCTGATCGAACTCAATCTTGCCCATTCGCCCGACTCGGATGATCTCGTGATGTGGTGGCCACTCGTTGGTGTACGCCACCCCGATGGAACCCCGATCGAAGGTGGTCTGGGGCGTCCTCAGGTCGATACGGGAATGTTCAGGTTCAATCTTGTCGCACGCGATGTCGAGGAACTCAATAAACTCGTTGTCAGCAATGACAGCACGAACGCCTACGACATCACTGCGATCTCATGTGCCGCGTACCCAAATATCGCAGATCGGTACACGATCACCAAAGCGGGCGGCTCTTTCGGTGAAAACTACGGGCCGCGACTTGTTGCACGCGAAGACTCGGAGCTCAAGTCGATCGATGATCTCAGATCCTTTGGCGGTGTGATCGCGATTCCCGGTGTAAATACCTCTGCATACATGACACTACGGATGGCTGCTGGCGAGATCGAAACCAAAGAAATGCTTTTCTCGGAGATCCCCGGAGCTGTCGCACGCGGCGAGGCTGACGCGGGGCTGCTTATCCACGAAGCTCAACTCACCTTCGGGGAGATGCAGCTTCGCGAAATCGGAGATATGGGCAAGTGGTGGAATACTCAGACCGGCAAGCCCCTCCCACTGGGTCTCAATGTCATTCGAACCGATCTCGATGAACGATTCGGAAAAGGTACATGCTCGGAACTCGCTCGGGTACTCAACGAGTCTGTGCGGTGCTGCGTGGAGATGGGTGAAGCATCCAGGATGTATCTTCAGCTCAACAAGGGTGATCGGACAGAATGGGACGATCCGCAACTCGTGGATCGGTATCTCGAGATGTATGTCTCCGGATTAACCCTCGACATGGGGAGCCGTGGACGCGAAGCGATCGAACTCTTCCTTACTAGAGCCGCAGATGCGGGATTATGCCCACGCGTTGAAAAACTGCTCGTGCTCTAGGTCGATTCATTCGCATGCGCTAAACTAGTGGACCGCCACCCCGCTCCCCCGCTTACCCGGAGTTTTCGCTGATGCCCGAGCGACTCTCGCTGCCCGTGCTGTCGAACCCCAGACCACCTCAACCCCTTGCTGCGCTCGCGGATACAAACGATCAACCGCGTGAAAAATGCGGGGTCATCGGGATATGGAATGATCCAGGTGCTGTCCGCAAGGCGTATCTCGGCATGTACGCACAGCAGCACCGCGGACAGGAAGCCGCGGGTCTCGCAGTCTGCAACGGGAGTGAAATCGAGTCACATCTGGGCAAGGGGCTCGTCGTTGAAGTCTTTGACGAACTGGCGATTGAAAAACTTGAAAAGCATTACAACTCAGCTCTGGACAACGGGGGCATCCGGGGTGTCATCGGTCACAACCGATACTCCACATCCGGCGGCACCGCGGCACTGAATGCGCAGCCGCTCGTCGAAACAACCTTCGACGGCCCGGTCGCCCTTGCTCATAACGGCAACCTTGTGAACGGGATGGCGTGGCGTCAGGTCCTGTCCGCTGCGGGCCGACTGTTTCATACGACCTCAGACTCTGAGATCATCGTGCACCTGCTCGCTTCCCCCGAGCAACGGGATACGCCCGATCCAGTCGCCTCGACACTCCGAAATCTGCTCGGGGCATTTTCCGTTGTGATCCTCTTTCCAGACCGAATCGAAGCAGCACGCGACCCCTGGGGCTGGCGCCCGCTTGTGCTCGGTGAACTCCCAAGCGGCAAACCGATGGTTGCGTCAGAGACCGTTGCTCTCGATGTTGCCGGTGCAAGATTTATCCGCGAGGTTGAGCCCGGCGAAATCGTCACACTCGATCAGAATGGCGTTCACTCCCGGCGATATGCGGCCCCCTCCGCCCCCCTCGCACAGTGCGTGTTTGAGCATGTGTACTTCGCGAACCCAGCTTCGAATGTCTTTGGCCAGAATGTGCAGATCTCTCGCGAAAGAATGGGCGCAGAACTCTCCCGCGAAGCGCCCGTCGAGGCCGATTATGTCATGCCGATGCCCGACTCGGGCCGGAGTGCCGCGAACGGGTACGCGATTGAATCCGGTATCCCCTACCGCGAGGGGATCGTTCCAAACCGGTATGTTGGGCGTACCTTTATCAAACCCACGCAGGAAGAACGCTCCGCCGCGGTGCGTCTGAAACTCAATGTCATCTCTGACATCGTCCGGGACAAACGCGTCATTATCGTGGATGACTCGATCGTAAGGGGCACCACAACCCGTGAGAAAATGAATCAACTCCGCGAGGCGGGTGCGAAGGAGATCCACCTACGGATCTCGTGCCCTCCGATCAAGCATCCTTGTTTCTTCGGGGTCGACTTCGCCGATCGAGAACAACTCATTGCTCACAATCGCTCGGTCGAAGACATCCGCGCTTTCCTCGGAGTCGATTCACTGCACTTCCTGAGTCTCGACGGGATGCTCTCCGTGATGAATCACGCACCCGAGCAATATTGCACAGCTTGTTTCTCAGGCAGCTACCGCGTGGATATCGACCACCCCGTCGCCTGCGAAGTTGCCACAAAGGCACAACTCAATATGTTCAAGCCAAACTGATTACGGTTCTGACTCTCAACCACCCCAAGACTGGTCGATCGGAAGATCATTGCTCGCGCCGAGTGGACGGAATATGAAGCCGATGCTCGTTTCGCCTCGGATATTGTCATACTGGATCGTCGCGCCGAGGGAACCCACCTGGAAACGGCGGAGGATTTGCGTGTTGAAAGTCTGGAAATCATCGAGACGGAAGTTGTAGTTACCGTTCAAGTAGATCGCGTACTTGTCGCTCATCCGATACCCGGCCCCCAGAGTCAGGAAGGTGCCATCGATGGGTTCTACCTCACGATATTCGATCGTTGTCGTGAATCCGGGGCGGTTCTCAAGGATCATTCCGACGCTTGAACGCGCGGTTCGATTGGTATCCAGATCGTAAATCCACTCACCCGCGATCGCGAACGCATCCGTTGGCTGGATCACCATGCTCGCACCGAATATCTCCCCCGCGTTCGAGAGTTCAGGACGCGACGAGAAGTACTCAGGGATCGGGTCGTTGCCCTGATTGTCGTCTGCATGGACATATTCCGTGCGGAGTTTGACGAGATCAACATCGCGCCAACGCCCGACGCCGCCGCGTTTGGTCTGCCAGGTCTGATCGATCGCGGCACGGAACGCTGAACCGACGAGCAGGTCCTCGACATCGTCGTCGTAGATCGGAACATCCCCACGATCGAAGTTTGAGTCGCTTCCCCAGATCGTAATCGAGGGCTCGATGATGTGGCGGATCCGGTGCAGATCGAGAAGCCGACTCTCAACGGAATCATCGACCTTACTGATCGTGGTGGAGAAGGTCACGCCCGCGGCTCCCCAATACCGGACCTCGTCTGTTTGTGAAGGGGAGTAGCTCGCGAAGTCATCGTCATATGCTGTTGCGCGTCCCACGATGAACGGGTTGATGCGGATCGGTCCAAGATCCAGGCGTGAGCTCAGTTCGTGGCGAGTGTCGAGTCGGGTGACAGCGCCCTCGTCGAGCCCCGAGGCGCGGAATATATCCCCGAGCGATTGGGTGGCCGTCGTACCGAACGCATCGTCAGCGAGTGAATTCGTAACAAACCCGTACTCCTGCGCATCAACCTCGGAGAACGCAAGGCGCATCACACCCGCGCGTGCCTCAAACGAGTAAGTCAGAAGTCCCGGCTTGATATCCGGTAGCAGATCGCGCCCGAGCGTGACGAACCTTGCTTCGGGTGTTTTGTAAACGCTGTAACCAGGGGATTGAAGCTGATGCTCGGGGACGATGAAATCGTTCGTCGTGGTGCTCATCTCGATCGAGAACTGGGCATCATCGCTCAATCGCTCAAGCACAAGCCGATTGCGAAACGCTTCCTGAGTCCGCGCGAGCTCATCGAAGAACGCCGGCACAAACGCCTCGTCAGAGATATAACTGAACTCTGAAATAAGGGTCCACTGATTCGTGACCCTCCACAAATCATGGAACGCGAACATGCCTCGCGTCTCGCCATCGCGCCCGAGACGACGCCCAGTCGCTGTGATATCTGTGCCCGAATCATCAGGAAGAAGATATGAGAACAATCCGCCCTTGTGTCTCTCCGTGTTCCATGTGGACTCGACACCGAGAGCTATCCCCCGTTCCGAGTAGAAATCGAGATCAAGATCAACATCCACTCCGGGAGGAGCATCGATTTTCAGTAGTGACAACGCATTCCATCGCGTCCTGAGCGCGAAACCCGAGCGATTGGAATCCCCGATACGGACCTGCCGGAGCGGAAAATCGCCAGGATCACCCTTAAAACCGGGGAGCCAAAGAAGCGGAATAGGGCCAGCTTTGAGAACCACATTCTTCGCTTCGACTTCAACATCTGGCCTCGGATCGACCTCGCGTTGCGCGATCGTCGATTGCCCGAGTGTCACCTTGATATCTTTGATCCCGATCGTGACATCGGGCTCAAAGAATGCGGTATTTGAGATCGTCGCGTTCTTCGCCAGGAACTCATCGCGGGCGGTCTGGCGGACGCTCTCGGCTCGAACATACAACGGCATCGCGCTCTGGCGGTCCGTCGTCCAGAAGACGGTATCAAGCATCAACGCCTTGTTATTCGCGACATCGAGGTACATGCGAGGTGATCGCACGGACCATTGGTCATCTCCCGCGAACACGCCCCCCTCAAGGTAAATCCCCTCGATCTGACCGGTGTTGAGTTGCGTGACACCCGAGACCGGCTCATCGCCTCGGGTGTATATCACGATACGCTCAGCGCTGAAGTCCACCCACCGGCGCGACGACGGTGATTGATACTGAACCTTCACCCCGCCGTCCGCGGTGATGATGGATTGTGTCCCGCCCTGAACGCCATCGACAATGACATTGCCCCCGATGGAAATCGAGAAGATCCCGTCGTTATCGAATACCGGTCCGTTCGGTACTGGCGCGGTCGGATTCTGAACAATCGCGGGTTCGATTCCGGGCTCACCCTCTCCCCCCGAGGGTTGCGCCGTTTCGTTTGGGCTTGACCAAGGGCGCGGTGGGCGTTCCGCCATCTGCTTCTCACCCAACCCGAGCACGCGTTGTGCGAAAACAAGCTCAGCCTGCTCAAGATACCCCGCCGCATCGGTCTTTCGTTTGGGTGGCTGGTCGAACCGAGCATCGAGCCCGATCGAAATCGATCGATCGAGTTCGATCACGCCACGCACGGGCAGACGCTGCGCCTGCATTGTGATCGTGCCATCAGCGGATCGCATGTCTTCTAAGACGGCGTAGACCTGGTACTGATCGCGTCCCTCATTCTCCCCAACCTTGCGAAGCCACAAACTCGCGGATCGGGCATTGAAATAGCTGTCGGCGAGGATGACTTCGACATCACCGACGAGTTGGAGCCGATGCGTCGAGCCCTCTCGCCATATCCAGCCTGCCCGGGCCTTGGCATCGATAACACCCCGAACGGGATTGATCGCGAAACTGATGGAATCGAAACTCATCCCCGTTTCCGGTTGAACACCAGAGATGGATGTTTCCACTGCTTGCACGGCAGGACTCATCACGCTCAGGCAGGTCCCCGCGATCAGTGTTAGACAAACACCGCGCCGAATGGTGCTCTGAATGCGATGGGGCATATGCATGAGTCCTTCCTGCAATCGAGAAACAAGTGTACCCGATCGGGTTCACGCTCGCGTGAAATGGAGATCGGGAGGCGGGATATCTATGCTGTCTGCATGAGCACCAACACCGCACGCCGCACAATCTCCGAGATGAAGCCTTCCGAGCGACTCGACGGGATCTATTCGATCGCCAACGCCCAGCTCGGGACGACCCAGAAAGGCAAACCCTATCTCCGATGCTTGCTCGGTGATTCCTCTGGACAGGCCGCAGGTCGCATGTGGTCGATCGAGGAGAGCACCTTCCGGCGCCTGCCCACAGATGGGTTCGTTTGGGTCGAAGGCGAGACCCAGGCGTACCAGGGTGAACTCCAGATCATCATCCACAGGATCGATCCGCATGAGCCGACTCCGGAAGAACTCCGCGAGATCCTCCCCGCCTCGGATCGAGACCCGGCTGAGATGTTCGAGCAGGTCAAGCAGCTCCTCGACACCCTTGAGCACCCCGCCATGAAAGCACTTGCCGAAACATACCTTGCGGACGAGTTCCTTATGGACGGCTTCCGCACGGCACCCGCCGCTGTTCGTTTGCACCACGCATACCTCGGCGGCCTCCTTGAGCACACCCTCACCCTGATGCAGCTCACGGATGTGATTTGCCCGATCTACCCCAAGGTCAATCGCGATATCGTGCTCATGGGACTATTCCTCCACGATCTCGGGAAGACCCGTGAGCTCTACTTCGATCGTGGGTTCGGGTACTCCGATCGCGGCGAACTGATCGGGCACCTGGTTGAGGGGGCGATCATGCTCCACGACAAGGCCCAGCAGATGATGCGGGAAACCGGGACCCGGATGCCTGCAGGCGCCCTCACGATTCTTCAGCACATCATCATCTCGCACCATGAGAAGCCCGAGTACGGGTCCGCGAAGATGCCGTCCTCGCCGGAAGCCGTTCTGGTGTCATTGATCGACAACCTCGACGCAAAGACCGTCATGGCGCTCTCCGCGGCTCGACCGGATCGGGAAAACGCGGTCTCGCTGGGCGGCAACTTCACAGAAAAGAACTGGGCGCTGGGAGTCAAGCTCTACCGTCCGGATCCGCTCGCCGAGTAACCCGAACCGGGCTCGAACATTGGGTCGAATCAAGACCATGCAGACTTGACCTGACCCTGTTTGGGACCTTCAATCAACTCTCCCCAGGCATTGTGCCCGGGCCATTCACGCCGGACCGAAGACTCGGCCACCCGGCATGGTCGCTGCGAACAACCTCGCAGCACCGCAGGCGGACAAGAACTCCCGCCCTGCGGACGGTAGAAAGGAAGCCGATATGGCGACTTACACAGGACCCAAGGTCCGTCTCTCACGCCGCGTTGGTGTCCCGATCGCGGACATCCCCAAGCACACCTCCAAGCGTCAGCTCACCCCTCCCGGGATGCACGGTTACCGCGGGCGTCGTCTGCGTGACTACGGCATTCGCCTGCAGGAGAAGCAGAAGCTCCGCTACCACTACAACATCCTCGAGAAGCAGTTCCGCCTGACTGTGGACGAAGCAAAGCGTCGTCCGGGCAACTCGGGTGACATCCTCATGCAGCTCCTCGAGCTCCGTCTCGACAATGTCATCCGTCGTATGGGCGTCGCCCGCACGATCTGGGCTGCTCGCCAGATGGTCGGTCACGGGCATGTCCTTGTGAACGGCAAGAAGGTCGACATCCCTTCCTACCGCCTCAAGGTCGGTGACACCATCACGCTCAAGACCAAGATCCAGAAGGTCGCACGCGAGAACATGGAATCGCTCGGCGGCCACGAGGTTCCAGGTTGGATCGCATTCAACCCCAGCGAACTGAGCTCCAAGGTCGCGGCACTCCCGACCACGGATCAGATCCCGTTCGATGTGAACACAAACCTCATCATCGAATTCTACCGCTAATCGACATTTCAACCCTCGCGTCCGGCATGATCAGACGCCGAGGATGAGCCAAGCGAATCCTCGGGTCCAAAGCCCGAGGATTTCTTTCATCCCATCGCACTCGTTTGAGATTGGTTTCATATGCTCAAGTTCATTCGCAAGTACCAGATGGTGATCCTCGTAATTGGTGGATCATTGCTCATGGTTGTCTTCCTGCTCCAACCGGTGCTCGAACGACTCGCGCCTTCGCCGCTGAAGGCGAAAGTCGCTTCGCTGGATGACGGCACCGTCTTTACCCGAGGCGAGATTATTCGCGCACAAGCTGCGGTGACTCTTTTGGCACGCTCAAACCCACGCGCTCTCCAGCCAATGAGCCTGGGCGGACTGGGTCTTGACAGCGAAAGCGAGCGCACCGCTGCCCTGCATTGGCTGATGTTCGCAGATATGGCAAAGCGGGCCGGCCTAGTCGGCGAGATTGGCGACGGGGCATCCTGGATCGACCAAATCGCAGAGCAGGAAGCTCTGCTTATGGCAACTAACGAGGCACGCCAAGGCACAATCCCCTTTACATCCGAAGCGATACAGACACAGGCTTCAAACTACAAGCAACAAATCGTGGTGATGATCAACCGCAACGCGAACGCGGCCGCCTCGAGCATGAGCGGTTCCATGGAGGATGTGTATCGAACCCTCGCGGAAGCGCGAGGCATGTACCGCCTCGTCAACTCCGTGTACGGGACCCCATCGTTCAGCGATATCCAGGCCATCGATGCAACGAAAAACCTGTATGACGCGGTCGCTGTCAATGCCGTTGTGATTGATTCGAACCTGATCGCGGACTCCATCGAAGACCCGAGCGAATCTGAGTTGCAAGCATTCTTTCAAAGATTTAGCAGTGAGCAAAGCACCGAGAACGAGTTCGGAATCGGCTACACCATGCCCACCCGCATCAAGCTTGGATGGATCGCACTCAACAAGCAGGACTTCATGGATGCTGTTGAAATCGACCGAGTAGAAATTCAGAAGATCTGGAAACGAGATCGTGACACCTACCCAGGCGACTTTGCCGCAGAACGGACCAGAATCGAGCAGCAGTACCGCGAGGAGCAGGCGACCTCAATGATGATTGAGGCGGATCGACTCATCCGTGCACAGATACTCGCGAAAACGAACAGCTTCAACAAGGTGAACGGTAAAACCCAGCTGCCCGATGACTGGGCTTCCCAAGCACCTCAACTCGATGCTGTTGCAGAATCCGTGACTGAACGCCTGAGTGAGCAGTTCGGTTTCTCAATGCCCACGATCCAAGTCTCCCTGATCGGTGATCGCTGGCTGAGTTCAAACGACATTCTCGCCTTGCCTGGCATCGGGTTCTCGTGGTATCGGGTTGGGTCAAACCAGATCCAAACGCGACTGCTCCCACAGTTTTTCGCTCCGGAGTACGAAGGAAACATCGATCTCGATGTACAGAAGATGCTCCCGATCGTTGAGCAAGCGGCCACGGACGCTCAAGGCAACCGATACTACGCGATGGTCCTCGATGTCCGTGATGCGGGCCCCGCGGATGGCATCAGTGATGTTGGACGCGAACGCGTAGTGGCTGATTACAAGTCACTCAAGGCATTTGAGCTCATAGAAACACAAAGCGACGAACTCGCATCACTTGCCCGCGAGAACGACAATCTCGCCCCGGTCGTCGACCAGATCATGTCGATGACGAGTAACGAGTCCGCTGTACGACCGAGTGTTTTGCGTCAAATCCTAGTTCGAAAAGACACAATCGATCGTGGACAGATCGCAAATAGCGTGAACCCACGCCTGAACAATGAATCGTTCCGAAGCGCGGTGCTCGAGGCTGCAGAAGGCCTTGATCCGCTCGTGGATCCAAGTGAACTGAAGCAGAACCCGATCGTGGTAGCGGAACCACTACCGCAATCTCGCTCGTTTGCATTCGCCATCCTGCTCGCACCTCGCCCGTTGACACTCGAGCAGTTCCGAGCAAACGCCGCTGCCGCTATGCGTCAGGCAGGATCGGCCGAGCTACGAGATGCAGGGTTCTTTGATTCAAACCCCTTCTCATTCGAATCGCTCTCTGAGCGTTATGGGCTGAAGATCCTGCAGGAAGACGAGGACGAAAGCTGATCAGCGATCATCCACCTCCCACAAGCGTGACGATTTCGATCGACATGCCGTCCTGAATCGCAAATGAAGATCGTTCCCGTTTGGGGACGATCTTTTTGTCGACTTCCGCGGCACAGATCGAATTCTCCAGACCAAGCTCCGCGATAAGTTGCTCGATCGTGGTTCCCTCGGGGATGTCTCGTTGTTCGCCGTTGACGGTACAGTTCATATCGGAGTTTATGCGTCGAATCGTTCGTGTTCATCCGGAAGCGAATCAGGCGATCCGGCGATCATCTGGATGGCCATCTCCAGCGCACTGATGCACGATCGGCAGCGGATCTGATCCCGATCGCCGGAAAAACGAAATCCTCGGCAGTCTGTCTGACTTTGCGGCCCCGAAACACATATCCAAACCGTCCCCACGGGCTTGTCGCCGCTCCCTCCGCTTGGACCGGCGATGCCGGTGATTGAGATCGCGAAATCCGCACCGATGCGAGCTTGCCCGCCCCTCGCCATCTCAATCGCGGTCTGCGGACTCACCGCACCGTATTGTTCGAGTGTGTCGATCGAGACCCCTACCAACTCGTGCTTGAGTAGGTTGGAATAGGTTACGAAACCACCGGGGTAGTATGCGGAACTCCCAGAGAGAGAGGTGATTGCGGCACTGACAAGCCCGCCCGTGCAACTCTCCACGGTTGTCACGGATGCGTGGTTCGCGTTCAGTTGCTCTGCAAGTCGATTGGAAGCAGAAAGGATGTCTTCCGTCAGGTTCACGATCCCGCTGCCATGAGGGTGTCGAAGAGTTCTGGTATGCCTTTGGCGTGCGTCGCGACGGTCTCGACGATCGGCGTCTTGCCCGCGATGTCACGCAGATCCCGTACAAGCTCATCCTCACCCGGGTGGTCGGCTTTGTTGCACACGAAGATATCCGCAATCTCGAGGATCCCGGCTTTGTCCATCTGGACTGCATCCCCCATTCCAGGTGTCAGCACGACGGCCGTGTGATCGACATAGTCCCGGATCATGGTCTCGTTCTGGCCCGCGCCGACAGTCTCGACAAAGAGCGTGTCATAGGCGTCATTGCCCGAGCAAGCACCACCAATGAGTTCGATGGCGTCGTTGAGGCCGTGGTAGTCCTCACCGCGAATCGCCAGTGAGTGGTAATAGACATGCTCACCGATGTTATTGAAATCAACACGGAGACGATCACCGAGCAGAGCGCCGTTCGTGATCGGGCTCTTGGGATCGAACGCGAGAACAGCGCATCTTCCGATGCTCGGGTCCTTCTCGGCGCGTGTGAAATGCTCACGGGCGAGCTGGGCGACGAGCGTGCTCTTGCCCGCGCCAGGGGATCCGGTGAGCCCGATGACGCGTTTCGGGCGTCGCCGGGTCGCGTCATCACGCATGGGCTTCTCGTTGTGGATCAGTGAGAGATCGCGCGAGAGCTGCGCGCTGGGGTGGTCCGTATCAACCTTGAGAGCCAGCTCATGCACGGAATCCCGAACAGCGTTTACGATGTCGATGAGCCCCGTTCCAGTTGGGAAGCATTGGCGAACCCCCATCTCCTTGAGCTTGGGGATGTCTTCCTGAGGCAGAATGCCTCCCATGAGGACCGGGATATCGGGGCGACCAACATTCGCAAGCCCATCGATGAGGTGCTTGCCGAGTACGAGGTGCGAGTTGGACATCATCGACGCCGCGATGACATCAACATCCTCATCGCGTGCTGAGATTGCGAGTGACTGCGGGGTTTGCCAGAGACCGGAGTAGATGACATGGACTCCGGAGTCGCGCAGCGCCCTAGCGATGACTTTGACGCCTCGGTCATGACCGTCGAGCCCCATCTTGCCCAGCAGGACACGAGGGCGGTGATCGAGATCGGCGCACCGATCAAGTTTTTCGAATGCACTGGTCGCTTCGCCGAGCTGCTGGGCCATGGAGTTGATCCTCGGGGGTGATCTGGATGAGCGCTGCACGGCGCGGTACAGATTCTATGCAGAAACGATGCATTTTCCCAACCCTTAGTCTGGCCCGATCCGCGTGTTTCGGGTGACCCTGCACGCGGGTACGACTATGATTTTGACCCACGAAACACACCCAACCCTCGAGTTGAAGGAGCAGCGTCATGGATCACGGGATCAAAAAGGTCGGCGTCATCGGAAGCGGTCAGATGGGCGGCGGGATCGCTCAGGTCGCCGCGGTCAATGGGTTCCAGACCGTTGTGTACGACCTTTCTGCAGACGCGATCGCGAAGTGCGAGGGACTCCACGACAAGCTCCTTGCGCGAGCAATCGAGAAAGGGCGCATGAGCGAGGATGATGTGAACTCCGCGAAGGCCAACCTGACCTATGCAACGGACATGAACGCGCTCGATGATGCGGACATTGTGATCGAAGCCGTCGTTGAGGACCTTGATATCAAGAAAAAGATCTTCGCGGGTCTCGCGGAGAAGTTCACTGGGAATCAGATCCTCGCCTCCAATACTTCGTCGATTTCGATCACTGCGCTCGCAACGAGTGTCGGTGACGCTGCTGACCGATTCATCGGGATGCACTTCTTCAACCCGGTTCCTGTGATGAAGCTCGTGGAGGTCATCAACGGGCTTGCGACAAGCGAGGAAACCACCAAACGGACCATCGCCCTCGCGGAGGCAATGGGCAAAGTCGCGGTCCCTGCGAACGATCGGGCGGGGTTTGTCTCGAACCGCATCCTGATGCCGATGATCAACGAGGCGTTCTACGCCTGGATGGAAGGCGTCGCGGAACCCGAGCACATCGACGAGATCATGAAGCTCGGCATGGCCCACCCCATGGGCCCGCTGCGTCTCGCGGACTTCATCGGGCTCGATACCTGTGTGCACATCATGGATGTGCTCGCCGAGGGGCTCAACAACGATCGCTACCGCGCGTGTCCCCTGCTCAAGCAGTTGGTCGTTGCGGGTCGCTTGGGGAATAAAACCGGGCGAGGCGTATTCGACTACTCCAAATAAGCAGTCAATCGCTTTACGCATCTCCTTATCCGCAAATAAGTTCCTGCGCGTGTGTGATACACGCGCTTTTCTTTGTGCAGTATGATTGGACATGCCCACGATCGAACAACTCGAGAAGCTGCTCTCTGTTGACCCCAATGACCCTTTCGTGCATTACGGGATCGGGCAGGAACGCGCGAAGCTCGACGAGCATACGCGGGCGATTGAATGCTTCAATGAAGCGTTACGCCTCGATCCGGACTACTGCTACGCGTACTACTTCAAGGCCATTTCGCTCAAAGAACTCGGGCAACGCGAGGATGCGATCACGGTGATTCAGGATGGCATCGAGCACGCAAAAAATACGGGCGATATGAAAGCGCTATCCGAACTCCAAGCATTGATCACCACGATCTCATGAGTCCGCGTGCATACCGCAAGCCCCGCCCCGAACCCGAGCCGATCCCGCTCGATGGGATCGCCTCCATAACCTCGATCCGCGTGTGTCCGGACGATCCGGTGCGTGTATCGCTGCGCGTAAATAAACAACAGGTCGGGCGGGTACTGCTTGAGACCAAAGCGAAGCACAAGCTCGAAGTCGGCACAGCGTGGACAGAAGAGCTTGCGGAAACACTCCGAATGGAGCTGGACCAGGGGAACGCGTATCGCGCTGCGATTCGGATCCTGACTAAGCGTGCGAAATCCAGCGGTGAGCTTCGGCGCAAGCTCCGCGAGTACAAGTACGAAACGGATGCGATTGAGTGGAGTATCGAGCGATTGATCGAACTCGAGATCCTCAACGACGAGGAGTACGCACGCATGGTGGTGCGATCGCAGCTGAGCCGCAAACCCGCAGGGCGCCGATTACTCTCCGGAAAGCTCCGTGAGAAGGGGATCAATCAATCGATTTCTGATCGGGTACTCGATGAAATGCTTGAGGATCGCGACACGCTGGGCGACGCACGCAAGCTCGCCGAGCAGGCGGCACGATCGATCTCGGACCGGCACGAGCGTGATGTCCGCGTGCGACGGATCTCTGGAAGGCTAGCACGCCGGGGATTCGACTTTGATGTGATCCGCAAGGTGGTAGACGAACTCGACTTGTGAACTCCAAAACAACAACCGGCTCGCTGTAACGCGAGCCGATCAATGACCCCAGCGGGATTTGAACCCGCGTTCCCAGGATGAGAACCTGGTGTCCTGGACCTGGCTAGACGATGGGGCCGGGACAATTAAGGTGTTAAAAATGCCGAGCACCCTTTCGGATACCCGGCAAATGACCCCAGCGGGATTCGAACCCGCGTTACCAGGATGAAAACCTGGTGTCCTGGACCTGACTAGACGATGGGGCCAGAACAATGATCAGGCGGGATTTTACCCCGCACTCTCGATGCGTCAAGTCGATACCAAGAGTTCAATGGCGGATCGTTGCAGGATCTTCGCGTTTCGTCACCAAATACAGATGGGTATACGCCAAGATATATGCCGCTGAATCAGTCTGGGCGGTCACAGATTCCCACCCGTGCCCCGGAATCCGCCAGGTAAGGGTAATATGGCGGTCGTGCGGACTGGTGCGATCGATCAGATCAACTCCAGCACGCCCGAACTCATCACGAACCGCATCCGGCGAAAGATACCAGCGTTGATCTTGAGATTTGAGGCATGTATCGCTCTGGGTGGGCCACCAACCAGCTGCATACAACCCGTCGAGTGCAAAATCGAGCTCAGACATGGGCACCTCGTTCCGGCTCCACGCTACCACATCGCATCGCCCATGTCATCGCACTCTCGGAAGATTCTATCTGATTCCGTTTCCAACAGGCAAAAAATGCATCGATGTTCGCTATTCGGCCTGTATACCCGGCATGACGACCAGTACGAGCAGGTCGTACATGAGGTGGGCACCGACCGCGATTCCGAATCCGCGAGCGAGAAAGAGAACTCCGAAATAGCCCCCCGCGATCGTGTAGAAAATCCCGAGTCTCCAGTTCAACACTCCGGTGGCGGCGACTGCATCGTGGTGCCAGGCAAACGCGAGTGCCGCTAGAACGACTGCAAAGATGAGCCCTGTTTTGTGTTTGAAGCCGAGGACATCGGTAACAACGAAATGCAGCAGTGTGATCAACACAAGACGGAACAGCATCTCCTCGTAGATCCCCGCACCCACCGCCAGGTACATGCCCTCAAAGGTGCTTGGGATGGCGGCTAGCTCAATGCTCTGTCCAGCCCCCCCGGTGATCACCGCCGGAGCGAGTGACGAAAGCACGATTGCGAGTACGACGAGGGGCCCGGTGAGAAACGCCGATTCAGCAATCATCGCCAAAAGGACGCCCGGATAAATCGTCCATCGCGACTTACTCAGAAGATGCTGTATGAGCAGGGTCACGACAAGCACGATCGCCGGGAGATGCAGCCCCAACACGCCAAAGAGATCGAAAAAACGGACAAGCATATCCTGGGCTTCGAGCGTCTCGGAAACTCCCCCACCAATGATGCCGGTTGATCCGAGTTCATAGAAGATGATGAATGGGAGCAGGAAGAGGAGGATGTGCCACGGACGCGAAGAGATATGGAAGTACCCGCCTCGTGCGAGCGGGAGATTCGTCCCGACCGATTGGGTCGGAAGGATAACGGGTTGTGCTCGTCCCTTTTTGGGCATGCGCCGTATCTGATCTGGTCGTCTGATGCGAAGAAAAACCCGGTTCAATGACCGGGTTCATATCGTATCGTGTGATTTGATTGTGTGCTTGATCAGCTGTTCGACATTGCCTTGAGACGCGCGTTCATGCGACTCTTGCGGCGGGATGCCTGATTGCTGTGGATGACACCCTTTGCAGCGGTGCGATCAACGCTTTTGGACGCTTCGCGGAATGCGGAGGTTGCTTCCTCAACGTTTCCTTGAGCCACTGCCTGATCGAATGCCTTAATCGCACCACGCATGGACTTCATGCGCCAGCGATTGCGGGCACGAGCGGTGATGTTCTGGCGGATTCGCTTTTTGGCAGAGTTTGAGTGAGCCATGTATCGTTGTTCCTGTATCAAGCACAAGCCGGGCATCCAACCCAGCGGGAAGATATTGTTGCCTGTTCGTTGAAGAAATCAACCTCAGAGAGCGATAGAACTTGCCATCTGGGGTGAGGATGCTTATTCTTTCCCCTCAATAGCCGCTTTGACGGCTGAACAATGCGGGCGTAGCTCAATTGGATAGAGCACCTGACTACGGATCAGGAGGTTGAGGGTTCGAATCCTTCCGCCCGTGTTTGAAAAAGCCCCGTGAACGCGGGGCTTTCTTCGTTTTTGGGCTGATTTCGGGTTTTTGTAGCCCCTCATGATTCAACTGTCATCCAACCCCATATCCTAGCTTGAATGCCTGATTTTCTGGTCAACTGGACGAGTGAACGCTCGATCTGGGTGGAGTTTCCTGACTCACAATACGGAACTCGCGTGTCGTGTGGTGCCGCGGATCTGCTCCGGCGGCGCCTTGGCAAACAGGCCCGTTCGGTCGCCCCTGCAGGGCTCGGGGTGCTGGTCGAACTTGAACCTCAGCTTATCATCGAGAATGAGGTCGAATCTCTTATCAAGCAAACAGCACGGGACGCGCTCGCGGGTGAGGACCTCGATTGGGCACCGAGAGACCATCTCATTCCGGTATGCTACGACAATCGAGTTTCGCCTGATCTCCGTGCCGTGGCGGAAGCGTGCGCGATGTCGATCCAGGAGTTGATCGATCTCCACACAAAGGGGGTCTACATCGTGGAAACGATCGGATTCTCTCCGGGCTTTGGGTACCTGGGATCGCTT
This sequence comes from Phycisphaerales bacterium, assembly GCA_965216865.1. Classification (GTDB taxonomy): domain Bacteria; phylum Planctomycetota; class Phycisphaerae; order Phycisphaerales; family UBA1924; genus UBA1924. Next base: position 45,107 of record OZ244206.1, read on the forward strand.
GATGAGCGACTACAGCTTCCGAGGCGGAAGACTCCACGGACTCAGGTCCCGGCTGGGAGCGTAGCGATTGCGGAACGGTTTACCGCTGTCTATCCGTTCCAGACGCCCGGAGGATGGCATTTGATCGGAAGGAGCCCGACTGCATTGTTCCATCCATCGGACGATTCGCCTTGCTCATTGCTCCGCGTCGGTGATCGGGTCCAATTTCATGCAATCCCGTACGATGAGTACAACTCCAGAAAGTCAGCAGAATGAGTGCTGTGCGAGTCATCGATCCGGGAATGCAGAGCAGTGTGCAAGACCTTGGCCGAGCGGGATATCAGCAAATGGGCGTGCCAACAGGCGGAGCGTTTGATCGGGAGGCACACTTGATCGGAAGCTTGATCCTCGGCAATGACTCGAACGATGCTTCGATCGAAATGACACTCGTAGGTGGTGAGTTTCAGTTCGAGGGGGATGCGTGCATCTGCTTGAGCGGTGGACATGCACCGGATGCGTCGCTGACTCTTGGCGAGCGTTCGATGCCAGTATCACACCAACGCCTCGTGCAGGCCGCAAGGGGTAGCGTTTTGCGGGTTGGTTCGATCACAGAGGGCATGCGGACCTACCTGAGTATTGCCGGAGGGTTCACAACAAAGGCTGTCTTGGGTAGTCGATCCGCGTTGGTTTCCACCCCAGACGCTGGTCTTGGGCGGTCTCTCCGTGCGGGCGTTATGCTCCCTGTGGGCATACCAGGCAAGGCGTCAATGAACTCGATCGAGATCGGGATTGTGCAACGAGTTGATCGGAAGATCCGGATTGTTCCCGGGCACCATATGGGGCTGTTCGACGAGAGACAGATCCAGCAACTCGGTGGGGAGGACTTCGTCGTGCAAATGCAAAGCAACAGGGCTGGAATCCGGCTTGGCGGCACGAAATTGGTTGGTGATGTACCAGGTCGTGTTGCCAGTGTGGGCACGCTGCCTGGATATGTTCAAATACCTTCGGATGGGTACCCCATCGTGCTTGGTGTCGATGGACCAGTAACTGGCGGGTACCCGGTCATCGCCTGTGTCATCGAGGCCGATATGCCAAGGGTTGCACAGGCTCGACCGAATGATCGCCTCCGTTTTGAGTGGGTGGATCGCAACGCAGCATTACGCGTTTCACAAGGGAAAGCAGATTGATGCGTGAAATCTATATCGGCTGCGATACGGGGGAGGCAAACGATCCGCGAGGACGGCAGATCGAGATCGATTTGCTCGATGTCGTCGATGCAGTCAGCATCGCATGCGGCGGGCATGCAGGAGATCCCGAATCGATGCGACGGCTCATTGATCTTGCGAGTCAGAATGATCAAGTCATCGGGGCCCATCCATCGTACCCTGACCGGGATGGCTTCGGGCGTCGTGCAATGGAGATCAGCCGTACTGATCTTGAAGAAACGATCAGTCAACAACTTCGTTCACTGGTGTGTATTGCAGAGTCTTGCCGGGTACCTGTTTCGTTTGTGAAAGCTCATGGCGCGTTGTATCACAGTCTCGCGGAAGATCCAGCGTTGGCTGTGTGGTTCTGGAAGCTTACGGAAGAGACCTGCCCGAAAGCATTCATCGTGATGCCCGTTGGATGCCCCGCTGTGAGGGCCCTCCGTGAGGCCAATGCCCCGGTTTGGGCCGAAGGATTCTGTGATCGTGCGTATGGTGTAGATTGGAAACTCGTATCGCGAGAAGAACCCGGAGCCCTAATCGCTGACCCAACAACCGCCGCTGATCAAGCGGAACATCTGGTGTTAGAACACAAGTGCGATTTACTCTGTGTGCATTCGGATACGGAGAACTCGGTGTCGATTGCCCGGTCTGTGCGGGACCAGCTCAGGAGTCTTGAGGATCGTCAGGAATAACCTTGCCTTGCGGATCAGTCTGCGGCCCAGGCGGTGGAACGGGAGGCAAGTGCTCCAGGCGCTCTGCGGTTTCATGGACATGGTCGGGTGCTAACCCGGCTTGGTCGACAAGGTAGTGTTCCCAGAGACGGTGGCGACGGACGATGCCTCTCGCAACACGCTGCCCTTTCTCAGTCAATGAATACATGCCTCTTTGCCGTTGAATCAATGCTCTCTTGACAGCCCGATTGAGCAGCGGCTGCGGCTTTGAACGCAGAATAGCACCTGAAATATCACTGACACTCAGCTCCACTTGGGCTTGCTCATGAGCGCGATACATAGTCGCAAGCAAATCGTCGAGTGCAACGCGCGAAGAGAGGCGAATGCGACGGATCATGCGTGACAGAATACCGTGCGATGGCGAAAGGATAATGGTCATACTCAATACCAAACCGGCAAACACTGTGATCGAACCCGCGGCATTCACGGTATCTCGACCGAACCATCCAGGGATGATGGTTGCAGAGAAATATCCTCCCACGGCTGTAAATAGCGCGATGAGCACAGAAAGCACGATTTGAGTTCGAAGTCGATCCGTGAGCAATCGAGCTGTTGCCCCGGGGCAAATGAGCATCGCGATGACGAGGATTGAACCTACGGCCTCGAAACTCGCAACCGTTGCCGCTGCTACGAAAATCATGAGGAGATAGTGCAACAGTGTCGAGTTGAACCCGAGTGTTGTCGCGAGCGCGGGATCAAAGGAAGCGAGACGGAGTTCTTTAAACAGCAAGCTCACAAAGCCGATCGCGAGCGTAAGAATAATCAGGAGTGTGATGATTTGGCGGGGAATAGCGCCGAGAGTTTCAACACTCCATAGCCCGGAGATAGATGCAGGCGCGTTATACCAGACAAGTGTTTCGAGTTGGCCGTGAAGCACACACTCTGCATCCAGATCTACATGGCGAACCGCAGCCTTCTCGATCAGCAACACGCCCAAGGCAAAGAGGATCGAGAATACAACGCCCATGGCTGCACCCGGTTCAACCTTGCCGAATCTCTTCACGAACTCGACAAGAACCACCGTGACAACTCCTGCGATAGTCGCTCCGACAAGCATGACAAACGGCGAACGAGTCGATGCGATAAGGAACGCAATCACTAGACCCGGAAGAACGCTATGTGAGATCGCGTCGCCCATCATGCTCTGTTTGCGTAACAACAGGAAGTTTCCCAATAACCCACAGCACACAGCAGCCAATACCGCCGCAAGTAAGGGAAACAGGTCCAATGCGAGATCGAAATACATCAACCCACCCCTTCCAGGCTGGGAGGAAACTCGACCCCTTGAGTCCGTAGAGCGGTTTCGAGCTCATGGATGAGCTCGTCAGAAAGGACATGCTCGACCATATCCACAGACCAGTCTACATGTGATGGCGCGATGTCAGCATAACTCACTAGATACTGTTCCCATAGCGCATGGTTGCGTGATACGCGTGCCCCGCGTATGAGCCCCGCTTCGGTGACTCTGATCTCGCCACGAGTATTCGAGCTGAGCATGTTCTCTCTAGACAACGCAAATCGGATCAGCCGCTGAAAAAGTGGAGACCATCCCTGCACGCGGGCGAAGTTCGCAAAGTCTTCCGAAGTGAGTGTAGATTGCTGGGATTCGTATGCATGCTCAAGAAGATGGTCCCCCGCTACCTTACCCCGGACACTCACACGACGGATCGCGTGTGCGAATACCCCTCGCTTGGGGGCAAGAAACATACTGAGCACGAAGATACACCCCGCGGTGAGGACAATCACTGCGCCCGCGGGCTTCCGGGGAAAAAGCGCGGACACCGTCGCGCCAAGATAGCCGCTCGCTGCGCCGATGATCCCAGAGATCAACACGAGTACTGAGAGCCGATCAGTCCAAAATCTTGCCGCGACTGGCGGGATGATGAGCATGGACACAACGAGAATAAGCCCGACTGCCTGCAGCCCGGCTACGGTGACGAGCACAACGAGCGCCATCATGAACAGGTCAATGAGGCCTATTGGCCAGCCGTCGACACGGGCAAACGCGTCATTAAAACAAACGATCGCGAACTCTTTCATGAAGAGTAATGTCGCCATAATCGCAACCAATGCGATGGAGCCCATCAGGACGACATCCCCCACCCTCATCGTCGCGGCCTGCCCATAGATAAAGTGGTTCAACCCACCGGAATCACCTGGTGCGTTGGCCTGAATGTAGCTCAACCCAACAATCCCCGCGCCAAAGAACACACTCAGGACGATCCCAATAGCCGCGTCCTCTCTCAGTCGAGTGTGGTGAAGGATAAGTTGGACACAGATCACACCGAGAACCCCAGTCACGCTCGCACCAACCAGCAGAACGGGCAACGACTTGGACTCAAGCCCGAATGTTCCTGCGAATAGAAATGCGAGGGTAATACCCGGTAGCGTTGCGTGGCTTAGGGCGTCTGTCATCAGGGAACGCTTTCGGAGCAACGCGAAGACACCGATTATTCCTGCAGCAAGCCCGAGGAGTGCCGTGCCCCCGATCACCATGCCCGTGTTGTATCCCGCACGGAATGTAACCGTCTCGATGATCTCGGACATACGCGGCCATTCATCCGTCACTTCCTGAATGGAGTGCTGCGTGCTGGCATGGAACAAGATGGGAATGCGCAGGGGCACTGTGATTCACCCCCCCGACTCGGTGCGGGCGATTGCTTCGGCGGCCTCGGAGAGGAGGGTCAGACGCCCACCGTAAGTCTTATGAAGATTGCTCTCGGTGAATACCTCGCCGACAGGACCGGACGCAACCACGCGCATGTTTAGAAGAATCACCTCGTCGAAGTACTCCGGGACACTTTGCAGATCGTGGTGAACAACGATGACGGTTTTACCATTGTTCTTGAGTTCACGAAGGACCTGAATGATCGCCCGTTCGGTCGCGGCATCGACCCCCGCAAAGGGCTCGTCCATGAAATAAAGTTCCGCTTGCTGCGCAAGAGCTCGGGCAAGGAATACACGCTGCTGCTGCCCCCCCGAGAGCTGACTGATCTGTCTGTTCGCAAAGTCCCGCATGCCGACAAGTTCAAGGCAATCAAGGGCTGCCAACTTATGCTTGCGGGTCACTGGCCTGCACCAGCCGATCCGCCTGTACCGGCCCATGCACACCACATCGAGTGCGGATACAGGGAAGTCCCAATCAACGCTCTCACGCTGGGGAACATACCCGATGCGTGAGCGAACCTTCCGGTAAGACTGTCCCCAGAACTCCACAAGTCCCGACGCCTTGGGAATGAGCCCCAGACAGGATTTGATGAAAGTGCTTTTGCCTGCGCCGTTGGGACCAACAATCGCGATGAGCTTATTCGCAGGGGCGTCGTAGTCCACATCCCATAGAACTGGCTTTTTGTGATACGCAACAGTCATCGCGTGAATTGACAACGGGCTCTCTGCAGAGTGCTCTGGGTACTCCGAGAGCTTGGAGTGCTTCGAGTTCGAATGGGCTGCAATGGGGCTCACTTGTGGAGCTTTCCATTCATACCACGCTCTGGCGCCTCTCCACCAAGTGCACGAGCGATCGTGGTGACATTGTGATCGATCATCCCGATGTAGGTGCCCTCGTATGTGCCAGCGTTGCCCATCGCGTCGCTGAATAACTCACCACCGACGACAACTGTATGTCCGCGGGCCTTGGCACCCGCGATCAATGCCTTGATGTTGCGATCTGAAACTGTGGATTCGACAAAGACCGCTCCGATATTGCGAGAGACGAGCAGATCAACGAGATTCTCGATATCACGGACTCCCGCCTCGGATTCCGTCGAGAGCCCTTGGATTCCCACAACCTCGTACCCGAATCGACGCCCGAAGTAGTTAAACGCATCATGAGCAGTTACAAGGACTCGCTGTGATTCAGGCACGGACGAAAGGACCCGCTCGGCATACGCGTCGAGTTCCGAAAGTCTCGCACGGTACGCTTCCGCATTCCGCTTGTACGAGTCAGCCCCCTCAGCGTCAAACTCTGTGAGCTTGTCGCGAATGACATCAATCGTACGAGACCACGCATCTGGATCCATCCAGATATGCGGGTCATAAAGCCCCTCGAACTCCTCAGGCTCAAGGAGGTACTGTTCATCGAGGAGCTCAGTCACGGCGTGCACCTTCTTACCGCCTGTTGCAGCTCGAATCAATGAGTCTGCCATCTTCCCCTCGAGCAGTAATCCGTTATAGAAAATCACATCCGCTCCCATCAGTCTCCGGATATCCGAGCGGGTTGGCTTATAGAGGTGTGGGTCAACGCCCGCTCCCATCAACCCGATGACCTCAGCACGCTCACCGGCAACAGAGCGGGCTACATCTTCGATCATCCCGACAGTCGCGACGATTTGATACTGCTCATTGGTTTCCGCCTGAACAAGCGACGGGTTCAGGAAGATCGACCACGCAACAAGGATGGATCCGATGAGTTTTAGCCAATGCATGCAGACTCCTATCGCAGGCCATTGTAGCCATTGCTACACTATTGTATCACGCGCTACATTTTGTGTCAAGCCAACGCCACGCACAAACTCGACCCAGTCCTATCGCTTGTTGTGATCGATAAACGCTTCGAAACGCTTGAGAGTCTCTGGCGAGACATGATGCTCGATGCCCTCGGTATCGACGGCCGCGACTGACTCAGGAACCCCGAGCGCGATCAGAAATCGCAACACGATATCGTGACGAGTGCGGCATTCCTCAGCGAGTCGCGCCCCTAGCGGGGTGAGCTCAATCGGCTTGTACGGCTCCGTCACGATCAAGCCGTCCCGCTCCAGCCGCTGCACTGTACGAACAACAGTTACATGCGTCACACCGAAACATTCGGCGAGATCACGAACCCGACACCGGCCATGCTCGCCAATCAGGTCAGCGATAGCCTCGACATAATCCTCCGCGATCTCGGACGCGTGGTCGCGTCGAGTTCGTTGGAACGGTTGACTCTCAGGAGATTTAGACACGCATACCTGCTTTCGATAACATCGAATTGTAGCATGACATGCAGCCTATTTGCGAGTTCCCCCGTTTACCCCAAGAGGCAACGGACACCTCCAGACCAGAATCAAGACTGTTATCGATCTGCATGCGGCCAAAGCAGATTGTCATCGACTTTGAGCCGCGTCTTCATCCCGTGGGGTAGCGTATCGCAAGCGGCATATGCGGGACGAGACCGACCACAGCCCCCCACCGACATGTGCCCATTCAGACTAGGTCTGTGTAATGGATGCGCCTATCCAGAAAAAGTATGCCACTCACCGCCGCGTTTACCCCAAGAGGATCACGCAGAATGGATAGGAACAAATGAAAGGGTTGAGTATTTCGAAGAAAGTGGGCGTAACTGGACTCGAACCAGTGACCTCTGCCATGTGACGGCAGCGCTCTAGCCAACTGAGCTATACGCCCTCGGCGGTATTTGGCAGAGCACTGCCTTTGCCGTGGGTAGAGCTAGAGTAGCTCGTCGGCGGCTTTCAGTCAAACCTGTTTCAGGGGTTGGTTTCTGATAAGCCGAACAACCATTCAGGACGAGTGGAGTCCGTAATCGGCCAATGCTCGCAATACAATCGCACATTTCCAGACGCTACGAGAAAGAGTTCCCCCACTGCCCTGCGAACGCCAGAATCAGCTTGGAGCCAGGGTAAGGGGTGACACGGTGACACCACAGTGCTTAGACAACACCATTACGCAAAGATCACAGAGAGATCTGCAGATTCGTTTTATGATCAGCGAGAGCAGGGGCGGCTTGATGCGTGTCAGGCGAGACGAAGAGTACCCCGACCTGGGCTGCCTAGATCTGTATCAGTTTTTGTTTAAACCTTCGCGGATTTCTTTACCCGTCGTATGACGGAGCGAGACTGAAAAATCTTTGCCATTGATGCTCATGACAGTCCAACCAGAGTCGAGCGTGTCGCCAACTCGGCGCGGTTTGCCGTCGATGATCGCGAGCGGGTTCTTTGGATGCGGAAGGATCGATGTCACACGAACAGCGGGCAATGATTCCGGTGTCGCTGGTCGTGCGCGAGGCACGAATGTATCAACGACTTGAACCTCTTCCATGTAGGGTTCGATCTCATCAAAGTAGAACGGCGATGTGATGCTCTTTTCAGTGAATGCCTCGATCTCTGATCCAACCGATGCAACTGAAAACATCTGCGCGGGGATCAAGAACGCGACCTCGTCATGGGCCTGAACAGAACGCGGGGCATCGCCAATCACTTGCGATCCGAGGACGCATAGAGACGGAACGGTTACCGCAGCGAAATATGCGACTTTGTTCGAGCTTGAGCTGCTCATTGTTCTCCCCCGTTCATGAGATCAGTACCAACGGACAACGCACTAGGATTGAAAGCTTTATCGAGCACTTCTGGATAGGCGGTCAGTTCGACCATACTGATCGTAAGACTACAACGGATACGCTTGGCATCCGTCGGCACGAGACGAAAGTTCGACACACTCATATGACGGTTGCTCTGCTGAATATCCTCGATAAACCGTACGAGTCCGCTGAACGACCCTCGACACTCGATCCGGTATTCCTTTTGCAGGATCTCTGCTTTTGCACCGAACTCACCGATCTCCTTTGCATTTGAGGATTCGCGGAGCGGCTCAACTCGCGTGATTGTCAGGCCACGCGCGGCAGCCATCCTCTGAAAGACCTGCTGGTCCTGAAGATCTCCGTCCGGGCTCAGATCTTCCAGCATCGCTTTTCGCGACTCAATCGTGGAACTAACCAACTCTTCCAACTGCTCCTGATGGAGAGCAATATTGGATTCACCCGCTCGGATGAACTCGATGCGTCGTTCTGCTTCAGCACGCAGGTCTGACGCCGCGGTCATTTTCGGCTTTACGAAGAAGAAGCCTGCTCCTCCAGCAATGATGCCGATGATCGCGATTCGTGTGATGGCTGATCGTGTCAGGTCTGTACTCATGGCTGAGTCCAATCGCTTATTGAGGGCACCTTCGCCGCAGCGTGGTATGGTGATCTATGCGTTTCGAGCAGGACGCTCAGTGAAAACTGAGAACCCCACTCGAACTCTTCGCTTTCGTCGACATTGCTGCTCGATATCTCGATCCGCGTAGTTGCACCAAGCTGAACCGATTGAACACGAGGAATGGACTCCAGATCCGCTACAAAGTCATCGAGAACCTGCCCGGGGAGTTTGTCATCCGTGGCAACGCTGTACCCGTTCAGTTTGAGTACCGGCTCACCATCATCAAACTGGCCTCGCATTTCCTGAATACGGATTCCATTTCCCGTGATATCGCCGAGTTTCGCGAGCGGATGCTCCCAGCAGGCACTTAGGGATGAATGAGTCGAAACGAGATTCGCAATCTGCCCAAGCATGTTCTGGGTCTGGCTGACTTCGACGCTCGCGTTCTCGAATGAAGTCACCTGATCGAAGCGAGGGGCGTCTGCACGCATGCTCACCTCTATCCGTTGGACTTCTCGTGTAGCAAGCGTGTATTGCCCACCCATGACGAGTCCAGCCAGCGCGACTCCCACGGCCATGGCTTTCTTCAAATGCCCACGCGATCTCTCTTCGTCTGCAATTCGTGGCAGCAAAGCGGGAACAGCCGAACTCATCTTGATGAATGCGTACTCGGTTGAACCGGGTGATCCGGCGCACGCGGGATCGTACTGGTCACAACCCGCGAAAGAGTGAACATGTAGATCCAGATGGTCACCGATCGCGCGCGTGATCATGGGAATGGCGCCGCCAGGGCCAAGAATGATCAAGTTTTTGACAGTCAAGGGGTCTTTGATACCGAACCGAATCGTCTGCTTCAGATCGATACCGATCCGCTGCAAGGCGGGCGCCATCCGAGGAAGCATGCTCGAACGCAGCTCAATCCCGTTGCATTGCTTGGGCTGGAACGGGATACCGTGTTCGAATAGGTATTCCTGAGCCTCTAGATCGAAGGTGTGATCAGTCGCTTCGCCTTTTTGTTCTGCATACTCACGCAGAACCTGCTTGTAGGCTTCCGTGAGCGATTCGAAGCCGATATCAGCCGGGCGTACGAGCGACAGATGCCCATCGTGATCAGCGTAGCTTATGACACTTGAATGCTTATCGAGGTAGAACATGGCGGATTCACCTGCATCCTGAACCGCCTGATCGCTAGCGCAGAGCACAGAGATTACGCTCGATGGAATCATCCCCGAAACGCGGATACCACACCGGTTCAACCATGCATAGAACGCTCGGAGCGTCTCATCGCGATCGGAGTATGCCAGCATGATGTTCTTGCTACCCGCGGCATGCCCTTGGCCCAGTTCACACACACACAAGGCAGCATCAACCCCAACGGTCTCACGGATCTTCGATCTTGCTGTTTCTCGAGCGTACGCGCCCCCTTGCTCTGCGGTCGTCACTTGGGTTGTCAGCGTGGGTGACTGATAGATCAGCGTGACGCCATGACGAGGCAGGGTAGAAAACCGAGACAGGATCTGACGCAATGGCTGATCAAGGCACATCAGACCATCGGCCCAATGCGCCTGCCATTCATTCGGATTCAGACGGGTGACTTCCGCCTGATGCACCCGCCCTCTGCGAACAGCGATTGCACTCAGGTGCGATGGAGAAAGTGAAATGATGAATCTAGTACTGTTAGCCATGTGTAGCCCCTCGATCACGGGAGTGAACTTTTACAGAATCGACTGAGATCGCCCTCCACTTGGGAAGAAAGCTTTAAGTTTTACTATTCCGCAAGAACTTATTCGGTCGTGAGTTCGATCCGTCGGATGGCGTTACCGGAACTTCCCTCGATTACAGCAATCGGGTCTGCTCCAGGTAACTGCACAAAGCGGACATCCTGCCCCCCCAAATCAAGGGTGCTGCCCTCAGAAGGCATCTCCGCTCGGTCCATGACCGCATTCATCACGATGAATGCCCCTCCTTCGGCCGCATAAAACGCGCGAGTCGTTTCAACCCGCAAAGCCGCGAGTTCAGATTCGTCGCGAACAGGGCGGATCGCCCCCGCGACGACCAGAGCCAGAATCGACATCACCACGACAATGACTACCAGTATGATTCCGCGTCTGTTTGATTCATGCGTTCCCTGCATCATGATCCCCCCTGCTGTCCAATCCAAACGCGGGGATGCACCACAATGCTCATTCGAAGCTCATTGTTCGTCAGGGTGACTACAACTCGATGCGTCTCCGCTGGGGTCGCGAGGGTACTCGTGACACCATCATCCGCGAAGTAGGCGATCTCAAGACTATCTATTTCAGCGCAGAGCGTCGCTGGGTCGTAACCAGGCACACGCAAGCGGATCTCATTGTTTACATGATCAAACCCAGTGCCGTCCGCAAACACCAGTGACTGGCTTGTCGCAGACTGGATACCGATCCCAGCATCCCCCGACCCAATCGGAGCTTGACGAATGATGCGAGATATACGATCGATCGCGTAAGTCATTCGCTCTGTTCTCTCGCGAACATCCCGTGTTGTACTGTATGACTCTGACGCCGAGGTAATCACAGGAAGAACCACGGCGCTGATAATGCTCATCACAAGAATCGCTGCGAGCAACTCCAGCAGCGTAAAACCCCTACGGCTCGATTGCTCGAAACTCTTCATATCGCTGACACCATCGTGCTGAAGGGAACCTGATAGGAAGCCGTGCTGGCAGAAGTAAAACTCACGCGTACCGTGACAATGCGGAAAATATTTTCATTCGCATCTTCGGAGACCGAGCCATCTGCAGCTACGAGCGCTCCAACTTCAACTGCGTAGCCCAACCCTGCGTCTATGTAGGGGCTCACGATTGTTTCAAGCCGCGCATACAAACCCGTATCGGGCGTACTCAGATAGACATTTGAGTCACCGAGGGCGTCAAATCCCAGTCCTTCCGCATTGGAGTTGATATCCGCGATAATGGTTTCGAGAACACTCGTTGCAAGTAGTGACGCCCGGTTCGTATTGATCGCGTCTGCCCGTCCCGCTCCGGCGGAATCTAGTAGACTCAGCGTAGGTGGAACAGCGATCGCCAAGACCATGACGGCAATCACGACCTCGATCAATGTAAACGCCGTACGCGTCTTTAGCGTATTGATTCTACCAAATCTCATCGCAGTTCCACCACCCCCGTGAACGCATGAATAACAACAGTCTCGCCAGAAGACAGGCCGATGATGACATCCTCATCGTTCAGTGAAACAAAGCCACCATCAAGATCACGGGTGTGCGGGTTTGACTCAAAGTCGAACCAGACGATCCCGGAACCCGTCTCGCCATCTCCGTTCATCATTGAGTCGATCATCACTCCTGGATAGGTGACAGGAAGTGAGAGCGAGCGGGATTGATCAGTTAACGGATCGATGACTGTTTCAACTTCACCCGATCCTGTGATGTGCACAAGGGTGAAAGACGAACTCTCAAGGTCGATCGACAAGCCATGTGGAGCCCCAACCGCCATCGCACGGGCTCTGGCAAGCTCCAGAAGCCGCATCACATCGTCGCGAGCGGCCCCTTCACGCATAAGCCGCACATTGTCCATCGCGGGCATGATCGTGACGGCAACAATCCCCATAAGGATAACGACCACCATGAGTTCAATCATTGTGAACGCGTGGGCCGCAGAGCTGGATGGCTTGCTCGGATGATACATTTAGAGCTCGTTCGCACTCAGGGTGCCGCCGGAACCATCGGATTCCGTTGTGGGCTCATCCGTGTTTGCATAGAAGACCGCGACAGGGGGATTGGCGTTGTTGTCTACGAAATAGTTCCAACCAGCCGATGTCGTGTTACTCACCCCGCGCGCCTCTGCCTGAGCCTGTCCGACGCTTTGGATGCCTGGGATATCTGAGAACGGGTTAGCTGGGATCTCAAACTTGAGGACACTGCCGTCCTGCATCATCGCGAGCGTAGGGTACGGATCATTCCCTAGAATGACCGCACTGGTTCGGTAGGTGGCGATCGCTGAACGAACTCCAGCAACAGTGCTCTGTGTCGCACTTGTCTTCGCGTCATCGCTCGCCCCGGCGAACTGCGGGATCGCGACTGCCGCGAGGATACCAAGTATCACCACGACAACGAGTACTTCGATGAGTGAAAATCCCTTAGCTGTAGTATGCATAGTGTCCCTCACTTGTTGATGCTGATCATCTGCCACATCGGCAGGAAGACGGATAGAGCCACGAGCAAGACAACCCCGGCCATCGCGATCGTGATCATCGGCTCGATTACAGTGTTGATGTTCTTAGCGAGATGATCGGATTGGCGGTCGTAGTGTCGTGCGATAATCGAGCCCGCACGAGCGAGCTCCTTGGAGTCTTTGCCAGAACCAAATAGGCGTCGTGCGAAGCTCGGGAGTCCCTGCGCACGATTGATCACATCTGAGAGTGAATCACCGCTGCGCATCCGATCGCACATTCGTACACACTCCTCCTGAAAAACCGGACGCCCTGTAGATCCCCCTGCGATCTCGATGGCCTCGATCACCTCGATGCCTGATTCGAGCCCAATACCCATTACTCTGCTGAACCGTGCAGTAGTGACCGAGGTAAACATGTCACCGATGTATGGAAGCTTGTGAAGAATCTTCTCGATGCGCAATCGCCCGTTTTTACTCTTCCATGCCTTAACAAAGCTGACACATACCGCAACAGCAATAATCGCGTACACCCACCAGAACTGAGTCAGAGAAGTCCCCATTGCACGCACAACTCGTGTCGTCAATGGAAGCTCGACGCCGTTGGCTTCAAAGATCTTCGCGAACTTTGGCACAACAAAGATAACAATCACGCTCAAAGCCATCGCGACGAACGCGATCACAATCAGCGGGTAAGTCAACGCACGCTTGATCTGCTGGGTCGTCTCGATATTGCGCTCGAGCATATCCGCGAGATGACTTGCAACGGGTCCAATCTGGCCCGTTTTCTCTGCGGAACGGAGCGTCTGGATGTATACACCCCCGAAGATGTGCTCATACTTCGAGAACGCTGCAGTGATCTTCTCGCCCGACTCAATCATCGCAGCGATATCGAAGACCATGTCTTTCAATGCTGGATTCTTCTCGTGTTCCGCAATGGACATGAGCCCACGACCGATCGGGATGCTCGCTTCGAGCAAGACGCTCATTTCACGCGTGAGAGTTGCAATCTCAAGCTGCGTCACCCGGCGATGCTTGAACACGGAGATCTGAGCGCGGCTCTCACGGATCGTAAGTGGAGTTAACCCCTGCTCAATCAGTTTTTGAAACGCTACCTGCTCGGTATATGCCTCGATTCGACCAGACTGGCGTGTGCCGTGCTCGTCCACCGCATGGTATTTGTAGAGTAAACTCGACATGATTTGCCTCCGGAATCAGGCGCTGAGCCGATATGCGTTGCTTTCGTCGTTACGGAGCTTGATATCAATCGTTGCGTGGAGCTTGCGAACTTCCTCGATGCTGGTCAGGCCGAGCTTCGCCTTCTCAATACCATCTTCAAGCATCAGTCGCATGCCCTCAGAACGCGCCACCTCATATATCTCACTCGCGTTCGCACCCTGGTCGATGAGGTTGCGAACACCCGTAGTCGCACAGAGCAGTTCATACACACCAAGACGCCCCTTGTAGCCAAGGCTCATACACTTAGGGCACCCCTTGCCTTTTACGAAGTTTTCTCCCGCTTCCGGGTCGAGCCCGAGTTCAAGCAACTCCGATTCATCCGGGGCATCGTCGATCAGACAATCTGTACAGACACGCCGCACAAGCCGTTGTGCCATGACACCCAGCAGCGCATTATTGATTGCGAACGGCGGTACGCCGAACTCTCGTAGGCGCGGTATCGCACCGATCGCGTCGTTGGTGTGCAGCGTTGAGAAAACGAGATGCCCCGTCAGCGCAGACTGGACCGCGATCTTCGCTGTCTCAGAATCTCGGATCTCGCCGAGCAGGATCACATCCGGATCCTGCCGGAGGATCGATCGCAGAGCACTCGCAAAGGTCATCCCGATCTCTGAGTTCACCTGCACCTGACGGATCAGCGGAAGCCGAATTTCCACGGGATCCTCGATGGTCATGATGTTGCGTTCGGGCGCGTTGATCTCATTGAGCGCCGTGTAGAGTGTCGTCGTTTTTCCGGATCCGGTTGGGCCGGTAACAAGCACAATCCCATGCGGCTTTGAGATCATCTGAGCGAACGCATCGCTCACATCGAGTGGCATGCCAAGGTCCTTGATTTGCCCGATCTGGCTCGCGCTGCTCAAGAGACGCAGCACCGCATTTTCGCCGTGGATGGTCGGGATGATGCTCAATCGAACATCGATTGGGATTCCGTTGTGTTTGAATCGGAACTTCCCGTCCTGTGGGCGGCGAGATTGCGTCACATCCAAGTGAGCCATCACCTTCAAACGCTGAATGAGCCCCTCGTGCATGGAAATATCTGGGCCACGCTGCGTTTGGAGCACACCATCAACCCGATACCGCAGCATCAACGCCTTGTCCTCAGGATTGATGTGGATGTCTGAGGCGCTTGCTTCCGCGGCGTTGAACAGGATCTGGTTCACCGCAGCGACTACTGGCTCATTCCTGTTCTCAATCTCAAGGTCTTCTGTATCCTGGTCCGCTTCCGTTGCCCCTGTATCGAGGGTGTATGCGCGAGTGATGAGCATCCGCAACTGTTGTGCGTCACACACTACTGGATCGATCTGCTTCTTCAGTGTCTGCCGAAGCTCATCGATTGCCTGAAGATCAAGCGGATCTTCCATCGCGACGGTTGCAATATCTCCAAAGATAAAGAGCGGGAACGCGCGCAGTCGCTCTGACATTGACTTCGGGAGACATCGCGATAGGCGGATATCGATGTCATACTTCTTGAGTTCCGTAAACGGGTACTCACAGATCATCGCCTTGACAACCGCGACCTCACGTGACGCGACGATGTTGGAGCGGATAACCGCTTCATCGAAACCGAGTTCGTGTTCATCGGCATACTCTCGCAGACGATTGGCTGCAGCTTCGTCGATGCTACCGAACTCGATCAGTGCTTTGATAATGAACTCTGATGTATCAAGCATGCGATTCCCCCTGGTGATCACACTCACTGCTGAGACGATGTAGCATCATCTCGATCTGCGATTCGACTTCCGGGGTGAGGTTGATGAACTCACCACCGACCTTGTAACCCGGACGCCGATCGGTCATCTGCACCCGCTGAACACGGATCTGACAACTCAAATAGATCTGCTTTTCCGATCCCTCTTGGCTTGGAACCTGAATCTCAAGATCAACCTGGCGAGGAACAAAAACCTCGGCCATGAAACCAAGCCCACCCTCGGCGAAGTCAATGATGTTGACATCGATCCAGCGATCTTCGTCGCAGACGCCCTTGGCAAAGCTGAGTGCATCGGCGTGGTGTGCAGCGACGCGCATACGCGCCGGGAGTGAAATCTCGAAGCGTACGGAACGCCGCACAATGAGTCCGCTGTCAGTCATATCTGATCACCTCTGTGCAGACCGCGCCCCTCGCGATCTTGTGGGTGATATCGGTCTGACAGGAACCGGACTCAACCACGACCCCCTCAGAGTTGGGGTATATCAATACTTGACCTACCCCAAACCATCCCACCCACCCCTTCCGGACGGGTTATGTTCGGAATCAGGTTGTAAAACTTCATTGATATCTCGTTTGTCTGGATTCCCAAGCTACCTATACTCCCTGTGCGTGTGATCGGCACGCAACCCCCAGTTTGGGCTTTTGTTTATCAATCGGACTCCTTGGCAACATCGCCTGGGAGCAGGATTCGTCACCAAAGCGCCCTTGTGTCGCGACCGATCACGCGGCCGGTGTCGCTGACAAGGAACGGACCAGTATCATGGCCAACACACTCGTTCAAGATCTCATTGAATCTGGCATTCACTTTGGGCAGCGCACCAGCGGCTGGAACCCGAAGATGACGCCGTACATCTACGGCAAGCGCAATGGGATCCACATCATCGACATCAAGGAAACCGTCAAGGGTCTCCTTCTTGCCCGCAAGTTCCTCACGCAGACCGTCGGGAGTGGCAAGGATGTCTGTTTCGTTGGCACGAAGCGTCAAGCGAAGGGTGTGATTGAACAACGCGTCGGCGATGTTGAAATGCACTATGTCACAGAGCGTTGGCTCGGCGGCACCCTCACCAACTTCGGAACTATCCGTAACCGCCTCAAGCGACTGGAAGAGCTCGAAGCGATCGAAGCGGAAGACAACTTCGAGAGCTACTCCAAGAAAATGGAATCGCAGCTCCGCCGCGAGATGCGCAAGATCAAGCGAAACCTCGACGGCATCCGCCGTATGCACAAGATGCCCGGCGCGATCGTGGCGATCGATGTGAATCGTGAAGCGACTGCGCTGCGTGAGGCACGCAAGCTCGGCATCCCCACGATCTGTCTGATCGATACCGACGGCGATCCTGATATGGCGGACATCGCGATCCCCGGCAACGACGACTCGATGCGATCCATTGATGTGATCATCCGCGAGCTTTGCAAGGCGATCTCGGACGGCAAGACCTCGCGTGTCGAAACCAACGAAGGCCGCAACAGCGATAAGGGTGGCGACGATGCCCGCCCGCAACGCCGCTCGAACCGTGCCCAGTTCCGTGCGGACGACAGCAACGCCTCAAGCACTGACGCTGCGGCAAACGAGAACACGGCAGCAGCCGCTCCGGCAGAATCCTGAACATAAACGCGCCTCATCGCGGTGAGGCATCAACACAAACCTGAAGCTCGCCGAGCACGAACGATCCGCTCGGCGACAAATCCCACCACGGCGGAGAAGTACTGAAATGTCAATCAGCGCCAAAGATGTGATGAACCTGCG
The DNA here is from genome assembly GCA_965216865.1 of Phycisphaerales bacterium. GTDB lineage: Bacteria > Planctomycetota > Phycisphaerae > Phycisphaerales > UBA1924 > UBA1924. The sequence goes on from OZ244206.1 coordinate 62,792, forward strand.
CAACAAAACCGGCCTCGCAATGATGGAGTGCAAGAAGGCACTTCAAGAAGCAAACGGCAATGTTGATGAAGCAGAGACCCTCCTTCGCAAGAAGCTCAAGGGCAAGATGGAAACCAAGTCTGACCGAGTCGCCGGCGAAGGTCGCGTCGAAGTCGCTGTCTCAGATGACGGCTCATCTGCCGCGCTTGTGAAGGTCAAGGCAGAGACAGATTTCACGGCCAAGAACGAGAAGTTCATCGATGCCGTGAAAAAGATCGCTGAACTCGCACTGAACTGCGACTCCGGATCTGTTGAGCCGACCGACGAGATGAAGGAGATCATCGATGACCTCCGCATCTCCACCGGCGAAAATATCTCGATCGATCAGATCGAGATGTTCACTGGCGAAGCTGGCCAAACCCATTACGGTTTCTATGTACACCATGACGGTAAGACCGGCTCACTCGTTGAAGCACAGGGCGATGTAGATGGCGAAGTACTGCGTCAGCTCGCGATGCATGTCACAGCCGTCATGCCTCGCCCGCTCGGCCTGACAAGCGACGACATCCCGGCAGAACTGGTCGAGAAGGAACGCAAGTTCCGGATCGAGCAAGCCGTCGAATCAGGCAAGCCGCAAGAGATCGCTGAAAAGATGGTTGAAGGCGGAATGAAAAAGTTCTTCTCAGAAGTTGCCCTTCTCGAGCAAGCATTTGTCATGGATCCTTCCAAAGCGGTCCGCGACATGATCGGTGGCGCTCAGTTGTCGAACTTCCGACGCTGGCAGGTTGGCGAAGCCGAATAATCGAGAACCGAATCTGATTTCTTTGAACGGGCACGAACATCGTGCCCGTTTTTTCATACACTCTCGAAATCATCTTCTGTGAGGACGAAACTCAAATGCAAGAGCAATACACAATCCGGCGCAAGTTTTTCAAAGTGTTTGGAGCCGCGTTCCATGTCTACGACGAGCATGGCTCGATCATCGGATACTGCAAGCAGAAAGCATTCAAACTCCGGGAAGACATCCGCCTGTACACAGGTGAGGATATGAATGAGATGCTTCTCACACTCAAGACAGAAAAGATCATCGACTTTGGAGCAACCTATTCCGTTACCCTTCCCGATGGGACTTCGCTCGGTTCGCTCCGTCGTAAAGGAATGAAATCATCATTTGTCCGTGATGAATGGCTGATGTTTAACCCGGAAGGCCAGGAGGTCGCGAAAGTCCGGGAAACGGGCTCGTTCGCGCCGTTTGCTCGCAGATACATCGACTATGCGAACATTTTCTTCCCTCAAAGATACGAAATCATCCGTGCGAGCGATTCGAAAGTCCTCTCTCAAATTCGTCAACATTTCAACCCGGTCGTTTTCCGCATGGGGGTTGCTATTGTCGAGCAGGACGACGAAATCGATGATCTGTTGATTCTGGGAGCCTCTTGTCTTATCGCTGCGATTGAGGGACGACAGGACTAGCATCAGAGAAGGGGTAGACAAGTTCAAAAGGAGGATTCTCAATGAACAACGAACTCACTCGTAGAGACGCTATCGGTGGATTAGCCGCACTCGGTGCTGTCGGTCTCACAGGAACCGCCGCCGCAGGTGCTCAGCCAAAGATACGCCCGAACACCTTTTCTCCCGCAGCCCTCGGCTACAACGGGAGTACTCAGAAATATGTACTCCCAGATCTGCCGTATCCGCACGATGCTCTTGAGCCAGTGATCGATGAGCAGACCATGCGAATCCATCACGGAAAACATCACGCCGGGTATGTGAAAGGCGTGAACAATGCGCTCGATAAGCTCAACGAAATCCGCTGGGGCGGCGACACATCCCTCGTGCAGCATTGGCAGCGCCAACTCAGTTTCCATATGGGTGGGCACATCAACCACACCCTTTTCTGGCTGGGCATGAAGCCCGAGTCGGAGGGCGGCGGAGGTCAACCCGGCGGTAATCTGATGAACCAGATCACAAACGATTTCGGTTCGTTTGCGAAGTTCGTCGAGCATTTCAAGTCTGCTGCAACCAAGGTCGAGGGGTCCGGATGGGGTTGGTTGGTCTATGAACCCGCTTCGAATCGGCTTATGGTCACCCAGATGCAGAACCAACAGGACATGATGTTCACCGGCGCTGTCCCACTGCTCGGCGTCGATGTCTGGGAGCACGCTTACTACCTCAAGTATCAGAATCGGCGTGCGGACTATGTCGAGAACTTCATGCGGGTTGTCGATTGGGCGGAGATCTCGCGCCGATTTGAGGCAGCACGCAGTTAACACACTCTCGAGTTCCCAAGCTCGATCTTGCTCAGCAAAAACGCCCGCGTTCGTGCGGGCGTTTTTTCATTGAACTGTAAAGTAGTCTTTATCCAACATGCTTGGGATCGAACGCGTCCTGCAAAGCGTCGGTGAGCACATTGAACGCGAGAACGAGCACGAACATGAAGAAAGTCGCGGCACCGATCTGCCAGAAGAATCCTGAGACAACCTCAGGTTTCGATTGCGAGATCATGATCCCCCAACTCGCGCCCTCCTTGAGCCCGAGCCCGAGGAAGGTCAGGACCACCTCGCCCTTGATCGCGCCGATGAACAACAGCGATGAGTTGATGAACATCAGATGGGATGTGTTGGGGATGATGTGGCGAAGCAGGATGCGTGCCTTACCCGCGCCCAATGCCTGCGCGGCCTGAACATAATCAAGCGATTTGAGCTTCAGTGCCTCACCCCTTGTCACACGGCAAGGCCCGATCCAATAGGTCAGACAGAACGCAACATACAGAGGGATCAGGGTCCCTTCAAACATCGAGCCCGTGAACATGAACGCAAGAACGACGAGCAGGACGAGGTACGGGATCGAGCTGAAGGTTGAGTACAACCAGATAACGACATGGTCGATCATTCCCCCGAAGTAGCCCGCCGCAGCACCGATGATGGATCCAAACGCAACAGCGATCAGGGACACGATCAGGCCAACCTGGATCGCGATCTTCGCTGAATACAACGCCCGGAGCATGATCGATCGCCCCTGCTGGTCCGTTCCAAGCATGAGGCGGAACTTGTAAATCCATCCTTCGAGTCCCGATGGGACAGGATAGATCTCTGCGAGGATGGGCTCGATATCGTCGAGCTTGGAATAGATCGCTTCATTGATCCCCTCGCCCGCGTCCTCGATACCTGCGACAACTTCGTCAATGACCGCTTGATCGTACACCGGGTCCATGGGCTCAAGATCAAACAACGCGTCCATGGAATCCTGCAACGGAGACATATCAATCTGCGTCAGCGGATCAGACTCGACCTGAGTCTTATCGCCGTACTCCTCAACGAGGAGGATAATCTCATCGAGCGAGAGCGCGATGTCATCGTAAAGGATCTCAACATCGTCCTCACTCATCGATTCCTTGTCGCCAAGAGCAGCATTAAACTCATCAAGCTGCTCGATCGCGAGCTCGATCTTGGTTAGGGTCGCACGCAACGATCGCAGATTGTCTTGTTCCGCGAAGACCCCCATCGCCTGATCGTACTTGGTGCGGAGTTCGTCTACGGGTATATCCGCGACTCGCCGTTCAGCGAGCCTGGCCGCGTTGAGAATCTCATCCATGGATCGTTGGGTGTCGCTATCCCCGTTGCTCGCTTCCCCCTGCTCGAGTTCCGTGAAGACTTTGCCAACCTGTTGGAAGTAAAACTTCACATGCTCCGTACGCTTGCCGGGTTCCGCGATGAAACCGAAACCGGGGAGATTGCTGGCGCCAACGCGTTCGAGGGTGCGCTCCGGGAGCAACGCCCCCATCACAGGACTTTGGCGCAGATCGTAAGCGTCCGTCGTCTTCCCGATCCACGACACAAACTGCATCGCGATAATCCAGACAAACAACAGGAGATAGAGCGAGATGATGCTCATCGCGACCACCGCGCCCTTGTTGTTGAAGAGCTTACGAAGCGCGGGCGACTCGTTGATGCGTGACTTGATACTCATGAGAGGCGCACCCGGGGATCAGCGAGTGCGTACAGCACATCGGTCAGGATGTTCGAAGCGATAAACAATGCGGCGAAGAGTGCCGTGAAAGTTTGAATGACAGGGAAATCTTTCGCGTTGATCGCGTTGATCAGTGTCCGGCCCATACCCGGGATACCAAAGTACACCTCGATCAGGATCGATCCGGTGATCACAAACGGGAGAGAAATCATGATCCGCGTAATGATCGGGATCATCGCGTTCTTGAGCATATGTACGAACATCACGCGCTTCGTGCTCGCGCCCTTGGCCCGAGCGGTCCGGATGTAGTCACGCTGAGACTCCTCCACCATTACAGCTCGATAGAAGCGGGTGTCGTAGCCAAGCGCAACCGTGACATTGATCATCACCGGGAGCATGCAGAAGCTCACCCAGTTCGCGGGATGGAAGAAGAACCATGCCGAGGACCCCGCGGATGCGTCCACGGAAATCTCAAATGGCCACCCATCTACCTGGGTACTCGGGAGATAAGCCCCCCAATACTGCCCGATGATGATGTACACAAGCACCGAGATACTCATCCCGATAACGGCGATGAACATCAGCGAGCGATCGATCGTTCGCCCTCTGAAAAACGCGGAGACCAAACCCACACAGATCGCAATTGTTGCTGTGATCGTGAGCGTCGGGATCGTGACCGCCATGCTCGGCGGGATCGCATTGATGATCATCTCCCCAACGGGAAAGCCTTGATCCCACGATCGCTCATCAAAGTTCAGCGTAAAGAGCTTTCCCATGAATCTGCCGTACTGAACAATGAAAGGTTCATCGAGCCCGTATTCCTGAGTGAGGAGGTCGATCTGTTCCTGTGAGGCATTCTTTCCGAGCTGTGCAGACACGGGGTCGTTTACACGCAGGGCAAGCATCACCACAAAGATGATGCTCAAGAAGACAGGGATGTTGTACAGCGTTCTTCGAACGATATAAGTCCACACGGGTGGCAGCTCCGAATCGGCTCAGCGTGTTGTTGATTTCGAATGATCTGAATCTGGAAACGATCAGTTCCGCTCGCTGTCATCAACATCGAGGTATTTGAACCACCCATAGTAGCGTTCCGTCGGCTTGCAGTTGAGCAACCACGGATTGATCAGGTAATACCGCTCGCGGGCCATCCCGCCAACATATGGGCAATCATCGAGGATCATGTCACGCATTTTCTCGTAAATCGCCGTCCGCTCAGGGCTTGGCGACATCGTGAGGACCTGCTCGTACATCTCGTCATACTCGGCACGCTTATAGTTGTAATGGTTCGACCCGGGCGCTTCGTTCGGGCCGTAGAACAATGCGAGGTTGTTCTCAGCGTCGGGATAATCGCTCGCCCAGGCAAAACCGAACATCGGGGCTTTTTTCTTGTTGATGTTCTCGATCAGCGTTGAGAAGTCGAGGAAGACTGCTTCGAACTTGATATTCGCTTCTGCGAGCTGCCGCTTGACCATCTCGGCAACAGCATTATTCAGGGTGTTCTGCGAGGTGTAGAACCGGATCGGAGGGAGTCCTTCGCCGTTGGGGTATCCCGCTTCAGCGAGGAGTTCTTTCGCCTTGGTCAGGTTCTGACCTCGTGCCGCGACGGGAGAACGATGATTTTCGGGATGACCGTCGAGCCCCGGAGGGATCGGTCCGTCATAGACGATTCGTCGTCCGTTGTAGAAAGTCTTATTGATTTCTTCTAGATCGATCGCGTAGCTGATCGCACGCCGGAGCGCACGCTTTTCAGGGGTATACCCGCCGAGCAGTTCATCCTCCATATTGAACCCGCGGAAGGTGAAGTCCAGCAGCAGGTTGGAGTGAGCACGGATGTCCTTGCGGAGCCAATCCTCTTTCAGCTCTTTCGATGCGAGATCGAACGCGTCCGTAAAGTAATCCTCTGGGACCTGGGTGTACCCGAGCTTACCCTTTGAAAACTCCAGCCACATCGGCTGGTCTTCGACGAACATTGTGAACTCAACGCGGTCGACAAATGGAACCTGCTTCCCGGCTGCACGGTGAAGTCGGTTCCGCTTGTCAGCGCTCGACCATTCGCTCCGCTCAGGGTAATAGACCGGGTGGTAGTTTGGATTCCTATCCGCGGTGAGCGACTGTTTGGGGACCCAGCTGTCAAGAATAAACGGGCCGGTTCCGACTGGGTTGCGGGCGAAATCGTCGCCGTACATCTCGACCGCTTCACGCGGAACCACGGAGGTCTGGAACATGCCCAGGATGTACAGAAACCGGTAGACCGGCTTCGTCAGAACGATCTCAAACTCGAGATCATTGATCTTGCGGAATCCTTCAACTGGTGCGTCGTAATCGAACTCATCAGCTGCATTCTGCTCGTCTTTGTACTCATTGAATCCGAGAATAGTGCCGTCAAGCAGCCACCAGTTTTCCAGCTTGTACTCATCGTCAGCGAGTCTCTTGATGGAGTAGAAGACATCATCCGCGTTGATCGTGCGGCCTTTTCCACCCGGGAAGCATTCATTGTCGTGGAAGTAAACATCTGGCTTGAGCTTAAAGTGCCAAGTCGTTCCGCCATCGGGGCTCGTGGGCATCTCCGCGAGAAGAAGTGGCTCCATCTCCATCGGATTGGTGTACTTGTTGGTGAGCAGAGTCTCGTAGAACTGTGCACACGCCATATTGTCGTAGGTTGTAGAGCCCTCGACCGGATCCAGGCTCTTGGGCCCATCAGTGCGAATAGGCAGCTGCATCACCTTTGGTTCGGCGGATGTCTCGCTCTGCTCATTCTCAGTCCCGGCCGCACCGGCTACGCTGGTCAGCATGGCCGCACAAAGGGCTGTAAAAGCGATTCGACGGCGTGGACGAGCATTTCTGGGCATCTGTTCCTCCTTGGATGACGCGTTCATCAGTTCTGAATGCGAGGGTATGGTAGGAGATGAAGCCTCCTGTCTCAAACCCCCATTCGTGCGAGGCACACCTTCGCGCACCGAACACAGATTTCATGACAAATACAGTGCGATCTGGTCTTGAGCTGACGATAATTCCCACAGATGCCCAACATTCCCACAGATTCCTGCGATGCGACCACAATCACCCGAGAAGGCCGATCCTATTTGAGCTTCGGTGGGTGCAACTACCTTGGACTCGCCCACCACCCAAGGGTCATTCGTGCAGTACAAGACGCCGCAACCGTTTACGGTCTCTCAAGTTCCGCCAGCCGCGAAACAACCGGGAACGCACGCCCACACGCACAACTTGAGTCCGAACTGACCCAATTCTGCGATCACGAGGCCGGGCTCTTAGTTCCGGACGGATATACCGCGAATCTTGCGGCCCTCCAGGGCTTGGAGCACCTGGGGATCAAAAATGCTCTCATCGACGCGCGGGCGCACGCGAGTCTCAAGGATGCTGCCCGCCTCGCAGGGATGGATATCCATCTTTATGAACATCTCGATCCAGAAGACGCCCAGCGTGTGATCGGCTCACTTATCTCCCCTTGTGTGATGCTCACCGATTCTGTGTTCACCACGAACGGCGATCTTGCTCCCGCACGAGACCTCCTCGGGGTGCTTCGTGAGCGAGATTGGTTGCTACTCGATGATTGTCACGGATTCGCAGTCCTCGGCGATCAGGGCCGGGGGATGCCCAATGCAGTCGGGTTGAAATCTGACCGCCTCATCGTCACCACCACACTCGCGAAGGGTCTCGGGTGTGCCGGTGGGATCGTGATGGGGCCAAGCGTACCTGTCGAATCAGCACGATCCAACTCCATTGCGTATCGGTGCACCACGCCCGCATCCCCACCCCTTGTTTCGGGTGGCCTTGAAGCGCTCTGTATCCTCCGCGAAGACAAGAACATACACAAACGGATCGCCAATGCCATCTCCCTCACTCGTGCAACACTCCGTGCGAACGGGATCGAGTCACATGATCATGATTCTGCTATTTTTGCATTTACCATTGGCGATCTTGAACAAATGCGCCAAATCGAGCAGAGCATGTATGAACGAGGCATCATCCTTCCGTTGATGGACTATCCCAATGGGCCTGCCCCTATGTATTTCCGCCTTTCTGTAAACGCATCGCATACACGCGAGCAGATCGAGTTCTTCGGCAACACCCTGAACGAAGTGCTCGCACTCCACCCTTTGAGGGAGACACCTTCCCATGAGCACGCTCAATGAACGCCTTGCATTTGCGGTCGAGATCGCGAAGGAAGCCGGCGATATCACGCTCCAGTACTTTGGTCGATTGGATGCAAATCAACGCGATGCGAAGGGGGATGGGACACCGGTCACGGTCGCTGACCGTGCGAGTGAAACACATCTCCGGGAACGGATCTCTGAGAAATACCCCGATGACGCGATCAAGGGCGAGGAGTTCGATGACAAACCCGGCACGAGCGGGTACGAATGGGTCATTGATCCGATCGATGGGACAATTTCATTCATTCAAGGCGTCCCTCTATACGGCACCATGCTTGCATGCCTGAACCAAGGACACCCTGAACTGGGGGTTATAAGGATGCCCGCGCTGCATGAAGTTGCATACGCGGCCGAAGGACTAGGGTGTTTTTATGCACGGGATGGCCACGATCCGATCCCTGCTCGAGTAAGCGATGTTGATCGCCTAGATCAGTCAATCATCAATACCACATCACTGAGCTATTTCACGACGCCGGAACTTCGTTCGCTGTACGAAAGTCTCGATCAGCAATGCAAATACTCGCGTGGCTGGAGCGATGCGTACGCATGGGTACTTTTGGCGACTGGTAGGGTTGATTCGGTCATCGAGCCTGATCTCAAGCTATGGGATTTCGCTGCGGCATTACCCATTGTGCGGGAATCCGGCGGAATCTGGTCCAATTTGGAAGGGGACCAACACCTCGATTCGACCCAACTCATTGCCGCGAACCCGCCCCTTCATCAATGCCTGTTGGAAGCAGTTCAGTTTCACCTGAGCAGCTCAACGAGATGAGAGCATGAGATTCAGAATAATTCTCAAGTTTTGGCATAAGCAGGACTTGCCTCAGTGATACGATACTACAGCACCGCCATGAGGCGATGCTGTCGACGAAGATGATGCCCGGCTCTCTCTCGATCAAGCAAATGACCCACGGGCAACTTTCGGAAAGCAGACTTCAATGCTCAACCTGTATGTCGGGAACCTTCCCTACTCCGTCACAGACCAAGAACTCAATGACATCTTCTCGGAGATCGGAGAGGTTCAATCCGCACGCGTCATGAACGATCGAGAAACCGGTCGCTCGCGTGGGTTCGGTTTCGTGGAAATGAAGAACGAAGATGATGGTCGCGAAGCCATCGAAAAACTGAATGGTCAGGACATGGGCGGTCGTGCCCTCGTCGTGAACGAAGCTCGTCCTCGTGAAGAGCGTCCCCGCGGTGGCGGTGGCGGCTTTGGTGGCGGCGGCGGCGGTGGTCGTGGCGGCTTCGGCGGTGGAAACCGTGGTGGCGGCGGCGGTGGCCGTGGCGGCTTCGGCGGCGGTAACCGTGGTGGCGGCGGCGGCGGCGGCCGTGGTGGCTACGGCGGCGGTGGCGGCGGCGGCAGCTACGGCGGCGGCGGCGGCGACTGGTAAGCCATCCCCAACACAACTGACAGAATAACCGCAACCCGTGACTCACCTGAGTCGCGGGTTTTTCATTCACTGTTCATTGAGCGTGTGACTAGTTGGATCTCGATGTCTGGGTTTGCGAGTTCTAGCGCGTCAACAGCTTGCTCACCCGCGACCGAGACCGCACTTGCGAGCGCATCTGCTCGTGCTGCATCCGATGCGATCACCGTGACGGCTCTGCGCTCTCTGATGCCATAACCGGTTTTGGGATCAATGATATGGGAGTATCGCACACCGTCATAAACATAAAATCGCTCAAGATCACCTGATGTTGCGATCGCGCAGTTTGAGCGATACTCGATCCGTGAATCTCCGAGCCCATCTGCGATCTCAACCCGCCAACCATCGGGTTGATTTGTCGGAGGATCACCTACAACCAGGTCCCCACCCATGTCGACACATGCAACTCTGTAGCCCATTGATCTGATGAGTTCGATGGCACGCTGAGCCGCATAGCCTTTTCCGATTCCACCAAAGTCCAGGATCATGCCAGACGAACCGAGTCGTACTGATCGAGAAACCGGATCGAGTTGTATATGTTCCATCCCTACACGACCTGCGGCATCCTTGATTGAGTCCTTGTCGGGCATGCTCGATTCCCGCCACAATGATGTGAATGCACCGACCGTTGGATCGAATGCCCCATGGGTCTCTTTGTGGATATCCATTGATCTGACAAGGACTTCAAAGAGCGTATCCGAGACAGAATGCCACTGATTTGGAGCTTTTCGAACCAGTTGCATCGCCTCTGAGTCAGAGCGATAGTCGCTCAGGACCTGTTCGATCCTTGTGATTTCCTCAAACGCAGCTGTTGCTGCTCTCGCTGCATCGATCTCAGAATCCGCTTCGATCACGATTGTGCTTCGCGATCCCATGCAGATCCTTGCGAAATGGTAGAGATTGCGTGTACTCTGGAGGCTCGACGGATCGTCGATTGATCGAGTGTGATTTGTGTTCATACACCCGGCGATGATCAAACACAACACGATCGCACAGACCTGTGTGATGGAGCGTCCGATGTTGAGTGTCTGTTGTTTGTTTGCGTGTGTCATGCTCTCTCCGCAGCCAAGTGCGTTGGTGCAAGATCGTATCGAGGTTCGGGTGCCGGGCACAACCGTACCGTTTGAGATGGTCCGCTGCCCATCTGGCATGACATCGTTCGCTAGCGTAGATTCGGCAACCGAGATTGATTCTCTATGGGTGCTGAGCACGGAAGTGACTTGGGATCTGTACGACATCTTTGTCTACGAACTCGACGAGCCCAATGAGTCATCCCCCGCAGACGCTGTTTCGCGACCAAGCAAGCCATATGTGCCGCCTGATCGTGGGTTCGGCCATGACGGGTACCCCGCGATCGGGATGACCCGCAAAGCCGCGGAAGGATTCTGCGAGTGGTTGTCATTAAAAACCGGGCTCTCGGTGCGACTCCCGACCCAACCCGAATGGGTTTATCTCGCGAGCGCGGGCACTGAATCCCCGTATTGCTGTGGCGTTTCGAGTGACAGGCTCGACGACATTGCGTGGTACTTGGACAATAGCGAACACACCACCCACCCCGTCGGGCAGAAGCACCCCAACGCGTTCGGCCTCTACGACATTCACGGGAATGCTGCAGAATGGGTGATCACGGATACCCGCAAGCCCTACGCGATGGGAGGTGGGTACCGCGACAGCGCCGAGGACTCAACGACCACATCTTCGCAACGACAAGTCAGCTCATGGAACCAATCCGACCCGCAGATCCCGAAGAGCCAATGGTGGCTAGCGGATTGCTCATGGGTCGGGTTCCGATTTGTGATCGATGCTACAGAAAAGAACACCAAACGATTGAAGGAACTTCGCCATGAGTAACCCAACGAGCATGGATCCGAACCGATTGATGTCACGCCGATCGTTTACTGCGGCGAGTGCCGCGATCGGTGCGGCTGCGGTCTTTGCCCGCCCGAGCTTCGGGTTCGTCAATACCCGCGTCGATCAAGTACTCAAGGTCGGCGTCGTCGGATGCGGCGGGCGCGGCACCGGCGCGATCATCCAGGCACTCAAGGCCGACCCAGGATCGGTGCTCTGGGCGATGGGCGATGTCTTTGAGGACAAGCTCCGAGGTTGCCTGCACTATGTGAACGAAGCGATGCTCGAGCTCGATGACGAGCAAGGCACGGACTCGTGGGTAAAAAAGGTCCAGGTCGAGGGGCGCACCTTCTCGGGGCTCGATGCGATCCACAAGGTGCTCGCGTCCGGGGTGGATGTGATGATCCTCACGACGCCTCCGGGGTTCCGCCCTGAACACCTGCGTGCGTCGATTGATGCGGGCAAGCATGTCTTCTGCGAGAAACCCGTCGCCGTCGATGCACACGGCGTGCGCAGCGTGCTCGAGTCCGCACGCCTGGCGAAGGCCAAGAACCTCTCCGTCATGTCGGGGTTCTGCTGGCGGTATCAGGATCAGGTGCGTGAAACCTTTGACAAACTCCACGCCGGTGGGATCGGAGACCTGCACACGATCCAGACAACATACAACACGACGGGTTGGGTCGCGCCGAATCCACGCAAGGAGAACTGGTCCGACGCGGAGTTCCAGCTGCGGAACTGGCAGTACTTCACCCCCCTAAGCGCCGACCATGTCGCGGAGCAGGCCGTTCACGCGATCGACTGGATCGCGTGGGCGATGAAGGATCAGCCGCCGATCCGGTGCTACGCCGTGGGCGGAAGGCAAACGCGCGAGGAGCGCCCAGAGACGGGCAACGTGTGGGACCACTTCTCGATCACCTACGAGTATGCCAACGGCGTCCGCGCGTACCACATGTGCCGACACTGGCCAAACACCCCTTCTGACAACTCCGCGTACTTCCTCGGAAGCGCCGGCAACTGCACCATGCAACCCTGGAACGGGACGCACACGATCGAAGGTGATTCGCCCTGGAAGGGCACCGCCTCGAGCAACGACATGTACCAGCGCGAGCACGATGTGTTGTTCAAGTCGATCCGGGACGCGAAGCCCGTCAACGACGGCGTGTTCATGAGTCACTCCTCCCTGCTCGCGATCATGGGACGCATGGCTGCGTATACCGGGCAGGTCGTGACCTGGGATCAGGCGGTGAACTCGAAAGAGAACCTCAACGCGGCGCCCTGGGCCCTGACCAATCGCTCAACGCCCCCACGACCGATGCCGGGCACAACAAAGCTGATCTGAGGAGCATCAGATGAATGAAATCGATCGCAGGCAGTTCATCGCAACCGGCGCCGCACTCGGTGCCGCGGGTTTCACGATGGCATCGGGGCTTCCCGTTCCGCCGATGCAACCCGAGTCCAAACGCATCCGCAAGTCGCTCAAGTTCGGGATGATCGGGGCAGGAGAGACGATGCTCGAAAAGTTCGAAATCGTCAAGGCGTGCGCGTTCGATGGGATCGAGATGGACTCGCCGGGTGGTTGGGATACGGACGAGGTCCGCGACGCGATGCGTGCAACCGGGCTCGTCGTCCCGGGCGTGGTGCTCTCGACGCACTGGTCTAAGCCGTTCAATCATCCCGATACGCAGGTCCGCGATGATGCAAAGGCGGCACTGGAAACGGCCTTGCGTGATTGCAAAGCGCTCGGCGGGTCGAGCGTGCTCGTTGTCCCCGCCGTCGTGAACGACTCGATGCCGTACGAGGAGGCCTACGAGCGATCGCAGAACGAAATCTCACAACTCATCCCGCTTGCTAAAGAACTCGATATCGACATCCTCTTCGAGAATGTCTGGAACAACTTCCTCCTTTCCCCAATCGAAGCGGCGCGATATGTGGACGAGTTCCAATCCGCACGCGTGGGATGGTACTTCGATATCGGGAACATCGTGAACTACGGGTACCCCGATCAATGGATCGACACGCTCGGCGAACGCATCCGCAAGCTCGATGTCAAAGACTTCTCAAGACAGAAACGCAACGACGAGGGGCTCTGGAAGGGGTTCTCCGTCGAGATCGGCGACGGCGATGCCCAATGGGATCGCGTATGCAAAGCACTCGATCGAATCGGATACTCCGGGTGGGCGTCCGCGGAAGTCGCAGGCGGCGGCGCCGAGCGACTTGCGGACATCGCCAACCGGATGGATCGGGTATTCTCAACACTCAACCCTCGCCCCTGACACGCACGGGAGATCATCGAAATGCAGGACTGGACACGAAGAGACTTTGTCAAATCATCCGCGATCTTGGGGGCGTCTGCCCTGGTCCCCTCCGCGTTCGCCGCTGGCCTCAATCGTCGCATCGACGATACGATCCGCGTCGGGGTCATCGGGTGTGGCGGTCGCGGCACGGGCGCCGCATTCAACGCGCTCGAAGCGCACCCCAAGGTCCAGATCGTGGCGCTCGCGGACCTGTTCGAGGATCGGCTCAAGAGCTCGCACGGGTACCTCGCGGACAACGAGGACTTCGGCCCCCGAGTTAATGTTGAACCTGCACACAAGTTCGTCGGGTTCGACGCGTACAAACAACTCCTCTCGATCGACAACATCGACTATGTGATCCTCGCGACCCCACCCGGGTTCCGTCCGATGCATTTCGACGCCGCGGTGAGCGCGGGTAAACATGTGTTCATGGAGAAACCCGTTGCGGTGGACCCCGCGGGTGTCCGCAAGGTCATCGATGCGGGTGCACGCGCCAAGCAACAAGCACTCTCCGTCGTCGCGGGAACCCAGCGCCGCCACGAGGATTCGTACCTCGCGCTCATGCAGCGCGTCAACGACGGCGAGCTCGGCAACATCGTCGGTGCGAGCTGCTACTGGAATCAGGGCGGTCTCTGGGTCCATGATCGCCAGCCCCACTACTCCGACATGGAATGGCAGTGCCGCAACTGGCTCTACTTCGCGTGGTTGTCCGGCGATCACATCTGCGAGCAGCACATCCACAACATCGATGTCATCAACTGGGCGAAGGACGGCCCGCCCGTCAAGGCAACCGGCATGGGTGGGCGTGAGGTCCGCACCGAAGCAAAGTACGGGAACATCTTCGATCATTTCTCGATCGAATACGAGTACGCCGACGGGATGACGATGCAATCGATGTGCCGACAGATCGATGGGTGTGCTGTCCGGGTCGAGGAAGTACTCGTCGGCACCAAGGGACGCGCTGTCTCACGGCCGGGTTACGCCGTCTCGACTGGTAACGCCGACTGGAGATTCGCCGGCGAGAACCGCAACCCCTACAAGCAGGAGCATGTCGATCTCATTGCGTCCATCCTCGGCGAGGGGCGCTACCTCAACGAGGCAAAGCGGGTCGCGGAATCAACCCTCACTGCGATCATGGGACGCATGAGCGCCTACACAGGCAAGAGCATCACCTGGGAGCAGGCGCTGAACTCAAAGCTCGATCTCTCACCCGACGCGTACTCATTCTCTGAACTCGCCGTGCGTCCTGTTGCCATCCCCGGGAAGACCCCGCTCATCTGAGAAAGGTGAACCATGAACCGAAGAGACTTTATCGCGAGTTCTGGGGCGCTCGGCGCCGCCGCGACGATCGGACTGGGCAAGGAGAATCCCATCAAGCGTGATCGCCCCTTCAATGTCAAGTTCGCGCCCCACTTTGGGATGTTCCGTCATCACGCCGGGGACGACCCGATCGCGCAGCTCGAGTTCGCGGCGGATGTCGGGTTCCGCGCGTGGGAAGACAACGGGATGGGCGGACGCTCGATCGAGGACCAGAAGAAGATCGCGTCCGCGATGTCTCGACTGGACATCGAGATGGGCGTGTTCGTACTCAACCCATCTACAGCCTGGTCCCCTACTTTCTCCCGCAACGACAAGGGCGACATGGAGAAGTTCCTTGAGGAGGCACGAAACGCGGTGGATATTGCCCAGCGTGTGAACGCCAAGTGGTGCACCGTCGTGCTCGGGACTCGCCATCCACGGATCGATCTGTCGTACCAGACCGCGTACGCCGTGGAGATGCTCCGTCGCGCGAGCGATATCCTCGCGCCCGCGGAACTCACCATGGTGCTCGAGCCGCTGAACCCCCGAGATCACCCGAACATGCTGCTCGCGGAGATGGGGCACGCGTACCAGATCTGCCGGGCGGTGGATTCGCCCGCGTGCAAGATCCTCGATGACCTGTACCATCAACAGATCACAGAAGGCAACTTGATCCCCAACATCGATCGGGCGTGGGACGAGATCGCGTACTTCCAGATCGGTGACAATCCGGGTCGCCGCGAGCCCACAACCGGCGAGATCAACTACAAGAAGGTATTCACCCACATCCGCGACAAGGGGTACACAGGCATCCTCGGCATGGAGCATGGTCTCTCGAAGGGCGGCAAAGAGGGCGAGGTTGCCTTAATCGAGGCCTACCGTGCCGTCGAACCAGATGACAACTGACCCCATTATTCTGATCAGCAACACAACACACAGGAGTGAACTGTGATCAAGACGATATCCGCACTGTTCTGCGCCGCGATGCTTTCGCTCAGCGCCTGCGCCTCGACACAAACGACCCAACACGATGACGGGTGGGTTGACCTATTCAATGGCAAAGACCTGACAGGCTGGGAATGCCAAGGCGATATCAGCGCTTGGGGTGTTGAAGACGGTGAGCTGGTCACCGTGAAACCCGGTCAAGGGTGGTGGCTGCGCACCGATCGCATGTACCGTGACTTCGAGTTAACGCTTGATTTCTGGATGCCCGAGGGGGGGAACTCCGGTGTCGGGCTCCGCGGCTCGTCCAACGGCGATCCCGCATTCACAGGCTTCGAGGTCCAAATCCTCGACACCCACGGCGAGGAACCCAACGAGCACAACTGCGGTGCCGTCTATGAAGCGATCGTCCCCACCACGATGGCCGTCAAAGAAGCCGGAAACTGGAACAGCTACCGGATCAGGCTGGTTGGTGACACGCTCAATGTATGGCTCAACGGTGAGCAAGTTCACAATAATCAGAAGCTCGACGATCGGGGCTACTTCCGCAACCCGGACGACAAGCTCCCCCTCAACACGCGAGCGACAACAGGGTACATCTCGATCCAAGACCACGGGCACCCGTTCCGGTACAAGAACATCCGCATCAAGGACATGTCCCCCGACCCGGAGCCCGCAGGAATGATTCACTTGATCGACGAGAATCTTGAGAACTGGTTCGCGCAGGACAACGCGAAGTGGACCAACGAGGGCGGCACCCTCGTCGGGCGCGACGGGCCAGGGCACCTGTTCACCAAATCCACCTACACCAACTTCGAGATCCGTTCGCTGGTTCGTGTGAACATGCGAGGCAACTCGGGCATGTACTTCCGTGTGACCCCGAACCCTGACCCCAACAACCCCTGGCCGCACGGGTTCGAAGCGCAGGTCGATCAGCACGATCCGAAGAACTACACCGGTTGCATCTATAACGCCGCGTGGCCGAGCATTGGTCCTGCACAGCACGGCCCGATCACGAAGGACAACGAGTGGTTTGATTACCGCATCCGCGCGGAGGGGAACCGGATTCGGACCTGGATCAACGGCGTGCGTTTTGTTGACACCGAACTCCACGAGTTTAACGACGGGCATCTCGCCGTCCAAGGACACCACGAGGGCAATGTCATCGAGTTCCGCGATTACCGCGTGCTCCCGCTCGACTAACCAGAAAACATCCAATCGCTCAAATCACGCCCAGTCAACCTGGACGTTTTTATTCGCGCTTTCAACGCACCGCTCCACGAACCGAACGCCGCGTTCACCATCCTCGATACTCGGGATGAGCTGTGCCATTCGCGATGGATCTACCCCATCGCGTTTCGCGATGATCGCGTCGATCGCACCCCGGTAGATGTTCCCGAACGCTTCGAGGTACCCCTCCGGGTGCCCCTGTGGGATGCGCGCGGAGATTGACGCGTCCTCATGCAATCCGGGTCCGCCTCGGGTATAGGTCACCGGGTTCTCGTCGAGCATCGCGACGCGGAGCTCGTCGGGCGATTCCTGTCGCCACCAGATCGAGCCCTTGTCGCCGTGGATGCGGAGGGTGAGCCCGTTGCCCACGCCGATGCAGACCTGGGATGCTGTCAAGACCCCGTGCGCACCGTTGGTAAACCGCATCATCACGCTCGCGTCGTCGTCGAGAAGCCGCCCAGACACAAACGAGATGAGGTTCGCGTACACCGACTCGATCTCAAGCCCTGTGATGAATCCGACTAGATTCTCTGCGTGCGTTCCGATATCACCGAGCGCCCCACCGAGCCCCGCTCGTTTGGGGTCGACGCGCCACGCTGCTTGCTTCTGACCGGATGCTTCGAGATCGTTAGCCAACCATCCCTGGTGGTACTCGGCGTACACCTTCCGGATATTGCCAAGCTCCCCCATCTCGATCATCGCCCGTGCCTGGCGCACCATCGGGTACCCCGTGTAGTTGTATGTCACGCAGCACACGAGCCCCTGCCGTTCCGCGAGATCCGCGAGTTCTTGCGCCTGCTCGCTCGTATGCGTCGCGGGCTTATCAAGCACCACATGGAACCCGTGCTCAAGCGCCATCTTCGCGATCGGATAATGCGTGTCGTTCGGGGTCACGATCGAAACAAAGTCCACCCGATCGTCACGCTTGGATTCTTGCTCGATTAGTTCTTCGTAACTGCCGTAGCTCCGATCCGGATCGAGACCGAGCTGCTCGGCGCTGAGCTTGGACTTTTCGGGTGTCGAAGACAATGCCCCTGCGACGAGTCGTGCACGATCATCGAGCGAGATCGCTCTGCGATGGACCTCGCCGATGAATGCACCGATCCCGCCGCCGATCATCGCGTAAGTGAGTCGCTGCGTCATTCCTGCTCTTCCTTATCGAACGCACTGTCGAATGCCCGACCCGACGCGGGGAAGTCGATCGAACGCACGAACGCGCACGATTCCTCAGCCCCGTGCTCACGATCCATCGCGCTGTCCTCCCACTCGACACTCAAAGGCCCCTCGTACCCGATCCGGTTGAGCGCGCGGATGATCCCGCCGAAGTCCACATCGCCATGCCCAGGAGATCGGAAATCCCACCCGCGCCGATGATCTCCAAAGCCCAGGTGACCGCCGAGGATCGAGTTGGTCCCGTCGAGCGTCGTCGCGGCATCCTTCACATGGACATGGAAGATCCGCTCAGGGAACGCGTTAATGAGTTTCACCGGGTCGATACCCTGCCAGATCAGGTGCGATGGATCGAAGTTGATCCCGAACGCCGGGTGATGATCGAGCACATCGAGCGCCCGCTCGAAAGTGAGAATGTCGTACGCGATCTCCGTCGGGTGGACCTCCAGCGCGAATCCGACTCCCGCGTCCTTGTATGCGTCGAGGATCGGGATCCATTGCTTCGCGAAGGACTCGTACCCCGCTTCGATATCCGCCTCACTCGTCGGCGGGAAGAAGTAGAGCTTGTGCCAGACGGGTGATCCCGTAAACCCATTGACGACACCGACGCCGAGTTTCTTCGCTGCGTGCGCCGTGTCGATCATCTCCTGCGCCGCTCGCTGCTGCACACCCTCGGGTGACCCATCGCCCCAGATGCGCCCGGGAACGATCGATTTGTGGCGCGTATCGATCGGATCGCTCACCGCTTGCCCGACGAGGTGGTTCGAGATCGCGTAACACGACAACCCGTGCTCCGCGAGCAGATCGAGCTGCCCCTGGCAGTATCCGTCCTCGCTCAGCGCCCGATCGACCTCAAAGTGATCGCCCCAGCACGCGAGTTCGAGCCCATCGAACCCCCATTCGCTCGCTTTGCTGGCGAGTTCCTTGAGGGGCATGTCGGCCCATTGGCCGGTAAACATCGTCACGGGTCTGGGCATGATCGGGTCTCCAATCGGTGGCAGAAGCAAGAACTTTCTGGTACGCTCTGCGAACGCACGGTTCAGTGTACACAAGCAGGATACACAACGATGTCAGATCAGCAACCCCTCCAAAGGTTCGGCGGCGCCATCTTCGCTCAGCTCTCCGTCATGATGTTCCTCCAGTTTTTCCTTTGGGGCGCGTGGTATGTCACGATGAACCCATACATGGACGAGATGGGTATGGCTCCGAAGATGATCGGCTGGGCTTATACAATGGGGCCTATCGCTGCAATAGTTTCTCCCTTCTTCCTTGGGATCATTGCAGATAGGTTTTTTCCAACCGAGCGTGTTCTTGCAGTGATGCACCTCTTGGGAGGCGTCATGCTGTGCCTCGCGCCACTCGCAGCAGAACAATCAAGCCAGCTTTTTGTCACCGTCGTGCTCGCTCACATGCTCTGCTATATGCCCACACTCGGGCTGACCAGTTCTCTCGCGATGCACAACATGACAAACTCGGAAAAGCAGTTTCCCATGATCCGAGTGTTTGGCACCATTGGATGGATCGTGGCTGGCCTCATCATCTCGGCGTTTAGTTTCGATAAGTCGCCAAACATGTTCTACTTGGCGGGTGGGTCTGGCATCCTTCTCGGATTGTTTAGCTTTACACTTCCGCATACACCCGCGCCCAGCAAGGGGGAGCCTTTTTCCGCGCGTGAAGCACTCGGACTTGATTCGCTCGTACTTCTCAAGAATCGATCCTTCGCCGTCTTCTGCTTATGCTCTTTCCTGATCTGCATACCCCTTGCCGCGTATTACTCCTTCGCAGGTACATTTGTCGGCAAGATGGGATTCGAGAACATCGCCGCGACCATGTCGATCGGACAGGGTTCTGAGATCTTCTTTATGCTCGTCATTCCATTCTGCTTCGCCCGTCTTGGGGTGAAATGGATGCTCGCGATTGGCATGCTCGCATGGGTCGCGCGATACGGGCTCTTTGCCGCCGGTGCTACAGATCAAGTCCGGTGGATGGTGATCGCGGGAATCGTACTCCACGGGATCTGTTACGACTTCTTCTTTGTGACCGGGCAAATCTATGTCGACAATGAGTCCGGAGCAAAGATCAGAGGTCAGGCTCAAGGGTTTTACGTTCTGTTGACCCAGGGCTTGGGCATGCTGATTGGTGCCCAACTCGTTGGTCGTCTCGTTGGTCACTATACGACCGAACTCACGGAAGAAACTTCCGTCGTGGACTGGAAGACTGTGTGGACATACCCAGCCGTCTTCGCCCTCGTCGTCCTCATCATCTTCGTGCTGCTCTTCAAACACAAGAAGAGCAACATGAGTGAAGCGCAGGTCGTGGAAAAGGCAGAAATCCCGGAACCGATCTGATCGATCAATGGTCGAGCGTTTCAGTCGTCCCTGAACGCATACTCCGACGCTCACAATCGAGCAATCTCGCCACCAACGCGGCATCGTCCATCGATGTCGCGTTTTCATTTCGCCCGGTGATACGGTCAACCATCGCCCGAATCTCGCCGTCGTACCCGCTCAAAGAACCGACATCAATCGAGGCGGACGAATCACCCCGATGCACGATGAGATGATCGGCACGGGCGATATCAAAGTCGATCGTCGCGTGTTCACACACGATCGTGCATCGCATCCGGAACCCGACGCTCGCCTGATGATCCCACGCGCCTTGCGCTAGCACATGCACCGGCCCGTCGTCATAGTGATAAATTGAACTCAGGTGCAGCCCGTCGCCCGAGGTTGTCACCGCCTGAGGGACACCGAAGCAATGCACGATGAAGTCCGTATCGTGGATGTGCAGGTCATAGAGCGCCCCGCCAGAACGGGCTTCGTCGGAATAGAAGTCCGCTCCCCATGTCGGGCGCGAACCCAGACGATGGAACTCGGCGCTGCGGACCCGCCCGTACTGTTCTTGCGTGATCATCTCGTGGATCTTTACCCACGCGGGCCAGTACCGCATGCACATCGCGGGCATGCAGACCCGATCGCTTAAACGAGCAGCTTCCGCTAGCCGTTGAACATCCCCAGGCATAATCGCGATCGGTTTCTCGACGAGCACATGCTTTCCAGCTTCAATTGCCCGGATGGCGAGATCGACATGCGTATCCGTGTGTGTACAAACGGAGAGAAGATCAATGTCCGGATCCGCGATTATCTCATCTGCGCTCGCGCAGAGCGCGATGCCCGAAAGATCTAACTCTTCTGCACCCGTTTCCAAGTTCCCCGCGGATGTATTTGCTTCATCCAAAGATCTGAGCGAGTGATCCGCAACTCTGTCAAGCGTGCAGTGGTATCCATCTCGCGCTGCACTAAGGTACGCGCGAGCATGTGTTCGCCCCATGAATCCGAATCCGATGATCCCAACGCGAACTGGATTGCTCATGATCGCACCCGCTTGATCTGCTCGTTTGCGAGCTTGTGTGCTTTGCGGATATCCATAACACGCTGCCCCCCCGCTTCTCGCTCAATAATCACATCAATCTTGTTTTCAAGCCCATGCACGGCCTCAAAGAATGCATCCCAGTTCACCTGCCCATCGCCAGCGGGGACTTCCGTTCCCCAGGTGCCGGGGGTATCAGTCCCGATTGCATCCTTCATATGAACCTGCACAATATGATCCTTCAGTAACCCCATAGATTCGATCGGGTCCCCCATTCCATACAGAATCATGTTTGCGGGGTCGAAGTTCACCCCCACCCTGACACGAGAAGAAATTGTGGATAACAGCTCCAGAAGGGTCTCGGCACGCTCCTGTCCCGTCTCAAGCCCGAGGATCACACCTTTGGCGTTCATTGCTTCCGCCACGCGACACAGTCGATCCACCATACGATTGTGGAGTTTCGGATCGTCTTCGGGGATAAAACCCGCATGGAGGGTCACGAGGGTCACCCCGAAATCCTGAGCGAGTTCCGCGCATCGTGTTGCACGCTCGAGGTTTGCGTCCCAGTGTTCATCTGGGCGCAAACCGCCCGTGAGCTTGATCCGCTCCAGCGAAGCATAATCCTCGCCGACAGTTTCCATCATCCCCGAACACAATGCAATCCGATCAGAATCAAGATGCGTCTGCAACTTTGAGCGTTCCCCAGGATGCTCAAGCAATGGACACAACGCGATTTGAACGCGTTTTTCACCGCACGCATCCAAACGATCGACCAACTCATCCAGCACGGACGCTTGCAAAGACCAAGTACACACACCCAATCGATTGATCATCCACATCTCCACGCGACCTGTTGCATTTCCAACGCAACATGGTACTCTGAGCGCCCGGGGAAAGTCTTTCCCGGATGATTTCACGCCAGAGGATCCCCTATGAGCACCCACGATACGCCGAAGTCGGGCGGTTCACGCCGCAGTTTCCTTGCCCAGTCCGCAGCACTCGCAGGGGTCGCCATGGTTGGCACTCAAGCAGGCGCGAAGACGATCGAGGCTGCCAACATCCTGCCCACGATCAAATCCAGCAAGGGATCGATCCCTATAAAAGACGAAGCGATCCGAATCGGCATCATCGGTACCGGCGGCATGGGTGGCGGACACCTCCACGCGTTCATCAACATGACCAATCAGGGCAAATGCAATGCCCAGATCGTCGCGGTCTGTGATGTATGCGATCTCAAGGCCGAGGGAGCCCGAAAAGTCGCCGAGGACAAGCAGGACGGCGTTGAGGTTACTTCATACCGCAGCTACCACGATCTGCTCAAACGCGACGATATCCACGCCGTGCTCATCGCCTCCCCCGAACACTGGCACGCACAGCACATCATCGACTCTCTTGAAGCTGGCAAGGATGTCTACACCGAAAAACCCATGACCCTCCGACTCGATCAGGCTCTGGCGGTTCGCAAAGCCATCGAGAAACACTCCGATCGTGTGTTCCAGGTTGGTACGCAGGCGATCATGCAGCCCAAATACAACAAGGCGCGTGATGTCGTGAAGTCCGGGCTCATCGGGGCACCCGTTTGGTCACAGACGAGCTATTGCCGCAACTCGACCTCCGGCGAGTGGAACTACTACGGCATCGACGACCGCTGGGAACCAGGAAAGAACCTCGACTGGAATGCGTGGCTCGGGTACCTCGGGCCGCGTGAATGGGACCCAAAGGTATATGCACGCTGGCGTCGCTACAAGGACTTCTCCACCGGGATCATCGGCGACCTGCTCGTTCATGTCATGACCCCGCTCATCTTCTCCCTCGACTCGGGCTGGCCAACCCGTGTCGTTGCGACTGGCGCCCATGTGATCGACAAGGACATGGAGAACCATGACCAGGTGAACCTCAATGTTCAGTTTGAAGACGGGCACACCATGATCATCGCCGGCTCCACCGCCAACGAGGTCGGGCTCGAGACCATGATCCGTGGTCACAAGGCGAACATCTACCTGAACTCGCGCCATGTCGAGGTTCGTCCGGAGCGTATCTTTGTCGACGACATCGAATCCGAGCGGATCGAGTGCGAGGACATCGGAAACGATCAGGACGCGCTCCGACTAAACTGGCTTGAGTGCATCCGCTCGCGTCAGCCCGCGAAGAGCAACATCGATCTCGCATCCAAGGTCATGGTCGCCGTCGATCTCGCAACCCGATCCATGTGGGAAGGCCATGCATTCAACTTCGATCCCGACAAGATGCGTGCGACCAAGGCCTGATCCCCAGCCCTTGCGCACAAACGAACTCGTCCACCGATCGCTCAATGCGATGGGGTGTCGTTTCGAACTCATCTTGGACCCGAAAGATTCTCCGCACGATCGGTTCAGCACAGAAGCAATCGCGGATGAGTTTGTCGATCTGATCCATGACTGGCATGATCGATTGACCGTGTTCACATCAACATCCATCGTGTCGCGGATCAATGTGGCCCCCGTCGGAATCCCCATGCGGGTCGATCGTGACCTTTTCGAGTTGCTGCGTCTCTGCGAACGGATTTGCGAGGAAACCGAAGGCGCATTTAATATCGCCGTGGGCACCCTGATGCGCATGCATGGTTTCCGAGAAAAATCTGACATCGATGACGCGCAACCCCCTTTGAATCTTCACCAAGCGTTCACGCTCAACAAAGAGAACATGACGATCACGCGGCACGATGAACGGATCATGCTGGATTTCGGTGCCATCGCAAAGGGGTTCGTTCTCGACCTGATCGCACACGAACTTCGCGAGTATCAGATCAAGCATGCTTTCATCCACGGCGGATCCTCTTCCGTCCTCGGATTCGGAAATCAGGATGACATGCATCCGTGGCGTGTGTTGATTTCAGACACTCCCAACCTGCACGCACAACTCGATTCCATCTCCCTTGCGATTTCCGAGCATACTGGTCGTGTGAACGCTGAGAACCTCGGACACATCATGGACCCCCGAACTGGACAACCCGCGGAGAGTCATGTCGAGCGGGTGGCGTGCACTCATCCCAGCGCAGCCATTGCTGATGCGTACGCAACCGCATTGAGTGTCCGACCGGATCTGATTGATCGGCTCCACGAGCACGGATGCTCGATCGCCATAGTAACCACGAACGTTGAGCCCAAGCCCGCGTGCATACGCGATCGTCTCGGCGTGTTTTCCAATCCCATCTCTAACTGACCACCTCGAGTCCATCGAGTCCCCGATTGTTTGAAGGACCCTTGCATGACTGATGTTGATCGCCGTACATTCCTTTCCTCTGCCGCGGGCACCGTTGCCGCGATGGCGCTGGTCCCAAACCTGAACGCCTTTGCCAACTACTCCCTGAAAGCACCACTCCGGGTTGGAGTCGTTGGCGTCGGTCGTCAGGGACGCGAGATTCTCGGCGAGCTCACGAAACTCCCCGATGTCGAGGTGACGGCCATGTGCGACTCGGACGCCCGCCGTCTCTCGGCGGGGCTCCGCCGAGCATCAGGGGCGGAAGGGTTTGAGACCGTTGAATCGCTGCTTTCTTCCGGGAAAGTGGACGCGGTCGCCGTCGCGACATCGACCCACACTCACAGAGAAGTTGCGCTCAAATGTTTCGAAGCCGGGGTGCATGTGTACCTTGAGTGCCCACTCGCACACACGCTCGACGATTGTATCGCTATCAGCGAAGCAGCCCGCAGCGCCAAGGGCGTGATCGCGGCGGGGCTTCAGGGACGCGCGAATCCAGTATACCAACTCGCACGCGGTTTTTATAAAACAGACTCCGTCCGTGATCCCGTCTCGATGCGAGCCCAGCACCATCAGAAGACAAACTGGATTACGCCGAGCAACGATGCCGCCCGGCGTGAAGCGCTGAACTGGAAACTCGATCCAAACCGCGCCAACGGGCTCGCTGGCGAATGGGGCACCCAGCAGTTCGATGTGTTTCACTGGTACACGGGGAAGTACCCCGTCAAGGTGTTTGGTACAGGGAGCGTCCGTCATTGGCGCGACGATCGCCAAGTGCCCGACACCGTCGCGTGCACGCTCATGTTCGAGGACGGGCAGACAATCCACTACGACGCGACCCTCGCGAACTCGTACGGTGGCACCTATGAGGTCCTCTTTGGATCGAACGCCGCGATCAAGCTCGGTTGGTCGCACGGTTGGATGTTTAAAGAAGCAGATGCACCAACTCAGGGCTGGGAGGTTTACGCGAATCGTCAGCAGTTCCACAATGACGAAGGCATCACCCTGATCGCGGGGGCAACCAAGCTCGCAGAACAAGGCAAGCTCAAGGAAGGCATCGGGCTCCCCCATCCAGGTGTGTATTACGCGCTTGAGGACTGGATCAGCGCGATCGCAGGGAATGGATCTCCCGCCTGCTCAATCAGTGAAGCCGCTCGCGCAACCGCAGTCGGGATTGCTGCGAATAAGGCGGTCATGAGCAGCGGCATCGTCGATATCGACTTCGCGGGTCTCTGATCCATTTCACGCACAGGACGCGATATGAAACAACGACATCCATTCTTGCTCAGATCCCTCCCCTACTCGTTCAGAGTCGGGATCGCGCTCCTCGTTATCACACTTCTTGGAGGGTACATCGTCTCGGGTCTGCACCTGAAATGGCACTACGACAACCGCGACGAAGAACCCGGGCTCACGATGAACGACTTCATTGGTGCCTACCACGGGGTGCAATCACCATCACCCTTGATCCAGTCGCTCGAATCCGGGCATCCTGAAAATCTCTCAGACCCGGAACGCAGCGCGCTCCTCGAATGGCTGCGAGGCGATCGGCTTTCGCAGGATTACGACAATCTCGATCTCGGGGAGAATGCACCATCGGAGATCATTGCGTTCAACTGCCTCGACTGCCATACCCGCTCCGCGTCGGGCAATGACGCGATGCCTTCTGTTCCCCTGGAATACTGGGACGATATCCAAAGCATCGCGTATTCCAAAGATATCCAGCCTGCTGGTACCAACATCGTTGCGATGAGCCAGCATGCGCACGCCCCGTCGATGGCGATCATCCTCATCGTCATCGCTTGGCTCGCGATCTGTACCCGGTTCTGGATGGGACTCACGGGATTGATCACCTTTGTCGCCGGGCTCGGTTTGCTCGTTGACATGGCCGGATGGTGGATCACACGCGATTTCGCCCCCTTCGCATACGCGGTTGTCATCGGTGGTGGGATCTATTCAGCGGGAACTTCGCTGCTCGGGTTGATGATCATCATCGACTGCCTCCTTCCTTGCGGAAAGCGACCCATCGAGAACTAATCAAGCCGACATTTCATCCCGGATGTTTTCCAGAAGCTGCTTTGTCAACCTCGCCCCATCACGAGGTGAGTGCTTGCTACCCTCGTACTCGACCCCCACCCATCCACGGTAACCGCTGTCGAGCACAACCTTCATCATGCGTCGGTAGTCGGTGCCCGTCTCATTGCCGTCGGCATCGAACTCGTGCGATTTCGCACTCACCGCCTTCGCAAAGGGCATGAGCTCGCCCGTTCCTTTGTACCGGTCATACCACGCATCCGGCTCGGACGAACGGGACCAGTCCATGCAGAAGTTCCCGAAATCCGGGAGGGTGCCACACATCGGGTGATCAACCTTCTTCATGACCCCAGACAGCCAACTCCCGTTGGACGACAGCCCACCGTGGTTTTCGACGATGACATGAATCCCGAAGGGCTCGGCGTACTCCGTCAATCGTCGCAACCCATCGGCGGCGAGTTTCTGCTGCTCCTCATAGCTCCCGCTGCTTGCTGCGTTGACGCGGATGGAGTGACATCCAAGCGTCTTGGCCGCATGCACCCACTTGTGATGATTCTCGATCGCCTGCGTTCGTTTCGAGTCATCTGCATCGCCAAGGTTGCCCTCGCCGTCGCACATGATCAGGAGTTGGGTCACCCCCTGATCGGCAGCACGCGCGTTCATCTCCCGGAGATACGAGGAATCCTCAGCCTTATCTTTGAAAAACGCGTTAACATACTCGATCGCATCGAATCCCATCGACCTGGTTTCCTGTGCGAAATCTAGATTGTCTATCTCTCCTGCGAACAGGAGCTTGTGCAGTGACCATTGTGCGATGGAGATCCGGAAGAGGGGGGTGTCTGCGTTCATGGTGGCAAGGAGTGGCGAAGAGAACGCCGCGACGGCGCCGAATGCGCCTATTACTTTCATTGATTCGCGACGGGTGATGCCTAGCGTGTGATGATCGTTCATGCGCCCACTATACAGGAATCAATGGTGGGTTGAGCACCTGATCCGGCGATGTTTGCGAGAGGATCGACCATCGGGAATCGATACCCCTGGACGCGTCGAGCACGCCCCACCGCCAAAGTAATCGTTTAAGCAAAACCCAATGCTCTGCAAAGATAGGGAGCATGCCCCCAGACACAGCTCCCGCGGGATATTGATTCAGCGCCAGAAACGTTCGTTCGATCCGAATCGAGTCCCGCCAGGCAAGGCTAATGGAGGCCGAAAACTGATCGAGCGTTCTGTATTCTCGCAGATCGGATTTGAACAGCTCCATTGCAAAGTCAGGATTTGCGTGCGCGAAGGCGTATGCCGCTCGCCCGAGGAGATACTCGCGTCTGTGAACATCCGTTGGGGTATATCTGTGATCGTGGGTCACAACTGCTTCGGGTTCGTAGATACATGTGGCCCCTGCTCGGGCCATACGCCATGCAAGTTCGATATCTTCGTACCCGTAGTGCTCATCGACATCCGCAACGCCTCCGATTTTGATCGCGAGCGCTCTGGGGAAGGACATATTGAGCCCGAAGCAGTTCCGGTAGTCAACTGTTGAGCGGTGCTCCGGCTGGGCAAAGAACACCATATCGCTTTGCTGTACGACCTGATCAAACATGTTTGGTTGCTCGATCGGTTTCCAGTTTGCTCGCCCCGCGACGACCCGTGGTCCGATGTCCTCCTGATGCGATCGGAAATGGGCTTCGAGAAGTCCAGCATGGGGGTATGCGTCGTCGTTCATCCAGAGCACATACTGCCCCTTCGCATTGGCAAGCATCAGCCTCCGGAGCTTGAGCAGACCTACACGCCCAGGACGGATGATTCGAACATGTTCTTGCATATTCCCGGGGATCTCTGGTTCAGGGACTCCCCCCAAATCCCCATCAATGCCCAGCACAATCTCGAACTCAAAATCTGGATGCTGTGCCGCGAGATGCATGAGGCATGTGCGAAGAGCCTCGGAGCGTCGATAGGTTGGGATGAGCACACTCAGTTCCATCGCTTCCAGTATACTGTCGTAAAGTTGATTCAACGCCCGGAATCAGGACGATATCTGCTGACATGACGGCCGCTTCACAGACCATCTCGGACGAGCAACTCCAGGGCATCATCGTAGTCGGAATCGACGACCATGAGATGCTGAACGCGCGGATCGCATCGCTCTCGACGATGGAGTTTGGATACACCCCTCCGATCTATCTCGTGGAAACAGATATCAGCAGAGCCCGCGATTCGGCAATTGCACTCGGTTTAGGATCGAGCACGCAGTTTCACGGATTCTTTGGTCCGAACGCGGGCCGAGAGTTGATTTCGTCATTGTCATCGCGCATGAACAAAATCATACTCCCGACCCGGATTGAGTCCTGCGGCACGCATGCCCCGCACCTGATTGATTGGCTCAGAAAAGAGATTACTGCACTCTGGAACGAGCAAGGGCAACGCATCGCAGATTGGAATCAGAAGATTACAGAACGGGCCGCATCGCGTGATGCGTTCTACTGGAAGAATCGATTCCAGACAATCCGCGAGGGAGCATCAGCGAACATTCTCATCGTCACAACCCGGTATTCTTCATACATGCAGCACGCCTGCAAAGACCTGAGTGAATCGCTTGAGTTGTTCGGGTATCGAGTGAAAGTTCTCGAAGAGCCTGATACACACACGATGATGTCGCCCCAGCTATCGATCAAGACGCACCTCGATCTCGATCCCGATATCGTCATCACCACGAACTACCCCCGCGCGACCCGTCCAGAACTCTTCCCATCGGGTTGCGTTAGTGTGTGCTGGATTCAAGATGCGATGCCACACTTGTTCCGCCCCCTGCCGACTGAGCCAGAATCAACAGATTTCATTGCCGGTCACCTCTATCGCAATGCTTTAGCGGTTCAGGCGTATGAAGAACGAAACCAGTTGGAGTTTCCCGTACCAGTTTCAACACAGAAGTTTCATCCTGAACCAGTTCCTAAAGAGCTTCAAGACAGCTACACCTGCGATATCGCGTATATCAGTCATCAATCGCAGCCCGCTCAAGCGTATCACGAAGATTTTATTGTCCAGTTTCCCGTCGACCTGCATGATCACTTACACGCGATGCGCAATCGACTCGAAGACATTGTTCGCCGCTGGGACACTTCGCTGGTGGATGGAGATCTGAAATCGTTCAATCATGACATGGCCGTCGGTATCGAAGAACTTGGTGGCCCACGGATTCAGCATCAACTCTGGAATCAATACACGCACCCGATGCTCGAACGCTTGATTCGTCATCAAACACTCGAATGGTCGGCCGAGATCGCTGAGGCAAACCACCTCGAGCTACGCATCTATGGCAAAGGCTGGGAGGACCACCCCACTCTTTCAAAATTTGCCAAGGGCGAGCTTCCTCATGGCGAAGCATTACGCGCTGCATATCAATGCAGTGGAGTGCAACTGCACGCCTCGCCTCTGGGCTGTGGACACCAGCGAGTCGGCGAATGTTTCCTTTCCGGCGGGTTGATGCTTGCCCGTCGGAGTTGGGATGAGGTCTATCGAGATAATATATACAGGATGCACAAGTTCCGGTCGCAATCTCCGGAACCCGACGCCTGCTTGATCGCGAATCGTCAGCCCGGCTATTCGCTGCGGAATCACCCTGATCTGCGATCGATAATCGAGGAAAGAATGCACATCCCGTCCCCTACGATTGGTTGGGACCACCAACAACTGGACGATATGATTTATGCGCGGCCAGATGTTCTAGACCGACTCCATCCATGGTTAATCGATCATGCCGGGGACGACCATCGATCTATGCAACTGCTGGATGATGCATTCTCGCTGACCTTCTCGACCCGTCAAGAGCTCGAATCAGCAGTTCTTCGTGCGATCAATGACCGAAACTGGCGAGAAGCAAGAGCCGTTGGTACACGCTCACGGATCGCCAACTCAATATCAATGAATCGATTTGCTGAGTCGCTGATCTCGATGATGTGTGATCAGCTTTCTCCGCACTCCGGACCGGTGCTTACAGGTGCTGCGTTATGAGTCCCCGCCTTCCGCGTGTTGCGATCATCAGTCGAGAATACCCCCCATTCTTCGGTGGTGGGATCGGGACTTATGTTCGTTACATCGTCCCCGCCCTCGCCCAAGCTGGCGTGCGGGTGCATGTCGTAACGCAGGCGCATGACCAGCTTCGCCCGCGCGTCGAGATGGACGGGCTCATAACAGTTCATCGCGTGCCTATGGGACTCGGAAAGGGTGGCTGGACAAACGCTGCTTTGCGATTCTCAATGAGCGCTGGCCGGATTGTCAGCGCCTTGCACCGATCTGGTCAAATCGATGTTGCCGAGTATGCAGAATGCGAGGGCGCTGCATTGATGCCCTTGTTATTTCAACGCCATCATCTCCCAACGATTGTTCAACTGCATACGCCGAGCGAGCAGCTCTTTGTGCTGCGTTCGCTGTCCTCGCCCGATCTGAACACTACTCTCAAGGTGTACTTCGAGACCGAGCGCATGGCGATGCGACTGGCCGATGACATCCTCGCACCATCCCAGTTCATCGCTTCGTGGGCACACGACCACTATCAGTTGGCACATATGCCGCGTGTCATACCATACGCGACTGGTCCGCTGCCTCCCCCACCAGCACCAGTGCCTGATACAACCCCGCCAACAGTGTTCTATGCGGGCCGCATAGAGCCACGCAAGGGAGTCGAGTCGCTCATTCTTGGATTCAATCGCGTCGCACGCGAGCACCCAACAGTGCAACTGAGAATTGCTGGGGCTGACACATCAGGTGCTCCGGGGGGCGGTTCAATGCGTGCATACTTGCAGACACTTATCGAGCCACATGCCTCTTGCAGAGTTCATTTTCTTGGGCGTCTCAATCATGGTGCGATGCGAGATGAGTTTGCGCACTCGCTGATTTGTATCATCCCATCGCTTTGGGAAAACTTTCCCAACACATGTATCGAATCGATGTCGAATGCACGAGCTGTGCTCGTGAGCGATCAAGGCGGTATGAATGAGATGGTTGGCCAGACCGAAGCGGGTTGTTCGTTCACCGCCGGCAACCCAGACGACCTTGCTCGTGTTCTTCTGAAAATGCTCGAGGAATCTAGAACTCGCCTGGTCGAGCGAGGTCGAATCGCTCGGGATCGCATACAACAACTCTGTGATCCTGAACGGGTCGCTGCACTACGCATCGAGCACTACCTTCACACGATTCATAACTCGATTGATCGCTCAGTACCGTGTGATCGACAGTCGATGCTCGCATCCTGGTCTCACCTTGAGTCGATTTGCTCGGGGCTGGACCTCGATGTCGGATTGCCCGATGTATCTGAAGGTGTGAGGCGTTGGGTCGAGCGAGCCGAGGTCCCGACATGCTGAATGTTGTTCTGATTACTCCTCGGTTCAGCGAGATCGGCAGCAGCGCCGGCTATTACACACACGCTCTAGCCCAAGTGCTTTGCCGCTCTGGAATCGCGTGTCATGTCATATGCTCTCGTACTCAATCACCCCGCCCAGGGCATCAAGAAACAGGGCTGATGCGCGTACATCGTTTATCCGTTCGTAAGAGTGCTCACGAAATCGGCTTCGCCGCTTATGCAGCGAGACGCGTACATGAGCTGCAATTGAGCAATGGATTCATGCCTGTGTTGTGTATCGATTCTCGCCAGAGTGCAGTTATACTCCGCTCGATCCATGGCAACTCCATCCCCATTTCCGAACTACAAGTCGAGGGAACACCTCAGACTCATGATCCTGTGCTGCTCAAATCTATACCTATCGTGAGTGACCTCTGGTCTCCGCCGATTTTTCCGATCCCAACTATCATGATTTTCGGGGCAGATACTCCGGTTGATCACGCGTCGGTAGTCGAGTCATACCGAGCAAGCGGTGCTCGCTCTGCAGGTTGGTCGTTGGCAATACTTGAATCAGACGGCACATGGATGATTCGAGAACACGCACCAGACGCACCGTGTCGGCAAGATTGTTTTCTTGTCACACTGAAGCCCGGGCTCCCGGTTCTACCCACGCTGGCTTCGCAACACCAGTTCGCGAGTATCATCCACGATGAACAAAGCCTGCAGTCTGCAAATGTCATCGCTCGTCATCGACTCACAACTGATTCACTTGCAAACTCAATCAATCTGGCGACTCAACTTCATCCAGATCAGCGGGCATCAATCGCCTGTGCGATGTGGAACCATGCCTTGGAAAGTAACTCAAATGACACGATCGTCAATCAAGTTCGGTCACTATGTAGAACAACAAGCAAATCCGAGCCGCGAAGGATAATGCGATTCTGGAAAAACCTGGAACACCAGCTCACACCTGCTGGCATTGGAGCAGAGCAATGAGCACGCTGCAATACAGATGCGAAACCGATGATGCGCCTATTTCGGGTGTGATCCGTTTAAGTGATCAGAGCCCGTGGACCACTCTTCTGGGAACAATGCCACTCCCCGTAGCCGGTACGATTGAAGATCTCAATGAAACTCTGAATACGAACCGGATAAACTCTGCCCTTCTTACAGGCGAACCGGCGGCTTGTCTTTTGCCGCTCATCTGGTTTCGCAGCATCTGGACATCTCAGGATACACCAGTTCAGATTGAATGGGTTGTTGATGACCTTGAGTCAGGATCTCCTCAACGCCAATCTGCGGCAAGGCTTGCTTGTTTACTCGCAGATGGTGTTGAGTGTGATCAGCCAGAGATAGTCAGAAAAAGCTGGGGTTTCGACCCAAGGTCGCCTGGTATCGCGGAAGAAGCATACGACCTACTCATTCACCTCATCGATGTATGGGATCCCGATCTGCGGCTTGCCAATCTTGGAGAAGATTGGAGTGAAGCAATGAAAAAAACACTCGCACGCTGCGCTGTCAATGGCCAACATCGAGTTGGTATCTATGGAGCAGGCACGCACACACGCGCGGTAGGCGACGCCTTCATGCAAGCGCCTACAGAAATCTGTTGCATTATCGACGACGATGCTCGTCGTGTTGGTGAATCGCTCTGGGGGTTCCCGATCGTCTCACCCCATCAAGCGTGCGAGATGAACTTGGATGCTGTCATTCTCAGCGCGAACTCTATCGAAGACTTGCTCTGGGAGCGAGCGAGCATACTCCGTGAGCACGGTATCGCGACGATTAAGATATACGGGCAGAACGAGAGAAACCAGGAGCAAATCAATGCCCGAACCTGATCGCTCTTCATCGACCGTTGCCAACACTATTCATACCGATTCCGGGCAATCGATCCCGACTATGCTGGTGCATCGTGAGCTGGACTACTTGACCGAGCTCTCAAGGAACTGCACAGGTGCTGGCCGTATCATCGAACTCGGCTGTTTCCTTGGCGGCTCAAGCGTTGCCCTGCTCAAAGGGCTTGAATCATCTGGTCGCACTTTCCAGCCCATCATCAGCTACGACGCATTCGAGATTCCGTTCAAGAGCGACGAACATTTCACCAACTGGCTCAGCCAATACGGGCTCAAACCCGGCGAGCGGTTCCGGGCCAAGTTCGATCGGTTCATCTCCCCGTGGTCCGACAAAGTCATAGTGCGGGAGGGTTGGGTACCTGATGCCGCGTGCGATGACCAGTTGCTGGACTTGTACCCTGAGCAAGAACCCATCGAGCTGTTGTTCTGCGACATAGCCAAGACCTGGGGTGTGCACCTGAGCATGCTCCGGGCGTTCGGATCGCACTTGCGGGCAGGCTCGACTTTGGTGCAGCAAGATTTCTTTGACCTGCAAACGCCATGGATCCCGCTCCACATGTGGCAGCTGCGTGAAGTACTCTCACCGCTTGATGCCCTGCACCCGACACCGACCTGCTCTTTCAGATGCGAATCTTCAATTACCCCCCTGCTTCCGACGCTGTGGGATGAGTCGGTCAACGCATCGACCATCGAGCAAGCATGGGATTCGGTCATTGCCTACTGGACCGAGATCATCGGCCATGACGCGGCTCAGGTTTTCCACGGGCATGCGTTCCAACTCGCGATCATGCACAACCGAATCAGCGACGCGGTGCGTCATGGTCGCGCATACGAGGCATGGTGCAGATCCGCACACTCTGAACACACCTACTTCTCGCCGTGCTGGCACGATCTGCTCGATTCGATCGCCGAATCGCTCGCTGGACATGACGCTGAAACACAGGAGCTCAGAGCGCTCATAGCCGAATCAGTCGTACGCGGCTCGCGGGTTGACTCCCCCCGCCCCGGCCAGCGCGTGAGCTACTGCCCAGAATCTACCCGCATGACTATCTGGGACGGGGTATGCCAACGTCTACAAAGGCAGCAAGCTGATCGCGTGATCCTCTACGGTGCCGGACAGCACACACGATGGCTGCTGGACAATCGAGGCA
Source organism: Phycisphaerales bacterium (assembly GCA_965216865.1). Classification (GTDB taxonomy): domain Bacteria; phylum Planctomycetota; class Phycisphaerae; order Phycisphaerales; family UBA1924; genus UBA1924. The sequence goes on from OZ244206.1 coordinate 98,107, forward strand.
GCGATATCGGACAACGCATTGACTTGATAATCGATGATGTACCAAGAGACGACCTGGTGCACGGGATCCCCGTCTGCACGACGGACGCGTTTGTCCCGGATGCCGAAGAACGGATCATCATCCTACCGTCCTCAGATTCGTACGAAGGTACGATGCGTTCTAGACTGAGCGTCCTATTCGATAATAAACCGAATGTGACGATCGAGCGTGTCTACACGCACGAAGACGCGGCCAAGCTCATGCAGGCACGATGGCGGTATGTCGTCGAAGCCGTGCCTCCGTCTCATCGCTCCGGAGTCCATGACTGCTCGCTGATCGTTCCAAGAATCGAACCAGAGCAGCCCCACCGGGCTGCGCTCGGTCTGGACCTGACACGCCCATGGCTGGATGACATGCGGGCGCTGTTCAAACCGCCCGCCTGGTGCCGCGATTACATCCGCATGCATGAGTGCGCCTTTGTCTGGGACTTCATCGAAGCAATCCGCCCAAAGTGTATGGTTGAAATCGGGACTGCATCAGGCGTCTCGAGCGCCATGATGCTCCTTGCGATCGAACGGTTCTGTGAAAACGACGCAAGCCTGTTCAGCTTTGATATCGCGACACACTGCTACTTCGATGAGTCCCGACCGCTTGCGGCCGCGATCGGGGAGATGGCCCCCCACTTGATCGAACGCGCGCGGACCTACTCCTATACCGATGCCGCCGATGCCGCATCGGTCTTCGGGCACGCTGAGATCGATCTGCTCATGATCGACGGCGAGCACGCCAATCCTGCACCCGTTGTCGATCTGATATCACTGCTGTACGCCGTAAAGCCCAACTCATGGGTGCTGCTGCATGATATTGAACTGGAACATATCGACAACGGCGAGATCGAAGACGACCAGCGGCATTCGGGAGCCGGCCGCCTATATAGAGGATGGCCATTCGACAAACTCCAACTTAGGGGCGAGCACCCCGCAGATCGAAACATCGGTGCGATACGCATGCCCGCCAACCCCCACGATGCCTTACCCACGATGCTCGGCATGCTACAGGGCCCTTGGGAGTCGGAGAGCAAAGGCATTCGACTGGCCCAGGCCGGTCGTGCGACGCTGGATGGGCAACCACCAGTGAGTTAGCACCACAACCCCTTGCCGGTCCGACTTTGCATAATGATGGCTATGCGAACACGCTATCCGAAGTTCTATGAGCTGGACAGTCTCTTCGCCTTTCAGCGCGCGATCTTAGTGCTTCCACAGTGCGATCCGAGTAACAGAGCGATCCACACTCTCGCGCACGACTGGACATCATACTTCCAGCAACTGCACGCGGGTGATACAACGATGAATCCGCCCGCACGCAAGCAGTGCTCTCAATCAATGATTAAGGCTGGGATGACAAGGCGGGCCGTTCGGACTACTTATGCCCCCCGCGCGACAATCATCGCGCATGGACGCAGTGATTCTTCTGCTTCGCCACTGGTCGCCTCTCTCCTATGAAGAGCAACCATCAGCGGCTGCATGTCGAGCGCGAACCGGCCGCGAGTATGGCTTGATCATCGAGCGTCAGCACCCGATCTGAATCCCCCGACCACAAAGGACAGTGAAACCGCACGCACCTACAATCAGTGCTATGCAACGAAAAGCCGCTGTCATCTGTGCCCTGCGTACCCCCATCGGACGCTATGGCGGAACCCTGAGCTCGATCCGACCGGACGATCTGGCCGCCCATGTCATCCGATCGGTCGTGGAGCGATCCGGGATCGACCCTGAACTGATCGACGATGTCTACATGGGAGCCACGAACCAGGCAGGCGAGGACAACCGCAATGTCGCGCGGATGTCGGCCCTGCTCGCAGGATTGCCGACGAGCGTGCCCGGATCAACCGTGAATCGGTTGTGCGCCTCAGGTCTTGAGGCGATCAACATCGCGGCACGCATGATCGAGGCTGATCACGGCGATGTATTCATCGCAGGCGGCGTCGAATCAATGAGCAGGGCCCCGCTCGTCATGAGCAAAGCCGAGTCTGCGTTCGATCGCAAACAACAGATCTATGACACATCTATCGGCTGGAGATTCATCAATCCCAAACTCTCCGAGTTGCATTACCCATATGCGATGGGTGAAACGGCGGAGAATGTTGCACGCGAGCACAACATCTCTCGCGAAGATCAGGATGCGTTTGCACATTGGAGTCAGCAAAAATGGTCGCATGCGAACAATGAAGGTCGGTTCGACAACGAACTGATACCGGTTGAAATCCCGCAGCGAAAAGGCGACCCGATCCATTTCACGACTGACGAACACCCGCGTCCGGATATAACGATCGAAAAACTCGCAACGCTTCGACCTGTATTCGCAAAGGACGACAAAGGAACAGTCACCGCAGGCAACTCATCAGGAGTGAACGATGGCGCGGCGGCACTTCTCATCATGGAGGCAGAGAAGGCGAAATCACTGGGATTCACGCCAGTTGCGTATGTCGGTCAAAGCGCCGCTGCAGGCGTTGACCCGTCCGTGATGGGTGTGGGCCCCGTCCCCGCGATACGAAATGCGCTGGGGCGTGCAGACCTGACCCTAGACAGTATCGATCTGATCGAACTCAACGAAGCATTCGCCGCCCAGTCACTCGCGTGTGCTCGTGAGCTCGGCCTCCCTGACGAGAAACTCAATGTCAACGGTGGTGCAATCGCGATCGGGCACCCGCTCGGCTGCTCGGGTGCACGCATCGCAACCACGCTCATCCATGAGATGATCCGTACGGATGCACAGCGTGGCATCGCCTCATTGTGTGTCGGTGTTGGCCAAGGGCTCGCGACGGTATTCGAGCGAGCGTGATCAATCCATCGCTTTGAGCTTCACGAACCCATCTTTCATTGCACCCACTAATGCATCGATCTCAACCTCAGTCATCGGGGTTGACATCGTCGCGGTGCAGGTATTGATCATCACGAATCCCGCATCGAACAGAAAATCAAGCATGAACTTGATCTTCGCGTTCTCTTCCGGAGTCATGTAGGCCTCACGGAAGTTGTGTGGCGGGCTGGGTTTCATGTGCAGGCGGAACATCGAACCGTCGCCAGTGACGCAGGCACTGATTCCGGTGTCCTGGATAGCCTCTGTGATCCCATCCATCGCTCGTTTCGCGAGCGTGTTGAGCCGGTCCACTTCGGAGGCATTGAACTTCTCCATCGCGACAAGCCCTGCGGTGAGGGTAATCGGATTCGCCGAGAACGTTCCCGAGTGCGGGAAGAGCACTCTCTTCGCGCGGGGGTTGAGGACTTCCATTACATCGGTGCGTCCAGCGACCGCACCAATTGGGAAACCGCCGCCGATCATTTTACCCATTGCGGTCAGATCAGAAGTGATACCGTACTTTGTCTGCAACCCGGAGTGGGTGCTACGGAAGGTAATCACCTCGTCGAGAACGAGGAGTGAACCGTTCTTCGTCGTCCAGTCGCGGATCGCGTGAACAAACTCAGGGTTCGCAGGGTTCAGCCCGACCCGGTGCGGCATGAGATCAAGCAAAACGCACGCGAGTTCATCTTTGTGCGCATCGAGAATTGCGATTGAACGATCGATATCGTTATACGGCAGGATGAGCACATCGTCGAGCGCAGACTGGGGTGTGCCGTATGCGAGAGGGACACTCTTCGGGCGATCGATATCACCCCATGTATCCGGGTTCGGTGCCTGGCTGACTTCCGCATAGTCATACCCGCCGTGGTACGAGCCCTCGGCCTTCGCAATCTTTGCGCGTCCTGTGAATGCACGCGATGCCTTGAGGCAAACCATGATCGCTTCGGTGCCTGAGTTCACGAACCGAATCCGCTCGAACCCGGGATTACGCGAGCACAGGTGCTCGGCGTATTGCACCTCGACCTCGGTGGCCATGGTGAACGCGCTCCCCCGCTTGAGTTGCTCGGAGACAGCGTGCACGATGTCGGGGTCGGCATGGCCGTGAATCAGGGCACACATGTTGTTCGCAAAATCGATGCGTGAAACGCCCTCTATATCGACGATCCGGCACCCCTGACCACGGTCTACATACGCGGGGTATGGGTCGCGGAGGACGGTGTTGCGGCTGACCCCGCCGGGGAGGACCTTGAGTGCACGCTCGTAAAGTTCAGCGCTGCGCGATATGTTGGTATCCGTGCTCATCTGATTTATTCCATTATGCGTCGTTGAGGATGAGCTGCGCACCGGTGCGCTGCTGCACATAGTCAAAGTCCACGCCAGGGCTCAGTTCAATGAGCTTGAAACCATCGGGTGTGACATCGATGACGGCGAGATCGGTATACACACGCGTGATCACACCGACCCCGGTCAGCGGGTAAGTACACTTCTCAACAAGCTTGGGCTCGCCGTGCTTGGTCGTGTGCTGGGTGATGACATAGACAGATTTGACCCCGGCACAGAGATCCATCGCGCCGCCGACCGCGGGGATCGCGTCGGGTGCACCGGTAGACCAGTTCGCCAGATCCCCGTTCTGAGAGACCTGCATCGCCCCGAGCACACACAGATCGATATGCCCGCCCCGAATCATCGAGAAGCTATCCGCGTGATGGAAGAACGCCGCTCCGGGATTGGCCGTCACACGACGCTTGCCGGCGTTGATCAGTTCCGGATCGCCCTCCCCCGCCTCTGGAGACGGGCCCATTCCGAGCAGGCCGTTCTCTGTGTGGTAGATCAGGGTGCGCCCGTCGGGCACAAACCGTGCAACGAGTTCGGGGATACCGATGCCGAGATTGACATAGGAGCCATTGGGAATGTCCTGTGCGAGGCGCTGGGCCATCTCATCGCGTGTGCGTCCGACCTGTTCGACTTGCTGTGTCATGGGTAAGACACTCCTGCTGCGACGAGTTCCGATTCGTGTGCCGGTTGCGCGACTTGAACCACACGATCCACGAATATGCCCGGCGATACGACGATCTCCGGATCGATCTGCCCCGGTTCCACCACATCTTCTACTTGAACGATTGCGGTCTTCGAGCCCATGGCCATGATGGGACCGAAGTTGCGTGCGGTTTTGTTGAAGATCACATTCCCGTGCGTATCCGCTGTTTTTCCTTTGATGAGTGCGAAGTCGGCCTTGAGCCCACGCTCCATCAAATAGGTCTTGCCGTCAAACTTTCGAGATTCCTTCCCCTCCGCGAGCGGGGTTCCTACCGCAGCGGGCGTGAAAAACGCAGGGATTCCTGCGCCGCCAGCTCGGATGCGCTCCGCGAGTGTCCCCTGTGGAACGAGCTCGAGTTCAATCTTTCCCGAGTGATACAGGTCAGGAAAGACGGTCGAGTTCGCCGTGCGCGGAAACGAGCATACAACCTTGCGAACCCGCCCTGCTTTAAGAAGAGCCGCAAGCCCAACCTCCCCGCTGCCGCAGTTATTGCTAACTACGGTCAGGTCCTTTGCCCCTTGATCGATGAGTGCATGGATAAGTTCGATTGGACTCCCGGCCTCGCCAAACCCGCTGACCATAACGACGGCGCCGTCGAAGACATCCGCGAGCGCCTCGGCCGGTGAAGACACTTGTTTGTTTATCATGTCGTTACTCAGTTTGCTGCGAGAGTCTTCGCATCCTTCACACGCGCGTAGTCAAATAGCCCTGCCTCATCAAAGAGGACACGATCCTCGTAATCATCGAACCAGACCGCTTCCGGATTGCGTCCGACGATACAGACCTTGAACCGATCGGGTGCGGTGCCGGCGTTGCGGAGAAGCTTGAAGATCACGACGCCGTTCTCACTGCCAGGAAGCCCCGCGATGGGCTCATTGGTGACTGCGACAACTTCTGTCTTACCCTTGTAGTGCGTGATTGAAAGGCGAGCGTGCGCTTCGACGCCCGAGAGCTCCTTCTGCGACTCATTGTGGATCTCCCACGCCTTTTCGATAGGGATGTTGAACGCACGATAGGCGACAATGTCCCGGCCGCAGAAGAAGTAATGGTTCTCTGCCCCCACGCGCTTCATCTCACGCTGCATCAGTCGGAGCGCGTCGGGATCATCATTGATGTCCTTGATGATCGGGGTCTGATTTTCAACTGTGATCCAGCTCCGCGAGAGCAGGCCGGTCATTGCCTTTTCTGTATCATCGACCCACTTGCATACACCGTGCTTGTTCCGGATGTAGTTCCCATCTTCGTCCTTCGCAAGGAACTCATCGGGGTGCTCGAAATGAACCATGAAATGAACGCCAACTTCGGGGTAGGCCTCATGGAACTGATCGAGCATCGAGAGGAATGTCTCGTCGAATCGCTTGGGATAGAACGCCATCTCTTTGGTACCGATCCGAATCGATTCAATACCCGATTCCGCCAGTGCCGCGAGCCATGCAGCAAGCTTCGCGTTGTTGAGGACCATAGGGTCGCCACCCGAAAGCAGGATTTCACGGAGTTTCTGTCGTCCGGACTCTGGGTGCGTGCCACCATTTTCCTCGACCTTCGCGTTGAACTCGCGGATGTACGCGGTGATCTCGGGGATCTTCGCGAGCCCTTTCTTCGCGACGGTACCATCTTTTCTCTTGATCTCTTTCCGCGCGATCAGTTCTTCGCGATAACAAAACCGGCAATGCGCCGAACAAGTCGAAACCACATACATCAACCCCATCTCATACTTGTGGAGCAGCCCCTCGACGGGTGAGTAATCCATCTGATTCCCGGGGTCCTCCGACCCCGCGAGATCCCGGGTCTCGTCGGGGCTCGCTTTCACCAGGCGCTGCATGGGCATGCTCTGTCGGGCGAGATCTGCGTAATGGCGAGTGACCTTGACGGGCATTCGTTTCTCCACATCTCGTTCGCTGCCCTTCAGCCCACCGAGTTGGACGAGTTCCTGTTCGCCGTAAAACCCTTGGAGTTCTTCGGGTGCTTTTCCATTGAGAAACGGCGCGATCCCGTTGATGATTTCGCGTTGGTATGAGGGGCTCTCAACCTTCTCAAGGAAAGCCTGCTCTTTCGCGGTTGGGGTGTATGCGTCAGACATGCGGGTTGCTCCTGCACAAATAGGACAAAGGGGATTGGCGAACTCTGTAACCGAGTGTACACTCGCAGGAAGCAAGTGTAACACACGGTTCAGGGCGAGGGCAACATGCCGATCCAGGAATTCATCGCGAAAGTCAACGACAAACTGACGCCGACAGAGCGTCGAATCGCAGAGATCGTGCTTGCCGACCCCACCCTGCTCGCGTTTGGCACGGTTTCAGACCTGGCGAAGCGTGCAGAAACGAGCAAACCTTCCATCGTCCGATTCGCGAACAAACTCGGGTTTGATGGGTACAGCGAGCTCCAAAGAACGATCAGAGATGGGTTATCGAACCAACTCAACAATCCCAGCCATCGGATCCGACATCGTGAGAGTTCATTGGCGCCGGTGCGTGCAGGAGTCTTCAACGCCCTAGATACCCTCTTCGAGTTCGCAGATACGAATCGTTTTCGTCAAATCGCCCAAACCATCGCAAATGCTGGGCAAGTGTGGATCCTGACTGGGGAAACTTCCAAGGCGGGCGCTCTGGTCTTGCAGAGTGGTCTGTCAATGCTGCGTTCAGGAGTACACCTTGTGGGCGAGCACTCAACAGGACGCGACCTCAGCAGTGCAAACAAATCTGACATCGTCGTTGTATATGACTTTGCTCGTTATCGGCACAACTCCATTACCTCCGCTCGGACCATGTCTGAGCTCGGAGTTCCCCTCATCGCGGTCACAGATGGACCGCTTTCGCCGCTCGCATCCCTGACCAAGAACTGGGTCGAGCTCCGGATCCCAGCTGTTGGCCCGTTCGACAGCTCAGTCAGTTCAGTGCTCATGAGTGAGTTGATCGTCGCTCAGATTGCTCACGAACTCGGAAGCAAAGCCGAGCAGCACATTGATCAACTCGAGACAATCTGGCGCGCCACGGGAACGTATCTTGAATACTCCCCACGACCTGGCCGCGCCCACCCCACCTAACCTGCACGATTTTCTTAGATCAATCTAGACCAATACAAGCACGCCACCGAACGCGATTCGTACTTATAAACAGTGCGTATGCGTAGTGTATCGATTCAAATCATCGATGAACTCGAATCCGCACGGCAAGAGTACTGGAGTTAGTACGCCGCACACTTACGCGATCACACCCAATACAATCGACTTCCCATATATTGCATCACCTCAATATCGCTCACAAGAAATTGAACGCATTCCGACTTGACAATCACGCTCGCTGATGTAAGCTCTGGGCACTTGCATCAAGAGTCCCGGGATGTCTCAAAAGGTCCCGGGCGGCAACCGAGCTGCACAAGCCACGGTGCCGAGACCAGCCCCGGCATGGGGAACGATGTGGGCACCCGAGCACTCGGGATTGCCAAAACGCGCAGCGACGTCCGCTGCACACCATGCCAACACTGGAAGCTCTCGATGCTGTGAAGGAGTTCACAGCATGGGATCACTGACAGAAAATGGATCAACCGCACGACTCTCTACGGACTCGATCTGCCTAAATCGAGGAAACGCGAGCGTAGACGGCTCGCCGCTCGTTCCGCCGATCGCTCAATCCACGACTTTTCAGCGTTCAGGGGTGGGATCAGACCCGCAGCACCAGTACTCACGCGTCTCAAACCCAAGCGTTACGACGCTTGAACACACGCTTGGCGCACTCGAAGACGCCCCACCCGCTGTCTGCTTCGGCACCGGGCTCGCCGCCGAAACCGCCCTGTTCCTCAGCATTCTTCGTGCTGGTGATCATGTCGTATGCGGGAGAGGCGTGTATGGGGGCACGACGCGACTCCTTCAGCAGCTTCTCGCCGACCTGGACATTTCGACTACATTTGTCGATTCAACAAACCTCGATGAAATCCGGAGTTCAATCCGCCCCAACACCGAACTGCTCTTCATCGAGACCCCCGCGAACCCAACACTCGCGCTCACTGATATTCAAGCGTGCGCGAGAATCGCAAGCGATCACGGGGTGATACTCGCGGTAGACAACACCTTCCTTACCCCAATACTGCAACGCCCGCTCGATCACGGCGCGGATATCTCCGTGTATTCAACCACAAAGTTCATCGACGGGCACTCGGTTGCGCTGGGCGGATCTCTCGTTTCCAAGCACACTCAACTTCTCGAACGAATCCGCTTCATACGCAAATGCACGGGCGCAATCCAATCTCCGTTCAACGGCTGGCTCACGACCAATGGTGTGAAGACGCTCCCGCTGCGCATCCGTTCACAATCTGCGAGCGCCGAACAAATCGCTCATCGACTCGCGGAACTCTCAGGCATCTCGCGTGTATTTCACCCTTCACTCGCAGAAGGAAACGACGCGGCCATCGCGCAACGACAGCACCTGGACGGGCACGGTGCGGTGGTTTCCTTCGAGATCGCGGGTGGATACGAGGCCGCGTGCACCTTCGTTGAGTCGCTACAACTTTGCACACTCGTCGAGCATGTCGGCTCTGTCGAGACACTCATCACACACCCCGCATCGATGACGCATGCGGATGTCCCACCCGCCCAGCGAGAGAACTCGGGAATCACCGACGGCCTGCTCCGCCTATCAGTGGGACTGGAGCCAACGCATGAGCTGATCAATGACATAGAACATGCGCTTGCTTTGGCTTCCCAATCGCCGTGTCCCCAGAACGAGGAAGCAGTCCATGCCTGACCAGAACGCAAAGCGCATCGTACTCAAGTTTGGGGGCTCGGTGCTTATCGATGAAGAAAAGCTGCGCATAGCTGTACATGAGATCTACCGCTGGAGACGCGACGGATGGCAAGTCATCGCGGTTGTCTCAGCACTCGCCGGAAGAACAGAAGAGCTCATTGCTCGCTGCAATAGACTCCACCCCACGACCTCCCCCACGGCAAAGGCAACCCTCATCGGGCAGGGCGAGCGAGAGTCCGCAGCACTTCTCGGCGTGCACCTCGATCGCGCGGGCATTCCAGCGCAAGTTCTTATGCCCGAATCCTTGTCACTCATTGCGACAGGCGACCCACTCGATGCGGTACCAATCAGTCTCGAAAGAGACACGATTGATAAGGCACTGGCATGCAACGGAGTAGTTGTCATCCCAGGTTTCGTCGCGATCAATGAGACAGGCGAAACCGTCACTCTCGGCCGTGGCGGCTCCGACCTGACAGCCGTATTCATGAAGGGAGAGACCAACGCGACGAGGTGCCGCTTGATCAAGGATGTCGATGCGCTTTACGCGTCCGACCCGGCATCATGCGATATCCTGCCGCCGCGCTATGCCTATGCCTCCTACGAAGCCGCTTTAGAAACCGACGGCTCAATCATTCAGCACAAAGCCGTTCGATATGCAGAGAGATTTGGACTTGAGTTCGAACTCGGGCGATTCAATGCGACACGACCGACCACCATCGGACCTGGACCAACCCAATGCGACGGCACCCCAGACACACCGATCTGCCTCACCGTCGCACTCTGCGGCCTCGGCGCAGTCGGCGAGGGTGTCGCGGATCTGCTCTACCAACTCCCAGATCATTTCAGGATCACCGGCGCAGCACGCAAGCATCTCACAGACAAGGACCTTGATCGCCCATACACCGTAGTTGACGATGCGATCCGGATCGCGACCTCTGGAGCTGATGTCGTTATCGAGCTGATCGGCGGCAATGAGATTGCAAGGGATGTATCGCTCAGTGCGATCAAGAACGGCTCTCACCTGGTGAGCGCCAACAAAGCACTCCTTGCACAAGATCGCCATGAGCTCGAGCGTCTCGCGAAACTCCATAACACATCGATACGAGCTTCAGCAAGCGTCGGCGGCACAGCCCCAGTGCTTGAGGCACTGCGAACGACCCCTGTGACCGCAGTCGAAGGAATCCTCAACGGCACCGGTAACTATGTTCTTGATCAACTCGAAAAAGGCCATCCGCTCGATGGGGCAATCAACAGCGCCAAGCTGAATGGGTTCGCCGAAGCCGACCCATCGCGAGATCTTGATGGTCGGGACGCGCTCGACAAGCTCAGTGTGATCGCCCAAGAACTGGGATGGCAAATCTCTGATAATGCAATACATCGAAGCTCGATCGTGAACTGGGCATCGAGTACCAAATCCACCTATCCGGCCCGCCATATCGCGTTCATCGATTCTCAAAACGCCCGCGTTATCGTCGAGCCCGTGGAACAAACATCACAACTTGCTCAGACAAAGGACGAGTGGAACATCGCATTCCTACATCACCCGGATGGCTCGACCACGAGCGTGCGAGGCAAGGGTGCCGGACGCTGGCCTACGAGTGAAGCTGTACTCGCGGACCTGCTCGAAATCTCACGGCAGAAGAGTCACCACGCCGCAAAGGAACTCTGTCATGCCCAGTAATACGCCCCGCATTGGTATCGTGGGAGCTCGCGGTGCGGTTGGAACCGAAGCACGATCCATCCTTGCCCAGCGCGGGCTACCTGCTGATTCAGTCGTTTGTTTCGGCTCTGCACGCTCCGAAGGCACGAGAGTCCAATACGGTACCGAACCACTCACGATCCAACCGAGTGACTCTACCGCCAACCATGAGCTCGATTACATACTGTGTTGCGCTGATGCTCAGGCAGCACGCAATGTTACAGAATCGCTTCATGGGTCTTCGACAACCATCATCGACAACTCATCCGCATTTCGCGCTGACCCCGATGTGCCATTAGTCATTCCCGAGATCAACGCTGACTTGCTCACTGCAGACACGCGACTCGTCGCAAACCCGAACTGCTCCACGATCATGATGCTTAGAGCGCTCGACCCCATCCGACAAACCTTCGGCATCCAACGCGTGTGCACAACAACCTATCAGGCCGTCTCCGGTGCTGGTCGGGCAGGAATCGAAGAACTTCACAATCTCACGCGGGCGTATTTGGACCAGCAACCTGCGAAGAGTTCAGTGTTTCCCGTCTCCTGCGCATTCAATGTCTTTGAACACGAATCGTCGATCGATCCCCAGACGGGCTTCAATGGCGAAGAGTCAAAGATGATCAGTGAGACGCGAAAGATATGGGGGATCCCTAATCTCTCGATCCTACCCACATGCGTTCGCGTACCCGTCGAGCGAGCTCACGCACAGTCGATCATCGTGGATCTCAAGAACCAAGCCACTCTACCCTCGATCTGCGAAGTTCTTCGTACTCAATCGATCAGAGTCCTTGAGCCCGGGATGCCGCTCACTCCTCATGATGCTGCTGGTGGAGACGATGTAGTTGTCGGTCGCATTCGTATTGATCCGCAATCCCAATCCCGACGAGTATCACTCTGGATCTGTTGCGACCAAATCAGGAAAGGGGCCGCTCTGAACGCAATCCAGATTATGGACCGTCTGGTTGCATTGCGTCATAATGCAAAAAAAGAGCACACGCCTGGGGTGGCGTGTGCTGAGGAACAGAACCGTAAGGTTCTTGCATGAACTTGGTTTAGCAGCCCTGGTTGTACGCCGTCAGGAATGCGGAAACATCAAAGAAGTTGAGCTCCCCGTCCCCGTTCAGATCTGCGGGGTTACTGCAGGGAGCATCGCCGGCCGTGAGGGAGATGTTGTCCCAGAATGATGCGCCGCCGCCCTGTGTGGGGAAGCCAGCATCGGCACCGAGCTGGATGTGCAGCAGGAAGACATCTACATTGGTCGTGCCGACGGGCGCGACAGCACTGAGTTCCTTCATGACCCATGTATCGAGCGGATCGGTTGCGACATCGATCGCATCCACTTCGACTGTCTCAAGAGCGCTGCCCCCGGCATCGCGGAAGACCATCTGAGCGAGGATGACATTCTCATCACCCAAGGCATCCGAAGACAGATTCTGACAGTAAGTCGTCAGGGTGTACAACTCACCCTCATTGGCGGGAACATTCTGCGTAAGCACTTGGTCGCTTTGGGCGCCATTGCTTGCACCAAACATCTTCGCTGAAACAACACCATCAATGGCAACAACCTCTCCGCTGTCTGCGGCGAAAATGTTGCCGAAGTTCATCCAGCTGGCAAACTCAATGAATCCCGGACCGGGTGTTTCAAAGCTGCCGTTATCAAGCAGGTTTTGAGCTTGGACCGAGCTGCAGACGCAAGCCAAGGCACTGACGATCAAACACTTCATACGCATGGTTCTCTCCTCTATATCTCAGGACGGGCCAATAAGCCCGATGACGTAACAGTTACATCAATGTACACGAAAGACAGGATTCTCCAAGACCGAATCGCGGAAAATCTACAAGAAAATCTCACTTAATCAGTTTCTGTGTGCCTTAACGCAGTGGCTGTAAAGACTTCGGTAGATTCTCTCCATTGGATGCAATCAGCGACGCATACCAATGATACGAGTCCTTGGGAATACGCTCGAGGGTCTCGTAATCCAGATAAACAAGTCCGAATCTGAGCGCGTAGCCCTCGGCCCACTCAAAGTTATCCATGATCGACCACTGGAAGTATCCCCGCACATCAACGCCATCGGCGCATGCACGCCTGAGTTGACACAAGTAGCGGGTCAGGTAGTCGACTCGACCCGCATCGTGGACTTTTCCGTCCGCGTGGACCCAGTCCATTGATGCGAGGCCGTTCTCAGTGATCACCACTGGAAGCTTGTACCGCTCAGATAGAAACTTGGGCCCCCAGTAGAGCGATTCTGGGTTGATGGTCCAGCGAAACATCGTTGTCGGATATCCACGAATGCTTGGGACTTCGACTGGTTCGCCCTGACCTCCTGCACGAACAACACCAGCGGAGTAGATATTCACCCCGAACATATCGAGGGGCTGGTGCATTGTTTCCAGATCCGTATCCGTGAATGCTGGAGCATCATCCCCGAAGAACTCAAGCCCCTGCTCAGGATACTGCCCGAGCATGACTGGATCGCAGTACCAGCTGTAGTTGTAGGTCCAGCCCTCGTCTGGAACAGTAAATGTCGCTTTTCGGGCAGCTTCGATATCCGCCTCTGATTCTGTAGCGGGCGTATGGAGATTCCCCACAGGTGCAAACCCAATCATGGGTGCTTGTTTCGCGTTCGCACGGATCACCTGCACTGCACGCCCATGCGCGAGAAGGGCGTGATGAGTCGCGAGCAACACATCCTTGCGCGGCAGTTTCAGCCCTGGAGCATGGGTTCCCTCGTTGTAGCCGAGCCCAAGGAAAATCGCTGGTTCATTGAGCGTGAACCAGTGCGATACTCGATCGGAGTAACGATCGACGACTGCCCTCGTGTAGTTCTCAAACCACTCCGGGCTGCGGGGATCAAGCCAGCCACCCTGCTTGTGCAACGCGCTGGGCAGATCCCAATGGTAAAGCGTGATCCACGGCTGAACGCCACGCTCCAGCAGGGCATCGATCAGCTGGTCGTAATAACTGAATCCGGCCTCGTTTCGCTGGCCGATACCTTCTGGAAAAAGCCGGGACCAGGAGATCGAGAACCGGTACCCGGTGACGCCGAGATCACCAATCAGGTTGGCATCTTCTGAAGCACGATGGTACGAGTCGCACGCGATTTCACCGGTATGCCCATCAAACACCTTCCCCGGGGTCGCGGAAAAGTCGTCCCACACGCTCGGACCGCGTCCATCGGCCCTGGCGCCCCCCTCAACTTGGTAGGCTGCGGAAGCAACACCCCAGGTGAACTTCTTTGGAAATGCGTTCACGAATTCGCTCCATCAGATAAACAGTTTCAATCAGAGGCCAATCATACCCTCTCATGGGCATAATCCCAGAGCATCCCCATGATCTTGGTGTGACACCCCCTAAAACTCGCCAAAATTTGATTATCGGCACCTTGAAGGATGTCTCAAATGCTCTCCCTGCGTTCCCGTATGGAGTTGTGTCCTCAAAAGGATGCAGGATTCCGGTCCTTTTCTCTTGATCGGGCGCTTAGGGTCCGTCATACTGTAACTGTTACGCATCCGGTACTGGCAACGCATACAGCCGGACTTCGTGGGACTTTGATCCAACACATACGAGGAGAATGAGATGAACTCTGTGAAAACAGCCATCGCGGCAACCGCCTTTATTGGCACGACGGCACTAGCGGGTACTGTAAATGTAGGAATCGATCAATCGGACGCACCATGGCTCGCGTTCATGAATGTGTTCGAACTTCCTGAGAACGGCGGAGGCTTTGTCTTCGGCTCAGGGTGGGGCATCGCGGATCTCACAGCATCCTTTGATGATGGTGCCAGCACCCTCACCATGGGCCCAAACACGGTGGGCGACCCCGACCCGTTCTGGTATCAGGGCGGCGGTGGCCCCGGTGCACCAGGGAACAAGTTCATGGAAGCCAATCTCTACCAGCAGGTGGATGGCGGCCTCGCTGGGCAAACCGTTACCTTTGAAGGAACTGTACTGAGCAACACATTTACTGATGCGCACGATGCGCGTGTGTTTATCCGTGACTTTGCAGCGGATTTCAGTTCGTCTGTGGATGTATTCGCTGATGTTGATGCCGCTGGAAACTTCAGCATCTCACTCGACACCATCGACGATGCATCCCGCCATGTCCAGTGGGGCATCCAGGTCTCTGGCGAAAATGTTTGGATCACCGATGTTGATCCGTTCGGCACGGTCGTGTTTGGCACGGTCCCGACACCAGGATCACTCGCCATGCTCGGCCTTGGCGGGCTGATCGCGACTCGTCGCAAGCGATAAAACACACCGACGATCACCCCTTCAACACACTCGCCTGTTCATTGAGAACGGGCGAGTGTTCTTTTTGTAATCAGCCCGATATCAGCCTTTCACGGCCCCGCTGGTGAGTCCGGAGATGAACTGCTTCTGCAGGAAAAGGAAAAGAGCCGCTACGGGTAGAACCGAGACTACGGTTGCTGCTGTCAACAGACCATAGTCTGTTTTGTATACGCCGCGCAACTGTGCGATTGCGACTGAGAGGGGTTGCTTGTCAGCGGTTTGGAGAACGATCTGAGGGGAAATAAAGTTGTTCCACATCCCAAGAAATGTGATCAGCATAAACGCGCCGATCATGGGGCGTACGAGCGGCAGCACGACGATAAAGAAGACTGACCACTCAGAGCAACCATCAATTCGCGCCGCCTCAAGAAGTTCATCGGGAACGGACTGAATAACGGCCTGCCTGAATAGGAAAACACCGAATGCCGGCGCGACCAGCGGAAGCAGCAACCCCCAGGATGTATCCAGCAGATTCAGGTCATAGAGAAGTTCATAGCCTGGCGCCAGAAGCAATGTCGGCGGGACAATCAGCGCCCCAAGCACGACAAGCGTGATCAGGTTGCGTCCTCGGAACTGATGCTTCGCAAGCACAAAGCCCGTAGCGGCACAGATGAGCGTGGCAAACAGTGCTGTGGTTGCGGAGTAGAAAACCGAGTTAATCAGATTCACTTCGAAGCCTAGATCGAAGAGGGCCCGGTAGTTATCGAGTGAGAGCTTGTCCCAACCGATCCCGAAAGCACCATCGCCAGGCGGTAGGAAGATAGCGCTGAAGAAATCGTCCTGCCCCTTGAGCGATGCGATGATCAACCAGACATACGGCACAAGTGTCACGATCGCAAGGAGCACAAGTATCGCGTGAAGGATCCACTTGTTGATCTTTCGTTGCCCTGCGCTCATGCGTTCACCTCTTGAGCACGAGTAAGCTTCACCTGTACCAACGCGAGCCCAATCAGGATCAACGCGAGTACCCACCCGATCGCCGAAGCAAATCCCAAATCTCCCAGATCAAATCCGTTCTGGTAGAGGTACATCACGATCGTCAAGCCCTTGTTATCCGGCCCCCCGCTGCTTTCAAGAAGAATGTATGGGAGTTCAAACAACTGGAGAGATCCGATCATCGAGAGCAGGATCACAAAAGTAGCGACGGGCTTGACACTGGGGAATATCACATGCCGGAGCTTGCCCCATGGGCCGGCCCCATCGATCTCCGCGGCTTCCAAGAGTGACTTATCAACACTCTGGAGTGCCGCGAGAAAGTAGATCATGTTGAAACCAACATACAACCAGAGCGAAATCAAGATGAGGGTTGCCATGACATGCTGCTGAAGCCAATCGGGTTCGAGCCACGCGTCATTACCGGTGATCCAGACAAGCAGGTCATTGATTCCTGCCGCGTCGAGTGCCTGGTTGATCAGTCCCGCTCGTTTCTCGAACGCGAGAGCCCCAAGAATCGAGACGAAGACGAGCCCCATGAGTTGGGGACTGAAGAAGATCAAGCGATAGAAGCCGCGACCGCGGAGTTTGGGTGAGTTCAGTGCGAGCGCGAGAAGAAACGCGATCGGGAGTTGCACAAACAACGATCCCAACGCGTAAATGAATGTGTTGCGGATGGCCTTCCAGAAAACCGGGTCGGAAATGAGCAGTTCGAAGTTTTTGGTGCCTACAAAGGTGCGGGTGCCGGGCCCAAATGTTTGGTTCGCGGCGAGGAACGCGGACTGTATCAATGGGTACACGACGAAAACGAGAAAGAGCACCATAAACGGTGCGAGCATGACCCAGGAAAAGATGACTCGCCTGCTATCAACACCCCCTGTGCTCATTGTGTCCCCCCATCGCCAGCGGCCAGATCTTCAGCAGCGAATGCATTGCGGCTCATTCGCTGCTCAACCCGTGCCTGCACCCGGTCGAGGAGGCGGGTTGCTTCGGGGATCAGAGCCGCTGCGTTGTAAACGCTGTTCCGATTCGCGTACTCCGCTAGATTCAGAGCCGCATCACGCACATCGATCGCGGCCTGCTTGTTGTACGGAGATGAAGGACGCAAAGGGATCTCCGGTGCGAGTTCGATGTACATACGCCCCTTGCGCTGATTCATAAAGAATGGATCGGGTTCGTTGTAGACCGGGTCGTTCCAGAGTGATCGCACGGGCGAGATAATGTCGACCTCGCGGTACAACTGGCGTGCAACCTCAGGGGATGTGTAGAGCAGTTTCGCGTAATCCCAAGCGCGATCAAACCGTTGAGTCGTCTTTGGGATCCCGAGCATTGTCCCCCCACGCACGCTCGTGCGTCGTCCGCCGGATTCGAATGCGGGGAGAGGCATAAGCTTGAGCTTACCCTCCAGACCGGGGACATGCATCTTCCAGATTGAACACATCCAGTCGGGTGCGATATACCCAATCGCCAACCCATCGACTTTCTCCTGATGCCCGGAGGCGCTCCATTCATTGATGTCAATCGCGACACGATCCGGACCAACGCACCAGGACACAAGCGTAGCGAGGAGAACTGCGTTCCGTTCACTCGCAATGACCGGTTGCCCCGAGGGCGTAAACAGCTGCCCATCTCCTTGGAGCATCAGTGTTTCAATAAGGTCCTGATTTGTGTACCAGAAAGAGAGCGGTGTGTGGTCCGGCCTTGCATCGTTGTCTTTGTCTTTCATCAGCGGGCGCAACATTCGGAAATACTCTTCCCAAGTCTCCGCCTTCGACAGATCTATCCCCGCGGCCTCAGTAATATCCGCGCGATAGGCCAACATCACCGGGTGCACATCGTGCGGTAGACCAAACACGCGACCGTCAACACTCCAAGGGCTTAATGAAGGCTCGTTGAGTTGATTGAGAAGCCCCTCTTCGATAAGCAGATCCGTGAGGTCATGGAATCCGATCGCATCCACTGGCCCCATGAATGCCTGTGGCGCGACGGCTTTTTCTACCTCGATCAGATCCGCGGTAGGAAGCCCACCGAAAAACCCACTCATCATGCGGCTTTGGATCGCCGCGATGCTCATCACAGTCATGTCGAGCTTGATACCATTGGATGCATCATGCTCTTCGATAAGTGGTGCATACATCTCTGCATGCTCTGGTGAGAACACCCAAAACTGAAGATCCCCCTCCTGCTCGGGTTGGCGAACGAGCACGAGGATGAGGCTGATGACAAAGAGCGTCGCGATCACCCAGACCCCGGAAGAGAGCCCACGGAGCGCGAGGATGGTATTGGTGATTCGATGCATCACACCGTTCGGATGAGTTCCCCGTCAGCTCCGATCCGAACCGGCGCTATCGACGCGTAGGAGGTCGTTTCAAGCACCTCGAAGTTCGTCGGGCGAACCTCACGATAAATCGGGAGGGGTTCATCGCTTTGGGCAGCATTGGTAATCCAGCGAGCGGCTTCGACACCGAGCGCGATTGCATCCTGACACACCGCGGTGTAACGCGGGAAGGTCTGATGCCGCGTGACAGAATCGTCGAACCCGACAATAGAAAGGTCCTTTGGCACCTTGATTCCAAGGCGGAGACATTTGTGGAGCGCACCGATCGTAGACATAGGGTTGGTAAAGAAGATCGCCGTGGGTGGTGATTCCAACTCGAGCAAACGGGTGAGCATAATCTCGCCGCCGCCAGTGTTGGCTTCTGCTTTGACGATCAGTGATTCGTCGACTTCGATTCCAGCAGTTCGAAGCGCATCACGGTAGCCGGCCTCACGGTCCTCATGGTCCGTGTCAACGATGTTGTGCATCGCGAGACCAATCCGTTTGTGTCCCAGGCTCAGCAGATGCTCGATCGCTTTGCGGGAAGTGTCATGCGAGATTGAATCAATATACGAGACGGCAGGATCATCTGAACGATCCGCAACGAGGAGCACCGGGAACTGCTCCGCAGTAATCTGCTCGACAAGGGAAGTATCGCCAAGCGATCTCATGATAATCGCGCTGACACCTTTGCGATGAAAGAACTGGGTGTAGGTCTCATCCGGGTGCTTATCGCGTGCGGCGCTGATGAACGCGAGGTCGTGCTTCTTTTCATACACACCGCGAAGAATTCCGGAGAGGAGTGACGCCTCAAAGTCACCCAAGTCAGACTTGACGGGTTCCTCGGGATAGACGAGGCCAATGACATTGGTCGGCTTGCGTCCCATGGAGGGCTTGTAGTGATGGCGTTGCGCGAGCTCAAGGACCTTGCGACGGGTTTCTTCACTGACACCGCTGCGCTGGTTCATCGCGCGAGATACGGTTGCAACGGATATGCCGAGCTCGTTCGCGATCTGCCGTACTGAACTCATGATTTAGGGCTCCGGTCCTAGTTCTCGATTTTCTACACGCTCATCCTCAAGGGACCAAAGTACCTTATAGGTGCTCCGGCCGGTTGATGTGTTGACGAGATCTTTGTAATCGTATTTCTCGACATGCCCGTCTACAAATGCGAAGTTGGCACCGCCTGAGAGCTCAAAGTAGTCGCTCCGTCGTTGAGGGTGGCGGTAGTACGGGATAAAGCTCTTGATATCGTCGATCAACTCTGGATTCATATCGACCGGTGGGTCCGATCGGGTGTACCAGTTTCCAACATCAAACCCGGTTACGCCCTCACCTCCACCAAATCGTTCCCCTGGGAGACCACGATGACCGATCCCACCTTCGGTGAACCAAGTGTCTTCACCGGCTTCATTCTCAAGCTCCGAGCCCCATACCCCCCACGCCTCTCCAAAGAGAATGAGTGAACTCGACCGATCGGTAGCGATGTCAAAGGCACGCCCCCGTTGATAAGTATCGCTGTTGTCTTCGTTTGTGCCGGGCTTGAATGAGTAGAAAGTACCGGTTGACCAGTTTGGCTGGGCATCTACCGCGGATGCAGCCCAGTAGTTCATTGTGTACGACCTTGCGCCTTGAGGGTGATTGGGACATCGGACAACCGTCCCACCAATCGTCTGATTTTCGAGATTTTGGACGGAAACATTGCGGTAATCTTCCTGGGGTAGATACTGCCCAATTCGATTGACATCGTACCAGACCATGTTTCGATCACCGTTCTGCGGATCGATCACCCAAGGCCCACCCAAGATCGGTGGAAACTTCCCGCGAAAGTCTTCCGCGTAGACGGAAGTTGCGATCGCCACTTGTCGCATGTTGGACTTGCACAACATATCTCGAGCGGTCTGCCTTGCAGCCCCGAGAGCAGGCAACAAGATCCCGATGAGCAACGCGATGATCGCAATCACGACGAGCAGCTCAATCAGAGTGAAAGCTCGAGGGCATCCAGATGCTGTTTTCTTTTGAGTATTCATCTCAGACCTCTTAGTCGTTTGTGGAGAGTCCCGCCCACCAATCGTAACAGTTACGCTATCTTGGTACAACTCGAAACTGGAATCAAGACCATTTTTTCCGTTTGCACCTTCCATATGCCGAATATCATGCGATTTCCGATAATCTGGGGATTCTGATCCGCAAAGTTGTGCACATTTCACGATTGGATTCGATCGATGCGTGACACATCGCGCCGTAACTGTTACTCTTCGGGCATGAAGTTTACTGGTTTCATCGCGACACTACTCCCCATTGTTCTTGGTTCATTCGGCTGCGCTGCCCAGCACAGTAGTCGAGTTCGACTTGTCGAAGAATCAGGCCGCTTCACCCTAGTGGCTGATGGGCAGCCCTTCACAATCAAGGGCGTTGGAGGAGTCGATGAACTCGAGATGCTTGCGCAGTACGGCGGCAACACCATCCGCACCTGGGACGCGGAGGGGATCGACGAGCTGCTCGATCAGGCGCATGCACAAGGGATACGCGTCGTCGCGGGGATCTGGCTTGAGCACGAGCGCCATGGCTTGGATTACGAGGACCCCAAACAACGCCAAGAACAGCTTGATCGCGTTGAGTTGCTCGTCAAGGAGCATCGAGATCATCCGGCACTGCTCGCCTGGGGGATAGGAAATGAGCTTGAACTCGGAGGAGATTTCGATACGGCCTTGCGCCAAATCAACGACGCTGCCGCAATCGTCAAGCAGCTTGACCCGCATCATCCCCGTATGGCCGTGATTGCGGAGATCGGCGATGACAAAGCGATCCGTATCCAGAAGGAATGCCCGGATATCGACTTCATTGGGATCAACTCGTACGGCGGACTGGGGAGTATCAAGGATCGCCTGAACGAGCAGGGATACACCGGCGCTTGGGCCGCGACAGAATGGGGTGTGATAGGACACTGGGAATCTGGCAATACACCTTGGGGTGCACCATACGAACCTTCGAGTGGTGCGAAAGCTGATTTTCTTCGCGATGTCTATACGCAGGCAATCGAGCCCAACCTCGGGCAGACCTGCCTTGGATCGTTCGCGTTCCTGTGGGGTCACAAGCAAGAGAAAACCGCGACCTGGTATGGTCTGTTGCTCTCGAGCGGTGAGAAGACCGAAAGGGTCGATGTTCTGAGCACTTTGTGGACGGGGAATGAGCCAAATCAGCGTGCACCACGCGTTGAACGCATCGAGATGTCACAGGGAAACCCGCTGGGATTGCGTGTTGATGAGGAAATCAGCCTGCGCGTGATTGCACACGATCCAGACCATGATGAACTCGACATCGAATGGAGTCTGATTCCAGAGTCGAACGCCCAAAGCATGGGGGGCGACTTCGAGGATTCGATTGAACCACTTCCTGTGGAGTTCAAGGTAGACGGTCAGGACGCCACAATCGTTATCCCGAATCGCACTGGCGCATTTCGGATCTTCGTCACAGTGCGTGACGGCCAGGGCGGCGCGGGGACCGCGAACCTGCCGATTTATATCGTTGAGAGCGATGCCTGATCAGGGACAGCCTGCGTTGTAGATCGACAGGAACCCACTGACATCAAAGAAGTTAAACACCCCGTCACTATTGAAATCAGCACTTGAATCCTGAGCATTGAACGCCCCAAGGAATGCACTGACATCGAAGAAGTTGAGTTCTCCGAACGGTGCCGCGAGATCTGCCTCCGAACATCCGACCGGGGTCTGGAGTGTAAAGCTCAACCAGTTCAGGTTGTACTCCGTATCAAATGCACCGAGGTTAACGAATCGAAGCACCTGTTCGCCAGCCTCCAGGTCAATCGTCGTCGAGGCATTCTGCCAACTCTGCCAACCGCCGGTCGAGAAGAAATAGACCGGGGCGCTGAGGGCCTCACCGTCCTGCTCAATCTGGAACCCCCCGCCGGTGACCGGGGATGCGACCCGAGCGTCGAGGGTATATGTGCCAGCGGTTTGTACATCTACGGTGTATTCAAGCCACTCGTCTTCGCATATCCAGCCAATGTTGTAGCCGCCTTCGGTTGCGACCTGGATGTCTACGCCCGAATCGCGATATTCACCACCGTTGTTTTCCGAATCGCAGTCGTTGTAACTAAGTCCCTGGCCGCCGAGATCGAAATCTTCGGCTTCGATCGTGCCTGGGATCGCGTGGGGTTCATCTGGGAATGGGAGCTGAATGCGTTGGTACGCACGCACATAATCGACCTCAAGCGTTTGCGGGAAGCTGCTTGTCCCATCGGGGTTGCCGGGGAAGTTCCCCCCCACCGCGACATTCAACAGTAGATGAAAATCTGTATCAAACGGTGCTCGCGGATTCGAAGGTGCTGAGGAGGAGAACCAAGATGCGCTATTGACGGTGCCGTAGGGAACGCCGTCGATGTACCAGGTTATTGAATCCGGATCCCAATCAATTCGATAGGTGTGGAAGTCATCCGAGAAGTCTGAACCATCGGAAAATCGTGGACCTGCGGACTGGGTATTGGGCCACGAACTCCCAAAGTGAAGCGTTCCGTAGATTCTGTCGGCGTAGTTGACGGACTCCATGATGTCAATCTCACCCGAGGAAGCCCACCCCCCATATGGGGAGTCGGTAGGGAGCATCCAGAATGCTGGCCAAACACCGGGCGTGGATGGCAGCTTCATGCGTGCTTCGATCCGGCCGTACAGAAACTCCTGCTTGTTGAGGGTACGGATGCGTGCCGATGTGTAGTTTCGACCGCCGAATGATTGCTCTCGCGCGATGATCTTGAGTGTGCCATCGGAAACAAGCACATTGTCCTCAAACGCTGTGTAATACTGGAGTTCGTTATTGCCCCATCCTGCCGGGAGACCGTATGCCGTCCCTGTTCCGGTTTGTGCAGACCAGTTGTCTGTGTCGAGTTGGGAACCTTCAAACTCATCTGACCAGACGAGTTCCCATGCATCTTGTGCATGAGCAGCGGAAGTCGCGAGGCCGGCGGCGAGCAGAATATGGATCACATTGGGCATTTTGGTCCTCAAATGGCTATCGTAACTGTTACATTGAGTGTACCAGATCAATCGCCGATCTGAAATGGTATCTTGAAAAAATCATTCCGGGAAATGCGATCTTCACGACTTCGCACCCGGATGCACCGACGGAGCACGCATGTCTGGATTGTCACTCGAGCAAGTCACGAAAACCTATGAAGACGGGTTTACCGCGGTAAGGGAGATCTCGCTTGAGATCGAACCCGGGTCGTTTGTGGTGCTCGTTGGCCCCTCGGGGTGTGGTAAGTCCACAACGCTTCGGATGATCGCTGGGCTTGAGTCGATCACCTCCGGGACGCTCAAAATCGGCGATCGCGTTGTGAATAACCTACGCCCAAAGGATCGTGATATTGCGATGGTGTTCCAGAGTTACGCGCTGTATCCCCACTTGAGTGTGGCCGAGAACATGGGATTCTCTCTGAGAATGAGTGGTGTTTCAAAGTCCGATCGGTCTCGGCGTGTGGGTCACGCCGCGTCGATGCTGGGGCTTGATTCGATCCTGGATAAGAAGCCCGGCCAACTCTCAGGTGGTCAGCGGCAGCGAGTCGCTCTTGGGCGTGCGATCGTGCGAGAGCCTCAGGTGTTTCTCTTTGATGAGCCCTTATCCAATCTTGATCCAGATCGTCGTGTGACAACCCGCGCCGAGATACGACGGATCGTGCGTGAGCTCGGCACCACAACGGTGTATGTGACCCATGATCACGAAGAAGCGATGGCTATAGGCGATGTGGTCGTCGTGATGAATGAAGGGACGATCGAGCAGTCTGGGTCTCCGAGCGAGGTATACGAGAATCCGGTTTCCAAGTTTGTTGGGCGATTCCTCGGCTCTCCAAAGATGAACCTGATTGAGTGCAAAGTGGAACTGGCCGGTGATCGGTGCGATCTGTGCCCTGAGATGCAGCCAGACACACGCATCTCGGTTGAGCCCAACCAGCTTGGAGCCAACAACTCGGGCAGAGTCTCGCTCGGGGTTCGTCCTCAGCACATTCTCATGGGCCATACCGATGGGGAAGCGATCTCGATTGGCACGGGCACAATCCAGCACATTGAGCAGCTTGGATTTGCGAGGGATTTCAATGTGAAGCTGGGGGCCATCGAACTGCTGGTGCGTGAGAACCAAGGGCCGTCGCGATCTATCGGCGATTCCGTCCCGCTATCGATCGATTCATCACGGCTGCATTTGTTCGAGTGACGCTCGGGCTTGATGCCGAGCATCAAATGACTGGCTCATGCCTCATGCATAGTGATTGCTCATCAGACTCTCTCAATCACCAACACTGGCGGAAACAGACTCGTTGCGAACAGTCAGAATGGATGAATGGACAGGGAACGCAGTGGCGATGATTCGTTTGCCGCGAGTGCTCACCAGTCGAAGAAGAGACACGGTTTCAGAACTTGCTCGCACACTATCACAGATGTAGATCTCTCATATCTCCGTTTTCCGCCTTGCGGACCGATGATTTGCGATTGAGCGCACATGACCACCTTTTCGGATGGTCCCATATTGCCGATGCGAACAGGTGACATACGCTGTTCAGCGAAAGTTGCTCATAGTGACACCATCTGATCACGACTTCTTCGGGAGCGGGAGTGATTTCGATGACCGGATCGCATGGAATACATACCCGCACGCGATGATATTTCCCAGAGTCATCAGCAGCAAGATCCAGATCACTGCCGCGAGCACTCGCTCACGCACCGCGATCCAGCATGCGAAGAGGATGAATCCAACATAGACATCGACGAGCGAAACCACAAACCACGGGTAGTGCATGAGTTCACGAACTTCAGACCAGCCCTCTCCGGAACCAAATCCATAGACCAATGCACCGGCCATTGCGATAGCACAGACTACCGTAATCATCAGCACATATTTCAAGACGCTGCCTCAACCAACTCATGATCTGGAACAATGCTCTGATTTGTTGCTTCGGCAGGTTCCAAGAGATAGTGGGCGATGATCCACTCTTTGCCCTGGTCATAGCCGAATGTTTCTGCGCAGGCGAGGAAGAAAATCCTCCATCGGTGGTACATCTTCCGAGCATCTGATTCGGGCATCGATTCACGGAATAGCGAGATCGCTCGGTCCTTATTCAAATCGAGGCATTGCAGCCACGCTTCGGATGTCTTCTGATAATTGGTTCCGTCCCAGACCCACTGTTTCGCGACACGCATGTGGTCTTCGAACTCATGGAAGATCTGCTGCGCGGGCATGATGCCGCCGGTGAAGAAATATCTCCCCATCCAGTTGTCCGCTCCTTGGGTTTGGAACTCATACGCGCTGTCTCTATGCGCAAAGATGTGCACAAAGAGTTTTCCCGTTGGTTTAAGCCATGACGAGATTCTGGAGAGCAGCAGTTCGTAGTTCCGCATGTGTTCGAACATCTCAACCGATACGATCCGGTCGAATCTCGCGCTGGTTTCGAAGTCATTCATATCCTTGGTGATGACTGTGATGTTCGTGAGGTTCTGTTCACTCGCCTGCGATTCGATGTATTCACGCTGCGAGTTGGAGTTCGAGACCGCGGTGATGTGGGCATTGGGATAGTGCTCAGCCATCCAGAGTGTGAGTGAACCCCAGCCACACCCGAGTTCGAGTATGGACATGCCGTCGTTGAGTTCTGCACGCTCACAGGTTATGCGAAGACTCGCATCCTCAGCATCGTCGAGACTACTGCAGTCATCTGGCCAGTAGCACCCGCTGTATTTGCGCCGATGCCCAAGCGCATACCCAAAGAACGAGTCCGGTACTTCGTAATGCTGCTCATTGGCGGCCTCGGGGACCGGAGCTATGGGGCCCTCGCGCATCTGTGACGCAAAGGAAGACCGGGCGGCTTGCTTTGCATGAGCGTTCTGTGGGACGCACTGATCGATACGCTTCCGGCACAGGCTGCGAATACCCTTGCGAACTATCGCGTCGGGGAGGAGGCTGCGTTCCGCTAGAGAGATGCCGATCTTCGATAAACTCATGATTGTTTCTCCTCCTTCGGAGGGAGCGGTACGAATGCGCTTGTCGATCGTTGGTACTTCTTGTAAGCCTCTCCGCGTGATCGCACGAGCGCTTTCTCAGTGATTGGAATACCTGTCACTTTGAGCAGGAAAAAGAGCATGACAACAGGGCCAAGAATGGAAAGCCAGCCCCATTCGCCGGCGAATCCGATCGCGACATACGCCCACCAATGGATCCACTCGAAGAAGTAGTTCGGGTGGCGAGAATAGCGCCAGAGCCCCCGCTTGCACACTTCTCCTTGGTTCTCCGGTTTTTTGCGAAAGGCGTTGAGCTGTGCGTCCGCGATCCCTGTGCCGAGGATCGAAACGCCCCAGATACCGACACCGAGCCAGTCATACCACGCGAGTTCTGAATGATCGTTGCTCGAAGCGATGAGCATGGGGAGCGCAAACAAAACCGCCCAGAAGGCCTGGATCTGAAAGACGATGAACATCCGCTGCCGCGTCTTTTCACCCCACTTTTCACGAAGCATCTTGTATCGTCGATCCTCATGCGCTCCGACCAGGCGTGAGAGCAAGTAGTAACCGAGCTTGATACCCCAAATACCCGCGATCGCACCAACAAGAATGCGCCGTTGCTTGAATCCATCTGCGCCCCAAGCAAACCAAATGGCTGTAACTGCGGTTCCGAATGACCAGGCAACGTCGACAATACCCGCGTTGTGCGTCTTACGCTGATAGAACCAAAGGATGGTCATGAGTACCGAGAGCACTGCCCACGGAATCAGTATGAGGACGAGAATATTCATGAGGCCAGGCCTTCCGTTTCATTGTGCTCGGTGGGTCTTTGAACTGCGGCGAAATTGACCCAGTTATGGACATACAGAAGAGCCGGCATAGCGATCGCCCATACCAGTCCGATGCATAAGAGTGAGATTCCAAGTGAGTCGCTGATAATTACCGCATCAAGTTTCATGCCGCTGTAATAGGCAGCGGGTCCACCTGCGAGGCCAAGTGCCGCGGCTAGCGCATATCGCCTTTGCATCCACTGAAGCGATATCGGGATCGTCAACGCGAGGTTTGCCCACATGAAGAGCATCCAGA
This sequence comes from Phycisphaerales bacterium, assembly GCA_965216865.1. Taxonomy (GTDB): domain Bacteria; phylum Planctomycetota; class Phycisphaerae; order Phycisphaerales; family UBA1924; genus UBA1924. The sequence continues at coordinate 126,057 of OZ244206.1, forward strand.
GAGGAACGGGCGTGATGAGTTGAGCACGATCTGGAAACTGCACGACCCCGAGTATCAGCAGAACTCCATCGAGAAGCAGCCCAAGAATCAAAGCGGATAAGACCAAAGCCACGAGTTTGTTTCGTCGGGGTAAGAGAACGAGATGGATCGCGACTGATAAAAAGACAACGACCACACCGATCCACGGGTGTCCCGTCCCTGCTCCGACAATACAAGCGAACCATCCCAGTTGGAACGCGGCGAAGTTTGCGAGTTTGTTTAGCACGCCTCAGCCTTCACGCACATAGCGCTCGGTTCGAACTGGAGTGGATTCAAGTCTAGTGGTGTGCGGCACCCGGGCTTGTTGAGTAGCAACTGTCCCACGCCGATGTATCGCTCTGCGAACCCAGCGATGCAGTAGCACAAGTAGTACCTCCACATCCTGATGAACTCTTGAGGATAGCCTAGTTCACGAACCTGCTCGGCGTTCTCCTCGAATCGCAGATGCCAATGTTCAAGGGTCTTCGCATAGTGCGCCGTGATATCCTCATACTGCACGCCACGCATGTCGGTTGATTGTGCTACAGCGTTGTACACTGCAGATAGAGAAGGACAACAGCTTCCTGGGAATACGTGCTTGCGGATAAAGTCGCTGGTCTTCAGGTACTGCCTGTAGCGATGATCTGGCATGGATATAAACTGCAGGAGCATCTGGCCATCGGGTTTGAGCAGCTCCGAGCATGCCCCGAAATATGTACCGAGGTATTCGTGGCCGACAGCTTCGATCATTTCGATTGATACGACTTTGTCGTACGAGCCTTTCAGATCTCGATAGTCCTGTAGCACCAGTGTCACCCGATCGCATAGCCCTGCCTCCTGAATGCGTTGCTTTGCGAGTTCGTGCTGACTACGGGAAATCGTGGTGGTTGTCACGCGGCACCCATAATGCCGTGCAGCATGGATCGCAAAGCTTCCCCAACCGGTACCGGTTTCGAGAACATGATGTTCCGGGTTCAGATTCAGTTTCTGGCAGATTCGATCGAGCTTGTTGATCGAGGCATCTCGGAGTGAATTCTCGTTCGAGTAGAAGATTCCGCTTGAATACGTCATCGACTCATCGAGGAATAACGAAAAGAACTCGTTTCCAAGATCGTAATGGGCCGCAATATTCTTACGGCTACCCCGCAGCGTGTTGCGAGCAAGGTACGAACCGATCCGCAAGAGTGGTGCCTTTAATCTGGCAAACCCATTGTCGTTCTGATGAGCGACCGAGATATCACGAACGAAAACGCGGAGAAGCTCCGTAAGATCGGGCGTTTCCCAATGTCCATCGAGGTATGACTCTGCGAAACCGAGACCGCCACCAATGAGTGTCTCGCGGTAAAAATTCGGATTCCGTACAATGAGGCTCGCACTTTGCTCATTATGCTCTGTCCCATGGCTTGATCGCCCTGTCGAATCATGCAGGTCAACTTTTCCGTGTATGAGCTGATCGAGTCGGCGAGTGATGGCCATCTTCGAAGCCGCGTTCACAAGTCCCATGCCAGTGGCACGGTGTTGTTCAGTGCATTCCTGAGTGGCTTGGGAACGATTCAGGGGCTCGGAGCGGGACATGCTTTGCCTATCCACCGGCAGTGAGTTTCCTCGGGTGTGTGTGAAAGGGGATTTTTTTGATCCAGAGTCGCAACGCCTGCCAGTAGATCGCTGCGATTACCTTCCCAGTCATGAATGGGTATCGAAGGAGCACACGCATCCGATTCACTTTGTTGAGCTCAAGCCGATCAAGCACCATCGTGGCATCAAAAACCGAGCTACCGTCCTGTTCGTTAACCATGTGCACAAGCAGACGCTCGCACGGTTCGGATAGCTGCCAAACATACTCTTGGTCCATGGGCATGAATGGCGACACATGGAACGATTTCCTGAACCTGTGTATCTGTTTTCTGGGGTTCCGGATGGTGGAATCGCGTGGGAGTACATAGCAGTGGCGCTCACCCCACGGCGTGTTGTGAACTTCTGCGACGATCGTCTCCACGCGTGTGTCATACTCGTCGAAAATGTAGTAGAAGCTGACTGGATTCATGCAGATTCCGAAGTATCTCAGATGGGTGAGCAGTCGTACGGGCCCCCTTGGACGAGCCCCAAGACGCTCATCGACTAGGTCTCGGATTGAATCAGAGAGTCGTTTCTCAGGATTACCGGTGTGGTCTTTACGACGGAACCACGCGACGGATGGTCGGGACGCGGACCAGATCAAGCTCCCACGAAACACATCCTCAAGTTCATCGAGGTCGAGATAGAAAAGATACATCTTGTATCGGAAGGCATGAGAGCGCGGGCTGTATCTCCGATGTCGCACCCAGCCGGTATATAAAGCACTGTGGGAGGTCACAGCGCACACCCGAAATGCTCGGCAACGCGAACACCGCTGCGGACTCCATCCTCGTGGAACCCGTACCCCCAATATGCCCCGCAGAATGATGTTCGGTTGTTTCCGATCAGTTCCCGATGGCGAGCTTGGGCGGCGTCCCGCTCGAGGGTGAAGATGGGGTGGTGATATCGGAAACGGCGGATCACTTTGTTCGGATCAATCCGATCTGTCTCGTTGAGCGTAACGCAGTACTGCGTCCGAGATGAGATCGATTGGAGCATATTCATATTGTACGTGATCGCGACAGCGTCTGAGTTGTCTGACCGGATCCGGTAGTTCCAACTCCCCCATGCCCGCCGACGCTTGGGAAGCAACGACTCATCGGTATGCAACACTGTTTCATTCCGTTGATACGGGAATGCCGAGAGCAACTCGCGTTCAAGTTCGCTGGGCTCATCGAGTACACGAAGAGCCTGATCACTATGACATCCAAGGACGACTTGATCAAAACGCTCTGCTGCGCCTGAGTGAAGGTGAACCGTGACACCCTCCACGTCCCGTTCTACGCGCGAAACGGCTGTGTTGAGTTTGATACAATTGCGGAATGACTGTGTAAGTGGTGCGATGTATCGCTTCGATCCCCCTTTGATCACGCGCCACTCCGGACGATCATTGATCTGCAGCATCCCGTGGTTACGCAGGAAATCGATAACGAATCGGATAGGAAATCCTCGGAATGTGCCGCTCGGGCAAGACCAAATCGAGGCACCGATCGGTATGAGATAGTGCTCAAGAAATGAATCACTGAAGTTATTCTCATGAACATATTCAGCGACCGTTAATGCGTCTCCCTCTTCTTGAAGACGCTCAGCATCGTGATTGAATCGAGCGATGTCACGGATCATTTTCCAATGACTCAATGAAAGAACACTTGATCGCTTTGCAAAGAGCTGGTTGATTGAGGACCCGTTGTACTCCAAGCCAGAACGGTCACAGCTCACCGCGAAACTCATTTCTGATGGCATGCTCTCTACCTTGAGCTGATTAAGCAAACGCGTGAAGAGCGGGTAGTTGGACTCGTTGTAGACAATAAATCCTGTATCGATTGGGATGATTCCGTGTTCTGTTTCAACATCGATCGTATTCGTATGACCGCCAATGTAGTCTTCCGCCTCGTACACCACGATATCGTGTCGCTGGTTCAACAGGTACGCACACACGAGCCCTGAGATCCCCGCGCCCACGATGGCGATCCGCTGCCTCGGTATGCTTTCTGGCGGTCTCATTTGACTACCTGACCGTCATTACAGGACTGATCGACCGGCTTCGCTTGCTCCATGATGCGCTGAGGAACGCCACGCAGATCCCAGATCAACCCGATCTTTGAGAGCAGCACCAGTCCGTAGTAGGTCATATCGATCTCCCACCATTTGAACCCCTGTCTCGCTGCGGCGGGATAGAAATGGTGGTTATTGTGCCAACCCTCGCCCATCGTCAACAATGCGAGCCATATGTTGTTTCGGCTATCATCGCCGGTTTCAAAGCGCGCAGACCCGTATCGATGGGACAAGCTGTTGATCGTGTATGTTGCGTGATAAACCACAACGGTAGAGACGACGAATCCCCAAACGAACATCTGCCATGCATTTGTCTCCAGAGCCGGTGCGTACCTTTCCAGTATGGCTCCGAACCCGAAGAGCGAAAACGCCAAAAGCACGGGTGATAGCCAATCGAATCGGTTGACGAAACGGAGTTCAGGATATCGTGCCCAATCGCGGACAAGGCGCTCTGGCGTCCTGAACGCGCCTTTCGTCATGAACCAACCAACATGGCTCATGAATAACCCCCATCGAGAAGGGGAGTGGGTATCGTGCTCGTCATCCGAATGAAGGTGATGATGACGGTGGTGTGCTGCCCACCAGAGCGGACCACGCTGTGCCGATGATGTTGTAGCGAACGCACCGAGAAACTGAAAAACCCGAGATGTTTTGAATGCCCGGTGGGAAAAGTATCGGTGGTAAAAAGCTGTAATCACGAACATGTGAAAGATGTACATCAAAGACGCTGTGAATAACGCGATCGGGCTCCACCCGACCACAAATACCAATCCACACGCGAGATGGAGCAAAATAAAGGGAATACATCGAACCCAAGCGATCCGCCCAAAGTCTGGATGTTCGGCAGAATGATGCTGAGTCTCGGCCTGATCAGATTTCACGCGGAGCTCATCGTGGTCGACCTGAACAGTGTTTGGCATGGCGGGATTATCCTAACCGAAGCTTGTAAGGAGGCGGATTGACCAGTTTCCGCGGGGCTGTCGCCGTAGATCATGTTCGCTGAACAATGGGTGCACGATACAGCGAACACGAGATTTGGTAGTGATTCTTGGTGCATTTCTGTGACATTTAGACGGACACGGGAAAATGGCGCAACGGAATTGAACGCAACTGAGCATGAATCTCGATCGCAACTGGCGATTCACTACCAAAGATCCAGCATCTGCGTGAATGCTTCTTCTCAACTCCTGGAGATTCCATGAGCCTCAAATCGCCATCCCAGGAAAGCACGGGCAGCGTTTCTATACTCAAGCTGAACTACGCGAGCGCCAGGTACTCAGCGAGCCGAATCGTCGCGTCAGCGTCTCGCTGAATCAAAGCAATTGCTCCATATGGTGCGCATCTTGGGAATAACCATCTTCGCTTGAGCAGATCATGTTCAATACGCAAGACTCCGGCAAGGTGGCCTTCATTGATCAGTTTGAATCACCGAGTGAATCATGCTCACACAAGATTCCATACCTTGCGGCGGCACGCTCGCAAGCTCCCTCAAGATTGAGCACCACATCATGCTCTCTACCCATTCGTGTTCGTAGATCGTTCAAGGCCAACACAAATCGGAGGGCATTCTGGGACTCATCTCCCTCAACTACTTTCGCCGCCAACCCAAGATATGCATCACACAGGACTGTTTCATGGTGATTGTTCCCGAGGGTTTGGTGCATGACTCTGAAGGCCTCGGTATACAGATCGAGAGCTATCTCCGGCTCTCCGCTGCTCATGTGCATGTGAGCAGTCTGTCGCAGACCCCATGCGTAATGAAAACGGTCCTCGCCGTGTGCGAGTTGTTCGACCGCGGCTTTGGCTTGATCGATCGCGACACTGTGGGTCTGTGGATCATGAAGACTAAACACTGACTTTGCAAATGCCATATCAACCAACGCTACCTGTTCGGGATACTCGGCGGAAACTGCCTCTGCAACTCGACGAGCGCGCGAGAAGCCGGCACGCATCAACTCAGTATCTCCAAGCTGACTTCCGAGTTGGGCGATTGTGACGAGCCGCTCTATCTGAAGAGATTGGCTTGCTGGCGGAAGCGACTCCGCCAGTCGTAAGGCAGCGCGAAGCTGATCGAGTGCTGTGTCAGCGTGCTCCTGAGCAATCGCTAGGCTAGCTTCAGCGATGCTCAGATCCAAACTCAGCACTGGAATGCTGATATGTTCGCGCTCGATGATCCCGAGCTCGTAGGAAGCTTCTGAGTATCTACCAAGAAAGAGTAGAAGATCTACCAAACGGATCTGCAGATGCACCCGATCACTAGGCCTCTCGGCTTGTTCGAAGGCATCGAGCGCCAAACGATACTGGCGTATCGAATTCTCGTTCTGACCCGCTGCACGGAATCGATCGCCAAGAGCTGTATGCAATCGACCAGATTCAACAGGCGTGAGCGACTCTTCGTTTTCCAACGCCTCGGCGATCCCTTGAATCGCCCGCTCAAGACTCGCTTCATGCAGCGTGGTCCTGGGATCCCGAAGTGAGAGTTCCATCGCAATACCCGCAGGAATCTTGATTGCAGGATCCCCCACTTGTTGCTGAACTGCAGGCGTAGCGTACTCAATCTCTTGATATATGACTGGACGCAAAATCACCATTGCCAAGATAAAAAACAGTGCACCTCCCAATAGAGCGATCACTCGAATAGGCGTTTCGCGTTCTCGCCTCTGTGCCCAGATTGAGTTCAGCTGTGAGATAACTTCAGCGATACAAGAAGGACGATCATCCGGAAGGACACTGAGCATCTTTGCAAGCAAGGCGTGCTCATCATCACTCAAAGACCGTATCTCGTTAAGGCTCTCGCGAGCGTAGCCCTCACTGATGAGCTTTATCGCCTCATCGTCACTCCTCCCCCTGAATGCTTGCAACTGGACACCATGAACGAGCTCGATGTACAACAATGCCAATGCATACATGTCTGTGCGTTCACTGAACTCCGGTTTTTCAAAGTGTGCCTGCTCAGGTGCCATCGAAATGCGGGTTCCCACATGATGATGCCCAGAGCCCAGCCCCCCACCGACCAATCCCGTGAGCCCGAAGTCGATGACTTTGGGGTGGCCATACTGATCAACTAAAACATTCGAACTATTGATATCGAGGTGGAGAACTCCCTGTTCGTGAGCAGATTGGATCGCTCCTAAAATGAACTGAAACAACTCGCGCCTTGAATTGTGATCTGCATTACTGTCGAGTGCAAAGCGCCTGAGCGTGCATGCTACGCGTACTCGTTCCATCGCGATCCAAGGCACCTCCGTACCGTCGAAGCTGTGCACACCGGTCTCATAGATATGCGCGATATGCGGATGGGTGAGTGCCGCGAGCGCTTGTGATTCACGCGCAAATCTTTCATGCGCAGCAGACGAGTGGATGCCTGTGCGTAATACTTTGATCGCAACATCTCGATCCGGATTCTTCATCCGAGCTCGGAGCACCGTGCCGGACCCGCCAGCACCCAAGTGGCCAACAAGCGTATATCTCTCTCCGAGAACAACAGAGCCATCTAAAGGGATGTCTATTACCCGCGGAAGATGCGACTCCACGACAACTACATCGAGGAACGGGCCCTGAGTAGAAGACGCATCCAGCATCCCCTCAAGCAAGGTCGCGCGCTCCGGATCATCAACCCTGAGTGACTCAAGCCGTTCAGCACGCGCACCGGAATCAAGAGTTCGGAGTTCGTGAAAGAGTCTCTCGATATGCTTGAAGGAATCAAGATTCACCGCTTGCCCCTTCTATATGCATACGGAGCCACGCGCGAGAGAAACTCCAATCCCGTTCCACGCTACGCAGCGGTATGTCGAGCACATCAGCGATCTGACGCATGGCCATCCCGCTAAAGAATCTGAGTTCAACCACTCGGGCCTTCCGCTCGTCTAATCGTTCGAGATCTTTGAGCGCCTTATCGAGCGCGAGTATATCGATCACGACTGGTTCCAGTTGCTCTATCCCTCGATTGAGCTGTTGAGCGAACTCATCATCTGCTCGCTGGCGTGCCCCCCGTTTTCGCGCGTGATCCACGAGAACATGACGCATGACCCGTGCGCATATAGCTCGCATGGAATCAACAGAGAGTGCTTTGCCTTCCTGCTTATCCACATAGGTTCTCAGCAGACGCAGGTATGTTTCATGAACAACACCGACTGTGCCGAGCGTGTGCCCGGCTTGCTCACGAAGCATGAGTTGCCGCGCGATATGCTCTAGTTCCGAGTAGATCAACCCAAAGGCCGCACCCAAGCCATCCGTTTGTGCCGGATCACCGGGTGCGTGCGTCAGGTGTGTGATGTGAGTCTCGCTGTGCATCCTATCCATCAATGTTATCGGTCATCTGAAAGCGAGAGAACTTCAGATTCTTTGGCGGATCAAGCCTCTCCCGTACGCTTCTAATCGGGGACGTGTAATCCGATTTGGGAGGACTCAAGATGTACGAGCGAATCCGACTGTGGTTCCGAGCTCTCACGCTCACTATCCCTTTCACGACCTGCGTATCCGGCGTTTGGTCGCAGGTACAGGTGACAGGAACAGTATCCTATCAAGAATCGGTTCTCGCGAGTCAGAGTCTTGGATTTGAACACCTGAATCTGATCGGCATAGGCCATGACCCCGACGACGGTGTCACCTTTCTCGTCTGTTCAACGAACACAAACTCACCGTGCCCATCCTCTGACAACATCCATGTCTACAGGCACGACACCCAGAGCAACCAATGGGTTTTCGATGGATCAATCAATCACCCAGGGGAAATCGACACATCATATGTCGATGTCGAGGGCGATCGTATCGCGATCGGACGGAGCTTCTACTCTGGTAGCATCGGCAATGACAATTTCGATGTATATCAGAGAGGGCCGTTGGGAGTCTGGTCACATGAGGGCACATACAGACCCGCCGACAACTTCGTTGGCGATTTCTTTGGTTTCAGCGTTTCGCTCGACGGCGATCTACTCGCTATTGGTGCCCCCCAAGAAGGAGAGGATCCAAGAGCATCCCAAATCGGTCCAGGCGCGGTGTATGTGTACCGTTTCCAAAATGGCATCTGGGTCCAGGAAAACAAGGTCATCGCGAGCGATGGACAAGACGGGGACTACTTTGGAGACGAGGTTGCAATCAATGCCACCCCAACTGGATGGCGTTTACTCGTTGCCGCGCCTGATGCGAGCACAGATCAAGGAGGTATCAACCAGGCCGGTGCGGTCTATCTGATCGAGAAAAATGCCAGTGGAACTGTCGAACACGACAAGCTCACCGGGAGCACCGATTCGCAGGTGACCGGCGATCTCGGCGGGGATGGGATCGCGATGGAGAATGATCTGGTTGCAGTTGCTGAGAACAACAGGATGTATTACTACTCCATCACATCTGCAAATGAGTTTCAGCCCCTGAGTATCGCAAGCCATTCAGCCACCCGCCTTTTCTCTCGGCCGGATATCAAGAATCGTGCCATCACTGCTGGAGCTCCGCTCGATGACCCTCCCATCATTCGCGTACTGAATGTCTCTCCGGCTGGAACAGTTTCGGAGCAAACATTCGGACTGCCAAACGAGATCGGACCCGATGATGGATTTGGCTTCAATGTATTCACCAATGGATCCTTCATCGGGTCAGGAGTCGCGGGATTGGATCTCGCAGGTGAAAACGCCGGCGGGGTATGGACTCAAGCACTGAACGGAGCAAACTATCCCAATGGGCTCATACTTGAAGGAGTAGGAACCCCAAGCGGACGCTTCGGTCACTCAATAGCCGCCAATGATGAGTGGGTCGCGATCGGTGCACCGAGTTCGTTCGATGAATGCAACCCGGATGCGCGGGGTTCAGTACGGATCCTCAGAACCGATGGCGGTGCGTGGGCAACTACGGAGTTCCTTCGGCCACCGCCAGGATCCCACGGGAGTGCGTTTGGATACGCGACTGCTATCGATCACTCCACACTCGCAGTATCAATGCCGGGCTACATCATCCCCGGCTCAAACCTGCCGAATGGCGCTGTATTGCTGTATGAGCAAACAGGCAATCGCTGGTCACATGTACAAACTGTAATAGGGCCAACACCAGATATGGGATTTGGCGAGAGTGTTTCGCTGGATGGTGATCACCTCATTATCGGCGCACCAGATACTCCAACCGGAGGGCACGCGTACTTCTATCGTCGAAATATGAACGGGTCGTGGGATTCACTCAGCAACCTGAGCCTCACCAACGCGAGTGCAGGGGCAGAGTTCGCGCGATCAGTTTCATTGAACGGCGACCATCTCCTTGTCGGCGCTCCCCAAGACGGGGGCGGGATGGGAAGCGTGCACTTGTTCATACGCCAAGGCGATCAGTGGATCCTCAGCCACAACATCAGTATACCAAACCTGATGTCCGGCTCACAGGCTGGGGCAGTTGTCGCGCAGGATGATGTTCACTTGTTTATAGGTATCCCGGGTAACGCCACCGTCCCAGGACGAGTAGCAGTTGTCCCGACCCTCGCAGCCCCGGGGACACTTCCAATGATAATCTCCTCACCAAACTCCACGGCGATCGGGTTCGGAGGATCAGTTGCAGTCCATAATAATCTGCTTGCGATCGGTCACGAAGATGAATCTTTAGGTGAGTGTCATGTCTATGCATTCAATGGCACATCGTTCCAGTTGATTCAGAGTATCGCATCGCCAACCGTCACCAACGACTCTGGTTTTGGTACGCAGACCGCGATCGGGGCAAACACCTTATTCGTAGGTGCGCCGACGGATGATTCTCCAGGAGTACCTGAAGGAGGGCAGGCCCACATTTATGAAGTTGAACTGCGATTCACTGTTCCTGAGTGCGATTTGGATATGCGTCCCGATCGAGTGCAATGGCTTGAGGACGAAACTTCCGAGCCGAGTGAATGGTTTGCCAATAGCGTAGAGGTTGATGAGGGATATGCCATCGTCGGCGTACCGTTCGAGCGTCACTCATTCGTGCACGACGGACAGGTCATCAATGCGAACGATGCTGGAAAAGCAGTCATCTTTGAACGAACCGCATTGCGACATTGGACACCTGTTGCACAGTTCCGAGGGAGCAACCTCGACTCGAATCCAAGCACTGGGTCTCACGCCGATTGGCTTGGGCAATCCGTCGATATCGAGCGAAATGTCGCTGTGGCCGGCGGTGTCCAGGCATTGGATGAAATCAGCGGACTCCGATCGGGATCTGTGCGAGTGTATCAGCGAGGACTGACTGGATGGATAGAATCAGGCGAAATTTTCCCAACTCAAAATTATGACTCGAACGCGGATCCGATTCGAGAGTTTGGGTCTGCAGTAGATCTCGATTCCACTGCAACATTGCTCGCAGTGGGAGCAGCGAACTCGGCAATCGGCGCAACTGGAACGGGTGCCGGATATATCTACGAGCTTACTGGTACGGGCTGGATTGAGTCGAATCTGCTTACCCCGGCAACAAGCAACTTTGGTGACCATTTCGGTGAGAGTGCATCTGTAGAAGAAGGATGGGCCGCATTCGGTGCGCCGGACGATCAAGCCAACCCGGGTGGAGGTGTGTATGTTTATCAGAAGAACTCGCTGGGATCGTGGACACTGCATGCAACGCTCACCGTACCGACTTCCAGTTTTGTAGATGAGTTTGGGTCTACCTTAGAACTCTCCCGCTCAGACATGGGACTCATTCTGGTCGTAGGCGCACCCCGCTCAAGCAACATGTCCGTGAACAGCGTTGGTGCTGCATTCGTGTATCTGCTCGATGAGAGCAACCTTCAATGGAACCTGATTCAAAGACTCGATCCCGAGTACATCCGTACAAGTACACTGTATGGGTCTGATGTGAGCGTCGATCACAACACCATCGCAATCGGCGGGCCGCTTATTCAAAATAGCAACATGGGCACGAGCTGGACCGGCGGGGTCGAGATGTACAATTTGAACACTATGACAGGTTCCTTTGATCGGCGTACAACGATCCGGCCAGACCAGAGTGAATGGGGCAATGCGAACGGTTGGGGATACTCAATCGGGCTCTCTGGCGGGACCGTTTTTCTTGGTACACACCTTGCAGATGGTGAACCATACACACCTGCAAACAACAACATCAACTCGGGAGCACTCATCGCGTTCGATATTGTCTGCATACCAGAATGCCCCGCGGACTTCGACGGAGACGGCACGCTGACTTTCTTTGATGTATCTCAGTTTATCTCAGCGTACCAAGCTATGGATCCCGCAGCGGATGTGAACGGCGATGGCACTCTGGACTTCTTTGATGTATCAGCCTTCCTGGCCTCATACAGCGCCGGGTGTTAAAAACACTACTTCCACCGTTTGTAAAGGATTCTTCTTATGCATCCGACTCTGACCCTTATCGCGGCCCTCTTCCTTTCGATAGCCCATGCTGTCGCAGGCGACACCTGCCCACCAAGCGGCATTAATCTGGGAGGGATTGCAAGCTGGACCAGCAGCTGGCCATTTGTTGATTGCTTCAAAATTCGAAGACCCTGGATTTCCGGCAACCTGAGCGGAAGCGTCTGGGACGACGGACGCCCGATCGCCACCGATGCCGACAACTGGGTGACCGCGCTGCTTCCCGATCAGCGTGCTCACACCTTGATCTATGACAACAACTTCGGGCACTACCCCGCTGGACGTTATGTTTGTCTATACGAAGGCGAGGGAGCAATGCAGATCGGGGGCGATGCCGTCGAAGTGTCAACCGCTCCGGGCCGCATCGAGTTCGATGTCACGCCAACAAGCGAAGGCTTGTGGCTTGCCATCTATGCGACAGACGAGACAAACTACATCCGAAACATCCGTATCATCATGCCCGGGTTCGAAGATACCTATCAGACTCAACCTTTCCACCCTGTCTTCCTTGATTCATTGCGATCGTTTGATGTCATCCGATTCATGGATTGGCAAAATACAAATCATACCTGGTCGCACGATTGGTCCCAACGCCCGAAACCGACTGACGCGGGGTATAACCTCGGTCTGGGAGTCCCCATCGAAGTCATGGTTGACCTCTGCAATGAACTCGACGCCGATCCATGGTTTTGCATGTCGCACCGTGCCGACGACAACTACATCGAGCAGTTCGCCGCCCTCGTCGAATCACGCCTCGAGCAGGATCGAACGGTCTACATCGAGCACTCGAACGAAGTTTGGAACGCGATATTCCCGCAGTATCACTACGCTGTGCAGGAGTCCTTCGCAAGAGGGATCCCCGCTGACGATGATTTCCAACGCGCTATGAGATACCACTCCGAACGCAGTGTTGAGCTGTTCGATATTTGGGACGACTATTTCCCGAGCGAACGACTCGTCCGCGTCATGGGCGGGTGGCACTCGAACACCTGGGTGACCGGGCAGCTGCTGGACTGGAATAATGCGCACGCAAAGACCGATGCTTTTGCAACCGCCCCGTACTTTGGGAACGAACTCGGAGTCGGCTCCAATCCTCCAAACACGCTCAAGATGAGTGTTGATGAAGTCATCGATGCATGCCTGAGTATCATTGATCAGGAAAGAACCCAGACGCAGGCACAAATCTCCACACTCGATTCCTATTCCGGTATTGACCTCGTCGCATACGAGAGCGGACAGCACCTGGTGGGCGTTGGATCTTGGGTGCATAACAGTGACCTCACGGAACTGTTTATTGAAGCCAATCGGCATCCACGCATGTACGACGCGTATGTCAATGACATTCAAGGATGGCGTTCTGTCGGAGGAGGACTGATGTGTGCATTCTCCTCATGTATCACACCCTCGCAATGGGGTTCATGGGGGATCCTGGAATACCAGGATCAATCAATCGATGAGGCACACAAGATGCGAGCCTGGATCGACATGTCGAGAAGCCCTGCCGACCTCGATGGGGATGGGCAGAATAACTTCTTCGATGTGTCTTTGTTCCTCAAAGCATTCCTCGGAGGAGATCTTCAGGTCGACTACAACGAGGATGGCGTACTCGATTTTTTCGACATCAGTTCGTTTCTTACAGCGTATATGGATGGCTGCCTGTGATGTGCACCCCTAACAGTCGAGTGCACTGGATTCAATCGACTCCATCTCGCTCATGAACAAGAACAGATTGCAAGATCCAGGCATGCTTTGAGCATTCATGCGGGCTTCATCACCGCCCCGCGCTTGATTGGCGAGGGGACCTTCATGAAGCTCTCAAACTGCGGGGAACTGAGATATCCGCGATCCCAAACTCACTCTACTGAAAATCAGATGCCACCTTCGGAGTAATCCAAATGAACAACCGGACGATGAGCAGAATGCTCGCCACCACTGACCGGTTCGATTACGAGCATGCCATCGTTTCTCAGCAGTTCACTTGCTTTCAATACAAACCCGCCCGGTGGAATGCACCCCGGCTCAATACGCAAGTGAATGTCATCGCCAGATCGTTGTAGTTGATAGCTCAAGACGCCGTATCGAGTGACAAGATTCTGAATACCGATCGGTTCCTGAGAATCCAACCAGTCTGAGGGGATCCCCGCCCCAAGGATGATCTGATTACCTTGTTCATACGCGAACAATGAAACAATTGAAAGAATCGCTCCTGAGCCAACCCATGTGTGAGGCATATCACCAACAAATCGGCATGGCTCATCCAGCCTGTATGCGATCTCTCCCCATTGCCTCCACCCGTTTGGTGCCTGGAGTTCCATCAGCCAGTCCAAATATACATGCGCTCGCTCAACCCACCCCAAACGCACAAATGTCCCGACGGTACGAACCTCATATGGCGTCATCCCATCCCATAGATCCGTTCCTTGAATACGGGCCTCTACAGATTTCCATGCCCGCTCAAAGGTGTTATACAAGAGCGTTTCATCGATGAGTACTGAAGCTGCAGTCGGATAGAACGCGATCGATGTTGATGTCGCATCAAAATCTCCGAGTTCAACACACCCGGGGACATACTCGATCCCATGTGAATGAGTGGCAAGTGTAATGGATTCTGTAATCGCTCGGCCGAAATCGTCTGCTAGTGCATGGAATCGCTTTGCATCTTCATGTTCACCGAGTTGCTCTGCGAGGAAAACGGCGTCTTGGAGTCCTCTGTAAACCCAGAAATCATCCCAGTACGAATGCATCGGTTTCGCCGCGTATCCCTCATGACTGATGGACTCGGGCATGAGCCCTGAGGACGCTCGAATGAGCGGATCACTCGCATCCGTGAACTCCGGAGTCAATCGTTTCGAACGCATTCGATCAATATATTGAACCGTGTCCCGCACACTTGGATACATCGATCGCGCAAATACCTTGTCGAGTCCACCTTCAGATTGAGCGGCATTCCGAATCGCAAAGATGTACTCCCCTGGCGCATCGTTCTCATCGACCGGGTCTGGACCACGCGCGTCTACCACGCACGGTATCTTTCCATCCTTATACTGAAATCCACTGTACCATTCAATAAATGCTCTCGCTTCATCCTGATGCCCCATCGCGATCAGCGCTGCCGATGTCATCGCACCATCGCGTATCCATGATCGCTCGTAAGAACGGGAACCAGGACGAATGCCAGCACTATCCGCGTTAATCAGGATATACGCGAGGTTCGCGCGCACGGTGTCCCGAAGCCGTTGCTCGGAATCAGGAACAATGAGATCAAACCGATCGAGGATATCCCGCCAGCGACCCAACTCGTACTCATATGCCTCAGAGAAACCATCCGCAAGAACTGCTTGTGCATCTTCCGACATCGGCATAGCGACATGAATGACACTCGATTCTCCTGCACTCAAATGAAAGTCAAACCGCATTGCACCAGCAGGAAACTGCCCATGTGAAATCTGCTGAACACTGTTCCAGACCGATCGATCTTTGATCAACTCTGATAGTGGCATCGACACAGTGGAATCAGCCAATACTCGATCTGCACTGGTTCCTGATACGAGAACGATCTGACCATCTACCCGAACTTCTGTGTTCGTGACGCGCATCTGCTCCGCATCGACCATGCCCCCGATTGTGTTCAGGAACTGTGCCGCAGGAAGGACCTGGAACGGGCGAGCCGCAAGCGCGAGCGAAAAAACAGCATCAGTGTCGCCAGTATTCGTGACACGGTACTCTGCATAAACACATTGATCGGAACCGATGTCCGAAGCGACAGCTGTGATATCCAAACGCAGATCATTTACCGTCCAGTGAACAGACGGAATAGGAACTCCCCCATCGACCAGCGACTGCGTGATGTCCGCGTCATTCCATGAGAGTACCGCACCGTCACGAAGAATAAACGGCTCAATCGAGTACCCGCTCTTGCGTGGCTCGATTTGACCAGTCTCAGAGACCAATGCTTCATCGTAATGATCGGGTATGCCAATAACTGTCCACGGCGTCAACGCTGTGTAGTACTTCGGGTAGGCTCCTTCGCGAGCAACCCGCGCCCGTTCAGAGACATACGCATTCATGCTTGGATACTGAGCGACGGGATCGAACATGATCCTCGTCAGATGTGCATTACCTTGAGTGACATGCAGCCGGACATATTGTGCCTCGGACTCTGGTAGATAAAGTGCATGTAGCCCAGGACGAAGGATGCGTTCGTTCGCGATCTCTGTGAAATGAACACCATCAAGAGAACTGGAAACGATGTATTCCCCTTGCGACCCTGTTCCCCAACTGAGCTCCATCCCACTGAACTCGACAGGGTTCTCAAAGACGAACTCGGCCTTGCTGTTCGCCGCAGCACGCCAATCAACCGCCCCATCCAAAGGGACCCTTGTTCTATTTCCCTCCTGATCCGCAAAGACAGGATTGTTTGGCTCTGGCTCAACGGCAGGGAGTGGCTCGTAACTCAACTCGTCGAGCCACACGCTTCCTTCACCACCCTTCGCCGCTGTCACCGCGATCTCGATTGCCCCCAAACTATTTAAGCCCATTCCCTCATCCGGCCCCCACGCGAACGATACATGTCGACGCCGGATCGACTTGATCGTCCATTCACGCGGAAACGCATAATCCCGCTCAACACTCCACCAGACATTTTCCAGCGACGGATCAAGGAGCTTAAACTCGATCGTATTGTCAGGACCGGTGCCTTTGTATCTCAGTCCGAAGCGATAGTTCGCGTCAACCTCCATCTCAACACGCTTTCGCAAAACCACATACCCGGCCCCCGCAGTGAAGTCATAATCCAACCGAAGTACACCATCTTCTTGAACGAGTTCACTTCGCACCCCGTCCGCGGCAATCATCTCCCACTCATCCTCACGCTCGAACCCGTCGACCAAGCGAAGTTGTCCAAAGGTCAGGCTTGATGGCGCAATAAATACGAGAAACGCACACACCCAGCGCACTGTGAATAACTGACTGTTCATGGACTCTCCTGAGATTTATTGGCAGCCCGCAGTGAACGCGTTGAGATAGGCCGAGACATCGAAGAAGTTGAACTCTCCGAATGGACGCGCAAGATCAGCGGCGGGATTCTGCGTATTAAACGCCCCGAGGAAGATCGACACATCGAAGAAGTTCAACTCGCTATATGGTGGCGCAAAATCAGCGGCACACTCTGGCTTATACGGGATCGCGAGAACCGCATCCCCTGTACCCGGCTTGATGAGTTCGGCGAGTCCCAATGCCCCTACAACGACATCTGGCAACCCGGCATCGCCCGGCGTGAATGCGGGATCGATATTGGATCGTCTATAGAGCATCGACGCCCCGGTAGCAAATGATTGGCGTGCACCGTGCCTGTACGCGTGATATGCGCCAACGCTCGGAGCCGTCTGCCCAGTTGAAGAGAACGCCATCAACGAAGGAAATGTCGTCACATCCCCGGGGTGGTCTCCGAGCGAGTCTGCGTGGTATCCACCCCAGTCCGAGCGAGTCGTGCCAGCACTGAATACGGTCATGAACCGGGGAGCGTTGTCATCAACCCACGCACTATTAGACGCGAGCAGATTACGGATGTGCGTATTCCACTGCTCGCTGATGCGCGTGCGTGCATGCCCGATATAGGGATAAAGTGAGACGAATGCAGCGAGGTGGCCACCAGGCCAGTTTGTCGTCACAGGCAAGGAATCGATGTACTCCGTTTGTGGAAGCGCATCCCGATCAAGCCAGTAATCACGGGCAGCGGATGCGCCCCCGTACGCAGCTGCCTGCTCGACAAAGATGATCCCTTCATTATAGGGAGCTCCGGCACTCCCGAAATCGGGGCCGCCTGATGCATTCGCACGAAAATACAGGGCGTTGGACCCGTTCTGTATGTAGCTATCCCAGTGGTCTACACGCCCGACAATCTCGTTTGCTGCATCAACAACAAGCGGATCATCATGGTAGAACCGTCGGGCCCGATCAGCGGCCATCACAATGAGCATCGTACTGAGCGTTGCATATTCATCATCCCACCCGATTGCGCTTTGCCCCAGCCATGGATCGTACCAGTGATGCATGATCCCATCGGCACTGACCCTAGGCATGATGCCATCGGACATATGGCCTGCGTATCGCATGAGGATATCTCGGACAGTATCGATCGATCCCTGATTATTCGCGATGTGATCCTGCGTGATGAGAAGCATGACAACCCAAGCCGCGCCGTCAGGACTCGGCGGGTGAAACCTCACCGCGCCTTCCTCAACATCCGCATCGAGCACCCACCCGGCTGGAATCCCGTCTGCAGAAACAAGTCCTTCCGCGAATGTCCGCACCTGTTGAAACTCGTCGATAATCCACGATTCGTAATCCAAACGGGTATCCAGATCGTCATGAATAACACGCGCTCCGTTCTCCGTACCCAGCAGTAACCTCCCGCAAGGGGTGCTCGCCAAGTCATGAGATGCGTATTCCAGAGATATGTATTCACTCGGCGAGAATGAAAGCAATCCTGTTGCCTGCAACTTCGGGACATGCATGATCGCCGTCCCCGAGAGCACAAACACTCCTTCTTGGAACGCCGCACCAAGGTGATCGCTGTATGCCAAGCCGTGAGCATCATCAATCTGTCCAATCAACTCAGGCGAGTACGCCGCCTGATTCAGATCAATCCGGTAGAGATTCGTCTCGCTGACAGCAAAGGCGAGATCAAGTTCCCGTGCCACGCACATTCCTCGAACCGGTTCCTCCGTGGGCAAGGACCATGATTCAAGGAGTATCCCGACTGATGTGTTCCGATCAGCGGAATAGATCGAAACGGGACCTGAATCAGTTGACACCCACAGCAAGCCACGATGATGCATCACGGCAAGTTCATTTCCGGATGCATTACCTATCTCAGCTCGGGCAAAGATTGAGAGTTCATCGAGTGCACTGTCGTATCTCAGAATGGCGTCAGACCCGAGCCCATCGGACGCCGCCTCATCGTCCGTCACCACGATAAATAGGCTTCGCCCCGAATCTGTCCAAGCGAGCGCCCTGGGGCCATCATTGCTCTTGTCGAGGGCCAACCAAGGTAGCAACTCCTGGATTTCTGTACGCGAGATTTGTCGCAGTAGTGACTCTCTGATATCCCGGATCTCGATTGAATCACTCTGGGTTTCGCTGGTCGCGTACCAGCCGCTCAGTTCTGCAGCAGCTACGGCATTCACTCCATGCGCATGACCCGTTCGCCACACATCCCGTACAGGTTCGCTGAACGCGGTTGAAACGCAAACCGTGATTAACAAGATGGTTTGAATCGGGATTCGCACCGCAGCATGCCCCTTAAAGTGTCCAAGTGATCCCACTGGATTCCCGCTGAACAAATGTCGTCGCGAGCCGAGCATGGCGCGGAGCACTCTCGGGCTCTTCGATGCGTCGGATGATTGCCTCTATGGCCGCGTGACCAATCTCCCGCACTGGCATCCGGACGGAAGAGAGCTTCGGCCGAAGCAGACTGCAAAGCTGGGAATCATCGAATCCCACTATCCGCAGCGAACTGGGAATTTCAACACCCCGATCGCGTGCCGCGTTTGCGATCCCGATCGCTATTTCATCATTTGCCGCGAACACCGCGATATTTTCGAGCATGCCCTCATCGAGCATTGTCTCTGCCCATTCCCAACCCCAGTCGAACGAGAACTCTTTTCTCGCGATCTGTTGCCCCGTTGGTTCATGCCCATGTTTTCGGAGCACTTCACAGAAAGCCTCGAGTCGCTCGCCCGAGTCGATGTTCCCGCGATGCGCCCCGACAAAGTAGCACCGCTCGGCCGGGGTTTGGCTCAATAGATGCTCAACCGCTTTTCTTGCACCAGTCTGGTTATCAACGACAATTGTTTCGACATCAAGCCCCGGCTCATCGAATCCGATGACCACCGCTGGGTGTGAAAGCTGACTCACTCCCTCGATATCCACGCCAGTCCGCTCTGTGAGCATGACGATCAACCCATCAACAAGATCAAGGGCAAAGCCATTCCCTGGACTGCTTTCCACACGATGAGCATTCGAACTCACAAGCAAGTGATATCCAAGCTCACAGGCACGCTCATCGAGGGCACACATCAACTCAGAATAGAACTCGCCGTGAATATCCGGGAGGGACACACCGATCACGCGGCTTCGCTTCGTGAGCAGGCCCTTCGCAAAGAGATTGGGGCGATACTCGAGTTCTTCGATAGCCTGACGCACACGCTCCGCAGTCCCTTTCGAAACCTTATTTGGCGTGTTCAAAACACGGGATACCGTTGCGATCGATACTCCAGCTCGTTCGGCGACACTCCGAATCGAAACGGTGCCCGTGCGGTTGTTCTCGCTTGATTCTTCTGCTCTCATGTGCGATTATGGTAGCACAATGAAAACGCTTACACAATCACTTTCTGCCTGCGCCTTGCTGCCCCTCGCTGTTGCTGCGGGCATTGGATGCGGGACGATCCCCTCTGGGGATAGCCTGTCCTCAAGGTCCGTTAACCCTGAACTGGTGGTGATCGAACCCGCCGCAACCACTTCACTCCCTCCGTTCGCCTTTTCTCCAGAAGACGAAGAGCTCTTGGATGAAATACAACGGTCTACATTTCGATACTTCATCGAGGCCGTGAGCCCTGAAACGGGCATGGTGTACGACCGAACGAGCAGCGATGTCGTCAGCGTCGCCGGGGTTGGTTTCCAGCTCGCATCGCTCCCTATCGGCGTTGAAAGGGGATGGATATCGCGGGATCGAGCAGAAATAAGAGCGCAACTCATTATTGATTCACTTCTTAACGAACCCAGCAATCGCAAAGCAGGATTGTTCTATCACTTCATCAATCCACACGATGCTTCTGCCCGTCGGGTTGGGCGAGAACTTGTGGTCAGCACGGTCGATTCAGCCCTGCTATTCTCCGGCATGATCGTCGCCGGTGAGTATTTCCAAGGGACGCTCAAAGGCGATATCGACGAAGCACTGCGTGACGCAGACTGGTCATTCTTTCTAGAACGAACAAACTCCGGCATGCCGGACACTCAGTACCTCAGTCTGGGTTGGAAACCCGAAGACGATGCCGCCCCAACTGCTAAAGGCTCACTCCTCCCCTACTACTGGATCGACAGCGGCGATGAACACCGACTCACTACCATTCTGGGCGTTTGCGCCCCTCGCCCGGACTTTCGGGTACCTGAATCGACCTACTGGGGTCTTCGCAGACAGCTAGGCTGGTATGAGGGGCAAGGCGAGATAGTCTGGTTTCCATATTCCGGAGCCTTATTTACATCATTCTTTGCTCATTTGTTCATTGATCACACTGCACTTGGGACTGACACGCCGGCTCAACACGGCATGCCGATGCGCGCCCGCGTGAACTGGTGGGAAAACGCTCGACGGATGATCCATCTGCATCGAGATCGTGCGATTGAAAACCCAAATCATCTCCCCACACTGAGTAGCTCACTATGGGGTTTCTCAGCGAGTGACGGCCCCGATGGATATCTTGTATCAGGTGCATTTCCAGATCGTTTAGAGATGCAAGGCGCCCAACCCAATCGGGATTTCTCAACCTATGAGCCCACTGAGAACTGGGGCGGCGGTGTCGTGGCACCGTACGCCCCTGGATCAGCGATCCTTTTCGAGCCCGATATGGCTATCGAAGCACTACGCGCAGCCCGTACCGCGACGCCTATAGAAGGTATAGATCGCGTCTGGACAGACACATGGGGTTTCCGAGACGCATTCAGACTGAATCATGCCGGGCAGTTGGACTGGGTTGCGGAGGATTATGTCGCAATTAGCCAAGGTCCTCTGATCATTGCGATCGAGAATGCAAGATCTGGTCTGATTTGGGAGCTATTCATGTCCCATCCATTTATCCGAGATGGTTTGAATCGCCTGATGCCCTGATACCAGATACCCCATCCCTTGCCTCTCTCCGGCGTGATTTCCTTGAAATTATCGTAAATGGGGCTTGATGCGGAGAGTCAGATCAAGGAAAATGTAACCGTTTTCAGTATGAGTCCCCGATCTCCCCGCGTGAGGGCGATTCGGCACACAGAGATCGAAAACGAGGAGAGTACACATGAGATCCAGCACCACAATCGGCATCGGAATCTTGGCTTGCGCCAGCGCTTTCGCGTCTGCCAGCGTGTCGGACATCGCGGACATGAATGACATCCCGCGTCTGTTCAATGACTTTGGCGGCAGCACACTGAACTTCTCGAGCACCTACGACCCAATGGGAAGCAGCGTCATCCTGCAAGAAAACAACTACGGAACAGGTGGATTCGCCAACCGACATGTCAGTTGGTTTGCTGACGCGGGCGGTAGCAATGTCGATTTCGACTACGGCGATGCATTCGACATGCAAATGACCATGCAGATTAATGAGGCCAGCAATGTTGGAAATGTCGAGGCTGGATTTCAGGCTGACCTATTCGGGCTTGGACTCTTCGGTGTTCTGAGCAGCTCTGGCGAAATCGCCGCATTCGGATCGGTTCTTCCATTCCATTCATTCGGGACGGGCTTGTACAACATCGGGGATGAACTGATGCTTCGTATGATTCATACCCCGGGTGATGGTGAAAACAGTGGCGGTGCTGCTTCGACCTTGGAGTACATGTACAACAATCTGACGACCGGCAGCGGTTGGGTTTCGAGCGGCGCGATCGACTTCACCACAACCGAGGGCGGGATTCCCAGCGGCTTTGATATGTTCACGGGTGTCGGTGCCCAGATCAATCAGCCGGGGATCGATGGCAGCGTTGATATCAGCTACACCAATATCACTGCGAATGTTCCCGCTCCTGCCACTATTGGGCTTCTCTCTCTCGCTGGCTTGGGCGCGTCTCGTCGTCGGCGATAAATCACTCTTTGCACAGCTTCCCGCTTGTGTGAACCACAGGGGGTCTGCCCAGCGGCAGATCTCCTCATTTCAGAGAACTATCCGCTTTCCGTTTGCATGAAGAGGAACGAGCATGACGCTCCAAAACCAGTACGGACGCTTTATCGAGGACGGTAACGCGTATGAAATCAAGGATCACCGAACCCCCCGCCCGTGGACCAATGTGGTCAGCAACGGCCGATACGGATTTGTCATCAGTCAGAACGGGGCGGGGTTCTCGTGGCTGGATCATTGCCAACTCAATGTTCTGACACGCTGGAGCATGGACCACATCCGCGACGATCGTGGGAAGTTCATCTATCTCTCAGACCTTGATGAAGACGATTGCGTCTGGTCCGTCACACCACACCCCTGCCATACACCTTTCGACAACTACAGGTGCGTGCACAGGATGGGGAGCACCACATTCGAATCAGCATACAAAGGCATTGAGTCCGAGTGGACGCTCGGTGTTGCTCCAGACGCGAATGCTGAACTCTGGACGCTGACTCTGAAAAACACGAGTGACCGCGAAAGGTCAATCGGGATCGGGGCGTTCTTCCAATGGTGCTGTGATGCAGCACCCGACAGCACCCGCGAGTTTCACCGCTTGTTCTTTACGACGAAGTACGACACAAAGCGCAACGCGATCTACGCGACGAAGAATGTCTGGAATGCCCCATTCGGGAACGCTGACGATCATTGGAACAGATCGTGGCCTTATGTTGCCGGGTTCTCTATGCCATCGCACGAAGGTGACGAAAGCTGGGCCACCGCGGACACAGAAGAGTTCTTTGGCCGCGAAGGTGACCAACGCAGACCGATCGCCATGACCGGATCGTGCAATGCCGTGTACGGGCGATTCTCTGATCCCTGTGGCGCACTGGGTGCACGCGTTAAGCTTGCTCCCGGCGAATCGGTTACACGAACATTTGTGTTGAGCGTCGCGGAGACTCAAGAGGAACTTGAACAAACACTGGACAGGTTTTCGGAGAAAGCGGCAATCGACTCTGCGCTCGACCAGAACACGGCAAACTGGGCACGCATGCTGTCGCAGACGACTGTACAAACTGAGTCTGAAGACTTTGATCTTCTGAACAATACCTGGCTTCCATATCAGGCCATCAGCGCCCGCCTCTGGGCTCGCAGCGGGTACTACCAGCAATCCGGGGCATACGGATTTCGCGACCAGCTACAAGACTCTCAGGTTTGGCTCCTGCGTGATCCCGAACGATGTAAAGAGCAAATCCTTCTTCATGCCGCACACCAGTTCGCTGATGGAAGCGTCTATCACTGGTGGAACCCATTGACCGAGACCGGCCTGCATGATCAATGCAGCGATGACTACCTCTGGTTACCCTTCGTCACATGCTCGTATCTCCGTGAAACAGGTGACCTCAGCATCTTGGACGAGAAAGCGCCGTTCGTTGATGACGAGAATCCACAGACTCTCAGAGAACACGCAAAGCGATCGATCGCACGCGCCTTGTCCCGGTTGAGTGATCGCGGGCTTCCGTTCATCGGTGACAATGACTGGAACGATGGACTCTCATCGCTAGGTGGCGGCGAGTCGGTTTGGGTTGCGTTCTTCCTTATGATCATCCTCGATGAGTTCGGGCAGGCGCTTGAACGCTCGGGTGATACTGAAACGCCTAAGCAATATACCGCCGCACGGAAAGCTTTGCACGATGCGGTGCGTGAGCACGCATGGGACGGCGAGTGGTTCCGTCGAGCGACCGACACAAACGGGCGTTGGCTCGGTTCTAAGGAGTCGCTTGAGGGACAGATATTCTTGAATGCCCAAACATGGGCACACTTTGCCAATGCCGGCACAACTGAACAGCGTGACTCAGCATGGTCAGCGGTCAAAGACCAACTGCTTACCGAGTATGGTCCGCTTCTTCTTGCTCCGGCGTATACCGTGCCAGACCCCGATATTGGGTATCTGTCTCGCTACGCGCCCGGATCTCGAGAGAACGGCGGCGTCTACATGCATGCCGCGACATGGGGATTAAAAGCAGCCGCCATGCGTCGCGACGCTGACGCCGTGGGCTCGATATGGCGATCGATATCCCCACCACTTCGTTGCACAGAACCCGACGCGTACGCGGCAGAGCCCTATTGCTTGCCGGGGAATGTCGACGGGCCACTCTCGACTTGCCCAGGTCGTGCCGGCTGGACCTGGTACACCGGATCCGCGGCTTGGCTCAACCGAGTCAGTATCGAGCACCTGATCGGTGCCCGTGCCGACTGGGACGGCCTGCGTATCGACCCGTGCCCATACCCCGAGATGGGTGAGGTGCGGGCGACCCGGCTCTGGCGTGGGCGAGAGGTCCATATCCGATTCGATGCCCGCTCTTACAATCCAGACCATGCGTGCGTCCTGACTGTGAACGGCATCGTCCTCGATAACAACCTCATCAGCGAGGAGTCGCTGGAGGATAGAGCGAGTGTTGATGTGCAGGTCGAGTGGAAACCCGCGGCAGAGATTTCCGCTACAGTCCATGTTCGCAACCGCGAGAGGAGCCAGGCATGATCCACAAGAGAAATGTCCCTGCCCATCGTTCGCGTTCTTCTGTACGCGCGTTTACCCTAATCGAGTTGCTGGTGGTGATCTCCATCATCGCGCTGCTAATCAGTATCCTGCTCCCGTCGCTGGGGCGCGCGAAGGCAACTGCCGAGAATGTGCTCTGCCAAAACAACCTGCGACAGATTGGGATTGGGATTCAGATGTATCTCGACGATCAACGGGAGCCCACATTCCTCGATCTCTACCCGTTTCAAAATACAATCGAGCGCCAGAACAATGGGACGCTGGAAGTCAATCCTGTGACAGGTAATCACGATATCCGTGCACAGCGATGGAACGCTATGCGACTTCTTGAACCGTACCTTGGCGGACAAGCGCAAGCGACATTCGACTGCCCTTCCGCACGCGGTGCTGCATCAGTGCTCGATGAAGCGACACGACTAGAGTTTGAATACGGCGGTAGAGTACAGGTTCTCGACTATGATCTAGACGGGGTCGAAGAATACAGCGAGTACTGGTTCAATGATTCATATGTCGACATGGATAATAGAACCGAGCACGGTGTGTCCGGCCAAAAGATGCGATGGATCAAGAATCCAGCGGAACTCACCTACGCGATCGATGCGGCGGACTGGATTCCTCGCCACCGCGACTTCGACAAAACAGACACCACGGGGTTCGGAATCTCGTCTTCCGGAGCAAGCAATCTCCTTCGTGGTGATGGACGTGTTCAGCAGAAGAGCGAAGCAGAATATGTGCTTGAGACAGACAAGTACGGTTCCGCCCCCGAGTTCTTTAATTGGGGCCACTACTACCCTGACAACTGAGGAAGACTCATATGGGCATCCGTGAAACACTCAATGAAAAACCGATGATCGGAAGAACAATCGCGATTGTTGCGATTGTTGCTGCGATCTTCTTTGCTTTCCGGGCCGGGTCGAAAGAAGCCCCCGACAGTCTTGAGCGCCGCTCACAGATGGTCACCATCCGTGACACCCTCACCGGTGACGAGTGGGAGATGAATCGCGGGCAGTTTGAGCGATTACTGCTCACACAGAAAGGGAAGATTGACCCGAGCGGAGGTATCCCCAGCAAGTTCTCCGACGGCAAGCCGGTAGGGGTACTTGTCGATAAGAACGACTGGGAGGAGACCGTCGAGCGGATCAATGCCATGAAAGAACAGTACGGCTCTGACGGCTGACCCTCAGGCACACGAATCAAACCGATCAAACTCATGCATCCGAAGATTCGGATGCTTTTTCTTTGCGTGCACGGCGTTCATCAAGCTTCGACTTGATCTCGTACGCACGCGCCTCGTTCAGCGGGTACATCCGGATCAGTAGCAGCGAGATCACGCACAGCCCGATGGGTAGCCCGATCTCGAACACACGAAGGAGCAGCAGTGTTGTGTCTGTCTGGATATCCGCTTTCTCGTCAAAGCCCGTGAGCTCGATGAGCACGCCAGCGACAAAGTACGCCACGGCCATGCCCATCTTCATGAACCACCAGAACACCGAGTAGTACGCGCCCTCGCTGCGTGTGCCTGTGTTCAGATCATCTTCGTCGCAGACATCCGCGACCATGGCGCTGGCGAGCGTGAAGAACATGAGCATTCCGGCCGCGAGCAGCACCGTCGGGATCAGCGTGAGGTAGGGGTAGCTTGGGTTGTAGCACACGACCTTGAGCGCCTGCGCAGAAGCCATGAAAAGGATGGCCGTGGTCATAGTCTTGTTCTTGCCGAAGCGTCTGCTGATGTAGAC
The DNA here is from genome assembly GCA_965216865.1 of Phycisphaerales bacterium. Taxonomy (GTDB): domain Bacteria; phylum Planctomycetota; class Phycisphaerae; order Phycisphaerales; family UBA1924; genus UBA1924. The sequence continues at coordinate 153,226 of OZ244206.1, forward strand.
GAGCGGGAAGACCGCGACTACGGATGTGATTCCCCAGAGTGTCCCGTTGTAGCCCAGCAGCGAGGAGGCGGCCTCCTTGTTCCCCGAGAACAGGTAGAAGACCGCGATGTAGTTCGCGAAGCCGTTGACGACATTGAAACCCATCACGGTCGCAAAGACGATGCCCACGAGTATGAGGAAGGTCCTGTTGGACCCTGTCTGTTTCATGCTCGTGACAAGCGATTGGCGCTCCTGATTGATCGCTTCCTCGCGGTGCCCTTCCTTGCACAGGAACGCGCACGCGAACGCGGGGATCAGCACGACAGCTGCCGCGAGATACGCCACGCGGCGCATCCCATCAACCTCGTCCCCGCCACCCTTGAACAGGTCCCAGTTCGCCATCGCATAGAACCACGGCGTCGCGATCGCACCAACATTACCGATGAAGCTCTTGGCGCTGAAAAGGCGGGTGCGCTCGTGGTAGTCGTCCGTCATCTCCATACCCAGGGCACCGTGCGGTATCTCGAACACCGTGACCGCGGTGTAGAAGATCAGTGACATGAGCAGGAAGTACCAGAACTGCTCACTGGCATCCCAGTCTCGCGGGACGGACCACATGAGCACAAATGAGATCGACACCGCGACGCCGCCGAAGAAGATGTACGGGCGCCGACGCCCCCACCGCCCCTTGGTGTTATCCGAGAGATGTCCCATGATCGGATCGGTGATGGCATCCCAAAATCGAGGGATCATCTGGGCCACGCCGACCATGATGGCGCTGATACCGAGCCCGACGTTCAGGATCAATCCGGAAAGCTGTCCAACGGAGTTAAACAACGCGATGGGAACAAACCCGCCCATGCCGTAAGCGATGAGCTGGATCCAGGGGATGCGATCACGAGCAGCCGTCCGGTGGTGTTCGTACTTGCCCAAGGCTTATCCTCGTTGCATGTCTATGGAGTCAGTTTGATCGTCTCTTCTAGAAACGAACCGCCCCGTAGCGTGAGGCTACGGGGCGGCAAGGAACGGTCATCGCGATCCGGCCCGCAGTGGTTCACGGGCAACCGGCGCTGTACTCTGTCAGGAACGCGGAAACATCGAAGAAGTTCCACTCGCCATCGTTGTTGAGGTCCGCGTCGGCACTCTGTGCGTTGTATGCCGTGAGGAATGCAGAGACATCAAAGAAGTTCAGTTCACCGAAGGGTTCGGCAAGATCGGCACCATTACATGGGCCGCCACTTGAACCCTGAACGAGACAGAGATCGTCGATGAACACTGTGCCCGTGGGTGAAGTACCTGCGCCGAACTCCCCGCCGAAGAAACGGAAGGGCAGAATCGACACGCTCGTTGGTTCTGGGGGAAAATCGCCGACATCGAGGATCATTTGATCTGTCACCGTAAACGAGAAGGGCATCCACGCACCACCGGTCTCGTTTGCGGGGAGCGCAAACTCAAAGGCGCTCCAGATCGAAAAGTTCGGCGGCTCGCGACGGAATTCAAGCTTTACGCCGACCACCGTGTCGTTGATGACTTCACCTTCGGGCACGAGGTAATACCCGGAGATCGTGACATCACCCCCGAGATATGTGAAATCCGGGTCATACAAATCTGAACCATCGGGTCGGAAGATGTTTGTCGTTAAGCCTCGGAATCGACTTGCTTCATCAGTCGCTGGACGCAAACGAATAGAACGCGAGCCCGAACGGACTTCTGCACCTACATCGTTTACATGGACATAGTCGCTTGCGCTCATATTGAACGCATTCCAACCGATTGGGAGTGCGGAGTTGCCTGGGTTCGGATCCTCGAACCCAGGGTTTGTGATTAAGTTCGCGTCGTCATTTGCAATCGCTGAGCCGCTGATCAGAAACAGCCCCGCGAGCAAGGTCATCGTGCGTTGTGCCTTTATGTGCATCTCAGTTCTCCATAGGCCATGTTGTGTGCCCGTTTATCGCAATGTAAAGGTTTTCATTCGCAGTGTCAACACCCTTTCGTCAATACCGGTGGCAAATCTCGCAGAGGAAGTTGATGGCTAGATCTGACTCTGCGGCACACCCGAATATGCCCCTACCATCCTGTCGGATGGCCAGAGCGTCTTGCCACCAATCACCCGCAACTACGCACCAACTCATTCCACAATTGGGATGAGCTGAACTTCCCTCATTGCTGCTACTGTCGGGGTGCTGAGATTGAAACGACTGTCCGTCCGGGATCTACCTCGTTTACGCCGAAAGTGCACCCCATGAAGGATTCGATGACCTGCATATTGGTCTTTGTATGGCGGGTGAGCACGCCGGTGCGGAACCCGCCCGCGCCCGCGAGCGCGAGCGGGATGAGCAGCTGATCCGCGAGGTGCAACCCCACGGGGACACCCGAGGAGATGTACTCCTTGGCACGCTTGGACGCGATCCGCGCGACCTTCTCGGAGGACACGCTCTTCTCGCCGAACCCGGTGATGACCTCGGTGAGCTGATCGCTCTCGAGCTCGATGCTCAGGACATTGCCGGGACCAAGCCCATCGCCGATCAGGTCGTGCTTGATCTCGTTGTTCGTGAGATCAAGTTTCTTCGCGACGGTTTCGAGTTCACGATCCGCGATCGCGCCGGGCAGACCCGCGACGGTCGCGGTCGCGAGACGGCGCGTGATGTCCCCACGCTCGATCAGATCCAGAGGCGAGAGTCGCTCAACCGGCTCGATCGAGACACGGATCTGCCCACCGCCCGCGGGGAAGAACCCATGACGGACGAGCTCGACATCGACCTTGGGGCCCATTTTCGCGAGCACCGGGAGGAAGCACTTGGTGAGGAAGTGCACCGTGGGCGCGAACGGGTTGTGTGTCCCGCCTTCGATGATGAGATCGCTCGCCTCGTCCGCTTGTATCAGTGCCGGGAGCACTGTCTGCAGCACAAGCGTCGTGCTCCCCGCGCTCCCGATCGAGAAGCGGTAGTTGCCCGCGTTGATGGGGCCGGGCGTGAACTCGATCGAATCAGACCCGAGCGTCGCACCCGAGACGTGTGCGCACGAAACCTCCGCAGCCGCTTTGACGGCGGTCAGGTGCTGACGAAGCAACCCGGGCTTGCGTCGCCCGGCGCGGATGTTTTCGATGGTGAATGGCTGCCCGGTCACCATTGACAGCGCAAGCGACGAGCGCAGGACCTGCCCGCCGCCTTCACCCATTGAGCCGTTGATGTGGATTGTTGTAGACATAGTTACTCGGCATCCTCGCTATGAATCAGCTCTGTACTCGTAGCCTCACTACTAAAAATGCATCTGTTGTAAACATGGCAATCACTCCAAAGCCATCCTACTGCTGAACCGCAGCGGCAAGTCAGACTTGGGCTTGCAAAATCCTGGTCCAAATCGGGCACAGGGTTGTATCCACAACATCCCATCGTATTCTGATCTGGGTTGCATCCGATCATCGAATCAACATGGACTAGGTAGTCGTACGGATAAGGATGTTGGAATGAGCAAACTCTAGATTGGTAATCATGAGTTGTAGTGATTTGGCCTTTGGGCAGCAGGTCAAGTTCATTTACAGGGAGCGAACCATATGTTTTTACGATAAAGAGTGGTGTCGTCAGCACATTTCTGCACTGACGACATACCACTCGAACTGTTGGAGATTCAATCATCCGCCTTGTCCCCGTCCTTGATCACGAACTTCGCGTCGAGTCGTGCGACCTCGCTCGCGAGCCCTGCCGTCTTGACCGATCGCAGGACCTCGTCGAAGTCCTTGTAGGCGTCGGGCGCTTCGTCGATCGGGTAGGTTCGGCAGTTCGTCAGGATGTCGCGCTCCGCGAACGAAGCGTCCACCTTCGCCTGGTCGAGCGTGCGGGCCGCGGCTTTGCGACCCATGATTCGCCCCGCCCCGTGATTCACGGAGTAGCACGACTTCTCGGCGCCGGGGTCGGCAACCATCACCGCCGAGCCAGCCTGGGGGTTGCCCGGGAGCAGGATCGGGTGCCCGGTTTCCGCGAATGGGGTGTCCTTGAGCGCGTGGTGCCCACCCGGGAACGCACGCGTCGCGCCCTTGCGGTGCACCCACTCGAGGCGGTCGTTCACGACCTCCTGGCGGGCGATGTTGTGGCTGATGAAGTACACCAGCCGACCCTTGACGCCGGGGAAGATCTCTTGGAACGCCTCGAGGACGAGCGCGTTGATCAGGAGATGGTTCACCGTTGCGAAGTTCGCACCCATCGACATGTCGTCGATGTAGTTGTTCGCCTCGTGCGTCCCGAGAGGCGCGTAGACGAGCTGACGATCCCCGCCGGGCAGTGGGGTATCCCACTTGGCGAAGTGCGCCTGCAGCGTCTTGAACTGACCCGCAGCAAGGTCATGCCCGAACCCGCGTGACCCACAGTGCGAAAGGAACGCGACCTGCCCGTCCTTGAGCCCGAACACCTCGGCGGTGTTCTTCGCGCGATCACCCTCCGCGAGTCGAACAACCTCGCACTCACCGAAGTGGTTCCCGCCGCCGTAGGACCCGAGCTGACGGACCTTGCGGGGTAGTCGCTGCGAGAACTGGTTGTTGCGGCACAGGATATCCAATCGACGATCGAGCGCATCGTGCGTCCCGTCGTGACCGGTGTGTTGCGAGTCTTCGCAGCGCATCGCCCACTCCACCGGGATCCCGAGCTGTTCGCAGACCTCCGCGGATGCGCCTTGGGTAATCGCCTTGCGTCCGAGCTGATCGGACACATGGCGCGCTTTGGGCACCGAGCGTTGCCCCTTACCGGTTCCGGTTGGGGTGCGCTCGCAGATCGCGTTGATCAATCGGCGGCGAACCTGCGGCTGACGGATCGCGGACTCGTCGATGTCCACCGAGAGCAGCGACATCGAGCACTTGATGTCCACCCCGACCGGGCCGGGGTAGATGTGCGAAGGGCTCGAGAGCACGCACCCGACAGGGGTACCGTACCCAAGGTGTGCGTCTGGGTTGAGGACCATCGTCGAGACCCCGGGCGCCATCGCGGAGTTGATCGTCTGCTTGATGCACACTTCGTCGAAGGTGTTGCGAATCGCCGGCGTCCCGATCACGGTGACGGGCTTGGCGTTGTTGGGCAGGGGGAGGATTGCCTCCGCCTCGCCGGTCTCGATGAATGGGTTGTTGTTTGAGCTGTTGTTGGTCATAATGTGCTCACTTCTGTACTGGAGCCCGGCATGGCGATGCGCGAGCAGGAATCAAAGGTAACCTATATTCGGTTTCAGACCCGAGTTCAGGACGAGCATTCTCATCGTCCATCGGGTGTCTTTATGGCTGTCAACGCATTACGCGAGGACAATGAGGTCGCTCCATATCACATGGAAGAACTTGAGCGTCACCTCTCGTGGCTCAGGATGCATCTCAAATCGCCTCCCGAACTCAAGGATGATGGGAACGAACGGGCGCTCTCGTGGTTCCATCCTCGCGCTAAAGAGCCGATCAAGCGTGTGCGTGCCATGGTTGAGATTCTCCGTGAGTATGGCGTGGTCATCGATCAGGTGTCTACTGAGCAACCTGGGTATGTGGTCTATGAAGATGGGTGGCAGATCGTTGCCAAGCCTTTTCGTAAGTAGTAGTCATGTTCAGTTCCTTTCCGTTTGCAAGGGTGAACGACGGGGATCGAACCCGTAACCTCTCGGATCACACCCGAGTGCTCTGACCGGTTGAGCTACATTCACCATCAATGACTCCGGCTGGATTCGAACCAGCACTGTGTGGTTTCTGAGACCACGGCCTCCTACCAGTTGGGCTACGGAGCCTTCTGTCTTCCTTTCAACCGCCCCGGTGGGATTCGAACCCACGACCTCCGCGTTCGTAGCGCGGCACTCTGGTTCCGCTGAGCTACGGGGCATCAATCTGAATCTGGATGGCAGGATTCGAACCCGCGACTTTGTGCACCCAAGGCACACGCTCTGCCAAGCTGAGCTACATCCAGAACAACTCAAATGAGGGACTGATGCTTGAGCATTATCGTGTCATCAAAGTATGACTCCGGCCGATAGATAGCGACTTTCGAATCTGTTGAGACAATCAGCCACGCGTCGAGCATCTCAAGCTCAGGCAGTGCGTCTGTTATCGAGTCAAACTTCTGGCCAAACTGGTAACCGTCGCGAAACACCACGCAGTCCCGTCCGAACAATTGCTCGTCAATGTCTTTCGACACGACATCTGATTTAAACTGGAGATCGAGTCTGTAGAGATTATCTATAAATCTCTTTTCTCCTGCCTTAGTCTTGAGCAATGCCGTGTATCTCTCCATTGCCCTGCGGTCAACTGCCCACTCAAGCAGTGAGGCCAATATGTTGCTTGCGTTGTCCATTGCATATCCTTTGGCATGAGATAGATTGAATATCGAATGCTTTCCATTCGTTATCACGAATGGAAAGTGTTGTTACCTGCTCGCATTACGCGACATTAGTTGCCCGATCTGCTCGCTCAGGTCGCCCGCACCCAGGATGAAGGTTGCGTCGGTGCCTCGCAGGATGTCCTGCAATGCTTCGAGTTCCTTCATGCGTGCGAGCACGGGGTTCTGCTCGAGGAGCTTGGCCGTGTTCGCCTGGCTGCGCGCTGCCGCGGTTTCTTCTCGACGACGGATCAGGTTGGCTTGCGCCTGCTTTTCCGCGACAATGACCTGGTTGAGGATCGACTTCATATCACCCGGGAGGATGATGTCGCGAAGACCCACGCCGGAGACCGAGACCCCAAACTCCGCAGCTCGCGCCGTGAGTCGGTTCTTGATCTCCGCACCCAGCTCGTCCTTGTCCGCGAGCAGCTTCTCGAGCGTGCGCCCGCCGATGGCGGAACGGAGCTCAAGCTGTGCTTCACGGTAGAGCGTCTGCCTCCAATCCAGAACCTCGGTGACGGCCTTGACCGCATCGGTGATCCGGTGCGTCAGGAGCAGGTTCACCCGCAGAGTCACCTTGTCGGCCGTCATGATTTCCTGCCCCTGGATGTCCTCGGTCTGCTCGCGCAGATCAACCGACTTCCAGGTGATCGAAGGCCCGCCGCGCCAGTACACATAGTGTCCTGCGCCGAGCTGATCGATCAGCTCGCCATCACGGAAGAGCATGACACGCTCGTTCGCATCCACCCGAACCCCGTTGAAGTGCTGCACACCGCCGGGGAAGTTGAGGATGGTTTCGAGCTTTGGGTGCACGAACCGGACATCGTTGACATCGAAGCGCTCGATCTCGATCGACGCGTTCTGAGTCCAGTACGCGTGGATACCTGATGCGAGGATCGCGTCGAGTCGCCCGTCGATCCACACGAGCGCCCGCTCGGTGTCCTTGAGGTCGATGACGCTCAATCGCGATGCGAGGCGCTGGTCACGCACGAGGGCCTTGAGCTGCTCGTGACGAAACCGAGGCGACAGCGTATCCACGATCTCGATCGAGTTGACATGGGGACGCACCGACCAGTAGGTGTGCTTCCCGGCCTCGAGGACCCGGTGCAGTTCGCCGTGGCGGAACCACAACCCGAGTTCGTGCTTGCGGATTCGTACAGTCTTCCTCATGGCGTTGCTCCTTTCGTTGGGCTCGGATGCATGAGATGCGTGGACAACAATGACAACTCGTTGCCAATCGGGATTGCATGATCGAAGTGAATGCGAGCCGAACGCGTCTTCACGCACGCCCACCCGGTCCATCAGCGGGGCAGGGCTTGAGGCGATTCGCGCCGGGTCATCGACTCGTCTGACGCAGCTCACGCGATCCCCGTAGGGACACGATCACTGCGCCGGTCGGTGCGATGACCCGCTTTGAAGCGCCGGTATCCGCCATGCCTCTGGCTGCGTCGCCGGCCCCGATCGTGCGGTGCGGTTCGCGTTGCGATCCGCATCCGCGTGTCGGGTGTGGTTGTGCGATCAGTTCGCCCTCGACTCACTGTGTTTGCCAGATCCCAAATCTGGTGGGGAATCGAACCCCAAGGGAGGAAAGCCCTTACCTGTGTTTGCATGGGAGAGTCGAACTCCCAACACTCGGGTTATCAGCCCGATGCTCTACCTATTGAGCTAATGCAACACGCTCCAAGCAACCGGCAGAACCCGTGTCGCGGGACACGCGTGCCCGAACGGGTGCGTGCCGCCGGACGGCTACTCGAGCGAAAGAACGACTGGGGAATCGAACCCCAGCCGGGGGGAGGTGCTCTCCCTCCCCCCGGCACGGCCTTGTGTGCGGTCTGATCGATCATGCAATCCCGATTGTCAAAGAGGCGACTCGTGTGAGGCATGAGGAGACAATGCATGCTGCGTGCCAAACCGGGTTGACCCACGATTACAACTTTGTATCGCCGATTACACGACCAAAGACCGACCATGGATTTGATTCATATTGATATAGATTTATCGTGATCGATCCGAAATACTCGTATATGCCCGGATCTGAACCAAAGCCCATCGTCGTCATCGGATTGCTCGGCACCACCCTCGATACGGGCAAGGGACCCAAGCGGTGGGAGCGTTGGCGACCGACGGTGTCCATGTGTCAGCACGAGGACTTCATCGTGGATCGGTTGGAGCTGATCCATGATCGGCGATCGAGCTCACTCGCGAATCAGGTGATCGAGGACATCGGGTCGGTGTCGCCTGAGACGCGGGTTGTGCAGCACACGATCTCGATGCGTGACCCGTGGGACTTCGATGAGGTGTTTGCGACACTGCATGACTTTGCACGCGCGTACCCGTTCGACACCCAGCGCGAGGAGTACCTGATCCACATCACGACCGGGACGCATGTCGTGCAGATCTGCAACTTCCTGTTGACCGAGTCGGGTTACTTCCCCGCGCGCCTGATCCAGACATCACCGCCCCGGCGTGCCAAAGACGGCCCGGGGCTGCGTCGGATCATCGATCTCGATCTAAGTAAATACGATCATCTCGCATCGCGTTTCCAACGCGAGCACGAGGACGCGGTCGCCTCACTCAAAGACGGGATCGAGACGCGCAACGCGAAGTTCAATGGGTTGATCGAGCGCGTCGAGCATGTGGCGATCCGCACGAACGACCCGATTCTTTTGACCGGCCCGACGGGTGCGGGTAAGTCCAAGCTCGCGGGTCGAATCTTCGAGTTGCGACAGCAGCGCCGCTTGGTCGAGGGCTCATTCGTCGTGGTGAACTGCGCGACCCTCCGAGGCGACAGCGCGATGTCCACGCTCTTTGGGCACAAGAAGGGCGCGTTCACCGGGGCCGCGAGTGATCGCGCGGGGTTGTTGCGCCAAGCAGACGGCGGCTTGTTGTTCCTCGATGAGATTGGCGAGCTGGGCCTCGACGAGCAGGCAATGCTCTTGCGGGCAATTGAGGAGCAACGGTTCATGCCCATGGGCGCGGACACGGATGTGCAGAGCGCGTTCCAGCTCATCGCGGGGACCAATCGGGACCTTCGCGAGTGCGTGCGTGACGGGACATTCCGCGAAGACCTGCTCGCGCGGATCAACCTGTGGAGCTTTGAGCTCCCAGCGCTGCGTGATCGGGTGGAGGACATTGAGCCGAACATCGACTTCGAACTCGATCGGTTTTCGCGCGATCGTGGACACATGGTGCGGTTCAACTCCGAAGCGCGTGAAGCGTTCCTCGCGTTCGCGTCTGCGCCGACGTCGCGATGGAACGGGAACTTCCGCGATCTCAACGCGGCATTGACCCGCATGGCCACCCTCGCGCCCGGCGGGCGCATCACCATCGAGGTCGTAAAAGAGGAACAGCGTCGCCTCGAGTATTCCTGGGAAGTCGGTGGCGCATCGGGTCACCCACTCCTCTCTCGAGTGATGGATCCGAGCGATGTCGAGTCTCTTGACTTGTTCGATCGCATGCAGCTTGAGTCAGTGCTTCAAGTGTGTGAGGGGTGCGATTCACTCTCGCAAGCTGGACGCAAGCTGTTCGCGGCCTCGCGATCGAAACGCTCAAGCACAAACGACTCTGATCGGATCCGCAAGTATCTCGGGAAGTTTGGGTTGAGCTGGGACTCGATTAACCCATGAATCGTGAAACTGTCAACCCAAGCCATACATTGACCAAGCTCAACCTCCCCCACCTTCAACGGAGAGCCTGGGAGTAGCATCGAGACCTGCTTCATCTTTCGATGTGTTCTTTCAATGCCTATATCGGCAACCCTGCAGATGTATCACGATCCTCCGTCCGAGAGCCCGATGGGCGAAGCGTTTTATCGCATACCCTCGATGCCGAGCGCTGCAGACCATGAGAACGCGGTTGGCCCCTGCAGCATGTGATTGCTTGCTTGCCCTCCCTCATCTTCATTGAACTGTGCCCGGGCAGCCATTGCGTGTAGCTGTTGATGATCCAACTCTGGTACTCGGGCCGCGGGATACGAAAGGACTCCGGAATATACCCGGGATGACTCTTCCGCAGGCCCCACATCAAAAACCACTCGAATAGTCCGTGAAACCGCATCAACACGGGGCTCGATATACCGAACTCGTGCGGCTACCACTACTGGTTTGGGATCTTCAACCTTCAATGCATAGTAATCGCCAACACAAACAGAGTCTGCGACTGATACCGGAAGATAAAGATCAACACAGAGACCATCGTCTGAAATGATCTCAATCAACGGCGATCCAGGTGTAACCATCTCCCTTGGCTCTGCATGAGTTCGGACTACCACCCCATCGAACGGTGCCCGAACCATGTGCTCCTCAAGTCGTGATTGGGCGAGTTCCAAGCTTGCCAACGCTTCTCTCTTGGACTCTTTGGCACTTCGCAGATCGGCTTCGGCGATTTCACAGTCTAACTCTGCAGCAACCAGTTCCGCCTCTGCAGCCGCATTCTGCTCATATGCCGCACGGATTCTCGCAAGAGTATCCTTTGCCTGTTCATACACTGCCTCCGCATGATCGATCTGTGCGGCACGCTCAGCCTGTGTTTCGGCAACCTTCAGTGCAGCTCGCACGACTCGATCATCGAGAACGGCAAGAACCTGACCCTCCGAGACATGCTGCCCCTCTTCAACTCTGAGTTCGCCGAGTAGCGTATCGAACGAGGAAGAGAGCGTGACCTCATGTTTCGGGCGAATGACCCCCGGCAGAACTTCATGATCCCCGACCTCGATTAACCGCACAACCTGCCCAGCGGGTTCATTTGGTTCAGCACTGGTCCCGATCGATGGTGCGGGCTGTACCAGGATTGACATCAGGATAGAGGCTTGTAGTAGCATGTGCGTTTTCCAATATACTCACGAGGAAGGGGACTGCTTCACACGGTTCAAGAATCGTTTGACTCGGCGTTCAAGCATCTGTGCGACTGTGACTGATTTTGCAGGAACTTTCGCTTTAAGCTGACTCCCGATGAGATCAGCATCGATTTCCGGGAAACAAAGATTGATTTCGAAAAATGAATCGATCACAGCTCCGGTTGCGCTGTTGATCGGCACCAGACCTTGCGGGGCAGCCTGGAGAATCCTTGGCTCTATATCTCGTGTGGCGACCTGGCCGATGCGCGTCACCACTCCTCTGATATCTAACCCCGGATACGCAGGCGAGCGACAAACAACCTCGTCACCAGTCACTAAACTGAGCGATTCAAACTCAACCGAGCGCAGATAAAAAACGGCCTCGACCTCTCCGGAACCATAAATCAGTATCGGATCGCCTCGCTGTACATAGGAGCCGGGGCGTTCAACGAGTACCTGGAGAACACGACCCTCAGCAGGAGCGGGCAGACGGAGGCTCTCCAAATCCATGCTTACCTGATTGTGCTGGGACTGTATCTGATCGCTCTTTGCCAGTTCTGCGAGTGCTTCGCCTGGTGAACTGAGAGAAGCTAGCCGCACATAGCTCTTACTCATTTCAGTTTCGGATTCGAGTTCCGCATAGCGTGAACTCATATCAGCGTTCACAATATGTGCGAGTGGATCGCCTTCATCTTGACGCGCCCCCACGCGGGCAGGCAGTTCCATAAGCGTTCCAGCATCAGGAGCCCTGATTGCCGTTACATGCTCATACGAAATGACACCGTTGATACCAACCTTTTGTGGAACAGGGAGAAGGCCAATAGCCGTGATCGCAATGAAAAACGCACCAGCGGTAATGGAAACTGCCCTGAAACGAACCGCGGCTACCTCCGCGGACGATACAACATATTGCACGATTGAGATTGCACCCTTCGCGAGCACGATCCCGTTGAGTAGAATCGCAAAGAGAATACCTGCGCCGCCGAACTTCATCACGAGTACAGTAGAGATCGTGATCATGACGATGGCACGGTAACCCATTTGAGCAAGGCCAAACATCACTAAACCCGGATTCGGACGGATTGGTTCTCCGTTCAGGTTTGATTTCAAACCGAACAAGACACGCTTCGGGAAGTCAATGACCGCTTCTTGACATCGCTTGCGAAGATTCGGGATACCAGTCAAATCACTGACGAGGTAGTACGCGTCGTATCGAAGAAGTGGATTAAGGTTAAACAGCGCGGTCGTCACCGTCGAGAGAATCATCACCTGATAGGCGAGCGTGTTGAGTGCCGACGGCTCGGTGAGAGCCCATACAAAGACCGCAAAAGCCCCCACGATAGACTCGAAGTAGACACCACCAAGCGTAACGATCGCTCGTTGGTGGGATTTGCTGAAGCTCCATGAGTCAGTTGCATCGACATAAGCAAGCGGTGTAAAGAGCACCAAAAAGACGCCCATCTCCGGTACATAGCCGCCGAATGAACGGCATGCGTAGGCGTGCCCAAACTCATGCACAACTTTCAGGCCGATCAGAGATGCGACGAGAATGTACACATTGTTCCCATCGAGCATCGCCAGCACCGGGGACGAGAGATCACTCGCTCGCGAGACCACCACGATGCCCGCTGCCATGACGAGCGTGATCCAAATCAGGAACCCCGGGATCGAGAACAGCCAGCGGAAGAGCGGCAACGACCTTGAAAGGAACTGATTCGGATTGAATACCGGGATTTTCATGAAGAAAACCCCCATCACTCGACCGATCGCCTCTGCGCGACGGCGCTGCTCATAGCGTTGATACAACGCATCAGCATTATTGATTGGCAAGCTGAGCAAGTTCCGCTGATGCAAATCCAACACGAACTCGTAATAGCTCTCTTCGTCATCCTGGACGAGCGTTCCTATGGACACCAACTGGTCAAAGACTTCCCCGAGCGTCCCGTTCCCCCTGATAGCATTCAGAACCAGGTAATCCTCTGGATCGAACCGATGCGAGGCAAAGGTGATCGGATCGCGAACAACATAGGCGGGACCGGCACGAAATGTATGGCGACTGATATCCAGATCTCCGCGCACGGAGACCACGACCTCCCGGAGGCGTTCTGAAAGACCTGGTTGATTGGGTGTATTTGCCATCAGTCGAACCAGAACCTCAATCGTGCAGCATCAACTATTCGGTGAACCGCAAGCCACCAGTTCGATCGCTCACCAACTTCAACCATCGCGACACCAGCCATGCCTGGGCGTAACCAACTTTGGTCTTCTGGCAACTCAGCCTCAGCGACAAAGACGGAATGCCCATCTCGCTCAACACTCGATGGCGTCAACTTTCCGAGAGTACTGAATCCCGGAACCTCCGGTCGAGCATGACTCGCGAAGCGAATACGGTTCCCCTCAACCAGATCCGACACACGATCCTGAGGCACATGCAACTCGATCGTCATCGAATCATCTATGGCGATCGAAGCAAGGGACTCGCCCATGGAGATAACACGGCCGGGGTAATCCGCGATCTCTGGCGCCATCACAATACCTGCCCGAGGTGCTCGTACTTCAGCATCTTGAAGCTTGCTGAGAATATGGCGAACCCGTGTACTGATCGATCGGATATCTCCCTGTGCGATCGAGGCAGAGGCAGGATTTCTCTCAGCGATCTCGCCAGACAATCGAAGCTGAGCGTTGCTCAACTCCGCTTGAAGTTCACGATACTCTAACTCCAGATCCGAGGTATCCATCGTTAGTAGTATCTCGCCAGCCTCCACATGATCGCCGGAACGGACAAACACGGTATCGACACGCCCGTCAAACGGGGCGGCGATAACCTGCTCGCTCTTCGCGATGATTACCGCAGGAACCGAAACACGGTACATCCGGGTACCGATCGCAACCCATGCGATCGCTAAAATCATTGTGAGCAGAAAAATCTTGCGGCGGATCGTGTTCGGACCCGCGCACCATCGGAACGCAGCGCGAGTTGTCTGACTTATGTGTGTGGGGAGTGATTGAGTAGCCTGCGTGACAAGCGGGATAGCACCAGCGAGTGGCGCGAACAGTTTGTTCGCGGCTTCTATGTCATCCGCATCAAATGGCTCTTCACCCGATCGCCGGAACGACACGACCGCAATCGGACCGTCACCAGCATCGATCGGGATGCTCAGCACACTGGCACCGTTCACCGACGCACGCCATGCCTGATGAAGCAAACCTTCTTCGGCGAGTGTTGAGTCCTCCCAGCGATCTCGAGACTGCGCCACCATCGGGCAGCCTGCATCCACGCACTCTCCCATGGCCTGCTGAACCTTGAGTACGCCGGGACTGCGCAACTTCACACTGTCCAGCCCAGAAATGCACACGACACTGAGCTTGTCATTACGCACCAAACCCATGGCTGCCTGATCACAGTTGAATCGCTGACGAGCAGCGTTGGTGATTGTGTACGCGAACTGCTGAACTGTTTTGAACTGGCCAGCCCGAGCGTACACGCGAGCGATATCACTCATCTCAACGACGCCCCGCTTCGTCGCTTTTCTCGTCAATACCCCTGCAATCTGTAGACACGCAGCACGGAGGTGAAGCTGTATACGCTCGGCATGGTTCGTCGATGAGCAATGAACGAGGATTGAAATGGCACCGAAGGGATCGCGACCTGCATGATCTATAGGGCAAGCGATAACGGCGTGCTGGGGTGTATCTTTCGGGCCATAGAGCCTAGCGATTGATGACGCACGAGATCGGGCATCTAACGCTGTGGATTGAAGATTCGCTTTCCACAGCTCTGCACCTTGAACATCGCCCTCGCGTACAATCTCGACCTCATCACCAGCGATACCCACAGTCAGGCAACACGACACACAACCGAAATGCTCAATGATCAAATCGAGGAACGCATCTGCCTTTTCACGGGCAGTCCCAGAATCACGCTCTATAGCTGATATGCCCGAGAGCAAATCTGATGGTTTCTCCGGCGCATCATTACGCCACGCCTTTTCTGACGAGTCGCTCATCGAGATGGCATTCGGTGTAGTAGTCATAGCTTCCATTCTGTATAGGATGCGTTACTTCAAAGAATGTGTGAGCCTTGCTCTTCATCAGCAGAACTGCTTGGCAAAGTCACCTGTTCAAGAAAACGAAGACCGGCCTCATAGGCATCTGGCCGAACTGTGCGGCCGCGGAGACAAAGCGCATACACCGGAGGCATATCGAACTCTTCCCGCTCAAAGCTGAGCTGGTACACATCCCCGATCGCCAATGGTCGAGCCACAAGAATCTGGGTACCACCAGATGAGATATCACCGGTGACGCCTTGAAATCTGACACCTGTGCGAGCACTCATACTCGCAGGCTCAACATAGACCTTGACGCGAAGAGACTGACGCTTATGACCTCGCAGTTTTTTGACTGCGTCACTGGAGCTTTTCGCAAGCTCGTCAATCAATGAATCTGCCTGCGTATCATCCATAATGATGTGATCTTTCGAGTTCAGCATCTGCTATCTCCACTTACCGGCGCCGACCACGAGATGCGTGATCACTTGTTTGTTTTTCATCGTTGTTATCACGAGCCCCTAATGAACGAACGAGTCCCCAAAGCACTGTAAATGTGCTCGCGATCCGCTCAGTCGTGGAAGACTTCTCCGACTGCGTTTGTTCTGCGCCCTGTGAAACTCCGCTCACATGGGTACCGTGTGTCTGAGATGCATCGCCCTCCGCATGATCGGCGTTTTCTGCTCGAACAAACTCGAAGAGTGGTTCATCTGGGGGAGGGACTGGGGCCTCAGAATCAGCGGCTTCAGAGATAATCGGCATGACCTCGCCAATGAGTTCTTCACCCATCTGTGAGACCTTGTCTGCCATCTCAGGAGCTTCATAGGCAATCCTTGTGAGATTCTCATCAATCTCATCGATTGTGTCATCGATACCAGGCCCCGAAGTAATAAAGCCCAGATCCTGCTCATCACCCCAATCGATCTCGGATGGCGGTTCATTTTCGACTTCCTGAGAGTCGTCAGTCTCTTCCGAATCAGACTCAACTGGGTAGATATCAACATCGATCGATGCATGGCTGGTTGCCACCGAGGTCCCATCAGTAGCCGTTGCGACCACTTCAAGCTGGAATCGACCGACCGCACCTGGAGTTGGGTTCAGAGACAGACCCTCCAGTTCGTCTGGACTCAAGGTCCATGTACCATCAGCATTCTCGACGCCGGCACTTAAGCTCAGCCCTACCGGCAATCCACTGACGGTAATCTGAAGAGATTCCGAACCATCAGTGTCGCTCAGCGACGAAGAGATATCTAATAGTATTTCTTCACCCTGTATGCCCTCTACAGAATCGCTCACGCTCAGACCGGGCGTGTCCGCCACGCCGGACACATCCACCGTGAAGCTCGACGTGCTCGTCGTGCTGTCACCGTCCGCTTCCGTCGAGGTCACGCTCACCTCAAGATCAAACGAGCCCGAGAAATCACTCGGAGGCGTCACGCTCAGACCATCGAGGTCCGCGGGATCCACGCTCCATGAGCCATCGCCGTGATCCACGCCCGCAGACAGCATCGCGCCGTCGGGCACATTCGAGATCACCACCGAGAGCGTCTCAGACCCGTCCGTGTCGCTCAGGCTCGGCGAGATACCCAGCCCGATCGCCGTGTCCTCAGACCCGCTCACATCACCCACGCTCAGACCGGGCGTATCCGCCACGCCGGTGACATCCACCGTGAAGCTCGAAGTGCTCGTCGTGCTGTCACCGTCCGCTTCCGTCGAGGTCACGCTCACCTCAAGATCAAACGAGCCCGAGAAATCGCTCGGAGGCGTCACGCTCAGGCCGGCAAGCTCCGATGGATCCACGCTCCATGAGCCATCGCCATGATCCACGCCCGCCGACAGCGTCGCGCCGTCGGGCACATTCGAGATCACCACCGAGAGCGTCTCAGACCCGTCCGTGTCGCTCAGGCTCGGCGAGATATCCAGCCCGATCGCCGTGTCCTCAGACCCGCTCACATCATTCACGCTCAGACCGGGCGTATCCGCCACGCCGGTGACATCCACGGTGAAGCTCGACGTGCTCGTCGTGCTGTCACCGTCCGCTTCCGTCGAGGTCACGCTCACCTCAAGATCAAACGAGCCCGAGAAATCGCTCGGCGGGGTCACGCTCAGACCATCGAGGTCCGCGGGATCCACGCTCCATGAGCCATCGCCATGATCCACGCCCGCCGACAGCGTCGCGCCGTCGGGTACATTCGAGATCACCACCGAGAGCGTCTCAGACCCGTCCGTGTCGCTCAGGCTCGGCGAGATATCCAGCCCGATCGCCGTGTCCTCAGACCCGCTCACATCGCTCACGCTCAGACCGGGCGTATCCGCCACGCCGGTGACATCCACCGTGAAGCTCGAAGTGCTTGTCGTGCTGTCACCGTCCGATTCCGTCGAGGTCACGCTCACCTCAAGATCAAACGAGCCCGAGAAATCGCTCGGAGGCGTCACGCTCAGGCCGGCAAGCTCCGAGGGATCCACGCTCCATGAGCCATCGCCGTGATCCACGCCCGCCGACAGCGTCGCGCCGTCGGGCACATTCGAGATCACCACCGAGAGTGTTTCCGACCCGTCCGTGTCGCTCAGGCTCGGCGAGATATCCAGCCCGATCGCCGTGTCCTCAGACCCGCTCACATCGCTCACGCTCAGACCGGGCGTGTCCGCCACGCCGGACACATCCACGGTGAAGCTCGAAGTGCTCGTCGTGATGTCACCGTCCGATTCCGTCGAGGTCACGCTCACCTCAAGATCAAACGAGCCCGAGAAATCGCTCGGCGGGGTCACGCTCAGACCGTCAAGCTCCGATGGATCCACGCTCCATGAGCCGTCGCCGTGATCCACGCCCGCCGACAGCGTCGCGCCGTCGGGCACATTGGAGATCACCACCGAGAGCGTCTCAGACCCGTCCGTGTCGCTCAGGCTCGGCGAGATATCCAGCCCGATCGCCGTGTCCTCAGACCCGCTCACATCGCTCACGCTCAGACCGGGCGTATCCGCCACGCCGGTGACATCCACCGTGAAGCTCGAAGTGCTTGTCGTGCTGTCACCGTCCGATTCCGTCGAGGTCACGCTCACCTCAAGATCAAACGAGCCCGAGAAATCGCTCGGAGGCGTCACGCTCAGGCCGGCAAGCTCCGAGGGATCCACGCTCCATGAGCCATCGCCGTGATCCACGCCCGCCGACAGCGTCGCGCCGTCGGGCACATTCGAGATCACCACCGAGAGTGTTTCCGACCCGTCCGTGTCGCTCAGGCTCGGCGAGATATCCAGCCCGATCGCCGTGTCCTCAGACCCGCTCACATCGCTCACGCTCAGACCGGGCGTGTCCGCCACGCCGGACACATCCACGGTGAAGCTCGACGTGCTCGTCGTGATGTCACCGTCCGATTCCGTCGAGGTCACGCTCACCTCAAGATCAAACGAGCCCGAGAAATCGCTCGGCGGGGTCACGCTCAGACCGTCAAGCTCCGATGGATCCACGCTCCATGAGCCATCGCCGTGATCCACGCCCGCCGACAGCGTCGCGCCGTCGGGCACATTGGAGATCACCACCGAGAGCGTCTCAGACCCGTCCGTGTCGCTCAGGCTCGGCGTGATGTCAAGCCCGATCGCCGTGTCCTCAGACCCGCTCACATCACCCACGCTCAGGCCGGGTGCGTCCGCCACGCCGGACACATCCACCGTGAAGCTCGACGTGCTCGTCGAGCTGTCCCCGTCCGCTTCCGTCGAGGTCACGCTCACCTCAAGCTCAAACGACCCCGAGAAATCGCTCGGAGGCGTCACGCTCAGACCATCAAGCTCCGAGGGATCCACGCTCCATGAGCCATCGCCGTGATCCACGCCCGCCGACAGCGTCGCGCCGTCGGGCACATTGGAGATCACCACCGAGAGCGTCTCAGACCCGTCCGTGTCGCTCAGGCTCGGCGTGATGTCCAGCCCGATCGCCGTGTCCTCAGACCCGCTCACATCGCTCACGCTCAGGCCGGGCGTGTCCGCCACGCCCGACACATCCACGGTGAAGCTCGAAGTGCTCGTCGTGATGTCACCGTCCGATTCCGTCGAGGTCACGCTCACCTCAAGATCAAACGAGCCCGAGAAATCGCTCGGCGGCGTCACGCTCAGACCGTCAAGCTCCGATGGATCCACGCTCCATGACCCGTCACCGTGATCCACGCCCGCCGACAGCGTCGCGCCGTCGGGCACATTGGAGATCACCACCGAGAGTGTTTCCGACCCATCCGTATCGCTCAGGCTCGGCGTGATGTCAAGCCCGATCGCCGTGTCCTCAGACCCGCTCACATCACCCACGCTCAGGCCGGGTGCGTCCGCCACGCCGGACACATCCACCGTGAAGCTCGACGTGCTCGTCGAGCTGTCCCCGTCCGCTTCCGTCGAGGTCACGCTCACCTCAAGCTCAAACGACCCCGAGAAATCGCTCGGAGGCGTCACGCTCAGACCATCAAGCTCCGAGGGATCCACGCTCCATGAGCCATCGCCGTGATCCACGCCCGCCGACAGCGTCGCGCCGTCGGGCACATTGGAGATCACCACCGAGAGCGTCTCAGACCCGTCCGTGTCGCTCAGGCTCGGCGTGATGTCCAGCCCGATCGCCGTGTCCTCAGACCCGCTCACATCGCTCACGCTCAGACCGGGCGTGTCCGCCACGCCGGTGACATTTATCGTGTGTTCACCTTGCGTTTCCGACCAGAGCTCGCCGTCATTCGCGGAGAATCTGAGCGAACTTGTTCCACTCCAATCCTCATTCGGTTCGAATGTCAGTGATCCTGAATCGACCAGCGACTTCTCGATCACCTGCCCTTCGACTACTTCGACGCCATCGATCTTGAGCGTTCCGTTATCCGGTAAGCTTTCAATCCGGAATGATTCGACTGCGTCACCCGTGTCGAGTTCGAGAGTATTGAACTCAATGACGGCTACACCATCCTCCGGGATATCGACTGATCCCGCTTGTACAATCGGGGCATCATTTACTCCCTCGAGATGAACTGTAAATCCGGCTGTGGTCGAGGTTGTATGACCAGAGTCGGGTTCCCGCGCAGTTACCTCAATCTCAAGATCAAAGTCCATATCGTAGTTTGAAGAAGGTGTAATACTTAGACTCGAAAGATCCCAACCGGTGATGTCAACTTCTTGTCCAAGAGCAGTTGCGCTATTTACTCCGTCCGTCAGCACGGACCCAGCTGGAGCACCAGAAATCACGATGCTGCTGATTTCTTCCGAGCCATCCACATCGGTGATTGCGGTACTCACATCGATATCGATGCTCGAGTCTTCAAATCCATACGAATCTGCCACATTGACGAGCGGTGCATCAGCGACACCACTGACATGAATCGTGAATGTTGCATCAGACTCTGACCAGACTTCTCCATCCGTCACACTAAAGTTGAACCCTGTTGTGCCGGACCAATCTCCTGTCGGTTCAAAGGTCAATCGTCCGTGAGAAACATCGTAAGCTGATACTTCATCTCCCGCCTGTACAGCAACACCATCGAGCATCAGCGTCCCGTTTGTCGGGATCGTTTCAATACGAAAGTTAGCTGCAGCGTCGCCCGTGTCTACCTCCTGGGAGCCAAGTGATATCACTGCGGTCTGATCCTCGCTGATATCCATCGAACCGTCGAGTGCGATGGGCGGGTCATTAACCGCATCAATGTGGACCACCAATGTCGCGGCCCCGGTGGTCATATCACCGCTGTCGGCTTCGACTGATGTTGCAGCGATCGTGAGCGTGAAGTCCTGATCGTGGTTCTCTGCGGGTTGAATCTGCAAACCTGACAAGTTCATCCCGGAAATGTCCGCAGTTCCATCCCATGCGGTTACCGCGGTCACGCCGTCAGTAAACACAGACCCTTCGGGCGCGCCTGACACCGTGACAGAATGAATTGATTCTGACCCGTCGATGTCCGTCAACGCAACATCGACATCGAGAGCGATCATGCTTTCTTCAGCACCAGTTGCATCAGTGGCAGTCACGAGCGGTGCGTCGGCCTCACCGACCACCACAATGGTCTGAGTTGCAGGTTCGACTGACCAATCATCACCAGTGGCCACACTGAATGTAACCCCGGTGCTCCCGCTGTAATCCGATGGCGGAGTGAATACCAAATCACCCGATTCAATCTGCTCTACACTGAACACATCACCCGCAAGCACGGGCTCACCATCAAACTCCAGAGTCCCTTCCGAAGGAAGAGAGTCAATCCGGAATGATGTAATGTCCTGATCAATATCCGGGTCAACACCGCTGAGGACAACCGGGGCTGGC
This sequence comes from Phycisphaerales bacterium, assembly GCA_965216865.1. Lineage (GTDB taxonomy): Bacteria > Planctomycetota > Phycisphaerae > Phycisphaerales > UBA1924 > UBA1924. Next base: position 174,688 of record OZ244206.1, read on the forward strand.
GTGTCCTCAGTGACAAGTGTTGTTGCATTCAAGGGTTCCGGTGCATCGTTCTCACCGATTACAGTCACGGTTACAGTATCGATAACCGTGTGCTCTCCGTCAGTTGTAGTGATCTGGAACGTGAGATCAGTATCGGAAGCCACATTCGGCGAATCAAAGCTGGGATTAATCGCGTACGGATCAGAAAGAGTAACTGATGGTCCGCTTGTTTGGACCCATTCGTGCGTGAGTGGGTTACCCTCGGGATCGCTCGCTGAAGCAGAAAGCTGGACAGTCGTTTCTTCCGCAACACTGAAGTTCGGGCCCGCGTCTAGCGTCGGCGCATCGTTATCAGCGTTCACAAGGATGACCACTGAATCTACTACGGTGTGTTCACCATCAGAAACCTCCAACTCGAAGGTCACATACGAGTTGGCGACCTGCTCAGGAGCAGTAAAGCTGGCCGTAGCGCTATCAGCTCCCGAAACCGCAACACTCGGACCACCTGTTTGGCGCCATGTGTATGTCAGATTATCGCTGTCGCTGTCTGAAACTGAAGCAGCGAGAGTTACCACATCGTTCTCATCGACGCTTTGGAACGGACCGGCATCAACCACAGGCGGATCGTTCACGCCCTCAACGCTCACGACAACCGAATCTGTCACTTCGCCCAGTCCGTCAGAAACGGTCAGTTCAAATGTGATATCCTCGGTACCATTGATATCGGGAGCCACAAAGGTGGGCGACGCGCTGCTCGCATCGGAGAGTTCAACTTCTGGTCCACCAGTCTGAACCCAGTTGAAGGTCAGAGCATCTCCGTCCTCATCAGATACTGCAGAGTTCAACTGCACCAAATCGCCCTCGACCACATCCTGATCAGGACCGGCCGATACCGTCGGCAAGGTGTTTCCAGGTTCGACCTGCATCGCGATCGTATCCGTTGAGATGCTTGTCCCGTCTGAGACCTGCAACTCAAAGGTCACCTCGCCTGGCTCGGTCATGCCACGAGTTGAAAAACGCAGTTCCGGACCATTCCCGCTTCGAATCGTAACATCTGGCCCACCGGTCTGAACCCATCGATATGAGAGGTTCTGGCCCTCGGCATCTGACGAAGTGGAACCAACACCATAGATGCTGTCGGTAATCTGCGTAATGGAGTCATCAACATCTACGCTTGGACCATCGTTGTCAGCTTCAACCAGTATGTTGACACGAACGGTCTGCGGTCCATTCTCATCCACAACCTCGACATCGAATGCATAGATCTCATTGTTTGTCAGGTTCGGCGCTTCGAAAGTGGGGTTCGCTGTATCTCCAGCACTCAGCTCCAGTGTCTCGGTCCCAGCGACTTGAGTCCATGTGTACTGCACATCACCGACCCCTCCACTCACATCAACACTCAACTCTGTGAGCTGACCTTCGGTAGCTACGATCGTGTCCGGAGCTTCAACGACGAGTGGCGTTTCACCGCCGGTTTCGCCACCAGTCTCGCCACCGGTTTCGCCGCCAGTCTCTCCGCCGGTTTCGCCACCAGTCTCACCACCGGTCTCGCCGCCGGTCTCACCACCGGTCTCGCCCCCGGCCTCACCACCGGTTTCTCCGCCGGCCTCACCACCGGCATTGCCTGCTGGATCACCAGTTTCACTACCAGTGCTCGAGTTGACTTGGACCGTAACGGTATCGACAGAAGTACTTGTGCCGTCTGTCACCTCGACCTGGAAGACCAACTCCGTGTCTTCCGTCACAGACGGGGCTCCAAATGTCGCGGTGGGTGATGTAGCATCATCGATTTCAACGGAAGGCCCTGATACCTGGGTCCAGTTGAATAGAACCGCCTTGCCTTCGGGGTCTTCCCCGCTTGCGATCAGCGTGCCAGTATCACCAGCATCAATCGAGTATCCGACGCCTGCATCAACAGTCGGCGCATCATTCACTGCGTTTACCAGAACCTCGACCGTGCCCACTGACGAGAACTCACCATCGCTTGCAGTGACCTCAAAGGTCAACCACGAGTTCGTGATCTCCTCGGGAGATGTAAACGTTGGGTTTTGGGTGTCACTCCCATTCAGTTCGACCGTGGCACCACGAATCTGGCGCCATGAATATGTGACACCGTTTCCTTCTGGGTCAGTTGCACTCGCAGATAGCTCAACGGCCTCATGCTCTCCCACAGTCTGAGTTGGCAAGGCAGTAAAGCGAGGCGCATCATCATCAGCATTTATCGTGACCGTCACGCTATCTGTGGATTCATTCACACCATCAGAAACCGTTAACTCAAAGGTGACATCCGTATTCACAACACCCTCTGGTGCCTCAAAGGTTGCTGTTGCTTCGCTTGCGTTGACCACGGTCACCGTAGGGCCAGAGATCTGGCGCCAAGAGTAGGTTAGTTCGCCGTCCTCAGGATCCACGGCGGATCCTGCGAGTTCGACAATATCACCCTCTTCAACACTGAAGTCTTCACCCGCATTGACCACACACGCGTCATCATCAGCATCAACATGCACGGTCACGTATTCGACGACCTCAGTTTCACCATCAGAAGCCGTAAACTTGAATACTAGATCGGTCTCCTCGATTGCCTCACCCGCTGTAAAAGTAGGACTCAGGGAGTCCGCGTTCTCCAACTCAACTGAGGGACCCGAGACCTGCTCCCAACTGTGTATTGTCGCGTAACCTTCAGGATCCGTTACCGTCGCGCCGAGCGAAACTGTGTCACCCTCGGTCGCGGTTAGATCAGGCCCCAAATCGATGACGACCGGGTCATTGTCCGCGGCGATTGCTACCGTCATATACTGGACGCTGGTGTTCGCGCCGTCCGAAACTTCGGCACGGAATCGGAGCACAGCGTTTGAATCTAACTCTGGCGCGGTGAAAGAAGGCTCGCTGGAATCGGAACCGTTGAGTTCGACGACAGGCCCTGAGACCTGAGTCCAAGTGCAGGTGGTGGACGATTCAGCCGAAGAGAATATCAATCCGTTGATCTGTACGGACTCCCCTTCGTTCACAACCAGATCACTTTCAAATGACATCATTGGCGTATCGCCCACACCATCCACCACAAAGTGGTTGATGTTGGCAACCTCAACCGTGAAGCTCTCGCCACCGCCGAGTTCAACCGTGACTATGCCATTCTCCATCGATATGTCCGATGGCTCAAAGCCACTCAGATCCAACAGGTTGTATCCATCGCCGCCATCGATCACATAGTGGTCACCGTCCGCAGCGCCAACGACTGAAAACACATCGTCGTTTACGCTGCCAATCACCTGTTCCACTCCCGCACTGACCAGATCAAAGCGAACGGGATCAACTGAGTCAGCAAATGAAACTATGTCCGTGCCGCCACCACCGGAAATGATGTCATCCGCATCCGCGAATATCACATCATCTCCCTCGCCACCTTCGATAGTGTCAACACCTGCCCCGCCTGTGATGATGTCATCGCCAGCACCGCCTACCAAAGTGTTGTCGCCGGAATCGGCAGTAATTGAGTCATCGAATGAAGAGCCGATCACATTTTCAACACTACTGATAGAGTCAGTGCCCTCGCCACTCGCTGTGCCCGCATTCAGATCGACTGTCACGGCGCCTGCCGCGTTCTCGTAGCTCACGGTATCCGTTCCGGCGCCACCATCTATGGAGTCATCGCCAGCACCACCACTAAGTACATCGTCACCTGCACCACCGTGCAGTTGGTCGTTCCCGGATCCACCCTCAACGACATCATTTCCTGCGCCGCCATCGAGGATGTCATCGCCTGCTTCGCCGAACAATGTGTCAACACCCTCACCACCGGCAATCATGTCATTTCCGGTACCGCCGCGGATCAAATCATCGCCTTCGCCACCGTCCAGCACATCTGCATCAGTGCCACCATCGATGGTGTCATTTCCCATGCCGCCATCGATCGTATCGATACCCGATCCGCCGAGTAGTGTGTCGTCGCCACCACGCCCTTGGATCAGGTCATCGCCAGCACCACCATCGATGGTGTTGTCAACGGCATCACCCAGCAACGAATCATCATGGTCTGAGCCGATGACATTCTGGAACCCGATGACAGTATCTTGTCCCTCTCCAGTAGCGCTTTCTGCCTCGAGATCAACTTCAACGGAATCCGTACTCTGTCCGTAAGTAACCGTGTTATTCCCAGTCCCCCCGATCAGCAAGTCATCACCGGCCCCGCCAGCGACGAGATCATCTCCAGAACCGGCATCGATGACATCCGCACCCTCTCCGCCACTGATAGTGTCATCACCACCTCGTCCCTCGATGTAGTCATCACCCGCTCCGCCGTCGATCGTGTTTGCATCCGCACTACCACGGATGATGTCATTCCCATCACTCCCGGTGACATTCTCGATATCAATCAGCGTATCGGAACCTTGACCTGAAGCTGTACCTGCATCAAGATCAACTACGACTCGGCTCGATGCGTCATCAAAGGTTGCCGTGTCATTGCCTGTGCCGCCATCGAGGACATCGTTGCCCTCTCCACCCGAAAGCAGATCATCACCCGCGCCACCAAAGAGTTCATCGTCGCCACCGTTCCCGAACAGGTTGTCGTCCCCGTCCATTGCAGCCGCGAGATCGTCGCCGCTCATTCCATTGAATGTATCGTTCCCATCAGTCGCCCCGTCGAGTGCTTCGCCAGAATCGGCATCGACCCAGGTTCCGGAGAGAAGTATCCGTTCTTCAAGTGTCTCTGGGCGCGTACGAATACGGCGCTTGCGGCCGTTGTTGCTCTTATCTGGCTTTGCCATGAGACACCTCCGGTATAGTTCTTGTCTCATGAGTTTCTCGGCTTGGATCCCCTCCCAATTGACTCAAATCAGCAGCAATCGAAAGGATCGATTGAAGTTGAGCCAGCGTGGTCCGAGCGTTATCACCTAGCCCCTCGTGTTTACCGTGAGTGCTATGAACTACTCAGTGTGAACAAATATGGATGCGACCAGATACCAGGCTTGAAAGCCACAGCCCGAACCACCCATTCACAATCGACTACAGGCAAACGACTTAGACCCACCAACGAGTAAAGCGAGCAACGCTTCCGCACTACGCATGAAATCCTTGCCGTGTCTCGTTGATTACTTATAGGACACAGACCGGAGCGGTCTCTGACGAACCCAGGCATCTGCGGATCAAGATCAGACACTACAAGCCACGAATGGCGGCGAGATCAACGGCCTCAAGACCGAATAACTGAACTTCTACATGTGCCATCGTTAGACAATTATCTCCCCTATATCGTCCAGTTCATCGATGGAACGAAGTCGGCTGATCAACCGCTCGATTTCCTCCCCAGTGAGAGTGGCTGAAGCCAGGCCATTAAACTTGACCAATATTTCCTCAGATGTCATCGGGTTTCGTGGATCTCCCTTTGGTTGAGAAACCTCTCGAGAAAGAGTTGATCCATTTCGCAACTTGAGTGTGACTCGGCTAGGTTGTTCCTCTGGAAATCTCGCCTCAAATGACCCATTGGGAACAACACGGACAGCATCCATCAGCGGCGCAAGGGAGGGGTCGGCGATTCGCGTCTCATCGAACTGCCCTGGGGTCACTTTGCCATCGGCGATCGCAATAGCAACTGCATACGGCAACGAGTGGTCTGCGGTTTCACGACTAGTCGGTCGATACTTCGTTGGGTCACCGAGAATATCGGCGGCACGAGCAATCACTTCGATTTCAATACGCTCTATGTCCGACTGATCAGGACTCGACTCTCTCAGGATATCCATCAGCGCTGAGAGTGGTGAATGCATCAGCGCCTCGACTGGGAACGACTTCATTGAGCATGCCGAAACTCGATAAGTGTCATTTGGAGTGGTTGGCAGATCTGCGGTAAGAAGATCAAGATCAAACTGGCACGGTTTACCGTCAACCTGTGCCGCGGCCATTGTGTGGCACAGCCCCTCTTTACCATCAATGATATGACTCGGGCCAGTAAATCCCCTCTGAGCAAGCAGGGATGACTCGACCCCAACTCGAGAAGCCCATGGATCAACTGTGTTCTTCATCATTGTGAGATGCCCGGCGGTCACAGCACCGAGTGTGCCAGTTCTGGAGGCGCTAATGCCAACAGCATGTGCGGTTTGATTCGGCGGGAGGTCCAACATACGCCCGCAGGCAATGGCTGAAGCGAAGCCTGAGAGCGTGGCGTGGTGCCAACCGTACTCACGAATACCCGGAAGCCCGAACTCAGCGAGTCGGCACTCAACTTCATAGGCGATGACAGTAGCAAGAATAAGCGCACGACCGCCAAGACCTTCAGCTTGGCACACCGCGAGAGGACCACAGATCAGATCCGAAGGATGGACTGGATCTGCTTTCCAGTAGATATCATTGAAATCCAGAGCCCTCACCAAATGGCTGTTGAGAAATGCAGCGTCAACCGGATTAAATGTGGCATCCGTACCGAACACGCTGCAAGGGCCACCACCCGGAGACATCGCGGTGTAGTGCTCAAGCAAGATCCGGGCATCCTCGGTCTGAACTCCCCCGAGAGCGCAACCGACCGAATCAAACCAGAATCGTTTGGCATCATCAACTGCCTTCGCTGAGAGGTCTTCATACCTCAGACCTGATGCCCAGCGAGCAAGATCCAATGCTACAAAGTTATCAGTTTTATAGTTCATATTGTTCATTGACCACTCCGTGACTCGACAATGTAACTCAAGATTCCTGTGGTTACAGATTCGGTTGTTCCGCTCACACCATCCCCAGCTACATCAGGTGTGTTTACCACACCATCCGTCACTGCGGCAAGGACGGCTGAGTCAATACGGCCGGCTATTTCTGCTTCCCCCAACCATGCGGCTAGCATTGCTGCACTACGGATTGCGGCGACAGGATTCGCCACCCCCGTCCCAGCGATATCCGGGGCTGAGCCGTGTGTAGGTTCGAAAACAGCAAAGCGATCACCAACATTCGCTGAAGGCGCAAAGCCGAGCCCGCCGGTGAGTCCAGCGACAAGATCACTCACGATGTCGCCAAACATGTTCTCGGCGACAATGACATCGAATCGCTGCGGATGCAGAACGAGATTCATACAGGCGGCATCGATATTGAGCCGCTCTGCCTCAATCCAAGGGTATTCACCAGCGACTCTGCAGAATGCCTCGGCCATGACAACACCGGTCTCCCGGAGGACATTGGGCTTATCAAGCAAACTGACCCGCCGGCGCCCATGCTCCGCTGCGTACGCAAAAGCCCGTCGGCAAACTCGTTCGCACCCGGGCTCACTAACGAATCGCGTTGAGAGAGCGACTTGATCGAGACCGATTTCTCGGTAGCGTTGCATCGCCCCCGGATGCCCACGATCGGGGTGGGCGAGTTCCCCAGCGAGTTGTTCAGGTATACCGCGCCACTCGATCCCACCATATAAGCCCTCTGTGTTCTCACGAAAGACAACGATATCAGCCAGACCACCGGCAGCATCTCGCAATCCCGGATACGAGCGACAAGGACGAACCGCGGAGTGTGCTCAAAGATATGGCAAACCGTCTCTCGTTCTGGGCCTTGAATTTACGAGAACTCCGCGTTCCCAGGGGTGCAAAAACCCTATCCGCGCCTTTGATTGGGGATGAATGCCGCACGTTTGCCGAAAATGCTGGCTTTGGGCCGATCCGATCACGATCAGCTCATTGCTTAGATCCAGTACCTCACGATTGAGAACCAGATACTCCGATCGAAGCTCCCCAGACGGGTGTCTCTGACACCCAAAGAGAGGCGGAGATTGATCCGGTTTGGCAAAGCTGTGGGAGATGAGCTGCGGCACCTCATCTCCATTGTGCAGTTTAGCACATTTCAGAAGTGGCTACGTCCACCCAAGCACAGGAAATCAAAGAAACGCGCGGGGAGACCACGCACGAAGGCCGAGATACGCAAACTTGTACTCGAGATGTCGAAGTCTCCTGGCTGGGGATATACCCGGATCCTTGGCGAGTTGCGAAAGCTTGGGATCATGTCGGTCTCACGCACGACGATCCGCAACATCCTCAAGGAGCATGGCATCGAGCCATCACCGGATCGATCAGAATCCACTTGGGAACAGTTCCTGAAACGGCATTCTTCGACACTTTGGTCGTGCGATTTTCTGACCAAGCCTGTGCTCACCTGTCGCGGGATCAAGCATCAATCGGTGCTTGTATTCATGCATATCGCGAGCAGGAAGGTCGTTGTGACAGGAGCGACTGAGCATCCCAACAACGAGTGGATGTGCAAGGTCGCGGAATGTTTTCCTGCGATGATGAAGCAGCTTGGTTTGGAGCCGCCAGGGATCCTGGTGCGTGATAACGATATGAAGTTCACGCGGGAGTTCGATGACACGCTCAAACGAGAGGGCATCACACCGTACCCCCTCCCACTACAATCGCCTTTGATGAATGCACATATCGAGCGATGGATCAAATCGCTCAAGTCCGAATGTCTCGATCACTTCATACCGGTCGGCACGAAGCATCTCGACTACTTAATCGGCGAGTATGTCGAACACTACCACAATGAGCGCCCTCACCAGGGACTCGGCAACATGCCGATCATGCACGCCGCCACCCCGCTTGATGATGGCGAGATACGCTGCCAATCACGGCTCGGCGGGTTGCTCAGACATTATCATCGGGCAGCCTGTTCGTTTACATCCAAATGAAGCGAGGATGCGGTAGAGATCGCGAGTGGTTTTCGCGCGCCCGTTCAGGTACCATGCCGCACAGACTACTCTCAGCGTCAGCGTTTGGGACTGATTTCTCGAACAAACTCGGCCGAATCACACGACCGAGGCGCGGATAGAGTTTTTGCACCTCAAGCAGATTGATTCCTCTGAAATCAAAGCGGAAAACCTACTCTTCCCCATCGATAACTTTGTGCACACTACAACAGATGGCGATCTCTCCGCCGTGTGTGACGGACGAGAGCACACCGACGAAAAAACTGAGAAGAACAAGCCAACACACCATTACTCGCGTGCACATTTGCCGCTCCTCCGACCTAGAGACAGATGCATGATACTGCCACAGGGTATTCCCAGCGGGCGGTTCGGAGACTTTAATCGCAGCTTCACATGAACTTCAGTGGGCACACCCGAAGGTGCGGCGAAGGGTTTGCACAAGATTTGAGAAATATAACGCGTGCTTCCAATCCCTTAGCGATTGAGCACACAAATACGAGGTTTTTGTCGGCATATCCCCTGGATTCTGTGTGCAAGCAATGAGTATGGAACCCACGTCATGCTTCGAACTTGTCCTCAGGCGTTAATCCTAGAAACAGGGATTCTGCATAACTAACCACCTGTTCAGGTAATCGGTCGTAGGATCACGTATATTCGAGGATCGACTCAGGCATGATTATAGAATGCCCCTGAAGAGTAGCTCCTCTCGAGTTTGAAACGAAGGTGGCGAGTCTCGCTTCTGCCGTCCAATTTGGGCACGATTCTAAAGTGCCTCGCTCACTTCGCAATGTGTCACAATCTCTACCGCCCGCACATCCACGAAGTATGCTGAACCCAAGTGAGGCCAAGCTCGGATTGCGTCGGCCGGAACCGATACGCTACAAGGAAGGAGGTGAACTCGAGCCCAAGATCACGATCAAGCGACATCATATCGGTGACGACCCGCGATTGCTGTACCCGGTGATCAAGGTGAGTCCAAAGAAGCGTTTTGCGTCGTGATATTCGCCGTATGGGCGGGTGCCACAATCTGCTGGCCCACCGCTATCTGTCAAACTATCTCTCGCGTCGCTGTTGCTTGATCCGACCTTATCCCCCTGAATCGGCAGTGGTTGTCCCACTGGGTCGAGATGGAGCGAAATCGCCCCTCCTGTGGCCCACCGCTCGACCTAGAACATCAAGGTCTCTCGCGAAGCCTGGCAGCGTAGATCTTCCGATCTGTATTGTTGTGTCGGAGTTCGATATCGTTCTGATCAAGACTGCTACCGACACCGTCGATCGATTTGTGTGCGCCGTAGAGCTTCATGCGGCGTGCGCCGCTGGGATCTTCGTAGATACGCTCAATCACGGCTGCATGTCCGAACCAGCCTCCGGATCCTTTCATCCAATACTGAACGACGTCACCCTCGCGCACCTCCAAAAACGGGACTTCTCGACCTACCCCAAGCTTGGTAACCGCGTGCACAACCCCCTTTGTGCGCTCATCTTCGGCTAGAACGAGATCAGCAAGCTTGGATTTGACTTGCTCTTCGGTCAGGCCCTGCAGTTCGGAGATCCCGTTGATGTTCACGAGCGCTCGAATCTCTGCAGACAGCGACATCTGCAGGTATTTCTCGAGCACGACGACGATGAACTGAGTACAGTCAATCTCCTTCTCCTTAACGCTCGTACCGTAGGTGAAATCTCGGTATGCTCCGCTGCCGAGTGACATCGCCGTGGTGAGCGGTGAAGCCAAGGCAGACGCTACGCCGAATAAAGATAATGCTGCGAGGGATGTGAGTCGGTGCTTCATCTCTTTTCCTTTATCTAAGCGTGTTACGAGGCTGGCTCTTCTTGTCGCGTCGCCTCTCGTGCATGGGGGACGGCGATCCGGACAACTCCCACCCCGGAACTGTTGAGCTCGACATGATGAACTCTTCCTCGTTCATCTACCCAGTCTACACGATCGAAGCTCACATAGATGAACGGGGCGCGGTACTCGATCGCCTTCAGTATCCGTGCAGCCCGGCTCTGAAGTTCCTGTGTTCTCGAAGAGCGATACGCTCGCACGTTCGCGATCGCGAGTTGGATCTGTGGTTTCTCAGCCAGCGATTTTCGATCCCAGAGATCGGGCATCATTGCTTCTAGGCACTGGCATGCGGCAATCGAAACTTCGGCGGTTCGGAACGAGCATCCAGAACTGCTCACAATAGGCTGCGTCGGATTGGATGAAAGGAACTTCCCTAAATCCGACAGAATCGGTATACCATCGAATGGACGCCGCTCCGCTACCGGTGCGAACCACTGCTTCTCTCCGACTTCGGACATTTTGGCACCATTCAGGACGATAAGCGGCTTGCGCCATCCATCGAGACCGCCGTCCTCTCCGAGAATGGTTTCGTAAGCACCGGCAAGGACCATGGGCGGATCTTTACGGAGCCGGAGAAGTTGACCTAGTTCTTCCGGGTCCACGTACGCGGAGTTGGCTCGTCCGCCGGCGGTCAGGGCAGACTCCGGGAATACTATCAGGTCAATATCGGGCATCGCGAGGGCGTGTTCGAACTGCTCTATCAGGCAAGCCCCTCGTTCTGAGCCAGTGGCGCCGAATCCCGTGAGGCATGCAACAGTGAGAGTGAACTCCTGCCTCCCCTCGCCCTCGGGAGGCATGAGGATCCAACCCGCGAGACCCGTAGTCACAACAAGCACCACGCTGGTGGTGGCCGCGAAGCGACGCCCTTGCGTGCGGGCGATCAGAGCGGTCGTTGAGCAGATCAACAGCACGCCCCCCCCCAGTCCGAGCACCCCTACCACCGAAGCCAGTTGGGCAACAAGCATGTTTCCAGCGACGGCATGGGCTGAGAGCAGGTAGGGCATTGGGAACGATGGCAAGTGGCAGCGTCCCCATTCTGCGAGCAGAATCCATACCGCAGATAACGGGGATGCGAACATGCCAAATCGGCGGAGCAAGAGACCCGCTGGGACGCATGCTCCAAGCATCCAGATCGCCCCGAGAGCGGCAAGCAAGATCTCCGCTACCAACGCATGTGTTGCTGCGTGGGACAGCCATGGCACCAGGACGAGCGGCTGTGCTGCTCCCAGGAAAGCAACGAGGACGAGCGTGGCGGAAATTTCTCGCCGTACTACAACTGCAAGCACCGGCGCGTAGATGAACAGCCCGAGCCATTTGCCGAGACCAAACGGCTCGAACTGGATCACGAAGAATATGACTAAACACACATCTGTGCGTGGATAACGACTTATCCCAAAAGCGAGGGTCGAAACCGCCCCAAGTCGCATGATCTCCGCGTGCTTGGCGTCGCGTGTCGCTTCAAGAACTATTAAAAGCAGGATGAGCGCAACAATCACGCCCACCCAACGTAGCTTCAAATATTTTTTTTCCGTATTTGACTCTTGAGAACTATTCAAATCACGTATCCCGTATACTCGTAGCATTGCTTCGGGGGAAAAATCGCAGGAACTAACACAAGGAGCAGTGCATGAAAACTGTACTCATCGCCCTCGCGTGTTTGCTGATGCTGATGGGTAAGGACTCCGGCACGAACAATACCGCGCAGGCGGATACGATCAAAGTCAAGTATGTTCTCGAGTTTCGACCCAGCGGCCAAACAGGGCCATTCGAGCCGGCCATCACCATGGTGATCGACGGGAACAAAGAGAAGCAGGATAGAGTATTCATCGCGCCTGGTGACACTGTCACAGTACGCTTGCTCGAGTCAGATACAACGTTGAAACTTGGCCGCTGGCGGGCAGACTTCAACTGGAGGGAAGATCGCGGGAAAGATCCCGCCGTAGATCATCCCTTGGAATGTTACAAGACATTTACCGCTCAAGTCGGCGAAGGAGGAATCACGCTGGATGTCAACCTCTTTGATGTTGACGGTGTATCGATCAGCGAGAGCATCTCACTCACCGCCGAGGATCCTGAGCACACTTTCAAGCAGACCTCTCAGATCGCCAGCTTGAATGCACTCATGAACCTGTTAGGAAAAAACCGGCGGGTTCGTGAGTCCGATTTCCGAACCAGCGGCAGCTGCGCGGATTCCAAGTACAAGCTTCAAGGCAGTCCGCGATTCATTGGCTTCGAGCCTTGGAGTGATCCTCTTGTTCTTGAAGTAGAGATCGATCGGGTCCCGTGAACCGCTCTTCAAGCGAAAGGATAGAGATGCAGAGGATACCTGTCATCGTCCTGATTGGTGCCATCGTAAGTCTTCCAGCCTGCGATGAACCTTCAGGCGGAGCGCACACCACGGATGCATCCGATCAATCAGAGCACCACAGCTTAACACAGCCGGATACCAACTTTGATTTGAGTCAATCGGACTCTGCATCTCGGGACCGAGCGGCCAAGCAAGACGAAGCTCCCGAACGGCAATACCAGAGCAGGACATTGAGTACTTTCGAGCAACGACTTCGAGACGCCAATAAGCGCAGCCTCGCGGTACTCATGCGTCCGTTTGATCAAGCCGAGGAGGACCGTGTGCTTGAGACGGCGAAGCAGTCGACTCCTGCTGCCCTAACCGAGAAACTGGATTTCGTGCTCGAGAGTCTCGAGAACGCCGGGGCACCAGAGGATGTGCTCGGAGATGCTGCCGACGCTGGCGCAGAACAAGTCATCTGGGCGACGAAGCTTGAGCTCTACGGCAAAGATGATCCCAGGGTCCCGCCCACTCCAAGACTCGATGATCCTCGGCTTCTTGCCATGATCGACTTAATGCCAAGCTGGACCCCTTCCAAAACATCAGAGTCAGGAACGGATCTCAACACCGAGCGTGAGCAACGCAAGAAAGAAACGCAGCAAGCCATGATGTCAATGATCATGGCGGGAGTTTGCATCGCAAAGCCCCCACTATGCCCGGTCGTTGCCATTCTGTATCAGTCAATGGGCGGTGACAGCAGCTCGATCCAGGCGGATATGAAGATGATCGAGAGCCTCGGGAAGGCCGTGGACCGGGGGGAAATCGATGACGATCTTGCGCGATCCCTCGGCAAGAAAGTTGGACAGGTGACCGACAGCGAAGAAAAGATAGCGAAACTCAGTAAAGATCTCGAACAGTTGAAGCGACTGCTTGAGAGCGACGATCCAACTCGCGAACTTTTCAAACGCGTCACCGAAGAAACCGGCATTTTGAACAGAATCAAGGATGGGCTGCCCGGCTGGGGTGTCCAAATGTTGGACCTGATTATCGCCGATGCCCAACCGAGCGAGATTCTTGACACGTTCCCCGCAAGAGAAGTAATCGAAGGTAAGTCCCAGCCGTTCTTCCCCACTCCCCGGCAGAAGCGAGCGATGGAATCAGCGATCAATCTGCTCGCTGCTTCCGGGCTCGACTGCGCTTCGACTGTGAAGCGGAAGTACTGGGACGACCTTCTATCAAAGGTCCCCGCTAAAGACTAGTTCACGAATCAGTAATGCAAGGAAAGCGTAAATGACTTCAATCGACAGTCGCGCTCGGGGGCTCATGGGGAGGCTAGACGGAGCGCTGCTCGCATCCAGCATCGGTGGGCTCATCGCTGGCACTCTTGCTGGCATCTTGCTCGGCGAACGCTGGACACTGGCGATCGGGATGACGATCGGGGTCATGCTTTTTGTGGGTTTGGTCGGATTCGCGCTCGCCGGCAGCAGACACGAGCGGTTCGTCAGGGGGGCTCTGTTCGACGGCGTCTGGCACAGGTTCATGGCTCTCGCGCTGATACCAGTTGCCATCGGGCTCGCGTCGCTCGCCGCGATCCCTCGCGGCAATGAGTCTGAGTCGATCTCTGATGAGTTTGAGCAGGCTCGAACACTCGCCGCCGACAAGATCGAACGGGCCAACCAGATCTTCACGGAGTTGGACCAAAAGGTGGCTCTCTCGCTCGAGCTGGTGGACCGCCCGGAGGCACGCCACTTCGCGTCGAGGACTGTGTTTGGGAAGAACCTGAATCGTGCGAAGTTTCTCGCCGAGCTTGACTCTGACTTCCATACTGCTGTATCAGATTTCCAGAAAGAGAGACCGAAGCTTCGAAGCTCGGCGTCCTTCGAGGCAATGAGCCAACACATTCCGAACAATGCAAATGACGTGATCCAGAGCATGAGCGCGGATCTTGATAAACTTGCGGACCTCCTTGAGGATCCGGGCGGCCAACGGGACTTGATCACCACTGCGTTATCTGAACAAAACACCGAACTCCTGAACGTATCCGCCAAGTTCACTCAACTCGCGGCGGACGCACTCAAGAAAGAACTGCCGCTACATCTCACGATCCTCAACTATCAGAAAGAGATTCGAGTCTTTGTGGTCGAGGTTGGAGCCGAGATCAGAACGCACTCAGAGAAACACGCGGCTGCGATGGAAGATCGTGACGGCTTTAAAGAACTCAGCAACGAGAAGAAACAAGAAGTGATTCAGAAACAGCAGGCTGCGATCGATGCGTACTCAGCATACGAGAGCCAAGCTTCGGTAGCCTTGAGTCAGAAGCTCACCGAGGCGAACACGAAGTACACAGAATGGAAACGCGAGATTGCCGCTGCCGATGATCCAGCTCGTCAGATCAGCATAGACACCGACAGGTTCTTGCAGCTCTACACGGAAGCCGGATTGGTGATTGTCAACGCAAGGCATATTGCCACACTCGCGCAGCAGCAGGACGACGCCACACTCTATGACTCGATCAAGACCGCTCATGAGTCTTGGCAGAAGCACCTTGACGACTCACACAAGAACTGGCTTGAAACGCTTGAAAAGTTCAGGTCAGAAGGCGAGACTTCGTCGGATCTCAAGACCGTTATCGAGAAGACCGCTCCGGACGCGTTGGAAGGTACGATCGCGTCATGGCGTTTGACGATCGCTGAGTGGCAGTCATCGCTTCCGCCACCTGGGACCGAGACCTGGGACGATTGGGATGATGTGCCGGACGTTGCAAAGCTCCACCCCGGGGTGTGGATCGCGAAGGCGATGGGCTGGTTCAAGTCTCGCGAGGTCCAGACGGCCGCGACGCAAACATACGAAGAACTAAGCCGCGACCAGGTGCCCTCGGCAAGTACGGTCGAAGCCATGCTCGCGAGAGCTCCGACGCCGGCCGAGCGACGGGCGATGCTCGATTATCTCAGGGCGCAAGCGAAAGAGCTGCGCGAGAAAGAGAACACCACACTCTCGGAATCCACCTACGAGGCTTATCTCGATCTCCTTGACAGCTTCAACGACAAGATCATGGAAGATCTCGCGTCGCTGAGCCCTACGGCTCGGAGTGTTTATCGAGCACTCGAGGAAGACCGAACTCTCACAACCCAGCAACTGAAGCAGGTATTCGGAGCTGACGTGACGATCAAGGACAAGCAAGTCCGTGTGTTCGAAAGCAAGACCGAGAAGCTAGGTGTCGAGCAAGCGCTTTCCCTTATCGGACGCGACATGAGGCGAAAACATTGGGTCGAGGGCGGGCTGCAGGATGTCCCGACAATCGATGAAGTCCGAGAAGGATCCACACCATGATTGAATCAACTCCCGCGCGGAAACGTCGCTTTGACACCATCCGAGACATTGTCTCGGACGTGGGGGAATGGCTTCATCTCGAGAAGCTCCCAGTGCTCGATCCAGTCGAGGCACCCGTAGATTCTGGATTCACGCTTACCGGGCAGTCCTTGATCGACCAGATCGCCCGATGCATTGAGTTGGGCCAGCCGGTCCTCCTCGAAGGCCCCCGTGGATGTGGCAAGAGCTACTGCGTTCGCGCTGGGTTTAAGAAAGCAGTCGTGCGAGGCCTTGTTCCAAGGCAGGCGTTGGTTCCCGTGCAGGGGAACCGCGAGATTCCTCGCGACTACCTGGCTGAGGATGACATCGCGTTTCACCTCGAGCCAGTCAGCGGATCTGAAACGATCTCTCCGTACGCCGAAGAGGATCCAAATGCGCCAAAGCCAAAGATGGAGGTATGGCCTGGGCGAAGAAATGCGCCTCTGTTTCGTCTGGCTCGGCGCAGGTTGAGAGACGGCACTCCGGTGAAGTCGCCGGGTACTGATCGGGTTCTTTGCAGGACAAAGGACGGAGCAGATTGCGATCGCTTCGTTCTTTTTCTTGATGAGATTAATCGGTTCTCTGATGGTGTCTTGGACAGCCTTCTGGGACTCCTGGAGGAACGGACCGCGATTCTCGCGGGCGACGAGTATCAACTGCCCGTCACCGTATGTATGACGATGAACCCACCCGGATACGACGCGAGTGCCCGGAAACTCAGCCCACCACTAGCAGCTCGTATCGGTCGGACTTACCGACTCAGCACTCCAGATATCGACACAATGTGCGACCTGATCGTCGAAGAACGGTTGCGGAAACTAAGCGTGGAACGAAGGCTCCAACGCGAAAAACTGAACGCGCCTGCGACGGAGCAAGAGGTCTTCCCTGAGCTTCAGCCGCCAGATTCTCAGCTACTCCGGAGGGCCTCACTGGCAACTCTTTGCCTATGGGGAGATGTCAGTCGTTATGATGATCGAAGTGCAGAACCTGACGGGTCATCCGGCGCGGGGCTGGAGTACCTAACCCCGGAGTCGCGATCCCAGCTGAAGGCCGTCCAAGACTCCGACCATTCAGTCTCGACAGCAATGCGCACAATTTCGGGTCTCTGCAGGTACGGCCCCGACGGACGCGCAATTGCGGACTGGACAGTGAGTGCTGCCGCGGCCGCGATTTCAGATGCCGCAGAACGCGGAGAGCGACACGCAACGATCAAGGCTGAGCACTTCCGTCGGACAGCAACCAAAACGCTTGCACACAAAATGTACGATAGCTTCTCATCGGCCAGCAGGCCCGATCTTACGATGAAGAAGGAAGAGGCACTCCGGACAGTCGTCTCGAAGCTCATCAACCGCGATGTCTTTTCCCCCATTGTTCGACGCCATCTCGACAATGCGAGGTGGGTAGCAGATGAACTCGTTCGCCCACTCTTACGAGCCCATGACAGCCGCGGCGAGTCAGCAATCAATGTCGCGCGCTGTCTGCTTCGCGATGCGTTCATCTGGTCACGCGTCACACGGAACGAAGAACTTGAGTTCTGGTCTCGTTCTCTCAATAGTTCAAGCGAACTGAACACAGCTTTCGCCGAGTCCGCAAGCGGTATTGATGTGTTTTACCCGGCGGGACAAAGCGCCGATTCGGTTCGGGCTCGTTTCTGCGATTCGCGTTTCGACGACCTCTGTCGCGCCCTGGCAAGACTAGATAAAGCTGTTCTGTTTCTCACCAGGACCAGCGAGATTGCACGGCTGATGATCTCGGTTGATGATTCATCCGGACTCGCCAGGGCGGGCGATGCCAGCCATGCCGACGACGGGCTCCACGACCGACTCAGTCGAATGCTCGCCGAACCAGGCCTCAAACCAAAGGTTGCCGAAGCGTTTGAGGAACTCGACTCGATCGCGAGAGACCGCTTTGCGCTCGCCTATACCAGGACGTTCGAACGAAGGCTTGATCAGCTCGTATCACTGCTCCGCAACGACAGCCCAACACCCTCGAACTTGGGGCAGTTTGAGTCAAGCGTGCCGATCCTGAAGGCGAGAGGCCGTGAGCTCGGACACTTCGTCCGGCAAGATCTCGGTCCGGTCCGCGCCAAGCTCTCATCTGAACTGCTGGAGCGGTCGTTTGTGAAACTGATCGGGGCTCAAGCGTTCGTTACTCAGATCAACTCTCTCCGTGGAACTGAAGGGGCTCATCAGAGGCCCGATGAAGTGCTCAAGATCGCAGACCTGACCGAAGAACTATGCCTTTGCAACTCCGATGCCTGCGGCGAGCTGTACGTTCGGCTCAATCAACTCCTGAGTTCACTCACCGAGCCAATCCCCACCCAGCCGTTCATAGATTACCTGGTCGAGATCCTGCTTCGATCAGGAGATGACTCGAGCCGTGACCGAGCACGGCTGCTCAGGGGATTCGCGTGACCAGCTCTTTCAAACCCGTGGCATCGGGTCCACCATGACGGACGCTGCAGCAGGAATCCTGTTCGTCCTCGCTCTCGTGACGGCTCTGCGCGCGGCTGCGGTAAGCGTTCGGAGGCGGCTGATCTTTCTTGCTCTCGGGCTTGCTGTTGCCAGCTTGACACTTGTTTGGCTGAGTCGTTCCGGGGCAGTTGTCGTACCGATGGCGTATGTCATCGCGATATCGCGCGAGGTTCCTGAGGAGGCTCTCCGGAACGAGTTGCGTAAGCTCCCGCCCCAGACACCCGTGGCATTCATTGAGATTGCGACCAAGGCGGGACCCGACGGCGAATCATCTTGGTGCTCTGCTGGAAAGTGGCTTCTCGCTGGTGACGAGACAGCTCTCGTCGACGCTTGCTTGGCTGGCGCAGCGAGAGTTTCCACCTCGGAAGAAGGATGGGGTGGTGATCTTGTGTCGAAAGCTGCAGCTCGTGTTCGAGAGCGATGGTTCACATGGTTGTGGAGAGAACCAGCACTCCTCGTGCTCCGCGATGATGGGTTGACCTGGCAAGGTGCAGAACCAACTCTCTTCAGAACTGGCGAAGCCGTCGAAGCACTCGCTCAAGCTGGATCGATCAGGCTCGTGACGAAGGATGTTCGTGGCAGCAGGAGCTCCGGCTCGCTCGTGCTCGTGCCCGGTGACGAGGCGATCCCGGAAGCAGACCGTATGGTCGAACTCTCGGGCGCGTACGTGCATATGGACCTCCACAACCCGCCGACGGGTCTTCAACCGTCGAGTCTCCGTGTGCGAGCCCATGTCGATGTCGTGACCCAGGACGAGAACGGCTTGCCACAATCGGGCCAATACGTGCTCGCCGATGTCGGTGCGGTCCTCAACGAGAACGTTAGCGTTGCGGCGGAGTTCAAGCCCGTAACTGGGTCTGATCAGGACGTGCTGAGGTGGAAACTCGACCTCAATGCGTTCCGCTGGGCCGGCGATGGTCCTGCAATGCGCATCTCACCCGGAATCCACCGCCTCTCAGCGTCGGTCCACGCGCAGGTTGATGACGGCCGAGAACTCTCGTTCGAGTCCGAGACTTATCTCGTCGTACGCGAGCGACGGATTCTTATTCTCGCACGCGAGTCCTTGGAAGAGCAGCCACGCTCAAGCCCTCTTACCAATGACGGCTGGTTCCTGCCGTCACGGGTGTTGAAGCGTGCGGTACCACGAGATCTGATTCAATCGTACTTCGATAAACGCTCGGGAGATCAGTTCTATCGCACGCCGAGATTTCCTATTGAGCACTTCACGCTCCCAGATTCGACGACACCAGAGGAGGATCTTGCGAAGCTTGTATCAGAACTCGATCGTGCACGTGGTGTTGTTTTGCTGGAACCCGCCCGCGAGCACCTTGAGTTCCTCGACGACTCGCTGGGAATGGACCAACGGATCCAAGATGGCCTGAACGTGCTGGTTGCGGGGCCGCCCGTCGCGCCGATTCCTCCAGAGTGGCTCCCCGCGACCGCTCGCGGAAGCTCCGCTCCGGCCCGTAATGATGAACCCGTCATGGTGCACGGCGACGGACGACTCTATGTGCTGTTCGACACGAGCCGATTCATGCGGAGCACGTTCCGAGACGAGGACAACTCCCCGCTTGAACTCCAGGTCATGGCGGCCAACAGCATGCTACGTTCACTCGGGTTCGATTCTAGCTCGGCGAGCTACTCCATCGAGGAAGACCGAGTTGTCGGTCCAAGCAAACCGGTTGCGCTCCTGTACGATCGCGAGGATGCGGATCCTGACCCTATCGATATCAAGCCAGATGCATTGACGCTTGGCGTAGCGCCGACCTTCCTCAATCGTGACAGATCCAGGCATCTCCAGGGTCCGAAAGACTACACATCGGGACAACCCAGTGCATACCTCTTGGACATTGCAGCTGGGAACTCGGGCGCAAGGATCGCGTCACTGTTCCGCCCATTTTGGGCTGAAGAAACTGATCGCTTTGCTTCGCTCATCCCTGGCGATCTTTACCCCGAGACACACGTCATTCTCTTCCGAACCGCGTTCGATCAGGAGGTGGTTAGCGGACGTGTCAGCGCTGCACTCAACAAAGGTGATCCTGGACCGGTTGGCACTTTCGATGGAATCGGTGAGCTCCCTACTCAGGGCGATCTACTCGCGGCTGGAGTGCACGTCCATGTCATCAACATTTCACGTCATGCACCTCGATTCGAGCAAGCGCTGCGATCAGCGCAAGTCCCGGATGTGCTGGTGGAGCCCGCATGGAAGTTCCATCCTGCGGGCGCAGCACGAGAGGATCTCGCGAGCAACCTCACGTGGGCGGTTGCCGACGGCGACTTCGATCGGAAAGGCCAAGAACTCGCGGGCCGAATTCTCAGAACCCCCTCTTCGCTCATCAGGCGAGCGCCAGGGGGCAGAGACATCGATCAAAGGACGGACTACGGCATCGACGCGAAGCCGGCCACCGTCCCCGCGCCCGAGCACCAGCGGCTCTTGAACATTCCACCTGACAAGTTCCGGACCCCGAGCGCGACAGTCTCGGTCGGCGCTGGCGATGAGCAGCGACCTGTCGTTGTTTCGAAAGTGTACGGTGAGGGACAGGTGCTTGTGCTCGCGTACTCCCCGTTCGCTCCAGACGTTTGGCTGCGCGATGTGTGGGACGCCGCATCCCCGGCATTAATCGATCGGACAAGACCTTCGAGCCAGAGGCGATTTCAAGGCTGGGGCATACAGAGGCTCATAGACTTCGTTTCACTGAACGGCAGCGTTGAACCTCGACCGAGAGACCGGCTAGCGATTGGCAACGCGCAAGTCACAGCCGGCGGATCTACGCTCAGCCTGCAATTGTTGGCCGATCCAGACGGGGGATCTTGGGAGGGACCGCAACTCATTTTTAGCCCCCGCGATGTCCGGCCACTCGAACTGACGCGCCGCAACACCTCCACAGGCGAACTAACCTTCAAGCTTCACACGAAAACACTCATCGAGGGCCCCGCGATACTCCAGCACGGAGTAGGAGCGGAGACTCCGATCTTTGTGAGCCTCGCGGGTCAGATCGGCCCTTCCGGAGACATCGGACAGGTTCTAAGGACCACCGCCGAACTCAGTGGGGGCTCACTCATCCAAGAAGAAGAACCTATACCGATCTCGAGTACAAGAGCTGCACCCTGGTTGCCTGCGCTCATCCTAACAATCTCGTCGTTGTTTGTTATGAGCCCCGCAGTCGTGCCGTGGACTGGCCTGACGCAATGGCTCGCGCGACGGAAGCAAAGGCTTCGCGTAGGTCAAGTGCTGGACGTCGATGATATTCTCTCCGAGTGGGGCGTTCTTCTCGGACGCCCCACAACCGAGCGCGTTGCCGGCGTCCCAGGAGCGGAGCGGCGGTTCGAGAGCGGTGACCGTCTCAACGCTGCTAGAATCTCCTCTCTGATACCATTTACGGTGCTCTCTGAATCGCTTGGACTTCCAAAGCGTCCACCGCTTGTGCGCGTGCGTCACATGACGCACGCGACGAACGCCTTGATTCTGCTCGATCACACCCACAGCCTTGCGACTCCACGATTCTCACCGCATCCCACCAAGACCGAACTCGCGCAGTTTATCTGCGGCATTGTTGCTGGTGTTACCTGGATGAGAGATGGCTCCGTGAGCCTGATCTCTACATCGCGCGTTCGCTCGCTCGACTTCGGACCCTCCCTAAGTTTGGCCTCAATGGACGACATCCGCCGTGCTGCACGCAAGATGACCGAAGAGCCTCACGCAGCACGGACCGGGATCAGTCTCAGCGATGACATCGAGGAGCGCACGGCGGTCTACCTCATCACAGATGTCCCCTCACGCTCGCCTTCCGAAGTCGCCCGGCTCGTCAGCACGACCGTCTCGAAGAATCTCAGCCTGCGCGTGATCCAGGTGTCTGACCCTGAGGAAATCAATGCATCGGGCCTGGGAAGATTCGCTGGCACAAGTACCTTTGTTGACAGACTCGACGCGAATCGTGATACGGTCCAGGCAAGCTACTTGCACGATATCTCCCAAACCCAGCAGATCCTTTCCGCAGAAAACGTGCCGTCCGTTCATGTCAGCTCCGACCTCCCGCCCGGAGAGATGGTCCAAATGATGGTAGAAGCGGGAGTTTTCGAGACATGATGGCGATCGATCAGATCCAGGCGTTCGACCCGGCATGGTATGAGTACCTTGGCAACCCGCCTCTTGGCGACCTGGGCCTCCCATTCGCCGTGCTTGTGTTGGTGTTACTCGTCCTCTCGCTGGTCGGTGCATCCGTTCCATCACGCATGGCAGGTGCAGTAGGCAGTCGAGAGCGCAATCGCCAATGGTGGATCCCAGCCGCGAGTACCGCGCTCCGCACGCTCGGGTTGCTATCGGTGGTCGCCGGAACCGCGGCGATGTACTTCCCACTCCAGAAACCTGTCGCAGTAATCCTCCCATCCTCGGCTGGCGCGGTCAACGCGAGCAACTGGCGAGAAGTGTGGGACGAGGCCATCGAGAGGCTCGGATCCGACGTCATCGCGATCGATGCCGCTCAGATCACTCAGGCTGTCTTCGACGAGGTTGCGGCAGTAACCCCGAAAGCCGGTTGGGATGCTCTGGACTCCACAGCGAGACTGACCATAAGCGAGATCACAGAGCGAAAGCTGACTACGGAGCTTGATGACCTGAAGTTCTCCAGAGTGTCAGAGATCGAACCGAGGAGTGAACTCAGACTTGAGCCGTGGGTCATTGAATCTATTGAACTCGCAGTGCTCAAAGCGATTACGCTTCGAGCAAACACGAGTGCGATTCTCCTCGTCTATGAACCACGATCGACCGATCTGGGCCCCGCATTGCATGAAGGGCACCGGCAGTATTTACGTGCCGATACGACTCGGCAGACACCGCCTCGTGTCTGGCCTGTGTCTGTAGGCGAGCCACCACCGGTGCGTCTGACTCAGCCTGAACGAGTTCAGACCGCCGAGGGCACCCAGCTCTTTGTCACGGCACAGGTTCGGGTCAAGGCTGCACAAGCGTTCAACGAAGCAGCATTCAAACCGTACAAGCAGGCGCAGGTTCGATCCGCAGATGGGATCAACTCCGAAGAGGTCATACTCGACCTTTCTCAAGATGCCATGCTCCAGCGGATCCCGATTCCGCTGACCAGTATTGACCTCGATAAAGCAATAGTAATAGAGCATGGCGAGTCGGGCAGCGTCCTCCGCCTATCGGAAGCTGAAGCAAGAGAGATTTCTGCTGACGCTGATGCCATCGTAATCGCGGGAAGCGAGGAACGGCGGAGTCGTTGGCAGGCGACGCTGAGTGCCATCGGGGAAGATCGCTCTTTCTTCTGGTGGCAAAGGGCGATCAAACGCTCGCGACTCAAAGCGATCAGCCGCAATAATGTGTCGCAAGCCCCTGACTCGTCGAAGATCGTTGTTCGTGATGCGGGGCACTACATCTGGATTGCCCGTTCGGGTGACCTACTCACACCGGAACCTGCTGAGGGTGAATCGGCTGATTTTGCGACACGCGTGACGACGAGTGTGCTGCCATCTGGGGTGTTCGGTTGGTCGGGGATACAGCTCGGCGACACGCCGCTGCCAGATATCACGAAACAAACAACCGGACAGCATCTTGCAAGCACCTTTGTATCGACCCCGTTGACAAGGAATGCTCGATCTTTCGGTGCGAGGCGTGCCCCCTTCGAGCAGACCATCCCGATCAGTAGAGAGGACGGCGAAGTGTACCTCGGCACTCTCATCGCGATCGATGCGGTGGACTCAAATCTTCTGCTCCATTCAACCGGTCAGCTCCCCGACGGATTCAACCGCGCCGCAGCACAAACTTTGCAGATGTCGATTGCCAGAGCCGTCGCGCGAGCACGAGAGCCATTTCTAGGAGCAGCTGCGTTCAGCTCACCCGAAGCGTTGCAGGCTCAGCCCGTCGTCTTGCTCTCCGATGAACAGATCGATCGACTCGGGGCATCCGAACTCTCAAAGCGTGGTCTATGGATAGGCCTCGGTCTCGCAGGATTTGCCATCGGGCTGATCGGCCAGGTTCGACCAGCTTCACGTCAGTAGTATGTCTCGCCGGAAGGTCGAACGGATCTTCGAGTCGTAAACACGCTCCATGTCAAGTGCCGCATCTCGTGGGGGCCAGAAACTCATCCGATGCTCGAAATCAATGTTCTCTGAGGTACAAAGCTGTATCCACGCTTGTCATTGAGGATAAATGCCGCTGTTTTTCGAATATGCTGAATTCGGGAATCACTACGAATTGACGTTTACTGAGATTCTGAAGCCTGCGACAGAGAACTCATAGTTCCGTTAAGCGAACTCAGTGATCACAGTACATGTCGAATCTAGATCTAAAGATAATCAGATCGGTATGGTCCACGATCCCATTTCCATCAAGATCAAGGGCCTCATCACCGCCACCGAAATGCTGCATAAACAATACTGCGTCGGCATCACTTATCCGCCCATCCCTATCGAGATCGATTGATAATTTATCTGCTACTTGCTCAACCTCGAACAAGATGGCTTTGAGCCCGCCAGAATCAACAGACTGTACGCCTGCATCTTTGCTCAGCACATGAAGTATGGCTTCCATGAGTAGATTGCGAGACCTATTCGGCGTGAGTTCACTCGCAATCAACATCGCCGTGATCTCGCCGATTCGAGTTGCAGTGTTCATGGAACTGCTTGTATTCGCCCCAGAATCTTGTACGAGAGTCTCCAGGACATTCAGTGGGATGCCGTGAACACCCTCAGTGTACGCAACTTGCTGATTTCCTCCATGAATGACTGCGGCCGGACGAATCACAATGATTCCTGATGCAGTGAGCTCTCCATCGAGTGTATCAAGCAACATTGAGCGGTAACCGGTCGCCGCTGACGATACAACAACAAGAGGAGTGTACTTGCGAGCAGCAACACGTGCCTCTGCAAGGGCCAAGGTTGTGGTTGCCGCACGACCATCTCTGTTCAGTGATGCAAACGATCGGATTGAGATCACACTTGGTACATCAGGCAAACTTGACAAGCCATCAACCACTGCATGTCCGAACACATCGGCCAATGTTTCGGGCTCGCCCTTCGAATTAACGCCACCATACACGGTTAGACCTGGTTGCATCTCTGGCGAGATTAGAACCCCGTCATCGAGAATGACGACATCCACTCGATCGGCGGCAACGACATTGGCCGGGGCTTCCAGAGCCATCGGCTCGGTCAACTCAATATCCATCACTGTAGTTGCGCCGGTGGTTGATCGATTCGCAAACGTCACAAAGTTTGGCTCTGCGAGCTCAACATCATCTTGAGAAGCAAGACGATTGGCCGCGTTGATGGCAGCTTCGCCGGTCGGTGTGGCGAGTTCAATGACAATAAGCGATGCGTCCCACTCCGCAGCAGACGCCGAGGCGATCATCGCCCCAAGCTCTCGCTCCAGTATCATCGAACGCTTTTCGGCATCAACACCCTCGTCGAACCGAACGACGACTGATGCAGTCGGCACCAGGAACTCGCCGGCCTCATCCCGAAGCACCGGTGCCGTGAACACGCCATCGCTCGAAGCGATGGCCCGGAGACGACTCGCCTCGATGGACGACTCGGCTTCGATCACGATCCAGCCTTCATAGCCCAAGAGTTCAACTGCAGATGGATCCAGGCCAATGTTCATCAAGCTATGAAGCGGGTCTGGGGCGGTCCCGGCAGACCCAACGACGAACCGTTCCGGATCAAGGCGGACCACAACCCCAGCCGGGAGAAAGGGCGTGTCGATGTCCTGCCAGCGGCTCGGATCAAGCCTCGGATTCGACGGTTCAGTAGCACCATCGGTTCCAGCCTTGGTCGGAGCCAAGCCGCCTCGGATGCGACCTGAGGCACCGTCTGCTCGGAGGTCCTGCTCGGCTGCGTCGGCCGCGGCAAGCTTCGTCCCGAGTGGCTGCGGACACGGATCGCCGATCAGACGAGCATCGTTCCCGTTGAACGACCGCGCGAAGGAGACATCGGCCCCGTTCACTCGCCCGTCGGTCTGGACATCCGCACGGATCTGCTGCGGATCCTCCGGATCGATTGTCGCGCCGCTGAGCTGATCGCGGATTGCCCGCACGAACGTGACATCAGCACCGTTCACCCGACGATCGCCGTTGACATCACCACGCAAGGCGATGAGCGACACGCGGGTCTCGCCGGTGACCGGGTTGCCCCCCTCATCCTGCACACCATCAAGCGTGATGCAGTAACGGGCGACATCTGGCAACTGCGGCGAGAACGTGATGACGCCTCGGTCTCCGGAGCCTTCGACGGCAGTGGAGACCGTTACGCCCGAGAGATTCACGGGCGCGTTCGCGGCGTCGAGACCCGAGACTACGACCGAGGACGGCGAGAACGTCGCCGGGTCGATCGGGGCCGTGAAAGCCACCTCGATCCGGGAGATGCCGCTCGCTCGGGGCTCGGTGGTCGTGCCGGCCGACGATACCGGGATGCCCGCTTCGCCGACACTGCCGTGCATGGCCAGTGTGGACCACGTATCGACCTCGCTCGACGAGTCCACCTGAATCATCGTCTCGACGATCACGCCGGCGTTGTCGGTTGCAACTGCATAGATGCCGTCCAGAAGACCGTTGCCGCTCGGAACGGTGTACGAACCCCGGCCGCGGGCGTCGGTGAAGATCGTGCCCGCGAGGCTGGTCGGGCCGTTGATGGTGATCGGCACGGCCGAGAAGGGCACAGACACAACTTCGAAGGTTGGCGTGCGGTCGATGGTCACACCGTCGCCGATGACGCCCGTATCGCTCTCCACCGCGAGTTCGAGCGTGGGCACAGCGACGACGGCGCTCGGGGCGGTCGCGATGGCCTCGACGTTGCCCGCGGCGTCGATCGCTTGGCTCACGAAGCGGTAGACCCGCCCGGCCTCGCCCTCAAAGACGGCGGCGCCGTCTTGCGTGCTTGGGACGAAGACGGTGAGTGGTCCGTTGTCCTCGCTCACGAGCACCTGGACGCCGAGCAGGCCTGAGCCCGCCGGATCCGTACCGCTGAAGGTCAGCGGGATTTCTGGGTTCAGCGTCGCGAGCGGCAGAGCGCCGAGCGTGCTGATGGGAGCGTCGGCATCGATGGTGTTGAAGACGGTGTTGGTGAGGATCGGCTCCTCGTTGTCGAAGATGATCTCGGCTTGGAGTTCGATCACGTCGCCCGTAACCACGCCGGGAGCGGGGCGGAGCGAGAAGTCGATGAAGCCCTCGCCCGAACCGGTCTCCGGATCGTTCGGCGGCAAGAATCCGTTGAACGGATCGAGCGGCGGTTCGCCAGTGGATTCATCGATCGCCTGAAGGACCCAAAACGCGACCGGCGGGTCGGTTGACGGATTGACGCCACCGAAGACGTCCACGCGAAGCGGCGTGCCCTGCGGGCTCATCGTGTTGATCGAGTCCTGAAGCGTGATGCGGTTGCTGGGGACTTCCAATACCAGATCGCCGAAACCGATGTTTGACAGTCGAACACTGCCGCTAGCAGCTGACTCAGGAAGGGGAACTGAAACGGAGACTGTGCCAGCAGGTGCGGTTGCCGCCGGCAAGTTCTCGAAGTATGCGCGATAGAAATGACTCAAATCCCCTCGAACCCATTGCTCTTGCCCTACCCCTTCTGGTCCAACCAGTTCATTGGGGTCAGTCGCTCTGGGAAGCGGCACGCAGTTTTGGATCGGTATTTCGATCACAACGGGTCGAGTCGGTGGAAAACCAAGGTCTATCAACAGATCGGGAAGCGGCTCCAAGTAGCACCGCACATACACATCATCTTTGCCGTCAAAATTTGTATCAAAGGGGCCAGATTCTGTGCATTCCGCAATAAAATCGTCAAATGGACAGCGCAATCCACGAGGCGGAAAATCGCAGCCTTCAGCGCATGGATTGACGCAACATTCAAACATATTGAGTAGGTCATCCCCAACAAAGACTTCGCAAAATCTTCCAACCAATAAGTCGCACAATTCATCCAGGCCGAGATCGATTAGTTCGTTGATGAGCCTTCTTCCACCAATGCCACAGCTGCCTGCTGAAAACACAGTTTCGCATAGCTCAATCCGTATATCGGCGACCGCCTCAACCCATGCGGGGCTGCAAAACATACCGCCGGAGTCACTGGGACCAATTCGTGGAGGAAACAGACCGCGACTTGATGACCGGCCATCCTGCCGCCCAAGCCTTTGATCTAGCTGTGTAATGTATGCTGCAGGTAAGGCGCGATCTAGGGCGGCCGCAATTTCATCTCTTACATCCAAGAAAATAGCGTTGCGCACCGACCTTCTTGAAGACTCGGGTAGCATCTCAATAATTGGCGAAGCAGACTCAATCGCATCGAGGTAGTTCTCGTAGTTTGAGAGGAAGTATCTGTCGGCGATGTCTTGCCCACTCAATGGCGTGGCCATGGTGGCGATAT
This sequence comes from Phycisphaerales bacterium, assembly GCA_965216865.1. Lineage (GTDB taxonomy): Bacteria > Planctomycetota > Phycisphaerae > Phycisphaerales > UBA1924 > UBA1924. The sequence goes on from OZ244206.1 coordinate 203,664, forward strand.
TCATGACGTCGGGAGCAGACGAAGATGTGTTCAGTTCATACCGAACCAATTGTCGGCCACCGACCAGCGGGCTAGTGAAGCTCGCTCTCGCAATCCTCATTGATCCACTGGTGTCTAGTTCGAAGTCAACTATCTCGCTTTCAATCTGAATAGAACCAGACCGCAAGGCTTCTGCATTTACAATGACCTCTAGCTCATAGCCGAGAAGATCTACATTGCCGAAATTGGTTGCAGTTGCCAATCCACTAAGGCTATCGCCCGGCCTTGTAGCAACAAGTCCCTCAAGGCGAACATCTATTGGTCCGTGCCTTGCGCGATCAACCTGAAGTGGAACTGTGGATGCGGATGCCCCATTGGCAGAAGAGCCTGCGATGTGCACTTCCTCGCCATCAAGGCCAGTAAGATCAAAAACTACTGCGACGAGCGCATTGTCAAATGTGGATACAGATAGAGGCGTGATCAACTCTGTGCTGCCGGTGATTTCAGCGTGTATCTGATCGAGCTCGGTCAACCGACCGCCTTCAATAATAAATGTAACGACAGATGCTCCAGGCGATTCTGGGAAGACACTTGCAAAGGAAAAGGGCACTGTCTCAACCAAAATGGTCCCGCCGCCCGCCGATGACGCCTGCGAAGTTCTAGCGACTGCAAAATATGTTCCTGACTGAGAAGATGGAACAGCCACTTGCTGTGATGAGGTGCCAGGCGAGGAATAGATAAAATCGAAATCGCCGATCATCGGCACTCGCTCGAATGCCACGTATAACTCGGTGAACGCGTTCGGATCGTCGTGGCTGTACGTGAACCGCAGCGTCTCACCCGCGGGCACATCGACCTGGAAGTAGCGGTCGACGCCGGATCGGAACTCACCAGCGAACGGCACGCCGAGTGTCAGCGGCGTGGCTTCGACGCTAACCGTGCCGACGGAGACGCCGTCGTTGTTCAGGTCGTCGGTCTCGGGGATGAGGTTCCGCGAGTCGGAGCGGACGATGACGAAGTACTCGCCCGGGCGTACGCCGGGGACCGGAGCGGTGATCGAGCCGGTCACACTCATGCCGGGATCGAGCGGCGAGGCGGCCGAGGTCGTGACGCGGCCTATGAAGGCATCGTCGATGTCCCAGACCTCGTCCTCGGAGAGGAAGACCGAGTCTTCCCACGAGCCGGTAACGAGCGAGGCGGCGTCATCGGCGTTGGCGACCTCCCAGGTGAAGGTAGCCTGCTCGCCGAGCATCGCCATGGAGGGCGGCGAGACGCTGGCCACAACGAGGTCGGCCGGGTCTGGGATGGTCACATCAATGAGCGAGAATCCGGCGACGATGTTGTCGTCCTCGCGGCCGTCCTCGTTGACGCGGGAACCGCCGTCGATCTGGGCGAGCACGAAGTAAGGGCCGGCGATGCCGGAGGGGACGCGGAAGCTGGTGGTCTGCTCGTAGGTCTCGCCGGGGGCGAGCGTGCCGGAGCGGGTGAGCAAGCCGAGGCGGATGTCGTTGCCGCCGAGGAACTGGTCGCGGGAGAGCCAGACGGCGTCGGACCAGTTCGTTTCGCGCGGAGCGCCCTCGCCGTCGTTGCGGGCGGACCAGGTGATTTCGAGGAACTGGCCGGTGGCGATCTCGGAGTCGGTCGAGACGGCGACAGCGACGAGGTTTGGAGCGGCGAAGGGGTTGACCGTGACCGAGGTGGTCGCGATGTTGTCAGCAGTCAGACCATTTTCAAAGACTGTTGCCCCGGTGTCGGTCTGGACAATGAAGAAGTAATCACCCGGAACGACCGATCCGGGGATCGTCACGTTGATCGAGGCGTTGTAGGAAGAGCCAGAGTTGAGGGCACCGATACGGCTGCGGGAGCCGAGCGTGATGTCCTCTCCGCTAAGCATGGCATCGGTCGAGAGGAAGACGGTGTCGGTCCACTGGTTCGCGGAGGTCGTGCCGTCGCCGGTGTTGGAGACGGACCAGGAAACGGTGATGCTGTCGCCGGTCTGGGCCATCGAGGGCCCCGTCGGTGCGGCCGCGACAAGATTCGCGATGTCGGGCTCGCCATCGCCATCGTCATCTGGGAGCGTTACTGTGAATGCCGTCGTCATGGACTCGTTGTTGGCCTCGCTTTGCTCGAAGACGCGGTCGAGCGAGTCGGTGCGGACACGAGCAATGAAGTTGCCCTGAGCCGAGATGGGCAGGGTGACGTTGGCTGAGCCGCTGTAGGAGCCGGTTGGAGCGAGAACGCCCTCGTGCGGACTGGTTGCCGAGGCGATGACGCTTGTCGGGGAGTCCTCTGGAGCGATTTCGACGATGTCGATCCATGTCGTGCGGTTGGTGTCGGCGGGGCCTTGGTTGGTCACCGTCCATGTGACAGTTATGGGTCGACTGGCAATGCCGGTGCTCGGGCTGTTGGCGCTGGAGGCGACGAGGTCGGCGGCCACATCACTGATCTCGATCGGGATGATCGAGGTGTTGGACTCGGTATCGCCGGGCCCCTCGAACACCGCGTCGCCGCGGTCGGAGACGAGGATCAGGAAGTACGAGCCCGGTTCAGCGAGCGGAAGTTCGACTGCGGCCTCCCGGCTGTAGTTGGCACCGATAGGCAGCACGCCGCTGCGGTCCACGCTGGCAAGCGTCTGGTCCGAGGTATCGACAACGTCATCCGTTGAGAACAGGACAGCATCGAACCACGAGTCAACGGGTGTGATCGCGTCACCCTGGTTGGTGACGATCCACGAGATGTCGACCGTGCGGCCGGGTGGGAAGGCTTCCCCTGTGGGCCCGGTCAGGACGGGCTGGAGATCGGCAAAGCGGGCTTCTACGACTAGGGCCGTGCCCGCCTGGAAGACATTGTTAGCTTCACCGTCAGTGCCCTCGAAGATGGTGTTGTCGTCATCCACGCGAACGAAGAGGGTGTATGAGCCGGCCGGGAGATCGTTGTCCAGACGGGCGGTCGTTGTCGGAGCGTACGGCTCTATGTCGGACTGGTTGGCTGAACGATTGACCGTCGCGATACGCGTGTCCGTTTCAGGATCAAACGTACCGTCTGCCGACAGGTAGATCGCATCAACCCAAGAGATGGACGACTGCGGAGGAGCACCGAAGTTCGCCGCCTCGTAGTTCAATGTGACGGCATGCCCTGGGAGGGCTTCTCCCGTCGCGCTCAGCGCCGTGGCGACAAGGTCTACCGGTGGCGTCTGCGTGATTGATACGGTTTCGTCACTCACGCCGATGTTGTTGCCCTCGAAGCCGAACTCGCTCACGCGGTCATTCGAGTCCGCTTCGACCTTGATGAAGAAGTCGCCACTGATGATCGTTGGCAGCGTGACCTCACGGGTCAGCGTAAAGGAAGCACCGGGAGCCAGCGGCGAGCCCTGACCGGACGACACGGTGCCGATTTGAGTATCACCGGGTGTGATGCTGGCGGATTGGTTATCGGAAAGGAAAATCCGTGACGACCAGTTAGAAGCGTCAGTCGGGCCACCCGTGCCGGGGAGGTCCGTGCTGTTGACCTCGGTCCATGTCACCGACAGCGGCTCGCCGGAAAAGGCAAGCGACGGGGCATTAACAGACGAGACCTGCAAGTCAGGCTGGGGCTCGAGCTCGACCGTGAACGGTCCGGCTACAGCCAAGTTGTTCGACTCGTTGCTCTCAGCAACTTGATTCGAACGGTCAGCACGAGCGATGATCCAGAACTGCCCTGCCTGATCAGACGGGAGTGTGAACTGTACCCGCTGGCGATAGCTTTGCCCCGGTGGGAGGAACAATGGGTTAGTCATGGTTCCAATTCGTGTGTCGCTGGCATCGAAGTTGGAATCGAGCGAAAGGTACACCTCGTCTGTCCATGTAGGGACGGTCGTGGCCCCAGTCCCATCATTGCGTACATCGAAAGTAACCTCGGTCAGAGATCCAGAAAGCACGCCGTTAGACGGTGGCATTACAGAAACAATGACGAGATCAGGCGTTGGAGGCTGGCGAATCTCGATTGGCGAAGACTCAAGATTGTTTGTCTCTCCTGCCATCTCTGGTACTGCATTGGTTGCATCTAACACAAGTAGCAAGTTTCTGTTTCCCGGCAAGTTCTCCGGGATTGTTACCGACACGATTCGCTCGTAGCTTGATCCCGCAACCAGTGTGTCGCCGAATGCAAACTCTTCAATCAGGGTGTCACCACTATCGAGTGTTGAGTTTGTGGAAACATAGATACGATCGACCCACGGGCCAACGGCATCGGCACCACCCGCATTCACACCAACCCAGCGGAGTTGGACATCGGAACCACCGATGGCAGATGAGGGCGCCTCGAAAGTGGACGCAAGAATATCGGGGAGACGAACTTCGACCGGCTGATCCGCGATGACAACGTTGTCGGTTTCTCCATTGAACTCAACCTGGTCGTCATCGGCATCAGTAGCGAGAACGAAGCGACGCGTGCCAGCAAACTCCTGGGGAACTGTGACTGTGAGCGTCTCGGTATAGCTCTCTCCAGGCGCAAGTGACTGATCCAGAGTCACTCTGCCCAACTCAATGTCTCCGCCAATGGCGGCGTCGAGCGAGAGCCTAACCGAGTCAACCCAAGTTCCGACAGTTGAGCTATTACCGGTATTCATCACACTCCAGGTCACATCTGCCATGCCACCGGCCGGCACCTTGCTAGGCCCGGAAACCATGCTCGCGACTAAGTTCGGCGAGATTGCCTCCGTGATAGTGATGACAAGTGGCTCAGAGGTGTTGTTACCCTCTGCTGTCTCGACAACCTGCCCCTCGCTGTCGAGATCAATGAAGACGAAGTAGTTCCCCGGCGCAAGCGAGCCGTCCTGTGGAAGCGTGAGGCTCAACGATCTTTGAGCCTGGGTCGCAGGCAAGAGGTTGATCGTGGCCTCGAATGTCCCAAGGAGAAGATCAGTGCCGGGGCTGAATGCTGGATCTGATGACAGATATACCCGCTCAACCCACGGAGCGAGCGCCGCCGCAGTGTCTTGATTTCCACTATCCCAGCCAACTTCCAACTGGTCAAGAAGCGAAATGGAGCTCTGTGCAAGGCTTGCGGCTGCGACGAAAAGGTCAGGTCCAGTCGGGATAAACGATTCCGAACGGTCGTTGTTGTCCTCGCGGCGTTCTTGAACTGTGTTTCCACTATCCGTGCGTATGATCACGAACTCGGTTCCGGCTGCAGACGAAGGAACGATGAAGGATCGACCTCGCGTAATTTGTTGACCGGGGTTCAGCAAGCTGGGGAATGCCAGCGTGTCAAACACGACATCGTCGCTATCTCCTGCAATCTCATTGGTCGAGAAGATGATTTCATCAGTCCATGGCCCAGTAGCCACTCGGTCGCCAGCGTTCTGAAGCGTCCACGAGAGTTGGATTTCGTCACCAATTCGGACGCCAGAGGGGATCACGATGTCAGCGACAATCAAGTCTGCTGCTTGGGGTCTTGTCGCAAAGACGTTGTTGCTCTCACCCTCGGGGCTGACGGTCTCGTCGATCTCGTCCTGAGGGTCTGCGACGAGCACAAAGAAGTAGTCGCCGTCGACCACATCGGAGGGAATATCGTATGTCCGCGACTCGTTCTCGCTGTCACCGGGATCGAGCTCGCCCGTGAAGTACTGATCCGTAAAGACCACACGCTCACCCGGCTCACCGTTTCCACCGATCTCATCGACCGACAGCCACATTGAGTAATACACGTTGGCTATCGTCCCGGGACCCGGGTTCGTCGACCTCCATGTCAGCGTCGTCCGCGTGCCCGGCGACACCAGGTCCGGCGCGACAAAATCGGCGATCTGCGCATCGCCGCCCTGCACCGAGTACGGGTCGCTGAAGGCGTCGTTGTTGTCCTCGCCACCGGCGTCGCCCTCATCAAACGCCGCATATGCATCCGTCAAGATCCGCCACCGCACCTCACCATTGATGTTGTATGGCAGACGGATGTTGCTGCTACTCGCCGACCGCTCGTAGCTCTCGCCCGGCGCGAGCGACGAGGGCATGTTGATCTCGTCCACCGTGATGTCATCGCCCACCTGGTCGTCGAGGCTGATCGAGATGCGATCACGCCGCGTTGTCGTCGCCACCGCCGTCGTCCCGCCCACGTTCGTCACGCGCCACCGGAGTTGGCCCGTAGGGATCTCACCGCTCAGGCCAGACTCAGGCACCTCCAAAATCTCCACCACCAAGTCGGGGAAGACATTCGAGTCCACGCCCACCGCACGCGCAAAGACGTTGTTGCTCTCACCCTCGGGGCTGACGGTCTCGTCGATCTCGTCCTGAGGGTCTGCGACGAGCACAAAGAAGTAGTCGCCGTCGACCACATCGGAGGGAATATCGTATGTCCGCGACTCGTTCTCGCTGTCACCGGGATCGAGCTCGCCCGTGAAGTACTGATCCGTAAAGACCACACGCTCACCCGGCTCACCGTTTCCACCGATCTCATCGACCGACAGCCACATTGAGTAATACACGTTGGCTATCGTCCCGGGACCCGGGTTCGTCGACCTCCATGTCAGCGTCGTCCGCGTGCCCGGCGACACCAGGTCCGGCGCGACAAAATCGGCGATCTGCGCATCGCCGCCCTGCACCGAGTACGGGTCGCTGAAGGCGTCGTTGTTGTCCTCGCCACCGGCGTCGCCCTCATCAAACGCCGCATATGCATCCGTCAAGATCCGCCACCGCACCTCACCATTGATGTTGTATGGCAGACGGATGTTGCTGCTACTCGCCGACCGCTCGTAGCTCTCGCCCGGCGCGAGCGACGAGGGCATGTTGATCTCGTCCACCGTGATGTCATCGCCCACCTGGTCGTCGAGGCTGATCGAGATGCGATCACGCCGCGTTGTCGTCGCCACCGCCGTCGTCCCGCCCACGTTCGTCACGCGCCACCGGAGTTGGCCCGTAGGGATCTCACCGCTCAGGCCAGACTCAGGCACCTCCAAAATCTCCACCACCAAGTCGGGGAAGACATTCGAGTCCACGCCCACCGCACGCGCAAAGACGTTGTTGCTCTCACCCTCGGGGCTGACGGTCTCGTCGATCTCGTCCTGAGGGTCTGCGACGAGCACAAAGAAGTAGTCGCCGTCGACCACATCGGAGGGAATATCGTATGTCCGCGACTCGTTCTCGCTGTCACCGGGATCGAGCTCGCCCGTGAAGTACTGATCCGTAAAGACCACACGCTCACCCGGCTCACCGTTTCCACCGATCTCATCGACCGACAGCCACATTGAGTAATACACGTTGGCTATCGTCCCGGGACCCGGGTTCGTCGACCTCCATGTCAGCGTCGTCCGCGTGCCCGGCGACACCAGGTCCGGCGCGACAAAATCGGCGATCTGCGCATCGCCGCCCTGCACCGAGTACGGGTCGCTGAAGGCGTCGTTGTTGTCCTCGCCACCGGCGTCGCCCTCATCAAACGCCGCATATGCATCCGTCAAGATCCGCCACCGCACCTCACCATTGATGTTGTATGGCAGACGGATGTTGCTGCTACTCGCCGACCGCTCGTAGCTCTCGCCCGGCGCGAGCGACGAGGGCATGTTGATCTCGTCCACCGTGATGTCATCGCCCACCTGGTCGTCGAGGCTGATCGAGATGCGATCACGCCGCGTTGTCGTCGCCACCGCCGTCGTCCCGCCCACGTTCGTCACGCGCCACCGGAGTTGGCCCGTAGGGATCTCACCGCTCAGGCCAGACTCAGGCACCTCCAAAATCTCCACCACCAAGTCGGGGAAGACATTCGAGTCCACGCCCACCGCACGCGCAAAGACGTTGTTGCTCTCACCCTCGGGGCTGACGGTCTCGTCGATCTCGTCCTGAGGGTCTGCGACGAGCACAAAGAAGTAGTCGCCGTCGACCACATCGGAGGGAATATCGTATGTCCGCGACTCGTTCTCGCTGTCACCGGGATCGAGCTCGCCCGTGAAGTACTGATCCGTAAAGACCACACGCTCACCCGGCTCACCGTTTCCACCGATCTCATCGACCGACAGCCACATTGAGTAATACACGTTGGCTATCGTCCCGGGACCCGGGTTCGTCGACCTCCATGTCAGCGTCGTCCGCGTGCCCGGCGACACCAGGTCCGGCGCGACAAAATCGGCGATCTGCGCATCGCCGCCCTGCACCGAGTACGGGTCGCTGAAGGCGTCGTTGTTGTCCTCGCCACCGGCGTCGCCCTCATCAAACGCCGCATATGCATCCGTCAAGATCCGCCACCGCACCTCACCATTGATGTTGTATGGCAGACGGATGTTGCTGCTACTCGCCGACCGCTCGTAGCTCTCGCCCGGCGCGAGCGACGAGGGCATGTTGATCTCGTCCACCGTGATGTCATCGCCCACCTGGTCGTCGAGGCTGATCGAGATGCGATCACGCCGCGTTGTCGTCGCCACCGCCGTCGTCCCGCCCACGTTCGTCACGCGCCACCGGAGTTGGCCCGTAGGGATCTCACCGCTCAGGCCAGACTCAGGCACCTCCAAAATCTCCACCACCAAGTCGGGGAAGCTGCCTTCAATAACGGTCGCTGTGTCCGCAGCCTCAGCGTTGTTCGTTTCACCATCCCCCTCGGTGATGTTGTCGCCTGAGTCTGTATCAATGATGAAGAACAGGTCTCCAAACAGCCCGACTGGAAGCTCAACCGACCGCGTGACCGTGTACGACTCGCCGGGAGCCAGCGTGCGGCTCTGCTGCTCTGCGCCTCGGAAGTTGTCGTCGCCAGACAGCACCTGGTCTATCGAAAGGAAGACGCTGTCCGACCAGTCGCCGTTCACTGCGGCGTCGCCCTGATTGGTGACCGTCCAGCTCAACTCGACCACGCCGCCCTCGGTACCCGTGGCTGGAGGCACGATGTTTGTGACAACAAGGTCGGGTTGTGCGAGAGCCGTAGACGCGAAAGCAAGCACAGAAAGGAACTTTGCCATAGGCGCACTGATCAAGCGAGAAAGTCCATTACTCACGGCTCTCATCTCCACGGAACTGTAAAATGCGAGTGATCCCCACTCCAGCGTTAGCATGCAGCGTAACGCAAGTCTCGCCATAATGGAACCCTCTTCCTACTAAATCCCGACTCCAAAGCCCCAAACCGTGAAACTTGAAGAACCTCTGATGGCGAGTCAACCCGCGTTCCATGCGCAACCTTCATGATTGAGTGCGCAAACTTAATAACGGCAGACACTTGTGTTGCCAACTCAGATCTGTGGCCTTGTCTGGAGTCGGGCCAACAGTCTCGCACGGATCAGTCAACACGAAGGGGGATACGCTAAGAGATCCGCTCGCTGACCGTGATCACGAGGGTCAATTGGACGACTAAGGACTGATTTTGCTGGCCGGGTCCGAGATCTCGTGGCAGATTCCAGTTGGAGTTCCCCGACCGCACAGGTGGTCTCAGCACAGTGAGATATCCGATATGAAAATTGCCGCTGGACTTGTCGTCACTCTCGCCGCCGCCACGCCTGCGTCCGCCGACTACGTCGGCAGCGTTGTCGGGTTGGATGGCGATACTCAATCCAGTTCGCTTACGATCAATGCTGGCGATTCGTTCAGCGGTGCCGTATTGCTCGATGGATCGGCTGGCACGCGGGCAGACTTTGCTCTGTTCCGCCTCGTCTTCAGCGTCTCAAACCTCGAGTACGACACGGGCTGGTACGACTGGAGCACGCCATTCACCACCGGCGGTACCGACGATTACAGCAGTCCAAGCCTCAACTCAAGCGGCACCATTGATGTGGATACGTTCAGCGATCCCTTCCATTCTGGGGACATCGACGTCGCGTTCGAAAATGTATCCGACAGCTTTGGCGAGTACTTCACCACTGGCACGATCTTGACCTTTACGCTCACGATCCCAGAGACCTTTGACCTGGGCTCGTTTACGATCGACTTCTCCTCGGACACGTTCACTGATGGGGCATCAATCGTGAACGCGACTACAGGCAGTGGCCTCCTTGTCAATGTCGTCCCAGCCCCGACAACCGCTGCACTCGCAGGCATCGCTGGCCTCGTGGCAACTCGCCGTCGCCGCTAGTATTTGTTCGCTACAAACTTGAGATTCTACGACAGCCAAGCTTCTCGATTTCTAATGGACTTCAGCTGTCAATCACCTCAACTGAACCCCATCTCCACACTGGTTGAAAAAGTCAAACTTGTTTGTCTCAGGAGATGCTGCTAGCCACAATCGATCTCGTGACGATCCATGGGTGCGCCCGAGAAGAAGCGATTATGTAAAGCAGCGCCACTGGACCAAGTCGGCGACTCATTTTTGAGCCATGGGCCAGGTAATAGACGATGCTCTGATGAAAGCAAACTCACGTTCTGACGGCAACATGCCGATGGCGATCTACTGCTGCAGTATCTGGTGATTAAAGTGAAGCCGAAACATTGGTCAGCGGCGTGATACTCGCCTTATGGGTGAATGTCACAATCTGCTGGCCTACCGCTTTGGTACGAGTGTCGGAGGCAGGTCACTCTGGCGCCTCCGACTAAGAGCGACCTCTTCCTGAATCGGCACACCAGTCTACACGGCCTTCCCTGACCCAGAAATGGCATCGGCACTCGTTCACTTGGCGAATAGACGGCTCCACGGTTGGGCGGCCGAGCCAGTCAACGACGGTCTTCCACCGAGGGCGTCGGCTCTTTGACATCGAGAGCATGATCTTCTCGCCGCATCCCCCTGGGCATTGGAAGCAGGTCCACTTCTCGAGATCGCCATTGCGAACGACGACTAGGCGTCCGGGAGGCAACTCTTCCGGATTGGGATGCGTCGGTTGTGACCGAGCGGTGAGGTCCGGGCGAGGAATGATGCGGAGTGCAACGAGGAATTTCAGAATCAATGGTCTCATACATTACCCCACGCGGTCGAGAAATGGTTGCATGTCACCGAGTCCCCAGTACTGGCCGTCACGGCAGATCGTGCAGAGCCGGTCACGCGGTCCAGGGCGTTTGTCTTCAACGATGTGATGCTTGATGACCCGGTGAGGAATCGAACCGGAACGTCGATACCCGGTGAGCCGGTGGGTCAATTCATCAACCGCAAGGCAGGCGACGCCTGTCGTGAACGTGACCACGGCGGGGTTGGGCAAACCGCCTCCCCTAATATACGACTCTCCTTCCGCCCGTAGACGGGCGTACTCCTCGGGGTCACGACGCAGGAGGTCATCTTCTCGTGCTCGTGTCTGGTCAACGACTCCGCGGCAGAGCAGGCACCGTGATCCCGGCGAGACGACCGTGATGCGACTCTCGGCGTGTGTGATCCGACTACGATCATCCGTATCGATGCCAATACCAACATCGATCAAGGGTGTCAAGTAAAAATAGGCGAGGCGATTTAGAAACAGCCGGCCATCGTGATCATCAGTGCATCCGAATACGAGATCGCAGGCCGTGATGACACCGCGGGCAGCTCCTGCCCACCTGTCGAACGCACGCACATCAGCGTTCAGGCCCATCGCGATCAGGTGATCGCGGAGCACCTCTGTCTTGGGTCTGCCAACATCCGACCGCGTCGCACCATGGAGCCGGCTCAGGTTGGTGGTCTCCACGGTGTCCTTGTCGATCAGCAGGATGCGGCGGGCACCGAGGCGAGCAAGCAGAGTCGCGACCGCACTCCCCGTAGCTCCACATCCGACGATTCCGATCCTCAGTTCGCCTAGGGCTTGGGCGAAGGCGGGTCCAAATGCGAGTGCCTGACGATGGAAAACCTCGTCCTCCTTGTGTCCGGGTTCACCGTGGGTCTCAAACATCTCGCCCACGACAATGACAGAGTCAAGGGGAAGGGCTGAATCTGGAGTTATCCAGACACGCCCAAAGATCTTCTGATTGCCTGTGAACACTATGCTCAAGAGTCTCGCATCACGACCGTTTCTATTCTGAGCCATCTCGACGAGTGCGGGTTCGTAGGTATCATCTTGGACCGAGAACTGGTCATACCCACCGGGGTGGCCGTGGATGAAGGCGGGCACGCATCCGGTCTCGGCGGCACGCCGCAACACATGAGCGAAGGTCCGGGTCCGGGTGCGGATGTGGTCCGCTGACCGTGAGACGACATCGCCCGGATCGATCGAAATCACTTCCCGCAGAAGGAAACGGTTCACGGGCACTTCCGACCAAGGATCCTCATGCTCCGCGACACGGAAGAGCCCGTACGCAGCCCCCTCTTCACCGGTCGCGGGAAGAACGAGATCGCGGAGTCTCTCAGCATGCTTGTCCAGCAGTGTGACGCGGCAACTCACGACGCATCCCGCAGGGCAGCATTGACACGCCGCAGCATCGTGTGTATGCCATCGGTACCAGCACGCCACTCGTTGTTATGCCTGCTCCATCGCTGCCAACCGCGTCCTGCGAACTGGAATGTTTGGTCCGCCGCCTTCGGCCAGCCATCGACTCCTGAGATCTTGATCCAGGGGAAACAGAAGAACATGTCGGGGGCGGCATCGGGATAGGATGCGGGGAGCACGATCAAGATGTCGGTATGGTCGTGGTCGAACTTCCCGGTCGGTAGCTCGAAACCGCGAAACACAACGCCCTTCTTGTCGCTATCAATGACCGGCTCCGGGTCCATGTCGCGGTCACTCAGGTACCGCTGGTCCATCTGCGGGAGGATAGTCGCACGGCCAGCATTCGTGTCCTCTCGTCCGGTGTAGAACCGCTCAACGCCGCGGGGCTCGAGCGAAACGCACTGGCCGGGATCAAGGAGCAGGTCCTCTTCGTTGCGACGCTCCTGCCAGACCCGGTACTCGTCGCCGACTCCGGCAAGGCGACGAAGACTAGTCTCGGAGATCCTCTCGTTTCCCCAAGGCTGTTTCTGACCGTCGAGTTCGAAGTCGAAGGCCCGGTCAGTTCGGAAGCTGATGAAGTGCTCGCGGCCCGGCTCCCTGAGGTCGATCGTCTCCTCGAGGTCGATGTCTTCTAGCTGGCGTCCGGGACCGAAAAAGAACACCTTGTGCTCTTCGATGGGGACAAGGCCCGTGAGCTGCAGGAGCTGCCGACCGGTCAGAATCGGGTCGTCGGATTGGAAGCGGTTGTCGTCGATCGTCAATGCGTAGCCCATGGCTGGGTCTCCTTGAGGCTGGCCGCGCCAGATGAGCTCTAGTTCCGGATCAGGGAGTGTGATCTCGATCATCTCGTCGCGGTGCTGTGTCGGCTCCCCGAGCCACCATGGCATCAGGTCAGCCTGCTCACATTCCCATGCTGTGGAGAACCCTCACCGCAGACATCCAGCCCGACGAAATTACATCAAGAGGAATGACGCTCACGGCATGACGATCGAAGACCGTACAGGTCCGGCATAAACGCCGATGGTGAGCACGTCGTAAGGGCTCGCCCAGGTCTCGAAGTGAAAGTTATGTTGCTGCCCGTTTGCATCTTCGAGACGCACCTCGGCACTTCCGAGCGGCCCCTTTCGTCGGTCATATCGGCAGTAACTACGCAAGACATCAATCAGCTCTTCTTCTGACACCTTGCCAAAGCGTTCCCGGAACACCGGTGACTCAATGCAGTATCGACAAGGCTCTGCTGCTGTTCTGTCGTGCGGCAGAGCCGTCACTAAGCCGACTAGCGGTTCACCCTTGTGAGCTTCTTCAATGAAACGCCACAGTGTCGATGGAAGCGAGTTTTTGAATGTCTTGGCAAGCGTCTGGATGGACTTGATAGTTCGCTCGTGGTCGTTGGCCTCTTCGACAAAGCGACCCTGCATGAAGTTAAGCTGTCCCGCGGCATAGTTCGCCTCGCGTTCGAGCTGTTCGAGACAGGCCGGATTCAGATTCGCTTCGGGATCACCGAACAAGAAACGCTTGTGGTGAGGGATGAGACTGTGTCCAATCTCGTGCGCCTTGATCCACTTGTGCTTGAGCTTCGGTGCCTCGTTGCTGATAAGGACGCGTCCGCGAGTCTTTTCACCCGATCCCTTTTTCCATGGAAGCCACAGCCCCCAGACTTGTGCCTTCTCCGCGACAGAGAAGAGAGATTCGGCAGCTTTCTCGGCTAGTTCGATTGCTCCGACTTTGACTCGGTGCACCATCTCCTGTCGCAAGCCTGGATCGGTCAGGCTGAAATAGTGAAGGTCTAGATTCAGGCGATTCAAGACTTCATCTGTATTGATCGGTGGCTCGGGGCTCACCTCGCGCAGAACACGCCCAACGATGTCCTGGATATCATGCGCTGTGTATGGATCGATCGGGGTGTTCTTCATTCGCTCATTCCGTGTAGTTCGACAAGAAACGGATGATCTCATTCAACTGCTTCTTTTCTTCCCGGCTGAGCTTCCCCATGCCACGGGAGAATGCTGCCCATCTGAATTGTTCAACCCTTTCGTGGAAGTCCACTGCGTCATTCTGAACTCGTATCGCCCCGGCGAGGATTGAGAGTGTTCGTTCCTTCAGATTGAAAAAATCTTCCAGCCGTGCCAACGTCCTCAAGGACGGCATAAAGGTCTTGTCAGACTCGGACTGCTGCACATCCTCCAATGGAACGCCCGCCTGCACCGCGAGCTCGGCTACGGTGAGCTTCTTTTTGCGCCGCAGGACGGACAGCAAGTCACCAAAATGCTGTTGATTCACCATCGCCGCTTTCGGCAGAGCGATCCCGGCTTGCTGGAAGGCTCTTTCAATTACGCCCTGCGCGCAGGCGGCCTCTTCATCGAGGTTGCGCCCTTCGTCACGAAATGCTTCACGTAACTCGTCTTCAGATGCCTCCAAGATGGACTCCTGAAACGCAACGAACATCGCTCGATTCTTGGCAACGAGACCCGCATCGTTCTTGTTCATTGTCCTTCCTCAGTTCTGTTACTCTTGGCCAACTTGATAAGCTTCCGCCGAATACGTTTGTTCACTGTGTTGTATCGCGATCTCTCCATTCCGAGCCTTTCGCAAGTCTCGGACGGCGAAAACTCCATCGAACGGCAGCGGAGCACTTTAAGTGCCTCCTGATCATGCTCCAAGAGGCTCTCGACCTGCGCCATCTCTTCCCGCGCAATGACAACGTCAATTACGGCCGATGTTCCCGGGCTGGCTGGCCGGTCACTGGGATCGATGTCCTCAACCGCATCTTTGGCCCACCCATGGGGCTGCGCCGACCTGGCTCTATGGGCCTCCCAAGAAATGCTCTCCATAGTGCGGACAAGGTGCTTGATGATCGTGACGGAACTCCGCCATCGCCGAGTTCCACAAAGTGTCCGGACGATGGCTTCCTGAAGCAGGTCGTCGGGCTCCGAGTCGGCGTTTGGCCCGTTCATCCGCTCCTCCCAATAAGACCTGGCGAGCTTCCGAACAATGGCCTTCCCCTTGGCATCAAGACCGGCGATGGCCTCAGCCGCCTCCTCGGGGCTAAAGTACCCGTCCTCTGTTACAAGGAGTTGGGGCTCTGCTTGGGATATGGCCATGGGTCGAGACCCTCCTCTACTTTACCGTGCCGTTCTGCTCCCGTTCCTCGGACATCAAGTTCTCGATTTTTCGGAAGTGTATACCTACTAAACGCCAACCGTGGGTGAGTGACCAGACCCCATGCTTTGTACCACAAATTATGGCAGGAGAGCAACGGAAGCTGGGGACATCCAATGCCATTGATATAGGGACGAATGATTCCTGTCTGAACTGAATATGCGGAGGCAGAGAGGGATCCTACCTGACAATGCCCCAACTATTCACTCGCACACCCATTCGTAAATGGGTATACTCAGTCAGTCTACTCGTCCCGCCTTGGTCACCGTGCATGGCACGGCAGACAAGATCTGGCGAGCGGTCTAGCCGCGGCCGGCTGCATGGCAGCTCGGTCGTAGCGGGGAGTGATTCCCCGCAGGTTCCCGCAGATCGGGCATGGCTCGATCAGCAAAGCGATTGGCATGGCCCAATCCTTGGGGCTCGGGCGACCAGAACTCAGAACTGACATCTTGTTCTCACCGGTGTGCCGGGGTGTTGTTGCGTCGATGCGCAGTTGCCCCTCAGTCCACCGATCCGCCTGTACCTAGCGGCTGCGTTGTTGCGCACCCGTTCGTCTTTGGAGTTAGCCATGACAACCTCACACCTGCAGATCGAGCAGATCCGAGTCAGCGACCTCAAGCCTCACCCAGGTAACCCCCGAGTGCACCCGAAGAAACAGATCCGCCAGATCGCTGAGAGCATTAAGGCGTTCGGTTTCCGAATGCCGGTGATCATCGATCAAAGCAACCGGCTGATCTGCGGCCATGCACGCACCGAAGCAAGCAAGTTCATCGGTCTAGAGCAAGTCCCAGCCGTTCGTGTGACCGATCTCGATGACGCCCAGATCCGCGGCCTGATGATCGCGGACAACCGGCTCACCGAGATCAGCACTTGGGATGACCAACTGCTCGGCGAGCACCTCAAAGTGCTCTCGAATCTCGATCTGGAGTTCGATATCGAGTGTATCGGCTTCGATTACGGAGAAATCGAGCAGCGAATCTCGGAGTTTGAACTCTCTATAGATGAAGGCACTCCCGCAGGTCAGGATCACTTAGAAGAAATCCCCGAGGGGCTTCCAGTTACTGCTGTTACCAAACCGGGAGACCTTTGGATCTTGGGTGAACACCGGATCCTGTGCGCTGACAGCACGGATCCTGCTTCGTACATCCGCATCCTCGGAGACACTCACGCGGCTATGGTTTTTACCGACCCGCCGTACAACCTCCCCGCCAAGTCGATCGGCCAGGTCTGCAAGGAGGATCACGGCGACTTCGCGATGGGCTCTGGCGAGATGAGCCCGGAGGAGTTCACCGCATTCCTCGGGTCGGTGATGAAGCAGATGTGTGCATTCAGCGTCCATGGCTCGATCCATTACCTGTTTATGGATTGGCGGCACATGACTGAGATGCTCGCCGCGGGCAACGCTCACTACAGCGAACTCAAGAATCTCTGCGTCTGGGTCAAGGACCGAGCCGGCATGGGCAGCTTCTACCGAAGCCAGCACGAGCTGGTATTCGTATTCAAACACTGTGAAGCCCCCCACCGCAACCACTTCAAGCTCGGCGAGCACGGCCGCACACGCAGTAACATCTGGAGCTACCCCTCGGTACGCTCGCTCAATCCTGCTGAAGGCGACCCGGACGGTGACGCGCTCAAGCTCCACCCGACCATCAAGCATGTGCGGCTCATCGAGGACGCCATCCTTGATTGCTCACGCCGCGGTGAGATCGTGCTCGATCCGTTTCTCGGCAGCGGGTCCACGCTCATCGCCTGCGAGAAGACCAAGCGTCACTGCGTGGGCATTGAGCTCTCACCGCGGTATGTCGATGTTGCGATCACGCGCTGGCAACTCTGGACCGGTCACGATGCGGTCCACGAAGCAACCGGCCGCACATACAACCAGCTCGCGGAGGAGGCGTCAGATGACTGATCAGCATGAGTACGAAGTCGGCTACAAGAAACCACCGAAGCAGTCTCAGTGGAAGCCTGGCCAGTCCGGAAATCTCAACGGCCGCCCCCGCAAGATCAAGGACTTTGAGAAGCTGCTCGACATTGAGCTGAGCAAGGAGATCACGATCACCGAGGGCGGAAAGCAGATCAGCATCTCTAAGCGAGAGGTGCTGCTCAAGTCACTCGTCAACGACGCACTCAAGGGTGATCTCCGCGCCATGAAGATGGTGCTGCCCTTCATGGTGAGCCAGCAGAGCATTGCCGGCTTTGAGCCCGACGCGGCCGATCGCAAGGCGTTCGAGCAGCTGCTGAGAACATACGAGCAGAGCGGCAATGTCGAATCATCGGAGGCGAGCCATGACCAGCGCTGAATCGAGAGCCATCCGGCACATGTATCGCACCGATCCGCGGATGTTCATGCAGCTGGCATTTCGGCTGCTGCACCCTGGTATCAGCTACCAGCACAACTGGTCAATCGATGTGCTTGGTGAAGCCCTCGCCCGCTGCCAGAGACGCGAGACCACTCGGCTGATTATCAACATGCCACCGCGCTCGCTCAAATCGGTGTGCGCGTCAATCGCCTTTCCTGCATGGATACACGGCGTGCAACCAGACCAGAAAATCCTGTGCATATCTGGCCACCGCGGTCTCGCTGACGAGCATCATCATCAGGCGCACCGGCTGATGACGCATGACCGGTACCGGGGGCTGTTCCCGCATGTGCGGGTCAGTGAGAGCCCCGGTCGCCTGAAGCTGCCGCAGGGCGGCGTTCGCCTGGCACTGACGCCGTCAGGAGCTGTCACGGGTAAAGGCGCAGACATGATCATCATTGACGATCCGCAAACGCCACAGCAAGCTGAAGAATCCGCCAAGTGCGCCGAGATCCGCAGCTGGTACGATCGCAACATCTACCAGCGGCTCAACGACAAGCACGACGGCGTGATCATTGTGGTGACACAGCGGCTCTCGATCGACGACCTGACCGCACACCTGCTCAAGCAGGAGGGCTGGGAGGTGCTCAGCATGCCAGCGATCGCGATGCGGGACGAGTACCTGCCACGGTCGCTCGGCGGAGGTATGGCGCGGCGAAAGGGCGAGGCCCTGCACCCGGCACGGGAGAGCCGAGATGATCTCCGTGCCGAGATGCTGCGTATGGGCGCGAGGGCGTTCTGTGCACAATACCAGCAGGATCCCTACCCGGTACGACATCATCGAGGCGGCGTCTATCACACCGCACCGCACACCGATGGGACCGGAAAAGAACACAACAGATGCGCAGTGTTCTTCGCGCAGTTACCCGAGGAGCTCTTCGTACTCGATCGCGTGTTCGGTATGCAGAACAGCTTCCGGGCAGGGCCTGCACCAATGATGAGTACAGAAGAGTGGATCAAGCGACACGGAGGTATGCAGATCAATCGGACCGCATGAGTTGCATTTGCGTTATTCGTGGCCCTACTCCTTCCATCGCAGCATGACCTCATACCCGTTGGTGCGATTGTCGTAATCGATGATTTCGAGCGTCCACCCGTCACCGCTCCAGCTCGATCTGCGATCAATCGAGCGAAGCAGCGCCGACGGTGGGTTCGGGCAGACCTCGTGGACCGCCAGCTTGAAGAGATCCATCACATCCGCTTTGAAGTAGCGAGGCGCGTATAGCTCAGCGCTGAGTTCGAGGTGATGGATCCGGCTCTGGTCGGTTGATTCGAACCAGCACGAGACTTCATTCTCGAGTAACTCATCGATCGGGAAATCTCGCACCAGGATAGCAATCCATTGACCGTCTTCCGACCGCGACGGTCCCCATCCGCGCCCACTGAGCGAATCGGGGATCCCGATCTGGCTGAGCCGTCGGACCAACTCGCGTGGCCCACCCTTATCGTTCGGGGTACCAATGCTCGATGGGGTACCCGGTGTGTCCACAGTCTGGGTGCCGGAACAACCAACGCTGAGTAAGGCAATGAGCATCGCCACAACGGCGAGCAGGCGGATTGATACGACATGCATAGGGAACTCCTTTCGGCAACGCGCTCGTGCCCGATCCCCGCCGGAGTGATCACCCATCGATAGAAAAAGAGGGCGCCGACCTTCGGCCACCCACAGCACCCCGACCAAGGGGTTCACGGAATAGCACCTGGCCGACGCCCCCTTTCGGGAGCGCGGATCCAGATGCCGCAACCGTGTTTTCAAGGACCTTGGTTGCCCAAGGCCCGGGTTGGTCGTTTGCTGTGGAGCAGCATCGGACGCTCGCGCGTCAATTGGTTTGTCGGCCCGCTGCGGGCCAAGAACAGTGGTCCGGATTCCTTTCGTCATCTCGGCGAGGTGCGGGCCACGAGCCCGCGTACGCCGCGGCATCCGATTTTAGTGGGAACTCGCCCCAATGACATCGCGGTGTGGCGCATGATGCGCAGGAATGTGCAGAAACCCCAGAAAGATCCCGCGAAGTCTCGCGATCCGACTTGAACTCACCCGCGATCCATGGCTACATGTGACACCGCGGGCGTATCCCCGCAGCACCCCGACCGGCCCCTGCCGCCGGCCCCGGCAACCAAGCAAGCGTGGTGTCGCTGATGTGCGTAGAGCACACGGTAACATCGACATGCGCGAGCGCCGGGGCCGCGTGCGAGGGGCTCCAACAGGAACACACCCATGGAACTAGACACACTCCGTGAACAGACCACCGCCCAGCTTCAGGATCAATGGAACCAGATCGGTATCCGGGGTGACCCGCCCCACTTCAAGCAAGCGCTGGTGCGCGGCCTCGCGTGGCACCTACAAGCCAAGACACTCGGCAACCTCGACGCCGAGACCCGGCGTCTGCTCAAGGCCGCGATCCGCAACGCTCCCGATCCCGTGTCACGGCTGCGAGAATCAAGCCCAACGAAGAACCGATCACCATTGAACTTGCCCGAGGGCACCACACTCGTGCGCACATGGCACGGGCACCGCCACGAGGTGCGCGTGCTCGACAATGGGAAGCGGTTCCGATACCGCGACACTGAGTATGCCAGCCTGTCCGAGATCGCCCGCGAGATCACCGGGGCTCGCTGGTCTGGGCCACGATTCTTTGGCCTCAAGAAGATCAAGCAGTCTGCGTAAGGAGTTGACAGATGAAGACCATCCGCTGTGCCGTCTACACCCGCAAGTCCAATGAGGAAGGTCTTGAACTCGCGTTCAACTCGCTCGACGCGCAGCTCGAAGCCGGTTTCGACTACATCAAGAGCCAGAAGCACGAGGGATGGGAATCGGTCAAAACGATCTACAGCGACGGCGGGTTCTCCGGCGGTACGATGAAACGCCCGGGCCTGACGCAACTGCTCGACGACATTGACAAAGGGCGCATCGATGTCGTCGTGGTCTACAAGGTCGATCGGCTGAGCCGATCGCTGAGCGACTTCGCGAAGATGATGGAGATTTTCGACGAGAAGCAGGTCTCGTTCGTCTCCGTGACGCAGCAGTTTAACACGAGCACCTCGATGGGGCGGCTCACGATGAACATGCTGCTGAGCTTCGCACAGTTTGAGCGGGAGGTCTCGGGCGAGCGCATCCGAGACAAGATCGCGGCGACCAAGAAGAAGGGCTACTGGGTCGGTGGGACGCCGCCGCTCGGGTATAGGCTACAGAGAGAAGATGAATCGAAGGGCATCTACATCATCCCCGAAGAAGCTGAGCTCGTCCGCGCGATCTTCACAGGCTACGCCGAGCAGCAGTCGCTCGTCGAGGTCGCAAATGAACTCAACGAGCAGGGACACACCACCAAGCGTTGGACGAGCAAGAGCGGGCGTGTTCACGGGGGCAGGCCGCTCACCGCCAAGTACATCCATGGCATCCTGACGAACCGGCTCTATAACGGCATGATCACGCACACACGCAACGGCAAGAACGGCAAGACAGATGTATACGAGGGACTCCACCAGCCCATCATCGACCAAGAGGCTTGGGACGCCGCCCAACAGATCATAAAGAAGCAGGAGAAGTCCGAGCTGCACCGCTGTACGCACCCACACCTGCTCAAGGGCAAGCTCCGCACGAGCGATGGGTTTGCGATGAGCCCATCATCGACGCATCGTCCGCTGACAAAACGGAACGAAACGAAGCAAAAACGGCTCGTCCGGTACTACATCAGCCAGAAGGCGATCAAGTACGGCTTCAAGAACTGCCCTATCAAGACGATCAACGCGGAGCACCTCGACGAGCTCGTCCGCGGGATGGTGCTGAGCTACCTCAACCATGATGACCTCGTGAAGCAGCCACAATCGGTACGTGACCGTTGGATCAGGCGTGTGATCGAGAGCGTCACGCTCGATACCAATCAAGTAGCCGTTTCGCTGTTGTCACAGCAAATCGATCGGCTCCGGTCTCACAAGTTCAAAGCCGCCCCCTCAGAAACCCCGGCGTATCCCTCCTGCCTCCACACGCCTGAAGTCGAGGAATGCGGGAACACCATCTCGCTCTCGCTCCGAATCCAGATCAAGAAACTCGACGGGCGAAGGCTGCTCCTCAGCCCCGATGGATCCGATCTGATCATCCCGTCCAACCCGGTACCCCAGAAGCACATCGTCGATGCGATCGGGCAGGCGTACCGTTGGCACAACGAGCTGATCCGATCAGGCACCACAATCCGTGACTATGCGAAGCAGCATCGGATCGCCCGCTCGCGCATGATCGAGCTGCTGCCACTGACCCAGCTCGGCCCCGACCCCTTGCGTCACGCGCTGGCCGGCACACTCCCCAGCACCGTCACGCTCGACGATCTGATCTCCGCATCCAAGCGACTCGACTGGGACTTGCAGGTGACCGAACTCGGGATCCGATCCGCGGGATGAGCATGCGATGTTTCCCTGCTCATTCCCTGTTTCGGAAGCAGGGAAATCCAGCGTACCCATGCCGAAACATGCCATTCCTCGCCATAAGTGCGGGTGATCACTGGATCGATCCCGACACTGCTCCCTGTTTGAACAGCAACTCCCTGTAATTCAGCCCGGAACAGGGAATACAGGGATGGCGTGGAGACACCACTCAAATCGCCACGAGAGACACTCGCACCGATTCCGGCCACAAATCGAAAACTGGTCGGATCAGCGAAATATCGGAGATGCGTCAAACCCCGTGGCACGCCCCAAAACGGCCGAAACGGCGTCATATCAGGGACGCCGTTTCGTATACCTTTGAAACTAACGGAGAGGGGGGGATTCGAACCCCCGATGACCCGAAGGCCATACTGGATTTCGAATCCAGCGCATTCAACCGCTCTGCCACCTCTCCAGGCGGGGGAAAAAGTATAGGCCATCATCGGCCAAAGTCACCCCTACAGTTTACCAACCCAGAACATACCCAAAGATCAGCGGAGCTACGATCGTCGCGTCCGATTCCACAATGAAGCTGGGGGTATCAACCGCCAGCTTCTCCCAAGTGATCTTCTCATTCGGGACGGCCCCGGAGTAGGACCCATAGCTCGTTGTGGAGTCGCTGATCTGGCAGAAATACCCCCAGAGCGGTACATCCAGCTCCATATCCTGTCGCATCAGCGGCACCGCACAGATCGGGAAATCACCCGCGATACCGCCACCGATCTGGAAGAAACCGATGCTCGAATCCATCGAGGCATCCTTGTACCATCCAGTGAACTCCATCATATAATCGATACCCGATTTCACGGCCAATGATGATTTCACATTCGCACTGAGCACCTCGGCAGCGAAAATGTTGCCACAGGTCGAATCCTCCCATCCTGGGACCACCATTGGCAAGTTCTGCTCGGCCGCCGCCAAGAGCCAAGAGTTCTTCGGATCCGCCTGATACTCATCCACGAGAAGGCCTTCATTCAGGATCTCGTAGAGATACTCGTGCGGGAACTTGCGCTCACCAGACTCCGCAGCGCGCTTCCACTTCGCAATCAGCAGGTGCCCGAGCTTACGGAAGGCTTCCTCCTCTGGAATGCAAGTGTCTGTGACACGATTCAGATGTCGATCCAGCAACGCCTGCTCGTCATTCGGAGTCAGATCGCGGTAGTTCGGTATGCGCTCATAATGATCGTGGGCGATGAGGTTATAGACATCTTCCTCCAGATTCGCCCCGGTGCACGAGATAGCGTGGACCTTGCCCTGACGGATCATCTCCGCGAGTGAACGACCGAGTTCAGCCGTGCTCATCGCCCCAGCCATTGCCACGAGCATTTTCCCGCTTTCGGCAAGATGATCCTCGTACCCCTTCGCGGCATCGAGGGCCGCCGCAGCGTTAAAGTGACGAAAGTGCTCGTCCATGAAGGCACGGATATTCATGTGCGACTCCGATGAGGGTGTAAAGGGCTTCTACTCGCCGCCCGTTCATACTGTAAAGAAAATCATACTCGACATGGATCGAGTGATTCTCGATGGGCTATACAATTCAGAATGCCCCCCACCACCCCCACCACCGAACTCCCACACCCCGCTGACCTCCATAAGACCGAGAAGAAGGGGGCGTGGAGCCATGAGCATTCAGAAAAGACCTACCGCACCCAAAGGTGGGGCCAAGGGTACTTCCGCATCAAGGAGGATGGAAACCTCTACACAAATCCGCTCGGGCCCGAAGGCCCAAGCATCGACCTACACGAGATCGTCGAGGGGCTGAGCGAGCGTGGAATCGATACACCCGTGCTGCTCCGTTTCACCGATATCGTCGATCATCGTCTCCGCGCGATCCGCGATGCATTTCAACTCGCGATTGAGGAAAACAACTATAAAGGCAACTATCTCGCGGCATACCCGATCAAGGTCAATCAACAGCACCATGTTGTCGAAGAGATCGCGCGATATGGACACCAACTCGGGTATGGGCTTGAAGTCGGTTCCAAACCAGAACTGCTGGCCGTCATGGCAATGACCATTGAGACGCCAGATCAGCTCATTATCTGCAACGGCTTCAAAGACGCACAATACATCGAAGCCGTCATACTCGCCCACAAGCTCGGACGAACAATTATCCCGGTCGTCGAAAATCTCAAGGAGCTGATGCTCATCATCAACTTCGCAGAAAAATACGGCGTGCGTCCACGCATCGGCGTTCGCGTAAAACTTGCAGCATCCGGTTCCGGGCGTTGGGCAACATCAGTCGGCATCAAGAGCAAGTTTGGGCTCACAATCGCTGAGCTCCTACGGGCGATCGGTACACTCAAGCGACACGATATGCTCGACTGCCTCCAACTCCTCCACTGCCATTCCGGAAGTCAGCACCAAGATATCACAACCATCAAAATGGCCATCACCGAGCTGGCGCATGTTTTCACGCAGATGCACGACCAAGGTGCCAACCTGAAATACATCGATATCGGCGGCGGTCTCGGGGTCGACTATCAGGGCTCAGTCTCCGACCGCCCATCATCCATGAACTACTCGCTTGATGAATACGCATCGGATGTCATTTATCGCATCTCCTCCGTCTGCGACTCAAAGGGCATCGATCACCCGACAGTCGTCACAGAGTGCGGGCGAGCCATGGTCGCGTATTCCTCCGTCCTCATTTTCAATGTGCTCGGCTCCACAGGCCCCAGCGATCTCGTCGATCACGAGTTTGTCGTCCCCGATGATGATCCGGACGCCCCTCAGCCGCTGCGTGATCTGCGACACGCGCTCAACTCACTCCGGGAAAAGAAACCCCGTCTCGTAGAGATCCTGCACGATACCACTCGTGCACGCGAAGACGCGATGTCGCTCTTCTCGCTCGGATACCTCACGCTTGAGCATCGAGCCGAGATCGAGCGAATCTTCTGGACGAACTGCTCCCTTCTTCAGCGTGCTGTATGGGAACTCGACGAGGTCCCCGAACCTCTGCAAGGTCTCGATGATCTCATGAGCGAGACCTACTTCGCGAACTTCTCGCTCTTCCAGTCACTCCCAGACACATGGGCAATCGATCAGCTTTTCCCGATCATGCCCATCCATCGACTTGATGAAGAACCTGAACACCGAGCCGTTTTCGCGGACATCACCTGCGATTCCGATGGGAAAATTGATCTGTTCATATCCGAGACGGGTGAAGCAGAACACACGCTCGCGGTGCACGATCTACGAGGTGATGAACCGTACTACTTCGGTGTGTTTCTCGTCGGTGCGTACCAGGAAACTCTAGGTGATCTCCACAACCTCTTCGGCGATCCGCACGCAGTCCACATTGCGATCGAGGACGATGATTGGTCAATCACAGAGATCGTCAAAGGCGACTCAATCTCGGAAGTCCTTTCCTATGTTCAGTTCGAACCCGAAAAACTCGCACGATCGCTTGAGAAGGAGTGCGAGCGAGCCGTCAAACGCAAAGACATGAGCGTGCGTGAATCCCGTATCCTTACGCAGTTCTACGAGTCGGGTCTGAGCGGATATACCTACCTTAACATCGACGACCAGCTCACCTGACCCCCAACACAACAGGGCCTTACCATGCCAGGATTCCTCGACATCCCAGATGTATACACACGACCCGAATCCAAGGTCCAGGTCATACCCGTCCCCTACGACGCGACCTCAACCTATCGCAAGGGTGCAGACCTGGGCCCCGAGGCAATGATCGATGCATCCGCGCAAATCGAATGGTATGACATCGAAACCGAGAACGAGCACTACGAGCAGGGCATCCATACACAGGAACCCGTGCTGTGCGATGCGCACGACCCAATCAAGCTCGCCCCGCTTGTCAAAGAACGCGTCACCACCGCAATCCGGAACGACCAGCTTCCCATCGTGTTGGGAGGCGAACACTCGGTTTCCATCGGAGCCA
This sequence comes from Phycisphaerales bacterium, assembly GCA_965216865.1. Taxonomy (GTDB): domain Bacteria; phylum Planctomycetota; class Phycisphaerae; order Phycisphaerales; family UBA1924; genus UBA1924. The sequence goes on from OZ244206.1 coordinate 229,741, forward strand.
TCGAAGCAGCCGCCGCCTGCTGCGGCCCCATATCAGTACTGCAGATCGATGCTCACGGTGACACACGCGATTGCTACCACGGCATGACACACAACCACGCATGCGTCATGGCCAGGGCACGCGAGCACGCCTCAATCGTGCAGGTCGGGATCAGAGCAATCGATGCCGAGGAACTCGAGAGCATGCACTGCGATCGGGTCTACTTCGGTCACCAAATCGACGCGTGGACGCGAGCCAACGACACAAGCTGGATGGATCGCGTCATCTCACAACTCGAGGACCGAGTCTATCTGACTATCGACCTTGACGCATTCGACCCATCGATTCTGCCCTCAACCGGCACCCCGGAGCCGGGTGGCCTGGACTGGTACACCGTTAATGAACTGGTGCGGCGAGTGGCTCAACAGCGCACGATCGTCGCCTTCGATGTCGTCGAGCTGTGCCCCAACCCGAACCACCATGCCTCAGATTTCATCGCCGCCAAGCTGGTGTACCGTGTCATGAGCGAAATTCTAGCCGCCCAGAAGTAACCTGATTCTGATCGAGAATAACGCGTCAATCCGATGTACATCGGGTGCTGACAACCGCGCAAAGTTCTGGAACAACCGGCTTCGGGCTCATCGATCTCGCGGTCGTCGCAGGATACTTCCTCTTGCTCGCGGTCACGGGCGCACTCTTCTCCCGACAGTCGGCAAAGAACAGCAGGGACTACTTCCTCGGCTCACGCTCCATGCCCAGCTGGGCAGTCGCGATCTCCATCGTTGCCACCTCCCTCTCAGCGGTCACCTTCATCGGCGCGCCAGAACAGGCGTATAAAGGGGATCTGACCTATCTCGCAACCAATATCGGCATGGTGCTGGCCGCGATCGTGATCGCGATCGTGTTTATCCCCGCGTTCTATCGTTCGGGATCAGCATCTATCTACGAACTGCTTGAGGAGCGATTCGGTCCTGCCGCTCGCAAGAGCGCCAGCATCACCTTTCTCATCGGCCGAGTGCTCGCATCCGGTGCCCGCGTCTACGCTGGAGCGATACCCGCGGCGATCGTGCTCTTCGGATTCGAACGCGGGAACCAGCCTGAATACCTCATGGGAGCGATCGCGGTGCTGGCGTTCGTCGGAATCGTCTATACCTTGGCGGGCGGGATCAAATCGGTAATCTGGTCGGATGTTATCCAGTTCGCAATCCTCATCGGTGCTGCCATCTGTGCCATCGTCGTGATTGCCAGCACCATCAACGCCCCACTGGTCACCGTACTGCATGAACTAAAAACCGGGGCGACCGATGGCGAATCGAAGCTCACACTCATCGATCTCAGCTTGGACTGGCAAGCCCCGTTCACACTCCCAGCGTGCATCATCGGATTCACCCTGCTTGGCATCGGTTCCTACGGCACAGATCAGGACCTTGCCCAACGCATGCTCACATGCAAAGACGCAAAGCAGGGGGCTCGCTCCGTGATCGTGGGCATCCTCCTGGGTATCCCCAGCGTGACGATCTTTCTCACGCTCGGGCTGCTGCTCTGGGTGCTCTACCAACGCCCCGAGCTCACCTCAGTTGAGAACACAGTCCCGCCAGAGGAATCGATGACAATCTTTCTCCACTATATCCTGACACAGATTCCCACTGGTGTGCGCGGGCTCATGATGGCCGGGCTATTCGCGGCCGGACTCTCCAGTCTCAACAGCGCCATTAACGCGATGAGCGCCGCGTTCATAAGCGACCTGTACAAGCCCATGATGAACCGCCGCCGCAGCGCACCGCTCTCCGAACAGCACCTGGTGCGTGTAGGACGGATCGGCGTCATCGCCTGGGGCATCGTGCTCGGCGTGTTCGCGTGTGTGTGCATTTATTGGAAGCAAATGAACGGCGACACCCTCATCGTCTTCGCCCTCAGCGTGATGAGTTTCGCGTACGCAGGTCTGATCGGCGTCTTCTTCTGCGCGCTGCTCACCAAACGCGGCTCGTCAGCCTCAGTGATCGCAGCTTTGATTGTCGGCTTTGTGTGGATGTTCATCACTCAACGATTCATCTACGACGCGGTCCCGTTGATTCATTCGCATCGAATCGAATACTTCTACGGCATCAACTTCACCTGGAAGCTTACCATCGGAGTGCTGCTGTCGACAAGTGTCTGTGCCGCCGGGTCTCGTCAGTCTAAGGCAAGCATCGCCGCTCCCGATGCCGCGTGATACAGCGAGTCCGCAAAGACTAACGACCAGCTCGCGTTGGCGAGTGAAGTCAACCCCTCATTGACGCGATCGCGAATTGCCTCCCCGCTCGGTTGCAACGCAAGCCCGACACCACCCGCGAGCACAATCGTGTCTGGAACATAGATCGCGTGCACCACCCGCAGCGCACGCACCAACGCACGCAGCGATGGATCTTCGGGCGGGCGTGATCCCATGAATCGCAGCAGCTCTTCTTCATCCGCTACACCGAGCCGCGACCTCCATGCCGGCAACCCAACATAAGACTCGAGCGTATTGAGCGCACCATCAGGCCCCACAACATCAGCTTCACCCATGCGCCCAACATCGACCTGCCCGATATGGCCAATGCCGCGCGACCCAATCGAGCACATCTGACCGTGTTCGTACACACCCAGCCCCACACCAGTTCCGATCGCGAGAACCGCAACCCGACCCTCAAGCCCTTGGGCGCGGACAATATCATGCGTAGTCGCATGCACATCGCTCACGACACGAAAGTTTGTCGGGATGAACCCCAGCACAGAACGAAGCAAATCATCAAACAACCAACCCTCGAGGCACGGCAGGTTCAGCGATCGCTCGACCGCCGTTTCCGATTCGTTGAGTCGCCCTGGTAGGCATATCCCCAGAGGAACCGAGCTGTCGATGGACGAATCTATCAAACTGATCGCACTGCGCAGGGCATCTATCAACGATGCTCGATCAGGGCAACGGTACTGCTCGCTACGAGCAGTCTTCGTCAATGCTCCATCCTGAAATGCCACCTTGACGCTAGATCCACCGATATCGATGCCGAGCGAACGCACGAATCAGTTCCCGACACGCTCGATAAACTGCGTCAACGCGGTCCGCTTCTGTTCACGGTCCCGAGTCACAACTGAAGTACGGTCCTGCCCGGGATTCACGGACTCAAACAGCGTCGAGTACGCAAACAGTACGAACCTGCGCGGATGACCAAGCGATGCCTGTGTGATCGTCTGGTTGGCCCCCTTGTGCTTGTATGCCCCGATACCAGGCACCACCCGTCTCCGATCCACGACACTGTACCACGACTGCAGGTCACTCGTGAACTGACCATCATCCTCGGTATAGATCATCGGCATGATCAGATCAACAGTCCCCTCGTTCACCCAGCGTGGAGCATCCTGAAGATAACGATTTTTCGCGAGATCCGGGCGACGCCAGACCGCGGCAGAATACACCACATCTTCATGCCCATCGAGCGACTCATCAGCAATCCGCTCGACAAGCGTCGAGATACGATCACGAATCCACTCGCGATATCGAGTGCGATTCAACTGACCAATCGTGGCCCGATCCCCAACCTGCCTGTTGTAGAGCGACAGGGAGCGAGCGTCGCCTGGGTACAGCTTGTCACTACCCAGTTCATCGCTCAAGAACCGAATGTAATCCAGATGCAAGCCGTCGATGTCATACCGGTCCGCGAGATCCCCCACGACCCGAACAATGTGATCTTGCACTTCATCGAGCACCGGATTCACGACGACATACCCTTCGCTCAATGGCTGCGCCGTTCCTGTCTCATCTCGAAGTCGCCACTCGGGATGCGTAAGCAATGGATGCCGAACATCGATCGGCTCTTCCGTGCCCTTCCACAAAGGCATCACATTCACCCACGCGTGGAGCTTGATCCCATTGGCGTGCGATTCAGAGATCGCAAGACGCAACGGATCAAACCCGGGATTGAGCATTCGTGAACGATCACGAATCGGCTTATTCTGCTCATCATGCCTGAGCGTCAGGTCCTCGCCCCACGGCTCATAAGGCGAATCGTAATACGCATCCCCCTGACCGCGGACCTGCCAGAAAATATCAGTCACGCCCGTCGCCCGAGCATCAGCAATGATCGCCCGCACATCCTCAGCCGTTTGAAAGTCCCAACGAGTAACCCAAAGACCAAACAGATCCTGAGTGAGCACAGAGTTGCTCAACCGATCCGCACGGGCATTCCCCAGGTCGATCGAACAACCGCTTCCTGTGAACAGGGTAAATACCAGAAGCAAACGCAGAATAAGCGTGTTTGACATGCACAACCTCCGTGTCGTTGAGAGCATCATATCTCATCGGCACGGAGGCTGCAGTATGGTCAGAACAATGATCCGGAATCAAGATCCAAAAACGAAAGCCTACTGAGCAAACAAGAATCGCAACGCGTGTCCAAAACGCTCCGCCCAAGCATCCTCGGTGTGGCTGGCATCAGGAACTATCATCAGTTTGCGATCCTGCTCAGAGACACCAGCTCGCGCAGCCAGCCGGTCGACTCTCTTCGCCCAATCTCGATACATTTCGTTTCGATCCTCATTCGCGTCGTCATGACCGACTTCGCGCCCCCCCATGCCGATGAAGATCTTGTCCGGCCAGCGGTTGACTGACTTGATATACCGTTCAGCAGACGCACCCTCATCACCCATCATCGGCAGGCTCTCGACGATCGCCATGCCAAAGTGTTCCGGGTACGCCGTCGCACCATAGAGCGCCATCGCACCACCGAGTGACGCACCGCCGATCGCAGTGGACCCACGATCACCCTTGACGCGGAAAGCACGCTCAATCTTCGGCTTCACCTCACGAAGAACCCAATCCATGGTCTCCTCGCCGCGTCCTTCAATACCACGGTACGATCCGAAGGGGAGATACTCCTCAAGCCGATTGACCCCGCCGTGCGGGATGCCGACGATGATCACCGGCTCGATCTCGCCAGACTCAATCAACTTCATCGCCGTCTCGTCCGCATGCCACTCACCAGGAACACCCGGAAGCTGCTCGAAGATATTCTGCCCGTCAAACATGTAGAGAACAGGATAGTCCTTCTTCGCATTCTTCGGATCGTCGTAGCCCGGTGGCGTCCAGATGAGCAAGTCCCGAGTGACCGCTTCCGAAGCGCCGCTACCGCTCTGAACCTGCATGCGATGAACATCACCGGTCACATTGAGTTCACGATAAAAGCCAGACTCACGAACCTGGTCCGCCAGCGACATCGGGACGCGGAAGTCCACGATCTCCAGTTCGATGATCGGGCGTTCGCCATCCTCAAGCTTGGACGCATCGATCAGCGGAAGCGATCGGTTCGGCACCGCATTCCCCTCCTCGTCAAGCTCCTCACGATCCCAGCCTCCCTGCGTGAACTTAAACTGAACACTCACGCCGTCGAGATCCTCATCGATCACAACTTGCCAACGCGTATCTGAACGACCCGAGAGCAGATACTCCGGATCAGCAGGATTCCACCCATTGATGCTCGATGCAAAGTAGATCGGGTTGTCCTTGTTCGCTTTTCCCGACAAGTCCTTGACAACAAGCACGAACCCCTGCTCAAGCGACTCGGGCTTGACCATATCCTGGGCCCAGCTCATCGCAGACATCAAGCACATCTGGATCAGAACAATAACGGTGCAGATTCGCGGCCTTGCTTGCACGACAGACTCCTATCCGGGGTGTTTCATTCGACCGTATCCTATCGGACCAGTTCGATCAGAGTAAAGAAAAAGGCGTCCGCGCGGTTGGGCACGGACGCCCGATCAGTATTCAAACCCATAACAGGGTTGCGTCAGTTTCGATTACGGGCAGCCCGCATTGAATGCGGACAGGAATGCCGAAACATCGAAGAAGTTGAACATGCCGTCGCCGTTGAAGTCCGCGACAGGATCCATCGCGTTGTACGCGGTCAGGAATGCCGAGACATCAAAGAAGTTCAGCACGCCATCGCCATTGAGATCCGCAGGGCAAGTCGGTGCCGCAGGATTCGACAGATTCACGAACTGATCGCCATCGATCGCGTTGAAATCAAGGTCGTTCATCCCGTCGCCGTCCGCGTCACGCGGGCCGATGTTATCCGCCGAGGGAAGACCGCCCAGAACCTGATTGGAGAGGAAATCGAAACCGGAGTTTGCGATCCAGCCAGCCATGAGGATGTCCTGTGAACCGTCCCATCCGAGCTCGTCGAGATCGATGCAGAACTCGATACCTGTGTTCACACTCGCAGCGCCAGCCGCGGACGAGTCAGAAACACCATCCACATTGGAGTTGTTAATCGCGAACTGAACAAGCCCATCAATCGGATTGTTCGGGTCGAGCTGCGAGAGACGCGGCCCGTAGTTCGCGAACAGTGAACCCAAAGAACCATCCTGAATGTCGATGCGAGGACCGGCGAACGGGATCGTCGGGTAGTCGGCGATGAGCCCACCGTCGAACGAACCGTAGTCAACGATCACGCCAAAGAACGGATCGATAAGGGCGCCCTCGGTACGCATTGTCGCGGCATCCGCGAATCGCTGCAGCGAACCGGAGCCGCCATCAACACCCTGGTTGAAATCCATCCAGTAATCCGGCTCAAAGCCTGCGTCAAAGGTGATGCCTGACATGTTGTTGAGCGCGTTGAACGAGATATCAACATTATTGTCGAGAATCACATTCTGACCGCCCGGCTGGCTATCGAAGAACATGACGAGCTTGTTGTAGTTGCCCTCCATGTTGCCCGCGAGGAAGACCCAGAGCTTGTTGTTGGTCTCATCGATGTAGACACGCATGTTGTTGAGCTCTGAACCATACGCCCAATCCGCGTCAGGCGAAACAGGCGATGCCTGAGAAGGATCACCAATCACGCCATCGACATTCGAGTTATCCACACCCATCGAGATACCGCCCGAGAGCGCTCCCGCATTGGCGGCACCCCAACCAGCGAGCGAACCAAGATCGTCGATCGAGCTATCGATACCACCAAAGAATGCGCGGGGCACATTCGGTGTTTCGCCCATCGCGTCGTCGTCGAATGAATCGACCGACAAGACATAATCCGCATCAAAGCCAGAATCGAACACGAGCCCGGACTGCCCATCGACGATAAACCCGCCGTCGCCCGAGCCGCCGCCCAGGGTGCTGTCACCGCCGGCGCCGGTGTCGATGTACATGTCGATCGCGTTGCCGTTGAACTCGAGGTTCCCCGCGACGAAGATGTAGAGATTGGTCGCATCCTTCGCAATGTAAATGCCATCGATCTCGGAACCGCCGCCGTTGGGGCCGTCACCGTCAACCGTGCCATCGGTCTCGTTACCGAAACCCGTGTAGTTGCCCTGGATAAACGCGTTCGTGTAGCTGCTGCCCATCGTGCCGCCATCAAGCGACCCGTCAACCGTGGGTGTGCCCGAGGCAACGCCCGACAGATCGATGCTGATGTGCTGTGTCGTGGAATCGAAAGGCGCATCGTTCAGGTCCTGCGCACCACCCAGATTCACTGTGTCCAGTGGCAGGTCACCGATGATCTGGTTCGACTTGAATGTGCGATCACCAGAGTTCACCCATCCCGCGAGGCGGATGGTTTCCGAGCCACTCAAGCCAAGCGATGCGAGCGGAATCGCAATCTCAATACCGGTGTCAACAACTTCCGGATCGCCGAACTCGCCGCCGGTAAACAGCCCGGCAGTGTTGTCGCCGAACGCCGTCGGCTGATTCTGGACCCAGATGATGTCGCCATAAAACGCACTTTCTGTGCCTGCGTCGTAAACACCATCAAGTGTTGGTTGTGCGATCGCGGACCCCGCGATGAGCGCGAGCATCCCCGCGCCAAGTGCTAACTGCTTGTTCATGCTGATCTCCCTAAGGTTGCTCCTGATGATCGAGCAGAGCGCCCGATCGATCTTGAAATCTAGACCCACGAGTCCCAGCGGAGGCTCTCCGCAGGCATGGGTTGTATTCGACAGAATAGCGAAACTGATTTCGGGGTGCGAGGAAGATCTTTCACGAAAGGGCTTTCCTTCGTAGTCCAGCCCATTCTGCCCAGTTTTCGGGCCTTCTCAGAACAAGTTTTCTCATCACCGACGCCGATAAACACGCACCTGCACCGGCGCAGCAGACAATCCGCTCGTCAACTTTCGCTCCGTTTCGTGAGCCCGATCCCATCCAGTCAGGCCCAACTCAACCGCCTCCGGATCAACAAGCATGTCGTGCTCCGGCGCGATCACCACGCGTACCTGAACCCCTTCAAAGGTACGGGTGATCAGCAGCGATGAATCACCGCAGGCCTCGAACGAGATATCCCCAAAACGCAACGCATCACCAATCTCATCGTCATCCCTCCAACGCAGCAACTGCGAGATCGCACCACGCATCGCAAGTTGGGATGCACTGAAACGCCCCCAAGGGATCGGCCTGCGATTATCCGGATCGTCCGCTCCGGGCAGCGTGTACTCGTCGCCGTTGTAGATCATCACAGCACCGGGCGATGCGACCATCGCCGCAACCGCTGCGAGCGAACGCGCCTGCGCCCGTTCCCCCACCACCTCCGGCTCATACCGCCCGGACCATCTTGAAGACTCATTGTCGAAGCCACGCGTCCATCGGTTCTGCATCAGCGATCCGAGCCGCTCTGTATCGTGCGATGCCATCAGGTTCAGTTGCACTAGATCAACCTCTGCGCCATGATGAAAAACACGCCCCAATCGGTTCGCAGCGACCCGCGCATTGTTCCGAATATCAGCATCCCCAATCGCGAGCCAATCCGCGATGACATACGCGAACGGATAGTTCATCTGCGCATCAAACGCCTTAGAACTCAGCATCTCCCCGGCATCATGCCAGATCTCCGCAACGATGAGTGCTTCAGGATTGATCGATTTCACGAGTGATCGCCAATCCCCCCAAAAACCAGCACCGATCTCGCCCGCAACATCCAACCGCCACCCATCGATACCATCGCTCGGGTCACCATCTCCGTTCGGATCCATCCACCTCCGCGTGACCGCCATGATGTGCGTCTTCGGGCCCGACGCGATGTCATCCCCAACATGCCGGAACTCGGGCAGACTCCCGTTCACGCGGCTCCACCCCTGCCACCCAATCAACGACCCATCTTCATCAAATACAACCTCAAACCAGTCCGCAAATGCTGAATCCTTGCCTTTGATTCGCACATCCTGAAACGCGAAATGATCGAGCCCGACATGATTCCAAACACCGTCGAGCATGACCCGCAGCCCGAGCGATTTAGCCTTGGGCAAAAACACATCAACAAACCATTGGTCCGCAGGTGTCCACGCCCATGTCGTTTCGTCGTACGGATCCTCACCCTCGCGCAATGATGTGTGACCGATACCCGGATCGTCATAACCTCCAGGATCCCCGAGCGTCGGATCAATGTGCCGGTGATCGCTCGCGTCGTATTTGTGCAACGACCTGGATTTGAATACTGGACACAAGTAGATACCCGTGAACCCCATATCGCGTATGGATTCAAGCTGGTGATACACCCCCTGAAGATCCCCCCCATAGCGACGTGAATACACAGTGCGGCGCATCCCACCCTGCCCCGAGACCTGAGTGCGTCCGAACAGATCAGCCGCGATCCGCCCCCTATTCCATGCCCGCTCGATCTCCTCGATCGAACTCGAAGTCCACTCCCCGTCCCAGTCCATCAGGACCTGATCAAGACCTGCAGGATCATTCTTCAAACTCCCATTCGCGAATCGTTCAGGAAAGACCTGATACCACACAAGCCCTTTCGCCCAGTCCGGAGTCGTGAATGCGCTCGACTCAGTCGGTTCTAAACCCTGTCCTTGCAAGGCATAGGCAGAACTTATTGGACGAAACGCCCCCGAGAGCACCCAGAGGGCAATCCCAAGAAAGACACGAAATGTTTTTCGTTTGCGAAAGTAGATTCGGTTGACAGACATCATGGGTCTCCAGTACGATCGTACGAGCGCGGGGCTGCCGCGTTTGGGGCACACAGTAGCAGCCAGACCGCATTGCTCACGAGGAACTTGCATGAAACGCTATCACAACCGACCCACCGGATCAGCATTCACACTGATTGAACTCCTCGTCGTCATCGCGATTATCGCGCTGCTGATTGGGATCCTCTTGCCCGCACTCGGTGCTGCTCGCGATTCCGCGAAAAAGCTCAAGTGCCTCACACAAGTTCGGGCAATGGGACAAGCCTTTACCTACTACGCCGACGACAATCGGGACTGGTACCCTGTCTTCGCACAATCAAACCCAGACCCCGAATACCTCGATGGCCAGTTTGCTGCCGGTGGAGTTGCAGGACTCTTCTCAAACTTTCAGATCGGAGACGGCGAAGGCTCACTCGGAAGCAATGGCGGATCGCCATCAGTTTCAGGCGATACGGGATTTGTTGGTAGCCCGCAATCCGGGCCCGGATTGTACCTCGACGGAACCAGCACACCAATGATGCGAGGGTACTTGAGCGGACTCGAGATACTGACTTGCCCGAGTGACCAAGTCGATTACTACTGGCGATCATACCCAACACCCAATCGATACGAGATTGCACAAGCTGAATCTTCAAAGATTCCAACCCCTCCAGCTTCAGAGCGAGATGTCATCCATTACAATATCAGCTATCTGTACATCGCAGGGCTGAAATCGATCGACCCAACGATCCAGTTCTCCCCCCCTCTCTGGGGCGACGAGACGAACACTGCCGACATCAAGTTTAATGCTTGGTATGGATGGGATTGGATCGAAAACCAGCCGGGACAAGGGCAATCTGAACCAAACCCGGTTGAGGAGTACGGCTTCAACCCACAAACCGGCTACGCCCGAGACGATAATCACGGCGATGAGGGCGGCAACTTCGTTCGCGCAGATGGATCCGCTGCCTTTGTTGAAACCAACCCGCAAGCCACTTTCTTCATGGATGCGGAAGATATCCAGGATGAGAACCTCAGAACCAGCAACCTGAGCATCAACCTCATCAAATCCGACCGCAGTAACAAGGTCCAGGTCATAGACTGACCCAATCAATAACAAGCGGCGAACGATTTCGATACAATCAATCGTGCACAAACGCCCCACTTGTCCCCGTTCGAAGGAAACACGGTGAGCAGGACCGAATCGGCTGAGCCGAACCACGCACAATCAACAACCCCGAGCTCACCTCGGGGTTCGTTTCTCTCCAGACTCTTCTCACACCAGGAGTCCGGGCTCGTCATCGTCATCATCCTCATGATGTGCGTCCTCACGATCTACGGACATTTCAACCAATCCGTTGGCAAACGCAACCTCGAGATCCCAACCGACGCCCGCATCGAACTGCTCGATGCGCAAAACAACGGCCACGAGGTGGGCACCATCGCCAAACGAAACATCGCGCAATACCGCGTTACCCACGGCGATGATGTCAAAGACTATCCCGCTTCGACCATCGACCGGTTCGATGCAACAACCAACACGCTCTACGCGATCGACAAGCAGAACCGCTTCCTCAAGAAAAGCAACATCTCGCTGGTGCTCAAGGACGCGAGCTTCTTCGCAATCATGGCCGTCGGCATGACCGGCGTAATCATCCTCGCGGGCATCGACCTCTCGGTCGGCTCGATCTACGCCTTCTCCGCGATCGTCGGTGCGATGGCCCTCAGCGCACTTCCCGAGGGTGCGGGTTGGTACATCTCACTCCCCGTCGGCATGCTCACTTGCATGACCGTCGGGACCCTCTGCGGCCTGGCAAACGGCTCGATGAGCGTCGGGCTTGGCGTTCACCCATTCGTCATCACCCTCGGGATGATGGCCGTGCTGCGCGGGCTCACCATTGTCATCCCACAGCAGATTTTCAACACACAATCCATCGGCGGATTCCCCGACAGCATCATGACCGGCACGATCAAGGCCGAGCTCTTCGGCGTGCACCCCGTCCCCGTCTTCGTGATGATTTTCGTCGCGATCGTGGGCTGGTTCGTGCTCTCACGCACCGTGTTCGGACGACGCATCTACGCGATCGGCGGAAACGAAACCGCCGCCCAGTACGCTGGCATCCCCGTTGGCAAGGTCAAAATCCTTGTTTACACCATCACAGGAACCCTGTGCGGGCTCAGCGCATGCCTCTACCTGGGCTACTTCGGTGCGGGCGAGACCAACGCGGGCAACGCGTACGAGCTACAGGTCATCGCTGCGACGGTCATCGGGGGTGCATCGCTCATGGGCGGACGGGGCACGGCCATCGGCGCCGTCCTCGGGGCAATCATTATCCAACTCATCAACAACGCCATGGTCATCTTCGAGATCGACCAGAGTTACAATCAGATCGTCATGGGCGCGGCCATCATCATCGCCGTCGTCATCGATCAGACAAAGCAGCGGGTCCAGGCCCGCAGAGGGTAAAACCACAGGAGCTCCATCATGACCACGCGACGCGCTTGGCTCATCTCTTCCACTTCCATCTCCATCGGCGCACTCATGTTCGCCAGTGCATGCTCACAGAGCGGTAGCGAAAACGAATCCGCCTCCAGCGGGAGCAGCGACACGACCACATCGTCAGACGAAACCGTCTACCGCATCGGTGTCATCGCAAAGAGCAACAGCAACCCGCCCTTCCAAGCCGCCAAGAAAGGCGCAATCGACGCCGCGGCACGACTGAGCGACGAAATGGAAGGCGTGCAGATCGACATCCTCTGGCAAACACCGCCACAGGAAGACGCACAGGTTCAGGCACAGTATGTCGAGCAACTCGTCGCCTCGGGCGTCGACGGCATCGCCATCTCCTGCACCGACGCCAACCTGCTCACCGGCGCACTCAAGGCAGCCGTCGACAACGGCGTGGTTATCGTCACCTTCGACTCCGACGCACCCGAATCGGGCCGCATGGCGTACTACGGCGTGGACGATAAGGAAGCCGGCAAGGAAGTCATGCGTCACCTCGCCGAGCAAATGGGCGAGCAGGGCAAGGTCGCAATCCTCACCGGCAACCCCGCCGCGGTAAATCTTCAGGCCCGCGTCGATGGTGTGAAGGAACAGGCCGGGGAATACGAAGGCATTGGCGAGCCCACTGTCTACTCGTTCATGCCCGAAACCGCAACAGAGGCCGCAGCAAAGATGCAGCAGGTCCAGAGCGCCAACCCCGACATCACGGGTTGGGCACTCGTCGGTGGCTGGCCGCTCTACACCGACAACGCACTCGACGGCATCTACGAAAATGCCAAGGTTGTCTCCATGGACCCCCTCCCACTACCGCTTGAGTATGTCAAGAAGGGACAGGTCCAGGTCCTCGTCGGCCAGCCCTACTACGGCTGGGGCGAAAAATCAGTCGAGATGATCATCGAAAAGCTCGAGTACAACCGCACCCCAGAATCAGAGCTCATCTTTGCAGACTTCGATATCGTGACCGAAGAGAATGTCGAAGAATACGGCGAGAACTGGAAAACCTGGCTCGGCGAAGACTAAACACAACCACACCTCACCACACCCGGCGTGAAAACGCGGGGTGTGCTTTTTATGAGTTCTGATGTGCAACAAGCGCAACCCGTTCTGATCGCAGAAAACATCAGCAAGGCCTTTGGAATTACCCAGGCGCTGAGCAATGTCTCCGTGTCGTTCCTCCCCGGAGAGGTCCACGCCCTCATGGGCGAAAACGGCGCAGGCAAGTCCACGCTCGGCAAGGTCATCGCCGGTCTCCACAAACAGGACACCGGCACAGTCACACTCGAAGGCCGCGAACTCATCCCCGGCTCACTCGACGACGCGTTCGCTGCGGGTGTACGCATCGTGCATCAGGAGCTCGCACAATGCCCGAACCTCTCGGTCGCTGAAAACCTATGCCTGCACGACATCCCCAAGAAGGGACTCACAGTCGATTTCGACGAAATGCGTCGCAGGGCAGAGAATCTCGTACACCAGCTCGACCCCAGCATCGATGTCACCCGACCACTCGGCGAACTCTCTCCCGGACGGCGACAGATCTGCCAGATCGCCGCATCACTCGACAAAGACGAGCACGGCAACAACGCAGCCAAGGTCATCGTGTTCGACGAGCCAACCTCATCACTCTCGCTCACCGAAGCCAGCACACTGATGAACATCACCCGCGATCTGGCAGCACGCGGGCTGACAATCATCTATGTATCGCATCGCATGAGCGAGATATTCACCTGCTGCGACCGGGTCAGCGTTCTGCGTGACGGCAAGTTCGTCGCAACGAACATTGTCAAGGAGATCGACGAACCAACCCTCGTCGAGCAAATGATCGGCCGCCGCGTCTCCACCCCCGGCGCCAAGCATGAGTCGAACCCCGAAGAGCGAGCCATCGAAGCACTCGTCGGCGATGCGAACTCCGAAGAACCCGCGTACGACAAAGACCCAATCCTCGTTATTCGCGATCTCAACTCGCCGGGCAAACTCCACAGCATCGCCCTCGATCTCTACCCCGGCGAGATCCTCGGCGTCGGCGGGCTCGTCGGCGCAGGCCGCTCAGAGCTCTTCGACGCGATCTTCGGCATCGACTCACGCGCCTCGGGCTCAATCCTCGTCGAAGGCGTCGAGATCGCGGGCAAAGGAACCAAGGCAGCAATCGACGCAGGGGTTGGCCTCGGCTATGTCCCAGAGGACCGTCGCAACCAAGGGCTGTTCTTCAACCTCGGCATCGACGAGAACATCCTCGCCCCCATCATGCCCGACATCTGCGGCGGCTTCGGCATGCGACGCCTCGAAGACGAGCTCCGACGAGTGCAAGCCCGCGTGGACAAGTTCCGAATCAAAACCGCGACACTCCGAGACACAAAGCCAAGCGAGCTCTCCGGTGGCAACCAACAAAAGCTCCTCATCGCACGCTGGATGAGCGATCGAACCAAGGTCCTTCTCCTCGATGAACCCACCCGCGGCATTGATGTCGGCACCAAAACCGAGATCTACAAGCTCATCAACGAAGCCGCAGATCTTGGTCTCGCGATCCTCCTCGTATCATCCGAGATGCCCGAACTGCTCGCGCTCTCTGATCGCATCCTCGTCATGGGCGAAGGCGTCATCAAGGGTGAACTCAAAGGCCCAGAGATGACGCAGACGAACATCCTGACGCTCGCGACGGATGAGTCGAACACGCCAACGAAAACAGCCGCACCCGCTTAAGCGGATACGGCTGCTGGTTCACTGTCAACTTGATCACTCGATCACACGCACCTTCATCGTCCGCTCGGGTGCTTCCATCTTGCCCTTCTGATCGACAACCTCAACCTTCACCTCGTCGCCATCGCGCGATGCCTTGAAGGTTGTGAGCAGGTACTCACCCATCATGTACTCCATGCCCTCGCCCGCATCCTCGTAGAGCGTGCCAGTCGCTTCGCCGTTTGCATCAAGATGCACGATCAGCGTGATCTCGTCGCGCTGGTCGGGGCGATCGCCGAAGTACTGCGTCACCGGCGCGGTCACGATGATCGAGCCGGGCTTGATGTACAGGTCGGGCTGGTCCGGGTCCTTGGAGTCACGCCCGCCGTCGAAGCTGGGGAAGTCGAACTTCGCCCACTCGACACCATCGATCGCCTCGGGCAAGACCGCAACACGGTCCGCCTCGGGGGTAACCTTGGCAACGACCAAGAGCGAATCGCCCAGCAGGAACGAATCATCCTCGCTCCGCAGCGCCGGATCGCTCGGGTCCGCAAAGAAGGTCGGCATCGCGATCGGTGTGCCGTCCGTCGCGGACTTGTGGAACAGCGTGTAGATGTAGGGCATCAGACGGTAACGCCTCTCCAACGCCCGACGACAGGTCGCCTCGACCTCTTCTCCGAACGACCACGGCTCTTTATCGATGTTCCCCTTCGCCGTGTGACCACGGGAGAAGGGGAAGAGCGTGCCGAAGCCCATCCAGCGGGCGAAGAGTTCACCGTCACCGTTGTACGCGAACCCACCGATGTCCGGACCGGCGAAGGGCTGCCCGGAAAGCCCCAGATTAATCGTCATCGGGATCGACATATCGAGGTGCTCCCAGTTCGCGGAGTTGTCACCCGTCCATGTCGCACCGTACCGGTGCCCGCCAAGATAGTTCGCACGCGAGAGCACAAACGGACGCTTACCCGGGTTCGCGTCCATCACACCCTCGCGGGTAGCGCGGATCATCTGCATGCCATAGACATTGTGATAGCGTGCGTGATCGTCTGTGCCGCCCAGCTCAGGATCAGCATGGTGAATATTGTCTTCCGGCATCGTCTTCGACTCGACATTGAACACCGCCGGCTCGTTCATGTCATTCCAGACTCCATCGATCTCATACGCCATGAAGCCCTCATAGAGATCCGCCCACCACTCACGCACTTCCTCATTGAGGTAATCAGGGAAAACACAGACACCCGGCCAAACCTCGCCCGTAAAGGTCTCCCCGTTCGCGTTCTTCACCCAAACATCATGCTCGGTGCCCGAGTCGTATACAAAGTACCCCTCTTCACGCTTCACACCCGGATCAATCATCCAGACATTGCTAAACCCGATCGAGTCCAGGTACTGGTTCAACGACTTGGGGTCAGAGAACTGCTCATCATCAAATGTGAAGACGCGATACCCGTCCATGTAATCGATGTCCATCCAGATGACATCCGCCGGCAACTGCTTCTCGCGGAATGTGTCCGCGACTTCCTTCACGCGCGTATCCGGGTTGTATGAATACCGGCACTGGTGATACCCCACCGCCCAACGCGGGGGCATCGCAATTTTGCCTGTCAGTTCCGCGAGCCCCTCCATCACCGCCTGCGGCGATTCGCGATCAATCACGATCACAGGGAACTGGTATCCAACACCGCGGAAGGTAATCCCATCACGCAGATCGATCTGGCACCGCTCCGTCGTATCCGCCAGCACGCCAAACGCGGTCCCGTCCGGACGAACCGCGAGCACCCACGGCTGCGATGTGTAAAGATTCTCTGCCCCGAGCCCATAGCCAAAGGCATCAAAGTTCCATGTCTCAGTCACAAAGCCATTGCGGAGCAGCGGCCCAGCAACCTGCCCAGTCCCATAGAGGCTCGTACCCGACTCGATATCGATCGACGCAACATACCGTCCCTCGTCATTCTTCGAGAAGCTCGGCACCAACGGATGAGCCGACGCATCGATGTCGCC
Source organism: Phycisphaerales bacterium (assembly GCA_965216865.1). GTDB lineage: Bacteria > Planctomycetota > Phycisphaerae > Phycisphaerales > UBA1924 > UBA1924. Next base: position 246,797 of record OZ244206.1, read on the forward strand.
GATCGATTCGAACTCACGGACCATGGCAATCGACGGGCGCCGTTCCATCCGTGCTTCGTCCGAAGCATCGAAACGGACGATCCCATCTCCGATCACCTCACCAAGCTGCGCGTGCACGACGCTCGGCACCACACACACAATCGATGTGGCCGCCAACAAGGTCCGAAGCGTGATATCCATAGGAGACTCCATTGAACGATGATCAGGAACAGTTTTACGAAAGAAACGCGATTGGTTCTGGGACTTTAACAGCCCAAAGCTGAAAAAGTGGCGTTTTTCCTCAGTAATCGCACGAAAGTATGTTCACAATTGGCACGATCTCAGGGATAATCGGTGTTGAGGAACACTGTAAACGCCCCAACTCAAAAGAGTGGACGGAATCGACGCATGAAAACGACATCACTCTCCAAATGTCTCGCTGCATCAACCCTACTGATCTGCATCGCGGGTTCCGACGCGAACGCACAAAACGCACAGAACTACCTCCAGTGGTTCGAGACGGAATGGGACGATATCGAAAGACGGGTCCCTGACTTCTTTCTCGCGGGGTACAACGCCGTCTGGCTTCCCCCAGTATCCATATCTTCTTTTCTGAGCCCAGGATACGATCCATTCGATCGGTTTGATCTGGGTCAGCCGCCGCTGCTCGCTTTTTCTTCCTCTCGCTCACGAACCACCTACGGGACCGAGGCCACCTTCAAAGCCATGGTAGATGAACTCCATCAGGCAGGCGGTGAGGTCTATATCGACGCGATCTTTAACCACAACGGCGGGCGGACCGAGTCCGACGCCTTCCTCGCTCAGGGCGGTTACCCTGGATTCTGGATCCCACGCGAGGATCCACCACGCGATAAGCAACCAACTGACGACTGGGGCGATTTCCACAACGGGGTCGCCACGGGATATCTCCAATCCGAGGATCCCGGCGGCGCTCGCTACGACCTTCATGACGGAGATCTCGTGGCGCTCGTCGATATCGCACAAGAAAGCAACAACCAGTTCATCCGCCAACCCGTCGAAGAAGGAAACCCGGACAACATCCCCGCCGGAACGATCTGGAACAAGCCAGATCCCGACAACGCACGCTTCTACCCCGATCAGTTGCTCTCACCCACGACCGTCAACAACCCCGGCACCTCGAGAAACCCCGGCGGAACAAGTTTCATACGATACCCCTACAACATCAACAACCCCCTCGCAGGAGACGCAGTGGTCGATAATGGCACCGGGCTGCTGATGCGATGGGCGCAGTGGATGGTTGAAGTGCAGGGCGTCGACGGGTTCCGTCTCGATGCCCACAAGCATGTCCCCAACTGGTTCTGGGACGGGTTCTTCGATTCCGCAATCTATAAAACACGAACTTCACCGGCGACCGGAAACAAGATCACCCCGTTCACATTTGGCGAGAATGTCACCGGCAACTTCGACATACTCAACAACCAGATCCGCAAGGATTCCTTCGCAAACCGCGACGCGCTGGACCTGCAAGGGGCAGCACGCCTTCGCGATCTGCTCAACGCCGGCGGGTTCGGATCATGGGCAAACATCAACTCCAGTTCCGATTCCGGGCATCTCGACTTCGCCGATGACGGGTTCATCAACGGTTCCATGGGAGTCAACCATGTGTTCTCACACGACAACGGAACCGCGGGATCCGGTCACGATGTGCCGCCACTGCCCAGTGCTCGCCAGCAGGGCTTCCAGATGACCGCCTATATGCTCATGCGTCCAGGGCGCACCATCGTCTATCACAACGGTCGTCAGTTCATCTCACGCAACGGCGGCTTCCATCCGCGTGAGGGCAACCCCAGCGCACTCGGCTGGGATGCAGCGACCCAGACACCGGACGACACCATCACCACGCTGATGAAGATCCGCAACCAGGTCGCCTATGGGCAGTACTTCCAACTCAACAGCAACATCAGCGACACCTTGGTCTTCGAGCGTGCCTTCAACAACCAAGCAAACTGCCTCGTCGCCGTCAATGATCGCTTCGACTCGGGCATCGACACGGTTACCGTCAGTACCTCGTATCCACAGGGCACTCGCCTGCACGAAATGACCGGCAACGCCGCAGACCCGACGATCGATCCCACAAACGCAATCCCCGAAGTAATCGTCGTAGGAGCAGGCGGATCCGTGACACTGCAGGTCCCGCACAACACCACCGGCGCAACCGAGCACGGCAAGGGGTATGTCATTTACGCCGAGGCGCTCCCGGAAGCGGAAGTCACCTTCATCGGCGCCGACGGCGTCATCGAACCCGACCCATCAAGTTTCCCCGACTTCCTCCAACGACTCAATGAAACCACGATCATCACGGACGATTCCTTCGAGATCCGGCTCCAAACCACGCCGGGCGATCCCGAAGACCCGAACACCGACGACAACGCGCTCTTCGCGTTCAATCAGCGCAACCAGGACTTCAACGGCAACGGCGTTACAGACATCCCCACCACCTCGTCCGTCATCGGCGGGTTTGAGGAGTTCACAACACTCAAGTCGCCCCTGTACAACTCGGGCAACTCATTCGGGCTCTACCGACAAGTGATCGATACGACACAGATGGAAGAGGGATATCACTACCTCACGGTCATCGCGTTCCGTCATCGCAACGCGGGGACGACACCGATCTTCCGCGAGGTCCGCAAGGTCCTCTACATCGACCGCGAGCCGCCAGCGGTGCAGCTCGAGCAGGCAGGGACGACAACGGACGATCCGCGTCCCCAGTTCACAATCACTGCGCTCGATCGCACCACGAGCGAGGTCTACGCGTTCCTGAACCTCGAAGCCGGCGAAGACCCGCTGAGCATGCTCAACTCAGGATCGCAGGCCCTCCCCTTCGATCGCTATACCTACACCAAGACATTCAACTTCGATCTCAACCCCGGAATGAACACCGTGACGATCGTCGCACTCGAAGACTCGGGCAACGCGAACATCCTTACTGAAACCGTCACGCTCGGCGTTGATTGCGAAGCCGATCTCACAGGCGACGGTATCCTGAACTTCTTCGATGTCAGCGCCTTCCTGTCGCTCTACAACGCACAAGACCCGGCCGCAGACTTCACCGGCGACGGGCAGTTCAACTTCTTCGATGTCAGCGCATTCCTCGGCTTCTACTCGGCCGGGTGTCCCTGATATCAACCTGATGTCCAGCCAGTACAGCAATGAAAACACCCCGCCATTGAGCGGGGTGTTTTTGTACCTCATTATCGAAGTGGATCAGTACACGCCCTCGTCGCCGCCGGTGATCTGTTCGGGCTTGGTGTTGATGAGACCGAACCAGATCAGGTAGAACAATGGAATGCATACACCAAGTAGAATCGTGAGAACCAAACCAACGATCTGTCCCGCGGCTGCCTGAGAAGAGTCCATACTCATGCCCGCAGCCATCGGATTACTCGGGAACTCCTTTGCCCATTCCGCATTCAGCGCTGCCTTGGACATTTGGTTCATGTAGCTCCACAAACTCAGCGGGATGGTGATGATGCCGTACACAAGATGTAAAGGGCGGGTTAATGGGCGACGACTGACCGCCAAAATCCCCGCGAAGAGCAGCAACAATGATCCTAAAAGCCCCCCAATCGCGATGATGTAGTCCGTTGAGGTCGGAACCATACCGTACGGCAACGGGTCACCCTCAAGAGCCTGCTCCATCACCTTCGCAGAGAACGGGAGAAACGCAAGCCCGAGCCCGCCACAGAGCAACCACAGACCACCCCAGATGATGGAGATGATCCCAATCACAAGTGGCCACTTCGGCCGATCGACGACACGGATCGATTCCCACTCATCGACTGACGCGGACTCTGTTTGCTCAAAGTACTCTGACATAGCAAGACCCCCAATGTGGTGTTCAGTTCTATTGGGAGTATACCAGAACGAATTACACCCGCTGAAGGAACCGGATATCGTTCTCGAAGAGCATGCGGATATCGGGGATGCCGTACTTGCCCATCGCGATGCGTTCGATACCAAACCCAAACGCGAACCCGGTGTACTCCTCCGGGTCTACGCCGCAGGCACGGAGGACATTGGGGTCCACCATGCCGCATCCGCCAAGCTCAATCCAGGACGGATCGGTGCCCGGCTTGAGCGCGATCATCATGTCGAACTCCGCGCTGGGTTCCGTAAACGGGAAGAAGCTCGGACGCAGACGGACATCCGCGTCTTCACCAAAGTACGCGCGTGCGAACTGCAGGAGCGTGCTCATCAGATCGCTCATCGAGACGCCCTTGTCGATATACAGCCCCTCGATCTGATGGAACATGAACGAGTGCGTCGCGTCGACCGTATCGGGTCGGTACACACGCCCAGGCGACACGATCTTGATTGGGGGGCCCCACCCCTTCGCGACCGCGTCCTCCATCGTCCGGATCTGGACCGTCGAGGTCTGACTCCGAAGCATCCGGGGCGTCGATACCTCGTTGGGGTCATCGACATAGAAGTTATCAATCGGATCACGGGCAGGGTGCGCATCGGGGATGTTGAGCTTCACGAAGTTGTGCTCGTCGTCCTCAAGCTCAGGTCCCTGCGCGACCTCGAATCCCAGGCGTGCGAAGATCTCGACGAGCTCGCCGCGGACACGGGTGATGATGTGTTCTTTCCCGACCGAGTGCGTATCGATAACGCCGGGCTCGGTGAGATCGAGCGAGGGGCCTAAGGTTTTCCCGCCGCCACCTCCGCCGAGGGTTTCCTGCTTGGTCTTGAACCCGCTCTCAAGTTTGGACTTGACCTCGTTGAGACGCTTGCCAACCTGGCCCTTCTGCTCCTTGGGCACATCCTTCATCATCGGCATGACCGAGCGGATCTTGCCCTTGGTCCCGATGAACTCGATGCGCCACGCCTCGAGCCCAGCCGCGTCGTGAACCTGGTCCAGTGCGCCCATGGCGCTCGTTTCGATCTCGTTGAGTGCGTCAAGCATCGTCATGTTCGATCGTAGTCCCTGTGTGTGTGATTCATGTTTCGATCGGTTCAAGAAAAACCCCGCTCGGGTTGAGCGGGGCCTTTGAAATCATACCTCGGCGAGCGTGGATTACTCCTCGCTGGTGCCTGCATCGCCGTTGTCATCGGCGGGTGCTTCCTCTGCGACCGCTGCGGGCTCTTCTGCCTTCGCAAAGTCCTTACGGAGCTTTGCCGCAAATGCGGTGCGCTTGTCGGCCTGACGACGGCGACCGGAGGGGTGACCGCCAATCTCGGGGCCTTCCTCGTTGCCGACGAACTGGATCACGCAGAGCTCCGCCGCGTCACCCAGACGGTGACGACCGAGCTTGACGATGCGGGTGTATCCACCAGCGCGATCCTCAAAGCGGGGCCCGACATTCTCGAAGATGTGACGAGCAAGCTTTGGTGCCTTACGCAACTCGCCATAGCGGTTCCGCTCGATCTCTTCGATATCAGGGATATCGAAGAACCCTTCGACGAACTCGCGTTGTTCTTCGACCGCTTCACGCTCTTCGTCCGTCGCGTTCTTGGCGACATAGGACCACGCGAACGCGTTGCGATCGCCGCCGAGCATCGAGATCACCTGACGACGAGCGTGCAGGTCGCCACGCTTGGCCTTGGTGACGATCTTCTCAACGAACGGCTGCAGGGCCTTGGCCTTGGTCACCGTCGTCGTGATCTGACCGTGCTCGAACAGGCTCGCGGCCATGTTGCGAAGCATCGCCTGACGATGTGCAGCTGTTCGTCCCAACTTAAAGCCGGCTTTCCGATGACGCATGGCTTTATCCCTTCGATTCTGACGCGCTCACCGCGTCTCTAACCATATCGGGCACAATCGCCCGGGTTGATGCTTCAGTTGACACCCGCGGCGTTGTAGCCCTCGGGCAGTTCCATTCCAAGATCAAGCTCGATATCGAGCAGTTTGCGCTTCACTTCACGCAGCGATGTGCGACCGAACGAGCGGAGCTTGAGCAGTTCCTGCTCCGTCTTGGTGACGAGCTGCGCCACCGTGTCGATCCGTGCCGACTCGAGACAGTTGCTCGCACGAACCGAGAGATCGAGCTGCTCGATCGGCATGTTGAGCTTGCGAATCAGTTCCTCGTCCACACCAGCCGCGGCTGCCGCGTTCTCTGACACACGCTCTTCGCCGATGTCAAAGTACTGGATGAACGGGTTGAGATGCTTACGCATGATCTTCGCGGCCTCGACCATCGCCATCTCGGGCGAGGTCGTGCCGTCGGTCCAGATCTCCATCGTGAGCTTGTCGTAGTTCGTCTTCATCCCGACGCGTGTGTCTTCGACTGCGTAGCGGACGCGCTGAACGGGCGAGTAGATCGCATCGACAGGGATCACACCGATCTCTTGCTCGTCGTTGCGGCCGTACTGCTCGGAAGCGGGGACATACCCACGCCCCTTGCCGACATGGATCTCCATCTCGAACGGGATCTCCTCGGTCAGCGTTGCGATGACAAGGTCCTTGTTCATGATGGTGACATTCGTGTCAGCCTCGATGAGGTCCGCGGTCACCTCGCCGGGCCCTTGGGCCGCGAGCTTCATCACGCGGGGCTCATCACCCTCGAGCTTGACGATGAGGTTCTTGATGTTCAGGACGATGTCGGTGGTATCTTCCAGCACGCCGGGCATGCTGGTGAACTCGTGCTCAACACCTTTGATCTTGATCGCGGTTACAGAAGCACCCTCGAGCGACGAGAGCAGGATCCGACGCAGCGAGTTGCCGACAGTCGTACCCATGCCGCGCTCAAACGGCTCAACAGTAAAACGCCCGAAGGTATCCGCGGTAAACTTGGGGTCCGCGACGACCTTCGAAGGAAGTTCCAATCCACGCCAGCGTACACGCATGTCGTTGATCTCCTCAGCAAGTGTGGTTCATCGAACCGGAAACATCACTCGATCTTGGTTCACAGGTCCAACGCGCTTGCTGCCCGCGTCGCCCTTTCTGTCCATACCGAGCACGAAAAACACCCATGCGTCTTTCGACGCGTGGGTGTGGATTGATTCAGATCAGACTCGACGCTTCTTGGGCGGACGGCAACCGTTGTGAGGAACCGGGGTATGGTCCTCGATCGCCGTGACACGGAGACCAGTTGATGCAAGACCGGAGACAGCGTTCTCACGCCCGGCACCAGCGCCGGTGATCTTGACCTCGATCTCGTTCATACCCATCTTGCGGACCTTCTGGCCGCACTGCTCACCCGCACGGGTCGCGGCGAACGGTGTTGACTTCCGTGCGCCCTTGAAGCCGATGGTGCCCGCCGAGTCCCAGGCGAGGGTTTCGCCGTTGGTGTCGGTGACGGTGATCATGGTGTTGTTGTGGGTGGCCTTGATGTGAGCCACGCCTCGGACAACGCCCTTGCGAACTTTCTTTGCCTTCTTCGCCATTGAATCTCGCTCCTGACGGTTCCACCTCCCTCAGCGACCTGCGTCGGGCTGGAACCTTGCGATGTATGAATCTTGATTGTCGTGCGTGCCCAGCCGGAGCCGGGCAAGCACCGTTTAGCCCTTGACGCCCTTCTTGCCTGCAACGGTCTTCGCGCGTCCCTTACGGGTGCGAGCGTTGCAGCGGGTACGCTGACCGCGGGTCGGAAGACCCGAGCGGTGACGATCGCCCCGGTAGGAGCGGATCTCACGCAGACGCTGGATATTCTGCTGGACCTGACGACGGAGCGCACCTTCGACGAGGTACCCGTTGTCGATGATCGTATTGATCTGCGAAACATCGGTTTCCGAAAGCTCGTTCGAACGAGCCTCGGGGTTGATGTTTGCTTCTGCAAGGATATCAGCCGCATACTTCGGACCCACACCGTGGATGTACTGAAGCGCGTAGTAGATCTTCTTGCGATCGGGGATGTCAACACCTGCGATACGGGGCACTGTTTGCTCCTGTCACCGGCTCACGCCGGAAATGTGCTGCGTGCTTCGCACGCGTATCTAACTCGATTAACCCGTGACTGAGCGATCAGCCCTGACGCTGCTTGAAACGGGGGTTCTTCTTGTTGATCACAAAGACCTTGCCCTTGCGACGAACGATTTGGCAGTCCTTGGAGCGACGCTTTACACTCGATTGAACCTTCATAACTTGCTCCTGTCGCCCATCGCGACGCGCTGCGGGCTCAAATCTTTGGCCCAGTATTCATCTGCCTTCGATTCACAGCCATCCCGCTGGGGAAAGCTGGGCCAAGACTATAGGCCCGAAACTGAATATTTCTTGTATCTCAAGCACGCAAAGTGGCTTGAGCTTGAAAAATTCTCAATCCGACGACCCAAACACTCGCCGAAACTACTTATCCGCGGAGTTCCCGAGGAACCCCTCGTAGTTCCGCATGAGCAATGAGGCCTCAACACGCTGCAGGAAGTCCAGCGCCACGGACACCACGATCAGCAGCCCCGTACCACCGAGGAACTGCGAAACGGTGAACTCGATGCCAAGCTTGGAACTCGCGACCATGGGAAGAACAGCGATCACTGAGAGGAATGCCGCACCGACATAGGTGATGCGTTCCATCACCGCTTCCAGATACTCGGCTGTTCGTGGACCAGGACGGAGCCCGGGGATGAACGACCCATGATCTCGGAGCTGCTTGCTCATCTCTTCAGGATTGAACTGGACCGTAATCCAGAAGTAACTGAAGAAATACACCATCACGACATACAGCACCATGTATGGGAACTGCCCCATCTGGAAGTTGGTGCTCAGCCACTGAAGTGCATCGAAATAGAACCCGTCGTTGTTCCCTGAGGTCTGTGCGAGTTCCGTGAGGTAACCGAACGCAACAGAGGGGAAAATCATCAACGAGCTGGCGAAGATGATCGGCATGACGCCGCCGTGATTCACACGCAGCGGAAGATAGCTCTTCTGCCCGCCGAACACGCGCTTACCGCGTGAGTGCTTCGCCTGCTGTACCGGGATGCGACGCTGGGCAACGGTCAGCAGCACCGAACCCGCGACAACCATCACGAAGAGCGAGATAAGCACAATGAGCCCCATCCAGCCCATCTTGGTGGAGTCCTTGGGATCAAAGCCGCTGTAGAGGCTCATGATCGCACCGGGCATGCCCGTGAGGATACCCGCCATGATGATCAGTGAGACGCCGTTACCAATTCCGAACCGGTCGATCTGCTCGCCGAGCCACATCAGGAAAATCGTGCCCGCGGTAAGTGCGGTGACAGCCATGACCCACCAGAGCGGATTCGATGACCACTCGCCATAGACAAGCTGAGACTTGGTGATAAACGAGAGCCACCCGACCGCCTGAACAACACAGAGCCCCACCGTTACATAACGGGTCCACTCCTGAATCTTCGCGAAACCCGTGGGGCCCTCTTCCTTCAACTTCTTGAGCTGAGGCGAGACCGACTGGAACAGCTGGAAGATAATCGCGGCCGTGATGTATGGCATGATCCCCAGACCGAAGATCGTAGATTGCCCAAACGATCCGCCCGAGAAAATCGCCACATACTGCATGACCTTGCCGGCGGCACCGCCAGATGCGGCCTGCGCCTCGAAGAACTGGGTCAGTGCGCTCTGGTCCACGCCGGGCACCGGGATCCAGAAGCCGATGCGGTAAACCGCGAGCATGCCAATCGTGAAAAGGATCTTCTTGCGAAGCTCCTCGATCCTGAAGACATTGATGATGGTTTTGATCAGCATCCTGTCAGTACTCCGCCTGGTCCTGCGTCCGTCGGCACGGCGCGCCGTTCGCCGCGATCATCAATGAAAAACGCCGTGACCGATACCTTGGGGGGATCGTAGGCCCCGCCAGCAAGCGATCGGTCACGGCGTCTTGAATCACAACACATTCTCACCTTCTCGGATCACGGACCCGAGCGTTGAGCTCATTTCTTCTTGAGAACCTCGCCGCGGGCGAATGCCTCGGAGCGCTTGCGATGCCACTCCTGGCTCTTGAGCTTCTTCGTCAGGTTCTTGGGAGCACGATCGTCCGAGTTGCGATCGACACCGCGGACCTTGTCGCGGCGTGTGCCTGTCTCGGTCACGCTGCCACCCGCATCGGTGATGAGCTTGCGAGCCGAATCGGTCACGCGATTCGCGGTCACATTCAGCTTGACACCGAGCTTGTCTTCACCGTCGGCGAGCCCACCCAGGATCTTCAGGTCACGGGAGGTGTCACGCACCAGACCCGCCTTGACGAGGGTCTCGGAGCTGACATCGCCACCGTTCTTGAAGTCGTCGTGCTCAACGATGGCGCTGAGGTTGACAATCCAGAACTGGGTCTTGAACTTCGCGTTGGTGAACCCGAACTTGGGCATGCGGCGGAAGAACGGCATCTGGCCACCCTCAAACTGGTAGAGCTTGGAGTGACCCTGGCGTGCACCAGCACCCTTCTGCCCGCGGCCAGCAGTCTTACCGTTGCCCGAGCCGACGCCTCGTCCGACCCGCTTGCGCTTCTTGTACTTGCCCGCCATCGCGGTAACTTCATGGATCATCATGGCCGATGACTCCCGGTTAGGTGTGCTTGTGTTTGATCAGCTCTCTTTGGACTCAGTGGATTCGCCGCCCTCGGGCTTTGCCGCCGCTGGTGCATCACCTGCGGGAGCGGAAGCCGGCGCCTGTGCGGGTGCGCCTCGATCGCCACCGCGACCGCCACGCCCACCGCCGCGTCCGCCGCGACCACCTCGCCCACCGCGTCCACCGCGGTCTTGGCCGACGGTGTTCACGGGAGCTGCCATCTTTTCGCCCTCAATCTTCGAAGGCATGAACTTGCTACCGCGTTCGATCCGCTCTTCGATGTCCGAGGTGGTGATCTCAACACCACGCAGCTCGGCAATCTGCTCACGCGTGCGGAGCTTGGTCAGCCCGTCGATCACGGCACGGACCGTGTTCAGCTTGCTGGTCGAACCGGTGCACTTGGTCAGACAATCCGAGATGCCAGCGATTTCCATCACCGCACGGACTGTGCCGCCAGCGACAACACCGGTACCCGGCGATGCGGGCATGAGCCGGACGGTGCTTGCACACGCGCGGCCTTCGATCTCATGAGGGAAGGTCGTTCCGGCCATCGGGACCGTCACGAGTGACTGTCGAGCACGCTTCTGCGCTTTTTCGATCGCGGTCGGTACTTCGGGGGACTTGGCGTACCCGTAGCCCACCTTGCCGCGTCGGTCGCCGACGACAACGAGTGCGCCGAAGCTGAATCGACGCCCACCCTTGACCGTTGCTGCGGTGCGGTAGATGCCGACGGTATGCGACTCGAGATTCGTGCTTTCGTCGAGGATTTCAGCCATAGTTGCTGTCTCTTTCAGAATCGTTCCGTTAGAACTTCAGACCACCGTCGCGTGCCGCGTCAGCGAACGCCTTGATCCGCCCGTGATACTTAAAACCGCCACGATCGAACACCACATCGGTGATGCCCGCTTCCTTGGCACGCTCGGCGAGAAGGGACCCGGCGCTCTTGGCCGCGTCACAGTTGCCGGAAGCTCCCTCAATCTTTACACCCTTGTCACGCGTCGAAGCGCTCAGAAGGGTCTTTCCCGCCAGATCATCGATGACCTGGGCGTACACATGATTCAGGGAGCGGTAGACCGCCAGACGAGGACGCTCGGGGGTGCCTGCGATGCGCTTGCGGATGCCGATGCGGCGGCGGGCTCGGCGTGCGTCCTTGAGTTTGTTCTTATTCATCTTGATCACCTCGTGTGAATCGGGAAACCCGATCCGCTCAGTGCGTTACTCTTGGTTTACTTACCGAACGCCTTGCCCTGCTTACGCATGATGACCTCGTCGAGGTACTTAATACCCTTGCCGTTGTACGGCTCGGGCTTCCGCTTCGCACGGGTCGATGCGGCAAAGTGCCCCACCGCTTGCTTGTCCGCGCCGCTCACTGTGATGATCTGCTTATCAGCGGTCACCGTGAGTCCCTCAGGGATCGGCATCTCGATGATGTTCGCGTACCCGACCTTGAGCGCGAGCTTATTGCCGTTCACGGTTGCCGTCCAACCAACACCGACGACCTGGAGCTTCTTCTCGTACCCGTCCGTGACGCCCTTGATCATGTTATTGATCAAAGCACGAGTTGTACCCCAGTATGCATTGTTGGAACGCTTCGCCTGGATCAGCTTCTCGTCCATGCTGACGGAGATGCTCTTGTCACCCTCATCGAAGGAGACATCGACTTCCGGGCGGAAATCGTACGACAGCGTGCCCTTGGGCCCCTCGACCGAGATGCTATTCTCGCTCAGGTTGACCTTCACATTGCCGGGCACCGAGATGGGCTTTTTACCGATTCGCGACATGTTCGCGTTCCTTTCCGACTGTCCTCGTCGTCCGGCCAATGCCGGGGATTCCAATCGCAGATGTGGGTGTAACTCTCACCCGTTGAATCATTCCTTGGGTCACTCAGAGAACGGTGCAGAGAAGCTCACCGCCAACGCCCTTCTCACGGGCCTGACGATCCGAGAGCACGCCGCTGCTTGTGGAGACGATCGAGATGCCGAGCCCCTGCATTGGCGCGGGGATCTCGCCGACCTTCTTGTATACACGGCAGCCAGGCTTGCTCATGCGCTTGATCTCATGGATCAGCACCTCGCCACGCGGCCCGTACTTCAGGTCCACATGGATCGTGCCCTGCTTGTTGTCTTCAACGACTTCGTACCCGTTGATGTACCCCTCACTCTTGAGGGTTTCCGCGACACCACGGCACACCTTGTTGTTCAGCACAACAACGCTCTTCGAGCGGTTCCGCGTTGCGTTGCGGATGCGGGTGAGCATGTCTGCGACTGGATCACTGATCGACATGGGGACCTACCTTTGTCCTTGCGTACTCTTTGCAGGCACTCATGGCCTGGGTGTTTCGTTCTGCCCCGATGTTTCTGCAGGGGGCGTTGTTTCCTACCGGTCTCATTCCGATTTACCAGCTGGCCTTACGCATACCGGGGATCTTGCCCTCGAGCGCGAGCTTGCGGAGCATGATGCGGCTGATTCGGAACTTGCGGTACACACCCCGCGAACGACCCGTGAGCTCGCAACGGCGAACGATGCGGGACGAGTACTTTGGGGTACGCTTGCTTTTGGCGACTTGTGCTTTGGTGGCCATATCTGCTTAATCCTTTGCCCGTGCTCAGTTCTTCTTGTTCTTCGCCGGCTTCTTGAACGGCAGTCCGAGTTCCGCGAGCACGAACTTGCTCAGCTCGGGGTTTGAGTTGCTGAAGCTGAAGTTGATGTTCATACCGTGGGTGAAGCTCTGCTCCGCCATGTTGATCTCAGGGAACACGCCCTGCTCAGTCAGCCCCATCGAGTAGCTGCCCTGACGATCGAACGCCTTGTCGTTGAGACCACGGAAGTCCTTGATACGAGGCGCTGCCAGATTGAACAGGCGATCAACAAAGTGCCACATACGATCACGACGGAGCGTCACCTTGAATGCTGTCTCGTATCCCTCACGAACCTTAAAGTTCGAAACAGACTTCTTCGCAGCGATCGCTACTGGCTTCTGACCCGAGATCGTCGTCAGCGTGTGAATCACGGCTTCGCGGACATTGGTCGGAACCTTTGTCCCGTCCAGGTGGCGACCGACATTCACATTGATCGTGACCTTCTCGAGCTTGGGCATCGCGTTGCGATTCGCGATACCGAACTCCGAAGTCAGCTTCGAGAGAACTTCCTGCTCAAAGGTTGTCTGGAGACGAGGCGTATTGGACGCCATTGCCTCATCGATCACTGCTTGATCAAACTTGTCTTTCTTCGCCATCACTCTGCCTTCTTCTGGGCCTGATTGTCCCCGGTTTCCATCCGGAAGACGCCCTCTTGAGTCGACTCTTGTATATCTACGCGGATCTCAGCTCAGCCCCGAGCACGCCCGACCTGCCCGAGTGATTTCCCACCACGGACCGCGACGCGAGATTTCACGCCATCCTTCGTCTCAAAGCGAACCCGTGAGGGCTTGCCATCAACCACAGGGGAAACATTCGAGATATGGATCGGCGCCTCAATCGTGACAGTCCCACCCTGCGGGTTGAGCTGCGAACGACGGAGGTGCTTGGTCCGCATGTTGACACCCTTGACAATGACCTGGTCCGACTTCGTGAGCACCTCGGTGATCTCACCGATTGCGCCCTTGTTGTCGCCCGAGGTCACAATGACCTGATCGCCTTTTCGAATATGCTTTGGCATCACACGACCTCCGGTGCAAGGGAGATGATCTTCATGTACTTGCGCTCACGCAGCTCACGAGCGACAGGGCCGAAGATGCGGGTGCCCTTCGGGTTGCCGTCGTCGTTAATGAGCACGACCGCGGACGAATCGAACTTCACATACGAGCCGTCTTTACGACGCGTATTCCGTGCGGTACGAACAACGACGGCCTTGTACATCTCGCCGGTCTTCACATCAGCACCCGGGAGCGCCTTCTTGATGCTGACCAGAACCTTGTCACCAAGGTACGCCTGACGACGGGTCTGACCGTCGCGACGGGTTGAACCGCCGTAGACGCGGATGACATAGGCGATCTTACCGCCAGAGTTGTCCGCCACTTCACATCTTGATTCTTGCTGGAGCATTGCTTGCCCTGCCTTGTCTCACGCTTGCTCGCGTGTGCGATCTTCCGATTCGCCCAACGATTGGGTTGCCCCAATCAGTCGGCACGCTTCTCCACGATACGATTGAGCTTCCAGCTCTTGGTCTTACTGATCGGGCGGCACTGCACGATCTCAACCACATCGCCCATCGCGGACTCGTTGTTCTCATCGTGAACATGCAGCACTGTCCGCTTGCTCACAAACTTGCCGTATTTCGGGTGCTTTGCCTTGTAGTGGATCACGACCTTACGGGACTTGTCCCGCGCATCGCTCTCAACTACGCCAACCTTTGCACCTTTGAGTTCTGTATCGCTCATTGCGTTCTCCTGTGAGCGCCTTAGCTCGCGGCCCGGGCCGTCTGCTCTGTCAGCAGGCGGGCTACATCCTTACGGATCTTCCCAAACTGCGAGGTGTCTTCGATCTTTTCACTCACGCCCTTGTTCTTGAGCGCGAGCAGCTTGCCACGAAGGTTGGCGAGCTCGACCGTGATTTCTTCGTCACTGAGTTTGCGTACTTCTGCACCGGTCATCGTTCGCTCCTTACGCCTCGACTCGTCGGCCGACCATGCGGCACTTGACGGGCATCTTCATTGCAACTCGGAAGAACGCGCCACGAGCACGGGCCTCGCTCACGCCTGCGAGCTCATAAAGGATCGTGCCTGGCTTCACACGGGCAGCCCAGTAATCCACATCCGCCTTACCCTTACCCATTCGAGTTTCGAGAGGCTTCTTGGAGATGGGCTTATCCGGGAACACGCGGATGAACAGCTTGCCCTCACGCTTGAGGTAGTGCTGACATGTCACACGCCCGGCTTCGATGCAGTTGCTCTTGAGCCAGCAGGGCTCAAGGGCCTGCAGACCGAACTCACCGAAAGCGACATAGTTGCCCTTGGTCGCCTTGCGATCACGGACCCGGCGGAACTCTTTGCGGTGCTTGACTCGCTTGGGAATCTTATAAGGAGGCATTCGTGCAATCCCTTCCGTTACTGCTGACTAATCAGTACCGCTTAGCGGCGACCACGAGCACGCGCCTGAGCGCCCGCTGCGTTTGACTGGTTTTCTTCCTGTTCGCTCGAGTACGGACCCTTGTAAATCCATACTTTCACGCCGATGATCCCGTAGGATGTCAAGCTCTCAGCGAAACCGTAGTTGATATTCGCCTGAAGCGTCGAGAGCGGCAGTGCTCCAAGACGGACATCCATCGTGCGGGACATTTCTGCACCACCGAGGCGACCCGCGATCTGGATCTTGACGCCCTTGGCTCCCGCCTGCATCACGGATTCGCTCCGCATCTTGACGACGCGACGGAAACCCATGCGCTTCTTGAGCTGCTCAGCGACATTCTCCGCGACGAGCTGCGCATCCATGTCCGGCTCACGAATCTCGATGATCGAGATCGAGACCTTACGCCCGGTCATGTACTGGAGCTCCTCGGTCATCCGATCAACCTCGGCACCCTTGGGGCCGATGACCAGGCCGGGGCGGGCCGTGCGGATGATGACCTTGAGCTCTTCACGCGTACGCTCAATATGAATGTCCGAAACAAACGCGTTCGGGGGCGTACGGTTCAGACGGTTATCGAGATACTTGCGGATCTTCTCGTCTTCGACAAGGAGCTCGCCGTAGAGCGCCTTGGGAGCGTACCAGCGGCTGCGGTGCGCTTCAGTGACGCCGAGTCGGAATCCGAATGGGTGTGACTTCTGTCCCATTAGTTACGCTCCTGAAGTGACAGAGTAATGTGGCTCGTGCGCTTGATGATCGGGTGAGCACGCCCGCGATCCTTCGGACGGAAACGCTTGATGTGCGTACCACGATCAACGGTGACCTCACTCACGAAGACATTGCTTGGATCAGCGCCGAGCTGCTCAGCATCGGCTGCCGCGGCCATCAATGCCTTGCGGAAGTTCACCGCCGCACGCTTGGTCGAAAACGCGAGCATGTTGTTCGCATCCTCGAAGCTCTTGCCACGGATCATGTCCGCGACAAGGATCGCCTTCTTGGGGCTACCGCGATGGTTGCGGACCATCGTAGTGAATGTCGCGATTTCTCGCGAGAGACACCCGACCGCAGTCGCCATCGCCTCAATATCAGACCGGGTGCAGCGGGGAGTACCCTTGCCGCCCAGCCAGTTCTTCACGGCTTTGAGGGCAGCGTCGCCGCTCAGGCCATCACGGCTCACGGCGTCCGCGAGCTGCTCTACGCTCACGCCCGCTTCATCAGCACGCTTTTTCAGTTCTTTGGCTCGAAGTCGCACGGCTTCTTCCTTCCTTCTGAGTCATGAACGCATCAGCGTCCGGACTTCAGACCTTCCTTCTTGTTCGTGTGACCACGGAAAGTACGCGTGTTCGCAAACTCACCGAGCTTGTGCCCCACCATGTCTTCAGTGACGAAAACATCGAGGAAGGCGCGACCGTTGTGCACCTGGAAGGTGTAACCAACGAACTCAGGCACGATCGTGCATGCGCGAGCCCAGGTCTTGATGGGCTTGTTCTCACCCGACTCGGACTGCTTCATCACCTTCTTGTAAAGGCTCTCGACGACATACGGGCCTTTTTTCAGACTGCGTCCCATATCAATACTCCTCGATGCCTTACTTCAGCTGACCGTAACGCTTGCTCTTACGACGACGGATGATCAGATCCTGCGAGGGCTTGCTGCGGTCACGCGTACCGCCACCCTTCGCGGGCGTACCAGCCTTGTTCACAGGGGCACGACCACCCTTACTACGACCGTCACCACCACCCATCGGGTGAGCATGGTGGCTCATCGCAACACCACGGGTCTTCGGACGACGACCCAAGTGGCGACTGATGCCTGCCTTGCCCAAACGACGGTTCTGATGATCGGTATTACCAATCTGCCCAACAACTGCACGGCAGTCGATCAGCACGCGACGCGTTTCGCCAGATGGCATCACGAGCGTCGCGTACTTGCCTTCCTTATTCGTCAGGCGAGCCGACGAACCCGCACTCCGGCAAAGCTTGCCACCCGCACCGGGGAGAAGCTCGACGCAGTGAACATTCATACCAGCGGGGATGAATCGCAGCGGCATCATCGAACCAACAGTGGGTTCGATCGCCTCATCCGCGGACGATACGACCGTATCGCCGTCCGTCAGGCCCTTAGGGGCGAGGATGTAGCGCTTGACGCCGTCGCTGTACTCAACCAACGCGATGTGGCAGGTCCGGTTCGGATCGTACTCGATCCCGACAACCTTGCCCTCAATCCCGTCACGATCACGACGCTTGAAGTCGATCTGACGGTACATACGCTTGGCACCACCGCCGCGACCGCGAACGGTGATCTTGCCCTGGCTGTTCCGCCCGCCCTTACGAGGACGCGGCGAGAGCAGGCTCTTCTCCGGGGACTTCTTGGTCACTTCCTCATTGAGGTTGACCGAAGCGTTCCGGCGGCCCGCACTTGTTGGTTTGTAGACACGGATGCCCATATCTGCAGTCCTTCCTTATACGGACCGGCTCAGAAGAGCTCGATCGACTGACCTTCAGCAACCTTCACGATCGCACGCTTCCAACTATTCTCAGCAACCGTCCCGTAGCGGAAACGGCGAGAGCCGCCCTTACGCACCTGAGTGGTTACCTTCTCAACCTTCACGCTGAACGCCTGCTCGACGGCCGACTTGATGTCGTCCTTCGTCGCCCGACGATCAACCTCGAAGGTGTACACATTCTCTGTTTCCATCTGCGCCGTGCTCTTCTCGGTGAGAAGCGGCTTGCGGAGGATGTAGTGAGGTTCAAGCATGACTTACGCCTCCCCTGCAACGGTCTTACCCGTGTGCGAGCTGGGACCGGCGAGCCAAGCTTCAAGCTCGCTCTTATCGATCACCAGGTAGCGATTGTTAAGCATCTCGAAGGCATTGAGCTGATCCGCACGGCAGATCTGCACACCATCGACATTGCGAGCACTCAAACGAGCGTTCTTGCTCTTCTCAGCGTCACCCGAAAGCGCCACGAGGGTCGAGCGATCAACCTTGAGTGCATCAAGGAAGCTCACGAACTCCTTGGTGCGTGGCGAGTCAAAGCTCAAACCATCAATCACCCGGACTTCATTATCCAAAAGCTTGGCAAGCAGAGCATTACGATTCGCCTTGCGACGCATCTTCTTGGGCATGGACTTGTGATAGTCCTCACGGGTACGCGTCTTCTGCTTCGCGTGACCACCGCCACGGAACAGGTTCGCACCCTTGTCACCGTGACGCGCACGCCCGGTACCCTTCTGCTTGTACATCTTCTTCGTGGTGTACGCTGTCGCTGTACGATTCTTCGTGCGTGCAGAACCCTGACGACGGTTCGCGTGATACATCACGAACGCCTGCTTCAGAAGATCTGCGTTGACAGTCTCACCGAGCGCGATCTCGTCGACAGACAGAGTGCCGGCAGCTTCGCCGCTCATTGAATAGACGGGGACATCCATAGGTCTTTACCTCGCCTCACGCCTCACGGACCACCCGGACTCTCGTCCGGCCCATTACGCCTTACCCGGTTCTGAGTATTGCCCGGCCGCTTTCGCTTGGGGACCACCGCATCGCGGCGCTCAGGAACGCAGGTTTGACTCGGCATTGTGATCCCGGTAAACCGCCGGGGACAATGACTTGTTATGCTCGACGGTTTCGATCAATCGACCTGCCGAACCTGTGAGCAGGGATTATTCCCCCCTCGTTACCTTCAATCAACTCACAAACAAAAAGCTTTTACGCTCTCGACGCTTTCGAGCGATAGAGACGCGTTGCGGGACGAACTTCGACCCAAGCGTTGTTGTGTCCAGGAACCGGACCCTTCACCAGAATCAGGTTCTTGTCAGCATCCACCCGAACAACATCCAAGGAACGGACCGTGATCCGCTTGCTGCCCAGGTGACCTGCCATTTTCTTACCCTTCTTGATCCGACCCGACTTACCGGCATTGTTGCCGTGACCGCCGATCGAACCGGGCGAACGATGCTTCCGCTCGACACCGTGAGAAGCGAGCTGGCCCTTAAAGCCCCAACGCTTCATACCACCCGCGAAGCCCTTACCTTTGCTAATGCCGATCACATCAACAAACTTGACCTCATCAAACTCGCTGACCGTAAGGGTCTGCCCGAGTTCCCAGTTGGATTCGTTGCCGTCTTCGACACGGAACTCCGCGTGCTTGCGGCGAGGGGCAACCCCGGCCTTCGCATCGTGACCGATCAACGGCATCGTCGAGTTGCGTGCTTTGATATCGCCGGCACCAACCTGGACCGCACTGTACCCATCTGTTTCAGGGGTGCGGATCTGCGTCACAGTGTTCGGATCAATCTTGATGACGGTCACAGGCGACGAAACGCCGTTCTCGTCATAAACACGGGTCATCCCGATTTTCTGGCCAAGCAGGTGTGCTGATTTGCTGGGTGCGGTCATGTCTGTTTCCTCATCCCCACTTCGGGTGGGAACCGCTTCATGTCTCAGGGACAGAGGAAGTCTTTTCAGGGTGAAAATCAACGAAAAACAGGCCCACCCTTGTCAGGGCAGACCTGTGAATATGAACTCTTAAGCCTTGATCTTGACGAACACACCCGCGGGGACGACGAGGCGGTTGAGTGCCTCGACAGTGCGGTTGTTGGGCTCGTGAATATCAATAATCCGCTTATGCGTACGAATCTCGAACTGCTCACGAGATTTCTTGTCCACGAACGGACCACGCAGAACGGTGTAACGCTCGATACGCGTGGGCAGCGGGATCGGACCCTTCACTTTGGCGTTTGTGCGCTTCGCGTGATCAACAATGTCACGCGCCGAAGCGTCGAGGGCGATATGGTCATAGGCTTCCATACGAATACGAATGCGGTTGATCGACATGGCCGATACTCCTGTTTCCGGTCGGAAAACCCGACTCAATCACGCTCGAGCCCACTCAGGTTCGATGCGGACACTCGCCCGCATTCACATTCGCCTTGAGTGTGAAGGCACAAACACTTCCGCCCGAATACATCAGGCGGGAGGGAAGCGTAGTCCGAACCGTCGCCGAGTCAATCCGTAAACCCTATCAAGACAAAGTTTTCTCCCCAGACTCACCGATGGGATCGTGCCGATGTGCCCGATAGACTCTCAAGAACCACGCCTAAACGCTCAAACGGGAACCCAACCATGCGGAACGCTACTCGAATCACCCGATGCTTCGCCCTACTAACCGTCGCCCTGATGGCACTCCAGTCATTCGCCCAGACAGCCCCCGCGAGCCCCACTACAACAGACTTTGAACCAGACCCAGTACGGATCGACGCCCTCGACCTCAGCATCATGCTCCCCAAGGGGGCGGTCTCCGAGACAACCAGCTTTGGCACCAACACAAGCGTCGGCGTCGGATTCCCCGACAAAATCGGCGTCATGATCATCAAAGAACAGCGGACGACCAATAAAGATCTCTCCCTTGAGCAAGTCGCACAAAGCATCATCAAGCAGCTCACGCGCTTCGGAAACTCCTCCACGGGCGCCATCATCGAGCACGAAAAGAACCTCAAAATCAAGCTCTGGTCCGGACAACGCTTCTATGTCCGTATGCCCGGCACGAACGGCAAACCAGACTCAGTCCGAGGCATGACGATCTTCCAGACCCAACCCCAGCGATTCATCATTTTCGACCTCACAACGCTCTATCGAGACTTCGATCGCTGCCGTGTG
The DNA here is from genome assembly GCA_965216865.1 of Phycisphaerales bacterium. Lineage (GTDB taxonomy): Bacteria > Planctomycetota > Phycisphaerae > Phycisphaerales > UBA1924 > UBA1924. The sequence goes on from OZ244206.1 coordinate 267,947, forward strand.
ATGTACGAAAACACCGTCGCAACCATGGATCTCGGAAACCCCACAGATAAGGATGTCCAACGCGCAGCCGCAATACGCAAGATGCTCGACTTCCTCGATCTTCGCTCGCCAGAGGAAATCCAAGCGGTCACCACCCGCAAGTCCAACGATCGATGGGAACGCCTGTATCTGCCCGCCGTTACTGGCGACGACATGGACGCGACCGAATATGGCTACCGCCGAACCCGCTCATGGGCCGGCTTTAAGGGTGACCTGACAGAAAAACCACGCAACAAATGGACTGAAGACGATCAAACCATGGGGTATCTCGTGCAGATCGACGCCATGGCCATCGAGGAAGACCTCCGCGTCGACACGCGTGCCACCTTTTATACATCGATCGATGGCGAAGAGGAATCCTGGACTATCAAAATGTCCCTCCGCCAGAGCGGTGAACAGAGCACCTCAACCATCACCGGTGCAAGATCAAAGAAGAACCTGGTCGTTTTGACGGATTCCAGCGGGTCGGCCCCCACCAAGACCTCACCCCTGATTCAGGGCGATGGTTACATCTCGCAGGCGCTGAGCTACCTCATCAGTCCCCTGCTCGCCAAGCACGCAGAACCCGGCGACTACGCCTCTTACGCATACAACAGCTCCGCGGGCGCAATCACCCTCCGCTGGGACCTCGTCGAACACCCCGAAGAGTCGCCCGGGATTGTCCGAATCACGACCAAGACTTCCCCCAACACCCCCCCCACGGTCAGCTTGTACAACGGGAAGGGCGAACTCCTCCGCGTGAGACTGAGCAACGAACGGATCTGGGAGCCCATCGAAGTTGATCGACTGGTCAACCTGTGGCAGAAGAAAGGGCTCCCCCTCGAGTAAGCCGCGAGAACGATTCCCCATTCTCTTGCAGAAAACCAAGCTCAGGCAGCAACGACATCCCCTCGTGTTGGTATATGCTCAAACGGGCATTCGCCCATTGCGCAATCTTTATCCTCCGAGGAGTTTCACCGATGTCCAAGCTCAATCGCTATCTTGTCTTGTCGCTCGCCGGAACCTGTATGTCTCTCGGTGCCTGCACCTCAAGCCAGACCCGCGTGACTGAAGAAGAACCCCAGGGTTACGCCATCATCGACGGTGAGCAGGCCCCCATCCCACAGATCGAGATGGGCGACCCGGAAACAATCGAAGCCATTATCAACGAGGGAAAGCAAAACTCTCAGGTCATGGCCACGCTGACCGAGATGTGCGAAACCTTCGGCCCCCGACTCACCGGCTCCACATCACTCGAACAATCCCAGCGCTGGGCTCGCGACCTCTTCGAAACCTACGGGCTCTCAAACGCCCATCTTCACAAGTGGGGCGAGGTCGAAACCCGCTTTGACCGAGGCTCGTCCTCCGGTCGCGTCCTGATGAAGACCAGCCGACGCAGAAATGCAGAGCCTCGCGAGGTCCGATCCATGGAGTTCACGACCCTCGCCTGGGCACCGGGCACAGACGGCGCGGAACAAGGGCCAACCATGTTCCTCCCCTCCACGCTCGATGAATACGAACAGAACAAAGGCGACTACGCAGACGCATGGGTACTCATCCAACCCAACTACGGCGGCCGAGGCGGTGTGCGATCGACCGGATTCCTGATGCGTGAACGCATGGATCAACGCCACGACATCCGCAGCAATCTCGATCAGATCATGAACCCAACGCCCGCGGAAAGCGCACAGGTCGATCCGTACGCATGGGAAGGGTCATTCGACTATCACGGATCCCAGGTCCCCGCAACTCTCACACTCAATATGGACGCCGACGAACCCACCGGATCGATGTCCATCCAAAACTTCTCCGAGGGCCCGATCTCGAACATCGAGAAGAACGGCAACACCGTCACCTTCCAGTGGAAGCACGACATGGGCACCTCGAACATCGAGCTCAACATCGACGGCGACAACGCAACAGGCGTCTCCCGCGCCGCCTCAGGCAACGAGTTTGCCCTCGAGTTCGCACGCGCAACCGCAGCCGCAGCACAGGAAGAGCAAACCGAAGACGACACCATGCAAGCGGTGATGGCCCATGTCCTCGCGGAGAACCCGCTCGGATTCATCTCGAGTTCCAAGGACGAGCGCGTCTGGACCACCTCATCAAACAAGTGGCGCGAGCGCAAACTCGAAGACTACCCCGAAGATGTCGAGGTCAATGTACGCCAGAGCGACTACGACTTCCTCGCGACACGCACAATGGAAGGCGTCGAACTCATCGTGGAGTTCGATCTTCAGAACAACCTCAGCGCCGGCCCGTTCCCCGTCTACAACGTCATCGCTGAAATCCCCGGTACAGAAAAGCCCGAAGAAGTCGTCATTATCTCTGCACACATGGACTCATGGAACGGCCCTGGGTCGCAGGGCACCGTGGATAACGGCACCGGAACAGCGGTCACTATCGAGGCCGCACGCATCCTCGGCGCTGTCGGCGCCCAGCCAAAGCGCACCATCCGCTTCGCACTCTGGGGAGGTGAAGAACAAGGGCTCCTCGGGTCCAAGGCCTACATCGAATCGCTCTCGGAAGAAGAACTCGCGAACATTTCCGCGGCCTTCGTCGACGACGGCGGGACAAACTACGAAGGCGGTATCCCCGCCGCCGATTTCATGGTGGAGTACCTCGCAGCAGCTACCGCACCGATCAACGGCGTCTTCTACTCCGAAACCGACGGCGAGCACCTCAATGTCAACATCCGCCCCACCGGGGACAAAATCGACACGCACGGTGGGTCCGACCACGCTGCGTTCAACCGCGCAGGTGTACCGGGCTTCTTCTGGGACGAGGTCGGGCGGGCGGATTACCAGTACGGCTGGCACACCCAGAATGACCGACTCGATCTCGCCATCGAGGAATACCTGATGCAGTCCGCGACAAACGCGGCCATCGTCGCTTACAACCTCGCAAACGCTCCCGACCTGCTCCCCCGTGAAGGGGAACTCTTCGAGAACGACGAAGAATCCGATACCACGGCAGCTGCCGAGTAACCCAACCTCGACATCATCACCAAATGGGAGGCACACGCCTCCCTTTTTCGTGCGCGGAAACACCCAAGAACAGGTCGTTTTCACGGCAGACCCGACCAAGACCCGATAGACTCATCACATGGCGACCGAACGCATCATCGCACCCACCGCCTCACCCGCGGAAGAGCACAAGAACTGGGCGCTCAGACCCCAGTCGATCGACGAGTACATCGGCCAGCCCGAACTCATCGAACGCCTGCTCATCGCCATCGAAGCGGTCAAATCCCGCCAGGCACAGAAAGACGATACCGAGTCCCGCGAGCACCTCGAGCATGTCCTCCTCCACGGGCCACCCGGTCTCGGAAAAACAACGCTCGCGCATGTGATCGGGGCAGAACTGGGCACGAAGGTACATATCACCTCAGGCCCGGCGCTCGCACGAGGCACCGATCTCGTTGCCGTGCTCACCCGCCTGCAGCCCGGCGATGTACTCTTCATCGATGAGATCCATCGCCTACCCATCGCCGTCGAAGAGTTCGTCTACCCCGCGATGGAAGACTTCAAAATCGATGTCCCAGTAGACACCGGACTCAACGCACGAACAGTGCAGATCATGTGCGCCCCATTCACCCTCATCGGTGCAACAACGCGTGCAGGCCTCCTTTCATCGCCAATGCGCTCACGATTCGGCATCACACACCACCTGCGCTTCTACGAGCACCACGACCTCGTCCATATCCTCACGCGATCCGCGTCGCTGCTCTCCATGGGCACCTGCGACGCAGACTCTCTCGGGCGAATCGCCTCACGATCACGAGGCACACCCCGTATCGCAAACAGACTCCTCCGGCGCGTCAGAGACTTCGCTGTGGTCCGGGCGAACGGTGAAATCTCAACACAGATCGTCGACGACGCGCTCGCACTCGAAGGGGTCGATGCCCTGGGGCTCGATGAGCTCGACCGCAGCTACCTCAAAACAATCCGAAGTGTCTATGACGGCGGCCCCGTCGGGCTCGAAGCGGTCGCCGCAACCCTCAACGAGGACGCAGGCACGCTCGAAGATGTGGTCGAGCCGTACCTGCTCCAGCTCGGCTTCCTCGCTCGCACCCGGCGCGGACGCATGATCACCCAGCGCGCCTGCGATCAGCTCGGACTCCCACCGCTCGCACCCGGCGCAGAAGAAAAGCCGACGACCGATCCGGTCTCCGGCTTGTTCTAGATCAATCTCTCAACGATCTGTTTACTTCTTGAAAGCGTCGGAGAGTGTTTCTTCATCCTCTTCTGTGAGGTAGAGAATACACCCGTCGTTCGGCGATATCGTGAGCTTGCCCTGAATCAGCGAAGCCGCGACCTCAACCGGCACGGACATCATCGAGGAGGAGCACACATACTCGTGTCGCTTGCGATCAATGATCTCCAGCGGGGCCATCGCATCTTCACCACGCGACTCAAGCAGCTCCTCATACACATTCAGTGCATGCTTGGGAACATCCGCGACGAGCCGCTCACGCTTCTCGCGAAGCTCCGCAAGCTTGCCAGCGATCTCGTCGGCACGCTGCTGACGGTCGCCCTCAGCGACCCCGCGCATTTTTTCACGCTCGCTCTTCGCAGACTCAAGCTCCGCGAGCTGGGTGTTGAGCTCTTCGATCTTTTCCATCTGCTCGAGCGCTTGCTCATCAAAGACCGAACGCTGCTCTTTGAGGTTGTTGACCTCGCTGAGCAGCGCCTTGTATTCCTTGTTCGAAGTTGAGTTGTTCATCTTCTCACGGAGCTCGTCGATGTGCGTCTTGATCCGTTCACTCTCGCCCTCCGCGTTCGCCGCGGATGCTTTGAGCTGCCGGATCTGAGCGTTCAGGGATTCAGCCTGAGCGCCGATCTCTGCGAGCTTCCGGGTCTGTTCTTTCAGGAACCGTTCCGCTGAGGTGAGCCGGCTCTGGAGCCCGCTTATTTCTTTATCAACACGGAACACGCCGAGCAACTGATGGGTGACGGACATGCAGTCCTCCTGAACTGTCGATTCGCTCATACAAAGAGTGTAGCCACTCAGATGCTGGTCGTGGACCAGAACCCCAGAATGTATGCGATCTCAAGACCCCAATACGCAAGAGGTGCCACCAGAATCGGAGAATCAATCACATCCATCGCCCCACCGAACCCGGGCAGACTCGTCCCCGAATCCTTCACCCCGGCATTACGCTTGAGCAGGCTCGCAGCAAGATCACCCAACTGACCAACCCCACCCATCAACACGCCCATCATCGCAGAAACAACGAGCGTCGGAGCGCCGATGCCGTTCTTCGCAAGCAACCAACTCCCCAGCACCGCGATCCCACCCGATGTAAGCAGACCGCCGACGAGTCCTTCCCAGGTCTTCCCCGGACTCAGCCAAGGGATCATCTTGTGCTTCCCGATCGTCGTGCCAGTAAAGTAAGCACCGATATCACACGATTTCACACTCGCCAGCACCCAGACAAGCAACCAGATCGAGTGCTCCCGTCGGATCAGCACAAGAAACCCGAACATCAAACCCATATACACATGGATCATCAGCACACCAGACCCGATCCCGATCGCACCCTGCACATCACGATCACGCACCGCGTACAGCACACCGATAACATACGCGAGTATCGAGCTGCTCATCCCCGCCGCAAGCCCGATCGTGGCGTTCGAGTCCGATGGAGTCAACGCCACCGCCACAAGGCCCAGCAGCTGCACCGCCACCGCCACCCCGGTTCCGATCTCGATCCCCTTGGCCCGGAGGATCCGCGCCACTTCGCGAGCCCCCATACCGCCAAGCACCCCCACCACCACAAACACGCCAATCCCGGGAGGGAAAGTCTCACGCCCCAAAAACGCGGGCGCGGGCTGGGCATCAAGCCATTCATCAAGCCACGCAAGCAACGCGACAAGCAGGATGAAGATCGGACCGAATGTGAGTCGATGTTTCAGCACGGGCACTCGATAGGGTTAGACCTCAGAAGAATCGTCCGACGAAGCCTCGTCGACGATGAGCCCGCCAAACCTTCGCTGACGGCGGGCAAACTCACGAACCGCCTCGCACCAGCAGCCCTCATCGAACTCTGGCCAATAAGTCCGGGTCACATAAATCTCACTGTAGCTGATCTGCCAAAGCAGATAGTTGCTCACACGAAGATCCCCACCCGTACGAATCAGCATATCAGGATCAGGAAGCTCTCGCGTATACAACGAATCGGACACAAGATCCGCATCAATCGACTCCGGATCAAGCTCACCAGCGCGGACACGCTCTGCGATCGATCTCACCGCGTCCACAATCTCATCCCGAGAGCCATAGTTAATCGCAAGACACAGCGTCAGACCCGAACAGCCAGCCGTTTCCTGCTCGAGCGTTTCGAGCGCGCGAACAACATCATCCGGCATCCCGTCTCGGCGTCCAATCACCCGCACGCGGACATTGTGATCACGCAGAGCGTCACGCTGCCCATCACAATAATCCACACAAAGCGACATCAACGCCTGAACTTCCTCGCTCGGTCGCGACCAGTTCTCGCTGCTGAAAGAATACAGCGTCAGGACCTCGACCCCAAGCCGGGCACAGGTCTCGATCGCCGTACGAACCGCGGCCGCACCATTGCGGTGACCAAAGATCCGAGGAAAACCACGCTCCTGAGCCCAGCGCCCGTTGCCGTCCATGATCACGGCCACATGCCGCGGGATCCGCGCCGGATCGACATCAGCGATCAACCGCTCCGGGCAAGCATCAGGATACCGCGACTTGATGCGCGTGATCGCCGCCACAGATTCTGGCGAATCGAAACGCAACGCTCCCGTTTCCCCTCGACTCACGGCTTCACTCGTCAAAACCCGTCACCTCTTGATTCGTAACCAAACCCGGCTCATGAACGAATGATCGTCTGCTCACGATCAGGACCGACAGAAACGATCCCAACGCGAACGCCGACAAACGACTCAATCCGTTCCAAATACGCCCGAGCAGCCTCTGGGAGTTCGTCGAAAGCGCGGACCTTGGTGATATCTTCGGAAAAGCCCGCCATGGTTTCATACTCCGGGCACACCCCATCCAGCGCGTAGCCGTCGGCGACAAACCGATCAGAGACCTGATCGCCCGACCGATACCCCGTCGCAAGCTTCAGCTCGGGCTCCCCGGAAAGCACATCGAGCAGCGTGATGCACAGCTCCGTCGCTCCCGAAACCATCGCGGCATACTTCACCGCGACAAGATCCAACCAACCCACACGCCGAGGACGCCCCGTCGTCGTCCCAAACTCGCGTCCACGCTCGCGGATCGCGTCACCAGTAGCATCAAACAGCTCCGTCGGCATCGGTCCACCGCCAACACGGGTCGAGTACGCCTTCACCACACCGATAATCCGATCGATGCACTGCGGAGGAACACCCGAACCAGCGCCGATCCCCAGCGCAGACGCATTCGAGCTCGTCACATACGGGTAGGTCCCATGATCCACATCCAGCATCGTCGCATTGGCACCCTCGAAGAGGATACGCCCACCGCCCTTGCGGACATCATCCAGCAAATACGCCGTGTCATGGATCATCGGCGCAAGCCGCTGCCCAAGCGCAGCATACTGATCCGCCAGCTCGTACGCGTCGAACGGCTCGATCCCCTCAGGATGCAGCGCCGAAAAGACCGAGTTCTTCATTGAGCAGATCATCTCAAGCTTTTCACGCAGAACCTCAGGACGCAGGAGATCACAAACCCGAACGGCCGTCGCCCGCTGAACCTTGTCCGCGTACGCAGGCCCGATCCCACGCTTCGTCGTACCGATCGCGTTGATCACGCCCTTGCTCTGGGTCTGGTCATCACGAACTGACCCGCTCAGTATCTGCTCTCGCAGCTCGTCCTCAGCCTTGTGATACGGCATCACAACATGCGCACGATCCGAGATAATCAACTGCGAGGTATCAACACCACGCTCGCTCAGCGTCGCGATCTCCTCAAGCAGACGCTGCGGATCCACCACAACACCATTCCCGATCACCGCCTTGACACCAGGCGACAAAATACCCGAGGGAACCAGATGCAACGCGTAGCGTTCGCCACCCACCACAACGGAGTGCCCAGCATTCGCCCCGCCGTTATACCGCACCACCGCGTCGAATCGACCAGCGAGCAAATCGACTAGCTTGCCCTTGCCCTCATCGCCCCATTGCAGTCCAACAACAGCCGTGGTGTTCGCGCCTTCACCCGTCATAAACTGGGCCCTTCGTTCTCTACGAGTAATCCGCCCAAACCGGCGGCGAGGTTATCGGCCAGTACGATAGCGCCGGTCACACTCAGAACCCATCTCGCCAAGACACACGAAGTGCGGATAGTCAGTCCAGAACGCAAATCAAACGCGAAAATCACCGGATTATCACAGCATCCGGGAAACCGCTTCATGATTTAGGCCGATGATCTAACCGAGCCGGAGGTTGCCCGATGACGGACCAGAAGTTGGTCAGAATTATGTGTCCAAACCTGACTTGCCGCAAGGTCCTCACGATCCCAGAGATCGCGAGAGGCAAGACCGTGCGCTGCAAGTCATGCGGCACAACAATCCGAGTTCCACTCAGCAAGCCCGCACCGACAGACACGGAGCAGGCAAAGCCTGAATGAACTCCACCGATCACAGCGGCGGCTGATCTTCCTCATCATCATCAAAGTCGAACTCGAAGTCCATCATGCTGGAATCGTCGTTCAGGATCGAAGCGGGCACCGCCTTCGGGGCCGGCTCAGGCGCGGAAGCCACCGGAGAGGGGGCCGCCGAGGCGTCCGCAACATCGGGAAGCCCATCCTCAAACATGATCTCTGCGTCGATGTCCTCAGGCTGACCGTTCACCGAAACAACAAAGACCAGCCCACCAACGGACAAAAGATCACCCGCAGAGACCGGGATCGATTCGATACGATCCTGATTCACATAGGTCCCATTGCTCGACCCAAGGTCATTGATCGTCACCGACCCATCCTCAACGACGATCTCGCAGTGCTTCCGAGAAACACCCGCGATAGGGATACGCAGATGGCAATCGTCCATGCGTCCGATGATGGTCTTCTCTCGAGTCAGAGGCACGGACTGCTGCTGACCACTTTCCGTCACGCGAATCAAGACGACTTCCAAAGCGTTCCTATCCTTCCCGGCGTCACCCCGCGACGAATCGACACGGAGGCAAGGCCCTATGGCGGACAATACCGCCTTTTCACTGCTCAAGCAACGCTCCATCGGGACAACCCGGGCGGTATTTCAACACGCGCTCAGCGTGCAGCCACCCCAACTCAACGATCAAACGCCCCAATCGCTCTATATACACATCCCATTCTGCACGCATAAATGCCACTATTGCGACTTCTACTCCATTGTTGATACGCGGGATCGTCAGGAAAAGTTCGCATCGCGTTTGGTCCGAGAACTCATCGCCCAATCAAAGCTCGCCCCACTGCCCCTGCGCACCATCTTCGTCGGAGGAGGCACCCCATCCCTCCTCAGGCCCGATCTATGGACCCAAATCCTCGACGCCCTGCACGACCATTTCGATATGTCCGCCATCGATGCCAACGAGGGCGAGTTCAGTGTTGAGTGCAACCCCGAGACCGTCACGCAAGAGCTCGCCCATGTCCTCAGATCAGGCTCCGTGAACCGCGCTTCGCTCGGCGCTCAATCATTCAACGCGGCACACCTCAAAACACTGGAACGATGGCACGACCCAGAAAAAGTCTCGTCTGCGATCAACACACTCCAGCAAGCAGGGATCAAACGCTGCTCACTCGATCTCATCTATGCGATCCCGGGCCAGACAATCGAGCACCTCAACAATGATCTCCAAACCGCACTCTCCATGCCCATCGAACACATCTCCGCCTACGCACTCACCTACGAGCCCGGAACCGCAATGACTGCACGGCTCGTGCGTGGCGAGTTCACCCAGGCACCCGATGAACTCGAGGCAGAGATGTACGACCACACCATCGCAACACTCCGATCCAACGGGTTCGAACGCTACGAGGTCTCCAACCACGCCAAGCCCGGCGCCCAATGCAAGCACAATCTCGCATACTGGCGACAGCAGGATTGGCTCGCAATCGGCCCGAGCGCCTCGGGGCACTTCCAGCAGCACCGCTGGAAGAACACCCCCCGTCTCGACGACTACCTCAACACCGACGATGAGGGGTTCGCACCCATCTGCGACCATGAACCGCCAGACGCACGCCGAGAGCTCATGGATCTGCTCATGACCACGATCCGACTGAGCGAGGGCACAGACGCGATCTCGGCCATGCACGCCGCAGACCAGCTCAACGCCTCACAGAAGCTCATGCGCGCCGCGATCATGTGCGCAGACCAAGGCTGGATCCGCAACGCCAACAGCGAACGCTGGACGCTGAACGACGAGGGCTTCCTCTTCGCCGATCGCGTCGCACGCGAGTTCATCGGAGCGTTGATCGAAGACTGATCAGCCCTCGAGTTCCGCTTTCGCTTCCTCAGGACCGGGCAGGCGCAGCTTCTTCAGCACACCCTTGAGATCACGCGGAAACTTCGTCGTGATATCCATCGCCTCACCCGTAATCGGATGCTCAAACACCAACCGATGCGAATGCAACGCCAACCGTGAAGATGCCTTGCGAACAAGATTCGGGCCATACTGCGGATCACCCAGAACAGCACTCCCGATCAAATCCAAATGCACGCGGACCTGATGCAAACGCCCCGTCACCGGCCTCGCCTCAATCAACGCACCAAGCTCATTGCTCGCCAGCACACGGTACGCCGTCGCCGCCGGTTTGCCAGAGTTCGAGATCTTCGCGTACTTGATCGAGGTATACCGATCCTTCCGCTTCACCTGTTCAGCGATCGCCTTCTTGATCAAGCCCTGCGGGTCCTTGGGCGCCTTGTGACAAATCGCCCAGTAATACTTGCTGACCTTCCGGGTCTCAAACAACGCACGCATCCCGTCATACGCCCGCGCCGAGAGCGCGACGGCCAGCAGCCCGGATGTCTCACGATCGAGACGATGAACAAGCCCAAAGTCTCGGGCAACACCCAACTGCTGCAGACGATCGCCATAGTGCGCAAACAAGCCGTTGAGCAGCGTGTCGTGCTGGTGCCCCACACCCGGCTGCGTGACCACCCGCGCCGGCTTCTCAACCACAAGCAGGTCCTCGTCCGCGTAACGGATCGAGTAAGTCACGCGTTCATTGGGTTCGATCTGTCCGCTGGGCTTGTTCAATGAGGCTCCTCTTCCGTGCATCGGCAAGCATACGCATCAAGGAACCACTTCAAGCTCCCGGCATCAGGTGATAGCCCAACTTGGCCATGATCCTCCCGGACAACATCGACCAAACCCCGTCCCTCGTGCCCGACCCCCACCACCGCGATCGTTCGCGATGCATTGAGTAAACGCCTCGTCATCACCACCCGGGATTCATCGTCGTTCATCCCGACAAGACCCCTCATCGGGTCCTCAACACCATTGAGCACCTCAACATCAGCACCCAGGATCACATAATCCAGACGATCATGCCCCCGCTCACGCCATTCCAGGTGCTCGACAAGCTCCCGCTCGTACATCGATGCCCCGTCCGGACGGTGCGCCACAATCGGATGCAGCTGCCCCTCCGGGACCTCGCCGGGCTCCGCGATCAGCTCGCGCCAATGCGTCATCGAATGCTCAGGGTGCCCCGGTTCGACCACCCCCTCCGATACAGACCAGACATGCGTCCGATCCCAAGGGATCGATCGGTACTTCGGATCAGTCATGAGTTTCATGATCAGACGCTCAGGACCACGCCCCAGCGATAGCGCGAGATGAAAATGCCCGAAACTCGACACGCAGTTCGAGGACTGCACAAAGAGATCCGCGGCCAGCATATCCAAAGCGACCTCGGAATCCTCACCCATCCGCACACTCCCCGGCAGATCTGGGACTTCCGGGAGTGGTTCAAGGCCATAGGATGGGTCTGGGTGCTCGCTCACGACACTCCATTCTGCGCACACCGCATATGTTTCGCCACCCCAGGACGGCTCCAATGCCACGATTCGACGATTCTATCCACCGCATGATCGATGCAAACCTCAACCGCACCCGCGAAGGAATGCGTGTCATGGAGGATTGCGCCCGATTCACGCTCAATGACGCCGCGATCTCACAACGCCTCAAATCCATACGCCACTCACTCCGAACAGCAATCGACAAGCTCCCAGTCCCCTCCGACACCCTCATCGCCTCGCGAGATACAGCCGGAGATGTCGGCACAGAAAACACCACCAGCACCGAAAAAACTCGCCTCGGGATGCGTGACATCATCAGCGCCGCCGCCAAACGCGCCACCGAAGCACTCCGTGTGATCGAAGAAGCATCCAAAACCCTCGGCCTCTCCGGCTCAACCTTCGAAACCATCCGCTACGCGATCTACGACATCGAACGCGACCTGACCCTCGCACTGCACCCGCCATGCCCACAATGGGCACTCTGCGTCCTAGTCACCCGAGAGCTCTGCACGAAACACACCCCTGAGCAAATCGTGGAACTCGCCGCCGAGGGCGGCGCGACATGCATCCAGATCCGCGAAAAATCCATGCCCGATGCCGAGATGCTCGATCACGCCGGCACAATCACCACCCGAGCCCACGCGCTGGGGATGCATGTCATGATCAACGATCGGGTGCACATTGCAAAGCTCGTCGAAGCAGACGGCGTGCACCTCGGCCAGGACGATCTCCCGATCGCCGCCGCACGCGAACTGCTCGGCCCAAAGCCCTGGATCGGACGCACCTGCCCCACCATCGAACACGCGATAGATGCGATCAACCAAGGCGCGGACACCTGCGGGCTCGGACCGGTCTTCAGCTCGACGACCAAGTCAAAGCCCACGCTCGCGGGGCTCACACTGATCGAGTCATACCTCAAAAACATTCAAACCAACACAACCCCGATGCTCGCGATCTCAGGCATCTCCCCATCCAACATCAACCAGCTCAGCGCCATCTACTGCCCCGGAGTCGCGGTTTCCAGCGCAGTCTGTTCCAGTGACGATCCCCTCAGCGCAACGCATGCAATCGTGGACGAAATCCGCAAACACACCGACCCACACGCCCCTACGATCAACGCATGAGCATCCAGTATCATCAAACGACCCTCGACAACGGCATGACCATCATCGCGGAAACAGACGACGACGCACACTCGTCGGCTGCCGGCTTCTTCGTCAAAGCTGGCGCACGCGACGAAGCAACCCAGATTATGGGGGTCTCCCACTTCCTCGAACACATGATGTTCAAAGGCACCGACGATCTCTCCGCCGAGCAGATCAATCAGGGTTTCGACGATCTGGGCGCAAGCAACAACGCCTACACATCCCGCGAGCTCACCTGCTTCTACGCGAGTGTCCTCCCGGAACACTTCTCGTCCGCACAGACACTCCTCGCAAAGATGATGCGCCCCGCGCTCCGCCAGGACGATTTCGACACCGAAAAAGGTGTCATCCTCGAAGAAATCGCCATGTACGCCGACAACCCGTTCTGGGTGCTCTACGAAGAAGCGATCGCACGCCACTACCAGACACACGGCCTCGGGCATCGCGTCCTGGGCACCAAGGAATCCATCACCGCACTCAGCCGCGACCAGATGGCAGACTACTTCAACCAGCGCTACGCAGCCGACAAAACCGTCGTCGCACTCGCTGGTAAAGTCGACTTCGACCAAGCCGTGTCCCAGATCAATGAACTCTGCGCGGACTGGCAGCAGAGCGTCGGCGAACGCGAAACCCAAATGCCCAAGGTCGGCGCAGACACATTCACACTCAAGGACGAACGCGTCAACCGAGGGTACCTGATCGGCGTCGCACAGGCACCCGCGGCCAACGACGATCAACGCTACGCCGCTGCACTCCTCGCTCAAATGCTCGGGGGCATGGACAACTCCAAACTCCACTGGGCACTCATCGAAACCGGCATCGCAGAAGAAGCCCAAGCCGGCTACGACGGACTCGACGGCACCGGCGACTACTTCGTCTACGCCTCCGGAGATCCGGACAAGCTCGACACGATCTGGGATGTCACACTCAAGGAAATCCGAGCACTCAAGGACTCCATCACCCAAGAGGAACTCGAGTGCCTGCGTTCCAAGATGGCCACCGCAGCAATGGTCGCCGCCGAACGCCCCGGCGGAAGAATGCAGCGCCTCGGACGCCTCTGGACCATGACCGGTGAATACCAGCCACTCGAAGACGAGCTCGAGAAGATCGAATCGATCACCCTCGACTCACTCAGATCGCTCTGCGACCAATACCCAATCGATAAATGCACGCTGGGGAATATGATCCCCGCGTAACGCATCTCGCAGCCATATATCAGTATTCAGCGTCCGATCAGGCGGCCTTTGTGCGTGGCACAAACGCTCGGGCTGTAGAACCCGAAACCGCCTTCGCGACCACAACCGCCTGGCTCGCCGCCTTCACAAGCAGATCCGCATTACTCAGCACCCCACGAGAATCATCGTCGACCGCTGCGACCCCCATCGAGATCGAACACATCCCCTGGATCTCAGGCGTATCGGGCACCCAATGCTGCAGACGATTCTCAAACTCACCGCAGCAGACGCTCGCCTCATTCACCGCGTCAGCCCGCTCCACCGCCGGGAGGACAACTGAGAAAATCGAATCCGCCAATCGACACACAACGCCGCCGAGCGGCTCAAAGTGCTTGCGAAGCATCACGACCGTGCTGATGACGACCTCGTCCTTCGCAGCTTCCCCGATGCTCGCACCAATCTCATCGAGCTGGTTGATCACGATCTGCACAATACTCAACGCATGCTCGCCGCTGTGCGCGGGCGGGAAGACTTCCCGGATCGCCTGCGAGAACCCCTCACGACTCAGCGCCCCGGTCAGTGGATCGATGCCCTCACTGTCAACCACCAGCTCCGCGAACTGCTTCGCCGCGTAGCCCTCGATTTGCTGATTCCGCGCCATCTCGATCAGCTGACGGTCAGCCCTCGCGAGCACGGCCTCCGGATCCTCCAGCGAGCCAACATCAATGCTGAACAGATTCGCCAGCTCTTTCGTCGAGCCGCCTGTGTCCTTGATGACCTGATCAACCTGCGCCTCATTCAGACCCAACCAGCGCATACCCTTGCGATACGCAAGACGAAGATTCTCGGTCGGGTCCTCAGACACAAGGACCTGGTGAATCAGATTGCCCATCGCGACACAACGCGCAATCTGCCCCTGATCACTCGGACACGCCGTCGCACGGTCGTGATACCGCACCGGGATCGTGATCTCGTAGGGCATTTTCCATTTCTCGCAGATCATCGCACCGATGCTCGAGTGTTGCGCCTCAAAGGCATCGAGCTCAAGCTTCGCGAGCAGGGAGTGATCCGCACCGGCCTCGCGCACAACCTTGAGGTAATCCTCACCCAGCGTGCGATACATCGCGATCATTCCCACATCCTGGAATAGAGCCGCGAGGAAGACCTCGTCCATGATCGTCTTGTTCTCGACCTGCTCGGCGATGTATTTTCCAGCGATCGCACTCGTCAGGCAGCGCCGCCAGTAGTTCTGATAATCGAACTCGTCCCCGTCCTCACCACTCACGGTCTGAACCAGCGAGAACCCAAGCACAAGCGACTTCACCGGCCCCAGACCAAGCATCACCAACGCGTGATCGATCGAAGAACAGCGCCGACGCAAACCGAAGAAACTCGAGTTCACAGTTCGGAGGATCTTCGCCGCGATGCCCTGGTCGTATTGGATCTCTTTCGCAAGCTCGTCCATCGCCACATCCGGGTCGGATGTCAGCTCAAGCACGCGAATCGCAACCGATGGCAACGACGGGAGTGTCGGGCAACTCAGGATGTCATCGAGTAACTGCGTATCCATGTCGGCAAGCAATCGGGTCTTCTGATGACATGTTCGACCGGCCCAAGATCCGTCTCAGACCGCCCCTCGGCATCGATATCGACGAAATAACGCGCGGAGTTGATCGAATCCCACACCGCCGACTCAGATACCGGGGCGCGTCTGCGGAAAAATCGGATAGGCCGATCGGATCTCATGCCCCACCAAGGTCCGGATATACATCGCAAGCAACGCACCACCCCGGATCTTCGCCTGCAAACCCGCTTCAGCGATCGATTCCATCTCCCCGCCCTCGTCGAGCCGACGCAGCAACTCCAAGGTCTCTGATCGAACACGCCAAATGTCCCCGTGCCCGGAACTCCCCGGATCTTGGGTGAACCCGCCGCGATGCGCATCAAACCCATACACATCACGCCCCGGATCAAGCACCGCCCCATCCTCGACATCCGCCCGAAGCTCCGGCGCCGATCCGATGCTCCCCAGCAGAACCCACTGATACCAGACCAGCAGACTCGCGATCTGCCCCTCATCGCACTCGATCCGAGATCCAAGCAGCCGAAGCACCTCACGGATCGCGTCATACAACTCCGGGTGCGGATCATGATCATTGATCAGACGCGGGATCAGATCGATCGCGTACATCGCCGCGTGATACCGGTCCAGATCAGATCGCAACAAGTACACCGGATCAAGCAGATCCCAACTCGTCAGAAGCACCAACTCAGAGTTTGGCCGCACAATCGATACCATGTGCCCAACCGTCGCGATCTCTAGCCCGCCCGAAAACGGCGCCTTCTCTCGCTTGGACCCCTTCGCCAGGCAACGCACCAAGCCGTGATCACGAGTGATCAGCGATACCGTCTGGGAGGTCTCAGACCAGTCCCAATGACGTACACAAACGGCTTCGCACTCAATCCTCGCCACATCAAAAGATAGGTCCATCCGATCCACCCGACCTATGCTCACCCATGCACTTCAACCTCGTCGACCGCATCATCGAACGCTCCGACTCCCACATCGTCACGCTCAAGCATGTGAGCAGCGCCGAGGAGTATCTCCAGGACCACTTCCCCGGCTTCCCCGTCCTCCCCGGCGTCATGATGCTCGAGTCCATGACACAGGCCGCCCGCCAGTTCATCGACCCGAACGACCAGGCCGACACGCCCTGGGTCCTCACCCAGGCCCGTGCCCTCAAGTACGGCTCATTCGTCCGCCCCGGCGCCACCATCCGCGTCACCATGACCAAGCACAAAGACAACGACGACGGCTCAATCGACTTCAAGGGCGATGTCCGCCTCATCGAGCCCGATGCGGATACGAACAACCTCCCCGTCGCCTGCTCAGGCCGCATCACCATGCGACATGTAATCACAGGCCAATAACGAACTTGCAGCTAGACCACCCGCGTTCAACCTGTTACGCTAGGGTCAGCATCAATCGTAACTGCGTTTGGTGATCGCTAATGGCTCAGCGCTTGTAAATGCTGCCCCTGTTCTAATCGCGCACCATCACATGAATTAGGTATGAAGGCCCCTGCCATGACTCACCGCGGATTGCACGAAGCCAAACTTTTTAGGGTAGCGGTGATCGCGGCAACAGCGACATTAAACGCGAGTATTTCAGCCGGATCGAACCAATCATCAGAAGGCAACCGTGCCGATGCGCGAGCATGCAGCATCATTCAGCCAACGCATGCTGCCCCGCCAGACCCGATACCCTCCCAGTGCGGTGATCGGCACATAATCGATGTGCTCTGGGTATACACACCGGAAGTACTGGATTTTGTGGGCGAGGAGGATTGGATTAATCTGCTCTGCTCGCAGAACATCACTGATACCAACGAGTCATTCTCAAATAGCGATCTTCCGTTCTCGGTTCGACAGGTGGGTCTGCACGCCACGGATTACGACGAGAGCGGTGACCACCTCGCGCTTATTCAAGGTCTCAACGACGGCGTAATGGATGAAGTACATGCAGTCCGTGACACACTCGCTGCAGACATCGTCGTTCTCATAACCGTCGATGGATTTTGTGGGGTCGCATACGCCGCACCAAACAACCCAGCACTGGGTTTCCAGCGCGTCTCCGCGTCATGCCTCGTCAGCTCGGCATTCCGTCACGAGCTCGGCCACAACCTGGGATCAAAGCATTACGCCACAGATCTTGGAGGCTACCTGACATATTCATCTGGTCACATTCTTAGCCTTCCTGGGAACAACAATGCCGGAACCATCATGGGCGGGAATGCGCTGCAGCAATTCTCTAATCCACGATTAAGCATCTCCGGAACTCCGACCGGAATAGCAGTCGAAGACCCACTAGCCGCAGACAACTGGCTCGCAATCATGCAAACTGGACCAATGGTCGCCAAGTTCCGATGCAGCGGCGACTGTAACAACAACGGAATCCCAGATTCAACCGAGATCGCGCAGGGAAACGCTTCCGATTGTGATCAGAACGGCGTACCGGACGAGTGCCAGATGGACCTGAACGCCAACGGCCTCATCGATGCGTGCGAGACGCTCCCAGTAACGATCAATGTGCCATACGATTACCCCTCGATCCAGCTCGCAATGGCATATGCCGAGTCAGGTGTCCACGAGATCGTTGTTGCCCCTGGGAGCTACTCGGGCCAGATCGATTTTCTTGGCAAGGATGTCATCCTCCGCAGCAGCCACGGCCCTTCCCAAACAACACTGACCGCTAACGGCAACGGCCGAGTCGTCACCTTCAGAACACAAGAAACGCGCGATGCGACACTCGACGGCTTCACAATCACAAGTGGTTCCGCGTATGAGGGTGGTGCCCTTCTTATCGAGTATGCATCACCAACCATCTCGAACTGCATCATCACCGATAACCACTCGGAGTATGCTGGGGGAGCGTTACGAGTTACTGACGGATCGCCAAGCATCCAACAATGCCAGTTTCTACTCAATTCCGCAGGGTGGGGCGGCGCTATCAGCCTCTGGCAAGGCTCGCCCGAGTTCATCGCGTCGTCTTTCAGCAACAACACCGCCACCCAGGCCGGCGGAGCCGTTTCATCTTGGACCAGCAACGCGACTTTCACCAACTGTCTCTTTCAGCACAACACCTCACTCAGCCCAGGCGGGGCCATGCTCATCGTTGATGGCAGCGGAGCGTACGAGCCCACACTCTCCGGCAATACATTCTGCGAAAACACCCCCGATCACCTGAGCAGCAGCGCCTGGATCGATCTGGGAGGAAACCTGTTCGGCACAGCTTGCCTGTGCCCAGCGGATCTCAACATGGATGACCAGATCAACTTTTTCGATGTCTCCGCCTTCCTGACCGCCTTCAACTCGATGGACCCGATCGCGGACTTCAACGACGATGAGCTCTTCAACTTCTTCGATGTCTCCGCATTCCTCTCCGCGTACAACGCTGGTTGCCCCTGAGGCGTGCATGATCCATCCGGGCGGTGTACCATCGCCCTGATGACACAGATCTGCGTACCCATCATGGTCGAAGAACACGCGTCCGCGATCCGCGACGCCACACTCGCCGCCGAGCACGGCGCGGACCTCGTCGAGTTCCGCATCGATGTGTTCTTCGAGGACAAGGAAGACTCCGCCAATCTGCTGCAGGATCGGATCGATCGGGTGCTCGCGCTCGTCAAGGCCTCGCCGCTGCCGTGCATCGTCACCTGCCGCCCCCATTGGGAAGGCGGCGAGTATTACGGCGACGACGACGAACGCGTCTCCATGTACGAGGCGCTGGGTACGAGCGATCACCCGCCCGCGTACATCGATGTCGAGCTCGCGACCTACACCCGCTCGGCCAACATCAAGCAGAAGATCAACCTCGCCGTGGATCACCCCAATCAACAGCGGGCCGTCTCCAC
Organism: Phycisphaerales bacterium; assembly: GCA_965216865.1. GTDB lineage: Bacteria > Planctomycetota > Phycisphaerae > Phycisphaerales > UBA1924 > UBA1924. The sequence goes on from OZ244206.1 coordinate 287,658, forward strand.
ACGCCTGATCCTCTCCACCCACGACTTCGAGGGCCGCCCATCGGACCTCACCCGCAAAATTCTCCAGATGCAGGACGAACCCGCGTGCGCTGTCGTCAAAGTCGCCTACCGCGCCCGCTCGATCCGCGACAACCTCGAGCTCTTCGAGATCCTCCGCGACCAGACCAAACCAACCATCGCGCTGGGCATGGGCGAGTTCGGGGTGATGAGCCGCATCCTCGCGCCCAAGTTCGGTGGCTTCCTCACCTTCGCCTCCCTGCGCGATGAATCCACCACTGCGCCGGGTCAGATTACGATCGAGGACCTGCTCAACCTCTACCGATTCCGCTCGATCAAACCCACCACCAAGGTCTACGGCATCATCGGCTGGCCGGTAAAACAATCGATGTCCCCGCTCATCCATAACGCCGGCTTCGAGCAGATCGGATGGGACGGCGTCTATGTGCCCATGCCGGTCGAGGGCAGCTACGAGTCGTTCAAGGCGACGGTGAGTTCGCTCTGCACATTCCCCGAGTTGTCGTTCTCTGGCGCGAGCGTCACGATCCCTCACAAACAACACCTCGTGCAGCTTCTTGAATCTCTCGGCGAGCAGCGGCTCAATCTTGGTACCGCAGATCCTGAGAACTTGCGACGCACAATTGGTGCTGCGAACACGATCACGAACATCAGTTGTGATGACCTAGGTGACGAGTACAGCTTCAGTATTCAAAACACCGACGCGATGGCAGTATTGTCCTGTGTGCAAGAAAGTATCTCCAACCGAGAACTGAGTTCGTTACGCATCATGATTCAAGGTTCAGGCGGCGTTGCTCGAGCAGCAGCATTTCCACTCGCTCAATCCGGCGCGGACACAGTCATCTTCAACCGGAACTTCATGGGCGCTCACAATCTCTACTCTGCGCTATTGGATTCGCTGTTTGATAACGCGGATCGCGGACAAGTCTTTGTTGGAGATCCCGAGGATGACTTCGACGAAACGAGCGACATCTACATTAACTGTACACCCGTAGGCATGTCCTGCGGCCCGGATGAATCAGGTGTTGCCATACCTGTCGCTCGCATCCCGGCCAACAACCCCAATCCCGTCTTCTTCGACACCGTCTACAACCCCATCGAAACCCCCATGCTCAAAGCCGCCAAAGAACGCGGCTACCGCACCATCGACGGCGCGGCGATGTTCGTCAAACAAGCCGCCGCCCAGTTCGAGATCTGGACCGGGCAAGCCGCCCCCGAAGACCTCTTCGACAAGCTCGTCCGCAACAAACTCTCCGAGTGACCCAGTCTGGGTGCCCGTAATCCCCGCCCCCGGCGCATTGCGGCGAATACCCAAACCCTCCGATAAACACTACCATCCCTGGAACTCCCCTCCGGGTGCCCGTACTCGCCGTCCCCGGCGCAGTGCGGCCAAACTCCATCCACCTGATACACTCCACCCATGTCACGCACGCCGAAGATGAAACGAATCGAAGCGCCCAACCACATCCGATTCCTCACATTCTCCTGTTACCAACAACTCCCGCTCTTCAACAACGACCGCATCAAGAATGCCTTCGTCGATCACATCCACAACACGCGCATCAATACCAACTTCCATCTCATCGCCTGGGTCATCATGCCTGAACATGTACACCTGCTCATCTGGCCAGACATCGAGAGAGCGCCAGTCTCCAAAATCGTCTGGCACCTCAAGCGAGAGTTTGCGAAAAAAGTCATCGCCAGATGGAATGAACTCGATGCCCCGATCCTGACAAAGCTCCGCACGACGCAAGGCAGGATTCGATTTTGGCAGCACGGCGGGGGATACGACCGCAACATCATTTCTCAAATTGAGTTGGAAGAAAAACTTCACTACATACATCAAAACCCGGTCAAACGTGGACTCGCGCGGGCCCAGACCGACTGGCCATGGTCATCTGCAAGCTGGTACGCGGGATGCAGAGAGCACACGATCCCGATCGACCCGCCCATAAAACCAAAGTCACGCAACGAGTGATTTCGCCCGACTGCGCCGCAAACGGCGAGTCGGGGCACCCAATCACCCCCTCTGGGTGCCCGTAATCGCCGTCTTCGGCGCATTGCGGCAAATACCCTAAAACCCAACAACAAACACAAGCTCCCCAATCACTCCCCTCTGGGTGTCAGTACTCCCCGCCCCCGGCGCAGCGCGGCCGATCACTAAAACCAAAATCTCACTCGCATCTCACGCTCTGTGCGCAGAATCCTGTCACTACCCCACTTCCCGCTTGTGCCGCGCAAACACACGCGTACATTCGTCGCATGACACACACGCAACTCACCACTGAACTCGTCCACGACCTCGTCGTCGAACCCATTCCAACCCTCGACATCTGCGCAAAGCACGAACTCAACCTCACGCAGCTCCGCCAACTCCTCGAGTCCGAGGAGTTCGCGGCCATCGTCACCGAACTCGACACCATCGACCGCCTGAGAACGCCCATCTTCCGCCGACGCGCCACCAACACGCTCGAAGCCATCATGCTCCAGCAACCCACAGGCCCGACCCACGCCGAGACAATCCGCAAAGCCGCCGCCCTCTACCTCCGCTGCACCGCGCCCATCGAGCCAAACCCCACGGAGCCAGAGAACGAGCCATACCCACAACCCGAGCCGGACCTCGCCCCCTCGATTGACGACCCCAATCCCGCGCACAAAACACCAACGCACAAAGCACCATCACCGCCACCCGATCGCACCGCCACATCCGACGCCCATGCCAACACAATCAGGAACGCCGCAGGCCAACCAACATCGCATCACCCACCACCGACCAGACGACAGAGCGCATGAAAAAGGGCTCCTGTTTAGAGCCCTCGGGAATCGCTATGCGTAGATCTTACTGATCCTGCTTCTCGATCTGGCGGTCGTATACCTTACGCCCAACTGGGTGGAAGAAAGTGCTCCACTCCGCGTCGTGGTGCTCGTACTCGTGCAGGTTGCGGTACTCTTCCTGATTCTTCAGGGCGAGCTTCGGCGAGGGCTTGCGCATCTCCTTGTCGGTGTACGCGGCCATGAAGTCCTCGTCCTCGGGGTAGAGGTCGAGGAAGCGGTCCCAGTAGCGGTCCATTTCAGTGCGGTGCCAGGTCATCCGCTGCAGGTTCGCGAGGCACCACTCGATGTCGTCGCTGAACTCGGCGAGGTCGGAAGCGAGTTCCTGGGCCTCGAGCAGCGTGTCAGGATCAACCGTCCCGGCATCACGCAGGGCCTTGGCGTAGCGATCCGCACGGTAGGCGAGGTTGTTGGCCTCGTTGTAGGTCAGGACCAGACGCTTGAACGCGGGGCCGCGCATCGCGGTGTGCGGGCGGCGCTCCGTGCGGTCGATCTCGCGGACTGTGCCGCATCCGCTCAGGACAACAGCGACAAGCGAGCAGGCAATCAAGGACTTCATCATCTTCGTCATCTTGTATCTCCACCACGGTTCGGGGGTGTCTCTGTGCAGTATACGGCGAAACCGGGGGGTCTTGTTCAGAAATCCGCGTCGATCCCGCTCGTCTGCATCAGCGTTTTAAAGCTCTCGCTGAAGACGAAGTTCTCTTCAGGGTACTCGACCCCGCCCATATTGTTGTCCAGATGGGAGAATAGCAGATCGATATGCCCGATAACTTCCGCCTCGCCACAACCATCAGGCCCCGGCTCGATGAGCTCGACCACGCCCTTAGTCGATGCACCAACCGGCGTGAACTGCTCGATCGTCGCGGTGTATCGCAGCGTGCACCCGGGGGTCGCGTCGCGCGTGACCTGGGCCTTGGACACCTTGGCAAGAACGACCTTCTCTTTGAAACCTTCGGCATGCCCAACAAGCACACCCGCGGTCTGGGCCATGCCTTCAACGATCAGCGACATCGGCATGATCGGCATCGCTTTGCGATTCGTTGTGCTCGGGAAGTGGTCGTGCAGATGTTCCTCGGCCATCGAAACATGCTTGATGGCAACCATGCGTTCACGCGGCACAAGCTCCACGATGCGATCGATCCACATCCAACGCATGAGCAAATCCCCCAATCGGTTGGAATCAGATTCAGGCCGTCTGCAGCTTCTGCTCGCAGAAGGTCACGAGCGCGTCGACCGTGAAGATCTTCGAGACATTCTCAACGCTGGGGTCGTTCTCAAGCTGGGTGAAATCAAAGTGCGGCACGCGCTCCTTGAGCGTCGCGAGCCCTTTCTCTGTCACTTTGCCGTCCTGCACATACTCGGGATCCTGCGTCACGCCCTCAGGGAACAGCTCGCCCTGCGCGATCTTGAAGCCGAACTCCTGCTCGAGCTTGAAGGAGATATCCAGGATGTCGATCGACTCGGCCCCCAGATCCCCGATCAGCTTCGCTTCGGGTGTGACCTCGTCATCATCCACCGCGAGGGCGTCGACAAGGATTTCCTGGATCTTCTCAAAGATTTCGCTTCGTTCCATAGAGCGGCTGCCTGTCCTCAGGGGGTGCGAGCGTGGTTTCGTGATACAGGGGCAAGTATAGCGGCCCAGCACACCAGTGAACACCACCCACCACGGTTCGATTCCACCAGATATCAGGCGACAACCGTCTTAAAGACTCGCCAGTCGCCGGGCCGTCTCCTGCTCGATCAGCGCGTCGAACATCGGTCCGAGATCGGCTTCGTCGATGATCTTGCTCTTGTTGAACTTCTGATCGAGGCGTTGATCCGCGACGATGTTGTCCTGATAGCGATAGACCCGGATCTTCTCCGAACGAGCCCCCGAACCGATCTGGGCGTTTCGATCCTTCGCTCGCTCGGCCTCGATCTTCTGACGCTCAATTTCATAGACCCGCGCGATCAGCAATCGACGGGCTTTTTCGCGGTTCTGGGCCTGCGATTTGGTCTCTTGCATCCGCACCTCGACCCCCGTGGGCTTGTGGATCAGATGCACGGCCGTCGCGACCTTGTTCACATTCTGCCCGCCCGGGCCCTGTGCCGTTGTGATGTGTTCCTCGACATCGTTGCCCCAATCGATCGAGACCTCGACCTCTTCTGGCTCGGGGAGCACCGCGACGGTGCAGGTGCTCGTGTGCACCCGTCCCTGGGTTTCGGTCTCGGGGACGCGCTTGACCGAATGTACGCCGGACTCGAAGTTGAGCTGATGCCAGACGCCCTCGCCCTTGAAGTTCAGGACCGCGTGCTTGATCCCGCCGAGACTCGGATCGGTGGTCATGTCGAGTTCCTCAACGCTCCAGCCCTTGCTGCTCGCGTAGCGGGTGTAGACGCTCAGGAGATCCCGTGCCCAGAGCGCCGCCTCGTCGCCGCCGGTCCCGGCCCGGATTTCAAGAATCACCGACCCGATGGCGAGATCATCGCTCGTGACGAGGGTCTGCTTGATCCGCTCGATCATCTCGCTGGCGCGATCGACCACCGTCTGGAGTTCATCGCGTGCGAACTCAGCGAGTTCCGCATCATCGCAGTCGATGGCCAGTTCCAACTCGTTGGCCTCGTTTGCGAGGTCCTTATACCCGCGGTACCCCTCCACGACCGGCTCGATCGCCGCCCGCTTGATCGAGAGCGACGCGACCTGGCGATGGTCCGCGAGAACCTCGGGGTCCTCGAGTCGTTTGGTCAGCTCGGCATAACTCGCATCGAGTTCGTCGAGCTTGGTACGGAGGTTGGGATCGATCTCAGCGAGTGCCATGACACCAAAGCGTATGCGTGCTCGATCGAGAACCTACGACTTACTCCTCATCAGTCAGCATTACTTCCATTGAGTTAAAGTGTTCGAGCTTGATGGATTCAGGCATCAGGCGACCGTTCACTGCCGCCCCTGCGTCGAGCGGGGTATACAACTCGATCGAGATCTGGGAGGCCGGGATCGGGCCGGGGATAACCTGCTTGCCTCCGAAAGTGATTGAAGCCATGACCATGACGGGGATATTCTCGTCATCGACATGTGCCATCGGTTTTTTCCTTTCGCTGTCCGTTCCAACGAGCCCCATGAATCGGCTGTGGGTCGGTGAGTAGTACCATGCTTCGACCGCTGCTTTGTTCTCAAACCATGCGATAATGGTGTTGGTTCTCTGAGATGTCTCAGCGGTGATGACCTTGAGGCAGCCGTCAGTTTCTCTGAGACCTTTTATCAGTATCTCGCCAAAATCAGGCGATTCCTGTGCCTGCTGCTGCGTCCGTCTCTCATCTGGCTGGATCAAGCCCCATGCGCCCACCGCACCAACACAAAGAATCGAACTCATCGCGATACCAACGGCTTGCTTCTTCAACATGACTGCTATCCCCTCAAGAAGTAAAAGTAGAACCCACATCGGGTCACCTGCAACCTTCAGTTGGGAAATCGGAATATCTTCTTTCACAGAGGGGTACAACTCACTCAAAGCCTCTCCCTTTGAGTTTTATGCTTATACTCGTGCTCACGAATCACTACAGGGGTTTCCATGTCTCAAGCTGTCTCGATGCAAGGCGTCCGAAAGACCTTCGGATCCAAGGTGGCCGTTGAAGGGATCGATCTCTCGATCCCCGAGGGGGCGATCTATGGGTTCATTGGTCCCAACGGCGCGGGAAAAACGACCACCATCCGCATGATCATGTCGATCCTCTTCCCGGATCGGGGCGAGCTCTCGGTTCTCGGGAAGAAGTCGGCCGTGGAGTCCAAGGATCGGATCGGGTACCTGCCCGAGGAACGCGGGATCTACAAGAAGATGAAGGTCGGCTCGTTCCTGATGCACATGGGGCGCCTCAAGGGATTGGATCGCAACGGTCTGAAGCCGCGTGTGATGGAGTGGCTCGATCGGGTAGACCTCGCGGATGTGCACAAGAAGAAGTGCGAAGAGCTGTCCAAGGGCATGCAACAGAAGGTGCAGTTCATCGCTTCGGTGCTGCATGATCCGGACCTGATCATCCTCGACGAGCCGTTCTCAGGGCTCGATCCGGTGAATATGCGTCTGCTTCGCAATCTGATCGATGATGAGAACAAGCGTGGCAAGACGGTGATCTTCTCGACCCATGTCATGCATCAGGCCGAGCAGAACTGTGACCATGTGGTCATGATCCATCAGGGCCGGAAGGTCCTCGACGACACGCTCGACGACATCCGCAAGCGGTTCGACCCGCGGGCGCTGCATGTCGACCCGATCGGGGGCGTTTCAGAAGCCGGTATGGTTTCGAGTGTGCCGGGCGTTGCTCATGTCACCCCGATCGACGGGTCGCTTGAGGTTGTGCTCGACGAGGGGGTTGATCCTCAGCAGGCGATGAAATCGCTTCTCGACGCGATGCCGATGAATCGGGTGGAGATTAAGCGCCCGACGCTTGAGGATGTGTTCATTGAGATCGTGACCGGCGGCAAGCGCGGGGCGGATGCGGAACAACTGCGTGCGGAGCTGCTCGCGGGGAACACGGACGACGAGGAGGTCGAATCATGAATATCTCAAAGATCTCCCGTGTGGCCGGGCGTGAGTTCGCGTCGACCGCGATCACCAAGGGATTCATCATCGGTGCGTTGGTCCTGCCGGCGGTCATCGCGGCGATCATGCCGCTGGTGATCCTGCTGACCATGAGTGCCCAACCCCCGGCGGATACCGGGACGGTGTACATCCTTGATCGATCCGCTGATGTCTCTGCGACCCTCGTGGATCGGCTCGCACCCGAAGCGGTCGAGGCACGCTGGAAGGAACGCTTCGACGATGTCAAGGAGTTCGCGAAGAACGCGATCCCGATGGCCGACGATCAGAAAGATCAGATCGATCAGCGCATCGATCAGGCATCCAAGACCATCCGTTACCCCGAGTTCCGGGTGATCCCCGCGGGCCCGGATGCGAGCATCGAAGAACTCAAAGCGGAGATGCAAGGACAGGTTGCGTCGGGCGCGAAGGGCAAGGGGGATCTCGAGACTATCCTCGCGATCGTGGACATCGATGCGGACTCCACACGCAAAGTCAACGAGGAGGAAGGGTACGGCGGGTTCCAGGTCTTCCTGCGTCCCAAGCTCAACGACGAAACCGTCTCCGAGATCAAGGACGGCGTGAAATGGTCTATCCGTCAGCGTCGGTACGAGAACGCGGGGATCGATCGCACGCAGGTGCTCGAGATCTCCGATATCGATGAACGCGACAGCCAGGAGATCACGGAAGAGGGCGAGAAGAAGGCCTCAACGGGGATCACAACATTTATCATCCCCGTGGTTTCGATGATCCTGCTCCTCATCGCATCGATGACGGGCGGGCAGTATTTGCTCACCACCACGATCGAGGAGAAATCGAACCGGGTCGTCGAGGTCTTGCTGTCCGCGTGTTCTCCGATGGAGTTGATGACGGGCAAGATCATCGGGCAGATGTGCGTGGGGCTTTCCCTGCTCATCGTGTACAGCTGGCTGGGCATCTTCGCGCTGTTCTTTATGGAGCGGATGGACCTGATCGACTGGACGACGATTGTCCTGATCTTCGTGTTCTTTATTCTGGCGTACTTCATGTTCGCGTCGCTGATGGCCGCGATCGGATCCGCAGTGAACGACATGCGTGAAGCGCAGTCGCTCATGACCCCGGTAATCATGATGATGATGCTCCCCTACTTCTTCTTTACGCCGGTGATCCGGGCTCCGAACTCAATGCTCTCGACGATCACGAGTTTCATCCCACCGATCTCGCCGTTCATTATGATCATGCGGGTGGCATCGAACGACCCGCCGCCGGTCTGGCAGACCGGGCTGGTGATCTTGGTGAACGCCGTCGCGGTGGTTGTTTTCCTGTGGTTCGCGGCGAAGGTGTTCCGGGTCGGGTTGCTGATGTTCGGCAAGCCTCCGAATCTTCGCACGCTGATTAAATGGGTCCGCATGGCCTGACTCGATTTGGGGTATACTCCGCACATGGATCAGCAAACACCACAAACACCCGGCCCCCAGTACACCCCGCAGCAGCAATCGAGCGGCAAGGCGATCACTTCCATGGTCACCGGCATCTGCTCGCTCGTGCTGTGCTTTTCGTACGGTGTCCTCGGCTTACCTTGCGCCATTGTCGCGATTGTGTTCGCGAAGAAAGCGCGTCAGGCGGTCTCGAATGGTGAAGCCCCCGAGTCATCGCTCGGGATGGCCAAGGCCGGGGCGGTGTGCGGATGGGTTGGGATTGTGCTCAACGCGCTCGCGCTGATCTACCTGATCATCATGATCCTGATCGCGGTTGGTGTGGTCGCAGCCGGCGCCGCCGGTGCCGCGAGTAACCCAACCCTGCTGCCGTTTGGGCTTCTGCCGTTCTGAGCATGGAGTACAACAAGCACGATCTGTATGAGCTGTGCGTGCAGTCCCCCAAGGACCTCGTGCCGCTGCTCCGCGCGATCCACGGAGGTGATCCGAAGATCCTGGGCGAGGACTTCGCGGGCACGGCGGCGGTCTCGCACCTGTGGGTCGAGCGGGATGGGTGCAGCGCCATCGCGGTGGACTTCGACGAGGAGACGCTCGCGCGACGCGGCGAGCACGAACGCATCGTCAAGCACCTGTGCGATGTGCGTGAGGTCAGCGACTCGTGCGATCTGCTGTTCGTGGGCAACTTCTCGATCGGATATCTGCACACCCGCGCGGAACTGGTCGAGTACCTGACCCATTGCCGCAAGCGGCTCGAAGCATCGAACGGTGTATTCGTCTGCGACACCTACGGCGGCGAGTCGGCATACACCCTCGGCGGCGTGCACCGCGCCCATCCCATGCCCGGGGGCAAGCTGTGCCGGTACACATGGGAACAGCACGCGGCCGACCCGACCACGGGCATGGTCACCAACCTGATCCACTTCCGGGTTGAGCGTGCGGGCGTGATTGAGTTCGAGCTTGAGGACGCGTTCGTCTACGAGTGGCGTCTGTGGTCGATCCCGGAGCTGCGCGACGCGATGGAGGAAGCGGGGTTCTCGGACACGCTGGTGTACACCAAGCTCGCGGATGCTATGGATGACGATGGCAATGCGTATGTGATGCCGGTTGAGGACGGGGAAGAGGAGCTTGAGGAGAGCTTCATTGTGCTGGTGGCTGGGCGGGCGTGACCAGTGAGCCCCTCGATTACACAACTAACTTGCAACCACTGCGGCTATGACATGCGTGAGCGTCAACAAGGGGACATGTGCCCAGAGTGTGGTCACCCGCTTGATACTCGACCCGATGATACATACGCACATGCTACCTTCAAAATCGCCGCTTCGCTGCTTCTCATCGCTGTGGTATTGCAGATTGTGCTCGCACCAGTTGCCATCATCTTCGCTTTAACAGCGTCTATTCAGCTCTCAAGGCGAGCCTCCGAGGACAAATATCGTTTGAGTTATCGCGCATGGAAACAACGCCGGCTCGCAACCGTGTTGTTCTGCATCTGGTTCTGTGAACTTGCTGCAATGATCGCGATTTCTGAATTCTGGCCGAACTGGCAGTTCTGGTTGGACTGAGGCGACGCCGCTACCATTACACATGACCACCCTGAATACCCCCACCGCGACCGACACTCTCAGCTCCTACAACCCCTCCACCGGCGAAGTCGTTGGAAGCGTGCCCGTTACGCCCGCCGATCAGGTCGATGCCGTCATCGCCAAGGCCCGCGCGGCTCAGCCCGCATGGGCGGCGATGAGTGCCCAGGAGCGGGCGGACATGCTCAAGCCCGCGGGTGAGGCGCTCGTCGCGCGTGCGGAAGAACTCGGACGCATCCTCTCGCTCGAGCAAGGCAAGCCCCTCGCGGAGGGGATCGGCGAGGTCAATGCCTGCGGCGCGGGGATGGCCGAGACGGCCGATGAGGTGGCGCAGGCCGTGCAGCCCGAGGTGCTGACCGGTGATGGGGCGAAGTCGATTTTGAACTATGACCCGTTCGGGGTGTGCGCGGCGATCACGCCTTGGAACTTCCCGATCCTGATGCCGCACTGGGCGGTGGTGCCAGCGCTGGTTGCGGGGAACACCTGCGTGCTCAAGCCCAGCGAGCAGACGCCGCTGATCGCGGATGCGTATGTCAAAGTGCTCAATGAGTTCCTACCCGAGGGCGTGCTGCAGATCATCCACGGCGAGGACGATCAGGGTAAGGCGCTGGTGGCGGGCGATGTGGACATGATCGCGTTCACTGGGTCCAAGAACGCCGGGCAGCACATCATGGCGGCGGCGGCGCCGGGGCTCAAGCGGCTGATCCTTGAGCTGGGCTCGAAGGACCCGTGCATCGTGCTCGAGGGCGCGGACCTGGATCAGGCGGCGGCGTTCGCGGCACGCAACTCGTTCCGGAACTGCGGGCAGGTGTGTGTGTCGACCGAGCGCATCTATGTGCAGGAATCGATCAAGGACCAGTTCATGGACAAGCTGCTGGAGCAGACGAAAGAGTTCACGATCGGCGATTGCCTCGATGAGAACGCGAACATCGGCCCGATGGTGATGCGTGAGCAGAAGGAGCATGTGCTCAAGCAGGTCGAGGACGCGAAGTCCAAGGGCGCGAAGGTGCTCTTCGGCGGCGGCGAGCACGATGGCAACTTCGTCGAGCCCACGATTCTGGACGGCGTGAACCACGACATGGACATCATGGTGACCGAGACCTTTGGCCCGATCGCGTGTGTTGCCGCGGTCAAGGATGCGGACGAGGCGGTGGAGCTGGCGAATGACACCGAGTATGGGCTTGGTGCGGTGGTCTTCGGCGAAGAAGAGGTCGCACGCAAGGTTGGTCGTCGATTGACCGCCGGCATGATCGGGGTGAATCGCTCGATGGGCGGGACGGGCGGTGCGCCGTGGGTCGGGGCGCGGAAGTCGGGGATCGGTTACCATTCGGGTCCGCTGGGGCATCGTCAGTTTTGTCAGCTGCGGGTTGTGACGACAAACGAACCGAGTGATTCCGAGTAAGCACCTATGGATGATGAACGCCCGTCAGACCGCCCAATCGATGAGCACATTCCACGCGATCCGGATCGTGATAATGCGCAGGCATCTGATTCGCCGTCTATGAATCTCGATCGGACAGACCCGCACGCATTTTGTGGGCGGTGTGGTCACAGCCGCGAGGGGCTCGAAGCGAGCGTGCCTTGCTCGAAGTGTGGCGCATTGCCAAATGATCCCAAGTGCACATTCTGCGGCTACATCCTCACGGGGCTGAGCGTGACTGAGAAGTGCCCGGAGTGTGGCAAGCCGATCTGGGATTCGAATATCAACCCGCCGACCTCGGGGCTGTCGATCGCCTCGATGGTTCTGGGGATTGTGTCGCTCATCAGTTGTGTGATGTACGGCTTGCCCGGGATTGTGCTTGGGCCGCTCGCGATCATCTTTGGCGAGATCTCGATCCGTCAGTACAAGCGGGGCGAGCGTGCGGGGAGCACCCGCGGGTTCTCGATGACGGGTCGCATCTGCGGATGGATCAGCTTTTCCGTGAGTCTCACGGTGATCGGGATCATCGTCTGGTTCATGTTGACTTCATGACGCGGACGGATCCTCAGGGACTCTGAAGGCGATGGTGTACTGGAACCCGAAGACGGGGTACTGCACACGCAGGCGGTAGACGCGGATGGAATCGAGCGATCGTCGGTTCTTTTCGCAAAGGTAGCGGACCATGTCGACATACTTTGGGAACTCGTTGATTTCGAGTTCTTCGAGGCCGGCGCCGAGTTCTATGACTTCCTCAGAAACGGGGACACGGTCGATGTCGCGTTTTCTGTCTTCGACATCTGCGCCGCCGCGGGGCATGGTGTTGTAGACATACAGCTCGGGTTCGATTCCATCGAAGATGCCGTCGCAGAGGATCACATCGCTGACGAGCGTGACGACGGGCAGGTCGGGGATGACCGTTGTGCCTCGTTTCGTGCGTCCGCCTTTGGCGTACTTGTAGGACCCGTTGGGTATGTAGACCTCGGAGAACATGTCGTAGAGGGCGTCCTTGCCGACCTGATCGGGTGAGAAGGTATTGATGATCTGGCCGTTCTCTTCCTCGACCGTGATCGGCGCGGGCTCATGGAGCATGAACGAGCTGACATCAAATGATTCGCGTTTCGGTGATTGGCGGTGGTCTTCGTACTCCGGGGGGATCCCGTATACAAAGCGGACGGGTGTGTCGGGGCGCAGTCTGCGGAGCCCGGATGTGCCGTGGATCGTGGAGACATCGACGCCCTTTGGGTCGTCCCTGTTTTCTGTGAGCATCATTGCGGTCAGCCAGAGGGAGCTTTGTGCCCCCACGATCTGACTCATGCCCTTGAAGACCTGATAGCGGCTGGACTGTTCGAACTTTTCGAGTGTCTGCTCGTTGGCGCTGCTGAGCGCGGCGTTCATGGCCGTGCGGGTGCCGTACTGATCGCGGATGAGGTTGTCGAACTCGTCGATGCTGGTGAGCGCGTCCTGAATCTCAGCTCTGGATACGCCGAACTTTGATGCTGCTCTGACGATGGATCGCAGTGTTTCTGGACCTGGGATGCGGGTGAGCGTCTCGATGGGGTTTGGTTTTCGGATCGCGTTGAGCAGCCTTGAAACCATGACGCGGGAGACATCGAGATGCCTTGCGATATCGGTTGGTCGTTGAGTGCAGCCGTCGATGTGCTTGAGCACGGCTCCGAGCGTGAGCTGCAGGCGTGCTCCAAGCGCTTCTGGCTTTTCGCACTGACTCGATATCTCCGCCGTTTGATTCATCTTTGTGATTCCCCTCAAAGCCACAGCATGAAGAGTAGCACAGAATAATGATGGATTCTGGTGTATTTTTTGAGATTTGTTATTTATTACAGATCAATCAGTTGGTATCCTCTATGCTCGTGATTGATCACTGATCACCGAACATGGAATACAGGAGCGATGAAGATGAATATTGGCACCCGACACACATGCGCGATCGGCGCGGCGGCTTTGTGCACATTGAGCGTTGGCGCGCACGCGCAATGGAGTGATGACTCGACCCAGCACCAGGTTGTTGCGCACGGCCCGGGCGAGCAGGTCCAGCCCAAGATCGTCCCGACGGATGACGGTGGCTGTTACATCAGTTGGTACACCAGCATTGATGGTTACGATGTGCGGCTGCAGCGCCTGGATTCGTCGGGGAATCCGATGTGGGGCGACAACGGGATCCTGATTGCTGATCGTGGGTATTCCTCTACGCAGGATTACGATCTTGATATTGATACGAGCGGTTACGCTGTTTTGGCGTTCCGAGATGATCGGTTCGGCGCTGATCAGATCACGGCGCAGCGTGTTGCGCCTGATGGCATGCCTCAGTGGGGCGTTGACGGGTTGCAGTTTGGGAGTGAAACCGCGTTTCTGGCCACGCCGGATGTTGCGACGACGACCGATGGCGGTGCCGTGATTGCTTGGGGAAGTGACAGCAGCACCCAGATGGTGAAGCTTGATTCCAGCGGGGCGGTGCAGTGGTCCCACGCGATTGAAGAGGACGGACTGACGACGCTCGTGGCATCGATGCACGGCACGGAGAATGGCTCAGTCGTACTCTCCTGGATTCAGTACGCCTTCTTCCTCGGGCAGAAGACGCTGCATGCGCAGAAGATCGATGCGAACGGGAATGAGTCTTGGGCAAGCCGGGCGGCGGTGTATGACGGAGGTTCGTTGCAGTTTGGGAACTTCCCCGAGTTCCATGCTTCGGCGGATGGCTCGACGACCTTCTCGTGGTACGACACCCAGAACAGTCTGAATGTGTATGCCCAGCGGCTTGCTGCGGATGGTTCGGAGCTGTTCCCGCACAATGGAGTGTCTGCCTCGGATCAGTTGGGCGAGCGAGTTTCGCCTACGGCTACCTATGACCCGATCACGGGGAACACCTATGTTGGCTGGGTAGAGCTCGCGAACAATCAGGGCTTTCAGGGTGTCTCGACGCAAGCGCTCGATGCTTCGGGCAACAAGCTCTGGGGTAGCAGCGGGATGTCGCTGACCGCGCCGGATGCGAACACATCGTCGACGATCAACATGCAGGTTCTCGATGGTGAGCTTGTGACGATGTGGATCGAGGGCGGGGGCAGCATCGGCAACGATGTGATCCATGCGGTGCGACAGGGCACGGACGGCTCCAGCGCGTGGAGCACAATGGTGGCGTCCGACCCGGCGTACCGCTCCCGGATGGTGTCCACGGTCTCCGGTGATCAGATCATCGCGGCGTGGCAGGTCGGCGACTTTGGTGTCGCGGATATCGAGTCGCACAATCTGAACGCGGACGGGTCGCTTGGTGCGAGCGCGTCTTGCCCTGCGGACCTGACGGGTGATGGTGTGATCAACTTCTTTGATGTCAGCGCGTTCCTCAATGCGTACAACGCCGGCGATCCGATCGCGGACTTCACGGGTGATGGCGTGTTTGATTTCTTCGATGTGAGCGCCTTCCTGAGCGCGTACAACGCGGGTTGCCCGTAACACAGATCCTCTTTTTCCAGACCTGGTCTCAATCCCTCTGAGACCACGCACCCGGCACGACCCCTCGTCGCCGGGTGCACTTTTTTTGTTGGTTGATCAACAAAGAGCCGCACCCCCCAGAGTGATCCCTGGGGGGTGCGATCTTGCGGCTGGACGCAGCTGCTAAGCCGAGTTCTGTCCAGGTCGTGGTTTCCGATCAGCTCCATTGACGGGGGCTCGCGATCGGACCTTCGCCCTTGGGCGGCTATTTCTCTGCCCGCGTTGTTGCCAACACGGTGAGGAGCGAATGCTCCCAGCACCCGACCCGAGCTCATTGTGCGGACCGCACGAGCTCTGCTTGGGCTTGCACGCGATGGGGTTTACCGTGCCCCGTCTGTCGCCAGACGGGCGGTGCGCTCTTACCGCACCTTTTCACCCTTACCTGTGCCCGGCGAGCCGGGCCATCGGCGGTTTGTTCTCTGTGGCACTGTCCCTCGCCCCCAGCCGGACCCTCGCGGGTGTGTTGGGGCGGGTGGGCGTTACCCACCATCGTGTCCTTTCGTGCTCGGACTTTCCTCCCATGAGCTCGTTGCTCATGAGCAGCCGCCTTGCTGCGTCTTGCTTGAATAGTACGCTCGGCAACTTCGGCGGGATCGATCAAGCAGAATCCGTTGAGATCCCATAGAATGCGTGCGTATGACGCAGCCGAGATGTGTTTTATGGACGAACCCTGATCAAGCGTCTTCGCTTGCTGGTGTTCTTGGTGGGGCGGGTATCGATTTGATCGGTGCCGGGTGCCCGGATTCCGCGCGCACCGGGCAGGTCGCGACCGAGATCGGGTGCGATCCTGTGGACGATCTTCGGCAGGCGCTGACGACGCTCGATACGGACATGATCCTGCTCGGGGGTGCTGGTGCCTTTGGCGAGGAACCTAATGACGCGGATCTGGATGCGCTGCGGGCGGCGCACGCCCGCAATGTGTGCGTTGCAACTCTCGATCCGATCCCTGCGACGGCTTCGGGGATCGCGGGGACGAACTTTGCGGAGGTGCTGCATCAGGGCGTGCTCGGGTCCTTTGCCAGCTTTGTTCCGCTGATTCGCTATCGTCCGATCGTTGCGGAACTCACGAGCGTGCTGGAAACTTATGCGCCTGTTCGATCCGCGATGCTTCGTTTTACGGGGCCGTCGGATCTGGGGTCGCTTGGTGCTCGTTTGTTTAACATGTTGGACCTGACGCGTTGGCTGATCGGGGTTCCGAGTGTGATTGAGGCGGCGTATGTGTCGCCGCGGGCTGGTCGCGGGATGCACCCGTTGCCCGGCGAGACCCTGCGGAACCTGCACGGCGAGATCACGATGAACCTGCGTTTTTCGGACGGGCGTTGTGCCTCGGTATACCTGTCGGATCAGTTCCACATGAGCGATGTTGAGATGACGCTTGCGAGCGCCGAGGGACATATTTCGCTTGATCAGCACGGGTTCCGCTGGCTCAACCCGACGGGCAATCAGGTGGATTCGCATGAGTCGCCTGACGCGACGCTCAATACGGATGCGGGTGCGTTGCAATCCGGACTGGCTGAGTTGTGCGCGGGCGTCGCGCCGTCGCGACCGCCGATTGATTATTCGAGCGTGCTGTCAATGACGCACGCGGCGCTGCTGAGCACGCGGACGGGGCAGGGTGAGTCGCCGCATGATGTTGAGCAGTTGATGCTGTCGATGTGATGGAGAAGCAATCCGCCAGAGGCGGACCTTCGGTAGGCAATGGGCAACTGCTTCTGGGTGCCCGTACTCGCGACGGAGTCGCGCAGTGCGGTGTGTCCATCGCAGGTTCAATCCTTCACAGCAATCGAGAGTTGGGCGCTTCTTCCGCACTGCGCCGCTGCGCGGCGAGTACGGGCACCCAGAAGCAGAAGAGAATGCACAGGCGGGATCCGCCAGTGGCGGATGCCGTCGGGGTCGGGTTGATTCAGTGGGTCAGGACCACTTGGTCATGTGCCACTTCTTCTTCCCGCGTCGGATCGCAATGAACGAACCGTGGAGCAGGTGCGATGTGTTGATGCGGGTGTCTGCGTCGATCTTTTCGCCGTTGATGGACACGGAGTTGCCGGAGAGGAACTCGCGGGCCTCGCGTTTGGAACTCGCGAGTTTGCACTCGATGAGCAGCTCCACTGGGTCGACGCCCTCGCCATCGAGATCGGACTTGGCGTGCTCCGTCGTCGGAACGCTCGCGAAGACATCGACGAGGGTGTCCTTGTCGAGGGTCCCCACTTCACCGGAGAAGAGGGCCTTGCCGGCGGCTTCGGCGTTTTCCATCGCGGCGGTGCCGTGGAGGATCTGGGTTGCGTTCTGAGCGAGGGTGCGCTGCAGTTCGCGTTTGCCGGGGTTCTCGTCGTGGCGGGCGATGAGTGATTCGATCTCGTCCTGGGGGAGGAAGGTAAAAACCTTGATCCAGTTCTTCGCGTCCTCGTCCGTCGCGTTGAGCCAGAACTGGTAGTAGGCGTAGGGCGAGGTACGGGCTGCGGTGAGCCAGATGGCGCCGGTTTCGGTCTTGCCGAACTTGCCGCCGTCGGCTTTTTGGACGAGGGGGGCGGTGAGGCCGAAAGTCTTGGAGGGCTCATCGTCGTTCATGACCGCAATGCGACGGATGAGATCGGTGCCGGCCACGATGTTGCCGTACTGATCGCTGCCGCCGAACTGTACGGTGATGCCTTCGTTCTCGTAGAGGTAGGAGAAGTCGTAGGACTGGAGGATCATGTAGGAGAACTCGGTGTAGCTGATGCCCTGTTCGCGGTTGTTGAGGCGTTCTTTGACGGACTCCTTCTGCATCATCATGTTGACGGAGAAGTGCTTGCCGATGTCGCGGAGGGCTTCGATGTAGGAGATGCCGCCGAGCCAATCGAGGTTGTTCTTGATGAGGTGCTCTGGGCCTTCGATCTGCCCGAGGACATTCTCGAAGATCGGGCGCTGGCAGTTCACATGGTGCTCGACGGTTTCCTTGGTCATCATCTGACGCTCGGCGGATTTGCCAGAGGGGTCGCCGATGAGCCCGGTGCCGCCACCCATGACGACGACAGGGGTGTGGCCGGCGCGCTTGACATGCGCGAGCATCATGATGGGGACGAGGTTGCCGATGGTGAGCGAGTCGGCGGTTGGGTCGAAGCCGACATAGACCTTGCGCTGCCCGCTGGCGAGGTGATCGCGGAGGCCCTTCTTGTCGGTGGCGTCCTTGATGAGGCCGCGCCATTCGAGTTCGGCGACGAGGTCGGTGATCTGTGCGTTGTGTGTGTTCTCGCTCATAGACCCAGAGGATAGGTCTATTTCACGCGGCATTCCGCGATCAGGGCAGGTTGGGCTCAAGCACCCAGTCTTCGCTGGTCGCGTTGTCTGACCAGCGTCGCATGTCGTTGAACTCGTCCCACCCCCACTGCTCGGCGTGGCCGTCGAGCATGCCGGCGATGCCCTTGCCGTTGTAGCGGAGACTGATGCGTCCGGAGTTCTGTTCTGGTGTTTCGGCGTACTCGTCGTAGTTTGTGGCCCACTGCCGTCCGGAGGTGGAGTAGAGGTATGGCGGCTTGACGATGAATGAGCCCTGCACCGTGCCGTAACCGGGGAGGATGCTTGGCTCTGCGCGATCGCGAGCGCTGGCGAAGACCATCTGGTTGCTTGGTCGATTGATGGCATACCGCTTGGTCGCGTAGAACTGCCCGAAGAGGCGCAGCCCGCTTTCAGAGAAGGGGATTGAATCGCCCGGAGCGCCGCCGCCCATGAAGTAGGAGTTGAGCCCGAACGAGGGGTAGAGGCTGATGACATACTTCATCGCTTCGTTTGCACCGGAGGCGACGGGTGCGTTGACACCTTCGGAGAGCTGTTCTACGACTCGGGGGTCCTGATAGAGGCCCTCGAAGTTGCCATCGAAGTAGGAGATCAGTCTCCAGGGGTATCTGGAGCCGATGGTGCGACCGAGTGATTGTCCATTGAAATCTGTGGGCTCATCGCCGCGCTGGACCATTCGGTTCCAGAGCTGCTGATCCGGGAATCCGATGAGGAGGTTTCCGCGGTTGTCGTCGGTATACATGGTGTACGCGAGCATGGCTTGACGCATACCTGACTGCTCTTTTACAGCGGCGGCGGTTGTCTTCGCCTTCCCGAGGGCGGGGAGGAGGATCCCAACGAGCAGCGCGATGATCGCGATCACGACCAGCAACTCGATCAGCGTGAATGCGGACGGCCTTGTCCTGTTCTGATATGGGTGGTGCATCATGCTGGGCCTCGGTCTGGGGACTGTGGAATCCGGCTGAATCAGATTCTATCTTGCAGAATCAAAATTGTCTGCAACTGAGACTCGATCTCATCGAATCGATGGGGTATTGTTTTCCTACTGCGACTGAATCTCAACAAGGTCCAGCTGAATTTATCCCCCCTGCTCCACCTATGGGAGATCGAGAATATGAATCGCGCAACTTCTGCCTCACTTGCCATCGCTGTGCTTGCTGGTTGTGTTGTGGCACAATCGGAAACGATTACGGTTGAGTATGACGCACCGTCGCTTGATCGCTGGAACTACCCGTTCAACGGCTCGCCGGGTACTCGCCTCTCGGCGTCCACCTTCGGCGCGGTGGAACTCGACGGGTTCGACGACCACGACGCGCAGTTTATCGTCGGGTTCGAAACGCTCGCCGAGATCGCGGAAGGGCTCGACGCAACGGAGTACCAGGTGCTCAGCGCCCGCGTGATTATCACGAACTCCAACGGGGACGAGTTCCGCTACGATCCGACCTACGACACGCACGACACCTACCTGTTCCTTGACGATTCGCTCGACACGGACGATGGGCGTCCGGTGCACCTGTGGGCGATCGGGTATCAGGAGGGTTTCGATCAGACGAACTGGGGCGAGTACTCGGCGTTCGGCGGGATCGCGGAGGTCGATCCGACGCAGGGCTCGCGTTACGCGTACGCGGCCTATTTCCCCTTCGAGGGCAGCGACCCGGTCAACATCTCGAATAACCTCAAGGAAGAGTTCGACGCGACGCCGATGGCGATTGGGCAGACCGATGCGGTCTTCCCGGGTGAGTTCGTTCCAGCGGACACAGACTTGAGCTTTGATGTTGATCTGTGCCAGCCGGGCATTCGCAACTACCTCGCGGAGGGGCTCTCGCTGGGCGAGGTCCGTTTCGCGATCACTTCGCTGCATGCAGCGAACGGCGGCGACGGCGGCGGGACCGGCGATGTCACCTACCCGTTCTGGTACACTAAGGAAAACCCCATCGCGTCGATCTTCGGGTACGCACCTCGACTCGAGCTCACCGTCCGCGTGGGCAACCCCGGCGACTTCAACTCCGACGGCGAGTTCAACTTCTTCGATGTTTCCGAGTTCCTGACCGCGTTTAACGCTGGTGATATCAGCGCCGATCTGAACGGCGACTGCACCCTGAACTTCTTCGATGTTTCCGCGTTCCTTTCGGCTTACAGCGCCGGCTGAACAGATAAACCCCACCACTCACTCTGAGGAGAGTATTGAGATGAGCATCCGCACCATCACCGCGATCGCACTGACTGCAGGGATCGCAAACGCAGGCGTGTCTTCCTACACCGAGACCTTCGAAACCGGCGCTAACGGCTGGCTGCAGGGCAGCTTCAGCGCCCCCACCTACAACGCAACGGGCGCACTCGACGGGAGCGCCTTCATCACTTCGACCGCGGATTTGAACAGCGCGGGCCCTTTCGGGCTGACGATCTTCCGTGGGCAGGACGACTTCGACGCGTCGGGTGACGCTTTCGTTGGTGACTACCTCGCGAGCGGCATTGATCGCATCAGCTTTGATTTCCGCCACAACGCGGGCCAGGATCTGGGGATCGCTCTGCGTGTCGCAACTTCGAACAACTTCCCCGCGTTTGCTGTTGAGCTTGACGGACCGGTCGCCTCGGGCGAGTGGGTTACCCTCTCGTTCGACCTGAGCTTCTTCAATCCGCTTCTCACGATTGAGGGCGCGCCGACGCCTGAAGCGTTTAACGCGATCATGCAGAGCGTGGGCAACATCCAGGTCTCCGCGGATCGTCCTGACGGGCTGACCACGCCGCTGGTTGTTGACTTTGATCTTGACAATGTCGCTATTACGCCTGCCCCTGGGGCTCTGGCTCTTCTCGGCTTTGGTGGCTTTGCCGCGGCTCGGCGTCGTCGCTAAACGGCGCATCTGATACCACAACTTGCCCCTCTCACACTGGCCCCGCCGACCTATGCGTTGTGCGGGGCCGGTGTATTTTTGAGTCTTTCGAGCGAGATCTCGCAGGCGTCGGGGTTCTGATCGAAACCGATCGCGTGGCGGCTGAGCACCTTCGCCGCGACGAGGGTTGTTCCTGATCCGCAGCACGGATCGAGCACTGTTCCTCCCGGTGGGCAGCATGCCCCGATCAGGAGTTGGAGCAGGGCGAGGGGCTTCTGGGTTGGGTAGCCGACGCGCTCTGAGGCCATGTTATTGAGGGTCGGGATGTCGAGGACATCAGTGGCTTTCTTCAACTGGCCCTTCATGCGGTTGCTTGTTGCGGGGACCATGGGCGGTTCGAAGTGGTATGCGTCCGGGTCGATGCAGTAGAACAGGATGTCGTCGTGCTTGCGTGCGAATCGGCGCGGGGAGGAACCGCCGAGGCCATACTTCCAGATAAGGTGGTTGACGAAGCGGTCCTCGCCGAGGAGTTCATCGAGCAGCAGGCGGACATGGTGTGTTGTTCGCCAATCGGTATGGATGAGCAGCGATGCGGTGGGTTTGAGCTTGGGTATTGTGCGTTCGAGTCTGGGACGAAACCAGTTGAGCCATTCCTGGGTTGTCGCCCATGCGTCTTCGTATTCGCCGGCGATTGCCGATTGGGTCTTGCCGGTGTTGAACGGTGGATCGACATAGATCAGATCGATCGATGCATCTTCGATGTTCGTAATGGCATCGATCCAATCGTGCTGGATGACTCGGTATGGATCATGCATGCTCGGTACCTATCCGATCAGCGTTCCATGCGGCGTTGCATTCGGGGCATACGACGCAGCCGTCGTTTTCGGTGAGTAGATCCCTGAGTTCGTAGCCGCAACCTGCGCAGTGTCCGTGCTTCAGGTGGATTCCAGCTATCTTTGAGAACTTGCGTTGTCGTACCCAGGTGAGGGTGACGAACCAGATGAGCGTTGAGATGACGATCGAGACCACGAATGGGATCAAGAGGTGCCCCAGCAGCGTATTCTGCAGGCTTGTGAAAGGCATGATCACAGCGGTCCACAAAATCCAGCCGAGCACGCCACCGAGCAGCGCGATGCCTATTTCTGTATTGAGGGTGACCTGCTGTTCCTGCTTGACAAGCTCGTCCTTGGTCAACGACTTGATGCCGATGGATCGCCACGCGAGTTGACGATTTGTCAATCTCGCGACGGCGCAGGGTTGATCGCGATCATCCTTGGGGTTCGGCATGTCCCCATGGTATACGAGAAGTGATCAGGCGGGTTTCACGGGTGCCCGACCGACGGAGTAGTAGTGGAATCCGAGTTGGCCGAGGTGCTGGCGGCGGTAGAGGTTGCGGCCATCGAAGATGACTTTGCCCTTCATGACCTCGGCGAGCTTCTCGAAGTTGGGTGATTTAAACTCTGCCCAGTCGGTTGAGATGACGAGGGCGTCGGCGTCCTTTGCACACTCGTACATGTCGTTTATGATCTCGACGGTGGATCCCATTTCATTGGCGATATTCTCTGCCGCGACGGGGTCGAAGCCGGTGCAGCTTGCACCGCAGCCGAGGGCCTTGCGGATAAGCGTGAGCGCTGGGGCCTTGCGGATATCGTCGGTGCGGGGCTTGAATGCGAGCCCCCAGAACGCAAGCTTCTTGCCCTGGAGCCCGGATTCGCCTCCGAAGTGCGCGGTGATTTTGTTGAAGAACAGGTTGCGCTGACGTTCGTTTGTGCCGTGGACAGCGTTTGAGACCTGCATGGTGACGCCTGCCTTGTCGCCCATCATGATGCAGGCGAGTGTGTCCTTGGGGAAGCAGGAGCCGCCGTAGCCGAGGCCCGGGTGAAGGAATGCGTGTCCGATGCGTGAGTCGGAGCACATGCCCTCGCGGACTCGGTTGATGTTGGCGCCGTAGGCCTCGCAGAGGTTGGCCATCTCGTTGATGAACGAAATTTTGGTGGCCAGGAAGTTGTTTGAGGCGTATTTGACCATTTCCGCGGAGAGGACATCCATGACGAAGATGGGGTGCCCGTTGCGGACGAAGGGGTCGTAGAGGTCTCGGAACATCTCGCCGACGATGTCGTTCTCGACGCCGACGACAACGCGATCGGGTTTGTTGAAGTCGTTTACCGCGTCGCCTTCTTTGAGGAACTCTGGATTGTCGGCGACATAGAAGGTGATGTCATCGCCGACGATTTCGCGGATTCGATCCCGGACTCGGAATGTGGTGCCGACCGGTACGGTGGACTTTACGACGACGACCTTCGGCTTCTGATCCGGACCAAGTTGCTTGATCGCGTGACCGATGTCGTCGGCGGCACCGTCGACATAGGTCATGTCGGTGTGGCCCTTGTCGTCTGAGGGGGTGCCGACACAGATGAAAATCATGTCAGCGGCCTGATATGCCTTCTCTTTGTCGAGGGTGTATGTCAGTCTCCCCGCCTTGCGGTTTTTGACCATCAGTTCTGTGAGTCCGGGCTCATAGATCGGGCATATGTCTTTTTCGAGCTTTTCGATCTTGTCGGGGCTGACATCCAGACAGATGACATCGTTGCCCGAGTTTGCGAGACAGACGCCGGTGACAAGCCCGACATACCCAGTTCCTACCATGGTCAAACGCATCGTTGCAACTCCTCTGTTGAGATTCCGAGTGTATGCATTGAAGCCACTTGGAACCGAGTTCATCGGGCCCTGAAACGGATTGCTTCCCCCGGATACACTATTATTGAGTTCACGGTGAAGGACCGGGGGACAGGCGTCCCTCAACACATCAGGAATTGGATCTTTAACCCATGAGTACGCAGACCATGTCCCATAAGTCCGGACGCAGCAAGAAGCTCGAAGAGAAGGCTGCCAAGCGGGCGGCCAAGACGGGGGCCTTCACGGCCGCGACTGCGAACAAGCACGAGTTGTATCAGCTCTCTGTCCAGAATGTGGAAGCGGAGATTGACTTCGTCGATGAAACTTTTCAGGAGATCCGGGGGCGCGACGCGGTTACGCTGAGAGAAGATTTTTGTGGCACCGGCAACACGAGCGCTGAATGGGTCCGGCGTCGGGCGTCGAATCGGGCGATCGGGCTCGACATCGACCAGCCCACGATCGATTGGGGTCTGCAGACCCATGTGTTGGATCTCGATGAGGACGCACAATCGCGGATCAGCCTGCTGAATCGCAATGTGCTTGAGCCGGGTGATGCGACGGGTATGGACATCGTGCTCGCGATGAACTTCAGCTACTGGCTTTTCAAGACGCGCGAAGAGCTTTGCAACTACTTCAAGGCGGTGCGTGCGAGTCTCGGGAAGGATGGTGTCTTCTTCCTCGACCATTACGGTGGGTCCGAGGCGATGACGGAGACGAAGGAATCCAAGAAGATCGACGATGGTCCGGGTCGGAAGTTCACCTATGTCTGGGAGCAGAAGAGCTACAACCCGATCACGAATGACATGGAGTGCCGTATTCACTTCAAGTTCCCAGATAAAACTCGTATGAATGATGCGTTTGTCTACCACTGGCGGCTGTGGTCGCTTGTGGAGATTCGTGAGCTTCTCTCGGAGGCGGGCTTCTCGGAGGTCCATGTCTACTGGGAGGGTGAGGACGATGAGGGCGAGGGTAGCGGTGAGTACGAACGAACGCTGGAAGGCGAGGCCGACCCCGCGTTTATCAACTACATCGTGGCTTACGACTGAGGTGGTGTTTCACTTGCAAGGTGTGCTCGATATCCCGTCCGAACTCGAAGGCGTCCAGGGGGTCATCGCGAATGCGTTCCCCGGTGTGATCGAGATATTTGAGGCGCAGCTCGTCTCCGATCTTCCGCCGGTCGACGAAATGTGTAGATATGTTGAGCGTTATCGCGGGAAGATGCTTCGCCCGACGCTCGTGCTGCTTTGCGGGATCGCGAGTAACACCGAGCACCGTGCGTTGATCGAAACAGGGCACGATGTCTCGCTCTGCACGCGTGCGCATCAAATTTGCGGGGCGGTGTGCGAGATGGTGCACATGGCCACGCTGGTTCACGATGATGTTCTGGATGAGGCGGAGATCCGCCGTCGCGGTCAGACGCTCAACATGCTCCACGGGAACGAGACCTCGGTGATTCTGGGGGACTACCTGATCGCTTCCGCGTACGAGCTGTGCTCATCGCTCGAATCGCCCGTTCCTTCGCGGATCGTGGGCAACGCGTCGGCGGTGATGTGTACGGGCGAGTTGCTGCAACTCCACCACCGTAACAACCACTCGCTCGACGAGGCGACCTATCTCGAGATCCTCGATCGCAAGACCGCGGCGTTGATTGGTGCGGCGTGCGAGCTGGGTGCGCTGTGCACGCTCGGGTTCGATCAGCGCGAGCATCCGATCACCCAGGCTCTTCTGAGCTATGGCAAGGCGATGGGGATCGCGTTCCAGATCCAGGACGATGTGCTGGATCTCATGGGGTCCGAAGAGCAGGTCGGCAAGTCCGTGGGCAAGGACCTTGAGAAGGGCAAGCTCACATACCCGCTGATCCACCATCTTGCGCACGCGAGCGATGAGCAGACGCTGCGTTCGCTTGAGCTCATACGGCACGCGGAGACCCACGATCGATCCGGAGTGCCCGAGTTGATCGATGCGATCCGAGAAACGGGGTCGATCGAGGCGACCCAATCGCTCGCGTCTTCGTATGTGGAGAAGGCGAAGGGCGCCCTCATCGAGCTCCCGGAGTCGCCGGGTCGTCAGATGCTCGAACTCATGGCCGACGCGGTCATCCGTCGATCCTTCTAATCACGAGAACAGAGGACGGCCCATGCCCCGACGCGTATTCAAGTTCTACCAACGCAAGCGGGTCGTCAATATCAACATCAATATCCTTGCCGCCGGTTTTCTCGCGATTGCGCTTGCGAAGTTCCCGGTGAAGTTTATTGGGGATTGGATCGGGCCAGAGCACAAGCTCATCATCGCCGCGATCGCGTACTTTGTGGACACGATCTTTGATGTGATGGTGTATTACGCGCTGCATTGGATTGCGAATCACTGGAACCCCCAGGGACACCTTCCCAAGCACGACGACCGCCCGAAGAGCAGGCGGTTTGTGCATGATGCGACACGGATCCAGGCGGAACGGATGGCGCTGGTGCCGATCTTCATCCTGATTGGACCGGGCGGGATGTGGGCACTGCAGCGGTTTGCGAATATCACTCACTCATGGGCGTTTGTGATCGCATTCGTTGCTGCGATCATCACCACGCGGATCATCCACACCATTTGGGGGATCCGATCTGGGACCTTTAAGGACACCGTGGACTTTGTGATCGATGATGACATCCAGATCGGGCGTGATCTGAGCGCGGAGATGGATGCAAAGGATCAGGCCAGTTCCGATCAGCAGGACAAGGCGATCCTCTGATGTGCGGCATTGCGGGTGTTATCAAGATCCACAACCCCGAGGACGGCCCGGCGCCCCCGCCGCTCGAAGCGATCCCCGAGCAATGGCTCGACATCCTCGACGAATCCATCAAGCACCGCGGCCCGGACGGGCAGGGGCGGTTCCGCGACAGGGCGGTTCGAGAGGACGGGACGGTCGTCGATGTCGCGCTGGTGCACCGACGCCTGAGCATCATCGACCACGAAGGCGGGCACCAGCCAATGGTTCACGATGGGGAGCGGCTCCGCCCGGATCTGACCTACCAGCCGGGCGAGCCGCCGATCGTGGCGAGTGAGATTGAGCCGGACAAGCCGCTGGTTGCGGTGGTGTTTAATGGGTGTATTTACAACCATCGCGAACTGCGGGAGGAGCTGGAGGGGCAGGGGTGTGTGTTCGAGACGGATCACTCGGATACGGAAGTGCTGGTACATGGGTGGCTACAAGACCAAGTTCGATTCCGCCACCAACTCGATGGCATGTATGGTGTGTTGATCTGGGACCGACTTGATGCGACGCTCACGACTATGCGGGACGACTTCGGTCAGAAGCCCTTGTATCAATCAGCCCATTGGCACAATCTCAACGCACTGAGCAGCAACCCGGCTGGCTTGCTCACGCTCGCGGCATCAATCCACGAAACCGGAGAAAATAACCCGGGACAAACCCGAGGCTGGATCAAATACGGCTGGAATCAAGCCGCAAAGGTTCTTGGTGTCGCTGAATCAATGCTGCCGGGGGTATCTACAGCCATCCTGAGCAATGAACAAGATGATGACGAGTGGGCTCATGCCCATAATCTATTGCTCAATCCTGAGCAGAACGATCTGAACGCTGAGACTCTCGACAATCTGCTACGAACTGCCGTGCGATCTGAACTCGAAGCCGATGTGCCCATCGGTTGTTTTCTCAGTGGCGGTATCGATTCTGCGCTCATCTGTCACTATGCAAAGGATTCGAACGCTGATATCACTGCATACTCAGTCAGGATGCCCATTGAGTCTTATGACGAGAGTCAAGCTGCATCTGAAACGGCACAGCATCTCGGAATACGCCATCGTGTGCTCGATTGTGATCCTAAGCCATCAGAGGATCTCGTTCGTCTAATTGAACAACTTGGGCTCCCATTCGGTGACAGCTCATTGCTCCCCACGCACTGGGTCTGTCGCGCGGCGCGGCGAGAAGTTACAGTTGTTTTAGCTGGCGACGGCGGGGACGAACTATTCCTCGGGTACGACCGGCACCGTGCCCTATCGCTCATTCACAAACTCGGCATCCCTTCGCTGGCTTCACTTGCCGCCAAGGCACTTCCCGTTGGTCGGAATCCAAAGTCACGAGTTACTCGAGCCTCGAGACTTTTGAATGCCGCAGCGGGCGATGGCTACAAGGAACTCGTCGCGATCTTCGCTTCGCCATTCGATGAACAGTTGGGTATTTCTATCAAACCGATGGATCACTGGGGATCAACCCGAGGATTGACTCCAGAGGATGGCGTCTCTCTTCGATTCGATCGCATGTTTTATCTTCCTGAAGATATCCTCCGCAAAACCGACACCGCATCCATGGCTGTCGGACTCGAAGTTCGTTCCCCGTTCCTTGCGAAGGAACTCGTTGAAGCCGCGCTCCGAACTCCTCTCGATATCCTCATGCCCAATGGCGAACGCAAAGGCCTGCTTAAGCAAGTCGCCCGCAAATACCTCCCCGACCACATCGTCGATCGCCCCAAGCAGGGCTTCGCCATCCCCATCGGCGAGTGGTTCCGCTCGGACTACGGCGGGATGCGTCAGCTCCTCTACGACCACCTCCACTCCGCCGACCCGTTCCCGGGGCTCGCGGAGGCCGGGGTCGAGCTCAATATGAAGTTCGTCGAGCGGATGCTCAAAGAGCACGACGCGGCTGGGGAGAAGTCCATCAACCCGTGGCATGGGCGGGACCACTCGCAGCGCCTGTACATGCTGCTGGTGCTGAGCATCTGGGCGAAGTGGCTGCAGCGCGTCCGTGAGGGAGCAGAACTGAGCGCATGAAAAAACCCACGCCGGGGCGTGGGTTTGAAGATATGGATCGGATGGGCTCAGCCCTGATTGACCTTGCCGTCGATGTGGACATCCATCTGCGGGAATGGGATGCCGATCTCGGCTTCGTCCAGCGCGACTTTCACATTGCGGGTGAGCTGGTCCATGACCGCCCAGTAGTCGGCGGCGTTGACCCAGACACGCACGGACCAGTCGATGGATGAACCACCGAGCCCCGTCAGCACAACCGCGGGAGCGGGGTCCGTCAAGACATTGTCGGTGCCTGAAGCGGCTGCGAGCATGACCTCGCGGGCCTTGTCGATGTCTGCGCCGTAGTCGGTACCGACATCGATGGAGACGCGACGGGTGGCGTGGTGCGAGACATTCTCGATGGTGCCGCCGAAGATCTCGTTGTTGGGCACGATGATGCGTCGGTTATCCGGCGTATCGAAGATGGTGGTGAAGAGGCCGATCTCGAAGATCTTGCCCGTGGTGCCGCCCGCGCTGACGACATCGCCGACCTTGAACGGACGGAAGAGCAGGAGCATGACGCCGGAGGCGATGTTGCCGAGCATGCCGGACATGGCCATACCGATGGCGAAGCCGACCGCGGCGATCAGTGCCGCGAAGCTGGCTGTCGGGATCCCGAATACGCCGAGGATCGCGACGCCACCCGCGATGAGGACGATGTAGCGTGCGAGGTTGGAGAGGAATCGTGCGAGGGTTTCCTCGACCTTGGCCTTGCGTACGGCCTTGCCGGTGATCTTGCTGACCCAGCCCGCGACGATCAGGACCAGGATAATAAGAATGACGGCCTTGGTGATGGGCCACCCTACGGAATCCCAGAGCAGGATCCAAGTGTCGCTGCTGAAGTCGCCTTCCATCAGGCGGCTCGCGGCTTCAGTCCCTCCGCTGACGAGTTCATTCGCGGGTTCTGCCGCGGTTTCGGCACCGTTTGCGACCTCAGCGGCCGCATCCTCTTGCATGAAAAGCATGTGTGTTTCCTCTCGAAGTTCGACACACGGCGAATGAGTCCCCTGGCAACCTTTGCCTTCACGCCGTATGCTTTTCGAACTTTAACCCTTTTGTATCCTGAAAGCGAAACAGATACGCTGTTTTCGTGCGTCACTGGCGATGTACAGCGCAAATCGTGCCAAATTACCTAAGTGGTTTGCGAAATCGCGTTCAGTTTGGCACTGATCTTCTGCCAAGTTGATCGCTTCGCGTGGTAGGATTGCACCGAAGCATGGGGAAATGCCGAAGGACTTTGTGTGACACAGCCAACTCCTCAATCGGATCCAGACCTGACGCACCAGACGCCGAGCGTTACCCGACGCTCTGCGCTTTCGTCCGTGGCGAAGACTGGCCTTGCTTTGAGCATCGCCGGATCGCTTATCGGCTGCAGTTCCAGTGCGCAGAAACGAGTTCAATCCAAGGGCGGTTCGCTCGGAGATCCGATCCCTGAGGACCCAATCGTCCACTCTTCGACCCCCAGCCCGATCCAAACTCGTCCTTCGACCACACAAAGCGTCAGTTCGAGCGATTCGCTGTCGGCGATTCCATCGTTTGTGATCCCTCGGGCCAAGTGGACCAGTTCGGGCCCCAAGCGTTGGCTCGCGGACCCGATGCAGGGAATCAACCGGATCACTGTGCATCATGACGCCATTATGCCGGTTCCCAGCGGCGCGTATGCCGATTCTCTGCGTCGGCTGCAGCTCATTCGCAAGGGCCACCTGAACAATGGCTGGGCGGACATTGGCTATCACTTCGCGATCGACCCGAGCGGACGCGTCTGGCAGGCACGCCCGCTTGAGTTGCAGGGCGCGCATGTGAAGGACAACAATCCGAGTAATCTCGGGATTGTGGTCTTTGGAAACTACGAGCAGATTCGCCCGACTACGGCGTCTCTTCGATCGCTTGATCAGCTGCTTTCATATGGCATGCAGCGGTTCGGGGTTCCGATCAGCCGCGTCTATACCCATCGTGAGCTGCGTCCCACGGCGTGCCCAGGGCAGAATCTGCAAGCGCAGATGAACGCGACCCGCTCGAGCAACGGTCGCTTGAGCACGATCATCCGATCGACCTCGCCTGTCCTGCTTGCCTGAGTTGATCTTGAACGATTGATAACGCGTGAGTTCTGAGAAGGTCAGTCGGCGTTGCTCAATGCCGACTCGGTACCTGCGTGCTCTGCGTTTGGCTGACCAAAGATCGCGGAACCAACCCGTACAATATTTGATCCTTCTTCGATCGCGACTTCATAATCGCCGCTCATGCCCATGGAGAGCAGGTCGAAATGCCCCTCGCCGATGCCGACACGGCGGATGTCATCGAAAAGTTCACGACATCTCGTGAAATGGGGGCGGGCTTCCTCGGGGTCGTCGCAGATCGGCGCCATGGTCATGAGGCCGCGAACACGGACATTGATCATGGTATCGATCTGCTCAGCGATGGCCCCCGCTGCTGCGATGGGGACGCCGAACTTGGATTCTTCCCCCGAGACATTCACTTGGAGCAGGACATCAATCTGACGGTCGAGCTTGTTTGCAACCTGCTGTATTTCTTCGGCGAGTCGTAGCGAGTCAACGGAATGAACCAGGCGGACGACATCGCCGATCTTGCGGACTTTGTTCCGCTGGAGATGCCCGATCATGTGCCAACGGACGGGTTCGGATGGATCGAACCCCGTGTGCTCGCCCGCAACCCTGGGGTGCAATCGCATGCGTTCGAACCATTCGTTGATGACGCCTGCCCTCTGGGAAAGCTGCTGAACCTTGTTTTCGCCGAAATCCCTGTGCCCGAGTTCAACGAGCTCTCGAATATCTTCGGGCTCTGCGAACTTGGTGACGGCGATGAGATAGACCGAACCCGGGGTCCTGCCTGAGCGACCTGCGGCATCCGCAACGCGCTGCTTGACTTCCGTGTAACGCTGTTCGAGGGTGGACATCTGACCTCCTGTCATTGCCTGATCATCTGGAATAGATAGATGATAGCGGGTTTTTCCCGCTTCTGCGAGACAGGATCAGTTGTCTACGGTTCCCCAGTTTGATCCGCGTCGGGATGGGTCGGACGGGGCCGCGGTTCCCTCTGGCTCAGGTTTCGCCTTCCACATGCCGTACCCGAGTTCTTTGTCTCTCTCGGTTGGATCTTGGGCGTCGGCTGTCAGCCCGAACCGGTTCTCAAGAGACTGATCGGCCCCGCTGGGCTGTTTGACATCGACCCGGCGCTGTTGCAGCTGGCATCCGGCGTTGAATGCCAAGAGTGCCGCGCCAATCGAGATCATCATGATTTGCCGCGTGGATTTATTCATTTGCATATCCAACTGTACACCGATAACTGGTGAAAGCCCAACGAATTAGAGCGGTTCGCGCGGGACATCGGGGCCTGCGCTGTGTGGAGGCGGCACCATGGGGGGAGCTTCCCCCACCTTGTCGTTGATTTCCATCAGACGAGATTCCAGGTGCTCTATCCTGCGTGCCATGCTGGCGACGGTCTTATTGAGCTGAGCGATCTCTGCCGAGAGAACTTCGATGTGTCGCTCGGTATAGCCCGTGGAGAGTTCGAGATTCTCTAATCGCTTGTCGTGATGGTGCTCTTGACGACTCATACCCGAGTCTAGCCGTGCATGGAAGCCTAATCACCCCGCCTGGGCGAGCGAGATCTGCGTCCCATCGAGCCCGGTGGTGACAACACGGTTCCGGCCAGATTGTTTCGCGTGATACAGATTCTTATCCGCCATCTCGACCCATCCTTCGGGCGTGATGGTCACGGTGTCCGTATTGCCGGTCCCCGCGATGCCCACGGAGATCGTGATATTGCGTGCGGGATGACGCGACCAGGCCAGTTGCTCGCAGCCCTGTCGGATGCGTTCGCACACGAGCTGAGCCTGATTCGGATCGGTTTCGGGCATGATGATTGCGAACTCTTCGCCGCCGTAACGGCAGGCGATATCGATCGATCGCGTCTCACGCATGATCAGGTTCGCGACACCCGAGATTACTGCATCTCCGGCTGGGTGGCCGTATGTATCGTTCACGGATTTGAAATGATCGATATCGATCATCGCGATGGAGAGGGACTGCCCGTGTCGGAGTGTGCGATTGAACTCTGAGCTGAGCTTCTCGTCGAAGTACTGGCGGTTGTAGAGGCCGCTGAGCCCATCGATATGGGCCTTCTGCGCGAGCATTCGCAGCAGTTCGGACATCCTCAGGGATGATCGGACGCGTGCGCGCAGCTCGGTGAGCTCGAATGGTTTCGTCACGAAGTCGATCGCGCCGAGATCGAAAGCCGCGACCTTGTCCTGCGACGAGTTCATGCCCGAGAGGACGATGACAGGGATGTCGCGTGTTCGCGGGTCTTCCTTGAGCTCTCTGAGCGTCTCGAACCCATCCATGACCGGCATATCCAGATCGAGCAGGATGAGAGCGGGCTCGTCTCTTTGAGCGATCTCGAGTCCGGCTTTGCCATCCTCTGCACTCGACAGGACGATCGATTCACTCCGCAGTCTTGCCTCGAGCAAGCGATGCACAAACTGCGAATCATCGACCAACAGCACCACCGGTGATGTCTCTGTGTACGGGTTGGGCTGGGTTTCACTCATTCGATTAATCGATCCGCCTGGCTCCGTCGCGTCAAGTTCGTTCGAGATCTGAAATCAGCTCGGGTTGATGTACGAGTTGCAGAGAGAAACGAGTTGATCGACTTGCGACCTGAGCGTCTCCACCGATTCACTGGGATCGCTGGTCAGTTTCAGTTGCTGCTCCAGCTTTGCGGCTTCTGATCCAATGCTGGGAAACCCAAATCCGGGGGCAGCACCCTTGAGTTGGTGGGCGATCCGCTCGAGTTCACGGAAATCATCGTTCGTATAGGCTGCGAGGATCGTGTCTACGCGATCGGGTAGCTCTGTAAGGAAGTACTGGATCAACTCCGCGTCTTCGGGGTCGTTGATATCCAGACTGAATGCGTTGGGATCGGGTGCGTTCATCACAAGCCTCCAATCGAGTAGATCGGGCGATCTGAGTCATGGGTTTATCGCATCCATCCAGCTGGCCCCCACCGTACCCAGAATTACCCAGTGTCAATGCGATGACTCATACGCACAAACGCTCCAGACCGGATGAATCGTGATTATCGGAACAAGGAGTACCCCCGCCGTTCTCGCTCGCGAACAATGCTCCTGATGTCAGATCCCACCTCTCCATCCATCCTGCGAGACCTTGGCCCTGTGCGGGGATCTGCGGGGATCCTTTTCTTTGGGGGATCGTTCGATCCCCCCCACATCGGGCATGTGAAGCTTCCGGAAGCGGTCCTTGCCACGCTAGGAACGGAGCTGGATTGCGTCGTCTATGTTCCCGCTGCCCGCTCCCCGCACAAGGAATCCGCCCCGACTGGAGGGTCGCATCGCCTGAGGATGCTTGAGCTCGCGATTCGTTCTGTGTCGAATGCCTGGATCTGGACCGAGGAGATCGAGCGAGCGAGCGTGGATCCCGCCTCCCCGAGTTATTGGTCTGATACATGGGCGACGGCTCGATCGCAGCGCCTGGACGCGACGGACCGATTCCTCATCGGTGCGGATCAGGCATTATCGATGCATCGCTGGCACCGATACCGATCGTTCTGGCGCGACGCTGTCGTGATGCTGCGGGATGATCACGATGCTCCCTCAATGCTGATCGACTCGCTTCGCTCGATTGGGGCGTGGGATGAGACTGACCTTGAGCACTGGGAAAGCCGGATCGTTCAGGTGCCATTGATCGATGCTTCATCGACTCATATTCGCTCGTGCCTTGCGGATCCTCATCGCAGAGAAAACCCGATCGCCGGGCTCGACGATCGGGTTCAAGATTACATTCTTGATCAAGGGCTCTATCGCGAGTGATCAGACAGAGGCCGGCTGAGCCGATTCGCATTCCTTACGGAGTGCTTCTGCTTTGTCTGTCTTCTCCCATGGGAAGAAGTTCAACCCGTCCTTCTCCTGCGGCTGACGCCCGAAATGACCGTGGCGGGCGCTGGGTCGGTAGATCGGCTTGCGGAGATCGAGTGTCTCGATGATGCCGCGGGGTGTGAGTGGGAAGACCTCACGGACGGCTTTCGCGATCGCGTTTTCGTCAACCTTGGAAGTCCCGAAGGTCTCGACGAATACGCTCGTTGGCTCTGCAACACCGATCGCGTACGAGAGCTGGATTTCGCATTCTTCAGCGAGATCCGCCGCGACGATGTTCTTCGCGATGTAGCGGGCCATGTACGCTGCGGATCGGTCGACCTTGGTTGGGTCCTTGCCGCTGAATGCCCCGCCGCCGTGTCGTCCACGCCCGCCGTAGGTATCGACGATGATCTTTCGGCCTGTCAGCCCTGCGTCGCCGTGTGGTCCACCGATCTCGAATCGTCCTGTGGGGTTCACATGGACGGTGATGCCGGGGTTCCACCATTCGCCGAGTACGGGCTTGATGATGTGATCGATGACCTCGCGCTTGAGCTGGTCCTGCTTGTCGTTCCAGGACTTGTCGTGCTGGGTCGAGATCACGACGGTGTCGACCCGGACGGGCTTGCGTCCGTCGTATTCGACGGTGACCTGGCTCTTTGCGTCAGGTCGGAGGCCTGGGATCGCGCCGTTTTCGCGAACATGTGCCTGCTGTGCCACGAGTTTGTGGCTGAGCATCACGGGAAGTGGCATGAGCTCTTCTGTTTCCTTGCACGCGAACCCGAACATCATGCCCTGATCGCCAGCACCTTCCTTGTTCACGCCCTGCGCGATGTCGGGTGATTGCTGGTTGATTGAAACGAGCACTGCACATGATTCAGCGTCGAACCGCATTTCGCCGTCCGTGTAGCCGATGTCGCGGATGACCCCCCGGACGACCTCTGGGATATCGACATAGCCCTGCGTTGTGACCTCGCCTGCGATAACAGCCATCCCGGTGGAGACCATCGTTTCGACCGCAACGCGTGAGTGTGGATCGTTGGAAAGCATGGCATCAAGGATGGCATCCGAGATCTGATCGGCCACCTTGTCGGGGTGTCCCATGGATACAGACTCGGAGGTGAAAAGCTGGGTTTCGCTCATGTGTTGTTCCTTCCGCGGCCTCTTGCTTCAGCCATTGTTTCGGATTTGAGGATTATAGCCACCGCCCCAGTTCATGTTGAGTTTGAGATCCGTATGGATTCCGATGCACACCCTGTTTTCAACCTACCTATCCTCTACGCATGCCCAGCACCCGCACGCGATCGAAGAGCAAGACCAAGGGACTGACCTACGCCGATTCGGGCGTGAGCATCGAGGCCGGCGACAAGTTCGTCGGGTCTATCGGGTCACTCCTCCGAAGGACCCACGGGCAACGCGTTATCGACAACCCGGGTGGGTTCGCGGGGCTCTTGCGTCTCGATTACAACGAGCAGCTCTTCAAGCACAACTACAAGGATCCCGTCCTCGTTGCGTGTGCCGATGGTGTTGGGACCAAGGTCCATCTCGCGATCGAGATGAACAAGCACGATACCGTAGGGATCGATTTGGTCGCGATGAATGTCAACGACCTGATCGTGCAGGGCGCCGAGCCGCTGCTCTTCCTCGATTACATCGCGGTCAATGCCGTCAACCAAGGGGTTCTGTACGACATCGTCAAGGGTATCAGCGATGGTTGCAAGCTGGCGGGGTGCGCCCTCATCGGTGGCGAGACCGCTGAGATGAACGACCTGTACAAGCCCAACGATTACGACCTCGCGGGGTTCAGTGTCGGGGTCGTTGAGCTTAAGAAAGCAACCAACCCCCTCCGTGTCGAGCCGGGCGACATCATCCTGGGACTCGAAAGCTCGGGCGTGCACTCCAACGGGTACTCGCTCGTCCGCAAGGTCATCAAGCACGCGAAGCTCAAACTCGACAAGACATACCCCGAGCTCGAAACCGATCGTACGCTCGGCGAGGTCCTCCTTGAGCCAACCAGAATCTACGCGAGCTCCGTCGTAAAGCTGCTGCGTGCGTACAAGGTCAAAAAAGTCATCTCAGGCATGGCGCACATCACCGGCGGCGGGATGGAGGGGAACCTGAACCGATCTCTCCATGATGGGGTTGATGCCGTCATCGATGAGTCGAGCTGGGAAGTGCCCCCTGTGTTCCGTTTCCTCCAGAAGCATGGCAATATTGAGGAATCCGAGATGCGTCAGGTCTTCAACATGGGGATCGGGTACACCCTGATTGTGCGTCCGACCTTTGTTGAGGGGGTAACCCGCAAACTGGAGAAGTCTGGCGAAAAGGTCCATGTGATCGGCAAGGTCACCAAGGGCAAGGGACGGGTGCGCATCCGGAACCGCGCCGAGCGTTGAGCACGACTTCAACATGAAATCGGCTTTCATCTTGTGCCGGTACACTATCCCGATCGTCACGCATGCGGCGTGATGTTGGGAGGTGCAGCATGGGTCTGATTAAAGAGTTCAAAGAGTTCGCGGTCCGGGGCAGTGTCCTTGATATGGCCATCGGCATCATCATCGGCGGCGCTTTCAGTCTGATCGTCAGATCACTGATCGACGATGTTGTCATGCCGATCATCGGGCTCGCGGGGAAAGCAGAGTTCCAGAACCTGTACTTCGGGCTCACCGAAAATGTCCGGGTGGGTGTGACAAACTATGAGAATGCGAACAACGGTGCCCCGATGCCGTTGGATGAGGCACGCGACCTTGGGCCGGTACTCGCGTACGGGAACTTCATTACCATCCTGATCAACTTCCTCATTCTCGCGTTCATCGTGTTCCTTATGGTGAAACTCGTCAACCAGGCGAAGAAACGGTTCGAGGAAGAAAAGATGGCCGAGCCAGCGAAGGCACCCGCCGCGGATGTCGTTCTGCTGGGCGAGATCCGCGATCTGCTCAGGAAGCAAACACTCAATCAAGATTAAGATTGGGCGAAGGAGTTCACGGCTGATGTACATTGCGCATATATTTGCGTCATGGCGTCAGTATACAAGCATCCCAAGACCCCGAAACAGGCATCCCGGAGGCGTGCGCGGTTTGACCGCCTGCTTGAGCCGGAGATGCTCAAGGCCCTCGCGGAGCCCACCCGTGCCCGGATTCTCTCGTGTCTGCTCAAGTGTGGACGCCCCTGCTCGGTGACAGAAGTCGCGGAGTGTTGCTCGATCGACTTCTCCATGGTTGCCCGGCACCTGGGGACGCTCGCTCGTGCGGGGCTCCTGACGAGTGAGAAAAAGGGACGGACGGTCTGGTACCACGCGGATGCACAATCACTCGCGTCGCATTTCCGCGATCTCGCAGACGCGATCGACGAGTTGACGCCGCTGGACGGATGCATCGATGACAATGGATGCGGGTGCTGCGACCCGGAAGGAACCAGATCATGACGGACAAGCGGACGAGGGTCCTCTTCCTCTGCACCGGCAACTCGTGCCGGAGCCAGATGGCCGAGGGATGGGCGAGGCATCTGCACGCGGGCGAGATCGAAGCGTACTCCGCGGGCATCGAGAAGCACGGGCTCAACCCCAACGCGGTGAAGGTGATGGGTGAGGTCGATATTGATATTTCCGATCACTTTTCCAAGGACCTGAGCGAACTTGAGGGTGTGGATTTCGATCTGGTCGTCACCGTGTGCGGGCACGCGCACGAGACCTGCCCGGTCTTCTCTGGCAATGCACGGGTGGTGCATCGGGGGTTCGACGATCCGCCGAAGCTCGCGCTTGATGCCACGACCGAGGACGAGGCCCTCTCTCACTACCGGCGTGTCCGCGATGAGATCGGTGTATTCATGAGCGAACTGCCCGATCTGCTCGAATCCCTGCCCAATGCCTGAATACGGAATACACGACATGAGCACCGCCCCCACCACCCCTACCGGCGTCGATCAGCCCGCGTGCCTCAGTAGCAAGCCCAAGCGGCTTGGGCTGCTCGATCGGTTCCTCACGCTCTGGATCTTCCTTGCCATGGCCATGGGCGTTATGCTCGGTCGGCTCGTGCCGGGCGTGGCGGAGCAGCTCGATCGTATGTCGATCGGTACGACGAATATTCCTATCGCTATCGGGCTCATCCTGATGATGTATCCGCCGCTGGCGAAGGTGCGATATGAGAAGCTACCAGAGGTCTTCAAGGACTGGAAGATCCTCGCGCTCTCGCTCGTACAAAACTGGGTCGTCGGCCCAACGCTCATGTTCTTGCTCGCGATCCTGTTCTTGCGCGACTACCCCGAATACATGACGGGGTTGATCCTGGTCGGGCTTGCACGGTGCATCGCCATGGTGCTGGTGTGGAACGATCTGGCGCGGGGCAGCAGCGATTACGCCGCGGGCCTTGTTGCGTTCAACAGCATCTTTCAGGTGTTGTTCTTCGGCGTCTACGCGTGGGTCTTCATTACCTTCCTTCCCCCGCTGCTGGGCTTGGAAGGGGCGGTTGTCGATGTCTCCATCGGCGAGGTCTTTATCAGCGTCATGATCTATCTCGGGATCCCGTTCTTCGCGGGGATGTTCACACGCTTCGTTCTCCGCCCGATCAAGGGCGATGCGTGGTACACCCAGACATTCCTCCCGAAGATCGGTCCCATCACCCTCGTTGCGCTCCTGCTCACCATCATCCTCATGTTCAGCATGCAGGGCGATCGGATCGTGGAACTCCCCCTCGATATTCTCCGGATCGCGATCCCGCTCACGATCTACTTCGTTGTGATGTTTTTTGTGAGCTTCCTGATGGCGAAAAAGGTTGGCGCGGATTATGAGCGGTCGGCGACCCTCGCGTTCACCGCGTCGGGAAACAACTTTGAACTCGCGATCGCTGTCGCGATTGCTGTCTTCGGCATTGGATCGGGTGTCGCGTTCGCGACGGTTGTTGGGCCGCTGGTTGAGGTGCCTGTCCTGATCACCCTTGTGAGCGTGTCGTTGTGGCTTGGGCGGCGGCTGTATCCTCAGCATGACGCCAAGATCAATGCGGGCTGATCTCGTGCTCCTGGTGGGTATTTGCCGTACACTCACCTGTAAACACACACACCGAGAGGAGCACCATCATGCCATCACTGTACACAACACGCGTCGCATCAACTGGCGGGCGTAACGGGCACGCAAAGAGTGAAGACGGTCTTATCGATATGCAGATGACCGTCCCACCCAGCCTGGGTGGCAAGGGTGATAAGCCGAATCCCGAGGTACTGTTCGCCGCCGGGTATGCCGCGTGCTTTGGGAACGCGGTGATCTTTGTTGCCAAGGACAAGGGCATTGAGCTTGCACCGGAGGATGTCAAAACGACCGCGGAAGTGGAACTCTTCTCGACCGATGCCGGCGATTTTCGGCTTCGTGTGCATCTGGACAACGAGATCAAGGGCGTCGATCAATCCCAGGCGGAAGATCTCGTGAAGACCGGTCATGAGGTCTGTCCATACTCGAACGCTACGCGTGGCAACATCGAGGTCACACTGAGTGCGAAGGCGACCTGATATCCATCGATGCGCCACCGAGTTCCATTTTTTCTCCATACAACGCGTTCCGATCATCAACTTTGTGAATCGGCAAAAGGCGCACTCACGAAGTCTGATTCTGCTGACATATAGAATATGAAAACGGGACCAATATGTATGTAAGAAGAGCCGTCAGTTCTTGCAACTCTGTGCAATCTCTACGGTGTATGCTTCACTGATGCGAGGTTTAGACAGGGTTTCACATTTTGCGTATGAGTATGGAGTTTTTACGCCGATCACAGCGGCGTGCTTGATCATGGCATCGTTGCTGGTCGCTCCCGGCTGCCAGCAGACGCGTGAATCAAGCCAGATTCCCTTCGAGGATGCGCCGGCATTCAGATCTGATGGCAGCGCGGCACTGGCAGAGCGATGGTGGACCGCTTTCGATGATCCGGCTCTGAACGAACGGATCGAGAGGGCGTTGAACGAGAACTTCTCGCTTGCAGCTGCGTGGGAACGGCTACAACAAGCTGACGCGATCGCGAGGCGAGCCCGCTCGGAACGGTCGGTCGATCTGGATGCGGTCGGCGGCGCGGCACGCACGGAACGCGATGACGGCGCGAATGACGAAACTGAGTTCTCGCTGGGACTCGAAGCGTCGTACGAGGTCGATCTCTGGGGACGCATTGATGCTGCGATCGAGGCGGAGCGTTTGCGTGCTTCCGCGAGTGAGGCGGATTACAAGTCCGCCGCGTTGACGCTCTCCGGCGAGGTCGCAACCAACTGGTACACGCTCGCGGTTGCGAGACTGCAGGTCGATCTGATCCGATCGCAGTTGCAGACGAACGAGAAGGTGCTTGATGTACTGGAACGCAGGTTTGCTGTGGGGCAATCGGGGAGTGCCGATGTCCTGCGCCAACGCCAGCTTGTGGAATCGACCCGCGAACAGATTATCGTGGCCGAGTCGTTTGTGCAGGTACTTGAACATCAGCAAGCCGTGCTTGAGGGACGCCCCCCGCAGAAGGCGTTTGCGTATGCAGCAGCGATTCTCCCGCGTGTCCCCGATGCACCCGCCACCGGTTTGCCGGCTGAGCTGGTCCGACGCCGCCCCGATGTGATGAGCGCGATGTATACGCTCCGAGCTGCGGATGAGGACATCGCGGTTGCTGTTGCTGACACCTACCCGCGCCTCAGTCTGATCGCCTCTGTCTCGACCGCTTCTGAGCATGTTTCGGGACTGTTCAGCGATTGGATCGCACGCATCGCTGCGAATGCGGTTGCGCCGATCATCGACGGCAATGAGCGGGCATCTGAGGTTGCACGAGCAGAAGCCGCCCAGCGGGAACTGCTCGCGGTGTATGCCCAGACGGTCCTGGACGCATTCAGCGAGGTTGAAGTTTCGCTGACACGAGAGCAAGAGCAGGCTCGTCGACTCGCGAGTCTGGAGATCCAGTTCGAACTCGCGCGTGAGACCTATCAGCAGCTCCGGACGCAATACCTCAATGGCGCGACTGATTTCATCGATTTGCTCACTTCTCTTCGTGAACAGCAGCAGATCGAGCGGGATCTGCTCAGCGCCAAGCTCGAGCTGATCACCTTCCGGATCGCCCTCTATCGGGCACTCGCGGGCGGCTTTGAGACCCCGCATGAAATCGGTGAATCGACGGATGATCCAAACGATGGAGACGAAACGCTTGGCTAAGAAAACCACATCCGACCGGACCCGTCTGTGGATACGCATCGTGCTCTCCGTGGTGATTTGCGTGTTGCTGATCGCTGGCGCAGGCGCCGTATCCTACCTTATCTATTCTACTGAACCCGTCGCGCAGAGCGAAGCGGCTACGAGGAAGAGTGCGGCTCTGGTCGAAGTCACCCACGCAGAACGAGGAAACTTCCGCCCGCGATTGGAAGTCCTCGGCGTTGTTGAACCCGCACGGGAACTCATACTCAGCCCACGCGTGAGCGGCCAGATCATCGGGATGGACCCACAGTTCATCCCCGGCGGGCTTGTCGAAGAGGGGCATGAGCTTGTCCGCATTGACCCCGCGGACTTTGAGCAGGCCCTGACCATGATGCAGAGCGAGCATCGGCAGGTGCAGGCGGAGCTGGCCATCGAGGAGGGACGCCAGGCCGTAGCCCGTCAGGAGTTCGAGCTTCTTGGTGAAGAGATCGAGGAAGAAAACCGATCGCTTGTGCTGCGTGAGCCGCAGATCGAAGCGATCCGGGCCCGCCTATCCGCAACCGAGGCGGCGGTCCGTCAGGCCGAGCTCGATTTAGAGCGCACGAGCGTGCGTGTCCCTTTCGATGCGCTGATCATGACACGCTCGGTGAATCTTGGATCTCAGATCAGCTCTTCCGACGAGCTCGCTCATCTTCTAGGGACAGATGAGTACTGGGTCATGGCGAGCGTGCCGTTGCGTGATCTCCCATGGATTCGATTCGGTGACCGGGACGGCACGGGTGCTCGGGTGGGGGTGTATCACAAAGCCGCGTGGCCGGCGGGGGTGTACCGAGAAGGCACTGTGGCTCGACTGATCGGTACCGTGGATGATCAGTCTCGGCTCGCGAAGGTGCTCGTCTCGATCCCGGACCCGCTCTCTCTGAAAGCCGATGGTCCGAGGTTGATTCTGGGCACGATCGTGGAGCTTGAGATCGAGGGAGATGAGATCCGCGATGTTGTGCGCCTCGATCGTCAGTACCTGCGTCAGAACGATACCGTGTGGGTCAAGTCCGACGGGCAACTCGAGATCAGGGAAACCGAGGTGGTGTACCGGGATGCGCAATACGCGTACATCCGTAGCGGGCTCGATGCCAATGAGGAGGTCGTCACAACCTCGCTGGCTACGGTTTCACAGGGGCTTGCGTTGCGGATTCAGGGCGAGCCTGAAGAGGCCGACTTATCGCAGTCGGGGGACACAACACCATGAGCGATAGCCCCGAGAATGGACATGACACAAGCACCCCGATGCGGGGTCCGATCGCATGGATGGCGCAGAACCCCATCGCTGCGAACCTGCTGATGGTCATCCTGCTTGTCGGCGGCGTCTGGTCCGCGTTCTCGATCCAGAAAGAGGTCTTTCCGGAGTTCCAGCTCGATATCGTCGAGGTCGATGTCGGTTATCCCGGTGCGGCACCCGCAGAGGTTGAGCAGGGCATCCTGCGTCCGGTCGAGGAAGCGATCCGTGGCATCGATGGCATCCGTGAGATCACTTCTGAGGCACGCGAAGGGAACGGCTCGGTCAGCATCGAGCTGGTGCCGGACACCGAGCGGATGAAGGCGTTTCAGGATATCGACCAGGCGGTCAGCCGCATCCGGACTTTCCCGGATGACATTGAGCAGCCGGAAGTCCGTCTGCAATCGCGCAGGACCGAAGTCATGTCACTGGGGCTTTACGGCGACATTGACATCTGGACCCTTCGGAAGCTCGCGGAGCAGCTCCGAGACACGCTGCTTGCCGATGCAGAAATCACGCAGGTCGAGCTTGGACGGGTCCCCGACTACATTACCCATGTTGAGATCCCGAGAAATCGACTCCGTGAATACGGGCTGACCCTGCCAGATGTGGCACGCCTCATCGAGGATTCCAGCGAGGATATTGCCGCGGGATCCGTGCAGACCAGCGCCGGTGAGATCCTGCTGCGTGTCTCAGCGCGGAAGCAGTGGTCTGAGCAGTTCGCACAGATCGAGATCGTCGCGAGTGATGAGGGGGCAATCGTTACTCTGGGCGATATCGCAACAATCCGAGATGGGTTCGAGGAGGGCAACTTCCACTCTCAGTTCAACAGAACCCCGTCGGTCGAGATCGAGATCTACCGTGTTGGGTCTCAGTCCCCCATTGATATCGCGGACGCGGTCGATCGGGTCATGGGGAAATACGAGCAGACGCTAC
Source organism: Phycisphaerales bacterium (assembly GCA_965216865.1). Classification (GTDB taxonomy): domain Bacteria; phylum Planctomycetota; class Phycisphaerae; order Phycisphaerales; family UBA1924; genus UBA1924. The sequence continues at coordinate 331,779 of OZ244206.1, forward strand.
CCGAGGGCGTGACCTGGCGGATCGATAACAACAACGCCGAGGATTTCCGCCGTCGTCTCTCGCTCGTCATGGAGAACGGGATCATTGCGGTCGTGATCGTGTTGCTGATCCTGGCGCTGTTCCTGGAGCTTCGCTTGGCGTTCTGGGTCATGATGGGTATGACGATCTCGTTCGTAGGTGGGATCATGTTCATGCCCGCATCTGGGCTGAGCATCAACATGATCTCGCTCTTTGGGTTCCTGGTTGTGCTGGGCATCGTCGTGGATGACGCGGTCGTCGTGGGCGAGAATGTGTACGAGAACCGTCAGCTCGGGATGGGCCACCTGAAAGCCGCGGTGCTGGGCGCCCGTGAGATCGCTGGGCCGGTGACATTCAGCATCCTGACGAACATCGTCGCGTTTATCCCGCTGCTGTTCATCCCCGGCGAGACGGGCAAGTTCTGGAAGCCCCTGCCCGTGGTTGTCATCATCGTGCTCACAGTCTCGCTGTTCGAGGCGCTCTTTATCCTGCCGGCTCACCTCGCGCACGCGAAGGAGGCGAAGGGGAAGCTCTGGGTCGCCCGCAAGCTTCACGGTGGACAGCAGGCGTTCTCGCGGTTTTTTAGCACCCTGATTGATCTGATCTATCGCCCGCTCCTTCGGCTGGCTCTGCGGTTCCGCTATGTCACTGCGACGGCCGCGCTCGCGCTGTTCTGGGTCGTGGGCAGCTACTCACTCAGTGCGCACATGGGCATGATCCTGATGCCCGAAGTTTCCGCGGATGAGATCGAGGCGGGCGTGCGTCTCCCCGTCGGCACGACTCCTGATCAGGCAGCACGCGTTGCGGAAATCGTCACGACCGCGAGCCTCGAGATGTTCGAGGAGCACAACCTGTACGAGGTTGCCGAGGGTATCAAGACCAATGTGCGTGGGCAGAACTTCATCGATGTTGAGATCGTGATGAAGCCGCCGGAAGAGCGTGATATGACCGCGCGTGAGGTGATCCAGCTCTGGCGTGACTCCATCGGTGATCTTCCGGGCATCGATCAGATCACCTTCGAGGCCGAGCGGGGGCCTGGCGGGCACCGCCCTGATGTCAGCGTGGACTTGAGTCACAGCAACATCGACACGCTTGAGCAGGCCGCGATGGCGTTGGTCGCCCGCGCGGAGCAGTTCAGCAACACTCGCGATGTGAGCGACAACTACAACCGCGGGAAGACCCAGTTCGACTTCCGACTCACACCCGAAGGACGCGCTCTGGGCCTTACCCCTGCTGATATCGGTGGACAGATCCGCGGTGCTTTTTATGGATCGCTTGCGTTGCGCCTATTAAGGGGCACAAACGAGATCGAGGTTCGTGTCAAGCTTCCTGAGGACGAACGCAAGGACATCCATCATCTAGAGGACTTTGTCGTTCAGACCCCGAGCGGGGCAGAGGTCCCACTGCTGGATGTCGCGGAGATCACTCAGGGCGAGGCCTTTACGAGCATCAACCGCCGGGATGGGCGACGCGTCGTGAATGTCTCGATGGATGTCGAACCAGCCCGCACAACCGGCCAAATTATCACGGCGCTCAACCGGGACGTGCTGCCGGAGCTGCGGGCCAGCTACCCCGGGCTCACCTGGACCTTTGAAGGCAGCGACGCAGAGATGCGGGAGGCGACCTCCGCCCTCTGGAGCGGATTTGGGCTCGCGATGTTCGTGATCTACGCGCTCCTCGCGATTGCGTTCCGGAGCTACATCCAGCCGCTGATTGTTCTGTCGGCGATCCCGTTCGGCATCATCGGCGCGGTGATCGGGCACATGCTGCTGGGCTACGACCTTTCGCTCGTCAGTCTCATGGGCGTGATCGCCCTTTCTGGCGTGGTTGTGAACGATTCGCTGATCATGATCGATTATGCGAACCGCAAACGCGGAGACGACACACCGTTCGACGCGATCCTCAAGGCGGGCGTTCGGAGGTTCCGACCGATCTTCCTGACCACAGCAACTACATTCTTCGGTCTTACACCAATTATACTCGAGAGCTCGCTGCAGGCACAGTACATCGTGCCGATGGCGATCTCGCTCGGGTTCGGGATTGTCTTCGCGACGGCAATCATCCTGCTGCTCGTCCCGTGCCTGTATCTCATCGTGGAAGACGGCAAGCGGATCATCGAACTCGGATTCGGCTCGCCTCGATAACAAAGGCAGCTCACGCGACCGTGGATTCGTATTGGCATTGATGTCTAGAGAGCTTGGGGCAGATCTGGGGCTGCTCAGAATAAAACAAGCACCCACGGGCCGGGGTGCTTGGAAGTGAACTTCATCGGGTTGTGTTGAGGGTCATTGTGCTCTGTGACGCGGCGGTCCAGGTCATCGGTCTGACCGATGTACCGTTTCTGAGCGGCTTCGCTGAACAAGACATAGACCCAGAAAGTCAAACTCCTCCGGCTGAACTCGAACCAGCAACCTAGCGGTTAATCCGCCTCCGGCGGACTCGCTCGACCAATCCCCTGCTTATCGAGCCACGCACGCCCCTGACCGGACTTGAGCCAGCGCTCCCGACGCATCGCCTCGGAGCGGGACTCAAACTGCTCAGAATAAATAAGCACCCACGGGCCGGGGTGCTTGGAAGTGAACTTCATCGGGTTGTGTTGAGGGTCATTGTGCTCTGTGACGCGGCGGTCCAGGTCATCGGTCTGACCGATGTACCGTTTCTGAGCGGCTTCGCTGAACAAGACATAGACCCAGAAAGTCAAACTCCTCCGGCTGGACTCGAACCAGCAACCTAGCGGTTAACAGCCGCTCGCTCTACCATTGAGCTACGGAGGATCTGTTGAGGGATAAGACTATCCCAAAACTCTGTTCGGTCAAGCCCGTCGCCCTCTTCGATTTTCCTTTCGATTCCCACACAGAACCCTCATCCGATCTCGTTCAGGACCGTATAACCGGTTATGCAACGACGCTACCGCCTCCGATGGACCCTGCTTGCGTGCTTTTTTATCCTCCCAGTATGTAATTCTGGCGTGCTGGCGCAACCCTCAATTCCCACAGAAGACAAGCCGATCCAGATACAAGGACGCCTGGCCCGATCCGGGCTGATCACGAGGTCCCCCTCGCAAATTCCAGAAGACCTCAGTGGGCTCGAAATGCTCCGGGATCGCCTCGGGGTGGTTGCCGCACTGGATAGCAGTTCCATCTCGTCGCTGAACCGATTTGCTCGATCGATTGAATCGCCGATTGATGGTGACGAGCTCCCCCCGCTCTATCTCCAGTTCAGCCACGGGACTGATAGAAATACGCTCGGTATCTATCCCCAAACTGAAACGGTGATTCTTCAGACGCTTCAAGCCCCAACGCAGGCATGGACGATTCGCCGGGAGGCGTTCGATCGGCTTGGGATATCGATCGACCCGGCAGATGTATCTTCGCCTGATTGGTTCGAATCCACAGCCAGTGCGCAGGAAACGACAATCCCACCGCCACATGTTCAATCGGACCTGATCCTCGACAAACGCACCGTCCGATCACGGATCAAGAACAACTTCCCGGGGCTTACTCGTGTGGTCGGGAACGAGACTTTTCATGTTAGATTGCCCAAAGGCTTCGATCCGCTCACACCTTCTGGTGTTCTGGTGTGCATCAGCCCATCCGCGAGCGGTCGAATCCATGAATCGTTTGCACTCGCATGCGATCAACTGGGGCTGATCGCGATCGGTGTGGACAACAATGGCAACAAACGCGAGATCACTGATCGGCTGCAGAATCATCTCGATTCGATCGAGACCCTTGCGATGCACGCACGCATCGATCGAGATCGGATCTACCTCACTGGCATGTCCGGCGGGGGGCGGTGTTCGGGCATTCTTCAGCTCGCTTTCCCGGAGCGTTTCGCGGGTGCTGTCCCGATTGTGGGGCTCGATACCTACCACAACGCTCCGACTGGAAAGGGCAACCATTACTGGCCGAAGTCTCTGGGAAAGCCAAGCAGCAGATGGATGAAACTCCTTCAGACACGGCGTATCCGATCGATCACAGGAACCGCTGACTTCAACGAGCCCGAGATGCTTGTCCGTACTGAGCTGCTCGAACGCGATGGGATCGATGCACAGATCGATGTCATTGAGGGGATGGCCCACTCTTACCCGAGCCAGAAGCAGTTCCGTGATGCACTCCTCTGGGTCGATGAGCCCCGAAGAGAAGAGATTGCGGAAGCGATCGACGATGCACGAAAGGTTCTGGGAGAAACAAAAGGCAAAGACACGGGCATACCCGCGATCCGCCGCCAGCTCATCGAGATCATGGAAACCCTCCCCTACACACCCGAGTCCTGGGAAGCCGCGTCTCGTCTCGGTTATCCGCAATCTGACGATTGATGCGGTATGCTTTGGGAATGAGTGCACCGCCCCGATCCATCATCGCCGATCGATTCTCGCCGTTTGGCACCACCATCTTCGCTGAGATGACGGCGCTCGCCAATACGCATCATGCCGTCAACTTATCACAGGGATTTCCTGATTTCGACGGCCCGGATCTGGGCAAGATGGCCGCGATCGATGCGATGAGATCCGGGCACAACCAGTACGCACCGCTCCCCGGCACGCCTGTGCTCCGCGAGGCCATCGCGGGGTGGGCGTCGCGGGTCAACCGCATCGATTGCGATCCGGATCGCGAGATCACGGTCACGAGCGGATGCACCGAGGCGATCGCGGCCACGATGCTCGGATTGCTGAACCCAGGGGACGAGGTTGTCGTCTTTGAGCCCTATTACGACTCGTACCGCGCGTGCCTGGCGATGGCGGACGCGATTCCCAGATTCGTCACAATGCGTCAGACCGCAAACGGATTCGCATACTCGTCGGAAGATCTTGTTCACGCGTTTAACGAACGCACGCGTGCCGTGCTCATCAATACCCCGCACAACCCCACGGGGGCCGTGTTTTCAGAAGCTCAGCTCAGCGAGATTGCAAACCTTTGTGTAAGACATAAAGCGATTGCGATCAGCGACGAGGTGTATGAGCGATTGGTGTATGACGAACACTCGCACCGATCCATCGCGACCCTTCCGGGTATGCGAGAGCGTACGGTGGTCTTGTCGAGTTCGGGCAAGTCCTTCTCTCTGACTGGATGGAAGATCGGATGGGCGATTGCCCCGCCGGAGCTGACGGCGGGGATCCGCTCGGCCCACCAGTTCCTGACATTCGCCGTCGCGACCCCGTTGCAGCACGGCGTCGCGGCGCTCCTCAACGAGGGTGAGCATGAGATTGAAGCACTCGTCAGCCATTACACCCACACCCGATCCCTTCTCGGCGAGGCGCTCCATGAACTCGGTTTCGAGTTCTCCCTTCCGCAGGGGTCGTACTTTATCCTCGCGGATCACTCGCGTGTAACGGAGAAACTCGGGCTGAGCTGCGATGTCGATCTGTGCCGTTGGCTTCCCGAGCATGCCGGTGTCGCGGCGATCCCCCCCAGCGCTTTCTATTCGGACTCCAAGGATGGATCAAAGCTAGTCCGGTTTGCCTTCTGCAAGAAAACCGAGACGATCGATGAGGCGATCCGTCGGCTCCGCTCTGCTCTGAGCAACGCATGACGCCGATCCGCTTCCAACACGGGTTGCCCGAGCGTGAGCAACGCGTCGCCACGGAAATCATCCGTTCGGTCCTCCGTGGCGCCGACCCCGAGCGTGCAATGCGTGCCCACCTGGCTCACATGCCCAAGGACACCCCGACACACATCCTCGCATTCGGAAAGGCATCCATCGCGATGTGTGCCGGGGCGATGGATGCGTTGGGCTCAACATTCGCCCGGGCCACGGTCCTCGCGCCCGAGGCCAACACGCTCAACACCCAGTTCAAGAGCAAGCTTGTTGCCCTCTATCCTTGTGATCACCCGCTCCCGACCGAACGCAATATCGAGGCCACCAAGCTCCTGATCGAGCACGCCCGGTCCATCCCGGGCGACCATCGTGTCCTCGTCCTGATCTCCGGCGGGGCTTCTGCGATGTTATGCCATCCTCAGCCCCGTGCCACCCTCGGGCAGATCCGTCAGATCACCAAGGACATGCTCGCTCGCGGATCGAGTATTCAGGAAATCAATGCTGCGCGTTCGCCGCTTGAAACGCTCAAGGCGGGAGGGCTTGCAAAGGAGTTGATGCATACCACGGATCGGTACTGCTTCCTCCTCTCCGATGTTATCGGCGATGATCCGAGCGTTATCGGATCGGGCCCGATGCACGACGCGTTCCCACCCAGGACGCCTCATGTGATCATCGCGAGCAACACCAGTGCCCTCGACGCAGTCGCCGCGTGGTGCGCGGGGGCCTCGATCGATTGTTTCCATATCGATCGGGGGGTGACGAGTGAATCCGCAGACGCTGGACGAACGCTGGCCCATCGCCTTGCGCGGGCATCGTTTGACGCCCCCACCGCTGTCGCGGTCGGGGGAGAACCCACCGTGAACACCCATGGCGCGGTGGGGATTGGAGGCCCAACTCTTGAACTCACGCTGAGCGCGTCGCTCGCACTTTCAGAGCACGACTTTGACTGGAGCGTCATCGGGTTCACAACCGACGGCATCGACGGGCCCAGTGGCGTTGCGGGATGCGGGTTGACTGCCTCGATGCTCAACGCGCCGATCAAACGACAGGGGGTCGAGTCCTCGCTTCGTCATCACGATACCCTCTCGATCTGTGATACACTCGGGGCAACGATCCGCACGGGCCCAACGGGCACGAACGTCAATGACATCGCGATCGCGATCCGCTGGAACTGACTCCACCGCAACGAGGACACCATGACGATCTCACTCTGGCAGCGCACACCCACACACGAGACCGAGCAATGCGATGTTGCGATCATCGGCGCGGGGATCAGCGGGTTGTCCGCCGCTCTCGAACTTGAATCTCGTGGGATCCGGTGCATCGTCCTGGAAGCAGATTACGCCGGGTCGAAAGCATCCGGTCGCAACGCGGGGTATCTGATCCGGGGTGCCGCTGAGAACTATGCGCTCGCGTGTCAGAATCTCGGTCGCGATATGGCTCGGTACCTGTGGGAATGGACCCAGCAGAACCTGATCGGTCTGAAACAACTCGGGCTCGAATCCACTCCCGGCTTCGCCCATCGCCCATCGTGCGTCGTCGCGATCGGAGAGCCAGAGCATTCCGAGTTGATCGAATCGCATCAGCTTATGACCGAGGACGATCTGCATGTTTCCCTGATCGAGCAGGGCAATGCGCCAGATGACGCGCTCTGGCGTTCCGGCAAGCCAACCCTCGGATTGCTCAACCCAGAAGACGCGGTCTGTTCGCCGATTGATCTTGTGCAACTCCTCGCGGCGTCGCTGTCTGCTACTCCCGTCTTTGAGCACGCGGAGGTGTATCGGATTGAGGATGATGGAAACCGGATCCGCATCCGGACCCGCCCGGTGGATGTCGTCTGTTCGCGTGTGCTTGTCTGCACGAACGCGTACGCGTCCGAGCTCATCCGCGATCTTGACGGGATCATCACCCCCAATCGAGGACAGATGCTGGCGATCAAACCAGAGGATCCAAGCGACGCGGAACTGGAGTTCGCGTACTACCTCAACCACGGGTCTGAATATGTCCGCGCGGCACCCGATGGGCAGATCATCTTCGGCGGTGCCCGCACATACCACGCAGAGCACGAGCAGACCAGTGCCGACGAGGTCAGCGATGAGGTTCAGGGACACCTTGAGCAGTTCGTCCGTGAACTCATCACGGAAAACTATCAGGTCACCGCCCGTTGGTCTGGGATCATGGGATTCTCACCCGACGGGATGCCCATCATCACACGATCGAAGATTCACACACTCGACAACCCGAATGTCTGGTTCTGCGGCGGGCTGACCGGGCATGGCATGTCGATGGGGTACCAGACTGGGCGGCACGCGGCACGAGTCATGCTCGAGGATGAGCCCACCCGGTTCGGGCTCGACCGGTTCGCACAGGCGTAAACCAGAAAAGAATCCATCCAACGGTGTGAATTTTCACCTGCGTCGGCTCAGTTTGAGTGGTTTACGAGACATTATGCCCTATTCTTGAAGTCCCCAGAGACAGGAAACAGATCGCCACGAACGGCGTGCTGGGAACAAACGGAGAAGACTTTGGCCAAGCAAGACGACAAGTTCACCATGGATGCGATTGTGCTCGAAGCACTGCCCAACGCGATGTTTAAGCTCCGCCTGCCCAACGAGCAGCAGTCCGAGATCATCGGGTATGTCTCGGGCAAGATGCGTAAGCACTACATCCGTATCCTCCCTGGTGACACCGTCACGGTCGAGATCTCACCGTATGACCTGACTCGCGCACGGATCACCTACCGGCGCTGATTTAGGATGAGCACCATGGTGCTTGATCCGCAACCAGAGAAATCTCAAAGCATTCAGAACAGCGAAAAGGACTGAACTCCCGAGACGAAGGTTCAGTCCGATCGTTTTCGCAATGCTCGATCTGACAGACCGGTATTGTCGCTAGATCGGTGCTATGACATCGCGATCAAACGATCAGCGGCAGCCCCGAGTTCGGGTACATTGATCTCCGGTTCGGGCGCGAGCGGGTACAACTGGGCCCCGGGGCGTGAAAGAAATGCAGCTCGCCAACCGGCCCAGAGCGCTCCCGCGATATCCCACCCGTGCGCGGCGACAAGCATGCACTCGTGTGGCTCAAGCCCGAGTTTTCGGGCAGCCCACGCGTACACATGCTGATGGGGCTTATACATCTGCACATCTTCGACACTCAGACGCGAATCGAACATCTCCGTCAGACCAGCGTTCTGCATCTGGGCCTCGACACCACCGTTCGATGAGTTTGTCAGGGTCACCATGTGGTACCCGGCGGCTTTGAGACGCTTAAGTCCGTCTCGAACATCGGGGTGAGGCGGGAGCGTTCGGATGGGCATGATTGCGTTCTTGGAATCAGCTTCACTCAGTTCGATCCCGTTGTTACGGGCCACCATCCGAAGTGTCGCGGCACCGATGACCCCGAAATCCTCGTACTGCCCCCCTGCGGAGGAAACGAGTGAGTACTGCAGCATCGTGGTAAACCAAAGCGAGAGCAGGTCTTCACGCCCACCGAGCGCATCTGCGACACTCTTCTTCATTGAAGTCAGGTCGAGCAGGGTCTCATTGACATCAAAGAACAGACACTTTGGTCGCGTCATCGGGTGCTCCTGTGGTACATTTGCAGTGCGCAATGCGCTATGTGCAAGGGCTGAAGTCGAGCTGACCGCGGCGCCTGCCGCCGAATATGCGAGAAAGCGCCGCCGATTGAGTCCGTCGTGTTTCATGTGGTGGGTATTCCTGGGTGAAGAGGTAGTGATCACACCCGATCAACCAATGAGCCACGAAAGCTATTTCATAGGCGCTGAATTTCTACACGATCCGAACCGGTTCTACAACTTCAGATCGATTCGAAGTCTGATTAGTCCGGAACCGATTCAAGAACGCAGTCGGTGTGGGTCGCGTCCGCTGCAGCTTGACGGGCCTTGAAATCTCGCCCCCATGCTTGCATCTGAACCAGTATTGGCTCAAGGGTCCGCCCGTAGTCCGTGAGTTCATATTCGACGCGCGGCGGCACTTCCGCGAAGACATGCCGATCAAGGACGCCGTCAGCTTCGAGCTCGCGGAGTTGCAGGGTGATCATCCGCTCTGTCGCGTTGGGTGTGAGTCGTCGAAGCTCCCCAAACCGCTTCCGACCGCTCAGCAGATGACACACGAGGATGGGTTTCCATCGTCCTCCGATCACGCTGAGCGTGGCTTCCACATCACATCCGGTCTTCCAGTTGTACTTTCTCGCCATATTTGGGGGCCTTCGTCAAAAATCTTCATACTTACATTTTTGTGGGTACTTGTCGCAATCAAAGTATAGCCGTAAGTTTGTGGGTTCTGCAACACAAACCGGGCAATCTTGCCCTGAGCACCAATCAAGGAGCACACATATGAACACCATGCTGATCAACGCATACGGCGAGAACGCAAAGTTTGAACACGCCGAGATCGATCGCCCGCAAACGAAGCCGGGGCATGTCCTCATCAGAATCAGCGCCTCAAGCGTCAACACTGTTGACACCATGATCCGCAAGATGGGTAAGGACCTCCCGCTCTCCCCGGATACCCCCGCCATACTTGGTATGGACATGGCGGGAACAATCGAGGAGATCGGTGAGGGCGTCGAAGGGTTCGAGGTCGGTGATGAGGTTTACGGCTGCGTGGGCGGGCTCGCGGATCTGCCGGGCACACTCGCAGAGTACATCGTCGCGGATGCGGACCTGATCGCACGCAAGCCCAAGAACCTCTCCATGCGTGAAGCCGCCGCGATCCCGCTCGTTGGGATCACGGCGTACGAGGGGCTACATCGCGCGGGGATCTCGTCGGGTCAGCGTGTGCTCGTACACGGCGGGTCCGGCGGGGTCGGGCACATCGCGCTCCAACTCGCAAAGCACTACGGCGCGGATGTCTACTCCACAGGAGGTGGAGGGACGCAACTCGACCTGATCAAGCGACTCGGTGCAACACCGATCAACTACAAGACCGAGAAGGTCTCTGAGTATGTCCAGACTCACACTGGCGGATCGGGATTCGATCTGGTGTTCGACTCCGTTGGAGGCGCGAACCTGAGCAGCTCGTTCGAGGCCGCGGCACTGAACGCACAGATCGCCACGACGGTCTCCATGTGCGAGCTCGATCTGAACCCGATGCACTTCAAGGGTCTCTCCTTGCATGTCGTGTTCATGCTCATCCCGATGCTGCACAATCACAATCGCTCAACACACGGCGCGATCCTCCGTGATCTTGCGTCCATCATCGAGTCGGGTGCGGTAAAGCCCATCCTCGACGAGACAAACTTCAGCCTTGAGCAGGCAGGCGAGGCGCACGCACGCCTCGAGAGCGGGCAAGCGATGGGCAAGGTCGTGATCGACCACTCGAACTGACAATATGTTTAGATACAAGAACAGGACATTCTCATGAAACGACACACAACACTTGTCACAGGATCCACACTTTTTCTCCTGACGCTCGCCGGTTGCGCCACAACCTCATCTCCGTACATGCGAACAGATTCCACAGCGGTTGTTGCGTATGACGACATCCATTGGGGAGCGCTGAACCCAGCACGCGGCGATAAGAGCCCGCGAGCCGGGACGCTCTGGGGCGATCGCACCAAGGACGAAGCATCGGGTTTTCTCGTCCAGTTTGTGGACGGGTTCTCATCACCGCCGCATATCCACAACATCACCTACCGAGGGGTGGTGATCCAAGGGCTGGTCCACAACGACGACCCAGGGGCAGAAAACATGTGGCTGCCGAGCGGATCGTTCTGGACACAACCGGCCGGGGATGTGCACATCACTTCCGCGAATGGTGCGTTCAATCTGGCCTATATCGAGATCGATGAGGGCCCGTACCTTGTTCAGCCGACGGATGAAGCGTTCCACGATGAGGAGATCTCGATTAATGTCGATGAATCGAACCTGGTCTGGCTCGATGCGTCGAGTATGACCTGGATCGATGCCGATCGATCGGAGAATACACAACATCGTGCCCAGATCACGATGCTCTGGGGCAATCCACAAAGTGGCGAGCCGTATGGCTCGATGATCAAGCTCTCCGAAGGGTTTAGCGGCGAAATCCGAACGAGCTCGGATCTCTTCCGTGCGATCGTGATCCAAGGTGAGGTTGAAACCGCCGACTCATCACTCGCAGCGGGCAGCTACTTCGGGTCTGATTCGCCAGCAACTCATGGTGTACATGGCGCTGAAAATGTCGAAACGCTTATCTATGTCCGGACGAATGCCCCGTATCAGGTCGTTCTAGATTAATCAGCGATGACCGAAAAATCGAGCAGCCTACCCGACACAGGTGGGCTGCTGTTCTATGGTGATCCCCTGTCATGGATACAGGCATATTCGAACGGATTCACCACCCTCTTTGCACGCTGATGCGGTAGCGGAAGACTTGAAATCGGAATCAGAACACGATGCGACACGATCTGAAACTGAGCACGCTAGATGAAGTGATCGCCGAGTGCGATCGACTCTTGAACAGCGGATACGAAATAAGCGGAAAATGGACGCTTGCACAGATGTGCAATCATGTCCGCCTGACGATGGAATCGAACATGCGGGGGTATCCGCGATGGATGACGCTGCTTGGGCTTCCGCTCCGCCCTTTTCTTCGTAAGTTTGCGCTCCCGCGTTTGCTCGCGGGCAACTCGATCAAGGGCGTCAAGACGGCGGGGATGTTCGTCCCCCCTTCAGAGCTCGACGACACTGATGAGGTGCAAAAACTCAAAGCTTGTATCCAGGAGTTCGGTTCGTACACCTCGCCATTGCATGCGCACCCGGGGTTCGGGCGGATGTCACACGAACAGTTCGGACGGTTCCATGCCGCGCACGCGGCCCATCATCTCGCATTTCTGATCCCGTCGGATCGCGAGTCATGACATCAATCACGAATCCGACCCAGAAACAAAACGACGACAGGCCCTGACAAAGTGTCAGGGCCTGTGTACCAATCGGGGTGAGAGGATTCGAACCTCCGACCTTTTGACCCCCAGTCAAACGCGCTAACCAAGCTGCGCTACACCCCGGGAGACCTGAGCAAATCAGGCAGGTGTCAAGCATAGCGCGTATCCGCTGGGTTGCCAAGCAAAATGGGCACGCACGGCTCACAATCCGCATATGCTCCCCGGTATGAGCGACCCACACCCCGCCTCCGAACCAATCCTGATCCGATCTGCCCGCGTCATCGACCCCTTATCGGGTCTGGACGCCCAACGCGATGTCCTGATCCGTGACGGACAAATCGCGGCGATCGAGGATTCCATCACCGAGACCGCGGATCGGATGATCGACGCGGCGGGCAAGGTCCTCACGCCTGGGCTCATCGACCCGCATGTCCATCTGCGCGATCCAGGCCAGACGCACAAGGAAGACATAGAGAGTGGTACCCGCGCAGCCGTCGCGGGCGGGTTCACCAGCGTCTGCTGCATGCCCAATACCGACCCTTGTCTCGATACCCCCGAGATCGTCGAGTACATCGCAGTGAAAGCGGCCCGTGAGGGCCACTGCCGGGTGTTCTCCGTCGCCGCGGCCACCCAGGGTCGCAAGGGTGAACGCCTAGCGGAGATCGAGCTCTGCGATAAGGCTGGCGCTGTGGGCTTCTCCGACGATGGTGATGTGATTGAATCTGCAGCCATGATGAAAACCGTGTTCCAGACGGTGAAAACCACGGGCAAGGTATTTATGCAGCACTGCCAAGAGCTGACGCTGACCAAGGGTGCCACCATGCACGCAGGGTCTGTATCGACCAAGCTGGGTGAGAAGGGCTGGCCTCGCGAAGCGGAAGAACTCATCATCGAGCGCGACATCCGACTCAACGGATCGATTGGGTGCCGATACCACATTCAGCACATGAGTTCAGGCAACTCGGTCGGACTCGTTGCGCAAGCGCAGGGCAAGGGACTCCCCGTCACCGCGGAGGCATCTCCCCACCACCTGCACCTTACGCACGAAGCCATCGAGACCCACGGGACCATGGCGAAGATGAACCCGCCACTGCGTGAGCAGACCGATGTTGAAGCGCTTCGCAAGGGCGTTGCGGACGGGACGATCACGATCCTCGCGACGGACCACGCACCCCACCACGCCGACGAGAAACGCAACCCGATGAGCGATGCACCGTTCGGGATCATCGGGCTCGAGTCCGCGTTCTCGCTGTATCACAAGGCACTCGTCGAGCCAGGCCATATCACTCTGCCCAAGCTTATCGAGCTCCTCACGATCAACCCCGCGAAGCTCTGCAACCTCGATTCCTGTGGGATCGGATCCATTCAAGTTGGAGGCCCCGCGGATCTCACACTGATCGATCCCGATCACAACTGGACGCTCCACGAGGACCACCTTGTCGGCAAGTCCAAGAACATCCCGTTCATCGGATGGGACCTTGGCGCACGCCCCACCATGACAATCGTGGGCGGGCGCGTGCGATGGGAAGTATGATCGAACTATGACCCCAATCAGGTTCATCTGGGACAAGCGTGAGATCTTCATCGCGATCCTCGCGATCGTGACCATCGGGGCCCACCTGATCATGCGGTTTGGAATGGACTCCGCCCCGGATGCCGCTCGCGTTCCGCTGCTCATCTGCCTGTTTATAGGCGGTGGCCCGCTCGTCTTTGAGCTCGCGATGAAGGCGTTTCGGCGTGAGTTTGGATCCGACCTGCTCGCCGGAATCTCGATCGTCACCTCTGTCCTGCTCGACGAGTACCTCGCGGGCTCGATCGTGGTGCTCATGCTCTCGGGCGGCGAGGCGCTTGAGGAGTATGCCGTCGCCAACGCGTCGAGCGTACTGAAGGCGCTCGCCAAACGCATGCCCTCGGTCGCGCATGTCCGACGCGACGGCACGCTCGAAGATGTCCCGCTCGATGAGGTCCGCGTAGGGGACCATGTCACGATCTTCCCACACGAGACTTCACCGGTCGACGGGATCGTCATCGACGGGCACGGCGTGATGGACGAGTCGTTCCTTACTGGTGAGCCCTACATGATGTCCAAGGCGCCGGGCTCCTCTGTGATCTCGGGCTCAGTCAACGGCGAGTCCGCAATCACGATCGAGGCGACACGCCCGGCACATGATTCTCGGTATGCCAAAATCATGCAGGTCATGCGCGATACGGAGCAGCGCCGGCCCAAGATGCGACGGATGGGCGATCAGCTCGGGGCGATCTACACCCCTATCGCCGTGGCCCTCGCGCTCATCGCGTGGTTCGTCTCCGGAGACCCGACACGATTCCTCGCGGTCCTCGTGGTCGCGACGCCCTGCCCGCTGCTCATCGGTATCCCCGTCGCGATCATCGGCTCGATCTCGCTGTCCGCGAAGCGTGGGATCGTCATCAAGGACCCCGGCGCACTCGAAGTCATCAACACCTGCAAGACGATTATTTTCGACAAAACAGGCACCCTGACATACGGCACGCCCATCATCACCGACATCCTCACAGCGCCCGGCATTGATGAAAAAGCCCTGCTCTCCCAGATCGTGTCGCTCGAGCGATACTCCAAACATCCCCTCGCGGATGCCGTGGTGAATCTGGGTGAACAACGCGGCGTCTCCATCTCCGAACCCAAAGAGGTCTCCGAAAAACCTGGACAAGGACTCCGCGGACTCATCGGAAATCAGGAGATCCTTATCACAGGACGCAAAACGATTACCCAGATCGATCCGGAGGGTGCGAAACGCCTTCCCGTTCGCACCGCAGGATTGGAGTGTGTTGTTGCCATCGATGGCCAATACGCCGCGACGGTCCAGTTCCGTGACGAACCCCGCAAGGACGGGCGACTCTTCATCGAGCATCTCTCCCGCAAGCATGGCTATGAGAAGGTCATGCTCGTATCCGGTGATCGCCAGAGCGAAGCGGATTATCTTGGCAACAAAGTCGGGATCAAAGACATCATTGCTGAGCAGACCCCGGAACAGAAGGTGGAAATTGTTCGTCAGGAATCCGAGCGTGCCCGGACCTGCTTCGTTGGCGACGGGATCAATGATGCCCCCGCCTTGTCTCTCGCTACGGTCGGGATCGCGTTTGGGCAGGCGTCTGATATCACGACTGAAGCCGCGGGCGTGGTCGTGATGGACTCTTCACTTGAGCGTGTCGACGAGTTCTTCCACATCTCCAAGCACATGCGTCGCATTGCTTTACAGTCCGCGATCGGTGGCATGATCCTCAGTATCGTGGGGATGGTTCTCGCCGCGCTCGGGTACCTCCCGCCGGTTGCGGGGGCGATTGCCCAGGAGGTTATCGATGTCTTCGCCGTGGTGAATGCGCTGCGTGCGGCCTGGCCCCCCCGGGTGATTTCCGATATTCGTGACCACTAGCAGGAACAACATGCTCTCACAGGGAAGTTCCTCTTGGATCGACCTAGGATGCGCCTAGGCAAGTTCTTTCGGGTGCCATACACCCGTGTTTCATCACCCTCCACTCAGGACGGAACCAGATATGAGCGTAAAAATCGGAATCAACGGCTTTGGCCGAATTGGACGCCTCGTCTACCGCATCGCCGCCAACACACCAGGCATCGAAGTCGTGGCGATCAATGACCTCGTCGGGTCGGACAACCTCGCGTACCTGCTCAAGTACGACACGATGCACGGGCGTTTCCTGATCGACGGCAAACCCGCCGAGATCTCCGTCAGCGATGATGGGTTCACTGTCAACGGACACAAAACCCTCACCACGGCGGAGCGTGACCCCTCCAACCTCAAATGGGGCGACATGGGCGTTGACTATGTCCTCGAATCCACCGGCCTCTTCACCACAGGCGAAGCTGCACAGAAGCACATCGACAACAACGGGTGCAAGCGTGTGGTCATCTCCGCACCGACCAAGAGCCCGGACACCGTCCCGACTTATGTCCACAAGGTGAACTGCGCTAAGTACAACCCGGACACGGACACGATCATCTCCAACGCGAGCTGCACGACCAACTGCCTCGCGCCGATCACCAAGGTGATCATGGACAACTTCGGGCTCGTCGAGGGGCTGATGACCACGGTCCACGCCGCGACCGCGACCCAGCCGACGCAGGACGGTCCGTCCAAGAAGGACTGGCGTGGCGGGCGTAACGCCTACCAGAACATCATCCCCGCGAGCACCGGTGCGGCCAAGGCCGTCGGGCTCTGCCTTCCCGAAACCGTTGGCAAGCTCACCGGCATGGCGTTCCGCGTGCCGACCGCCGATGTCTCTTGTGTGGATCTGACTTTCCGCACAGAGAAGGCAACCTCACTCGCCGACATCAACGCCGCGATGAAGGCCGCCGCGGAGGGCCCGATGAAGGGTGTGCTGGGTTATACCGAGGAAGATGTGGTCTCCAGTGACTTCATCGGCGATCCCCACTCATCGATCTATGACGCTGGCGCGTGCATCGAACTGAACAGCAACTTCTTCAAGGTCGTCTCGTGGTACGACAACGAGGCCGGTTACGCGAACCGGTGCGTTGACATGCTCAAGATGATGGCGGAGAAGGACGGTCTCTAAGCTTCCAAACGACATCCAGATTTTGATCAAGGTGCCAGCTTCAACAACTCGAGTTGAAGCTGGCCTTGATTTGCGCTGAGTTGATTCACCTCATCGATCAGGGCGTTGTACTCCTCGAGGACCTCATCGGGCATGTCCTCGCCGAACATCACCGATCCATCGTCGAGCACTTGCATCCCATCGTGGTAGTCCCCGATGTAACTCAGAATTCTCCGCATCGCGGTGAACAACTGACGATCGATGTCTCGAATCTGGTCATGTATCGCAATCTGCTGTTCCATCACCGCAGATGTACCTTCGATCTCGCCCATGCGACGCAAGATTCGCGGCTGCGCGACAGCCATACGCTCGTTCTGCGCATCGAGACGATCGACAATTTCGATCCGGTTGGCCACATCCTCTGTGCTTGTCACCGTTGAGGCATCAATACCACCCGCCACGATCAGTTCATTCAAGACCTCGTCATAGGCCTGAACTGACCTTTGGAGTTCACGAATAAGCGATGCCTGCTCACGAAGGATTTCCGCCTGCTTGCCCGTGGCGTTCTCTGCCGCATTCTCAAGGATGCTTCCCATTTCATTGAGATGCTCATCATCCACATCGGCGACACCCTCCTCCTCGATCTGTCGGCGTTGTTTCTCACGCGATTGTTCATTGAGTGCGGCGATGTCCTTATTCACCTGATCGATCGAATCAGATCCGGATGAGCCCTGATCGCACGCCGCAAGCCCAAGCGTGGCGGCGACGAGTAATGAAACGAACACAGTTTTGAGGCACATACGGATCTCCGATCGGAACTAAGTTAAAAATGCGACTGGCTGATCATCATATCGATGGCCGACGCACATCTTATCCGTCTTGAGCGCGAATCCGATCTGTGAGTCCGTCTGAGTTTCTGACAAAGTTGCCACTATCTGCGTAGCTCTTGAAATCGATCAACGGCAGCATCGGGTCAAATCTCGCGTCGACCCACCCATCGTTCACCATCGATTCCAGACACTGAAAACAGAGCATCATATGGAGCTCCGCGTGACCACCGTACCGCTTCTGACATACCTTCGCGAACAGATCGCGGATATCAAAGATGGTGCTTTTCTTCTGAAGCACCCCCATCACGATGTTGAACATCCCAACCGTGGGGAGACGCTTACCGTCTCGCTCGAACTCCAAAGAAGCACGAATCGATCCGTTATGCAGGAATGCAGCCGGTAGCTTGCTCGCGTCTTCGAGATTGAGCTTAAAGACATTGAACTTTCCGATCTCCCATTTGAGCTCATCCTCCCCGCCGAATCGCGCCGCGAGTGCTTTCACACCGCCAAGATCGACACCACCCAAACCGACGGCCCCTTGCAGATCGTCAGTGAATCCACCTGTGGATAACCATCTGAACGCTTCTCTGGGATTCAAGTCCAAGCCCGCATCTTTCGCGATCTGTGCGGAATGAGCCTCCAGGTCCTTAAACTGGCCGTTCCCCGCGTACCAAAAGTCTGCGAATCGGATGTGCTGCTTGATCCGTCGTCGCTGCGTCTGCTCATAATCGTGTTTGAGCCATTTCGCGTTGTGCTTTCCTCGCTGGAGTTCGATGATGACATACGCCGCGTGACGAGCGCAGGTGTGTGTGAGCATCATCCCACCCGCGAGGATCGGATCGGCGAACCCAGCGCACTCACCGACGAGCATCCAGTTCTTCCCGACCAAACGCTTCGAGAGGAACGACCAGTCCTTTGTTGCTTCTACCTCGCCACGGGGTGTCGCGTTCTTGGTAAGTTCCCGCACACGCGGCTCCTGATCGACCGCCCAGCGATAGATCTCTGCGGGTGTTTTCCCGGATTCCTTGTAAAACTTCGCGGGGCATACGAACCCGATGCTGGTACGCGTTGGACCGAGCGGGATGAACCACAGCCAACCCGATCCGATGGAGAGCACCTGCACGCGGGTGCCACCGGTTCCGATCTGCACGGCCCATTCCGCGTTCTCCCAGTAATCCCAGAATGCGACATTCTGTAAGGTCGCCGGCTGCTCAAGCGGGATGTCCATCGACCTGCGGATGATCGCGGCATGACCAGATGCATCGATGTAGTGTGTCGCTCGCAGTTCGTGTGTTTCTCCCTTCGCGTCAGAAACCACGATATGATCGATCCCGTCAGGGTCTGACTGATCATGCACAACCCGGATGACTTGGGCTTGCTGGTGCACCTCGCACCCGAGCTCGGAGGCATGATCGAGCAAGATCTCGTCATATACCGCTCGATCAACCTGCCAAGCCGTGTTTGTCCGCACGCCCTGATAGCTGCCCGGGCGGGTTTGCCCGTTGAGCAGATCCGGATCGACGAAGTTGAAATCCCAGAGATCATCCGAGTTTCCCCACCGGTAGGTCGCGCCGACCTTGATCGGGAAGTTGGCGGCTTCGCACTTCTCCCAGCACCCCATTTCATCCAAGACCCTGCTGATCAGGGGGAGCTGGCTTTCCCCCACATGATCACGCGGAAACCTGCACTTCTCGATGATCGTCACCGAGAGATCGGGCATGTACTTCTTGATAAGAGACCCCGTGGTGGCCCCACCGGGACCACCGCCGATGATCACGACATCGGAAACTTCGCGCATGTTGTAGAACTCCCCACGAGTTGGCAACAGTATGGCAGAAATCGCATGGATCCACAAGCACAAACCCGCCTCGCGATGAATCCGCTCGAACACCCACCTACCCTTGCTCAATGCAATACAAATGGACACTACTTCGCGCCAGCCAGTTCCTCCTCGATGGGGGCGGGATGTTTGGCATCATCCCCCGCGTCGTCTGGGAACGCGCCGTCACACCCGATGAGAAGCACCGTGTGCGACTGATGCACAACTGCCTGCTGCTCGAATCGACCGAATCCGATCCCGAAACAGGCAAGCCACGCCGCTACATCATCGAGGCGGGTACCGGGGACAAGCTCGATGAGAAGATGAGCACCATCTTCGGGCTCGACGGACGCACCATCGAGTCCGAGGTTGTCCGAACCGGCGTGGATGTGAACGACATCGATGCGACGATCGTCACCCATCTGCATTTCGATCACGCGGGGGGGCTGACCCGACGGGCACGCGATGGCGAGGAGGCGGATTGGGTTGCGACCAAGCCAGGAGCTGCGTCCGGCGATTGCAACAATGTGAAGTTCACCTTCCCCAACGCGGAACTCATCACACAACGCCGAGAGTGGGTCGACGCGAGAAACAACGACGCTGTGATGACGAGAACCTATTACAGGGATCATCTGCTCCCGTTCGAGGACGAGCGGATGCCACTCAAAGACGGGCGACCTCGTCTGCGGCTCATCGATTCCCCTCGTCCGTTCCCGCTCAATCGCAAACCCTCCCGGAGTGAGCTGCCCAAAGGAACGCTCGACGAACGCATGACCGAAGTGCTTCCCGGCATCAGGGTGTTCCTTGTCCCCGGGCATACCTGGGGCCAGCAGGCGATTCAGTTTGAGGACGAACAGGGGCGCACGATCACCTTCACCTCGGATGTGATGCCGACGCACTACCATATCGGGCAGCCATACTCGCTCGGATACGATGTTGAGCCATACA
Organism: Phycisphaerales bacterium; assembly: GCA_965216865.1. Classification (GTDB taxonomy): domain Bacteria; phylum Planctomycetota; class Phycisphaerae; order Phycisphaerales; family UBA1924; genus UBA1924. The sequence goes on from OZ244206.1 coordinate 352,365, forward strand.
CCTCTATGGTCACCAAGCACTGGTTCCTCAAGGAAGCATCTGAACGCGATTGGATCCTCGTACTCGATCATGACCCCGGGAACCCGTGTTTCAGGGTCAAAACCAACGACAATGGATGGTTTGATCTTGTCGAAGAAGACTGCGGCATCGACCCCGCCTGAGACCTCGAAGAGGGGCGTTGATCGCCTATAATCGACACGCGGATGAGTACTGAAACGCAACCCATCTCGAAGAACGAACAAGACGCCCAAGCCGGTGCGTCCAAGGCTCCTTCTGACGCTGATCAACAGCGAGCCGATGCTTCTGCTGAGAAGACAGAGAAGAAGCCCCCCAAACCGCCGAAGAAATCACTCTTTGAGCGTGTGGAGGCCTTCGTCTCGCGTCTTTCCACCCGGAACAAGTTCTGGAATCGTGTGTGCTCGATGATCTGGTTGCCCTATGCGTACCGATCCGGGATCACGATGTCAGGCGACGAGAACACCTATCGCGCCACGCTCCCGTTCCGTCGATTCAACAAGAACTGGTACAACGCGATGGCCGGCGCTGCGCTCTTGGGCAACTCCGAGATTGCGGGTGGCAACTATGTCTTCTCCGTCTGCGGCGGCGACTACACAGTTGTCTGTAAGCACTTGGAATACAAGTTCTTGCGTCCGTGCCACGGACCTGCGGAATACAGAATGACACCGCTCGACGATATCCATGCGCTCGTGGAGTCGGGCGAAGAGTTTAATATCGCGATCCGGATGGACATCGTGCAGGTACTCGTCCCGATGAGTGAACAGCGTCTGAAGGAAGAAGTTGAGGACGCCGGCACCAGCGCACCCAAGCCCAAACGCGTCGGGCGATGCACCGCGACCTTCCATGTGACGCCCAAGGCCCACCACAAAGCCAAGAAGCAGCGTGGGACCCAGAACGCATGAACGCGCACGAGCACGCGATCGCACCGGACCATAAGTCTTCCAACCCCATCGTCTGGGGCGCGTACCTCGCGTGCTCGTGGACCTGGTGTATCGGGATGTTCATGCCGGCGTTGCTCCTGCGTGACTTCGGTTGGCTCGGGTACCTTGTCTTCTCCATCCCCAATGTCCTCGGCGCGGCCGCGATGGGATGGGTGCTCACCTCCCGCAAGCAATCCGAAGATTTCGTTTCCAAGCACCCCCAGGCCATCTGGTGGTTCAGTGTCGTCACGATCGCGTTCCATGTGTTCTGGATCCTGTGGGTCTTTGAATACCTGCGGATGGCGCTGCCGATGACGCAGAACGCGAGCTATGGGCTCATCGCTGCGTTCATCGCGTTCTGGCTTGTCACTAAGCGATCGGGCTACTTCAAGCGCATGCCACAGCTGAGCGTGGTGCTGTGGATCTTGAGCTTCCTCGTGCTCGTCTCGACCTTCGTGACCCCGGACCTCGGGCCGATCTCGGATCGATTCCATGAATCGCACCCGAGCAACGCGATGGGATTGTTCCTGATCCCATTAAGCATCTTCGGGTTCCTGCTCTGTCCGTACCTCGACATCACCTTCCACCACGCACGCCAGCAGCTCGACACCAAACAACGCGGACGGATCGGGTTCACGATCGGGTTCGTCATCATGTTTGCATCCATGATCATCCTGACGACGCGTTATGCCCCCATGGTGATCGACGCGCTTGATAACGGGACCATCGCCAACCAGACGCAGACGCCTTGGATCGGCGTGGTACTCTTGGGGCACATCCTGTTCCAATGGGTCTTCACGGTGCAGGTCCATATGGATCGGGCCAAAACCCTCCCCGCGGGGCGTGTCCCAGAGTACAAATACCTCATCGGGATCGGTCTTGGCGCAGGGCTCATCGGGTTCTTCGCGAAGAACTTCCCCGACTATGGGGGGATGAACGCGGGCGAGGTCATCTATCGGAGTTTCATGGGCGCGTATGGGCTGGTGTTCCCAACCTATGTCCTGTACCGCGCCGTGCTCGCACGCAAGGGCTCCAAACCCATGCCCATGGGCGCCGTGTGGGGCGCCATCATCCTCGCGACGCCGATGTTCTGGATGGGGTTCATCGAGGGCGAATCAGTCTGGCTTGTGACCGGTATGGCGCTCGTCCTGATGATCGCAGGCATCGGCGTGGTCAATCGTCGACAAGGCCTCGCGGGCACCCGCGCGAGCGAGTGAATCCGATCCGGCATCGCTCAATACCTTGCCAAGAGCTGACCGAACCTCCGAGCGACGCTCTTCATCCAGATTATCAAACTGATTCGCCAGCACAATCGCCGCGTTTCGTTGCATCATCCCCAGCTTCGCCCGTTTCATCGCGGAACCTTGAAACGCTTCGCGTCGATCTTCTTCGCTCCAGCCAAGCACCTCGAGCAGATCGAAGCTATCGCGCTCGGATCGGTACGCGTGGTTTGGACCCTCACCAAGCACATCACTCGTCTTGGGTGAGTTGTGCGGGCACACCTCCTGGCACACATCGCAGCCGTAGACCCAATCGCCCATGCTCGATGCGAGATGCGGATCGATGGCGCTCCGATGCTCGATCGTCAGGTAACTGATGCATCTCCGTGCATCCACACGATGAGGCGTGATCGCATCCGTCGGGCACGCGTCGATGCAACGGGTGCAGGTGCCGCAGTGGTCCGTGACTCGTTCGACCGTCGGCGGGTTCTGGGCATCGATCGTCATGACGATCCCGCCGAGGAACATGTAACTCCCCAGCTTCGGGTGGATGATCAGCGTGTGCTTGCCAACCCAGCCGATCCCGGCACGCTTCGCGAGGTCCCGTTCCGGAATCGGCGCGGTATCGACGAAGGCCTTGAAATCCGCTTCGGGATACTCGTCCTGCAACTCGAGCAGAAGCTTCACCAGTCGTTTCTTGATGAGCTTGTGGTAGTCCTTGCCGCGTGCGTAGCGTGCGATCCGCCCGTGCCCTGACGGGAGCGCTGGGTCGGCGTTGTCCTCACGAGAGGCGTACAGGTCCCCCACCACGAGAGCGCACTTCGCACCCTCTAGGATCGTGCTCGGGTCCGTGCGTTTGTCGTTATTCTCCGCGAGATAGCTCATCTCGCCGTGCATGCCGGCGTCGATCCAATCGCGCATCGATACGGCCTGCTCGATCGGCTCAAGCGACGAAATACCCGCGCACGCAAACCCGAGCGATTTCGCACGCTCAATCAGCTGCTCGCCGAGTTCTTGAGATGGAGTAAGACCGGGCACGCTCGATCGTAGCGATGATTAGACACCCGCGGGCTGGGCGATCCACGAGTACATCAGATCCGCAGCGTCCTTGAGCACCGATCCAGCATCATCACGCAGCTCGGGGCACCAGTGCTTGGGGTACTCGTACACGATCCATCCCTCGTAGTTCATGGACTGGAGGGTCTGAAAGAGCTTCTCGAGAGGGTACACTCCCTTGCCGAGCTCGACGGGGTTGCCGTCCTGATCGACGTCCATGATGCGGACCATGCGGAGTGCCTTGCCCAACGCGCTGATCCCCTCAATAGGACATTCCCCAGCGTTGACCGCTGCTTGGATGTTGTACGACGCGCCGAGCCACTGCAGATTGACCAGATCAATCAGCTCACGCTGCGATTCCGCCCGCGCGAACGAGCCCGCGTTTTCAATCAACAACCGCACATCCGTGTTCCGGCAGGTCTGCGTCGCCAGCGCGAGCCGTTCCGTCACGCGGCGCATGCTCCAGGTGCGAGGCTCAGCAGCAGGGAGTTCACTCCCATACACACGCACGAACTTCGTGCCCGAACGCGCAGCACAATCCACGAATGCCTTGGTCTCGGGTACCCCCGCTTCTTCGTTTACCCAGATGCGTCCGAGGACCGGCGGGTCGATCGCCTTGTGATAACTCACGCCCGTGGACAGGGATAGTGGAATCACACCCGCGTTATCGAAGATCGAATCAACCGCTGCGGGATCGTGCGACATCGGATCGCTCGCGAGACGATGGGACTCATCGAGAAATGAACGCATGTCCACCCCGAGGTACCCACAACTCGATGCAAGCGAGACGACCTGTTCCAATGGCATCGTCGGACAGGCAAGGGTTGAGAATGCGATCTTCATGGCCGTGTGATCCTGTGTGGCAAGACATTGAAAATGCCCAACTCGGGCACCCCCTAAGTGTATGTCACACGATCCGCCCGTGCACACCCGATCGGAGAGGCGTAGACTCTGGAACACACCTTTCCTCGCATCCGGAGCGAACGCATGAGCTGCCCGCGTGATATTGAGTCCACTATCCACACGGATCTGGGCGACAAAATGACCTATTCGCGATTCCTGCGCCTGGACAAGCTCCTCGACAGCCAGGAAATCCACTCCAACCCGCCTCACCACGACGAAATGCTGTTCATCATTCAGCATCAGACGAGCGAGCTCTGGCTCAAGCTCATGATCCACGAGATGCGTGAAGCGTTGGGGTACATTCAAGCAGACAAGCTCTCGCCGGCCTTCAAAATCATGAGCCGCGTCAAGCACATCCAGGCCCAGCTGCTCAGTCAATGGGATGTCCTCGCAACCCTCACGCCCTCGGAATACACCCAGTTCCGGTATGCGCTGGGCACCGGGTCCGGGTTCCAGAGTGTGCAGTACCGGATTGTCGAGTTCATCATGGGCAACAAGGACGCGAAGATGATCCCCGTCCACGCGCACGACGAGGGGCATGTCGAGCAGCTCACCCAAGCACTCAACACCCCGAGCATCTACGACGAGTTCATCCGATACCTCGGACGCAACGGATTCGAGATCCCCGCGGAAGTGCTCGATCGCGACATCACCGTCCCCCACCAATCGAACCCGGATGTCCTTCAGGCGTTTGTCAAGGTCTACCAACACCCCAAGGAGTACTGGGAGGCCTACGAGATGGCGGAGAAGCTTGTGGACATCGAGGAAATCTTCTCCCACTGGCGTTTCCGCCATATGAAGGTTGTTGAGCGCGTGATCGGGTACAAGACTGGCACCGGCGGATCATCCGGCGTCCCATTCCTCCGCAAGATGATTGATCATCGGTTCTTCCCCGAGCTCTGGGAAGTCCGCACGCACCTGTGAGTCATCCACATGCAGATCCAAGACGCCCAGCAGATTATCCACGACGCCGTCGCCAAAATCGGGCAGGGCGAGCTCACTGAATCCGAGCTCGTCGAGCACATCCATCCGCACTTCTCCCGGATGCTTGCCCGGAATGATCGAACGAATGAGATCTATCTCGCGAACCACTCGCTCGGGCGGCCGCTCGATATGGTCGCCGATCTCATCCAGGGTGCTCTCGACGGGTGGTACGAGGATCTCGACGGCGCCTGGGGCACATGGCTCAACGCTCGCGAAGAGTATCGATCACAGGTAGCCGAACTCCTCAACTGGAACGACCCCGAGAGCGTCGTTCCAAAGACGAGCGCGGCCCAGGGGCTTCGCGCAGTTATCAACGCGCTCCCGACAAGCAACCCACGCTTGGTCAGCACCCGCTGTGAGTTCGATTCGATCGACTTCGTGCTCAAGAGCTACGCCCACAAGGGGCGCGCGAGCGTGACCTGGATCGACCCGGACGAGAACGACCTGCTCCAGATCGATCCGATGATCGAAGCGATCGATCAATCCACAGATCTCGTTGTCATCTCTGCTGTGTGCTTTGTCACGGGGCAACAGGTGCAGGGGCTCGATCGGTTGATCCAACATGCGCACGCGAACGGGTGCCTCGTCCTTCTCGACACCTATCACGCGATGGGCGTGCTCGATCTCGACTACATCGAGCTCGGCGCGGACTTCCTGATCGGTGGGAACTACAAGTACACCCGAGGCGGCGCGGGCGCGTGTTTTCTCGCGATCCACCCCCGGCACCTGAGCCCTTCCGGAGGCGTGCCCGATCGTGGGTCAATCTTCCCGATCGACACCGGGTGGTTCGCGAAGGAAGAACCGTTTGCGTACAAACGATCCGATGAACCCGCTTACGCGCCCGGCGGCGACGCGTGGCTTGAAGCCACCCCGCCCATCCTCACATATTACCAAGCTCTCCCCGGGATCATGCTGAGCAACACGATCGGTATCGACCGGCTCCGCGCGTACTCCCTGGATCAACAGCAGTACCTCGCGGACCAGCTCATCGCCAACGGCATCTCCCCACGACTCATCGAGCATCGCGGAGCCTACCTGCTTGTCGAGCACGACGATGGGCATCAGGCGATGGCGGGCCTCAAAGACGCGGGGGTCAATATAGATGCTCGGCCGCTGCCGCGTTCCGGGCGTTGGGTGATCCGGTTCTGCCCCGACTTGCTCAACACCCGCGACGAACTCACGCGAGCAGCACAACGCGTCGGACGCGTGCTCGGATCTGGCTGAGTTAAGCACCCGTTTCTGGGAGCACGATCACAAAGTCCGTTCCCTTCCCCACTTCCGAGTGAAGCTCAAGGTGCCCATGATGCGCCTCGATGATACGGCGTGCAGTCGGTAACCCCAACCCCGTACCGCCGGATCTGGTCGTGAAGTACGGTCGGAAGATCTTTGACTTGGTCTCATCATCGATCCCAGGACCGGTATCCGTCACATGGATGGACACGCACGGGTGCTCGTGCTCATCCACGCCGCTCGTAACTCTGAGGATCAGGTCCTTCGTCCCCTCGCCTTGCTGCACCATCGCGTTGACCGCGTTGAGCATCAGATTAAGCAGCGCTTGCTTCAGGTGATACACATCGATCCGGAGCTCGGGAGAATCATCCGGGAGTTCGACCCGGAGACGCACCCCCGCACGCTCGGCGGTTGGCACAAAGAAGTCCGTGAGTTCTTCAACGAGTTGGTTGATCGATGCATTCGCGAGACTCAGACGCAGCTCGCCCGCGTATTCTAAAAAGTCCTCAAGGATCCCACGCAGACGCTCTGTCTCGCGTCCCAGCGCCTCAATCCGTCGCACGAGACGCTGTTTCTCTGCAGAGTCAATCGTGGAGTCCTCGATCGCCTCCTTGAGCAGCTGTGCGTTGAGTCCGATCGTCGAGAGAGGGTTTTTGATCTCGTGCGCGAGCCCACCCGTCATCGACCCGATCTCCGCGAGATGCTCCGCGGCTTGTGCTCGGCGTTGGGCGAGTTGCTCTCTCGCGACAGAGAGTCGTACCCGTCTCGCGGCGAGAATGTACGCGATCGCTCCGCCCAAGAGAGCGCCGAGCACGATCATCAGGATGGGGAGGAGATATGACAAACAACGCTCTCAGGGTGTGAATGAAAAACCGGGCGGAGCGCATGCTCACCCGGTTCAACTGTACGCAGCTCAAGCGATCGCTATCAGCGACGCGAGGTACGCGAATATGTTCGGCGGGGAACCACAACCTCGGGCGCGTCAGTATCATCGCCCTCAGGTTGTTCGCGGTGCACCTTTGTGGCACGCCAACCTTTGTCATTGTGTTCCGCATCATAGGTCACACTTGAACCGTCTTTGAGCACGCGAAAACCGTCGCCCTCAATGACCGTGAAGTGAACGAAGATATCCTGTCCATCAGGCCCAATGATGAATCCAAACCCCTTGCGAGGATCGAACCACTTCACCGTCCCTGTGATATCGCGTATGGCGTTGGATGATCCGCCTTCTGCGATCGGGTTTGATTCATTCTCCGACATCGTAGTTCCCCCGGGGATGTCCCGATCCCCTGCAACAAAGCAACTCAACCCAAAGGGAGTGTGCGAACCCCTCGGGATGACAGACGACTGAAGCACGCTGCGGTTCAACGAAACCCCGCAAACCGTGCCGAAGCATCTGCTTAGCATACCAGAATCGACGCGCCCGTCAAATAACCCGCCCGGCACTGAGCACCGGACGGGTCTTCATATGAGAACAAATCAGCGTTTACGCCCGTTGAATGGGCATTTTATTCTGCTGATGCGGTTTCTTGCTTATCCTCGTCTTTGCGACGGGGCTTGCGGCGACGACGCTTCTTCTTGGACTTCTGTTCGCCGTCGTTCGATCCTTCGGCATCTCCATCGCCATCGGAATCTTCTGAACGCTTCTCGCGACGAGCCTTCTTCTCGGCTTCCGCCTTACCCTCGTCCCACTCAGGATCTGCACGCTTGATCGAGAGCTTGATGCGTCCCTGATCGTCAACGAGCATGACCTTGACCTTGACGATGTCGCCAACACTCACCACATCCGCGACGCTCTCGACATAGCCGTCGGCGAGCTCGGAAATGTGGCACATGCCGTCGGTCCCCGGTGCGATCTCGATGAACGCGCCGAAGTCCTTGGTCGAAACGACCTTGCCCTCGTAGATGGTGCCGGGGCGAACATCTTCACACAGTGCGCCGATCTCGGCTTCTGCGTTCTCGACATTCTCACGATTCGTGGACGAGACCATCACGGTACCGTCGTCCTCGACATCGATGTTGACATCGTACTTGTCCTGGAGTGCACGAATAGTCTTGCCACCAGGACCGATGAGCTTACCAATCTTCTCGACATCGATGTTGAGCTGGATCATCATCGGTGCATACTTGCTGGTCTTCTCACGCGGTGCGGGGATGACTTCTTCCATCGCTTCGATGAGGTCGATGCGCCCCTTGTTCGCCTGTGCGAAGATGGTCTCGATCTGATCGAAGTTCAGGCCGCGTGCCTTGAGATCGAGTTGGATCCCCGTGATACCCTCGCGGGTACCGGAGACCTTGAAGTCCATGTCGCCGAAGAAGTCCTCTTCGCCGATGATGTCGGTCACGAAGACCTCGTTCTCGTCGTTGTCGTCGGTGAAACGACCAACGGAGATCCCTGCACATGTGTTTGTGATCGGGACACCCGCGTCCATGAGTGCGAGACACCCACCACAGACCGAAGCCATCGAGGACGAGCCGTTCGACTCGGTGATGTCCGAGACGAGGCGGATGGTGTAGGGGAAGTCTTCCGCGCTGGGCAGCACACCGAGCAACGAGCGCTCCGCGAGTGCACCGTGACCAACTTCACGACGACCGGGGCCCATGATGCGGCCGGCCTCGCCCACACAGAAGGGCGGGAAGTTGTAGTGCAGGTAGAACTTCTTGGAGTACTCGGGCATCAGCCCGTCGACGACCTGCTCGTCGCGACCCGTACCGAGGGTACAGGACACGAGCGACTGGGTCTCGCCGCGCTGGAACATTGCGGATCCGTGGGTACGGGGGAACTTGGAGACTTCCATCTCAAGCGGACGGATCTCGTCGAACCCACGACCGTCGGCACGGGTGCCCTCCTGAATGATCAGGCGACGGGTGATCTTCTTCTCGAGCTTGCGGAACGCCTCGCTCGCATGACTGCGACGCTTCTTGCTTGCTTCCCACTCGCCGGGTGTTCCCGACTCGTTGACCTGGAAGTGCTCTTCGAGCATCGCTTTCTTGATCTCGCCGACCTTGTTGCCGCGGTCATTCTTGCTCTTGATCTTGCGCGCTTCGGTCAGGTCTTTCTCGACAAGCTTGGTGACCTCGGCCATGACATCGTCGGGAACGAGGTTCATGTGATCACCGAGTCGCTTCTCTTTACCAACCTTGGAGACGAGTTCATCGATGAGTTCGAGGATGGGCTGCACGCCGTGCTCGTAACCGAACTTGACAGCTTCAAGAACTTCCTCGTCCGGCACCTCAGCGGCACCGACCTCGATCATGTTGATGCCGTCCTTATGTCCCGCGAGGACAAGATCGATATCCGAGAACTCGAGCTGCGCGTTCGTTGGGTTGATGATGTGGACGATGCCGTCTTCCGTGTGGATGCGACCAACACGAACCGTCGCGGTTGGGCCTTCGAATGGTGCGTCGGAGATCGCGAGGACCGCGGATGCTGCGGAACCTGCGATGACATCCGCATCGTTTTCGCCATCGTGGCTCATGACCCAACACTGGATCTGAATCTCTTCAATGAACCCGTCGGGGAACAACGGGCGGATCGGGCGATCGATCATGCGCATCGTGAGGACTTCCTTCTCGTTGGGAGCGCCCTCACGCTTGCGGAAACCGCCGGGGAACTTGCCGCCAGCGGAGAGTTTTTCGCGGTAATCGATCTGCATGGGGAAGAAGTCGAGCCCCGGACGCGGATCAGCGCGGACGAGCGAGGCACCAACAGTGGTCTCGCCGTGCGACATCAGGACATAGCCCGATGCGAGCTTGGCGATCTGCCCAGTCTCGATCCGCATTGTGCGGCCGCCGATTTCCTTCTCGACGACAACAGCTTTACTCGTAGTGGTCATGTGTGATATGCCTTCCAAATGGTGGCGCGATGATTGCGCCCAGCTCGGCTGTGAGGTTGCCGATAGATGATGCGCCCCGGATCACCGATTGATCCGTGCACGCATCGCCAACATGCGGACCCATCCTCACGCATTTGAGAGGCAGAAGACGAGAAACAGTCGCACGCGTGTGTAGGACTGTCCGTCGTCTGCTGCCACTCTCAATGGGTCCGGGTCTATTTCCAATCGGCTCGGTTGAGCCGGTTACAACAAAGCCCCGCGTGCACTCTCGTACACGCGGGGCGATTCGTATCTCGTTTACTTACGCAGGCCGAGCTTCTTGATGAGCTCAAGGTAGGCCCCGTGATCTTTCTTGGAGAGGTAGCGGAGCAGGCGGTTTCTCTTGGAAACCATCATGACGAGCCCGCGTCGGTTGTGGACATCGCCTTTGTTCTGGCGAAGGTGTGTCGCGACCTGCTTGATGCGTGCGGTCAGCAGCGCGATCTGGACCTCGGGGCTGCCCGAGTCACCCTCTTTGCGGGCGAAGTCTTTGATGATCTGCTGCTTCTCTTCAACTGGCAATGGCATGGATTCGTTCTTCCTTCCGTCGCGTACGCCGCCGTGGATCGGTTCGTCTTAGAACCTGTCATTCCACCACTTACGCCGCCGATGCGTGTGTATCACCAGTACCACACTGATGATCATAAATAATAGCCCCGCTCGGGCTGGAGACCAATCCGAGCGGGGAGGTTCTTCTGATGGAACACTGTTTTTCTGAGATCAGCGACGGCGACGCGAGAATATCCCGAGTCCGATCAATGCCACAGCACCGGTTCCAGGCGCAGGAGCGAGCAACTTGTCAGATCCGCCATCGTCCAATCCTCGGAATCGAACCGCGAAGTGCTCTCCGGCCCCTACGAAACTGCTCGAACTGAGCAAATCTGCATCCAAGGCCGATACAGAGAACTCGAAGGTGCCTGAGTTCCCGACCCCGAGACCAAAGTTCGGATTCCCACCACCGGTCCAGTTCGCGCCCAGAGCGGCTCCTGCGTCAAAAGTCCCAAATGGAGCGGCATTCTCGATCCCGGTATTCAGGAAACTCGTGTTTGTACCAGAGATCAACACCGCACTCGCAGCAGCGTCTGAACTCAGAATATTGAACACAAATCCAGTGAGATATCCGCCTATGGCTGCCTCAGCCGTGGTATTTGCAATCTCGATTGTCAGCGTGCCGCTTGTACCACCTGTGTAGTTGTAATCCAGCATTGCATCAAATGAGACGCCCGTCTGCTCGATGCTCGTGTCAATCCCGCCCGAGATCGACATGATGTCCGCGCTGGAAATCCCTGCCGACAATACAATTAAGGCCAATCCGCATGTAAGTGTAGTTTTCATGAGGTGTCTCTCTTCTCTCTATGGGCACAATTCGACGAGAAACAGACACTCGTCCGAGACTTCGTCTTGCATGCCAACACCTCAGCGTAGCAAGAACGCCGGTAAGCTCAAACACTAAAACCCGAGAAAATCTACGAGAACCATTGCCAAGCTTCGATTTAGCAATTTGTTCGGCGAGACAATTTGGACGCAAATGAGTACGCCCTATGCCGTTCAATCATCCACGCGCGTATGCAGGTTTCCCTGCTCGCTCTCGAGGTGCCCGCCGCGGCCCATGATGTCGTCGATCACGCCCTTGTACTGCCCGTCGGGCATCGGGGGCTCCTTGCCGAGCAGTTCGCGGAACAGATCATCTGAAATCCCCAGGTACACCCGCATCGCGTAATCGTACACGGCGTCGTGGTCGTCGCGGGAGAGGTCCAAGCGGAGCTCATTGATGATCTTCGTGCCCATCCCGATCCACTCGTCGAAGGTCTGCTTGGAGATGTTGTCCTGGATCCATTTGCCCAGATCGTTGCGGAATGGCGGACGCGGAAGCTGGGTCCCCATCTGCCCGGTCTTCTGGCACTTGAAGTCCCCCACGGGCTCTGGTTCTTTCTTCGGCTGATCCTTCACCTCGGGGATCGGTTCGTTGATGGACGCGAGCAAATCCGCGATCGCGTTCTTGGGCATCAGGTCGCCGCGGGTCGTTGCCTCGATATAACCCTTTGTGAGCACGACTTTGGCGAGATCGACCTTGCCGGCCTTGATATATGCATCGCCCGCGAGTTGATAGGCCTTGGTCATCGCCTCGTTGATCTGGGCGCACTTGGCAAAGGTCTCCCCCGCTTCCTCGAACTGCTCGTTCTGCAGGAAGGCGTTGCCCAGCGAGAAGTAGGCCATGTCGTTGTTGGGATCATCGGCGATAAGGCGCTGGAACTGGGTGATGCGGGTCTGGGGGTCCATCTGGGCTCCTCAGTGATAACGGATTGGTGCGGTCTCGTCAGGATTACGAGCTGGTGCGATCGACCACGCGGTAGGACTCACGCTCGCCGCGTCCACGCAGTGGGTAGTCCTTGCGGAGCGGGTGCGCTGGGTAGTCTTCCCAGAGGAGGATGCGGCGCAGGTCCGGGTGGTTGTTGAATCGGATCCCGAACATGTCGAAGACCTCTCGTTCGGTCCACTCAGCGCCCGGCCAGAGATCACACACGGAATCGACGGCGAGGGCGGGATCTGCTTCGATCCCATCAGTCGGCAGCGAAGGATCAAGGAACACCTTGACGAAGAATCGATCGTTCCGGACGGTCGAGCACAGGTTATAGACGACCGCGAACCGCCCCACTGTCTTGGCAGGATAATCCAGGTAATCGATCCCGATTACATCGGAGAGGAAGTCGTACGAGCTTTCCTCGTCGTGCTTGAGGAACTTCATGATCGCGTGGAGATCGTCCGGCTCAACCACGAGGGTTGGCTGATCACGGAACTCGCTCGCGCGGAGTTTCGCGTTGGGAAACCGGCTCTTTACGCGCTTGAATGTCGGGTGGTTGACTGTGCCCATGATGCTCCTCGATCACGATGGGATCGGTTTTCGTGCGTTACCACCCATCTTAGCAGGGTGCCCGGCGAAGGTCAGGATTCGATCGACGCCCCGGGTTTGATTCGGGGGATATCCGAGGGATCCGTGACGATCGTCCGCTCGCATGCGTCCATCAAGGGACGGAGCTTGCTCAGGATCATCGCACCATCCGCGTCTCCCGATCCGAGTGGGCACGATTTCGCCCCGCTCCCGTCCTCGCTCCACGCGACCGAGCGGACGATGATCCCCCACACACGCCTGTGCGTGATCATCTCCTGACACAGCTCCACGATCCGATCGAGATGATCCTCGAGATCCCGCATCATGGATGGAACGATCCATCCCATCGGATCGAGCAGAACCATCGCGTCCTGCCCGCCACCCCGGGTGCACCAGTTGAGCGTGCAGACTGCGTCAGACAGCATGCCCGAGCTGCTCGGTCGTATGACGAGCTGGGTGCCCTTGGTCTTCATGAGATCCTGCGCCTTGCGGAATGACCGATCGAACTCTTCCCATCCGGATTGGGACCAGGACCGCAGCCATGATCCTGCGTCATCGTCCGGTGAATCGCTCGCGTGCCCCGCGTCATCGGAAAGGATGATCGCGCCGGGGATGAGATCGATCGAATCAATTGCTGGTTCTGAAATCGATCCGCCGGTTTCGATCGCGATGGGCTCATCGTTCTCGATCGGGTGGTAGGCAGAGTGCTCTGAGCGTTGATCTCGGATGAGGATGCGCATGCACAACCCTATCCACACCTCATGCACGAACACGCGAAACCTGCGCTCTCAACGGACAATTTCGCGGGTGCGCTGGGTCCGAGATGGTTATTCCCTGCGCGTTCGCGCAGGAACCTCCCGATATCGAGCGGGCACCCATGAGGGAGCAGGGCTGCTCCTGGGTGTGTTTCGAAGAACTGCGTGAGTACGGAGACTCGCCATGACTGATCTGTTTTCGTGGACCCGTTCCAATACCAAGCGTGACCTGAACCGAGACGCCGCCCCTCGTGCGGAACTCTCAATTGAGCAGGTTGTCGATCAGATCATCACCATCAACCGATCCGCGACCGTGGAATACCTCAAGCAGTTCAAACGCGAATCGCTGGACAAGTACCTCGATCATCTTCTGGAAACCCAGAAACCCCGCGGCCGGGAATCCCGCTGGGATCGTCCTGGGGACGCGCCCGCGATCATGGTGCGTCGACGCGTCGCGTAACTACCTTCTATAAGCATACTGGGCGTGCAACGAGCGCTCTCTCCCGTGTCGGGCGGATCTGTGGTGGGGTCCGCCCGACTCTCTTTTTGACTCAGATCAAAAATTTGGTCCCGGCGCGGTTATCGAGTCTCAAGCTCCGATCGCAACTCGTCCGATAAGGGAAGTTGAACGGGTCGTGCACGGCCGCGGGCGGAGCCTCGCACGCACGATGCCTGGTGTCCACCACCACGCCCAACGGATGAACGGGCAACGGACACCCAGATACGGTTCGATCGGGCGGAGCCCGCCGACCACGGACGATCACCCCGCGGGTATGGGTCGGGGAGCAGCGCCGGATTTGATCCGGCGTGCGTCAGCGGAGTGCCGTCATGCGCCACGCATCAAATACATCAGGGAAAACTATGAACACCAAGAACCGCCGCTCGTTGCTGTGTCCTGTTCTCACGATCGCGTGCGCCGGGTCGCTCGCGGCATTGCCCGCGTGTGGCGCCAAGCGCACCGGATTCTGGAACAAGAGCAAGCAGTCCCAGATCCAGAACGAACAAGCACGCACCAGCAGCTATTTCGTCGCTCACAATGAAGCCACCAAGGCAGAACCCAAGCTTGGCGGCTCGCTCAAGAGCAACTCCAGCGCAAGCATCGACGCGATGAGCGCTGAGGGCACGAACAGCTCACCCAAGACCTACCCGACACCTGAGCCGCTTGAAAACACGGCACAACGCACCGAGGTCGCATCCGAGAACACCGTGAACACGGGTGTCAAGGACAACAACCTGGGTGGGAACGCTGAGCAGCAGAACCTGCGACTCGGTACCGCCGACACGGAAACCCCCGTCGAGCGTGAGCCGTACTTCACAAACTCGACAGAATCACCCGCGGCGCTCCGCTCGGGCGACATCAGCGCCTTCGTGTACGCCAATGCGATGGGTGTCGAGCTGCCGAGCGAATCGAACTCAGAAGCTGTTCGCGCCACGGTCAATGTGCGCCAAGTGACCAGCTCGTACGCAGGGTCGGACTTTGACCCGACTGTCACGCCTGACGGGCAGTACCTCGTCTTCGCGAGCACCCAGCACCGTCCAACCGCGGATATTTATGTCAAGACCAACTCCGGTTCTGTGGTGACCCGTCTCACGGATGATCCCGCACAGGATGTCATGCCCGCCGTCTCACCCGATGGAAACTACATCGCGTTCTCGTCTGATCGCACCGGTTCGTGGGATCTGTTCATCATGCCGTTTGAAGGTGGCAAGGTTGTCCAGCTCACAGCCGAGAGTGCTCACGATCTGCACCCGACATGGTCACCTGATGGTCGTCAGGTCGCGTTCTGCCGCTTGGGCCAACAGTCCGGCCGCTGGGAAATCTGGGTGAAGGATGTCATGAGCGATGCGGGACCACAGTTTGTTGGTTTCGGGCTCTTCCCCGAGTGGTGCCCAGTCTCGGGAACGGGTATCGCGGGTGCAGACCAGATCCTGTTCCAGCGCTCGCGTGAGCGTGGCGATCGGGCATTCTCAGTCTGGACGCTCGATTACAACCCCGTCCCAGGGACCGCTGGACGCGAAACCGAGATCGCCGCAGGCCCGAACCAGGCGCTGATCAACCCGTCCTGGTCGCCCGATGGCAAGTTCATCACCTTCGCGGCGGTGCCCAACTCCCAGTCCTGGTCTCAGGGCGGCACCGCTCGTCCGGAATCGTCCACGATCTGGATGGTCTCGACCGAAGGCACCGGCAAAATCAAGCTCACCGATGGTGACACGATCGACCTGATGCCGGTTTGGGGGCGCAACAACGATATCTTCTTCGTCTCGAATATGGATGGCCAAGACCACCTTTGGTCGATGGAACTATCACCGGCCATCCGCGCGGCGAGCGTCACCATGCCGGATATCGCGAACTCCTTCGCCACGGTTCCGACCGAGGGCAACGAATAAACCCACCCACCCGCTCGGCGTGATGAAAATCACGCCCGGCGTTTCCCGGGGCTCAATGCCCCACGACGATACTCGGACGGGAACGGACGCCCGTCTCAGATTTCGGCAGGACGCCATGACAAGTGCACAGACCATGCTCAACCGGGTGATCACGCTCGCGATGCTCGCGTCGATGCTCGTGGTTCATTCCGCGTGCTCGATGACAAAGGAGCGCGATCCCCTGACTCCTCCCGGCGTGATCGTGTCGCCCTATGACGCGACGCTGGGCGATGTCCTCTGGGCGGTGATCCCACCGCTCAACGAATCCGGGACTTCGATCGCGGATCCCAATGAGGTCGGGGATGCGATCGTCGCGGCGGTTCAACAGATCCGCGGCGTTCGCTGCCTCCCACTCAACCGAACAATCGACGCCATGCGTTCACTCGGATTCCTCGGCGGGATCGAGACATCGAGCGATGCGCATCAGATAGCAGAGTACCTCGGAGCGGATGGGGTCCTCGTTGGTTCGATTACTGCCTACGACCCTTATGACCCACCTACTCTGGGGCTCGCACTAGCGCTCTACGCCAAGCCCGGTGCGATGGCACAGACGACGAGCGCTTCGCTTGATACCCGGGCACTCACCAGCGCATTCAGCGACTTTGGAACCACAGCCGGGCACAACTTCGCGGGCCAGCCCGTATCTGTTGTCAGCGAGCACCTTGACGGACGAAATCATGAGGTGCAGTACGCGGCCCGAGCGTACGCAGAGGGTCGCAGTGAACGACAAAGCGCGATGCAATGGCGCATCTACCTTGCGAGCATGGATCTGTACACACAGTTCGCCGCCCACCACACGGTTGGACGGTTGATCGACGAGGAATGGCTCCGGCTCGCGCGGCAACCCGCGAGCGAAGGGGCGTACGACTGAACGGGGCGTGTGCTCCGGGAAACGGAGCACGATGTGAACCCGGATCAGCCCTCTCCCAACACCACCCACACAGATCGGAGCGATCGTGCTCATGACGATGTTGTGTGCGTGACACTCCAACGCCCCCCACATTTCTGGCGTTTCGCATGCTCATCTGATGGCGCAGGCGAGCTGCTGGAGCGATTGGCGGACCTTGCGGACAACCCGAACACGCCCTTGACATGGGACGATGCTGAACGCATCGCGTCCGAAATTGTTGTGCATCATCATCTCGATCCGCCTTCAGCGGGGTCCTCGAAAGCCCGATAGCACAACCAGACAGATCACACAGCCACTTTTATCAACGCCTACGGGCGGATCGCCGGAGCATACGAATGACCACGCTGCCGATTACTGACGAGTTCGCGAGTTACCTCACCGACGAGCGTCACTTCTCTCCCTACACCGCTCGTTGTTATGGCGCGGATCTGCGTCAGTACATCGAGTACATCGTGAATGACACGGGCATCAGCATCGATCAAGACGCGGAACAGCACGCACTGAACTCCCGCAAGTCTCCCGGCGGCGATGTTGCCGGCACGATCGATCGCCCCACTGTTTCAAACATCATCTGCGATGCGGACGCGGACCTGATTCGTGCCTACCTGGGTTTCCTGGGTGAGCAGAGCTATTCCCCAGCGACGATGGCGAGGAAGATCGCGACCTTGCGTTCATTCTACAAGTGGGGTCACCGTCACGGATACACCAAAACCAATCCGATGACTCTGATCCGCACACCCCGTCAGTCCAAACGACTCCCCAAAGCGATCACGATCGAGCAGATCGAGCGTCTCCTCGCGGCCCCCAACGAGCACGATGTCCTCGGGCGCCGGGATCGCGCGATGCTCGAGACCCTGTACTCAACAGGCATCCGTGTCTCCGAACTCGTTGGGCTGAATCACGATGATCTCGACTTCGAGAACGAGGCGATGCATGTCCGAGGCAAGGGACGCAAAGAACGAATCGTTCCACTCGGTTCGCACGCTCTGAACGCGATTCGTCGCTATATCGAGCTCATGAGCAACGACTCCAAGTTCGGACCAATCTGGTCGAACCGACACAGCGCAGATGATGTGCTCCCCCTTTTCCTGAATAAGCATGGCAAGCGACTCTCCTCGAGGAGTGTCCGCCGGAAGCTGGATAAATACCTGCGTGCGGTTGGTCTGGATCCGACGATCTCCCCACACACGCTCCGTCACTCATTCGCGACACATCTGCTCGACAACGGCGCCGATCTGCGGAGTGTCCAAGAGCTGCTCGGGCATCAGTCACTCTCGACCACGCAGGTGTACACACATCTGTCAACATCGCGTGTCGAAGACGCATACAAAGACGCTCATCCGCGAGCGGAAGCGGGTTGAGCAACGACTCAGCGGTTACGAACCAACCAACGCCTCGAGCATCGCTCGGGGCGTTTTTTCATGGCCAGGCACTTGCACCTCAGGCGCAACCTCGACGAGCGGGATGAGCACAAAGTCCCGTTCGTGCAAACGCGGGTGCGGGATGCATAAGCCGGGTTCGTTAATGATTTGATCTGCGTAGATCAGCAGATCCAGATCGAGCGTGCGGGGGCCCCATCGTTTCTCACGCGACCGGTCGCGTCCAAAGTCCTGCTCGATCGAGAGCAGATCTTCAAGGAGCTCGCGTGGAGATCGTTTTGTTCGTACATGAGCAGCGGCGTTGAGATATGGCCCCTGCCCCTCCGGGCCGACCGGTTCCGTTTCGATGATCGAGGAGGACTTGACGAGACGGGTCCCCTCGATCGTACCGATCGCCTTGAGTGCTCCGCGTATGTTGGAAGTGCGGTCTCCCAAGTTCGAGCCGAGTGCGATGTACGCGTCGAATAGCATCACCCAGTGAATGCGTTCGACGGTATGAGTTCAAGCGTGAGAGCCCAAAGAAAAACCGGCCTAACGAAGGGCCGGTCGAGAGAGAGTCTGAAATGGCACTTCGATTAGTGCGAACGCATTGGCTCAAGCTCCCGCATACGGTGCTGCATTTGCGCCTTGAGCCGTGCGAGGATTGATGAGTGCATCTGCGAAACACGCGATTCGGATAGATCGAGCGTGGTGCCGATTTCCTTCATCGTCATGCCTTCGTAGTAGTAGAGCACGATGATGAGGCGCTCGGCACGGGTGAGGCCCTTGGTCATCAGTTCCTTGAGGTCCTGACGCTGGATGAGCTTGACGGGGCTTTCCTGGGCTTCGTCCTTGATGACATCGATTTCGCGGAGTTCGCGAGAGCCCTCGGACTGATAGCACTTGCGGGTGATGCTCGTCACAGCGACGGCGGACGAGTCTCGTTTGTATTTCACGAACTCGTTCTTGTCGATTTCGAGGCGATTAGCGATCTCTTTATCAGTCGCCTTGCGACCGATCTCCATCTGGATCTGCTGCTTCGCGGCTTCGACTTTGGATGTGCGGTGGCGGACAAGACGCGGAACCCAGTCCATAGAACGGAGCTCGTCGAGAATCGCGCCGCGGATACGCGGGGCGCAGTAGGTCTCAAACTTGACACCACGATCGAGATCATACGCATCGATCGCGTCCATCAAACCGAATAGCCCCGCGGACATCAGGTCCTCGAGATCCACTTCATCGGGGAGGCGTTGATAGATACGCTCGGCATTGTAACGCACGAGGTGGAGGAATCGTTCGATGATGAAGTTGCGAAGCTCCTCGTCTGGGTTCGATTGGTACATCGTCCAGACTTCAGGCATCTCGATATCATCGAAACGAGAAGGAAGATTGCTGGATGTCGCGTGTTGCGCGCTTTGGCGCGATGAGAACTTTGATCTCATGGCTGTCATCGGTCGGCTCCTTGACCATTGACACACACGATTGAGCGTGTGATCTGTCCCCGGCCACGACACTGACCTGTGTCCGATATCAAGAACTGAAATCGACCGGGAAGTACTGAAACTATGCAGGGCGATCCTTGCCCATAACTGTTACGAGTATATCTATTACGCGATATGGTTGTGCCCGTCAACGATCACTTTTATCCGCTTTTTTTCATGTGTTCAACAGCGCGCTCATGCTCCCGCTGTCTCTCTTCGAGTTCGATCAACTGCTGTGGCCGCTGGGGCTTTGGACGATTCGTTTTGTATTTCACGGCGAACTCGTGGATGCAGATCTCGCCAACTGTGCCCAGCACGCGTCCGATGATCGTGCAAATGAGCATCGCGATCATGGCTCGTATGAGGATGACATGGCCGGGATTCTGTGCGAGCAAGCCGATTATGCACGAAAGCATGAATGCAACGAGCCCGAGCACCCCCGAGATAAGGGATGCAGGGATATCCGCTAGGTACTCTCGCGGATCCGCAAGCGGGTTTTCCTCAGAGAGGAAATCGTAATCGCTCTTTGATTCAGGCATCCTTGCTCTCTTCCATCGACTCGATTCCCCACACAGTTGAACCCTGGGTAGGAATCTGCGCAGATCATGCGCATGTCAGTGCATTGAGCGAAGTCGCAAATATCGCGCCAAACTGCGGATGTGCAGCAAATGGGGATAAGCGAGTGAGCGTTGTGGATCAACGGCCGAAGAATCTTCGCTTCGGCGCGGCGGTGGCTCGCCCTTCGATCCCAAGCCAATCGATGAGGGACGCCGCGAGTTCGGCCATGTCACGCGAGGCGCTGCTCTTGGGCGATTCGATCATGTAGGGTGTCCGCGCCTTGATCGCCTTCACGACCTTCTTGTCCTTGCGGACATAGCCAATCATGGGGAGCCCATACCCGAGGAATCGATCACAGACCCCGGAGATCCGTGCGTGAACCGTGTTCGCTTCCTTCTCGTTCACCGCTTGGTTCACGATCAAAGCGAGGGTTGGCACGCGTGCGTCGGGGTCTTCGTGCTGACGCGTGACCAGGACTTTGATAAGGGCGTACGCGTCTGCGATGCTTGTGGGTTCTGGTGTGGCGACGATCAGACACGCGTCCGCGGCATCAATGAACGCGGTCACGCTCGGGCCGAGCCCGGCGCTGGTGTCGATCATGATGACATCATTGGATTCGTGGAGATCGTTGAGGCGGTTGAGCAGCACGCGCCTTTCCGCGTCGTCCAGTTCTCCAACGCGTCCGATGCCGACGGACCCCGGGATGAGACGGAAACCGCCCGGGGCGTCGATCGCGAGATCTTCGAGTGAGAAGTCCTCCCCCACCGCGGATTCAAGACGGGCCTTGGGCATCAGCCCGCAGAGCACATCCGCATTCGCGAGCCCGAGATCCGCGTCGAGGAGGATGGCTCGGCGGTTGTGCTTGGCGAGTGCGATGGACAGGTTGACAGAGGTCGTCGTTTTACCGACGCCGCCTTTCCCGGATGCGATTGCGACAACCGGGATCCTCCGAGCGGGCGGGGTGAATCGACGATCGTTGGGATCGATCTGATTCTGGTTTTGACTTTGTTGTTGATCACTCTGCTCGAGCGAGCTGACAAGATCACGCAGGCGCGAGGCTTGGTCCTCGGAACCGGTGTTCTGGTGGGTAGGGTTATTCGAGTCCTGTGCCGACACAACCTGGCTCATCCGTTTTCCTCGTCTCTGCTGAGCACGGCGTCCGGGCCGTCGAGTACGCATCGTGCCAATCGGTCGGCGCGGGCGGGCTCTAGATCGTCGGGGACTTCCTGTCCCACGGTCACAAAGCTCAACGGGAGACCGATGCGATCACACAGACCCGCGATCGGGCCGGTGGTGACTGCCTCATCGAGCTTGGTAAGGATACACCTGTCAGGACCCAGAGCACGGAATCGTTCCGCGGTCTTTCTCATGACATTTTCCCCAACCGTCGTGGAGAGCACCAGATGGGTCTCATCGGGCGACGCAACGGTGGCAAACTGGGCAAGTTCTTCGATCCGTGACAGGTTGTTCTGAGAACGCCCGGCGGTATCAATAATGATGATGTCGCGATGATGGAGCTCATCGATCGCGTCTTTCATTTCCTCAGGGGTGTTCGCGACCCGGAGCGGGAGACCGATGATCCCGGCGTAGGTCTTGAGTTGATCTACGGCGGCGATGCGGTAGGTGTCCGAGGTGATGAGCCCCACTTTTTTATGATGGCGGAGTTTGTAGGTGGCTGCGAGCTTCGCAACGGTCGTCGTCTTTCCCACGCCCGTCGGTCCGACCAGAGCAATGATCCGTGGACGCGAGGTAGTGGCGTGGTGATCGATGTTCAGGAGTGACTCGGATCGAGTACGGATTGTCTGCTCAATCTCTCTCAGCAAGGCCTGGCGCACCACGATCGGGTCGTGGAGCTCGGACTTGTCGAGCCGATCGCGGACAGTACCCACGAGATGGTCCGCCATCTCCGCGCTGACATCATTGTCCATCATCTTTTTGTAGAGTGCGAACAAGGGCGCGGGCATCTCGCCCGTGGGGAGTGCGTTTGAACCGGTGCCGGTGTTCACCGCGACAGCGGTCTTTCGCGTCGATTCGAGCACCTGCCCCATCATCTTCTGCATGGACTCAAGCTGGGCGCGGAGTTGTGCGTTCTCGTCCGTTCTCTCTTGCTGCGGCTCCGGTGTTTGAATCTGTTTGGCAGGCGAGCCCGGTGTTTCGGGCCGATCTCGCAGGGGTTTGATCGGTTTGGGCATCCTTGATTCTGGTGCGGGACGCTTGGGCGGACGCGGGGTGTCTGCTCCGAACAATGCATCCCGACCGTTGAGTCCGCGCTCATCCTCTTGTTGCTCAACTGCGGTAGTGGATGTAGCTGGTGCTGCCACACCTGATTCCGAGTTTGCTTCAGAGCCGATGCGCTGACGCGTCACGGTGCGTCCACGCCGTACAACAATCTCTGCCTCATGTTCCGCAGGCACGCTTTGTGGCTTCGTCTCAACCTGCGGCATGGGTCTCGTTTTTCGAGGCCTTGCGTTCTGGGCGGGAGATGATGCGGTGATCTCGACCATGTTCTTGCCGCCGAGACCGAGCCAAGACCCGACACGGTAGCTCCTGGTGTGCAGGATCATGGCGTCTTTGCCGAGTTCTTTGCGAACCTGCGCAAGCGCTTGGGCCATTGTTTCCGCGGTATAGGTTTTGAGTTTCATAAGCCGTCCTGGCGATCGCTGGTATGGTACAGAGCATGGGCCGAATCACCCAAATCCGGACACCGAAAGGGGTATGGTATTACTGTACCCGCAGTCTGTGTGGGATACCACCACACCTTGTGTTGTGCATAAGGTGTGCATTGCAGATGTCGTGTCAGGATGCGACGGGGGTTGCCACCTGCTGAGATTGGTTCTGCTGACCGAGCGGCTCGATCAACGCGAGTGATTCAACATCGATCCCAGGGACGATCTCATTGTACCCAAGTACTGCAACTGCAGGAACATGCGGCTCGATGACCTGCCAAACTGCCTGTCGAACCTGAGGCGACGCGATCACCACGGGCATCCCCCCTGCCATCGTGACTTGCTGGAGCCCGTTGCTGATCTGATTTGCGATTTCTCGTGCGACCCGAGCTGGCATATTCATTGTTGTTCCCTGGGCACCACGGTCAATGTACGCATTGATCTGGTCCTCGAGGTTCGGGTCGAGGGTGACACAGAGCAATCGCTGCCCACCGTTCTCATCCGTTGAGGCGTACATCGCGCAGATTGTTCTGCGGAGACCGTTGCGGACATACTCCACAAGGACATCAAGATCCTTCGTCTTCGTGCCCCAATCTGCGAGCGTTTCCAACACACTTTCCATATCGCGTATGGGGACACGCTCACGCAAGAGCGATTGAAGGATCTTCTGGAGTTCCCCAGTCTTAATCACCGCGGGGATGGTCTCCTCGACGAGTTTCCCGGCTTTCTCTTTGAGCCCCTCGAGGAGATTGTTCACTTCTTCGCGTGTGAGAAGTTCATCTGCGTAAGTCTTCACGAGTTCTGTGATGTGCGTTGCGAGCACACTCGTAGGGTCCACGACGGTGTAGTTGAGCGCCTCGGCACGCTGCCGCTGCTGCCCATCGATCCACATCGCATCAAGCCCGAACGCCGGCTCCTTCGTGGGGATGCCATCGATTTGCTGCGATACAAGCCCGGAATCCATCGCGAGTAGTTTTCCAGGTTCGACAGAGCCATTCGCGACGGTGTTTCCTCGGATTTTGACATTGTACTCGCCGGGTGAAAGCTGCATGTTGTCGCGGATGCGCACCGGAGGCATCACAAGCCCCAACTCGACCGCGAGTTGGCGTCGAACCGCACTGATTCGATCGAGTAGATCTCCGCCCTGGCTTGTATCGATCAACGGAACGAGCCCGTATCCAACTTCAAGCTCGAGCACATCAACTTTGAGCAGGTCTTCGATAGGAGGCGGTTCCGGGGCGTTCGATGGAGCGTGTGCGATCTCTTCTTCGAGTGCCTGCTGGGCTTTGGACCTGGTCGTCCGCATCATCCCGTACCCGATCGCACCGATCCCAATACCTGTAACAAGCAATGGGAGCGTGGGCAATGGAGTGAATGCAAGAACACCAAGGAATCCGGATGTGATCAGCAGCCCCATCGGCTGGGCGGTGAGTTGGGATGTGAGTTCGGTCCCGAGGTTGTTCTTATCCCCCGACCGGGTCACGATGAGCGCGGCGGCCATCGAGATGATGAAACTCGGAACCTGGGATGTGAGACCATCGCCGATGGTGAGGCGGGTGAATACCTCCGCGGTTTGCCCAGCGGGCCAACCCCGGTCGATCGTGCCAACGGCGAAACCCCCGAGGATATTGACGGCGGTAATGATGATGCCCGCGATTGCATCGCCCTTGACGAACTTTGATGCACCATCCATCGCACCGTAGAAATCTGCTTCTCGCCCGATCTCATCGCGTCGGGAGCGGGCCTGATCCTCAGAGATCATGCCGTTGGCGAGTTCTGCGTCGATCGCCATCTGCTTGCCGGGCATCGCATCGAGGGTGAAGCGTGCCGCGACTTCCGCGATCCGCCCTGCACCTTTCGTGATAACCATGAACTGCACGATCATCAGGATCGAAAAGATGATGACACCGACGAAGAGCGAGTCGCCCGCGACAAAGCTCCCGAAGGCGCTAATCACTCGTCCCGCGACGCCCATTGCCTGTTCCGGACTCGAAGCGTCCGCGGTCAGAATGAGCCGAGTCGATGCAATATTGAGCACGAGCCGCAAGAGCGTCGTCGCGAGCAGCAGTGAGGGAAAAACTGAGAACTCGAGGGGGCGACGCATATAGAGCGTGGTGAGGAGCACGATCACGCCCAGCGAGATATTGATGGAGATGAGGACATCGAGCATCGCCGGGGGCAGCGGCACGAGCAGCACCCCGAGCAGCATCACGAACCCGATGGGAACGATAACCCCTTTCGCATCGGCGATTCTGAGCACCCATGCGGGGAGCGCGATCGAGTTGGACTGGTTTTCAGCCAACGGTTCGGTGCCTCCTGCACCTGTTTATGAGTGACATCCTGTCACCGATAGGTTACACCCCAGCGGGCGTGTTTGCACGCGATTGGTCTCGCGTTTGTCGTTCGAACTTCTGTTGGGCCCGGGTATCGATCCTGTAGACATACGCGAGCAGTTCCGCAACCGCTTCGTAGTGCTCGATGGGGATCTCCTGCCCCACATCTGTCCCCCAGTAGAGCGCTCGCGCCAATGGTGGGCGTTCAACGATCGGAACCTCGTTTTGACGAGCGAGTTGACGAATGCGAAATGCGATCAGGTCAGCGCCTTTCGCCGTCACCCGCGGCGCTCCCATGGTTTCCGGGTCGTACTTGATCGCAACGGAAAAGTGTGTGGGGTTCGTCACGATGACATCCGCATCCGGAACAGCTTTGCCGATCTGCTGCATCACGATCTCGCGTGCCATCTGACGATGCTTGCCTTTCATCAGCGGGTCGCCCTCCATCGTCTTGCGTTCGTCCTTGACCTCCTGCTTGGTCATCCGCAGGTCCTTGGTGTGCTGCCATCGCTGATAGATGTAATCGATCAGTGCGATGAAAATGAGCAGCAGAACGAGGACTATGGCCAGCATGAAGATCAGGCGGAGCACCTCGATGAGCGCGATTGCGGGCGTGAGCTTGGGCATCGCGGCGATTGAATCCAGGTTCGCGACGATGAATAGGGTCGAGACGGTGGCCATCGCCGTGAGCTTGAGTGAGTTCACGACCGTTTTCACCAACGCACGGACTCCGAGGATCCGCTTGATTCCCGCGAGTGGAGAGAGCTTGCTCAGCTTTGGCCGGATGGGTTCCGCCGAGATCAACCACCCGACCTGGATGAAGTTCGCAATGTACGCAACGATCGCCGCCAGCACCATGATCGGGAGAAGCACCACAATCGCGTCGTACGCGACAATCTTCACCGCGGCAGCGATGCTATCGGTGGAACGAATATCCGCCGAGATCTCACCGCTCAGGGCCTTCCGCAGAATTCGGTCAAACATAGCCGCGACGCTGGAGCCGAGCACAACGAAGATGAGCAACGCCCCAAGGAGCGTGATCGCCCCGGAAAGATCCTGACTTTTCGGGACCTGCCCTCGCTGGCGGGCCTGATCGAGCTTGCGGGCCGTCGGGTCCTCGGTTCTTTCACCAAGATCATCCATGTGCGCTCCTGGAGAAGCTCTGGACCCATTCCTGAACAAGCGTCAGAACTGAGAGAATCTCGTCGCCGGCTACGGTCCCGATGATGCCAATCAGCAGCATCAGGGTCGCAAGCCCCGTGATAATCTGGATCGCGAATCCGATGCTCATGATGTTGATCTGCGGCATGGTTTTCATAATGAATCCCATCGCGATCAGGAGCATCGAGATGACCCCAAGGATCGGAGACGCCACGCGAAGTGCGAGTTCGAAACCGGAGTTGATGACATCGATCAGTAGATTGAGCGGTGTATCCGCGATCGTAAAGGTCCCGGACCCGATTGTGTGGAATGAGTCCGCGAGGGTTACAAAGACAATCTCAAATCCGCCGACCCCGATGTAGATGAAGATGCTGAGGTAGAAAAGGAGTTGACCGATCACGCTTGAGTTTGTGTCGAGTTCGGGGTTGAAAGACTCTGCCAACGAGAGACCCATCTGATACCCCATCATGTACCCACCCATCTGGATGGCCACCATAGGGATCCCCATGATCAACCCGAGGACGACCCCGATCAGCAGTTCAGAGAACATGAGCGGGACGAGTTGGGTGAGTGTTACATCGAGCGGTATCGCCATGGAGGGGACGAATGGATACACCGCGAGCGAGAATGAAAAAGCGAGGAGCGTCTTGAATGAACGCGGGATGCTCTGACTCGTGAGCAAAGGGGTAAAAAGGAACACGCCCGTGATTCTGGTCAGAACCAGCATGAACGGAAACGCGTGCGTCAGGATGGGCGTCAAGTCGGGCATCGCCCCCCCGGTCAATCAGAAGAGCTGGAGCATCTCGGCCGTGAACACGATGATCGACCCGATGATCCACGGGAGAAGGAGGATCGCGATCGCGATCACCCCAACGATTTTGGGCACGAAGGTCAGGGTCTGGTCCTGAATCGATGTGATCGATTGGAACAAACTGATGAGCAGCCCGATGAGCATCCCCGCCATGAGCAACGGCACGGCGATTTTGAGCGTCACCATGAGCGTTTGTCGGATCAGTTCGATCGATGACTCGTCATACTGCATCGCCATCTCCAAGGGTTTGGTTCATTGAGTTCAAACGCCGGGTTCGCGCCGGGTTCGCGGATTCGCACGAGAAGCAGGATCGGGAGAAGCATCGCCGTCGTGGTGCTGGCTCGGATCGCGTCTCCCTCTCTGACAAAGCTCTCGAGCAGTGACCCGACGATAAGCGACCAGCCATCAACCATAACAAACAGCATGAGTTTGAACGGCAACGAGATCAGCACCGGCGGGAGCATCATCATGCTCATAGAGATCAGCAGTGACGCGATCACCATATCAATCACGAGGAATGGAAGGTAAACCCTGAAACCCATCAGGAATGACACCTTGAGCTCCGATAGCATGTATGCGGGGATCAAGGAGATCGTGGAGACATCGGAGCGTTTAATCTTCTCGGGCTCGCTCGTATCGATACCCTGGTAGTTGAGGATCATGAAGAGACTCGACCAGTTGTCTGTGGCTTCGATCTGATCGAACATGAAATCCCGCATTGGGGTTGAAGCACGATCCCAGAGCACATCGACATCTGATATCTGGCCATTCTGATACGGGACGACTGCTTCGCTCCAGATCCGATCAACCGTCGGCTTCATCACGAGCGCCGTCATGAACAGTGCGAGCCCGGTGATGACCTGCGCCGGGGGCAGTGACTGGGTCCCCATTGCCTGCCGGAGCAATGCGAGAACGACCATAATGCGCACAAAGCTTGTGGTCATCAGCATGACCGATGGCACGAGCGCGATGACCGTGAGCAGCAACATGATGTTGAGCGCAACGGAAATCCCGCCCTCGCTCTGGGCACTGCTGCCGCCTTGAATCGCGTTCCCGGTGTTGCTGGCCCCTTGTATCAGATTTCCCGCGTCTCGAAGAACCGTGAGCGGGTTGATATCCTCGCCGCCGCCGAGCACTCCCACCAAGTCAGAACCCGCTCCGGTGTCGCTGAACGAGGGAACAGCAGGACCGAGCCCCTGCGCACTCGAAACGCTGCAGGCAAACAGCAGCGTCACTATCGAGACCAGAATAATCGCGGCTCGGCTCATGCGGTTCGGGCTCCCGGCCGCATCGCCGCGAGGCGTTCACGGAGGACTTTCGCCGCGGCCTGTCCGTCCGCACCTCCGGACCAGAGCTCTGCTCGATCCCCCTCGTCACTCGTGATGGTTCTCGGCGGCGTCGCGCGGGGCGTTCTGGCACGCTGAGTGGTGTGCAACGGTTCGTCGTAGCGGTAGATCGACTCATCCGTAAAATCATCCGCGTCCTGTAGCGCCCGCTCGAAGGAATGCGCAATCGATTCACCGCTTGCGCTTCGCGCCTTCAGAAGTATCGACGCGACATCTTCAGGGTCACTGAGTTCGCACAGCGTCTGCATGCTGGCGCTCTTGGCGTGCTTGCCTCGGGTTGCAGAACTGCTCGCAATGAGCAGGACGCGTCGATCAAACTTGAGCACGACGAGAGTGAGCCCCGTTGTAATAGGGTATCGCCCGATGACTTCGATGATACCAGAGGGCGCGTTCCCGCCAGCACCGATCTTCCCAGCCAGCCCGCCCTGTGAACGAGCAAGCCGCTTGAACACTTGAGCTACCCCGAAGATCAGCAGTAGGACACCACCGAGCGCGATGATGGTCTGGCCCCAACCATCTCCGAGCGACGGGAGCGATGATGTGCCTGAAAGAGACTCATCGGTGGCCTGTTCAGTGCTCGCCGAAGCCCCGGCAATGAGCGTTGGCTCGCTCGCTCTAAGATCATTGCGGAGGGTGCCCGATGCGGGAAGAACCTCAACGGTATTGGACACCGGATCGGTGCCCTCTCGGGCACGAGCCATAAGCAGCTCATCGATGGCTGGACGCACGCGGGCGCTGTCGGAATCCACGACCTGATCCTGCGTAGTCGTTGCTGCAGGACGCGTGGGGATCTCGCTTGGGCTTGGTCCGAGCTGCGCGAGGGTGCTGGACGCAAAGAATAGAAGACTGAGCACAACTGTGCGCGGGTGAATATGCATGTCGCCATCCTGGCTGCTGCCGAGCGGGTCCCCCGCTCGTGGTCACATATGACTGATTTACTGATCGGCCTGGGCGATATCGATGACCTCGTTAATGCGCACGCAGAACATATCGTTGAGCACGAGTACCTCACCCTTTGCAACGCGACGGTCGTTGACGAAGACATCAACGGGATCACCCGCGAGCTTATCGAGCTCCACGACCGCACCTTCGTTGAGACGGAGGACATCCTCGACATACATATTCGTCCGCCCGAGTTCAATACGGACATCCATGTGGACATCCGAGAGCATATCGATGGCATTCTTGAGCCCAGCGCCCAGATCTCCCCCGAGTTCGGGAGACTGAAATGGGCGTGCATCGCCTGGCGTTGGTGCTGAGTCCGGCGATGCTACCGAATCAGCAACACCTTGCACCTGGTTAACGGCATCCATCGCGGCGGCTAGCGCCGCGGCTTCAGAATCGTCACCCACCTCTTGCTGCCCTCCGACCGCCGGTGAATCGCTATTCTCGCCCGCGGATTGCTCTCCCTGGGAGGGGGTTTCCTCTGGGGACTGGTCTTCGGGTGCCGGGGTACCTTGATCTTCAGACATCGCGATTCCAATCCTTGGGTGCGCAGAGCAATCACTCCGATTGCTGGTAGACCGGTTATCGGCCGCAGATCTGCTTGGCATTCACAAATTGCGCACCTCGCGCAGAAGAAACCGGATCGCGCATCGATTGCGCGATCCAGGCATCGGATCTGGGCTCTGACGCCGATCAGGAGTCTGCGGGGAATCCCTTGAGCTCAGGAATGAGCACGCGATCGATCAGCGGGAACTCGTCTGCATCGACACCGAAGATCTCGTTGAGATAGGTCGTGATCTGACGGGTCATGGTCTCACGCCCTGGTTCGCGGAGGTGCCGGTCCTGAGCACGGCCGAAGATCTTGGAGATTCCCTCCTGGATCAGTGCTTTGTCGCGCTCCATGATGCTCTCAATCTCCGCGACATTTTTCTGACGGACACGAAGGAAGATTTCCGCACGCCATTCCCATACACGCCCTGTGGACATGTTCTGGAACTGGCCCTTCATCAGTTCGATCTCGACAGGTGCTGCTTCTCCGGAATCTTCGAGTCCCTGGAGTTGGGACGCGTCTGCAGCGCTGGGACCATTCATCATGTTCATCAGGAAGAAGAGTGCACCGGCCTCGCCCAGCATCATCACCGCGACGATCACGATCGTTTTGAGCCCCCCGCCCTTCTTGCCCCCCGATTCGGTTGACTCAACATTTTTTTCTTCGTCGGCCATGCGTTGGCTCCCTTCGATTACCCGCCAGCACCAGTAAAGTTTGGATCTGGATGGGTCTGATCCACCGTTCGACCGGTTTGGAATACCTGAACTCGGCGATTTGAGTCGCCGCCTTGGCCTCCACTGCCGCCGATCTCGACCGGTTCCGAGGTTCCCGCCGATTCAACCCGCAGAATCGCGGGCTCGACTCCGCCTTCTCGGACTAAGAAGTCCTTTACGACCTGGGCTCGCTTGTAGGCAAGCTCATCGAATCCATACCCGCTCTTCTTGTCTTCGGTGCCCCAAGAGTGCCCCACCACAGGGCAGATGTAGCTGAGCCCACGGATCTTTGGCGCGATCTGATCACGGATGATGTCCTGCGATCGCTTGCTCAGTTCCCAACTCCCCGGCTCAAACTCGATGCTCGCACCAATCGCGTGGCGAGCACCTTCCTGAACGACGGTGGTTTTCGATTCCTGACCCGGGACGCTGGGATTGGTGTTCTCGTTGGTGTTTTTCTTATTGCCATCGCGCTTTGCGCGACTGTCCTCATAACTCACCATGGAGTTATCGACTTCCTCGAGAAGCTTGGCGAGCCCAAGACCTCCGCTAGCGCCCATCGCCTCGTTGATGGAATCGATAATCTCTTTATACTCTCTCGGTTTTTTGATCTCGGAGAATGCGGCGAGGAGAATGAAGAAGCAGAGAAGCAGCGACATCATGTCACCGAATGTGAGTACCCATTCTGGGATTTCTGCCTTTGGGGCTTCTTTCTTTTTCTTGCCCATCACACACCTCGCGATCGCCCTGAGGGCGTATTAGGCCGCCTGCTCTTCCCCGAACGCATCGCGTTCGGATGGCGGCAGGTAGGTGAGCAGCTTGCTCTCAACCACGCGAGGATTGTCGCCAGATTGGATTGCCATTACGCCCGCGATAATCACGGTCTTCATGAGCACTTCTGATTGATCGCACTGGTAGAGCTTGTCGCCGAGCGGGCCCGCGAAGACATTTGCGACGATCGCGCCATAGAGCGTAGTGATCAGCGCGACCGCCATACTTGGACCAATCGCGGATGGATCGGACATGGAGCCGAGCATGAAGATCAGGCCCAGCAGCGTCCCGATCATACCGAACGCTGGAGCGTACTTAGCGAACTGATCCAGGATCATCTTGCCCTGCATGTGGCGATCCATGACCCCTTCGAGTTCGGTCTCCATGATGACTCGGATCAGCTCAGGGTCAGTGCCATCGACGGCCATCTTGATCCCGCGGACGACGAACTCTTCCTTCATATCCCCGATGTGATTCTCGAGGCTGAGGATGCCCTCGCGACGCGCGATTTCAGCGAACTTGACGAGGTCTTTGATGACCCCCTCGATGTCCGGAGCTTCATTAAATACAGACTTGAGAATCACGGTGTGCGCCTTGGTGATCTTGGCGAGCGGGAACGCACAGATCACGGCACCCGCGGCTCCGCCGATCACGACAACGAGTGACGGGATATTGATCAGCGCAAGCGGATCACCCCCCAGCACAACAGCTAGGCCGACTGAAAGAAACGCGATCACAAGTCCGATGACGGTACCGATATCCACCAGATTCCTCCGTGCGACGGGATTTGCATCCGAGCGGCCGTCACACACATGAGGTATCGACGAGTGGGTACCCACCCTTGATGGGGATGGTTGATCTTCAGTCGAATCTACTCGATCGCGATCGATTATCAGACCTTGGAGAAGCGGTCAGGCGGGTGTTGAGAGGGATCTCAGGTGCCTGTTGTACTCAATCACGCGTCGGATGATCTCTTTGGAGCTTTCGCGCACGACAAGGTGTTCGCCGCTGATGAGCGTAACGATCGTATCTGGGTTTTCCTCAATAGTGCGGATGAGCTCGGAGTTGAGCACAAACTTCCGCCCATTGAGTCGTGTGACGCTGATCATCGAAGCTCCCTGATCAAGCGAAGAAACCGCGTTATCGACCCAGGACCAGGAGCTGCTGCATGAGCTCGTCGGCCGTGCGGATCACTCGTGACGAAGCGGAGTAGCCCGTTGAGGTCAGAATCATGTTCGTAAACTCTTCCCCGAGATCGACATTGGACTCTTCGAGTGCGCCTGATACAAGCGAACCGATCCCCAGGGTCCCGGGAGGTGCGACTGATGCGGGGCCGGAGTTGGGTCCGGTTGAAAACAGGTTCCCCCCCTCGTCAATCAGACCTGCAGAGTTCGTGAAGTTTGCAAGGACGACCTGCCCCATGGTTTTGACGGCGCCGTTGGAGAACCGACCAAAGATCACGCCGTCTTCGCCGGCGGCGAAGGACTCAAGTGTTCCCGGAGGCAACCCATCGATCGTCAGACCGATCATGCTCGACGGCGAGGCGGCGAGTGATGTGGTGCTCCCACTCTCAGAATCAAACTGCAGCGTCCAGCTCAGCAACGGATCAGCACCGGTATCACTGCGGTCGATCGTGAGGGACAGCTCTGAACTGTCGGGATCGATCTGTCCGTTGTTATCGAACTGGAGTGTCCCGGTACTCAGCGCCATTCCCGCACCGGCATCATCCTCTGAATCGATGTAGTATCGCCAGATGGGTCCCGCGTCGGGTGTGGAGTCGAGAACCATCGTGACGCTCGCGGTGACTTCTGCGCCGAGCGAGTCATACCCAACGATGGTGGTCCGGACACTCTCGCCGTCCGCCGCAGCCGACTTGTCTGTCGTGAATGGCGCTCCCAGAGAACTACCGTCTGTATCGAGCAGCTCAAGATCACCATCCGCGATGGTCAGGTCGTTGACCTCACCAGTGTTTCCCACGATGGTAATGATCCCGGTCGCACTGTCGACCGTAACGCCCGGTGTGTTTCCATCTGGGTTGGCGCTACCGGTTGTCTGAATTCCAAGGCTGGCCGTGAGGAAGTCCATGAAATCCTGGACGGTCGTGGTCGCGGTAATCGTGAAATCCGAATCGGGCAGGTCGGTGCCGCCGCGTGATGCACCGTTGGTGCCTCGGAGGCGGATGGTCTGGTCGGCCGAGAATGCCGCAGTGCCAGAGCCCGGCAGATCAGGGTCTTCAATGCTCGTCATCGGTGTCGTCGAGTTGATGAAACCGCCGCCGGTGGTGAGCAGCCCACTTGTTGCGGAAGCGAGAAGATCGATGATCGATCCCTGCGTTGGGATATCGCCATCCTTATTCAGATTGCCGACAATCGCGATGTTCTGTGTCGCTTCGGCAATGGTCTGCTTGCCGACGGGGATATTGATCGGAACGAGCTGCCCGGTCAAGATGTTGAACTCGTCATCAACCGCATAGCCCAAAAGCTTCTCGCCGGTTACGGTTGCCAGGTTATCGTCTGAATCCTGCCGGAATGTCCCTGCCCGGGTATAGAAGGTTGATCCGTTCTGCTGCACAAGGAAGAACCCTTGACCATCGATCGCCATATCGCGAAGATCACCGGTGCCTGTGAAGCTCGATGGGGTGAAGTCGCGCTGGATGCCTGCGATGCCAACGCCGTTCCCGATCTGCTTAGGGTTGACACCACCCCGGATCTCACTCGGGCTCGTACCGAACCCGAGGTTCTGGGAGAAGAGTGATTCGAACATCATGCGTGAGCTCTTGAACGCGGTGGTGTTGACATTGGCAACATTGTTACCGATGACATCGAGCCGAGCGGATTGAGCGTTGAGCCCGGTCAGGCCGGTGAAGAGCGCACTGGAGAGAGCCATATAGAATCCTTCCTATTGCCGAAACATCACTTGCGATGTGCTCGGCGATCGTTACGAATCATGCATCGGTTGCGCATCTGCAAGCGTCCGCATCAACGACGCGTTTCGCACAACGCGTGCCGGACTGAGCTCACCCCGTGCACTGGGTTGTGAAATCATCGCATCATCTTCTTGTGCGGGGACTTGTGCGCTCACAAACGTGTCGATGCCTGTGACGGTGCGCATCCCTTCAAGCTCGGGCGCTTCGAGCACGACACGATTGCGCACATCGACGCGCAGCGAGTGCCGCTCGTGCAGGATCAGCGCATGCTCGCTTCCCGCGGCTGCCGCGAGATCGATTGCACGGGCGATGCGGTCTTTCTGAGTGGAATCAAACATCCCCGAAGCGTTAGGCGCAAAGGTCACCCCGAGCTCTGTTCGCGCTCTTCCATGGACCGCTTCGTGAAGCATGGTCCCGAATCGATCATCATTGACGCGGGCGTCCTCTCCAAGATCGACCGGGCGTACACCGCTGCCGAGCGCTCTGAGGAGTTGAATCTGATCGGGTGACATGACGGGGTTTACTCAAACGTCATTGGAAACGGTTTTCTGAACCGGGGTCGTCCCGTTGTCGGTATTGACGGAATCCTGGTTCAGCCCATCAGTATCAACCTCGCCGAGATTGGGCGTGATGGTGTTTCCTCCGCCGTTGTTGTTCCCATCGTCGTCATTGTTGTTGTCGTCATCATCGTCGTTGTTCAGATCGTCGTCCGGGTTCGGCTGATCGATCGGACCAACCACCTCGTCGACATTGCCGAAGAACATGCGTGAGCCGTCGAAGAGGTTGAGAACCGGCCCGTCCTGCGTGTTCGACACGGAAACGACAAGATCCGCGACCCGACGGTTGTCGAGCGTGATGCCAGAGACGAGCGAACCGATAAGAGACGATGCTGCCGCGAACTCTGTCTGATTCACAAGCGATGAGAGCGAATCAACCATCTGCGTATCCGACTCGATCGCACGCAGTGTAGAGAGCTGATCGAGCATCGTGGATGTATCGTTTGGTTCAAGCGGGTCCTGGTTCTGGAGTTCAGTAAAGATGATTTGCAGGAACTCGCCACTGGTGAGTGCACTGAAAGCGTCTGTCGAGGTCGTGACATTCGAGCTTGAACCAATACTGTCGATACTGCTCATGGTTGATACCTTTTCTTAGGCGATCGCGTCGAGTCCAAGTTCTGTCCAGATCCCATCACGCTGTGATTCTTCATCTGAGATGCTGTCTACCGCTTCCCCCCGAATGGGGTTCGGCTGGTGCGCAGCGTTTCCTTGCTCGCGAGTCTGATCCTGATGCGCATGCTGATCGAGATCGAATGTGCCCTGCCCCTGCGTGTTCTCGTTCTGATGTTCGATATGCACTCGCTCAACATCCACGCCCTTGGCGCGGAGGAGTTGGGTGAGCTCATCGGTTCCCGAACTCAAAAGATCACGAGCCTCAGCGTTCTGGGTAGTCAATCGAACGGAGAGTTGCTCGCCAGACCGCTTCAGTTCGATTTTCAGTTCACCGAGTCGTTGTGGTGTCAGACGGAGAGTCATCTCGCCGTTTGTGGAACGCATCAGAGATGCCAACCCACGCTGCACCTGAGCGATGACCTTTGACTGGAGAGCCTGCTGATCGCTCTTGATGGGCTTGAGCGACTGCTCCAATCGCCCGTTGCTTTGCTCTGCCCCAACACGCGTTTGTGCAGCTTCAACACCACTCACAGCCCGCGCCGTCAGGGCGCCTTCGACTCTGGAGAGTGTTTCAGCGCGAGCGACCGAGTGGAGCGCTTCCGTTCGCACCGGCTCGGTCGTTCTGGTGGTCGTGGGCTGGACCGAAGCATCTGCACGGCTTGATTGGACCTGCGTCGTGTCAACGCGTGCCTGCTCTGTAGGTGCGTACTTCGCCGGTGTCAGATACGCTCCGGGCACACTCGGCGTCCGCTTTGAATCCGCTTCAGCCCGATCGGAAATGGGCGGCGTGTCACTGAGCGCATCACGCGGATCGCTCGCTTTGATATGTGGTGTCTTTTCGGACTGGACAGCTTGCGTGGTGGCTTCTTGCTGAGGCACAGGAGGATTCTGTGCCGTCTGATCTTTCGTGTTTGCCTGGCCAAGCCGAGTCTGCACCGCGATGGTTGTGGAATCCTGCGATGCATCGGCACGGATCGCCCGAACAAGCCCACGGATGCTGAGCTTTGCCTGATCGCTCTTGTTATTGAGCGCGTCGAATCCGCCTGGCTCCTGCTTAGCTGCCTGGGTCATCGCATCTTTATTCGCCGCCAGTCCTTCTGTTCCGGAAGATGGCGGATGCGACACATCGGCATCTGACGCACCTGTGGTTGCTGTGGGGCTCTCGGTCTGATCGGCCGCGTCTTGACTCTGCGTCGAACCATGCCCCTGATCTTGCGATGTGCTGTTCGTGCTCGCCTGCTCCGACTCGTCCGGATCGTTCGCCTGGTCTTCATCTGTTTCCGCGCGGATTTCTTCGGGCTCTTCCTCCGTAGCGACAACTGAGTCGTCTTGCGTTGAGGATTGGATCGTGTCCGACTCTTCGTCGCGATCGAAAGCCTGCAGGACCTGCGCGAAGCCGGGCGCATCCGCTGCGCTGGTGCGCAGATCCGGCTGCTTGATCTGGGTCGCCAGCGGGTCAGGTTGTGTGGAGTTCGTCGTCGTCAGTATGCTCATGGTTCGTTTCCGTCGGCATTCGCGGTCTCAAGACCACGCAGCCGTACGGATTCGAGCAAATCTGCTGCCAACTGATCCTCGCCCTCGTTCAGGAACTCAGTGAGGATCGCGGTGCGAGCCCGCTCATCCATTGCACTGAGATAAGAAACGACCTCTTCCAGCTTATCGCCGTCCTTGAGCATCGTCTGAAGCACGGTTTTCGCGTCCTGAGCGTCCATCGTTGTCAGTGTTGCGAGTGCTTTCTTGAACTGCTTGCCGCCCTCAAGAGCCATGAGTCGCGCACGCATCGCCGCAAACTCGGTTTTCTCCTGCTCGAACATCTCGCGATCGCTGTTGAGCCCATCGCGTTCCTGTCGCAGGATCGATTGGAGATCCTCCACTTCGCGTTTCATGCGTTCGAGCCGAGCCATATCAACCTGAGTCATCTCGACTCGAACAAGGTTTCGCTCGCTGCTGTTGAGTGCCCCCTCCGGGAGTTCACGCGGCTTTGCGGCTTCCGCATCTGCTGCGGCCTGCTCCTCAGCCTTGATGCGTGCCTGCTCGACATGGACCGGTTCATCAAAGAGCTGCGTCAGTTCAAGCACCCGATCCTTGTTCACACGATTGGAACTCAGCAGCCAACCGATCCCTACCAGAATCGCGATCAGGTTCAGGATCAAGATTGTCAGAATGGCCCGTTTCATGCTCTTCATGCGACATGTCCTTTATCACGACCGTGCCTCAGCACGCTCATCTCGTCGAGCTCATGCGTCTCTCTTCGCTCCAGAGATTTCATGAATGCCTCCCGTTGCTGGTCACGAAGCATTTCGACGGCTTTTCGGCGGGCCGAAACCTGCATGAGTTTGGCACGCTCGGCCTCCAGGCGCTTGAAGACGCTCGCAAGATCGAGCACCGCTCGCTGGGCATCGAAGTTGTGCCTGAGCGATGCGCCGGCCTGCATCTTGACGGCCTGCAGGTCCACGCGTTGTCCCACCCCCAGCGTCTGGGTGAGCTCATCACGCTCGTCGCTCATCATCTGCTGGCATCCGCGAATACGCGATTCGAGTGCCAAACGCTCGCGTTCAAGCTCTGACACGACCAGCATTTGATCGCGCTCCTCGCGGACGCGCTGGTCGAGAACTGACTGGAGTTTGAAGATAAACCTGGGCATGCGTTACGGCTCTGGATTTATTGCTGCTGTGCCTGCTGACGCTGAACGCCAGCGAGGACTTTGCGTTGCTGGATCATCTCATTGGATTGAAGTGCGAGTTTGAGCATCAGCGACTTGGACTGCTCAAAGTTCCCTTTTTCATTGGTGCTCTGCTGTAGCAGTTCATTGATCAGGTCGATCAGATCGATTGCCGTATCGGCCACTGGACTCGATCCCGGCGCGTACGCCCCGATCTGGAGTAAGTCCTCGATCTCGCGATACTCCGCGATCAGTTTGGTAAGCTGCAATCGCGCCGCGATCTGGGCATTGTCCGAGACATCCCCGCTGACACGAGATACTGAATCAAGAACATCGATGGCGGGAAAATGCCCCTTGTGAGCGATCTTGCGGCTCAGGATGATGTGCCCATCGAGAATTCCGCGTGCCGCGTCCGCGATGGGCTCGCTCATGTCGTCGCCCTCAACGAGGATGGTGTACAACCCCGTGACGGAACCTGTTTTGCCCTCTCCTAGGTTTACCCGTCCTGCACGCTCGAGCAAGGTGGCCAGGTTCGAGAACACAGAAGGGGTATATCCCTTCGTTGCCGGTGGCTCACCGACACTCAAACCCACCTGACGCTGAGCGTGTGCGAAACGGGTCACAGAGTCCATCATGAGCAGCACATCCTGACCACGATCACGAAAATATTCGGCTGCCGTCGTGGCAAGTTTCGCCGCACGCACCCTCAGCAGTGGAGACTCGTCGCTCGTTGCCACGACCACGAGCGACCGCGCGAGCCCCTCGGGCCCCAGCGCGTGATGAATGAAATCAAGAACCTCGCGCCCGCGTTCGCCGATGAGCGCGATGACATTGACATCAGCATCCGTGTTCCGCGAGATCTGCCCGAGCAGGGTGGATTTCCCGACACCCGGCCCAGCAAAGATTCCCATGCGTTGACCACGCCCCATCGGTGTCATCAGGTCGATCGCCCGGACACCCGTCCGGAGGGGCTCATCGATGCGTTTGCGACGCATCGGCCCAATCGGTGTGGGATTGATCGCACAGTTCGCGCACTCGCTGATCGGACCAAGCTCGTCGATCGGCTCGCCAAGCCCGTTCACGACACGACCAAGCATCCGCCGTGAGATCGGGGCGGCCTGGAATACTTGATCCAGACGAACGACGGCCCCGGGGATGATGCCCGTTGTATCCGCGAGCAGCATAATGATCGTATTCCGCCCCTCGAACCCCACCACTTCGCCCGTGACGAAACCATTCTGGACGGGCGCGTCGATCCGCACGAGCGACCCGATGGGCACGGGCAGATCTGTCGCGAGTAGCGTCAGCCCACGCACACTGGCAACGCGCCCA
Source organism: Phycisphaerales bacterium (assembly GCA_965216865.1). GTDB lineage: Bacteria > Planctomycetota > Phycisphaerae > Phycisphaerales > UBA1924 > UBA1924. The sequence goes on from OZ244206.1 coordinate 392,335, forward strand.
GCGATCGCACGGGTCTCGAGCTGAGAAAGGGTGTCGAGTTCGGACGCGAAGAGTCTCACGCCGCGTCTTCCTGGGGGTCCTCATCAGTGCGGATATCCGACTCTGATGAGCTCGGGAGTTCGAGGATCTCGCCTCGCGTGTGCCCTTTGGGAAGCAACGCATCGATAATGCGATCGAGCTGCGTGTGTATCGATGCGTCGAGGGTCCCGCCAGAAGGGGTTTGCGCAACGCATGACCCCCTAGGCAACGATGGGTCAGTCACAACCTGCGCATGCTCACACGCCGCAAACCGATCGACAAGCGTGGGAAGTTCTTCTCGTACGCCCCCGGCATCATCAGGATGCACCCGGATGACCAATCGTGTGGGCTCGGTTATCGCTGAGAGCACCGACTCAAGCTCGCTCATCACAACGCTTGGATCGAGCTCGATCGATCGATGCACGACACGCTGAGCGATCGCCGCGGCGAGTTCAATAACCTGCACCCGAGCCGCTTCGAGCATCTCGTCCCTGCCCTGCTCAAACGCCCCAAGTTGATCTGCCCACATACCTACCAGCTGATCGAGAACCTGAGCATGCTCTTTACGCGCCTGTTCGATCCCCTCCTGCCGTCCTTGCTCAAACCCCTCCGCGTGACCTTCCTGCTGCCCCTGCGCGAACCCTTCCGCGTGGGCGTTACTCACAAGTCGCTCGCGTTCGTCCTGTGCCTCTTTGACGACCTTGGCCGCATTCGTATTCGCGGAATCCATGAGCTGCTTGCCGCGCTGCTCGATGTCGGTGAGATTCATGACATAGGCATCGCGTGTATACCGCTCGATGTCCGCTCGCTTGATCATCCCCATCGCGCAACTCCTCTGATGAGATCAGACGATCATTTCCGAATCGCCGCCGCGCCCCTCGATCATCAGATCGCCGGACTCTTCGAGACGACGCACAATGTCCACAATCCGCTGCTGTGTTGACTCGACATCCGAGACACGGACAGGCCCCATGAACTCCATGTCTTCTTTGACCATCGAAGCGGCTCGTTCGGACATATTGGAGAAGATCTTCTCCTTGAGCTGTTCGCTCGCCGTCTTGAGAGCAAGCGAAAGCTCGTCGTTCTCGACTTCTTTGAGTACCGCCTGAATCCCCTTGTCGTTCACGAGCTTGATGTCCTCGAAGACGAACATGAGTCTGCGGATCTCTTCGACCAGGTCTGGGTCGTCGGATTCGAGCCCCTCCATAATTGTTTTCTCCGTCGCGCGGTCCGTGAGATTGAGAATCTCGGACACCGTCGGCACGCCGCCCGCCTTTTCCATGCTCTGCATGAGCATGTTGCTCAGACGCGATTCAAGCCCTCGTTCGACCTCGCGGATGACCTCAGGATTCGTTTGCTCCATGTTCGCGATACGCTTGATGACCTCAAGCTGCTTGTCCATCGCGAGCCCGCCGAGAATCTCCGACGCCTTGTGATGTGAGAGATGACAAAGAATCAAAGCGATCGTCTGGGGGTGCTCTTCCTGAATGAATGTGAGCAGGTTGTCACTCTCTGCACGCTGAAGAAAGCTGAATGGGGTCTTCTGGACCTGGGTCTGGATCTGCGAAAGCATGCGCTCGGCAACTGTCGGATCGAGCGAGTTCTGCAGGACCATCCGCGCGTACGAGAGGGACCCCTCGTTGGCGTACTGCGATGCGATCGAAATGTTGTAGAACTCCTCGACCACCTCGTTTTGCACCTGATCGGGCACTCGTCCAAGGCTCGCCAGCGATCGCGTGACTTCCTCAACCCGCTCTTGGGCAAGATGCTTCAGGATGCTCGAGGCGGCATCGGGACCGATCGCGAGCAACAGGATCGCTGCTTTTTCAACGCCGCTGAGCTCGCTGATATCGGTTGGGAATGGTTCATTCATCCTGCGTGCCATGTATGCTACCCTCGGTCAGGACTGATCCACTTGTTCGGTCCAACGATCAATGAGCGTCGCGGCGGACTCCGGATCCTGGTTGACGAGTTCCGACACCTGATCGCGCAGCTGCTGGACCTGAACGAGCTTCTCATCGACCTCGATACCGGTCATGACCGATTCACCCTCACCGGCCTCACCAATGAGATCATTCCCACCCTCGATTTCCGGAGGGACACCGACGAGCTGTTCAACCGTGGGCAGCTCTATACGCTTGGCAGAACGCTTGACCATCATGAGCATCATGCCCAAAGAGATCGCCGCGAGCACCCCAATAAGTATGGTCTCGATCAGCTGCCCGCCTGAGAGCATCCCGCCACCACCAGTGATGGTGCCCAGCATCCCCCCACCGCTGGAACTCATGGTCCCTGCGATGTACATCGCGCCGAGTGGCGCCATCTGCAGCGAAAGATCGCCCGGTGCACGCTGACCGTCCGCGGTCTGACCGAGCAGGTGCGGGCGTACGAGTTCTTCAAACATCGGCTTGGACTGCTCGAAGAACGCCTTCGCATCATCCGCCGTGACGGGATCGGGCTCAGTGTCCTGCCCTGCGGGTCGGCTGCCCTCAATGATGCTGACGATGTATTCCTGCGGGATGATGACGGAGGCGCTGTAGTGCGTAGGCATACCACGCGGATCCAGCACCGTCTTGGTCCGGTTCCCGATCGCGGTCTCGAATGTTGTCTCCGCAGACCCGGTCTCGGTGCTCGTTCCAGTCCCGCCACCGGTATTGATCGAAACGGCCTGATTGGAGCGAACCCCCGATTCTGCCCCACGGTTCGCCTGTCGTGATGATGAATCGTTCTTGGTTTCGCTTTGAAGTACCGCGACCGTACCCTCATCCTTGGGGGTATAGAGATTCTCCGTCGATTGCACACTCGTGATATCTACATGTGCGGTCACAGAGACAATCACGTTTGGGATGTGCCCGAAAAGCTCTTCGATCTTTTCCCGTGCGTGCTTCTCGACCTCAGCGGCGTACTCGAGATACCGCCCCGAAGAGTTCGATGAGTCATCGCTGGTTGTGCGAGCGCGACCGGTCGAGCCATCAATCACCTTCACACGGCTGGGCACAAGCCCGGATACCGCTCCAGAGACGAGATTCGCAACCGCATCAACCATGTCCTGAGGCACCCCACCGAGCCCACCGGTGAACACGGTTACTGAGGCCGTTGCAGGTCGAGCGGCTCGCCCGAGCCCTGTTGTCTGCGGAACATCGAGGATCACACTCGCCTTGGAGACCCCTTGGAAGTCCGTAATGATGCCCGAGAGCTCATTCTGCAATGCGATGAAATACTGCTGACGGTGCTGAGCACTCGAAGCCTTCCAGTCCTGTGACCCGATCAGATTGGAGAAAAGGAGCGTTGTATCACCGGGGAGCTGCCCAGTCTGCGTGAGGTATGAAACGGCTGCACGCTGCTGCCCTTGAGGGACCACGACTTTGCCGTCGATAACCTCCGCGTTGTACCCCGCGTTCTGAAGGATCCCGACGGTATCCACTTCCCCGCTTGCGGGGACCAGATCAACCATTGACGGCTTAGCAGCATACTGGGAGACGAGGAACAGGGTCATCGTCGCGATGACGGCGAGCGACGCGAGTAGGAGCTTCTGCGATGCACCCATTTTCGCATACTGCTCAGAGATCTGCGCGATTACCTGACGAAAACGATCCATTCCTCAACGGCCTCCTGCCTCGTGGAGCGCAATCCTTGCACTCCTCACGCGCGAATCTCGCGCTGATGACCTGCAACATCGGCCGAAGCGCGCGCGCGGCTTGATAACCCGTGCGGACGAACGCATCTTTTTCTTCAAGTCTGCTCGGTTGTGCAGGGTTTGCGCTCTGCAGAGATCACCAACGCCTATCAGACACGCATCTGCTTGATCTCGTCATAGGCTTCCATCACCTGGTTTCGCATCGCCTGGAGCATCTTGAACGCGGTTTCTGCCTTCTCGGTCGCCGCGACAACGCCTTCGAGGTCGTTCCGCTTCCCCGTGATCAGGTCCTGCGCCGCTTCTGAAGCGTCTTTCTGCAACGAGTTGACCTCGTTCAGATTCTTCATAAGCATGTTTTTGAAGTCCGGACCACTCCCCTTCCCCTGCATATTCCGCAGTGCGGGGTTCGGCAAGTTGTGGGTGCCGCCGGTATTCTGGATGAGTCCGAGTGGGTCGCTCATGGGGTGTGCTCTATATCAGTTTATCATGCGAGCAGTCGCAATGCTTGTGCCACCATCGTTTTCATGGTTTCGGCCGCAGCCACATTTGCCTCGTACGCACGAGAGGCCTGAAGTCCGTTGACCCATTCCGTAGTCGAATCAATGTCCGGGACCATGACAATCCCGTTCTCATCAGCGAACTTATGACCAGGCATCGAGCGCTCACGCAGGGCACCCTCCTGGATATCGATGGTCGCAACCCGAACGCCCTGCGGCTGATCCGGATGTCCGGCGGGTTCGAGCATTGCGGCACGGCGCAGGTATGGCTCATACTCACCCTGAGTGTTTTCCAGAGTATTGATGTTCGCAAGATTCGCAGCGATAACCTGCATACGGGTCCGCTGGGCGATCATGCCTGAGGTTGAGATGTCGAGTGAGCCGTACATTGATTATCCCTTTGATCAGATCACACGCTGTGCGATCGCGCCTCGGATCAGAGACTGGTTTTTCCGCATCAGGTCACCTGCGATCCTGAACATGGTGGCGTTTTCCACCATGTCCTGCATGAGTACTTCCAAGTCTCGATGGTTCCGATCCTGGAACAAGACGCCCTCAATCGGTGTTTGGGGGTTGATCTGCATCCTCCCTCCCACCATGCGGACCTCGCTGGATCTGGAAAGATCGAGTTCGCCTGAAGCACCTCCGTTCTTTGCCTTCCGCTTATCGATCGCCTGCCCGAGTGCCCGTTGGAAAGCCACCGGATCCGCGTCGACCCCCTGATAGTTGGGGGTATCGATGTTCGCAATATTCTGCGCGATGAGACGCTGACGCTGGCCTGAGAAGAGAAACATCTTCTCAAGGGCTGGCAGTGCACCGGCTGTGGATAAATCGCTGATCATCATGGACTCCAGATGGGTATTCGCAACCCGCGTGCCGAATGGGTCTTACAGACTCTGCGACACCAGACTCTCTTCTTTCCACTTCTTGAGCTTCAAACCGAGTGTCCGGACACCAATCCCGAGCGCCTTCGCTGTTTTCTGACGATGCCCATTGAACCGCTGGAGCGTCGCCACGATTGTTTCTCGCTCGATATCCGCGAGGGTTCGGTCTCCCGGGAGAATCGATGCAATCGATGGCTGAGCTTGCTGTGCGACACCGTTCTGCGATGCCGCCTGATGATGGATGGGCTTGGGCTCCGTCATGGAACTCACGGGCGAACCATTCATACTCCCGGCTCGCAGAGGCGTTGCCTTGAGTGCAGGGCGGGAGGACATCAACCATGGTTCAACGAGCGACGCTTGGATTGTGCTTGATTTGGGATCGCTGAGCACCACCGCACGCTCGCAGATATTCTGCAGCTCACGCACATTGCCCGGCCACCCATACTCGTCCATGAGTCGGCGTGCTTCGTCATCGAAGCTCATGGATCGGCGTCCATCCCTCTGGGCGATCTGGTCGATGAAATGCTGTGAGAGCACCTCAACATCTCCCGATCGCTCACGCAGCGGCGGTATCGTGATGGGGAGGACATTGAGTCGGTAAAAAAGGTCTTGGCGAAACTCGCCCATCGATGCCGCATGGGGCAGGTCACGATTGCTCGTGGCGACGATGCGAACATCCACACCGATTGTGGTGCTCGACCCGACACGCTCAAACGCACGCTCCTGCAACACACGCAGGAGCTTTGCTTGGATTTGAGGAGAAACCTCACTGACCTCGTCGAGGAGTAGCGTACCATCGTTCGCGAGTTCGAACCGTCCCTTGCGGAGCTTGTCAGCACCGGTGAACGCGCCCTTTTCGTGCCCGAAGAGTTCGGATTCGAGGAGGCTCTCATTCAATGCCGCGCAGTTTACGGCGAGGAACGGGTTTGTCACGCGTGGGCTCAGATCGTGCACGGCACGCGCCACGACCTCTTTGCCTACCCCGCTCTCACCAGTCACAAGCACAGTGCCATGGCTGGACGCAACGGCACGAACTTGTTCGCGAACCTTGCGCATCGCATCGGACTCGCCAACGAGCCGATCGAGCCCGGACCGCTGCCCGTCCGTGCTGGTACTGGCTTTGAGGATCGCGTTCTCGCGAACAACCGAGGCGTGCTGGATCGCACGCTTCACTGCGATAATGAGCTCATCACCCTCGAATGGCTTGGTGATAAAATCGTACGCGCCATTCTTCATTGCCTGCACCGCGATCTCAATGGAACCGAAAGCGGTCATCAGGATGGCAGGGAGTTCGTCGTCGTGTGCATTGACCTGAGCGACCAACTCCACCCCGGTCATGCCCGGCATGTTATGGTCGGTGACAACGCAGTCCGGACGACGCGATGCGATCTCACTCAGGGCACTGCGAGCATCGCTGGCAGTCCGAACGCTGAACCCCGCGCGGGTCAGGATTGACCCGACAGAATCACGCATCATCTCTTTATCATCCACCACGAGTACAGTCCGTGTCATCCGCTTACCTCATCACACTTGGGGATGCGCCCGCGTTTGGGACGGCCGCCCGAATATCATTTGACTGATTCAACTCGCCCCGCGTCACCACAACGGGCTGCCGCACGGGAACTGTGATCCGCACCCACGCGCCGGGGTGGGCATCATGATTTCCAACTTCCACCGATCCACGGTGCGCATCAACGATGCGGTGCACGATCGCAAGCCCAAGCCCGGTCCCCGCCTCGCGGGTTGTAAAAAATGGATTGAACATGCGTTCGATGACCTGACTGGGGATGCCATCGCCCCTGTCCGAGACCGTAACCGCGATCGCATCCTCTGACCGGTCTTCACGCATGAGGCGTGCGAGTTCGACAGAAATGACGATCTGATCACCGCCCGAGAGCCGGTTTGCTTCTCCCGCATTGCGGAGCACATTGACGAGCGCTTGTTGCAGCAGGCACGGATCACACTCGAGCTCAATCGACCCCTTGGGTACCTCAAGCACGACTGCCCCAGCAATCTCTGCGCAGCACGCCTCAAGCGATTGCGCGATGATCGGTGCTGTTTCACATGCCACGAACTTCGTGTTGGTCTCTCTGGCGAAACTCAGTACATCACCAACAATCTCGTCGAGCCCCCGAACAGCACGCCCGATTTTCTCGACGACCTGCCTCTGCTCGGGGAGTGACTCGAGATCCTCATGGAGCATGCTCGCGTAGAGCTTGATCGAACCGAGCGGGTTTCGGATCTCGTGGGATATCCCCGCGGCCATCTCCCCCAGAGCGGCCAGACGACGCGAACGCTGGAGCGCCTCGTTCGCATCACGCAGTTCTGCGTTCAGGCGGGCAACCTCGCCGCGGAGCTGGGCATGGGTGTGCTCAAGCTTGCTGGTGACCTCTGTAAACGCGGACATGAGTTCCGCGAGATCCGTCGGCGAGAGTGAACCAGCCCCGCCGCCCTCGGCGGCCATCTCAGGAACAAGTTGCATCATGCGTTCACTCATGATTACCCTCTCTTATCCTGCATGATCGGGTTTGGAGGCGTGGACTTTGAGGAATAGGCACGCAGGGCCGACTTACCTGAGCCCATCCCCGCGAGTTGAGCGGCGAGCTTGTCGCGGGTCTGCTCCATCAAAACCTGGTCCTTCGCGTCCTGCTCGCGTAGACGCTTCATAGTGTGCTCGTACCCTGCGATACGGAGGAGCACACTGCTCAGGGTCTGCTCGCTCAGCGCAGACTTGGTCGTCGGATCCTCGATGAATGCACCGAGTTCTTCGCCGACACGAATCATGGATTGCACGATTGGATCACGCTTGGCGACGACTTCTACGATCTGCTGAACCTGACCGGATTCGACGGCGTGACGCTGCTCGGCACCGACTGCCTGCAACTGATCGACCAGCATGCCCGCCTCATCAAGCAGGGACTCAAGCCGAGACTTGAGCATGGCGGTCTGTTCTTGTTTTTCTGTGTGCGACTCAGGCGCGGTCATCCGTGACCCTCACTTCCAGACACCCGGGACTCCGTTCCCGTTCGTGGTGCTGAGTGGGTTATCGGTCACTGGCGCGGATTTCTCCACACTGTGCGCAAAAAACACGCTCAGGGTGACGCGTTGGCGATGAGTTCCGTGCTCGATTCGAGCCAACGCTCCCAATCGTCGCGGTCCATCGGGAGCGTCGGATCGTCCCAAACCTCGTCGGGCATCATCGCGTAGAAGCGTTTGGCTCGCTCGTTGGCCGTGCGGGCACGGCCAATCTGACCGATCTTGATGTATGCGTTGACGATCTGCACCATCGCGACGAGCGAGGCAGGATCGTCGCCGTAGCGATCCCGGGCACGGTCGTAATAGTTGATGGCCTGCTCGTAATCGCCGAGATCGAAGGCGCAATCGCCCAGATAGAAATGCGCGTTGCGGAGTGCGATGGACTCAAAGATACCCATCGCCGAGGCGTGCCGGGCACCCAGCAGGGCGATCGCGTCGTCATATCGCTTGATCGCGTCCCGTCGGTGATCGTTCATTTCAACCGTCCGCCGGTTTCGTTCCGCCGCGGGCATGGGCTGGTTTAGCGAATCCTCGATCAGATCGCCCAACCGGCGGTGCGCATCCGCCAGCCGGAACACGACCGACGCGGTCTCCGGATCATCGGGGAAACGGTTGCGGAACTCGTCATAGCGTTCGATCGCTCGTTCGGGACGATCCGTGCGGTCGTAGAGCCCGGCGAGTTCCAGGAGGGCATCGCGGAAGAGCTGGGTATCGTTCGTCCCCATAGAACCATCGATCGCGTTCACAAGTAGCGATTCTGCCTGTGCGTCATTTTCCGGGTCCTCGTCATAGAGATACGCCTGGGCAAGCGGGACATGGCTCGCATCCGCAAGCGCGCCGACATCGGCGTTCGCATTCTCTTCCTTGGCTTCGATCAGTCCCTTGTAGACATCAGCAGCGGCGGCGAAGTCCCCCATCGCCCTCAATGCCTCTGCCTGACGGAATAACGCCTCGGCATAACGCGGGTCCGACGGCATCGATTTGGCATAGGTCTGAAAAGCGTTGATCGCTTCGGGCTGATCACCCGCACGATCGAACAGGTCTGCGGAACGCCAGAGCGAGCTGGCGAACATGGGGAGGTTCGTCACGACATGTCGCTCGGCATGGAGACTGAAGTTGGTCGCGGCGATGATCAGATGACGCTGAACCTCGGCACGAGCGGATGGGTCCAGCCCGAGTAAGGTTTTCACATCCTCGATTGGACGCCCAAGCAGCGACTCCGCAGCCCCCTCATGGGCGACCGCGAGTGCCAGATACACATCGCCGGGGATCCGCTGATCTTCGTAGAGCGTTTCGCCCAAACGGGCGTATTCGATCGCGTCGAACGGATATCCCGACGCGAGCGATTCATCGGATCGGAAGAGCAGTGACTCGAGCACCTGCTTCCGTGAGGGGTAGGACTCGATCTGATACGAGTCGTAGTCTGTGACAAGGCGTTGGTAGGCCTCGAGCGAGAGCACCGGCTCCTTCAGAGCGGCTTCGGTTTCTCCCAGGCCGAGCAACGCCAACGGGAGTGCGTCCGAAGTAGCGTGGTTCTGGACGATTTCATCGTAGAGGTTTCTTGCTTCGCTTGTATTTCCCTGTTCATCCTCGACGATCGCTTTCATCAGCAAGATCTGGGGGTAGTGCGGATCGCCGGCGGCCGCGAGGTCTCGCGCGATCTGCACCTGCTCGTCTGCCTGAACAACCGCGCCCTGTGCGACATAGGCCTGGGCGAGGATGAGTCTCAGTCGGGAACGATCGAAGGGCTGGGCATGGTTGAGACGGGGGAGCTCGCGGAGCATCCGTGTGATTACGAGATCGGCGTAACCCTGTTCGAGTTGTACCCGCCCTTGGGTTTCCATAGCCCAGATGCGATGCTCGGTCGGGAGACTCGGGTCCAGCAGAAACTCGGCGATCAGCCCCATCGCCTCCTCGGTCATGGGGCTGGGGCGATCGAGCATCGACTCGATGGCACGCTGATATACGGCATCGCGAAGGTATCGCTTCGATTCAGGAATGTCGCGTGCGTGCTGGAGCGCGATGGTGAACTGGTCACGGGCAATATGTGTGTTCGAGAGGGCCGCGAGGTCGCGTGCTTCGAGCACACCACCCATGCGCTGGGCTTCTTCGTATTCGCGTATGATCGCGATGTCGTTGCGTTCGTCGTGAATCTTGAGCTTGCGTTGACCGTAGTAGATCGAGCGGGCTTTAGCGATGTGGTACGAGGCCTTGGTGTCTGTTGGGGTGTCCGCATTGGCGACCCAGGGATACACCTCGGTATTGAGCAGATTGATCGCCTCCTGATACTGCTCGTTTTCGATCATCCTGTTCGCGATCTGAATGCGTGGGAGCAACTCAGGATCCGGCTTGGTGGAGATGCCGTACGCCACGCCGAGGAGCATGAGCCCGCCCGCGATCAGCAGCACGGGCACCTGCCACGCGTCACGCCAGCCGGTGCGGACAGCCTCAACCGGATCCTCATCAAGGCCGGTTGCTGGCATGTCTTCTTCCACCTCGACGGCGGGATCTTCGGGAAATCCCGTTTCGTTCAAGCTGTCCAGATCATCGCTCATCAGGCATATCCTGGGCCAGGATTCAATCGGCGCACGCGCACCGAAACCGAAAACTCGGCTGATAACTCCTATCGGACATTCGGGGTATGGGTCTTCAGCGGGTTTCCGGCTCTTCATCTCGCCGGGGCATGACGACGAGCGATCTGGAGGTCCGGTCCCCTCGATGGAGCGTCTCCGGATCGATCAGCGCCAGTGCCGCAACGGGCGGAAGCACCCATTTGATGATGTTGCGGGTGAGAACTGACCAGAAACGAGGCTTGTGGGGCGTGCCGGGCTCTGCGGCGACCAGTCGCACGCCCATGAGCAGCTTGCCGGGCGTGGCACCCACGACAAACTCGGCAAAGGTTGCATAGAGAACGCCCGCGATAATGGTCATCGGGAAGACCGACCAAGCGTTGTTGGGCTGGACGATGACCGCGAGCGTCACGATATCTAGGGCGGAAACACCGACAAGGGATCCGACGATCGTGGTGACCAGGAATACATCGATGAGCGTTGCCAGGAGGCGACGCCCAGGATCGGCGATGACTACGCCCTCGGGCAGTTGCATCGCGTCGGCCCGATCGGGGAGGATGACGACGACAAGCACGCCCGACATGACCAGCACCATCATCACAATGAGAAAGCGGAACTCCTCGGCAGATACGGGGGCCGTAACGGCTGGAGCACCTGCGTAAAGGACTGCGTTTTCTTTGGCATCGAGTTCGACCAACTCAACCGTCGATTCCACTTCGTCGTCGTCACCCACGGTATCGACAAGCCTGATCCCGATCAAGGCGTCATGGCTGCCCATGAACGCGTTGCTCAGATCCTGAGGAAGGTCAAGGTTCTGTGCGACCTGGAAGACCCCATCCTCTGACCAGTATCGGAGCCTCGCCTTGCCCGAATCCGTTCGGTCAATGATCCGCAGCGCGTTGGGGGCCGCGTGGATTTCGGTATCGTTCCCGATCTCCAGTTCATGCGAGATGCTGCCCCATTCACCCGCCGCCGTATCGAAACGGTACGCTTTGAAACGCAGCCCGCTGCGATCGATGAGTACGGGATCTGCTCCGATCGCGCTGAGCTGAACTCGACGCGGATCGATCTCATCTGATACAGGGACACGCTCCCACCCCGAGGGTGTCATGCGCCGCAGCTCGAGCGTGCCGTTCTCTTTGAGCAACGCCCAGATGGTGTTGCGTGTGGATTGGAGACCGATCAGGTTTGCGTCGGTGATGATGGGTTGCTCAACCTGCATCTGTCCCGCGGGGTCCAGGACCCAAAGCCCGCCGACGGGGCTCGGTACGGCGCGGACAGAGTAGACCCGCAGGAGGCGTTGCCTGTTTGTCAGGACGGGCGGGTACGCGATATAGACCCGGTCCGCGTGGGCACTGATCGCGATCGGCAGGCGGCGACCGAGCGTGCGAACCGCCTGGATCTGCCCAAGTGTTCCGCCCTCGACAATGGCGGAGTCCTCGCGCGGAGCGAAGTAGACCAGAAGGTTCTCGTCCGATGAGTTGCGATAGACCGCCCACGCACGCGTGGGCATCTCGTCGATATTCGATGTGATCAGGATGCGATCGTCCGCACGCGTGATCGGAGCGAACACCACGAAGATCAACGCGATGAGAAGACGGGTAGGCATGATGGGTCAGGGATCGATCGGCTCGTCGAGATCGATGACTTCATCGACGCGGTAGGCGCGTTGGAGGCGTTCGGGTTCGAAGACCATCGCGCGGATGCTTCGGGCCTGTGGCTCGGAGGTTTCGATACGGACGAACCCGTTGTCGCTGGGGGTGGTGATCTCGATTTTTCCGGGCACCTGGACTGGGAGCTCGCCGGGCACTTGGGCGTCCTTGTAGCGGGACATGTCCGCGGTCGCGATGAGCTCGTTGTATTCGTCGTAGGCCTGCGTCTGAACAACATGCTTGGTGCGTGGGTCGAACCAGGTCATGGTCGATCCCCATCGCGCAGGGGTTGAGATGCCGTACGCCAACCCGTCGTCACGCCATCGGGTGCCGCCAGCTTGGGACAAATCGATCGATGCGAGCCCCGAGAGCGGGATGAGCTCGGAGGGGTGTACCGGCAGCCCAAGAGCGGCGGCCTTGCCCCGTGTCACCTGTTCCATCGAGCCAATGAGCATGACCTTGCGATCCGCATCCGCGAGATTGAAGGACCAGTACTGCGATTCGGATGCGCCGAATACAAAGTAGGTCTCTCCGAGCTTCCCGATCGAGAGCGAGACGCGATCGGGACGCACGATCTGCAGGTGCCCCTCGCCTTGCTCTTCGTAATTCGTGCCGTCCTCGTATGTGCCCTCGGCGCGGACACTGACGCGTGCCCATAGGGTCTCAAGGGTTGCGATGCGGGCGTTGTGCGCCTCGACGAGATCTTGGGTGCTCGGCGGGGCGGGGAGCTTGTCGACATCGACCTTGCTGGTGCTTGAGCAGCCGAGCATGACCAGCATGGAGAGAAGACAGAAGGCGAACCGGTTCATGCGTTGACCTCATCAAGGTTCATGACCTGCCCGATTTCTTCGGTGGCCTGGGCGATGGTCTCGTCGTCGAGCCCGGGGTCGGTGACCTCGAAGAGCGGCCCGCCTCCGCCCTTGACGCGTTGACGCAGGATCAGCACGCCCGGCGTGTCGCTCCGCGGCGGGGTCGAGCGTTCATAAAGCAGGATCTTCTTCCGCATCAGGATCAGTGCGAGCAGGTACCGGAACGCGAGCTGGCGGTGCTCGTTGGCATCCGCGAGTTGCTCGAACAGGTCGAGCATCTCATCAGGGGAAACGAGTTGCTTGGGGGCTTCGTCCTTGTCGGGGAGCGTTCGCTTCCAGAACCCGAAAAGAGCCGCATCGGGCGGGAGATTGGGCCCCTTGCCCCACGCTTCGAGTGAATAGGCGACGCGGACGAGCGCTTCTTCCTCGGGGGTTTCGATCAGGGCGGCGATGTGTTCCTCGCCGATCTCGATGGCGCGACCCGACTGGGCGCACACATCCTGCGTCTTGATGATGTCATACGGGACGGACATGAACTGAGTGTATGCCGGATCAGGAGGGCACGCGTGGCGGGTTTTACCAGCCCGATTCGACGCGGTCTTGGTGCAGGAGTTTATAGACTGCTTCGAGCAGGGCTGAGCAGCCGAAACCCGTGGCACCGGAAATCGGGTAGATCTCGGTCGCGGCGTCGAGTTGCAGGGCTGTGCGCAGGTCGCCCATGGCTTCCTGCTGGTCCTCGTCGGTCATCAGGTCCAGCTTATTGAGCGCGATCAGTTCGGGCTTCTCGGCCAACTCGGACGAATACCCCGCAAGCTCGTCGCGGATGGCGCGGTAGTTCTCTGCCGGCGTGAGTCCGTTGTCGGGCTCGACGTCGAGCACATGGATGATCACCTTGGTGCGCTCGATGTGACGTAGGAAGTCGTGCCCGAGCCCGGCGCCGCCCGATGCGCCCTCAATGAGTCCGGGGATATCCGCGATGACCAGTCGACGCGATTGATCGACTGTCGCGATGCCCAGTTGGGGCGAGAGGGTCGTGAACGGGTAATCCGCGATCTTGGGATCGGCCCGGGTGACGGATTTGAGGAAGGTGCTCTTGCCCGCGTTGGGGAGCCCAACGAGCCCGACCTCTGCGATGACCTTGAGTTCGAGCTTGAGTGCGAAGACCTCGCCCTCTTCGCCTGGGGTTGCTTTGCGGGGAGTCTGGTTGACGGCGGACTTGAAGTGCTCGTTGCCGAATCCGCCCTTGCCGCCTCGTGCGATGACGACGGAGTCGTTGGGGCCCAGGTCCGCGAGTTCTTCGCCCGTTTCTTCGTTGTAGACCACGGTGCCCGCGGGGACACGGATGACGAGATCGTCGCCGTCTGCCCCGGTGCACTGCTTCTTGCCCCCGCCCTCGCCGGGCTCGGCTTTCCACTCGTAGATCCCACGGAAATCGACGAGCGTGTTGAGCCCTTCGTCCACGCGGAGGATGACATCGCCGCCGCGTCCCCCGTCCCCGCCGTTGGGTCCCCCCTTGGGGAGCCCCTTGGCGCGTCGGAACGCGACCTTCCCGTCGCCACCCTTGCCTGCGAAAACCATGATGCGTGCTCGATCGATGAACATGGAGGATGGTAGGACGGTGGGTGGAAGAAGGAAGGAAGGGTCTACCGTGATGGTGGGAGCGGACTCTTCCTTCGTTTGGATTCTTATGCGCTCCTTCCCCGCCCCAGCGGGGAAGGTGGATTCGGCGCAACCGAAGACGGATGGGGTCTTAAGAAACGCACAACTCCCTAGACCCCCTCGCCCCTTCGGGGCACCTCCCCCGCCAGGTGCGGGGGAGGCACAAGAGATCTGTAGAGGAACACGAGCGGTGAGCGTGACGCACTGTCACCACTGGCACTGTCAGTTAATGCATTCACGACCCTATAAACCCACGAAGTGACAGTGAGACAGGTCAGAGGCCTTCCTACATGCCCGTCCGCGCCCGCACTCCGGGCACACCCCAAGACCAATATATGAGTGTTTGGCGGACACATAAGAGCAACACCCAGACAGGCAGGGTGTAGACCAAGGTGTTGAGCATCAGCCCGAACGGGAGGACGCGGTACCACCACTGCCCCGGCGCGGGGTAATGCACAGTCCCTGAGTAAAAACTATCGCTCACCCGATCGCTCCGTAGCGTGAACGCTGGCCAGCCCGCGAACCTTGCATGGTGATATACCTCGGGCGCACCTGGGATCCCAGCGGGCTCCTCATATTCGATCTCATAATGCGTGGCCATCCAATGATCCCAAAGATAGCCCAGCCCTGGATCGCTCAGGTCAGGTACACGTTCTGGGGGATGAGGCCATCCAATCGCCTGATCCTCGGTCACGTGTACGACCTCGTCCATCTCCTGATCCATAAGTCCCAACTTCAACCCGACCCATGCCATCGCCAAACTGAATGTCATGGAAAGAGCAAGCAGCACGACGAGCATCTGCACCCAAAGCCCGAAGGACGATCTCATGCGCCAGTCTTTGCTCGCCGTGCCGCACTCTGGGCAGAGGCTGAGCCCACCAATCTCGTATGCGCATACGCCACACAAACCGAGTCGATTACGACGCTCGCGCCGCATCGAGATGAAGACCCACTCGGCCACCATGACCACCACCCAAATCGGAATCGCGTACATGACCGGGTTCAGGATCAAGCCGAGCGGGCGGTAGGTAATCGCGAGCGGCCCATGCTGCTCCCCTTCGGGCGGCACGGGCCAAACCGTTCCACCAGCATTCCAATCTGTGTGTTGAAAACCGACCACTTCCTTCGTCGCACGCACAGTAAAAGGCCAACCGAAATGCTGTTCATACAGCGAATATTCTACTTCTTCGGACGGATCACGATACCCCAGATCAAAGGAGTACCTCCGTGTGAGGATCTTATCTACTTGCACCCAGTCATTCGGTTTACCAAGATGAGCCACTTCTTCTGGGACAGAAGGCCACCAGTACTGAGCAGCCACCTCTTCATCACGATGAATCGAGATTAAGGCGAGTTCCGGCCAGCGGTACGAATTCACTCCAGGTCCATCGAACGCGACATAGAGGTTCAACACACAACCGAGTAGGAGCAGCACCACCAACGCCACCACCCCAAACCGCGATGGACGCATCACCCTCACCCCGGCTGGTTCCCAATCGACCACTGACTCGTCACGAGGACCAGCCATTCCGGGTTGCCCTTGCCCTTCTTCTTGCGTTTCTTCCCGACTGCGCCGCCTAGCACGGGGCTTTTGATCCAGCCGTGTACCGTGTATCCCAGATCGGGGAGTGAATCACGCACGCGCTCCGCGATCTGCTCGGCGCGGTTGGGGTCGAGGACGCCGCCTTCGCCCAGGTCTTCCTTCGCCGCTTCATAGTGCGGCTTCACCAACGAGATGATGTGCCCTCCCGGCTTGAGCCATTTCGCAGCAGCGTGCAGGGCGCGGTCCTGCTTCGTCCAACCCAGATCGATCACGCCCAAGTCGATCCCGCCCTCATCAACAACCTGCTCGGGCGGGTCCAGGTGCAATGCGTTGGAGCGTTCATGCACAACGACGCGATCGTCTGTGCGGAGTTTCCACGCGAACTCGCCGTAGGCCGTGTCGATGGAGTGGACGCGCTTCGCGCCGTGCTGGAGCAGGCAATCGGTGAACCCGCCCGTCGAGCATCCGAAGTCGCCGCACACCATGCCCGTTGGATCGAAGGGCAGCTCAACAAGCGCCTTGTGGAGCTTGAGCCCGCCTCGTGAGACGAACACGGGTTCCGGGGTCGAATCGGTTGGGGTGGGTTCGATGGGGTCAGTCATCGTTGGATCGCGACGCGTGTTCGGGCGCGTCCGTGGGGTGCTGATTGGGCGTGAACGCGCGATCGAAGTGTGCGGGGGTCATCGCGGGCGCGTCGCTCGGAGGCACCGGCGCGTGCGACACAGGGACCCCCACGATCGCGATCCCCAGCTCGTCCGCCCGCTCGAGCATCGCGAAGCGGTCGAGCATGATCACATCGCCGGCCGCGATCGCCAAGCAGGTGCCGCCGTGCTTGTGCATGTTCTCTAGCGTCTGTATGCCCACAGTCGGCACATCGGAACGCCGATCGTGCTGGGCGCGGGCGCCCTTCACAAGCGTCCATCCCCCGCGTCGGCACAGCTCGCCCGTGCGGGTGATCATCTTGTCGGTGCCCTCCACCGCTTCGACGGAGATCACATCGCGATCGCGGACCGTGAGCGATTGCCCGATATCGAGTCGGAGCAGCTCGGTAAGGAGCGGCCACACAAACTCGATGTCCGCGCGCTGGTTCGCGCTGGGCTTGGTCGAGGTCATCACGCCTGGTTCGGAGAGTTGGTCCATAATCGGGAAGGTCGAGTCGATGAGGGAGACGCCGTTGTTGTCCAGTTCGTCGGCGATCACCCGCAATACGGCGTGCGATCGGCGATCGTGTCTCAGATGCTTGTACCACGCGACGGCCGTAGTGATATCGGGGATGTTGCGCACCAGCTTCCATCGCTGATGCATGAGCTTGGCCTTATCCACTTTACCCACCATGATGGCATGATGCACGCCCCGTTTGCGTAAACGCCTGCCCCAAGACCGCATACGGAGCAATCCCACATCGCAGAACGAGTCGCATAAATCGGGAAACTCGTCCTCGTATTGTGCCCGCAGACCGATCCCATGGACCTCGTACCCCATCCGTTTGAGCCCCTGAGCAACAAAGAGGGGCAGATCCCCACCCCCGGCGATCACGCCGATGGGCGCGGGAGCGTCTGGGGGGTCTGGGAGGATGGACAACACACCGGCCATGGGCTGATTGTACGCGAACGGGGGCGAGGACGCCCAAGGCGTGATCAGCACGACACATCAAAGAACCGTTGGTCACTCCCACCCGATCCGACCTTGAAGGTGATGGTCTTGCCGCACTTGGTGCAGCGGGCGAGGTAGCGTTCGCCGTTGACATCGCGGTAGACCCGTTGGTACTGCCCCGAGCACACAAAACGCACCCCGAGCCACGGGCGTGCCCCGGGCGATTCGTTCACGGGTTCCTGCGGGCGGTTGGATGGCGATATACGCAACGACATCGGAGCCTCTATCGACCAAATCGGCCCGAATCCTCAATCGTGCGTCATACACACTTCGCTCAAACTCAGAGATTGGAGTTCGATTCCATCCCCAAATCCGGTATTGTGAGTGCTTCACCAAGAGAGGGAAATCCACCATGCACAGACCTGCTTTGACCCGCATGATCGTGACGGGCGTTTTCGTATCGTTTACCGCTATCGCATCGGGGCAGTACTACTACCTCGCGAGCGAGCTGTTCTCACCGAGCCCGGCTATGGATGAAGACTTCGGTATCGGCCTGGCGATGAACGATGAATACATCGCAGTGAGTTCATATCAGGATGATGTTTCTTTCTATCACGATGGTCGAGTCTATCTATACAGCGCAACGACAGGTTCCTATATCAGGACGATTGTCGGCCCCAATCCCCTCGTGAACGGCGCATTTGGGTGCTCAATCGCGCTCGATGGTGATCTGATGCTTGTCGGATCGTTTACGGACCAGAACACAAGCGCTGCTGGAGGTGCCGGGTATTTGTACAACGCGAATACGGGCGTGCTGCTTTCTCATTTCACAGCAGAGACCGGGGATGTTTCTGACCAGAATGGCTGGAGCGTCGCGATGCAGCAACCGCTCGCGTTACTCGGTGCCCCAGGCAACGACGATAACGGTGATGACACCGGGGCGGTCCAGGCATTCCTCACGAACCTGCTCTTTCAGCTGACGACCATCTACGCCGATGTGCCCATCGTTGGTGAGCGATTCGGGACGAGTGTCGCGATCGATGGCGACTACATCGTCGTGGGTGCGCCGGGTTCTTCGACCTCTGGGAGTCTTACCGGGTCGGTCTATGTCTTTGATGTCAACAGCGGCGCACAGCTGCACCGCATCGTTCCTGCTGGAGCCGGAGGTGGAGACTTTGTCGGCGCGAGCGTTGATATCGACAATGGGGTGATCGCGATCGGAGCGCCATACTACGACAGGCCTGGCATGGGCGGATCGGGCATTGTCTACACCTACAACGTGGCGAGCGGAACGCTGATCGATACATTCAACCCGCCGATGCCTTCGGTGCTCCAGCAGTTCGGGACCAGCGTCGCGCTCGATGGGGACCGGCTTGTTGTAGGATCGTCATACCTCTATAGCAATACACCGTTCCCCGGCAGCGTATTCATTTTCGAGAACGACACGGTCGAAGAGGTCATCACCTTCCCGCTCCCCGATGGGCAAATCTTCGGGCGTCGAGTCGCGGCTTACAATGGGCGCACGGCTGCCAGCGGGTCGGGACTGGGTGACATAGAGGGCTACGTAGCGCTCATCGAGCGGTTCTGCGATGCGGACATCAACGCCGACGGCACACGCGATTTCTTCGATGTCTCCGCGTTCATCAAGTTCGCGATCGATTACAACGGAGACGGAGTTTTCGATTTCTTCGATGTCAGCGCGTTCCTCTCGGATTTCAACTCGGACTGCAGTTGAGAAACCTAACCCAATATCAAACTCCAGAGTTACGTCGTCCTGTTATCGTACAATCGTGGTATGCCCGAACGCCCCTGGACAGACGAGTACACCCTCTTGTGCGAGAAGTGCGGGTATGTCATCGAGGGGCTCGACACACAGAGCAACTGCCCCGAGTGCGGCCGCCCCATCGCCCAATCCCTCCCCGAGCGACGCGTCGGCACCCCCTGGCAACAGAACCCGAGCGTCGGATCGTTGGTAAGGACCTGGTGGATGACATTGAGGCATCCGCTGCGGACGTTGGATGTGATGCGGGTTGACGAGCATCATCGTGTATCGCTCTGGTGGTGGACTTTGGGAACCACGGTTCTGCTTCCTGCACCCGTGTGCCTGTTTGCCCTGATCGCCTTGACACACGCGATCCATCGCAACGGGATCCCCGGCGGGTGGACGTTCACGCCGGGGGTGTTGCTCGTGCTGATCCCGATCTTGACCGCGACCGAGTCGCTCGGGCTTCGGGTGATCGCGCGTCAGCGCGGGTTCAGGATCGATCGCGCGAGCGCTCGCGCGATCACCGCCCATGGCGCTGTCGGTTGGGTGATGCTGAGCACCGGATTGACCTTGAGTTTTCTCTATATCGCGCTGCTCACGCGTATGCGTACCGGCGCAAGCCCCTCTCTCGATTTGCAGCTGCTCACGATGCTCCGATGGGTCTGGGTGATGATCCTGATCAGCCTCCTCCTCGGCTTCCTCTTCTTCGAGACCTTCGCCTACCTCGGGCTCCGCCGGTGCAAGTTCGCCAATCGCGCGAAGGCAGAGGGCACAGATCGGATCACGGACGAGGCACGCAGTTGCTCGTGAATGACTCGATAAAGAGGCTCACATCGAAGAAGTCGAAGCGCAGGTCCGCATTCAGATCTGGGCGTTGCGAAAGAAACAGCATGACATCCGTTTCATCGAGCGTTCCGCTCGCATCAAGATCCGCGACACAACCCGTACCGGTCGGGATCGGACGGAGCGACAGTGCCCCTTCACCGGTGTGATTCTGCTCGGTGCTGCTCTCACCGGCGGAGAATAGGTAGACGGTGTATATACCTGGTTGGATCGTGCCGCTCGAGAGCCCGATGCCGGATTGCGTGAGATAATCACCATACTTGGCATAATCAACGCCATCTCCGATGCGGATCTCATAGGGGTGCTGATCTGCATGAATGTCGTACTGGACGATCTGCAACACAGAAGTATCCGCTTCCCACGGGTTGACGACATGTGGGTAGTCATCGAGCGGGCAGCGATTGAAGAGCACCCAGCTCTGCAGCCCGGTTTGGATGAATACGCCCACTGCGCTTTGAGCATCGTTCGCACCAGGAGAGAGGGTGGAGGAAACCTCCGTCTCAAATCGTACAGGCGTGTCTGTCTCGAACTGAACCATATAGCGGGCCGCCCACCCCTGAGAGACCGTGAAGTCGCCAAGCCGCTCGATGCTCGATTCGAACACCGCCTGAACTTCATGGACGCCACCCGGTTGGACCCAATAGTCCAGTTCAACCGAGATGTGGTAGGTCTCATCAGCACTCTGCGTGTAGCCACGCCCTTGCGCATCGCTCACCCAGCGCTGGCCGGGCTCAAGGTCACACACGCTCGATTCTGAGTTCGGCCCCTCCCCCGCGTTGATACGAGCCCCCCAGGCGAGGACATCGATCGGGTCAGCATTCGACCACGCGAGAGATGGGCAGAACATGAACACGAGGAAGGGCGCAGATCGAATCAGCATGCATCGAATATACCAAGGTATCGAAGCATGTGTGTCTCACGACGAACCTGAGTCGTAAGGCACCCGTACGACCTAGAATCTCCCGATGCAGCCCAGAAACCCAACCCGTCCCATCTTCGTCGGCGACCAGCGCACCGGAACCCTCCAAATCGGAGGCGGGATCGACCCGAACCACCCGCTCGCCAAGGGACTCGCCTCCCCCACCACCGCCGCGCCCGTCAGCGTCCAGACCATGACGGCTGGGTACACCCACGACATCGACAAGTGCGTCGCTGAGATCCACAAGCTCACCGCCGCCGGTGCCGATGTGGTCCGCGTCGCGGTCCCCGAACGCAAGGACACCGAGGCGCTCCCCGAGATCCTCGCCCAGACCAATGTCCCGATCGTCGCCGATGTGCACTTCCACTTCAAGCGCGCGCTGGAAGCCGTCGAGGCGGGCGTGCACAAGATCCGGCTCAACCCCGGGAACATCAACGATCGCGACCAAGTCGAAGCCGTCATCGATGCGTGTAAAGACCGGGGCATCCCCATCCGTGTCGGGGTCAACGAGGGGTCCATCATCGAACGCAAGGACAAGCAGGCACGCGCCAAGGAACTCGGCGCGGTCTTCTCCGACCAGAAGCACGGCTACCTGCTCTCGATCATGATCGCCAAACTCGAGGAATATCTCGACATCTTCTACGAGCGCGACTTCTACGACATCGCCATCAGCGCCAAGTCCATGGACGCCACCGTCGTCATCGATGCGTACACCGAGATCGCCAAGCGCTTCGCCCACCCGCTGCACCTGGGCGTGACCCACGCGGGCCCCAAGGAAACCGGGTGCATCCGCTCCGTCGTCGCGCTGGGGTCACTCATGGCCAACGGCATCGGCGACACCATCCGCATCTCCTACGCCAACGACCCGATCTACGAGGTCGAGGACGGGCTCGAACTGCTCTACTCCCTCGGTCTCCGTGAACGCAAGGGCGCCGAGCTCATCGCGTGCCCCACCTGCGGACGCATCCAGGTCGACCTGTTCTCGCTCGTCCAGGATGTCAACAACAAGCTCTCCGAAGCCATCGAGGTCCCGATGAAGGTCGCCGTCATGGGCTGCGTCGTCAACGGCCCGGGCGAAGCCGAGGGCGCCGATGTCGCCGTCTTCGCGGGAGACCGCAAGGGCATCATCTATGTCCAGGGCGAGAAAGTCGCCACGGTCGGCGAGGACGAGATTCTCGATCGACTCCTCGACGAGTGCAAGACCTTCCAGGATCGCGTCCGCTCGGGCGAGGTGAAGCTCGGCGAGAAGAAGGTCGACATCGTCCCCCCGGACCCCGAGGGCGAGCTTGGCAGCGGCTGGGAAAAGATGGCCGCCCAACGCATGGGGCACACCCCGCTGACCATTGAGGGGAACTAACCCCCTGTTTCTGTGGGATTCCCTTGCGTCCGAGCTCGCGATCCCGATAGAGTATCCGTCATGAGGAGAGTCCGAGCGTATCGGAAACGCGTCGTCATCGCGGCGTTGTTATACATGGGAGCATCGTATGCGCTCGCGTCGCCGTTCTGCCCGCCCGACTTCAACAACGACGAACGACTCAATTTCTTTGACATCTCCGCGTTCATCGATGCCTACCTCGACGAGGACCCCGCCGCCGATTTCAACAACGACGGCGACTTCGACTTCTTCGATATCTCCAACTACATCCAGTCCTACCTCAACGGGTGCCCGGACCTCACCGACTCCGACAACGACCGCATCCCAGACTTCGCGGAAACCAACGACGGACGATTCATCGACCTCATGCGCGTCGGCACCGACCCGCTCAACCCCGACACGGATAACGACGGCATACCCGACGGCGACGAACTCCTGGGCACCACCGACGGGCTCGACCTGCCCGCCATGGGCGCCAACCCGCTGCGACGCACCATCTTCGTCGAGTGCGACTGGTTCGCGGGCAACTTCGACGGCTTCGAGACCAGCTACCGCCCCACCGACGAGGTCATCGCCCCCATCGTCGACGCCTTCAAGCATGCCCCCGTCGCCAACCCCTTCGATGCGGAACCGGGGATTGACATCTTCTTCGATTACGGCCAAGGCGGCCCGTTTATCAATGGAAACCAGCTCCCGGGTGCCCCGCTCTTCATCTTCTTCGACTTCGAGTTCAACATCCTCAAAGACGCGCACTTCGATGACAGCCGCAACGGCTACTTCCACTACGCAATCTTCGGGTACGCCTACAACGATCCCAACAACACCTCTTCGGGTGTCGCGGAGCTGCCCGGCGACGACTTCATGGTCACCCTGTCGACCTACGCCACGCCTCAGATCATGACCAACACCATCATGCACGAGCTGGGGCACAACCTGGGGCTCGAGCACGGCGGCGACGAATCGCTCAACTGGAAACCCAACTACAACTCCGTCATGAACTACCGGTACCAGTTCGAAGGGGTCGACATCACGCTCGACGCGATCGGCGACGGGCTCCCGGATTACTCGCTGGGTGTATCCATCCCTCTCGACGAGTCCCGCGTCATCGAGTCCCTCGGGATCGACGGCAACACCCCCATCGACTGGGACGACGACGGCGAGATTCGCACCGACGCATACGAGGCGAACCTGAACTGTCGAATCGGGATCGGTCCCTGCGGCGACAACTCATCTGTCTGCTGGGACGATATCTGCGAAACCCTCCGCGACCACGACGACTGGAACGCGATCCTCTGGTCCCGATTCGAGACAAATGTGGATCGCCGCCCCGAACCGCGTTTGATCGAATGTGCCTCCCCGGCCTGGCTGGACGATTGATCGGATTTCGACACGATCGAGACCGATTCTGGCAACGGGAGCATGACAACGAGGTTGGCGTCTGCTAAATTCTCTGCAACACGACGCAGGGGAACCAAGCTTGGTCAAGATCACGCACATCTCGATGGACGACCCGTTATACGAGCAGGAGAAAACACTCCGCACGAGCATCCTGCTCGAACCGATCGGGTTCACATTCGATGAATACCTCGAAATGGCCCCCGGTCGCGAGGAGAAATCCGAGCACTATGTCGCGATTGTCGACCACCCCACCGGCACCAAGGTCGTGGGCACCGCGACCCTCTATATCTCAGAAAACGAAGACGGACAGCGCACCGGCAAGGTGCAGCAGGTCTGCGTCGACCCGCAGCGACAAGG
The DNA here is from genome assembly GCA_965216865.1 of Phycisphaerales bacterium. Taxonomy (GTDB): domain Bacteria; phylum Planctomycetota; class Phycisphaerae; order Phycisphaerales; family UBA1924; genus UBA1924. The sequence goes on from OZ244206.1 coordinate 416,890, forward strand.
CGAGGGTATCGGACGCCGACTGATGATTGCGATGGAAGCACGCGGCTTTGGAGACCTCGGGCTCGAGCAGCTTTATTGCCACGCCCAACTCAACGCGATGCCGTTCTACGAGCGCCTCGGTTGGTCCGTTGAGGATGAAGTGTTCCTCGAAGCCGGGATAGAGCACAAAAAGATGTATATCGCGGCCCCCAAGCCGATCGATCAGGAACGCTGAACCCTCAGCTTTTTTTAGAACGATTCTCGATATCTATCCGTTTTCTGGGCATAATACTGTTGTGAGCGACAAATCGCACCATCACACCCATGAGATCGATGCGGAAGAACTCCGCAAGATTTTTACTCATCATGGCTTACGCCTCACGCGACAGCGTGAAGCGGTCTATCTCGCCCTCTGCGCCAGCCACCATCACCCAACGGCCGAGCAGCTACTCGATGAAGTCCATCGCGTCGAACCAGAGGTCTCTCAGGCCACGGTCTACAACACGCTGGACACGCTCGTGGATTGCGGGCTCGCCAACCGGATCCCCGCAAGCACCAGCGGCGGCGCGTGCCGATACGATGCGGACATGGATGAGCATGTGCACATCGTGCTCGATGACGGACGCATCATGGATGTCCCACCCGATCTTTCAAAACGATTGATCGATTCGGTCCCCGACGCGCTGCTCAATGAACTCGCCGAGCGATTGGGCGTGACCTGCTCCGGGATCAAAATCGAACTCAGCGGCGCCTAATCGATCTCGCTGATCGCCTGCGCCAGCATCTGTTCATTCATCAGCACTTCGATCGGTTCACATCGAGCCACACGCTCGGCATATCGACGCACCGCGGCAACCTGACCACGCCGCAAACGCATCCGCTTGCAGAGCGCAAAGAAAGCATGCTCTTCAGGACGAACTCGACGACGCCGATTCGCCTGAACCACGAACCAGACCAGCCCGCACACGAGCGGCAAGACCACAAGCAACCATGCCCCACCCAGCACGAACGCCCCCGCCGGCACATCGGGCTCCTGCCCGGGAATGTGCAGGGTCGACGGTGCATCAGGCGACATCGCTCGCTCCGGATTGAGAACGCGATGAGGCCGCGCGGATCTCCTCGCTCAGGCGATGGATACATCGCGTCGCACGCTCGCGGAGCACAGGATTCTCATCGGTCGCTGCCAGCTCTTCCAGCTGTGCGATGATCGGGCTCCATCGCGCTCCAAGCCGATCACGCGATGTGTTCGTCACCACACGCTGCGCCACCCACGCGCCGGCGAGGCGGTGCATGGGGCGTGGATCACCCAGCAGTTCGATCAGCGAACCACTCGCGTCATGAGCCAGTTTCGGATCTGATTCAACGCAGGTATCGATCAAACGCCGGATCGCGTTGGCACGAACACGATGGTGCGGATCATCACGGAACTCGATCAATGAATCGGCCGTCATCGGCGCGAGCTCGATCGCGTTGGCACGAGTGCGATCGTCCCCCGATTGCACCGATTCGCTCAGCACATACCGGGCTGCGTTCGTATCCACTCGAGACAACGCGGCGACAGCGCTCGCCCGGGCACGATGATCAGTCTGCTCATTCTGGAGCAGCCCGATCAAATCAAGCTCGAACCGTTTCTCGATCCCGAGCATGCGAATCATCGTGATCGTGTCCACGCACGAAGCCGGGATCGCCAGCCGATCACGCAAAATACGGATCGTGCCACTCGGGTCGCTTTCGTATGCGCGTCTGGCTCTCAGTCGCGATGCGGGATGGTGCGGATCCGTAACACTCAAACGGGCTCGCTCGTCGATCGCAAACCCACGCACTTGAGCATGGGCCGAGCGTGTGCTCAGATCACACAGCTTGATCCGCGATACACACGCTGGCGAATCAACGCGAGGCGCCTCGATGCCCAGAGTGGACCAGCGGAATGCAGCATGGCGTGCAACGCTCGGATCGTGATCGAAGATGTAATCCGCCAGATCGATCGCCGGGCAGAGCGAGCTTGCCCGTAGGCGAACGAGTGCCGACTCATCCGCGAGGGCTGGCTCGATGCGACCGCGTCGAGTGACATCATCATCCCCGAGCAGCGCATCGAGAGTGATGATCCCGACCCGAGCCCGCTCACCGTACTCGCTCCATCGAGAGGGCTCAGGGAGCATCCCCGCCGATGTGGTCCGAAGTCGCGGGCTGGAAACCGTCCCTAGCTTCACGCCCCGCTTCGGACGCAAAGCCAGCGCCGAGCGTTCGAGCACCAGACGGTGCTCGACTTCCGATTCCGCCACCCGCAGACGATCGATCGCAGCACTGGATATCGCATCGATCGACAACCAACGCAGAGCTCGCTCACGCAGGAGCGGACAATCTGTTCGTTTCAGCACCGAACGAAGCGGTGCGTGACTCGGATGGTTGCGCTGACTCAGCAAACGACGCATGCGCGTGCTAATCTCTCGTTCCATCCGATGTTCCCACGGATGATCCATGAGCAACAAAGTCACGATCAATGGGGAGCGACAACGATGCGCTGCGAAGCCCCACGCGGCATCGGCAACCGCACGCAGCAAGACCGAACGCTCAAGCTCAAGCACATCCGGATCAGCGGGGAACGCAATCACCGGGGTATTCGCGATGCGAGCGTAATGCTCGCCGAGCACTTCCGAGGGGATAGCGCGGAGCGGGCGAAGACCCATGCGCAGAACAACCTCGTCGGCCAGTTGTCGGACACGCTGCTCCTCGTCGCGCAGCAGCTTGCAGACGATCTTACCCAACCCAGGATCCGCTGTATCCATGCCCAGCGAAAGCACCGCGATTCTCGCATCCGCGTCGTTCTCTTCAGCAAGCGATCGTGCGGCTTGCAACCAACGGTCACGCCCCAACGCGAGCGCTAAGCGTCTGGATTCGTGCGGGAGCACCGGCCAAGCACGAGCCAATGCGAGCAGCGCGTCGTCCGCATGCCGCTGACGCCACTTTGTCGGAATCCGCGTCAGCAGTTCGATGGGCCCAGCGGCCTGCTCACGAGACAGGGCTTCATTCGCATCACCACTTCCAATCGCAGCCAGCTCGATGAGCATGAACGCCTGAGCTTCACGATGCTCGCCACCAGCGGATCGAAGCCCATGCCCCAAGGCAACAATGCGATCACGCACACCCAAACGGGCGGCTTGATCCAAGGGTGCCCCTGGTTTTTGATGGCGTGCTCGCGGCTTCATGTTCGATATATGTTTGGTATCGATTCGAATGTGTCCCCATCATATCTGCAAACGCAACTTCTTGTGGATGGATCGTGTAGAAATCTGATATGTTGTGGGCGTTGGGGTGAAAATAACCAAAAATCAAAGTCTTCACATTTAGGGCTTGGGAAAACCGGTTTCGTCCCATAAACTCCATCTTTCGTTGATTTCTGGACATCCACACCAGTTTTCATCAGTCGGGTCTCTTTGTTCGATCCTTGTTTGAATCTCTCCACCCTGGCATGGGAAGGAATCCATGACCCAAATAAGAACCGCACACACCAACGCAACTTGTTTGCAATCGTATCAATCCGTCCTGTACTCCAGACCGCTGCATCCTGAACTGTTTTCGATCCTTGATCATCGCAGCGTCACCTTCGGGCCATACCAGTTCGAATCATGGCTCATGGAGGGGCGGCACATGTGCCGCTTCGAAATCTCTGGGGCATGTGCTTGTGAAATTGTGTCTGAGAGCAATCGTGAACTCCCCGATACAGGCGTCGTCGAGGCGCTCCTCTGCGCGGGAGAACGCGAGTACGAGTACCGATTCCCACGCTCCAAACTCAACTTCATGACGAGCGTTCAGACCGAACAGCTCAGCTCGAACCTCTACTTGTCCACATTCGAAGAGCTCGACGACTTCGCTCGCGAAGAGCAGGCCATGGTGCACCGCTGGGACGACGAGATCGGCCCATGCATGAGCATCCTCGCATATCAACGCCTCGCCAAAGAGGTCCATGTGCAGGCCTACCACTTCATCGCCCGCGAGGGGCTCGTCCTGAGGACCCAATCGCTCTTCGAGCATGTCTGACCAGCACACATGATTCTCCGCAAATGCCCGGGCTTGTCCCGGGTTTTTTCATGCCCGGATCGATTCGGAGCGGGAGATAGACGATGATCGGGCTATGCTTTGTGCGATGCACACGAATCGTCCATCTCGGCAGACCGGCACGCGCCTGGAGGAGATCCAGAGCCGCCGAATTATGTGGCCCCGCTGAGGGGCCGATGGGTGAGCGAACCACCCACGCCGACCCTTGCGGGGCTCGTGCGGGCAGATCATGCCCTCGCACCCGGACGACACACACAACCACCTCAATGAATGAATACGATCACACACGCGGCGATCATTGTTGATCCGTCGCGTGCAGGAGCCGACCGATATGTCCGACACCCAGACCGACAAGCCGAACTACAAAAAGACCGTGAACCTCCCGAAGACCGGGTTCCCGATGAAGGCCAACCTCATCCAAAACGAGCCGGCATCGCTCAAACGCTGGGACAAGCTGGGCGATAAGGCAGGGCTTTACCACGCCATGCGCGACAAGGCCCAGGGGTTCGACAAGAAGTTCGTCTTCCACGACGGCCCGCCCTACGCCAACGGCTCCATCCACCTCGGGCACCTCATGAACAAGTGCCTCAAGGACTTCGTCGTCCGAAGCAAGTTCATGAATGGCTACAACACCGGCTTCGTCCCAGGCTGGGACTGCCACGGGCTCCCAATCGAGCACAAGGTAATGACCGACCTTGTCGAGTCCGGCAAGGCCGACAAGCTCGACGGACTCGACGACGACACCCGACGCATGGCCGTCCGCAAGGAGTGCAAGAGCTACGCGAGCAAGCAGGTCAAGCTCCAGACCGGCCAGATGCAGCGCCTGCTGACCGTCGCCGACTACGAGAACCCGTACCTGACCATGGTCCCCCGCTACGAGGGCGCGGTCCTCGATGTGCTCGCCGGCCTGTGTGAGCAGGGGCTCGTATACAAAGCGCTGAAACCCGTTCACTGGTCCGTCGCCAACGAGACCGCGCTCGCCGATGCGGAACTCGAATACCAAGACCGTGAAGACCTCTCGGTGTATGTGGATTTCGAAGCAGCAAACGCCGACGCGGTGTACGACGCCTTCGGGCTCAACGAGGACGACCGCCCCGGCGCGACGCCCAGCTTTATGATCTGGACCACAACCCCGTGGACACTGCCCGCGAACCTCGCGATCGCGGTCCACGAGAAGTTCGAGTACGCGCTGGTACGCGTAGACGGCAACTACACCGTGATTGCCGTCGAACTCGTCGAGAAGGTGTGCAAAGCCGCCAAAGCCGAGGAAGTCGAGACCATCGCAACCACCACCGGCGACAAGCTCGTCGGGCTGGGCTACAAGCACCCCTTCCGCGACGAGGCCCCAACGCCCGTCAACGAGCCGGATGCCGACACCAGCAAGTGCTACACGGTCGTCGACGCGGACTATGTCACCCTCGAAGACGGCTCGGGGCTCGTCCACACCGCGCCGGGCCACGGTGCCGACGACTACCAGACCGGGCTCCGCGTGGGGCTTCCCGTCTACTGCCCTGTTTTGGGCGATGGCGTCTACGACTCCTCCGTCCCTGAGTGGCTCGCCGGCATGTCGATCTGGGACGCCAACGAGCTGATCGCCAAGAAGCTCACCGAGTCCGGGCACATGTTCTACGCCCACCGCTTCATGCACTCCTACCCACACGACTGGCGCTCCAAGACACCCGTCATCTTCCGCTGCACCGAACAGTGGTTCGTCGATGTCAACAAACCCACCGAGCGCGACGGCAAGGGCCTGCGCGAGATGGCGCTGGCCGCAACCGGCGAGGGCGGAAGCGTCAACTTCGTTCCCGCGTGGGGGCGCAACCGCATGCGCGGCATGCTCGAGTCGCGCCCGGACTGGTGTATCAGCCGCCAGCGTGCATGGGGTTTGCCCATCCCCGCCTTCACCATGCCCGATGGGAGCGCGTTTATGACGCGGGCCTCGGCACAGGCCGTAGCGGACCTGATCCGCTCCAAGGGCTCAGACGCGTGGTTCACGATGTCCCCGAGCGATCTGCTCACGGAATACAACGCGAGCGCCGACCCGGACGCGCCAGCAGAACTCAAGGACGGCTCGGTCACATTCGACCAGCTCAAGAAGGGGCAGGACATCCTCGATGTCTGGTTCGAGTCGGGCTCCTCTTGGAACGCCGTTATGCGCGATCGCTCCGACGGTGAGGACTACCCGATCGATCTGTACCTCGAGGGCTCGGACCAGCACCGCGGCTGGTTCCAGCTCTCGCTGCTCCCGTCGCTGGGCGTCATGGGCGAGCCCGCGTTCCGCACGCTGCTCACCCACGGCTTCATGGTGGATAAGGACGGCAAGAAACTCTCCAAGTCCAAGGGCGCCGCCCTCAAGGACCTCTTCGACCGCTACGGCGCGGATGTCCTCCGCTGGTGGGTCTGTTCACTCGCGTACGAGAACGATGTGAAGGTCGACGAGGAGTTCTTCAAACTCGCGGGCGAGAGCTACCGCACGATCCGCAACCGCTTGCGGTTCCTGCTGAGCAACCTCGACGGGTTCACGCCGAACGATTCGATCGCGTTCCCACCCAACTCGCTTGAGGCGTTCGTGCTCGCGGAGTTCGAGAAAACCCGCGCCAAGGTCGTGAGCGCATACGAACGCTACGCGTTCCACGAAGTGCACAAGCTCCTGTACAACTTCTGCAACAACACACTCTCGGGTGAATACCTGACGGCCGTGAAGGATCGGTTGTACTGTGACGCGCTGGACTCAGAGCGTCGAACGCGTGCCCAGCAGGCGATGTTCGTCATGTGCGACGGGATCACAAAGCTCCTCGCGCCGATCATGTGCCACACCGCCGACGAGGCCTACCGAAACCTCCACGGGGTCGACCCGAAGGACCTCGACACCTGCGTGCACCTCACGGGATTCCCGAATCCGGTCGATGTCGAAGCATCGCCCGAATGGGACAAAGCCCGAGAGATGCTCAGCGATGTGATGCGAGTTCTCGAATCGGCCCGCTCGGAAAAAGGCATCGACAACCCGCTCGACGCGGGGCTCGTCGTGCCCGACACAGACGGCGTGCTCGAAAAGTTTGACCGCGTCGACCTCGCGGATTACTGCGGCGTCTCCCGTTTCTCCCTCAAGGACGATGTCGAGATCGAAGTCACCGACCTGCGCGACGAACCACGCTGTGAACGCTCGTGGAAACGCGACGGGACGGTCAAGGAGCGATCCGACGGCGGCATGCTCTCCGATCGCGACGCCGCGGCCTTGGGCGTCTGATAACACACAGATGCGAACGGTTATGCCGTGTTGAATAGACGCAACACCCGCCACAATGGCGGGTGTTGTGGTTTTGCGACATCGGATCGAACATCGAGGAGAACTGGGTCGAAATCCGGAGTGATGAGCACCAACCCAGACAATCCGAACAACAACCCGCAGGGCGACGATTCGAGCCCAAGCCCCGTACCAGAAAAAAGGACGGTGCGCCCGCCGGGCGTGCACGATGTCCGTGATCCTTCTTCATCCCCGGAAACCGCGGACCAACTCACGGTACTCGCCCACGACCTGAGCAACATGCTCGACGGTTCGATGCGGTGGCTGTCACTCGCCGCGGCGGCGATGCCGGAGAACTCGCAGGAATCTGCTCCCGACGATCTCACAAAGGCACGCGAGCAGATCGGGACGGTGCTCTCTACGCTCGAGCGGATGAGCTCAATGGTCAACTCGGCCATGCGTTCCAAGAGTGTCCCGATCGGCTCACCACTCCTCGGCATCTCCGAAGCGGTCAACATCGCGATGGCGATCGATCACGCGGTCGATGTCGTGCGCCCTATCGCGAACGCATCAGGCGCACGGATCAAGGTCCGCATCGACCCGCGAGCCGGGCGTCTGCCAGCGGGCCCGCTCTATACGGTTGTACTCAACGCTCTGTTCAATGCCGTACAATCCATCGCGTCCGCAACAAGCGTCGACTCGCTCGACCCGGGCGGCGAGATCGAGATCGTGGCACGCGTCGATACCAAACGCGAGGAAACGATTCTTGAGATCCTCGACGATGGCATCGGGATCGATCGCAAGGTTCGCAACAATCAGGCATTCAAGCACGGTGTATCGACCAAGGACGACCACTCCGGCTATGGGCTCTCGATGGCCCACCAGATCGTTGAACAACTCGAGGGCATCATCACCCTGACCCAGCGCGAGGATCGCGAAAGCACAACACGCCCAGGCGCGATCCTGCGCGTGTGCATCCCAAATCTGGACGAGGGCAACCAGAACGAGGAAATAGGGTGAGCATGGGCCAGAAAGCACACATCCTTATTATCGACGATGACCCAATCGTCGCGGACTCGATCGCGGAGTTCTTCAGGGGCGAAGGACACGCGGCGGTCTCTGTATACTCGCCGAGCGAAGCACTGAGCGAGCTCGATCGTGCCGCAAGCAGCGGCAAGGCGTACCAGGTCGCCATGTGCGATATCAACCTCCCCGAGATCGGCGGGCTCGAGCTCCTCCGCGAGCTTGTCAAGTCGCACGCCCAGTTGTCCGTGATCATGCTCACGGGGTACGGAACCGTCGAAACCGCTGTACAGGCACTCCGCAGCGGCGCAGTGGACTTTCTCACCAAACCCATCGTGGACGAGGAACTGCGAATCTCGCTCGAGCGAGCGATCCGCCAGCACGAGCTCAAGCGGGAAAACTCAACGATGAAGTCACGCCTCGAGCACAACTTCGGTCTGGGCAATATGGTCGGTTCGGATCATCGGATGCAGAAGATCTACGAGACGGTGCACGCCGTCGCAAGCTCTCGAACGACCGTGCTGATGTCCGGCGAGTCGGGCGTGGGTAAAAGCATGATTGCGAAAGCGATCCACCAGGAATCCAATCGGAGCGCAGAGCCATATGTCGAACTCGCGTGTGGCTCAATCCCCGAGACACTGCTCGAATCGGAACTCTTCGGACATGTCAAAGGTGCTTTCACCGGCGCGCACGCGGACAAAGTGGGCAAGTTTCTCGCGGCGGACGGCGGAACACTGTTCCTCGACGAGATCAACAGCGCCTCACCAGCGATGCAGCTCAAACTCCTCCGTGTCCTGCAAGAACGAAAGTTCGAGCCAGTCGGCTCCAACGAGACAATCGAGGTCGATGTCCGTGTCATCCTCGCGAGCAATCAGGATCTGGAATCACTCGTCGCGAAGGGCGAGTTCCGACAAGACCTCTATTACCGAATCAATGTCGTCAAGATCGAGATGCCCCCATTGCGCGACCGGGTGAGTGATATACCCATTCTGGCGCAACACTTCCTCGACGCGCAAGCACACGAACTCGGGCGGCAGTTCACGGGATTCAGCGACGAAGCGCTCGACGCCCTCCGACGGTACGCGTACCCGGGCAATGTACGCGAACTCGGAAACATCATCGAACGGGCAGCGGTCCTCTCGCGCAACCAGACGATCGGGATTGAAGATCTTCCGTCGCAGGTTTGCGAAGGATCGGACCCGATGCTGATGGTGCACAACGACACACACGACGAAGATTGGGTCCCGATGACCCTGTCGGACGCGATGATGCACCCCGAACGCGCATTCATCCTCAAAGCACTCGAAGCGAACGAATGGAACCGCCAACAGACTGCGGAAATCCTTGGAATCAATCGCACGACGCTGTATAAAAAGATGAAGCAGCTGGGTATCGATCCAGAAGAGCACGCGCAGGCGGGCTGATCAGTCCACCGACTGGGCCTTGCGTCGCTTGAGCTGAGCCGCGTGCAGATCACGAGGCTCGAGCTGTTGCGGCTCAAAAACCTCGAACCACTTCCCCGCTTCGCTTTTCGACTCAGCCTCGCTGGTATGCAGGCCAACAAGGTTCATCATGTCCGGACCAAAGGACGCACGAGGCCAACTGACAGCCCGACGCGTATCGATGCCCCAGAAAGTCGTCCATGCCCCGGCGTGCTTGCCCAATGAGGCTCCACCACCGCAACGCCACAGATCGCCCCCATCCCCGGCGTCGAGATTACAGTACAGGTTCGCGTGATTCGCTCGCTTGTGATGATCGAGCGAAAGATTGACACCGGAACCGTTCTTGATGACATTCCCTGCGCTCAGACGCGTCATCGTGATGTCGTGGATGTATTGCGTCCTGAACTCGAAGTTTGTCAAGAGATTATCGAGCCCGAGCGTCACGCCATGGTGCCCGCGCGCATTCCCATGCAGTTTGCGATCCGATTCCACCACCAGCCCATCGATCAACCCATGCATCCCGGTAAAGAAAATCGAGCTGTCACAGTTGAGCGTCCGCACATCGCGGATCCAGCAATCACTCGTCCCATTAAACGCGATCGCGTTCCGCCCCAGCTCACTGAAATGTCCGCCGTAGGGCACCGCGTCAAACTCGATCGCCAGCGACTCCACCCCGACATCATGCACCCTCGCGGAAAAAGCACGGATTGTCGGCGACCACTCCCCGCGAACATCCCACCGCAGCGGGCGATTGAGCGTCACGACATTCCCCTCGATCGATTCCACACGCGCCAGGAATCTCGTCTCAATGGTTCGCGTGAGTTTACGCGTGTCGCCGGGGTCGCCGCCATACAGATGCCGCGTCAGGGTGCCCTGCTCGTCGTCACGCTGCTCGATCAGCACCCGTACACCCGGCTTCAATCCCTCCGGATGCTCAACACGAACAAACCGATCCCCGCGCCGTGCCGGCTCGGATATTGCGAGACGCGTAGTCGATTCGTAGCCGCCCTTAACCCAGATAAACCCGCCAGACCAGGAGTAGTTCGATGTCGCTTGACCCGAGGTCGTCGCACCCATATTCGGACGAACATCCTCCAGCGCTTTGGTGATATGCAGCACGGTCCGATCCGAACCATCACCCCGGAGCACAATGCCGGGCTTCTCGATCCAAAGAATATCACTGATGATGAACCGCCCCGCCGGGATCAGGATCGCTCCGGATACCGTCGCTTCGATCGCTGCTCGGAACGCCTCGGTATCATCGAGATCATCAGAGCCATCTGCACCAAAGTCCGTCACACTTGAGGCGGGTGCCACATCCGGGATCGGCGTGTCTCCGAATCGATACCCAGCATACGAGAAGTCTGGAAGACGCCCATACGGGTCGTACAACTCGCCCGAAACACCCCACAGTGCGGAGTGCGTCTGGGCTTGCGCGAGTCCACTGGCTACAAATAAAAGAACAAAGATCGATCGTCGAATCATGCCCAATCAACCCTTGATCCTGCCAACAAGATTTGCGGCCTTCACCTCGACGCCCTTCAGGATAGAGGTCAGCATGTCCTTGTTCGGCGCAAACTCTTTCGCGGTCGCCATCGTAATCCACTCCTTGTTCACAAGATCCGCGAAGTAATGCGTGAACAAGCACATCCCATCCTCGCGTGATGTCGCAATAACAGAAGGCAGATCCGAATCACGCTCATCGCGAATAAGCTCACGCACGGTCGGCGAGGTCAGGAGGACCTCTACCGCGGGGACGACCTTGGTGTTGAGCTGTTCCTCGTTTGCCGGAACGAGCCGCTGAGCACAGATGGCTTTCAGGGTCCCCGCCAATGAGTTGCGGACAAAGGTCCGCTCTTCCTGCGGGAAAAACTCGAGCATCCGACCGAATGCGCCCATGGTGTCCGAAGTGTGCAGTGTCGCAAACACAAGGTGCCCGGTTTCCGCCGCCTGGATCGCAGAAAGAACGGTTTCCTGATCGCGCATCTCACCGATGAAAATCACATCGGGGTCCTGACGAACAACATGGCGAAGCGCCTCGTGAAAATCTGTGACATCGATCCCGATCTCACGCTGGGAGATGATCGATTGCTTGGGGACAAATCTGTACTCGACCGGGTCCTCAATCGTGATGATATTGACCGCTCGCGACGAGTTGATCTCGTCAATCATGGCGGCGAGGGTCGAGGACTTGCCCGAGCCCGTGACACCAACCACGAGCACCAAGCCGTCGCGTTCACGATGAACGATATCGGAATACACCTTTGGGAGATGCAGGTCCGCGTAACTCGGGATCTCCGCCTTCACACGCCGGATCGCGGCGTGGGTGTGATTGCCCGAACGGAGCAAGTTGATCCGGAAACGATCACCGGGGCCCCCTTCGGGGTCCTCAATGTGCCAGGCGAAATCGAGATCGCCCGTCTCGTCGTAGTTGCGTTTTTGCACCTCCGTGAGGATCGGATCAAGAAGATGATCCGCTTCGTCTTCGGATACTGGATCCGCTTCGATCGGTCGGAGCTCGCCCCCGATGCGATAGGTCGGTGGTATGCCGACTTTGATATGCAGGTCCGATGCGTCCAGACGACCCATCGCGGCGAGGAGTTTCTTGATATTCAACGCTCCACGGATCATGTGATCCCCCTTTCGAGCAGGTTGAAATCGATTGTAACACAACTTGGTGAGTCGTAGTGCACGAAATGCGATTCGCGTCACACAGCAACCCCCATCCGCGGGCGCTGGCGTTCGAGTGCGATAGAATCAATCACCCCATCAGACAAGGAAATCAGAATCATGTTCATGCGGATGATCTACGACGAAAAACTCGCCCAGGCGGCATACCTCATCGGCTGCCAGGCGACGGGCGAAGCCATCATCATCGACCCCGAACGCGATGTTGATCGGTATATTGAACTCGCAGCGAACAACGATCTGCGCATCGTCGCAACGGCGGAGACGCACATCCATGCGGACTTTGTCTCCGGTGCACGCGAAATCGCGGAGCGTATCGACGCCAAGGTCTATGTCTCCGATGAGGGGGATGCCAACTGGAAATACCAGTGGCTCGATCAGAAGACCGGAGGCGGGAGTTATGCCCATCAACTCCTCAAAGACGGCGATTCATTCAGCATCGGAAAGATCGAGTTCAATGTCCTGCATACACCGGGACACACGCCGGAACACATCTGTTTCCTCGTCACGGACCACGGAGCGGACGCAACCGAACCGATCGGGATGCTCACGGGTGACTTTGTATTCGTAGGCGATCTCGGTCGCCCGGATCTGCTCGAATCCGCGGCGGGGCAGAAGGGTGCGATGGAACCCTCCGCGCGAAAGCTGTACAACACCGTATCGAAGCTCGATTCGATCCCCGAGTTTGTGCAGGTCTGGCCTGCACACGGCGCTGGGAGCGCTTGCGGAAAGGCGCTGGGCGCTGTGCCAATGAGCACAATCGGATACGAACGCCGATTCAACCCAGCGATCGGTGCTGCGACAAATGAGCAGGGATTCATCGATTTCATCCTGAGCGGCCAGCCGGAACCCCCGCTGTATTTCGCGAACATGAAACGCGACAACAAAGCCGGTCCGCCCGTGCTCGGCGGCATCCCCAACCCGCCGCGTGTAGATATCAAGACGATTAGCGAACTCAATCCCAAAGAGACCGCGATCCTTGATATCCGCGACTGGGACTCATTCCGCACGGGACACATACCGGGTTCGCTATCGTTCCCGATCCGCAACTCGTTCCCGACAGATGTGGGATCGATGGTGAAGGACACGGACGATATCTACCTCCTCATCAACGAGCATGACATCGACGAGGTCGTCCGCGATCTCATCCGCATCGGGCTCGATCGCATCAAGGGGTGGTGCCCGAGCGACGCAATCAAATCAAACGCCGAGATCGCGCTGGACACCATCGAAGAAATCGATGCACAAGAGGCAGCCACCCTCATCGACAGGAACAAAGCCCGCGTGCTCGATGTACGGCGTGCGACCGAGTACGCCGAGGGGCACATCGACGGCGCAACCAACATCTCCCACACCCGCCTCGCGGCACGCATGGACGAACTCCCGACACCCGAACCGCTTCTGGTGCATTGCCGCAGCGGAATACGATCAGCGCGTTCGTGCGCATTGCTCCAACGCGCAGGACACGAGGTCATCAATCTCCGCGGCGGGTACCTCGCATGGGAAGAGCAGATCGCAAACCATCAGCACGATGCGCACTGATTCCATCATCACGCAGGCCATGATCGAATCAGGCATTCAGTCGACGCTCGATTCGATTCACCGGCTCTCCGCAGACGCGCATCAGTCCGTATCTCGGGTGAGCGCTTCTAGTGGACAGCAATGGGTCGCGAAGATCGCCAGCGAGAATGATGCAGATCGACTGATCGCGGAATCGGACGGGCTGCTCGCACTCGGACAATCAGGGCATCTCTATGTCCCCCACGCACACCCGATCGTGCTCGTCGACGGCCATGCCGTTCTCATCATGGCGTATCTAGAGCCTGCACAATCTGCGAGTGATGAGGACTGGGAACGATTCGGCGAAGCACTTGCGCGGCATCACACAGATGATCACGGTCATCTCTACGGATGGGATACGGATAACTACATCGGCGCAACCCCGCAACCCAACACCCGGTGTGAAGATTGGGTCGATTTCAACGCAGAGTTCCGCCTCGGTTACCAACTTAGACGCGCGAGAGACACAGGCAAACTCTCCACCACGGATGCATCGCGTGTGAACGCCGTGATCGATCACCTCGATCGCTTCATCCCCCGCCGCCCACACCCCGCACTGATCCATGGCGACCTCTGGTCAGGCAATGTTCTCCCGACTTTGGTTCAGGATCAAACCCGGATCGGCATCATCGACCCGGCCGTGTATATCGGTGATGGGTGGGCGGACATCGCGATGCTCAATGCTTTCGGACCACCACCCCACTCGTTCCAGGAGGCATACACACGCGTGCACCGGGACCACGACAACCTCGACGAGCGAATCCTCGTCTACCAGCTGTATCACATGCTCAATCACCTCAACCTGTTCGGATCGAGTTATCTTGGGTCGGTCATGCGGATCGTTTCGGCGCTGCGGTGCTGATTGAGTTGATCCGCTGCTCGATCGCGTCGAGCATGAGATCGCCGCACGCACCTGGAGAACATCGCCCCCGAATACTTGCTGCGATCGCATCATCATCGAGCGTCATACTCTCGATCGACTCAGCGGCCTGCACATACGCGTCACGAAACGGAACACCCGATTTCGCAAGATCCACGGCATAATCCGTCGCAAGCATCGCGGGCTCAACCGCTTCCCGCATCCGATCCGTGTCCAAAGTCATCGATTCGATCATCTTTGGAAGGTGCGAGAGCGCTTCGAGCGTGACCTTGACGGATCGGAGAAGCGCCCCCTTCGTGAGCTGCAGATCGCGCTGATACCCGCTCGGAAGACTCATGACCTGCTGGATCTCTGCGAGCGCCCCGCCAAGCACGGCGGTGGACGCACGAAGCAGCTCGGCCATGTCCGGATTCTTCTTGTTGGGCATGATCGACGACCCGGTGATGAACCCATCGCCGAGCGTCACGAACCCAAACTCTTGCGAGGAAAAGAGAGACAGATCCCACGCGAGCCGGCGGACTTCCTGCATGATCTGCCACAGCGTGGCAACGATCTGATGCTCAAACCGACCACGCGCGGCCTGCGTCGCCATCGGGTTGATCTGGAGACCAGAAAACCCCAGCTCTTCCGCTACACCTGCACGATCAAGTGCGATGTTCACACCATATCCCGCAGCGGTTCCCAATGGGCATCGATCAATCCAGGAGCCCACAAAACCACACAACTCCGCGCACTCCACAAATCCCTCAGCGAACGAACCCATCCACAACCCGACGGTTGAGGGCATCGCACGCTGCAGGTGAGTGTAACCGGGCATCGGCGTCGACTCGTGCGATCGTGCGGTGTTCAATAATGCTCTTGCCACTTCGGCGCTCATCTTGCAAGCTTCGCTGAGCGCATGCTTCATATACAGACGCAACGCCACCGCGACCTGATCGTTCCGTGAACGCCCCAGGTGCACGCGTTTGCCGGTCTCGCCGAGCTGATCAAAGAGAAACGATTCGATCGCGCTGTGCCCATCCTCGAATCGCTCATCGAGCACAAACGCGCCGGAACCAAACTGCTCGGCGAGATCACTCAGCGCCCCGCAGATCGCCCGAGTATCCCCATCGGGCATGAGCCCGATCCGATTGAGCCCATTGACATGCGCCCGCGTCGCCTGGATATCAAAGAGGAAAAGCTCCCGATCAAGCAGCACATCATCGCGCGACATAAAACTCATCGCGTCATGCTCGATGTGCACGCCCGGCTTCGCCCAGATCGGGTTCGGTTTGGATTCGATGCTCGGCGAGGTCATACCCCATCCTCCTCATTGCCCGTGGAGAGACCCACCAGCTCGTTGTACCCCATCGCGAGGTTGATGTTCTGGATCGCCTGCGAAGCGGCCCCCTTTCGGAGATTGTCAATCGTGCAAACCATCGCGAACTCATTCGGACGATCCGGGTTGATCGAGATCCCACCGATTGCGGCACCATCGCATGCGACAATATCCTGCACCCGTGGCATCTCCTCGCCGAGGACCTCAACCAGTTCACAACAGCTATAACACCCCTGATACAGCTCAACAATCTCATCAACAGCCATCGGTGATCGAAGCGTCGCCTGCACGGTCAACGAAATCCCACGGAAGTACGGTGCGACATGCGGCGAGAACCGAACAGAGGCACCCAGATGCCGCGAGATCTCACGCTCATGCGTGTGATTGACAAGCTTGTAAGGGAGCACCCCGTTCTTCAGCGCACGATGATCGTTGCGGGATGTCCGCTTGGTTCCCGCGCCCGAATACCCAGATACACCGAAACAATGCGGCGTCCCCGAGAGCCGATCAACGATCGGCCCGAGCGCCAGCTGGGCCGCGGTCGCGTAACACCCGGGATTGCTGATCCGCGTCGCCTGCCGGATCGCGTCGCGATGAAACTCCGTCAACCCATAGGTCCAGGCATCATCGAATCGATGATCCGAGCTCAGATCCAGCACCAGCTCGGGCATCTTCCGAGCAACCTGCATCGCAGTGAGAAACGGCGTTGCGGCACCATCAGGCAACGCAAGAATCACAATATCCGCATCACGCGTCACAATCTCCGACGGCGAAATCTCCTCAAACCGCTTCCCATGAAATGACGCCTTCGCGTGCTTGGTGATCGGATCCCCATCGAACGATCGCGAGGACGCATACGCGAGATCGAGCATCGGATGCGATTCGATGATCTCAAGCAACTCGACCCCGACATATCCGCGAGCGCCGACGAGACCGACCGTCTTGGTCTGCACATTCGATGATTTGGCCTCAACCTGCATGGGCGGGCTCCTCCTTTGATAGATGCTCAGACTCAGAAGCCGCATTGTGGATATGTTCACCGAACGAATGCCCCAACGACAGAGCGTCCTGAATGCATGACTCGATCTGTTCGCGAGACTCGATCCCGTACCAGAACACAACCCACTCGCCCGCACGGTGCATCCCATCCGCGCGAGAGAGATACCACTTGTTTGCTTCATTGGTTGATCGGCTACGCCAATAAAGCGCAGGGTGATCGCGGCGTACACGGTTCCACAACGATGCCCCAAGCCCAATGCCCTGGGCCCGCTCACTCAACCCGAGTTTGTCAAGATACCACCCGGAGCGATGCTCCTTGAGTATCGCGATCGCAGCGTAATCACCGGCGAGATAAATTTTCGCGTCGGTGAGCGACGCGATGTACCCGGGATCGAGAGTTCGACCAAAGCTCTGCTCGAGCAGTTCGACAATACGATCAGTATCGAGCCCATCAACGCCCCCCTGGATCTTGATCGGGCGCCCGCGCCGCACCAGCGTACCGCTCCCCCGGTGGGTGAACAGCTCCCGGGCGATCTTGGCCGGCGAGGTGATCGAGACCGATGCGTGCTCGTCGAGCTCATCGAGCAAATCACGGATCTCAATAAGCTTGCGGGCCATCCCACCGTTGATCAGCCCCGAATCCAACATCGGCTCAAGATCCTCGGTGCAGTTGACCGCCGGGATGACCCGCCCATCTGGATTCAGGATCCCACCCGTCGGCGTGAGATAAATGATTTTCGTCGCGTTGAGTTCGATCGCCAGCGCACGAGTCGCAGTATCAGCGTTGATGTTCAACAACTGCCCATGCGCACTCGTCCCGATCGGTGCGACAACAGGAACCTGCCCGAGCTCGCACGCCCGCCGGATCGAACCGGCATCGATTCGGGCGACCTCGCCGACATGCCCCAGCGCGGCGTTCGCGGTCTGATCCGCAGTAAAAACGCCCAAACTCAAAGGACGCGCACGAACTCCGCGTTCATCGATCGCGTCGGAGAGCTCCGCCCCCACACTCTGGAACACCCCCTGAGCGGCACCGAGCACCTCCGGAGTCGTGACGCGCAGCCCATCAACAAAGCGGGATTCGATCTCCGATCGCTCCAACGCCTTCGTCAGCTGCGGCCCAGCTCCGTGCACCACGACCGGAGTGAGACCGACATGGTGCATAAACACGATCGCGGAGGCAAGCTCCTCAAGGTCATCCTCGATCAACCCGCCGCCGACTTTGATCACGGCATACCGCCCGGCACCCGTGAACTCACGGAGGTACCGATCGACCTCCGCTCGACCGCCGAGGTTGTGCAGCAGATTCATAACAATCTCACGGAGCATGCGTGCCTCCCGTCATCATCGCTGGCTGCGATTCACACGCAACGATCTGCAAATACGCACCAGCACACTTCTCAAGCTGATCGAGCGCCACAAACTCATCCGATGCGTGCGCTTGCGCAATATCGCCCGGCCCAAGCACGATCGCGGGGAGACCGGCCGCCGAGAACAGGGCCGCCTCGGTCCAGAAATCGACATCGGCTCCCAACTCGATACCCCACGATTCGACAATCTCAATCATCGAATCATCACGGCTCAAGGCCGGCCCGACGAAACGCTCAGACCATGCATCGCCCCCACCCTTCGGGAGCAATGTGCGAAGTGCATCAATGCCCTGCTGCGCGAGCTCGTTCGCCTCCGGACTTGGCTGCGGGCGGAACCCGAAACGAACCTTCGCGCTGGCGGCAATGACATTCGAGGCGGTTCCGCCCTCGATCACCCCGATGTTGAACCGAGACCCATCGAGCACACCGCCCGGCCGGGCGAGTTCGAGCGCCTCAGAGCCCCACTTGATCGCTTTATGAATCGCGCTCTCACTCGAAGCATCCGCACCAGAAGTATGCCCCGCCGTCCCAGAAAAAACGATCTCAAATGACGCGAACCCTCGATGCTGGAAGACCGCTTTCGCGTTGGTCGGCTCCGCAACAACGACACGAACGAAACGCCCCGCGTGTGCACCGAGAAACGAATCCACGCATACACCCTTGCCACCCTCTTCATCCGAACTGAAGAAGATCGCGATTGGCGCATCGGTCGATTGCGCCACCGCCAGCATGCACGCCGCAGCCCCCTTGATATCGCACGCACCAAGCCCATACGCCAGCCCTTGCTCAACATCGAGCGCGAAGGGATCGCGTGTCCACATTGGGTTTGGCTTCACGGTATCGAGATGGCAGTTGAAAAGCGTGCGTGTCTCACCGCGTGTCGCGAAGAGATTCACACACCCCCCGCCAAGATCGGTAATCTCCACATCACAGCCTGCGTCGGTAAGAACGCCCATCGCATACAGCATCGCCGGATGATTCGCGGTCATCGTACGCTCTGGGTCAGACGAATCCGCCGAGACCAGCGCTCGCAGATGGGCCAGGATCGTCTCGATCTGTATCGCTTCGGGCTTGCTCATGCGTGCACCTCAGCCCGAGGCTTGCAGGAGAGTTCCGAGGCCGAGCCGCGGCTCGACGCCAGCTTCGACGCACCAATCGCCGCAGAGTTCCCCGCGATACGAATAAACCCCTCCGCGTCCTTCTCGTCCCAGCCCGCCTTCTGGGCATACACATTGGAGTCGTCCATCAACGCATGATCTGTATCAACCGCAACCGCGAGCGCCGAGCCGCCGTGCGTTTCCACCTGAACCGTGCCCGACACAAGCGCCTGCGTCGAGGCAATAAAGCCCTCCAGGTTCGAACGAAGCGGCTCAAAGAACTGCCCACCGAACACGAGTTCGGTCCATTTCGTCGCGGCGAACGACTTGAACTCGTTCTGATGCTTGGTCAGCGTCAACTCCTCAAGCGCCTTGTGCGCGAGCATCAGCACCTCAATCCCAGGGCACTCATACACGATGCGCCCCTTAAGACCGACGATGGTATCGCCCGTGTAGATACCACGACCTACCCCATACGCGCCGAACGATTCGTTCAATGCAGCAAGCGAGGATGCACCGTCAACGATCTTCTCACCGTTTATCGCAACAGGGACGCCCTGTTCAAAGCTGATCGACACCGAAAGCGGCTCGCCGGGCCAGGCTTCGCGTGGCTTGCACAGGTGCCGGCTCGCATCACTCGGCGCACCGAGTTCATCAATCTCAGAACCCGATACTGTAACGCCCAGCACATTCTCATTGATGGTGTACTGCTTCGCGCTCGCGTCAACACCGAACCCGCGTTGCTCAAGATCAGCGATCTCATACGCACGCGGGGAATCGGTCACCGATTGAATATCGCGGATCGGTGCGATGATCGGCAGGTCCGTCAAACACCGGACCGACTGATCAAATCGGAACTGATCGTTCCCCATCGCGGTACACCCGTGCGCGACTGCCACAGCGCCAAGCTCATGCGCTTTCTCAACCATGGCCTGCACGATCACATACCGGTCCGAACAGAGCAGCGGATAACGATCCTGATAGCGTGCACCGCCCTGGAGAAACGGGATAACAAACGAGTCCCACAACGCGGCACTCGCATCAATTGTCTCATGCCCGACCGCGCCAAGCTCAATCGCCCGAGACTCGATCCGAGAAGCCTCCGCCTCATCCATGCCCCCGGTATTTACGAATACGGTCTGAACAGCGTACCCCCGTTCGATGAGGAACGGCACGCAGAACGAAGTATCCAGCCCGCCCGAGAAGGCGAGCACAATCAGTGGTTTCTGTGTCATGTGGGTTCTCTGCACGCTCGTGCGTGTGTGTAGAAGATTCAGTGGTTGCCCGCGATCGCGGCCATGAGTGCTTTCTGGACATGCAGCCGGTTTTCCGCCTCCTCGATGATCAACGAGTTCGGGGAATCCATCACCGCATCGGTCGCTTTCACATTCCGCCTGGCGGGCAGACAATGGCTGAACGCGGCCCCATTCGTCAACGCCATTTTCTGCTCATTGACGATAAAGTGCTTGTGCGCATCTCGTATCGGCTTCTCTTCCTCCCAGCGCCCGAAGTACGGGATCGCCCCCCAGCTCTTCGCATACACGACATCCGCATCGGCATACGAGGACTCGATATCGTGCGAGACGCTGAAGGCGCCTCCGCAATCCTGCGCATTCTGAGATGCGAAACCCATGTAGCGATCGTCGAGCAGATACTGCTCATTCGGACACAGCAGGGTCACATCCATCCCAGCCCGCGTCGCGATCATCGCGGCAGAGTTCGCAACCGCCGTATTCAACGCCTTGGGGTGATAGGTCCATGTCAGAACATACTTCTTACCGCGTAGATCACTCGTCCCGAAATGCTCACGCAACGCCATCAGATGGGCCAACTCCTGGCACGGGTGCGTGATCGTTTCCATATTGATCACAGGAACACTCGCATACTTTGCAAACGCACTGAGCACCAGATCCTGCCGATCGATCGACCAGTCCTGAAACTTGGGGAACGCACGAACGGCGATGATATCGCAATAGCGAGAGAGGACCCGCGCCGCCTCCTTCGCGTGCTCCTCGGCACCACCATCCATCACCGCACCATCACCGAACGCCATCTCCCACGACCCGCCACCCGGCTCAAGAACCACCGCGTGCGCCCCGAGCTGGTTCGCACCAATATCGAACGACGCCCGCGTCCGCAACGAGGGGTTGAAGAAAACCAACGCGATCGACTTCCCCGTCAACAGCGGCTGGATCGGGTGCGTCTTCAGCGCCATCGAGTGATCGATCAAGGCCGAGAGCTCTTCCCATTCCCAATCCTGGGTCGAAAGAAAATGCTTGGGCTTCGAAGCCGTTTTCACTTCGGTCATAGTCATGTGCCCACCTCCAAGCCCTTACCGAGCAGCGCGGCAAGTTCCTTCGCCGATTTCTCCGAAGGAGTCGCGATAAAGATCGTGTCATCACCAGCCAGACACCCCACCATCCCAGATGGACGAGCAGCATCGACTTCAGAAGCAACAAAGTTCGCGTGCCCCGGCGCCGTATGCATCACCACGATGCTCGCGGCCGGGACCACCCGGATGACATGGTCACGAACCACGCCCAGCAGCGAACTCAGGTCGCCCGCCCCGCCAAAACCACCAGCACCCGGCAATGCATAACCATGAGCACCACGCACAGCCCCGATTGAGGCCAAATCCCGCGAAATTGTCGCTTGCGTCACCTTAATGCCTGTTTTTTCCAGCTCTTCGGCGATTTCTTCCTGAGTCACCGCCTGCGTCTGCGAGAGCAACTCTTTGATCCGTGATTGTCGTTGGAGCCGTGTCATGATTGATTATACACACGAATGCATAAATTTGCATGGTTGTGCATAATTTTTTTTCATTCCCCCCTGCACACCACAGCCCAAGCCCATCGCCATGCAACAGACCCTCAACGAGACAGAACGCGTCGAGCAGACCAAAACACGGATCCCGCTCGGCAGACAAGGATGGACGCAGAGTGTGAGGAATCACGGCTTCACACCCAAGCAGCCGCATCAGGTAACGCCACGCAACTCGAAACCCAACCGAGGATACCCAAAGCGCATCCCGTCAACAGCGATCAACGCGGCCCAAGAGAACGACTGGAGACCCAGCCGATTCTGAGCAAATGAATCCGGAAGCATTACTCACTCGCGTGCGCCGACGCTGATGACTGAAGACTCTGTAGCCAGATCTCATCATGCGGCGCGTACCGCTCCACCAACGAAGCGGCCCGCTGTTTGTAGACGCCGGCGCGTTCGGGCTGGGTGTGCTCCAACCAACCAGCGATCATTTCAAACCACAACGCACGCTCGATTGGTGACGACTGGTCCGGATCGATGCCCTCTGCGTACTCGATCGCCACCTCTACACGACGCTCCAACAGATCGGATAAAAACGCAGGATCCTCAACGAGTGGCCCATTGAGTGATTGGGAATGAAGAAACAGCAAGTTGAAAAGCACCGCGGTCTCTGTCGCTTCGGCATCGAGCGTCTTCACCCACGAGCCAACCATCTCTCTGGCCATCAACATGCGCTCAGTCAACTGATCTGATTTCAGAACTTCCATCTCGATCTGGTGATTGAGACGCTCAACCTCCTGCACATGGGCGATCGATTCGCGTGCAAGCTGCCGATCAAACTGCTGGCGCACGATGAGCGCGAACAGCATTGAAATCGCAATCACAAAGAAGATGTAGACAGCCACAGCGTACCGATTGCGCCTGAGAAAAAGCGACGCCCTGGTCCATCGCCCCTCTTCCACGCCAGCCACCGGCCTGTGCTGGAGCATGCAGACCAAGTCATGCGCCAACGCCTCCGCGCTCTGATATCGCTCACTCGGATCAAGCGCCAACGCCTTGAGCAAGATCGCGCGAACGGTCGGGTGATGAATACTCAGGGCATTCCGCGAAGGCCCTCCGGCCTCTCGCTCGTCGAGCCATCCGATCGCTTCTCCCACACGATCCCCGTTTGGAAAACTAGTTGTGACCATCCAGTACAGGAGCCCCCCGATCGCGTACACATCTACGAGCGGGGCATCCTGCATCTCACCCCTGAACTGCTCGGGAGCCATGAACGCCAACGAGCCACGAGTCCCATATCGCCCCGAGAGTGACGGGAGCTGATGCTTCGTGCTCGCGATACCAAAGTCAGTAATAACCGGCTTGCCCGAATCATCTACAATGATGTTCCCAGGCTTGATGTCTCGGTGCACTATCCCTGCCGCATGCGCGGCCTGAACGCCCTTGGCAATCTCGATCACCAAGCGGATCTGCTCTTGGTTGCTGAGGCCGGGATGTCTCTTGACCCAATCATCGAGGGGTGTACCGCGGACGAGCTCGTATGAAACAAAGACTTCACCCGATTCCGATTTCCCATGATCGACGACCGCTGCGACATTCGGATGGCGCACCTTCCTGGCAGCAACGCCCTCGGTGCTGAATCGTTCACCCTCGTCAACCTCGTGAAAGATCTTTACGGCTACAAAAACTGGTTCGAACTCATCTGAAAACAGCCGATCGACCGCTTCATACATCACACCCTGGTTTCCGGCTCCGAGCACCCGCCGGAGCTCATACCTGGGTCGCCCATCAAGATCCTTGGGACCAAACTCTCTGGGGAGTTGTGCCCCCCACTGCGGATTAGATTGCGCTCGATCGGGATCCTGAGATGCCGAGTCCTCATCCTGACGCATGATCTCGGTGCGTGCGAGCAGGCGGATCTGCTCTTCAAGATCTTCGGTCCGCCTTTGACTCTCTCGCCCAGTTGCGATCAACCCATCGATGCTGATCTCGACGGCTGCTTCAAGGACACTCTCGTCTTCAATGAGCTCGGGGATCGACTTAGCAATCTCTTCAAGCTGCACCGGGTCGCCCATGTCCATGCGCTTGTCCGCGATGACATACAGCGCTTTCAGAACATGATCGACCTCATGCGTCTGCGCATCCTGAAAGACCTTCTCCAGTTCAATCTTTGTATTCCCGAATCGCTCAGCGATCTGCAAGAATCTATTGACGATGATCATCGGGATTTTCCTCGTTGAGCAGGCCTCGTGCTCTTGACTTGAGTCTGGTCCATCGTTTTCTTACGACCGAGTCAGACATGCTGATCGATGCTGCGATCTCATGCAGCTTCAAACCCCGCGCTCTGAGCATCGCGATTTCACGATCAATCGGGTCCTGTGCGAGCTGTCCGATCCGGATGCACAGCTCAGGAGTTGGTATCGTGGCCTTGAGCTCGGGGTTGGTTGCGAGTGCTGCGACGACCTGCTCACGCTTCTTGAGACGCCTGGCATTGCGGGCTTTCTCGAGAATGGTTCGTTCGATGACCTGATGCACGAGTGCGAACAGCTGCGCATCGGTCTCTGCTCGCGCTTTGCCCGAGAGTATGAGCGAATCAATACGACGCAGCGCCGTTGAGAGGACCTCTTCGGTGTCGGTGATCTTTCTTGCCTGAGACAGCATTCTTGAGTGGATGCGTCTGTTGACTTGGTCCCTTTGAGCAAGAAGCAGATCTGCGGCACGATTCCGTAGCACATGCGTTTCGTGCTCATCGTTCGCATCGCTACTCAATCGTGGTTGACTCTGTTGCTCTTCCAATTCTTTGCATTCTCACCGGTTTGTTGTCCCACAGTTGGTTTCGACGGCCACCTGCATACGCGGAATCACCCGCATGCAGGAGCTACAGATGCCGTCGAATCAAAACTATAACCGAACATCCACACACCGAGCAACCTTCTCGTTTGGACTAGGCGGTGTTTTCTTGCTCACCTTGATGGTGAATGCCACTCCTTGTAATGGCCAGTCGGTTCAGGACACGGCGTTTGCTGCGGGAACGGAGCAATCGGCGAGTTCGGTGAAAGCAGGTGAAACCCTGATATTGAAGGTGCTGATCAATCACATTCTGGATCTGTTTGATGTGCAGGCGCTGCGATCGATGGTGCGGAATGGGACGCTTGAGGATGATGCGGCGGGTTTGGTTTCGGTGTATCAGTCGTCGGCTTTGCGTTCGGGCTTGACTGATTCGCAGGTTGCAGAAGGGCTTGGCGATTGCCATGAAGTCCAGCATATTCTGCTCGATCCGAATGCGGAATACGAGCTTTCAAATCATATGAGAAATGATCTCATGCGCACTGTGGATTACATTATTGGAGACCTTGAGGATGCCAGCCCAATCAACGATTGAACAGGATAATGAGTTTATTGCGCATCAACTGACGCGCTATCTTGCGGATAAGAGCTATCGAGAAATCGCGGCTGTTACGGGGCATCACGCGGAAACGGTGCGGAGATATCTCCGCGATGCGAGCCGCATCAGCGCGAGCTTTATTCGCAAATCATCGAGCGCGTACAACATCGATGCAAACCTGTTGCTGCACGGGCGTCCTGCGCAGGTTGAGGAGAAGGACCTGCGATTTGTCGGCACTTCGTCGCTGCTTGCAGAGCTTGGGCGACGAATGACCAGGGTTGAGGATTGCATGATCGGTCGCTCGCTGGCGAACGAGATCCAAGCCGAGGCGGAAATCCATGTGTGTCGCGATGAGCAGGATTGATGTCGATGGCAGACATGCTCATGACATGCACACTCGCGTGCGGAAGAACGGGCGGATCCGATCACTGCGATTGAGGAAGCCCAATGGATTGATGGATCGTTTGGGCTTGCTCTATTCGGTGCGGGGTGATGGTTGCTAGGCCGCGTGTTGGGGCGGGGGTGCGCGTTTGTGTGCCGATGATGAGGTCGGGGCTGGTTTAGCATCGACCCTGGTTGTGGTCGATGCTGGATTGATTGGTTCTGATGCGCCGGCGCGGCTGATGAGGTCGCGGGCGGTCGTTGTGGGCGTGGCTTTAGAAGTCGGCGCTGGATGGGGCGCGCCTGTTTGATGCGTGGTTGTTGGGGTGGTCTGGGGACCGGTGTCGTCTGGCCAGTCGCTGGTGGTCGTTGGCTCAGGGTGGGGTGCGTGGTTTGCGGTGGTTGGTTTTGGCGCGGGTTGATGTGGCGCGGGCGGGTCTGGTTGTCGATTGGTCTGCAGATCAGGTTGTATATCGGGCTGCAGATCGGGTTGGTGTTCTGGATCGAATTCTGAATCGAGATCGAGATCGAGATCGGGATCGGGATCGGGATCGAGGTCTGGTTGATGGGGCGTCTGCTGGTCTGCGATCGGGTCGGCGTGGGTGACGCGGAGGATCTGGGCCGCGGCGAGGCGGATGGTCTCGGAGTGGGTTGGGCAGGATGGGTGTTGTGCGGCGATGTCCTCGAGCGTGCGGAGTGCGGCCGTGCGCCGGAGTGTGTCTGTTGCGGTGCATCGTGTTTGCTCGACGGACTTGAGTCTTGCGGCCGCGTCTTGGAATGCGGGTGATTGGACAACGGCTTCGAGTTGGTCGAAGCTGAGCTGGTGGCGTGAGCAGATATCGATCGCGGTGAGGCGTCGATCGATGAGGTCGAAGAAGAGGTCCGGTGTGAGTTGTGTGCGTGACATCGTCATATGGGGTAAATGTACGCGTTGGATTGGGGGTGGAGCAAGATGGTTTTTGGGTTTTGGTTGGCAGTGAAGGGATTTTGCGCACAAAGGGGGAGATGCGCGGAAGATTCCAAACCTCTCAGGTTGGAGCACCAAGCAATTGAACCTGACCCCGGATGGGATACCACAAATGCTTCTCACCGGCACTGCGTGGAGCTTAAGGAGAGAGAGTTTTCTGGCAGTCAATCGGTGTCCAATCGCGAAGCCTTGATCCCATGCTTCACTCCACATGCATTCGCTTGCGATGCACTCCCTTCGTCCTGAACTCATTCTTCAGTTCTGCACAAACCGAAGACATGGCTGAGGTCAAATCCTTGTTGGCACCTAGCCTATATGTGATAGGTGTAACCCCAATTAGGTCGCTGGGTATCTTGAGTTTCTGATTGTGTTCATAAATAAAGAACACGCGATCTCGCCCTAGACGGGCAATAAACATCCCGAGTTCAAAAATCACATTATCTCGTGGGGCATAGCTCTCTTCACCCCTCGACGCTATTCTGTCGTCCTCACCAAAAACAAAGATCGCGAAGTCCGCATTCCTGAGCACTTCCATGAGTGAATTGATAGCCTCGCCTGAGGGCGAGAAGATTCCCTTATTGCACCACGGCTTAAAGTCCACATCTTCGTGCTTCAAACCGGTGGTGATCTCATCTACTATGTCAAGCTGCTCTGCTGAAGAACCGACAAATACGATCGGCTCTTCGTTTGCGGGCAGGTGATATTTCGCACGCTCACGCAGGCGGTCACCTGCCAGACGAGCAAGATTTCTCCAGAAATCAGGCTTATCAGATCCGGCTTGCTCAAATTCACGAGCTGAGACAACGAGCGCCAGAACCTCACCTTTGGCCTGCACAGTCGCCGACCTTCGTTCCAGAGTTGAAACCACTGCCATCTCTCCAACCACGGAACCGGCCTTGCGTGTCGCGACATGGTGGTTATTTACAAATACATCAACAACTCCGGACAAGATGAAAAAAACATCGTTATCAGAATCATTCTGTCTAATCAACAGTTCGCCGTCGACAAACTCCCGCAGCGATCCTTGCTTCGCAAGGCTCTCTGCGATCTGCATGTCTCCAACGAGAATTTCTTGGCGAAGTAGCTCTTGAACGAGCTTCTGATGCGCATCACTTCCTTCAAATCGCTCTTTCATAACTTACCTTTTTCATGCTGACGCTTTTCCTCATGATACTGCTTTACACCTTCGCCGTAGTGGGCCCAGTAATCCCATTCTGGCGGCCATTCCTTGAGGTCATGCACCTCTGCGTAATGATGCCGGTTAGCAAGCACACTCACATCACCTAGAAGCCAATCGCACCCCTCTGAAATGATTCGATCTGCCGATTTGCCCTTCCATGACATGATGTCTCGCCAGTGATCTTCCAGAACCCAGCACATAAAATCTTCATTATGCCAATCTGCCCCTCTCCTCATCCAACTAGCCAAGCAGCGAACAGCTGGAGGCCGCCGCTTTACCTCATTGAATCGCCACCATATATATATTTCGACTGGCACGAGCTCGGACACAATGTCCAATTTACCCGAAACAACATAATACTTTGGTTTTCTGCAATCAATTCGCGCGCGGCGAAGCCGACGCGAAATTGCAGTGGCGAATTTGCAAGACTTACTCATTGGACTGGTACTGCTTAAATGCGGCTCAACTGGATTATTGAAACCAGTGACGAGTCGTCACTTCGCGTTCCTCTTCTGGCCCGGCCTGAACGCGAACTGACGCCGGAGCAACGAGACCTTCAAGCTGCACCGCTTGCAGATCTTTCACAGTCGCTGTTTTGAACAGTGTGGAGATACGGTCTTGACTCGTAGTTGCCGATTTGAATTTCGCCTTGTAGTCAGACCTGAGCGTGTCACAGTCGTCATGGTACAGGGCGACCTCGGAACTCTTTGGATTCACATCGGCAAATGCCTGGGTGCTTCGGCCAACACCCTCCCCAGCAGCGAGAAGATACCGCCGGTCATCAACTTCTATTCCGGCGATATAGATGTTTCCCTTGGCATTCCTATGCGGGGTACCCCCTGCGACACCATATGCCCAGCCGCCATAACCGATTTCCGAGACAAACTCTGATATCTCTTTCTCGAAATCGAGGACAAACTCTACAACACGGCACTCTCGCGCAGCCTCGTAATCCGTCTGGGTATCAAAAACAGCAGCGAATGTGCAGTTGTCACCAGCCCAAGGCAGTTGCACCAAGACTTCTTGATGCGCGGTAACGAAGTCTGTCGCAGTTTGCATGAGTTCGTAAAAATGACTCGCGAGGTCACACAATTCATCGTCGTTGCCGAAACAGTTCTTGACCCGACTAGTAAAACCGTCGAGATCTGCCCGGAAGACCCATCCGAATCGAGAGTCTGGCTTGTTGGCGGTTGGCGCCCCAGGATCTCCGGGCCGACCGATTGGAGCGGCTTGCGCAGTGATCAATCCTGTTTGTGATGGCCGCATGAACTTGACCGTGGGGTCTAGGGCACGAGCTTCCTCAACTAGTTCAACCATTTCAAACAGATCCGTTGAAAGCGAGTCGAGTTCTTCGTGCTTCCAACTCTCCGAGTGAGGGTCACGGAACGCGATCATAAAACGCTTGAGCTTTCGCATGTCCTCCGGCACCTCAAGCTGCGAGTAAAGATACTTGGCGGGTGCGTTGGCTGACTCGCCGAGGGACACGATAGAGTCGTCGCCATGCGCACATCGACCTGTGACAAGAAGCGTTTTCCCTGCATCCGCTGCAAACCGCCAACCTTGCACACACCGATCTCTCTCATTAAATATTTGCCGAAAAGCACGGTTGCTCCGGGAAGCAAACCTGCATGTCGCTTGCTCAATGATTCCTGCCGTATCTAAGCTATCGGCAGGCAGCCCAACATGCAACATGGATCCTTGCGCCTCAAGTAGATCGCCGCCAAACGACTCCGCGATTCGCTTTATCGCGTGTGCCGCTCTCGATACCGACCGAAGAAACTTCAGAGCGTCTGCTGCGTTCGTAGCATTCTCATACTCATGCTTAAAATCGAGCTTCAAATACACATGAACAATCTCGCGAGGTGAAAAAGGATAATTATCCTGGCCACCGGCAGCTCTGATTTCCATGATTGAGTTGACGCGACGCACCGACATATTCCTGCTCATGTGGATTCTCCTTATTCAAGCTGAATCAAACCAAGCACTAGGCGTGCCAATAAATTGTATCGATATACCTCCAGAATCTAATTAATACCATATCATAAGCGACAGTTAGGCAGGTCGCCTAAGATAGCATGCCGTAATGGCAGGTAGTCGCCGCACCACCCCCAATACTAGGGGTAGCCCAGTGCTAGATTAAGCCTATTTCTAGGTGTTTTAGACTATACATTGTCAAATTACATCGACAAATCATGATACAACTTGGAATTCGCCACATGCTGTGGCGGGGAGGGTTCCCCGCCGGCCCCTCTTTTGGGATGGGTGGTTTGTGGGGTTGCTTTGGTGGGGGGAGGTCGGCTTCGGCGTTTCCGGTGGGCTTGGCGGCTCGCTCGGGAGACTGGGGAGGGCGGGGAAGTGAGAGAGTGATCACGCATCCTGCCGCTTGTTGGTTGTCGGGGGGATTGGAAGCCCCCCCACCCCTTGCTGCTCGAGGGGGATGCCCCGGAGGATGCGGGGATTGGGAGGGGCACAGAAGACCCCTCTGACCTCGGCTGGGCCGAGCTCACCTCCCCGCGGGGCGCGGGGAGGGACAGAAGAGCCCCCCTCCCCCTCGCGGCGCGAGGGACCTCCCCCGCTCCGCCTGCGGCGGATCTTCGACAACCGGGGAGGAGGCGGGAAGGGACAGGAGCGGAGGCCCTCTTCGTCTCGCTTCTCTCACTACGGATGCCCGGGGGGTGGTGCTACTTGAGTTCGGGCGATGCGAGGAGATGGTCGAGCTTGAGATAGCTCATCTGCATGCCTTCGGCCATGCCGGCTTGGAGGGCCGCGTCTCGGGCTTGTTTGGAGGGATAGTCGATCGCTGTACGGAGCGTGCTGGCGGTGTCTTTCTCGGTGAATGTGATCGTGACCAGTGATTCGGGGGGCGGGCTTGCGGATGGGGCCGCGGGCGGGGTTGTCTCGGTGTGGACGATTCGTGCTTGCGGTTCGATCTCTTGGAACTCGCCGATGAAGCCGAACTCCTGTGCGTTGTCATGGCTGCGCCAGCGGTACTCGTATGAGCCGCCGATTTGGAAGTCGGAGTTGCAGACCGGCATGGTCCAGCCGGGTGGGCCGAGGAGCCACTGTTTGACGAGTGCTGGCTCTGTTACTGCCCGCCAGAGCTTTGATACGGGCGCATGGAAGTGACGCTAGACTTCGATGCGTGTGTCGGTGGGTGTGTTGAGCGTGACTGTGTGTGCTTGCATTGCTTCCCTTTGGGAGGTGTGGGGGCTCTTGGCCGAGTCGTCGGCCTTTGGGGGCGATTCGTTGATCGTGTGTGATTTGGTATCAAAACGGCAGAAGCCCTCAAACGCCGTTTGGACAGGCACTTGGGGGCTTCTTCGAAAGCGGGTGATGAGATTCGAACTCACGACATTCACGTTGGCAACGTGACGCTCTACCACTGAGCTACACCCGCGTATTTGGTTGTCTGCGAGGCTTTGGAGGGCCTCGCGGGGGTAAAGATATTCCCGATTTGGGCGTGCGTCAAACTCTTTGGGCAATCAACCTGCAAATGGGTGCTGAGAGCGAGGATTTGGGGGGATAATCGGGCGTTGGGATGGGCTCGATCGGTGTTTATTGGCGTTTGCTGCGGGCGAGATCGATGCCCTCGAGGACTTGGTTGGAGGTGTAGGCGTTGCTGACCCAGACTGGCTGGTCCTGGCCTGGGGCGAAGATTGCCAGGAATGGGATTCCTGTCTGGCCGAGCTCGTCGTTGAGGAAAGACCAGCCAGGGGCGCTGAGACTGGTGAGGTCCGCGACCATTGGGACGACATCGGCGCTGAGGAGTTCGGGTTTTACGGGTTCCTTTGCGAGGACGGTGGCTTCGAGTGCCTTGCAGTTGAGGCACCATTCGGCGGTGAAGTCGAGGACGACGATCTGGCCATTGTCGAGGGATGCCTGAAGGAAGTCACGCGAGTAGGGCTGCCAGAAGTTGTGGTACTGGTGCATTGTCTGGCCGTAGGCGACATAGGAACCTGAGAAGGCGAAGAAGAGGCCGATGATGCCGAACGCGGCTCGTTTACCGATGCTTTTGGTGATGCGGATTGTTTGGATCGCGAGCCAGAGACCTGTAGCGATGCCGACGATGCCGATTGCCCACCAGTGGACTGTTTTGCCCCACCATACGAAGTTCCAGCCGTTGCCTGAGCCGTATGAGATGACGGAGGTTCCGAGGAAGTATGCGGCCGCTGCGATCATGAGCAGGCCCATGACCTGCTTGACGAGTTCGCTTGCGGGGCCTGTGCGGGGGACGGACTTGAGGAGTGTGGGGAAGACGGCGAGGACCACATATGGGAGGGCCATGCCGATTCCCATGAATGCGAATACGGTCATGACGAGCATGGGTGGCATTGTTGCTGCGCCGGCGAGGAGGGCACCTGCGACAAAGCCGAAGCATGGGAGGCCGAGGATTGCGGTCATGACGCCGAAGACGAGCGAGCCCCATGGGGAATCGGCCTTTGGATTGACTGCGTAGACCTGCTGCGGGAGCTTGATCTGGAAGAGGCCCATGATGCCGATGCCCATGACGAGGATGATGATGCCGATGAGTGCGGTGAGCCACCAGAATCCGAAGATCATGGATGGGTCGAGTTTGCGTGCGATGAATGCCATGGGGATGCCGATGGCGATCCAGAATGCGATGACGCCGGCGGCCATCCAGAGCGAGAGCATGAGTGCTTTGGACCTTTTTTCACCGGCGTGCTGGGTGATGGTCATGACCTTGATGGGGATGACTGGGAGCACGCATGGGGTGAGGTTGAGAACGAAGCCACCTACTGCTGCGAAGAATGCGAGAACGGCGATTCCTGCCGGGGAGTCGGGTGCGGGGAGTGTGATGAAGCCGAGGAACTGACGCGATGGGACTTCGGATTCATCTTGTGATGCATCGTTTGTGTTGATTGCTTCGACGGAATCGGGGTCGTATGCATCGAATACATCGGCCCACGCGGCGGGATCAACCGTGGCGTTTGGGTCGATTGTGATCGACAGGCTCATTTTTTCTGTTTCTGGCGGGAGGCATATCTTGTCGTCGCAGGCCTGGTATGTCAGGTTGAGATCGAATGAGATCTGTCCTGCTGGTGCTTCTGCGGACACGCTGACGGGCACATAGAGCACAGCCTGTTCGGCGTAGACCTGGTACATCACGGGCGTGCCGGTGAAGAGGAAGTCGACGGGCACGCTGATGGATTCTGGCCATTGGACTGCGCCGAACTCGAGGGCTTCGGTTTCTGGGAGGGCGAGTTGAGTTGGAACCGGGCGGAAGGTTCCCATTTCTTTGGGGACGATGGGATCGTTGAGGTTTGTGTGCCAGTGCTCGGCGTGATCGAGGATGATCGCGACGACGATGTCGCTGCCTGGGGCTGCGGAATCAGTACTCAGCTGAGCGGAGATGCGAACTGGCGGTGGAGCGTCCTCATCGTCAGAAGGGAGTGTTGCGACGCTGGGCTGGGACCCGAACGGATCGCCGTAGGATGGCTGTGCACCAACCGCTGAAACCGGCAGGAGGAACATCATCAACAACAACAGGGAGAGGATTCTGAGCATGTGTATTTCTCTGGGTCGTGGTGCGTCGGGGACCGGCGTCGTCGAGCAGGAACCCTGTTCCGTCGTGTTTTGTTCCCTCGGCCCAGAAACCGCGTGATTACGGGGGCAGAAGATGAAGAGAATCGTCATCCCGGACCGATAGTGAGTGAGTGTATCCCCGCCCTGTGGGGGTTGTCGCTTTGCCCGCGTGGGCATGGATGAGGTATCGACGCCAATGAGCATGCTCGACCAGAATGACATCGATGCCCTCTTGGCTGCGAGTGCGACCGAAGCGGAAGACACGCCCACTCGACCTGAGAAGCGACTCTTCTCGCATAACCATGCGGACAATGAGCAGGTCGAGATCCGTCAGTACGACTTCAAGCGTCCTGAGCGTGTGTCCAAGGACCAGATGCTCGCGCTTGAGACGCTCCATGAGGCATTTGCGAGAAACTTTGGGGCATCACTCTCTGGGTTCCTTCGAACGATCGTCGAGGTGCGTGTCGCGGCATGTGAGCAGATGACATACGGGGAGTTCGTCGCGGGGCTGCCCAATCCAACGAGTTACAACCTGATCCAGCCGGACACGCTGGAAGGCCAGATGTGCCTTGAGGTGTCGCCGCTGATCATCTACCCGATCATCGATCGATTGCTCGGCGGGACGAATCAGGACCTGTTTATCCCACAGCGTCCGATGACGGCGATCGAGCAGCGGTTGATCTCGACGGTGATGGGCCGCGGGCTTGACGCGCTTTCCGAGGCATGGGAGAGTGTTCGCCCGCTTCAGTTCGAGATCACTGCGACTGAATCGAACCCGCAGCTGGTCCAGATCGTTCCACCCAATGAGGTCGTGATGGTCATCGGTCTTGAAGTGCGCATGGCCTCGCGTGCGGGGACGATGAACCTGTGCATTCCTTATAATGTGATTGAGCCGGTGATGGAGGAGTTGAGTTCTCAGAGCTGGTTCGCAGTCAATCGGACTGAACAAACGCAGTCGACACAGGAACGGATCACCAGGAATATCGATCAGACGGGTGTTGAGGTTGCTGCTGTTCTCGCGGAAACCACGATAACGCTTCGAGATCTCAATGAGATGAAGCCGGGTGATATGATCGTGACCTCGACGCCCTCAGACACGCCCGCGACGGTGATGGTTGGGAAAGAAGCCAAGTTCCAGGCCGGAATCGGCCAGCACAAAGGCAATCGGGCGATCCAGATTGTCCGTTCGATCGACCCAGGCCAACGCCGGCATGTCAAACTGCCCAAGAAGAAGTGACACCGACTGCGTGTTGATTCTGTGCACCGCTCTGTTCTATACTTATTTGGACTGTTGGGTGAGTTGCCCAACGAAGAAGGAGCCATCGGTATGCAGACGGTTTCACACCATGACGGCTGAGCGCGTTTCGATCTGGATCGAGACCGCCCCTGAGGGGAAGGTATGGGTTATGCGATAAACGCGTGATCCATCCTGTCGGCGAAGGGACCCTCCCTGCGTCATGGCGACTGCAGACCGCGGCTTTCACAGCACGCGGTCGTTTGCGTTTTGAACGCGATCGACGAACCGGAAAATCGGGGCCCGCACGAGGCGGATTCCCCCTTTGGGGCAGGATGCCCAGACAATCGGACATCTCACCATCTCATCAACTTGAGCCCGGACGGGCAGACAGAGCACACGGAGCACAGCATGAACACCCAAGAAATGATGCGCATCCTCGAATCGATCGCGATCGAGCGCAACATCGACAAATCACTTCTCATCTCGGATCTCGAGACCGCGATGGTATCGGCCTGCCGCAAGTTCTTCGGCACGCTTGATGCGGAGGAGTTCCAGTGTCGTGTTGACCCGATGACGGGTGATATCCAGCTCTACCGTTACGAAGAACCGCTCGACATGTCCCCGGAGGACTTCGGGCGAATCGCCGCTCAGACCTTTAAGCAGGTCATGATCCAGCGCTTCCGCGACGATGAACGCCAGTCACTTATGGACGAGTTTTCGAGCCGTGTTGGCACGCTTGTGACCGGCACAGCACAGCGTTATGACCGGGGCGCACTCGTCGTTCAGGTTGACCGAGCGGAAACGGTGATGCTCCGCAGCGAGCAGATCCCCGGCGAACAGTTCAACCCGGGTGATCGCGTTCGTGCCATGATCCTTGATGTGAAGGACATGGGCTCGCAGGTCAAAATATATCTTTCGCGTGCTCATCCGGACTTTATTCGCCGCCTCTTCGAGGTCGAGGTGCCTGAAGTTCTGGAACGCACGATCGAGATCAAAGCGATGGCACGCGAGGCGGGGTACCGCACGAAGATGGCCGTCGCTTCGATCGATTCCAAGATCGATGCTGTTGGCGCGTGTGTCGGTATTCGCGGCTCACGGATCAAGACGATTGTTGAAGAACTCAATGGCGAGAAGATCGACATTGTCCGCTGGAACGAGTCTTCACAGATCCTCATCGCCAACGCGCTCAAGCCGGCAGAGGTCAACGAGATCTCGCTGTGCTTCGAGCTTGGGCGTGCGACCGTCGTTGTACGGGATGATCAGTTGTCTCTTGCGATCGGTAAGCGCGGGCAGAATGTCCGCTTGGCGGCTCGCCTGACCGGTTGGGATGTTGACATCCTGACTCCTGAAGAGTTCACGAAGGGCCTGGAAACCCTCGTGGAAACCCTGACGAAGGTCGAGGGCGTCAACGAGGAAATGGTCGATCGTTTGGCTGCGTTGGGCATGATCTCGGTCTTCGACATCGAAGAGATCGGGACGGAAATGCTGATGACCGAGCTCGAACTGAGCGAGGAATCCGCAGAGTTCGCCGTGGAGCTGTGCGCGGCTCGTGCGAAGGAAGTTGCGGAAGAGCAGGAACGGGAGAAGGCCGAAGCCGAGGCCCGCAAGGCACAAGAGGAACAGGCCGCGGCCGCGATTCTCTCAGGTGCCGTGGATGGCGACGATGCCTCACCGGATGTGGCTGCTGCCGCGATCCTTGGTGCTGCCGCCGCTGGAGAAGATGTTTCGGATTCCGATGACGATACCTCGGTGAAGCCGGATGCTGATTCGGAGAATCGAGCCGCGGACATTCTGAGTGGCGATGCATAACGCTCAGCCCGCTTTCCACAGATTATTTACAGAACACAGACACAAGTAAGTAGACAGAACGCAAACAAACGCGGAGCACCATTTGGCGAACAAACGAATCTTTGAGATTGCAAAGGAACTGGGCATCAAGTCCAAGGCCATCGTGGAGAAATGCCACGCTGAGGGGATCCCCAAGGATGTGATCAAGAATCACATGTCCAGTGTCTCTATCGGTCTGGAGCAGACAATCCGCGAGTGGTTTGCCAATGAGTCTGAAGGTGAGGAGAACCCGCACACCGCTGTTGAACAGGCCGAGAAGGTCGACATGAGCAAGGTGCGTGCGAAGAAGGCATCGAAAAAGGCCGCGAAGGCGTCGGAGGACGACGACGATGCGGATGATGCAGCCTCGACGACGACTGCCGTTGCTGAGCCGCCGAAGGCGAAGGCGGTCAAGGCGGCGCCAGCGGCTCCCCCACCTGCACCAGAGCCGGAACCCGAAGCGGAATCAAAGGATTCTGACGCGGAAGAAGCCAAGCCAGCAACCCCGGCACCGGTTCGCGTGCCCGCGGGTTTGTCGTCTGCTCCTCCCCCACCGGCAGAACCGGCGAAGCCAGCAAAGCCCGCGGCGAGTGCCCCCGCAGCAAAGGATGACGATGCTGATGCGGCTTCGGCTACGGAAGTCGTGCGACCGCCCGCACCAGATATCAAGGGTCCGTCCGAGCCGCCCAAGATGAATGTGCCCTCGCGTCCTAAGACGATCGCGCCTGCAGGCCCGCAGCTTGAAAAGAAAGAGCAGATCAAGCTCTCCGGTCCAAAGGTTGTGCGTGTTGAAGCGCCCGAGCGTGTGGAAGCACCGAGGCGTCGTCCTCCCCGTGGCCCCGGTGGCGGCGGCGGATATGGCGGTGGCGGTGCCGGCGTCGGTGGTGGCATGCCCTTCGAGGGTCGCCCACCCCGCGGTGGCGGTGGCGCAGGCGGGAACACCCGCAGGCGCGGCGGCGATCGTCGTGGTCCGGATTCGGGTGAAGGACGCGGGTGGACCGCTGCGGATCTCGCAGAACGCGAAGCACGGCTCCAACGCTCCGGCGGCTATCTCAAGCAACGCCAGCAGCAGATGCGTTCATCTGCGAACGCTTCGCAGACACCGGCGAAGATTGGCGGCAAGGTTGAAATCGTCGCTCCATTCTCCATCAAGGACCTCTCCGCCGCCACAGGTGTGAAGGGTGCGGACATCGTCAAGAAGCTCTTTATGCAGGGTGTCATGGCGACGATTAACTCCGCGATTGATTCGGAGAAGGCCCAGGAGATTATGATCGACTGGGACATCGAGCTTGAGGTTACCGAGGCGAAGACCGCTGAAGAGCAGGTTGTGGAGCAGTTCGCGACCCGCGATCGCGAGGACGAGCGTCCGCGTGGTCCGATCGTTACGATTCTGGGTCATGTGGACCACGGTAAGACTTCGCTGCTCGACCGTATCCGCAACGCGAATGTTGCGGACGGGGAAGCCGGCGGTATCACGCAGGCGACGAGCGCGTTCCGCGTTCCTGTGTCGATGGGCGAAACCGAGAAGTTCGTGACCTTTATCGATACTCCGGGTCACGAGGCGTTTACCGCGATGCGTTCACGCGGCGCGAATGTCACGGACATCGTGGTGCTGGTGGTCGCGGCCGACGACGGTGTGATGCCGCAGACGAAGGAATCGATCTCGCACGCGAAGGCGGCGGGCGTGCCCATTATTGTGGCGCTCAACAAGATCGATAAGCCGGAAGCCACGGACTCGAACATCCAGCGCATTCTCGGCCAGCTCGCTGAGGAAGGGCTCAACCCGACTGACTGGGGCGGGGATACCGAAATCGTTCGCACCAGTGCGCTCAAGGGCGAGGGGATTCAGGACCTACTTGAGATTCTGGATCTTCAGGCCGAAGTGCTCGAGCTAAAGAGCGACTTTGCCGGTCAGGCGCAGGGTACTGTGATCGAGGCACGCCCGGAACCCGGACGAGGGAATGTCGCGAACATTCTCGTTCAGGAGGGCAAGCTCAGCGTCGGTGACTTCATCGTCATGGGTCGTGCTTTCGGTCGTGTGCGTGATATCACGGATGATCGTGGGAAGAAGCACAAGAGCGTGCTGCCGCCATTGCCTGTCCAGATTTCGGGTATCAATGATCTTCCTGACGCGGGTGATAACTTCTACTGTGTTGGATCGCTCAAGGAAGCTGAGAAGGCCGCTGATCAGCGTCGCGAACGCGAACGCGAGACTCAGTTGTCTCAGCCGAAGCTGACACTCGACAATATGTTCTCGCAGATCGCCGAGCTTGATCTCCAGGAGATCCTGGTGGTGCTCAAGGCGGATGTGCAAGGCTCGGTCGATGTACTTCGGAGCGAGATCGAGAAGGTCGGCAACGAAGAGGTAAAGGTCCGTGTGATTCACTCCGCCGTGGGTGGTATTACGGAATCCGACATTCTTCTTGCTGAGGCTTCCAAGGCGATCATCATCGGGTTCAATGTCATCGCGAACGCGAAGGGTCGCTCACTCGCAGAGACGAAGGGCGTCGAGATCCGCAACTACCAGGTGATCTATCACATCGTTGAGGACATGCGGAAGGCCGTTGAGGGTATGCTTTCCCCCGATATCCGCCAAGAGGTCCTCGGGCACGCGGAAGTCCGTCAGGTGTTCAAGGTCTCCAAGGTCGGCGCGATCGCGGGTTGCTATGTCACGGATGGTACGGTCGAGCGCGACGCGTTCGTTCGTATCACCCGGAACGATGTCATCATCGAGGACAACCGCAAGCTGGAGCAGCTCAAGCGTTTCAAGGACGATGTCAAGGAAGTTCGCTCTGGCATGGAATGCGGCATGAAGGTCATCGGGTACGACGACATCAAGGAAGGCGATGTCATCGAATGCTTCAAGAACATCGAGGTCGCACGCACGCTCGATTGAGCACGAGGCAAACCATGATCGTTGGAGTGATGCAGGTCGAGATCGCGATCGATTGGTCGCAGTCGCTGAAGGATAAGCGGCGGGTCGTGAAGTCCCTCCGCGACAACCTGCACCGGCATCACATGGTTTCGGTTTCGGAGGTTGAGGATCATGAGATCCTCAATCGGGCGACACTGGGCGTCGCGATTGTCGGTGTTTCCGGCGGCGCAATCGGTGTCACGCTTGATCGCATCCTCGAACGGATCCGAACGATCCCGGAATGCGAACTGACCCAAACGAGCAGGGAGTTGCTCCATGGGTGGGGTGCGAGCTTTGATCATGAAGCGGAGCATGCGGACGACGGCGGGCTTGAGGATCTTCAGACGGAAATGATCCGTCGGGGAGATGCTCATATAGAACGGGAGAGCGCGTGAGAAGAAGAAGTCTCCAGATCGCATCGAACATTCAGCGTGAACTGCAGAATAGGCTCGCGCGGGGGCTCGCCGATCCACGGATCAAGGGGATGATCACCGTGACCAAGGTTGAGCTCACGGATGACCTGAAGAACGCGAAAGCGTTTATCTCTGTGATGCCCGAGGAGCACGCGAAGATCACGATGCATGGATTGACGAGCGCGACCCGGAAGCTCCGCAAGGAAGTGATGGATCGCATCCATATCAAGGAGATGCCCACGCTGAAGTTTGTCTATGACGATGGGCACAAGGCGCAGATGGAAGTCATGGCGCTCCTTGAGAAGGATCGGCGCGAACGCCAAGGCTCGAAGACAGATGATGTTGATTCCGAAGGTGACCCGGAAACTTCGGAGGGGAGCAACTGATGAGCGCTGATCCGGCCGACAAGCTCGGAGCATTCCTGAAGAAGCTCGGCAAGAAGTTTGGCGAGCAGGGTGGGGTTCGCGCGACGGATTTGTTCCCAGATGAGCGGCTGATCGCAGACCCGATTACGAACGAGATCGTTGTTTCCATGTTGATCTGGGAATCTTCCTTCTCTCACGCGGCCAAAGCTTTCGAGCGGATCCGGTCCGACCTCGTTGATCTCAACGAGCTGCGTGTCTGCACCGGTGATGAGTTGATGTCGATCATGGGGGCGCGGATGCCGCGGAGTTCGGAGCGTGCCCTGCGGTTGCTTTCTATTCTCAACACGGTGTATGAGCGTGAGAACACGCTTGAGCTTGCACATCTTCGGGAGATGAACAAGCGTGATGTGCTCGCGTACCTTTCTGGTATTGATGGGCTCCCGCAGTACGCGATCGCGCGTGTTCTATTGCTTGAGTTGGGGCTGCACGCGATCCCGCTGGATGAGCGTCTCGCGAAAAAGCTGGTGGGCGAGTCTGTTCTCGACTCATCGCAGACGCTTGAGCAGCAGGCCTCGATACTTGAGCGGGCCGTGCGTGCGAATGATTCGCTAGAGACTTACCGCCTTCTGGAACATTGGGGTCAGGAATCACGAACCGTCACGAAGTCCAGAAAGAGCGCGAAGAATACCCCGGCCACGAAAGGCGCCTCATCATGAAGCATCGCAGTCTGGTCCCGATCTCGCACGCGAGCATGGGTCTAGCGATGCTGCTGGTGACGAGCTCTGGGACACTCCTATCGTGTGCCTCTCCGCAAGCCCGCACGAATCAGCAGATCGAGGCAACAGAGGACATCGAGGATCCGATTCGGGTGCTTGAGGCGCGTGCCGAGCTTGAAACCCTTCATCCGCTCCCGCGAGTCGATGATGGGCTGATCCGGAGATTACTCCAGGACACGACCGACGCACTCACACCGGGCACCGAGGCATACGGGCGTGCATTGCTGCGTCCCGACGAGATCGAGCTTGAGCAGATTCCAGCGATCGAGAGCCCAGCGATTGAGCCGGAGCAGGTTTCGAATCAGCTACAGAGCCACGCACTCAAGATCTATACGCGGGTGCGAACCCTCCGCCAGCTGGGGCAGCATGAACAGGCGATTGAGGGGCTCCAGCGGGCGATCGAGATCGATCCGGGTTCTGCGAAACTTCAGAAAACACTCGGCGACAGCTACACCGATATCGGCGATGCTTTCAGTGCTGATCAGGCCTATACCCGTGCGGTTGAGCTCGGAGATCGGTCGGCATCGACACTCGTTGCGCTCGCGAGCAGCGCGTACGCCCGCAACGACAACGAACGCGTCATGGCGCTCTGCACTCTCGCGTTGGAACAACCGAGCAGCGAAGATCAAATCGCGCGGACGCTCGCGGGAATCATGCTGGGCAATGCCCAGATCCGGCTTGGATATCTTCGAGCCGGTGCGGAATCGCTTGAGTCGGCCTTGCTCGATTTCTCCCCGGAACTCCGCGATACCCGCTGGCGACAGCAGCTGATTCAGATCCAGGGTAGACGCCCCGCCCTCTGGGTCGTGGTCGGGGATGCGTGGGCTCGTATCGGCTCGCACGCGCGGGCAGCGGATGCGTACGCGCGGGCCGCGGAACTGAGCAATGGGAGCATCGGTGGCCTCACTTCCAGGCGGATAGCGGAACACCTGCGCGAGGGGCACCCCGCGACCGGCGCGTTGCTGCTCATTGATCATGTGCTCCAGCATGTGCACGACCTGAGCCCGCAGGAGGGCGAGTGGGTTGAGGTTCTCGCGTCGCTGCCGTCTCTGCGGGGTGTTCTCAACGATGCGATCGGATCCGTGCGGAACCAGCAGCCG
This sequence comes from Phycisphaerales bacterium, assembly GCA_965216865.1. Lineage (GTDB taxonomy): Bacteria > Planctomycetota > Phycisphaerae > Phycisphaerales > UBA1924 > UBA1924. Next base: position 459,398 of record OZ244206.1, read on the forward strand.
GAATCCCGCACCCAGACTCGCCGTGCACTGATGCGGCTTGAGATTCGGGGCCTCTCCGCTTCGGACGCGCTCGATCGACTGGCACGAGCGGGTGCGGACGCCCGCGACAGTGACGCGATCACTCATGCACTGCTCAAGTTAGAAGATGCATCGCGGTGTGTGGAGTCTGCTGCCGATCTCGTCGAACGCAACCCGTCATGTGTTCTCGAAGTCGCGGACGCGTTGCTGCAGCTTCCCTATGAGCCTCGCCTCGTGCTTGATACGCTCATGGCTGAATCTGATGATTCGGCTTTTCTCACCACCGCTTTGCTCCAGCGTATGGGACGCCCTGAGCTGATGCCTCAGTACACATGGGAGCATGATGGTTCGCGGTTGCCCGATGAGCTGCTCAGTGTTGTGGCTTCCGTCTACGCGACCTCCGGGCAGTGGGATCAGGCCCGCAGCGTGAGCGAAGAACTCTTTACGCGTGCTGATGCGGGGGACATCAACGCGATGCGTCAGGGCGCCGCAGCCGCGATCAGTTTGCAGGAGCCGCAGCGGGCGCTCGATTATGCGACCACGCTGGCGGACTCGGAAGATGCGACCACGGATGACCTTCTGCTGCTCGCCAGAGTCGCGAGTGTTATGGGGAATCACGAGCTTGCTCGTGATTCGTTGAACCGTGGGCTCACGATCGCGCCATCGGATACGCGTATCGCGGAACGACTCGTACGCTTGCACGGGGTCGGCGGTGTGTTCGCCGACGAAGAAACGCTGCGAGAGGTCATACGGCGTGTTGGTCAGGCAGCGCCACGGAGTTCGTTTTTCCTGCAACTCCGTGCGGCGGAGCTTGCACGCAACGGGCTGCTGAGTGAGGCGGAATCCCTCCTGATCCAGCTCAATGAGCAACGCCCCGGCGACATTGTCGGCGATGATCTGCTTCTGAGCATCTGGAAAACGCAAGAATCCCAGGGAACGCAAGATGCGCTCGCTGGGGGAGAGGGATGGCTGAGCGTTCGATTGCAGGAATACCCCGGCGCGATCCGCGCGGGCCTCGCTCTTGCCCAGATCCATTACGAGCGTGATGAGCCAGATCCGGCGCTCGAACTCCTCGCTGAACTGAGAGTCCAAACCAAATCGATGGAAGTTGCACGCGTTCATGAGCAGCTTCTCCGCGAGACAGGGAACGCTGACGAAGCGATGTCGTACACGGCGGATCGGATCAGCACTCAAGGTGGGATCGATTCGGCACTCGAGTATGTGCTGCTGATCGCTCAGTTCGGAGACCCAGAAGAGATCGCTCCGGCGACAGAGAACTTATTCCACGCGATTCCTGACGATGTTGAGCTCTTCCCTGCTCAGGTGCAGCTGCTGTCACGCATTGTGTATGCACTTGCAGAACGCGCCGAAACCCCCGGCATTGACGCTCCGATGCTGCGGGTCGTCAATCTGATTGAAGACCGGACGGGCGAACTCGATTTCTTCATGGCTCGCACCAAGGTGCTGCTGCACTCTCGCAAACCGAAGACTGAGCTCGATCTCGATCAGCTCATCGAGCTCGTCAACAGTTATGCTTCCAAGTTTGACGACAATGCCCAGAAACAGCAACTCGAGGCCCTCCCCATCCAGGTCTTGCTGGGCGAGGATCGTGGGCACGAGGCGATCTCGCTCGTTACGCGCATGGCGATCAACGGCGGTGAGATCCGCAACGACTTGATCATTGAAGCGTTCCGACTCCTCGGTGCTGTGGGTGAGAGCTCCGATTTACTTGGAGTGCTCGACGAACTCGACCGTGCAGGCGTCATGCAGCAGGTTATCGAGCTCACGACGAACCGTCTCGGTACTCCGGAGCGTCCCCAGGAAGACCTGAACCCGGACGAGCAGCGTGCAGATCTCGCGTACACCGCGGGTGCAATGGCCGCGGCGTTCGAACGCGATGCGCAGTCTGAAACCTTCATGCGGCTGGCGATCTCGTTCGACGAGGACCACGGATGGAGCAACAACGACCTCGGCTACCTCCTGCTCGAACGCGGCGAGCAGATCGACGATGCGTCCGCGATGCTCGAAATCGCCGCCGAGACGCTTCCGGACCAGCCAAATGTGATCGACTCTCTTGGATGGCTGCGTTACAAGCAGGGCATCTTTGAGGATGAGGTCGATGAGATGAGCGGTCAGGTCATGCGTCGTGGTGCGATCACGCTGCTGGCACGAGCAAACCGTCTGGATAGCGAACGCACAAACGCGACCATCCTGCTCCATCTGGGTGATGCGTTCTGGCGGGCCGGGAACAGGGCCCAGGCGATTGAGGCCTGGGTCGGTGGCGAGAACATGCTCCGCTCGCGTTTACGGCTGCTCAATGCACAACCGAGCGAAACTCGGAACCAGCGTGCGATCGATGCGCTTAGTGAGGAACTCCGCGCCCTCCGGTATCGGGTTCAGGATGCCGAAGCCGGCGGCGATCCCGATATTGCACCGATCTTCTCCGAAACCAACGGGAACTGAATCCGTTCTGGGGTGCCCCACAGCGCGTATGATCGATCCCATGATCGGCCTCCCCGAGATCTCGATCTCCGCTGCGGGCTTTGCGATGCCCGGTGTTTCCAATGCGCGAAATACGATTGAAACAGTTGCATCGCTTGGGGTGCGTGGAATCGCTCTCGATGTGACTGCGCCGGGCATTCGCCCTCGCGAGTTGACACGCTCGGCTCGCCGAGACATCGCATCGATCCTTCGACGATTGGAACTCGAACTCTCGGGCGTAGACCTCTGGATCCCCCCCGCCCAGTTTGTAGATCCGGCCAACAGTGAGCGCGCATTCGATGCGACTGTGCAGGCACTCGAGATGGCTCATGAGCTCGTGCCACTCGTCGGCGGGCGATCACGGGCGGTGGTGTCCGTTGTGCTGCCTGATAACCTGCCTGATACGGTTCGATCGACCCTCTCGTCCATCGCGTCGCACCATGGGAGCACACTCGCGGATCATGCGATCATGCGAGATGACACTGAATCATTCTCGGGCATCGGGGTGGGCGTAGATCCCGTGTTCTACCTCACGGATGGGCAATCCCCCGCAAAGGCGATCACCCGCGCGGGTTCGAAGCTGGTGAGCGCTCGCCTGTGCGACACAAACGCGATGGGGCGTTGCATTGTGGGCGGATCGGGTTCAAAGCTCGACCTCATGGGGTATACCGGGGCGATGATTGTGTCCGGGCAGGAATGGGTCACGCTGGATCTGCGTGGCTTGGATGATCCGATCAGCGCATCGCGTAAGGGCATCGATGCCTGGCGGAACGCGGGGACGATCTAGACCATTTCTAGACCATCGCGGCATCGAAAAGGACTGGCTCCAGATCCTTGCGGAGATAGAGCGGGTGCTTTGGGTATCCGTCCTTCGTGATGCCGAGACAGGTCATCTCGCACACATCCGAGAGCAACTCCGTCACGCGCGTGTGACGATTGTTGAGGCGTGCGTGCGTCCCCCACCCGACGACGACGAGGTCCGCTTCCTGCGCGAGTTTCAGTATGTGCTCGTCATTATCCGGGCCGATCGGGTCTTCAACATCTCGGAGCCCCTTTGGGTCTGTCGAACGCAACGCGAAGACATTGGTCACATCCATGGCATCGAACCCCCACCGCTTTGCGTAGCCGTAACAGCGTGTGAGGGTCGGATCGAGGACCGACGCGTCAGCGGTGGACGGATTGAGTAAGCAGAAGCACACCCGCCTGTTCCCGTCACCCCATCGGCGCCCGAGCGTGTAGCGGTAGGCCTCAGATTGATCAAAGATTGCCCAGCCGGAGCCGTGCTTGGTTTCTGGAGTGGTTTTGGTGATCGCGTTGGGCATATCAACAGGATACTCCGGGACTCTTGGTTGAGCACGCGGATGGAAGGTGAGGACGAGCATCTCGGGTGCGTGGTATGCGGGTACAGATCGCTGCCCCATGCGGCTGAGAACCGATATCTATCCAAGTTCCGTTGATTTCTGCGGCAACTTTTTATCGGCTGGGGCGTAGAACCTGAGACGGGTCTTGTGCGGGCTGGATGCTGTGCGACGCCCGATACCGATTGGAATGATCGGAGTCGGGTGGGAGTTCCCTTTGAGGCGCAACTTCAGCCGATACCCTCAGCCAGGACCATTCAGTTCGTTTATCCTGTGGGAAGAAACCCCCACGACAACCACTTCGGAGTGCACATGCTCGATCAGTTCACACGACGCGCCGCCCGGAATACCACGCTCGGCGTCATCGCTTCATTTGGGGCGACCCTGGGCCTTCTTGCCGGGAGCGCGGTCGGCGCGAGTGATGTCTTTACTCAAACGCCGACGCATGCACCTGACACGACGCTGGTCGCACAGACCACGGCCGTGAGCCCGGGGACGATCTGGGAAGCCGCGACTCAGGGTGATTCCGCGACGCTCAAGGCGCTCTTGGATGCGACTCGCTGGGACTCGGTCGATGCGTCGCTTGCGTTCACCATTGAGCGGCTGAACACGAACATCGAGAAACGCGAGATGACTCGCGCGGATCAGATCGACGAAGCACTGAAGAATCTGGGCGAGAAGCTCGACGCGTTTGATCAGACCGGCTCGGGCATCGAGCTCTCCGACGCGATGCGATCTGTCATCGAGTTACAGATCCTGTACGACGATGATGACACCCTCTTTGCCAACGATCTTGTGAACCGGACGGTGAAGCTCGCGAAAGAGAATGCGGCTTACGCCGAATCGGACAATGACTGGATGGTCGCGTCCGAGCTCTACTATCGCCTCAATACCCTTTTCGATACAAGCGGCGAGTTCAAGGGTGATGTTGAACGGCTCTCCCGCCGTTTGGCGATGATCCGCCTGTACGCGCCTGAGCGGCTCTGGGAGATCCGCAATCAGCGTCGTCTGGATGAGGATCTGGATCCGCTGCCGCCCTACAACGCGTTCGGCGATGACTTCCACGAAAAACTTCAGGGGATCAACTCGATCACTGTTCGCACGGCGATCCAGCGTGCGGCTGATCAGCATGTCGGTCGCCAAACCCGTCGCCACCCGGACGGGGTCACGATGAAAGACCTGATCATCTCGGGCCTGGACGCGGTGAAAACGATGGCGACCACCACCGACCTTGCGGATGTCTTCGAGGGTTTGAGCAAAGCTCACAACCGTGATGCTTTGGTTCGGACGATCGAAAATGAGAAACTCCGTCTTGCGAGCAAGAACTCTCCCGCGAGCGGGTATGACCTTCGTCGGGCGCTTGATGCTGTGCTCGGTGAGGGCACGAAGAATGCCAAAATCATGGAGGAGGCGCTCCTTCACGAGTTTGGTAACGGTGCCATGAGCGCACTCGACGACTATACCGCGATCATTTGGCCTGATGAGCTTGCACGATTCCGTCGTTCCACACAGGGCGAGTTCATTGGGATTGGCGTGCAGATCCAGCTCGATGAGCTCCAGAACATCAAGATCGTCACTCCACTCGAGGGCACACCTGCGCAGCGCGCCGGCTTCCGCTCGGACGACATCATCAAGAAGATCGATGGGCGCACGGCGGTTGGGCTCGGGCTCGATCAGGCCGTCGAGCTCATCACAGGCCCCGCGAACACGCGTGTCACTGTGACGGTTGAACGCATGGGTGATGACGGCGAACCCGACGAGATCGATTTTACGATCGTGCGTCAGAAGATCGACCTCCCGAGCGTCAAGGGTTGGTCCAAGACCGGCCCGGGTGATGACGAATGGGATTACTTCATCGATAAGGACGACCAGATCGGCTACCTCCGCCTGACAGGTTTCACGGAGGACTCGACACGCGAGTTTGATGACGCGGTATCCCAGATGAAATCCGAGGGGCTCAACGCGCTGATCCTCGATCTGCGTTACAACCCCGGCGGCCTGCTGGATCAGGCGGTCAAGCTCGCGTCACGGTTTGTGCCCGAAGGGATGATCGTCAAAACAGTGGACGGGTCGGGGATTACGGATTCGCTCAACGAAGCGGTTCGTGTCTCTGATCGCAAATCACTCAACGACTTTCCCGTGATCGTTCTGGTGAACGAGGGCAGCGCGAGTGCGTCTGAGATTCTTTCCGGCGCGATCCAGGCGGGCGCGAAGAAGGGCATGGTCGATGCGCTGGTCCTCGGGAATCGCTCGTTCGGAAAGGGCTCCGTGCAGAATGTCTATCTGCTCCCCGGTGCGAGAGCGGCGATGAAGGTCACGACGAACTACTACCACATCGATGCGCCGCGCATGATCCACAAGGTGCCGGGCGCGACGGTCTGGGGCATCGATCCTGATGTCGAGATCGATATGCTCCCCTCGCAACAACAGGACGCGCTGCTTCTTCGTCGTGAGGCGGATGTGCTTCCTCTCGATGAGAACGGGAACATTATCGTTGACGCCGAGCGGCCTGACCCCAATACGCTCCTGACCGAGGGAACGGATCTTCAGGTCGAAACGGCACTCGTGCTGCTCAAGGCGCGTGTGCACGATCGATCACACAAAGCCGCGATGGGCGATTGATCGCCCAGCCCATGCCCGATCACACAAGCACGCCCGGAAGGGCGTGTTTTTTAATTGGGTTTCCGCTTGGCCGACTTTGGCGGGAGCGCCTTGTCGCAGTTGACGCCGAACTTGATGCAGACGGGGTGATCGTGTTTGCAGTTCGGGCGCGCGGTGCAGGCGTATCGCCCGTGGAATACGAACTGGTGCCCGAGCCGAGACCAGAGCGATCTGGGGAAGATGCTCATGAGCTTCTTCTCGATGATGGCTGTGTTCATGTTGGGATCGTCCGTGATGCCGAATCGCCAGGCGAGGCGTTGGACATGGGTATCGACCACAAACCCCATGTTGATATCGAAAGCGTTTCCGAGCACCACATTCGCTGTTTTCCGCGCCACTCCTCGGAGCGTGAGCAGGTCCTCCATGGTGCTGGGGACCTCACCGTCGTAATGCTCGACGACGCGGGTCATCGCCTCATGAATCGACTTTGCTTTGCTCCGATAGAGACCAATCGTTTTGATGTACGGCTCGATTTCCTCGGGCGATGCGCTCGCGTATGCCTGCGGGGTCTTAAATGCTTTGAATAGCTCGGGGGTTGCCTTGTTCACACCGGCGTCCGTGGATTGCGCGGAAAGAATCGTCGCGATCAGCAGCTCGTGCGGGTTTGAATGCGTCAGTTCGCAGTACGCATCGGGATAATGCTCTTGGAGCGCCTCCGCCAGACGCTTCGCACGCCGCTTCTGGGCGGGTGTCGCCTCGGGCAACGCGAAGGGAATATCCTTGAGTCCGCGCGGGTTGTCCTTGCCCTTGGGGTGGGTCTTGGTCGCCATGGGGTACTGTAGCCGCGTGCGTCCGCGGCATATCCATAGACGAACCCGACAGCAGCCCTCATCCATCAAAGCCACAGGAGTATCTTCATGACCACGATCCTTATTACTGGTGCGAATCGCGGACTCGGTCTCGGCATGGCACGCCACGCGGCGGCACGCGGGTACGAGGTCATCGGGACAGCACGAAACCCTGAGGATGCCAATGAACTGAGTGAGGTTGCCACGCAAATCGAGCAACTCGAAACAGACTCGCCTGAGTCCATCGCGGGGCTCGCAGAGCGACTCAAAGGACACCCGATCGATATCCTGGTGAATAACGCGGGCATTTTTCCGCACGAGTGCGATGACATCAACGATCTCGACCTTTCGTCACTGGAACGGGTCATTCGCGTGAACACCATCGGGCCACTGCTCACCACCCGTGCCTTCATTGATCATCTCGCCAAGTCCGAACGGAAGCTCAATGTGTCCATCTCGAGCAATCTGGGCTCTATTCATGATGCGAGCAAAGGCGAGATGGGCTATCTCGGCTATCGGTTATCCAAAGCCGCGTTGAATATGGGCAACAGTGTTGTGGCGCATCAACTGAAGCAGAAGGGCATTACGAGCGTCGTCATCCATCCCGGCTGGGTCCAGACGGATATGGGCGGGTCAGCGGCACCGCTCAAGCCCGATGAGTCCACGCAATCGATCGTGGAGACCATTGAGAATCTCAGCCATGAGGATAACGGGCGATTCCTGGACTATCGGGGCGAGGAACTTCGGTGGTAAAATGGGCGACAACATGGGATCCCGGCACTGAAATCAGCCCCGAAACTTCCCGCTCCTCAACATATACACCCCGCTTGCGACCCTATAATGAACATCAGCCAGCCCCGGGTACAATCCCGACTGGCATCGTTGTCGGCGCACTCCACATCGCCCCTCAACATTCAACCATGTGTATATGACATCATCAGGAACCCGCACATGACGCAGGCCACTGTCCAAAGCGAGCAGTCCATGACCACCGCGAAAGCAGATTCTCAGACCGACGGGCTCGCCCCGACCGCGAAGAATGCACGAGATCTTCCCAAGGAAGTCCTCCTCAAATGGCTCCGCGATATGCAGCTCATCCGTGAGTTCGAGAACCGCACCATGCAGGCCTACCAGCAGGCCAAGATCGGCGGGTTCTGCCACATCTACACCGGGCAGGAAGCCGTCGCCGTCGGCACCATCGGTTGTGTGAACTCCGATGATCCCGTCATCACCGCGTACCGCGATCACGGGCACGCGCTTGCACGCGGCATGACCCCCGAGGCATGCATGGCCGAGATGTTCGGCAAGATCACCGGGTGCGCCAAGGGCAAGGGCGGATCGATGCACATGTTCGATCGCCCCAACTGGCTCTTCGGCGGGCACGGGATCGTCTCCGCCCAGACCCCGATGGGCGCCGGGTTCGCGTTCGCGACCAAGTACGAGCATGAGGTACTCGGCAAGACCCTCGATGGCGGCGAAGCAAAGAAGAAGGTCACCCTCTGCTACATGGGTGACGGCGCGCTCGATCAGGGCGCGTTCCACGAAGCCCAGAACATCGCATCGCTCTGGGGTCTGCCCGTCATCTACATCCTCGAGAACAACTCGTACTCGATGGGCACCGCGATCGATCGCCATACCGCGAACCACGAGAACCTGATCGATCGGGCCAAGGGGTATGGGATGATCGGTGTCAAGATCGACGGGCTCGACATCATGAACATCTACAACGAGTTCAAGCCCATTGTCGATCAGTGCCGCGAAGAATCACGCCCGGCGTTCATCGACCTCAAGACCTACCGGTACCAGGGACACTCGATGTCCGACCCGCAGAAGTACCGCACCAAGGACGAGGTCGATCAATACAAGGATCAGGACTCGATCGCCAAGCTCGTCTCTGATCTCATGGAGATGGGTCACCTGAGCGAGGACGAGTGGAAGTCCATGCAGAAGGAACTCCGCGACGAGGTCCGCGCCGCGATCGACGCCGCCGAAGCCGCGCCCGTCCCCGAGGACGACGAGCTGTTCACGGATGTCTACGCGAACCCCGAGAAGAACCTCTCCCCCACGGCAACCTACAGCCATGGGACGAAGAACCCGTTGATGTGAATCGATGAACACCCTCGGCCCGCTCATCCTGCTGAGCTTCGCCTTCGCTCTGACGATTCTGGTACGAGTCATCATCCTGCTCGTGCTCCGTTCGGGCGAGACCAAGAAACGAACACGCCCGCAGACGGGTGAACCACCGACTGTGATTCAAGACGACCTCTTCGCCAACACGCCGAACGAGAACACACCATGACCACACTGCCCATGATTGAGACTGATATTCACCCAGCCGTGGACAACCCTGAGTTGCCCGACTTCGTCGCGGAGCACGAGCTCCCCTCCCGCGACGGCGATCGCGTCATTCAGTTCCGCGAGGCGCTGCGTGAAGCCATGAGCGAAGAGATGCGCCGCGACAAGCGGGTATTCCTGCTGGGCGAAGAAGTTGCCGAGTACAACGGCGCGTACAAAGTCAGTCAGGGCATGCTCGATGAGTTCGGGCCCGAGCGCATCATCGACACCCCGATCAGCGAGAACGGGTTCGCGGGCATGTCGATCTCCGCGGCGATGATGGGACTCCGCCCGATCGTGGAGTTCATGAGCTGGTCGTTCAGCTTCGTTGCTGCGGACCCGATCCTTAACAACGCACCCAAGATGCTCTACATGAGCGGTGGCCAGTTCGGCTGCCCGATCGTCTTCCGCGGCAATGATGGCGCAGGCGGGCAGCTCGCATCCACCCATAGCTGGTGTGTCGAAGCACTGTATGCGAATGTCCCGGGTCTCAAGATGGCGATCCCGTCCAACCCCTACGACGCAAAGGGGCTGCTCAAGACCGCGATCCTCGATCCGGACCCCGTGTTTTTCCTCGAGTCCGAACGCATGCTCGGCGACAAGGCCCATGTCCCCGAAGAGGAGTACTACATCCCCTTCGGGCGTGCCCGTGTCGCACGCGAGGGCGACGCGATCACCCTCGTGAGCTTTGGTCGTCCGGTGAACTTCTGTCTCGAAGCCGCTGAGAAGCTGGCCGCTGAAGGTATCGATGTCGAAGTCCTCGACATGCGGACGATCCGTCCGTTGGACATCGACTCGATCATCGCGAGCGTGAAAAAGACCAACCAGATCCTCGTTGTCGATCAGTCCTGGCCGTTCGCGTCCATCGCGTCCGAGGTCGTGACGCAGATCTGCGAGCGCTGCTTCGATTGGTTGGACGCGCCGCCGCAGCGTCTGAACACCGAGGATGTCCCCACACCCTACGCGAAGGGGCTCGAGTACAACTACCTGCCCAACCCCGATCGTATTTACGACGCCGTCAAGTCGATGGTGAACGCATAAGACCAGTATGGAGCTGATCAGCGACCCCCAGCTCGCTTCCAACGGCGTGCTCTTCGCGATTGACAGCGAGGGGCGCGATCTTGCGGACCCGTACACCCCTTCCGACATGAGCGGGTGGTCTTGGCGGCACTTGGCGCAGACGAACACCGAAGCGAGGGACTGGGTCCTTCATAAGTCGGGCATCCCCATCGGTGAAGCCAAAGCGATGATCGCGGACCACGCACGCCCGCGCTGCACCCAGAGCGATCAGGGGCTGCTCTTCATTGGACGCGGCGTCAACCTTGACCCAGCGAGCGTCCCCGAGGATGTCAAGTCCATCCGGGTATGGGTGGATCAGACGGGCATCGTGACCGTGGTGAAACGACGGATGCGTTCCGCGGAGAGCATCGCCCAGAAGTTCGGGACCGGAGAATCGCCGCAATCTCCCGCGGAGGTGCTGGTCCAACTCTTCGCACAGATGATGCAGTTCATCGCGCCCGTTGTCCAAGAGCTCGGTGATCAGCTCGATGAGATCCAGGATACCGTCATCGACGAAAGCACCCCCACCCCGGATATCTCCGATCTCTCCCCCCTTCGGCTGCGGGCCGTGAGTCTGCACCGGTACCTTTCGCCAATGTATGACGCGTCTGTCACCTTGAGCAACGCGCCCCAGCTTACGAGTTCCAAGGCGCTCAAGGCGGAAGCGAACCTGATCAAGGATCAGCTCGGGCGGATCGTCGAAGAACTCGCCGCGATCGATTCGCGGGCATCGGTTACGCGTGATGAGATCATCTCGCAGCGGAGCGACCAACTGAACCAGCGTGTGTATGTGCTCACGGTGCTCGCGGGTGTTTGCCTGCCGCTGAGCGTGCTCACGGGGATGCTGGGCATGAATGTCGGGGGCGTGCCCCTCGCGGATACCCAAATCGGGTTCTGGCTCACCACGCTCGGGATGATGAGTCTCATGGGACTCACACTCGGGGTGCTTCGCCTGATAAAATGGATCTGATACTCGACTGAACCCGGCGGCCACCACCGGCTGCCATTGCGATACGAACCGGAGACGCAACGATGCCCATCAACATCACCATGCCCCGCCTGTCCGACACCATGGAGCAAGGCACCGTTGTCAAATGGCATGTCAGCACGGGTGACTCCGTGTCGCCCGGCGATGTCATCGCGGACATCGAGACCGACAAGGCCACGATGGAGCTCGAAGCATTCGACGAGGGCACCGTCGCGGCGCTCGCGATCGAAGAAGGGCAGACGATCAATGTCGGCGAGACGATCGTGATCCTCGCCGAAGAGGGCGAAGATGCTGAGGAAGCCGCGAAGTCGCTGAGCTCCTCATCCGGATCATCCAAGTCCGAGTCCACCGCAGCATCCGAGTCGGGGTCGGACACATCCGCTCCGAGCAGTGCTGGTGGTTCGACCGCGGTTGCGGAACCGCCGCAGTCGAGTTCGGAATCGACGGATCGCGTGTTCGCGTCGCCGCTGGCACGCAAGATCGCGGAAGAGCACAATATCGATCTGGGTTCTCTTTCGGGCTCGGGACCTTCCGGACGCATCGTCAAGAAAGATGTCGAAGCTGCGCTCAACAACGGCGCCGCGTCCGCGGCACCCGCCGCACCCAGCGCATCGGCTTCGAGTGCCGCGTCTGCTCCGGCACCGATGATGCCGCCAGTCGGTGCGACGCTCGAGTCGCGCAATGTAACGCTCAACAACATGCGTTCGACCATCGCCAAACGCCTCGTTGAGTCCAAGACGACGATCCCCCACTACCAGGTGACCGTCAGCGCACGCATGGACGCGTTGCTTGCACTCCGCGAAGAACTCAACGAGCAGCTGAGCACACAGGGCGTGAAGCTATCCGTGAATGATTTCCTCGTGCGTGCCTGCGCGATCGCGATGCACGAGCACCCGTTCATCAACTCGTCATGGAACCCGCAAGGGCCCTCGATCGATTTGCACGGGCATGTCAATGTCGGCGTCGCTGTCGCACTCCCGGAAGAGAAGGGTGGCGGACTCGTTGTTGCCACGATCAACAACGCCGATCAGATCGGGCTGCGTCAGATCTCTGCTGAGACCAAGCGGCTCGCCAAGAAGGCCCGCGACAAGGGGCTGAGCCCGCAGGAACTCTCGGGTTCGACCTTCACGATCTCGAACCTCGGAATGTTCGGTGTCGATCACTTCACCGCGATCGTTAACCCACCGAATGCCGCGATCCTCGCTGTAGGCCGCTCGATTGAGAAGCCGTTTGTCGAGTACGACGATGACGGGACTCCTGAGCTTGTGATCGGGCATGAGATGTCCATGACGATCTCGTCGGATCATCGCATCATCGACGGCGCGATGGCCGCTGCGTACCTCAACACCGTCAAGAAACTGCTCGAGTCACCCGCGTCGCTCTTGGTCTAACCCAAGGATCTCTCTATGTCGCGCCGCGACGAGGACAATACGCCGCAGTTCTTCATCGGACCCGATACTCACTCGGACCCGACCGCGTTGATAGATGATGCTCGTCAGCGTGTGCGCGACGAGGACGATCGGAACAAAGAATCGTCCAAGCTCGCGCGTCGCTTGCTCGTTGCGCTCATCCTGATCGTCATGCTTGGGGTCGGGTTTTACATCGTGCTCCCATTTTACGGCTTGCGTTTGCCGCCCTATGTTCCGATGCTCTGCTTCGGAGCAATCGCTGTGGGTGCCCTGCTCAACACGGGCGAGACGCCGCACACCGATTTGCTCGATGACGATGATCAAGAGGGAAACTGCGACGGAGGATGTGCCGTGGGTATGTGCCCAGGTCCGCGTCCTTTGCGAATGTTTAAAGACCCGAAGAAGAAAGACTGACCCCCTAGATTTGGGGCGCATGTCATTACGATTCAGTACTGCGCAAGACCCCGACGGGGTTTGACGGACCTGATATTCATTACAAATAATAAGCGAGCTTTCGTGAGCCAATCGATGCACAGTCATCTGCCAATGTCACGCGCACTCTTCCGAAAGCACCTGTGTTTCAAGCTTCATTCACGATTTCCAGCGCTGTCAACAACACCGAAGGCACGATCTGAATCTGATTGCTCGCATCAATGTTGATGTCTAAGGGGCAGCGCGAATCGGTCTGCAAATCATGCCTAAATAGGTTCTTCTTGTCCGGATGAAAGAGACTTAATTCTCGATCAAGTGTGTCGAAATCAGGATTACTTATCCCAGACATACTGATTGGTGTTACAATTCGAACAGCGGCCAAACGCCGATTAAGGAAACCAGTTGCATACTCAATCTACGAATCTCCACGAAGTCATCTACATCAGTACACGCGCCGAAGGCATCTCCGACCACGAAGTTGTAGATGGAATCGTGCTCCCATCAGGCATCAAAAACCGCCGCCTCAATATCACCGGGTGCTTGTGGTTTTCTCAACACCGGTTCTTGCAGATTCTGGAAGGACCTCGCAAAGCCGTAGAGGATGTTTACGCAGCGATCCTCCGAGACCAACGCCATCGGGAAATCACAACAGTGGCATCGAGCCCGATCACCAACCGTTCGTTCTCTCGCTGGGGCATGCGTGCACTTCAGAACGACAAAGAGCAGAGCATCCAGGCGATCATCGAGGAATTCGCCCCCGGCACGCTGGTCGAGCGCAAGGTGACTGAAGTCGCCCCGGATCAGAACTCATTTCTCGATCAAATCCGGGCCTACCTGATCAATCTCGCGAACGCTGAACACGTCCCCGAGTAGTGCTTCCTAGAGCGCTCAGGGCCCGATGATGGCCATGATGATGATCCCGACACCAACTGCGGTCAAGACAAGACCGATGACGACGATCATCAGAACGACTTCTATCCGATAGAGCCGTCCGCGAACGGCACGATCGAAGTTCGGGTCACGCGGTTTCAGGCGTACCTTGACCTCGAACACCATGTCGTAACCACACTCGGGGCAGGTGATCGCGAGATCTTCGCTGAGTGGCACATCGCGCATCGCATAGTCGCAGTGGGCACACCGGTAGTCCCCATCCGCCCGGGCTTGCTGGATGACCTCTCGCAATGCGTGGCTCATCGCAGGACTTCTTCTCGCTTGCGGAGCTCTTTGGGAAAGAGGGTCCGCACCGGTGCGATGATGGCGCTCACAATCATGAGCAATGCAAAGAGCCCCGTGATCGTCGCGACGCAGTAGCCGATGATCATGTACTGGTACAGCCCGGATTCATTCCGACGCCCGTAGTCAGTTCCGTCTTGATGCGCTTCCAAGAGCGTCAGCCGGGCGCCCTCGCCGAACTGGAACATGGCGTAGCCGATCGCGATCGCGCCGGCTGCCACGATGAGCATGCACGCCGCGGTCAGCAATGCCTGCCCCTTGGACTCGCAGGGCTCGAATATCGCACCGATGAATCCGAGTGGGGTGTTCATTGAAACTCTCTGTTACTCTCGTTTGGACTCATAAATCAGAACGTTGCTCTCTCACAAGACTCCAGAACCACTGATCAACACGAGTCGTATCCTGCCCGTCCATATCTGTTGCCTGGATGATCCTGGTCACTTCCATAGAACGTGGCATTGGACTCATATACGAAAACTCTGCCTTCGCTGAATCATTCATATCCATGCTTAGCTGACTCGCATCAATTTCGTCAAGCGGCACCTGAAGCAACCCAGATAGGTTTTGCATGTACGAATCAAGTGCACTAGCAACTTGCTCACCCTCGAAACCCGTTCTATAGAGCCATGTCACATCACCAGTTCGAGGATCCCGGTCGAGCGTGACACGAAGTGTCATTGGAAGCGGATCCCCCCATTCACTGACCAGTTCCGTCTGTTGGACAAACTCCTCACCCGGCATAGCCTCCCAACCCATGCAGAGAAAGAAAATCGAGATCGGTTTGATATACATGCTCTCGGAGAATGCTCTATCGGCGAACATCTGCCGCAAACCTTTCGCGGACTCCGGGTCGAACCCCTGATGCTCGATCATCAGTTCAGCAGTTTGTAAACCAAGATCATACAGCTCGTCTTTGTTCTTCAGAGAGAACTGATCAAAGTCTTTCGATGCCCAAACGATGTTTGGAGTTCTCCCAATCCGAGAGAGTTCAGCCTGATACGACGTATCGTTATCAGAGAACTCCGGCATCATCAACTGCCAACTGAGCATGTAGCCAGATTCATTCGCATCAATAATCTTAATCTCTAGAGGAACCGTGTGCTGAGGTTCAGTAGCAGGTTCACTCTGGGCTCGGAGCTTTGCATAGCGATACACAAACGTGTCACCAACGCTCAGTTTCGCGCCAGTCGTGATACGAGCAGTACCGTAGACTGGTGTCGCATCGTCCCCTCTACTAGAGGACACATCGGGATGCACCATTTCAGGTGTGTCAGTTTCGGGTACTTTGTCAGCAGAATCCTGTCCACACCCACCCAGTATCGCAATACACGAGATACTACTGAAAATGGCTGCTCGATGCATCGACCTACTCCTTATTCGAGCGTCGACGCTTGAGCTCCGCATCAATGAACGGGTCGAGTTCGCCGCGATCGAGGACATTGCTCGGGTTCGCTTCGACATTCGTGCGATGATCCTTGACGCGATTGTCATAGAGCACATAGCTGCGGATCTGGGCACCCCAGCCGCGGTGCTCGATCTTGCCGCCCGATGCCTCGGTGATCTCGCGTTCGCGTTCGTCTTCGGCCATCTGCTCGAGCTTGGCCTGAAGGATCGAGAGTGCCTGCTTGCGGTTCTGAGGCATTTCCTTGTGGGTGCTCGATACGACCTGGATACCCGTCGGCTTGTGTGTCACGCGGACCGCGGTCGCGACCTTGTTCACATTCTGCCCGCCCGGACCGCTCGATCGTGCGAATACCACGATGTCCAGATCCCGATCCGGGATCTCGACATCCACATCCTCGAACTCAGGCGTGATATCCACTGTTGCGAAGCTCGTCTGGCGTTTGCCCTGCGCATTGAACGGCGACACACGCGCGAGCCGGTGTGTTCCCCGTTCGCAGCTGAGCATGCCAAAGGCAAAGTCGCCCTGAACATGCAGCGTGACCGAGTCGAGCCCCACTTCGCTGCCGTGGGATTTTTCAACTTCGTCCAGCTTCCAGCCCTGCTTCTCGCAGTAATACAGGTACATGCGAAAGAGCATTTCGCACCAATCGTTGGCCTCGGTACCGCCGTCACCGGATGAGATGGTCAGGAAGCAGTCGCGATGATCGTGCTTGCCTCCCAAGAGCGATTGCGTCTCAATCCTCTCCATCTTCCCGATCAGCTCGTAGAGCGTCTGATCCGCCTCCGTGAGCAGATCGCTGTCGCCCTCCTCTTTCGACATCTCGTACGCGAGTTTCGCGTTCTCGAAGTCGTCTGAGACTTTGAAGATCGGATCAGTCTGGGCCTTGATGAGCTTGAGCTCGGCGACGATCTCATTCGCCTTCTTCTGATCGTCCCAGAAGTCCGCCTGACCCATCTGGTCTTCGAGCTCGCTCAGTCGTTGTCGTTTGTTTTCATAGTCAAAGAGAGTCACGGATCGTTACAATCCGCGCCTCTAAGTCGCTGATCACATTGTGATGCGCTTCAAGATGCATGGGTGCTCCTGGCATTCTGCCGTTCGAATCAGTCTGAACTTTAGCATCCATACCTCCCGCTTGCCGTACACTAGAGTGATGTTTCCCACGATCCTCAGCACGCTGTCCCTGCTGGTGCAGGAGTCCACGGGTGAGCGGAGCCGCGAGCTCTATCGCCAATGGTCTGCGCTGATGATGGTCTTTATCCTGCTGTGCATCATCGCGGTCACCGCCCTGGCGTTCATCGTGACCCGCCGGCGGGCACGCCGCAGGGTTGATTCCTCTTCCAGGAAGCAGCCTGGCAAACCGATCGCAGACGCATGGGAAGAATCCGGCAAACGCTTCGATACCTCGATTACTGAGATCACGGACGATGAACCGCCCTTCTCAGGGTAGGGATTCGAGCCATTCCTTCGCGCGAGATTCGCCAAGCTTCGCCGCCTGCTCAGCCCACTCGACCGCTTCGTCTGCTCGCCCAGCCCGCTGCAACCACAACGCCGCCTCGAACCGCAGCGCCCCGTTCTGCGGCTGGCGATCAGCCGCGTCCATGACGCGCGATGCCGCATCGTCGAACCGCCCCACCGAGCCCAAACACTCCGCGAGTAAAATCACCGCATCCGGACTCATCGCCTGATCCATGGGGAGCGCCATGAGCAGTTCGATCGCGTCTTCGGTCTTCCGGAGGCGTTTCAGTGCCCGTGCCTCGATGAGGATCAGCCCCAGATCGTTGGGTTTGATCTCCCGTGCCTTGCGGATCTGGTCCAGAGCGATCGTGGCCTTGTTCTCACGCATCGCGATCTCGGCACGCATCGCGTAGATCCGCGTGTCGCTCGGGTTCATCTTCCCCGCGAGCGCCAGGCTCGCCTTTGCCTCGTCGAGTTTGTTGAGCTTCTGTTGAATCGCGGCCAGATACAGCGGGGTCTCCGGGTTGCTCGGATCCAGACGCAGCGCCGCGTTGTAATGACCGAGCGCGATCTCGGGGTTCCCGATGGTGTTCGCGATGGTTCCGGCCGTGAAGTGGGCATTCCACGACTCCGGACCGATCTCGATCCCCGCGAGGTACTGCTCGTAAGCGGGCGCGACCTGGCTTGTCAGCAGGTACAGATCGCCCAATGCATACCGAAGTTCCTGATCCGCCGGGTAACTCCCTACGGCTTCCTCAAGCACACGCTGGGCGGAATCGTAATCCTCATCGCGGACATACACCTGCACCGCACCAAGGATCTCTTCAATCGACTCCATCTCCGCGATCCCTGTTTCCGGGTCTTCCGGATTCCCGGCGGGTGTGATGGGGATGGGTTCCTGCAGGATCGACCAGACGGCGTATCCGGCAACACCAAGCCCCACGAGCGCCAGGAAGCCGAGAATCACGCCGGTCAGGCGGGCACTCCCTGCACGGGAACGGGATCGAATGCACGCTTTCTGGGTCTTTGAGGGGTATCGCATATGCACACGATATCGTCCACGCGTACACTCAGAAACCAAGGAAGTTATGCATTTCTCCCCGTTTGCGCGGGATCACGCAGGGAACGAACCACGATGACCACGGACGCGACCATGCCACCCATGAGTAAGGCCTACAACCCGGCCGACCACGAATCACGCATCTGGCAGAAATGGGTCGATGCGAACGCCTTCAGCGCCGATCCTCAGCGCGTCCTCGACGGCCAGGCTCCTGCCTATTCCGTCCTGATCCCGCCCCCCAATGTCACCGCGGCGCTCCACCTTGGGCACGCGCTCAACAACTCCCTGCAGGACATCCTCGTCCGCGCCCACCGCATGAAGGGGTACGAGACCCTCTGGATGCCCGGCACCGACCACGCGGGCATCGCCACCCAGACGATGGTCGACAAACGACTCAAGGAGCAGGGCAAGGACGGGATCGCGAAGTACAAGAAGAAGGAACTCGCGGGCGAGAACGGGCGCGAGGAGTTCATCAAGCTCGTTCAGGAGTTCAAGGACGAGTTCGAAGCCCGCATCACCCACCAACTCCAGACGATGGGATGCTCGTGCGATTGGGCGCGCCAGCGGTTCACGATGGACGACATCTGCGCCCGCGCCGTCCGCGAGGCGTTCTTCCAGCTCTTCAGGGACGGGCTGATCTACCGCGGCAAGCGCCTCGTGAACTGGGATCCGGTTACCCAGACCGCCCTCGCCGACGACGAGGTCGAGATGGAGGAAGTGGACGGGCACTTCTACTACCTCCGCTACCCGCTCGTGAAGGAAATCGAAGGCGACCCCACCATCCCCGTCACCTGGGGCGAGCTGGCAGCGCGCGGGTACCCCGACGCGGAGAACCACCCCGACGACGAGCAAGCGTGGATCACCGTCGCGACGACCCGTCCCGAGACGTACATGGGTGATACCGCCGTCGCGGTGAATCCCAAGGACCCCCGAGCACCCGGCGTGCGTGGGCTGCATGTCATGCTGCCCATCGTCGGGCGGATTATCCCCATCATCGAGGACGATTATGTCGTCCTCCCCGTGAAGTATGGCGGCGAGGAGGGCGACGCGAAGGCCGAGATGTCCACCGGGTTCCTGAAGGTCACCCCGGCCCACGACCCGAACGATTACATGATCGGGCAGCGTCACAATCTCGAGATGATCAACATCATGGCCCCCGACGCGTCCATCTCCGATCAGCACGGGTGGGACCGCGAAGAACGCGGCGAGGACGGGCACATCTTCATCGGCAAGAGCCGCGAGGAAGCACGCAAGCTCGTCGTCAAAGAGTTCAACGCCCGCTCCGTCGCGGAAGGGTCCGAGGGATCACTGTTGGAGAAGATGGTCCCCCACCGCCACAGCGTGGGGCACTCGTACCGCTCACATGTTCCGGTTGAGCCCTACCTGAGTGACCAGTGGTACTGCAAGGTCACTGACGACAAACTCCGCGGCAACGCCCAGCGCGCCCTCAAGCTCGAACAACGATCCGAAGCCAGCCTGCAGGCATGGCCTGAATCAGTCCCAAAGAGCGGTGGCACAGGCGTCTCGCCTGTGCAAATCTCATCCACCCTGAAAAAAACAAAGCGCAATCTCCCCCACTGGGAAAAAGAAGGCAGCACCTACTTCGTCACCTTCCGTGCAATTGCGGGCGAGCTCACCGCTGCAGAACGCAAGGTCGTGCTCGATGCATGTTTCCATTTCCACGGCGATCGCCACCGCACCCGCATGGTGACCGTGATGCCCGATCATGTGCACCTGATTGTTCAGCCGCTTATGAACGACACAGGCGACTGGCACACACTCAGCCAAGTCATGCACTCCATTAAGTCATACTCGTCGCACGCCATAAACAAGGGGCGAGGGAGCTCCGGGTCAATCTGGCAGGATGAATCCTACGATCGCATCATCCGTGATCAGGATGAGTTCCTTGAGAAAGCGAACTACATGCTCAACAACCCGCACAAAGCAGGGCTGGTGAGTGATCCGTGGGAGTATGAGTTCACTGTTCTGGAGCAACATGTGGAAGAGCACAGGCGAGACGCCTGTGCCACCGTCACAAGGAGTACGGACGGCACCATGTCGTTCTACCCCTCGCGCTACGCCAAGACCTACGAGACCTGGCACGACAACCTGCGCGACTGGTGCATCTCCCGCCAGCTCTGGTGGGGGCATCGGATTCCGGTGTGGTCTATCTCGAACCCCGAGCTGATTCAGTCGGGCGTCCTTGATACCCTTGAATCCAAGTTCGCCGGGCAGTTCGCGTACCGAGTGACTTCGGGTGATTGGGATGAAGAAATCGCTTTCATCTGCACTCAACCAAACGATGAGCTTGAGCAGTTGCTTGAATCAGCAGGCGCAAAGCAAGACCCCGATGTCCTCGACACCTGGTTCTCCTCCGCCCTCTGGCCATTGAGCACGATGGGTTGGCCGGACGCAACCGCTGCCAAGGACTCTTCTGGAATCGAAGACTTCGAGTCGCTCCTCGCCGCGTTCAACCCGACGAGTGTGCTCACCACCGCGCGTGAGATCATCACGCTGTGGGTCTCGCGCATGACGATGTTCAATCGGTACTTCCTATCAGGTGCCAGTGGCACAGGCGTCCCGCCTGTGCAATCTCAGGAGCACCAGGAAGAGCACAGGCGAGACGCCTGTGCCACCGGGGGGAGATCCGTCTGGGGTCCCGCACCCTTCAAGGATGTCTTCATCCACGCGATGATCCAGGACGGCGAGGGACGCAAGATGTCCAAGACCCTGGGCAACGGCGTGGACCCGCTGGACATCATCGACTCGCACGGGTCCGACGCGATGCGATTTACCTTGTGCCAGATGACCACGCAGACGCAGGATGTCCGCATGCCCGTCGAGCTCGACGAATCGACCGGCAAGAACACATCGCCCAAGTTCGATCTCGGGCGCAACCTGTGCAACAAGCTCTGGAACGCGTCCAAGTTCGCGCTGGGCATGTTCGAGAAGGCCGAGCTCAAAGCGGGCATCCCCATCAACCCCGAAGAGCTCTCGCTCATCGATCGGTGGATGCTCTCGCGCGTCACCGAGGCAACGAACAAGGTCAACACGGCGCTGCGCAACTACGTGTTTAAGGACTACGCCGACGCGATCTACGATCTGTTCTGGCGCGACTTCTGCGATTGGTACCTCGAATCGATCAAACCCACCATCGCGGACTCGCCCACGCAGGCCGCGGTGCTGCGCAACGTGATCGACGCGATCCTGCGCCTCATGCACCCCGTGATGCCGTTCATCACGGAGACGCTCTTCGAGCGCTTCGAGTCGCTACCCATGCGAGAGATCGAGGGGTTCACCTTCGAAGTCACCCCGAACACCTCGACGCTCTGTCAATCTGGTTGGCCGACGCCCAACGACGAGCTGCGTGACGAGGTCGCGGAGGAGGCGTACGAACGCGTCCGCTCGCTCGTCACCGCGATCCGAGAGGTGCGTGCGACCAATCAGGTCAAGCCCAAGCGTCTGATCACCCTCCATGTCAACGGCCCGCTCGCCGACGACATCATGCGCTGGTCACCGCTCGTCGAGACCCTCGCGGGTGTCGACACGATCACAGCCGACGACCCCGAGGGGCAGTCCGCATCGTTCACCTTCGAAGGCGACGAGTACCGACTCTCCAACCTCGCCGACGCGCTCGACGCGGGCGCGGAGCGCGAACGACTCGAGAAGGAACTCGCGACGATCGAGAAGAGCATCGCGGGCATCAACGGGCGACTCTCCAACCCCGGGTATGTCGATAAGGCGCCCGCGCACCTGGTCCAGCAGACCCGCGACCAACTCGCCCAGCTCGAGAAGGACCACGCCGCGACCAAAGCGGCGCTGGACAAGCTCGGGTGATCCGCGCCCTCGCGATCGCCGCGACACTTCTCCCCCTCATCGGGTGCGACAGCGCCCCCGTGCGCGATCGTGATACCACCACGCCCCCGACATCGGATGTCGGGCGCTTCGTCGCGGACGCGCAGCCGTGGACATTCCGAGGCACACCCGGACGCGAGTACCGCACGCCCAACTCGATCATCCGCACCACGAGCACCGATCGCAAGATCCTCGAACGACTCCCGCCGTTCGTGGAGCTCTCGATCCTGCACTACCAATCCGATCTGGTGCGCCTCCCGCGCCCCAGGAAACCGATCGAGACCTACTTCTTCCAGACCCGATCGCAATGGGCTTCTATGACCGACGCGTTGATGGGTGATCGTGCCCCTGTCTATCTCTCGATCGAACGGGGCGGGTACGCATACAACCACATAGGGGTCTTCTTCGATCTGGGCCCGCGTGATTCCTTTGTGATCTGTGCCCATGAGGGTTGGCACCAGTACGCCCATTCGACCTTCGAGTCACACATGCCCGTCTGGCTCGACGAGGGCGTCGCGTGCGTGATGGAAGGGTTCAAGTGGGACCCGCAGTTCCCGGATCACCCCCGCTTCCATCCGTGGGCGAACATCGAGCGTTTCGATCAACTCCGCAGGGCATCGTCGTCCGGGTCGTTGATGCCGATCCATTCGCTCGTCACGCTCCGCCCGCAGGACCTGATCGAGCGGGGCACCAACTCCGGCTCATCCCAACCCGCCGCGCTGGTCTACTACGCCCAGGTCTGGGCGCTCATCCACTTCCTCCGCGAGGGCGAGGGCGGGGCCTACCGATCCGGGTTCGAGTCGCTCCTGCAAGACTGTGCTGCGGGGACCTTCACGCAACGGCTCTCGGGCCAGGACCTGCGTCAGTTCAACACGCGCCGGGTTGGGGCGCAAACCCTTCTTGCATACATGCCCGAGGGGACAACCCTCTCGCAACTGGACACCGAGTATCAGCGATTTATCCGTCATATCGTCGGTGTCGGCGGACGCAACGCGATCGTCGCGGGGGAATCTCCCATCCAATGAAAAACACCCGACAATCGTCGGGTGTCTGGTCTTGCTGAGATATGCCCTGAATCAGGCGCGACGCTTGTACGCGCGAACACCGATCACACCCGCGAGCCCGAGCATCCCTGCGAACGCAGCGCTGGGGAGCGGGACGATGTTGATGGTGTAGCTGTTGAACATGCCTGCGACTGACTGGGTGCCCCAGTCAGAGGTCGCGGCGTCTCCACGGCTCAGGTGATCAACGCCCGGGTCTGCTCCACCGCCGGTGGAGAAGACATCGAACTCGATCGTGTCGCCGTTGCTCAGACCAAGTGCTGCGAGCGAAACCGCAAGGATCTGGGTTCCGCTCGAGTGTTCTGAGTCATCCGCGAGCACATCGCCACCACCGAGGTATGTCGCGTCGGTCAGGCCCCAACCGCTGCCGTCGAACGAACGAAGTTCTGCGCCTGCGCCCGAGCCGCCGTCGTCAGTCCAGGAGCCGATGAAGTCGGTGATGCCGCGGCCCCAATCGACATTGCGGCTCCATGAACCGGGATCCGTCGAGTTATCACCGGCGTTGCTGCCGGTGTCGATCCCGACAATGTACTTGCCCCAGTTGACCGCGTCCATATCGCCGGCGGTATTGATACTGAAGTAGACATAGTTGGCATCATTCGTCACCTCAACAGAGGTGATGTCCAGATGGGCCAGCCCATCAAAGGTTGGCGAGGCGAGATCGCCAATAGCGTCGTTGTAGGTATCCGCGAGTGCCGACCCCGCAAGCAACGAGACGGCAACCGCGCTCAAAGATATGTAGTTCATTCTTGATCCTCTCTCTTTGCATCCCCGAGCTCTCCCACGAGCGAGGGAATGCAGACGACGCATCGTACTAGAAATTTCTTTCCCGATCAACCTTCTCCAGATGCTTTTAAGGCAAGAAAATCGTACGAAAACCACCTGTTCCGGTGTCCTGCCAGACACGAAAAAACCCACCCGGCGTACCCGGGTGGGCTTGGAGATGGAGCTTCTTGAAAGATGGATCAGCGGCGACGACGCACTGCTGCAAGTCCGCCAAGCCCGATGACTGCCATCGAGCCCGGTGAGGGGACGATGGTGTAGCTCAGGAACTCACCTGCTGTCGATGTGTTTGCCCAATCATCCGTTGCGAAATCCGAGCGGCTCAGATGATCAACGCCTGGATCAGCACCGCCACCGGTGGCGAACACATCAAACTCGATCGTATCACCAACGCTCAGACCGAGAGCTGCGAGCGAAAGTCCGATCCGCTGGATCCCGGAGGCATGGCCCGAGTCGTCAGCGTTGATGTCGGTACCCGCGGCGTATGTCGCATCGGTGAGATTCCATGCAGCGCCGTCCCATGAACGGAGCTCGCCGCCTGCACCCGAGCCGCCATCGTCAGCCCATGAGCCGACGAAATCGGTAATCCCACGACCCCAATCGACATTGCGGTTCCATGAACCGGGGTCGGTTGAGTTGTCGCCCGCGTTGCGGCCGGTATCCAAACCGATAATGTACTTGCCCCAGTTCGTCGCATCAATGTCTGCGTCGACATGGATATCAAAGTACAGGAAGCTTGAGTCGTTGGTGACTTCAACCATGGTGATATCGAGGTGTGTGAACCCCTGGCTGTAGAAGAAGTCATGGACATCTCCACCGTCGAGGTGGTTGCCCGAGTTGTCGTTGTAAACATCAGCCGATGCTGTCCCAGCGAGCAACGCAACCAGCGCGACACTCAGTGTGCTCTTCATCATATCTCTTCTCCAAAGATGTCCATTTTCAGGGTCGGCATCTACAACAACGCCGAGGTATGAAAACGGTTCTGTTCCGTTTGGAGAGCATACACGAAAGTCATTGCTGAAACAACGGGATTTTCAGTCTCAAATCGCAAAAACAGCCCATTGCAAGGACAGAAATCCACGAAAGGACAAACCGCGACAACTATCGCATGGTTGGGTCATGATCGGTATCGGAAGCCACATTCAGGTACGGGAGGGTGTCTTCCACGATCCGTCTGACCACGGGGCCTGCGACCCATGAGCCGTAGTGCTTCCGGTTTTTCACACGATCAGGTCCGATATCGTCCAGAACCACCAGAACCACGATCTGGGGATCTGTTGCGGGCGCTGCGGCGATGAAACTGGAGTGATGCTGTTTCTCGAAGTACGCGAGTTTGGTCTTGGGCGTTCGCAGTCCGGATTCTGGAGGAACCATCGCGATGAGCGAGGTGCCCGATTTACCGAACATGGTGTATCGGGGTTCGGGAAGATCCGGGTACTGACGATGCATGTTCTGATCCATGCGCTCTGCGACCGTCGTCATCGGCTTTATGGCCCGGCGTGCCGCTTCTGGGCGAAAGACACGCTCCACAACCGCATGCGAGTCCTGCATCCCCCGCTTCTGCTGATCGCCCACGGCACCTAATCGGATCTCGGGGAGCGTCCCTGCAAGATCTCCCCTTCGCGCGAAGACACTGAATGCCCGAGCCATCTGAATGGGGGTGACGCTGACCTCGTAGCCCATACCGACAGATGTCTGGGTGTATTCGCCCCAGCGGCTCATGGGCGTCACAATCCCGGATGCCTCACCACCGAGTTCGATCCCGGTTGTGGACCCGAAGCCGAGGGCACGCACCATGCCGTGCAGCTGCTCGTGACTCAGGCGTTGGGTCGCCATGTACATCCCGACATTGGATGAATAGCGGAGCACGGCATCCCAGTTGTCCAGATCGTCGTACGAGTACACATCTTCAAGGTATCGTCCGTATTCGGTGTAGATGCCTCTCCCTTTGATCGGGAGGATCTCGTCATCGGGTAGGTGCCCGAGCGATTTCGCAAGAGTCCACGCGAAGGGCTTGAAAGTCGATCCTGGCTCATACACATCCTCGAGCACACGGTTGTGACGCAGTGCGGGCTCAGATTGCGTGAGCAGTTCCTTTCTGAATACGCGATAGCGAGGCTGCTCGTCGACCGGTGGCATGACCGGCTGGGGCTCACCCGATGCCTCATCCCACCAAGGCACTTCAGCGAGATTGGGGATGTCGCGGAGGTGATCCGTCATCGCGAGGATTTCACCTGTGTGCGGATTGATCACGATCGCTCTTCCGCCGGCGGCGTCTGCCTGCTCCATGCCCCAGAGCAGGTGCTCTCGCACGATGCGCTGGATCTCGATGTCGATGCTCAATCGGACATCCTGCCCTTTGTCCGCGTCGACCCACGCGCCGCGTTCGATCCAGAGCGGGCGCCCGCTCGCATCGCGAACATAGGTCAGTGACCCATCCTCCCCCTTAAGCATGGCGTCGAAAAGCTTCTCCGCTCCCAGCACCCCTGAGCGTTCTGTGGCATCTCCCGCGAAGGCGACTTTTCCCACAATCGGTCCGAGCAGTTCAGCACTCGATTGCTCGCGGATAGGCTCGTGTTCGATCGTGATCGCGGGGAGCAGGCCTTCTGTTTTGAGTTCGCGGAGCTTCTGGGCCTGTTCCTGGTTGAGCACTTCCCCGATGCGCAAATATCGAGACGGGATTGTTGCCCCCTGATCGCTCTGGCCGCGAGTTGAGATCTGTTCGTTGCGAACGAGCTTCTGGATGATGTCGGGCGCAAACTCATTCGGGCTCGTCGTCAAGACTCCAGAGAGTGCCACGATCGTCCTATCAAGAAGGTTCGGATCCCGCTGCATCGCGAGGCGCAGGCCCTCGGGATCGACAACCACGCTGTACCCCATGCGGGTCGTCGCGAGGGTGCGACCGCGCCGATCGAGCAGATCTCCACGGGTCGCGCCGAGCGTGCTTGTGCTCGTGCGGGATTGCACAAACTCGCGCAGGTCTGCGCTGGGAGCGATCTGGAGCTGAAGCACACGCGCGACGACCACAACGAGCGCAACGATGACCCCGATGCGAACGAGCCACGCGACGAGTACGGCGCGGGCATCCGCAGGGATCCCATGAGCAGGAGCAACCATCAGCGCATCACGATCACTCGACATTCCGGTCCTTTCCTCATGAAACAACGGGGCGTACCCGTATGCTCATTCTTCCACAAAGACTACACGGGTCCCATCGTCCAGCGTGAACACGAGTCTGCCATCCTGCGGGGAATCGACGATCGAAGCCACTGAATCTACGCTCGGATCCGGCGTGAACTCACGCTCAACGACTCGCTGTACCAGCTCGACCTGCGCGGGGGTTTTGGATGCCGGCACGAACTCACCATGCGGCTCGATGAGCTGATGCACGCGTTGGGGTGTGCATGAACGCACAATCAACGAACGGATCTCGCCCGCCTGCTCGTTGTACCGGAGCATGCGTTGACGAGATTCCGCCATCTCGTGCACGGCCTGCAATCTGGACTGACGCACGGAAAGCACCCCGATACCCGTTGCGCCAAAGACCAGAATGAGTGCAACGAACTTCACAAACACGGCGGGACCCGATCGGTTGATGAGTGAGCGACTCGGAAATTTGTTCCGAGTGGATTTACTTCGCAGGGATTTTGAGCGTCATCCCGACGAAAATGGTGTCGGCGCTCTCGATCTCATTGAGCTCGACGATCTCATTGGCACGCTTGGAGGTGCCGAGGAGCTTGTATGCGATTTCACCGAGCGTGTCGCCGGGTTTTACGGTGTAGACCCGATCACCCGAGCGTTTCACGGTCGATGACTTCCCGCGCTCTTGCAGTGTGATGATTGGGGCGTCACCGGGGAGCCTGAGCTTCATGCCAACCTTGAGCACAAGATCCGGGCCGAGCTTATCCGCGTTGAGTGATTCGATTTCTCGGTATCGGTCACCATCACCGAGATAGCGACGGGCGATGCCGATCAGGGTATCGCCGGGTTCAACGCTGTAGAGATGATATGTTGGTTCGGGGATCTCCCGGATGGGCTCTTGCTGGACCGGCTGTTTCGGCTTCCAGTCGCCAGCGACGGGGTACTCCGCTTTCTTCACGGTTTCCTGTGCGTACTTGATCGCGTCATCGAGGATTGATGTCGAACCGGGGTTGGTATTGTCGATCTCGACCGGCGCGTGACTCGGTTGTATCTGCGTACCGGACGCGTAGTCATTCGAGCGAACCTGCTCGGCGATATCTCGAAATGCGTTGTTGATGCCCTGAGACTCGCGCGGGCCGAGGGTCGCGATCGGGGTCCGGGTCTCCTGTTCGCCATGCGCGAGGTTCTGGAGCGACATCTTGTTCGCCTGCGAGAAATGATCGCTGACGAGCACGCCAACGACGAGCACGAGGACGAATCCGATGATGAGCGCGAGCTTGCTTTCTTTGGTCACAGCCGCTTCCTTGCCGAGTGATGCCATCGTTGAGCGTAGTGCCGAATCCCTGGCGCTACGCGTTCAGAAATCATGAAGTCGACGAGCGTGCTCTCGCACACCGATCGGTTGTCCGGTGCGGGTTATCTCCCCGCCCGGATCCCACGGAGCTTTGCCGAACGCGCCCGCGGGTTGCTCGCGATCTCGGCGTCTCCCGCCTCGATCGGTTTGCGTGTGATTGACTTGCCCCAATCGTTGCTCGTCCATTCGCCAATCGCCCGTTTCACGGGACGATCCTCGAGCGAGTGGAACGCGATGATCCCCACACGAGCGCCAGTGGCGATCCAGCTCGGGTTCCCTGCGTGGCTCTTCTTGAGCGCGATCCCGATTGATCGGAGCAGCGCGTCGAGGCTGCCCAGTTCGTCGTTGACCGCGATGCGAAGGGCCTGGAAGGTCTTCGTCGCTGGATGGATACTGCCGCGCGGGCCGGGGATCGCCGAACGCACGATCTCGGCAAGCCGATCAGTCGTTGTAATCGGCTCAACCTCCCGAGCAGCAACAAGTTTTGATGCGATCCTTCGCGCGGATTTGTCCTCGCCGAATCTGAAGATGATCTGCGCCAAGTCCTTTTCGGGAAGGGCGTTCACTAACTCCTCGGCCGTGATCGGCATGGAGGGGTCTAGACGCATATCGAGCGGGCCAGAGAACCGGAAACTCAATCCCCGCTGGGGGTCATCGACCTGTGTGCTCGCGAATCCCAGATCTGCGAGGACCATGTCCGCTTTGAGCCCCAAATTATTGATCGCGCGAGGAAGTTCCGCGAAGTTCCCCCGGATCGCGTGGACCTTGGCCGAACCTGGATCACCTGGACACAAAGCATTGGAAACACTGACCTTGGCGCGATCGAGATTCCCCTGATCCATGTCATTGAGGACGATCGTGCCCTCGGGCCCGATCCGGGACGCGATCATGCACGCGTGCCCGCCCAGACCCGCGGTGCAATCGACATACACCTGCCCCGGGTGGGGATCGAGCAACTCGATCACCTCGTTGGGGAGGACCGGGATGTGGGTGAGTTCATCGCCCATGGAGTGAGGATAGACACCCGGTTTCGGGCTATCCTCACGCGTGACGAATCGGGGTACGCAGATCGATCCAGCGCGCATCATTACCAGCGCCTCCACCCGCAGCGATGTCGCTCAGATCCTTTACGGGCTGAGCATCCGAGGCGTGCGTGCCGACGCGATCGACAACCCCTCCAAAGACCCTGCCTCCGACATACCCGGTTCCAAACCGGATCGCTTCCTTGTGGTGCTCATAGATGACAACGCAATTCAAGAACGGATTGCACGAGAATCGATCGAGTCGATCTGGGACGCAATCCTCGAAGACTGCGACCGGGCCGTGACTGGGAGCGGGCACTGCTCCTTCTGCGGGTATGATGTCGAACGCCTGCCACGCCCCACCGTTTGCCCCGAGTGCGGGGTTAATGTCGACTCAGTTGCGGCGCGTCGGGTTGTACGCGATCGCCGACTCTGATCATTCTGCAGCCGCAGGCCATCCGTCTCGCAGGAACTTGCCGTCTTTGTGGAAGACCTCGCCGTCGGCGCTGATCTCGCCACCGTCTCGCAAGTCGCAGACCATGTCCCAGTGCAGCGCGGATTCGTTGAAGGACCCGGATTCGGGGTATCCCATCCCGCATGCAGCGTGGAAGGTGCCGCCGATCTTCTCGTCGAAGAGGGTGTTCTTGGAGAACTCCTTGATGGAGTAGTTCGTTCCGATGGCGATCTCGCCCATAACTCTGGCGCCCTCGTCCTGATCGAGCATCGCGATGAGAAACTCTTCGTTCTTCTTTGCGCTCGCGTCAACAACGCGCCCGTCCTTGAACTGCAAGCGGATGCCATCAACCTCGCGACCGTTGTAGACGCCGGGGAAGGTGTAGTTGACATGCCCGTCAGCGCCCTGCGGGCCGCAGAAGACCTCGCCGTCAGGGAAGTTCTCGCCGCCGGAGCAGTTGACCCAGATGGACTTGGAGTTGTCGATGTTGACGCGCAGATCGGTACCGTCGTGGTCCTTGCCCGCCGGCGCTTTGAAATGGAGTTCGTTCTTGGTCGAGAGGTAGTCGCA
This sequence comes from Phycisphaerales bacterium, assembly GCA_965216865.1. GTDB lineage: Bacteria > Planctomycetota > Phycisphaerae > Phycisphaerales > UBA1924 > UBA1924. The sequence continues at coordinate 490,319 of OZ244206.1, forward strand.
GACGCGCTGTTGGCGTTCGTGGATCTGCTCCCACGCCGCCACGGGGTCCGGGAGGTGCAGGAGCCCGGCCTCAAAAACAAACTTTTCGTACTGGGCGAGCGACATCTCCGCGTCCTGTGCTGCGCCGTTGGTCGGGTACATCGTCCCTGTCCAGCGCATTTTGCCCTCCGCGGCGCGGTTGAGTACCGTCTTCATGTTGGGCGCGGTCGCGAGCCGACGACGCGCGAGCTTGGCGGGGTCGACGCGAGAGAAGGCCTTGGTGTTGTTGTCCACCCACAACCCGATCGAGACATCGATCGTCTCGTTGGAGAACTTGTCGATTGGGTTGAGGTAATCGAGCTGCTCATCGCTCGCGTGCTCGTAGAGGATATCTGCGAGCGAAGAGCTCTTGAGCGTCCAGAACGGGTGTCCGCCTGCCTTGAGGACGGCTTCATACACCGCCTCGACGAGGGGCATCGCGACCGGATCCGCACCGATTGAGACCAGATCGCCCTTCTTGACCTTGGTGGAATAACGGACAAGGACATCGGCGAGTTTGTCGAGGCGTTGATCGCGCATACGGAGTTCCTGAGCTGGAATCGGGGTTTTCAGAATGAAATGAACACGAACGCTGATCTCGCCCGTATTGTTCTGCAGAGACTGAAGTATACGCAATGACCCCAGCCCCGCCCGATCGGCGTGGGAGACACGGAGAACAGACTTATGAATCGCAATACCGCCGCGGCTTTCATCGGAGCCCTTGCGATCGGCGCAAGCATCGGGATCGTCGGATTCGGGAACAGTGCTCAAGCAACCCGGTCCTCTGGGATCGAGAGCGGATCGATCGCTTCGATCGATGTCTTCGCATTGATTGACCGCGGGCTGAGCACGGACGCCATGAAGAACGAGCGTACTGAGTTCGAGACTTCAATGAACGCGTCGCTCGAGCAAATCCAGCAGCAGATTGCTGCACTGCAGACTCAGCTCAGCACGATGACGGCCGAAGACCCCAACGCCCAGAACGCGTATCAGCAGTACCAGCAGCTGCAGAGCCAGGCTCAGTATCAGAGTCAGCAGGCCAGCGCTGAGTATCAGGGCCTGATCGCCCGCCAGATCGCTCGTGCGTACGAAGAGATCTACGCCGCCGCGAATGAGATCGCGGCTGAGAGCGGCTACTCCTTCGTCTTTGCGACGCGGTCCGATGGTGAGCTCCTGCAGACAGACACAATCACCGGGATCACACAAGAGATCCTCGCCCGCCCGCTCATGACGCCACCGAGCGCGACCGATCTGACGGAGCAAGTCCGCGTGAAGCTCGGCTACCCCGAAGAGGTTGACACTGAGGTCGAGAGCGACGAACCCGTCGAGACCATCAAAATCGGTCCGGGCGCGGATGTTGTTGATGAACCTGCCGAGCCGCAGAACGAAGAGTAATCCGCGTTCAATACCAATCTGTTCAAACACCCGCGGAGTCGCGGGTGTTTTTTCATCAACTCAGGATTCGATCAGGTGTCCAAGCTTATCGATCAGCGGCGCGATGTGCTTCTCGTATTTCCGCCATCGATCTGTTGACGACTTATAGAGCGGCTGACGGATCTGGCTCACACTCGCCGTGTGGACAGCTTTCTTGCTCTTGTGAAAGTTCATACATGCTTCGTCGAAGGGGAGGCCGACATAATCGAGCATGCGACGGATCGAAGACTCCGGCTCGCTGGTGGTTTGCTCGTATTGCACATCGAGCATCTCAATGCCGAGGTTTTCTTTGAGATGTTCGATCGCTTTGAGATAGGACAAGTACTGATTCGCGCAGTGATCGAGATCTGTTGCGTACACGATGCGAGGCCCGAAACGCTGGAAGTAGATTGAAAGACAGGTATCGATCGGATTCCGCTTCGTATGGATGACCCGTGCGCCGGGGAGCGCCTTCTCGATGAAACCAAGGAAGTAGTAGTTCTCCGGCATCTTGTCGCAGATGCGCTTGTGCTTCTTCTTGTCCGGGAACAAGCGATCGAGCATCTCCAGATACTCGCTACCAGCTCTGTTGACGAACTCCTTATCGAATTCCTCGGTCTTGCGGCTCCGCGTGTGCTTATCAATCATGTCGCACTCGCCGATCCCATTCGCTTTCGGGTGCGAGGCGATGATCTGCTCCGTCAGTGTTGTGCCCGAACGAGGCATCCCCACGATGAAAACACAACGCGATCCATCATGATCGCTCGTTGGGATCCGATCGAAATCTTCCTTGCTCCAGTTTTCGAGCCATCGCTCGTACTCGAACTGGGGATACTCCGCGCTCATCGCGTTCCCCTTCGAGAAGCACTCAAATGCTTCATCGTACTCCCCCACCGAGTCGAGCAGATGTCCGAGTGAGAAGAGCAGGTCTTGGCGGTTGGCTCGAGAAAGACTCGATTGATCGAGAGTCTCACGCAGGATATCGATCGCCTCACTCTGTCTTTTGAGTTCACGGCAGAGCTGACCGAATACGGCAACTACATCCGCCTGCTTGGTGTTCTGCAGCGCGGAATGCACGAGCTCATAAGCTTCTTCGGACTTGCCGTGCGATTGGAGGATTCTCGCCTTCGCCATGACGGCGCGGGAATAGCCCGGGTTGATTTTGAGGGCCTTATCGATCGCCTGGTGTGCTTTGCCGACCTGATCCAATCGCCGGTGCGCGGAGCAGAGATCAACGAGCAGATCCACATTGTTCGGTTCAATTTTGCTCGCGAATGTCAGGTGCCGCATCGATTCATCGCGAAAGTCGAGCATCATCAACGCGTGTCCGAGCATCCGCAGAACGGACACATCCTTCGGCTGCTGCTCACGGAGTTCCTTGAGCATGCCGATCGCGGTATCGTACTCGCCCGACTCGATCAGGTTTCTGCAGTTATTGACACTCCGCTGGTACGCGGTAGTGATCGTGGGTCCGATCTGGCTCATACGCTCATGCTCCCTTGGGTGACGCGGTGCTCACCCCCGATGTATCGGCATAGTCGCCCAACGCCTCAATCAACTCGCCGATGTGCTTCTCATAGTTTCGCCATCGCTGTGTGCTGCTCTGGTATATGGGTGACCTGACCTGGACGCTGCTGGCGGTGCTGACATGCTTCTTGGACTCGTGAAAGCTCAGGCAGTCCTGATGGAAATCCAGACCCGTGTGCTCCACGATCTGTCTTGCCCGGGGTTCGAAGTCCGCAACAAGTTCCTCGTACCTGCTCTGCATGATCTCGATACCGAGTGTTTCATACCAATAATCCATAACCTGCCGGTGCGCAACATACTGCTCACCGAGCATGCGAAGATCACGCGAGTACACGACATTGGTCCCAAAGTTCTGAAAATATGAGCTCAGGCATGAATCGATCGGATCTCGGAGGCAATGAATGACACGCGCGTTGGGAAACATCTTGGATATCAAACCGAGCGTGCGCTCCATGCCCATATGCTTGTCGACCACCCGGGTAGGTTCTGTTCCTGCTCGCATATCGAGCATGTCCATGTACTCCTGAGCGTAAGACTTGATGTCTTCGCCCTTGAGGTTGCTCGCGCCTTTGCGGGTGTATTGATGTCCGAGCAACGGCGCTTCCCCCACCGTCGACACCTCGGGGTGTGCGGCCAGGATCTGCTCCGTGAGAGTCGTCCCGGAGCGGGGCATGCCCATGATGAATACGGGACGCCGCGACTCGTTCCCGGATTCGGGGATTGAGTCGAGAACCTCGCTGGACCATTGCTCGATCAGGCTCGGGGCGTGGAGTGCTTTTCCCGGAAGATGTCCGCCGTTCGCAACTCGGAAATATTCGAACGCCTTGTCGTACTCACCCATCGCGTCGTAGCAATGGCCGAGCTCATAGCGCGCGGAACGCTTCTGGCGATCCATCGCGCGTTCCTGTTCCAGCACCTGCTCGTAGTGCCCGATTGCCTCGGTGTAGTCTTTGCTGGCACGCGCGACCTTTCCGCGTGCCATATGTATCAGTGTGGGTGTCTCGCCGAAGACCTCTGCCCGATCAAGCACCTCTTTCGCAAGATCGGTCTCTCCTGAGTTGATATACGCGATGGCCTTTGCATGCAAACTCGGGTCGTGGCTCGGATCGTGGGTGATCGCCCGATCGAGCGCGTCGTGCATTCCCTGCGTATTGCCGAGCTGCATGTACGCCTGAGAGAGCAGGAGCAGGGTGTCGGGGTGATTCGCTCGGCGTTTGAGTGCCCGCTTCGCATATTCGACCGCCTCATCCGATTTCCAGATGACGATCGATAGCTGTGACAGTCGGCACAGAATCTCAGGGTTGTCCTTATCGAGCTTGAGTGCCTTCTCAAACTGCCCTTTGGCGATCCCGTATTGCTCGGCTTTCATCGCCTGCACGCCTCTCTTGAGGAACGCAGCGGCCTGGACGGGGTTCTTGGGCATCTCTTCGTCTCTCCCTGATCATGCTTCTGGGCAATACATCACTTCTGCAGGACCAAGTATCGTAGACGCGCACAGGGCGTTTTCCCGCGTAGAATACCCACCCAGCGCTGGAGTCCTGCTTGAACACGATATTCGAATCACGACGGTATCTCATCCCCTTCCGAACGGGGCTGCTGCCACAGATCTTCTGTGACACCCTCGTGCTCGGTTCCGGCGTGGCGGGGCTTCGAAGCGCAATCGGAGCAGCGCGGAATGGTCAGGTCATTGTCTGCGCGAAGGATGAGCTGGACCTCACGAACACCGCTTGGGCTCAGGGCGGGGTTGCGGCTGTTCTCCCGGCGGGTGCTCAGGAGCAAGACGATATCAGATCGCATATCCGAGACACGCTCACAGCGGGTGCGGGGTTGTGCGACGAGCAGGCAGTGAATCTGGTCTGCGAGCAGGGCCCCTCGCGTATCAACGAGATCATGGACTGGGGCATGCGTTTCGATCGCGATGAGCAGGGGCACCTGCGACGCGGGCGCGAGGGAGGCCACAGCGCCTCACGCATTTTCCACGCGGGCGGGGACGCGACCGGTCACGAACTCCAACGCACCCTGACCGATCACACGCGATCACACGACAATATCCGATTGTTCGATCAGTGCTTTGTGATCGATTTGCTGACGCTCAACCAAACCCCCGGCTCACCGGTTCTGGGTGCGATCACCTGGCATCCAAAGTATGGGCTGCAGGTGATCTGGGCTCGCACGACAATCCTCGCGATGGGCGGCGCAGGGCAGGTCTTCCGTGAAACGAGCAACCCACGCGTCGCGACTGCCGATGGGATCGCGATGGCATATCGGGCCGGCGCCCAGCTCGCGGACATGGAGTTTGTCCAGTTCCACCCCACGACCCTCTACATTCCGGGAGCGGCGCGGGCGCTGATTTCCGAGGCGGTTCGCGGCGAAGGAGCACACTTGCTCGATCATGCGGGGAACAGGTTCATGCCCGCGATCCATGAGCTCGCCGAACTCGCCCCGCGTGATGTTGTCGCTCGGGCCATCGTGCGTCAGATCGCCCATCAGGGCGGCAAGCATGTCTGGCTCGACTGTCGCCACATCCAGAACTTCAGAACCCGTTTCCCTGGGATCCACTCCACGCTCAACTCGTTCGGGCTCGATCCGGAGAAGGACCTGATCCCGGTCCATCCCGCGGCCCACTACACGATCGGGGGCGTGCGGACGGATCTGCAGACTCGCACGAGCATCCCAAACCTGCTCGCGGTCGGCGAGGTGACCTGCACCGGTCTTCACGGAGCGAATCGACTGGCATCGAACTCGCTGCTCGAGGGGCTCGTGATGGGTGCCATCGCCGGTGAGCAAGCCGCCTCTCGTGCGGATGCGGGACCGATCACCCCCCACTCGATTATCTCGACGATCGAGGAATCGAACCACGCCGAGCTCGATCTGGATGATGTTCGCTCTTCACTGCGATCGTGCATGTGGATCAACGCCGGGGTTGAGCGAACCCGCAGACGCCTCGACGATGCGTGCGACATGCTTGATTTCTGGGCGAGATACACCCTTGACAAGGTCTTCGAAACACCCGATGGATGGGAAGTGCAGAACATGCTCACCGCAGGGGCGTTGATCACGCGGGCAGCGCTCGCGAGGGATTGCTCGATCGGAACGCACACGCTCAACGATGCATCAGGCGACGAGGATCGAACCCGATGCTTCGAGCACGCGATGTGGACGCGAGGAAACGCCCAACCCGTCTATACACCCAGAATATCCGATCTCGACACGGAGCCCGGGTTGTGTATTGAATCCAGAGTCGAACCGATCTCAGATCCGAGCGTATCGGATACCCCATGAACCGCTTGGTGTTGACAGCTGTATGCGTGAGCGTGCTCATCTCGTTGAGCGCCTGCAGGTATGAACGCGTCGTGTCCCAGTCCGGACTGCTGACCGGTCTCGAGGGCGCGGAATCGAGCATCCCTGCGAAGCGAAGAGCAAATATGCTCCCCGACTTCCTCCGTACACCCGAGCAGGGTATCCGCGTGGAGGATGAGGACGGGGAGGTCACGCTGTACTCAAAGTCCGTTCGGCAACTCATGATCCATCTGACAACATCTATCGCGAATGGCGAGCGTGAGCTGTTTCTGGATCAACTGCTCAGCGAGAAAACAAAGCGGGAGTTCATCGATCGTGGGCTCGATCCGGGCATGGCTTTCGATGAGCTGGTGCGTCGGCAACGCGATGCGGGGCGTTTGTTCTATTTCATGCCCATGGGCGAGTACACACCCGGCGTGGACTATCGATCGATCGGACAGAACATCTTTCGTCTCCGACTCCCGAGCGCAACGCACGAGGGGCTGTACTGGATCGGGATAGATGTGGTCTTCGAGGATCTCAACTTCAAGCTGCGATGGTTCCTTCCGAACAGGTAAGCGAGCGAAGCGCTATAGTTTCGTATGAGCACAACCGACACGACGACCTCGGCAGAGAGCCTCCCCAGCGCATTTGATGCGCCACGCCCCCAGATGCGCGAGATCAAGGATCTCGATGCTGCGTCACTGTGCGCCAGGATGCGACTCGGCCTTGAGCACTTCGATCCGCGCGTCGTAGAACTCTCGCAGGATCAAGTCTCGCAGGCGTGGCTTGAGGATGCGGGCGTCGGGTTGTGGCCCATCCGCGTGCTCGTCGGGCATCTCGCAGACACAGAAATCCTATTGGCCCAGCGGATCCGTAAGATTATTGCGGAAGACAACCCCGAACTGGCGCTCTGGGATGAGCACGCGTTCATCGATGGTGGAATCTACGGCTGCACCGAAGGTTCGACTCTGTTACCACCCATGGGCGGTGATCTTGCGATGATCCACACGACCCGGAACTGGTTGTGCGCGCTGCTGATGCAGCTCGATGACGCCCATTGGCAACGCCAGGGCATGCACCCGATCAATGGTCCAATGACCGCACGAGAGATCGCAAACTACAACTGCTATCACCTTGAGCACCACGCATGGTTCCTCAACGCGAAGATCGAAAAGCTGCTCGGGCCTGCACCGATCGCGGAACCCTGTGGCGATGGCGGATGCGGCAAACCCAGCTGTGGCTGTCGCTAACGCCCCGCATTACTCTGCATAGTTTAAGCGTTCGCGGGCTCAAGCAGGTCGCGGATTTGACGCGTGTAGTTCTTGAAGTCATCCGTGTGTGTCGCGGGTCCCTGTTCGAATCGTGGGATGTCCTTCACGGATGTCGCGCGAGCATCAAGTCCCAGATCGCGTGCAACGCGTGCGGCGGTCTTTGCGGGTTCCTTGATCAGATCCTCATACTGGACCTCTATGATATTGGCGCCGACATGCTCATCCCCGAGCGATGATGCCCAGTGGTCCATCATTCGGTTTGAATCCGCCACATACCCCGCCGCGTTCAGTAGGTCACCAGCGTAGGGGTGGTTGCCCGGCATCTCGCTGCAATAGCAGGCGAGTGCCGATTCGATCGGATCGCGACGGCACAAGACGATGTTGATCCCCGGGATCATGAGCGCAGCCGCCCCGGCAAGGGGAATATTCAATGGGTGCGTATCCAGGCACATTGAGAACGGATCACCGGCGAGCGTGCGGACTTGTGCAATGTATGACTTGCCCCCCTCGGTGAGTTGATTCCCACGGAGCTTCTGCGGCTCGAAGGGCACTGGACGCAGCACACCATGGCGAGCTCCCAGATGATGCACACACACAGATGAGAGCGTTTCGAGTGGGCCAACATTGTTCACATCATCGAACTGTCCGAGCATCTCCGACAAGACTTCCACACCAGAATGAGGCGTCCCAAGAATCAGCGTATGGCGCGATTCTGGAAGATCGGGTTTGATGACCTTACTCATCCGATCGAGTGTCCAGTCGGTGATGACCCGCGTCGTCATCGTGGTATAGTGGCGAGGGTCATACTTGCCGCGGCGGAGCCCTGCCGCACGGCGGAATGCATTGAACGATTCATCGTGCTGGCCGAGAAGATCATGCGCGTGCCCAAGTGCTCGGAGCAGGTCACCGAGTTCGAGGGCGGGTACGCCCGTGACCGCTGCTTCGTTCTCAAGTTCAGGTATGACTTCCTTGAGCGCATCCGTGTCGGGCTTTTCAGCATCGATCAGGATGCGTGCTTTCGCGAGCACGAGCGGACGGGTATCCAGTTTGTCCTTGAATCCCTGGCTGATCAGTGACATGCCCTCATCGGGCTTGCCCTGAGCCGCGAGCAGTTCTGCCTTTGCCCCAACCGCGTCAGCCCGGTCTGGATCCCACTGGAGTGCCGTCTCAATCGCCTCTTCAGCGGCTTCGTATTCTCCGATGACTACGGACGAGCGGCAGATCTGTACACTCAGGCGGATGAGCTGGTCCACAATCCGTGGGCGATTGGGATTTTCATCCTTGTCATTCTTGAGCGCGTCCTCGGTCATCTGGGCGGAACGGATCAGATCGCTCAGCGCCTGAGCATGCACACCGAGTTTGGCGAGAACGAACCCGTGCAATGCGAGGATGGGGATGTCATCGGGAAAATGCGCTCGCAGCTTGCCCGCACGCTTGGCGGCCTCGAATACATCCCCGACCCTGAGTAGCCGGTGGGCTTCTTCAAAAACCTGGGCGGGGGTGGGCTGGTTGCCTTGCTGTTGCTGCTGCATCACATACTCCGATGACTTCTGCGCCGTTCACACGAACCGTGCAGTAGTAGTGTACTCTCAATCATCATGCTCAAGCACATCTCCTAGACCCTCGATTAGGGGGGCGAGATGCTTGGCATATCGTTCATATCGTTTCGTAGACGATGTATACATCGGTTGGCGGACCTGATCGTTGCTCAATGTCACCGCGACGCGACCGGAGTTGTGAAACTCTAAACACGCCGAATCGAACGGCAAACCGATGTACTCAAGGATCTCGCGGGTGCGCTGCTCTTGGTTTGCGACCATGCCCTCGTAGTCATTCTCAAATATCGGCATAGAGACTGAATCGCTCTTGAGGAGGGGCCGGTACAGCCCCATGATGTCACGATAATACCGGTAATACACGCCACATGAGTGCAGATCAAAGCTGTAACTGTGACCGGCGTTGAGAAGCTGGAAGTAGCATGAAAGACAGTTGTCGCGCGGATCACGATGGCAGTGGATGATCTTCGCATCCGGGAAAGCAAGCGCGATGAATCCGAGGCAAAGGCAGTTGAGTGGCGCCTTATCAACGATGACATCCACATCACGATCACCCGCGAGTTCCCGGGTGTATTGGCGGTATTCTGCTGCAACACGCGAGAGCACATCCGGGTCATACTGATCCGGGGATGTGCTGTACGGATTATCCGGGTCAATCGCCGCTTCACGGAAGAGGTCGATGAGCAATCCCAGTTCTCCCGCACCGTACCCGCGCGGGTGTGCGTCGATGATCTGCTCCGTAAGAGTCGTTCCAGACCGGGGCATGCCGACGATGAAAACGGGGCGTGGATGACCTGTCTCGGGGCGTTGAGGAGCATTCGCGAACTTTTCGGCTGTCCATGCTTCGCGTACGGAATCGAGCGTATGCACAAGACGCTGCTCGTTGAACTCCGGCTTCATGAGCTCGTTGCTCCCACGAAAAGCCTCCATCGCCTCGTCGTAGCGCTTTGCTTTGTCGAGCAGGTGCCCGAGCGCGTTGAGCGCCAGGTGCTTCCCAGTGTCACTCGCATCGGGCGATCGCTCAAGCAAATCCTGAATGTACTCGATCGCCTCGTCGCGGCGATCTGTCCTCAAGAGTGCCCGACCGAAGATGGCGGCCAGATTTAGTGATTCATGCCCTCGATCCCTGAGTGATTCGATGAACTCGATTGCCTCGTCCCTGTCATTGCGGAGCATCAGCATGTGCCCGAGCGAACTCGCAAGTGCCAGATTGTCGGGTTGATCCTCGAACTCGTCTCGGATCAACTGGATCGCCTCATCGAGCTCACCAGACTGGGTCATGCCATCGCTCATGCTTGTCAGGATCATGACCCGATGGGGCTTGTTAGTGATGTTTCTGAGCGCTCTCTTGGCGATCCTGGTTGCCAGATCGTTGCGCTGAACCCGGATCAGGCAGCTGACATAGAGCGCCACCACGGGTGGGTGAAAAGGTGATTGTTTGTAGAGCACCTCTGCATTGCTGAGCGCAGACCGATAATATCCACGATCATGCAGTGCCTTCGCCTGCTCATAGGCATCTTTCAGGCTCATCATCGGCACGCAAACATCCTCCTCAGTGACGCACAGACATCGACTCAAACCGGGGATAATCTTACGCAGATGCGACAGATCACGCTCATTTCAACCGGTGGTACGATCGAGAAAACCTACGACGAGCACGCCGGGACGCTATCCAACCGTGCCTCGATCGTGCAGGAGATGCTCCGGCTCCTTCGGCTGGAGGATACCAACATCAACACGCTGCAGTTGATGCACAAGGATTCACTCGATATGACCGACACGGATCGTCAGCGGATCCTGGGTGCTGTGGAACTCCTGGATGACCCCGCGGACTGCGCCGGGATCATCGTCCTGCACGGCACAGACACGCTGTGCCAGACGGGCGAGTTCCTGCACGAGCAACTCAACGAACCGAAGATCCCGATCATCCTCACGGGCGCAATGCGCCCGTTTGAGATGAAACGCTCAGACGCGCTGCAGAACCTGAACGAGTCGATCTTCGCGACGGGGACACTCGAGCCCGGTGTCTGGGTCGTGGCCCACGGTCGCGCACTCAAGTTCCCCGGCCCGATCAAGGATCGCCAGCGAGGAACTTTCGTGATGAGCTCAAGCGAGTAGTTACTCGTCGCCCACCGAACACAACTCTTCGACACTTGGACACGAGCAGACAAGATTTCGATCGCCGTAGGGATTGTCAACGCGCCCAACCGGTGACCAGAACTTGAAGCGGCGCAGGTGCTCTGCCGGATATGCCGCAACATCACGCGAGTACGGGTGGGACCAGTCGTCGCTGCCGATCGCCTTGATCGAGTGCGGGGCTCCCTTGAGCGGATTGTCATCTATCGGCATCTCGCCGCGTTCGATCTGGGCGATCTCGGCGCGGATCGTGATCAGGGCATCGCAGAAGCGATCGAGTTCGGCCTTGGATTCTGACTCGGTGGGCTCGATCATCAGTGTGCCCGGAACGGGCCAGCTCATGGTCGGGGCGTGAAAACCAAAGTCGATCAGACGCTTCGCGATGTCGTCGATCTCGATGCCCGCGCTCTTCTTGAACGGTCGGCAGTCGATCACAAACTCATGCGCGACGCGTCCCTGACTGCCTTGGAACATCACCTGGTAGTGATCCTTGAGTCGCTCGACCATGTAGTTTGCGTTGAGGATCGCGACCTCGCTGGCCTTCTTGAGTCCGCGTGTGCCCATGAGGGCGATGTAGACCCACGAGATCGGCAGGATGCTCGGCGAGCCCTCGGGCGCGGCGCTGACCGGTCCAACAGCATGGTCGCCGGCCGTCGCTGGAGTACGCACCGGGTGGGTCGGCAAGAATGGACGCAGCTTGGCATTGACGCCGATTGGGCCCATACCAGGACCACCCCCGCCGTGCGGGATGCAGAAGGTTTTGTGCAGGTTCAGGTGGCAGACATCGGCACCGTAGTCGCCGGGTCGGCAGAGCCCGACCTGGGCGTTCATGTTCGCCCCGTCGAGATAGACAAGCCCGCCGAACTCATGCACGGTGTCGATCATGGCGCGGATGTTATCATCGAACACGCCGCAAGTTGATGGATAGGTGATCATGGCACATGCGAGGTTGTCGCTGTACTTCTGTGCTTTCTCACGCAGGTCATCGATCATGATCGCGCCGTTGTCATTGGTCTTGACCGGGACGACCTTGAGGCCCGCGACGATCGCCGAGGCGGGGTTGGTGCCGTGGGCGCTGTCGGGGATGAGGCAGATATTCCTATTGCCCTGTCCCTGATGCTTGTGGTACGCCTTGATGGTCATGAGCCCTGTGAACTCGCCCTGGCTGCCCGCGTTGGGCATGAGCGACACGGCCTCGAACCCGGTGATCTCGCTGAGCCACTGCTCGAGCTGATCGAAAAGGACCGCGTAGCCCTCCCACTGCTCGCGTGGGGCGAAGGGATGCATGTGGGCGAACTCAGGCCAGGTGACCGGGAGCATCTCGCTGGTCGCGTTGAGTTTCATTGTGCACGAGCCCAGCGGGATCATGCTGTGCGCCAGCGACAGCTCGCGTGACTGCAGCTCGGAGATGTAGCGCAGCATCTCGGTTTCACTGCGATGACTGTTAAACACTTCGTGTGTCATGAACGGCGTATCACGCTTGAACGCATCGGGGATATCGAGCGTGGCACGCTGGGCCATCTCGATGAGATCTTCTTCGCCTGTTCCGCCGAAAGCTTCGAGCAAGTCGTGAATGAGCCCGTCATCAACGGTCTCATCGAGCGTGATTCCAACGGTACCGTCGCCGAAGTCACGCAGGTTGATACGACGGGCCCGGGCGGCACCGAGGACTGTCTTGGCGCTGCCGTTGACCTTGATACGGAGAGTATCAAACACCAGAGATTCTTCGATCTCATGCCCGAGCTCGAGAAGCCCGACGCGGAGCGTTTGGGTCTGGGCGTGCACACGCTTGGCGATGTTCGTGATGCCGTCGGGTCCGTGGTAAACGCCGTACATCGAGGCGATCACCGCGAGAAGGACCTGTGCGGTACAGATATTGCTCGTTGCGCGATCACGCTTGATGTGCTGTTCACGGGTCTGCACCGCGAGTCGCAGCGCGGGGTTACCGTGGACATCGCGCGAAACACCGACGATTCGTCCGGGCATCTTGCGCACATGGCTTTCGTTTGTCGACATGAACCCTGCATGGGGGCCACCGAAGCCCATGGGCACACCGAATCGCTGAGCACTGCCAACACAGATATCAGCGCCCCACTGCCCGGGTGCGCGCAGCAGCGACAACGACAACAGATCAGCCGCGACCACGACCATCATCCCGTTTTCATGGGCAGTTTTGGCGAGCGATTCGTAGCACTCGACTCGCCCGTCGCTCGTTGGGTATTGCACGAGCACACCGGCTGCGTTCTCGTTCGCCAGATCAAATGACTCCACAGCACCGACCACAAGATCCAGACCGAGCGCTTCGGCACGAGTCTTCACGACGGCGATCGTCTGCGGGTGACAATCTTCCGCAACATAGAAGGTCTTGCGTTTGTTTTTCAGAATACTCACAACCATCGAGACCGCTTCCGCAGCCGCGGTCCCCTCGTCGAGGAGCGATGAGCTCGCAAGAGGGAGTCCGGTGAGGTCGGAGATCATGGTCTGGAAGTTCAGGAGTGCTTCGAGCCGTCCCTGCGCCGTTTCGGGCTGATACGGCGTGTACTGCGTGTACCACTGTGGGTTCTCTAGCACATTGCGAAGAATCACAGGCGGGGTGATCGTTCCGACATATCCCATGCCGATACAAGAACGGAAAAGCTTGTTCTTCTCTGCGATCTGCCGCAGATCATGCCAGAGCTTGTACTCGGTACGGGCGGTCGGCAGATCAAGCAACCCCTCCAAGCGGATGTCGCTGGGAACGACTTCATTGATGAACGCGTCCATATCACTCGATCCGAGCTGCCGGAGCATCTCGTCGATGTCTTCTTCTCGCGGTCCGATGTGACGCGTCGCGAACAACGCCTGTGCCTCGATGTCTGCGGGAGTGATCGGGGTGTACGGCTTGCGTGTGCCGGAATCGGTGTTGGTCATTGCGTTTCGGCCTCGTGATTCGATGGTGCTCATGCGTTTCGGTCTCGAAAAAGTGCCTTCCCAGCGTGGAATCGTGGGATTTGTGGAGAGGATGCAATGATAGCGCCTCGCCCTTGCTTTCTCGCAGGGCGAACGCCACAGTCCATGCACGAAAGCTGTTCGTCAGTCGTATTTGAGGACGGAATGGACCTCGCCATACCCGCCGAGCTTTTCTCGCCCATGCAGAAAGTTGAGCTCGATCAGCACGGTTATACCTGCGATCTCTGCACCGGTTTTCTGGACCAACTCGCAACTCGCCCTCATCGTACCGCCCGTCGCGAGCAAATCGTCGACAAGCAGGACCTTGTGCCCACGCATGAGCGCGTCTGTATGGAGTTCCAGACGATCGGTGCCGTATTCAAGATCGTAATCCACGCCGTGCACCATACGGGGAAGTTTGCCCGGCTTGCGGACTGGGACAAACCCCGCAGAGAGCGCCTGTGCAATCGCGATCCCGAAAATGAATCCTCGGCTTTCAGCGCCGACGACGAGGTCGATCCCCTTGCCCCGGTACGGGTTGGCCATCAGTTCCACCGCGAGCGCGAGCGCCCCAGGGTCCGCGAGCAACGGCGTGAAATCCTTGAATACCACGCCTGGCTTAGGGAAATCGGGGACCTCTTCGATCAGGGCATTGAGCTTGTCGTGCGCTTCGGTGCTTTGCATGAAACGATCATACACGCGATGTCAGAATGATTCATTGAAGATGTGTATGTCCGTATCATTCACGATCTGGTATCCTCGTCCGCAGACACAAGGAGCACGCGTGCAGATCCCTCCGATGAGACCAACATTCACGATCGAGTTTCCGATTGATCGGGCGTCCGCGATGTCGCGTCTGGAAGCACTCGTTCGCGACGAAGATTATCCCGTCGAGGGGCGCGTAGCGGGGAATCATCTCATGCTCGTTATCCCACCCAAGCGACGCCACTTCTGGTCTCCGTGGCTGCATCTTGAGGTGCAAGAGCACGATTTCGGATCACGGGTGAAGGGCAAGTTCAGCCCGAACCCAAGCGTGTGGACGGGGTTCATTCTCACCTATATCGCGCTCGCAACGCTGGTCTTCTTTGCGGGGATGTTCGGGGTGTCGCAATGGATGATGGCGAAACCTCCCAGCGCTTTGATGTTCATGATCATCCCGATCGTAATTGCGATAGGAATGTACTGGTCATCACTCATTGGGCAACGCATCGCCAATGAGCAGATGCGAGAGCTGTATGACGCGTCGATGAACGCGATCCGAGGATGATCGTCCAGCAGTTGTGTTGGACATCGGCAAAAATGAAGACCCCCGATCGAGATGATCGGGGGTCTTTGATTCGCGTTTCAGTTGAAGATCAACTGATTGCTGTCAATCCCAGAGGGATTAGCGGCGGCGACGGCCAGCTGCGAGGCCACCAAGGCCGAGCAGTGCGAGTGCCGAAGGAGCCGGCGTGACGATGACGCGTGCCGAACCGAGCGAGAGCTGGCCCTGCGAGTCGTCAGCGAGTGCACCCGAGACGCTATCAACGCTCTGGAGTGAGAAGTCGCCTTCGGAAGCGACGAGCTGGAAGTCGATGATGCCAGCACCGGAAGCTGCCAGGTTGACCTGGAAGGAACCGATTGCTTCACCGAGCTCGGAGCCGGGTGCGGGTGGGAAGATGCCGGGGATAACGAGCTGACCGAAGATCACTTCGTTGTAGTTGCCGTTGCCAGCGTAGCCACCGTCGGTGTTGAATGCCGACCAAGCTGCGGGGCTCCAGGACATGCTGTCGATGAGTGCGCTGTCGGACGAGAGCCCGAATGCACCACCGAGGATGTGTGAGCCCATGTCTGCATCACCGTAAACGGTGACGGTGAAGTTACCACCCTCAACGGTCTGGGAGACCGAAGGAGTCATGGAAAGGCTGAAGTTCTGTGCGGCGGCGACGGAAGCGATACCTGCGACAGCGATAAGTGCAACTGCGTTCTTCATTTGAGAGTTCTCCTCATTTGGTTATTGATTCGTATTTAACCGTTGACCTGTTGAAACGAACGACTCGTTCGTGACCCGCTCGAAAAGTACACCAAGCCAGAAGATCTGCCAGTCGATTGGCAAATGATTTTGCAATTCCTTGGAATTCAGGCTTTGAAGCCTGATTCTGCCGATAATTCCCCGGACACAGGACAAAATGGGCGAGGAGCATCTTGCAAGATTGAATGACCAAGGCCCAGGCAAATAGAAATGACATACAAAAGAACCCCCGATCGGTATCCCGATCGGGGGTTTGATTTTGGCTTCAGATCACTGCAGGCAGTGACTGGAGTCGGTCATCGCGATTAGCGACGACGACGGCCAGCGACGAGACCGCCGAGACCGAGGAGTGCCATCGCCGACGGAGCGGGGACGACATTGATCGAGGTGCTGCCGAGCGAAACGGCGCCACCGTCGTTCTGGGTTGCACCCGTGACTGCGTCAACACCTTCGAGGGTGAAGGGCGAGCCAGCGGTGAGCTGGAAGTCAACCATACCCATGCCGTCAACCGTGACCTGGAACGAGCCGATGGCCGAACCGTTCTCGGAGCCGGGTGCGGGCGGGAAGATGCCGGGGATGACGAGCTGACCGAAGACAACAGCGTTGTAGCTGCCGTTGCCAGCGTAGCCGCCGTCGGTGTTGAATGCCGACCAGTCAGCTGCGGTCCAGGACATGCCCTGAACAACGCCGGTGTCGCCGGAGCCAGCAACGCCGAATGCACCGCCGAGGATGTGGCTGCCGAAGCCTGCATCACCGAAAACGGTCATAGTAAGGGTTGCTGCGCCACCGGAGGTGTCGACAGTCATTGCGGAAGGAACGATGGTGAGGCTGGGGCCACCTGCGGTGGCGACGGTTGCCAGACCAGCAACTGCTGCAAGAGCGATAGTCTTCATTTCTCTTTCTCCTAGTGAGATTTTGCCTCTGTAAAAGAGGCCACATATTCGGAATGGGAAACATTCCTGACCCAGGGTGATCGTAAACGGGATGCCCCCCCATTGCAAGGGGGAAATGTCCTTCCGTGCGAGTCTTTTTGCAATTTGCATACTCGGACCAAACAAAACCAAACCAAGCTCATTTCTGGGCAGAAATCCGCTCCCACCACTCGATTTCAAACCCAAAGTCATGCCGGTCATCTGCGTCCACACGAAAGTTCGTTCGCTTTGTCCACATCTCTGGATCGAGATCGGGGAATGATGCGTCCCCATCGACCACGCAATCCACCAGGGTCCGAACGACCAGTTCTGTCCGATCCATCATTTGTGTATAGATAGTTCCGCCGCCCGCGATCCAGATCGGTGTCCCCACCTCCCCTTTTGCGATCGCCCCACGAGCAACCTCGATGGCTTGGTCGAGCCCCCCTACC
The DNA here is from genome assembly GCA_965216865.1 of Phycisphaerales bacterium. Taxonomy (GTDB): domain Bacteria; phylum Planctomycetota; class Phycisphaerae; order Phycisphaerales; family UBA1924; genus UBA1924. Next base: position 507,824 of record OZ244206.1, read on the forward strand.
ACGATGACGCCTGATCGCCCCGGATCGTCCATGGAACGCGAGACCACGATGTTCAACCGAGCCGGGAGCGGTTTATCCAATGACTCATATGTCTTCCGCCCCATGACAACAGGGCACCCCTTCGTGGATCGCATGAAATGCTTCAGGTCCTCCGGGAGGTGCCACGGCAGATCCCCATCGCGTCCGATCACACCATTGCGGGCGCAGGCGACGATCATCGCGATGTCAAACTGGGCATGGAACGCGCGGGGATCGAATGAATCTGGTTCGTTCATACCCAAGCGTAGGGCTCAGGACGCCTCAGTATCTGACTCAGGTACCGGGCGGGTATCGATCAGGATCCAGTCGCCGTCGGGGCCTGCTGGCTCCGCGAGCTTGGGCTTGCCGCCGGGCTCATAGATGGGTTCATTGGTCATGGGCGACCTCGCCTGCGGATACCGAATACTGAAGTCCTTTTCCTGATTCCTCAAATATGGATCGGCGGGTTTCTCAGGGGCTCGGGCATCATCGTCAACGCCGTCGCTGCCAACGCTGTAGAGCACATAGCGTTCACCCTCTGCGCGATATCTGATCGCATGCCCCGGGTCCATGAGATCGAGCGGGATCTCTGGCACATAGCGCGGCTGCAGCATGCTCAGCGAGTGTGGCAGCTGCCCGTGATCCTGGCGATATGCCTCGATCGCGATCATCAGTGTGTATGCCCCCACTGTTTGCTCGTATTGATACCACCTGTGGACCATCTGTCGCATCGCGGGGGTCAGCATGGCGGCGAACGAGAACCGCATCGGGGTTTCCTCGGCACGGACCTTCTCGGCGATGAGCTCGGCGTCCTGCATCAGCGAGATCCATTGGACTCCCCGGTCGAGCACGGTCTGAGTCTGATCCATCACCGAGTCGTGAATCGCCTGCTCTTGCTCTCGGCTGTTGGAGAACACGATGCTCAGGGGTAGCGTCGCAGCCCTGAAGCGGGGATCGACGGTGATCGAGTCGGCCATCGTCACCGCGCCGAAGTCCTCTGGTGGTGCAGTCATCAGCCCGTAATACTCGAACCCTTCGGGCGTCAATCGTCCGTTCCCATGCCCATCGTCGCTGTAGGCACGCTGGAGCGCATCTTGGAAGAACATCCGCTCGTGCTCGATCTCGATACCGGGCAGCTGTGCGAGTCGAGCATGCGTGTGTGCCAACCGCCTGAGCTGATCTGAATCAAACAATCCATCCTGCTTGCGGAGCTGACGACCGATCTCCATGCCGACCATGTCATGGACTGCGATCCCAACAATATCCGAGATCAGGTATGGTTCGCGGCGTGCCTGACGAGCAAGCCCTATCACCGCGATGTAGTTATTGCAGGCACGCTCGGTGTCGTCTTCGTCTAGCGCGAGACGGGCATCGAAGATCAGCACCTGCGAGAGGCGTCGCAAGGATCCCAAGTAGATGAGCTGAATGTCGATCATGGACCGCCGCTTGTAGTCATCCGGTTCTGCCGGGACGACACCCGTCACAAAGTTCCACCCCTCCCACTTCTCTGTGATTGGCTCGTACCCGACAGGAAGCCCGACAATGGAGCGTTCCGCCGCAGCACGCAGCTCGGACAGACGCGGCGCAAATCCACGGACGGCTGCCTCGTACTCTGTGTAATGCGGGTGATCAGGCTCGATAAACGGGAATCTCGAATCTTCGGTTTTCTGGGCTTCTTCCCCGCTCTCGATCGCGAGCATGGCCCGCTCGGCTTGCTGTTGTATCAGGAGTTGATCGATTTTCGACCACTCCACCCCGCATTCCATCAGTATTGCCCAGGATTTCTGGTCCTCGCTAAACCCATCGCTGTGGGAATCCAGGATTGCCCCGTAATCGGTCTTGATCTGCGGCTCGCTCGTATAAAACCGCACCACGACCGCGATGTATGACACGAAAAGCACCAGTAGCAACACCCCCGTTGCTCGGCGCGAGAACCGGTAGGCCTGCCATGTGAGTGGGCGTTTGCGTTTCATCGAGCGCCGGAGCAGGCGTGCAACTCGGCGCGAGTCGCCGAAGGTGCTGACAATCTGGTCTGGCTCACGCCCCGCGTTGATCGCATCCTGTGCGTGGGCGATCAGCTCTCGCGCGATCTGCTCGCGTTCATCGCGCCAGAGCTTGGTTCGGACGATGGTGCTGCGGATGACCTCGTTGATTGGCTCGGGCAGCGTGGCCTTTTCGAGCAAGACGAACGCCTCGCGGTTCGGGCGAATGAGCCCACGGGCGGCTCTCCAGACCGAGAGCAGCGGCGAGTGCTTGATGGACCAGATCCACGCGTTGGAGAAGCTCTTGCTCATGCCGGCGCGCCCTTCACGATCCCCAAATCACCCAGTGCTTGGGTGAGCTTGGCCCACGCCTTTTCGTCGGCTTTGAGCTTTGTACGCCCCTTCCCCGTGAGGGCGTAGTACTTGCGCTGCCGCCCGTTGTCCCCATCGCGCCAGTCGGCCTCGATCAGCCCCTTGGCCTCGAGGTTGTAGAGCATGGGATAGAGCGTGGACTGCCCCATCGCCAGCACACCATCGGACTGGGCGGCCAGGGCTTCGACGAGTTCGTAGCCGTACATGGCGCGTCGTGAGAGCAGCTTGAGCACGGCCGTGGGGCCGGCGCCGCGCATGAGTTCGCGTTCGAGTTTCATTGGGCAACCTCCCGCCCGGCGTCGTGCTGGGCTTCACATACTATGTACTACAAAGTATGCGAGCCGGTTGCGTCTGTATGGCAAAAACAAGAAAAGCCCCCGATCTGGGGGCTTGAGATGCTGGCCAGCCACACTCACCGTCGGCGGCGGCGGGAGAGGTAGAAACCGCCGAGTGCGAATAAGGACAGCCCGCCGGGTGCGGGCAAGATGCCGAAAGATGCGCTGCCGAGCGAGAGCGTGCCGCTGGTGTCGATGGCCGTCGATCCTGTGATCGCATCGACTGTCTCCAGCGTGAACGGCGAGCCAGCGACAAGTTGGAAGTGCGCCTGGCCAAGGCCCGTCAGCGTGATCTCGAATGTGCCGATCTCCCCTCCGAGTTCAGAGTTCGGTGCGGGTGGGAATATGCCGGGGATGACCAGTTGCCCGAAGATAACCTGGTTGTAGTTACCGCTCCCCGCATAGGCGCCGTCGGTGTTGAACGCCGACCAGGATGCAGGTGTCCAGGTGATGTTCTGAACATTCTGGCTGTTGGATTCCAATGCAAAGCTGCCGCCGAGCAAGTGCGTGCCGACATCTGCGTCACCGTACACCGTGGCAGTTACGACGGCCGAGCCGCCGGATGTATCCGCTGTTAAACTCGAAGGCACAATCGAGAGTGAGAAGTTCTGGGCTGATGTAGACGAAGCGAGCCCCGCAAGACTGAAAACAATGGATGCTGTGCGAATCATGATGTACTCCTTAATCTGAGTCAACGAACCCGGCGAGCGGCGACTGCGCCCGCGAACGCGAGCAGCGATGCCGCGCCTGGCGAGGGAACTAAGGTGAGTGTGATGCCATTCAAGGTCAGGTTGCCATCACTTGATTCGTACTCATCAAGCGACGGCCAGCCAATCGTAGAGAGCGTATACGGCATTCCCTCCACAAAGCTCATGTCGACGCGTCCAATGCTTCCTTCTGCAAAGGTCACCTGGAACGCGCCGATCGGGTTGCCGAAGAGCGACGAGTCTGGAGGCGGGAAAAAGTTTGAAAGCAGCTGCCCGAAGATGACTTGGTTGTAGTTCCCGTTGCCGGCATGACCGCCATCATCATTGAACTGGGACCAGTCGGCGGGCTCCCATTGCATATCGATGACGCTGGCGCTATTCGATTCGATACCGAACGACCCATTCAATAGATAGTCGCCCACATCGGCGTCACCGATGACCGTCACGGTCACGGTCGCCGCGCCACCGCTCGTGTCGATCGTCAGAACGCTGGGAACCAGCGTGAGCGAGAAGTTCTGGGCGAGCGCCGAGGAAGCGAGCCCACAAAGACCCAACACGACAACTGTCCGATTGTTCATGACAGAACTTCCTTTCTCGTTCTTCGTACCGCCAGCAGCCCAGAAAAGAGCAGCGACCCAAGCCCCGCAGGTGCGGGCACGATCGTCACGGTCGTGCCAGTCATCGTCAATGTACCTTGAGTGTCGTTGTAAACACTCCCGCTCACCTCGTCGTAGACTTCAAATGTATGCTGAACGGGCAGATCAAGATCCGGCGCCGAAAGCAACGAAATCTCGTAGTCTCCCATCGCGCCCGGGTCCATCTCGATCGTAAAGCTCCCGATCAGTTCACCATACGAAATGCCGCAGTCAAAGATCATCCCACAGGAAGGCACAATCAACTGGAAAAAGGAGGTACCGAGATGCGTCCCATTCCCCCCGTACCCATAATCGAAGTATTGAAATAATCCGTTCAACGGAAGGTCCCAGGTGATGTTTGAGACCTGGCTTTCGCCTGCCACCGATTCAACGGATAACCCGAATGCCCCTGATAAGTATGCGGTACCGACATCCGCATCGCCGTACACGCTCACTGTGAATGTGCCAGTCGGCGTCATGCTGCTGGGCTCGAGCCAGAGGGAAAAGTTCTGTGCCAGCGCTGAGGACGCAAGCCCGCAAACGCCAAGAGTGACAACTGCTTGTTTCTTCATCCTCAGACTTCCATTCGAGTTCTTCGTGACGCCAGCAAACCACACAACAGCAGCGATCCGAGCCCTGCAGATGCGGGCACAACGGTGATTGTTGCCCCCTGTAACGACAGCGTCCCCTGACTATCTGTCCAGTAGTTTGAATACTGTTCATCCACCACCTCAATGGAGTAGGCAAAGTCCGGGTTGAGAGTCGGTGCCGGGATCAAGTCGAGTTGGTAGGTCTCGGCGCGTTCCGGATCAACTTCGATCGTGAAGGTTGCCATAAGCGTGCCGTAGGGAACGGTACAGTCGGAGAACACGCCGCACGAGGGGATCACGAGTTGACTCATCCAAACGAGCGAATGCAAACCGTTCCCCAGATACCCTCCCTCATCACTCGAAATTCCTGCCCAAACGCCGGGTGCCCATTCGATATCCTGAACTCCACCATGACCCGAACTACTCGTCACTTCGAGCCCAAACGCCGCGGCGTAATACCCATCGCCCACATCCGCGTCGCCGTAGACCGAGACGGTGAATGTCCCAGATGGGGTTATGCTGCTGGGCTCGAGCCAGAGCGTGAAGTTCTGGGCGGCGCATGGAAAAGCCATGCCCGCGAGACACATCGAGAATAGAGCATGGCTGTTCATGTCAGGTCCTCAGCATGGCTGTTCATATCAGACCCTCAGTAGTATGGATCGTGTGCTCAGCGTCTGCGGCGTGATGCCGCAAGACCACCGAGCCCGAGCATCGAGAGTACTCCTGGGGCGGGGATTTGCGAGATGGTCGTGGAAAACAGCGTCAGGTTCCCGCTGGAACTTTGAAAGGTGTTACCAGTGACTGAATCGACGGTTTCCAGTGTGAACGGTGAGCCGGCGACAAGGTCAAAGGTGATTGTAAAAAACTGGGGCGTTGGATCAATCTGGATCAGGAATGAACCGATCACGGAGCCATTGTCTGAGCCGGGCGCTGGAGGAAAGATGCCGGGGATCACGAGTTGGCCAAACACGACTTGGTTGTAGTTGCCGTTGCCCGCGTGCCCGCCATCGGTGTTGAACGCGGACCACGAGGCCGGCGTCCACTCCATGGACTGGACTAAGTCACTGTTGGATTCGATCGAGAACGCTCCGCCGAGCATATGGGTCCCGATATCGGCATCGCCGTAAACGCTGATCGTGAAAAATCCGCTCTGATCTATTGTCGAAGTACTTGGTACGAGCGAGAGCGAGAAGTTCTGTGCGCCCGAAACCGAGGCACACCCGGCGATTGCTGCTGCGATCATAACCTTTTTCATATCTCTATCTCCTTTATGATGAATACTCAACTTCTGCGCCGCTTCATAGCGGCGATGCCCGCAAACCCAAGCAGCACCCCGCAGCCCGGGCTCGGGCAAACCAGTAATCTTGCGCTTCCCAGCGAGATGTTGCTTCCGTTGTCCTGATATGTCTGGCCGGTCACGGAATCGACGGTTTCGAGTGAGAACGGCGATCCCGCGGTCAGCTGGAATTCCATGAAAACGGGGCCTGCGAACGCGTATTCAACTTCGAAGGACCCGATGAAGGCACCGTTCTCAGACCCGGGGGCTGGCGGGAAGATGCCGGGGATCACGAGTTGCCCGAAGATCACCTGGTTGTGGACGCCGTTGCCCGAGTAGCCGCCGTCGGTGTTGAACGCGGACCATGCCGCGTTCGTCCAGGTGATATCCGTGATGAACTCCGAACCGTCGCCGATCTCAAGTCCGAACGCCCCGCCCAGTAGATGGGTGCCGAAACTCGAATCTCCATAGACGGACACCGTGAACGACCCATCAGGGCATTCCGGGAGTACCGGTTCGGGGACCAGCACAAGCGAAAAATCCTGCGCCCCGCAGAGCGAGGCACATCCGGCAACAGCCGAGACAATGCACGCTTTCAGCATTTTCAACCCTCCCCGACAAGATGACCAACACACCTACCTTCGCCGGCGACTCGCGGCGAGGCCCAAGAATCCGAACGCCAGTGTCGTGCTCGGCGATGGGCAAATCGACATTGACATGCTGCCGAGTGCGATATTGGATCCGTCATCTCTGTATGTCTGTCCGCTGACGGAATCGACCGTTTCCAGCGTGAATGGATCTCCTTGTACCAAGCTCATTTCGACGATGCCTACCCCTGATGATTCGAACTCTATGTCGAAAGTGCCGATGCGCGCCCCAAGCTCTGAGCCCGGCGCGGGAGGAAAAATACCTGGAATGACGAGCTGGCCGAAGATGACCTGATTGTATGTCCCACCTCCGTCATATCCGCCATCGGTGTTGAACGCGGACCATGCTGCGTTTGTCCAAGTGATATCAGCAATGATATCTGCGCCAGTCACAATCTCGAGCCCGAATGATCCACCGAGAAGGTGAGAACCGATGCTCGCATCACCGAACACAGACACTTCTAAACTACCGCCTGGCTCGCACCCAAAGTCACCCGTGGGGATCAGCGTGAGTGAAAAATCTTCAGCCTGAGCGATGGGGGCACAAGCCAAAACCACGCCAATCAGCACACCATACTTTAACATATTCAGTTCCTCCTCCGTGTCAGCCCAATGGGCTCCACTCGCACATCATAACAGAGGGCAAAACTGGAATGCAAGACTAAACTTGTAGCTTATCTTTCGATCAATGTTGCTTCGGAGGTTTTGTGTACTGTGCCTCGCCGGTGGTGCAGCGTCACGCGCTGCCCAGCCCCATAATCACCGAGCACGCGGATCAACTCGAGCAGATCGCGTGTTGGTCGCCCGTTGATGTGGGTGATCACGGAGCCGAGCCGCAACCCGGTTCTTCGTGATGCACCGGCAGGTAGCCCGCGAACAACGACACCGTCGCCCGTGCCATTCTCAACCTCGATGCCGAGCGTCGCCGAGAGATCAGACCCCGTCTCAGGAACCTCGGGCAGCGCCTCCACCCAGTTACGGTACTGTTTTTCCAACTCATCGGGCTCGAGACCCGTCGCCGCGAGCACGGAGGCGTAGCCAGTTGGATCGTCCTCATAGTTCGTACAATAGTGGGTGTAGAACTCGCCTAGCTTGTCAGTGTCGAGCAACCAGAGCATCGCCGTCCGTGCCTGCGCGTACTTCGCGAGCGGTCGCTTTGCTGTGAACGCGTTCATCTCGATCTGCGCCAGTTCCTCGAAGCTCGGCAGCCGGTTGATGCGCTCTAGACGCTGAACGATGTTTGTTCGCCATGAAGGCACCGGGACCGGCTGTCCACCGCGAAGGTCATAATCCTCGATCAGTGATGCGAGTCCTTCTTGCACCCACGGCGCGTGGACCTGCCCCAAACGAGACATATCGCGCCAGTGAAGAACATGCACGAACTCGTGGCGCAGTGTCGCGCCCAAATCCTGCGCTACGAGTCGACGCGCCTGATGCTCGTAGGCACCGCCGACAGAACTGATCGATCCGCGAACATCCGATCCGAATACCGAAACCGCCCATTTCGCGAACCCCGCCTGATCGGGTAAGCCGATCATGATCCATGCCGAATCGGACAGGTCCATACCGGGCAGTTCGGGAAACAACTCTGCGTGCGCCCAGTCTGCGATCATCCGGAGTTCATCCACTGCCTCGTCAGTCGCGATCTCGCCGTGGGCTGATCGCAACTCGAACCGGAGCGTCTCGTCCGTGTGCGACCAGAGCTTGCGTTTGTTCGGAAAGAGCAGCTCGATCTGCGCGATGTCGGCACCACGCCGTGCATCGATCAGCCCGCCCCACTGCTGCATCAGGATGTCGAACCACGGATCGAGTCGCAGCGCCTTGAGATCCGGGTCACGATACATCTGCGCTTTGTCGCAGAACCCGAGCGCCAATGCCGTGCTCATCGCATCGATGGCCTCTTCCACTTCACCCTGCATCGAGTGCGCCGCGGCGAGATTGTAATGCCCCACAAATGATTTGGGTCGCAACTCGATCAGCTCACGAAAGATCTGTTCGGCGTCCTCGTACGCGCCCGACTGCATCGCGCTGATGCCCTTCGCTTCGAGTTCGCTGGGCATGGGATCAGCGATCGCGTGGGAGCTCAGGATGACACTGAGCGTGAGGGCGATCGTGATCAGTAATGGCATCTTCATGCTGTGTTATTCGCACGAGTATTGGATTCGTTGCGTTCGATCAGCAACTTGATCGCTTCGGGATACGCCGCGCATTCAAGCTCGAACACCCTTGCCGCGAGATCATCGGGGGTATCCGATGCGCGAACCGGGCATCGTTTCTGCACGATGATCGAGCCAGTATCGTACCGCTCATCCGCAAAGTGGACCGTGCACCCCGACTCGGACAGCTCGCCTCGCTGTGCCGCATCGATCACCGCGTGATGCACATGGTGCCCGTGCATGCCCTTACCCCCAAAGCTGGGAAGCAACGCAGGATGAATATTGATCACCCGATGACGCACACGATCCGTGATCGGAACCAGCTTCAAATACCCCGCGAGCACGATCAGATCGATCTCATGTGCTTCGCAAGTTGAATCCAGCCACTCTGGGTCCAGACGCTTACCGTGCACATGCGTCTCGATCCCCGCATCGCGTGCCTTTTGCGCCCCCAGACACTCCTTGGACGCGATCACGACCGGTATCGTCGCGTCGAGTTCGCCCGAGTTGATTCGCGATATCAGGTTGTCCAAAGTCCGCCCTGAACCCGAAAGCATCACCCCGAGCCTCACAGGCGAATGAAACCTGGAGAGATCATCAAAGCTCACGACGCGTCCTCTTCACAATCCGTGGGACACTGGATCGGGTGCTCGCGGAACGGGTGAGGCACGCCATCGCGCATCCCCACCATCGTCAGTTGCGCGCTCGTCACATGCACGACCTCATGGGTTTTGAACCGCTCCGCCTCGACCTCGACCTGCACATCGATGCTGGTGCGTCCAAACCGTGTTGTACACGTCGTGAGGGTCACGATGTCCCCCACGAGCACCGGGGCGTGGAACTCAACTTTATCAATAGCAGCAGTCACCCAATCGAGATCGCCATGACGGCGTGCCTCGACGAAACCCGCCTGGTCGATGTAACTCAGGATAATCCCGCCGAAGATCGTCCCGTACGGGTTCGTCTCCTTGGGCATCGTGACGATCCGCATCGCCATCACCTTCTGATCGAGCGGCGTCTTATCTTGGCTCGGATTTTGATTTTCGTTACCCATCGAGCATTTCCCCGGTTTCCGCCTCGTGGCGAAGATCTTTAAAAACGCACTTGGGCACATAGTTCTCTACGACTGGTTCCCAGCCGTCAGGGCCGATCATGCCCTTGACGAAGCTCGACGATATCTCGCAAAGCTCACGCGGGGGCATCAGAAACGCAGTCGTCAACTGCGGGTTCAGATCCGAGTTGACATAGCGCATCGCACGCTCGTACTGATAATCCACCTCATTGCGGATTCCGCGGATCACGAACCGTGCGTTCACCCTCGCCGCGTAGTGCGCCAGAAACTCGTTCTCGATCACCGTGACTTCGACATTGTCGTGTGCTTTGCAGATCTCGTGCAGCCAATGCTCGCGCTGCTCAAGGGGGTAGGTGTATGCCTTTTCTGGGTTGTGGGCTACCGCGACGATCAGCTTCTTGAACAACAGAGCACCCTGCTCGATCATCCACACATGCCCGTTCGTCGGCGGGTCAAAGCTCCCGGCATACACAGCGCTTTCGCTCATCTGATTGCTCCGATCGCTCAAACCGTCTGGGTGCTGACCGCTTCCACCGCGCTGATAAACATCCCAAGCCCTGGCGCGGGCGTCTCACGAACACGCTTGGGCAAACGCGTCCAATACGGGTGACGGTTCCAATCGAGCATCCGTTCAGGGTGGGGCATCAACCCCATGATGCGACCGCTCGGATCGCAGATCCCCGCGATGCGATCCACCGAGCCGTTCACATCGTCTCGGTATCGCAGCGCAATCTGGTTGTTCTGCTTGAGCTGCTCAAGGACCGCGTTGTTCTTGGTCACGAATCGTCCCTCGCCATGACCGATGGTCATAAGGAGTTCGGGCTCGTCGTTGTCTGCGTTTGTGCGTTCCACGAGATCCCGCGTCCAGATGCAAGGCGAGCCGGCGTCGGGTTCAATCACGACGCAATCGTCCTGGAAACGCCCGCTGGTGTTCTCGCACAACGCGACACTCGCGTTGCGATCCGAATCCAATCCAGGCAGCAACCCGATCTGGGTCAGAACCTGGAATCCGTTGCAGATCCCGATCATTGGGACACCGCGATCCGCTGCCGAGACGAGTTCGGGGAGGAGTTTCTGACGGGTGTGCATCGCCATGATGCGTCCAGAACTGATGTCGTCTCCGTAGGAGAATCCGCCGGGGAACCCGATCAAGTCAAAGCTTCGTATCTGTGTCGGATCCTGGATCAATCGATCCAAGTGGACAAGCTCCACCTGGGCACCGGCGAGCGTAAACGCCCGGCACAGTTCGACTTCCGAGTTAATCCCCGCTGTGCGGATAACCAAGGCGCTGGGCGTGCTCATGCATGATCGTAGACCCGATTCGCATCATTGCCCACGCCGATTCTCCCCAACCCGAGTTTGGGTTTCGGGGAACGGGCGCTATGATCGCAATAACGCGTCATTGCACGCAGGGGATGATCCCGTACCAACTCGAATCTTGCGCCCAAACCAGGCGACGAACAAGGAACTCAGCGATGCCCGCAATCCATCCGTTCCAAGCGGTTCAGTACAATCAAGGCAAAGGCGATGTCAGCGATTTGATCGCACCGCCGTACGATGTTCTCGATCTCAGCCAGAAACAGGCACTGCTCGAAAAGAACGAAGACAACATCGTCTCGGTCGATCTGCCCCATGTCCCCGCGAAGGAACTGGGACCCAAGGAGGCATATCAGGCATCAGCCGATAAGCTCGCATCTATGATCGAATCGGGTGCGATGTCCAAATCGGACAAGCCCGCGATCTATGCCTACCGGCAGACCTTCGAGTTCCAGGGCGAGAACTACCAACGCTGCGGCATGGTCGCAACTGTCGATACCGTACCCTTCGGCAACCGCGACGGCGGCGGAATCCTCGCCCACGAGCAGACCTTCGGCGGCCCGAAGGAAGATCGCATGGCCCTCATGAAGGCCACGCAGACCCAGACTTCCCCGATCTTCGGGCTCCACCCAGACGAGAACGGCGAGGCCGTCAAGATCATCCATTCCGTCATGGACTCACGCGAGGCGGATATGACCGCGGATATGGGTGATGGGATCAAGCAGGAAATCTGGACGATCGACGATGAAGCCACCATCAGCGCGTACCAGAAAGCACTCCAAGGCGAGGACATCTTCGTCGCCGACGGGCACCACCGCTACAACACGGCCCTGAACTATCTCGAATCGCTCGGCGATGTCCCCGCGGATCACCCCGCTCGCAAGACGATGTATGTCCTCGTCTCGATGTCCGACCCGGGACTCGCGATCGGTCCGACCCATCGTGTGCTGGGCGGGATGGAAGACTACTCCATCGAGAAGTTCATCGAAGCCTCCGCCGGCATCCTTAACATCGAACCCATCGACAACGACCCGCACCTATTCGAGTCCCAGATGGAAACCCTTGCGGAACGCGAGCACACCAAGAATGTGTTCGGGATCTATGACTACGCGACAGGGCTCTGTTTCGGCGCCTGGCCGGCAGTAAACGATCCGCTCGATGCCCAGTTCCCCAACCAGTCCGAAGCATGGCGGACCCTCGATGTCGCGCTCATCCAGCACCTCATCGTTGAAGAGGTCTGTCAGCCCGCTCTCAACAATGGCGAACCCGTCAAATGGGCATTCCCCCACTCCATCGACGAGGTCATCGCGATCGGCAAGGGCGAAGAGACCGGTTCATCCATCGCAGGCGGCGGCAAACCTCAGGTCGCGATCATCGTCCGCCCGACCCCGCTCGAAGCAGTCCGCGATATCTCGCGTGCGGGCGAGTTGATGCCTCAGAAGTCCACCTTTTTCTACCCCAAGCTCGCGACGGGGCTGTGGGTCAACCCACTCGCCTGAGGGTTGAAATCAGAAATCGATATCAATCGCGGCTGGGTCATATACCCAGCCGTGTTTTTCATCATCCCTGAAGTACGGCTCGCCGTCAGTGTTCATCACCCACATCTTGGCGCCAGCAGATCGCAGCTTCGCGAGCTGATTCTTGCCGATCTTCGTGCGGAGGGTAACTGTCTTCTCGCCGTACTCGCGGCTCACGACCTCTGCGCGATTCTCGATCGTGTGAATGGTCTTGGAATCGCTCATTGGTACGGTGATCTCGAGTTCCTCGATCGGGCCGATCGAGAACGCTTTGACCCGATCGACCAGCTCTGCCTGCCCCATCGGGAGGGTGTCCGAATCCGGATCGCCCGCGAGTGCACAGAGCGGGATCGCCCCGACCGCACGGGACTGCCAATAGAGCAAGTCCTGCTCGTCGACATCATCCTTGTCCGCCTTGTTCAGGACAATCAACAGCTCCGGTCGCTCATACCGAGTGATATCCCCGGCCCCGTCGCGTTTCGCCTGCTCGGCCCGTTTGACCTCTCGCTCTTCGACTTCGTTGAATAACTCTTCGAGCGTCCCGACCACTGTCTCGTAGTGCATCTCCACACTCGGATCCGACACATCGAGGAGCACGAGGAGCAGATCCGCGTGCGTTGCTTCCTCAAGGGTTGCTCGGAATGATGCGACCAAATGGTGCGGCAGATCTCGCACGAACCCAACGGTATCGGAGAGCATCACGATGTGGCCGCCGCCCAGATCCCACTCGCGGGTGCGTGTCATGAGCGTCGCGAATACACGATCGTCCGCGTAGGCGCCCCCCTGCGTCAGCGTATTGAACAGCGTGCTCTTGCCAGCGTTGGTATACCCCACGAGCCCGACCGTGAAGTAGTCTTGGTTGCGTTTCTCAACCGCGCGCCGCTTGCGTGCCTGGATCTCTTCCAGCTCACGCCGGAGCTGGGTCTTCCGGCGTTGCACCAATCGACGGTCAATTTCCAGCTGCTGCTCACCAGGGCCGCGCGTCCCCACGCCTCCGATTCCACCGGACCCAACGATACGCTCGAGGTGCGACCACATCGCACGCAAGCGCGGGTAGGTGTACTCGAGCTGCGCGATCTCAACCTGCAGCTTGGCCTCGTGCGTCGTCGCACGCGAAGCAAAGATATCGAGGATCAACTCGGAACGATCGAGCACCTTGCGCTCCGTCATTTGCTCGATCTTCGCGATCTGCTTGGGCGAAAGATCGTGATCGAAAATGATGGTCTTCGCGTTGAGCGCCTCGCACATGCCCTTGAGTTCTTCGATCTTCCCCGTGCCCATGTAGGTGCCGGCTTCGGGACGATCACGGCGTTGCTCGATCTCACCAACAACGACCGCGCCCGCCTGACGCGACAGCTCACGCAACTCCCCGAAGGGATCTTGCTCATCGAACTTCGACTCGGGCAACCGCACCGCTGCGAGCACCGTTCGCTCGGCCTGGACCTTGATACTCTGACGCTCTTTGGGTTCTGGCATGGACCTGTAGTGTACCCGCGATCTTCAGAAAATCACGGCTTGAGCGGGCGCATCGAGCGTAAACGCCGCTCATCGTTGAACTTCGCGAGCGCCGGGGGGTGATCCGCCAGCAGCCGGACCAGCTGCGAGCCCGAGCACTGCAACCGCACCGACGCCTGGCGTGTGTCATACCCGCACGCGTCGATCACATCCATCGCCTCGGCAAGGATCGACGGGTAATCGGCATGCCGGACCGCACACACGATTTTTCTGTTCCTACAACGCGACTTCCATAGATCGGATCGGATCTCCCCATCCGGGACGAATACTCGATGCTCTGTCGCGAGATTCAGTCGCAGTCTTTTCAGCGCTACTCGCTGGTTCTCTTTCGCAAGTCGACGCTCCCCCGCCTGCCCCTCGATCCCTGTCGGATTGTGCACGATGGTGATATGTGTCTCGACCTTGTTGCGATGCTGCCCGCCCGGCCCGGATGTACGCCCACGCGTGAGTGTGCATTCCTTCATCAGCGAATCGACATCTAACGCCGCGGGATGAGTCGGGCGTTGCACGGGCTTATCGAGGTTGTCGAGGAAACTGAAATCCATCTCAGCAGGCCGTCGTAGGAACCGCGGACAGAGTCAGATCATCGACCTGCCCGTTCTGATGCAGCTTTGCGCCCAGCCCGGCGATCATCGCCGCATTGTCGACGCAGTACCCCATCTGCGGGATGATGAGCTCCAGATCGTGCTCCGACGCGAAACGATCCATCTCCGATCGCACGAGCGTGTTAGCGCTCACCCCGCCGCCCACGATCAGTGTCTTGCACGCATCGACGCACTCAATTGCTCGCCCGAGCTTGAGCACAAGCGCACGAACCGCGGCCCGCTGAAAACTCGCCGCGATGTCCCGCATCCGCTCGTGCGTGAGTTCAGGAACCACCGGCGCGGGCAATGGGTCACGCCCGGGCAATGTCGGCGGCGCTGGGCGCCCTTTCGCCTCATACAACACCGCCGTCTTGAGCCCTGAATAACTGAAATCGAGGGAGTCCTTTTTCAATCGCGAGACCGGAAAATCAAACGCCCGATCGTTCGCTCCATCCTCTAGCGCAAGTCGATCAATCGCAGGCCCGCCCGGATGCCCAAGCCCAAGGATCGCCGCGACCTTGTCGAACGCCTCGCCGATCGCATCATCAATCGTCGATCCCATCCGCTTCACCAGCAGTGCGTTCTTGATTGAATAGATCGATGTGTGCCCGCCGCTGACAACCAAACCGAGCGCTGGATACGCGGGCTCTTCGCGTCCGAGCATCCCCGCGTACAAGTGCGCGTGAACATGATCCACGCCTACCAGAGGCACCCCCAATGACCACGCGAGCGCCTTCGCAGCGCTGAGCCCTACAAGCAACGACCCGATCAACCCCGGGCGATGCCCTATCGCGATCAGATCGATCTCGGATGGCTGGATCCCCGCCTTCGCGATCGCATCGCGCAGGACTGGGAGGATGTGTTGCTCGTGGGCACGCGAGGCGATCTCAGGAACAACCCCCCCGAACTCCTCATGAAGATCGTACTGGCTCGCAACAACGCTCGAGCGGACCTCGCGCCCGTCGACAACGACACTCGCGGCGGTCTCATCACAAGACGACTCGATCCCGAGAACAATCACGAACCGGAATCCTCGCCCTTGGACGCGTTGTCCTTCTTCTCGACATCCGCGTCGACAAGCCATGCCTCGAGGTTGTTGCCTGTGATCTGCAGGGTGGTGACGACATTGCCGTCCGCGTCACGAACGACGAGTTCGCCTCCCTCAAGATTCGTCTCGTCGTCCCAGAAATCACGCGGATCCTGGGTGATGATCTCCTCGGGGACCTCCTGCTCCGCCGCCTGCATGCGCCGATCGAGCCTCGCGAGTTCACGCAGAAGTCGCTCTTCCTGTGCACGCAGGGTGTTGAGCTCGGCGAGCGCGACATCCATCGGCTCGTTCTCCTCAATCCCCGTGGGCGCAAACTCACCCGTATTCACGCGATTCTGCATCACGGATACCGCAGCGGATAACTGCGGATCATTGAGCGCGTCGAGCACCGCGTCCGTATCACGCAGATCGACCTGCTCGGACTCGTCGTTGTGCTCGATGATCTCCTGCTCGCGACGGGCACGCAGCATCTCAAGAGTCTCGTCATTCGTCAGCGGGACAAAGTAGCCAGGTGTCGGATCAACGCCCCATTCGGTCGAATCGTCGCGACGATGGAGCAGGCGCCCGGATGGAAGGTAGTAGTATTGCTCTGTGATCTTGAGGACCCCCGCACCCGATTCCAACGGGCGGACGGTCTGTACGGACCCTTTTCCGAAGCTCCGAGTGCCGAGGATCACGGCGCGGTTGTGATCCGACAATGCTCCAGAGAGAACCTCTGACGCGCTGGCGCTCTGCCCATTCACCATCACGAGCAGCGGCAGGTCTGTGATCGTCCCCGCACGGGTTGCACGATCGATCTCTTCCTCGAACACACGCCCTTTCGTCGAGACGATCGTGCCATCCTCAATAAACAGATCCGCAATCTCAACCGCCTCATCAAGCAGCCCGCCGGGATTGAAACGCAGATCGAGGATCAGCCCGTTCAGGTCGCCGCCAAGCTCACGCTTCGTGTGCTCGATCGCGTCCTTGACTTCTTGGGCACAGCCGGGCGTGAACTGCGTGAGACGGATGTAACCGATGCCCGTGCTGGGATCGATCAGATGCATCCACTCGCCGTCGCCGTCCTCACGCATGAACCCCTTGACCGCCTGGACTTTGATATGATCGCGGATGATCTCGATATCGAGCGTCTCCGCGTCGCGCTCAACCGTGATGACCACCTTGGTCTTGGGTTCGCCCGTGAGCAGATCGATCGACTCGTCGATCGTGAAACCCTCCGTGGAGTTGCCGTCGATCGCGATGACCCGATCGTCTGCCATGACCCCCGCTTTCCATGCCGGGGAGCCGTCAAGAGGCGAGGAGATCGTCAGCCAGCCATCGCGGATCTGCACCTCGGCACCGATCCCGACATACTCACCAGTCAGGTCTTTCGAAAACTCTTCCGTATCGCGCCTGGGCACGAAAGTCGTGTAGGGATCATTCAGTTCATCGAGCATGCCCTCGATCGCGCCGATCTGCATGGCGTCCATATCCGCCTCTTCAACATACAACGCATTGATTAGCGTGCTCACATCGACAATTGGGTCGAAAAATGAGTATTGGTCGTCATTCATCCGAACCGCGTTGGTTGCGACAGCGATCGTGGACCCGACCACAGCAACGCCCAGTATCCCAACGAGAGGCAGTATCGATCGCTTGCTCATATCTTCAGACTCCAATCCGCGGCAAACCCTCGAGCGCAACGATCGCCGGGGCACACTCCGCGTACATACAGTCTATACCGGGTTGGGGGCGGATCGGTTCGCTCCGGTTCATGGGATTGGGTATTCAGACCCAATCACTGGACCGGAACAAGTTCCTGCTGCAGAAACTGCTTGTAGTTGTCGCCACCCGGGAGTGCGGCCACAACCTGATCGCCCTCAATGAT
The DNA here is from genome assembly GCA_965216865.1 of Phycisphaerales bacterium. Lineage (GTDB taxonomy): Bacteria > Planctomycetota > Phycisphaerae > Phycisphaerales > UBA1924 > UBA1924. The sequence goes on from OZ244206.1 coordinate 525,462, forward strand.
GAACCTCGTGGGATAGCCACGCAGCCCGAGTCGCTTGATTTCATCGCGGTTTTCGCCATCTTCAAGATAAACCGGGACCGAATAATCGCTGATCATTGCGATGACTTCGGGATCCTGAAGAGCCCCACGCTTAAGCGATTGACACGGCCCGCACCAGTCTGCAGTTGCCAACGCGAAGATCGGTTTGCCGGTTTCTGCGGAAACTTCTCGCGCCTGAGCAAGCGTGTACCCGTCCGAAAAGACATCCGGCATCGGTGCAGGCCCACGAATCAGCGAAATAATGCTGGGAAGTGACATTGCCAGCAACACGATGATCAATAGAACGGGAAAAACACTCTTCTTGTTGCTCATCGGATCTCCATCACGGGTCGAATCTATCTGGGTACATGCGAACAACCCGTCGACGGAGTTCACTATTCCCGAATTACCACTCCTCAAGTTCGCCAACAAGCGGCTCGACCAGATCCTTACGCGTCACAATCCCCAGATCCAAATCCCCCCGACGCACAATACCGATGTGCCCGCCCGATCGGTTGATGGTCCGCAACGCTCGCTCAACGCTCAACTGGGGCGCGAGGAAGACAGGCGGGACCATCAGTTGGTCAATCGGCGTCGTCGGATTGGACGCAATCTCATGCGTATAGAGATCGATCGCATGGACGATCCCCGCGACGCGCCCGTCCTTGCCAATCACAGGGAATCGTGAGTACGGGCGTCCGTGTACGGCGACCCGGGCCCGCTCGATCGACCAACCTGCCCGAAGACTCCTCACACGACCAAGGGGGATCATCTCCCCTTGCACTTTGGCGTGTTCGAGCTGCAGTGCCCGATCAATGAGGGTCACCTGAGCCTGACTCATCGACATCGTCCCAAACTTGAGGAGTTCTGCGATCCGCTCGCGGGCATCCCCGAGCGACCCGAGCGATCCGACACCGACCAACTTGGATGCCGTTACTGCGAACCATCCAAGAACCGGCACGATCGGTAGCCATGTCACCAATCGCCGCAACCAGATGAGCACAATCGCGAACCTTGGCATCAATATGTCCGCATTCGCCCGGAACACTTCTTTAGGCGTCGACTCGGCGAAGACAAGCAAAATCGGAGTCAGCACAACGACCTGAATCAGGATCATCCCCAGATCAGTGAATCCAAACATGGCAACGAGCGTCGTCAACGCGAGCGTTCCCATGTAGTTGAAGATGTTGTTCCAAACGAGCAGCGCCGTCAGTGAGGGAACCATTTCATTGAGTATCTTCTGCAGTCTCCGGGCGCGGGCACCCGATCGCTGCGCCCCTTCGACCTGCACGCGGACCCGGTTCACGCTGTAGAGCCCGACCTCCAGCCCGGAACAGAAAGCAGACCCGCCGATGCCGACGAGCATGAGAACTGCCCAGAGGATAACCTCGCCCGTGCTCATCGGATTTCCTCCGCTTCATCCTCTGAAGCCGAGTGAACCCGGATTTCAATCTGTTCGATCGCACGCTCATCCATCGACACAACATGCAGCTCAATAGCCCCGGCATGGACACGATCACCCACCTGGGGGACCCGATCGAGCAGGACCATGACCAGCCCACCGAGGGTGTTGACATGCTTGGTGTGCTCGATCAGGGATCGATCTTTGAACAGAACCGACCAATCCCGGATGCTCAGACGCCCAGGGACGAGCCAACGACCATCCCCAAGGTTCTCAACTGAAACCGCTGCCCGCTCATCCGGATGCTCAAGCTCTTCGAGCAGTTCTTTGAGGATATCCGCGATCGTGATGACGCCAGCGACCCCGCCGTGCTCATCGACGCAGACGCCTACACGCCGCCCCGATTCCCTGAGCTGCTCCATCAATGTATCGAGCCGGCACTGCTCGGGGACATAGAGCACAGGACGGATCGCATCTCGCAGCGGTGTCCCTTCAAAGACAATCCGAGCATCAACTATCCCCAGCAGCCCATCGTCCAGATCTCGCTCGCAAACAAGCGTGCGCGTTCGCCCGGTCCGTCTGCAAACCAGCGCGAGCTCATCGAGAGAAATGTCAGGCGAGACCCATTCCAGATCCACCCGCGGGGTCATTACCTGCTCCACACGCAGGTGCCCCATCTCGACAATCGAGGTCAGTACGAGTTGTTCGCCACGATCGATCACACCCTCCCCAGCGCTCATGCTGATCAGGGTGGATAGCTGCTCGGGCGTCACCTCCGAGTTGGGCTGATCCGACTTTGTGGGCGCGACAAGCCGCGACAACGGTGAGACGACCCACACATCGAGCACCCGGAGTAATCCCGCGATAGGACCGCGGATGAACAGATGCGCCGGCGCTGCGATCCGGAGAAACAGAAGCGTGGCACCGGACGCGAACAGTTTCGCAAATACCTCTCCCATCAGGATAATCGTCGCGAGCGAGACGACAGAGATCATGACCCTCGCGATCGCAGTCTCCGCACGAATTGTCAGCACGCTGGTCACGATGAAATAGCTGACATTGATGACCATGTTGAGCAGCAAAACCTGCATCAACAGCTCTCGGGGACGCGAGAGCAGCGAATCCACCATTTTCGCGAGCGTTGGATTCCCCCGCCGGAGCGTGGCACGCTGCCCGTGCGTCACCCCGAAGAGCGCCGTTTCCGATCCCGACGCGAAAGCGGACCCGACAAGCAGGACCGCGAGCACGATGATAAATGGTGTATCCGATGCGTCCATGTGCGAGCGCCCATCACTCGGGCAGATCAGGGTATCAGGAAAAATCTGCCCGTGACGGGTCGTATTCAGGATCAAGCTGTTCGATCAGCCGTTCGATGTATCGCCATGCGTTCAGCTCAACCCGAATCGCACGGAGATCTTCCGCTTTCGGGTCATCGCCAAGCGCGGCGAACATCGCCTCAACCCGATCACGATAGGATCGGCGCTGCTCAAACCCCCACCTTTCCCAATCTTCTCGTTCCTGCTCCCCCCCGGACTCGATCGCCTCTTCGATTTCTTGACGCTGCATCATCATGTCCATCAGGAACCCATCGGGAAGGTCTTTGCAGTCCGAGGCCCCCGGTCCATCGAGTAGCGTGAGGAGAATCACCGCGCGTTGCTCGTCGTCGAGGAGTGCCTGACGGGCCTTATTCAGGGTGGCTGGGTCAGCCTCGCCCGCTGCCCCCCCCGCATCGGGATGGGCGGCAGTCAATCGCGCACGATACGCGCGTTCCACCTGATCACGCTCGATCGTGTAGCGCATCGGGATTCCGAGCGTCTCATACGGGTTCTGCAACTGTTCTTGCGTCATTCGCGTATGGTATGTCTGTTCGCAGCGTGTGATGGGAATCACCCGATGTGGGGACAAGATGCCCCGTCTCCTTGACGCGGACGCGTTGATCCGCGACGATGGTGTGTCCGAACCGGATCAAGGACACAGAAAGGCCGGGACCCATGACGATGCACATCGGAATTGTTGGCGTGAGCCCAGAAGGCGCCGCGTTGTGCTATCAACAGCTGTTCCGCCACGCCGCGATCATGCTCGAGCCGCACCTGCACCCCACAGTGAGCGTGCACAATGTACCTCTCGCACAGTACATCGACGCTGTGCGTCGGGATGACTGGGTCCAGGTCGGTACCTACTTGAGTGAGTCCGCGAATCGGCTCGCGAGCATCGGCGCAGAGTTCTGCTTCTCACCGGACAACGCTATACAGCACGCCGTGCAGCTCGCCAAGACCAACTCGGCGATTCCATGGTTAAAAATGACCGACGCTGTTGCGGCCCGGATCATCGAAGATCAACGCAAAACTGTGGGGGTCATCGGTACCCGATATGTGACATCCGGCTCGGCGTATCAGACCGGGCTGGGGATCAAAGGGATTAAACTTGTCCGCCCAAATGACGAGGACACGGAACTGCTGGACCACATCATCTTTTCCGAACTCGTGTACGGGATTATTGAAGAGGAATCCCGCGATGCGATGCTCGATGTGATCCGTCGGCTCTGTGAACGCGGGTGCGAGGGGATCATCCTCGGCAACTCCGAGGCACCGCTCCTGATCACGCCTGAGGTCTGCGATGTCCCGTTGTACAACTCGTCGGATATCATGGCCGAGCACGCGTTGCAGTACGCGATCAACGAGCACAAAAACGCGTCATAAACGAACGCACCGCCTCGGTTGCACGATCTCGATAGATTGGATCCGCCCAGATGTTGTTGTGCCCTGCGCCCTCGATTTCGCACAACTCCGCTTGCTTCGCTGCGTCCGCAATGCTTCGTGAATCTTCGACCGGGCTCACGGGGTCTGCGTTACCGTGAATCAGGAGTATCGGTGCTTCGATTCCCGATGCGATTACGGCACGATCGAAACCGCCCCAACGAGCACCAACCCCGAGATTCATGCCGATCAAGGCCATCGCGGGTGGCAGGTTCAGTCGATGAGGCATCCCGCGAAGATCGAGAACCGCACGGGCCGGGGTCGGTGGGGTGCGATACACGGCTTCGCAAATCACACCTCGAATATCGTGAGAACGCTCGATCTGTGCGCACAATGCGAGCGATATGCCTGCGCCCATCGACCACCCGAAAAGCACGATCGGTGTGTTTTCGATCCCGAGCGCTTCGATCAGCTCCATGGCGATCATGTGTTCATCAACACCCATTCGAGCTCGCGATGGCGCTTCGCCGTGCCCGGGCAGATCCCACGCGATGATTCGTGACGCATAATCGACAATCGGGTAGATGCGTTTGAGCGCCCCCTGACGACTCGAACCCCACCCGTGCGTCATCAGCACCACCGGGCCGTTGGGATCACGCCCCTCGATGTCCCAGATCGGGATGATCGCGTTCTGGGTTTCGATGGTGTCGTCTTCGAAGCGGAGTGGTTCGTCGAGTTCGCTCGGGTCTCCAGGCTGAGAACGCGCGATTGCCCATGCGTAGGAACGGCGCGGCGGGTGTGTGAGCATCCACGCCGTCGTCAAAATCAATCCCACGAGTCCGATCACGAACCCGATCGCAAGGATCTGGATGAGCCCGAGGATAGGGGTCATGGTGCGATGGTAGTCTTCCGATCCGTTACCCGATCACGCGCCGAAGATGTTCTTGATGTCGTTGAAGGTGACATAGAGGAACATCATCCCGATGAAAAGCAGCCCCGCGAGGGTCGCGACATTCTGCACCACGATTGGTACGGGCCGGCCACGGATCCATTCGTAGCAGAGCAACAGGAACTGACCGCCGTCGACGATGGGGATCGGGAGAAAGTTGATCACGGCGAGGTTGATCGAGATCAATGCCATAAAGAACAGCACCCAGATAAAACCCTGTGAGGCGATCTGAGTCCCAAGGTGCGCGATCCCGACGGGGCCTTTGAGATGTCGTACCTCGACGGATCCCTGGAACAGACGCAGGAATGTGAGGTAGGTTTGCATCATCACACGACGAGATTCCGCGATCCCGCGTTCGATCGCGGCAACAGGGCTCGGCGATCGATCGATGACCTGATACGGTTGGAAGAGTTGGGCGATCGATGAGCCGCCGGGGAGGGCCCACCCGAGTTCACGGAGTTGCTCGATGTCCGTGCGAGTCAGTTCCCATTGCTTGCTCGTTGTGGGGATTGACCCATCGGGTTGGACAGGAAGAGGCAGCTCGATCGTGATTGGGATCGAGAAGGTTTCCGCTCCGGACTCAAACGCGTCGTTGGTTGTATCGACGATAATCCCGACGATCTCACGGAGATTTGCGATCTCGGTTCCTGCAACGAAACGGATCCGCGAGCCGGCATAGTCGATAATGTCATGTGCCGGGGTAGTGGTCGGGATCGGGTCGTACCCTCCGTCCGTGGCATAGCGCACTGGATCGAAATCCGCGACCTTGATTGGCTTGTGTACGATCGGGGCAAAGCCCGTGCTCATTGTCGGGAAGAAGCCGATCCGACCATCGCGCGTGACCTCAACATCCAGCTTGAGTCGCTCATACCCAGAATCAGGGGTGCGTCGCAGGACTTCGAGCTTTAGCGGCTTGCCCGCGTTGCTTTGCACGATCGAGATCCCCTCATCGATACTCGGGAACTCGACGCTGCCAATTCGAGCAAAGATATCGCCGGGCATGAGTCCCTGCTTGGTATCTTCGAGAGATGCGTGGGGATTGACCATCATGACACCGTGGAGGCCGAGAACATGTTCGATGCCCGCCAGGCCGTCTTCCACCGCGATCGCACCGGACTGTAACTCGTGTACCGGTTCGATGTGTGTCGTGATCTCCTCGCTTTGATCGCGCTGGAGCGTGATCGCGAACGGGATGCCATCAGAGTGCTCCGCCGCATCGATCAAATCGAGCGGTGAGATCGCGGGCTGATCGCCAACGCGAGTGAGCATATCGCCGGATTCAATCTCTGGGATCCCCGCGCTGCGTGCGAGCATCCTGACCTGTCGGCGTTCATCCTCAGTCTCAGCGACTTTGGATAGGGTGGCGATGGGCGGATCGACCTGGATGCCCAGTAAACCGGACATCGGATTCTTCGTGGGGTTCGCTTCGAACTGGATTGGGCCTTCAACACCATCGCGTTCGACGGTGATCAACACAGGTTGCCCCTTGCGCGACATCGCGATCTCGGGGAGAATGTGCTCGAAGGAGTACATCTTCTTCCCGTTGATCTCCGTGACATGATCGCCCCGCTGCAACCCCACCTCGACATCATCGCGATTCACGGGTGTGGCGAGTGCTGCGGGTCCGTCGGGGGCAACATACCCCAACTGGGCCGGGAACACCTTGAGCCCGGCGTTGAACACGATCACGAACAGGATCGCAGCAGAGATGACATTCATGATGACGCCGGCGCTGATCACGACCATGCGCTTGAAAACGGAACAGTTCTGGTACGAATCGGGCTCATCGGAGACCGCGTCGGGGTTCAGGTCTTCCTGACCGAGCATCTTTACATACCCGCCGAGCGGGAGCCAGGACAAACGGTACTCTGTGGGGCTGATCTCGTTGTGCAGTTCCTGAGTCTGCTCGGCATTCAGGCCGTGCACGCGTTTGAGGTATTCACGCTCACTCGATCCCAAGCGGAACCCCATTCCCTTGCGGTACGAGCACGCAATCTGCCCGAATCCGATCGAGAACGCAAGCACGCGAATCCCGGCCCATTTCGCGGCAAGGAAGTGGCCGAGTTCATGGATGAAAATAATGAACCCGAACCCGATGGCGATCACGAGAAAGTTGGCGAAGGTCCCCAGCGGGCCCGGCAAATCAAACATGCGTTGCTCCTGAGCAGATCCCTGCCCGATCATTCGTCCAGATACGGAGTCTATCGGTCTATACGCCTTTGGCGCTGGGGAGGATCAAGAAGAAAGAACACGCCCCGGGGTCGCGGGGCGTGTTTCTGGAGAGAGAGAATCTTGGAGTCTCATCTCAAATGGCTACATATTGACTGGCGAGAAGCCGGATTCAGTACTTGACCGAGCAGCCGTACGCCTTTGAGGTGGACTTGGTGACGGTTTCGCCAGCGAGGACCTGCTGGAGGGCGTTGCGGACATAGTTCACTTCGCCGGGCTTCGAGGCCTTCGAGTCGTTATCAATCGCTCCGTGGTAGCGCAGGACGCCCTGATCGTCGATGATGTACATCTCAGGGGTACGCTTCGCGTTGTAGGATTTGCCGACTTCACCCGAGCCGTCGAGAAGGATTGGGGTGGTGATGCCCCAGTCGTCCGCAGCGGCTTTGTTGCGTTCGACGCCTGTTGTGGGGTGTCCTGCGCGTGCTGAGTTGATGCGCAGCCAAACAACGGGCTGATCCTTCATGTCGTTCTGGATCGCGAGCATGGTGCCTGTGTCATCACGGTAATGCTTTTTGACGAATGGGCAATCCGGGGAGAACCACTCGAGGACGACGGTTTTGCCTTCCTTGGTGTAGTCCGAGAGGGTGTGCTTCTCACCGTTGATGTCGGTAAGGGTGAAGTCGGGGGCTTTGGCTCCGACCTCGATGGGTTTCGCGGATTCGAGGTTGCCTGCCCCCATCATGGTGCCGGTGACGGCAGCGCTGAGTGCGAACAGGATTGAACGGGATTTGGTCATTTTGATCATCGTGTGTACTCCTTGTGTGTTGATTTCAGGGGGCCTTCTCATCGATGTCGTAGAACATCTCCCCTTGGGGTGTTTGAATACGGATGCGTCCTGAGAGACGCTTGTTCTCCGTTTCGGAGAAGAAAATCTCTAGACGGTTGCCTTCAGTGGCACCGTCCTTGATGAGGTCCTTGATGGGGGTGCATTCGGTATCGGGATAGAACTCGATGCGGGTCGCATCGCGGAACACTACGGCCGCGGCATCTTTGATCCATTGGAGTCGGACCGCGGGATCAGTCGGGCGGAACTGCTCTGGGCGCTGCTCATACACGCGCTGAATCTCGTTCTTGGATTCCGAGGGTGTCTCCGTCTCATCCTCCGGGACGATCGCGAAGGAAACGGAATCTTCACCCGAGCCAGGAAGACACAAGTCCTTACATACAAGGTAAGTAGACTCCACACTGATCGTGATGCCCGCGGGCTGCGCATCGTCCTTGACCACGAATGGGAACAGAACCGTCACCGTGCCCTCGTATGTGTGATCGAGGATGTCACCCTTCTGAAGGTATCGGATTGGGGTGGGCCAGATCGGGTCTTTCAACTCGATCGAATCCGGCGCATCGATCTCAAAATCTATCCCGAATCCAGTATCTGAGAGTCCCGGCCAGTATGTGTGCCAGTCATCCGCGGCGATAATGTCGATCGCCAAGAACCCGCTCGATCCGGGGTGGACCGTGCTCACGGAGGTCTTCGCGTCGATTGAGAGGTGTTCTGCGCCCATATTGGGTTGTGCCTGGGTTGAGGAGATCGCGCCCGTCATGGCCAAGGCGCCGATCAAGCTCTGGGATGAAACGAATGGCATGTTCAAGGGTCCTCCATGGCATCTACGATGGCCAGCTTGTGCTTGGCGCGTCGATACAAACCCACAGGCGGGGTTCAGGGTGATGAACGCCCGTATGTGTATACTTATTGACCAATTGAGGAAAAAGATGCACCAGACACCCCGAATCACGCTCACGACCAAATCTGCCCTCCTCCTTTTGGGTGTACTCACGCTCATGATGGGCGGGTGCCTCAAGTCCAATATTTCAGACAAGAAGATCCAATACATCGACCTAGCGCGGGCTGTTGATCTCTTTGAGCAGCAGAAAAAGGAAAACGACACCGCCCTCTTCATCGATGCCCGAAAGCCCGAGCGATTCGCGGAAGGGCACATCCCGGGGGCGCGGAACATGCGCACGCCGGATGTTGATCTGCGTTACGGCACCGATCCGGCGCTGGAACGGTACAAGAACCTCATCGTGTACGGCGAGAACCCCGGCACCGCGACGGTCAATGCGATGGCCAAGCGTCTGATCGAGGTCGGGTATAACGGGTTCGTGAAAAAGCGTGTCAAGGTCTTCCCAGGCGGGTGGGAAGAATGGGAAATCACCGGGCTCCCGGTCGAGGCCGACACACCCGAGCAGAGCGAAGGCGACGAATGAGCACCACCCCGTCCGAGTTCAAGATGCCCAACTCCCCCACCGTGGATGCGATCATGGTGGATCGGCGCGCCAAGTCCTTTACGACCAGATCGATCAAGAAGGACTCGAAGATGGCGGCATTGGAGATGGCGGTCTCGATGATCGATCTCACGACGCTGGAGGGCGCGGACTCGCCTGAGAAGGTGCGGAGTCTGTGCGTCAAGGCGAAGCGTCCGTGGGAGCGCGACGAGGAGATTCTGGGTCGTCGGATCGGGCATGTGGCGGCGGTGTGCGTGTACCCTTCGATGGTGCCGCACGCCAAGGAGTACCTCGCCGGCTCGGGCGTCAAGGTTGCATCCGTCGCGACGGGGTTCCCGTCGGGGCAGTACCCGATCGACATCCGCGTGCGTGATGTGGAGCAGGCGGTGGCGGACGGCGCGGACGAGATCGACATGGTCATCAACCGCGGGGCTTTTCTCTCGGGCAAGTACGGTGTGGTCGCCGACGAGATCCGGGCGGTCGTTGACGCGTGTGGACCGGCCCACCTCAAGGTGATCCTCGAAACAGGTGAGCTGGTGACCTACGACAATGTCCGGCGCGCCAGCGATATCGCGATCGCGTGCATCCGCGAAGGCGATTTCATCAAGACCTCAACGGGCAAGGTGTCGCCCGCAGCGACAATGCCGGTGACGCTGGTGATGCTCGAGGCCATCCGCGACGCGTATAAGCAGACCGGAAAGATGTACGGCATGAAGCCCGCCGGCGGCATCCGCACAGGCAAGCAGGCGTGGCACTACCTGTGCATGGTCAACGAAACGCTCGGCGAGGGGTGGCTGAGCCCGGACTGGTTCCGCTTTGGGGCGAGCTCGCTCTTAAACGATGTGCTGCGGAGCATGCAGAAGCTCGCAACGGGTGAGTACGCGGCCGGGTATGACTTCTCGGATGCGTAGTGCAATCAGCTCACCTGATTGGCGTATGCCTTCATAGTTGATGCGAGATTTAATGACCTATCGCAGATTTCTCAAGCATGTGGTGATCACTACATTATTTGCCCTCGCTGTCACAGTGCTCATTGCATGGACACTCGCATGGATTACGCCAGACGCTGTTCGCCCCGCGTACACCATGAGCGGGGTCCCCGGCGCGATCGCAAACTGGCTTGAACCTGTTCCCGACGACTGGCCTGATGCCCCACTGGGGACTTCGATAATTGTGCCACGAGGAAGCGCAAAGATCGACCTGAGCAGTAGCAATCGCGTTCGTGTTCGTCAGAGCATGGGGCGTGGTTTCAGCGTGAGTAGCGGTCCTAATGGGACGGTGATCGACTTCGATGATGACCCAGCTCATGTGCTCGACCAAGTGCGTGTGGGTTGGCCCGTGCACACCATGGTCCACCACGGACCGGACGATGGGCGACCGGCTCCACAATCGGCACTAAGAAAGTTGTATGAATGGGGATTTGCAACTCCTGGGAAGCCCCAGCCGGATCGCCGCCTGCCACTGCGCCCGATCTGGCGGGTTTTTGTGCCCAGCGTTCTGGTGACCGCAGTGTTGTTGGAGTTATTGTGGCAGGCTTGGCGTCTTCCCGCCCGACTCAGGATCAGACGCCGGAATGCTCGTGGGCAATGCCTGAACTGCGGTTATGACCTAGCCGGTATGAATCAATGCCCCGAGTGTGGCACTCCCCATAGCTAATCACGCCGCGCGGTCGTGCTGATCGGCGAAGCGTTTGTCGTAGCTAGCACGCTTGTCGGGATCGCTGAGCACGGCGTAGGCCTTGTAGACCTCGTCGAGCTTCTGGGTGGCTTGCGGGTCGTCGGCATTCTCGCCGTTCCAGTAGTTACACGCCTCGTTGAAAGCTTCGTCGATCTGCTCGGCGCTGGCGTATCGAGTGACGGCGAGGATTTTGTAGAGGTCGGCTTGCTCGATCTGCACATATCGCGAGCGTGGCTCCTTAATTTTGCCCTGGACCGCCAGACGGATCATCGCGTCGCGTGACTCTGGATCGAGCTTGACAAACTCGATGCCGGCCTCTGCTTGGCGTGAGAACGCGGAACCCTTTCGGACCCATTTGACGCACCCGGTGATCTCGAGCGAATCAGAACCGTCGGAGAAGGTGTAGCTTTGTACCTCGCCGATTTCGGGGAGTTGCCCCTTCGGGAAGATGAGGCGCATGCCGGACCCCGTGATGTCTGCAACCTGACCCTGTGAGCATGCGAGTTGCTCAGTTTCGATCCGTGATTCGGTGCGATGGATGAACTCGCACGAATCGGGGTTGCTTTTTTCGTTGCTGTGATTCGGTTTGGGCTGGGTCATATCCGCATGAGCGGCATATTCCGGGCTTGACTTTGCGGAAATTCCCCCAACCGAACGAATCGGAGGGGTGTTGGGTCCGGCTGGGAGGGTCTGGGCTGTTAGAATGTGGGCATGACGACCGTTTCAGGGACACAAAACGCGGGGCACGCTGAATCTGAGGGCGTGAACCAGAACACAACCCGACCCGCTCGGCTGGATCTTCGCGGCGCGAGTGGCGGCGGGCTTTTCGAGTATGCCCCTGCGCCAGAGTCGGTGCGTCCGGATATTGCGGATTCATACGGGTTGTTCATCGATGGTGCGTTTGTGGAACCCGAGAGCGGAACGCGGTTTGCGAGCATTAACCCCGCAACTGAGGAGACCATTTCGATGGTCGCTCAGGCCGCAGTGTCGGATGTTGATCGGGCAGTGCGGGCGGCACGCGAGGCGCTGCCGACTTGGGCGGGCCTCTCGGGCAAGGATCGCGGGAAGTACCTGTACCGGATTGCGCGGCGCATGCAAGAGCGGGCTCGCGAGCTCGCGGTGCTTGAGACACTTGACGGCGGCAAACCCATCAAGGAATCGCGGGATGTTGATGTGCCCCTGGCGTGTGCACACTTTTTCTACCACGCGGGGTGGGCCGATAAGCTGAAGTTCGCGCTCCCGGGGCGTGAGCCCAAGCCGGTTGGGGTGTGCGGGCAGATCATCCCGTGGAACTTCCCGCTGCTGATGCTCGCGTGGAAGATCGCCCCGGCGCTCGCGTGTGGGAACACCGTGGTTTTGAAACCGGCAGAGACGACCTCGCTCACGGCCCTGCGGTTTGCTGAGATCTGCGCCGAGATCGGCTTGCCCAAGGGCGTTGTAAACATCGTCACAGGCGCGGGCGAGACAGGGCAAGCGATCGTTGAGCACAGTGACATCAACAAGATCGCGTTCACCGGGTCGACTCAGGTCGGGAAGATGATCGCGAAGCGTGTCGCAGCGACTGACAAAAAACTTACCCTTGAGCTCGGCGGCAAGAGCGCAAACATCATCTTTGAGGACGCGTCGCTCGACCAAGCGATCGAAGGGATCATCGAGGGTATCTACTTTAATCAGGGTCATGTGTGCTGCGCCGGGTCTCGGTTGTTTGTGCAGGAATCGATTCTTGATACGGTGATCGACAAGCTCAACGACCGGATGGGGTCGTTGCGTGTTGGCGACCCGCTGGACAAGAATACCGATGTGGGCGCGATCAACTCGAAGGAGCAGCTCGCGACGATCAACAAGTATCTGGCGCTCGGCGATGAAGAGGGCGCCGTCCGTCATGATGCGTGTGGATCGGCACTTCCTGAGAAGGGGTATTGGTGTAAACCATGCTTCTACTCCGGGGTGCAGCCGAGCCACACGATCGCGCGGGAAGAGATCTTTGGACCGGTGCTGGCGGTGATGAGCTTCCGGACGCCGGACGAGGCGATCTCGCGTGCGAACAACTCGCCGTATGGGCTGGCCGCGGGCGTGTGGACGGACAAGGGATCGAAGATCTTCGATGTCGCTCGTCGTCTCGACGCAGGGGTTGTCTGGTTGAACACCTACAACAAGTTCGATCCGACGAGCCCGTTTGGCGGGTACAAGGAGTCCGGTTTCGGACGCGAGGGCGGGCGGCATGGGCTTATGGCCTACTGCCAATAAACGGGGAATAGTCGCCGAGCGATCGGCTGGAGAACATACACATGGTCAATCAACCCGGCATCCATAGCTTTGATATCCGCGAGCTGACCCCTGAGGACAAGCACTGGGTTCAGCGTGTGCTTGTGCAGTACTGGGGATCAACAGTTCAGATTACTCGTGGGAAGAAGTACCTCGCGGACGAACTACCGGGGCTGGTCGCGCAGCGCGACGGTTCTGAGGTGGGGCTCCTGACATACAACATCGAGGGCGATGAATGCGAGATCATCACGCACAACTCCATGGCCGGGCACGGCGGGATCGGATCGTGCTTGCTCGACGAGGTGCGCAACAAGGCACGCGAGTCCGGGTGTAAGCGCCTCTGGTTGATCACGACGAACGACAACACCCCTGCCCTGCGGTTCTACCAGCGCCGTGACTTCGATATCGTCGCGTTCCATCGCGGCGCCGTCACGGAAGCACGCATGCTCAAACCCGAGATCCCGAATATCGGGTTCGACGGGATCGCGATCAAGCACGAGATCGAGATGGAGTACCCGCTGTGAGTGAGCGTTTGCCGATCATCAAGACCTACAAGCTCGCGATCGGTGGGAAGTTCCCGCGTACAGAGTCCGGTCGCTCGACAAGCATCCATGACGCGTCGCAGAATCTTGTCGCGCATGTTTGCCGCGCTTCACGCAAGGATGTCCGAGACGCCGTGGATGCATCTCACAAGGCACAGCCGGGATGGGCGAACGCGACGGCATTCCTGCGAAGCCAGGTGCTGTACCGGCTTGCGGAGATGATGGAAGGCAAACGCGACGAGCTTGCGAATGCGATCGGCGAGAACGGGCAACGCGAGGTCGATGCTTCGATCGATCGTGTCGTGCACTACGCCGGCTGGTGTGACAAGTACGCACAGGTGATGGGCGGCAGCAACCCCGTGGCGGGGCCGTACCACGATTTCACCGTGCCGTTCCCGGTCGGGGTTGTTGGAGTCATCGCACCCGACCCTGCCCCACTGCTGGGATTCGTGAGTCTGATCGCGCCGGTGATCGCGATGGGCAATGCGTGCGTCGCCCTGGCTTCGGAAACAAACCCTGTCCCAGCTCTAGTCCTCGCGGAGGCGATTGCGACAAGCGATCTGCCCGGCGGGATCGTCAATACCCTTTCAGGGTTCCGCGACGAGCTCGTCGAGCATTTCAGTACCCATCGCGAGATCGACGCGATCCACGCGGCGGGAGTCTCCGACGAACACCGCACGCTCTTACGCACAGGGAGCTCGGACAACCTGAAGCGCGTGCATGTGCACGGCGAGGTTGATTTCTTCGATGAACAGGCGTGCGAATCATCCGCATGGATCGACCCGTTTGTAGAGTTTAAGACGATCTGGCACCCGAGCGCGGTGTGATCGATCTCTCGATTACTGAGCGAGCTTTGCCGGCCCGGTCTTGAGCGATTCGTCCATCACAAGGCGGGGTTGTTCGCGGTTGGCGGACTCGCGCCACTCGATTTCGAGCGAGCCGTTGAAGAGCTTCGCGATGGCCTGCAGCTGTCGCTCGATCGCGTCGCGTGCCTGCTTTTCGTATCGCTCATCGTTCTTCTCGAACAGCTCGGCGGCTTGTTGTTGCGCGGTCTTCATGAGCTCGTTCTGACGCTCGGCGTTCATGTTGATGACATCGACGAGCCCCAGGACACGCCCCTGTTGGATGTCGTAGGGTTCGACATCCATCAGACGCAGTGATCCGATGATCGGCGGGAGGGTCACCCTGAAGTGTCCATTTCCCAGATCGACGACATTGCGATCATCGAGGGCACCGAGTTCGACTGCGTACTGCTTCTCGAACTGGAAGATCATTGCGATCTTGGCTTGGGAGAGCAGGATTGGAGGCAGCCAGTTGAACCCCTTGGTCGCGGTCGCGATTTCTTTCGCATGAACTTCGAGCCCGACGAGCTTGCCGACAGCACGGACGCGTTCTGTGAGCATCCGCAGATTGATGGTGTCGATCCCCCCGCCTTTGCGGCCTTTCTTGAGGACCGTGACGAAGTAGAAGACAAGACCCGCGCCGATGATGGCAGCGAAACTTAACGCGATCAGTAAGAGAAGAAAATCGTTCACACCCCATTATTGGCGGGGGTCAGGATCACATTTCAAGAAACGCGAGCAGCGCTCAAAAACAAGGTTTTATGTGTGCTCAGCATTGTTTTTTTCCGGAAGTGCGACTTCAAATGAGCGGATGAGGAAGTGTCCACCGACGCTCAGGAGAATCCCGAACACCAACCCACCGACAATGAATGAGAGCATGCGAACGATGCTCATCTCGCCGTTGGGATCGGTGATCGCGGGAAATCCGGATCGCTGGAAGTAGAGGCCCGCGGCGAGCACGGGGATGATGAACGGGAGCGAACGCATCAGCATCCCCCATGATCTAGGGTCTCGACGATACACATCGAGCGCCGCGATCACGGAGAGTGCCCCGATCATCGCGAGATGGAGCATGAGTGTGCGATCGACCCAGGGTTGGATCGTTGGGTGATTGCTGCCCACGACATTGCGAGCATCGACATGGATGCCAAACACGGACGCGACGAGGATGGTGCCAATAAAACAGAGAAGGGCGAGAGGAAACGCACCTTGCACTTGTACTTTTCCGATCGCGACCAGAAATGTCATGATGGCCCCTAGGAGCACCATCAGCTCAAACCCGAACAGCCCCCATGCGAAACCGCCGAACTTGCCGAAGCTCAGGTAGATCCATGGGAGCGTGGAGAGTGCTGCCAAGACACAGATAAGCACTGTGGACATGCGGAAGATCGCGGGTGTCTGGTTGCTCATTCGGGTCGCTCCAAGGTGGGAAATGGGTTGGTACGCCAGCCGCTTGGGGTTGGATCGGTCGATCGCGTGACCTGCTCAACGATAATCGTATCGGGTGGACGAATCCACTCAATTGGATCTGCGCATGATCTGCGCATACACGCGGGGTTTCCTGCGCCGGATTGACGCATGATCTGCTGCTCGATCTCGCGTGCGACGAAATCGTGTAGCCATCATCCAGTCACCCCCCAAGTTCTTCCGATAGAGGGGGTTGGGGCGGGGCGCGTATGCGCCCACGCAACCGGGCTGAATCCCGGTGCGAGACTCGCAAGGAGCATCGAACATGGGCGGCATCACCACTGGCGTCGGCATCTTTTCAGGCATTGATTCTGCTTCACTCATCGATCAGTTGATCGCGGTGCAGTCGACCCCGCTTATTCTGGCGCAATCTCGGGTCATCGACCTGAATGCACAGCAGGCAGCGTACCTGGACATCAACTCGCGACTGAGTGCGTTTAAAACCGCCGCTGCATCGTTCCGGGTGAACAGTATCTTTGATTCGAGCAGCGCAGCGAGTAATAACGAGAGCATCCTCACTGCGAGCGCAAGCAATAGTGCTGTGCCCGGTAGCTACAACTTCATCGTTGATCGGCTCGTTTCATCCCAACAGCTTCTCACACGCGGTTTCGCTGATTCCAACTCCTCTGCGATCGGGATCGATTCGCTGACCTTTGAATCACCCGCGGCACGGATCGATTCTGATACAGCGCTTGCGGACCTCAATAGTGGCGACGGGATCAACCGTGGCGTGCTTTCGGTTACTTCTGCTTCCGGCTCGGGCGAGGTCGATCTTTCACGCGCCGCAACGGTTTCGGATGTGCTCGATGCGTTGAACGAAGTCGAGGGGATCAACGCGTATGTCGACAATGACAAGTTTGTCATCGAGGGTGTAACGGCCATTTCTGAAACCTCCGGGACAGATGTGCTCAGTTCGCTCGGGCTCGATGGGAGCATCGTCAGCAACACCCTGACAGGGTCGAGTGTCTACTCACTGACCGGGACGACCGCGCTGAGCGCCTTGAATGATGGGCGTGGTGTCGAGATCCGCCAGGCGTCCGGGGCGGGAGTGACAGACTTTGAAATCATCATCGCGGGCGGCGATGAGGTCGGTGTGCGAATCGGTGAGATTGAAGAGCTGGTCGACGACGGTGAGGGTGGAGAAACCCTTGAGGTCACCGAGGGTGCTGTTTCGACACTCGCAGGAGTGATCGACCGCATCAACGATGCGCTGTCAGAGGCGGGCTATGCGGATGTGACGGCATCCATTAACACCACCACTGGGGGGATTGATATTGTTGACGCCCAAGGGCGGGACATTGAGATCCAGAACGGGACCTCGGGTTCGCGTGAGTATTCCACTGCGTCGGATCTGGGTATCGCGGGCACCTATACAGGTGGCACGGCCAGCGGCGATCGCATCTTTGCCGGCTTGAATACTCGCCTTGTTTCATCGATCAATGGTGGAAGCGGGCTCTCGGACACCGATGGGCTGCTCGACATCACCACGCGTGATGGGCAGAGTTTCGCAGATATTGATCTGTCGGGACTGGATGATGTCAACGACATTATCAACGCGATCCATAGTGCGACGGATACGGGATCTGGCCCCGCCGTCACCGTCTCGGTCAACAGTCAGGGCACCGGGCTCCAGATTGTTGACAATACCAGCGGCGGAGGTACTTTTGCGGTCTCGGGTACCGGCGGTGCGGATGTGGCCGAGGCACTCGGGCTCAGCGGCTCCACAACGACCAATACGATCACAGGAACGAATCTTCAGCAGGCATACATCAGCAACTCGACACTGATCAGCGAGCTCAACGGCGGCAGCGGGATCGGGACCGGTGAGTTCATCATCACCGATTCATATGGCAACACCGCAACGATCGATATTGATAACTCAATCTCAACCGTTGGCGACCTGCTCAACGAAATCAATAGAAACAACAACATCAGCGTCGTTGCAACGATCAACGCCAATGGCGACGGGATCACAGTCTCTGAAGAGATCGATGGCGTCGCGGGCACCCAGAACATCCGCATTGAGGATGTGGACGGTAATGTCGCGGAAATTCTCGGCATCGAGGGTGAATCCGCCGGCACGGATGGTGATAACTTCCTCACCGGTAGCGAAGAAACCACGATTGAGTTCGATCCAGACGCGACGCTTGAAGATGTACGGAATGCGATCAATTCCGCCGATGTTGGTGTGGCCGCGTCGATCATCAACACGGGTTCTGGTTCATCACCCTTCCGCCTGAGTCTCGCGAGCGAGAACTCCGGCGAGGAGGGCCGGTTCCTCATCAATACAAACGGGTTCGACCTCGGTCTGACTGTACTTGACGAGGGCAACGACGCCCGGGTGTTCTTCGGTTCGAGCGATGCCGCGTCGGGCGTGCTGCTTACCAGTTCGACGAACACCCTCGATGGCGTGGTTGAAGGGGTATCCATCAACCTGCTCTCGGCTTCGGAAGAAGCGGTTGAGCTGAGCGTGAGCCGGGATGTGAGTTCGATCGAGTCCAAGATTACCGAGTTCATTGCCGCATTCAACAGCGTGATCGAGGGGATTGATTTCCGCACCCGGTTCGAGGAAGAAACCGAGACCAAAGGCGTGCTGCTGGGCGACTCGACGATGCTCAATCTTCGGAACTCGATGTTCTCAGTGCTTCGTCGCGAGAATGAAGGGTTCGAGGATACATTCAACTCACTCACAGAGGTTGGGATCACGGTTGGTTCCGGCAGTGTGCTCGAGTTCGACGCCGACAAGTTCCGCGATGCGTACAACGAGGATCCAGCGGCTGTTGAAGCGCTCTTCACTCAACGGACCCTTGCTGACAACGACGACGGCGATCCCAACACCATTGATGAGATCTCCTACTCCGAACTCAGTGTGCTTGGCCAGTTCGAAGAGTTTGCCGACAGCTATGTATCCACGATCGGCGGCGTCCTGCAGAACCGACGAAACGCGCTGGATTCGCAGATCCAGCTCCAGGAGGATCGGATCGTGCAGATTCAGGAATCGCTTGACCGTAAGCGAGCGGTCCTCCAACAGCAGTTCCTCGCGATGGAACAGGCGATCGGTTCCTTCCAGACCCAGGGCGCGTCGCTTTCCCAGCTCGCGGCACTTGGATAATTGATTGCGATTGGGCTGAAGTGCCTCTTTTTTCGGACCGATGTTTCCCGCGTGATGAACGATACAAACACCAACGCGTATCTCAAGACCAAGGTCATGACCGCCTCGAAGGAGGAGCTCCGTCTGATGCTCATAGACGGAGCGATCAAGTTCGCGCATCAAGCACTGCACGGCCTTGAAACCAATGATCACGAGGAGGTATTCGCAGGGTTCTCGCAGTGCCGGGACATCGTGCTGGAACTGATCAATACGATCAAGCCCGAGCACGCTCCCGAAGTCGCCAAGAGCGTGAAGGACCTCTATACCTTTATGTACGGCGAACTCGTGAAGTCGAGCATCAATCGCGATCCGGACATCCTGCGTGAGGTTATCTCGTTGCTCGAGTACGAGCGTGAAACATGGGTCCTCACCATGTCCAAATTGGTGGAAGAGCGGAACGCGAACGGGATCTCGAACGCGTATTCGATGCCAACGCAGGCCACAACCGAGCAGTCCCACCAGCCGATCAGTTTCCAGGCGTGATCGGGTTTACCCCTTGTTGCTGATTCCCGCGACGAGGTGTTCCATGACCATCTTGAACGACACATTCGTCCGAAGCGACTCTGTAGCACGCGTGATCGAATCGATTGTGCGTAAGGACGCTTGCGATCGTGATGGGTCCGTGAGTCCCATGTGTGCCCGCTGCGCAACGAGTGCGAGCATCATGTCCGCGGCCTTGTGGTTCGCGGCTTCCTTCGAGCGGTTCTCGCCGAGCTTGTCGCCCTGCTTGACCCATTCGCTCGCCCAGCCGTCGATGAGTGTGCTCATGAGGGTCCCGAGTCCTGCGGGGTGATCGCCTCGCATTGCTCTGCTGAGCATCGGGTCGATCTGGTTGTGCCAACCGAACAGGTCCGAGGACACCGCTCGAGCGAACCGCCCGGGAGACCCGTTGGCGTACTGCGTGTACCAGTGGTGCGCTTCGGGTGCGAGATTGAAATCTTGTGTGTTGACCCATCGACGCATGGACTCTTCATCAAGAGGCATGAAACCCACACGCTGACAGCGCGAGCGGATCGTGGGGAGCAACCGATCCTCACTCGATGTCACGAGGATGATGAGTGTCCCCGGGCCGGGCTCTTCGAGTGTTTTGAGGATCGCGTTCTGCCCCTCGCGCCCGATGAGTTCTGCTTCGTCGATGATGAAGACCTTGCCCGCGTGTGCGCCTTCCGTCATCGACGGCGCGAGCGCAGCAGGTTCAACGAGGTACTCGACGAGGATGTCTTTGGGGATCGTCCGCTGCTTATTGCTGCGGATCTTTGTCTCACGCGCGAACGGGGTGAGTTCCTTGCGGATGACAAAGAAATCAGGGTGAGTTCCCGATCGGATGAGCTGCTGGACATGCGAATCGGGGTCGGGCGCGATGTTTCCACTCAGATCGGGTGCGGACGAGGGATCAAGAAGCGTCGCTGCCCATGAGACAGCGGTCGTGAACTTCCCGACACCCTCCGGGCCATGGAAGATCCACGCGTGATGCAGACGCCCGGATTGGGCAGATTGGTTGAGAACCCCGAGCGCACGCGACTGGCCCTCCACCCGATCGAGCCCGATCGGCGGATCGTACATCATGACATCAGGACGGTTGTCCTTGATCGTCGTGCGTTTGGGGGCTTTCTTGCGTGTCGTTTTCTTCTTGGCCATGCGATATCAGAGTATATCGCATGCGTCGATCAACGACGACGACGAGCGGCAAACCCGAGCCCGGCCATCAAGATCGGCATGGTTCCCGGTGCCGGGACGATCGAGTTGATCCAGCCGGTGTAGTCGCTCACACGGGTAAAACCGTTCGAATCACCGTAATCACCGTTAGGATTCCCATCGGTGGAGTTGATGAACGAAGTCACCCCGGCGAGTTCCCACATACCGTTGAACTCGACGAAGAGCGCCCCGCCCGAGTCCCCGGGAGCGATGGAATACTCGAGATCGAGAGGCTCGGAATCGCCGTAGTTCGATTGGTTGCTCAACGGGCTGTCAAAGTCTGTAAGAAGGATGCGTTCGTCCCACCCACGAGCGGTGCCCAGCACATCGATGACATTGTTGCCCGCGCGCAGGGTGCCCTCGGTCCCGAACTGGGCACCGGTGAGACCGGTGCCTGTTCTCCCATAGCCCACAGCCGTTCCGACCTGCCCCAGGTCCCCACCGCCGTAGTGCAGGGAAGCCGCATCAACACCCGCGACGGGGGCGCTGAGTTTGATCAGCGCGAGATCGCCGCCGCCGAGAAAATCGTTGACCACCCAGTCGGGGTGGATGAAGACCTCCTCAACGAGTGAGAAGGAGGTATCGGTGACGAATGTACCAAAGCTCACCCCGTCATCCACGCAATGAGCCGCGGTCAGAACCCACTGGTCCCCGATGAGGGTCCCGGAGCAGTTGGTGCTTCCGCCCCCGGTAAAGCTCAGCCCGAGTGATCCCACGGCGTCGAACTGCGACTGCTGCCCCAGTTGTTGATACAGCGCATCATCACGGTCGTGCCGGATCACCCCGGCGTGGGCGATTGAGTTCCCGGCGCAAATCAACACCATCATCTTCGAGCATGCACGCATCGTTGCTCCTTCGGATCTTTGGATGAGAC
Source organism: Phycisphaerales bacterium (assembly GCA_965216865.1). Lineage (GTDB taxonomy): Bacteria > Planctomycetota > Phycisphaerae > Phycisphaerales > UBA1924 > UBA1924. The sequence continues at coordinate 547,495 of OZ244206.1, forward strand.
AGGCGCACCGCGTCCGGTGCTCCTTCAATAGACCCCAGAGTCACTCTCACCGCCAATGAAACTGGGCTTTGGGGGTGCTTTTCGGACGCGTGTGACCCGTTCAAACACGCGCCGAGCCCCTACGATTGACCCGCACAGGGTGAACGGATTGCCCTGGGCGTGGAACTGACCTGAACAGAACAGGAACATCCGGATGCCATCGAATGCCAGTACTGCTCGTGATCTCAGCGCCAGCGCGATCCGTCGAAGCTTCATCCAGTTCTTTGAGGAGAGGGCACACACCTTCGTGCCTTCCTCGACGACCTGCCCGATCAACGACCCATCGCTGCGGGATACTTTCGCCAACGCGGGGATGAATCAGTACAAACCGATCTTCCAAGGAACCCTCGAACCGAACTCCCCGCTGCAGGGGCTTAAACGGGCCGTGAACTCGCAGAAGTGCATCCGTGCCGGCGGCAAGCACAATGACCTCGACGATGTCGGGAAGGACACCTACCACCACACCTTCTTTGAGATGCTCGGGAACTGGTCCTTTGGAGACTACTTTAAAGAGGAAGCGATCGGGTGGTCGTTCGAACTCCTGACCAAGGTCTGGGGGATCGATCCGGATCGTCTGTACGCGACCTATTTCGAGGGGAACCCGGATCAGGATCTGCCGCCGGATCTGGAGACCAAAGCCATCTGGATGAAGTACCTTCCCGAGGACCACATCCTCCCTGGGAATATGAAGGACAACTTCTGGGAGATGGGCGACACGGGGCCATGCGGGCCGTGCTCGGAAGTGCATTACGATCGCATCGGTGGTCGCAACGCCGCGGATCTCGTCAACCAAGACGACCCGAATGTGCTTGAGGTCTGGAACAATGTCTTTATCCAGTTCGATCGCGTCGAGGGCGGTACGCTGAACCCGCTCCCCGACAAGCATGTCGATACGGGGATGGGCCTGGAACGCATCGTCTCGGTGCTGCAGAACAAGCTGAGCAACTACGACACGGACATCTTCATGCCGTTGTTCGACGCGATCCAGAAGCTCACGGGCGCTCGCGCCTACTCGGGCAAGGTCGGCGTGGACGACACCGACGGCGTCGATGAGGCCTACCGCGTCATCGCGGACCACATCCGCACCCTGGTCATCGCGATCACCGATGGGCAGATGCCCGGCAACGAGGGACGCGGTTATGTCCTACGGCGCATCCTGCGAAGAGCGGTGCGGTATGGGCGTCAGAAGCTGAGCGCGCCCGAGGGCTTCTTCGCGGCCCTCGCCCCCACCGTCGTTGCATCGTTGGGGGAGGCGTTCCCGGAACTCAATGAGAACCCGACGAAGGTTCAGGCGATCATCGCGGACGAAGAGGAGAGTTTCGGGAAGACGCTTGATCGTGGGATCAGGATGTTCGAAGACATCGCAGGCGAGTCGAAGTCCATATCTGGCGAGGACGCGTTCAAGCTTTACGACACCTACGGGTTCCCCGTTGACCTCACGCAGATCATGGCGGAGGAGCGCGGTCTCAAGGTCGATCTCGACGGATTCGAGCTGGCGATGGAAGAAGCGAAGGAACGCTCGCGTCAAGGCGGCCGCAAGGACGATGGCGGGCACAAGATCGAACTCCGCGCGGAGCAGATCGCCAAGCTCAGGCACCTGAACATCAAACCCACCAACGACGACGCGAAGTTCGCGGGACGCGATATCAAGGGCACCGTCAAGGCGATCTGGAACGGGAAGAACTTCGACGAGCACGCGGACAACACCACCGCGGGGATGAAGCCCGTCGGGATCATCCTCGACAAGACCAACTTCTACTCGGAGATGGGCGGGCAGGTCGCGGACCACGGCGAGCTCCAACTCCTCGGCGGCAGTGCCGTGTTCAAGGTCGAGGATACCCAGTCCTTCGGCGGGTATGTCGTGCACATCGGACGCGTGACGCGTGGCAAGTTTTCCGTCGGGTCGGATGTGATGTGCCATATCAACAACCAGTTCCGCGCCAAGGTCGCGAGCAACCACACAATGACGCATGTGCTGAACTTCGCACTCCGCGAGGTCGTCGAGGGCGATGCCGACCAGCGCGGCTCGCTCGTCAATGACGAGAAGCTCCGGTTCGACTTCACGCACAACCAGCCGGTGAGCGCGGAGGAGATCGCGAAGGTCGAGGACATCGTCAATCATCAGATCGAGCAGGACCTGACGGTCTTTGCCGACCTTGCCCCGCTCGACAAAGCCCAGAACATCGCGGGTCTGCGGGCGGTCTTCGGCGAGACCTACCCGGACCCCGTCCGCGTGGTCTCGATCGGGATCGAGATCGATCAGCTCATCAATAATCCTGCGAACGATGCGTGGAGTTCCGCTTCGATCGAGTTCTGCGGCGGCACGCACATCGAATCCACATCACACGCGAAGCGCTTCGCGTTGTTGAGCGAAGAGGGGATCGCGAAGGGCATCCGTCGAATCACGGCCATCTCGGGCGACGATGCGATCGCGGCGCACGCGCTCGCGGATCAGCTCGAATCGAAAGCGAACGGGTTGACCAAGCTCGGCGCGGACACGCTGCAATCGGCGCATGTGGAACTCACGAAGGAACTGGAAGCAGCAACGATTCCTGCCCCACGCAAGAACGCGATCCGCGCGAAACTCGCGGATGTACAGAAACAGCTGAAAGAACTCTCGAAGGCCGCGGCTGCGGAACAGGCGAAGAAGGCCCAGCAACTCGCAGCGGGGATCGCGAGCAGCGCTGCGAACTCATCGGAGGAGATCGTCATCGCGTCGCTCGAGCTCGGGTCGGATCGCAAGGCGCTTGAAGCGGCGATGAGCACGATCACGAGCGCGAACCCGAACAAAGCCGTCATGCTCATGAGCCCGGATCAGGGCGCTGGGCGAGTCGCGCTCATGGCGGCGGTTCCCCAGGGGATTGTCGGCAAAGGTCTCAAGGCCGGCGATTGGATCCGAGAGGTCGCGGGGATCATGGGCGGCAAGGGCGGCGGACGCCCGGACAACGCCCAGGGGTCCGGGCAGGACATTTCCAAGCTCAAAGATGCCACAGCCCACGCACGCACTTACGCGTTCGGGCAGATCTCATGACGCGGGGGGCTCTGGGATCGGTTAGGATTTGGGTATGGCAACATCCAAGGAATCTCAGAATCAAGATCGGGCACGCCAAGCGAAGGCGTGGGTCCTCGCGCTCGACCCGATCTACGGCATGATCGGGTTCGGGGCGCTCGGGTTTGCGATTGATCGTTGGGTCGTGGGAACCGGGCGGACCTGGATGATCGCGCTGGGGATCACTGGGTTAATCGTGGGGTTTTACCGGTTTATCCGCGAAGCAATGGCCCTGAACAAGGAGCAAACCCGGTCCTCATCCCGAACGGACGGCAACCCGGACACCTGAGCGGGTGGGCCACATCGGGGATCCAGTTTCTGTCAGACCAAAAGATGTGGAGAAAGGGTGCAAAACTGTCCTTTTCTGACTCGCCGATGCGGTGAGTGACTCCTATCCTTTCCGCCCCAGACCACGCGCCACTGTGGCGTATCTGAACCGAGATGGGAACGCAAAGCACAGCGAATGAGCACCCAGATTGAGCACAACGAGTTAGTCCGCCTCCCGGCGCTGCTGATCGGTGCGATCTCGATGGTCTTGTGTGTCCTCATCGCGTGTGCCGGTGGGTACCTGAGCACCCAACGAGGCGGCGATTTCAACGACGGGCTCAACGCCCTGATCGCGATCGTGCCCGGCGTACTCATCCCCACCATTGTTCTCTTCATGATGCCCGCCAAGCCCGCGGGCGTCTGGGCGGTCCCCGTGCTCGCATTGACCATCCTCCGTGCCCTGATCGTCATGGCAACGGGTCTGGTGGTGCACACGATCATCGGGGCGGATAAAACAATATTCTTCATGACGCTGCTTGCGTCGTTGCTCGTCACCCTGAGCATCGATGTCGCGTCTGTTCTGTTCCTCATCCAGAAACACGCCCCCGCGATGAACGCGGGTCGTGAATCGGAGGGCGTCTGCTGATGTCGAGTCTCACCCTTGCTGCGGATCCTGTTGCACATGTCATCAACCATAAATGGTTTGAGATCGACGGGTGGTGGATCTGGTCCAGCGCTCAGACGAACATGGTCCTTTCCGCGATCCTGCTCCTTGTGATCGGGTCGGTTGTTGCCAAAGCGGTCAGCACGGGCGATGACTCACAAGGTCACTGGCGTTTCGTGACCAAGTCACGCTTCGCGCACATGATCGAAGTGATCTGTGGGTACCTGCGTGAGAGCACCGTGCGTCCCCTCCTCCACGAGCGGACCAACCGGTTCATGCCCTTCCTGTGGACCCTGTTCTTCTTTATCCTCATCAACAACCTGATGGGCCTGGTCCCGATCCTTGACATCCACAATGTCATCGCGGGCAAAATGGCTCCCGAGGTCGTTGCCCAGCACAAGGCATTCATCGGCGGCACCGCAACCCAGAGCATCTGGGTTACGGGCGCACTCGCGATCATCGCGGGTCTGATGATCAACTACGCGGGTGTCAAGGAACTCGGGCTCGGTGGGTACCTCAAGCACCTTACGGCGGAATCGCCCATCTTCGTCTGGCCGATCATCATCCCGATCGAGATCATGGGTACCTTCATTAAGCCCATCGCGCTCGCGATTCGTTTGTTCGCGAACATGACGGCGGGTCACATCCTTGTCGCGGTGCTCCTCGGGTTCGCCGCACAGGGGTTCCTGAGTGTCAGCGACAACGCGATCCTCGGGATCTTTGTCGGGATCGTGTCCTCCTTGGGCATCATCGCGATCTACTTCCTCGAGCTTTTCGTCGCCTTCCTTCAGGCGTTCGTGTTTATGTTCTTGACGACCGTGTTCATCTCGTTGCTCTCGCACCATGGTGATCACGATCATGACCACGCGCACGAGGGGCACCCCGCGCACGCGTGATTTTCGAAAGTCGGCCTGGGGCACCGCGGGGAGGCGCCCAAGGCCATTGTGATCCGAGTTGGATCGACAGTGGATACTCCCCGCATGACAGTGGTTCAGGCCTCCAAACGAGTCTCACTCACAGGCCTCTGAAAGGAAACTGAGATATGAAGCTTCTCAAGAAGATCGCTCTGGCAACCGGCGCTGTTGCCCTCTCCGCACCCTCGATGGCCCTCGCACAGGACGGCGCAGCAGTCGTCGCAGGTGGCGACATGGGCAAGGGTCTCGCCGTCATCGGTGCTGGCCTCGCAGTCATCGGCGGTGCACTCGGCATCGGTATGGTCGGCAAGGGTGCGCTCGAGTCCATCGCGCGTCAGCCTGAAGCATCCGGCACCATCGGTACCAACATGATCCTCGCGGCTGCACTCATCGAGGGTGCAACCCTCTTCGCGATCGTCGTTGCGTTCCTCGCCTGATCGACGCGAATACTGAAATACACCGATCCGCGTCTGAAACACGGCTCGGATCGGCTTCTGAACGACCCATACGGAGAATGCACCATGAACCGCATTGCACTTCTGATCACTGTTTTCGCCCTCGCGCTCTTCAGCATGACGAGCTTCGCGGCACCCGACACCGCTCATGCAGACGACGCAGCGCATGCTGTTGATGCCCACGCGGACGACCACGGCGCCCACGGCGACGATCACCACGCTGCAAACCCACTCGCGTCAGTCGAAGAAGGGTTCTGGACCGGCGTGACCGCGATCGTCCTCTTCCTCGTCGTGTTCGGGCTCCTGAGCACGATGGTCTGGCCGAAGATCGTCAAGGGGCTCGACGAACGCAACGAGAAGATCGTTGGCGAGATCGCGGCCGCTGAAGAAGCACGCAAGCAGGCGAAGGAAGCACTCGACGAGTACGAGAAGAACCTCGCAGAAGCACGCGCCGAGTCGCAGCGGATGATCGAAGAAACCCGCGCTCAGCAGTCGCAGCTCGCGGCACAGCTCAAGGCCAACGCGGACGCGGAACTCTCCGCGATGCGTGAGAAGGCGCTCGCAGAGATCGACGGCGCCAAGAAGCAGGCACTCAACGAGCTCTACAACGAGTCCGTCAACCTCGCGTCGGTCATGGCGGGCAAGATTCTCCAGCGTCAGGTCACTGTTGAGGACCAGCAGCGCCTCATGGACGAGTCGATCGAGGAGATGAAGTCGGTCAGCTGATCGAGTTCATCGTCCCACTCCCCCACCGGTTCGCACGAACGGAGCAACCATGCCGCTGATCGAAGCACAACCCACCGCACTCGCGAAGGTCTACGCCAAGAGCCTCTTCGAGATCGCACACGCCCAGGGCGGGCAGCAGAACGCCGAAGAGATCCTCGGCGAGCTTGAGGACATCATCGAGATCGCACGCAACGATCGTCAGTTCAACGAACTGCTCGCTTCGCGCCTGATCGACTCGGACAAGCGTGACGGCTCGCTCGTCCGCATGTTCGATGGCAAGGTCTCCCCGCTGACCCTCAACTTCCTCCGCCAGCTCAACCGCAAGGGCCGTCTCGCGAACCTGTCGCAGATCGCCGTTGCGATGGACGAGTTCGTCCAGGAACAGTTCGGGCGTATCGAGGTCGATGTGTTCACCGCGGCCCCCATCAGCGCCAACGAGCTTGAGAGCGTCCGCAAGCGTCTGAGCGATTCACTCGGTAAGGATGTCATCATGCACCCCTACACCGACTCGACCATGCTCGGCGGGATCAAGCTCCGTATGGGCGACCAGCTCATCGACGCGTCCATCCAAGCAGAGCTCCGCCGCATGCGGGACAATCTGCTCAATAAGGGTGCCGGCGAGGTTCGCGGGCGCTCCAGCGAGATGCTCGAAGACTGAGCCGAAACAATCGAATCCAAATACAACGAACGGGCCCCGCAGCCCGTTTTTTTCTGCGCGTTGCGTATGATTGGGTAGTTACCGAAAGGATTGCCAGATGCCAAAGAAATCGATCGAGCAGACTGAAGTTGCAGGCCAGCTTGTACTCATCCGTGTGGATTTCAATGTCCCTCTGGACGGCGACACGATCACGGACGATCGACGCATCGTTTCCGCGCTCCCCACGATCAAGTCCGTCATTGATCGCGGCGGCAAGGCGATCCTCATGTCGCACCTGGGACGCCCGGAGGGCAAGGGATACGAATCGTCGCACTCCATGGCACCCGTTGCGAAGCGACTGAGCGAACTCCTCGGTAAGGATGTCAAGATCCCTGCGCAGACATGCAAGGACCCCGCGGTCAAAGCCGCTGTTGAAGCCATGAACGATGGCGATGTCATCCTCCTCGAAAACCTGCGTTTCCACGGGTGTGAGAAACGCAACGACGCAGAGTTCGCTGCGCAACTCGCCGACCTTGCGGATGTGTATGTCAACGACGCGTTCGGCACCTGTCACCGCGAGCACTGCTCCATGGTCGGCGTTCCCTCGGCGATGGGCTCCAAGCCCAAGGTCGCGGGATACCTCGTCGAAAAAGAAATCGCGTACTTGAGCGATGCACTCAACAACCCCGTTCGCCCGTTCTGCGTGATCCTTGGCGGCGCGAAAGTCTCCGACAAACTCCCCGCAATCGAGAATCTCCTTCCCAAGGCAGACCACATTCTCGTCGGGGGCGCGATGGCCTACACCTTCCTGAAGGCGCTCGGACACGAGGTCGGAACATCGCGTGTCGAAGAAGACATGGTCGACGAAGCAAAGCGGATCATCGAACTCGCGGCGGAATCCAAAACCGATCTGCATTTCCCCGAGGACCATATCTGCTCGACGATTTTCGCGGAGAAAGCCGGAGATATCGAGGTCTTCGACGACCAGATCGAAGAAGGATACATGGGCTTGGACATCGGTCCCAAGACCGCAGCACGCTACACCCAGATCATCAAGAGTTCCAAGACGATCGTGTGGAACGGCCCCATGGGCGTGTTCGAGTGGATGCCATTCAAAATGGGCACAAAGCTCGTCGCGGAGGGTGTCGCGGACGCAACCGCGGCCGGATCGACCTCGATCGTCGGCGGCGGTGATTCCGCGGCAGCGGCCGAGCAGTTCGATGTCGCGGACAAGCTCTCGCATGTCTCCACCGGTGGTGGTGCAAGCCTCGCCATGCTTGAGGGCAAGGCCTTCAAAGCGGTCGACCTCTTGGACGACGCATGAATCCCCCCCGCCGGTACGATCTCGTCCCCGGGCGGGTGCTGGCGAATCAGTACATCGTCGAGTCTCTGCTCGGGCGTGGGTATGAGGGTGAGGTCTATCTCGTCCGCGAGGTTCTCACTGGCGCGCATCGAGCCGCGAAGATCTTCTATCCCGATCGGAACCCGCGCAACAACGCGGCGACCCACTACGCGAAGAAGCTCGAGCGTCTGCGTGATTGCTCGATCCTGATCCAGTATCACCACGCGGTGCAGATCCGGCTGCGTGGACAGCCCGTCAGTGTGCTGATCTCTGAGTTCGTGGACGGCATGCTCCTGCCCGATCTGCTCGCCCAGTATCGCGGGAAGCGGATGCCCCCGCATGAGGCACTCACGGTCCTGCACGCCATCGCATCGGGGCTCGCGGAGTTGCACGAGAAACGCGAATACCACGGCGATCTTCATGCGGGCAATGTTCTGGTGCGCCGCCGGGGGGTGCACTTCGATATCAAACTCGTCGATATGTACGATCGAGGACGGGCAAACCGGTACCACATCCAGCAGGATGTATGCGATATCGTGCGGATCCTGTACGACCTCGTCGGAGGACGAGCGTTTTACGCATCACAACCGGATGTGATCAAACGGATATGCCTCGGGCTCAAATGCACCCTGATCATTCAGCGCTATCCGACTGCGTGGCATTTGTGCAGGCACCTAGACACCTTTGAATGGTGACCCCCCGGATCCGGTAGTAGGAAATTTAATCGTTTTCATTCGGCATTCACCGACTGCTCACGCCGCCCCATGAACATGTGTATTAGTGAGGACGGGTTTGTCCTCAACAACACACATGCAACCTTGAGGAGGTGCACGATGAGCAAGGTAATCACAGCAGTTTTCAGTACCGACACAAACGCAGCGGGAGCACTAGAAACCCTTGTCGCCCACGGATTCGATAGCGGAGATATTAGTCTGGTCGCATCCGAAAACTTCGATAAGGATTCTTTCGGCGTCGAAACACACTCGAAGCTTGCAGAAGGAACCGCGGTCGGTGCGACACTTGGCGGCGCGACCGGTGCGGTCATTGCGGGACTCACAGCCGTTGGCGCCGTGGCTTCTGGCGGGATCGGACTGGTCGCTGCGGGCCCGCTTGTCGCCGCACTGGCTGGTGCTGGCGCAGGGGCCGCGGGCGGCTCGGTGCTCGGCGGGCTGATTGGCTCAGCCATTCCAGAGCATGAGATCAAGCATTACGAGGACGCGATCGAAAAGGGTCATGTGATGATCGGGGTGAACTGCGAGAACTCTGACCAGTGCGACAAGGCGAAGGATATCTTTGAACAGTTCGATGCAGAGAAGATTTCACACGCCTGAATCAGCCCCAGCAGAACCCATCATCCGCACACCCAAGCAACTCCGAAGGAGAAGCACCTATGTCAGTCAAACTCGATTCACTCCAGAAAGTCTTCGTCGCCCAGCTCAAGGACATGTACAGCGCGGAGCATCAGCTGCTCGATGTGCTCCCCCGCCTGCATGAAGCCGCGACGAGCCAGAAACTCAAAGACGCGTTCCGCGAGCACATGGAAGAGACTCAGGGGCAGATCGCACGCATCGACAGCATTTTCGAGCCCCTTGACTTCGAACCCGGCGGGCACCGATGCGAAGCGATGGACGGCTTAGTTAAGGAAGCCAAAGAGATCATCAATGAAGACGGCGAACCGGAAGCGAAGGATGCTGCACTGATCTGTGCCGCTCAGAAAATCGAGCACTACGAGATCGCGACCTACGGGTCTCTCCGTGCATACGCCCGGGTGCTAGATCTCGATAAGGCCTATAAGCTTCTCCACAAGACCCTTGAAGAGGAGCGAAGCGCGGATTCGCTCCTAACCGATCTCGCCGAGAACACAATCAATCGGCTCGCGATGCTTGCTGCAAACTGATCATCACCACATTTCTATGACTCTCACTCTCTCCAGAACCCCGCTTGCGGGGTTTTGTCGTTGTCGTGTTCGTGACGTGCCCAAATCAGTATGACGAGGAGACGAAGGAGCGATTCAAGGTTCAAGTCGGGTTCAATCGCATTGCTGCGCAAACGATGCCAGAAAATCGGATACATCGAAGAAATCAAACACCCGATCCCCGTTCAGATCCGCCTCTTCGTTCTGGTTGAGGTAATGCTCCAGGAAGATCGAAACATCGAAGAAGTCCTTGTAACCATCGCCGTTGTAGTCTGTTCGGATACAGTCGAGATGTGAGTAAAACAAACTTGAAACATAGCGAGACCCGGACTCTGATGGATGTGCCCCGGGGCCTAGGAACGATGGGTCTAAGGAGATCAACGATTGTCCAATGAGTGATTGAAAATCAAAGTGCCCCCAACCTCTCTTCTCGGCTAGGGCTGCAAGTGCTTGATTCATCGCAGTAAACCGCAAACTCGGGTACACAGCATTAGCATTTGGCGGCGTGCAAAGTATGACTCGTGGTTCGGACATGTTGTTTGAGAGCGATGCAGCTATCGCCCGGTCGGTGACTCGCTCGATGCGTTCGATCCAGATTGGTTCTAAGACCCCGTTCCATTCATCGGGTTCCGCATTTTGTCCAATCCAGATCATCAGTGTGTTCATCTGACGGGGAGCCTGTTGAAGATAATCGCCAAGTAGTTCATCGTCAAGATGTTCATCATGGTCCTTTGCTGTATAGCCACCAACCGAGATACTGTCGAGATAAAACCCTATATCATCCAGTGATTTATCTTCTCGAAATAGCACATGATCCCCCCATGCGAGTGATGCTCCGCTCTCGTCCCCATCATCGTTATTTGAGTCTCCACGCAGGAGCAGCCCTACTCTTGAAGTAGGCACATTGGGAAACGCAAGATCAACGTACTCTAGCCCAACGCGACTAGATCCGAGTTGAACATCGATCTCCTCATCTATATCAAACTCTCTGACATTGTTGCCAGCATCATGATCGTGATCTGATAACTTTGCCAACGAGAACGAACGCAGTGATGAAGCTTGATCGCTTATCAAAAATGAAGTTCTCAAGACCAGTGTTGATCCAACTGCCCATTCTTCCGCATTCTGATAGATGCCTTCGAGATTAGTGATGCCAACTGATGCGACGCGTCCAGTTTCAAGCAGCGCACCACCCTCTATGACCTGGAACTCATTCCTCGGTCCAGGGATCGCAACCTGCTGACCTGCGACATCATCAGTAGGAATCGCGACATATACTCCACCGCCAACAAGTTGATTCGGTTGTCCGCCACTGTACATAGTGTATTGATGAACACCCGTGTTCCCTGGTGAACCAGCAATTCTGAAGCCGCACAACTCGACACTCTCAGGCAGCTCGAGGATCATTCCTTCGAAGTAAGATACGAAGGTTAAATCACCTCGAGGATTTGTGGTCGAGTCACCAATAATCAGAATGGAACTGCGTGAGGAGTAAACATCTCTTGCGAATCTGGCGTTTTCAAATTGTACATCGTAAGCACCGATAACCCAAGTGCTTGAACACCCAATCGCCATCAAACAAATACGAATTGTGCCGCCAAGACCCATGAGAGTCCTCTCTCTCCACAAAAACCCAGTGTCTGTGTTGAAGGTAACTCAAAATCAGTGAGATTCAATGCCATGTGTATCGAAATACTTCCTCAGTAGCATCACGAACAAGAGCGACACAGACTTCTACCAGAACCTCGATGACTTTCCGCCTATCTTCGATCAAACAGCTTCTCGAGCTCCTCGATCGTTAATCGGACAGTTGTCGGGCGTCCGTGCGGGCACGAGCCGGACCGCTCGTGCTCCTCGCGAAGACGCATAATCGCCGCGAGTTCTTCCTCGCTCAGCGCGTCGCCAGCCTTAATCGCGGCCTTGCAGGCCATCATATCGAGGACTTCGTGGAGCGCCTCTTCCGAATCGGGCACGAATCCATCGGCGTCGATCCGTTCGAATAACTCTCGCAGGAATGGTTCGGGCTCGACCTTGCGCGAAAGGAGGAAGCTCGGGACGGAATGCACCCCCACACTCTGAGGCCCCATCGGCGCCGCCTGGATCCCGATCCGTTCAAGAAGCAGTCCCAGCTCGTCGAAAACATCGACAACACTGCCGGGGACTTCGATCACGATGGGTATGAGCAGCGCCTGCTGTTCGAGCGCCCCATTCCCCGTTACGCGTGCGATGAGTTTGTTGAACATGACCCGCTCATGCAACGCGTGCTGATCGATAATGAGCACCCCCCGCTCATCCTGTGCGAGCAGGAAGCTCGAGTGCACCTGCAGCACCTGATCCACGCGCCGAATCCGGGGCAACTCGCCGGGTTCGATTGGGGTTGGATCGAACGACGGGCCTGCAGGCATGGGGGCGGGTGATCGCTCGAGAACCTCGCGGATCGAGTCACGGACACTCGATTCATCGCGAGTATCCTCAGGTGCTCGTCGGATGAACTCCACGAGTTCGTCCGTTTGTTTCTCGATGGTCTTTGCACGCTCGATCGGATCGACCGTTGGCGTCAGCGCACTCCCGAACTCCGGGAGTCTCTGGGCGATGGTTGGGGTGACATCGGCGCGTTGGAGTGTCTCGCGCACGCCGTGGTAGATCGCTCGATGCACCATGGACTGATCGCGGAAACGAACCTCGAGCTTCGCGGGGTGGACATTCACATCCACAGCCGTCGGCGACATCTCGATCATCAGGACCGCCGTCGGGTGACGCCCGGGTTCGATCAGCCCACGATAGGCCTCGCGGATCGCGTGCTGGACGGTCTTGTCGCGAATGGTCCGCCCGTTGAGAAACACATGCTGGGCTTTGGAGTTTGCGCGTGCGATCGAGGGAAGCCCCACAAGGCCCCAGACGAGGATCCCGCGTGCGTCGTCGTACCGATCAACGGAGACCTCGAGGAGCTGGTCCGTGAGTTCCTTCCCGACAATAGAAAGCGCACGATCACGGGGTGACTGCCCGAGCGGGAGATCAAGCTTGACCTTGCCATCCCCGATGCAGCGAAAGGCGATGGACGGGTTGGCCATCGCGAGATCACGCAGCCATTCGACGCACCGGGTCTGCTCGGTCGTTTTGGTCCGAAGAAACTTGCGTCGCGCGGGGGTATTGAAGAAGAGATTTCGAACTTCGATCGTGGTCCCAACAGGACACCCGATCGGACGCGGTTCGCCCATCGTCTCGCCCTCGGCTTCGATAATGCGCCCCTCGTCCTCGCCGATTGCGCGGGAGCGGATCGTTACGCGTGCAACGGAAGTGATGGATGCGAGCGCCTCGCCTCGGAATCCCATCGTTCCGATCCGATCCAGGTCCTCTGCTTCGGAAATCTTGCTGGTTGCGTGTGGTGTAAGTGCGAGGGTCATCTGTTCGGGTGCGATACCGTGCCCGTTGTCGGAGATGCGGATGAGCTCCACACCGCCCTCCTCGAGTTCCACCTCGATCCGCGTCGAGCCTGCGTCGATCGAGTTCTCTACGAGTTCCTTGAGCACGGACGCGGGGCGTTCGATTACCTCGCCGGCCGCGATCTGATTCACGAGCAGCGCCGAGAGTTTTCGGATCTGTGTGTGTGGTTGAGATTGGGTTTCCGCGGGAGACATCCGAGAACTCTACACACGCCCCAGCCGGAAAAGGCGGTCGCGAAGGGCGAAAAACGATCCGATTCGGTGCACGATTCCGATGATCGGAACCGATACCATCCTGCATGAGCGACACCATCTTCTCCAAAATCATCCGCGGCGAGATCCCCTCACATAAGGTCTATGAGGACGATCATGTGATCGCGATCCTTGATATTGCACCTCTATCGCTGGGACACACGCTGGTTATCCCCAAGGAACCCGCGACGACGCTGCACGAGCTGGGCGATGACCATGCCGCAGCCGTGGGCCGCGTGCTCCCCCGTATCGCCCGGGCAATCATGAAAGTGACTGGAGCCGAGTCATACAACATCCTCCAGAATAACGGCGAGACGGCAGGCCAGGCAGTCATGCATGTGCACTTCCACATCATCCCCTGCATGCCGGGCGCCTCATCGGGTGAAGGATTGGACAAGAGCTGGAATGCAACTTCTCCGAGTCAGGACGAGTTGCTCGATACTGGCAAGAAAATCAAACGCCTGCTCTAGCTTCCACAAGAGCCATCTTCTGAGAGTGTGTGGGGCATTGCTCGCAGGTGTGTCGTTTGCGCGATTGGCAGCGTCTTGTACCCCGAGCCTGTGTCGATCGTGATTGAATCGAAGGGGTCGATATGCTCGACTCTGCCGTGGTACATGATGTGATCGTGCATAAAGGATCGGTGTGTCCCGATCATCGCGTTGAAATGCTCGTAGTAGCTTCGGATCGCACGCTCGTCACACGAAGTCAGCCACTCGCTCAGTGATGTAACGAGTTGGCACAGGACATCGAAGCGCGACACCTTGAGCCCCAGCCCCGCAAATGAAACGGCTCGGTGAGCAAACTCTTCGGACCAGTCCCGGTCATGCTGATTGCAGTTGATCCCGATCCCCACGAGCGAGAGTCCGTTTCGGTTCTCGATGAGGATCCCACCGATCTTTCGTTCACGCTCATCGTCTCGCACAACGATGTCGTTGGGCCACTTGATCCCGGGTCGCATGGTCCGAGGCATGAACGAGGAGATGGTTTCGTGCACTGCGCACGCGACGCATGCGGAAAGTCGAGTTGCATCTGCACAGCACGCCTCAAGCACGAATGTGCAGGGCAGCGTGGCGCGGTTTCCGTCATCCCAACGACGACCGTTCGAACCGCGTCCATTGTTCTGGCGTGATGCCACAAGGAGCAGACCGGGCTGACTTTGTGCAAATCGGAGCGCGGCATCCTGTGTGCTGTCCGTGGATTCGATCACGACGACACGAGATACGACGCTTTGCGGAAGGCTGCTGATCAATGTATCGATGCGCCCGGCCCAGGTAGAAATGTCGTCAGCGTAACTCTGGTACATAACTCCCCCACGAAAGGGCGGGAGTCATTCCCGCCCCATCACGAAACTGCATCCAAGCCCAGATCAATGCTCTGGGCTTGGTGAGTAAGGGCACCGATGCTGACTCGATCAACTCCGGACTCGGCAATCGAACGGAGCGTTCCCCGTGCCACCCCGCCGGAAGCTTCGAGAAGAAGGCTGCTCTCACATGCGTTCCGCATGGCGACCGCCTCTTGAAGCATCTGGGGGGGCATGTTGTCAAGCAGGACGATGTCCAATACCCCTGTAGGAACCGAGAGCACCCCCCTGAACTGATCGAGCGTATCCACCTCGACCTGCACAAACCAGAGTGACGACCCCGTCTCTCTCAAGGTGTACGCAAGATCATGCAGTTGGGTTGCAATCTCATTGGGCGACAATCCAGCAAGATGATTATCTTTGATCAGAACCGCGTCGTGAAGCCCCATGCGATGGGTTGTTCCTCCTCCGCATCGAACGGCATATTTTTCGAGAACGCGCAGACCAGGTGTCGTCTTGCGGGTATCGCAAATCTGCGCAGGGGTGCCTTCCACGATCCGGACATACTCATGCGTAAGGGTTGCAATACCCGCCATGCGTGAGAGCAGGTTGAGCATCGTGCGCTCAAGCGCGACCAGCTCACGCGCGTTTCCCTGAATCGTCGCGAGCGCTGCCCCTGGTTCGATCGCGTCACCATCCTGAATGTGCGTCTCAAACTCGAGGTCGTTGTTGGCGCTGAAAACCGCGATCAGGTCCGGGAGAAAGGCAAGCCCGGACGCGATGCCCTCTTCACGAGCTCGCAGACACACCTTGCGGGTGTCTGAGGAAGAGAACATGAGCTCACCTGTGACATCCCGCGAAGGAACCCCCATGTCCTCATCACGGGCGAGATTGATCAGACGATCGATCAGCCCGCCGCGGCGCAGCTGATGCGCGAAGTCATTGAGTGACAAGTTGTTGGGATCAGTCAATCGATGGCGCTCGCTCTGCATGGGTAATCGTACACACACGCAGGCTACCGCCCTACGATTCTGCTGATACGAACTTCACGAATCGTCGAAGGAAAGGACGCATACATGGGTCTGCTTGAAGGCAAAGTCGGTCTGGTCGTCGGGATTGCGAACGATCGCTCGTACGCGTGGCATATCGCGAACGCGATGCACGAGCAGGGCGCGAAAATCGCGTACGCACACCTGCCCGGCGACAAAAACGCCCGCCGCACCGGAAAAGCGGTCGAAAAGATCCACGACAACCCATGGCTGCACCCCTGCGACGCTGCGAGTGACGAGTCACTCGACGAGCTCTTCGACGCGTACGCGAAGGATCACGATCGCTTGGACTTCCTCGTTCACTCGATCGCGTTCGCGGATCGCGAATGGCTTCAGCCGGGCATGTTTTCCAAAACCCCCCGCAAGGCGTACCTCGACGCGATCGACATCAGCGCGTACACCCTTTCCGCAATGGCCGGGCGTGCTCAGGACCAGATGGCGAAAAACGGCGGCGGATCAATCATGGCGATGTCCTATTACGGGGCAGAAAAAGTCGTCCCCGGCTACAATATCATGGGTGTCGCCAAGGCCGCGCTCGAGTCTACAGCCCGCTATCTCGCGTTTGAGCTCGGTGAGCACAACATCCGTGTCAACACAATCTCCGGCGGGTTCCTCCGCACACTCGCGTCTTCCGCTGTGGGCGGCACGGACAAAATGGACGACGCGGCCAAAGAAAAGGCCCCCCTCCGGCGCGGCGTTGAGGGCGGCGATGTGGGGAAAACGGCGGTTTACCTCGCTTCTGAACTGAGCTCGGGTGTTACCGGCGAGAACATCTATGTGGACTGTGGGATTAACACGCTCGGGGCGTAATCCGCAAGACCTACCCTGAATCCCGAATATGTTGCAAACAAATGTGCGTCATCGGCACTTTTTGCTGGTCGCGTATGGGGTAGATAACCGATATGTTGAGTATGACCGGAGCCGTCAACAACCTGGCATCAAGCTTAGCGGGCAACCCCGTCTCAGCGAAACAGGCGCAGAAAGCCAAGTCGAGCAAGGAGTTCGAGAAGGCGCTCAAACGCCGACGCGCTCAGGACGAGTATATCGCGCAGGTCGAGCAGACCGAGCAGATCGATGCGATCCGCAAGCTTGCGGATGCGGATCAGGAAGACGCACGCGAGGATCGTGAACAGCAATCCGGGTATGCTCCTCACGCCCAGAAGCGCCCCCAGACTCCCGGGCGTCTCGATCTGAACGCTTGAGATCAGACAAACAGATCAGCACAAAAAAACGCGAGCCGATTGGCTCGCGTTTGTCGTTTGATACCAGAGATCCGTTTACTTCTTCCCCTCGAAGAAGCGTTTGATCGCATGGACCGTGGTGCCGCGTCCGACAGCGCCAATGGATTCCGTAAGCGGGATCCCCTTGGGGCAGACCTTGACGCAGTTCTGTGCGTTGCCGCAATCGTTGATCCCACCGGGACCTGAAAGAGCGTCGTATCGTTCGCCTTTCAGTCGCTTACCCGTGCCGTGCTCGTTGAAGAGTCTGGCCTGAGAGATCGCGTGTGCCCCAACGAAGCTCGTATCCCACTTCTGGGGGTCCTCTTCCTTATTGTACTGTGGGCATGCTTCCAGACAGCACCCACAGCTCATGCACTCAGAGAGGGCGTAGCGCATCTGCTGATGATCGGGCGATTCCTTCGGACCGGCACCCATGTTGTAGGTGCCGTCGATCGGGACCCACGCCTTCACACGAGTGAGGGCGTTGAATAGTCGATCGCGATCAACCCACAGGTCTCGGATAACTGGGAACTTGCTCATGGGCTCGAGGGTGATGACATCACCCTCAAGAGGTGCGTACTCGTCGATGAGGCACGAGCAGGACTGACGCACGCGGCCGTTGATGACCATGGTGCATGCACCGCAGACCTCTTCGAGACACCCGGAGTCCCAGACGACCGGGGTTGTCTTGGTTCCCTCAGTCGTGATCGGGTTCGCCGCGATGAGCTTGAGCGACGAGATGACATTTGCGCCCTGCTCGACGGGGACCTTGAACGATTCCCAGCGGTTCGGCTTGCCCGGTCCGTCGCAGCGTTTGATCTTAAAGATCACGGAGCGTCCCTCGACCGCTTTCTTGCGGTTGGCGCGTCGCATGTCTGCGTCGTATGCGTGTGCTTCTGCATCACTCATGGGTTGTATCCTTTCGGTTGCTCCTGCATCGAGCAGCCAGATTCAAATCGTTTCGTCTCCGCCTTATGCCTTCGCTTCCGCGACCTGCTTGGGGGGGATCTTCTCTTTGTTTGTCCCCGAATCAACCTTGCCGTAGTTGCGGGGACGGAGCTTGACGAGCCCTGCCTTGACGGGCATGAACTCAATATCGCTCTTATTGGTCTCGGGGTTGAACTTCGCAACCGAAGCCTTCCAGAACTTCTCATCGTCACGCTCGGGGAAGTCCGTGCGGTAGTGCGACCCGCGGGATTCCTCACGCAGCAGCCCGGCCTTAGCGATCGCTTCGCCCAGGATGATCATGTCGCCGACAGATCGGGCAAAGCTCAGGGACTGGTTGGTCCACATCGCCCCGTCGCCGAGTTCCATGCGGGTGTAGCGGTCCCAGAGCTCGTCGAGCTTGGCGAGGCATTTTTCGAGACGAGGGCCGGTCTTGACGACCGTCGACGCAGCGTTCATTTCTTCACCGAGTTCGTTGGCGATCTGGTATGGGTTGAGGGCCTGATCACCCTTGCCCGTATTAACGGAGGACATGATCTTGTCGTGCTTGTCCTGCTCGCTCTTCTCCGCCTGATCGAAGAGCGTCTGCGGAAGCTCGCTCGCGGGTGTATCGACACCCTCGCGGACATAGTTCACGACAGAGACACCGTTGCACAGCCCGTCGAAGATACAGCTCAGGAGCGCGTTCGCACCCAGTCGCGTTGCACCGTGATAAGCGAAGTTGACCTCTCCGAACGCGTAGAGCCCTTTGAGATTCGTCATGGCATTGTCGTGCGCACCGATCGTGAGTCCGTGCCCAGGCTGTGCATCGATCGGGATCGGGTTACCCGGCTTGTGCTCGCCCAGCGGCTCGGCCGGCTGGTAATCGCCCGGGGTGTAGGTGGTCCAGAGCCCACCCATCGAGTAGTGGACCGCAGGGAAGATGCGCATTGGGGTATAGCGCGGATCGTCGCCCACGAACTTCTCGTAGATGTCCATGATCCCGCCGAGCTTCTGGGTGAGGTACTCGGGGTCACGATGGGTGAGATCGAGGTAGACTTGGTTGGTCCCGTTGATCCCCATGCCCTCGTTCACACAGACATCAAAGATCTCACGCGTCGCGATATCGCGAGGCACGAGGTTGCCGTACTTGGGGTAGCGCTCTTCGAGGATGTAGTAGCGTTCGTCCTCGGGGATGTCGTTGGGCCGACGCGTGTCGCCCTTCTTCTTGGGGACCCAGACGCGTCCACCCTCGCCGCGTGCGGACTCGGACATGAGCCGGCACTTGTCCGCACCGGGGATCGCGGTCGGGTGGACCTGGATCATCTCGGGGTTGCCGTACCATGCGCCCGCCTGGTAACAGCGTGACGCGGCACCGCCGGTACAGATAATGGAGTTGGTGGACTTTCCAAACACGAGCCCG
This sequence comes from Phycisphaerales bacterium, assembly GCA_965216865.1. Taxonomy (GTDB): domain Bacteria; phylum Planctomycetota; class Phycisphaerae; order Phycisphaerales; family UBA1924; genus UBA1924. Next base: position 567,114 of record OZ244206.1, read on the forward strand.
CACCCGCCGGTCGCCATGACGACGGCGTCCGCACGGAAGGAACGAATCTGCATTGTCCGCATGTCCTGGGCCACGATGCCGACGCATCGCTTGTCCTCGCCCTCCCCCTCGGTGATCGGCCAGAGGAACTCCCAAAACTCCATCTTGTTGACCTTGCCCTCGGCGGCGAAGCGCCGGGTCTGTTCGTCGAGCGCGTAGAGCAGTTGTTGCCCTGTCGTCGCGCCAGCGAAATGGGTTCGCTTAAAGAGCGAGCCACCAAACAAGCGTAGATCGCGGAATCCCTCGCTTGAGCGGTTGAACGGCACGCCCATCCGATCGAGGAGATCGATGATCTTGGGTGCCCAGTTCGCCATCTCGAGGACGGGGTGTTGGTCGTTGAGGAAGTCGCCCCCGATGAGGGTTTCGTCGAAATGCTGGTATTCGGAATATCCCTGCTGTCGTGCGACTTCGTTGCACGCGTTGATGCCGCCTTGGGCACACACGGAGTGCGAGCGTTTCACGGGGACCATCGAGAAGAGGTCGACCGGGACGCCCGCTTCGGCGATGCGGACAGATGCCGCGAGACCCGCGAGTCCCCCACCGACGACAATCACTCGTTTTTCATCAGCCATGGCTTTGCCTTTTCTTTTGTGCTTCTGATCGGGGATTAACCGTCGGTGTTGTCGTGCTCAACCGCGGCTGTCTCGGCGTGCGTTTCGTCGTGGAGTTCGGCGGGGTATTCTTCACCCGAGAGCATGGATTCTTCGATCGCACGCGCCTGGTCGTAATCGAGGGTTGCGAATCCGATCACCGAAGCCCATGCCATGAGCATGAGCGCTGCCCCCAAGCCCGCACACACAACTCCCCAGCGTTTCTGTGCGGGGCGTGAAATCGTGAATCCCCAGGTAATCGCAGCAGTCCAGAGCCCGTTGGCGAAGTGGAAGACAAGCGCTGAGACGCCGACAAAGTAGAAGATCGAGATCGCGATGCCTGATGCCTGCATGCCATCGGTCGTGCTGCCCTGCAGCGCTGCGGCGAGGGTCGAAGATGCATACTCGTGGGACCACTGGGTCCCGCCGGGTACGAGGAAAGACCAACCCCAACGAAGCGTTGCGATGTGGTAGAAGATGAAGAAAATCCCGAAATACCCCGTGAGTCGCTGGAGCAGATAGCGGGTATTACCGCCGTATTTGTACGAGCCGTTGTTCGGCTTGCCGCTCATCGCGTAGTAAACACCCAGGATCGAATGGAACGCGATAGAGACCCAGAGGGTGACTTCGATCAAGAGGAGCAGCGGCGCCTCGTTAATGAAGGTTACCTCGTGCTGGAATGTTGAGATCGCACGATCAAACCACCCATCTCCGTGTGCCCTGCTGTTGAGTCCACCCCACGCGATCGTGGAGTTTGTCGTGAGGTGCATGATCAGGAACACGCCGACGGGAACTATCCCTGTAAGCGAGTGCAATCGACGCAGGAGAAAGTGATGTTGCTGAAGGGGTCCGTCTGGGTTGCTCACCTTGAGACTCCGGGTTCGGTTGTTTAAGCCCGATTGGGCATGTGAGCGATGATGCTCGTTCGTTGAATATTGGGTGTATCGGCTAAATTGAGTTCGACGGCCCAACCGGAAAAGATCCGGTTTAACCGATCAAATCTTCAGATCTGGGCCAGAACCCGCGTTGGGATTGATCGACCCGGCGACATTGGGATCCTGCATCTGCTGGAGGGTCCCGTCGGCGGCGGCCTGCTCAACAGCTTTAGCGACCTCGACGAAAGTCATTCGGAGTTCATTGAGGGTCCCGTCGATCATCTGCTGCTCTTCATCGCTCAGATTGCCCTTGGTCTTTTCCTGAACCACAGCGAGCAAATCGATGTTGAGCTTGGCCACTTCAAGCGACACCATGGATCGTCCGGACTGATCCGGAATCGCCCCCATGTACATCAGCGCTTGCGTCGCGAACAGAGAAATAAGTTCCTTGAATCCGAGCTGCTCGGGGATCCCGCCTGCGGCTCCGGCCTGCTCGGCCTTCTCTTTTTCCGCTGCAGCGAGTTTCTCTTTTTCAGCCTTGGCCGAGGACTTCCAGTCGTCGTCCACGATGATTTTCGGGGTATCCGGGTCGGACATATCCGCCTCCATTCGGTTATCATCCATCATAGCGCCCAAGGGCATGAAAGCACACGACATGATCCGTAATACACAATGCACAATCCCGGCTCAGACACTTGCGTTGATCCTGATCACGGGTGCTTCGATGCTCTCGACGGGTTGTTCCTTCGACAAGGTCGGCGGCGCACGCACCGAGAACCCCGAGCGACTCAATATCACGGATTTCAGAGGGGAGCAGGCTGAACAGGTCGTTTCTCCAACCGCACCAGAGCAGGCCAGCGCCGCGCCAACGAGCAGGCAGAACTCCGTTTGGCAAAGCTCATCGAACACGAACGCAGACGGTGTGACCCTCGCCCGATCTGCACCGATCCCCCGACCGGTCGAGATCGAGAACCCAACGCAGTCCGCGGCCCGAGACAAGGGAACCGGATCATTGCAACTGCTCGACGCGAAGATCGGGGATGTGAACGGGAAACCGGTATTCACAAGCTCGTTCTTTTCTCCGATCGAGGATCGTTTACTCGCCGAAGCACAACGACTGAGCCTGAACGATTGGCGAGCGAGCGCGGGGCGGATCATTGCTCAGCGTCTCGATGGCATCATCGCCGACGAGTTGCTCCGAGCCGAGGCGCTCGCGGCACTCTCCCCAACGCAGCGTGTTGGGCTTCAGGCATTTCTGAGCAACTTCCGCAACAACCTGCTCTCGGAGAACCTTGGGAGCTCGCAGCTCGCTGAGCGGCGCATTCTTGAGCAAGAGGGGCTGACACTCGATGAAGCGCTTCGTCAGAAAGAAGTAGACACGCTCGTTCAGCTCACCCTCATCCGTGAGATCAATCGGCGGGTCAATGTGTCTTGGCGTGATATCCGTCAGCGTTACGAACGCGATATCGATCAGTTCGCTCCGCCACCCTCGGCTGTCCTACGCGTTATCCGAGCGTTCAAGGACGAGGACGAGATCGTGAAGGAAATCACGAGACGCCTTGAGAACGGCGACTCCTTCATTGAGATCGCAACCAGCGATCTCAACAACTACAGCACTGAAACCAAGGGGGTCCTGAAGAAGCAGCTTGAGGACAGCTTCGAGGAGACCCAGTTCTTTGGGCGCGACGAGCTGAATGATGCGGCCCACAACCTCTCGATCGGTGAATATGCCGGTCCTGTCGAGTTGGGTTCGAGTTATTACTGGATCCTGTATGAGGACACGGAGCAAGAAGTCATCTCGCTCTACGACGCTCAGCTTGCGATCCAACGCGAACTGACTTTCGAGCGACGCGAGGATGCGAGGGATCAGTATCTCTCTCGCTTGCAGGAGCGTGCACGCGTGTCGTCGCGTGACGAAGTGTTGATGCGGTTGTTCGAGATCGCGGAAGAGCGATATGCACCAACCTCTCCGCGATGAGACTCTGGCATCGATCTCATCCTCGACGTGAACCATCCGTCTGGAGACAAGGCGAACGAGTCGCGGAGAGATACCTGAAACGCCGAGGCATCCGGACGTTTGAGCGGAATGTCCGTTTGCCTCACGGCGAGATCGACCTGCTGTGTGTCGAACGCCGGACGGGCACGATCGTGGTTGTCGAGGTGAAAGCACGCAAATACGCGAAGACTGATGCGCAAGGAATCGACCCGACCGCCAATATCACTGCCAGAAAACGGGCCAAGCTCGTCTCCCTTGCGAAGTCCATTCAGAAAGTGCCGCGGTATCAATCTCGCCCGATACGGATCGATGTCGTATCCGTGCGATTCGTGGACGGGCAGCGATCGCCTGAGATTCGACACTACCCGGGCTGCGTCAGCGATTCCTGATCTTCGTCTTTGTCAGCAGACGAGGAGTCCTCATTTTCAGCAAGGTCTTCTACTCGTTCATACTGCGATGGAGGACGCAGTGCACCACGGAACTTGGCTTCGAGCTTGGCCTCTTCGTACTCATGCTTGTCGATGCTCGTTGGGATGATCAACGAGAACATGGATCCCGATCCGAGCTCGGACACAAGCTGGATCTCTCCCTGAAGCAGTCTCGCCAGTTCCATGACGATCGCGAGCCCGAGCCCTGTACCAGCGTGCTTTCGTGTGTGGGACGAGTCGACCTGCTGGAACTTATCGAAGATTCGCTTCTGATCATCGGGCGCGATGCCCTCACCGTTATCGATGACGGAAATCCGCACACGATCTTCACCCGTCCCATCGTCGCGCATGGGCTCGGCACGCAGGATGATCTCCCCCTGATCGCCTTCGTTGCCCGTGAACTTCACCGCGTTGGACAACAGGTTGAAGATGATCTGCTGGAACTTTTTTGCATCCGTCTCGACAATCGGCAGATCGAGCGAGACATCGAGTCGGACCGTGATGCCCTTCTTGCGCGCGAGCGGATGGATCAGCCCTACGAGCGCCTGACAGGTATCCCCGAGACTGATGGGCGCGAGATTGAGCTCGACGCGTCCCGCTTCGATTTTCGCCATCTCAAGCAGGGATTCAATCATCTCCAGGAGTGTCCGCCCAGCGCTGACAATGTTGACCAGGTAGCGTTCGCGTTTGTTGAGCTCGCCCGACTCCTGATTCATCTCACGCCCGGGACCCGGCGTGGGGACCATATCATCTTCGGCCGCCTCGGCGATTTCTTTGCGTGCAATCTCAAGCAGCAGTTCCGCAAACCCAATGATGGCGTTCAGAGGCGTGCGGAGTTCGTGCGACACGCTCGCGAGGAACTCGCCCTTGAGTCGCGCAGACTCGAACAACGCTGTATTGGCCTCCGCGAGTTCTGCGAGTTTGATGTCCATCGCCTTATTCGCGTCGCGGAGCTGATCCCGCTGTCGCGTCAACGCGGCAAGCATCAGGTTGATCGTTTCAGCGAGTTCTTCAAACTCGTCGCCCGTATCAATCTGGCACCGGGTTTCCAGATCCCCGTCTCGAACCAACTCCGCGGTTTTCTGCAGGGATGCGACCGGGCTCAGGATCAAACGATTGATAATCGTGACATAGACCACCAGTGCCACGGCCAACACGACCGCACCCGCGATGAAAACATACAACAGATTCACCACAAGCAACCACCCCGCACCATCCGCACGGTGCTCCAGCAGGACAACACCGGTCACCTGGGCGTTGTTGTCACGCACCGCGCGGGCGTAGCGATACACCCGGTTCCACCCGCTCCAATCCGCATCAAAGTGCTCGACCCGGGTGGTGGATTGATTGAAACGCTGCATCGCCCGGGCGAGGAATCGGTTTTCCTCGAGCATCATGTCGACCTGATTGCGAGAAAATGACTGGATCGTCGCGCCAGAGGCCTTGATCTGTTCAGAGGGCTCTCCGGGGTCGTTATCATGGATCCAAGTCGCATACACCGTCCTGGCGAGTTCAAGCTCACCCGTTCCCACGAGCCCGTTCATTCGGAGAAGGGGCAGGGACAGCGCAATCGTGATAACGAGGGCCGTCGCCCCCCCTACCAGCAGCAGGCACTTGGTCGCCAGGGACAGCTCCCCAAACCAATCCCGGATGTCTTCGATCGTCGTCACAGCATCGAGTGTATCCCAAGTTGCGATCAAGGGTTGGGTATCGGGGGTTCTGGGCGTACACTACCCGTCCATGCCACAGAAAACTGTATATCTCGAGACCTTCGGCTGTCAGATGAACGAGCTCGATTCCGAGCTCGTCGCGGGCTCACTCGGCTCGCTCGGGTACACCTTCACCCGTGATGCCAAGGATGCGGACATCGTCCTCTACAACACCTGTTCCGTGCGTGAACGGGCCGAGCAGAAGGTCTGGTCCCGCCTGGGCGATATGCGCAATGCCAAGCACGACAAGCCCGACCTCGTCGTAGGCGTGCTGGGGTGCATGGCCGAGCGGGACGGCAAAGACCTCATGGCCCGCATGCCCGTCGTGGACATCATGTGCGGCCCGGCCGAGCTCGACAAACTTCCCGAGCTGCTCGACAACGCGGTACGCACCAAATCATCGCTGGCCCAGGGCGACCCTGATCTCGCCCGTCGTCGCAGCGCCAAGCAGGTTGCCCTGCAGGGGGCCGCATCGCGCCGATCATCGACCCTCGCTGCTGCCGGTGACTCCCTCGAATCGCTCGATCTGGGACGCATGGTCTCGCCCATCGACAGCGACGGGCGACGCAGCGCGTATGTCCGCATCACCCGCGGATGCAATAAGTTCTGCACCTACTGCGTCGTGCCGCACACCCGCGGCGCGGAGATCCACCGACCTCCGCAGCATATCATCGACGAGATCAAGGCCCTCGCAGACTCGGGCATCATCGAGATCACCCTGCTCGGGCAGACGGTGAACCATTACCGGTACGAGCACGACTCGGCCGTCATGCTCGACGGCGTGCTCCAGCCGCAGAAGGGGCGGACCTACAAGGGCTCGCACCACCGCGACGCGTTCGCGGGCGCGAACACCACAACCTTCGCAGACCTGCTCTACCGCATCCACGAGGAGGTCCCCGCGGTTCAGCGCCTGCGCTTCGTCACGAGCTACCCGCGAGACTTTGGGAACGATGTCCTCGAGGTCATCCGCGATTGCCCGCGCATCTGCCGCTACATCCATGTCCCGGCCCAGACGGGCTCGAACCGGATGCTCAAGATGATGAACCGCGGTTACACCATCGAAGAGTACAACGAGTTCATCGATCGCGTCCGCGAGCACCTGGACCAGCCGGAGATCGGGCGTCCGCTCATGCTCAGCGGTGACATCATCGTCGGGTTCCCCACCGAGACCGATGAGGACCACGAGCTGACCAAGCAGATGCTCGTGCGCAGCCGCTACAAGAACTGTTTCATCTTCAAGTACTCGCCCCGCCCGGGCACCGTCGCGTACGACAAGATTCCCGACGATATCCCCGACGCGATCAAGCGCGTCCGCAACAACGAGCTGCTCGCGATGCAGACGGAGATCTCCGACTCGATCGCCCGCGAGCAGGTCGGGCGTGAGTTCGATGTCTTCGTCGAAGGGCTCAGCCGGCGCGAACACAAAAAGCGTGGCACCGACGTCAAGCCCGGCTCGGGCATGGTCGGGATCACCATCAACGGGGCTGCGTCCAAGGCACCCGTCGCGGTCCTCGATGAGGCCCCCGTCGGCGAGAGTGTCCAGCTCTCCGGACGGACCGACGGCGACCTGATCGTGTTCTTTGATGTGCCGTCTGATGGCGAGAAGAAGCCGAGCGATTACATCGGGCAGATGGTGCGGGCGAAGATCACGGCTGCGGATCGGCTGAATCTGAATGGTGAGCTGATCTGAGATGCACGACCACGAATGGGCGGAAGAACGCGAGCGTTGGCTCGCTCGCATGAATGAAACCCGCCCCGCGATTCAGGCAAAGCGAGATGCGCTCGTGGAAGATATCCGTGCAGCATTCTCGGATGTCTCGCGCAAAGGCGGGACATCACTCGCGGAAGTTGAGGCGCTCGATGCGGGAGCAAGCGAACGAGAATGCAAACGCATCCGTGCTCAGCAGCGCGACAAGCACTGGTCCGAAGTTGATCTTCGAACGCACGACCCTCACGGGAACGGCCCCGCTTTTCTCGATCCGATAGGATATCGGTATCACCTTCCTGCGTACTTGATCGACCACCTCACTGTGGGCAACCATGACATAGACGGTGTGGAACATGATCCGTGGAAGGGGCAGGACTCAATCATCTTTAGCTTGACGAGCACAAGCGAGTGGAGTGATGAGAAGCGCAATCTACTCAACAAATCTCAGCGGAGATGTGTCGCACGTTTCCTCGCGCTCTGTTTGGAACTCGAGCAGTCCACTCACTTCGAAGGCAAACCAGATGATGTCTATCTAGCGCTGATCAATATCTGGCGGGATCATCTACCCATCGAAGATCGATCCAATCTTGAATCGATCTGGCCCGGCCACTTCAGCTGATTAATCATAAAACTGCTCCCGCGCCCGACGCTTCGCCGCGAGCAGCGGGTTGTCGCTCTTGGTTTCTTCTGCCTTCGGCTCGGACTCTGACTTTGTCTCCGGCTTCGCACGCATCATCGGCGAGCGATCAATATCCGGCGTCTCGGGCGCACTCGCCCGCGCCTGCTGACGCGTCGCGAATGCCTGTTGGAGTTGCTCGCCTCGGATCGTCCGCGCCGCGGCGATCGTGTCCTCTCGCGCCTGCGCCACCCAACGATCGAACGCGACGCGACGCATCGCCAGATCGATCAGAAACAGCACGAACGCGATCGCGATGAGTGTCGTCCAGACGGGCTGGAGCGAGCGGCGGATCGCGAGTCCTTCGCGTGAAAAGAGGTCTGCCTGGCCGGTATCACCGAGTTCAAAGACCCGCCCGCCCGATCGCTGTGCCAGCGCCATGAGCGCATCGGGGTTCGCGCTCAGGTGCGTGTATTCGGCCGAACCGGAGACTTCGAGCCCTGCGATGGTTGGCGCAAGCGGATCGCCGTCGAGGGTTGGGGACGCGATGACGACATGCACGCCCGGCGACAAAGATGGCGTCTGTGCACGATACTGCCCCGCGCCGACCTGGGTCAACGACAACTCCTGCGCGTTGCCCGATGCGTCGTAGACCTGCACGCCGATGTCCAGCCCGTCGATCGGCGCACCCTGCTCGTCGATCGCGTCGTACTCAATTATCGCGCTGGTACCCTCGATTCGTATTGCGAGCTCGCCCGGCGCTTCGTCGCTGTTGCGCATCGCCCAGGCGCTGAGCGTGCTCCAGAATCGCGCGAAGATCGGATCGCCGATCCACTGACGCGACCAGGTCGAGACATCAGAAGTAAACACCGCGACCCGCCCGAGCTCCGTCTGGTGGTATGCGAGCACGGGCTCGCCCTTAGGCGAAACAATCGGCGTCTGCACGCGTGGATCATCGTCGATGCGATCGGTCATGACCAACCCGCCGAGCATTGGGAGATCGCCCAGCGGTCCCGTCGCGACGGAGACGGGGTCGAGCACGATCGGATCGAAGTTGCCCTCGCGGATCATCGGAGCACGGACGATGCGGATCGCCTTGAGGAATATTCTTGGGAGGATAGATGCGTTGAGGACGCGATAGAACGCGCCTTCCGATCGCACCGCGATCTCACGCATGGATCGCGTATCTGCTTCATCCCCCACCGCGATCGTGGAGACCTTGATCCCAAGCTCGCCTAGCGCGTCCGCGAGACCAGGAAGTTCCTCCGGATTCATCGATTCGCCATCGGAGAGGAGCACGATGTGCTTGCTCCCCGCTTCGACGCCTGCGAGCATATCCCGAGCGCGACGCAAACCAGCGCCGATGTTGGTCCCGCCGCCCGAGCTGATCGACTCGATTCGCACTCGTGTATCGTCGGGACGATTGTTCGGCCCCATGGGGACGATTTCGCGGGCGCCGTTATTGAATGCAACGACACCGATCAGGTCATTCTCGTCGAGCACCTCGAACGCCGCAGCTGCGGATTCGTTGGCAATCTCCTGCTGCGTCCGGAACCCGCCAACGCTGTCACGCATCGATCCGGAAGAATCGAGCACGATCACCACCGCGACAGAAGGCACCACGACATCATCGGGAACATCGAGCTTGACGGGGAGGATCTGCTCGATCTCGGATCCCTGCCACCCGCCCGCGCCCAGCGCCTCGCGCCCGCCGACGAAGACCACACCCCCGCCCAGCTCCTGCGTGTAGGTAATCAGGAGCGTGTCCGCCTGCGTGGGCATCGCGTCGAGGGGTGTGTTGACAAGGACCACCAGGTCGAATGACTCGAGCTCGAGCAGCTCGGTGGGGAACACATTGGGGATGCGTGCGTCGACCTCCCATTCCGCGTCACGCAGGACCCGCAGGAGCTCTGCGCCCTCTGCGCTCGGCTTGTTGCCGTCGGGTGAAACGACGAGCACGCGCCCGCGTGTTCGCATCATGGTGACCCCACCGGCGCGGTTGTTCTGCAGGCTCGTATCGCCCGCGAACACGCCGGTGCCCTCGCCGATTTCGTCGGGGAGGTATCTGGCCTCGAACCGGTGGACGCGAGACGCGCCGAGCGTCATGGGGACCATAAGCACGCGCTGACCCGGTTCAAGATTGACCCGCATGGCACTGCCGGGGGCAGAGCCGTTGAGATCGACCGCTTCGCCGTTGTCCGTGATCCGCAGTTCGCCCGACGATCGCCCGAGCGATCGGATGACGACGCGTGCCTCAACTTGTGCTCCCGGCAGCGCCCGGGTGGGGACCTCGATGGATTCAACAACGACCTCATCTTCGATCTGGTATCGGATGGGGACGACATCGATCTGGACATCGCCGGGGATCCGATCGAGCCCGCTTTGGGTGGATCGACCGTCGCTGAACACGATCAGACGCGTGTTGGAACTTGTCGGCACGAGCGTTCTTGCCAACTCGATCGCCCCCGAGAGATCGGTGCCATCGACCGGTGTTTTCTCGATCGATCGATCGAGCACCCCCGCACGCGAGGGCGCCGCGACCACCGATGACGTTCCATCGAACGCGACGATCCCGAGCCGGTCTTCATCCGCTTTTTCACCGATCGAACTCGCAAGAAAAGCCCGTGCTGCTTGATCGATATCCACCCGTTGCCCGAGATCATCAGTGCCGAACGATCCGAAACTCTGCACGGATCCAGAGACATCGACGACACCGATCACGGTCAGTTCGTCGGCCTCCTCGATCTGGTACACGCCACTCATCGCGAGCGAGAGTGCGATCAATAGCAACGCACGCGATATGACTGCCATCGCGCGTCGCCCTTTCGGGATTCCCACCATCATTCGCCACCCGAGGATCGCGCTGAGAAGCCCCACGCCCGCGAGCGCCAACCAGACGGGATGGTCTATATGCAGATTCACCCGCTCGATTCCGTTCCTGAAGATTTCTGGCTACTCGGCACCGCATCCTGCCCCTGAGGCGCAATCGTACCTGAGCCATCCATCTTGTCCGCGCGTTCCTGGACGCGTTGGAACACTTCGCGAATCAAATGCCGATATCGACGCGGCACCTGCTGCTCATCCACGGCTCGTTGTGCTTCCTGCGATGCGCGCCGGAACCGCTGGGCGGTCTGTTCGTTCGTCCCCGGCGCGACAGACTCTCCATCGGGCGCGTACCACTCACCGATGGGCTTGCCTTCCGCGTCATTTTCCTGATCGCGTGCATCGACCGGGACGAACTCTGAATCAGTCCCGCTCGGGGTTGAGTCGGGTGTATTCGGATCGCGCTCGCCATTCCCGCCACCCTCATTCATCTCCGGGGGCGTGGTCCGGTCCGGTGCTCTGCGTGCGCCCTGGCCCTCTTCCTCGGACGGATCACGACTGATCAAACGCTCTGCCTGCTCGCGCAACTGTTCCGCCCGCTCGCGTTGGCTTTGAGACTGGCGTTGCTGTCGTTCCATCTGACGCAGGCGCTCTTCGAGCGATTCGTTTGAGCGTGGTGATTGCTCTTGCTCCTGCTGCTGATCGCCTTGCGGGTCCTCCTCGGACGCCTGCTCGCGATGTTCACCACCCTCTTGGTCGTCCGGGGATTCCGCTTCGCGTGGCTCGCCCTGATCACCGCGCTCTTCGCGAACCTGTTCATCGCCTTCTCGCTGGGACTGCTCATCACCCGATAGTGTTTCGGGAGATTGCTGCTGTCTTTGTTCCTCTCCTTCGCGCGGCGCGGGCTGCTGCTCATTTCCCTGCTCCGGGGTGGTTTGCCCGGTTGGCTGCTCGGTTGGCTGTTCGCTCTGCTCGCTTCCCTCTTCGCTTTGCTGCGATTGCTCCGAGCCCTGCTCGTTCTGCGTCTGGTTCTCCTGTTGCTGCTGCTCGGTGGGCTGATCGCCTTGTTCTTGCTGTTGCTCGCTTTGATCCTGTTCGCTGGATTCCGAATCACTGGATTCCGGATCACTGGGTTCCGGATCACTGGGTTCCGGATCGGCTTCATCCTGCTGGTCATTGCTTCGAGTTTGGTCTTGCTGCTGAGGTTCCTCCGCCTGATCCGATTCGGGCCCGGGCTGCGGCTGGGACTCAGACGACTCTTCAACGGGGCTTTGCTCCCTCATCTGCTCCGCCTGCTCGCGCATCGCGTCACTCAGTTCCGGGTCTGATCCAGGAGTCGGTTCGGCAGGTTCTTCGATGTCCTGTGGATCGATTGCATTCGCGATTTCTTCGAGTTGTTCCGCGATCTGCTCTCGCTGCTCTGGGGTCATTGATTCCATCACCCGGTTCAGTTCGTCGATCTGCTCGGCCGCGCTCTCGAACTTCTGCTGCTCAAGTGATTCCGCGAACTCCTCGACACGCGGATCCCACTGCTCCTGCTCGGCTTGCTTCCGGTTCAGGAGCGACTCGAGCGATTCACTCATCGCGTCCGCCTGCCCCTTCGATTCGGACGCGGATTGCTCCATGGAGTCCGCGATCTCTTCCAACTTCGCCGCGGTTCGGGCGTCCGCCTCCTGCTCGTTCGTCACCCCCTGAGACAGCTCTTTCTTGAGATCTTCGAGCTCTTCGAGCTGCTCGCGTACAGATTCGGGCGTGTCTTCACTCTGCTTGATTTCGCGTGTGATCTCCTCGGCCGTCTCGATCTCAGCCATCGCCCTCGCTGGCGGGACAGGCGTTGGAACGGGGTTCGATTTTGCACGCGTCGGCACCCAGACCCCGATCGCAACGCATACAGCTGCTGCAAATCCGGCGTACCAGTAGGGCTTGGTCCTTTGCTCGGGGAGTGCCGCACTCGCGTTGACCGAGGATGCGAGGGTCTCCGCGTCACGAATCGCGAGTTCCACAAAGCCCGAGTTATCCACTTCGGATCGCAGTTCCATCGCCGCCCGGAGTCGGGAGTTGAGCTGCAGCCGATCGTCGAGCACCCCGGCCGAACGCATGATGCTCGGCGCATTTCGGATCGCATCGGCCCACCCCCACAAGACTGCGAGCCCCCCCATCACAATCGGCACGATCCACCAGAGCCCGAGTGTGCTGATCCATAATCGCTCAATCAGGATCACGAGCGCCGATATACCAAACGCGGCGGACAGCAACGAACCGACCCGGTTCATCGCATCACGCCGGATGATCGCCCGCCTCGCGCTGCGAGTCACTGCTCGGACTGAGTTGGGTGTGGAGATCACGCTCATGGATACCTTATTCTACAACCCCCATCTGTACGACGATGCACCCCATCGGGGTCGATCCGTGCTACGCTCGATGCATGAGCAATGACGCCCCCCCTCTCGATATCACGCTGATCCTCCGCGACCTCATCGCAGGGCACCCTTTGGGCGAGAATGAAGCGGAAACCGTCTTCCTCGCGCTCTTGAGCGGGAACTTTGACGAGGCGCAGATCGGGGGTTTGCTCTCATTGATACAAACCATGCCCCCGAACGCTGCCACGCTCACAGGCGCGGCACGCGCGATGCGGGCCAATGTGGAACGCGTCCCCTACACCCTGCAACCCAATGAAGCCCTCCTCGACACCTGCGGAACGGGCGGCGCCCCCAAATCTTTTAATGTGTCCACCGCTGCGGCGATCGTCGCAGCGTCCGTAACGCCGCCGAGTGAGTCGGGTATATCGCGTATCGTCGTCGCGAAGCACGGCAACCGTTCACGCACCGGACGCGGGTCTGCGGAGGTTCTCCAGACGCTGGGTGTGCAGGTCGATGCGACCCCGCAACAACAGGCGATCTGTCTGCAGGAAGCCGGGGTCTGTTTCTGCTTTGCAATCCACCATCACCCCGCCATGAAACACGCGATCGGGCCGCGACGATCGCTCGGATTCCCCACAATCTTCAACGCTCTGGGGCCCCTCACGAACCCCGCCGGAGCGGATCGGCAGCTCATCGGAGTCTACGACAACGCGCTCGTCGAGCCGATGGCCCAGACCCTGGCAAACCTTGGAGCAGCCCGTGCGATGGTCGTGCACTCGACGGACGGGCTCGATGAGCTCTCTACCACGGCACCGACCCGCATTATGCATGTCCGCGATGGCTCCCTCAGTGAAGAAACCATCGACGCGGTGGACCTTGGGCTGGATCGCGTGGGTCTCGATCAGCTTCAGGCAACGAGCGTTGAGCACAGCGCCGAAGTCATCCGGGATATCTTCGCGGGCAATCCCAGTCCGTACCGGGATATGGTCACCCTCAGCGCCGGCGCGGCACTCGTCGTCGCGGGTGCGTGCGACTCGATCGAGCAGGGTATTGCACTAGCGCAGGATGCGCTCGACACCGGAACGACAAACGCGACACTCGATCGTTTGATCGAAGTGTCGCGCCGTGGGTGATCTGATTGATTCATTTAGTCTTGGTCATACCCGTTTTGAGCGAGTTCATGAAGCAATACCGGGACCGTTTCGTATCCCAGGGCGTGATCCGAAAAGAACTGATCTGTAATGAGAAACGCACGCTCACCTGTGTGTCCGGAATCGACTGGCGGGTTGTAGAGCACGAGCACGCCATCGAACGGCATCGCAAGCAACCAGTCCTGCACCATCTCGTGAAACTCGTGTGAGTCGATCGGGGTGGTCCCGATCGAGTTCTGGAGCTGCGCAATCAGTTCGATGGAATACTCATCCTCGACATCAGGCAAGATCGATCCGATGAATGAGACACCCGCGGCTTCCATCGCCTTGGTCCCGTTGACGAGTTCGTTCATCAGCTCGGGCTCGATTGGCTGTGGGAGCATCGGTATGAGAAGCAGTTCTGCATCGATCTGATGCACCGCAACCGCATCCGCCAGCATCACGGCCGGGTCGATATCTGGAGTCTCATAATCATCGTCGTAGTGCTTGTGATCAGAGCCAAACTTGCCGTCACCGCTATGTGCGATCGCGACGCTGCCATGAGAATCTGCATGCGTGTACTGGGACACCTTGCTCTGTTCCATCCCTGACTTCACGACCGCAATCCCCACGATTCCCAACCCAAAGAGTACCGCGATTCCCAAGAGTCCACCGAACACCACGGCAGCACCGGGGGTGTTTGAATAATCAGACTTCCGATTCCCACGGCGTGCGCGTGCGGAGCGGATCCGCTTGGCAGCATTTGCGCGGCGTAGCTCGGCGCGTGCACGCGCACTCTTCACCTGTTCGCGTGCCGGGCGACGATCGTTGGGATCACGCAACGGTCGACGACCGACTGGATTGTCGTTGACATTCATGAACGGGCCGTCTTTTCCGACACCCGCGGCCACAACAAATCGTTTCTTCTTTGATCCGTTTTTGCTCTTCTTCTTATGAGGCGTCGCGATGGGCGAGCCCGAGATGGTGTACCGCCCTGACCAGAAGTCAGTCACGGTACTCGGACGCCCCACACGCTCTTGCTTGGGCTTGTTCGGATTCATCCGCGGCGGCAGGGGTGAGCCCGCACGGCGTGCGAAATCCGGCTGGACACTATCGTCCCACTCTGGGGCAGGGATCGTCTCGACCATATCTTCTGCAGCAGCATCACCCTCCGCGACACTCGGGAGATCGATCGGCTTGAGCGAGAACGGATCGGACGATTCCATGACTATCCGCAGATCCGCGAGCATCGCTGCCGCGCTCGGGTAACGCCGATCGTACTCGGCCATGGCCCGACGCACGATCCAACGCAGCGCCTCAGGGCATCTCTTGGTGATCTGTGACAATCCGCCGTGGGCGGGGAATGAGTTCTCGATCATCGAGTAAAGCACCGCGCCCGCGGCGTACACATCGAACTTCGAACCATCGATCTGATGGACCTTCACGCCACGCAGGGCCTGACGAACGAGTTCCGGGTCACGGAAGTACTCCGTGCCATGAGTCGTGAGGGTCATTGCGGATCGCATAGGTGTGACGAGCCCAAAGTCGACCAGGTGTGCGTGCGCATGGTCCTCGCGCCCATCGACGATGATATTGTCGGGCTTCACATCCTTGTGCCAGAGCTCCGCGTTGTGATAGGTATCGAGCGCGACGAGCAGGTCACGCATGTAACCCATCGCCTTGCCCATTTCGCTGTCGCCGAGCCCATCGGCAGGGCTCAGGGTGTGCATGCGCTGGGTCACAACAGACAATGACTCACCAGGCACATAGCGCATCACATAGTAAAAGCGATCTGGCGACATCTCATGCTCAAGGACGAGCCCCAACTGGCGTGCCGCATCGAGCGCCCGACTCTCGCGAACGATCTGAGGCAGACTCGACCCATCGTTGAGTGAAAAGACCTTGATGACGACCTGATCGACCTCGCCGAGCTTGCGCTTGGCGAAAACAGCACGCTTCACCTCATCGGGCTCCGCGATATAGAGTTTGCCGCCAGATCCGCCACCCTTGAGCGAACCGACAATCTTGTATCCCTCGAACATCCCGACGCGCTTCTTGCTCGGCTTGTCGCGCGTTGGCGCCGCGGCCATCGCATCCGGGACGCGGCGTTCAACACCCTCGAGTGCACCGCCGAGACCGAACAGGCGTGCGGGGTTACCGATGAAGAAGCGGTACACGCAGCGCGTCGCGCCGCGGAGCTCATCCATCAGCGAACCGGCGTAATGCTTCGATGCGGACCAGCGTCCGATGACGATGCTCAGAACCACCAACGGGGCAAAGAGCACGCTGGCGAGCACAGAACTCACAAACCGGAGCACATCTGTAACTTCCGCGCCGATGAATCGGAAGATATTCCCGAGAATCAGGAAGGTGAATCCAAAGATCTTGCCAATCAGGAAAATGATCGCGGCAAGCGCAAAGGCACCCGCGAGGATTGCAAGGAGTACGGTGACTAAGGTGGCCACACTCATGATTCGCTGCCCCTTCGAGCTGCGAGTCCGGAACGATTATCCCAAGAGGGACTGCTCGTCCTCAGCACGCAGCTGCATCTGCCGGTGGTAGATTTCTGCGATTGCCTCGTCGAACATGGCATCCGCGGATTTATCAGCTGGGCCGGCCTCCCCGCCGCCCTCACTGTTGGGATTCAGTGACAGCCCGTTTCGCTCTGCTTCCTCGAGTTCTTCCTTTGTGAAGGAATATGTTGAGATCACCTCGCCCAACCTCGAACGCAGCACGCCCCGTATCTTGGTGAGACGACGCGAGATTGTGGGTTCACTGACTCCGATCGCGGACGCGACCTCTTTTCCGGACTGACCGTCCAGGACCCGCATGCGATAAATGGAGAAGTCCGTAAAGTCCGTTTCCCGCTCAACCATGCGGATCGCGGCTTCGACCTTGGCACAGAAGATCGATGTCTCGTACTGGGCATCAACGCCTTGTGATGCGTCAGCTTTCATCCAGGATTCGTCGAACTGGGCGTTTGCCTTCCCCCCACCCCTTTTGAGGGCCATTCGTCGATCGATTTCGTCGCCGAGCACATGCTTTGCGATCGCAAGCAGCCAGGTGCTGAACCTTGCTCCCCTCGCAGGATCATACCGATCGATGGAGTTTGAAAGTGCTGCGAGGGTTTCCTGCGAAAGATCCCGAACGGTTTCCACCCCGATGCGCCCGCGTCCCCAGCGGGAGAGCTGAACCCGGATTACTGGCCCGAAGGTTTCCCAGAGTTCAAACCAAGCGGCTTCGTCGTTGTCACGCAGCCGGGCGATGAACCCGGTGGTCATATTCGTCATCATGCGTAAGACCCTCTCCGGCGCGATCCTCGCGCCGATCCGCGGGTTTCTTCCGAGAAACACTGGGCAGGTTTCAGTCCCACACTCTACCGAGTTTGTACCCAGTAAAGATAGTTCAGGGTGCAAAATACCCACTTATCGGGTCTAAACCCGGCTTTCACTGCAACACACGCTCAGGATCGAGAAATTTTCTTCGTGATGTGAAATTGCCCGCGTCGCATTCCCACTCACTCTCCATCGGGCCATCGCGGCTCGAAACGAACAAACACTCGCCGGGTAAAACCAATACCGGCATGACAAAATCCCGCCGAGCATTTGCAGGAAACAACGGCTCGGCTCAGAAGCACTTGGAGGCAATCATGGGATGCATTGGCAAAACAGTAGTACGCGGCGTCGTGATCACCGCCCTCGCCGGTGGTGTCCTGGTCGCCGTCGCCGGGCCGCACCGTGTGGGCGCACTCGTCCAGCAGACCCGGGGCAATATCGTCAGCGTTATCGACGACAACATCGATGACCCCGTCCTGCTGCGAGCACAGATCAAGAAGCTCGAAGCCCAGTACCCAGGGAAGATCGCGGAAGTCCGCTCAGACCTGAGCGAGGTTCAGACCCAGATCGCCCAGCTCGATCGCGAACTCAAGATCGCAACGAAAGTCGTTGAACTCGCAAGCGGCGATCTCGAAGTCGTCGACTCTCAGATTGCACAGGCACGCGTCACCCAAGACGCCAACCCCGGCGCGATCGTCCGCATCAGCTTCAACAATCAGCCGGTCGACCTCGATGACGCATACGCAAAGCGTCAGCAGATCGAGCAGAACCGCAATCTGTACGCATCGCGTGCTCAGGACCTCCACGCCGATCTCGGGTACCTCCGCGATCAGGAATCCCAGCTCGCAGAGCTCCATGAGCGTCTGACCACCGAGCAGGATGAGTTCCAGGCGAAGCTCGTGCAGCTCGACGCCCAGATCGATTCCATCGCACGCAACGATCGCATGATCGACATGATGGAAGACCGTCAAGCCACGATCGACGAGCACTCACGCTTCCAGGCGAACTCGCTCGACCAGCTCAACTCGCGACTCTCACAGATCCGCGAAGAGCAGCGCTCACGCATCGAGTCGATTACCAAGAAGAACAACGCGACCAACTACATCGATGAGGCCAAGTTCATCATCGATCAGGAAGGGCGTGTACAGAACTTCGAGCAGCCCGATCAGCTCCTGATCGAGCCGACCGTGATCGAAATCACCCCGGAAGTGGCGCAGCCGAGCAAGCCGATGGCTTCAAATAACTAATCCGACCCACACCAAGGCACCCGAAACATACGGGACATCACCGCCCGAGGAGACATCCGGCTCCTCGGGCGGTTGCCGTTTTTGAGCGCAGCGTCGTGATATGAAAAACCCGGACCGTGCAAGCACGGTCCGGGTCAGGGATGCTGGGTGAGCAACACGCACGCGACATGTCGGTGGAGATCACATCGCGTGATACCCAGCACATTCCCCCTCCAGATCAGCACCGACGCCGGCGTGACGCGATGACACCGAACGCTGCGAACGAGATCATCCCTGCGGGCGTTGGAACAATGACGATCTGCCCGATCGTCTCCGAGCCCGTCAGCCCCGGGTTGGTAGAGTTCACCACCCCCTGAAGGAAGGTCCCGCCAGAGGTATCGAGGATCCCAGAGAGCGCGATTGTCTGGGCATAGTTCGCGTCCCCGTTGAGGATCCAATCGTTGACCAGAGCCGTCAGGTCCCACTCGTACACGCCAGCACCTGCGACGCTGGTGCTGGAGACGACCGAGCCGGTGTTGATATGGCTGCTTGCGAAGTCCTGGTATGACCCGGCCCCAGAGAACAGGGATGGATCGATCGTGGTCCACGGATCTTGCGTGAGCGAATGGGCTGAGATCAGGAAGGGGTTCTCCGAGTCTGAGTCGGCACCAAACCCGCCGGAGACGACCTCAATACGGAAGACGGCCGATTCAACAGGCCCGCCAAGCGCCCCCCAGTCGAAGGCGTTGAACTCGAGATAGGTGTTCTCGTTAAACACGCCAAATGGTTGGATCGTGGAGACCCTATTGACGGCACGCCCGTCATTATCACCTCGGACGGCGGGGTCCATACTGAAGAACCCTGAAGTCATGTAATCGCGATCAGTGTACACGGTCGTCCCCGCGACCAACGGGGAAGCGACGGCACCAAGGACGAACATCGAAATGGGGAATCGTGGAGTGAACATCTGGATTTCTCCTACCAGATTGATGAGCGAAGTGATGACCCGGTGAACGAAACCAGGATCGACGCCCCCATCTAATTGCAACTGAGACTCAATTTCAAATACAAATGGCATATTTTCTCATCTGAGAAATCAAAACTGCAAGAGAACGCGTGCATCATCTTGGAGGATCTGAATTTGCTCCCGCGTACATGTTGGAATTGTCCTGATCGAGGGCTATCATCACGACCCATTACCCAGAGCGGGTCAATGAACAGAGGTGAAGATCATGCCTTACGAATGCCACTACACCGGAAAAAAGACCACCTCAGGCAACAAGAAGGCCTACGGCGGTGCGAAGATCAGCAAGGGCGGTTTCGGTCTCAAGACCACCGGGGTGACCAAGCGCACCTTCAAGCCCAACCTCCAGAAGGTCAATGCGGTCATCACCAATGAAGACGGATCAAAGACCACGAAGCGGGTCTATGTTTCCGCCCACGCGATCCGCTCGGGTCTCGTTGAGAAGCCCCTGAAGCGGAAGTACGGGTACACCCGTCAGCAGAAGCAGGCCTCAGAAGGCTGAGCACCTGTGTTTTCAGGTTGAAGAAAGATCAAATACACCCCATCGATCTCCGATGGGGTGTTTCGTTTTTGTCCCAAACCCTGTATACTAATAGGGTTCAGGCTCGTCCGGGATGGATCCGACACAGGGAGGGCACAGGATGCTCTGCGAATGCGGCAAGCACGAGGCGACAATCCACGAAGTCATTATCACCAGCGATAAACGCAAGGTGGAACGGCACTTATGCGAGTTCTGCGCTCGTGAACAAGGCGTGAGTTCCGATCCGTATATCCCGATCGACCAGCTCATTTCCACGACGAACTACATCATGGGGCAGGCCCTGACGCAGTCGCACAAGGGCACACCCGATGACGCGGTGTCGAACACCGAACAGCACGACGCACCCAGCGAGAAAATCCGTGCCAAGGCACCGAAGTCTCCCACAAATTGCGTCGGATGCGGGTTGAGCTTCACACACTTCAAAAAGCATGGTCTCCTCGGCTGCCCGGCATGCTACCAAACATTCTGTGATCGAATTGGCCCGATGATTGAACGAGCCCACGAGGGTGGATGCAACCATGTCGGCAAGGTGCCGAAGCGTGCCCTCCACAACTGTAAATCGCACGGCGATCAGTCGAGGCTCGAATCACTCCTTGGCGATGTGCGCCAGCGAGAAGAAAGACTCGAATCGCTCCGTCAGCGTCTCGCGAAGTCAATTCACGATGAAGAGTATGAGCAAGCCGCGATGCTCCGAGATGAACTCACTCGTCTCACCACCCTCGCAAGTTCGGAGATCGAGCCACGCCCCATGAAAGGCGCGAACGAGCAGATCGAGTCGAACAACGGCTGAGCACCCTCACCCACACACACGCGTCATCAAGGACGAGCGATGCAACAAGCCGCCTTTGCGAATAATGCTGAATGGCTGAAGGGCGTAGGTAACGCCTCGGATGTCGTGATGTCTTCACGCGTTCGTCTTGCGCGAAATATCGCGGGTTTCCCGTTCACGCCGCAGGCCTCGCGGATCGATCGCGCACAGATCCTCGAAGCATGCAAAGCACGCATCCTCAACATGCAGACCCAGACGCCGACACGGTTCCTCTGGATCGATCTGCACAAGGTGCAACGCGAGGACAGAGATCTGCTGGTTGAACGCCAGCTCATGTCCCGCCAGCATTCGCGTGGAAAACTCTCCGATGGACAGGGCGGGCTCGATGAGCCACGCGGTGTCGCGGTGCTCATACCCGATGAACGCGTGAGCATCATGATCAACGAGGAAGATCACATCCGGTTGCAGGCGATGAAATCGGGGCTCGCGCTGGGAGCCTGTCTCCTGGAGGCGAACGAATACGATGACCTTATCGAGAACGGGATTGATTATGCATACCACCCCCGATTCGGGTATCTGACCGCATGCCCAACGAATGTTGGGACAGGGCTGCGATTGAGCGTCATGCTCCATCTACCCGCGCTCAAGATGACCGGGGAGATCGAGAAAGTCCGCAGAGCGGCGCGGGACATGGGCCTCGCTGTCCGTGGCTTCTATGGTGAGGGTTCAGATTCGCCCGGTGAGTTTTATCAGGTTTCCAACCAAACCACGCTCGGGAAGTCCGACGACATGCTCCTTCGCGAGATGGAGCAGGACATCATCCCCAAAATCGTCGGATACGAACGAACTGCACGCCAGAGCATCATTTCCAAACGCCGTGAGCTGCTCGAGGATCAAGCATGGCGGGCATTGGGCACGCTCAGGTACGCACGATCAATCAAAACCGACGAAGCGATGGAACTGCTCAGCCTCGTGAGGTTCGGCGTGCTCAGCGGGATCATCCCCGATGTAACCATCGAGTCCATCCATGTGCTCTTGCTCGCGACGCAGCCGATGCATCTTCAACGGACACTTGGTCAAGCGCTGACTCAGCAACAGCGACGCACGGCAAGGGCGGAACTGATCCGCAAGAAACTCAACGCCAACTCCGCGGGTGTGACCGATCGTTTGAGCGATGAGTCTTGAATCACCTCCAACAGATCTCTTCCACTGGCCTCCGCGCCAGACCGACGAGCAGCCCGTAACTGCCCCACCCCCACCACCCTCGATCAGTCCGTTCGAACGCCTGATCGATTCGATCGAGACGGATCTGCTCGGGCGGGTTGGACTCTCATTCGATCGCTGGGCATCAAGGAATCAATGGGCTCCCGACGCCTTTGAATCCTTCTGCTGGCGCTGTGCAGGGAATGTGGGTCCCCACGAGCAGGATGGGGAGGGCTGCGCGGCCTGTCGAGCGACCAAACTCCCCTGGGATCGTGCGATGCGGCTGAGTGCCTACAAGGACGAGATCCGGCGTGAGGTCCTTGCCCTCAAGTTCAAAGCATGGCGACCGGGGGGGCGTGCACTGGGCAGCATGCTTGGTCAACTCATCCGCAAACAAGTTGACCACTCCCAGATCCCTATCAGCTCAGTCCGCATCGTTCCGATCCCGATGCATCCGCTGCGGAGGATCCGGCGTGGAGTCGATCACACCCAGGTTTTGGCCCAAGCGGCATCTGAAGCTTCGGATATTCGTATCTGCAAAGCTCTCCGAGCACTCCACCGTCCCGAGCAAGTCGGGCTTTCCTCTACAGCTCGGGCCCGGAACATGAAAAACGCGTTCCGTGTGCGACCAAAGGCCATCCACGACGCCATCAGAAAGAATCGGGCCCCGGTCCGGGTTTGGGTGCTGATCGATGATGTCCGGACAACCGGCGCGACCTTCACGGCCGCGTCTAAGGCTTTGCGATCCGGTATCTCCCCCAAACGGGGTCACGGCTCAGAAACCGCGATTTGGGTTTGTTCCGTCGGGGTTGCGCAAGGTCGAAACCGGCGTGAAACGATGTAAATCCTTGTGATTCTGGCCTCTATCTGATACCGTTGTGGGCTTTGCTGGAAGAGTGGCAGAAAGATGTTGTGGAAACTTGAGAAATTGAACAAGATGTTTGCCCTCCTCGTTTGACAATGCGGGGATGCGGTCTATGCTTTCCCCCGCCACCAAGAACGGCGGCAACGACAAATCGAGCTTGATGCTCGAACGCGTCGGCCTCTTTGACAAGTGAACAGTTGGGTCCACCGCGAGAATGTGAGGCCTTCATACCGATGCACAATCGGGTCCTTGACGGGGCATATGAGGGTCTAACAGAAATGTTGATGGGTCAGTTTCACAGCTGAACCATCGTTCACATTCTTGTGCTAGTGGATGCCCCAATCTTTATTGGACAATCACTAAGAGTGATGAACGCTTCCGAGATTTGCCGTCTCGGACACATGAGAACTTGTTCTTGTGTGAAATGACCAACCCGCACCGCCTCCTTTGGAGCACGGGCGGGAATAGTCGGATCGGCTTCTTTTGATGCGAATCGGTCTTCTTCGGAAGGCTGTGCAACAATAAATCAATTGAAGAGTTTGATCCTGGCTCAGATTGAACGCTGGCGGCATGGCTAAAACATGCAAGTCGAACGATCCCTTCGGGGAGAGTGGCGAAAGGGCGAGGAATAGAATCGAATGTACCCCAAGGTGGGGGATAGCTTCTGGAAACGGAAGGTAATACCCCATGTGCTCTACGGAGGAAAGGTTTACCGCCTTGGGAGCAGCGATTCTCCTATCAGGTAGTTGGTGAGGTAACGGCTCACCAAGCCGAAGACGGGTAGCGGGTGTGAGAGCATGACCCGCCGCATCGGGACTGAGACACTGCCCGGACTCCTACGGGAGGCTGCAGTAACGAATCTTCCGCAATGGGCGAAAGCCTGACGGAGCAATGCCGCGTGTGGGATCAAGCATCTTCGATGTGTAAACCACTGTCAGGGTCTAGGAATACTGACCAGACCCAGAGGAAGGGCCGGCTAATTCAGTGCCAGCAGCCGCGGTAATACTGAAGGCCCGAGCGTTAATCGGAATCACTGGGCTTAAAGCGTACGCAGGCGGACTTGTAGGTATTTTGTGAAATCCCACGGCTTAACCGTGGAACTGCAGAGTAAACCACAAGTCTTGAGACATGTAGGGGTCAGTGGAACGATGTGTGGAGCGGTGAAATGCGTAGATATACATCGGAACGCCAATGGCGAAGGCAGCTGACTGGGCATGTTCTGACGCTCAGGTACGAAAGCGTGGGTAGCGAACGGGATTAGATACCCCGGTAGTCCACGCCGTAAACGATGCACACTAGGTCGCGGGAACTCTCATGTTCTCGCGGCCGAAGGTAAACTGGTAAGTGTGCCGCCTGGGGAGTACGGTCGCAAGGCTAAAACTCAAAGGAATTGACGGGGGCTCACACAAGCGGTGGAGCATGTTGCTTAATTCGAGGCAACGCGAAGAACCTTACCTGGGCTTGACATGTATGGATTAGCTCTTGGAAACAAGAGTGACGCCCTTGGGTGGAACATACACAGGTGCTGCATGGCTGTCGTCAGCTCGTGCTGTGAAGTGTCGGGTTAAGTCCCTTAACGAGCGCAACCCCTATCGTTAGTTACTAACGCGTTATGGCGAGGACTCTAGCGAGACTGCCGGTGTCAAACCGGAGGAAGGTGGGGATGACGTCAAGTCCTCATGGCCTTTATGCCCAGGGATGCAAACGTGCTACAATGGTACGGACAAAGCGATGCGATACCGCGAGGTGGAGCAAATCGCAAAAACCGTGCCCCAGTTCGGATAGCAGGCTGAAATTCGCCTGCTTGAAGCCGGAATCGCTAGTAATCGCGTATCAGCTACGACGCGGTGAATACGTTCCTGAGCCTTGTACACACCGCCCGTCACGTCATGGAAGCTGCTAGTGCCCGAAGTCACCTCGTTTCAGGGGTGCCTACGGCAAGAGTGGTGACTGGGACGAAGTCGTAACAAGGTAGCCGTAGGAGAACCTGCGGCTGGATCACCTCCTTTCTAAGGGATTTCCTTAGACTCGATTGTATGGAAAACTGATCTGAAACCACAGTGTGGAATCAGTCAGCAACCATCTCGGTGAGAACCGAATCGAGATCCCATGAGCACACTCTCGCCCGCCATCAACTGATCTCTCGCGAGGTTCAGTCGGCGGATAATGGCTTGGTAACAAGTCGTGAAGATGGACCCAACTGTTCACCGGTCAAAGGCCGATGAAAAACCTGCACGCAAGTGCAGGTTTTTTCGTGCGCGCACATCACGATGCCATCACTATATCTTGCCATTCATGACCTGCTCCAACGCGTTCGGATACTGAATCACTATCAGACCAGTATGATCTGGAGTCATTGGATCTGATAAGATTACTCATCGTCCTCTACAACTTCCTCGTATACCTCACCCGCAACAGGCTCGGGGCGGGCGAACAGGCGTTTGTATTCGTCCGCGGAGTAACTGACCCCGACTTTGGGTTGGTTGGTGTCCTCCATCCCCCACCGCTGCTCGATGGGGCCGTTGCGGCTGCCGATGTGGACTTGGCGTTGACGGGGGACCTGTGTTCTGATCTGCACATCCTTGAACACGATCGGCACATCGATCATCCTCGTTATGCGTGGATCCGTCGATGCAAGATCGGGCTCGGGCATGTAGATCACATCAACCGACCCGTTCTCGATCGCGATCTCCCAGAATGAGTCGTTTCGATCGAACCAGTCGATCCAGGTCTGCCCGGCTTGGTTGTACTTGTGGGGCGCGGAGACGCCATAGTTGTGATTTTCTTGGAGATTGGGCATCCTGATCGTGACGAACTGGAGGGTTGATTCGCCATTGTCAAACCAGAGTTCGCCAAGCAATCCAATATCTTCATCGATGGTGGTCATCAGAGATAGCGTCATCGGCGAGCTATTGATAATCCGATCGTGCTTTCGTGCGATGTCGAGATTCGTCGGGACGGATACCGATTGGATCGTGATGGATCTGATCACGGACTCAAGTTCGGATGCGTCTGATATTCGTTCGATGTAGTTCGGCTCCGGGACGCGTTTGACTTGTTTGATGATCGTCTCGGTCCATTCGTGGGCCAGCCGATCTCCTTTATACATCATGAACTGGGCTTCGAAGTGTGCTTCAAAGCTTTCGAGATTCCTCGGTACTCGCATCTCGCCGCCCATCCCATGCCCTGAGCTTGGGAAGGGTAACCACCACCCCGCACGATCAGGGTCATAACGCCCAATCGAGCCCGAGGGTCCGCCACGCTCTCTCGGTCCTGGCCCGTAAGGATTCTCTGTATCGATCCGCAGTTGATACGGGGTGGGTAGTTCTGGGAAGGTCTCCCCCGGAGCCATCGAACGGGCGAGTTCCATGCGAAAGGTGGGATCGCTCTTGCCTCTGGATGGAGAATCGATGTTCAGCCAGACTGAGATATTCTCTATCTGCAGATCGATCTCTGAATGGATGTGCGCCCGCACCTCATAAGAGCGTTCCATGATCATGTGGATCATGCTCTCAGGGAGTTTCTCCGTGATGAACGCGTAGAGGATGATGTTCCCCCATCGCTCGTCCCAGACGATCGATTCGTCGTCGACGAGAGTGAGCGCGTGTTCGACGAGTTGCACCAATACCTGGTCGGATACCTCGCCAGGGATCAGACGATCATGAAACACACCAAGCGCCTTGGTGTTTCCGTTCGTAGCCATGCTGAGCACTATCGACTCGGGCAGGTGTTCGTACCAGTTGATATTCTTCCACGCGGGGATCTGCGACCAGAGTGGGTAGCTGAGCCCGCCGGTACCGAGCAGCGCGAGAAGCAGCCCAAGCACCAATACCGCTGGGCGTTTCTTGCGTCGCCCGATCCGAACGGATGAGCCGCCGGTTGAGATCAAGCGTCCGCACTCGGGGCATCGGGTGCCGGAGACGAGCTCGATCCCATCGAGATCAAACCGGCACCCGCGGCAGTGCGGGTGTGTATTGAGCAATCGCCCACGCATCCCGGAAACACATGCGCAAATCCCAAGGAGGAAGATAACTAGAGAAATGGGGAGCATGTACATACCTCGTGAGACACTGGTGATGGGCCATGGATAGCTTTAATCGGTTGCTGGATCGGTGACAACTCGTCCGGTTCGCTGATCCGGGTGCGGCACGCTTGACTGGGAACTCGGTATCGGCTCACTTGTGACAACGACATCTTCGAATCGGATCGGCAGCCCGAGGATGCTTTGCACACCGGGCTTGCGTTCGGCGAGACGAGCATCGGGTCGTATCTCAATCGTGACGCTGCCCGCTTCGAGCATCGCTTCGATGATTGGCTGGGACAGCGGATCATTTGTCGTCCATTGGACGCTGCTGATGCCATGGCCACTCAACACATCTAGCCCAACTTGACCGATTTCATATTCGTGTCCTTCGAAGATGGCGATGACGCGTCCCGCGACCACCGTGGGCAGGTTGTTACAGATCGTGCCGAGTTGGCCAAGACGCACGCCGCGATCGGTTTGTCGGCGCTCTTCGGCGGGGAGAATGTGCAGCGGGGCAAGACGGATCGCCGCATGATCATTGAAGCGGGCGATCGTATCGGGGTCCGTGTCGAGCTGCACAAGTTGAGCATCGCTGGGCATCACACGCACCGGCTGTTGCAAAGTACCCTTTTTCTCGAAGTGGGTGTACCCATCAGACATGCGTTTCACATTCATCTTGTACTCAATGAAAAAATCGTACTCCTGACCCGGTTCGATCAAATCCCAGTCGAGTTCTTCGAGTTCGATTGCTCCACCGATTGATCCTCGTCCACCACCGAACTTTCCGGGGATACTCAGGCTTGAGTAACCTCCTCTGTTATGCATCAGGATCTCGTACGCGGGATCAACCACCCCTCCGGCGATGATCTCATTGAGATTCCATACTGTGTCCGTACCGTCGGTGAGCAACCCCGTGGACCCACTGAGACTGTTCAGACGCCCGCTCGGTTGTACCTCCAGCTTCAACCCGATACTCTCACTACCGTGCCGGATCTCTTGCGGAAAATCGACAAATGCCTCCAGTCCGAGTTCGAAGTACTGCTCGATCTGTTCAGGCGTAAGCCTTGCACCGATGAACGCTTGCAACAGCACCTCGCCGTGTCGCGGGTCCCAGACGATGTTCGCATTGGCCTGGTGCTCGAGTGCAGCCAGGATCAAATCATCCCATGTCTCATCGCTCAGGGGAGGGAATTGGGTGAGACGGTTGGTCGCGATCTCGGTGAACGCGGACTCGAAGCCCATGGTGTGCATTGTGAGCACGACCCGATCTGGGAGCATGGCCAGAACACGAGCCGTGTTGTTTGAGGCCACAATACCCAAAAGCGAGCCGCCCGTGAGCAGCAGCAGGATCCCCAGGGTGAGCACAATCGGGCGTTTGCGTCGCAAGACCAGACGGGTAGATCGCTGATCATTGACATCCCGCCCGCATTCGGGGCACTTGGGTTGCTGGCCATGGCGATCGATGCCCGCGAGATCGAACTTGCACTTGCGGCAGAAGACGCCGCGTGAGACGATGCGCCCGCGAAGAGCAATGACGATCAAAAGCGTGGCGGCAAGGATCAAACCAATCGATAACTGAATCATGGCGTTCCCTCGGGTTCTGCCCCACTGCTCTTGTCATCCACCCCGATCGACCGGGCTGATGTCGGGCGCGGCGCTGTCGTGGAATCGGGGATCTCTGAGTAGTACGCGGGGATCTGCTCTTGGATCGCGATGGGTACATGATCAAAGACGATCTCGACGCCGAGGATCTCGTCGGCATCGGGCTCTTGGGCCGCGAGCGCGGGGTCTGATCGGGCGATCACCCGGACTTGGTCCGCATCGAGCAGGCGTTGATGCAGCGCTCGCAGACGCTCGACTTGGGACTCATTGTTCGGACGGGTTCTCGCCCACAGCTGGGCGCCGTGATCATACGGCGTTGACGCTTCAACATTACGGGTGCCGACTTCGATCTCCTCACCGTCGATCTCGATGTAGAACCGCAGAGCAAGGTGCTCTCGCACACTGGGTATATGAACCAATCCCAGGAGCACATTGTACATGCCGAACTGGTTGAGCTCTGGGAACTCGGCGGGGACCTGTATTGCTAAGCACCACATCTCCCTGCCCAGTGTTTGCACGAGCGGATCGTCGCGCACCGTCGCGACGAGCGGCAGCGCTGGATCAATAAACTCGATATCGAACTCTTCGCGCACGACGGTATCGAGAATCAGTGTTTCATCCTGCAGCTTCCGCACCCGAACCACATAGTCGAAGTAGACACGGGCGGTCTCCCCTGGTGCACGATCGATGCCGTGGTTGATCCCGCCGCTGCCCCCGTACGAGGCACCGGTCCTTTGCCCTGGTGTAGCGATGATATTGAACGGGCGCGAGTCCTCACGCACTTCTGACTCCATCACGGGTTCTTTGCCGACCTCGCCGAACGCGACCAGGTGACAAGTAACGGATAGGTTTGTGGGTTTGTAGTTGATCGCCCACATGCGATCCTGGGTGATATCAAGCCGGTTGGGGATTCCTCGGACGCCGGGGTGGGCCTTGGTTCTGACTGATAGTTTGGGCGCCAAGCCGTTGAGGAAATACTGCTCGATTTCTTCCTGAGTCATTTGGTTCGTCGTGAACGCCACACTCAGCAGCTCGCCCCACCGCCAGTCCCACTCGATTGATTCGTATGTCTGCAGCTTGAGCCCGTGATCGATGACGCGATCCCACTGATGCGCTGAGAATGAGGTGTCCGGCAGACCAACCCGTCGCACCAATTCATCGAGTGCTTCGTCGTCGCCCCACTCGGTCAGCGTCAGCAACGAGTTCGTGGGCAGGTTCAAATAGATCGCACCGAAGCCGCCCATGAATGAGACCGCAATCAACACCGCCCCGACGGGCAGCGTGAGCGCCCCGGCCCAGATCGCTCCGGGCCGCTTGTGCCGCACAGTCTGGGTATGGGTGCCGGGCGAGGCGAGATCCGCCCCGCATTCGGGGCAGCGTGGATCATCGGCTTTGAGGTCTATCCCGCTGAGATCAAACCGGCAGGCGCGGCAGTACACCCCTCGGACAGACCGCCGCCCACGCAGCCCGATGAACAAGAGAACCAACGCAACTATAGTGATAAAGAACGATACATACAGCATGTATCAAGCATATCAGAACTTGAGTTATTAGTTCATTTCGATTGCTTGTTTTTGCCGCTGCCTTCGTGGCGTACAATTTCGCCCGTAACGAGATAAACGATATCCTCGCCGATGTTGCCCAGCAGATCTCCCACGCGTTCGAGTTCGCGTGATATACGGTACATCAGCATGTATTGACTCGCCTCGTCCGGGTTTTCCTGGATGATGTCCGTGAGTTCTCTGAAGGCCTGTTTGTCGAGTTTATCGATCGCCTTGTCGCGCAGAACGATCTCTCTGGCCGCGTCGGGATCCGCGTTGATCACTGCCCGCACGAGTTCCTCGCACATCACTGGGACGCGCTGCATCATTTCGAGCATCGCCTGAGGCCATACAAGCTCTGCATCTCGCAGTTTTTTGCTGATCTTGGCCATCGATGCCGCATGATCCGCGAGGCGTTCAATGTCCGAGTTGGCCTTCAGACAGAAGGTGAGCATACGAAAATCAGACCCGAATGGCTGTTGAAGAGCAAGAATGCGGAAGCACTCCTCCTCAATGCGGACCTCTTCGGCATCAATCTGTCTTTCGATCTCACGGATCTCGCTGACTTCTTCGTCGGATGATCCCTGAAGAATTTTGATGGATTGCGCCAGCAGATCGGTGGCCCGCGACGCCTCCTTGATGAGGCGGCGACGGAGGGCGGCGAGCTCGTGATCAAGTTGTATATCCGTCGCGACTCGGATCGGTGCCGGATCGGTTGCTTCGTTATCGTTTGTGTTCGCTTCAGTCATTGTGCGTCCTTGAGGGAGAGCGCCGGGCTCCGCCCGGATTAACCTGAGAGTGTAGCACAAATCAAGAACGGCTGCCAACCGTGCGGGACTACAGGCTGTATAGAAAGCGCTTGAGCACGCGTCCACATAAAGAATTAATGCAACGGGCCACTCCCGCACGCATCAACTCATCCATGCAAGCAACTGCTTCGCCCTTTGCACGGGTGACTTGGGTTCGGTGTGTGGTCTGATATAGATCTCACTGAGTTGCACACCGTCTCTCGTCCGAGCGTTCGTTTGTGCGAGCTGGCCCTCCACGATACGGACTTCCGCATCGATTTTCGCAAGCACGCCTCGGGTTCGTTCCGGGACACTCGTGAGTGCAACCACATCCTTTTCCCGCAAGCCCAAGCTGCGGATATGTAATATCTGACATGCCGCTCGCACCCTGGCACGGAGAATCAAACGGCGCACCAGTTCCGGTGGATCCGAGTATGCGCTCGTGATGTCCGCAACGACCTGATCGATCTGATCCTGTGTGCGTGCCGTCGCGAGTCGGCGGTAGACCTCGATCCGGCGTGTGTCGCTGGGGATATACGCTTTGGGGATGTACCCGAAGACCCCGATGTCCACGGAGGTGTGCTCGATCTGCTCGGGCTCGCCCTCGTTGGTGAGCCGATGGACAGTCTGCTCAAGGAGCTGACAGTACATCTCGTACCCCACCGCTGCGATGTGCCCGGACTGTTCCGCGCCCAGCAGGTTCCCTGCGCCGCGGATCTCCAAGTCCCGCATCGCGATCTTGAACCCGGCGCCGAGCATCGAGTACTCTTCGATCGCCTTGAGCCGCTTCTGGGCGACCTCCTTCACGGTTCGGTCTTCGGGAAGGAGCAGGTAGCAATACGCGCGATGGTGCGAGCGCCCGACGCGCCCGCGGAGCTGGTGCAGTTCCGACAACCCGAACCGGTCTGCGTCGTTGATGATCATGGTGTTGGCGGTCGGGATGTCGATGCCCGATTCGATGATCGTGGTTGAGACGAGCACATCCGCACGGCGCGACATGAACTCGAGCATGACTCTCTCAAGATCGTTCGGGTTCATCTGCCCGTGCCCGATGATGATGTTCGCATCAGGGACCAATCGACGGATGTTGTCCGCGACGCTTTCGATGTTGTGCACCCGGTTGTGCACGAAGTACACCTGTCCCTCTCTTGCCAGCTCGCGTTGGATCGCGCGTGCGATTCGATGGTTGTTGTACGGGATCACCTCCGTCACGATGGAGCGTCGATCAACCGGCGGTGTCGTCAGACTCGAGATATCTCTCAACCCGAGCATCGACATATGTAGCGTCCGCGGGATTGGGGTTGCCGACAGGGTGAGCACATCGACCGTCAATCGCAGACGCAGGAGCTTCTCTTTGTGCTCGACCCCGAAGCGCTGTTCCTCATCGATGATGACCATCCCGAGTTCTGCGAACCGTACATCGTTGGACAGCAGCCGATGCGTGCCCACGACCACATCAACGCGTCCGAGCGCGAGATCCTTGAGTGTCTGGCGGATCTCACCGGGTGTTTTGAAACGCGACAACGAATCGACACGGAACGGGTAATCCGCGAACCGGTTTCGGAAGGTCCGCTCGTGCTGCTCCGCGAGTACCGTTGTCGGGACCAGCACCGCGACCTGACGCCCGGCCTCCACCGCTTTGAACGCGGCCCGTATCGCGAGTTCGGTTTTCCCGAACCCGACATCGCCACAGATGAGGCGATCCATCGGGCGCGTGGATTGCATGTCCTTCTTGATTTCGATCATCGCGGCGAGCTGATCTTCCGTCTCGTCGTATGGGAACTCCGCTTCGAACTCCTGGAACATCGGGGTGTCGCTCGGGTAGTTGAACCCCGGTACATGCTCGCGCGCCGCGCGGACCCGGAGCATCTCGCTGGCGAGGTCCTTGACAGACTCGCTGACCCGCTCCTTCTGTGCTTTCCACTTTTTCCCGCCGATTGAGCTCAGGGGCGGCTTGCCTTTGAACCCGCCTACATACTTCTGCACGAGATCAATCTGCGAACAAGGCACATGCAATCGGCTCCGACCCGCAAACTCGAGGGTCAGGTACTCCTCCTGGTCCTCCTTGCGTTTCTTCGCCTTGGTCGGGTTGATTAAGTACTTGTCACGCGTCTTCGCGGTGCCCGATGCATCCATGACCGTGAGGCCGACGAACTTTGCGATCCCGTGCTCCGCGTGCACGACATAGTCATCCGCCTGGATATCCAGAAAGGTATCCATCGTGCGTCCCGCGCGGATCTTCTGCATCCGGCGTCGTACGCTTGAGCGATGGAGCATCTGACCCGCGGGGACCAGCGCATATCGCCCGATCCCGGCGCCCTCGTCACTCCCGGACCAGATGTACCCGCGCCGGATGTCGATGATCTCTCGGCGGATCTCGATCCCCGGCGCGTGCAATGTGAGCAGCTCGCCCAATCTCGCATACTCGCCGTCGGATCCGCACGCGAGGATGATCGTCTCGACCCGATCCTTGAGTTCCGCGAGTTCCTTGATCGCGATCGAGACCTCCTTATCGAACGGCGGTAAAGTCTCGACGGGGAGATCGACGAGCGCGTCGGCGCCGGACTTGCCCGCGGAGAACTGATTGACCTCGCACAGCGCGTGGAACCGGGTCTCAAGGAGTTTGAGCACGGCGGGCGGGCCGAAGATTGCTCGACCGTCACTGATGCGTTCGTAGTACCCGCGTCCCTGCTCGACAACCTCAAAGGTCTCAGCGAGCAGTACGATCGAGTCGCTCGACAGGTACTCAAGCACCGACTTATCCGCGCTGGTCGCTTTGAGCGTCACCTCGCCCGCGGCCCCGAGCAGGACGCGCTCGATGTTGCGATCCGACCCCATTGTATCGAGATCGATCTCGGCGATCGTGTCGAGTTCGTCGCCAAAGAAATCGAGACGGACGGGGATTGGCTCTCCCCCACCGCCGGTGGTTGGGTAGATGTCGATGATCCCGCCTCTGGACGCGAACTGCCCGGGGTACTCGATCGTGTCCATCCGCTCGTACCCCGCGCCCGCGAGCCAATCGATCAGCGCTTGGGGTTCGAGTTGATCGCCCTTGTTGATCTCGCGGACGAGCTCGTCGATGCGCTGGGCGCTGGGCACCGGCTGCATGAGCGCCGCGATCGGCGTGATGAGGATCTCGGGGACCTGCCCTGCACGGATCTGCGCGATCTTTGCTGCTCGGTTTGCGAAGAGTTCGGCGCTGACGCTCGATTCACCCGGCGCCAGCTCCAGCGCCGGGAAGATCTCCGACCCGCTCTGCCCGATCGCGTGCGTCTCGGCGAGCAGGTCCTCCGCTTCGTCCAGGTGCGCACAAACGATGAGCACGGGGCGTTTCGTCTGCTGATGCATTGCCGCTGCGACGAGGGAGATTGATGCGCCGACAGACCCCGTCGCGATCGAACGCTGACCCGCGTCGAGTCCCTTCGCGAGGGACTTGAACGATGCATCCGCGATGATCGGGGTCAGGAGATCCAAGCGATGTACTTTCCGCGCATGCGCGTACCCGTGCCCGGGAGGTACGACACGCACCTCCCTGGTACAACAGGACTTCGATGACACAAGTGTATGCTACTCGTCGGCTTGGCCAAGCGTGATGAGGGTACGCATCTTGTCCAGGGTTCGGGGGCCTATGCCGCTGACCTGGGTGATGTCCTCGATGCGATTGAACGGGCCGTGTTCATCGCGATGGTCGATAATTCGCTGCCCGAGGGCCGGTCCGATTCCGGGGAGAAGATCAAGCTCGCTCAGCGGCGCGGTGTTCATATCGATGAGCCGGACAGCACTGGGCTTCGGCGGGGTTGCGACCATGAGGTTATCGTTTGTATGTTGCGAGGCAATAATCGGAGAAGGATCCGATCGCAGATCGCGGGACAACGATACGCCCATCGTCGCAATCGACGCAACCCCAAGCACGGCGGCGGCAAAGAGTGCACTCGGGCGGCTCGCCCAATCCCCACCCGTGGTTGACGCATCGATCGCCATGCCTCTCCCTTATGCGTTGGAACCAACTGATGTCGACACGGATTCGCGATCGAGTTGGCTGTCCTGAAGACTATTGGGTATGCGTTGATCGACTATGGCACTGCACAGATCGTGGAACTCTTTCAATGCTGGCCGGGCTTCCATGCGTCGATCCATCAGGCCGCCTGTACGCATTTCAGTCGCTCCGGCGGGGTCTGCCAGTTCATGCCAGCACACTGTTTCGACATAGGGCTTCGACATCGCGAGTGCTGCATAGGCGCCGAGCCAGTCGGCCTGGCTTTGTTCGTTCCACAACCCTCGCCATGATCCCGGTTGAGCGTATCGTTCCGGGTGCTCGCTTGGTGAGAGTGGGCCGCTGGGACAACCCAGGCCGGAAATCGAGATCGGGCGATCGAGCATCGCGTACTGATCGAGCATCGAGGAGAATGCCATCAGATCGCGTGTGTCCTGCCCCGCCCGGTATGACCCCATCTGGACCCGCAGCGAGAACGCATCGATCGGAATGCCCGACTGTGTGAGCATCTCGGCATAGAGCAGGGGAGGGAGTGATCGGCGGTCAGCCGTGTGGTAGCCGCCCCACGGTTGCACGATCTCCACTTGGACTTTCGCCCTCGGGTGCAGCTTGCGTACGACCAAGACACATATTCGCGTGAGATCGATCATCTGCTGGAAATCGAGCTTGAAGTGATCGCCGCAGTGTAGACCAGAGCAGACCGTCCATCGCCCAACCGTTCTTCGGTAGCGGGTAACGACTGCTTTCATGTGCTCATAAACGAGATCGCGCAGCGTCTCGTAATCGTTCTCCCAGATGTAGAGCCATTCGGGCACGCAGTGCGGTCGGAAGTCGACGACCGGCCCAGCGACTACGGGGAGTTTCGCTTGTCGGATTGCCCATTCGATCCACCGATCTGTGGGCGTATATGCATACTCGCCCTCGATGGGTTCCATTTCGATCCAACGCATAGGTACGGTGACGAAGTCCGCTCCTTGCGTGAGCGCATCCTTTGCTTGATCACTCAGAATACTCGGAGAGACACTTACCCCGAGCGCGGGACGCGTTGGGAGGACCACCCCGCCTCGTCCTGGGTGCAGGACGGGCAATGATTTTTTTGCATTGATCGCGTCTTCCGCGATGCTCTCATATAAGGAACCGTCTTGGCGTGCCTGGAGATCGGCACGCGCCTGACGAAGCGCGAGCCGTTCAGTCGCCTCAATCGCGATCCAGAGTGCAGTCATCCCGAGACGGGAAGTCTCCTCTGCGGCATGCGGGTCGCTCGATTTCACCAGCGCTTGGGTGAACACGGACCGCGCCGCATCAAGCAGTCGGATCTCAGTCGTGTCTTCCGAGAGCTCGAATACCTGCCACTCCTCGAGTTTGGTCTGGAAGAGCATGATCCGATGTCGTGCGAGCTCGAGCGAGAGTACATACGGCCGCTCCCGATCCGGGAGGAGACAAGTCTGAAGCGTCAGTACCCCGAGGGGGCGGAGGTGGATGTCATCGATGATGGGCTTGTCGTACCCCAGTGCCTGCAAGCGGTGCGCGTCGAGATCGATCTGTAATGCGACAGCAGCTGCTTCGCGGGTGCCCTTTTCGCACCGGACGATTTCCTGCTCGATCACAACCTCTCCCGCGATTGGAACGGAGTCCGGGCCAATGAGGTATGCGCCGGGGAGAACACGCTGCGCCATCGGGTTCAGGTTGTGCGGTGCAATGAAACGCAACATGGAACTCAGGTCTTCTCCAGACGCCCGGGACTGGGCTCTACCTTATAGGATATGAGATTCGCGCACTCGGGGCGAGCGATTCGCCCGATCGAAGACCGAATTCACGCGCCGAGACAGACACACGAACCCACATGATGCTATGGTTTGGTGTGAGCACCAACGCCCCCACCCATGAATCTCACGATGATCGTTTGTCGGAACTCGGCACGCCGGTTTTCAGATCTGATCTGAACCTCCCGGACAAGCGTGCCGGAAAAGTCCGCGATACATATTCCATTCCTGCGCATGACGATCATTTCGGGCACCATGTCCCGCGAGCGATGCTTATGGTCGCCTCGGATCGGATCTCCGCGTTCGATGTGATCATGCCCACCCCGATCCCGGGGAAGGGGCGTCTGCTGACGCAGATCGCGGCTTTCTGGCTGCGTTGGATCGAGGATCAGGGCCTATCCCCGACCCATCTGATCGGGACTGAAACAGACCTGATCCCAGAAGATGCGTTCACGAAGACCACCCCGCGTGAGTTGCTGGAAGGACGAGTGACGATCGGGCGGATGTGCAAGGTCATACCGGTCGAGTGCATCGTCCGTGGTTACCTCGAGGGCTCCGGGCTCAAGGAGTACAACGAAACTGGGCATGTCTGCGGGATTCAACTCCCGGACGGGCTCGCCCAGTGCGACAAACTCCCCGAACCGATTTTCACTCCTGCGACCAAGGCGGAATCAGGGCACGATGAGAATATCAGCTTTGCTCAGGCAATCGAACATGTTGAGCACCTGGGCGGGGTAACCCTGATGGAACGCCTCCGTGAACGATCATTCAATATCTATCAGGCAGCGAGTGCGTACGCCTTGGATCACGGGATCATCCTTGCGGATACCAAGTTTGAGTTTGGGCTCCCTATCGATGATCAAGGACAGATTACGAGTCATGATCCAATCCTGATCGACGAGGCACTTACGCCTGATTCATCAAGGTTCTGGCCGGCGGATGACTACAAACCGGGTCGTGCGCAGAAGAGTTTCGATAAGCAGTATCTGCGTGAATATCTTGAGATCCTGACCAAGTCGGGCAAGTGGGACAAAACTCCTCCGGGTCCGGAACTCCCTGTCGAAGTGGTCCTGGGTACATACGAACGCTATCAGAGCGCTCGCGACATGCTCG
Source organism: Phycisphaerales bacterium (assembly GCA_965216865.1). Lineage (GTDB taxonomy): Bacteria > Planctomycetota > Phycisphaerae > Phycisphaerales > UBA1924 > UBA1924. The sequence goes on from OZ244206.1 coordinate 605,176, forward strand.
TTGGTCATTGATTGCGGCAGCGTTTGGCAACAAGGATCAATCCTTGATCACACCCTCGACATTGCTATCGCGTCGCTGATCAATCTTGACCTGATACAGTTCACGATGTCGATCCATCCCCGCCGGCTCCGGGAATGCCTCATCAAAGTTCACATCGATCACGCCGAGCTCGTGCTGCTCGTCGATGTAGTCTTTGAATCGGATTACAAGCGCGTCGTAGGCATAACGCTGTAAGTCCTCTGGAGCGTTGCCATAGAGAAGCTCGGCTTCTTCGAATGGTAGGTTCGCGATGTTGTTTGCGAACGCGTTGCCCGCGAGGAACGGGAAATCGCGATCCATGAACTCCATCCGGGCGGTGTCCGCGGCCGCAACCACATCGCGGAACTGTTCTGCAAAGAATACTGCGTGCGCTTTTCGTGCGTACTCCCACATGCCGTTGAAGGTATCAATGTCACCCGCGAGCAACCCTTGGAAGAAGGCGCCCTGCAACGCACCGTACACCTCGGACACCGCGACCTGTGGCGATCCCATCGAATCGTAAATCTGCTTGTCCGCAAACGCATCGAGTGAGAGTGACCACTCATCCACGAACATCGTGTCGTTGATGTTCACACCCGTCCAGTTTCTGCCCTTGTGGTACCAATACAGCGCCTGGTCGGTATCACCACGACGGTAGAAGAAACGGACCGCATCACGCAGGAAGTTCAGGTATCCGGCAGAGAACTGTCGGTACGCGCGTCGCTCGGCTTCGAAGAGCCCAGACGCAAGCGTGACCTCTTCGAGCATTCCGCCGTAACTCGGTACGAAATAAGGGTTCGGGACACCCTGGTAATACGCGGGGCGATCTTCGTGCACATCGAGATAGTTGAAGTAGAGATCACCGAATCGCCAGAGATCCTGAACGGATTGCATCACGAGTCGGTAGGCGTTTACGAAGTCAAGCGATTCGGCGTTGTGCTCATTGACTTCCATGCGTCCGACATCTGTGCCTCTTGCCCCCCAATACAAGGCGTGGGCAGCGGGCATGCGCCAATCAACAGGACCGAACTTCCGGGTCACCTGCACCATGCGGACGGGTTCCATGAAGTACTCGTCCTCAAGAACACGCTTGCGAAGATGGTTGAGCAGGTCATTCCAGTCTTGTTCCCAAGACTTCTGACCCGGCTGAGGGTTCCGGGGGTACCGATCCATCAGTTCAATGAAGGCTTGAGTTTTGGGTCCGGATGCTTTGCGGATTCCGCCCATGCGGCCGGCAGATTCGAGTTCTATGTGAAGCGTGTACCGCTCGAGCAATCGGTGCCCGGGGGTTTCGCCGAGCATGCGTTCGTAGGTGCGTGCGATCTCCGCTGCACGGGGATTCGCTTTCTCAAGACCAGCGAATGTCTCGGGTGCATCCACGATCGGTTGGATCCAACCCACATATTGTTCAATGACGCTGTCACGATCTCGCTTGCTGGGATCGATTACGGGCTTGCGACCAAGGATGTTCTGCCACTCGTACGCGAACTGACGCTTGTAGTACTGGTTCGCGTCGTCCGTGAAGCCCGCGACCTTGTGCAGAAAGATCCACGCGAGTTCCTTGTGCATGTGCATGTCATTTGGATTCGCGCGGATTCCTCGGTTGCGGAGCAATCGGATCCCAGCGTTCACCCATGACCACCGTTCCTGCGGTGTGTGCGTGGTGACTGAAATGTTGTATGCCATATTCCAAGCGTGGAATGTCCAGACAGCGGGCAGACGAGGTTGGAGGCGCGTGATCCAGTCCGCGAGTTCGACCGCTTCGTAGTACTGCCCCTCTTCCTTTGCGGTTGTGGCGCGGAGCCAGAGGTAGTTCACGAACACGCCGCGGAGCGCCCCCATCGCCACACCCAATGCCACCATCGGTGGATCGTTCTCTTCTGCGGTGTCCGTGTACGACAACCCATGACGCCCGGTTGAGGCGGTGATCTGCGTACCGAAGACTCCTGATCCGACCAGCCCAGCAAGCATGCAAAGCAGCGCAATGAACCGAACTCGTGAGTTGTGAACCATCTTCGCAGCTCCTTGCTCAGTTACCCGAATAGATTGCGAGTTGTCGGCGGCGGAAAATCAGTGTCCCAAGACCGAAGAACAGCATCGACACCACACCGAGCGTGAATACTCCCCCAGCGACTCGCCCCCATGAGAGCAGTTCGCCTTCGGAGATTCGTTTCGTTGGGCGCAGCTCGTTGTAGACAGTGAACATAGAGCTGACGCTGTCCGCGATGTAGTAGATGATCGTGCGATACAACGACGGATCTCCGTCAACAGTGGTCTTGCCCCACCCCGGGAGAGCACCCTGCACAAATCCAGATGTCTCGCCCATGAAGAAGAGCCCGCCGGCGATCAGACAGGCAACGGGGAAGCTTGCGTATGTGGACGCCCAGACCGCGAGCATCGCAAGCAGCGCGAGCTTTACCCAGAGTACGAAGTAGACCCGAACGAAGTTCGCACGGTAACTCCCGACAGAGTACGACACCTCGAGCCCATCGGGCGGGATGGTGAATGTATTCACATTCGTCTGGAGATCAAAGTAACCACCGCCGTCGGCAATGAGTTGCCCGTTGTAGATCTGCACCTTCAGGTTGCCCTGATTATCTATCACATGAGCAGGGATCGGCATGCTATGAGAGAAGCCCAGCCCCGTTCGGCGAGGTGGGAGCACCGTGCCGTCAGCGAAGACAAAGGTCAGGATGTATGTGACATCCGGTCGGTTACCCTCGGCGTTGATTTTGTACCTCAGCGTGAGCGGTAGGTTCCTGGCCCTTGCCTCGGATAGCCCCGTGAATGTGTATTCAGCGTACTGCTCAGCGCGAGGATCGATCGAAAAATACTGGGTGTATTCGTCTTTGAAGAGTTGTTCCCGAATGACTGCGCGTTCCGCGGCATCAGGGTTGTAACTCGGGTTCACCCGGCGTTCGTTCTCGATATGCAACTCCAGCGCCTGATCAAACGATTGATCGCTGATGTGGAACGGGAGCACGGGACGCTGAGCCACGCGTGCGGCCAATACCTCCGACTCAAGCTTGAGCCGATCTTCCGTGATGTCCGATCCGTCTTTGGCTACAAACGGCGCGGTCTCCCCATCTGCTGGCAGATTCCGCAGGTATTCGGTGAACTGGATCACGCCGAAGGCGGAAACGAAAAGAATAATCGCCGCCAGACATGACACGCCGAGCCACTTGCCGAGGATGTACTGCCAAGCCGCGACGGGCTTGGTCATCGTCTGCCAGATGACCTTCTCGCGTTGCTCGTAGGTTACTGTCGCCGCGCCAAAGAATACCACCAACAACGCAGAGAACAGATATGTGAATCCCGTTGAATATTGCAGGAAGCTCTGGACACGGTATCGCAGCGATTCATTCTCATTGAGCAGCATCGGCAACGCGGCAAGCACGAAGAACAGCATCACGATGAAGACCAGAGAGATCTTCATGCGAACCGCTTCTGCGAGCACATTTCGTGCGATTGTGAGAACTGGGTTTGCGAAGCCCAGCGCCAAGCTCAGACCACGCATCAACAAGATGAACACGAGTGTCAGGGAGGTCATGCCGAGGACGATCCCGCCCGTAAGGGGGAACCCGAGCCATTGTGCGATCGCGAAAAAGCCCAATCCGACTAGGGTAATGAACGGGTAGATCAACCCGAGATTCAGCCAGATTACAAGGATGAGGGTGAGGCCGCCCGCGACAGCCACATAGGTGATAATGCTCCCGACATCCGCATTCTCGATGAGTTGCTTAATCTGCTTCGCACGCTCAATGTCCGGATTGGCAATCATCTCACCAGCCACATTTTCAACGGTGGCGGGAAGCTCATTGATTTGGGCATCGAGACTCGCCGTCGATACCTGATCGTTCAAGATCCCGTAGCCGGCGATGACGACCATGGTCACGAAGATGACAATGCTCATCGCGACTTTGAATCCGCGCTGGCGCTGGACGCGATCGAGTTGAGAAAGGCGCTGCTGGATGCTCACCGTTTATCGTCCTCTTCGTCGTCCTGATCATCATCAAGCAGCGACCCGATCACACCCAAGTCAACATCCTCATCGCTTGGGGCCTGAGTCTGAAGTTCATCGAGCTTCCTCGCTTCGGGGGTCGGTTCGCTCTCTGGCTCTTCCATCAGCGAACCGATGAGCGATGTATCTTCGCCTGCGGGTTCCGCTGTGAGCTCCTCGATACCTTCGCGGGCCTCGCTTGTGACCTGTTCTGAGACCTGATCAGCAGGCTCGTCCTGATGGTCTTCGAGCAGGGATTCGATGAGTTCCTCACCCTGGCGTTCTTCAGTCTGCTCGCCGCGCAGGAATGCCGCGGTTTCGCCGCCCTGCATCGCGCCAGAGGTGCTCGCCTTGTCGTGCTGCGCCTGCTCCACGATCCCGAGAAACAGCTCTTCGAGACGCTGGCGAGGCGCAGTGACACCCCGGATGGATTTCTCGCCACCGGTTCTTCTGCGAATAACCTCGTCAATCTCTGCGATCGTCTGGTCGTCGAGTTCATCCGTCTCGATGATGGTCCGTTCGTTGCTTGAAAGAAGTTCCTCGCAGGTTCCCTCACCTCGGATGCGGCCGCCGTACAGGATAACCATGCGATCGACAACATCCTCAACATCACTGAGCAGGTGACTTGAGAGGATCACGGTCTTTCCCCGTCGTCCCAACTCAATAATCAGGTCCTTGACCTGACGCGTACCGATCGGATCAAGCCCTGTTGTGGGCTCGTCGAGAATCAGGAGATCGGGGTCGTTGATCAGCGCTTGGGCAATCCCGATGCGGCGCTGCATCCCCTTGGAGTATTCTCGAACCGGTCGGAACTGGGCGTGCTCGAGCCCAACCATGTGCAGGAGTTCGTCGATGCGCGCTTTGCGAGTCTTCGCATCGAGCCCGAACAGTTTCGCGTAATAATCGAGTGTTTCACGAGCGTTTAGGAACGGGTAGAGATAGCTCTCTTCGGGGAGATATCCGATCCGCTTCTTGATGGCCACATCGGTGGGCGCCTTGCCAAACACCGCAACGCGACCGCTCGTGGGCTTCAGGAGCCCGAGGATGAGCTTGATTGTCGTGCTCTTGCCAGAACCGTTGGGGCCGAGGAGCCCGAACACCTCATGCTCTTTGATGACCAGGTCCAGCTTGTCGACCGCACGCGCACGGTCTCGCATCCAGAAGTCCTTAAAGACCTTGGTCAGCTGCTGGCAGCCGACAACGGCTCGCCCATCCGGTGCGTGCTGACTCGTATTGGATGACATGCTCGTCGTTGCCTGGGTCATTTAATCTGCATCCTGTGCCTGAATACCGCGTTGTGTTCTATAGAAGTCTTGCTGTGCTTCGAGTCGGCGCTGTTCCTGCTGTCGGCGTGCCTGTTCACGACGCTCGAGTCGTACGCGCTCTTCTTCCCAGTCCTGATCGGGGTTGATGATGATTTCCGCCTCGCGTCCCTCCGGGAGGTACATCGTCGAAACGAACTCCTTGTTCAGGAATGCGGCCATCGCCGAAGACCAATCGCGAGCGATCATCAGTGTTGGGTTCGCTTCAAACTGCGACTGTTTCGCATAGAACTGCTCCAAATCTGCGATCGCACGGGATACGCGTGACGAGGCCTGGGCTTGTGCATTTTTCAGGATCTCAGAGACCTCGCCTGAGACCAGTGCGAGAGTCGACTCTCCCTGCCACTCAACCTCATCGCCCATCATGACCGCGTCGATCTTCTTGAGAAGCGCTTCTGCCTGATCTGATTCACCAAGCTCCGTGAGGCGCTCGTATTCGTTGATCATGGAGATGAGCACACCTGAAGCGCGACCCGCGACCTCGTTGAGCATCTGCTCGCGCTGGAGCAGCGCGTCTTCGCGTTCCTTACCCGCGTTTTGTGCTGCGGACTGCACGGAAGCGAACCGATCTGAGAGATACAGCGGCGGGGTTTTACGGACTAGGACCACGCGATCGATCACGATCCCGGTATCAACCTCATCGAGCGTGCGTTGTGCATGCTCGCGGATTCGCTCGCCGATGGATTCAGCAGACGCCTTGAGAAGATCATCGATTGTCGTCTCTGCCATCGTGTGTACGATCGCGCGACGCACTGTGAGCCGGACGACCCACTCCTCATCCTGAGGACGGATATTCTCAACATACTCGCGATGATCCGATCGGTGGTAGTTCACCCGGAACTGTGCATGCGCGATGTTCTGATCCGCCGTCAAGATCATTGAATCGGCGCTTGGGTTCAAGCGACCGCTGGAGTTGAATCCGCCGAAGTCGGCGTTGAGCAACTCGTCATCGCTCATAGATCCGGGGCGGGTGGGCATGAAATCCCGTGCCATGGGGATCTCGACCGCGCCGGCGCCGACCCGGATCATCTCTCCGATCGGGTATGGCGCAGTAAAATGAGCACCGGGCTCGATATTGGTCTGTGTGGGCTTGCCGAGTAAGACCTTGATCCCTCGCTCACCTTCGTTGATCCGCTGCACCCCAGAGAAGAAGAACAGCACCACAAGGATAACCATACCGAACTGAAGAAAGACATATGTGATCTTCAGCGCGTCGGCGAGAGACTGATTCGCCGCGTCCATGCGTGCGCGGTTATTCGTGTGAGCGCTCGTGGAGCGCCGATCGAACCGGACGGATGCTGTTCGCCCCGAGATCAAGCCGGGTTCGGGTGTGGCTTCGGCGCCGTTCACGGCATCGTCCTGCCCAGCCACAGATGCCTCTGGGCTGCTCTGATCTTGTTCGTGAGGATCACTCATCGATCATTCCTCCGCTCCGGCTTCGGCCCGTTGCCTCGCGTCTGGCGCGGGGATCTCGCCCTGCGACTGCTTGAGAATCTCAGGATCAAAGAGCTGCATGCCATAATCGCTTGTCGAGAAGATCAGTGTGAACTTCTTGGCCATCGCTTCGCGCATGAGCTTGATGTTCTGGATGAAGACCGCGAGGTCGGGGTTGATGTTCTGCTTGGCCAAATATGGCGCGGCCTCTTCTTCCCCCTTCGCGAGAATCTCGTCGGCACGCCTCTGGGCGAACGCACGGATACGCTCGGCCTGGCTCGTGGCTTCCGCATTGATCAGGCGTGCCTTCGAGCGTCCCTCTGATTCGTACCGCTCTGCCAGTCTGTCGCGGTTGGCCCCCATGCGGTTGATCACCGCCGCGGTTGTTTCCTCGGGGAGAACGATTCGATCGATCCCTACGCTCAGGATCTCGATGCCGTACTCACCCAGTGACTGACCGCCGGTGCCCCCCTGAGTCAGAAGCCCCTGAACAGAACGTTCGAGTTCGGGAATCACCGACTCGCCCTGTTCGCTGGTGAACAGGTCTTCCATCCTGTATCGGCTTGTTTCACCCAGCGCGCTGCGGAGCAGGTCTCTGAGCACATCGTTCTCCGCCTTCGCGTAGTGCTCCTGAGCACGGTCGCCCGCGTTAGAGAAACTTCTGAAGAACTTCAGCGGGTCCGAAACGCGATAGAACAGATACGACTCAACAATGATCTGGAAATCATCGGCTGTTTGCACTGTTTCCGATCGCGTCTGCACGATCCGTGTCCGCTTGTCATACTTTGTCACACTCTGGAACGGGTAAGGGGCTTTGAAGTGCAGCCCAGGCTCGTCGACGATGGAATCGTCGTTCGCGCTCCCGAATGTCGTCTTCACCGCGATCTCCGTGAAACGCACGGTGTAGGTCGCGCTGAATGCGACCAGAATCAGGATGAAGAGTACCGCAAAGATTGGAATGAATACTGACTTGAGCTTCAACACGGCTCGTTCTCCATTGTTGCCCTGCTCGGCAAGGATCAGACGCTCCGGTGTGTGCCCGGGCGTTCATATCAAGGGGTACTAATTTACTGGAAAGCCTCGCCGCGCTCCGCGTCGAACACGGTCGTGCCTGCTTTCTTGTCCTGAAGTTCGAGACGGACCTTGAGCGATTCGAGTTCGCCGGGTGTCAGGTACACCCGCGACTCACGCATCGCCTCGATCAGTGCCTCAAAGTACATGTTACTCCGGTAGAGCTCCGGCGCTGCAAGATACGCTTCCTGCTGCCCTTGCAGCAAGCTCGCGAGCCCGCGCTCGCTCATATGGCGTACCCAGCGGTTTGCGCTGGCGCTGAGGATAAACTCGCCGGCCTCGCCACCCGCTCGCTCGAGCAGACGCTGGACCTCGAGTTCTGCCTCGATGAACGCGTCTGAATCACTGCCCGAACTTCGGCGCAAATCATCGAGCGCTACAAGCTTGGCACTGATTTCTTCGGCGAGTTCGACCGAACCTGCGATATCGGCAAGCTTGGCGATCTGTGATTTGCGTGCTTCTTCGATCAAAGACTCACGGTTCTGACGCGCCGAGATGACTCGCTCGAACGAGGGGGCAACCCGCGTCGGTGGGTGCACGCCGTTGACGCCGACGAACAGAATCTCGATTCCGGCACCCTTCCCGTCGTTGAACTGGCCATAGGCCTCCGATAGACGACGCTTGAGTTCCTCTGGCATGCTGGTGCGACTCATGGCGAGAATCTCATCAATCGCACGCTCGCCAAGGTACTGCGTCACAACACGACGACCGACCTGAAGGAGCACCTGCTCGCGTTGACCGGGAGCCGCGAACTGATCGAAGAGCTTCACATTCCGCACGACATAGTGCATGGGAACTTCGGCCGCCACGAGAGAAAGCTCCGCGACCGTGCTAGTCGCTTCGTCTTCTTCGCGGTTCTCAATCTCTGGATTTCGCTCGGGCTGTACGATGTTCAGCCGTTCGCCGCGTGTGTGATTCTCCGTCCAGAGAATGATGTTCTTATCTTCTTCCGGAGGATTTGATGCGAGATGAAGAACCCGAACACCAGTCGTGGTGCGGACTTCCTCATCGCCACGCCCGACCGAAACCGGGGTTTCGTATCTCGAGAACGGCCAGGGCCATTTGACATGCAACCCGGGCCCGACATCCCCGTCTCCGGTATCGCCGAAGCTGAAGAGCGGCTCAGAAATCACGCCGTTGGTCAAAATAAGCCCGCGCTCATGGGGTTCGACCACAACGAGCGAGGACATGAGCCAACCGATCCCGACTGCGATCGCAACCAGTGTCACGATCCATTTGCTCAGGAGCTGGTAGAACCACGAGCTCGTGACATCGATCCCAAACTGGTAGTTGACCGCCTCACCAACATTCTCGGCGATCCGATCAGGGGCTGCCAGGAGACTGAGGAATCGAGAGTCAAACGCGGGGCGTGGGAGTTCGCCCGGTTTGCGAGGCCGGTACAGATCGAGCAGGATATTGAGGATGATTTCCGCACCGTACGCCATCATCCCGATCGAGATGATGTACGGCCCGTAGTTTACGAGCAAACCAATTCCGAGCGCCAGCTCAAGGAATCCGCCGATCGCGAGGACGAGTCCAACGAGCGCGGCCGCGACGGAGGTTGTCGCGCCTGCACGCAGATTTGACCACGCATCGACCTTTGCCATCCCGGATACAAAGCGGGCAAAGACAAACCCGACGACGGCGATCGAAATTCCGACCGCGAGCGCCCAGCCCGGCTTGGAGGTGGTATTGAGCGTGTCCGGCTCGATGCTCTGGAATGCGCCGAAGCCAAACCAGATTGTGATCAACGCGAGCAGGACAGCCGTGCCAGGAACAATCCATTTGTACATGAACGCGAGCCGACGCGCCGCGACTCGCAGCTCATCACCCGTGCTTTCGAACGCGCTCGCGGCTGCTGCGCCTGTGACGGCGAGCTGCTCCGCTTCCATGGTTTCGATCCGTTCACGCCGATGCTGATCGAAGACCAGCAGCAGCACACCCCAGACAAGAACGCCACTCAGCAGGAAGATCGTCCCTGCCGCCGCGCTGTCATCGCCGGATGATTGAGCATAAAAGAAAACAGATAGCGTCAGAACGAGTTGGATCACCAACCCGATGATGGCCGTGTTCGCGGCCTTGCGGTAAGTCAGATAGTCGCCCTGGTTCATTGGGTGCGTCGTCCTCTGTCTTGGTCGCGGTGGCGCGTACGCCAGCTGTGTGTTTCTGGATCGCGCCTCGCGCGTCACCCCGTGCCCACACGCCGGGGTGGTGATACTAGGTGCATCAACCGCGTCTGTGGTACGCGTCCCGAATGCGGTTTCGTCGCCTTGATCGCGTCCCCACGATGAGCGACTCCTGCTGTGCCCCACCGTACGAGCGGTATCATGATCCGGTTCACACCCACAAGCACAGAATCTTTATCTTTCTCCCTACGCCCACCGAACTGTTCTCAGACAGATGCGTAGCACACATCACCAGCATCCCCACGAAGGGGCACCAGCGCAGACCCTGCGCTCCCACACACGCCGTGAACCACCCTATCATCCGCGTCCATGCTCACGACTGTCATACCAATTGCCCGTAACGCGCTCAAAGAGAGCATCCGTCAACCGGTGTTCTTTGTCATGCTGTTGCTCGCGGCGTTCATCCAGCTCCTCAACACTTGGATTGTTGGGTTCACCATGGGACCCAGCAATGTCCCGGGTGAGGTCACTGGGGACGACAAAATGCTCCTCGATGTGTCTATGGGGGGCATTTTCCTGCTCGGGATCATGCTCGCCGCATTCATATCGACCGCAGCAATATCCCGTGAAATCGAGAACAAAACCGTCCTGACAGTGGTTTCCAAGCCCATCTCACGCACAAGCGTTATTCTGGGCAAGTTCCTCGGAATCTCGATCGCGATGCTGATCGCCATCCTGATTATGGTCGCGTACCTGCTTTTCGGGGTTCGCCACGGGATCCTCTCAACCGCTGCCGAAGACCCGGTCTGGCCGGTCATTCTCTTTTCCGTCGGCTCCATTCTCCTCTCTATCATCATCGGTGCCTTAGGAAACTATGCCTATGGATGGTCATTCGGGCAAACTGCTGCACTGACCCTCTTGCCGCTGCTCTGGATCGGATACGGCATCTCGTTGTTCGTCGATGAGGACTGGGCCCTCATGGACCCGAGCGAGAATCTCAAGCCACAGATCATGCTCGCCTGTGCCTGTCTCGGGATGGCCCTGCTGGTCATGACCTCGATCGCGACAGCGATTTCAACCCGATTCGGGCAAGTCATCACCATCGCGTTCTGTGCCGGCATATTCATCATCGGCCTCTTATCGAACTACTGGTTTGGTCGAGATATCTTTGAGAACCAACGATTCGGACAGGTCGCGCTCGTCGAATCTCCCACGGGCCTGGATGTCTACGACTTCTTCAACGATCAGGTCTGGGCTCTCGCCGCCGAACGCAACAACATGGAACTCGAAGAGTTCATTGAGGCCGGGTTCGACCCCCGCAGGTATGTGTCACTCTCTGAACTGCTGAGTTTCGATCAGGAACCGCTCAAGGACGACACATACTTCAATCAGGTCATGCTCCGTGAGCCCGGATCGGTCCTCTATATCTCGATGCTCGGCCCACCCCGCGAAGACATCCAGATCGGTGATCCCGTCTACTACGGTGCATCCCCCTCCGGCGTTGGCATGATCACCCCCGAGTTCGCCCCACTCGAACCCGGCACCCCGCTGGAGAAAAATGCACGAGATGAGCCCGGTTTGTTCATCGTGGACATGGACGATACGCGGATCTCGATTATGCAGATCGGACGCGATTCCGTCGAGCTTGCCCGCCCCCCACTTCCGGGCGATTCACTCTTCCGTCAACGCACGGTGACACACCCCGTCCCGCTCGCAATCTGGTCCGTCGTCCCCAACATGCAATCGTTCTGGCTGCTCGACGCGATCACCCAGAACCAACCGATCCCCCTGTCCCATGTCTTCCTTGTATATGGGTACGGGATCTGTCAGATCGTGGTGTTCTTATCGCTGGCTGTGATCCTGTTCCAGGGTCGGGATGTGGGTTAATCAGGATCCGACACATCCAACTGTTGTAGCTGTGTGTTTAGCTCTGCAATCTGCTCGATCGTGCGGATCAGCTTCTGTCCGTTCTCAAACATGGCAGGGATGATCTTTGGTGTATTGTGATCAACCTTTGTCCCGAAGATCACAGGACTCAACGAAGTCGATGAGCTGCGTTCCAATCGATTGATTACATTTATGAATAGTTTGCTTGAACCGGTGCCATCGTACCGGATAACGCTGTTCACATGGTGTAGATCGAGCTTCTCAGGAACAAAGCCCTTTCGTTTGTTCCAAACAAGACGATGCGTATCAATCACGATCGGATTCAACCGCCTGTACCAGAACGCATGTCCCCAGATATAGACATAAAACACGGCACCAACAATGAGATTACAGCCGCCGAAGAAAAGCAACATCTCAACTACAGACCACTCGGGTGACTGATCGGGCTCAGAATGAGTGAAAATCATTACCGGAACAATTACCGCAAAGAATACAGTCATCCCCACCATGGAGATGATCGCCGCAAGCATCGCTTTTCGATTCATTGAGCGTTTGTCGACATCGACCGCCCACTCACCCTGCAACTGCTCGATCAGCGCATCGCGCCGGGCGATGAGTTCGTCTCTCGACTCGTTCATGACGCCCCGGCGATCGCGCGTCCGTACACCTTGACGCACTTCTCCGCAGCACCGTCCCAGTTCAGACCACGCAGCTCGAACCGTCCGTGCTCACGCAGGGTCTGCCCGAGCGGGGGGTACTTGAGCACCGCGACGATCTTGTTGGCCATCTCGTCCGTGTCCCAGAAATCGACCTTGAGCGCGTGGGTTAGGACCTCGGACACGCCCGATTGCTTGGACACAATCACGGGGACATCGTTCCGCATCGCCTCGAGTGGTGCGATCCCGAAGGGTTCCGAGACGCTGGGCATGACATAACAGTCCGCCATCTGATACACGCGATCGACATCACGCCCGCGCAGGAATCCGGTGAATAGCACCTTGTGCCCGATCCCGATGGCCGCCGCGTGCTCGATCATCCGGACCGCCATGTCGCCCGAGCCCGCGACGACGAACTTGACCTTCTCTTCCTTCTCCAACACTCGCTTGGCGGCCTGGATGAAGTACTCCGGGCCCTTCTGCATTGTGATACGCCCCAAGAAGAGCACGATCCGGTCGCCTTTCTCGATCGCAGCACCACGCTCGGGCTGCACCTCGTGCTGCGCGACACCGTTGTAGACCACATCGATCTTGGAGTCGTCCACGCCGTACTTGGCGTGCACGATCGCCTTGGTCAGGCGAGAAACAGCGATCACCCGATCCGCGCCCTGCATGCCCGCCCGCTCGATGTCGTACACGCCCTGGTTGATGTGCTCACCCGAGCGGTCGAACTCCGTGGCGTGGATATGACACACAAGCGGCTTGCCGGTGATCTGCTTGAGTAGCAGCCCCGCCTGATAGGTCAGCCAGTCGTGCGCGTGGATGACATCAAACTTTTCGGTCAACCCCAGTGCCGCGACGAGACGGGCGTATCGGTGCGCATCACCAAACAGATCGGACCCATACCCGCTGTCGCCGGTACCCAACCCCTCGACGGAATCGAGCAAGGCATCAAACGCGTCTGCGATCTGGGTTGCGCTGGCGGTCTGCAGCGCCTTGAATCCACTCGGGTCACGAAGCGCCGATTGTGCATGCGATTGCACCTCGTGCGACTCTCGGATTTCTTGGATCAAACGGGTGAGGGTGTTTTCGACATCGACCCCGGGGTACGAACTGGGGTAACTCGTCCGGAACTCCTCGATCCGTCGTGTCAGGGTCTGAATCAACTCCGGATCTCGCTGATGCAACTCATCGAGCGTTTCGGGCTCACTCCCCCCGCTCGCGGGCTGGGGTTCGATGACACCCTTTCTCAGAGATCGTGCCCGATTTGCAAGCACTCTGGGCCCGATCAGTTCGACATGAGATTGATGCCCCTCCGGGACGGCCTGAGGGAGGACGAAGACCACCTCATGCCCCTGCTTGACGAGTGAGCGCGTGAGCCCCTCCACCGCGGTTCCAAGGCCGCCGGCCATAAAAGGGGGAAACTCCCATCCGAGCATGAGTATGCGCATGATTCGTGCTGCCTTCGCTCGCGTTCAGGACGGGGTGCGAACCCTGCCCTTAGTCCTCGTCGTCTTCTTGCATATCCCCGAGTTCACGGAAGACCGTCTCGTATCCCTTCAGCCAGATGAGCGCATGCTCAGGGGCATCGGGACTGCTTAACGGGGTGGATAGCTTCGATCGGAACACATACACCTTCTGCGGTGACCGGAAATGCTCAAACTCGACGATCGCATCGACATGTCCGAGATCGATGATCTCCTCTTCGAGCAGCTCGTCAAGCTTATCACCGGTCCCCACGAGATCGCCCTCGATAGATCCCGACAACCAACGGTCATCGGTCTCCAGGGATATCCAGACATCGCCTTCTTCTATATATACTCGGTAGTATGCGGGCTCAGCGGACCCATCCGCCTCGCAACGGACACCATCGGAGCTGAGTGTGACATCCGCGAAGACATCCGCTTTCTCCGCACCAGCGCGGACATGCTCGTACAACTTGTGTTTGGTATCAGCAGCGTCGGTAGTCATGTCGAATACTTCCTCGTCTAGACCTCGAAGAGCCCCTCCCGATCGCCCATCATGCGGCCGGAACCGGCTTTCGTTGCATCATAGACGCAAGGGGCACGATCCGTGTTCGTCAGATCCGATAATCCGAGACCAGATCATGATCAAAGCGTGACGCATGGACTCGACAACGACAAACTTGGGTGTATACTTCCCCTCACAACTGGCCCAGGTGGCGGAATTGGTAGACGCGCCACCTTGAGGTGGTGGTTCTCATTATACGAGAGTGGAGGTTCGAGTCCTCTCCTGGGCACTTGTTGAAACGACGCCGATTGGCGTCGTTTTTTCATGCGCAAGATTCCACCATTGACCGCTGAAGCGAAACCGTCAACACCGCGTAGGTGCGGTGGAAATACCGGACTCTCTTCAAGGCAACCTCAAGATCAACCGAGAACAGGGGTATGAGAAACCGCATCCTTACCGAGGCATACGGTGAGCGCCTTAGTCGTTGATGATTCCGCATTTATGAACAATGACCATTTCGAGATAAACGAACCTGCACGCGACGGCAAGGAAGGCGTCAAATAGACGATCGAACTCAGACCCGACAACACATAACCACAAATGAGACGAGATGAATACCCGGCATACACAAGCATCGCCTGTCAGCAATGGTCCATGCGAATGCCAGCTTCAGCTTGTCAGCTTCACACTCGGCGATGAGCTGTTCGGCGTTGACATTCTGCGTGTGCAGGAAATCAACCGCATGATGCCGCTGATTCAGGTGTCTCAGAGTCCACTCGGCATTGAAGGCGTTATCAACCTCCGTGGTCAGATCATCCCAGTGTTCGACCTGCGAGCGCAGTTCGGTTACCCAAAGGTTGAACACTGTGAGCGTACGCGGATCGTGGTGGTCGAGATCTCAGGAGATATCGTCGGTTTCGTTGTCGATGCCGTTCAAGATGTGTTGCGCATTCCATCGGACATCATCGAGCCATCTTCGCAACTGGTCACCCCGATCGATGCGCGTTTATTTTCCGGCGTCGCGAAACTCGAAGACCAGCCCATCATGCTTATCGAGCTTGAGAATCTGTTCAGCCCAGAGTCTCTCACCCACATCAACACCATAAAAAATGCGGCCTGACCCGCGCAGAAATCTCCAGCGGAGAACACTTCGACATGTACACCACATACCTCACAATGTGACTGTTCCCGTTGGACGAGTTCAAGAAATATGCTCACCAGAAGCACAATCAACGATACCAGCTCCTTACGCAATGAAACATCGCTCGAAGAGTTCGAGATGATGATCTTTCCCAAGCTCCTTAAAGAACGCGCTCCTTCGAAGCGACTCCAATGCTGAGAGCGAAGACATGTCTACCAAGGACTTTGATCCCGATATTCTGCAAGACTTCCTCACGGAATCCGGCGAGCTCCTCGAAGAGCTCGAGCGAGATCTCGTTGATCTTGAGGCGAGCCCACAGGATAAGGATCTCCTCAACCAGATCTTTCGCTCGCTCCACACCATCAAGGGCAGCGCCTCGTTTCTCTCGCTGGCAAACCTTGTTGCCGTCGCGCATAATGCCGAGAGTGTGCTCAACATCGCTCGCAGCGGTGATCTGCTGATCAGTAAGCCGGAGATGGACTTGCTGCTAGAGGCCGTTGATGTGCTCAAAGTTCAGTTCGAAGAACTGAGGCGCGGCAGCACCGATCTTGTCGCCGCGTCCCCGCGCCTGATCGCTCAACTCAATCAACTGGGAACCAGCAGCTCACACTCAGATGATGAACGAACTACCGGTTCTGCGGTTGATACACAGCTTCGAGATGGATCTCGCTTCAGGGGTTTCGAGTGTAGACGCCAGCGGATCCAACTCGATGATGGAAAACTCGATCTTATTGAGCACATGGCAAGCGACATCAAAGTCACGCTGGAACAGGCGAGCGTATGTCTCGACGAACTCAGCAACCCGGACTCCCGCGAAGCCGCATGCGCGAACCTCGAGGAACTCTTCGAGGATATCGTCAAGACGATCGACTTCTTCGAGATCGAGGCCATCATGCAAATCGCGACCGCGCTTGATCAATCGATCGACAACATCGCGCACATCAGCGATGATCAGATCGCCCAGCTTACCCCTCGACTCAAAACCCTTTGCGCCCTGATCGACGAGCAGACAACCGAACTCACGAATGAGGTTCTCGTGACATGGACACTCGACACGCTCTACGAACAGATCGAGATACTCGCCGATGGCATTGATCTGCCAGATGCCGTGCTCCCCGAAAACGCCGATGCACGCGATGTGCTTCTCGCATGTGGGCTCGGTATGACCGTGAGCGATGCTTCACCCGAGACGGTTGATTGCTCCAGTTCGCCAAAACGCGATGCTGGGGCAACGACACCCAAGAAAACCATTCGCGTGGAAGTCTCTCGCCTTGAGTCGTTGATGAATCTCGTCGGCGAGCTGGTTCTTGAGAAAAACCGCGTCGGAGCGATGGCAGAGGACTTTGCGAAGTCCATGATCGAACATGATCTGATTGAGCAGATGGAAACCACAGCGAGCACGCTCGATCGCATCACAGGGGATATCCAGCTCGCTGTGATGCAGACCAGAATGCAGCCGCTCGAAAAAATCTTCAGCAAGTACCCGCGTCTGGTCCGCGACCTGGAAACAAAGACCGGAAAACAAATCCGCCTTGAGATGGAGGGCGGCGACACCGAAGTCGACAAATCTATCATCGAAGGGCTCAGCGATCCGCTCATCCACCTCCTCCGCAATAGCGCGGATCATGGTATAGAACTTCCCAGCGACCGAGAAGCGGCAGGAAAGAACCCAACCGGCACGATCAGGCTCGTCGCCTCCCATGAGGGCTCGCATGTATGCTTGAAGATCATCGATGATGGCCAAGGGCTCGATCGAGCCGTCATCAGCACCAAGGCTGTTGAGCGTTGCCTTGTGACAGAAAAACAACTCTCCCTGCTCCACGACGAGGATGTTTTTCGCTTCATCTTTGAACCCGGATTCTCAACCGTAGAGGCCGTTTCCGATCTCTCCGGCCGCGGTGTTGGGATGGATGTTGTCCGCACAAATATCGAGTCCAAACTCAAGGGCGGGATCACGATCGAGTCGACGAAAGGCGAGGGCACAACGATCACTATTGCGATCCCGCTGACCGTCGCCATCATGCCCGCCATGATGGTCGCTGCCTCCGAGGAGATCTTCGCGATCCCACTGACAAATGTGTCCGAGATCGTGAGCCCGACCGCGGACATGCTCTCCAAAGCTGGCGAGGTGCCCGTGATCCATCTGCGGGGAGCCATTTACCCACTCATAAGCTCGCAGGACATCTTCAATGTCCCCAAGCATGCTCGTCAAAACGAATCATTTGTCATCGTCATCGGCTTCAATCAGAAGATCTTCGGGCTGAGCGTCACGCGCGTGTTCGGGGAACAGGAAATCGTGATCAAGCCCCTGGATGGGATAAAACGAGATGCGCCAATCTCCGGAGCAACAGTCCGAAGGGATGGCGGGGTCAGTCTCATTCTGGACATCGCCGAACTCATGCGCACTTCACGAAACCTGCGCACCTCATTCACATCAAATATATTTCCCATGGATTGACCAAGGAACCCACACATGGACTCAAGCTATATCACACCATTCATGATATCGATACAGAATGTATTCTCGACGATGCTCCAACTCCCCGTTGAGATCAGGGAACCCAGCATCAAGACCAACAACACCGCAACAAAAGATGTTTCCGGCATCATTGGCGTTTCTGGTGAGATGGCAGGGACCGTCGTGCTCAGCATGCCCAATGACACGGCGGTCTCGATCGTCTCGCTCTTTACCGGCATGCAGTTCGATTCGAACAGCGAAGACTTTGTCGATGCTGTGGGCGAACTCGTCAATATGATTTCCGGAAACGCCAAGGCCGGGTTCCAACGCAAGTCCGTATCCATATCCTGTCCCACGGTCGTCATCGGAGACAATCACCGGGTGTCCACACCGTCTGGAACCGCGTGCGTCGTCATCCCATGCAACACGGATTGCGGCGAGGTCGTCCTCGAAGTCGCCATCCGCGAGATCCGAGCAGAATCCATCGAACCCCAATCAAACGCCGCCTAAGTCCCCACTCAAAGAGACTACGAAGGTATACACCATGCGAATCCTATTAATTGACGACTCGAAGACGATGCGCAACATCCAGAAGTCCGTCCTCAAGCAACTCGGGTACACGGAAATCGATGAAGCATGCGATGGGCAAGACGCGCTGAACAAAATCGAGTCCTTCAAGCCTGAGCTCTGCCTCGTGGACTGGAACATGCCCAACATGGATGGGCTGACCTTTGTGAAGACATTCCGCGAAAGCGACAGAAGCACCCCACTCATCATGGTCACGACGGAAGCGGAAAAAGCACGAGTCATCGAAGCGATCAAGGCGGGCGTTAATAACTATGTCGTCAAACCCTTCACCCCGGACCTGCTCAGTGAACGCATCACCGAGACACTCGCCAAGTGCGGCGTCTGATCCAGAACGATTGCAACAAGCTCACTTCCATTCGCCAGCCCACGCACGCAGTATCGACATTGGGTGTCCGTTCTTCTATCCACTGGAACCGGACGCTCCCCCCGGCGGTATACTCCTGTGCGCCCTATGCATACCCGAACAGACCACAATCCAGCCCGAATACGAGCCGCAAAGCCGTTCGTGTTGCCTCTGCTCATGGGATCAATGATCCTCACGGGCAGCGTCACGATGCTCGCGCTCAGTTCGCCCTCACCGCAAATGCCCGAGCATGCGGTCATCACGGGCGTGGGCTGGACCGAGCCTGTGACGGAGCCCGAGCCTGAAGATCCAAAGCCTGTAGAGAGTGAGACGGAGGTTCAGGAAGAGGAAGGGATTCGTGAATGCGTGATCACTCTCCAGTCTGGACGCACGATCACCGGCGAGCTTGTGTTCGAGTCCTCACGCGAGGTCATCATCGGTATCAACGGTATTGAAACAACATTTCAACGCAGAAATGTCGCAAATGTTGTCGTTCTTCCGCCCGTCTCAGAGCGGTTCGAACAACTCCGCGCCACGGTCAGTGACGACGATGTCGAATCTCGACTCGCGCTTGTCGAATGGCTCCGAGCTCGACGCGCCTATCAGCTCGCGATCAAAGAACTCAAGTCAATCCTCATTGTCGATCCTCAGAACCCTCACGCCAAGCTCCTTCACACCTGGCTGAACGAATACGACAAACTCGCCCAGAATGCGGGCGAGGAGAAAGCCAACGAGGATCAGGCCAGCGAAGAATCTTCCCACGAGACGGATGAGCCCGAACGCGTCTACAACATCGAACGCAACTCGCTTCCTCACTTGAGCGATGAGCAGCTCAATCTTCTTCGGGTCTATGAGATTGATCTACGGGATCCTCCGAAGCTGCGTGTCCCCGACGAGACGATGCTCAAGCTGATGCGCGAGTATCCAAATAAGTTCAGCCCAGATGAGGCCCAACGCCAGAAGCTCCTTTTACTACCCGAGGTGGAGAAACTCAAGCTCCTCTTCACCCACCGCGCCCGGCATCTCTATTCCGAAGTTCAGGTGCTCGAGAACCCACGATCACTACAACTCTTTAAGGATCAAGTGCACACCGGGCGCGGCTGGCTCATGAACGCATGCGCATCCACTCGCTGCCATGGTGGGGTTGATGCGGGCTCTTTCCGCCTCATCAATACCAAACCCAACACGAACGAAACATCCTTCACCAATCTCTATATCATCGAGAACTCGACCCTCGCGAACGGAACGTCTCTCATCGACTTTGAGTACCCAGAGCGATCTGCGCTGCTCCAGATGGGGATGATCCAGAGCAAGGCCCTAATACCACACCCGGAACTCCCAAGAGACTACCCCGGGCTCGGGTTTCGTCCGATCTTCCGCGATACGCAGGATCGGAAGTATCAGCAGGCCGTGGAATGGATCCGGGCAATGTACCAACCCCGTCCGAAGCTGGACTTCGACTACCCTCTGCCGCAATCGAAGCCCACCCCGAAACCCGATTTGCCTGCCCCCTGACCAATCCCCGGGGCTCATTGTTCATGCGATGATCGCTCGGGTGTGCTACCATCTCACCCCATCCCGTGCGATCCGTCTCAACTCGGAACCGCTGCGGGAGGTTTGGAGTATGGACTTTCCCCGGCGCGATTCTGGCGTCTGGGTTGACATCAACCGTCTCGAAGGACCCGAAGCGCATGACCATCCGCCGAAACGCCACGATCTCCTCGACGCTCCGCGTGACCCTGCTTGCCGGGGCCGCTTGCTCACTGCCCTTCCTGAGCGGATGCGGCGGCGAGTCCGATGCCCAAGCCGCGGTCAAGGAAGCTGGACGCGCCTTCACCGCAATCTCGCTGGGCGACTCGAACGCAAGCCCCGCAGATAGCTCCAGAATCTACGACGATGCTGAACAAGCCCTGAACGCGCATGTAGGAGCGGATGGCGGTTTCGCCGAGGCAGCCGCTGTCGGAGTCGCGATGGCCAAGCGGGGCCAGGCAGCCCTCGCCTCCCACGATGCGTCAAAGGCAGAATCCCTGGCCCTTCGCAAGGGGCGAGTGATCCGAGGCATGATCCACGAATACCTCACCATGTCCGCAATCGCCCAAGCAGCCGGCACCTTCGATCCCTCCGCCGATATCGCTGAGATCGAGTCGATCATCACGCTACGACGAGACGATATCGCCAACTACCAGCGGCAGATGGACTCGATCGACAACGAGATCGCGAACTACGAATCTCAGATGGAGGAGCTCCGTTCCAAAGCTGCCGAACAACGGAACCAAGCAGGTGGACTGGAACTTCAAATCCCCCGAGTGAGTGCCCAAGAGGGCGCGAAACTTGCCGAGCAGGCCCGTGAGTTCACGCTTCGAGCCGATCAGTATGACCTCGAAGCAACCCGTATCGAGGGAATCGTTGCCCAGCTCCGTCCCGGAGCCCGTGAAGTATCGCTCAATGTGGAAAAAGCACGCGCCCAGATCAATCTGTTGGGCGAGGCGATTGACGAACTGCGCGATCGAGCTCAAAAGAGCCAGAGTGACGCAGCAGAAGCTCAAACTAATGCAAACGATGCGCTCCAGCGTATACAGGAGGCGGTCTCGGAGTTTCAATCGATTCGTGATGATGAGGTTGAATCTGCAAACTCCAATGCAATCTCGCTGATCCGTGCCGCGATCAACGCTTCTCGTGATGCTCGCGACGCCGTAAAATCCGTCGCGATCATCAACAAAGCGGATGCCCAGCAGTCCCTCGCGGAGATGCTGATGCGTCAGGCCTTTGGCGAACGCGAAGAAGCCATGCTATATCAGGCACTGAGCGAGTCCGGTATCCCTGGATCCTGGGACAACCAAGTCGATCAAGCAAATGCACGGGCCGACGAGCTCTTGGCAGAAGCACACCAGAGCTACCTCGACGCCGCCAGCTCCTTGCGGTCAGTGCGTGCAACAGGCGACACGGGTGAAAAACTCAATGCTGCGGCCCAACGCCTTGAGTCTCTCGGCGGCTTGGAGCCCGAATCCGACCTCGAGGAGGACACCGGATCAGAGACGGAAATGGAATCCTTTGAAGAATCCGAGGATTCGGGTTCTGATCTCAGCTCGATGACCCTCGAGGACATCCTTGAGAATACCCCGGAAGAAATGCGGGACACCGTCGCCCAGCAGCTCCAGACCATGACCGATGTACTCGATGGAACAGACGATCTGGACACGCTTTACGCGATGCTGGATCAGATCGACCAGCAGGCAAGCGCAGTCGTCGATGCGCTCCCAGAAGAAATGGCCACCGACGAGATGATCGAACAACTGTATGCCGGATTTGAGTGGATCCAGGTCCAGATCCAGAACCGGATCGATGAGATCGAGAACGACGGGTAAGCCCGGTGATCAAGATTCAACGCACGCCCACGACTCGATCGTGGGCGTGTTTTTTCTTGCGAGCTACACTTCCCTATGAGTTCCACGACCACGACCGATCTGGCCGGCATCCCCGAGATGCCAGAAGTCCCTCAGCACCTCGTCAAACCTGTCGCGCCGGTCGTCGGACGCGTCCACGCGACCCGATTGTGCACGAAATCGCGCAAAGCATCCGGCTTTGTCCGCCATGTCGAGATTGATGTCTCGGGGACCGCCCTGGAGAACTCATGGACCGCTGGTCAGTCGTTTGGCGTTATCCCCGCCGGGCAGACACCCGAGGGAAAACCCCACAAACTCCGCCTGTACTCGATCGCTGCACCCACCGGGGGCGAAACTGGCGACGGCTCGATCATCACCACGACCGTCAAACGACTCGTCGATGAGCACTGGGACTCACACAAGCTTGTTCAGGGAGTGTGTTCCAACTACTTATGCGACCTCAATGTCGGCGACCAGATAAAACTCACCGGCCCAGTCGGGAAGCGCTTCCTTCTCCCCAAGGACCCTTCCAAGCACGACTATTTGTTCATCGCCACCGGGACCGGGATCGCGCCATTCCGCGGGATGATCCTCGATCTCATCAAACAAGGGATGCCATCACGGGTCGCGATGCTCATGGGAACCCCTTACGAAACAGACCTGCTTTACGACGATACGCTCAACGCGTGGCAGGACAAGTATGAGAACTTCTCGTACCACACCGCCATCTCACGCCACACCACAACGGATCAACCCCGCCCGCTCTATGTCCAGGACCGCTTGAGCGAAGATGCGGAAACGCTCCAACCCATGCTCGCATCCGAGCGCACCCTGATCTACATCTGCGGATTGGCGGGAATGGAACTCGGGGTCTTCCAAACGCTCGCCCGGATCCTCCCCCCCGAGCAGCTCGCACAATACCTCACGGTCAGCGATGAACTTCTCGCTGATGTGGACAACTGGGAACGCTCCATGATCCCCAAACAGCTGAAAAAGACCAAGCGGGTATTCCTCGAGGTGTACTGATCCGTCACAGACATGTCTCAGCCACAGCATTCAACGCATCCGACCGATTCATGCCCCGTATGGAGACGGAACGCCCAAAACCCGGACAGTGATCGATTTGGGCGATAAACTCCCCGGACGCGGGACTTCCCGCATTGATGCCAATCCCCACGCGTCGGGGCCCATCCGACGCGATCCGACAGAGGTTTCAATCGTGATTAACGCACGCACCGCAGCTCGTTTCGCCCGTTCCGCACGCCCGCTCCAGCTCATTGTGCTGGCGTTGGGGACGACCTTTGTGAGCGCCCAGCCGGTTACCGAGCTCCCACGATCGACAGTCGAGACCATTTCGGTCAACGGAGGGCAACGAACCCAGATCGAGCAGTTCGTCAACAACTGGCTTCCACGGATCACCTCGGGCAACGCGGCAGACAATAAGCGTGCACTTGAGGCACTCACCGAGCCCCTGCACGGGCGTGGCGTCTCAATCGCTTTTCGTCAGACCTACGCCCAGATCCTCATGCCCACAATCGACGAGTTGATCTCAGATCATGGCATCAAAGGGAAGATCAGCGCCCTGCGCCTCTCTGGAAACCTGTCCACCCCCCCGGCTGCAAATCGGATCGGTCGCCTGCTGAACGATGATGACGCCGGAGTGCGGGTCTTCGCCGTTGTCAGCGCCGGGCGACTGTTTGAGAGCGCCAGCGTTCATGGCCCAGCTATCACAGACTCCGATGCGTCCTCACTCATTAACGCCATCCTCCAGAGTGCCCGCGAGAACTCCGATGATCAGGAGTACACCCGTGCCTGCGCGAGAGCCCTGACCAACGCGTCGATGATCGGTACCCGTGACCTGACGGCCACGCGGTCCAACGCGATCATCGCGCTTTCCGATCTCGTCGGCGACCATCTCACCTCGCTCAGTGAGAATGAAGACCCGAGTTTCGCCCAATCGCTCGCCCTCAGCGCCTCCAGCGCCTCCACAGCATCGATCTCGGATATCAGTGCCACCGTGAACGCCGATGCAGCCCGCGCGGCCGTGCGCTTGGGAGCGGACATAGTTGCCCTCCCTCTCCGAAGAGTCATCGCCAAGACAATCGAACCCGAGGGAGATCGCGATCTGACCGTGCGCTCCGTTCAGGCGGGCGAAACACTCCTGTACTTTGCACGGCGAAAAGCGGCGGAACTCGATGGACGCGGGATCAGTGGGATCAGCACCACTAACTTCAGCGAGCAGCTCGACTCCGGCAACGACCGGGACTTCCGCAACCAAGCGGCGGCTCTGCTCGGCCCGGGCGGTCCCATCGTTTCACAGTTCAGCTTTGACGACGATCGCTTCCTGAACTAGTTCAGGCATCACGCTGAACAAAGAGCTTTCTCACGATTCTTGAGTCTCTCATGTCAACCGTGCCCCAATCGCACGGTATGGTGTTGGTATGTACCGACTGCTTGTTCCGATCGTGCTCCTGTTGATCCTAATCGGGGTCTCCGTACTGTCCGACAAGCCGACAACCCGCGCCGATCTGGTGTTCATCAACTCGTCGGATGTCAACACCCTCGATCCCCAGCGGATGAGTTGGATGCATGATCTCCGCACGGCAAGGCTCATTTTCGAGGGGCTTGTACGCAACGATGTCCTCAGTCACGACTTTGACATCGAACCGGCTGTCGCGGAATCTTGGACAATCTCCGAAGATGCCCAAACCTACACCTTCATCATCCGCGAGGACGCGAAGTGGTCCAACGGCGAACCCGTCACGGCGCAGGACTTTCGATATTCCTGGCGCCGTGCGATGCTCCCCGATCTCGTCTCCGATTACGCCGCGATGTTTATGAACATCAAGGGTGCTCAGGCGTTTTACGACTGGCGCACAGAGCAACTCGACGCGTTCTCTGATCGGGAGTTCGACTCTCCCACCGATCGACAACAACAGGCCTACGACCTCTGGGACGAAACGAAATCAAAGTTCGATGAACTCGTGGGAATGCGATCACCCAATCCGCACACGCTGATCATCGAGCTTGAGAAACCAATCCCCTACTTCCTGGAGCTATGCGGATTCGGTGTATTCATGCCTGTGTATGAGCCGCTCGTGTCGCAGTACGAGCGACCCGATCCAGAGACGGCACGACTCATCAGAAGGCCCGGCTGGACCCGCGGCGGGGTCCTCGTCTCCAACGGTCCATTCACCCTTGAGCGATGGCGTATGAAACGCGATATGCGTCTGGAGAAGAACCCCCACTATTGGGATCGAGACAGTATCGCAATCGACTCGATCGATATCCCATCGATCAATGACCCCAACGCGGGTGTTCTCGCCTACCAGACAGGCGCGGTGGATTGGATCGCGGATGTGACGGCCTCCTATCGCGGCGAAATGGTGGCCCAGAAACTCCAATACCTCGCCGAGCACGCCGATCAGGTCGAGCAACTCCGTGCCCAGGGGCTTGATCAGTTCGCGATCGATCGCCAACTCCCGCCTGACCCACGCGCTCACACACACGCCGTGTCATCGTTCGGGACCTATTTCTACAACTTCAACTGCAAACCCTTCCTCTCCGATGGGCAGCCCAACCCGTTCGCAGACGCACGCGTCCGTCGTGCATTCGCGATGTGCATCGACAAACGCGCCGTGGCGGATCAGGTTCGCCGATTGGGCGAACCCACCGCACGAACACTCATCCCCCCGGGCTCGATCGGCGGGTATACCTCCCCGAAAGGACTGCCCAACATCGGCGACGCGGAAGACAATACCGCGCGGGACGCGATCATTGCGGAGTCACGCCGCCTGCTGGATGAGGCCGGGTTCCCCGAGGACTTCGTCGTCACCCTCTCGTTCAACAAAGATGCCGGGCATGATCTGATCGCGCAGACTATCGCCAAGAGCTGGCAAAAGCACCTCGGGATACAGACCCGACTCGATCAGAAAGAGATCAAAATCTTTCGCGATGACCTGAAGGACAAGCAATACATGACCGCCCGAGCCGGCTGGTTCGGCGATTACGGTGACCCGACGACCTTTCTCGATATCAACTACTCCACCGACGGCAACAACGACCGTGCCTACAACAACCCCCATTACGATGATCTTCTCGACCGTGCGAGCGTCGAGCTCGATCCCGAAAAACGGATGGAACTGTTGAGCGAAGCTGAGCGGATCATTGTCGAGGAGGATGTCCCCCTCGTCCCGGTGTTCCACTACGCAACGATATACATGTTTGACCCACACAAGGTCACAGGGCTATCCACGCATCCACGCACAAAACAGAACGCGTTTCTCATCGATATGCTCGGCGATGGCAAGGGCCCAGATCAACCCCGCCCAATGCACGCATCTGCATCTGAATCGGAGGGCGATGACTCATGATGACCCTCATCCTCCGGCGTCTCGCGGCGCTCCCCATCATCCTGCTCGTTGTCTACTCGATTACCGTGGTGCTCGCATTCGCGATTCCCGGGAACCCCGTCGAGAATCCCGAGAAGCGGCCCAAGCCCGAGGTCGTCGAGCAGATGAAGAAGCAGTACAACATCGACTCGTTCCCAAACTTCTATGTCTCGTATCTCGACAGCGCCACGGGTTTCGAGTACCTCCGTGACAGACTCTCCGGGCAGATTGCCCGAGAGCGACAGATCGCGATCGACGAGGGGCTTCCGCCGCCCGTTCGTCCGATCTTTGACTTTGGCCCCTCGCTCAAATACGACGACAAAACCGTGAACGAGATTATTGCGGACTCGCTCCCCGTCTCCGTCACCCTCGGTGCCTCTGCGATCCTCATCGCGTTAATCATCGGCACCATCTCTGGCGTCATCGGCGCCGTCAAACCCAACTCGCTCGCGGATCTCTCGACCCTCTCAGTTGCGATGATCGGGATCTCCCTTCCCAGCTTTGTAACGGGGACGGTCCTGCTGCTGGTGTTCTCGATCTGGCTCGGGTGGTTCCCAGTCGCTCAATGGGGCACGCTGCGTTCGATTGCCTTGCCCGCTTTCGCGCTCTCATTGCCTTTCGCTGCGTACATCGCACGCCTCACTCGCATGGGGATGATCGAGGCGTTGGGTGCAGACTACATCCGCACCGCACGCGCAAAGGGGAACCCCGAACGCGTGGTGCTCATCAAGCACGCACTCAAGAACGCGTTTCTGCCTGTCCTGAGCTACCTTGGCCCCGCTACTGCATTCGCAATGACTGGATCGTTCGTGATCGAACGCGTGTTCACGGTGCCGGGCATGGGTGAGCACTTCGTCAGCGCGGTCCAAAACTCCGACTACTTCCTGATCATCGGTGTCGTGCTCGTATTTTCAACGATGCTGATCGTGTTCAACCTGGCCGTGGACATCCTGTACCGATGGATCGATCCTCGGATCGGGTGAATCACCACCCCCACGCGTCGTAGCACGGGTGCGCTGTCAGTTCGATGAAGAGGATCTGGTCTCGGATATCCACAAGCCCGTCTCGGGTCAGGTCCCCTGCAGGATCCTGCGCCAGGTAGTAGTCAATGAAGTATGGCATATCGTACAGATTCACGACATGATCCGCGTTGTAGTCACCCAAGCACCGCAACGGGAGCATGTACACAACCACCGCCCCGTTGTTATTGTTCTGGATCGTGCCGAGCAACGATTGCGGTTCATACGACTCGATGGGCTCTCCCACCGATTCGAACGCTTCATTCGCAGGGGTACCTTCAGTGAACACTTCCTGCATCGAAGCGATCCCGAACTGCGGTATCGACACATATTGCCACTGCTCGTATCGCGTTTCTGATCCAGTCGTTCCGGTGTCTTCACTGGTGCCTTGATCACCAGTCTGGTCGCTCATCCAAGAAGCATGAGTGACCGTCGTACCTGATATTGAAAGAGAAAGACCGCTTACGCTCACCAACAATGGGCGGCGTATCCATTCCGCAAAGCTCTGCATGCACACATCTCCATTCGTGCTCGAAATGTCAACGGGTATAATCGCTCTGTTTGTCCGCCGATCAACAGAAAAGCCCGGAAGTACCGGGCTTTTGGGGAATCGCACTTCCCCACATTCGGGATGGATGCTGGGCTCAATACGCCCGGTCAAGAACGAACCAAGCCCCTGGTTTCACGTCACAGACGATGAAATCGGCCTTGGCGAGCTCCTGTGCCCGTTGTCCGGGTGCCGTCACCTTGAGCGCGATTGGCTGCCCGGCATTGATCACGAGAACATTCGAGACTGGATCGGCTCCAACAACGCTTCCCATGACTCGAGTTGGGCGACCGATGCACGGGTCGAATCGTCGACCGCCAGCATGCGGGGTATCGATCCGCCGTGCCTCAGCGTACAGACGAGCGAGGACCATCTCGCCAACGAGCGCCTTCACCGGGGCCGGATCGCCATGGATAACAAGCTCGATCTGGTAATCCGTGTTGGGGAAACCCATCACGACTCGATCAGGGTGACGGTCGTCGGCGTCGTGGACCGCGAGAACGGTGCCGCGGGCGAGGGTCGGGTCTATTTTGGTCGTTGGAGCTGGGTGAAGCATGCCGCAACTGTATCATGCGAGCCGCCCGATGTCTCAGCCTCGCGTCAGGCATCGAGATCGCTCCTTCATTCATGAGCGATCGGCCTGAAAACAACGCCCGCTTATATGTGTATCAGAGACCGAGCTCGGTGCTCGCTTGTGGGCGGGGTACTGCCCTGCCCTCGGGGCCCATGCCCAAAAAGTTCCAAAGCATGATCACACCCTCCGGGGTCATAAAGCTCTCGGGGTGGAACTGAACCCCCTCAAGCGGCTGCTTGGACGAATCCGCCCATACGCGCCGAAGCCCCATCACCACCTCGACCCGCTCACCGTCGATCTCGTCGAAACAAGAAGCGCTGACCTCCCACCCGTCCTCGCCGGGCTGGAGCACGGGAACGGTGGATCGACGCACGACAAGCGAGTGATACCGGGCCACGGTCGTTGGCGTTGAGACCCCCTCAAAGACTCCCCGTCCATCGTGTACGATCGATGAGGTCTTCCCATGCATCAGGATTGGATGCCGCTCAACGATCATCCCATTCACATCCGCCATGCACTGATGACCGAGGCAAACACCCATAATCGGGACCCGCCCCGCAAAGTGATCGATTATCTGACCCGATACCCCGGCCTCTCTGGGCGTGCACGGACCGGGCGAAATGATCACATGCGAGGGGCCTTTCCCGCCATCGAGCTGCTCTGCCTGTCCAGGGGTGATCTCGTCATGACGCACAACCACCAGATCCCGTCCGGGCTCAAGCGTGCGATCGAGTTCGCCAAGACGCTGGACGAGATTCCATGTGAACGAATCATAGTTGTCGATCAGTAGAATCATGCGTGAGAACAATAGCCCGGATCAAACCGTCGCGAACGAAACTCCCCCACTATCATCCGAGCAATGAGCGGACTGGGAATCTACGAATCGTTACACATGCTCCACCGTGCCTGGCGGTACAGGAACCGCACCGAGCGGGATGAGGTTCGGTTCATGCTTGCGCAGGACCTCAAAGACAAGCTCGTCCTCGATATCGGCGCGAACGCGGGGATCTACTCGTACTGGATGTCCAAGGCCGTCGGACGAGGCGGTCGGGTCATCGCTTTCGAACCCCAGCCCGAGATGATCGGTGCGCTCAAGAAGCTCCGCCATTCGTTCCGTTTCCCCCAGCTCGAAATCGCGGAAACGGGTCTGTCCGATGAGCCCGGCGAAGCAGTCCTCCAGCGTCAGATGTCGCACTTGGGCGGCGCATCAATCGCACGAGAGATCCCCGGCGCAGACGATTCATTTACAATTCCATTGACGACACTCGACGATTACATCGAAAAGCATGCCGATCGCCCCGTTTCATTCATCAAATGTGATGTCGAGGGGCACGAGCCAGCGGTATTCGCCGGCGGCTGGGAGATGCTCCGACGCGATATGCCCACGCTGCTCTTCGAACTCCATGAGAATCAGGTGCGGGATTCCGATCTATTCGAAAAGCTTCAATCCATCGGCTACGGCGTGTACTACCTCCACGATGGGGACAAGCACCCGATCGAGGAACTCGCCGCGAAACGATCACAGATCGACAAGCCGTACCTCAACTACGCGTGCGTGCCGTTCCGAGATCGTGATATAAAAATCGAGCGATGATACATCATCGCTCGATTAGAAAAGCTAATCAATCTACAACTACGCCGCGTCGTGCATCCAGGTGGTGCCGGCGATGCCGTCGAGGGTCACGAGGAAGAGGTCCTGTGTGATCGGGTATGGCAGACGCGAGAAATCTTCACTCACGCGCTGTCGGAGCCGATCGACAAAGTCACCCGGATCACAGCTCATGGCGATGAACATGTCTCGTGCCGGTGTCGCGACATAAAAGTCTGGACCGAGCTGAGCAGCGAGTTTCCGGTGCAGATCACTCATCAGTAATCGTGCCGCGTCATACCCATCCTGCTCCGCAACAATCACGGCCCGCCCGCCCTCGGCAGACTCGATGATCTGGAGTTCGAGTTCAGGAGCGTACAAGTCCAGATTTTCTCGTGCGATATCCTCGAGCTCATCGACGGTAATCCCCCAACGGACCACCTGCTCGGTTGTGATGCTCACGGTCATGTGCGGCATATCGAGGACAAAGACAATCACGGTATCGTTCACAAAGGGAACATGCGCCACGAGTTCCTCGCTCAGATGCTCGAAAATCGAGACCGGCTGGATGCGAGGCATGATCCGAGCTTTGACCTGATCGAATGACTCATCCGCAACTTCCATCGATTCACCAGCGAAGAGCTGATCGAGGAAATGCTCAACGATATCGGTGCCGCGATCGGGTTCATGCGCCACCATGCGGAACAGGTTTTCAAGATCCAATCGGCGTCCGTTCACCAGGAGTTCCTGGGCATTGACACGATCGATCTTGAATCCCGGCTGCATCCGCTGGATCAACATCGCGACCTGCTCGGCAAACGCTTCGGGTTCGATGGGCATGGCTCCCATGGACGATTCCTCCGTGCCCCGTAGCTGAGGCGTTTACTTGCCCCCGTTCCACGCGACGGGTGCCCAAGCGTCATCGACGCTCAACGAACATGAATCGACCCTGAAGGGGGGAAGGAGTGGCACCGGAGGAGTAACCCGGACCCATGTGGCGGACATGCCGATTAGACGGGTCGATAACACGCTCAGAGCGTGAATTCAATGCCCGAGAAAGTGCTTGGGGACGATCCGAGACCTGATTTGGCAATTCGACCCGGGGCGGCTAGAATCGTGGCCTGATATAGGACTGTCTGCCCGGGTGTCTTGGGACACAACGAGAGACGGTCCTTGCTACACCGGAGACGAAACTGTGACCGAACAGGAAATTGAAGCTAAGGTGATCGAGATTGTCGCGGAACAGATGGGTGCCGATAAGGCAAAGATCACCCGCGACACGAGCTTTGTTGAAGACCTCAACGCGGACTCGCTTGACACGGTCGAACTCGTCATGGAGTTCGAAGACGAGTTCGAGACCTCGATTCCCGACGACCAAGCCGAAAAAATCCAGACCGTCGGGCAGGCCGTCGACTTCATCAAGCAGGCAAACGGCGTCGATTGATCGACCCGATCCAGAACTCACGAGCAACCCCATCAGTCCGGCTGGTGGGGTGCTGTGATACTTGAGCCCTGTATCATTCAGAAGATCGAGAGCACGACACCATGTCGAATGAATCGAATCATCGAGTTGTTATCACAGGATACGGTGCCCTGACGGACCTGGGAAATGACGCCCAGAGCACATGGGACGCGATGCGCTCCGGCCAGTCCGGCATCCGTACGATCGAGCACCCTGACTTTGAGCAGTACGACGACTGGAGTGTCACGATTGCGGGGCAGGTCCGCGACTGGGACCCAGCGAGCGTGATCGATAAGAAAGAAGCTCGCCGCTTGGATCGTTCTGCTCAACTCGGTCTCGCAGCTGCGATCGAAGCCGTTCGCCACTCCGGTTGGGACCACACCCAGGGCGACCCCACTCGGCACGGCGTCGTCGTCGGTTCGGGCATCGGGGGCATCTACGCGATCGAATCCGCGGTCACGACCATGACCAAGAAGGGCCCCTCGCGGATCAACCCCTTCACAGTCCCCAAGCTCATGGTCAACGCGATCACGGGGAATGTCGCGATCCAGTTCAATATGCAGGGTCCCGCGAGCGCTCATGCCACCGCCTGCGCCTCCTCTGGGCATGCGATCGGGGATGCAATCAACTACATACGCTCCGGCAGGGCGGATGTGATGATCGCAGGTGGTGCTGAAGCCGCCGTTACCCCACTTTGCATCGGTGCATTCATGACCATGAAGGCCCTCTCAACACGCAACGATGACCCGACGAAAGCTTCACGCCCCTTCGATAAAGATCGCGACGGGTTCGTGCTCGCCGAGGGTGCAGGCATGTATGTCCTTGAGTCCGAGGAGCACGCAAAGGCACGCGGGGCCAAGATCTACGCGGTCCTCTCCGGCTCTGGCAACTCCTGCGATGCGAGCCACATCACCGCTCCGAACGAAGAAGGACGCGGCGCATGCAACTCCATGAAATGGGCGTTGCAGGACGCGGGTCTGAGCACGGACGACATCGACTACATCAACGCACACGGCACTTCTACCCCCTTGGGCGACAAGGCCGAGGTTTACGCGGTCCAGAAGGTGTTCGGTGATCGATCCAAACCGGGCAACGGTCTCGTGATGAACTCCACAAAGTCCATGCACGGGCACTGCCTGGGGGCATCGGGTGCCGTGGAACTCATCGCGTGCATCGGAGCGATCAACAACTCACTCATCCCCCCCACCATCAACATCGAGAATCTTGATGAGGGGTTCGATCAGATCGACATCGTCGCGAACGAGCCCCGCGAGATGCCCGTGCGGCATGCCATGAACAACACCTTCGGGTTCGGTGGTCACAATGTCACCCTGATTTGCTCGAAGTACGACGGATAAGACCCGCACCCCATGGCACACCCCTTGCGTGACTCGATCAAAGAGTCACGCTTTTCTTTGCGCCGGTGAACTTGGGCGCAGATTTTGCCGATGGAGCAGGTATGAGCAGTTCGGATTTGCGCCGCATAAATAAGATTGAGGTCCCGTTCGTCGTCGTCCTCGGCGAACGCCCCGTCAAGCTCAGCGAGATCCTTGCATGGATACCAGGCTCGATCATCGAGCTCGGAAAGGACGCCGAAGACGAACTCGATATCCGGATCAATAACAAACAGATCGGGTCCGGGACAGCCGTCAAGGTGGGCGAGAACTTTGGTGTCCAGATCAACTACTGCGGCGAGCCACAACATCGCATTGAAGCGATGGGGCCAGATGCTGCGACAGCAACTGAAGAACATCAGGATGCCGAACCAGTCGCGGCGGCGCAACTCGACGACGAGGTGTAGAACCGGGACAGAACAGTCAGCGAGCGAAATCTCGCCCACGGATCCCATCTCGGGTCGCCCAGAAGAATGCTGGATACTTCCCCAGCCCCGACTCTGCATTACCGATCTCGAATCCATCCTCATGCATCGAGTAATACTGGAGTGCTGAGATCGACGGATCCCATTCGTCCGTAGGGTTCGCTGCGCGGACAACGGCGGGATCATCGCTGTACAAGTCGTCGAAGATACCCTTGATGTTCACACGCGTGACACTACCGTCCGCGGTGGCAGCCGAAGGCTGCGCGTCGTAGTTATTCCACTGCGGCGAGAGCCGCTCGTCTCCAAATATGATGGGGTCGGTAAGACCGATCGCAGGATTGCGATACGACGCCGTCCGCTCCTTTTTCGTCCAATCGAAGCGTTCCCACATAATCACCTTCTGTGAGGGGTATGCCACCTGCGACATCTTGTTGCGCCGGGCCAGTGAGTCACCCGGGTCATACCTTCGAGCACTCGGTCGCTGATCATCCCGGTATCGCTCAGGCGCAAACCAGATCGTTGGTGACAGTACATATGAGCAGTCCCAATAGCCGGTATCGAGTGTCCAGCCATTCGGCGGATTGTCTTGCAAGTCCTGCACGCGTTGGATCAGGATCCGATCTGAGGGCGCGAACTGAACTTCAGACGCGTAATCCCCTTGATTGAGCCAGCCACCGATGACCGAGTACCAGTGGAATGCATACATCTCGGTGTACCACGGCGAGTTGTACCCCGAGCTTCCGCCGCCGTAGGGAAACTCGAGCCCCGGCAGGTCCGATCCGACCTTGCGAACCACACCCCAGCCTCTTCGCCCGATACCACTCCCGGACTGATATCCTTTAATCTGGAATGGGAGCATGAGGCTGTCACGGTTCTCGCTCGCATAGACCTCCTGGATCTGAGCGAGCGAGCGAAGGTTTGCCTGGCTTTTTACAAGCCGAGCGGTGTTCTGTGCACTGCTCAAGGCGGGTATCAGAATCCCGATGAGCACCGCGATGATCGCGATCACAACGAGCAGCTCAATGAGTGTAAACGCCTTTTTCACAAGCACTTCCTCTTCATTAACATCGAATCATCACCCACACTCAAAACGCGTGGGATGGGGACAAATGGGTGTACCCACAGAAACCCTAATCTAACAGAACACCACAAGGAAGGCAACGATTCCTGAACACAATGCAAACCGATGTTCCCCCACGGAGGTTCTCGCCAAGAAAGCCCCCTATTTTGGGACATTCCCAAGGGAGTAGATAACTGGACCATCCGATCAACCGATAGCATTTGCAGTTCCGGACGAACGGAACAGACTCGGACACGAACCACGAGAACTAACGATGCCCAGAGATATCCCCGTCGGTAACGGCAGCCTGCTCATCACCTTTGACGATCTCTACCGGATCCGTGATCTCTACTCGCCACGCGTAGGGCGTCATAACCACACCAATGGGCATGTCCAACGATTCGGGGTATGGGTCGATGGGCAGATGGCGTGGATCGAAGACGAGGGCTGGCACCGCGACCTGCGATACAAGCCCGACTCACTCACGACCGAGGTCGTGCTCACGCATCACAACCTGGGACTGGAAGTCATATGTAACGATGTCGTGGATATTCATCAGCCGGTGTATTTTCGCAACTTCTCCGTTCGCGACCTCGCTGGCAAGTCACGAGATGTGCGTGTCTTCTTCCACTGCGATCTTTCGATCAATGGCTCGCCTGTTGGCGACACCGCGAACTACGACCCGACCACGCGTGCCGTCATCATGTACAAGGACGATGCGTATTTTCTGATCAACACCTGCGATCAGACCAAGGCCGGGGTGGAACACTGGGCCATCGGCGCCAAACGAGTCGGCGGCGCAGAGGGTACATGGCGTGATGCGGAAGACGGTCAGCTCGGTCGGAATGCGATCTCACAGGGATCCGTGGACGCGACCGTTGGCATCCATCTCCAGGTCAAACCGTTCGAGACTCAGGAAGCGACGATGTGGATCGTCTGCACTCAGAACTACGAGGACGCGAAGCATATCAACTCGCGCATCTGGGAGATCGGTCCCGATCGACTGATCACCCGCACGGAGGCGTACTGGAAGCTCTGGTCTCGCAAGGAACCCATCAATATTGGGTCGTTGCCTGAACCCGTGCAGGACATGTATTACCGATCACAGCTCATCCTCCGCACGCAGATTGACAACGGCGGTGCCATCATCGCCGCGAACGATTCTGACATCACCCATTTCGCGGGTGATCACTATTCCTACTGCTGGATGCGTGACGGCGCGTTGGTCGCACACGGTTTGATTCTCGCGGGCCAGAGCGAGCTGAGCCGGAGCTTCTTCCGCTTCGCAGCTAACTGCATCGGTGACAAGCCGTATTTCCTCCATAAGTACACACCCGAGGGGAACCTCGCCAGTTCCTGGCACCCATGGACACTCGACGGGCAGGCGATCCTGCCGATACAGCAAGACGAGACGGCACTCACCCTCTGGGCCCTCCGCGAGCATTACGAGGCGTTCCGCGATGTGGAGTTCATCAAGGAACTCTACATCTCACTCGTTGTCAGACCCGCTCAATGGATGCTCGAACATCGCGATCACAACGGGCTCCCGCTGCAATCGTGGGATCTCTGGGAGGAACGCCGAGGGATCCATACCTTTACCGTTGCTGCGACCATCGGTGCACTCAACGCGGCCTCAAAGTTCGCTCGCGACTTCGGGGAAATCGATCGTGCTGCGGCGTTTCGCGAGGGGGCCGAGCGGATGAAGGGCGCGATGCGCCGTCATCTGTGGCACAAAGAGCGACAGCAGTTCGCTCGCATGGCCGTGCCGCTCGACGATGGCTCATACCGTCTCGACATGACCCGAGACAGCGCGAACTACGCGCTCTTCGCGTTCGGTGCATTCGATACCGATGACCCAATGGTCGAATCCGAGATGAGCTCGCTGCGGGATCGCCTGTGGGTGAAGACGGATGTGGGCGGATGCGCCCGCTACGAGCGTGATTATTACCACCAGGTCGAAACCGAGAACACCGATGAGATCCCAGGCAATCCGTGGGTCATCTGTACGCTCTGGCATGCGCAGTATCACATCACAAAAGCAAAGACCCTGACGGAACTGCGACTGGCGCTTCCACTACTGGAATGGACATCCCAGCGCACGCTTCGCTCCGGGGTGCTCGCGGAACAGTTCGACCCGTACTCCGGCGCACCGATGAGCGTGTCCCCTTTGACATGGTCGCATGCAACCGTTGTCAGCACCTGCGTGATGTACGCCAAGAAGTTCGACGAACTCCAGGCACGCGCGAGCAGCGGAAGCGCTCAGAACGCCAACGCGTCGAAGAAGAAGTGATCATCCGACGGGGTGCATCTGACGCATCACCGCCGGGCCGCCGCGATGAGAAGAATCGATCACGACAAAAACCCGTGCCGGCTTGTCTGTCTGGTTCGTGAAACGATGATCTACATCGCTTGAGAAGTTCACGCTTTCGTGCGGGTTCAGATCGATGGTCTCCTCGCCCTCCTCGACCATGATGGTGATATGACCCTCGACGCATGTCGCGTGTTCGATCACCCCCGCACCGTCCGCATTCCAGAACACCTCGCTGCCCGGTGGGAAGACAAACATCAGTACCTGAATCCCGTGCTGCACCATCGGAGGCGAGAGCAGATGTCGCTCGACCCCATTTGACGGGTCGACGAGGACTTTGAGCCGGTCGCCTTCCAGCTTCTCGAACTGGACATCTGGAGGAACATCGAGCAAATCCGAGATTTGACACTCCAGCCCACTTGCAATACTGCACGCTACGCGAAGTGTCGGATTTTTCTTCCCCGTCTCAATCTCAGAGAGCATCGCCTTTGAAACGTCGGTTCTCTCTGCGAGATCCCCAAGCGAGAAACCCATTTTCGAGCGTCTTAAACGGACGGCTTCGCCGAACTCCATGTGATCTCCTAGGGCGTAGCACCCATTAATTTCACTTTTGCAAATTTTGTTCGCAATCGCGAATAGTTGCTGCCGATCAATCGTACACTATAGCGAACACCCTGTCGCGGTCGAGTGTTCCCTCAAGATTCCCAGACCGTAGGAAGGAGCATCCCCATGCGAAAGAACAAGTGCATTGACTGCTGGACCTCATTCCCCTCGAATCATGAGATGCTTCTCTGGGGCGGGATCGGCATTGTCGCGAGTCTGACATTTACGGGTCTCGCAGCCATCGGAATGCTCTAACTCAGCGTTTCGAGACCTTTGTCACGAATCGAGCGAGTGCCTCCACATCGCGTTGATCGATGATCTGCGAGACTTCCTTCGATTCACCTTTCACCCTCTCTAAAGCTTGCTCGGCGCGTTTCCAAAGCCGGGCAAGCTTTTTTTCATCCCCTCCAGCGAGCGCCATATCCGTGACGATTTCTCCCAAACGGGTCACGACGATCGTGTCAAGGTTGTCGTAGTACCGGTTGATGACCTTGCGTTGATATGACGAAAACTCGCGTCCGGTGCTCATAAACTCACTCCTGGATTTCAATGCCTGTAGCTCGTGGCTGGGCGGACGCATGCCTTGGCGTGCCCAAGATGCGTGTTCACAGTTTAGTAGGGTTGCGCGGATATGATACGGGGCAAAAAGAAAACCGCACTCGAAGATCGTGTGCGGCGTCTCAAAGTACCCCCCGAAGGACTCGAACCTTCAACCCGCTGATTAAGAGTCAGCTGCTCTACCGATTGAGCTAGGGAGGCAAGTTTTCAGGGACAAATATAGACCCGTCCGCGCTTCATGTCCAGCCTTGAATGCATTGACTCGCGCGTGTTGAGCGACTATGGTTCCCGTCCCCCTCCGGCGATGTGCCGGGGCTGTTCACGAATCACCTGCGGCCAGGCCCGGCCGCCATATCCCCCGCTCGTTCCGAGCCTTGGAACAGCGCAGACAGGAGCACGCGATGCTTCCAGCCCAACGCACAAGCCGTGGCCGCAGCAAGCGCCGGCGTTCGCACGATTCCATCACCGGCAAGACCCCCACTATCTGTCCTCTGAGCGGCATGCCCAAGATGCACCACCGCGCATGTTCCGAATCGGGCTATGTTCGCCCCGGCCTGCGCATCAAGGTGCGGAAGCTTGGCATCGGCACCAACGCCTGATTGCCGCTCATTTTCTGCTCTCACACCTGAAATCTGCATGGACGGAGGCTGAACTTGTCGATCCGCATCGGTATTGATGTCATGGGCGGCGATCATGCCCCCGGAGCGATCCTCGATGGATGTATCGAATCACTCCAGTACCTGGGTGACAGCGATCGTCTCGTCCTCATCGGACCCGAGGAAGAGATCAAGTCTGCGCTCAGCGAACGCGGTCTCGATGATGCACGCATCGAAATCGAGCACGCCAGCGAGTCCATCCCCATGGGCGCCTCACCCACCGTCGCGGTGCGACAGATGCGGGATTCGTCCATAGTAAAGATGGCGACTCTTGGATCAAAGAAAGCCGAACTCCGATGCGACGCGGTCATCAGCGCCGGCAACACCGGTGCCTGTGTCGCGGCCGGACAGATGCACATGAAACGCCTGAACGGCGTGCACCGACCCGGCATCGCCGTGACCTTCCCATCCTTTCATGGCCCAGTGGTGCTATGTGACGCGGGTGCCAACCCCGAACCCCGGGCAACACATCTGTGGCAATATGGCATCATGGCCGACATCTATGCCAAGCGTGTTCTCGGCATCGAGAACCCGCGCGTGGGCCTGATGAATATCGGTTCGGAAGAGGGCAAGGGCTCAGGGCTCGCGAGAGAGACTGCGGATCTACTCAAACGGACCTCGTGCGTGAACTACATCGGGTATATCGAGGGGCGGGATGTCTTCTCGGGAACGGCCGATGTCATCGTCACGGACGGCTTTGTTGGGAATACGGTCCTGAAGATGGCGGAAGGGTTCGCCCAGAGCATCTTCAAAGCGATCGCACAAGAGATCTTCGAGCACGATCCCAAGCTCGCGATGCAGTTCGAGCCCATCGTGAAGCAGATCTACAAGAAGAACGATTACCACGAGTATGGCGGCGCACCGCTCCTCGGCGTCAACGGCGTGATGATGATCGCCCACGGCTCGAGCGAAGCACGCACAATCACCAACGCCATCCGAAACACGCTTGAGTATGTGCGTGGGCATGTCAACGACGAGATTGTTGAACGCCTCGCGCAGGTCTCCGAGATTGAGCAAGGCGAGCCAGCATCATGACAAGCATGCAAGGCGCACGAGGCGCCTCGATCGGTGTACGAGTACTTGGTTCAGGGCTCTGTCTACCCGAGACACGCTTGACGAATGCCGATCTTGAGGCGTGCATGGATACCTCGGACGAATGGATCGTCAAGCGTACCGGTATCACGGAACGCCGCAAAGCCCAGTGGGACGACGGCGAGAAAACCAGCACCCTCGCAACGAACGCATTGCGAGATGCGTTGAAGAACACCGGAATCGACGCGTCAGAAGTTGACCTCATCCTCGTCGCAACGATGACATCAGACACCCCCACCCCGAGCGTGTCGTGCATCGTCGCGCGTGAGGTTGGATGCGGGAACATCGCGGCCCTTGACATCAATGCCGCGTGCTCCGGTTTCATCTACACTATGAATGTTGCTGACACCATGGTCCGCAGCGGCATGTACAAGACCGTAGCGGTGATCGGCGCGGACTGCATCACACGCCACATCGATTACTCAACTTACGGGCGCGGCGCCGCGATCCTCTTCGGCGACGCGGCAGCGGCGATCATTATCCGTGCGGACGAGAACCCCGATATCGGTATGATCGCCCAGCGTATGCATTCCGACGGCGGCGGGTCCAAGCACCTGTACATCCCGGAGCATTGCTCGGATTTCCCTGATCCAGATGACTTCGATGATCGCAAACTCGACAAGGTCCAGATGAACGGGCAGGCGGTTTTCAAGTTTGCCGTGTCCAAGTTCCAGCAAGTCATCCAGGACACACTTGAGGATGCCGCGCTGACCGCGGACGACATCGATCATTTCATCTGTCATCAGGCGAACTCGCGGATCCTTGATTCTGCGCGTGACCGGTTTGGGATTCCCGAGGAGAAACTCCTCGTGAACATCCACAAGTACGGGAACACGGTTGCCGCCTCAGCACCGCTCGTCTTTGAAGAACTCCGTCAGGCCGGCAAAATCAAGGCGGGCCAGAAGATCATGTTCCTCGCGTTCGGCGCAGGGTTGACATGGGGTGCCTCGCTCTGGCAGCTCTGA
Organism: Phycisphaerales bacterium; assembly: GCA_965216865.1. Lineage (GTDB taxonomy): Bacteria > Planctomycetota > Phycisphaerae > Phycisphaerales > UBA1924 > UBA1924. The sequence goes on from OZ244206.1 coordinate 646,216, forward strand.
TCTCGCGAGATCGGTCGCATATTATCACAAAATCAACTACTTAGGGGGATCATCGATGACCACAGTTCTTCTTTGTCCTGGACAAGGCGCACAAGCCGTCGGAATGGCCAAGCTCTGGTGCGATTCTTCTGACGCGGCACGCGCGATCTTCGAACGCGCTGACGCGGCACTCGGAGATTCACTCGGTGCACCGCTCTCCACGCTCTGCTTCGAGGGCCCCACGGATGCGCTCAATCGAACCGATGTGTCACAACCCGCGATATATACCGCTTCCGTTGCATGCTTTGCGGGCTGGCTCGATGCGGACAATAACACGAAGAAAGAACTGAACATCCGTGCCACGGCGGGGCTCTCGCTCGGCGAGTACACCGCGCTGCACCTCGCGGACGCGTTCTCGTTCGAAGATGGGCTCAAGCTCGTCGCGTTGCGTGGTCGTGCGATGCAGGATGCCGCGGAGGCCGTGGATTCCTCGATGGTTGCCCTGATCGGCGCAGACGAGGAATCTGCGAATGCGGTGTGCGACAAGGCACGCGGAGACGATGTACTCGTCGCGGCGAACTTCAATGCACCTGGGCAAGTCGTGATCTCGGGAAGCGTCAGCGCTTGCGATCGGGCGGAAACCGTCGCGTCGGAGATGGGGTTGCGTGCGACACGCCTCGCGGTTGCGGGCGCATTCCACTCGCCGATCATGGCGCCCGCTGCTGATCGGCTCGCGGAAGCGCTTGCCGCGACACAGATCGACGCACCCTCGTGTACCGTGATGTCGAATGTGACGGCACAACCCCATACGAGCGACGCCGACGAGATCCGTCAGCGCCTCGTGGAACAGCTCACTATGCCCGTCCGCTGGTCTGCCTGCTGCGAGCACCTCGTTAAGCATGTCGAGGGCGCTGCGTTCCACGAGCTCGCGCCGGGTAAGACCCTCGCGGGCATGATGCGTCGCATCGATCGCGGCACCAAGGTCATCGGGCACAACGAACCCGAAACCGTCTCCTGATACATCAATCACACACAGGAATACCTGAATCATGACAGATCAACGCGTCGCCATCGTTACTGGAGCATCCCGAGGCATCGGACGCGCTATCGCCAAGCGTCTCGCAGCCGACGGGCGTCATGTCGTCTGTGTCGCCCGCTCGCAGGGCCCGCTCGACGAGCTCGTCTCCGAGATCCAGTCTGACGGCGGGAACGCATCCGCGAAGACCTGCGATATCTCCGATTTCGACGCCGTCGCGTCGCTCGTCGAGGGTGTCGTGGAAGAGCACGGTCGTCTTGACATCCTCGTCAACAACGCGGGGATCACCAAGGACAACCTGATCCTCCGCATGAGCAACGAGGAATGGGACTCGGTGATCGACACGAACCTCAAGTCGATCTTCGTCGCGTGCCGGGCAGCGGCCCGCCCGATGATGCGTGGCAAGTTCGGGCGCATCGTGAACATCGCGTCGACCTCGGGGCTCGTGGGCAACTCGGGTCAGGCGAACTACGCCGCGGCCAAGTCCGGGCTCACCGGGTTCACCAAAACTGTGGCGCGCGAGCTGGGCAAGAAGAACATCACGGCCAACTGCGTCGCGCCGGGGTTCATCGAGACGGACATGACCAAGGACCTGCCCGCGGGCGTCATCGATCACATCAAGGGTGTGATCTCGACTCGCGACCTGGGCAAGCCCGAGGACATCGCGGCCTGCGTCGCGTATGTGACCAGCGACGACGCCGGCTACCTCACAGGCCAGACCATCGCCGTTGACGGCGGCATGACGATGTGCTGAGCACGACACACAATCTATGTAACAATCCCGCGATTGCTCGCGGGTTTCATAGTCTCAATCGCACTGAATAAACCCAAAGTGCAATCGACAATGGTCGAGATGGAGTTTCGTCCACTTCTCGTGGTTCATCTTTCCCAGCAACGGTGAGTTGCTCGTCATCTGCTCACCCGCGTCGATCCGATCGAGTTGAGTGCGCATCAGGGCGAGCCCCTCCTCGAATGAAACACCCGGTTGCGGATCCATGTCTGTCAGAGCGTTCGCCGGCTGCTTCACACCGGGCTTCATCTTCAACCGCCCGAGCAAGGGCTTAACGATCAATCTGCCAAGGACTCGAAGCACAATCGGGATCCGGAAATCAATTCCGTCGATTGAGCCTTTGATCCATCGACCACAGTGATCCAGTATCTGCCCGGCACTCCAGTTGCCGGTGGTACGCAATGTCCCGGCTGCGTACGCCGCCTCAAAGCGATCGAGCTCCGTACGGATGTCTTCGAGTGTCTGGTACTCCCGCGGATTCCAATTGTTCTTTTCTGCCATTGCGCATATTTTCCTGTTTTACTGAATTTCCAGTCAGCCTAGGCCCGCCAATATCGATTTTCCTACGATTCTTCCACGATGCGACCAAACGGTATATTGGAAACGATTCTTTACACGAACGAACTTGATCAAGCCGTGTGGTTCTACCACGAGTTTCTCGGTCTCGAGTTGATCCGTGAACCCTCTGAGCTTGCCGCGTCATTCCGGATCGATCAGGACCATGTCCTGCTCATTTTCGACCCAACCGTTTCGGACAAACCGGGCCGACCTGTTCCATCGCACGGAGCTCGCGGGCCCGGTCATATCGCGTTTCGGATCGATCCGGAGCATTACGACGCCTGGATTCGTCGGATGGGTGAGTTCGGGATCGCGGCAGAGCAAGAGATTGAATGGAGCACCCATACCGATCCAGGGCGTTCGATTTACATGCGTGACCCAACGGGAAACTCCGTTGAACTCATCACCGCGGATATCTGGCGGGGTTGATTTTCTGAACCCGGATTCCCTCTCGGCTCGTATACACTCTCACTATGAAGACCCCACGAACCGTCGTATCCACCATCACCGTATCAGCGCTCATTTCACTTGCCGGGTGCGGGGGCGGGTCCGATTCAGGATCTGAGAACGCCGTCGCACCGGACTACCAAGCCGACACGAGCTATCTCGATGACCTCGCGGAAGATCAGGGGATCGATACCTCTGAACCCGAAGCTGCCGAGCCAATCGAGATCGATCAAACCCAGATCGCCGCGGATCCAGCAAACGACTACAAGGACGAGGATCGCGAGTGGGTCGAGGAGAACGGTTCCAAGTCATTGCTTGGAAGGGCTCGTGATCGCGGGAAGGATATTCGCGACCAGATTCAAGGTGGCACCAAACCTGAGAATGGGATTGCGAATACAACCTACGACGAGGAATACGCTCAGGCCGCTGGCTTTGCATGGGATATGCCCGAGGATTGGCGCATGGCTGTGCCCAGCGCGGGGCACTTCGGCGAGATGTTCATCAAACACCCGCTCGGGAACGCCAGCGTCGTGTTCGAGAAGACGGAATGGAACTCATCTCAGACCAAGCGGGAACTCCAGAAGTACATCACGGACATGTTCGGTTCATCTGATGCACGCACGAGCAGCAAGACCGTGAAAGGGTTTAGCGTCACGATCTTTGATCTTGAGGGCACCTACATCGACCCATCCGGCAAGGGCGGGCGGAACGAGAGTCCGTTCTACGCGATCCGCGCAGCGCTCATCGAACTCCCCACTACCAAGGTCCTGATCCGCATGTGGGGGCCGCAGGACACAGTGAACCAGAACAAAGCGAAGTTCGACAAGATGATTGAGAACATGTACGAGAAGTAAACTCGATCAGCAACTGACCAGTTCGTCCGCAACTTCACGCAGCGGCTTCCCTTGGAACCGCTGCGTTTCTCTTTGCGCCTTTCGCCCGCGTCCGGTGGTCATCCGATCCCACGCGTACGCGACTCGTCCGAACTGATACCGGATCGGGTGCCCGCAGATGTCGGGGTACTTCTTCTCGATCATGTCCCGCTCGGCCTGATACTTCTCGCTCCAGGTATCCGCGGAGCCCTTCGCTTCCTCATGGATGCGGTGCACGCCGCAGTATCGCTCGAGACGCTTTGCGTTGGTATTCGAGAGGATCCGGTACCAGAGCTCGGTATCCATCACGCAATGCAGCGAGCGATCGACGCCCCCCACTCGTTCGTAGACATCGCGCCGAAAGAATGTGCTCGGCTGATGGATCCGCATATACCCATACCGCATCCATTGTCGCGAAGGACCCGCGCGTCGATCGCAATGCATCACACGCGAGTCACCGTCCACGACAACCGTGTCACCCTCGACCAAACCCAAAGATGGATCCGCATCGAAACAATCGAGCAGCGCATCCACCGCGCCGGGCAGCAGCGCATCGTCGGAGTTGAGCCAGGTGATGACATCGCCCGTCGAGCGTGCGAACCCGTCAGCGATCGCATTGCTCTGCCCGCCATCGGGCTCGCTTCGCCACCAATCGATCTGGTCGGCGTGCTTCTCGATGATCTCGCGCGAGCCGTCCGTCGAACCCGCGTCGAGGACGAAGAACTCCTTGACGCGATCGCGCTGCGATAAAACAGACCCGATCGCCTCCTCGAGGAATCGGGCCTGATTAAAACTGGGCATCACGATCGAGAGTGTCGCTCGCGCCATGCGTTGTCCGTCTACAGGACCCGCTTAGCTCACGCCGAGCAGTTCGATCTCGAAGACGAGATCCGACTTCGGGGGGATCGCGCCGGGGATACCTTGCGGGCCGTACGCCTTCATGTAAGGGATGGAGAGCTTGCGCTTCCCGCCGACCTTCATGCCGGGGATCCCCTCCTGCCAGCCCTGGATGAGGTTGCCGAGGGGAAAGTTAATGGACTCGCCGCGGTCGTATGATGAATCGAACACGGTGCCGTCCATGAGCGTGCCCTTGTAGTGGACCTCGACCGTGGCGCCCGAGGGGCACTCGTCGCCGGATCCGACTTCGATGTCTTCGATGATGAGTTCGTTGATGTTGTCGCTCATGGTCACGGTTCCTTTCGAATGAGAAGAGATGGTAGACGCCCTCCCGCGATGTGTGGTCAGAGACCAAAATAGTCGCTGACATACGCTGGAATTGACGGTGATTTCGTCATTTTCACGACATCAAGGAGGCGCATCAGGTCCCGCTTTGCTTTCTCCTCGATCTGCGATGCATCAACCTCATCGTCGTCGAGAGTCCGCAGATACCGGTACCGACGCCCGCCGTCCTCGCCCATGACGCTCACTGGCTCGATCGCGCCATACTCCGCGAGTCGGATCAGCACATACTCCATGATCCCGCCGCCCATGCCGTGCGCGTGACCCTTACCGATCACCATCACACGCAGATCGTCCGAATCGAAATCGTCTTCTGTAAACCTCGCCTCGATCGCGCTCATCGCCTGCATCATCAGATCGGCGCTGGGGTTCTGCCAGCGGATGAACTCCTGCTGGATCGCCAGGTCCTGCTGCGCGTAGAGCAGCTCACACACGGACGGCTTTCCGTCTCGCCCGGCCCGCCCGACCTCTTGGTGATAGGCCTCGATCGAGCCAGGGATCTGGGCGTGCAAAATGAATCGCAGGTCGGGCTTGTCCACACCCATCCCGAACGCGTTGGTGGCGCACAACAACAGGTTGTCGTCCGGTGTCGCTTCGATGAACCGCTCATACACACGCTTGCGTTCACGAGGAGGCAAACGCCCGTGATAGATCTCGATCTCCCTGCGCGGCATCGCTCGCTTGAGCATCCCCGCCATCACCTCAAGGTCCTTGATGAGGGTGAAGTACACGATACCCGTCCCCCCGAGCTCCTTCGAGATCGCCTTGACCCGCTCGATCTTCTCCTTGTCATCCCATACCTCGCGCGCACGCAGCGTCAGGTTTGGGCGATCAACGGGTGCTGCGTACAATGGCATCTCGTCATTCGTCATCCCCAGCACGCGCCGGATGTCCTCGCGCACGGGTTTGGTCGCTGTCGCCGTCAGCGCGATCGTGATCGGCTCGCCCAGTTCCTCGCGGAACTGCCCGATCTTCTGATACGCTGGGCGCAGGTCGTGCCCCCACTTGGTCACGCAGTGGCACTCGTCCACCGCGAGCAGGTTCACCCCGCCGGGCACCTGCTCGAGCGCTTCACGGAAGTCCGGCTTCTCCATCCGTTCGGGCGTCGCGTAGAACAGTTCATACTCGCCTTTTGCCAATCGCTCGTACCGTTTCTTGCGTTCCTTCTTCCCGACGGTTGAGTTTACGAACTCTGCCTTGATCCCCTTGGCGCGAAGGGCCGCGACCTGGTCCTCCATCAGCGCGATCAACGGCGAGAACACCAGCCCGATCCCCTCGCCTCCGCTCTCCTCACGCATCGCCAGCGCCGGGAGCTGGAAGCACAACGATTTTCCCGAACCCGTCGGCATGACGACGAGCGCGTCGCCGCCGTCCATCACGCGTTCAACAATCTCGGATTGGAGCGGGCGGAGCGAATCGAACCCGAACCGGTCTACGAGGGTCTGGTTGAGCAGCGATTGTGTATCAGCATCAGGCATAGGAGGGGATTATTGCGTCCAACGCACGATCCGACGCGCACGATTTGCTTTCGTTATCGCATCGCGATACGCTCATCGTGTTCAAGGTGCCCGGCGTGGATTTCGCCGGGTGAAAAGGGAAGTGTGGTGAAAAGCCACCGCGGACGCGCCGCCGTAATGGGCAACGAGTCCCGCTCACGCCGTGATCGAGAACGATCATGGCAGCCACTGACGCTGGGTATCTGAATCGGATACCGCGTCGGGAAGGCGAGCAGGACAAGCCCAAAGCCGGAAGACCTGCCCTGAACGAGTGTTCGACCCTCGCGGCTCAGGGTGGACGGCACGATCGACGCCCCTCCCCGCGTCGCTCCCCGTCTTCATCCCGCATACAGCCCAACCGTCGAACGAATGTTCACCGGGGAGTGCCCTGCGCGAATCACAGGGCAGACTGGTACGGGCATCCGTTTCGCCCAGAAAGATGAGCCATGCGCTCCACACACACACTGTGCGCCGTTGTCGTCGGCGCGTTCCTGTCCTCGTCCGCTTCCGCAGACTTCTTCGCAACCAGCGTACTGAGCTACGACGCGGGTTCAAACGCTGCCGCGGGGTATACCGACGCGAGCACGGCCCTTGGTTCGGCAGAGCGTTTCACCGGCGAGGGCGTATTCCCCAGCGGGGTCACACCCTTCAATCCAGCGTTCGGCACCGACGAAATCGTCTCGGTCGGATCGGGCGGGCACCTGACCCTGGGGTTCGACACCACCATCACCAACAGCGATAGCCACGCGTATGGGATCGACCTGATTGTGTTCTCCAACGCGGGGTTCGCCGATGCATCATGGTCCGACGCCGACCCCAGCAACGATGGCTCTGGACTCACAGGTGCCAACCCCTTCGTCTTCGGTGCTGGTGGGGAAGCGACCATCCAGGTCTCGCAGAACGGGACCGACTGGTTCACCGCCTCGATCACCACCCTCGATCTGTTCCCAACGCTCGGCTTCTCCGATTACACCGAGACTACACCAGGGGCGCCCGGGCTGATCGAATCTGATTTCACCCAGGCACTCGATCCAACCCTGTCGCTGAGCGATTTCGCGAACATGACCTTCTCGGAGATTGTCGCGTTCTACGACGGTTCTGGTGGCGGGGTCGGCATTGACATCGAATCGACCGGACTCGAATCCGCCAGCTTCGTGCGGTTCCTCAACGAATCGGGCGAGGCATTCGAAATCGATGCCGTCGCCGCGGTCCCCGCGCCGGGTGTGCTGTTCATGCTCGGTCTTGGTGGCGTGCTCGCCACACCGCGCCGCCGAACTCGTTACGCGTCCTAACAACCCTCTCATCGCACGCCCTCCCCCCTTCAGGCGTGCGATTGCGCTGGCGCTCGTGAAATACCGAGCACCGCGTATTCATGAAGAAGACTATAACCATCGCGATTGCATCGCTGCCTTTCTACGCGTCTGCTCTGTACGCGCAGGTCGCGTATGAGCACACGCCATCGCAGAGCCCCATTTCGCTCGGTGCCCACAGCATCTGGACGCAGTTCGCGGGCAATGCCAAACGCAGCACCGTGCCCAACGCACAGACCATGCCCTCGCTCACCTTGCATGTTTGGGAGAACACCGATTTCACACCGATCCCGCAGAGCGGGATTGTTGTCGATGACCAGCACGCTTACGCGATCGCCCGCGATGCGAGCAACGCCACGGTTGCTGTTGCGCTCGATCGAACAACCGGTACCGAGGTCTGGTCTGCGCCCATCGCGCCGGCGATACTCGACTCCTGGTCCTCGCCCGCGATCGATATCGAGCACCACACCCTCATCATCGCAAGCGGAAGCACCATCGTGGCACTGGATACCGCGACGGGCGATGAAGTCTGGGCCCAAGCACTCCCCGCCACCGTCGTCAATGCGTCGCCCGTTGTGACCGATGATCTGGGGACCCGCGATCGGGTCCTGATCACGAACTACTCGTTCGGCGGATTTGGCAACGCACAGCTCATCTGCATCAACACCGATCCGTTCGATGCGGAGACCAACGCATTCCAGCCCGGCGAGATCGTCTGGACGAAGTCCCTCGCTGCCGATTCATCCGGCAACACACCGGCGTACCAGAACGGACGCGTCTACCTCGCGACCGCGTCGGACGGCTCATCGACGCGTGGCACGGTCCGCTGCTATGACATCACGGGCGATACACAACCCGCCTCGCCTATCTGGTCTTACACGAACTCCATCAACGCCGGTTTCTTCGGGGGCGTCGCCATAGCCAAGGGGCATGTGTACGCCAGCTCGTACACATTCTCGGGGTTGCAAACCAGCGCCAACACCGTCAAACTCGACAAGCGTAGCGGCGATCTTGTGTGGTCCGTCCCCACCAACCGCACAGACGCCACACCGATCGTGCTCCCCGGCGGCGATGTCGTCGTGTCTTCGGGCGTTGCGACAGGCGCGTTCGATTTCCTCCCCTTCTTCGGCTCGCTCCCCAGCATCCAGTACATCGATGACACGGGCTCAGACGCGTTGCTGCTCTGGGACTCGGCGATCGATACCCACGATGACCTCAACACCAACGGCGTCTGGGAGTTCGGCGAGCCCTACCTCTCCATCGGCGGCTGGACCCACCAGCCCATCGCCATCACCATCGGCGCAACGCCCCACCTGCTCGTGGGCACGCTCCCCGAGACCCAGCCGGGTGTGAGCATCGGACACAACACCGACCTACGCCTGATCGACCTCTCGGTGTTCCCGACCGATCCGGGTTTCATCGTCGAGCACGCCTCTGGAACGGGCAATACACCCGCGATGGCATCGGGATGGATCTACACGAGTGGCGGAAGCGGCATCCGCGCGTACGCACCGCAATCGCCCATGCGTGCTGCCCGCATGCTCGTCGATCGCTACACGAGGGGTGAGATCACACTCAACCAGCTGCTGGAGCGCCTCCCGCGATGATGCCAACACGAAGGCCATCCCGCGCGTTCACGCTCATCGAGCTGCTCGTGGTCATCGCGATCATCGCACTGCTGATCGGGATTCTCCTCCCCGCGCTCTCGCATGCACGCGACTCGGGGCGTGCGGTCGTCTGCATCTCGAACCAGCGCCAGCTCGTCACCGCATTCACGATCTACACGGATGATCATCGCGGGTACGCGATGCCGCATCTCAATGCGTCGGGGGTCACGCGGACCTATTGGTATGGACGCGAGAACATCGCGACCCAGTATCTCGACCACTCGAATGGGACGCTAACCCCCTACCTCTCCGCAGCGCCTGGCGATCGCTCCGTGTTCGAGTGCCCCGATCAGCCAGGGGGCTCGTACCACACGCAAGGATCCACCGGGTCGTTCACCTCGACCTACGGCTACAACGCCTACGGGCTCTCGCCCAATACCTCCGGCTACTTCGAGCTTTACAACCAGCGGACAATGAAACTCGCACAGATCGAGCGACCGTCCGCCCAGCTCGTGTTCGCGGATACCATGATTGTGCTCTTCTCCGGTCAACCATCGAACTCCGCGCTGCTCGACCCGCCCAAGCTCTTCTCGCCGGGCGCGGGCTGGCGCGAGAACTACGCCCCCACCACCGCGTTCCGCCATCATCGCCCCGATGTCGGCTTCGGGAAGGCGTTCTCCGCGCGTGCGGACGGGGCCGTGCTTCCGGACACACACGATCCGAACGCACGGAGCATCGAGCAGCACGGGATCGGTTCCATCGACGCCGACAACGACCCGAACTATGTTCAGCACCCCGAGAGGTGGCACTGATGTTCGTCGATCGTTGCATTTGCCACAAGGTTCCGTTCAAGCTCCTCGATCAGATCGTGGAAAACGAGCACGATGTCGAGCGTGAAACCACGCAGCAGATCTTCGAGGCGTTGCAGAAACGCACCAAGTGCGGCACCGGCTGCGGGATGTGCCAGCCCTACATCCTGCGTCTGATCGAGACGGGGCAAACCAGCTTCGTGCCATTCCCGCCAAATCAGCGCTAAGCGGTATCATTCGCCATGAACGACACCATCCGCAGCATGCACGCCCACCGCTCGATCCGCCGATTTACCGAAGAGCCCGTACCGCGTGAGCACATCCTCGAAGCCACCAAAGCAGGACAAGCCGCCGCGACCAGCAGCGCCGTGCAGTCCTACTCCGTCCTGCACATCACAGATAACGAGAAACGCCAGACCATCGCCGATCTCTGCGGTCCACAACAAAAGGTCCACGACTGCGGGGCCTTCTTCGTCATCTGTGCCGACAACCGACGCCATATGGTCATGCACCAGCGACATGCCCGCACCTTTGATCAACGCCTTGAGGCTTTCCTCGTCGCAATCGTCGACGCCACGCTCTTTGCACAAAACTTCACGCTCGCGTTTGAATCGATGGGCTACGGCACCTGCTACATCGGTGGGCTCCGCAACGATCTGCACGCAGTCAACAACATCCTCAAGCTCCCCGCAGGCGTCTTCCCGGTTTACGGGCTCTGCGTCGGACGCCCCGACGAGCAACCCATCGCCCGCCCACGCCTGGCCCCGGAAGCGATCCTGCATGAGAATGTCTACCCCGACGACGACACGATCATGCGTGATATCGAATCCTACGACGAGGTATACCGCGCCTACCTGCAAGCCCGAGGCGCAGCACCAGCCAACTGGTCAGACGCGATGCTCAAACGCTTCGAGAAGATCGCCCGCCCCGCGCTCGCATCGTTCTATCAATCCCAAGGCGCACGCCTCGACTGAAGGCACACACCATGAAACACCTCGTTCCCCTTTCGATCGCCATCCTCTTCGTCGCGATCGCCTTTACCATCACGCGCCCGTCGACACCACCCCCTGCGCCAACCGACCACCGGGTGGTTTACATCGTGCGCCATGCCGAGAAGCAGACCGGGCAGGACCCAGCGCTCAGCGAAGCCGGGCTCGCACGCGCCCAGCGCCTTGCCCAGACACTCGCAAACGAACCGCTCGCGGCGATTTTCGTCACCGCTACCAACCGCTCCCGCCAGACCGCGGCCCCCACCGCTCTCGCTCACGAAATCGAGACCACCCAGTACCCCGCGACCGATGCGCAGGCACTACGCGAAATGCTCGACGCCCTCCCACCCAACGCCAACGCGCTGGTCGTCGCCCACTCGAACACCGTCTCGCCCATTATTGAAGCACTCGGCGCCCAGCCCATTGGCGATCTCCCCGAAGACGAGTACACACGCCTCTACGCCCTCGTCCTGAGCAATGGCCAGCACACTCGCACCTTGCAACTCTCATACTGATCGCTCGAAACCACGCGGCCGCCGATCCGTATCAGTACATATGCACATCATCGCCTTCAGCGACATCCACACCGACCTGCACGCCATCGAGAAGATCAAGTCCCAGTCTCACGACGCCGATCTGCTCATCGGCGCGGGCGACTTTGCCAATATGCGACGCGGGCTCCAAGCACCCATCGACGCCATCGCCGAGATTGGCAAGCCCACCATCCTCGTGCACGGCAACGCCGAATCGCACGAAGAACTCGCCCAAGCCGCATCCTCTTTCGACCACCTGCACATCCTCCACGGCACAAGCGTCACCATCGACGGCAAGGTCTTCATGGGTCTCGGCGGTGCCGTCCCCGAAACCCCCTTCGGCGACTGGAGCGTGGACCACAGCGAGAAACAGGCCAAGGCATGGCTCGATGCCTGCCCCCATGCCGATGTGCTTGTCACCCACTCCCCGCCCAAGGGCCACTGCGACAAGGACTCTGCCGGTAAATCGCTCGGCTCCAAGTCCGTCGCCAAGTGGATCAAGAAGCACCAGCCCCGCTACTGCCTCTGCGGCCACATCCACGCTTCATGGCAGAACTGGAGCGACGCGGGGCAGACACGCGTGATGAACCTGGGGCCGATGGCGACGAAGATTGATCTCTGATCAGCGATCTTCCCAGATCAGCCGCCCGCCCTCATAGTCAAGCGTCACTCGATCGCCGACGAACACCCCGGAACCGACATTCCCCACGAGGTTATCGATCGGAGGCCCGCCGCCGGGCGTTGTCATGAACAGCACGCGCGATTCACCGAGTTCCAACCCGCCAAGCTCCGCGTGAACGAGGGGCGCAGTCCGCATCTCGAACATCACACCGTCGATCCCCATGCCCTGACCGGCCACCTGCTGATCCGAGTCGTCCGCGTCGACCAAGCCCCGCGCGTCCGCCTGCTCATAGTCGATATCGATCCCATAGGTCGCACCCAGATCGAGCAGGAAGTTCCCAACGACGGGCTCTGTCTTCTTCCCCATGAGCGTGGGCGTGACCTGCCCCTCAAAGTACGGGAACCCCATCGCGATCTTGATCTGCATCACCTTCGCGTCATCCGGCATCTCGTACGCATCACGATCCGTGAGCACGAGTTCGCTCGTGCCATAGTCAATGCTCGTCATGTACCGCTCGACCAGCGACGCGCCGAGGAATCCCGCGATGCGCTTGCCATGAAACTCCTGGAGCTGTGCCGCGTCGGGCAGCACCGTGACCATCGCGTCCGTGAACGACAACAGATCGCCCGATTCGCCGAGCGACACACGCACATCGCTTGCCTGCTCGACCGTCAATGACCCTGGCCCCGCGCCACCCATCTCACCAAGCGGCGAGGTCTCGATCCCCGCGTCCTTCGCGACATACGCGAACATCGTCGTGTTCTGATTCCCCGTATCGAGCACAAACCAATACGGCCCATCCCCCTCGATCCACACGGGCAACACGATGTGCCCCGTCGCGGTATCGATCTCGATCGTCACGGGCTCCTGCGCCGCCGTCGGGGTTGGTTCGCCCCCACTCCCCACAAGGCACACACTCAGGATCAACGACACCAACAACGCGGGCATGGGACTCTCCTTTGGGGAGGGTGGATGCGCTGGGGAGGTGGGTCTGTCAGGATTGCGAAATCAGTTCGCGAATTCTTCATTAGGGAGAGCTGCGTCTCCCAAATGGGTGCCCTGCTTTGACCCGAAGGGCAAAGCAGGTTCCCACCTACCAATCCCGCCTCACTGGCACAACTCCTGACCCGCCCGCATAGTCCCGCGCGGAAGACCATACCCAATCCGAAGGATTGTCTACAAGACCTCGCCGAACCGGATTCTGATGGATGTACTCGATCTTCTCTCGGATATCGCTCGAACTCCGCAGGTTCCGGTCATACCCGCCTCCGCGTTGCCAGAACAACGCACGCCCATGCGGCCCAACGAGTTGCCCAAGAATCGGCGAATCCTCTCGCCGATATCGTTCGATCATTTCACCCCCGAACCCCTGCTTGAGTCCACGCAGAACCCCGCTGATCTTCCCATCATGCGGCACAACAATCAGGTGCACATGATCGGGCATGATCACGTACGCAATCACATCAAACTGTAACCGTGAAGATTGCTTCGCGATCTCGTGAAGATACAGGTCTCGGGTTTCTGGATCAGCGAAGAGTGGGAGTCGATCGAAGCAGGAGTAGGTCAGGAACCGGGCTTGGTTGGGAATGTCGTAGTGCTTGACTGGCATTTGACATCAACCGATTCCTGCTTTGCCCTTCGGGTCAAAGCAGGGCACCCACGCATTACTGTATCTGCTTTGGCTTTCTGCTTGGAAACAAGCCGAATACGACAGGTGCCAACCCAAATATCGCGAAGAGATAAAACCCACGCCCATCACTATGTCGGCGAACTTCACGATAGATCACTTCAAACGCTTGAACAAACGCTTCATCTCGATCCTCGAAAGTTGCGCCCTGGGACTCTAAATCCACGATCAGTTTGGTCGCAACTTCAACAGAGTATGGATTCCCAACTCGAACTGCGAGGAAATCAGATGTCCAGCCGAGCATCAAGCCCAATGTGATCATTAGCAATCCTGCTAAGACACAGATCACACGTCGTCTTCTAGACATAACTACTCCCCAATCAACCGGTTCCTGCTTTGCCCACCGGGTCAAAGCAGGGCACCCAGGCGGTCTGAGAACAATGCCGTTACATATCACTCACTCGTATCCAGCACCGACATAAACGCCTTCTGCGGGATATTCACCGAACCCACGGCCTTCATCTTGCTCTTGCCCTTCTTCTGGGCCTCGAGCAGCTTGCGTTTCCGCGAGACATCGCCGCCGTAGCACTTGGCCGTCACATCCTTGCGGAAGCCCTTGATGGTCTCGCGGGCGATGATCTTGCCGCCGATCGCGGCCTGGAGTGGGATCTCGAACTGGTGCCGGTCGATCTGCTTTTTGAGCTTCACAAGCAGCAGTTTGCCCCGCGCTACGGCACGATCGCGGTGGCAGATGAGCGAGAGCGCCTCGACGGGTTCGCCGTTGATCAGGATCGATACCTTGACCAAGTCGTTCTTGTCGTACCGCTCGACGGCGTAGTCCATCGTCGCGTATCCCTGACTGATCCCCTTGAGCTTGTCGTAGAAGTCGAAGATGATCTCCGCGAGCGGGATCTCGAACGTCAGCATGTCGCGACCATGGGACACGAAGCCCTGGTTCTTGAACACCCCGCGGCGCTCCATGCACAGCTTCATGATCTCGCCGATGTAGTCGCCCGGCGTCATGATCTCGACCTTGCAGATCGGCTCGGAGAACTCGACGATCAGCCCCGCGTCGGGCAGGTCGGCGGGGTTGTGGATCTCCTTCTCGAAGATCTCGCCGCCCTTGCCGCGCATCTTGATCTTGTAGGACACCGTCGGCGCGGTCTGCACGACCTGCACGCCGCCCTCACGCTCAAGGCGCTCCTGGATGATGTCCATGTGCAGCAGCCCGAGGAAGCCGCAGCGGAAACCAAAGCCCAGCGCCTCGGAGTGGACTGCCTGATAGGTGAATGAGGAGTCGTTGAGGATCAGCTTCTCCATCGCGTCGCGGAGTTCTTCGAAGCTGTTGCCCTTCTCCTCGGTCGTCGATGGGTAGAAGTCGCAGAAGACCATCTGTGACGGGGGCTCGTAGCCCGAAAGCGGCTCGGGTGCCGGGTCGTGATCGATCGTGATGGTATCGCCCACACGCACATCGCCCAGCGTCTTGATCGCCGCGACGAGGTAGCAGGTCTCGCCGGGACCGATCTCGGTATGCTTCTCTGCTTTGGGCGTGTACTTGCCCAGCTCGGTGATGTTGAATGTCCGCTCGATCCCCATCATGCGGATCTTGTCGCCGACGCGGAGCTTCCCGTCGAACACGCGGCAGTACACGATCACACCCCGGTAATCGTCGTAGACCGCGTCAAAGATCAACGCCCGCGTCTGCTTCATCACCGGCTTGCGTGGCTCGGGGAACCGATCACAGATCGCATCCAGCAGCGCGGGGATCCCCTCGCCCGTCTTCGCGCTCACGGGGATGCACTCCATCGCGTCGATGCCCAGCACCTGCTCGACCTCGTCGGCGATCTCGTCGGGGCGTGCACCGGGCAGATCGATCTTGTTGAGGACCGGCACAATCTCCAGGTCCTGCTCGACCGCGAGATAGGTGTTCACAACGGTCTGCGCTTCGACGCCCTGCGACGCGTCCACAATCAGCAGTGCTCCCTCACACGCCTTGAGCGCGCGGGAAACCTCGTACCCGAAGTCCACATGACCCGGGGTATCGATGAAGTTGAGCATGTACTGCTCGCCGTTGTGCTCGTGCATGACCGTGACGGCGGACGCCTTGATCGTGATCCCGCGCTCGCGTTCCAGGTCCATGGAATCGAGTTGCTGGGCCTTGGCTTCACGATCCGAGACCGCGTTCGTGGCTTGCAAAAGCCGGTCCGCGAGTGTGGACTTGCCGTGGTCGATATGCGCGATGATAGAGAAGTTTCGGATATGCACGGATGGATAACCCTTTACCTGGTAAGCAACCATGCATCATATGCGGCCAACCGCGAATAAACCGCCCAAATCAGTCGCACCACCACTCGTCATAGTGGTAATGCCTTCGTGTCCGATACCCGTGCTCGTAGCGGACATGTCCGTGCGAGTGGGTGTGGGTGCTCCGAGATCGGATGTATGCGTTCTCGCGGTTTCGCTCGTTCTGATCCCCGATGATCGCACCGCCGGCACCGCCGATGGCCGCACCGATAGCCGCGCCCTCGCCCGCGTTACCCGTCGTGGACCCAACAATCAGCCCCGTCACCGCGCCGAGAGCGGCACCTGTGAAAAGCCCCTCGCCCGCGTTATCGCACCCGCTCATCCCCAGCGTCCCGAGGGTCAGACCGCCCAATGCGAGCAGGGTGGTGGCCTTGGATGTTGTCATGGACTTCATGTTGGTATCTCCTTACTTACAGATACGCATTGATTGGGCATCCGGATCGCGCAATTTCACAGGCATCTGTCATCCGCTACCATCCATACCGCAAAGTGTGCGTATCTCTGACATCAAACCCTCGATTCGGCTCGATATTTCCATGATCGCCCCCCAACACCCACGCATCTGCACTTGGATTCTCGCCCTGGCCGCCCTGTTTTCGGGGTTCGCGGGCGCCCAATCCATCAAACCCCTCTCCGAACGCCTCGACGCGATCGTGTCATACCCGCTCGTTGTCTCGATCAATGTCGAGGATGAGCGTGATCTCCGACGGGGCGTCACGACCCGAATTGATGACGGGCGCTCATTCATCAGCGAACCGTTCTGGGTAGGGCTCACGCCGTATCAGTCGCTACCAACCTGGACGCGCGCCATCGGTCGATGGGAAGCCACGCCGTACGAAGAAATCAGATCCACCCCCAAAGCCCAGCGTCCGACCGGGTCGTGGTTTATCCGCGTCCCCCTGCCGATCGATGCCGTGGGTCAGGGCCTGTGGTTCGGACAGACACGGTACGAACTGAACTGGCTGCCCGATCCGGAACGAGCTCTGCTCGAGGCAGATACGGTCGAACACACCCGTGACTTCACCCAGTTCTGGTCGATGCACCTCCCCGAAGTCGCCCTCAGCGATCCGAGCGTGATCAGCGCCGTAGAGCAGTATCGACGCGACCCCTTTCAGAACTGGCGAGCCCGTCTCCTTACTGATGGGCTTGATCCGAACCGCACCCGCGCCCGAGAGACACACGGGCAATCCAGCAATGTGACCAGCTCGATCGAGTTGGAGTTAGCCACCCAATCGCCAGGCAACGATCTGCTCAGCGCGATCGCCCGACAGCAGGAAGCCCGCTGGCAGATCATCCTCGGACGCATCTGGCTTATCGACCCGGACACCGCCAAGCGGGTAAAGCTCGCACTGATCCGCACGGCCCGTTTCGGCGATCGCATCCTGCCACTCTGGAACGCGGACAACTCGGACCTGTCCCGTCTCGCTCACGATCTGCTTTCGCCGTATGTCGATGACGATACTCGGGTCCTTCGCGCGAAGGCCTGGCTTGAAATCCAACCCCGTGCCGTAGCATGGGTCATCGACGATCAGGGCACACTTGAAGCGGGGACCAACCGGTTCCTCCCGACCCTCGGCGTTATCTCACTCCCGAGCGAACCGGGCAACTCCCTCCTCCGCATCGACGCACGCCTTGAATCACCGATCCTTGAAACCATCCCGCCTGATACCCAGCAGCAACTTCAGATCCCCATCACCCCCTCGGATATCTCAGCACTCAACCCGCAGATCTCGACGACACGCATCGATCTGCGATTGGCACGCTGGACCCAATCGCACGATCTGATCGCCTCGCGTGTACCCGCTGGCGCGCCCTTTGTTCGCATCGGTCCCCTGCTCGCAGACTGGACGATGACATCGCTGCTCAATAATCGCCCCCGCGAGCACGCGTCCATCCCATCCGCCCGTGTGACCAATGGAATCCTCTGGCGCGCGGCACCACCCAGCAGGAAGAACCCCAGATCGGGCTGGCGACTCTTTCTCGAATGTGCCGCACCGAACCCCGGTGCAGGATCCGATGCCCTGACTATTTGGATCGGGCCGCGTGAATACCCCACCGCCGCGTGGCGGATCACTCCTGACGCGCTCGTTGAGACCATCACACATAACTCAACCATGCTCGTGCCACAACCCGCCGTCGACACCCGACTTCTTGAGAACCGCTGGGTCGCGCAGATCGATCTGCCAGACATCGTCTTTGATCAGGACGGCCAGCTCATGCTGGGGATCGAGCGCACGGACGCTGACGGCGTGCACAGCGCCTGGCCGCGTCGCATGATCCCGGGACAACGCGAGCCCGGACGCCTGATCATCACCCCGGATCGCTTCGATGATCTACGCGTGCCTTAGATCGAGACCCGAACCTTGCGGAGATAGAGCACCCACTCGATCAGCAACAGCACGATCGCACCAAGCACGAACCAACGCCAAAGATCGACCCGAACACGCCCGAGTGTCGCGTTGCCCATACGCTCGCGCACATTCCCGATCGTCACGCTCGAACGGGTTTGGAGTGCGGACTCGTCATCGCTGAGCAACGACACACCGACCACACGCCCGTCCGGGACCGTCGTCGGACCTATCGATCCGATCGGCCCGACAACGCGCTCGATCCCATCACCATCCCGGTACACGATGAGCTCGTTCGTGCGGAACACCTCGCCCTGCCCGCCCGCGCCTGGGAGAAGTGACTCGAAGACCTGGGCCATAAAAATAGTGAACCCCACCTGCACGCTCCAATCCGAGTCGTGCAACGCGAACGCTGCCCGAAGGTGCCGATTCCCGCGATCCGCGATTTCTACGATCGCGGCACCGTCCTGATCGCGTGCGAGCACCCTCAAGCCAGACTCGTTCTCGTCGAATCGGATTGAGCGCACGAAGGTCATCCCGCCGATCCCCGCATCACGCAGCGTCGGGTCGTTCCGATCCCAACTCAGCATCCGCCGGGCACCGGTCGGTGGAACCACTCGTGATGCATAGGGCGCGATCGCAGACCCAAAGCCGACACTCGGTACCCCGGGCAGCTTCTCTGCATCCACTCGATCAAACACGATCAGGTTCGGGTTCCCCATCGCATCCCCCGGCGACACAACCATCGCTGGAGTTCGAGCGACTACCTCGATGCTATCGAGCAACAACGGATCCACCCGCCCTTCAGGGGCAATGATCGTCACGCGGACCGGGTCGGGTCCCGGAACAGATACCCACGCCCGATTGTCTATTGCGAACGCATCGTCGCCAACGATCTCTACCCGCAGCAGCGACGATCGCATGAGCCGGATCTCAAAGCTGTGTGTCGCGGTGGTCTGGTCTTCTTCGAAAGACACAGGCGCGGAATCAATGACATCCTCGCCCTCAAAGACCCGCACGACACCGGCGCTCGGTCCCGTTGCGCTGCGTGTCAACCGCACGAAAACTCGACAGAGTTCCGTATCGACCCGATCCCGTTGAGCGCTCAGCGCGACAATCCCGAGGTTCCGAAGGGCCGCCCCCTCGGGAACACTCGGCACGAGTAGCCCAGACGCGCCGGAGAGTGGGAACGAATCCGAGGAGAACCCACCGCCGTCAGAAAAAACCCACACGAGCGTATCAACATGCTCGGTTTCTTCGTCCACTCGGCCATCCAATCGCTCGATGAGTTCGAGCGCTTCGGATATATCCCCCGGCTGATCCGTTGCGTTGATGGAATCGATCGAAGCGAGCAGCCGTCCACGCTCTGCTGAATCGCGTAACACTACTCGCGGTTCAAGCCCCGCGTCAATGATCGTCACCCGGGGTGATCGCCCAGAATCGAAAAGCGCCCGAACCCGATCGCGCGCGTTCTCTTTGGCAATATCGATCAGGGGTTCATCGCCGACCGAGGCGTTCATTGATGCGCTCGAATCGATGACGATCGCGACCCTCTGCCCGTCCGCGAGGCTCGTTTCAATCACCGGACGCGCCAGCGCAAGCGCAAGCAGTGCGACTATGAGAAGATGCAGAAAAAGCAGGGCGGTCGGTGATATTCTTTGCCACGGGATGTTGCCCTCAAGGTCCTTGACCGCGCGTTTCCAGAGCAAGATGCTGGATACGAGCACAGGGCGTCTGCGAAGACGCAGCATGTACATCACGAGCACCAACCCCGCGCCGATCGCGCCCGCGATCAGGCCCGCGATAGGCGACAGAAAAGTCAATCGTCCCACCCCGGCGCGGGCTCGGGCAACGCCCCAGCGTCTTCGTCACTCTTGACACGCACACGACCGGGCCGGAACCCAATCCCATAGACATAGGTCTCACGCGACACATCCCGGCACGCGTCGGGCTTGATCGCACCCGCGACGCGGAAAATGTGCTTCATCCGACGCATCAGATCCGGGAAGGTCTCGCCCTCAAGCACCTTCATCGTGCAGGTGCCCCGGGGCTTGAGCAGATCGGGGAGCGCATCGATGATCTCCTGACACAACCGCTCGGAGAAGAAATGGTCTCCGTGCCCCGTCGTCGAGGGCGCCATGTCGGAGATCACCACATCGAAGAGCTCGTCCTCGCCCCCCAAGAGTTCCGCAGCGGTGGTTTTCGTGAAATCCCCCACGATCGTGCGCACTTTTGGACCAAAGTCACCAGAAACCGGCTTGAGGTCAATCCCGACCAGCGTGCCCTCTTCGCCGATGATCTTCTCCGCGACCTGCAGCCACGACCCCGGCGCACATCCCAGATCGAGCACACGATCACCCTTGCGGATGAGTTTGCGCCGTTTGTTGATCTCCAAGAGCTTGTACGCGGAGCGCGCGAGGTACCCGTCGCGTTTCGCCATCTTGAAGTACTTGTCCTGAAGTTTGCGTTTCTGCGCCATCGCGTCCTCTGTTCGTTACTTGTAGAACACGACCACCGCGTCGGTCCAATGATGCGGTGCCCAGGTCTCACCGCGCCCCTCGTTGATGTACGGATCAAGCTCGTACTCGATGCGGAGCATATCCCCCATCACGAACTCCGATTGCACATCCACGATCCACGGCTCAACCTTATCGCCCGGTGCCCAACCGGATCGATCGAACTTCCAGGTCCCGCCTTGAGGTCGGCACGGGTTGAGATAGCAATCCGTCTTCCATAGGTGATTCCGCTCGGACATTGAAATGTAATCGCCATCGAGGACATCGCCGCCACCGCCGCTGTTCGCGGAGGAAATCGTGAGTGTGCGCCAGATCGGCATGAACTCGCCGGCGTTATTGGAGTTTGGGAGCATCCCGTGGCCCGTTACGGTCGTCCGCACCCGTGCACTCGATGCACCTTCAGGAACGCCGATCTCACGCGTCTCGTAAAAACTGGACACTGGTTTTTCGGGATTCCCGATCTCCGCGTCCCCGTTCCAGAGGTTCATCACGGCGATGGGTTCACGCTCGGGCGTGCCCTCATAAAAATCGAGATGGAAAGTAACCAGCCACCCCTTCATGTAGGTCCCGATGTGGGTCTCCAGCTGGCGCGAATCTTGCAACAAAGGAAGCAGATCTGTGACATCCATGTGCCAGGTCCACCCGCGCCGGTAAGGCGTGATGAACCGGAATAACTCGAAGCGTTCCGTGACCTCGTTCCCATCATCATTCGTTTCCCCTGTGGGGACACGGATCGCGACGGTGCCCTTCTTATCCCAATGGTCGTACCCCATCTCGGGTTCGCCGAGCGTCAGGGTCGCGATGACGCGACCGACGGAATCCGGAATCGAGGAGAAATCGACATCGTTGCGAAGTGTCGCCGCGTTCTGAAGAAGCTGGGCATCGAACGCAGTCAGTCTCACCGGCTCGGGCATGGATTCATCCAGCGACACGACGCGAGTGATCGCGAGATCCGCGACTTCGATGTCATCACCCTCCACCCCCACCATCGCATGCAGTCGCATCGGGCGCAGATCCCACAGATGTTGATCGATGATCGTGTGCCCGTCGAGCATGACCACAACCCGGGCCCCGCCGAGCACATAGCGCACATGTACATCGACATCGATCCACTCGCCATTTCGGAACTCGTACTCGGATCGTACATTGACACGCTCGCGACCGTTCGCGTGGACTGACACTTCGCGCTGCGGACGCTCGTACCAGTTCCCATCCGCATCGAACCACCCCAGGACCCGACCGTTTTCGTCGGCCGACTTATCCGGGATCAGATTGTGCACATCCAGCGCGACCGCGATCGAATGCTCCGTGTTGGGTTCATCCCAGACGAACTCCTCACTGAGCGACCCTGAGTCCGGGTCGATCAGAACCAGCCCAAGCCCCTTGTTGTCTCCGGAGTATCCGTCTTCGCCCGGCACAGGAAACTTGGCCCGGAACGAGACCCAGACAGACTCGACGACATCCGCCGTCGGCGCCGTCCGCGCGCGAAGCTCGCCGCCCAAAGTGAGCGGCGAGCACATGAGCAAGGCAATCATAACGATCGAGATTCGCAAGGGATTTCGCATACCCAAGCATATCGCGACCGATCGACCTTCGTAGCCTAGTGCGGGACTTCCTTGACCGCGTTCCGATTCCACGCCGGGACACGGAACACAATCGGCCCATCACCCTTGATATCGCACTGACACGAGAGACGCGAGTTGATCTGAAGACCCGGCGCCTCCTCGACGCGATCCTCTTCCTCTTCCTCCGCTTCACTCAGCGAATCCATGCCCTCTTCGACATAGACATGACAGGTGGAACACGCGCAGACACCGCCGCACGCGTGCTCGATGTTGATCCCGTGGTCCATTGCAACCTCGAGAAGATGCTCACCCTTTGCGGCCATCACCTCGTGAACGGCCTTGTTCGAGCCATCCTCGTTCAAATCTTCCGGATTCTCAAGAATGATCTTCACGGGCACCGTCGCGGGGCCATGATCGTGATCCGACTTACGCATGTGCATGACGCTCTACTCCTTCGACGATATGCTTACAGACGGCCAATCCCCGCCCGGTTCTTTCTTAGAACGACTCTAGGAACTAGAATCAGCGGACATTGTCGTCCGATTCGCATGCACACAGGAACAACCGACATTCCGAGCACCCAAGAGATCGATCTCTCCGTCGTTGCACCTGCGCACAATGAGGAAGACAATGTCGATCTGCTCGTCGAACAGATCGAGGCCGCCCTCACACCCATCGGTATCCGGTTCGAGTTCATCCTGGTAGACGATGGGTCTACAGACGCCACTCGCGACAGAACGATCGCACATCAGCAGCAGAGACCCTGGGTGCGGTGCATCGCGATGACCAATACCCCGCAGGGCAAAGGGAACGGTCAATCCGCCGCGTTCCATGCTGGGTTCCGTGCCGCCAGCGGGAAGCTCATCGCGGTGCTCGACGCGGACCTCCAGAACGACCCCGCCGACATTCCCAAAATGCTCGAACTTCTCCGATCTTCGGACGCGGACTTCGTGCAAGGCGATCGTTCCTCGGTCCGCAAGCAGGGCGACTCGATGATCCGCCTGTTCGGGTCGTGGGTCGGAAGGTCTTTCCGTCGCGTCTTGCTGGGCGACACGATCACGGACACGGGGTGTTCACTGCGTGTGATGAAACGAGAGATCGCGCTCCAACTCCCCCTCGAGTTCCGAGGCATGCACCGTTTTATCCCGGTCACAGCTCGCCACCTGGGCTACAGCGTGGTCGAGATGCCGGTCAATCATCGCCACCGCCATGCGGGAGAACCCAAGTATGGCATGGGTATCACCAAGCGGGCCCTGCCGGGGCTGATCGATCTCTTCGCAGTACGCTACATGCGAAATCGACGACGCCCCGTATCGTGCGAGGAGCACAAACACTCATGAAGCCCGGCCCCGTAATCGCGATGATCCTGCTCGTGTTCCTCGGGATGTGGCTCGTCCTCCAACCGGCTTTGTCGCGTTCACACTCGGACCTCATCATCCGCGTGGGCGCCACTGAGATTCTGCTCGAACGAGTCGAGTTCGACGGCCAACCCGCATATCACATCCTCTCCCCCACGGCACTCCATACGGATCTGCCGATCCCGCACGACGAACTCGATACATTCCTGTTTGACCAGATCCAAGGTTGGAACAATCGTCCAGCACTCGAGCGGCACCTGCTCGGATTCTTCAATATCACCCGCTGGAGCACCTTCGGGTGGGTCGCGATCGGACTCGTGGGGCAGGCCGCCTTCTTTGGACGGATGTTCGTTCAATGGATCATTTCAGAACGCACAAAGATCTCGACCGTCCCCGAGATCTTCTGGTGGTTCAGCTTTGTCGGCGGAATTTGCCTGTTCACCTATTTCGTCTGGCGCGTCGATATCGTCGGCGTGATGGGACAATCAACGGGTATCGTGATCTATGCACGGAACCTGAAGCTCATCCACAAAGAGAAAAAACTCCGAGCGTCCACCACCCCGACGCCGCAAGCGCAGGCCAGCGCCTGAGCATCCGAAAGGTCGATCACCCATGCGTGTTTTCATCGATGAAACCGAACTCGACAACAACGACTCAATTGCGGATGCCCTCGACGCCGCACGCGATCACGCGGAGAACACCGGGCGTCTGATCGTGGACATCCACGCAGACGGCGAGGCCATCAACGACGCGCTGCTTGATAACCCGCCGAACGACAATGCGGGGATCAACGAACTCCGCCTGACCACGACCGACCCCGTCGCTTTTCTTGTCGAGACTTTCGCGAGCGCACGCGAATCGCTCGTCCTCGTTCGCGAAGATCAATCAACTGCGGCGGATCACCTCCGCAAGGGTGAGCTCGAACCAGCCGTCGAGGTGCTGAACGCGATCCTCACCGGGTGGCAAGCTGTGGGCGAGGTCGTCGCCCAATCCGCCGAACTCGCGGAGATCGACCTCAACACCTTCGAGTTCGATGGGACCAACGCATCAGCCGTAATCGAGAAGCTTGGCGACACCCTCTTCGAGATCCGCACCAACCTGACCCATCAGGATTGGTCCTCACTCGGGGATGCGATCGAGTATGATCTCGATGATCTCGCCAAGCAATGGGACGGGTTGCTCGATGCGCTCGCACAACGCGTTCAAACGGGCGTATAACTCCGTGTCCAAACGCGACAGGAGTTTCACCTGAGCACGCAGCAGTCCAACCCGATCGATGCCCGGATGGAAGAGGCGTCACATGCCCTGACGACAGGGCAGTACCTGCTCGCTGGGGCGCTGTGCCACGATGCGCTCAAGCTCGCGCGAGCGGAGAACGACTTCGGACGCATGAAGCGTATCTGCATGCCCCTGCTCGAAGCCCAGCGGTATCTCCGCCAGTCCGCTCTGGACAAAGGCACCATCCACACGATTTCCAAGTCGACAGACATCCCCGAAACACCCGGCGACGAGTGCTTCCTCTTTGCGCCCAACTTCGTCGGCGCCGACGCATTGCGGTTCCGAAACGCCGCCAACGACGCGGGGATCGCCCCCTTCGTGCTCACTCGCGAACCGACCACCTCCAAGAACCAATGGCCCATCGTGGGCGTTGCTGAGCGTGTCGTGCGTGTTCGTATCGATCCGCCAAAGGACGACACCCCGAACCCCAAGTGGTTCAGCGCCGCCGCCGAAGCATTGGGCGATCAGGCCATCCAGGACGCGATCGACGCGTCCGATCCCGACGACCCGCCCGCGTGGATCGTGGACGACTTCCTCGACCGCCTCGACGCGTGCCCCGAGCACGAGAAGTTCCTCATGGCGCTCGCGGACGCCTGCGCGAATGCGATCGGGCAACCCGTCCCGACGCGCAAACGCCGGCGCGGGCTCATCGACGATCCCTACTCGTTCTGATGCCTACCCCGCATCCCGCGGCAGCGTCTCGATGATGTTCTTCACAATCTGATCCGTGTCCACCAACTCTGCGCTCGCCTCGAAGTTCAGCAAGATGCGATGACGAAACGACGGCAGCGCTACCTTCTGGATGTCCTCGATCGACACGCTCGCGCGACCGTCGAGCAGCGCCATGCACTTGCCCGCAAGCATCAACGATTGAGCCGCACGAGGCGATGCGCCCAGCGATACGAACCGGTTCACCATCGGTGTAGCGAACTGCCCGTCCGACAACGCACCCTGCGGGTGAGTCGCCAGCACGCAGCGGATCGCATAATCGCGCACATGATCCGCTACGGGAACCATGCGGACAAGCTTCTGGTGCTCGATCAATCGATCCGTATCGATCACCATCTCGATCGGGTCGCTCGTCGCGCCCGTCGTGCGGATGACAATCTCTGAGAGTTCCTCACGCGACGCGTACCCGACCTGGAGCTTGAAGAAGAACCGGTCGAGCTGTGCCTCGGGCAGCGGGTAGGTCCCTTCCTGCTCCACTGGGTTCTGGGTCGCGAGGACAAAGAACGGCTCGGGCAACGCGTGCGTCGTCCCCCCCACCGTGACACTCCGCTCCTGCATCGCCTCCAGCAGCGCTGACTGCGTCTTGGGCGTCGCGCGATTGATCTCGTCGGCGAGCAGGATCTGCGAGAACACCGGGCCGGGTTGGAAGCGGAATGTCCGGTGCATCCGCCCGTCGTCGCCTTCGGATTCATCGATCACCGTCGTCCCGGTGATGTCCGCGGGCATCAGGTCGGGCGTGAACTGCACACGCCCAAAGGACAGATCCACCGCCTCGGAGATGCTCCGCACGAGCAGGGTCTTGCCGATGCCCGGCACACCCTCGAGCAGCGCGTGCCCGCCCACAAACAGACATACGAGCGTCTGCTCGATGACCTCCCGCTGCCCCACCACCGCTCGGGCGACCTGGGAACGGACGGCTTCGAAATCTTCGCGGAACCGGTTAGAGGCCTGCTGCACCTGTTCTGCGGTCATTGGCTGCGCTGCGTCATCACTCATGCACTGATCGTACAACATCGCGCACGAAAAAACCGATCCGCATCAATGCGGATCGGTTCAGTTCGGAAAAGGCCGCGGTGGGATTCGAACCCACGGTTGGCTTTCGCACAGCGGATTTGCAATCCGCTCCCTTAGACCACTCGGGCACACGGCCGAACTCTGCCATTTCTGGCAGGGGTGACCCTACAACCGATCCGATCAAAGATCAACACACGCGCCTGAAAAACCCGTCCTATCGTGTCAAGAACCACGATCTGCACGGCATGGATCGCACTTTGCCGATACCCTTAAGTATGCATCGAGCCCATCTCCACTTATCGCCGATCGTTCTGTCCGTCCTCGCGGGCATCGCCCCCGTGTGCAGTGCCCAGGATTTCCCCGGCAGCGCCGAGCAGGTCGAGCAGGCCAGATCGATCCTCCCCCGGGTCGAAACAAACCAAACCGCGATCATGCCCACACAGGCGAGCGTATCGGTCGCCGTCCAGCCCGGGCTCGGCGAGGGGCCCGATTGGCTCGATGTGCTCAACGATACCCTTGAAACGAAACTCGCCCCATCGACGCTCGCTGAGGGATCGTTTATTCAGGGGCGTGTGGGCGATCTCGTACTCGCGCCTTCGGGTCAGGTGATCTTCGTCCCCGATCGCGCCGAACGAGAACCCGGCGAGGGCGCGGTCATTCTCCTCCCGTGCCGGGCATTGGAGCGCCTTCAGGAGGAATGGAGCAATCAACGCGTTGTTGTATCAGGAGAGGTTCTCACCTACCACCAGCGGAATATGCTGCTTCTCTCAGATTACCGCCTTGTCCGCGAGCAACCCAACGAGATTCCTCAACAGCCCGCCACGGAGCCAGGTACCGAGATCGACGAACCAGAAGGGCTTGAAGCAGACCCCGAGGTGCGAGACCTGCTTCGCGAACTCGACCGCCCCGATCCGAACGATCCGCGTGAAGGAGCAGACCTGCTTCGTAACCGTCTCGAGGCGCTACCACGCACCCCACAGCGCGATACGAGCGCCCAAACGACCGGCCCGGAGGAGGGCACCCTGCTCCTGCGTCGCCCCGCACGATTAGTCCGCAACGCGGACGGGGCGTGGGCCCTCGCGTTCGACAATGACGACCCAACCGACATGAAAGAGAACGCCTCGATCATCGTCCTGCCATCAAGGGCGCTCATGCGGATGGAACAATGGGCGATGGACCAGGGTGATGCGGCCCGGTTCCTCGTCTCGGGGCGCGTGTACGCATACCGCGGGCAGTCATACCTGCACCCCACGATCGCGCAGCGACTCGGCGCAAGCGACATCAACTCGATCCAGTAACCCAACTTAGGGACGAAAACCGGATCACACGCTCGGTGCGGTGCCCTGCATGGGGCGGTCTTCGCGTGCCATGGGGTTGGACGGTGCCGTCATGACCCGCTCGCCCTCCATCGGCGAATAGCGCGAGCCCCAGAGCCCGATCTTCCGGTTCGCGGTCGAGCGTCCGTAGATCGTCGCAAAGATGTGCTGGGCGATCAGGAGGATAACGAGCATCACAACATTCGCCAGGAACATCGGGATGAGTGTTGTCTGACCAAAGTACACCATGACAGATGTCACGACGATGATTAACATCCCCGCGGGGATCATCGCCTGCCAGCCGAGCATCATGACCTGGTCATACCGGATTCGCGGCACGGTCCAGCGGACGACCATCGCGAAGCAAACCATGAGCACGACCTTGAATGCGAACACCCCGATCTTGACGAGCATCGCGAGCAACCCCGTGGCCTCGGGTGAGGTCAGCCCAAAGTCCAGCACCGGGAGGTGGTACCCACCCATAAACAGGAGCACGAAGAACGCACACGCCGTCACGAGATGCGCGTACTCCGCAAGGAAGTAGAGCGCGAATCGCATGGACGAGTATTCCGTGTGGAACCCGCCGACGAGTTCCTGCTCGGCTTCCGCGTTGTCGAATGGGGCACGGTTCGCTTCCGCGAGCCCGCACACATAGAAGAGGATCGCCGCGAGCGGCATCGAAAGCATCATCCAACCATTCTCAACCTGATATGCGACGATCTCGTTGGGCATGAAGGTGCCCGTGATCAGCAGCGTGGAAAGCAGCGCGAGCCCGAGCGGGATCTCGTAGGAGATCATCTGTGCTGTCGCACGCAGACCGCCGAGCATGGAGTACTTGTTGTTGGACGCCCACCCGCCGAGCGTGACGCCGTAGACGCCGATCGAGGCAACCGCGAGCAGGTAGATAATCCCGATATGGACCTCGGCACCCGAGACCGAAACCGTCTGGGCATCGATGTGCCCGAAGAGGAAGAAGAAGGTATCACCCAGGAATCCGGGTGCGCCAAAGAGCCAGTTGAAGAACGCCATATCCTGAGCGGCCGGGATCTCGAAGTACCCGCCCCAGGGCATCACCACGAACCCGATCAACGCGGGAACCACGGCGAAGATCGGTGCGAGGGTAAAGAGCACCTTGTCGACATTCGTGGGAGTGAAGTCTTCCTTCACGAAGAACTTGATCCCGTCCGCCAGCGGCTGACCCAGCGCGAGCAATCCGCGAAGGAACTTGAGAAACGGGAGTCCAAAGTCCAAACCGACCCGGTTTGGACCGATCCGGTCTTGAATGTACGCACTGATTTTGCGCTCGAGGTACACGCCGTACGCAACGAGCCCGAGGACGGCGTGAACGCCGATCGCGAGGACGAGGGCGCTGACAATGAACTGCCAATCGATCAGGTCTTGGATGAACTCGCTCATGGTGCCCCTACTGTAGCATCTCAGACCCCACGGGGTCCGCTTCCGGGCATGCTTCGGCCACGGATTCATACACCACATTCGGCAGATCCGTCCCTGTGTGTTCAACGGATGTCACACTCGAAGTCCGCGCGTTCTCACGCGACATCAGGACCGAGTACTCAAGCTTGTCAGGCCACTGGTGAAAATGGAACGCGCGCTGATTCTCAGGCGAGGGATCGGGCACCACCATCTCCCGGAACAACGGGAGTCGGCACTGCACCAGATGGTCACCCAGCCCTGACGATGCGAGGCATCTGGGGCGGACAACCGGTTCGAACGGTGCGGGGAGCGTGACCCGCAC
Organism: Phycisphaerales bacterium; assembly: GCA_965216865.1. Classification (GTDB taxonomy): domain Bacteria; phylum Planctomycetota; class Phycisphaerae; order Phycisphaerales; family UBA1924; genus UBA1924. Next base: position 676,314 of record OZ244206.1, read on the forward strand.
GCCGCCGAATCGAGCGATCGCCGACGCGAATCCCCCACCCTCGACCGGGCCAACCAGAAGCAGACGGAACGGCTTCATTCCGCGTAGGTCCATCGTGGTCAAGCGTTTGAGCGCATCCTCGACATCATCAGCTTCCATCAACCGCGGGATCAGGGTCCCTCGGGAGATATGAAACGCCTCGGGCAATCCCGGATCGAGCTCGTCATCATTCAGATTCAGATTGACCAGACCGAGATAAAACCCATCCTCGCGGACGGCGACCCAGGTTCCCCCGGCGTCCGTATCCGTCGGCCAGCAGGCGGTCTTCCCATTCTCAAGCATCCGCCACGCCGGCGCCTGCTCGGGAGAACGCGAACGCAACTCATCGCGCGAGTGCATGACGCGATAACCGTTTTCAACTGGGACAATTGAGATCGTGCACATAGGTATTTACTTCGCCCCTGCCTGCTCGAAGTTGATCGTAGAGGGTGCCGTCCCGAACCCATCGGGGCAGGCAAACCCGAGTTCAAGCGCGATCGCTTTGAGAATCGCATTGTGATGGATCGCGTGGTGCATCGCGAAGAAGATCTCGCGAGCGCGGGTGGAATGCAGATCTGCGGTCTGACCGTCGCCGCAGAGCATGACCCGCGTCGTGACGGTCTTGTCGAGATCCTCGACACTCATCTCACCCATGAGCGAACGGAGGGTCGCGATTTCCGCCTTCGCAGCATCGCGATCATCCTCAACGGATCCGCCTCTTTTGCGATGATCGTAATCGATGGGTTCGGTGCAATCCGTGGTGATCGCGCAGCGGAAATGATCGAGTGTGTGTCGGACATGCTTGCCGATCGTCCCCCCCGGAACGACCTTGGATTCCTGGACGAACTGGGCATCATCGACCTGATCGATGTAGTCGGCGCATTGTGCGAGGATCGCGTCTGCGGCCAGGCAAACCGCTCGTAAGTCGTTGCAAGCTCCTGTGTTATCCGTTCCCATCGAATACTCCTTCGTCATGTGTCAGATTGATCGCTTGTGTCGGAAATCAGATGCACAGACACCCAAAACACGGATGCGTAACCATATTTGTGAGTGCGCAATACCAGCTGATATGTCGTATGGGTATCTTAGCCGCCTAACGCGTCCCGGCCAGATCGGCCGATTCGATCACCTCGGTGATGATCTCGCGATTGTTCGCGCAGCGGGGGCATTTGTGCTGACCGCCGAGTTTGCCCTTGCGATCAAGCCAGCGATGGAAAGTCCCCATCGCAAGTGCCGTAATCGTCGGAGGTGCCATCCCCAGATCATCCGAGCGTTTGGTGTTGTAATCCACATTCTCAGCTCGGATCGCCCGATCGAACGCATCCCCGAAAGCGTGCAACCCGTCCGCGCCGGGGAAGGACTCGAACTCGATCGCCAGTTCCAACCCTGCTCGATTCGTCTCGCTCGGATAGACGGGCGCGGCGGTGAACTCCCCCACCGTGATCCCGGTCTGCGCCGATGCCGCAGCTACGCCGTGCTCGATGTGCTCGCCGATGAGGTTCTCGCCGAACGCGTTGATGAAGTGCCGATGCCGCCCCACGATCCGCAATCGGGCAGGGCCCGTCCCGTTTCGTGTTGAACCGTCCCGCTGCGCCCCCGACGGGATGTCGTCGAACTCAACCACATCCCCGATCACATAGCGCCACAGCCCCGCATCCGTGGACATCACGACGACATACTTCTGTCCCTTCTCCACCTGCCAGCAGGTGAAGACATCCGGGTCGTCGTCATCGATCTGTTCCAGAGGGACGAACTCATAGAAGATCCCATTATCGACGAGCAACCGCATACTCGGATCATCCGTCGTGTCCTGCATCGCGATGAACCCCTCGGACGCGGGATAGAGCTCCTGGCGCGAGGGGAAATCGATGCTCGGATCGCCCGAGTATGCTCGGCACATGCGCTCGACAAAGGGGACATAGTTGACCCCGCCATGCACGAATACCTCGAGGTTGGGCCACACATCGCGGGCGCACTTCGCATCGATCCCGCGTTCGCGTGCGAGCTTGATCACGCGGTCGATGAGGACCAATGCCCAGCTCGGCATGCCGGAAATAAACCGGATGTCCTGATCGATGGTGAGTCTCGCCATCGCCTCGATCTTGTCTGGCCAGTGGTTCAGCAACGCGATGCTCGGACCCGGCGAGTAGATCATCGACAACGGCCATTTAATCAACGGCGTCACTAATCCCGACAGATCACCCGTCGCGATCCCGTGCTCGTTGAACTCCAGATCTGTCGAGCCCCCAAGGAAAAGGCATCGCCCACCCATCACACGCCCCGGGTGCACACCCCGATTGATCAGGTGCGCGAAGATATCGAGCGATGCGAGGTAGTTCGAGCGCATCATCTCATCTGAGACCGGGATGAACTTATCACCGGCCGTCGTACCAGAGGTTTGGGCAAATCGCATGACCTTGCCCGCCCAGAGAACATCTGTTTCGCCGTGCTCGCGCATCGCGACGATATCGTCCTGAAACGCGTACCAATCGGAGATTGGTACCTCAGACTGGTATGCCCGCAACCGGTCTAGCTCATTGTCATATCTGAGGATGGAATCGAACCCGTGCGATCGTCCGAACCGGGTCGATTTGGCACTGCTCAGATTCTTGGACAACTCTCCGACCTGCAGACGCTGGGAGTTCTTGTCCCAAAAATCCAGTTTGGAGAGCTTGCGGCGTCGGGCTTCGACACGCGCATGCAGCGCGGCCCCCACGAGCGAGGTCCATGAGTACGGCGCATTCGGTGTTGGCGCGTTGGTGTGCACTGGGTGAGCCGCTCAGTCTTTAGCCGTCATGACGCCGCGTTCTTCGAGCTCATCGAAGAACCCGTTCATCGCTTCGCCGAATGGGACCGGCGCTTCGATCATTGGTGCATGTCCACAATCATCGAGCCAGTAGAGGCGTGCATCGGGCATCAGCTCACTGAACCCCTGCCCGGCACTCGGAGGTGTCACAACATCTTCACGACCCCAGATCAGCAGGGTCGGCTGATTGATGTTGCCCAGATCATCCGTCATGTTGTCTCGACGCGCGGTTTTGCTGAGCTTGACCATCGCCCGGGCACCGCCGCGTTCATTGAGCAGCTTGTGTGCCCGCTCGACATCCTCGGGGTTCATCTTGGACTTGTCATAGAACAACTCGCCGATCTTCTCGACCAGCCACTCGCGGCTCGGGCGCACAGGCGCGCCCTTGACAACTGTTCTCTCGATCAGGCCGCTCGAACCAGCGAGGACCAGTGCCGAGACAAGCTCGGGGCGTTCATGGGTCACGCGGAGCGCGACATGCCCGCCGAAGGAGTTGCCAACCAGAACTGAGGGGTCCCCGATATGCGCATCAAGGAACTGCATGGTCATCGCGCTGACCGCGCTGAGTGAACAATCAACTCCACGCAGTTCGAGCAGCGGCATCTCCAAAGTGACGCATCGCGCCCGATGACACACCGCGTCCACGACGCGTTCCCAGTGTTCGTTCAGCCCAACGAGCCCATGCAGAAAGACGACAACGGGGCCTTCGCCGCGTTCAACGACATCCGCCTCTACCTTCTTCCCGCTCACCCCACGGAGCGTGACCTTACGCCTTTGACGCGCATGCATCGCTGTCGATTGTGTTTCTGCGCCGTTCACTCGTTCGTCATCCATTCCATGCATCCAAGGGGACAGCGGTCCAAGAACCGGCGAGCCCCTGTAATCCAATGGTAGTACCCACAAACCGGGTATGGGAGAATCTGATCAATCTCATTGGGAATCCAGTTGTTAGGATTCCTGAACCCGACCGTCGAGCAAACGGATCACCCGGTCCGCACGAGCCGCGATCCGCTCGTCGTGCGTGACCATAACCATGGTCAGACCGGCTTTTTCGCGATACTCGATCATGGTGTCGAGGATCGAGGCACCCGTCTTCATATCGAGATTGCCCGTAGGTTCGTCCGCGAGCAGGACACTCGGGTCGTTGATCAGCGCACGGGCGATCGCGACGCGTTGACGCTCGCCGCCGGAAAGTTCCGCGGGGCGGTGTTTGAGCCGGTGCCCGAGCCCGAACCGCTCAAGCAGCTCCGTGGCGCGTTGCACCGTCGCGGATCGGTTCGACATGTACCCGATACGCCCGTGAAGGATCATTGAGCCGACACAGACATTCTGGACGACGCTCAGCTCTGGGAGCAGGTGATAGAACTGGAACACGAAACCAATGTCTTCCGCACGATACCGATCGAGTGTGCGTTTGCTCTGTTTCGTGAGGTCATTGCCCTTGAAACTGATTGCCCCGCGTTGCCCATCAACCTTGTCGGGCCGATCGAGCCCCCCCATCAGGTGAAGGAGCGTACTCTTGCCCGAACCGGAGGCACCAAGGATCGTAACCCATTCACCCTTCTGGACATCGAGGTCTACGCCATGGAGAACAGGGACCTTCACGCGTCCGAGCCGGTAAGTCTTCCGGACATCGCGCACGGAAAGGATCGGCGTGGATTGCGTATCCATCGTTCCTGTCCCATCCTGTGCGGTCGTTTCAATGCCCATTCGCTTGTACCTATTGCCTCTTCCCTGATCCCTGATGGCTGATCCCTGATGCCTTCTCTTTATTCAAACCTCAATGCTTTGACCGGGTCCATCCGGGCACTGTGCCATGCCGGGAGCAGCGCACCAAGCACGCATGTCATGATCCCCACGATGAAAACGATCAGCGCCTTTGTCGGATCAACATCACTGGGGATCTCAATAAAGTAGTACTGCTGCGGGTCCCAGATGACGAGCCCGGTGTGCTCACCGATCCAGTCGTGGATCGTGTTGATATTGCTCACGATCCAGTACCCAAGGACCGTACCGACGGATGCGCCGACGATCCCGATTACCGCGCCATACCGAACCCACAGCCAGGCGATTCCCATCGTGGAAGCACCCAAAGCCCGCAAAATTCCGATGTCCTTGGTCTTTTCAGAAGCCATCGACCAGAAGATCGCGAGGACGAGGAACACGGTAGTGAACGACACGATCCCGAAGATGAACAGGACGAGCCCTGTCTCCTTCTTCACCGCGCTGATCATCGTCCGATTCAGATCTTCCCAAGTCTTCACCTGCCAGTGCATATCGTGGCTGCTCGGGACATCGCCTTGGTGCTTGCGAGCAAACTCCGCATAGATCTCACGAACCCGATCGCGCATGACTTCCAGTTCGACACCGTCCGTCTTCTTGACCAGGACCGTCGTCACGCGTGCCGGATCAGTCCCGACGACCTCACGCATCTTGGGACGAAGAATACCCGTTTCCGGATCGTACTCAGTGGCGAAGGGTTCTCGCTCAAGCGTGATACGCTGGGCTTCGTCCATTCTCAGGTTCCGCTGGAGCACATCCAGCGGGATCACGATCGTGCGCTGATCGACCTCATACAGCCCGGACTGGAACTCGTTCGCGATCGGGATGGTGATCGTCTTGGGATCCACCGGGCGACCGTCGCTATCGAGGGAAAGCACCGTCAATCCGACCGAACCATCATGCGGCATGAACACACTCTCGTGCATCACTCGCCCGTCCGACATCGCCCGATTCACCCCCTGAGGCTCGTACCCGCCCCACTTCGTGCGATAGTTCAGCCCCGTCACCTCGACGCCCAGCACGCCCGCGGGGTCGAGTTGACCATCGTCAGGATCCGGACGCGTGAGCGTGAGCCCGTTCTGATGAATCTGTTCCAGATCGATGCCCGCGTTCTCACGCAGATCATCCGCAACCAGACGTAGATCCTCGCGATCCTTATCTTTGGGCGTCGGCTCTGTGATCGGTTTCCACCAGAGCGTGTCCGCGAAACCTGTCACATCGGAATAACTCGTCGCATCAACGCCTTTGATCTGGATCAGTTCGATCCGACCATCGGGAAGTTGCGCCAGCCCGAAAGTCTCTATGATCGGCGTCGCGGAATCGATCATCTCGTCCTGCTCAAGCATCTCGATCAGATCGTCGTAATGACCGAAACCGACATTCGGCCAGACGATCGCGACATCCCCCACCAGGACTCGCCCGCTCTGGATCAACGACACCAGGAACCCCCCCATCACGGACCAGGTCACCAGGATTGTCGCGACGGACAGCATCACCGCGACCATCGCCAGCATGGGCATGATCTTCCGGGTCAGGTACTTTCGGGTCAGCAGCGCTTGGTACACGGCGGAGTGTATCCCTTTCTCAGACCCTCATCGGCATCTCTACGAACTTATCGCCACCGGTTGTTCGCGCGATCCATATCCGGGAGGATTTCGTCCGGATCGAGCGTGATCGATTTCACGCGTCTGCCGTTCGTCTTCAGACCCGCCTGCCAACGGCTGGTCTGGTGCCAGATCTCAACCGGGAGATCAACCACCTCGCTCGAACCATCGCGGTACTCAACGAGCATCCGCACGGGCATCACCATGTCCCCGAGGTTATCGAGAACCACGATCGCGCCGTCGGGGGTGTCCTTGACCGCGACGATCGCCTGATCGAGTGCGTCGGGCTCGAGGAACCACCCGCGCCAGAACCAGTTCAGGTCCACTCCAGCGCCGTCCTCCATCGCGCGAAAGAAATCGCTCGGCTGGGGATGCTTGAAGTACCACGCTCGCATGTACCCCTGGAACGCGTCGTCGAACCGCTCATTGCCGAGGATGTATTCGCGTAGGAGATACAACCCGTACCCTGTTTTGCGATACATGAGCCCACCGACCCAGCGCGGCCAGGTGCGATCGGGCTTGGTCATGATCGGCTGACAGTTGCCCGAGCTGCAGATGTCGATCGTCTGCCGCATTGCGCGATCGATGTTTACATCTTCCTTATACCAAGCTGCCTTGGAATACATGTTGATGAAAGTGTTGAACCCCTCGTCCTGCCACATGTACCGGCGTTCGTCTGAGTTGACCACCATCGGGAACCAGTTGTGCCCGACCTCGTGATCCGTGACCCCGAACAACCCGCGTGGGTTGGTGCGGGCACCGCAGAAGATGATCCCGGGGTACTCCATCCCGCCCTCTGGGCCGTTGATGTTGCTCATCGCGGGGTAGGGGTATGGGAAGAGGAAATCGGAGTAGAACTCGATAGAGTGACGGATGTACCGGGTCGATCCGCCGTCGGCGTGGTCTGGGCCCCAGACTTCTGCTTCTTTGGGGTAGAGCGATTGGCACAGGACGCGTCGGGTGCCTCCGCGCCCGTCATCGATCGCAACGCTCGCCGCGTCCCACATGAACGCGTCGGATGCGGCCCACGCGAAGGTGCGGGCGTTGTCGATCTTGAAGCGCCAGGTCATCATCCCATCACCCGAAGGACGCGAGGAGCGTGTCCCGACTTCTTCGGGTTTGATGATCCAGACGGGCTCGTCGGAACGCATCGCCTCGTCCATGCGGGACTGCTGGGTCGCGGTGAGCACTTCCTGCGGGTTGGTCAGCATCCCCGATCCTGACACGATGTAGGTGCGCGGCACGGTCAGGTTGACGTTGTAACTCCCGAAGTCGGTGTAAAACTCGCCACTGCCCAGATACGGGAGGGTGTTCCATCCGTGGACATCGTCGTACTTGCAGACCTGGGGGAACCATTGGGCGAGCTCGAAAATCTTGCCCTGCTCGACCACTTCCGAACCCATCCGGCGCAGGTGCGGGGGGACGGGGAACGAGAAGTCCATCTCGAACACCAGGGTCTGACCCGACGCGAGGGGTGTGGGGAGATCGAAGCGCCCGAGCGTGTCGTAGACCTTCATCTGAAGATCGCGCCCCTTCGTTTCGAGGCGATTGATCGTGTATCCGCCCCCGAAGTCGTATTCAAGCATCTTCATCACGCTCCCGGGGGTGCGGGAGTTGGTGCCGATGGAATCGCCTCGGAACAGGTTCTGCTCGAGGTTCATCCAGATGTAGTTCAGGGTGTGCGGCGAGTTGTTCGTATAAATGATCCGCATGCTCGCGTCGATCACTCCGGAATCGGGTTCGAGCGTCGCGTCGATGTCGTAGTCACAGGTCTGCTGCCAATAGTCCGGGCCGGGCATGCCCGATCCGAGACGCATCTCGGTGGGTGTGCCCCAATCGATTTGGGCGAAGATGTTCTCGCCGTCCGATCCGCCCTCGCGACGGAATCGGTCATCGACCGCGCCGACGGACTCGATCGCACCCACGCCAGGGCGTGATTGGGTCTCACGCGAGGTCGAGGATGTCGAGGCGCACCCGCCGAAGGCGAGCAATGAAATTAGAAGGGTGACAACCCCGAGCGCTCGGAGAGCGCGTTGCACAGCGTCAATAGGCATGAAAAGAGCTCCTGAGATTCACACCGGGCTCGAACGCCCGGCGAACTACAAACACGGGTCCTGCATCGCGAGGATACCAGAACCCGTTGTATCGTGCAGTTGTATCCAGGGTTGCAGTGGAGACGCGGATAACCCCTTGGGGTATATCACGCAAAAGGCCCACCTGAAAAGGTGGGCCTGTGGAAAGGCCAAATCCATCGCGGACGATGGTGCCTACGCGTCTTGGATCAATCTCGCTTTGAAGAGAGCTGCTCCATAAAGATACGAACATCGAGTATGTCCACGACACCGTCATGGTTGAGATCCGCAGCGCGATCGCCTTGCTCATACGCACGCACGAAATGAAGGACTGCGGCGTGCTCATCCCCGCCCGCGATTCGTGATTCTGTTGAACCACAGGAGCTGTTGTAGGGTTGGATGGTGTAGCTCAACGATGATTTGGGCTTGATTGCGTTTGGTACAGGAATCTCCTTCTGTAACCATCCAATCTCTTGACCGGTATAGATGAGTCCGTCATTGCTTGTATCCGAGTTGCACCACTCATCCCATAGGGTTCCCCATGGCGTCGTTTCCGCGTCAAGATAGGCCAATCGGACCGAGCGAGCTGTTGCACCAATGATGGATTCATCGAGCTCGAACGGTATATTTTCTACGAGACGATCAAGTGTTTCGATCGTTCCTGAGATCGCGCTGCAGTTGAGGTCATCAACCGTGCCAGACAAATACACCGCGACATCGACATCGATAGTGCCCGGCTTAAAGGTGTACACACGCTCGACACGGTACCCGTGCGTCGATGTATCGGTATCACCATCATTCAAGTCATAACACACACTCAGGACGAAGTTGCCGTTCGAATCCAGAACCGGATTGCCCGACATGTCGGTATCGAATCCAAAGTTCCGCGAGTTCTGCTCGGCCCAACGACGCTTGCCATCGGATGTGAAACCAACGACCTGGTGCGTTGTCAGCGGTGACCAGTTTCGACCCGCAATCAGCGGCGAGTTCCCAGCAGGCGTGGTCTTATCGACGAAGAGTGAGAGTCCGACACCTCCGATCTCTTCGCTGTACGCATGCCCCTTGCCGTCTTCGTACGCTTCACTGGTATGATCCCCACCGCCATTGGACAGATCGTGGTCCTCAATCGTCCGCGGCTCTTCATGTCGCGAGACGGCGTCCTCATAGTAATACGGGTGGATGGACTCACGAATCGACAAAACTGCGTAGTAACACGGCGTATTGATCGCGATGTATGCTTCATCGATCACCTCAACCGTCACACCCGTTGCAACAACCTCGGATGGTAGCTCTGCACCGGTATCAATCGGCCCCAACGCATCAAAGAGATGCCCGAGCCCTCCAGCATACAAAGGCATGAGATCAAACTTCGTACCTGCGGTTGGATCTCCGCTCCACGCTGCGCTATCGAGCGTTGAGATCGGGAACATGCCCAGAGAACCTGGCCACACATCATTGATCAGGTCATCCGCCAGATCTGAGCCATCCTCCAAAGTCAGGCGCGCAGCCATATCGCTTGCGAGCGAACCGATTCGCTTCGCACCTGAGTACTGCTCGCGAACAGCCCCCATCGTCGTGCGTGAATCATTGTCGTGCCCGAACGCGATCTGCGACCCATCAGGCGAGGCCCCCATGTAATGCGACCAGAAATCATATTGGCGATTGAGCACCGTACGAAGGAAGTCCCACTCGCGATTGTAATCGCCCCCGGTCCCAGAGTTCGACGGATCGAACTCGCCCCCCGAGACAAGCCATCCGGCCGCGATCATGTAGTTCTGAATCCCAGAATAGCTACCATCGAAACCGGCTGCCTCGTAGAGTGCAACATCCTCGCCTGTCCATGTGCTCGGGACTTGAACAATATCTTGCGCAAACTCTTCTGCCCATGAACCGAGTTTGGCCGAGCCCATTTCTGTTTCCCAGAGCTCTCCAATCTCGTAGAGGAACGGGAGATGATGTACATCCTGATTTCTAGTCGATGTTAACTGGTTATTGGCAATCTGACAAAACTGGACCAGCGCCGCGGGAAGGAATGCCGCCCGGTCATCCGCATCGAAGAGACCGTAGACACGAGCCCAGTGCATCCCGATCCCGAGCTCATCTGTCCCTGCCAATCCTGCAAGCCCACCATAAAGACTGTTTTCAAACCGATTACTTCTGCGAAGACGCCCTCCATGGATGTGACGGGCGTAAGCGAGCATCGCGACGCGAGCTCGTTTATCAAAGTCCGTGTCGGAGTAGTATGGGTTCGCATCCGTATCGTCCCACCCCGCCCAGAAGAGCATCGTGGGGCCGAACCGGTCAGCGTTGTTGTCCGAAAGCGAGAGTTCGCCGTAGTCAAGCCGAGTCGAAGTCGCTCCGAAATCATAGTGAACTGATCCAACCATGTTCTCGCTCGTGGATGTGACCTGACGATGAATCGCGATGTTCAGCTCTGGAAGACCGAGTGGGTATGTGCCCAGCGAAAAGTAATCTCGCGGGTTCGAAGTGATGTGGTTCGCAAAGGTTCCAGGCGTGCTTTCGTCGCCGAAATCGTCCACGATGGAACTCGCAGTCCCAAGTCCCGTCGATGCGATCTCCACGATCCGATCCCGCAGGATTTTCTCGTCGAGTGACCAGAGGGTAAAAGTGTTCTCCTCGATCACGCCCCCCTTGATGTAGTAATACGCACCGAACTCGTCGTCGCTAAACGCGACTGGAACCCCGGCGCTCTCGATTTTCCAACCAGCACTTAGCCCCGCATCAATAATGCCCGGCGTGTTGAGGAACTGCCCAGAACTTGAGAGTAGAAGATGCAGTGATCCGTCAAACTCACGCTCCGAGAATGACGAAACATTCGAATTGCTGAACTCAAACGCGTCACCTGATGCCGGGTTCGCATCGCGTGGAATATACGCATAAGCGTCGCTTGTGAGTGCACTTACGCCCTCGAGAGGACCGAACGGCGCATGCACTCCCCAGTAGGGAGGCGCATGATTCGTTTCGAACTCAAATCCTTCGTTCTCGCCTGACTTCACGAGGATTCTATAGAGCCCAGGTTTACCCGCAGGGAGCGTGATCGTATGTTCGCCGTTAAGCGGGTAGTACGCAACATTGGGCACCAGACGGAAATACCCATGATCGGTGTACCCTGAGAAATAGCCCACTTCGCCGTCGGGTTCGAGACAGAGGATGATCGACTTGGAGATGATCTCCTGGGTCGATGTCGCTCCATTGTATTCGTTCACACTGATCGTCTGATTGCCCAAGCCGTGGTGATACACATAAAAGTACCGAGCTTGCTGTTCAGCATTGATAGAAGTAGGCACCCATCGCGTGATCAGGTTTGATGTTGATGAATCAACAAACTCAGGAATGAGTGATGAATCAAACACCGAGTCTACTATTTCCGGACTCAAAAGTGATACATCACCACTATTTAGCCCGCCCGCATCGTCCGTAAGGTTGCCGTTGAGCTTTAGTTCAACATCCCACACATCTGAGCCAGACAGAGGCGATTCTGGGTGTGCCCATCGAAATGCGGCGTATGCCACATCGCCGATCGCGCTCGTATAGGTGTCGAGGAGGTAATCGGAGTCCGGCGAAGGCGTGGACCCAGTTCCCGAATCGGGTCCGTTTGGATCTGGCCAGACCTCATCGCGTTTCCCGATTGCGCTCTGCCAACCGTTACCGGCAAGCTTGTGAAGCGCATCCGCACGCGCATTGCCCATGATTGATCCGCCGCCGTACCAAGAGCCATTGAGTTCTACCGCGGGGTCGGGTGTTCCTGTGTAGTCTGTGAGCTGAGTCACTGTTTGGGCTGTGCCATCGATCCAGCAAAATGCCTCCGCAAGCCCGGTTCTGGGGACGGACTCGTCGTATCCCCAATCGATCGTATGGAACTCCCCGTCGTCGAGCTGGACTTCCACCCTCCAGACCCGAGTCCGAGCATCGGAACTCGAACTCGTGTCCCCTCCGTCACCGATCGCGAGGTACAAGTATCCAGTGCTGTTCGCTGAATCATGCTCGTATCCGATCGTAAACCCAGCATACTCAGTGTATTCGACCACACCCTGCGTCCAGAGCACGCGTCCGGTCGTATGCCCGCCTGTGATCGCATGATTTGTATCCAGAATCTCGTATTCAGATTCTGGCGCCAAGCGCACTCGCATACGAACATGCATGTACTCGCCCATATCATTTCCCACCCCACCAGAGGGAAATGCGGAACATGAGCTGAACGGCTCTGCAGTCCGAAGGACATCCCCCCTGCCATGAAAGCGGAGAAACTCCGTATCGTTAGCGGTGTCGTATGTGGGGGGAACTGCAAGCACGCTAGATGACGAGATTGTCAACAGGAGCGGTAATGTTTTCTTGATCATTTTGTGCCTTTGTAAAATGGACCGACAAAACTACAGGTGGGCCAAATATACACTGACACAATCCACGCATGGGAAATGTTGATCAATCTGAATATGTTTTGAAAAATAACCAGCGCAATATTTACTCAACGAATCAACTTAGAAAGTGGATACCCTGAATTGCCATACGAGGCAATCTGCCTCTCTAAGAATGGATAATCAACAACTCTTCTACAGCTTCCTGTCGAGCAGCCGGTACTGCACCGCTTCGCCAACATGCTCTGGACGGACCGTTTCGGATCCCGCGATATCTGATATCGTGAGCGCGACGCGTCGGATCTTGTCGTATGCACGGGCACTGAGGCCGAGTTGGGTCATCGCCTGCTCGAGCAATGCCCTGGCTGTCGATTCGAGGGCCATAAACTCGTCGAGTTGCTTGCCCTTGAGCCGCGAGTTTGGGGTATCCCCCTGACGACGCATTGCGCGTTCGCGTGCCGCGATGACTTGCGCCCGCATGGTCGCCGTGTCGGTCCCGGTCGCCTTCTGACTCAGTTCGCTCCAGGGCACCGCCGGCGCTTCGACATGCAGGTCGATGCGATCGAGCAATGGCCCTGACAGGCGCGACAAGTACCGCTGCATCTCGCGCTGCCCCACTTCTCCCGGCGCGATATCGCCCTTGGGTGTTGGGTTCATCGCGGCAACGAGCATAAACGACGCCGGGAACTGCACCGTCCCGTGCGATCGCGCGATTGTCACCACATGGTCCTCCATGGGCTGACGCATGGTCTCGAGGACATTGCGTGAGAACTCGGGGAGCTCATCGAGGAACAGGATTCCGTGGTGTGCCAAGGAGATCTCCCCAGCGCGGGGAATCACGCCGCCCCCGACGATCGCGGGTGAACTCGCGGTGTGATGAGGCGTGCGCACCGGCCGAGCGGTCACCAGCCCACGACGCGCATCGAGCATTCCTGCGGATGAGTAAATCCGCGTCACTTCGATCGCCTGCGCCGGGGTCATCGTGGGCATGATCCCCGGGAGCGCCTTGGCCATCATCGTCTTACCCGTTCCGGCGGGGCCGAGCATGACAATGTTGTGCTGACCCGCCGCCGCCACCACCAATGCACGCTTGACAGATTCCTGCCCCTTGACCTCTGCGAAATCTACGGCAGCATTCGTTTGTTCCAGCATGGACGCGATGTCAGCCGTTGGATGCGGCTCAAGATCAAGCTCGCCGTTCAACAACCCGACGACCTGAGCCAGACTCGTAACTCCAAATACACGCACACCTTCGACAACAGACGCCTCCGCGGCGTTCTGAGCCGGGACGATAACGGCATCGAGACCGAGATCCCGCGCGAGGGTAACCATCGCGATGACGCCTCGGATCGGACGGATTCGCCCATCCAACGCCAACTCACCCGCGATCAATGCTCGGCGAGGATCGAGACCTCCCGACTCGTCCTCGAACGCAACCGATGCCCCTCCGGCATGGACAGGAGCAGGTGCACGAACGGGGGACGGATGGATCACCCCGCTCGCCACCATGACTCCCACTGCAATCGGAAGGTCGTACATCGGACCTTCTTTCCGCACATCCGCCGGCGCCAGGTTGATCAGCGTCCGGCCCGCGGGCATGGGATACCCGGAGTTGCCCATCGCGGATCTGACCCGCTCGAGAGATTCCTTGACCGCTGCATCAGGGAGACCCACCACGATCTCCTTCTGAATTTGCGTGTCGTCCAGATCGACCTCGATCTCAACAGGCTGCGCGTCGATCCCCTGGAGTAGAAAGCTGCGTACTTTGGGTATCATGCCTGACAAAATACCAAAACCCAAACACAAATCAAGCCATCTGTTCGGATTTTGATCAAGTTTTCATAGCGGCTTTCCATGCAACTACTTTCTAGTACTATCTGAGCATGATGATTCACCAGTTTGTGTTGCTTGCTGCTCTCACTTTGAGTTCCATTACCCTCGCACAAGACACCGATCCGGGAGTGACCTTCCGTGTGTATGCCGTCGAGGGAAATCTCCAGCAGATCCCCGAGATCGCGCCGGATCAGACGCCCAACCTCGACGAACTCCGCGATTCGATCGATGCCGATACCGACGACTTCGGCGGCATTCCCCTGCCGTATGTCACCCATGTGACCGCCGAGCTGATCATCGAGGAAGCCGGCGAGTACGCGTTCATGCTCACTTCCGACGACGGCTCACGCCTCACGCTCAACGGCGAGGTCATCATTGATCACGATGGGCTGCACGGGGCGATCTCCAAAACCAGCGAGCGGGTGTTCCTTGAACAGGGGGCGCACCCGCTGCGTGTTGATCACTTCGAGGCCGGCGGCGCGAGCGTGCTGAAGCTCGAATGGATCGGGCCCGATGACCTGGATTACTCCGTCATCACCAACAAACACCTGCGAACGCAGCGCGATCTGACCAGAGTCACCTCGCCGGGTGTGAAGCAGATCGTCGGGCAGAACCGCCCCGGCGATCGACGGGCGCTCATGGGTGTTCACCCGGGATGGGACCTCTCGACCATCCGCCCCGAGGGCTTTGAGCCCAAAGTGGGCGCAATGTGCTTCCTGCCCGACGGGCGGCTCGTCATCGGCACCTTCGATCCACTGCAACGCGACGATCGATCGCTCCCCGACATCGAATCCAAGGAACCTGACAAGCTCTACGCGATCCTCAACTGGGACGCCGAGGATCAGTCCGAGATCGAGGTCGTTGAGATCGCGACCGATCTCTACGAACCCAGCGCGATGTGCGTGCATGAGGGCGAGTTGTATGTTGCCCACCGCAAGAAGGTCGAGCGACTGCGCGATACCGACAACGACGGCTACTTCGAGACGCATGAGCTCATCGCGGACGGTTGGGAGGGCTGGAACTACCACCAGTTCGTGTTTGGGCTGCTGCCGCACAACGGCAAGCTCTACGCCGCGCTCTCCACCGCGATGGCGCCGCCCGCGTGGGAGGGGATGCAGGACAACGCAGGACCCAATGGGCCGATGCGGGGCGGGCTCATCGAGATCGACATCGAGGCCAAGGCCGCCCATGTCATCGCCGGCGGGCTCCGCACGCCCAACGGCCTAGGCGTGACACCGGGCGGTGCATTGATCTACCTCGACAACCAAGGCACATGGATGCCGACCTCAACCCTCGCCGAGATCATCCCGGGGCGCTTCTATGGGCATTACAACAACACCGACTTCGTACCCAATCTCGCCGACCGATTTCCCAATGGCGGGCACCCGAGCGTTTACAGCGATCGCCCGCGGACACCTCCGGCGCTGTGGCTGCCGCAGAACGAGGTGGTGAACTCACCGACGCAGCCACTCCCCATCACCTCAGGTCCGTTCAAGGGCCAGATGCTCGTCGGCGAGCTCACCGCGGGCGGCGTGCGTCGCGTCTTCCTCGAACGCGTCAACGGGCAGCTGCAGGGTGCGTTGTTCCGGTTCACGCAGGGGCTCGAGTCGGGCGTGAATCGCATGGCGTGGGCGCCCGACGGCTCGCTCATCGTGGCCGGCATCGGCGCGGGCGGGAACTGGAACTGGCGCGGCACCCAGTTCGGGCTGCAGCGCCTGAAGCCGAACGGTGAACGCGTGCTTGAGATGCGTACTGTTCGCGCCACGCCAGATGGCTTTGTGATCAAGTACAACGAGTCGCACAAGGGGCATGCGAGTGATGTGGTTCAAGATTACAGCGTCATTTCCTGGGCCTACAAACCAACCGCACGCTACGGCGGTCCCAAGATCGACGAACGCACGCATGATGTCAGAACAACGAGCACAGTGAACGGGGTCAGCTCCATCCTGCATGTGTCTGATTTCAAACCCGGGCGGGTGTACCACATCGTCGCAATCACGCGTGAGGAGCAAGCACAGAAACTCTGGTCCACCGAGGCCTGGTACACCCTCAACCAGATCCCCAACGGCGCACCAGAATCCTCCATCGCCAACCAACCCATTGACCCCGCAACCGACGGCGTCGGGCTCAACATCCTCCCCCCCGCCGATGCCGTCACGCTCATTGCCCGCTCCACCGGCGCGACAATGCGGTACGCGAATCGCCCGTACCCCATGACCAACATGACGCAGGACGACCTGCTCAACGCCCAAGGGTACATGGCCGTCGGGAACGGGTCGGGCGATCTGTCCTCGACCACATCGTTCGGCGATGCACGCATCCACATCGAATGGCTCTCGCCGCCGGGCGGTGAGGGGCAGTTGGCGGGGAACTCGGGCGTGTATCTGCAGGGCAAGTATGAGCTGCAGGTGCTTGGCACCAAACCCGGCGATGAACCACTGCAAGCCAACGAAGCCGGCGCGTTCTACAACATCAAGCCCGCCGACTCCAACGCATCGCGTGGCCCCGGCGAGTGGCAGGCCTACGACATCTGGTTCCGGGCCGCACGCTTCGACGACAACGGGAACAAGACCGAGAACGCACGCGCCACTGTGTACTGGAACGGGATGCTCATCCACGACGATGTCGAGCTTCCCCACCCGACCGGATCGCAGCGGGCCGCGGGTGAATCTCCCGCGCCGGGGCTTGATCGGATGATCGGGCCTTTGGTTTTGCAGGATCACGCGACGCGTGCGGAAGGACCGGTTCGGTATCGCAACGCATGGATCGCGCCGCTCGACGACGCACCCACACCCACACCCGGCCCGTGGACACGTCTCTTCGAAGACACCGACGAGTCCGACTGGGTCGTCCGCGGCGGGCACGCCCCATTCAGTATGAAAAACGGCGTGCTCACCGGCACCAGCGTCCCCAACTCGCGCAACTCGTTCTATACCACCGTGAAGCAGTACAGCGACTTCGAGCTGATCTACGAGGCACGCGTTCACCCCGAACTCAACTCGGGTGTGCAGATCCGCTCGCATGTCATCGATGGCTTCGACAACCGCAGCGGCGGGCTGCGTGGCTACCAGATCGAGCTGGACCCCGCCCCCCGCGCCTTCAGCGCCGGCATCTACGACGAGGCCCGACGCGGCTGGCTCCACCCGATGCACACCACCCCGTCCCCCCGGCGCGCCTTCCGTCCGGGCGAGTGGAACACCGTCCGCGTCCTCGCACAAGGCGACACCATCCGCACCTGGATCAATGGCGTCCCTGCTGCGGAGATCTTCGACGCGATGACCGCATCGGGGCACATCGGATTCCAGGTGCATGATGTGGGCAACCGCGAAGATCCATTGACCGTCGAGTTTCGCAATGCCCGGATCAGGGAGTTGAACTGAGGCGGATCAACGCAGCTCGTACACCACCACGACGCTCGCCATGTAGCGCTCGGTCTCGGGGGAATCGCGTTCGTCGGTCTTGACAAAGCCGCACTTTTCGAGCACCCGGCATGAGCCGATGTTGCTCTTGGCGGCATGGGCGATCAGTGGGCGGTGCTCCAAGAGGTCAACAAACATGCGCAGGGCTTGGGTCGCGATGCCCTTGCCCCAGTGGTCACGCGCGATCAGGTAACCAACACAGACCGCTTCCTCGGCCACAAAGCTGGCGATCTTGCCCACCACGACCCCATCGTGCAGGATGACTCGTGCCACCTCGTGCGGGCTCTCGGGTGTGCGGTTCCAGCGTGCCTCGAACTGCTCACGCGATAGTGGGTAGACCATCGACATGGCGTTGCCGACCGGGTCCTGTCGCATGGCGAAGATGAGCTCGAAGTCTGAATCGATCGGTTCACGGAGTTCGACGATCCCTGAGCTCATGCCGCCGACACCGGGCGGGTCTTGGTGCCCATCGTCGGGATGAAGCGGGCGATCTGTTCGAGCACGCTCTTACGCGACTGGCTCCGGCGGACCTCGTCCATCGACGACACCATGTCCGCGATGCGCGATTCGGAGACATCCGTTTCCTCGTCGAGCGCGTAGATCCCGGGGTGGCTCGTCCGCATCAGACCCTCCGCGTCATAACTGAGCTCCTCGTAAAGCTTCTCGCCCGGGCGGGCGCCGCTGAGGATGATGGGCACGGCGTTGGGGGCGATCTGTGATCCCATTGGCTGCCCGATGGTTGGTTCGTAGCCGCAGGCGCGGATAAAGCGTTTGGCGAGCTGGAAGATCTCGATGGGCTCGCCCATGTCGAGGACGAACACCTCGCCCGAGTGCCCGAGCTCGATCCCGCCGAACCCGTGCCCGGACATCGCGCCCGCTTGCATCACCAGCGTCGCGGCTTCGGGGATCGTCATGAAGTAGCGCGTCATCCGCTCGTCGGTCACCGTCACCGGGCGACCCGCAGCGATCTGGTCCGCCCAGATGGGCAACACCGAGCACGCGGACCCGAGGACATTGCCGAACCGAACCATGCTCAGGCGCGTCTCGATCCCCGGCATCTGCGCGAGCGATTGCGTGTACATCTCCGCGAGGCGTTTGGTCGCGCCCATGACATTCACAGGGTTTACCGCTTTGTCCGACGAGATCAGGACGAACCGTTCCGCCCCCACCGTCACCGATGCGTCCGCGATCGCTTTGGTCCCGAACAGGTTGTTCGTCACGGCGTGCGCGGGATGATCCTCCATCAAGGGCACATGCTTGTGGGCAGCCGCATGGAACACGACATGGGGCTGATACCGCTCGAGCAACCCGAGCGTGCGGGACGCGTCGACCACATCGTGCAGGACCGCGACGCGTTCGATCTCGGGGTACGACTCACGCAGGGCGCGATCGATCTCGAACAGCGCGTTCTCAGCGCGTTCCATGAGCACGATCCGCTTGGGGTGGTAACTCGCGACCTGACGCACGAGCTCGGACCCGATGGACCCGCCTGCGCCGGTGACGAGGACCGTCTTCTGATTGAGCGAGCTCGACACGAGCACGCGATCGATCTCGTGAGGCACCCGCCCAACGAGCTTGGCCAGGTCGATCTTGGGCGTGCCGATCGTGACGGCGTTCGACGAGGACACGACGGGCGCGCTGTGCAGGAGCTCGTCCATCGGAGGCACGAACCGCTCGATCACCCCGGCGCGATGCAACGACACGGAGATCGTCCGCCACAACGCGCGTTCCGACGCGGGCAGTGTCACGATCGCGCTCGTCACGCATTCCGAAGCACACAACGCAACCAGGTCGTCGATCACTCCGAGCACGGACAGCCCTTCGATCGCGGATGCGGGTGTGGGTTCGGTGAGCACCACGCCGACGATGGGGTCGGACTCGCCGATCGCGCGGAGCTGACGGATCAGACGATCGCACGCGTGTTCGCTCCCGACGATGAGGGCGCGAGAATCGGATGTGGGTTCTGGGGTGCTCATACCCATCTCATCGGCTCGATCCGCCCACAAGAACCCGATTTTCACACCCCGGATCGGCATCCGCTGCGCCCGTTGCGGGTATCCTCACCCTCGCATGCTTACACGATTAGTTGCCCAACTCGAATCCATCTCCGAAGGCGCGATCCCCCTCGCGACCATGCACACCAACCCAGACTTTGCACTCGAAGTCCTGATCCCGCAATACCTTGCGGACTCGCTCGCGTCCAAGATCAACGATCGGGTCACCCTCCACACCCGCGTCTATCTGGAAGGGCAGGGTCAGGGCACCTCGTTCATCCCACGCGTGATCGGGTTCGGATCGCCCGTTGAGCGGGACTTTTTCGAGGTCTTCACCTCCGTCAAAGGCGTCGGGACCAAGAAGGCCCTCCGCGCCCTCGTCGAGCCCCCGAGCAACATCGCAGCTTACATCGTGTCCAAGGATGCCAAGGCCCTCACCAAGCTCCCCGAGATCGGGAAACGCTCCGCCGAAACCATGATCGCCGAACTCTCCGGCAAGATCGACAAGTTCGCAGGCGACGCCATCATGGCCGGCGCCCACGCGACCCGCACGACACCCGCGACGGGGTCGATCGAGAACACCACCCTCCCCAACGCCGCGATCGAAGCCATCGCTGCACTGATGGCCTTGGGCGAGCAACGCACCACCGCGGAACAAAAGGTCCAGATCGCCCTGACCAAAGCCCCCGAAGGTGCCGATGTCGATGTACTGGTGCAGACGGTATTCAGCGGATAAACGATACTTTGGTGCCTTCCCCGCCCCGCGGGGAAGGCACAAGATCTCGTCTACCCTGCATAATGTCTCTCCTGATCCCTGATCCCTGATCCCTAATCCGAAGGATTCTCTCCCATGCGTTACGCGATGATCATGGCCGGCGGGTCCGGCACTCGTCTCTGGCCGATGTCCCGGGACGGGCAACCCAAGCAGCTCATCAAGTTCATCAAGACCGATGACGGCCGGACCGTCTCGTTGCTCGAGCTTGCAGCGGAACGCGCTGGGAATCTGACGCAAGGCAACTCCGTCTACATCTGCACGGGCGAGCGGTACCGCGAGCAGATCAAGGGCGCGATGCCTCACTTCGACGATGCGCACATCCTGGGCGAGCCCATGCCCCGCGATACCGTTAATGCCGTCGCGTTCGCCGCAGTCGTCTTCGCGAAGGACGACCCCGACGCGGTGTTCTCCGTCTTAACCGCAGACCAGCTCATCGAACCCGCGGATGTCTTTGCCAGAGCCGTCGAACTGGGCTACACGCTCGTTGAGCAAGACCCGACGCGTCTGGTCACCTTCGGTATTACTCCGGATCACCCCGCCACCGGCTATGGGTACATCGAGCGAGGCCAGAAAATCGAGGACACGGACGACCAGGCGTTCAGAGTCGCCCGATTCGTCGAAAAACCGCCACTCGAGAAGGCCGAGGCGTATTTCCAATCCGGACGATTCGATTGGAACGCGGGCATGTTCGTCTTCCACGCGCAGACGCTGCTCGACCTCTACAAACGCTTCATGCCCAAGAATGCCGAGCTCATCGAACAGCTGCAGGACGCATGGGGCACCGACAAACAGCAACAGGTCCTCGATGAGGTCTACCCCCATCTCGATAAGACATCCGTCGATTACGGGATCATGGAGCCCGCGTCCAACGAACGCGATGTCTCAATCGTCGGCGTGAAGATGGAGATCCAATGGCTCGATGTTGGCTCTTGGCCCGCATACGCCGAGACCCTTGCGCCCGACGAGCACGGGAACCGATCCAACGGCACCCCCATCGCAACGCACGACGCGAACAACAACATCGTCATCTCAGAAGACACGGACGGGTCCCACACGATCGCCCTGATCGGTTGCGACGACCTGATCGTGGTCCGCACCGAACGCGCCACGCTCGTGGTGCCCAAGAATCGGGCGCAGGATATCAAGAAGCTGCATGAGGGGTTGCCGGACGGGTTACGGTGATTCACCCACCAACCAACAACCGCACCCGCTCAACCACCCCACTCCCCTCCAAGCTCGGGTTCTTCAACGCGGCATCCAGCGCGGTGTTCCCCGTGACATCCACGATTGTCGCTTCCGCGCCGTGATCGAGCATCAGTTCTACGAGTTCCGCGGACCCGTCCTTGCACGCCATCATCAGCGCCGTCGTGTTGAACGGCGTGTACGCCGCGTTCACATCGCACCCCGCGTCGAGCATCGCACGGATGAACGCGATGTCCTTCTTGTATGTCAACGCGGACATGATCAACGGCGACCCCTGCTCACCCTTGTAACGCAGACTCATCCCCTGAGCCGCGAAGATCGCCCATACGCCCGGGTCCTCACCGAACTGGGCGTACAACATCGCGGGGGTGGGCAGCGCCGAATCCGTCGGCTCGTCCGTCGGTGCGCCCGCATCAACGAGTTGTTGGAAGACCGATGCGTTCTGCCCCCCATACGCGGCCGCGTGGTAGACCGATGCCCCGAGATCGTTGCGTGTCTTCGCGTCCGCCCCGCCCTGGAGCAGGTAGGTATGCATCAGCGGATCTTTATTCTGCAGCAGCGCCAACATCAGAGGCGTGTTGCCATTGGCATCGCGTGCGTCGATCTCCGCGCCTTCCCGAATAATCGCGCCGGCGACCTCGGCCATGTTCTCGCGGGCAGCTAAGTGCAAGGGCGTGAGCTGATCCTTCGTGTAGGTCTTGGTGAGATCCGCACCGTGCTCGACGAGCAACTCCCAGATGCGGAAGTGGTGGTTGTTCATCGCGGCATAGGACGCTGCGGAGTGCATGTAATCATCGAGACGGTTCAGGTCTTCGTCAGTCGCATCGATCGCAAGGAACACCATTCGACGCGACTGATTCGCAATAATCGTGTGCATCACGATGTCACGCCCATTCGCATCACGCTCGTTCGGGTCGTCCCGCCAAGTGAGGAAAATTCCGAGCGATCTCGCCGCGACCTTCGGATCAGGGTTGTACGCCGTGTGATGCATCGCGAGCATCCCGTTGTTGTCGCGAATATCACGCTTCGCCCGATTGTTGTAAATCATCCACCATGTGATCTCGTGTGTCGCAGGCAGCCTGCACGCGTGCATGAGCAGCGTCATCCCTTCGGGGTCCTTGAAGTTCAGGTAGTACCCCTTCTGGATCTGCTCTTCGATGGACGCGATCATCGATTTATAGTTGTCGTCATCGCAGGTCCGCAGCTGCTCGACGAGCTCGGCCATGACCACATCGAACCGCGAATCTCGCTCCTCCTGCACGCCCTCAGATTGGTCCTGAGCGAGCGCAGCGCTCCAGAAAAGACACACGCACACCATCAACACACAGAATCGCAACATCATGGACCTCCCTCAAACTGGTCTTCTCATCCTAGAATCACCCATGCGCATCTTCGCGATCGATCTTGGGGACAAACGAACCGGGCTCGCACTTGCGGACCGGATCACCTGCATCGCGTCGCCCGCCGGGCTCGTCGAGGTTCCGATCGATCAGGAGAACGGGCGCTTGCTCATCGACGCGATCGTCAAGCAGTTCCATCAGCAGGCATCCGGGCCGGAGACCGAGATCGTCCTCGGCATCCCCCTCAACATGGATTCCACCGAAGGCCCGCGCGCCAAGCTCGTCCGCGACTTCGCGACCAAGCTCGCGTCTCGGATCGATCGCCCGATCGTCCTCGTCGATGAACGCAAAACCTCCCAAGCCGCCGATGCGCAGATGGCCCAGACCGGGCTGACGCACAAGCAAAAGAAACAACGCCGCGACGCGATCGCCGCCGCCGCCATCGCCCAACTCTACCTCGACGAACCCGATTCCAGCGTCATCGACACCATTGAGCCGATCGAGCATAAATAGCCGATCGAATGTCAGGCAAGCGTCCTTCATACGGTTTCTGTGCAAGAAACGAACCCCACAGGAGTTGAACCGGTAGAGATATGAAGGGACTTGCCACTAGCCATGAGCCACTAGAGGCCTGAAACGCACGCTGACAGTTCCTTGTAAACCCCAGTGGCGAGTGGCTCATGGCTCGTCCCTCGAATCCGAAGGATTCTTTCCCGATGCCCAGCGCCCTGCTTACCATCCTGCTCGCCACCACGCCGCTCCTAGCGTTCAACGCCTCTCACTCGCTCATCGAGCCCGATGCCGCCGTCGCAGACCAGGCTAAGTTCAACACCCCGCGCGAGCTCCTCACCTCGCTCGCCGAACAGGATAAGTCCACCACAACCCTCAAGGGCGGCGTCCGCTACACCATCATCAACGCGCTCGAGAACGACATGCAGATCCGCTACGGCAACCTCGCGATCCGCAATGACGACAACGCGGACGCCGGGCTCTCACGCCGCTACGCAGTGCGTTTCACCGGGCTCGAGATCGACGACCGTTTCGACCAGATCGACGAGCACTACATCTTCGACGGGCGATGGTTCGTTGAACGCAACCCCGAAGAGAAGCAGTTCAACAAACGCGAACTCGTTCCCCAAGGCGAGACCCTCGATCCGATGGAACTTATGCGTGATGCCCCGTTCTGGGTCTCGCTCGGACGCGATCAGGACCGGCTCTTCGATCACTACGACATCACAATCCACACTCCAACCGAGGGCCTGGTCGACAACGCAGACTTCCCCGAGCTGACGACCCTCGCGGAGCAGCCCCATGTGCAGGGCACAACCCAGCTCAAGCTCGTACCCAAGCCCGGGTCCGGGTTTGAGGATGATTGGGAGTTCGTCCGCATCTGGGTTAACACCGAAACCCTCCTCCCCGCGCTCTACCTCAAACAGGACTGGACGGGCGATCTCCAAGTCGTCGAACTCTTCCAGACTGAACGCAACACCGAGATCCCGTCGAGTGTGTTCGACACAACCACGCCCGATGCGGCCTCCGGATGGAATGTCCAGATCAACCGCTGGCGCGGCGACGCGGATCAACCCAATCTCGAATCCCCCTAACATCCAACATGACCATACCCCTCCGTACCACCCTCGCGCTGCTCGCTCTCCTCGCTTCATGCGCCAGCGCGCAGGCCCCGGCGCTCCCACCCGAGGACAACGATCCACCGATCGCGCCCGTCGATGTCCACAACCACGACCACGAGCCCATCCGGCGCATCGAGGTCCCCGATCACATCAATCAGGTCACCGATGCACTCCGCGAGCTGATCAGCGCGGAGTTCCTGACTGAAGACGAGCGTCTGAACCTGCGTATCAAGCACGGGGTATGGACCCACGCGGACCTGATCGATCGGGATCACGCCGCACAGGCCGCGCTCGATGCGGGTGCATACGACCATCCGTTCCTTCTCGATCCGAATACGGATCCCAATCTGCTCGCCGAGGCCGCCCTGATGCGGGGTGACCCACGCCGAGCAACGGGTTTCCTCAACGCGACCACAGAACCACGATCACCACAAACTCTGGTTCTGCTCGCTCAATCCCACGAGATGCTCGGACAGCACGATGAGGCACTCGAAGTTCTCACCAAGCTGGAGACGCTGCTCACAACCACCAAGATCGACGACGCGGACCAGATCGCATGGGGCGCAGAGGGCATGCTCGATCTGCTCCGACTCCGAGGCCCACAAGCCGACGCACGCACGGAATATCAATCGATCACCCGGCTCCTCGCCAACGCCCGCGAAAACATCGACCGCACATCATGGCGCGTCCGACTCGCAGAGGCCCGTCTCCTGTACGCCCACAACAACTATACAGACGGGCGCAACGCCGCCGCGGAAACCCTCGCGATGCACCCCCGCAACGCACAGGCCGCCTTCATCATCGGCTCCATGGCCGTCGACTCCTTCGACTTCGACACCGCCGACGAGATCGCGAACAAGCTCGACATCCTCGCCGCCTCAATCGACGAATCCTACAACACAGACGACTACACGCCCCCATCCCTGCTCGGTTCGATCCTGCGTGCCCGCGTCGCGCTGCGGCGCAAGGACCCCGAGGGCGCCGAGATGGCGTTGGACATGGTCCTGGCGAGCATGCCCAATCAGCGCGACCTGCTTGAGATCAACGCCGCCGCATCCGCCGCAGGGTTCCGCACAACCTCCACCCAGTTCCTCCTCGATGCCTACGACGCGATCTCACCCGGCTCACCGAACGCGTACATGCGGGTCGCGGACACGCTCTCCGAGTATCGTCAATACGAGCAAGCCGCGGAGACCTACAGACGCGTCATCGAACGCGCCCCGCACTGGGGCGAGCCGCGCCTTCAACTCGGGCTGCTGCTCGTGCAAGCCGGACTCGACACGCAGGCACGCGAGGTCCTCGAAGACGCGATCAAGCTCGACCCCTTCAACCTCCGCGCCCAGAACTCGCTCACCCTCGTCACCGAGCTCGCGACCTACGACACGATCGAGTCCGAGCACTTCATCATCCGCTACAAGCCCGACACCACCGACATCGTGCTCGCGCGCGAGATGCCCGCGATCATGGAACGCATCCACCAGCGCGTCGCCGGCGACGCACCGGGCGGCAACGACTTTGAGCCCAATCAAAAAACACTCATCGAGCTCATGCCCAACCACGAGTGGTTCGCGGTCCGCATCGGCGGCATGCCCTCCATCCACACCATGGCCGCCTCCACCGGGCCCGTCATCGCCATCGAAGCCCCCCGCGACGGCCCAAAGTCGTCCGTCGGCCCCTACGACTGGCCACGCGTCCTCCAACACGAATACACCCACACCGTCAACCTCGCGCGCACCAAGAACCGCGTCATCCACTGGATGACAGAAGCCAACGCCGTCTTCAACGAGGACGCCCCGCGTGATGCGAACACCTGGGCGCTGCTGACCAACGCGTACAAGAACGACGAGCTCTTCGATCTCGTCGAGATCAACACCGCCTTCGTGCGACCCAAGAAACCCACCGACCGCGCACAGGCCTATGCGCAGGGCGCGTGGATGTTCGAGTACATCGTCGAGACCTACGGCAAGCAGGCCCCCCTCGACATCTTCGACGCCTCCACCCGCGGTCGCGACGCCGTCGATGCGTTCAAGGAAGTCCTCGATGTCACGCCCGAGTCCTTCCTCGCGTCGTTCACGGAATGGGCAAAGCAGGACCTCATCGAGCACAACCTCCTCCTCCCCGACGATGTCCCCGACATCTACGAGATCCTCGACGTCTCCGACGACGACTCACCCGAAGAGCAACTCAACAAGGTCCCCACCCGCGACGAGATCACCAAGCTCCTCGAACAATACCCCGACCACCCCGAGCTCATCACACTCCAGATCGGTACTGCACTCGCGGGTGCGGGTGAGACCCTCACCGATCGCCAGATCGAGATCCTCGAACACGCGATCACCGTCCGCCCCACCGACCCCGAACCCCACAAGCGTCTGGTGCGTCATTACCGCGCGAGCGCCGACAGTGCGGACCGGCTCCGCGCGATCCCGCACCTCGAATACCTCGACGCCCGAGAGATCCACTCCCCCGCCTACGCGGGCGAGCTCGCCCTGCTCTATGCCCAGACCGGCGAGCACAACAAGGCCATCCGAGCCGCCCTCCGCGCCGTCGCCATCGCCCCCTTCGACGCCGACCAACGCGAACGCGCCGCACGCGTGGCGCTGATCGCGGAGAACTACGAACTCGCGAAGCATCAGCTGGAATCGCTGATTATTCTTGAGCCGGACCGGGAGGTTCATGTGCGGCGGTTGGAAGCGTTGATGAATAAGGTTGGCGGCTAAACGCCTCCAGAATCTATAAGACGAAATTCATTTTCCTGGTCGAGCAAGCCGTGAAGGCAGCATTCGCAATCGGATACTATCTGCCAATTGGAGGTCATCGAATGACGATCAAAATTGCAGATATAGGACTGATTACTCTCGATACACTGAATTCAATTGTGTCCGACGAGGTGCCTGAATCTCACACACTTGATTTTAAGGAAAAAGTTGAAGACACCAGCAAGTTGTGCATTCTACTTTCAGCATTTGCCAACACAAATGGCGGATGCGTAATCATTGGACTCAGTGAAGGCGAGCACGGTGTCGCAAAGGAGTTGTGCGGCATCGATGATGACCTTAACCAACTCCTTCAGCGTATCGAACGCTCGGTAGCCAATAACATCCAGCCTAGAATAATTTTGCGTCATCAACCGATCAAACTGGCCGACGGCAGAAATGCTCTCGTGCTCGGCGTCCCGCCTAGCCGGAGTGGACCACACATGTATATTAAAGGAGACTCTCGCAGGTTCTATACCAGATTAAGCAGATCGAACGAGCAAATGGATCTTGATCAGATTAAAAGAGGCTTCTTGAGCAATCAAAGCGAACAAGAGATGGCGATTGAGCAACACGAATACGAGTTGCTTCGCCTCAGACAACTTGATCCAGACAAATACTCTTTCATGCTCACATGCCATCTACCAGCGGGTTACGGCGAAATCTTTGACCCTTCAGATGAACATCTGTGCCAAGAGTTGCTGAAAGCCGCGCCTGTGCTCAGTAGCGGGAAAGGCATGTATCCAACATTTCATGGCATCAATCTCACGAGACGCAACTCAAACGATCTGCAGAGCTTCAGCCGAAGTGGAACTTACGCGATCGCAGATACATTCGATAGTCGTCCCTATCAAAATGGGAAGTACGATATATCTGCATATACCGCTAGACAGGACTTGTACTCATGGATCACTAGAGTTCATCGTATTTATGATGCAATACAGTACCAAGGCCAGCTCTTTGCATGCCTTACCATTGATAACTGCAAAGACAAACTGCTCAGAGTCAGCAATTACGGCTATGAGATTTATGATTTAGGAAACGCTACAGGAAGAATGACGATGCCTGTTGTCACACTCGACATGCAAATCGCAGATTGGCGTCCTTATATAAATATCTGGCTCGAACGACTGTGGAATTCTGCTGGCTTCCACGAAAGTGTAGATACTGATGAAACTGTACCATTGCCATTTGCTGAAGACCAAGACTAGCACGAGCAATCCTCCTAGGTATGGCGGCAAGCCAAATTTCACACCGCGTGCCGTCCCGGGATCCGCCATATGTTCGAATGCCATGGAACATATGCAGTAGACATCGCCACCAGCATGCTACCCGGCTCAGCCATTACGCCTGCCCCATATTCAATATCTCCGCCTGTCCTCTGTGTGCCATAGATGTTCAAGTGGATCCTCAGGAGTCCCAAGCACTCTCATCCCCTGTGACTTCTTCTGTTTCTTCTCCTTGATCTTGGAGATACAGAAACGGCAGAGCCATATCAAGAATGCTCCTGCCAACATCGCAATCAAAGCTACTAAAAATGCTATCAAGGGCTTATCCATACCATCTATTCTACTCAACCGTGAGCCGTGTAATCGCCGTCTCAGTTCCTTCTCGTAAGTGAGCACTGCGAAACAAATGCAGAGACTTCGTCACCTGCGGGGCACCCATCTTCGCTCTGATTTCTTCTATGTGTGCTCCGTGTGCTCTGTGGTGAGTCCCCCACCGCCGCACACCAACCACTCACGCAATCTGACGACGCGTCCCGCCCTCGTCGAAGGCCATCAACTCACCCGGGTCTGCTTCCGGTTTCAGCGCCGGGCCTTTGGTGTCCCACCCCGTCCAACGCTCGTACCGCTCGTGCAGGTCCTTCGCGATCTCCGCGTTGCCCTTGCCCGAGTCCTTGTAATCGATCGGGCGCATGACACGCACACGGGTCGCGCTCCGCATCCACAACGACTCCCACGCGTTCTTCGCGTGCGTCGGGGTGCCTTCGATGATCACGGGGAGCACGCGTGCGCCGCTCCGCTGCACCAACACGCCCACACCCGGCGCGAACGGGAGGAGTTTCTTCGCCGGACGCTCGATGCGTCCCTCCGGGAAGATCCCGATGACGCCACCATCGGCCAGATGCTTGCGTGCGTGACGCAACCCGGTCCGCCCGTGCCGATTGCGTGCCACAAAGATCACGCCCAGCCAGTTCCAGAACCAGTTGATCCCCTTGAGTCGCATGTCGTCAGCCATCATCCATCGGATCTTGGTGGGGACGCTCAGGCTCACCAGGATCGGATCGACCCCAGCGGTGTGGTTGCACACCACGATCATGGGTCCCCCCAGATCATCCAGCGCCCCCTCCTCGTGCTCGACGATCAGATCGTGCACCCCACGCGCGTACGCGAACCCGAGCAGGTACAACAACCCGTCGAGTGCGCCCAGTTCGGGGGACCACTTGCGTCCATACGCTTGCCCGCCCACAAGTCCTGTGGCGACAAGCACTAAGAGCCCAAGCATAATCCAGAGAAAGGTCATCACAAATATGTTAGCAGTCACAAGTTTTTGGTTCCAGACAAGTTACGAAAATATCGTCATTTGGTGACAATTCCGCACACCCCGATTCCAGATTTCACATTCACCCGTACACTTCCCGTATGAACGATCTGTGGGCACCCAACCGAGAACAGGCCCTCACCCGCGTCGCGCCGCTGGCCGCTCGTGTGCGCCCCAAGTCCCTCAACCAGATCGTCGGCCAAACCCATATCCTCGGCCCGGGCAAGCTCCTCCGCCGCATGATCGACGCGGACACCCTCACCTCCATCATCCTCCACGGCCCACCCGGCACAGGCAAAACCACCCTCGCCGAGGTGATCGCCAAAGCGACCTCGCGCCGGTTCGTGCGCGAGAACGCCGCATCCGTCGGCGTCAAACGCATCCGCGAGATCATCGACGAAGCATCCCGCATCCTCGGCGAGCAGAACAAACGCACCATCCTCTTCCTCGACGAAATCCACCGGTTTTCCAAGTCGCAACAGGATGTCCTGCTCGCTGATGTCGAACGCGGGCTCATCACCCTCATCGGCGCGACCACCGAGAACCCACTCTTCGCCGTCAACGCCGCGCTCATCTCACGCTCCACCCTCTTCCGCCTCGAGTCGCTGACGGAGGACGAGACCTGCACCCTCATCGACAACGCGCTGAAACATCCCGACGCGTTTCCCGATCAAACCATCGAGATCACCCAAGACGCCAAGCGCGTCTGGGCGATCAAGTCCGAAGGCGACGCCCGGCGCGCACTCACCGCGCTCGAAGTCGCCGTCAAATCATCAACAGGAAGTAACGCGCATGTTTCTATGGGATCTGGTGTGGGAAGCCGCGGAGGAAGTGATCGAACGGCTCTGGCCGTGGAGCGGGGATCGGGTTCAGGGAGACTCGCCGACGATGAGCAAGCGTCAGGAAGAACGCCGACGACGCAAGCACGAACGGAAGATGAAGCGCAAGAAGAATCAGCAACCCTGATCATCGACAAGCAGCTCGCCGAGGATTCGATCCAGCAGAAACTCGCCGTCTACGGCGACGACGGGCACTACGACACCATCTCTGCGATGATCAAATCCGTCCGCGGCTCCGACCCCGACGCCGCCGTCTACTGGATCGCCCGCATGCTCGACGCCGGCGAAGACCCCCGCTTCATCGCGCGCCGACTCGCGATCCTCGCGTCCGAGGACATCGGCAACGCCGACCCGCGCGGGATCATGATCGCCCAGGCCGCCTGGGACCTCGTCGAACGCATCGGCATGCCCGAAGCACGAATCACCCTCTCGCAATGCGCGACCTATCTCGCGTGCGCCCCCAAGAGCAACGCCGCGTACGCTGCGATCAATGCCGCGATGGACGATGTGAAGAACGGCCGCATCATCCCCGTCCCCATCTACCTCCGCGACGGCAACACCTCGCCCCGATCATCCGACGACGGTTCCGGGCAACGCGTGCGCGACCTCGAAGACGAGAAGTACCAGTACAGCCACAACGCCGAAGACCAGCTCACCGGCCAGGACTACCTCGGCGTAGACAAACGCTACTACGAGCCCAAGGAAGTCGGCTCAGAGAAGATCCTCAAGGCGTTCCTCGAGAACGCGCGGGCGAAGAAGACAGAACGAAATCAGCCGTGACCGTCACGGGCACCCAGCATTGAACGCCACAAGAAATGCGCTCACATCAAAGAAATCCCACCGGGCATCGCTGTTCAGATCCGCCGAGATCGCCTGCGCGTTCAACCGCTCAATAAACGCGGATACATCAAAGAAGTCCAGCCGCCCATCTGGAGCGAAATCCGCGAGGCACGCCCCGCCGCCCTTCACAATCGAGAACCGATCGCGGACCGCCCCCTCATTGTTCAGGAACACCGCGTCCAGTCGATCGCCATCAATCTCGATGACCATCGATCCCAGCTCGTTCACATTCACATTGTTCGCCGGGTGATCGTAATCCCCAGCGTCGAGCCGCCCCGAACTCCCCGCGACGACATACACCGTCCCTTCGTGCGGATTCAGCCCGGCGTTGGGCTTCGTGTACGCACCATCGCCATCGAACCGACCATCGCCATCGTCCAGAATCATCGCGACCGGATCGAGCGTCCCCGACAATCCGTAATGACCATCCACCAGCATCGACCGCTCAAGCGTGTGGCTGTGCCCGGTGAGGACCAGATCCACCCCCGCCGCCTCCATCATGGGCAAAATGTGTGTTCGCACATCGATCGATTCGGGTTCATCGTCCGAGTCGTGCCCCTCAGAGTACGCCGGGTGGTGCCACACACCAACGAGCCAGTCCTGATCCGTCCCCGCCAGATCCTGCGCGAGCCAGCCCAGCATCGCAGACCCAGGCGTCCGGTCCGACTCCGAAGTATCCAAGCACACAAAGTGCGCATTGCCATAATCGAACGAGTAGTACGCCTCCGTTCCCGAAGCGACCCCACCCGCCCGACCATCGCGCGGCAGCGAGAAGATATCAAAGTACGGCCCGGTCTCCGTCGCGACATCCGCAGAGAACACATCGTGATTCCCCAGCGTGGGCCACACCGCCGTGCTCCGCAGGATCATCGGATACATATCAAACACCGCCCGCTGGTGCTCCGAATCGCTGCCCACCAGATACGCATTGTCGCCCATCGTGACCCACACATCCGCTTCCCCCGGGCCATACCCGATGAACGCATCACGCACATCGCGCGCATCATCGTTCGCCATGCCCGAATCACCGATCGCCCAGATCCGAACCCGCTCCCGTGTGCCCATGGGCGGGTGCGTACGGAACCGGTGCTGCTGGTCGCCGCCCAAGAGCACACCATCCGCATCACCGATCGCGTAGTAGTACACGCTCCCCGCATCCAGTCCCGCGATCTCCACCGCGTGATCCGTCACCACGCCGGTGCCCGTGGCAACCATCGTCAGCTGATCCGGGCTCGCGCCATACCAAACCCGCGATTCACCCGCGTCAGCCGTACGCCAGCACACCGTCACACCGTGCTCGGTGCTCGATTGCAGATACGGCCCACGCAGCACAATCTCATCACCAGAAGGCAAGCCGGACAGCATGCCCACAACAACCATTGCGGTACCAAACATAAGAATCCTCCTTGTCATACATCGCACACAGGAAATCACGATACCACAGAACACCCCTACCATCCCGCGTGAATCACCAGCCAGATAAAAATGTACAGCGCAGGACTGCCAAGCAGCGACTCAGCGAGCTCAACTCCACCGAGCAGACTCAGCACGCCAAATCCATCCCCCCCCACCTCCTCGCCGACCCTGCCATCTCCCCCACCTCCACCATCCTCGCCTACGCATCCTTCGGCAACGAACTCTCCCTCGACCCCTTCATCACCGACGCCCTCGACGCGGGCAAACGCATCGCGATCCCTTCCATCGATTGGGCGCGGAAGTCCATGCCTGCCAAGCAGATCACAAATCTGGACACCGATCTCATTCCAGACCGATACGACATCAGGGTCCCCCGCGAGGGGTGCCCCGTGGTGGAACCCGAACAGATCAATGTGATCCTGCTCCCCGGACTCGCCTTCGATCGGGCCGGCAATCGGCTCGGACGCGGCGCGGGGTTCTATGATCGCTTCATCAGCGCCCTGAAAGACTCAGGGCACAACCCCACCCTCATCGGGGTGTGCCATCACGCACAGATCGTCGATTCGGTCCCGACCGAGCCACACGATCACCGCGTCGATCGCGTCATCACAGAACTCGGCCCGCTCGATCCCGTATAACTCCATCGAGCAACAACACGCCTCGCGACCCAAAGGACCCACGGATGAGTCTTCCCAGCCAATCCTCACGCAACACATCACGATCATCCCAGGTCTATTACCGCCGATCCCGCAAGGGCCCGCTCGGACGCATCGGCGCCGCGATCGTCGTCCTTCTGATCATCGTCGGGCTCTGGTACTTCCTGATCCGCCCCAACGCCGACGCCACCCCAGAGCAGGGCGAACAACTCGCATCCAACACCGACACGGATCCGCAGGAACCCAACTCGCTCGCGAACTCAATCACGAACGAAGAGGATCGCCCCACACGCCCCCTCCCCGGATCGGGTCAACGCCGCGACACATCCGAAGAGGTCTCCCGTGCGCTCGGGTCCAACACAAACCAGCCCCAGAACAACTCAGATCCAATCGAAATCAGCAACCGCGCCCCCAACTCCGCTGCGCCAACCAACACCGACATCCTCGACGCCGCATCGCGTCAGGCAAACAACGAATCCACGCCGACGAACACCAACAGCGACCCCGCCCGTCAGCCTCAGGTTGAGGACCGACGCACTGCCAATCGTTCAGGGGTCGAGATCCAACTCGATTCCGCTCGCCGACTTGTCAACCAGAACGATCGCGTCGGCGCTCGCGCCCTCCTCTCAAGAACACTGCTCAACGCGAACCTCAACGCATCCGAAGCACAGCTTCTCCGCGACGAGCTCACAGTCATCAACAACCGTCTCGTCTTCTCCCCAACAGCAGACCCGCGCGACCCGATGACCGAGGAATACAAGGTCCAGTCCGGCGATTCGCTCTCCCGCATCGCAGGACGCCGCGAACTCGCCACACACTGGAAGTTCATCGCACGCGTCAACCAGATCTCCGACCCCTCCAAGATCCGCCTCGGCCAGACCCTCAAGCTCGTCCGAGGCCCCTTCCACGCCATCGTCGACAAGTCCGACCACCGCATCGACATCTTCCACGGCTCACCCGCCGACCCATCCTCCTGGCTCTACATCCGATCATTCGATGTCGGGCTCGGCGAAGCCGACGGCACACCCGTCGGCGAGTTCGTCGTCTCCGCCAACAAGCTCGAAAACCCCGGCTGGGTTAACCCCCGCAACGCCCGAGAGCAGTACGCACCAAACGACCCGGAAAACCCCATCGGCGAATACTGGATCGGCCTCACCGGCGTCGGTGAGTCCGCCTCCCACACCTCCTACGGCATCCACGGCACCATCGACCCCGACTCCATCGGCGGCGACCAGTCCATGGGTTGCGTCCGCCTCGCCGACGGCGACATCGACCTCGTCTACGAGATGCTCGCGGAGCACATCAGCCGTGTGCTGATCGTGCCGTGATCTTCGTGCCTTCCCCGCCCCGCGGGGGAGGTGTCGAGCGAAGCGAGACGGAGGGGGAAGTAGATCCACCATGCTGTCCAGAACCTACAGAGTGTGCCGAACAATTTCCGTGCAAACCACTTGTGCAGCAAAGACGTAAAGGGTAAAGTCTGGACAGATGCTTGATATGACTTCCATCTTGGAAGGCTTTATCGCAGAGCTATTAGGTTCTGTTGGCTATGCACTGCTTGCCATATTTGCAGCATGGTTTCTGACAAAGCTCAACAGTACCTCAGCAATCAGGCGGGTACACTCTAAGATTACAACTACCCACGCCCTCATTTTAAAAAAAAACCTGATTTCAGAATTCTCCGGTCTAACGAGAATTCTCTCGTGCCGTTTCTTTTAAATGAGGGTGGATTCTAAATCCAATGAATCCAGCCCCTACCTCAAAATTGAGCAATGTACCTAAGCCCTAACTAGCCCAGATCAATTCAAACCGATCTGCACTGCGCGTCTAGGACCCGAGTACGCCCACCCAAATCGCTTCTACCCACCCAGCTCCGTCTCACTCACGGCAGGCGTCGCCTCATCCGTCCGCGCCGCCTGGATCACCCGCTGCGCCAGCTCACGCCGCCCCACCACCAACGCCACGCACATGTACCGCGGCAAATGCCCTTCCGGCAGCGTCTGACCGTGCGGCCAGCGCTTCGACTGCACCAGCCCCGGCAGCGGCTCGCCCACCGGGCGTGCCGGTTCCATCGCCATCGTGTAGCTCCCGAAGTCCACGCACACACCCTCGCCCTTCAGGTCATGCGTCTCCACCTCCGGCGTGCCCGACCCGAGGAACCCATACGAGAACAGGTCCAAACGCCCGGGCACCAACCGCAAATAGACCGGCCAGATCAGCTCCGCGCACACCACCCCGCTCACCATCCCCGCGCCCGTCATCGCGTACCCAAGGAACCCAGAGTTCTGCATCACGCCCGACCACCCGCCCATGATCAGGGTCAACCCGCCAAGCAGCAACCCCGCGCAGACGAACCCGCACACCACGGCCGTCCACCAGAACTTCCTGCCCCGCTGCACCCCGAACCACGGGCGCACGATGATGGGATCAAACCCGCCGAGCACCGATTCAAGGTCGTTCCGGGAAACGGGCTCGTGCTCGCGTACTTCCGCACGGATCGCCGCCTCCGCCCAACGCATCACCCGCGTTGTCTGGCGTTTCTTGGGAATAACTGCCCGCACCCGAAACCGAGAGTCCGTCTGGTTCTTGACGAATGTCCCACCCTTGTACGCCGACCGGTTCGCCCCCACGAGCACCACGATCCCCGCGCCGATCACCACCGCGCCCAGAATCCCCGCAAACAGTCCCGCGCCCCATGCCGACACACCCGCAACATTCCTGAGCATAAAGAACGCGACCACAGGGATAAGGAACAGCGTCGCGAATCCCTGCGTCATCACGAAGGGCACAATCCCCGCCGACGACCCAGCACTCGCAAACTCCGCCCCGGGTTTCTCACACACAAACAACCCGCGATCAAAGTCCACCGTCTCAGCATCACCGTGCGCCCCACTCATGCCACCAATATACCACCGCAAGACCGCCATACGAGGCGCACAAACCCTGTTTCACAAGGGTTTACACCCCAAAACTCCCCCTCCCATAACAGCGCAATCCGCCACCGCCCAACCTACAATACACCAGCCAAAAACAACTCCCAAAATCGCCCGCGCAGCGACCAAGAGCACGCGCAAAGAAACACCACACATGAGCGAACAAGCACCCGACCCGGCAACCACCAAAAACGCCTACTCATCAGACCAAATCAAGGTCCTCGAGGGGCTCGAAGCCGTGCGGAAACGCCCCGGCATGTACATCGGCGGCACCGGGCTCAACGCACTCCACCACCTCGTCTACGAGGTCGTCGATAACTCCATCGACGAAGCCATGGCCGACTTTGCCACCTTCGTCTCCGTCATCGTCCAGGCCGACGGCTCCGTCAAGGTCACCGACGACGGGCGAGGCATCCCCACCGATCCCGTCAAGAACGACGATCCAAACACCAACGGCAAGCCCGCCGTCGAGGTCGTCCTCACCAAACTCCACGCCGGCGGCAAGTTCCAGCAGGAGGGCTCGGCCTACAAGGTCTCGGGCGGGCTCCACGGCGTGGGCGTCTCCTGTGTCAACGCCCTCTCCTCCCTCCTCGAGGTCGAGGTCTGGCGCGACGGCGAGATCAAGGCCATGACCTTCGAGCGCGGCGTCGTCACCAAACCACTCCACGATGTCGGCAAGATCCCAGAGAACGCCGAACGCACAACAGGCACCACCGTCGTCTTTAAACCCGACGACACCATCTTCCCCGACACAACCTACGACTACGACACACTCGCAAACAGACTCCGCGAGCTCGCCTACCTCAACCCCGGCGTCACCATCAAGCTCTCAGACGAACGCGTCGGCGCCGACGGCAAGGTCCGACACGAGACCTTTAAGGCCGACAACGGACTCCTCGAATATGTCCAGCATCTCATGAAGGGCAAGAACGCCGTCTCCTCACCAGTCTTCCTCCGCAAGGAAATCGAAGAGGAGTCCATGATCTGCGAGATCGCCCTCCAGTATCACGACGGCTACAACGAAACACTCCTCACATTCGCCAATAACATCCACAACGCCGACGGCGGCACCCACGGCCAAGGCTTCAAAACCGCACTCACCCGAACCCTCAACGGCTACGCAAAACGTTCGGGCATCCTCAAAGAGAAAGACGCAAACCCAACCGGCGACGACCTCCGCGAAGGGCTCATCGCCATCGTCTCCGTCAAACTCCCCGACCCAACCTTCAACAACCAGCCCAAAGAGAAGCTCCTCAACCCCGAGATCGAGTCCTTCGTCTCCGGTGCCGTCCAGGACGCCCTCAACAACTGGCTCGAAGAACACCCCGCGGAAGCAAAGAAGCTCTGCCTCAAGGGCATCGTCGCCGCGCAGGCACGCGAAGCCGCACGCAAAGCCCGCGAGCTCACCCGGCGTAAAACCGCACTCGACAGCGGCTCAATGCCCCACAAACTCCGTGACTGCAAGACCAAGGACCTCGACAAAGCAGAACTCTTCATCGTCGAAGGCGATTCCGCGGGCGGCTCCGCGACACAGGGCCGCGATGTCGAGTGCCAGGCCATCCTCCCCCTACGAGGCAAGCTCCTCAATGTCGAACGCGCACGCATCGACAAGGTCCTTGGCTTCGAGGAAATCCGCACCCTCATCGCCGCACTCCGATGCGGCATCGGCGCCGACTTCGACATCACCAAGCTCCGCTACGGCAAGGTCATCATCATGACCGACGCGGATGTCGACGGCTCACACATCCGCACACTCCTGCTCACCTTCTTCTTCCGCCACATGAACGAGCTCCTCCGGCGCGGCCATATCTACATCGCCCAGCCCCCGCTCTACCAGATCATCAAGGGCAAGAAGTCCCAATATGTACTCAACGAACGCAAGCTCGACAGCGTTCTCACCGAGCTCGGGCTCGAGGGTTCCTCCCTCCTCGTCCGCGATATCGAGAACTGCCGTCTGGGCGAAGAGCCCGATGTCACCACCGAAATCGCCGGCCCGGACGCCGAGAAGCTCGTCCGACTCCTCACCCGCCTGGGCGAACTCGCCGAGATCGCAGAGCGACGAGGCATCAAGTTTGTCGACCTCCTCTCATCCCGCCGCGAAGGCGCACTCCCCACCCACAAGGTCGCTACCCGCGCCATGGGCGAGTACGCATGGTCCGAGCAGGAAGCGCTCGAGATCATCACCAAGAACAGCTGGCGACACGCAGAAGACATCCAGGAAGACGACGACGCCGACGAGGCCACCGCGGGCATGATCGCGACCGTCCGCGAGCTCCACGAGAACAAGGAACTCGCTGTCATCTTCGACGAACTCGCCAAGCTCGGCATCGATATCAACGACTACGGCCTCGTCCAAGAAGAATCCATCACCGGTCAGCGCATGCCCGCCCGCTTCGCGTGGTCCACAACCAAGCTCGGCAAGCCCGCCAAGGCCGAGACCGCAGACGACGACGCCATCAGCGTCGCGCCCGATGCCAAAATCGTCGAAGCGGAGAACATCCCCGCCATCCTCCCCGCGCTGCACCAGATCGGACGACGCGGCATGGAGATCAAGCGGTTCAAGGGGCTGGGCGAGATGGACGCCGAGCAGCTCTGGGAAACCACCATGGACCAGTCCGTGCGTTCCATGTTCCGCGTCCAGTGGGATCAGGCCGGCGAGGCCGACAACCTCTTCTCCCTCCTCATGGGCGAGCAGGTCGAACCACGCCGCAAATACATCGAGGACCACGCCCTCGAGGTCAAGAACCTTGATGTCTAAGCGTAGTCAATAACGCCCAAGCCCCTCCATTCTCGGACCCATCGTCCCCACCAAGGGGCGACTTTGTCGCGCGCATCCCGCACAAACAAACATCCAGATTGGGTGATCGTGTGTTCGCACCCAAACCCAACCGGCGCACCGACCGATGATCGGGGTACACCTAAGTCACCCCATCTGACCGTGTGAGAGAGCGCGACATGCCCAATAAAATCCAACAAATCACCAACACACTCCGACTCAACCAACGCGAACTCCATAAGTTCCTCGAAACCTTCGATCGAGACGAGAACCAGTCATCATCCCCGGATCGAGAGTTCGTGCGCTGGACATACCGCGTCGAATCTGTCAACCTCGTCATCGAACACACTTCAGGCAACAGAGTCACACTCCCAGTCGCGACACGCAACATCTCGCGTGGCGGAATTTCCATCCTCCACTCATCGTTTGTACACCCCGGCACACAGTGCGAGATCATCCTCAACATCCCCGGCGGTTCAATCCAATCCGTGATGGGAACCGTTCGCAGATGCTCCCACCTCTCTGGTCGCGTACACGAGATCGGAATCCAGTTCAAAAACCAGATCTCCACAAAGGACCTGCTCGGGCTCGATCCGCTCAATGAGGCGTACTCACTCGAACGCGTTGAGCCATCCCGGCTCCACGGCTCCGTGCTCATCGTCACCTCATCTGAAATGGATAGGGAACTCTACACAACCTTCCTCGATGACACCAACCTCAATGTGAGCACCGCGGACTCCATCGAGAACGCAACGGCTCGCGCCCAAAAGGGCGCAGACATTGTCCTCGCAGACTTCTACATTGAAGAGGAGACCGCTCCATCCCTGATCACCGCCCTCTCCGAGGTCGACATCGATGTGCCCGTCATTATCCTCACTTCCGACAAATCGGAACAAGCCCTCGATAGCATCCGCGACTCAAACGCCATGGGCATCCTCACGAAGCCCGCATCCAAGGAACGGATCCTGCAAGCACTCGCGGAGTTCCTCCACGCCGACGGCGACGGCGGCCCACTCTACTCCATCCTCGAAGCCGGCGACTCCGCCTACCCGCTGCTCAACAAGTTCCTCAGCGAGATCTCACGCACCTCCCTCAATCTCGAAAAGGCCGCACGCGAAGGCGACGAGACAACCTGCCTCAAAATCACCCGAACACTCTCAGGCACCGCCGCACCACTCGGGTTCCCCGACATCTCCGCATTGTCGATCACCGCTGAAAACCAAATCGTATCCAACGGCCTCAAGGCATCGCTGCAGGACATACGGTCTCTCATCGTCGCATGCAGACGCATCAAGGCCCGACCAGCCGCATAAACGAGAACCCGATAACCGCTCCTCCTCACCGTCACTCAGCGAGTTTCTCGCATCGCCGTGTACCGCCGTCGATATCGGGTCGATATCACCACACATCACAAATCACACGGACACACGATGAGACAAGACCAATCCGACAGCCAACGCGTGAGGCGCAGTATCTCACGCTTCCGCAAGCTCACACTCGTGAGTGTCGCGATCATTATGGTCATCAACTTCTTCATGGTTCATCGAATCACCGCAGTGCTCGATCACGGGTCCGCGACCAAGATCAATGAATCCGGCCGCATGCGCATGCTCTCTCAGCGCATCCGATCAATCGCCTACGAAATACATGTGGCAGTCGAAACCGGTAAATGGAATGAACTCGACGCACTGCACACCGACCTCGTCAATACACGAACCAAGCTCGTTCAGAACTACGAAGCACTCTACGGCGATCGCGCCCCCGCAGACTTCTTCCCAGACGCCTCACTCAGCGAGCGGGATCAGGTCAGCTCGATCGTCCTTCCATACAACCGTCTCGCCATCGCC
Source organism: Phycisphaerales bacterium (assembly GCA_965216865.1). Taxonomy (GTDB): domain Bacteria; phylum Planctomycetota; class Phycisphaerae; order Phycisphaerales; family UBA1924; genus UBA1924. The sequence continues at coordinate 717,771 of OZ244206.1, forward strand.
TCCAAGGATATGGAAAAGCTCTCGCTCAACTCCATCCGCACATCGCCCTATGTCAACGACCTGAACAAGTCGCGCATCAAAGCCACAATGGAAGAGATCCGCGATGCGCAAGACCTCTTCCTCCCCCGTATGGACACCATCGTCTCGCTCTACGAACAACGATCGAGGATGGAGATCGACGAGTCCATCAGCAAGGCACGCATCGGGCTCTTCATGCTCGCATCGCTCCTCGGCGCCATGGTCCTCTTCATCATCGAGCCGACAATCCTCATCGTCCGACGCCAGCTCCGCGAACTCGACCTCTCCAACAGACGCGAACGCAAAGCCATCTCAGTCCGCTGGAGACTGCTCACCAACATGGGGCACGAGTTCCGCACTCCAATGAACGCGATCCTCGGATTCGCGGAACTGCTCAACGACGAAACGCTGAGCACACCCGAACGCGAGCGTCTCTCCAACTCAATACACGAATCCGCTCGCCATCTCGAGAAACTCATCGGGACCATGCTCGACATGTCCGCGATCGAGTCCGGCCAGCTCCGCGTCCACCCCACCAGCGCTCGCATGGCAGACATCCTCGCGCCCTGCATACAACGCGCACAAACCGAAACGATCGCCAGCGGGCTCGAACTCCGCACACACATAGACGATTCGTGCGATGCCGAGATCATCACAGAGCCGAAACGACTCGCACAGATCGTTGAAAAACTCATCGACAACGCCGTCAAGTTCACCGCCAAGGGGCACATCGAGATCCACGCCCGTGTCAAACACCACGAAATGCATGATGAATCCATCATCGCAATCACCGACACTGGCATCGGGATTCAGCCCGACCAGAAAAAGTACATCTTCGATGCATTCCACCAGGCACAGAACACGCTCACCCGCGAGTTCGGTGGCTCAGGGCTCGGGCTCTCATTCGCCAAAGACCTCGCACAAGCACTCAACGGTGACATCGAGGTCAAGTCAACGCCCAACGAGGGCTCAACCTTTACGCTGCGCATCCGCACCCCGAAGCAAGCCAAGCCAGAAGCGCAGCCACAACAGGATGCCAAGCCGGGCAGCCCCACAAACGCACTCGAAGAAACACGAATGCTCGTCGTCGATGATGCCAAGGACAACCGCGTGCTACTCCAGCACTTCCTCAAGCGAACAGGCGCTCGCGTCGACTTCGCATACGACGGACAGCAAGCCATACAGCGCGTCGACGCCGCATCAGCAGAATCCGATCCGTACGAGCTCATCCTCATGGATATGCAGATGCCCGTACTCGACGGGTATAACGCAACCATGCAACTCCGCCAAGCCGGATTCCATGCACCCATCATCGCGATCACGGCACACGCCCTCGACGGCGACCGCGAGCAGTGCATCAACGCAGGATGCAACGAGTACCTATCGAAGCCAGTCAACCGATCCGCACTGATCCAGATGTGCCAGACCATGCTCACGCAGGAATCGGACAGCATGAATGATCAGTCACACGCAAAGCGGGCCGCATGATGCATCACCAGCCCGAGCGAAATGCGCATGAAAAAACGACCCACTCAAGGGTCGTTTTTCATCGAAGGGTGACCGACGGGACTCGAACCCGCGACGTCCTGGACCACAACCAGGTGCTCTACCAACTGAACTACGGCCACCAACTTGTTCGCCTCGCACGCGTGCGAGGAGTTCGGCAAATACTTTCGCAGATGCCCAGACAAAAATATAGCACCGAACCACGCTCAATGTCTGCGCCAGTACACCCAGAATTGTCAACATTTCACTCCCTCCGGTCTACGATTCCCACCTGTCTCATCGGGAAAAACCCGCGTCCTTGTGGCATTCACGCAGGTTTTCCCAGCACAGATCCATCGCGCCACCACGACGGACCCGGGACGCGAAAGAGGAGCCGTTTCACATGAGCACCGTCACCGATCAACTCAAACTTGCACCCGAACACACGCACACAAACTGCTGCCCGGCTGAGCTCATGGAGTTCGTCATCAAGCGTGGCGAAGGACAACTCGCCGCAAACGGGTGCGTCGTCGTCAATACCGGTGAACGCTCCGGACGCTCACCCAAGGACAAGTTCCTCGTCGAGCACCCCGACTCACGCGATAACATCGACTGGGGCAAGGTCAACCAGCCCATCACCGAAGCACAGTTCGACACCGCTCTCGAAATCGCGACCAAGTACATCAACGCACAGGACGATGTCTTTGTCTTCGAGGGCTTCACAGGCGCAGATATCAACCACCGCCTCGGCGTCAAGGTCGTCACCACCCTCGCGTGGCACTCCCTGTTCGCCCAAACCCTCTTCATCAAACCCGGATCAAAGTCCGACGCCGGCGACGGATCCTGGAACCACGACTGGACCGTCATCAACGCGGGCTGTCACAAGCTCACCAACGAAGAGCAGGAAGCACTCGGCCACAACGGCGAAACATACATCGCACAATCGCTCGAGCGCAAAACCGTCATCATCCTCGGCACCGAGTACGCAGGCGAAATGAAGAAGGGCCTCTTCTACGCCATGAACTACGACATGCCAGATGCCGGCGTATTCCCGATGCACTGCTCCGCAAACATCGCCAAGGGCAACTCAAACAATGTCGCACTCTTCTTCGGCCTCTCAGGCACCGGGAAGACAACTCTCTCCGCAGACGAAAACCGCGCGCTCATCGGCGACGACGAGCACGGATGGGGACCCGCAGGCATCTTCAACTTCGAGGGTGGCTGCTACGCCAAAGTCATCGGACTCACACGCGAGAAAGAGCCACAGATCTGGGACGCTATCCGCTTCGGCTCCGTACTCGAAAACACCATCGTCGACCCAGAGACCCGTGTTCCAGACTACGACGACACCTCAATTACACAGAACACACGCGTCACCTACCCGGTCGACTTCATCCCCGGCGCACAGATCCCCTCCGTCGGCACACACCCAAGCAATGTGCTCTTCCTCACCGCTGACGCATTCGGTGTACTCCCACCCGTCTCCAAGCTCACACCAGAGCAGGCGATGTACTACTTCATCAACGGCTACACATCCAAAATTGCAGGCACTGAGGCCGGCATCACCGAGCCACAGCCAAACTTCTCACCCTGCTTCGGCGGCCCATTCATGCCACGACGACCCGCCGAGTACGCGCAGATGCTCTCCGATCGAATCAAGGAGCACAACGCCGATGTATGGCTCCTCAACACCGGATGGGCCGGAGGGCCAGCAGGCGAGGGCGGCCAACGCTTCTCACTCTCATACACACGCGCCATGGTCAGCGCCATCCTCGACGGCGTACTCGAAGACAGAGAAACCATCGAGCACCCAGTCTTCGGCCTCCACATGCCAACCAGCGTACCAGGCGTTCCAGACGACATCCTCAACCCACGCAACATCTGGACCGACAAGGACGCCTACGACGCCCAATGCGCCAAGCTCGCAAAGCTCTTCCGCGAGAACGACGCCAAATACGACCTCCCAGACGACATCCGCTCCGGCGGCCCAAAGTCGTAAAACCAACACAATCCTGAGTCACCCAAAGCCGCGTCCCCCAAGACGCGGCTTTTTCTTCACCACCCCACACACCAAGCCATCACTCCCAGCACGAAGCCTCAACCGAGCTTCAACGATGCCAGTATGTTACAATCCCCGACGCAACACAAGGAGACTTCACAATGGGCGCATGGGGACACAAGAGTTTCGAAAACGACACCGCCGGCGATTGGATCTGGGGCCTTAAGCCCTCCGCTGATCCGTTCGCCTACCCCATGTCCGCGATAAACAAACTCCTCGAATCAGACCTCTACATAGACGCCCCAGAGGGCGAGGAAGCCATCGCCGCAGCCGAGTGCCTCGCCGCAGCCCAAGGCAACCCACCAACCAACGCCCCCGAAGAACTCGAGAAGTGGTCCGCCTCCCTCAACGGCGCCAGCCCCGATCCCGACATGATCGACCGCGCAAAGCAAGCCCTGCTCAAGGTCCGCAACGACGAACAATCCGAGATACGAGAACTCTGGAAAGAATCTGAATACTTCGATACCTGGCAAGCCTCTATTGACAACCTCATCACCCGCCTCGACTCATAAAGTGATGCGGGGTGCCCTGCTTTGATCCGACCCAGTCGGACAAAGCAGGAACCATCTACCCTCAAACACAATCCCCTCTTCCCCGATGGCTGATGGCTAGTGGCTGATCCCTGATCTTCGCTCCACCATCCGCCCCAAAACCCAATCCGTCACCCCCGGCAGCATCACACTCGCCCCAAACCCAAACCGCGCCAGCACACTCGTCCATACCTCGCCCTTGGGTTTCCGCAAACACTTCACCATCGCACCCGCCACCCGCTCAGGCGATTGCATAAATCGCTCGCTGCTCCCCGCCAGCTTCAGCTTCCCACCCCCGCTCTTCTTCGCCGCCTCATCAAAGAACTCCGTCTTCGTCCCCACCGGGTGCACGCTGCTCACAAACACACCCGTCCCCCGAACCTCATGCCGCATCGCTCGGCAGAAGTGATCCTGCATCGCCTTGCTCGCGCTGTACGCCCCGTAGTTGGGCAACCCGATCTTGCTCAGACAGCTCGACACCATCATCGCGTGCCCAGCACCCCGCTCGCGGAACTTCGTCAATGCCGGCTGCACCAGCAACAACGAACCATAAAAATTCACCTCAAACATCGCCCGGATGTCCTCGATCGCCATCGTCGCGCACTCGATCTCTGCCCCGTAACCCGCGTTCGCGATGACGCAGTACAGATCGCCGAACGCCTCCTCCGTCTTCGCCATCAACTCCAGATTCGCGTTCGCGTCCGTCACATCCCCCACCACGACAATCGCCTTCCCCCCCTCACGCTCGATCCGCTCACGCACCTCCGCCAGCTTATCCTCACGCCGAGCAAACAACCCCACCGGCATCCCAGCTGCCGCGCACGCGACCGCCGTCGCCGCACCGATCCCGCTCGATGCACCCGTGATCACCACCGGTTTCCCGCGCAGATCAATCATCAGTTCTGGTCAGTTCTCGATCGCATCTTTGACATTGTCACTCGCTTCCTGAAGGTCCTTGCCCACACCGCTCACGGTGTTGCAGGCGCTCAACCCAAGCGTACACACGGTCACCGCAACAGCCGCGACCAGTACCAGAACCTTCCCCGCCTTGCGTTCATTCTTCATGCTCATGTTCCTCATCAGAGCCCGCCGCCGTCGACTTCGCGATCAGCCAACCCAGCTCGTCCATCTTCATCCATATCGACCAGAGCCCATAGACGACTGCACCCGTCAGCGTCATCGCCACCACCGCAACAATCCCACGCTCCCACGAGGCATCAGCACCATCCGCCCCCACAAGCCGCCCCACCATATACACGCACCCGCCCATGAGCGCCGATCCCAGCACGACCGCCAACACCGCGCCGCCCATCCCCGCGAACCCGATCCCCATCTTCCGCCGCGCCGCCAGCAGCAGCAGCCCCATCTGACCGATCGCGCACACCGCCGTCGACCACGCCAAACCCGCCTCACGCAGCCACCAGATCAACGCAAAGTTCAACGCCAGGTTCACCCCAACCATCCCCAGCGCGATCGTCATCGGCGTCCGCGTATCACCCTTCGCATAGAACGCCCGCGTCAGCAGCTGGTTCAGCGAATACGCCCACACCGCCACCGCGTACCCGCTCAGCACCGCGCTCGCGCGCCGCACGCCCTCATCGCTGAACCCATCGCCCGGCCCCGAATACAGCACCCGCACAAGGTCCTCGCCCACGATCAACAGCCCCACGCTCGCCGGCACACCAATAAACAGACTCAGCCGCATCCCCCGCCGAAGCATGCCCCCAAACGCACCCGCGTCGCCCGCCACCCGCGACATCGCCGGGAACGCCGCCGTCGCCACCGCGATCCCGAACACCCCCAGCGGGAACTGGTACAACCGCTGCGCATAAAACAGCACCGCGTTCGACGACTCGTCCAACGGATAGTCATACCCAAACACCGTGTCCCCGACCCAGTTGGGATACATCGCGATCAGCGTGTCCATAAACGCATTCAGTTGCAGCGTGCCAAGCCCCACAATCACCGGCAGCATCCGCACCAGCATCAGCCGCGCCTCAGCCCGCGCCGCGCTCACACCCGTTGTCCATCGGATCCCCCTCGTTCCAACAGTCCGAAGCGCCCACACCGACCACGCCACCTGAAGCACCGCAGAGAAGACCGCCGCGATCCCGATCGGGTACGCCCACGCCGCCGCGTCCGCACCATCCACCACAAAGTACGGCAGCGCCGCACCAATAATGCACAGGTTCAACAAAATCGGCGCCGCCGCCCAAGGCCCGAACCGCCCATGGCTCTGCAACATCCCACCAAGGATCGCCGCCACACAAATCAGCGGCATGAACGGCAGCATCACCATCACCAGCTTCAGCGAGTACGCCCTCTCCGGATCATCACCCGACGCCAGCACCACCCCCAGCAACCCCAGCTCGATCACCAGCGTCAGCACACCCGTCACCAGCGCCAGCAGCCCGATCGTCAACGACGCGAACGCGTCCGCCTTCTCCGGATCATCATCCGCCAGGCGTGTGTACTCGGGCAGGAACGCCGCCGACAGCGCCCCCTCCCCAAACAACCGCCGGAACATATTGGGCACCGCGAACGCCGCCGCGAACGCCGAACCCACAAAGGTGTCCCCAAACACCCGCACCGTCACCAGATCTCGCACCAGCCCCAGCACCCGCGACACCAGCGTCAACCCCGCGACCGTCCGCGTATCACGCCCCAACGACGCCTCATTCGAGTTCTGTTCCGATGCACTCACCCTGATCTAATCGACCATTCCCCCCACGCGAACACACGAATAATTAAAGGCTGCGAGAATGAAATCAGCTGAGAAGTCGCTGAAGGGAACTCGATTCGTCTCGAAAATGGTCAAGTAGAATCACATAGTCAGTCATTCCATCGACGATCTCCTCCGAGCGTCTGAGCCGAGTGGAGAGAATGGACTTATCGATACCGTAGAGTGAATAGCCTAGACCATCTATGACTTGACGAATCTCATCAAACTGGGCACGATCGCGTGCATGACATTCAAACACGATAACCTTGATCTTCTTCTCAACGAGACCATTTCGAAGTGAAGAGATCACTACGGATTCATGTCCTTCGACATCGATCTTGACGAGATCAGGCCAACCCCAACCGCTTTCTGTCACGACACGATCTGCCCTCACCACTTCGATCGCTTCGACTTTCCCGTCTACCCCAGACCCACTCATGTGCAGAGATGCTTTTCCAGTATTCTGAGCAGGGATCACCAGATTGAGCGTTTCCTCCCGCTCGCCTATGCCCGCGCGAACATAGTGATACCGATCCTTGCACAACAGATCCAAATTGTATCGGTTATCCGCTTCAAGCGCGGATTGCGGCTCGATCGCCACGATCTTGGCTTTCACCAATCCACGAGCAATCGCGTACGAACACGCCCCCTTGTTGGCACCAATATCCCAAAAGACTGCCTCTTCGATATCACTCCCCGAGACAAGTAGCACATCCACAACCTCGGGGTCAAACGACCGGAGCATCGCGAAGTGCCAGCCGACGAGTTCATCAATCGAGATCCTGAGGCGTTCACCGCCGAAGGGAACCCACACCAGCAACTCATCACGCTTCCATGCTCGCCGACACAACCTGTCCAACAGACGATGCTTGCCATGCTTTACGGGTAATATGCGAAGGCCCCGCGAAAGCAGGGCTTCTCCAACTGTCATCGAGCGTACCGGCATGCTTGTCGAGCGTCCCATTAGTTCCTCTCCTTGATGAAGCAAATCACTTGGTGGGGCTCGAGCTACACCCCTTCCTATATTCGACCATTCCCACTTCCCGAACACACGAAAATCCCCCACTCCCCTCCCCCGGGCCTCCAAGGGAGGCGTCCCCACGCAGTCCGTTTCTGGCGGATCGGAGTGGTCCCTCGAACAACCAACCCATCTGGGTGCCCTGCTTTGACCCGCCAGGGCAAAGCAGGATCTCGACCAAGTCCAAATTAGCACTCCATCGATTACGCTCCGGGTGCCATGCAGGTGCCATCCCCGGTTCCTGCATGGCCTGCAGTCGTACACGACCAATCAACAGACCCCATCCCCTACATGCAGAAGATCCCACCAGAGCGGACCACCCAAAACCCATCCCCTCTTCTCTGCGCCTCCGCGTGACCTTTGCGTCCTCTGCGTTCAGTCCCCACCCCTGCATCAGCGCATAAAAAACGCCCGCAACCGCGGGCGTCTCACGCAACTCAACAATCGTCCAGGAACGACTCGTCGTACGCCTCCAATGGCCGTATCCCCTGATGGATCCAGTAGTCATCATCCATCGGCGTCAGCTTCCCCTCCTGCTGCACGGGCTCCACCTCGCTCTCAAGCTCAATGGCTTTCGCGTCCGACTCACCGAGCCCAACGGCCGGCTCGATCATGAGTTCAATCACATGCCCATCCTCGACAACCCCCATCGGCTTCTTGGATCCATACGGCGATTCAAAGTACCCATTGACCTTCCGGGCCTCCGTCAGCAGCCGGTTGGCTTCTTCCACCGACAGCTTCCCGGCGCCGACCTGATCCTGGTACATCAGATCGATACTCAACCACCGGGCAACAAACCGCTCGCGGCGCAACGCCTCCTCGATACGCTCATCGACTTCATCCTTGGTCATGTGCCCGGAATCCAGCTCCTCATGAAGCTCCTTGAAATACCCAGACGCAAGGTTCCGCTTGTAGACATTGAACACGCCCAGCTCCTGCTTCTGCCGCGCCTCCAACACCTCTTCCTCAACACCGGGCAAGATCAACCCTTCACCCGAAGCACCTTCCCGCTCATCGCCACCATCAAACATCTGGATCGCACCACCCGAGAGCGGCTCAGTCACCACGAAGGTATCGCCCGCTTTGTATACACCATCGGAAGAATCCTCAAGCACCTCATAGGTGCCGTAGATCCCATCGCCCTCGATCATGCGGACCGGGGTCCCGTTGATCGTGCTCCCGTTGGGACTGAGATCCAATCGCGTGTACTCATCATCATCCGCAGCCTCGATCTCGCCGTTCTTGAGATCGGCCTGGATCTGCTCCATCTCGGCCAACCGCGCCTGCGACAACAACCGCTCACGAGCTTGTTCCTTGTACAACCTGAACTCATCATCGGTCAACTCTTCCCGCGCAGGCGTCGCTTGCAACTCCGCCTCAAGCAGGACGCGCCGCTCCTGCATGCGCTTCAGCGCCGCAAGCTTCTTGTCTGCCTGCTCCTGGGTGATCCGGCCCGACGCAAGCTGAGCTTTCAGCTTCTTCTGCATGATCTGCACGCGGGCCTCGGACTTCGTGCGTCCGAGCACATCCATATAGAAGTGATAGTCCAGTTGCTCAAGCATCCCATCGCGCATTGCGCTGAGCTTTGCCTCCGCCCCTTCGGGGGTGATCTCGCCCAAAGCAACCGCGCGATCGATGCCCGCACGGACCTGCGCAAGTTCCGTGTTCATCTCGATCTGCATATCGGATCCTGGGAAGATGATCTCGTCGAAGACCCGCCGCGCCTGCTCTTGCGTCATCACGCCCGAATCGACATTGGTCCGAACCACCTCGATCTGCGCTTCCCGCGGCTCGCTCGTCCGCATCGCCGCGTTGGCGATCCCCGCCGCCGCGACAACCGTCCCAGCAGTCAAAGCCGCCAGCGTACGCAGCGACCCGTTCCCAAGCCGATGCCGATCCGATGTGCCAAGTATCCGTGTAATGCGATTCATAAGTGAACCTCCATGATTCAGCGCGAGCACCGCCCGCGATCGTGTTCTCGTTGTTTCCAGTTCGGTCAGTGCACGCGCGAACGCCACCGCGTCCCCGCCCCAGCACACCGCCGCGTCGTCGCAGCAATGCTCCCGCTCCAACCGCGCCTGATGGGACATCCACCAGACGACCGGGTGATAAAACAAGACCGTCTCGATCAACACCTGCAGTATGTTGACGACATGGTCGAATCTTCGAATATGGGTCAGCTCGTGCACCAGCACCAGCCGCACCTGCTCGGGGCTCAGCGTGGTCAATGCGCTCAGGGGCACGATGACCACCGGCGACAGCCATCCGACCACCATGGGCGAATGCGCCCGCGTGCTCACCAGCAGCCCGACCCGGCGCGAAACACCCAGCCCTGTTCGGACCTCATCAAACAAATCAAGCCAGCGCTGGGCCGCCTCTACGACCCCACGGGTACGCATGCGGCGTGCCGCGAGCCACTGCTGGGCAAAGCGGAGCGTGAAAAACACGAACCCACCCGCCCACAGCCACGCGATGACCTCAAACAGCATCGTCCTCGCTTCGGGCATCACGCCCGGCATGGGTGCTGGCAGCACAAGCCCCATCGCTCTGGCCTCGCCAGCGCCCGAGGCCTGGGGCCACATCGCACCGATAAAGGTCAGCACCATCCATGCCGCGCAGAGCAGCAACGACACGCACCAGACCACATAGCGTTTGTTCGCGCCCCGAAGCATCAGCATCGCCAGGGCCGCGAGTGTTCCGATCAGGGCGCACTGCCACAGCGAGTGCAGCACCGCGATGCCCATCGCCGTCGTCAGCTGCTCAATCATCCCGGGCATGCCATTCATGATGCGCCCCCCTCAAGTTCGTCGAGCATGCTACGGATCTGCGCCAACTCCTCGGCACTGGTCTCCCGCATGCTCAGCGCCTGCAGCACCAGATTGCCAGGCGACCCGCTGAACACGCCGTCCAGCACATGACCGAGCATCTGCTTCTGCGTCTTCTCCCGTGGGATCGCCGCCGAGAACACCTGCGGGCGAACGCTCGCGTCCTTCTTCAGCAGCCCCTTCTCCACCATGATCTGCATGTGCTTGAGCACCGTCGTCTGCCCGGTCTCCGACTCGGCGCTCAGCACCCCGTGCACCTCACGCACCGTCGCCGACCCCAGATCCCAGATCACCCCCAGGATCGCCAGCTCCGCATCCGTCGGCTTCTTCGCCGCCGCTTTCTTGGACCGCCTCTTCTTCGCCATCAAACACCTCCGCAGACCATGTCTACGAAGATCTTCGTCAATTCACGACGCAACGCAACCCCGATTCTCACAAATTGACGAAATTTTTCGTCATTCACCCAGCGACAGCGCCGCCCCGCCAGCGACTCGCCGGCTCAGCGCGATCAGGCCGACCGCGAGCAGAACACCCACGAAGTCCGCGATCAGATCCCAAAGGTCGAACACGCGCCGGAACAGTGGCTGGGTAGTCTCATCGAACACGGCGAAGCACATGCCCACAACCGCCGTCCAGATCAAGCGGCGCTTGCCGCACGGACACACCCTGCCACCGAGGATGAATCCCGAACCGTAGAACAACCAGGTCCAGACGCAGAAGACACCGGCATGGATGATCAGATCCGTCCGACTGAACGGACCGCGGACATAGAGCCCGGGCCAATGCGTCGCGACCAACAACGCAACGGTGAAGAAAACAAACAGGGCCCTGCATTCGGGCGCGAACAGACGCTCATTACGGATCAAGGCTGAACCTCTTTGTGCTGCTCATCGGGGTGGCGGTGCTCGATGGATTCCTTGGCACCCTTGAGGATGCGGATCTCTGCGTCACTCAGTTCGCTCGATCGAGCCACGGCCAGCGCCCGATCCCACTCGGCGGTGATCGTCTCGCCGAGCTTCTTGTAGTCGAGAGCGCCCGGCGCCCACATGGCGTACTGGAAGATCGTCTGCCCGAAGCTGGGGCATTCGGCGAGCTTGATGTTGCGACGGATGGGCGGACGGTACACGCGGGCGCTGGCCCATGCGGTGCCGTTGTCGCGCTGGGACTCGAAGAACTGCTCAAGGTCGGAGACGACTTCTTTGGAGTGTGATGTCTGGGAGTCGTGCATGCACAGGACGATGCCGGCGACGCGGAGGGTTGGGTTGATCTGCTCGCGGACGATACCGACGGTCTCGAGGAGTTTGCTCACGCCTTGGAGGGCCAGGAAGTGGGCCTGCATGGGGATGATGACTTCCTGCGATGCGGCGAGGGCGTTGAGGGTGAGCAGGCCGAGGGCCGGGGGGCAGTCGAGGAGGATGAACTCGTGATCGGAGCTGGAGCGGGCGATGGCGTTGGCGAGGCGCTGGTTGCGGCCTGCCTGGCCCGAGAGTTCGGTTTCGACGGCGGCGAGATCGGTCTCGGCGGGGATGATCTCGAGGTTCTCGTCGACGGTGCGGATGCAATCGGTGATGTCGATATCCGCGTCGAGGAGGAGGTCGTAGACGGTTGGGGCGGAGTCGGGGGACTCGTTGTCTTCGACGCCGACATGGAGGGTTGCGTGGGCTTGTGGGTCGAGGTCGATGATGAGGACCTTGCGTCCCTGCTGGGCAATGGCCGCGGCGAGGTTGACGGTTGTCGTCGTCTTGCCGACGCCGCCTTTTTGGTTCATCAGGGCGATGACGCGGACCGGCTTGGGTGGGGTGGATTCGTCCATTTCAGCGAGTATATCGGCATTTCGGTGCTGCGTGTGCGAAACGGCGATGTTGTCACTAAAACGACTTTCATGCTGGTTTCAGGTTGGTCTTTGGTGGCGTCGGTAGCTTCTTATGAGTCGGGCGGAGAACCGGCTGTGTAAGGAGGTTCGAGATGGACCGGGAAATGAAGCGGATGATGGGCGTGCTCGGGGCCTGCTGGATCGGGGCTTTGGGGCTGGTGGTGACCGGGGTGTTGCTGGCCGTGCTAGGCGGGAGTGATGCTGTGCGGTTGTTTGTGCTGGTGCTGCTGGGGGCGAGTGTGGCGAATGTGATGCTGTTGGTGCTGATCCGGTTGTACACACGGCTGCGATGCGACCTTCCCATCGTTGGTGGGATGGGGATGGCGCTGGGGTGCGCGTTGTTGCTGATTCCCAGCACGAGCGCGCTGCCTGGGAGTGGGTTCGAATCAGATGGGTTGGATCATGCACGGGTTGTGCGGGCGCTGCCCGGCGATGATGTGCGTGGTCCTGTGGCCGAAGCAGTCCTTGTAGATATGACGCCGGGTGGGTACTACCGGGGCTTGGACTGAATCGGTCTGGTTTGAAAGAGCGGGGGAGGTTGAGCGCGCCTCCCCCGCTTCTTTATTTTTGGGGGCGGAGTGGAGCTCACATCTGCTCGTGGATGATCTGGAGGTCGGGCGTGGTCTTCATGATCCGGTTGATGATGGCGGCGACGGCGGCGAGGACGAGTAGCAGCGAGACGATGATCCAGGTCAGGTAGAGGGGGAAGATGTCTTCGACATAGTTTTCGTAGTGCGGCCCGATGTAGAAGACGGTTTCGGCGTCGAGCCCGGTGACCTGAACGGTGATGGATTGCGTGTCGGTGAGCATGAAGTCGGCGATGGCGTTGCGTCGCTGAGCGAGTCCAAAGAACGAGGAACGCATATATCCATTGCGTGATATCAGCTCGATGGGCTGGTTGGTGGTGGCGTCGGTGATCTCGACGAGCATGGTTTCCGGGAGATCCTGCAGTGGTCGGTTGGCCGTGATGTGTGTCCCGGTGACCCGGTGTTGGATGATGTACTCCGTGTTGGGCTCCACCTCGAGTGTGATCGGTTCGGTCGGGACTGTGAGGTGGTGGCCGCTGTTGATGAAGTGGTAGTACTGGACGACGGAGGTCGTCGAGGCAGCGAGGGCGGAGGCCAGCCCGATCAGGATGAGGGTGCATGCGAGGGGGATGGTGGCCGCGGAGTTGAAGATTCGTTTGATCATGAGATGTAGATGGTACACGATCGGGTTTGGTGCTGGCGAGGATGGTGTTGATGGCTTTGCGTCGGGTTTCGATGAGGTTTGCGTTGGTGGCGTGGATGCGGGCGGTGGCAGAATGAAGACCCCCTCCGCCCCTGCGGGGTGCCTCCCCTGGATGGGAGGAGAAAGAAGACCCCCTCCGTCTCGCTGCGCGAGCCACCTCCCCCGCAAGCGCGGGGGAGGCGAGGTGGAGATCGGTGGTGTCGGTGACGACATCGCGGAGTGCGGCGAGGGATTGGGTTTGGAGCTCTTCGTGGATGGCCTCGCGGCGGGCGGCGTGGACGCTTTTGATGTGGGCGATGGTGCGCCGGTATTGGTCGCTCTGCGTGAGGTCGTCGAGTTGGGCGAGGGTGATGTTGTGGACTTTGCAGATGAGGATGGGCGACATGGCGGGGTTGAGGAGGTCCTCGAGCAGCGCTTCGGTGAGGGGGGGAGGAAGAGAGGGATCAGGGATTGGGGATTGGGGATCAGCAGGAGATGGGAAAGACCCCTCCGAGCCGACTTCGTCGGTCCACCTCGCCTCGGTGCGCGGGGAGGGACAAGAGGGAGAGGACTCCGATGAGACTTCTGTGGCTGCGTTCGAATGTGTTTGTGTTGCTGTGCGCATGATCGCCCCTTTCGGCTGGTCGCTCGAATGAATGGGGGCGCTGGATGCGGGGTTGATGGAATTGTACTGGGTTGTTTCGTCGGCTCAAGTGCGGCGTGGTGTAGTGACAGAATTCTGCGCACAGATGCGGTGATGCGGGGTGTTTTTTTGCGGATGAGGGAGGCGATCAGGGGGCGTCGTGATCGTCGGTAGGTTGGGGTTCGTCGATCCATTCGAGTTTGTCGCCGGTGAATGGGTCGAAGTTGTAGTTGGAGGGGAAGTAGGCGTTGTTCTTCGGGTTATGCTTCCAGCGGCCGGCGTGTTCGCCGAACTCGATGTGAGAGATGTCCTGGAAGGCGTCGGTGCCCTGTCGGCGTGCTCGCGTGATCGGATCGAGGTAGACGTAGGACAGGTAGAGCGTGCTATCGCCGGGGTTTCTTTTGAAGGAGGCGTCGTCGATGGTGAATCGCTCACCGGTGCGACTGAAGACTATTGCCTCGCTGCCGCCGGTTTTGTAATACTCGTCTTTCTTGTTCGGCAACTGGATCTGTGAGAAATCGGAGAGCTTGTAGGCCACGTTCTGCAGGCCCATTTTGCCGACGAGTGCGTAGACCCACAGATCATCAACCTCACCGAGACTGCTGAACTCGACGACTCGCCCGTCGCGGAAGTAGATGGAGCCGCTGACACCTTCGGGTGCCTTTGAGGCTGCTCCGGCAAGTGTGAACGCGGTGATGATGAGTGCAGCGATGGCGATGATCCGGTGTGTTGCGTGCTTCATGGTTTCCCCCTTTGTGTGCTTGAATCACCTTACCAGTGGGCTGCCAGTGGTGCAAGGTCTGGATGGGTACCGACGGGCTCAGGGCGTACTGACGCAATGTCCTGCATGTTCTTTGGATGCTTTGAAGGACATGCAGAAGCCGGTGACGGCACCCGAGATCCTGCTTAAGCTGTGCGTAAGCAAGGCCCCCGGCTGGTGCAAAGGGATTGAACGTGAAGGACTCGAAGGGCGAAGAGGCGGGAAGAGGGAAACGGTGACCTGATGGCAACTCAATCTTCTTGTGACTCAGTGAAGCTTGCTCTTCCGGACAACCACTTCTCTATCAGCGTTTTTGCAGCAGGTGGCGCTTTGACCCCCCACTGGTTGGTTAGCGCATAGGTTTTACCACCATGGTAAAACAGATCCTCTGCGTCGACATAATACCTACGGAGTTCCTTGTATGTCCCTCGCGAGTTCTTGATCTTGCTTGCCTTCTCTGCGAAGACATCTGCATCTACTTCACCGTCGATGACGAGCCACCTCGTGCCGGCGTGAGGCATGTCAATGGTTAGTTCTTCAGGCGATGCTCCACTTGCCAAGCACGCCTTGACAACCTCGTATATCAGTCTTCGCTTGGGGAGCCTGCTGTAGACCTTGCCATCGATTGTGAGATCATACTTTGTGAAATCAGGGTTGAAGTTTGAGAGCTTTCGCTTCTCGATTGCTTTTTCTTTGATTCGTGTTTGATAATCGGATGCTTCTGGGAGCGGCACGATCTGCTGAACATCCAGAAGCAACTGGCTATTGAGTTTGTATGGCTTGATTCGGACACATCTGATATCGAGGTCTCGTTCGTTGAGCCAGAGTACCGAACTTGTAATTTCCTTCGAGAACTCTGCCGAGACCAAGAGGATGCGCACATCGTTGCCGAAGTTGTCTTCTTCAGGCTCTTCCCAGCCGAGGAACTGAAGAATTGCGTCTTCGGCGTTTGCAGCCTCGTTACCGTTCGCTTTGAGATACTGAGCATGTGCTTCGACGGCGTTCGGGAATGTCATCGATGAGATCATGGCCGCGTATCGAATGGATTGAAGGTCCATGTGACCGCCGTCTTCCGTACGTTTGATTTCGACGACAACGAGGTTGGCGTCCTGATCGATGCAGAGCAGGTCGATTCGGCGGCGCGAATCTTCCCAGTTGCCGAACTCTTCAGCGATGACCATCAGCGAGTCATCGAGCACGCTTATCGAAGCGCGCAAGAGACGCTGTAGATCTGCACGCTCTTGGATTCCCTCTGCTTGGAATGAAGTGGGTTCGATAGCACAGATCGAGTCATCATTGATATTGAACAAAGGCACGCTTCACCTCTCGAATGCGTATTCCACACACGAGTACGAATGAGCACCGTTGTCCGCATGCCCCGACTCGCTGATTCGGGTATTCCATGTGAGAGTATACATCATTCGTGGTTGATTCTAAAGAGGCACTCACCGCTGCCATGCGGCGAGTCGTGGCACACTGCAAGCGAGATCCTGCTTTGCCCTTCGGGTCAAAGCAGGGCACCCCTCATCATCGGGCACTTGGCGGAGTTTGGGGGTGGGTGCGGGATGTGGTAGAGTGGCGGGGTTGGAAAACAGGCACATGTGAAAGGAGCCGGGGAATGAAAGGCATGCATGGATTTACGGGTGTGATGGGTGTGGTGCTGGTGGTTGGGGCTGTTCTTTCGGCGGGGATGATCGGCGGGGCGCGGGATGGGGAGCGATTGAAGAATGAGGAGAAGGCGATGCAGGTGCGGTTTCTTGAGATCGTGACGGCGGAGCTTGAGGCGACCATCGCGACGCTGGAGGCGGTGCATGGGGTGTCGTTTGGTGAGGCGGTGCCCGAACTTGGGAATGCGCGGACGGCGGCGTTGCGTGACGGGGGTGTGGTGTCGGTGCGGGCGCCGATGCGGGCGACGGAGACGCCTGTGGTTCGGCCGTATGTCCTGACGGATGACATCGAGGCGGCGGTGAAGGCGGCGAAGGGTCAGGGCGCGGAGATTGCGATCGGGCCGATGGAGATCCCGGGGCAGGGGACCTTTGCGATTTATATCCTCGGGGGGATTGAGCACGGGTTGTGGGAGGATTGAGGGTGGTGCGTTCGGTGGGTTCTTTTTTGAACGCAGAGGACGCGAAGAGGGCGCGGAGGGGCGCGGAGAGGGCGCGGAGAGGGCGCGGAGAATAGGGTGGCCCGCACAGGCGGATCTAGGACATGCGGGTGATGGGGACTGTTGTATGTTCCTGGAATGTTCAAGGACATGCAGGAGCCGGGGACGGGAGCTGCATGACTCCCGATGTACTACGGCTTACCCCGCTTCTTTGGAATTCTATAGTCAAGCGTCCGGTATCTCAAATAAGCCACTAAGACAAACAAGCCTAAAGTGATCAAAAGCATGATATCCCTGACTTCGCCCTCAGAGCGATAGTACGTTTGAATTAAAGCCACAAGAAATATGGACAACAAATAATAAACCACTAACCAATGAACTTGGCTTTGTCTTGCTGTTCTCTCTCGCTGTACTAACTCAAGATTGTATAGCCCCCTAAGTTCCGCCGGAGTAGACCTGCCTAGCGGGGAATCTGGGGGGCGCTCTTCATAAAACCTCTCTGCCATAAATATATCCGCGCGATATCTATGACAACTGCGAGGATAAAACACAGCGACCACAAGAAATATTATAACCGTATTACCAATAGAAGTGTGCAAAGCCATGTCGCTTTCGTAGTTTATCAAATAAAGCAGCGGAAGGTGAAATAGAAGAACGAGAGAGTTTATGACTGCGAAGTACTCGGGGAAAGCTTTCGCCCCGCCAGCAATCCAAACATCCTCAGCTTTTAAAGGAGGAGGCAAATACGGCAGCACTCCTACGCTCTTTCCATAAGCAGCCCGCAAAGCCACCATCCGCTTCCGATTCATCACATTGCTGCACACCGTGTAGCCCGCAAGACGAACCAGAAAAATACCTGCAAGAAACAGTACCCAAACCATTCCTATACCAGCAAATGAAAAAACATACCTAGACTCATTAGAAGTCGATGAGTTACCTAGAAGCTGAAACCCAATAGCGGAATACGCAAAGATCCCACCCAAAGCCGTTGCATATAGACCGAACGCTTTCAGCAGATTGCTATTCCTATACTGTATATGCGCGGACCGCCATTCCATTTCTGACTTAACAAATTCTACATCAATCTTCTTTGGCGGAGCATCTTTGGGCACAATCTCACCCGAAGTTACTCGATCCACCTCCTCCACACCCATCTCTTCATCATACTTGATGTGATATCTTAACTTACTCAACTTACTCTGCGCTCGGCTTGGCTTTAGTTCTCGAACCTCGACGATTTTGGCAACCGTTTGCGCCTCAACATTTCCCGCTCGCTTCATTTTTACTATGCAGTTACCACTGGGAAGCACACCGCTGTCGCTCTTTATCTCTATGCAGCAACCACACCGATGGAGATTTGCGACAAAACCTTCAGCAGATCTGTTGCCATGTTCTTGCGACACAATTACCGCAGTCACCTTGTCTTTAGGAAGATATCGAGGCTCTCTTTTTTGATATGGATTCATCATCCCCCCAGATAAATAAGCGATGTGCACTCACAATAACACAAAGCACACACTACATCAACAATACCCTACCTCACCCCTAACTTAACGCCGCCTGCCTGACTACCCCTACGACCAGAGTATCTGATCAGAGCAGCGCCTGCGGACAGGCGTTCAAGGTGGTGCATAGTAAAAGCGAGCAAATTGCTCATCGTCCTCTTTCGCTCTACGAGCCGAAGAAGGGCACCTGGCTCCTCCAGATGACTGGGGAAGGATGTAGGGAGGCGGGTGCTATTTGATGGCGAGGTAGTCGTAGAGGAAGATGACGGCGATATAGGCCAGTGAGAAGATGGCGACGAGGGGGTAGCCGAGAGTGAAGAGGGCGAGGGCGTAGATGAAGAGCATGATGTAGGCGAGCTCGTTGAGGCCGAGTCGGGTCACGAAGAAGTAGTGGACCGCGAGGGGGAAGATGATCGTGATGACGAGGATGGAGTAGAGCTGCACTAGGGATTGTTGCGGAGGGGAATCCCGACGTTCAGTCCGCGGTACACACGACCCAGATCGCGTGGGCGATGGCGAAGAGGGTGAAGGGCGGGTTGCCGCTGATGGCGAGGGCGATGGCGAAGAGGTAGAGGGCGAGGTTGACGCAGAACTGTAGGCGGACGCCGTCTTTGATGGCGACGGCGAGGGGCGGGAGGAAGATGGCGAGGAGGATGAGGAGGATGGTGATCACTTAATCATCTTATTTCAGATAGTGGACCCATTCGATCGCGATGTAGGCGGCGACGAAGAGGGCGACATAGATGATGAGGAGGACCTTCATCCACTTCTTGAGTTGCTCAACGCTAAGCCGC
This sequence comes from Phycisphaerales bacterium, assembly GCA_965216865.1. Lineage (GTDB taxonomy): Bacteria > Planctomycetota > Phycisphaerae > Phycisphaerales > UBA1924 > UBA1924. The sequence continues at coordinate 737,316 of OZ244206.1, forward strand.
CCTTGCTAGAGGCGTGCGTTGAGGATTCTATAAAGGCAATGAACATCAGGATGAAGAGGGGGAAGGAGGGCACCCGGCACCCGACAAACACAATGACTATCAAGCTTCTTGCGTACCGGGATAATCTCCAGACTCAATAGACGAATATCCCTCTCGATGAATGTTGCACGCTGCACATATAGATTTAGTCTCTGTTGTTGACCAATGCCCACCTCGGTGCACCATTGCCCGTATCACTGCGTTCCGGGGATGATCGCCATCTGAATCCGAGCAAGAAATAATTGCACAGAATCGCTCCTGGCCTTTGGGCAGAGGCGCAGCAAGCCTTGGACCTAAGAGAGCATCTAAAGTGTCGGTCGATACATTTTTACGCGACCCATGATGCGGAACCTGAAAAACCCAAAATTCTTGAAGAGCAACTCCAATGCTAGTCAAGAAACGAGCTGTCTCGCGTAAACCCTCACGACCGACATCACCGGTCAATAATATTTTTCTACCCGCAATTTCTGCATACTGAACAACACTCATTTCATTCTCAGCAGATGTCTCATCGCTCGAAAATTTTTCATCGCCCCAGCCTGCCGCTATCAACTTAACAATTTTTCTCGTCCTCTCCTCTACAATTTTTAGGACAGCACGCAAACCTGTAGCGGTTTCCAAACGCGAAGCTGGAGTTTTGTTTGATCTTCGCAGCAAATACAAATATTGATCTTTTGTAGGATGCGTGACCAAGAACTCGCCAATATAAGACCCCTGAAATGGATCGTTTATTGGAATATTACGTGAAATAGCCACTTTCTCAACAGCATCAATATTTGAATAAATTTCTCGAAATTTATTCGCCAATGAAGCTGATGTTTGATACCCAGGAAAAAACGGCAGTAACTCCTGAGAGTACAGCCAAGGCCTATGCATCCAGAGACGTCGCACAGGCAATGTATTCAAAACATGGCGAAGACCGCCAGCGTGATCCTGATCGCCATGGGTCAACACAACATTGTCTATGACAACATTTGAACCATAAAACTTCTGCAAGTGACCAACCACATCCCTGCCGGTGTCCAGATAACCACCATCAACAACGTGTACACTCTGTTGCCCATTCACCGAGTACCGAATAGTGATAGCATCGCCACTCCCTTGGCTTTCGACTTTTAGAAAATCTATCTCGTAGTAATCGTCCACACCACCCCCCTAATCTGAATGCGCAGATTCACAACTCAGAACATTCTTGACCAAACGCACCCCATCAATCCGAGCAGCAACACACGCTAGCAACGCCTGGACACCAGTAACAATAATAGTCAATATCGATAACAATAAATCCCCATAAACCACTATCGATACTAGAGCGCCCGTCACTAGCAATGCAGCCGCCATAACTGCATAATCCCTGTAAAACAGATATCCACAATGGGCATCAAGGACAGAAGGATCATCACAGTGTTTTTTGTAAATTTTATACCACAAAGCATTTTGCCTCTTTGGATCGCTTGGCAAATTGTTATATTTTGCCAAAATTGCAGATCGATCAATCCTGTCGTCATTGAGCATGTGGACACTGAAAGCCACGCAGCCCGGAAGAGGGTTGCGCCATCTGCAGAAAATTATTTTCGCCTTGATATCCGGCGGAACTAATGCAACAACAAGTGACGCAGCAATCGCCATCGCCCCTACAGACAATGCCACGCCAGAGGGTGGCCGCGATAAAAACGGGGCTCCAGAGACAACGCTTTCAATATTCAACAACTGTGTGTAGATTAACACATTTACTAGCAGGACCAATCCTAGCTTAAAGCTATTTTTGAACTTTAATGTCACACCCACCCCCAAACAGAAGCTACCCACAAGAGCTTCGATGCAAATCACCCCACCGCCGCAACAACCTTCTGTGCCGCGTCACCCAGATCGGTCGCGGCTTGTAGGGTTGGGAGGTCGCCTGATGCTTCTTCGAGGATCTTGCGGCCGGCGTCTACATTGGTGCCTTCCAGGCGGACGACGAGGGGGATGGTGAATCCGATCTCCTTAGCCGCGTTGACGATGCCCTGGGCGATGATGTCGCAGCGCATGATGCCGCCGAAGATGTTGACGAGGATGCCGTTGACGGCGTCGTCGGAGAGGATGATGCGGAATGCCTCGGTGACGGCTTCTTCGGTTGCGGAGCCGCCGACATCGAGGAAGTTTGCGGGGTCTCCGCCTTCGAGCTTGATGGTGTCCATAGTGGCCATGGCGAGGCCGGCGCCGTTGACGAGGCAGCCGATGTTGCCGTCGAGGGCGATGTAGGAGAGGCCCATTTTGGAGGCGCGGACTTCTGCGGGGTTGTCTTCGGAGGGGTCGTAGAGCTCGGCGATGTCTTTGTGGCGGAAGGTTGCGTTGTCATCGAAGTCGAACTTGGCGTCGATGGCCATGACTTTGCCGTGTGGGTCGGACTCGGTTGCGGGTGTGACGATGAGCGGGTTGATCTCGGCGAGTGAGCAGTCTTTGTCGGTGTAGAGCTTGGCGAGCCCGAGCATGATCTTGACGGCTTGGTTGATCTGCTTGCCCTTGAACCCGAGCTTGAATGCGACTTCGCGTGCTTGGTAGGGCTGGAGGCCGAGGATTGGGTGGATTGGGGTTTTGACGATTGCGTCTGGCGTGTTTGCGGCGACTTCTTCGATTTCGACGCCGCCTTCGCGTGATGCGATCATCATGTTCTGTCGTGTGTTGCGATCGGTGGTGATGGCGATGTAGTACTCATCGGCTTTGCCCGGTTCGCGCTCGGCGATGTCGACGCCGGCGGCGATGAGGACCTTGTTGACATCGAGGCCTTCGGGTCCGGTCTGGACGGAGACCATTTTGTTGGAGAGCATGAACTTTGCGGCTTCGTGTGCTTCCTCGGCGGAGTTGACGAGTTTGACGAAGCCGGCTTTGCCGCGGCCGCCTGCGAAGACCTGTGCCTTGACGACGGCGAGGGTTGATTCCTGGGTGGCGGCGATGGATTTGTAGGCCTGGGTTGCCTGGTCGGCGGCGGTGATGACCTCGCCTGCGGGGACGGGGATGCCGTAGGAGGAGAGGAGGTCGCGTGCCTGGTATTCGTGGATTTTCATGCTTTGGGCTCCGTCCCGGGAGGGTGTGGTGATTTTGAAAGGGTAGTTTAGCGGGTTTGGCGTGGGTTTGGTGGTGTGTGTGGGTATGAAAAAGCGCCCCGGGCGGGGCGCTTTGGGTGTTTGGGTTGAGCGGTTGGTTAGTCGGCGGTCGACTTGAGTGGGCTTACTGATGTTGGCTCGACAATGACGGGTGTGCGCGGCTGGCTGTATCCTGAGTTGGGATAGAGGACCTCGTCGGTGATTGTGGCTCCGAGTGGGATGAGGGGTGCGCGGCGTTGGCCGGCGACTGCTGCTGCGCCACCTGGTTTGTATGTTACAAACTGGAATCCGGCCTGGAGGTCGGCTTGGTTTATGGTGCTCTCAATATAGATGAGGAGGCGGCCGCTGACGGAGCTGGTCCTGATGCTTGCGTTGCTGGCAACGGTTGTGGCCACGGTGACATAGCTGTTGAAGAAGTATGACTCGTCATCGATTTCGATTTCGTAGCGCTGTGAGGTGGAGTTCCAGACACAGGAGAAGTTGGGTGTTCCTGAGGCGATGGAGCCGTCGGTGTTGATGTAACCGTATGCGATGGGTGCTGCGAGGTCGAAACTCCCGAAGCTGTAGGCGCGAGAGATATCGCCGTTAGTTCTGAGATCGCCGGAGAAGTCTCCGCCGAACTCGCTTGTTGCGAGTCTGGCTGCGGTGCCGAATGCATGGTTGAGTCCCCACAGGCCGTATGCTCCGCTCTGACCACCGAAATCAACCTCGCCGAGGATCGCTGCCGTGTTGAAGCTGCTTGAGTTTGCATCGAGGATGCCAACGAGCGGGAAGTTCTGTGCTGCGGCGATGATGCCGATCGGCGTGTCGTCGGATTCGACATCGACGACTCGGTCGATGTACGAGCCGTCGAGTCTGGTTCCGACCCCTCGTGTTGCGCGGAGGGCCTTGGAGTCATTATCCGTGCCGTCCTGCTCGAGGGTGAGCGTTGGCGTCGTGTCATCAAGTGAGATGGTGGCGGGTGCGAGCAGCGTGTTCGCGGTGTTGGCGTGGTATGCGTAGGGCGTGGTCTTGAGCGGCTGGCGCGACCCGAGAATGGTGTAGGCGCCGATGCCCGCCGGTGAGCGGACGAGGAACTCGAGATCGTACTCGGTTCCGTCAAAGAGCGCGGGGCTGAAGGAGAGCTCCAGCAGGAACTGTCCGTCTTGGACTGGTGTTGCGAGTCTGGAGATGCTTGTGATGAGTGTTGGGCCGTCGTAGAGGCGGATGATGAAATCCGCATCGGTTTGAACGGGTTCGCCGTCGACTTCGAGCACGCCCTGATAGGTGAACTCGCTTGGCACCGGCTCTGCATAGGTGATGTTTGTTGCGATTGCTACGGCAAGCGCGATTGCGGCGAAGTGCTTTGTCAGTTTCATTGTGATCCCTCTCACTGTGAGTGACTTGGTGTGATGTGTCAGCGCAGTTTACCGCGCACCGCACGAGATTTGGAGCGGGAAAGCTTTTCGTTGACAAACTTGATGGCGTCTTGAAACGGAATCACTTTGCGTTTGCGTAATAAAAAACAACGCAGACTCGATTGAGTCTGCGCTGCTGGTTTTGAGTTTCAGAAAGAACACCACCCAAAGAGGGTGATGCGTGTCGCGTCTTAGCGACGGCGACGGGTTGCGACCATGCCGCCCATGCCCAGAAGCGCGAGCGCGCTGGGTGCGGGGACGACATTGTACTGACCGATGAGGATCGCACCGTTGCCGATGTCGTCGTCGGTGTCCGCGTCGAAGTAGATGTCGCCGGAGGTTGCGCCATCGAGGAAGTCGGCGTACTGGAGTGCGTCGAGTGTCCATGTCGCGGAACCGGAGAATGCCTGAGCACCGGCGTCAACGCCGACGGTGCCGTCGCTGGAGAAGCTCCAGATGTTGAGGCCGACGCTTGAGGAGCCGACGAAGCCCGAAGGTGTGCCGTCGGAGGGGTTGTTGAAGGTGGTGAGGTCGCCGGAGTCTGCGCCGAGGACGCCACCGAATCCGGCGCCGGGGGTGGTGAAGAAGTCGGCGAGGAGGAAGCCTGTGAAGTTCGAGGCCGAAGCGGACTGCGAAGCGAGGCCGCTGGTCGCGCTGATGGTGACCTGATTGGCGGTGGAGAGGTCGATCTCGAGGAGGACATCTGCTGTTGCGCCGGTTGCGACGACAGCCATACCTGCGATCATTGCGATCTTGTTCATTTCTCTTTTCTCTCTTTCTCTATAACACACTGAGGCATTCACACACACTGCCTGCTATCCCTGCCTCATAGGACGCAAGCGTACAAAATCGCACCCCGAACGGAGTGCTGGTTCACGGCGCTGTGTGATTGTGTCCATGGGCTCAAGACGCGCACACGCAGCGACGATCCCCCTCACGAGGACTTGATCCTACCAGATAAATGAGTTTATGCGAGTCCGGAATCAAGAATTTGTGGGTATATTTGCCCAAGCCGTGTGGGTTTTTCACGCATCAGGAGGCTTTCCGGCTCTGAGCCCGTCCCGGGTCAAGTTCGGATGAAGGCCGTAGAAGCTTCTCGCACCCCTGCTCTTTGAGTGCGAAGATGCAGATTTGCTCTCCGAGCGGAGAGGGTTTTTACGACCGATATGTGCGCATATGGGACAAGAGTTCCCACGCGCACACAGCGAGCGAACCCCTACAGAGGATTATAAATTAATGCGAGGCGGGTCGTATGCGAGTGAAAAGTGAGCCAAACTCTCCGGATTCAACATCGCTCTCGGAATCCACTATTGAGATCATCTCCGCGACAGCGCGTTCTCATACCCGGTATTTATCTTTACATTGACGCTTCATGAAGGTTGACGCAACCAAAAGCCCGATGTTATCGGAAGATATAGTGCTGGGATGCTTTTGCTCGACGCACTTGACTTGCCCAAACATTTGCCTTACTTTTGTGGAAGGAACAAGCGATGATTCGGATGGCGATGATGAGCGGCATGATTTGGGCGGGGCTTGCGTGTGGGATGGCCGCGGGGGGAGATTCGTTGTCTATCGACGGTTATGAGTTCGCATTGATCGGGGATCCTGGCAACCGGGATACGAATGAGTTTGAGGTACCCTTCTTCCCAGACGAACGGATTGGCGGGGTCGATTCCGAGTACCACATGGCGACTACGGAGGTGAGCGTCGGGCAGTACTTCGAGTTTGTCGAGGCGTACTACCCGTTTTATGTTAAAAACACAGGCAGTGATATCGGCTTCACTTGGTTCACTGGGCTCGGGATCCGAGCTGCTTTTGGGCAGGTTCACATTCTCGACGGTATCTCGCCCCACCGCGTTGCCGATATGAGCTGGGAGTACGCGGCGCGGTATCTCAACTGGCTGCACCATGGCAAGGTGGTCGAGGAATGGGCGTTCGAGACAGGGGTATATAACACCTCAACGTTCGCTCAGGACAGCGATGGTGTATGGCAACATCAAACGGCACGGAGCCCGGGCGCCCGGTTTTTCTTCCCGACTTGGGATGAATGGATCAAGGCCGGATATTGGGATCCTTACAAGGACAACGGTACGGGTGGATACTGGCGCTTTCAGAACGGCTCGGACGTTGAGCCGCAGGCGGGCTTACCCGAGGATGGCGGCGAGCGGAACGCGGGTGATGATTTAGATCTGTTTCCGCTCGACGTGTTGTCGTATCCCGATGTGCCGAGCCCGTGGGGCATCTTCGACATGGCCGGAGGGCACCCTGAGTTCACCGAGACGATCTCAGGCACGAACCGGTCCCGTCGGCTTGCAGGTGGATCGGGGCACTGGGAGGATCGTTATGGGGATATTTTCTCCAACGACATCATTGGGTATGGAAGATCGCTCAATGCTTGCTGCTCTAACTATGCGCTACGGATCGCGACAACGCCACAACTACCTGTTGATCTTGATCAGAACGGCACTGTGAACTACTTCGATGTCGCCCGTTTCCTGCGTTGGTTTATTGACCAGGATCATCGGGCAGATCTTCGTCTCGATGGCGTGTTTAACCTTGATGATGTGCGGGTGTTTCTAGGGCTTTATGCAATGAGTGCGGGCTATGACCTTAATTCCTGATTTCTATTTGTGGTTTCTGCGCCGTCTTGTATGACAGCGCACTGTTTTATGTATTTTCCTTGAAGGAGAAAGACATGTATTCAAAAGTAGTATTGGCAGCTGGATTAGCAGCAGCAGTCACCCCGACTCTCGGTGATGTTTATTCACCTCAAACAAACAACGCTACCGTTGTGATCACGCAAGATCCGATCCTGTCGAACGTATGGGATGTTGAGATCACACAGGGCACCAACTGCTGCGCCTTGGTCTGGCTCGACTCAGATGATACTAATGATATCATTAGGACTATTACGATCTTCAACAATCCTGACAACTTCGATGACCAGGTGAGCCTGACTATTCGCGACAGTCAGGCGAGAACCTGCGACTCAAGAAAACAGGTTTTTATTTCGCCCAGTCTGACAAATCAATTCCGACCAACTCAGAAAGCTCTTTATTCGTTTCGGCAAACCTAGCCCGTAGTTTTTCTTGCATTTCCAAACCCATCGGCGGCGGAACATAATTCGCGGCAACTCCTTTGGCATATGGCATTTTTTTCAATCCCGCATATGCAAATTCTCGCCAACCCTCCGGTACTCGCGATGCTAAATTTTTAAGCACGGGAATTCTTTTTAGCGGCCTAGTTATTTGCTTACGGAGCTGATGTTCACGAAAAGTAACTGCACTGTTTGAATGCAGACCGCCCACCTCTTTTTGCCCCACAATTAGGATCAACACTCAAAAACAAAAATACCTGAGTCAATACAGTTTCAGCACTCTTTACAAGATCATCAAACCGAATTACGAGCAGCTGCTCCTTCGAAAAATATCTCAAATACTGTTTAATCTGCATGAGATAGTCACTGCTATCAATACACATAGGGTCATTTGCAACGAACTCCTCAAACCCTTGACGAAAAGGCTTCCCCGGGAACAACTCTTTAACGTGTCTATGCACATAATGCGAATACGCACGCTCAACAGGGTCGCGAATAATATAAATTAGCTTGATATCCGGCATATAATTCGCAATTTTCTCAGGCACGCCCGTCACCTGCGGAAACCGAGTATAGTTCGTCGAAGCTTCACCGCAAATTTGGAATTGCTGCGCATGAGCAAAAAGCTTTCTATACCAATCCCACCCTTTTTCCCACGACACATTATGATCAAAAAAACATGGCTCCTTAATCGCAGACATGGCTATACAAGGATGAGAATCCAAGTAATTGTACAATGTCGTTGTACCTGATTTTGCCGCGCCAATAACTATGAAATTGGGAAGAGGTCCTATTCGCGGGTCTCCTATTGCGCTAACCAAACTAGATCTCCGAATAATTAAAACCGAGTTTTGAATACAGATGATAAAAGCCCAATGCACCTGCAGTGATAATACACAGCGCGAGGGCGAATGACCATGAACCCTCACTAGGGTATCGGCTTTCGATAGCATTGTAAATAGCAACTCCGAGGAAGGGGGCGGTGAGGCCTCGGAGACCGGTTAAGGTGACATGGACGGCCATGTAGTCCTGAGATTTATCGGGCTTGACGAACGAGAGGCGCCCGAGGTTCCAGGCGAGGAAGCGAATATTTTTAAGTCGACCCGAGACAGCTTCCGATAACACTTATCGCCTATAGGGCAAACTGCTTATTGCAATGCAGTACACCAGAATTAATTCCATGAAAGGAAAAAATGATTAACTCACACAAATATACTATCACCTTCCTCCTCTTAAGTGGCACATGTCTGCCAACCATGGCGCAAGTTACGCCAGTACCATTTGAGGATGGGAGCGAGACGCCCATCTATCCATCCGGCTACACGGATCTTGATCTGTACATCGGTGTTGGCGAAGCAGAAACGATGGCAGAACTAGGAGACCCTGCGTTTCCTGTTTACGATCCGAATCACGATTTTGGGTACGTCATCCTGACCTTTGAGGGTTTTACAACAAACGCCAACAATGACCAGTACGATCCACTTCAACTCGGCCGACGGGGATGGTGGCGAGACCGAACGGACGATGGGCTTGAGATGAGCCAGAACGGCAACCCGATCAGTGGTTCAGTTATACCGCTTTCCGTTCATAGTGAATTCGTTGAAGGCACAACAGATGGGAATGGTATTGTTGATGCGGTGGACATGCTCATTGCCCTGCTTGAGGAAGGGTATGATCGCGGTTTCCGCAGGTTCATTATCAACCGCCCTGCTGGCTTTGACTATTTGCACACGGCGGGAAATGGGAAGAGCGACCTACCCAATGCGGGCTGGTGGTCGCTTGATGCTGAACTTCGTGAAGATCTGGCAGATACTATTGATTGTACGAGTAACAGCGGAGGGCTCGCGTGGTGGATCGCAGAAAAAAACCTGAATACCAGCGACCCGATCACCGTTGGTGTGTATATCGGTTTTCAGTACGGCGATCCTTGGTCTACGCTGCACAGCAGTGATCCATTGAATGCTGATTTTCTTTCTCATGTCTGGGCGATGTACCGCAATATCAAACCTTGGGAGGACATCGGCGTTACGGAGTTTATCTTTGACCATGTTGGCGGGCTCACGAACCCGAGCGTGCCTGATGGTGACCCCGAGGCACGATCAGATTCGCTCTATCGGTTATGGAATCATCCGGCGTTTGCAAATGTGCATATCATTGGCGAGCATCCGGTATGTACGAAGATCTTCAATGGGGGAGTCGCCGAACCCAGTGGCGACCTCGACGAGCACCGAGTCGTCAATAATCCGTTTGTGATTGATGCCTACCGTCTCAACTTCAACTCAATTGATGCAAACAGGGAGTGGGATTTATCCAGCTACCCCACCGCAGAGTTGAATGTGTTTTATGATTATCATCCGACCGAGAACTATGGTGCCAGAGTTTACACTCAAGAGGAGATAATTGACGATATCGCCAGAGGTTTTACACCTTGGGCTTGGGGGGCTTCAAGACTCTATGTTGATGACCCAGACAACAATCCAAGCACGCCAAACCCCATCACTACTTATGATCCATCAGTAGACTTGATCCGCTGGATCTGGTATGACGACGGGAAGCCTCTCGACTTCAGTGACAAACCGTGGTTTCTTGCGGATCTGAATGGGGATGGTGAAGTGACACTCGACGAGGGCCAAACCGTTTACAACAACTCTCAATCACTCCCGATCACTTTCCCAAGAGCTTGGGAGGGAGATCTCGATCTCGATGGAGATATTGACTGTGATGATGTTCAGCTATGGATTAGCAAAGCAGCTCTGTATGACGACATTTGGCTGACATGGTCTTTCCAAAACTGCCCTTAATTTTCCGGCCACCACATCAGAGTTACTCTAGCCCCGCAGGGGCTTTTTTCACGCCCTGAGCTTGCGGTAGAGGTAATAGAACCCGAGCGCCCCCACTGTTGTGATCGCGAGGGCGATCGCGAATGCCCACGAGCCCTCTCCCGGGTAACGGGATTCGATGGCGTTGTAGATGGCGACGCCGATGAAGGGGGCGGTGAGGCCTCGGAAGCCGGTGAGGGTGACATGGACGGCCATGTAGTCCTGAGATTTTTCGGGCTTGACGAAGGAGAGGTGCCCGAGGTTCCAGGCGAGGGCGCCGCCGCCGAAGGCGATGCCGCGGAGAACGGATGCGGCGAAGAGGAGCCAGAGGGTGTTGGTCTGCCCGGCGATGAGGGCGAGGAGCATGGTGGCGACGAAGATCCATGAGTGGATGGCGCGGAACTGGATGACATGGACCGAGTCGAGGAGCTTGGCCCAGAGGGGGATGGTGAAGGGCATCATGGCGAGGGGGACGACCTGGGTGAGGAGGATGCCGGGGAGGTAGTCGAGGTTGAACTGCTGCTTGGCGATGATGACGAAGGGGGTCCAGGACATCATGTTGCCCATGCCGATGAGGAGCTGGCAGATCTGGTAGTTGCGGTAGCTTGTGTCGTCGATGAGGACGCGGATGAGGGCGCGGAAGCGTGAGCCCTCGTTGCGTTTGGCGTCGCATTCTTCTTCGCGGAGGATGGAGCGTTCGGAGCGGAGGCGGACGCGTGCGAAGGATGAGACGCCTGCGAGTGCGATGAAGCCGCCGGCTGGGAAGAAGACTCTGAATGCGTCTTCGTTGGCCTGCATTGCTGCGCCGATGCCGATGGCGATGAGTGAGGTGATGGTGACGGAGACGGTCTGGAACTTGCCGGTGACCTTTGCACGCTGCGCGGGGTAGTTGACGCCCCACACGGTGGCGCGGATGGTCACGATCCCTGCGAGCAGGGTTCTCGCCCCGAATGCGGCGGTGACCATGAGGACGAGCCCGTGGGGCGTCTTGGGGGAGACGGCCATGAGTGCGACGCAGATGAGCACGCCGAGCTGGAGTGCGGTGATGAAGGGGATCTTGCGTTTTCCTCGTGCGAGGATGGCCCAGAGGAATGAGGTGATGTTGGCGAGTGCGGGCGCGGCGATGAGTGCGCCTGCGGCGTAGTTGAGGGTGTTGTCGGGGACGACGCCGTCGTAGAGCTTGCGGACGATAAAGCCGATGACGCCGCCTTCTGTGGCGGCGATGGCCCATGGCATGAAGAACGCGGCTCGCAGCTCACGGGCGTAATTGGCGCGGGTGAGCCAGGGCATGGCGTTTGGGTGGAAGGAGAGGAATGCGAAGATGACAAAGCGGACCGGCGTTGCGGCGTGGTAGAGGACTTTTCCCGGGACGGTGTCTGGGGAGTCGGAGTCTGGTGAGAAGAGGGGAGAGGGCACAGGGGATTGTTGGCGCGGGGGGCGTGGATGTGGTTTGATTTGGTATAGATCGTGAGGAGAATCATCGACCAGAGTTCAGCGAGCGATCTGCATCATGGATTTAAATCGCTGATCGTGTTAATATGGAAACATTCAACGCTTTATCAAGTTAGAAGGAGATTGTCATGTTGATGTGTGCGATTGTTGCGGGAGTATCGATGATGTTTGGATCGCCCTCGGGAGTGGCTGAGGATTCGCGGATAGTGAATACCGTCGAGATACCCGGGTTCACAATGGCTGTTGAGGTAGATGGCAATCATGCGTTTGTTGGATACCGGGGTGGCGTTGCGATCTTCGATGTGAGCAGAGGCGATGAGCCGCAGCCGATGGGTCGGGTTGCGTTGGACTCGATGGTGTATCAGATCGAGATTCTGGATGGGTTTGCCTATGTGGCGAGTGGTAATGGCATGCACATCATCGACATCAGTGATCTGGAGTCCCCGGAGGCCATCGGTCATGTCGATGAGATCGGGGAGACGAAGGGGCTCGCGATTGATGGCAATCGTGTGTTTGTGAGCTGTACGAGTGGCGATGTGATTTCATTTGATATATCAGATGCATCAGATCCGAAACAGTTGAGCAAGCGGGTTCTGGAGAGATGGAACCCGCACATCGTTGTCCGGGATAACCTGGCGTACGTGTGCAATCGGAATGAGGGGCTAGTGGTTCTCAATGTGTCCAAAGAGAAGTTCATTCGTCGCGTGAGCGCGACGGCGACTGGGCACGAGCCGTTCTGCGTGGTGTTGGATGGCGAGCACGCGTTGATCGCTGACAAAGAGGCTGGGCTGACGATCTGGAATGTGCGTTTGCCGCGTCGCCCTCAGGAGGTTGCGACGCTCAAGCTCGGCTCGTTCGCGTACGGGATCGAACTGGTGGATTCTTTGGCGTATATCTCAGGCAACGAGGACGGCGTGTATGTCGTTGATGTGTCTGATATGGAGCAACCTTCGCTGATTGAGCGAGTCGATACGCCGGAGAATGCGTATCAGATCGCCGTGCATGGGCAGTACGGGTATGTCGCGGATGGCAACGGCGGTTTGCGGGTGATCGAGTTTGCTCGTGACTGAGAGTGAACAGTGATCCGCCGCACTGCGCCGCTCTGCAGCGAGTACGGGCACCCCCACGCCGGTTCTTTCATGTGGATAAAGTACTTGCATGAAACTCAGCACCTCTGACGGCCAATCAGTCACCATTTCGCAGATCTTCGGCATCGGGCGCAACTACGCGGCCCATGCCCACGAGCAGGGGCTTGAGGCACCGGAGCATCCGATGGTCTTCACCAAGAACATCGCCAGCGTGATCGGTGAGGGGGAGGACATCGTGATCCCCCCCATTGCTCGCGATCCGGGATTCGGGGGGAATCAGACGGACTTTGAGGCGGAGCTTGCGGTGATCATCGGCGAGCATGCGAATGGGCGGGCATGCAGGGATGTGTCGCGTGATGAGGCGATGGAGTGGGTGCTGGGGTTCGCGTGCGCGAACGATGTTTCTGCTCGTTGGTGGCAGAAGAAGGGATCGGGGGGGCAGTTCTGTCGGGGGAAGGGGTTTGATACATTCTGCCCGATCGGAAATGTCGTCTCGCCAGGGGAACTGAGCGCGGCGGGGCTTGATGTGCACGATCTGAAGATCGAGTGCCGGGTGAATGGGGAGACGATGCAGTCGGCGCGGACGAGCCAGATGATGTTCCCTGTTGATGTGCTGATCGAGGAGTTGAGCAAGGGGACGACGCTGGCGCCGGGGACAGTGATTCTGACGGGTACACCCAGCGGTGTGGGGATGGCGCGGGATCCGCAGGTGTGGTTGGAGGATGGGGATGTGGTTGAGGTGGAGATCGAGGGGGTCGGGGTGTTGAAGAACCGGGTGCGATTCGGTTGATATGAATCTTGGTGCAAGATGTGTGCACAAAGCGTCTTACTCAGGCCAGAGGCGGAACGCTTCGCATCGTGCGCAGCGATTCTTTGATTGCTTTTCTGTTCTGAACATCAAAGGTATTGAAGATGCATGCCGGGTGAGCCGAGGATCGCGGTTTGCTCGCGATGTCGATGATTCCGGATCGTCAGGTTCAGAATGCTGCTCTGAACGGCTGGCATGACACTTTATCGGGCATTTTGTAACTTTTTTTCGCTCGTTGTTGCTTGCGCTGGTATATTGGGTAAGTTCAAGCTTTGCATTTATCATACAGGAGGATATATTATGCAAACCCTTTCCAAATCTGCACTTATCTCGGCCGCTGGCATTCTTGCATCGCTCGGTTCTGTGTCGAATGTTGCACTGGGAAGCGATCTCCCATGCATTTTTGAGCGGATACTCGATCGAGAGGCGCTCCCTGCTGAGTCTTATGACATTGCTGTTCGTGACGGGATTGCTTATATCGCTGGTGGTACGAGCGGTATTCAGATTTACGATGTAAGCAATCCAAACTCGATGATTCCAATGGGCGAGGTCGACACAAACGGGATTTGCCGAGGGATCTCGATTGCCGGTGATTATGCGTATATCGCTGCTGATTCTGCCGGGCTGATTGTGGTCGATATCAGCGACCCGACGAACCCCTCCGTGGTTGGTTCGCGGGGCACGCCGGGCATCGCCTTTGCGATTGAGGTTCAGGGCGGGCTTGCGTATATCGCGGATTGGCAGGCGGGGCTGAGCATTCTTGATGTTTCAGTTCCAGCGACCCCATTGCTCGTGGGTGGGTATGACACGGCTGGGCGGACCAGCGGGGTTGCCCTCATGGGATCTCACGCTGTGCTGGCTGATCGGACGGGCGGGCTGGTGATTGTTGATGTTGCTGATCCGTCATCGCCTATCGCGATGGGAACGATTCCGGATTACGACTTTGGCGATGTTGCGATCGACGGTGGGCGTGCGGTCGCGATCACGACCACCATTGCCGGTGTCACCATCAACAAGGTCTGCAATCTGGATCTGAGTGATCCGTATGCGCCGATTGTTGCTGGTGAGCGTCCGCTGAGTCATCATTCCCAGAGATACTCCTCGAGCTCGACTGATCGGGTTGAGATCCATGATGAGCGGGTGATTGTGAGTCACATGAATCGTGGTCTGCGCGTCTTTGATTTTCGTGATGATGGCGGGTTCGCAGATATCTATGCGTACAACACGAACGGCAAGCTGCACTCGACCTCCTATGTCGCAGAATCCGGGATTGCGTTTGCTGTGGATTCGGCTGAGGGACTGATCGCGATCAATGTTTCGGGAGAAGACTCGCCCCTCATCGAACATGGGGCGTTCACCACTTATGGCATGATGACTGAAACGCTTGCGAGCGATCAATACCTCTTGGCATGTAGCAGCGATGGATATTGGCTGTATAGCAACCTTGATGTGCAGGACCCTATTTTCCTGGGGGTCTACGAAGACGCACTTTGGGGCCCTCTAGAACGAGCCGTCATTGGGAACTATCTCTTTCAGTTTGGTAGCGAGAACTACTACCTACAGGATCTTCGTACGCCTGTAAATAGCTCCTTCGGGGATATGGTCGAGTATGACCTTCTGTCAGAGGAGTTCCGGGTCGTAGACGGCAAGTTGTATACCACGGCACGAGGCAACGCGGGCATTGTTGATGTATCTGATCCGTACAACCCTGTCGTGCTGAGCCGGGTGGATGCAGAAGAAGGTACGACCTTCCTGAACTTCGCTGCCGAGGGCGACATGATGTACATCGCTGTCGAGGATGAGGGGATTCGTGCGTATGACTTCTCTGACCTGGCGCATCCGGCGCTGGCTGGGTCGATCTCGATTGACTTTGATCCCACCCTCATTCATGACATGCAGGTGACTGGTGGGTTTGTGTTTATCCCGGGCACTGAGGCGGATGGGCTGCGCGTGATCGATTTCACTGATCCACAGACAGCTTTTGTCGATCCTCAGCTCTCTGTTGCTGAGAGCAGCCCGAGACTGTTCGAGACTGAGGGCTCGGTATATGTGTATCGGACAGAAGAGAATGTCAATCTTATGGATGAGTTCGATGTGTATTCGCTTGGGGATCATGACCGGCCGGTGCTTTCCGGGTACCTCAACACCATGAGCGAGGTCGTGTCCTTCACGAACGGCATGTATTACGGAAGGATGTTTGGTGATGGCGAGCTGATCGATCTGCGTGCGTGTGGCGATCGGTGCAACCTTGATTTGAACAATGATGGGATGCTGAACTTCTTCGATGTCTCCGCGTTCATCACTGGGTTCGCAGAGAATGATCCTGCGACGGACTTCAATGGGGATGGTTCATGGGACTTCTTTGATGTCTCCGCGTACCTGAACGCTTATACCAACGGATGCCCATAATCCCGTATTTGTGAACCCGGGCGATCCAGAACCCTTATAATGGGGCGTGAACGCTCATAATCCATCTCGGTTGAATCGTTTTCGTCATTGGGTCCGGCTGATTGCGGTGTCCGCGGCTGTCATGGCGTGGGTATCTACGCTCGCGATGGCTCAGGACGAGACTCGTGCAGGGAATGTGACGCCCATCGAGGTGACATCGATCCCCGCCGCGCGTCAGGCGGACCGTATCGCGGTGATCACGGTTGAGGGGATCATCGATCCGATCACCTCGGTCAGTGTGCAGCGCCGTATCGAAGAGGCGGAGCGGGGTGGGTTTGATGCCTTTGTGCTTGAGGTCAACTCCCCTGGCGGGGAGTTGTACTCGTGTCTGGAGATCGCGCAGGCGATCAAGGGCTCTTCGATTACGAATACGGTTGCCTGGGTCAACGAAGAGGCGCACTCGGGCGGGGCGATCATTTCCTTGGCCTGCGGCGAGATCGTGACGGACGACCCGTCCTCGTTTGGTGATGCGTTGATCGTGTTGCTTGGGCCGGGGTCGATGCGTGCGTTGACGCCGGATGAGCGGACGAAGATGTTGCCGCCGCTGATGACTGATGTCGTGGATTCGGCCCGCCGGAACGGGTACGACGAGTATCTGGTGCAGGCGCTGGTGACCGATGGGGTTGAGCTGTGGCTGGTTGAAGACATCGAGACGGGCGAGCGGTTTGCGATCAATGAGGGTGAGTATCGGATGCTGTTTGACGGCGAACCGCTTCGTGGGCGATCGATGCTCGTGCAGGTGACAGGAGGCACGCAGACCTATCGATCGCCAGCTCCGTCGGACGAACAGGAAGGCGAGGCGTCAGATGCTGATGTGGATCACGAAAATCCGGACACTGATCCGGCTGATACCGATGGGAGTGAAGATTCGCCGGTCGATCCTGGGGGGGATCGCGTGGTCGATCCGGCGGGTGATGAGGAAGAAATAGATTCGGACGATGTGATCGATGACGCGAGCGCCTATCGCCCGGCGAGTGAGACGCTGCGGGATGTGCAGCGTGGGATCGAGGATCCGGAGAGCGGGCTTGAGCTTCTGCTGGGCGAGGAGACAGACCGGGTCTTTATTCAACCGAGCGATAAGGGTCGGTATCGGCTCGTGGGGTACCTGAGCGATGGATCGTCGGCGATCGTGATGCGTACGCAGGACATGATGGCGTTTGGTCTCAGCTCGGGCGTGATCCGAAACGATGAGGAACTCAAGGCGTTTTTCGGTGCCGAGGCACTTGTGCGTGTGAACGAGAGCGTGTTTGAGAAGATGGTTCGTTTTCTGACGAGCATGCCGGTCCGCTTTGTGCTGATCGCGATCTTCCTGATCTCGGTGGGGATCGAGATGCTCACGGGGGGCACCGGCATTGCGGGCGCGGTCTCGATCGGCGCGCTCGCGCTGCTGATCGGGCCGGGGCTTTTGCTGGGTCTCAATGGCTGGTGGGAGATCATTGCGATTGTTGCGGGGCTGGTGTGCATTGCGATTGAGATCTTCATCATCCCCGGGTTTGGGGTCTTTGGCGTGCTCGGCTTTGTGCTTGTCTTTGGTGGGCTGGTAGGCACCTTTGTGAGTGCGGGCGGGTCGATGTCATCGCCGCAGACGCAGCAGCAGCTGATGCACGGCACGGTCGTTGTTCTACTGGCGCTGGTCACCGCGGGTGTGGGCTGGTGGCTATTCATCCGCAAGGCGCAGGATCTGCCTTTGTTTCAGAAGCTGCTGCTCAATGACACGCCTGCCAATCTAAACGGCCCGGAGCGATCGTTGCTGCACGCGATCGTCGCGGATGATGGGTCGGTGCGTGTGGGTGATCTCGGGGAGACGACGACGCCGCTCTACCCGATCGGGCAGGCGGATTTCAACGGCCAGATCCACGATGTGTACTCTGCGTTTGGGACGATCGAGCGTGGCGAGCGGGTTCGGGTCGTAAAGGTGAATCGGATGCGGATCGAGGTCGAACCCGTAGGTCGTGATGACACGGACGGTTCGAGCGCGGGAGAGGCGTGATGGAGACGATGCTGTTGATCGGGATCTCGTTGATCGCGCTGGGGATGCTCTTGTTTATCCTTGAGGCGTTCGTGCCCAGCGCGGGGATCATCAGTCTGCTCGCGGTGGGGAGCACGACGGCGGGGATCATCTTTCTATTCCGGTACGACCTGATGTGGGGATGGATCGGGCTGCTGGGTTCGTTGGTGCTTGCGCCCATATCTTTCTTTGGTGCGCTCAATATCCTGCCAAACACACCGATTGGGCGCGCGTTGTTTGGCCCCTCCGGCGAGGAGATCGCGGAGCAGGACCAGGTTGTTCGTGATCTTGCACGCCGGGCTCGCGAGGGGCTACAGGGTGCGGAGGGCGTAGCGCTGACTGATATGCGGCCGTCGGGCCTTGTCCAGATCGGTGACAAGCGCTTGGACGCGATCGCGATCGGTGGCATCGTGGACCGGGGCAGCAGGGTGCGGGTGGTTCGTGCTGAGGGTTTGACGATCGAGGTCCGTTGCATGCGTGATGACGCGTCGGCGTGAGCGAGCGTATAGAATGAGATGTGTCCGCTGACGGTATTGTCGGGGCGGATCAATGAAAGGGTAGAACATGCCGAATGCGGTGTACATTGTGATCGGGATCGTGGCACTCATCGTGGTGCTCGCGGTGCTCGCGGTCCTCTTGACATACTTTAACCTCTGGATCCAGGCGTACCTTTCGAAGGCGAAGGTCAGCATCTTCTCGATCATCGGGATGCGGTTCCGAAAGGTGAATCCTCAGGTCATCGTGATCAACAAGATCAAGCTTGTGAAGGCGGGGATCGATTCGATCAAGACGGATGATCTTGAGGGCCATTATCTCGCGGGCGGGAATGTGACGAATGTGGTGAGCGCGGTGATTGCTGCGTGGCACGCGAATATCGAGCTCGACTGGGGTGTCGCTCGCGCGATCGACCTGGCGGGTCGTGATATCCTCGACGCGGTGAACACCTCGGTGAACCCGAAGGTGATCGATTGTCCGAACCCATCGCTGGGTCGCCCGACGATCGACGCTGTGGCGAAGGACGGGATTCAGCTCAAGGCACGCGCACGCGTCACGGTCCGGACGAATCTCGCACGGCTCGTGGGTGGTGCGACGGAGGAAACCGTCGTCGCGCGTGTTGGCGAGGGCATTGTTTCGAGCATCGGTTCGGCGGAATCGCACGCACGCGTGCTCGAGAACCCGGACGCGATCTCCAAGGCGGTGATCGGTCGTGGTCTCGATGCCGGTACGGCGTACGAGATCCTGTCGATTGATATTGCGGATGTTGATGTTGGCGACAACATCGGTGCGAAGCTGCAGGAAGACCAGGCGCAGGCGGATACCAAGGTCGCGCAGGCGATGGCGGAGAAGCGGCGAGCGATGGCGGTCGCGCAGGAACAGGAGTTCCGGGCGGAAGAGCAGAAGAACCGCGCGTTGGTTGTTCTCGCGGAAGCGGATGTGCCCAAGGCGATGGCGGACGCATTCCGATCCGGCAATATGGGCGTGATGGACTTCTATCGGATGAAGAACATCAACGCGGATACCTCGATGCGAGACTCGATCGCGGACGATTCCAAGCACAAATGACTGCCCCAAGTGGGTTGTATCCGCGTTGGGGATTTGATAGAGTGATGTGCGTGCCGGTTCTCGGCACGCATTTTATTATGTATACGAGCTATGGGGATGATGCATGAGTCAGGGTGAGAAGATCTGTGTCCATTGCGGGCAGAGCTGCGCGAACCAAGCGCGGGTGAAGGACGGCAAGGGTAACTACGCGCATACGGCTTGTGCCGAGAAACACAAGAACGCCAAGCAGGGTGGAAACGGTCGATCCAGCCCTCCTGCGGGTGGATCACAGGGGGAGCCGGCGGGGACGATGGCGGCGATCCTGTCGGACATCGATGACAAGGACATGATCGGCGGCGAGCACTCCTGTCAGGGGTGCGGTTACCCCATGGAAGACGACGCGATGATCTGTTTACATTGCGGGTTCAATCGTGAAACGGGGCGGCAGTTCGGAACGAAGGTTGCTCGTGATCCGAACAAGCCGACAAAGAGCGGAGCGGCGCTGAACTTAGGAGCAACCGCGGGTGGTGCTGCCCTGGCACCATTTCTTCCGCTTGCGGGGGCGTGCGTTGGCGGGTTGATCGGTGCGGGGATCTGGGGCGGTATCGCGTACCAGTTCAACATTGAGTTTGGATGGATTGCGATCCTGGTCGGCGTGCTCTGCGGTTTGGGTGCGGGGATTGGTGCTCGTGGTGAGGGCGGTGCCATCGTCGGTGGCATGGCCGCGCTTGTCGCGATTGGTTCTATCTCACTTGGGAAGTACATGGCGGTGACATGGGCGGTCGACGACATGTTCGACGATGAGATGTTTGGCAAGCGGACGGTCGAGCAGATTGATGAATCGATTGCGTTGACCTATGTGGCGGACGACATTATCCGAGACTATCTCGATGCCGGACGCACGATCGAATGGCCGAATCCGCAGATCTTTGTGGATGCGGCCGTTTGGCCGGATGATTTCCCTCAGGATATCTCGGATGAGACATGGGATATTTGGGATGAGATGGGGTTCACTGATAAAGCAAGCCTGCGACGCCAGATCGCTCAGGAATACGGCATGCGTTCCAGGGATGTCGATGACGACTGGGCATTGGAAACGATCGCGTATGGCTTGTGCATGGAGCGCATCGCTGAAGACAAACCGCTCGAGTGGGAGAACGCGTACTTACCGTTGGATGTGAGTGTCTGGCCTGAGGACTATCCCGATTCGATCAAGACACAGGCTGAGCAACGCTGGGCGGCGATGACCCCGGATGAACAGCAGGATTATCGTGTCCAGGTCCGAGATACAATCAATGTGAACTTGGGGCGTGACGGTGCGATTAGTCAAGAAATCGTGAAGGATGGATTCGTCCAGAGTTTCATGCACCCGTTTGATCTCTTGTTCATGTTCCTCGCAGTGGGCGCAGCGTATAAGCTCGGCGCAGGCGAATGATCTGATTACTCAATCGTGATCTCGATATCAAGACGCACGGTCTGCGGCTGCATACATGCCTGATCGGAGCAGGGTTGGAACGAGATGCCCAGAACCGGATCACCTTCCGAAGCCCCGATTCCCGGGGCTTTTTCGATGACGACTTCGAAATCGAGGGTGCCGGTGTGGGCGTTGAACTCCCCCACTGACTCCACGCCCATTGGCTGCCCCTGCGGGTAGTCGGCGTAGACGGCGATGCCCTGGCCCGAGATGAGCCCGACGCGCATGGGGTATAGGGATTTGGCGGCCTCGGACTCACCCGTGTCGGCGGCGGCGATGTGGTAGCCGTCCTCGATCTGCAGGCGGACTTTGAATGTCGCGGGTGTCTCGTCGGCGACGGTGATCGCGTCGGTGGAGACGAGGACGGCGACGGGCGACTTGGTGCGCTCGAGCGAATCGGAGCCGTCGTTGGCAGCGAAGTCGATGAGCTCGTGGTACCGATCGCGGCGCGCGAGCATGATGAGCAGAGCTCGTGTCGAGTTGATCGTGCCCAGGGGGTGCTCGGCGAGCGTCGCGGAGATGGATTGCATCAGTTTGGCGGCACGCTCGGCAAACCGGGGCTCGCTGGTGCGATGGGCGAGCGTGATCAGGGCGTGGAGCATGACGCCCGATGAGCCGGG
Source organism: Phycisphaerales bacterium (assembly GCA_965216865.1). Classification (GTDB taxonomy): domain Bacteria; phylum Planctomycetota; class Phycisphaerae; order Phycisphaerales; family UBA1924; genus UBA1924. The sequence goes on from OZ244206.1 coordinate 759,194, forward strand.
CGTGGCGCCGTCGTGGAGCGAACGGGTGCGGACGAAGAGGTCTTTGGCGCCCTCGCGGGTATCGAAGTAGGTGCCCGAATCGTCGGCGAAGAGATCGTGGGTTTCGTCGGCGAGGGCGATGACGTCGGCAAGCGGGAACTCGTCGGCGGTCGATGGGTTGGCGTTGAGCGTGAGCAACGCATCGAGCAGGTGGGCATGGTCTTCAAGGAGCGTGGGGATTGCGCTGGTGCCCTTGCGGTATGTGCGCAGGCGCGTGCCCGAGTCATCGCGCATGGTGTTCAGGATGAATCGCGCGGTGTTGCGGGCGGCGTTGATGTAGTCTTCGCGTTCGAAGACGCGTCCGGCTTCGACGAGCGCGGGGATGAGCATCGCGTTCCACGAAACGAGGACCTTGTCGTCGAGCGCGGGTTGCTTGCGCTGGGCGCGGTATTTGAGGAGGGTGGTGTTGATGGTGCCCAGGTGCTCGAAGAAGGTGGGCGCGTCGAGCTTGTGGCACTGAGCAAACTCCTCGAAACGCGAGGACAAACGGAGCACATGTCGGCGTGGCTCGTTCGGGTGGTGCGGGTCCTGGAAGTTGGGGGATGCGTCGAGCCCGTAGAGATCGATGGCGAGCGGCAGCAGATCGGGATGCTCGGCGAGGGCTTCTTCGAACTCTTCGCGGGTCCAGAGATAGTTGAGGCCCTCTTTGCCGTCGACTTCGGCGTCCTGGGCGGAGTAGAACCCGTTGATGCCCGGGTTGCTTGAGTCGGTCATCTCCGCGAGGCAGTAGTTGAGCGTCTGGCGGGCGACGCCGGCGTAGTAGTGATCGTCGAGCACGGCGGACGCGCGGGTGTAGGTGCGTGCGAGCTGGGCGTTGTCGTAGAGCATCTTCTCGAAGTGCGGGACGGTCCAGAACTCGTCGACGGAGTATCGGTGGAAGCCGCCGGCGATCTGGTCGTGGATGCCGCCGGTGGCCATGGCGTCGAGGGACTTTTTGAGTGCGAGATCAATGGCGGACTTGGTCGCGCTGTCGGCGACGGCGCGCATGTCGAGGAGGAACTCGAGGAAGACGGGCTGGGGGAACTTGGGGGCGCCGGAGAAGCCGCCGTTGGTCTGATCGAGGCGTTGAAGGAGCGACGCGAGTGCTTTGGTGAGGTGTGGTTCGCCCACGGGGACAGGGTTGGATGATGCGCTCACCTGCTCGGCGACGGCGTCGGCGAGGGTGTTGGATTGCTCGATGACCTCGTCTTGGCGTTCTTTCCACGCCTGGCTTAGCCCTTGGAGGACATCAGGGAAAGACGGGCGGTTGTGCATGGGCTCGGGCGGGAAGTAGGTGCCGGCGTAGAAGGGTTTGCGTGACTCTGGCTCGAGGAAGACGGACATGGGCCAGCCCCCACTGCCGGTGAAGGTGGTGGTTGCGGCCATGTAGATCTCGTCGAGATCAGGGCGTTCCTCGCGATCGACCTTGATGCAGACAAACCGGTCGTTCATGAGTTGGGCGATGTCGGTGGACTCGAAGGACTCGCGCTCCATGACATGGCACCAGTAGCAGGTGGAGTAGCCGATGGAAAGAAAAACGGGGACGCCGCGCTCGCGGGCGAGCTCGAAGGCCTCGTCGGACCAGGGGTGCCAGTCCACGGGGTTGTGGGCGTGCTGGAGGAGGTAGGGGGAGGTCTCGTCGATGAGTCGGTTGGTGTGGGGAGGGGCGTCTGGCATTGGGGATGGTAGCGGCAGGGAACATAAAAGCCGCGACTGGTGTCGCGGCTTGAAGAGAGAAGCACCGTGATTTCGTGTTCTTACCCCTGCGTGATGTACTCGCGGAGGGAGAGAACTTCGATGGTGAGGTCCTGATTCGCTGCCGCATTGAGATCACCGATCGAGATCAACCCGTGGAGGGTCGTCGAATCGCCCGGGTTGGTGATGGGGATGTGGCGGATCGCGCGTTTGGTCATGATCTCTCGTGCGTGATCGAGCGGGGTGCTCGGTGAGCAGGTGATGAGGTCGCGCGTCATGATGTCGTGGACGATCGTTGCGGCGGGATCGAGTCGCTCGGTGACGACGCGGGTGAGGATGTCGCGTTCGGTGATGATGCCGGCGATGTGCCCGAGGGTGTCGGTCACGATCAAGGCCCCCACCCGGTGGCTGTTCATGAGTTCCGCTGCATCGAGGACTGAGCGCCCCTGACCGATGGTGTAGACGGTGTTGTGCGGTTTGTGCTCAAGGAGTTGGGAGACGGTCTGCATGATCGATTCCTTTCGAGATCGAACATCGGCCGCTTCCTGCAGTCTGTACATCTGTCCTTTTTTGGCCTGTGTGGAAGTGGCCGATGATCTTGGACGGGTCCAGTATGACAGGTTTTGGGGTGGGATGGGAGTCTTTTGTTGCTCGTTTTTGAACGCAGAGGACGCAAAGGGACGCTGAGACGCAGAGAAGAGGGGTGAAGACGAAGATTGTGGCGAATACGAGGAGGTGTATCAGTTCTGGTTCATACCGAAGAACGACTTGAACTTGATCGCATTCGAGCAATCTGAGTTCAGGAGACTCGACATTGAGCCACACTCAGAATCAGGGAGTGGATCGCCGTCTTCTGTCAAAAAATGGCAAAGGTTCCAGATTTCAGGACCAACGCATCCCAGTCGGAACCACTCAAGGAGGAACTCGCCAAACGAGTCTGCTAGTTTGATTAGCTTTGTGGGCTCCTCATGGTTTAGATAGATTACCGGCGGGTTCTCTTCATCTCGATACAGATCGAGTGCAACCGCATCACCGTTTGGAACACCAACAAATCGAAAAGCGTTTTCCAAAGTCATAGCGACATTAGTTGGCTCGTCACCCCGGAGACAATATTTGTTGCCCGCATTGATTTTGATCATTACTTCAGTACCAAACTCCAAATACCCTGCGTAGGGCCTGTCAGGTACATCAAGAGGAACAGCATCGTCTTTCAAGAACCACCAGAAGTTAATCTCGGATGCTTGGTGTCGCAGAAAAAGGCGGAGATCGAGAGGAATCGGTTGGCCTAGTTCTTGTTCAACAGCCAGTAGTTCTGATTCACTCGATGGCCCATTCTTGTTCCATGTTGGTGGCTCTACACAGTATGGTGCCACTGCGTTTGCCCACCGGCTCAGAATTTCACCCCAACTCAATGGCATACATTCAGAGCCCCGCCCGCTCAAGTCGATCGATCGACCCGTCTTCCTTCTCGATGAGGATGATGTCGGCTTCGTCGATGAAGAGGCCGTGGTCGATGACGCCGGGGATGTCGTTGAGCTCGGTGGCGAGTTGGGCGAGGTTCTCGTCGCCTCTGAGACTCGCGTCGAGGACGAGGTTTCCGTTGTCGGTGATGAAGAGGCGGCCGTCGATGTCCTGTCGGATGACGCCGTTGATCCCGACATGACGCAGGGCGTTGCGGGTGGAGACGAGCCCGAAGGCCATAACGGCGATGGGCAGCGGCGTGCCCGCGCCGATCTGTGACTCGGCGACCTTGTTCTCGGTGACCATGAACACGGTGCGCTTGGATGCCCAGCAGATGATGCGTTCGCGGGTCATCGCGCCGCGGGAGCCCTTCATCACTTGCATGTGACGATCGACGGCGTCGGCGCCGTCGATGAGGATGTCCAGCTCTTCGAGGAGCGCAAAGTCCGTGATGCGGAGTCCGAGCGAGCGGGCGAGGTCCTCGGCGTCGTCGGACGCGGCGACGCACTCGATGTCGAGTCCTTCGTCCTTGACGCGTTCGGCGAGGGCGGCGATGCCGCGTGCGGCGGTGCGACCTGCGCCGAGCCCGACCTTCATGCCGGACTGGACCATCTCAACGGCGGCGTTTGCGAGGGCGTCGGATTGGAGTCTTGGTTCACTCAAACTTGATCCCTTGTGCTAGAGCAAGTGTATCCCCGAAACCGATGGTGCATGTCTGACGGCGCATATAAGCCTTCCAGGCGTCTGAGCCGGACTCGCGTCCGCCTCCGGTGTCTTTTTCGCCGCCGAATGCGCCACCGATCTCCGCACCGGAGGTACCGAGGTTGACATAGGCGAGGCCGCAGTCGCTGCCGGCCCCGCTGGGGTCGAGGAAACGCTGGGCGCTGTTGGACGAGCCGGTGAAGATCGCGGAGCTCAGGCCCTGATCGACGGAGTTCTGCATGTCGATCGCTTCTTGGAGGGTCTTAAAGGTGAAGACATACAGGATCGGTGCGAAGGTTTCTTCGTGCGCGATGGGGAGTTCGTTGGAATCCGGGACGCGGATAATGGTGGGTTTCACGAAGTGTCCGCCCGCGAGCTCGCCGGGCATGTCGGTGATGCGCTCGCCACCGGTTAGCACGGTAGCTCCCTGATCCTTGGCCGTCTTCACCGCGTTCTCGTAGGCGACAACGGACTGCTCGTTGATGAGCGGGCCCATCAGAACGCCGTCTTCGAGCGGATCTCCGATCTTGACGGTTTCGTATGCCTTGACGAGCTTGTCGCAGAAGTCATCGGCGATGGATTCGTGGATGATCAGGCGGCGGGAGGTTGTGCAGCGCTGCCCTGCGGTGCCGACGGATCCGAACACGGTGGACTTGAGCGCGAGATCGAGGTTCGCGTCCTCGGTGATGATGACGGCGTTGTTGCCGCCCAGTTCGAGCAGGCACTTGCCGAGTCGTTTGGCGACGGTCGCGCCGACATGGCGCCCCATGCGGCACGAGCCTGTGGCGGAGATGAGGGGGTAGCGTTTGTCGTTGATCATCGTTTCGCCGACGATGTCGTCTGTGCCGATGACATACTGGAAGATGTTCTCGTATCCCATCTCCGACGCGACGCGCTGGGCGATCTCGTTGGTGGCGATGCAGGTGAGCGGGGCCATGAGCGAGGGTTTCCAGACGCAGGTGTCGCCACAGACCGCGGCGAGCATCGCGTTCCAGCCCCACACGGCGTTGGGGAAGTTGAACGCGGTGATGATGCCTACGGGGCCGAGGGGGAGCCACTGCTCCTTCATGGCGTGCTCTGGACGCTCGGACGGCATGGTTTTGCCGTAGAGCTGGCGGGACTGCCCCACTGCGAAGTCGGCGATATCGATGGTTTCCTGGACCTCACCGATGCCTTCGGCTTTGATCTTGCCCATCTCGAGGGTTTCGAGTGAGCCGAGCTCTTCGAGCACATCGCGGTAGGCGTTGCCGATGCGGCGGACGAGTTCGCCTCGTTTGGGGGCGGGGATCTTTCGGAACTCCTTGAACGCCTCGGCTGCCTGTGCGGTGATGCGCTCGTAGTCCTCCTTGGAATCGAGCGTCACGCCGGCGATTGGCTTGCCGGTTGCGGGGTTCATGGAGAGGATGATGTTGTCTTTCTCGGGTGTCTCGTCGCCGCGGACATCGGTGATGACGCGTGGGTGGTTGTCGAGGCCGAGTTTGGTAAGCAGTGCGTGGGTCATTGAACAACCATATGCGTGGGAAGTGGCAATCGCTGCGCGATGATGCTGGATTTCGATCGATGGGCTCAGTCAGCGAGGAACTGGGTCATCGCGTCGATATATGTGCCGTAATCCTCGACCTGCGGGATGTGGCCGATGCCTTCGAGCTCGACGAGTTGGGCGTTGGGGATCAGCGTCTGCGCGTTCTTGCCGAGCTTTTCGTAGCGTCCGAGCGTGGCGCGGACCTCAGGCGAAACCAGATTCTTGCCCAGTGCCGTGCGATCGCGGGTACCGATGATGAGCAGCGTCGGGACTTGGATGCGAGGAAAGTCGTGGATGACCGGCTGGGTGAAAATCATGTCGTAGGTGAGCGCTGAAACCCAGGCGAGGCGTTGCTTGTCGGGGCTTTGCGTCCAGTTCATCTGGAGTTTGGCGAGTTCTTCATATTCTGGTGCCCAGTTGCCGTCGTAGTAGCTCTCTCGCATGTAGTTGCGGACGCCCTCTGGTGTTTTTTTGAGTTCATTGGCATACCACTGATCGATGGTGAGATAGGGCACAACCTGCTGCCAGTCCTCAAGTCCGATCGGGTTGACGAGGATCAGCTTCTCGGCACGCTCGGGGAACATGAGCGTGAATCGGGAGGCCAGCATGCCGCCCATTGAGTGCCCCACTACGGTCACGGTGTCCGCACCGATCTCGTCGAGGAGATTGCTTGTGTTGGTAGCGAGCGCAGCGAATGAGAACTGGTAGTGCTCGGGCTTGGATGACTTCCCGAAGCCGATCTGGTCGGGGATGATGACGCGGTAGCCATCGTTCAGGAGGTCTTTGGCGGTGCGCTCCCATGAACTGCCTGAGAAGTTCTTGCCGTGCATGAGCAAGACGGTGTGCCCATTGGCGTGCTCGGGCTGTACATCCATATAGGCCATTTCCAGCGTTTGCTGCTGGGCCTGGAATCGGTAGGCTTTGACCGGGAACGGGTAGGCCACGCCCGAGAGGCGTGCGTCGTAGGACTCCGGGGTGAGGTAGGAACTGGATCGGGCGAGATCGGGCTGGTCAGACTTGGGTGTGCTGGAGCAACCGCCCAGCACGATCGTTGATGCGGCGACCAGGGCAAGTGTTGCGGAGCGTGCGATCTTCAATGTCATGGAATCAATCCTCACTTCTATTTCGATCCGTTTCCGGAAAGGATGGTAGTCAGTCCAAGCAGCGGATCGGGGTGTGTGGAATTCATGCGTGAGGCCATGCGATGGGATATGGTGTGCCTGTGCGTTCAGAACAAGAGCGACAAGACGATTGGGGGCAGAGTCGGATCGGGTGGCCGGTTTCACATATGCTCGCGCTGGCACCGCTTGATGTGTGGTTGCGGATGCTTTCGCGTGCGGACGGGGTGCGCCCGAGGTACTGGCCCCGTCTCGCGTTTGTGCTGTTTACGAGTTTCGTTGGAACGGTGATCTCTGTGCACGAGCGGGCGCTCTGGCGCGTGTGGGGCTGGATCCCGATGAACCGGGCGCGACTGCGTCAGTACCGCCCTGAGGTGATCGTGATCCTTGGGTATTACCGATCGGGGACGACGCATCTGCAGAATCTGCTGGCGTGCGACGATCGGTTTGTGACGCCGCGTTGGTACCAGTGTCTCGCGGGGCAGGGGTATCTGTTGGCATGGACGGTTGTACGGATCATGCTTGTGCCGTTCCTTGGACGGACGCGACCGCAGGACAGCGTGGGATTCGGCCCAGCATGGCCCGGTGAGGACGACTTTGCCCTCGCGACATGGGGCGGGTGCTCATCGATCGCGGGTCGGCATGTATTCCCGCGGAACAGGGAGCGTTGGCAAAACTGGCACACACTGGAAGGGATATGCGAGGCGCGACTGGTCTCCTGGCGCTCGTTGACTCGTCGGTTCGTCTACAAGCTCACGCGGGGCAATACCCGGCGAGTGGTGCTGCTCAAATCGCCCAGTCATACCGCACGCGTGGCGGAGCTTGATCGGTTGTTCGAGGGGCGTGTTCGCTTTGTGCATTTGGTTCGGGAGCCCGGTTCGGTGATTGAGTCGAACATACGGATGTTTCATTCGTTGCGCAACCACACCCTGCAGGATCTGCCCGATGTGCAGACGATCCGTGATGAGATTGTGGCGGAGTATGAGGCGACTGAGCGCAAATGCGTCGCGGAGTTGGATGCGATCGAGGAGAATCGGTGGGTGCGGGTACGGTTCAAGGACATGCGGAGCGATCCGATGGGCGTGCTCGATTCCGTGTATCGCGGGATTGGGATTGAGTTCAGCATGGAGGCACAGCACTCGGTTCGTGCGTATCTTGGATCGCTCGGGTCATATCGCAATGAGAAGGAACCGATCGAACTCGGCGAGGTGACGGATCACGAGCGTGAGATCTGCGAGAAGATGAACGAGCGGTACGGGCTGGACTCGCCGCCGAGACCGGGCAAACCAATTGAGTATCGGGCTCGTGCGGATGCGCGAGGCGTGCGCGGGTTTATTGGGGCACTCTCTGTCGCGATGATGTGCTGGGGTGGTTGGCTGCTGCTGGTCGCTGCATTGGCCGGGGCGGGGATGCAGATGCGGATGGTGGCGTTGGTCTGGCCGATCGGTGCGTTGATCGGCATTGGGGCACGACGCGCGAGCGGCGGGCGGGGCACGCGCATGCTCGGGGTGTGGAGCGGATTGCTGACCGTGATCGTGGTTGTGACGGTGCTGTTTCCGATCTCCGTCGTCATCTGGAACTGGGCCAAAGACGACGGGTTTGATGCATGGTGGTATCACAACTGGCGGAATGTGAAGCAGGCATTGAGCGGCACCTCGAGCATTGTGTTAGTGCTCCTCGGCGTACTCAGCGCGTATCGTCACGCGAGCGAAGACGGGCCGATCGTCCCCGGGGTGCAGAATTAACTGAAACCGTGCGGGTTTTCGGCTAGTCTCTGTACATGCTCAAAGTGCTCTTGGTTTTTCTCGGAGGTGGGTTTGGCGCCTCGTTGCGGTACGGCGCGGGCATGCTTGTCGCGCGGATGACGCCGGCGAGTGCGGAGACACCCCACTGGCTGGGCATGTATCCTGTGGCGACCTTTGGTGTGAACCTGCTCGGGTGCGGGCTGATCGGGCTCGCGTGGGGCTTGCTTGGCAAACCTGAGGAGGGCAACGAGGCGCTTCGGCTGGCGCTGATCGTCGGCGTGCTCGGCGGGTTTACGACCTTCTCATCGTTCGGGTGGGAAATGCTCGATCTCATGCAGAGCGGGCGTGCGTTCACGGCGATCGTGTACGCGGCGCTGAGTGTAGGGGTTGGGCTGTTCTGCGCCTGGGCGGGGTTCTCGCTGGGGTTGAACTTTCGCGCGGGCTCATGATCGGATTGGAAGAGGATTATGGATATCTATGTGATTCGGCACGGCAAAGCGGAGGAAGACTCGGAATCGGGTCTTGATCGCGATCGCGTGCTTCGTCCAAAGGGACACAAGCAGGCGCAGTGGTTGGCGCATGAGATCGCGAATCGAGATGACAAACCTGAGCTTGTCCTGTCTTCGCCCTATCCGCGTGCACGGGAAACCGCGGGCTACATTTGGGACGCGCTGGGGATGGAAGCACAGATCGACGACCGGCTGGGCGCGGAGCGATCTCTGAGTGATATGCTCGATGTGCTAGAAGATGCACGCGGCTCTGGGTGTGTTGCCATCGTGAGTCACAACCCCAACTGTGCGCGGATCGTAAGCACTCTGTGCAATGGCCTGATGACCATGCCCGGCGCCCATCGAACAGGCGAGCTGGTGCATGTGCAAGTTGAGGGCTCAGAGCTTGTTGGGAATGGGAAACTGTTCGGGCGTCTTCGGCTGGGTGATTGATCACCCGTCGGAGCCCATCGAACCGTCCGCTGTGTCAGCCTGGATCTGCTCGCGAACCCATGTCTCGATCTTGGGGATCTGGGTCGGCAGGGTTGCGAAGATGATCTCGTGCCCGAAGGGGTACTCCCAACGCTCGGGTTTGCCTAATCGTTCGTAGAGCAGATCACCCGATGATGCCGGTACGGCCTTGTCGTTCTTGGCGTGCAGCACGAGTGTCGGCAGTTCATGCTCAAGCAGGAGCGGTGCGCTGTGGTACGCATCAAGCTTTGCGTGCCCGAGATACAACGATGCGAGGGTGTCGACGACGCCGGGATCGGGATTGCCGAGGTACTCGGATGTCGGGTCGAAGTCTACGAGGATCGCGTCGATCCATGACTTATAGTTCGACTCGATCATGATCTGGAGGAAGTTCGCCCCTCCGGCGATCAGGATCGCCGCGTCGTAGCGATCGGGTGTGTATGCATAGACACTCGGCAGGGCCATGGCGCCGCCGGACATGCCGAGCAAGACGATGGGCTTCTCTTGCATGTCTTTACGCAGCGCAAATACATGATCGAGCGCTGCATCGGTGGCGTACGCGCACTCTGCGACGCGTTCATCCGCGGCCTCCGCTGCACGCGAGGCGATCTCGTCGCCCTTGCCATCGAGGTACTGGAGCATTAGATGCTGTGTATAGCGTGATGGGTGAGAGAGCATTCGAAGAACGCCGTACCCCTTGTTGACAAAGTAACGCTCGGTGGCGTCGACGATGGGCTCCGGGGTGCCGAACATGCCCGGGAGAAGGACGAGTGTGCCTCGGACTTCGCGATCGGGCTTGGGATCTCGATAGGTGAACCAGGTACGCTCGAGTTCGACATGGTCCTTGTCTGGATCGATCGATGCGTCGTCGGGTTCAGCGACCTTTGCGGAAACATATCGGAACGCGAGATCAGGAGGGTCCTGCACGGGCTGATCGGAGAGGGTGTTCTCGGAGAAGAGAAAGGCGCCGGGACCTTCGACCTTGAAGTTGAAGGCGGACTCGATACCCATGGCTTTCGCGAGACTCGATGCGTCCTCGTAGTCCTCGGGCATGGTCCGCCCCTGGTGATGGCGTGAGTAGTGGATCGCGCGAAGTCGTTTCGCGGGGTCCATCTCGACGACGATGCCTCGTTTCTCCGGGTTGTCACCCCAGCGGGTCGGCCAGATCTCGTCGCTGGCATGAGTTGATGATGCGTCGTTATCAGCAACTGATATGGTATCGCTGGCACCCATCGCCTGATGCATCGCGGGCGCATGCACCGCGCGGCACCCCGTTATCGCGAGTGCTAGAGTCACAATCAGCATGAAATGGGCTCCTCGGTTTATCATCTCTATCAACTCCAACCCATCACCGGGTCGATCATACACCATGTCTACCGGCACCCGAACGCGTCACTGACCGATCCGAACAGAAACCTGCGAGGTTCCCATTGAGTGAACAATCGACATCATCGCCTGATTCCCAACAATCGCCAGTCCCCGTTGTCCGCTGCGGGCTGGGGGGGGTGCTCATGGGGCTCGCGAATCTGGTGCCGGGGATTTCCGGTGGGACCATGTTGGTCGCGTGCGGGATCTACACACTGTTTATCGACGCGGTTTCGGATGCGACGCGCCTGCGTTTCAGTCGGCGGACGCTGCTGACGCTGGGGTGTGTGGTGCTTGGGGCAGCTGTGGCGATCGGCGGGCTCGCGTCAGTGATCCACTGGTCGCTGGTCAACCACCGCTGGGTGATGTTCAGCGTCTTCATCGGGCTCACGCTGGGCGGGGCGCCGATCATCTGGTCGATGGCCCGGCCGATCAAGCGAGACACGTGGGCCGGCTTCATCGTGGGGATCGTGCTCATGGGCGGGTTGGTGGTGCTCCAGGAGAGCGGCGCGGGCAGCGGCGCGGGGCTGAGCGGGCCGTTTGGGCTGGCGCTGGGCGGAGCCGCGGCGGCGAGCGCGATGATCCTGCCGGGTGTTTCTGGGGCGTTTCTGCTGCTGCTGCTGGGTCAGTACGAGCCGATCATCGGGGCGATCAAGGACTCGGTGGGTGCGCTCAAGGACGGCGATATCGGGGCGCTGATTTCCCAGATGGGCGTGGTGATCCCGGTTGGGATCGGGGTGCTGCTGGGCGTGGCGGTGGTGAGCAACGCGCTGCGCTGGGTGCTGCACCACTACGAGCGGGTGACGCTGGGTGTGCTGCTGGGGCTGATCATCGCGGCCCCGGCGGGCTTGTACCCGTTCCGTGTGGGCGTGCCGCCCGAGGTGGGCGACGAGATCAAAGGCGAACTGGTGACGGAGGAGAACCTCGAAGAGATGCGCGCACCGGACAACGCGAAGGACTGGGCGCAGGAGGCGTTCAAGCCCACCACTATGCAGATCGTTGGGGCGCAGATGCTGATCATTGGTGGGTTTGTGGTGACGGTTGGGATTGCACGATTGGGGCGGGAAAAGAAGAACTAAACAATCATCGCCCCATCTGCTGTTGCAATGAGCTCTTGATCATGTTGCGCATCATCTTGACCTGCATCTCGCTGAGGCCGGTTTCTTTGGGGTTGACGACCATGGCGGGTGCCCAGTGGTCGCCGGCGGGGCGATAGCCCATCTCGATGAGTGATTCTTCGAGCCCGGCCATGTGGCCCGCGCCGTAGAAGATGGCGATGTCGTCGTGCTGCGGCTGCTGCTCGATGGTGTCTATGAGATACTCGATCACGACTTGGTTGCGCCCCTCGACGATGACCTGGTGCATGGCCTCGCCCTGTTCTGCGAGCAGATCGGACTCCTCGGCGAAGGCGAGCATGTCCATCATCACGAGCTTCATCATGGATGAGAGCTGGGGCGAGCGAGCGACGAAGTTGAGGACGAAGCCGGCAATCTTGGCGCCGAAGGACTCGCCGTCGAGCATGGAGAGGATGGCGGTCGAGTCCTCGCCGTACTCGCTCAGGGCGTGCTGGAGCTGGTTGACATCCATGTCCGCGTTGATCCACCCCGGATTGGTTGTGTCCATCTCGTCGAGCTGGAAGGAGACGCGGAGGGCGTTGGCCAACTGGGTCTGGATGCCCTCGGGCGATTGGGCGGGGGCCTCGTCGGGGTTGACGGGGTCCGACGCACTGATGATGTCCGCGTTGATGCCCTCGCCGCCCTCTTCGCCGTCGGCGCCGTAAGAGACATACTCGATCTGGGCGGACTTGACATCGTCTACGATGCGGAGGCTGTTTCGGGTCGCGATGTTGTTGCCCCACGCGTCGGTGCGGATAGAGCTTACGAGTGATGCGATGCGCCGGTCCTCGCTTTTGGTGAGATCCGCGTACCCTGAGGGGTAGTGTCCGTGCGCAACGCGGTACATCTGGGCGATGCTGACGAGGAGATCAAGGCGTTCCTTGGTCGCTTTGACCTTTGATTCATCGTCCAGCCCGGGATCGATCGGGTCGAGCCCGGCGGGTTTGACGCCTTCAAAGAGTACGGTGTCGTACCCATTGAGCAGCTCCTGCATCGCGCTGTAGTAGGGCTTGTCGGCGATGTGGATCGCGGACACCATGTGGATCCGGGGCGCGTCGGGGTTCTTTGATTCGAAGGTGCGCGTGCACATCTCAAGAACGATGTCACCGTCCGGTCGCTCCGTAACACGGGTATATGGCTCGGATGCCCGCAGCGTCGAGCACGCAAGAAATGACATAAGAACGAGAGGAATGATGGGCAATGCTGGGCGCATGAAAGACTCCGCAAGGTGAACTCATTTTTTCTCTGAATCATACCGCAACCCGAATACAAACGGTGCGGATAATCGGATGACGCTATCGGGATCTGCGTAGGAAACACATGTTTACCACAAAAACTCATAACTGAGTTTCACTTGAAGCTTGTGTTTCCCGACTTCAATCACTAGGATCGATTTACGCTATGGAGGTCCGAATAATGCGTTTCACTACTACTCTATTGGTCTGTCTATCAGGTGCAGCACTCTCAAGCGGGGCCGCTTTCGGGGCTGAGCCGATCGCTCGCCCCGGCGATCATGATGACAGCGTGCGCCGATCGGTGCAGCAGCGTGGGTTTGTCCCTTTCGACGGTAATGGCAAAGGGATTGAGCATCGCAACGGTGTTGCGGTGTTTCCCCATGAGTTCCGCACGATTGATGGGAGCGGCAACAACCTGACCCACCCCGAATGGGGAGCCGCGGGCACGAAAATGGTTCGAATGATGAGCGCGGAATACTCGCTCAATGACGGGTCGATCCCCGCTCGCATTGACGGGCCCAGCGCCCGTGCCGTGAGCAATGCTGTGAACGCGAGCCCCGGCGATATCCCGAACTCGAATGGCGCATCGGATTATCTTTGGCAGTGGGGTCAGTTCGTTGACCACGATATCGATGAAACCCCTGTCGGAGAAGATACATTCGATATCGAAGTCCCTGCGGGTGACCCTTGGTTTGACCCTGACAGCACCGGCACACAGGTCATCGGTATGCATCGGTCCGAGCATATTCTCGATGAGAATGGCAAGCGTCAACAGCTGAACAACATCACGGCGTTTATCGATGCCTCGAATGTCTACGGATCGGAAGAAGAAGTCGCGCACTGGTTGCGGACGAACGATGGAACCGGGATGCTCAAAGCGAGCGAGGGCAACCTGCTCCCGTACAACACCGCGGGGCTTCCCAATGCGCCGACGAGCGACGATCCAACGCTGTTCCTTGGCGGAGATATCCGTGCGAATGAGCAATCCGGATTGACGGCGATGCACACCCTGTTCATGCGCGAGCACAACTATTGGGCGCAGCAGATGGCCATCCAGTTTCCTGAAGCCGACGGGGATGAGCTCTATGAACGAGCACGCGCCATTGTCGCGGCGGAGATGCAGTCGATTACCTTCAATGAGTTCCTTCCGGTGTTGCTCGGCGAAGGTACCATGGGACCCTACGCGGGGTACAACCCGATGATGGAGCCGATGATTGCGAACGAGTTCGCGACCGCGGCGTACCGGGTTGGCCACACGATGCTCTCGCCAAACATCCTTCGACTGGAAGCTACGGATCAAACGGTTGCGGAGGGCAACCTCCCTCTGCGGAACGCTTTCTTCAACCCTTCGAATATCGCGGACCATGGGATCGACGGGATTCTGCGTGGTCTGGCGTCGCAGAAGGCCCAGGAGATTGACGCCTATGTGGTCGACGATATCCGCAACTTCCTGTTTGGGGCCCCCGGCTCGGGCGGCTTCGACCTTGCGAGTCTGAACATTCAGCGCGGGCGTGATCACGGGATCCCCCACTACAACGCCCTGCGAGCGATGGCGGGTCTGACCCCGGTGAGTGATTTCTCTGAGATCTCCTCGCATCCGAGCGTCGTTGCGGGGCTCTCGAGCGTGTACGCGGATGTCGATTCGATTGATCCGTGGGTTGGTCTGCTTGCTGAAGATCATGCACCGGGCGCCATGGTTGGCCCAACGCTCGTGGCCATCCTCGGAGATCAGTTCCAGCGCCTGCGCAGCGCGGACCGTTTCTGGTACGAGTCCTACCTCCCAATGAACATGGTCGAGATGGTTGAGGAGCAGACGCTTTCAAAGATCATCCAGCGGAACACGGATATCGGTGAAGAGCTCAGCGACGATGTGTTCGCTGCGGTTGAACCATGCCCGGGCGATGTCAACAACGATGGGATCCTCAACTACTTCGACATCAGCGTCTTCATCGGTCATTTCTCTGCGGAGGACCCCCGTGCGGATTACAGCGGTCATGACGGAGTATTTGATTTCTTTGATGTGTCGGTGTTCCTCGACGAATACAACGCTGGCTGCTCGTAAGACAGCGAAATGTTTGCAAATCACAAAGGCCCCGACGAACTCGTCGGGGCCTTTTTCACGCCGTGCCCTCATAATGAATCACTCGTGCCGGACAGGGGGGTGTCCGCACGCGTTATGGACAACCGGCGTTGTATGCGTTCAAGAAGGCGCTGACATCAAAGAAGTTGAACATGCCGTCGTCGTTGAAATCCGCGACGATATCCATCGCGTTGTACGCGCTGAGGAAAGCACTGACATCGAAGAAGTCCAGATCGCCATCGCCGTTGAGGTCTGCTTCGCAGATGACCGCGGGTGGAAAAGCGAGATCACCGGGCTGAACCGGGGGGATGCCGTCCTGATTGTTGGCACCAAAGCTGCCCCCCAGCGTATATGTATTCCCATCGGTAGAGAAGGTGTTGATCTGGCTGAAGTAGTTCGGAAAGATCCCCTGCCCGACCGCGGCGTGATAGCCGGTGTCATCGCGTGACCAGTCGATCGTCATACCCTGGCTGTAGTTATTGTCCTGAGGCAGGGCGACGAGCATGGAGACCTGGTTCACGATGTCATCGGTCACATAGATCGCATCGGAGTTGTGATCCTGCAGGTACATGTTTCCCAGCGAATCGAAAGCGAAACCATTGATAATGTGCGTCGCTGGTAGCCCGGAGATCAGCCCAAGATCAGACACGAGCCCGGTATCGAGATGGATCTCGTAGAGACGCGTCATGGATGCCTGACGGGTATTGATACCGTACATCTTGCCGTCGACAGGATTGAATGCGATGTCCTGGAGTGATTGGAGATTAAAGCCCACTGGGGTGGCTATGCCCGTGGTCATGTCAACGCTGTAGAGCCCAGACGCTGCGCCACCGGTGGACTTATAAAAGGACGCGTATGCCCAGAGATTGCCATCGGCGTCAAAGTCCAATCCCCCAAACCCGATATTGCCAACTCCCATTGACCCGATGACGGTGTAACCGCTCGGGTTGGCGGGGTCGAACATGATCAGGTCGTCGGAGTCGTCTGCATTGTTGTTCTGGCTGTTCGGTGCGTAGGCGACTGGCCCGCCGGCAATGGCGAGCGTGGCGCTGCTGACAAGACAGCACAACGAGGTCATGATAAAGTTCATGTTTGTTCGTTCCTTTCTTGGGTGCGTGTGTACGGAACGCGGGTCATCGACGACGGCGTGTACTCGTGATTCCGGCGAATCCGAGCAGTGCAAGTGCGCCTGGAGCGGGAACGAAGTTGACCTGTAGGTCATCCATCACGATTGGTGAACTGGGATTCGCACCGCCGTGGATCACCACGCTATGGAACGCCTCATCGGAGCTGTATCCATACCAGGTCCATTCGTTGAGCGGGATATCGAGCGAGAGCGTTTCGATGAGTTGGTCGTTCTCATCGAAGAAGCTGATGTTGCCACCGCTGAGAATATCGGCGGTGCCGAAATATCCACCGAAGTCGGTCGCTCCCTGGTTGAAGTTAATCACAGCCCATCCAGTAGGAAACCCGCCCATGAAGTTGCCGTTGTACGCAAAGATTGTTTCATCGGTGAGGAAACTGGTGAGGTTGACCGCGGCGATGACCTGGTTGGCGAGTTCGTCGGTGATGGTGGCGTTCCCGTTGAAGATCGGTACATCGCCAAAGACGGATCCGGGAGTTCCGATGAGTTCGAAAGTCTCGAACTCATCACCGAAGAACGGATCGATTGTGGTAATTCCAGCGGCTGCGTGCGAGGCCAACCCCGCGATGAATGATGTGGCAATGAGCTTGTTCATGTGATGATCCTCTTCTCCAGGTGAGTGAGATGTGTGCTCCGCGCGAGTCCAAGCGGGTGGAACCAGACGACGGGTTCACGGGTGCGGAGTGGCCAAAGTGCCCAGCGTACCGGTGGTGGAGATCTGGTGCAAGCATTTTTGCGTCTGTTCGCAGAAATATCTCTGCGAATTATTCATCCCATGCTATGATCCACCTCTTGGAAACGAAATATCTCGCTTTACAGCGTATGAATGCGGATTTTGTCCATTTCCTCTATACTGAACAAGCATGACCCAGATCACGGATACACAATCTTCTCAGCAAACTGAGCCCAGGAGTTTCTCGAACGACGCCCATGAAGTCGTGCGGGGGCTTCGCGTGGCGTTCTCCGAACTCCTGATCTCGATCGGCGCGGACCCGAGCACACCCGGCTCGATCAGTGAGCATCTGGGACTGAATAAGAATCTGGCGTGGAAACTGACGAAGATCATCGGTGCTGAGGACCCGGCCGCGGCATTGGAACAGATGCCCGGGCCGCCTGGAATTCGAATCCTGCTCAAAGGAATCGACAAAACAAAGGCGGAGCCGCCGCTGGTGCAAACCGCACGGGACGCGATCAGCGATTATGAGCGTCTGATCAGGGTGCACACCGGTGACCGAGCGACCCTGGACATGATGGGCAGCAACCTGGCGACCAAGGGGCGCCAGACACGCGATGAGCAGCACCGCAAGCTGCTGTACCAGGGTTCGAGCTATGTGTGGGGTGCGCAGGCTCGGACGCTGCTCAAGATTGGAATGATGGTGCCCTCGCAACGCGACGGCTGCGTCGATCTGGCGAATGTGAACTCGTTTATCGATTTTCGCCGGATCCGTCCGGATGTGTCGTGGATTATGTCACGGCGTGCGAGTAACTCCGATGACAACCATACCGGCAGGGCCTATTCGCATGAGGCGCTCGATCGTGCGTATGCGCTGAAGAATAACCAGGCACCATTGATGCCGGAGTTCTGCTCCGATCCGGTGCCGGATCTACGGCGCGTGGATGATCGCGATGCTGTGAGCTACGAGCTGACCGAGGGCCCCGCTGGCAACACCGGGGCATTGACATGCACCGCCGGTACGGTGCACCGGGAGTTGCCGATGTACAGCTCCGCCGAGAATCGGTGGGGAACTCACACCGCACGGTGCGAGGTGCCGAGCGAGCTGATGATTGTCGACATGCTCTTCCATCGCGATCTTGCCTTCGCGATGGACCCCATCGTGGAGCTGTATTCGGATGTGGCGGGCATGACGAGCACGCATGTGCGCACAAAGCTGCATCTGAGCGAGCAGTTGATGGATCTCGGGGTAAGCAGGACGCCCCCACCGACACCGCAGTACACGCGGTACAGGGCCATGATGGAGTGGCTGATGGATCGGATGGGGCACAAGTACGAGGACTTCCGAGCGTTCCGGATCAAGATCGCGTACCCGGCGTTCCCGACTGCCCTGGAGATCAAACACCCACTCCCGTTGCGAGAGGATGATTGATCAGGGCCTGACAAGCCCCTCGCGGATCGCCCAGCGGGAGAGTTCCACCCGGTTGCTGCTTCTCGTCTTGGTCAGCGCGGAACTGATCTGATTATCGATTGTCTTCGGCGAACGATGAATCGACTCGGCGATCTGTGTCGTGGTCATACCCAGCGCCACGAGGCGGACAACGCTCAGTTCTCTGGGGGTCAGGGTCAGGACCTTGAGTTCCGAGTGGGTCGCTCCATGATTGTTTGGCGTCATGCGTTCACGGACTTCATCTGAGTAGATCACATGCCCTGCGTGAACGGCGCGGATGCCATCGACGACTGCCTCGATGGGCTCGTTCTTTGTCAGGAACCCACTGAGCCCAATCTGCACCGTGCGGGTGATATGCATGTCTGTGGGGAACGCGGTAAGCACAATGACTCTGGTATTGGGTGACTGCGGGAGCGCTTCGGAGATTCGATCGAGGGGATCGCCGCCGGGCATCTCCATATCGCAGATGGCCACATCTGGCTCGTGCTCCACGATTTCAGAGACGATATTGTCGGGATGGCTGACCCGTGCAACCACTTCGATATCACCAGTGCTATCCAGCACCGCCCCCAGTGCTTCCGAGACGATCTGGTGATCATCGATCAGGACGACACGGATTCGTGTACTGGGAACTTGATCACCCATCTTCTGTGAGTCTCCTCGTTGAGAGTGCGTTATACTCATGACGATACATTGTACACGATTGTAGGTAAAAAGACCTATGTATCTTCGCGATTTCTAAAATGGAATCTGGACCAGATAGACATGATCACACTTGATCCTCGTGGTACAACTCGCACGATACGGTTCTATGTCCTGTATGGACTTGCGATTCTGATCTCTGAACTCATCGGGTATACAACCTTTTATGGCGTCTCAACTTCGAGTGTCATCTGGCCATGTGCCGGGGTGTATGGCGGGTTGCTTGCGGTCACCCATCGTCGGCACTGGGCTTCGATGATTATCATACTGATACTGATCGATCAGATCGTGTTTCAAGTCATGCGTGATCCGCTCGGATCTCGGATCGGTACTGTGATCCTGTTCATTAAGCTCATCCACAACCCCCTATCTGGGGTGTTCTTCGCCCTGGTTATCCAGAGTTTTATCCGAGAGCGGAACCCGATCGGCGACATGCACGCATTGGGCGTGTATGCAGGCGTTGCGGTCTTCGCCAACATGGTCTGCCTTGCCTTTGTACTTTGGTCCGTAGCGACCCTTTTCTCCGACGAGATCCACCTGACGAACCGTGTGCTTCAATGGAGTTATTCGGGTATATCCGGTCTGCTCGCGTATGCCACACCCATCATCGTAATCGCGAATCGCTGCGGTGAAAGATCGCCTGTGATCAAGCACAAACGGGAAGCGCCGTTGTATCTTGCGGCGCTGATCCTGGTGTGTGTCTTTCTTTTCGTCACGACCAGCGGCGCAACCTATGTATATCTCTATCAGTACCTGATCCTCATCATCCTGCTCGCGTGGGCGATCGCGCGATTTGGTGTGGTGATGCTGACCATTGCATCGAGCGTGCTGCTCACCATCATCATCATCGGGATCAGCATGGAGCGTGGCCCGTTCCATGTGGCCGATCGACCGCCCGTAGAGAATGTGCTGATCGCGCAAGGTTTTATTGTTCCGAGCCTGCTGACGATCCTCTTCGTCGCTTCATTGCTCGACAACATCCGGGTGCAATACGAGCAACGACTCGCGACCGAACAGCAACTGCGTCAAGCAGAACGGGCGTTGTCATTGGGAACAATGGCGAACGGGGTTGCTCACGACTTTGGAAACTTGACAATGGCGTTGCGATCGTACCTGAGTGTTCTCAGGGCACATATCAAGGGAGAAGATGAGCGAATCCGGAATGCGGTCGACGGGATCGGCGAGATTGCGGATGGTGCTCATACCCTCACGAGCACGCTCCTGATGTATGCTCGAGAGGACGCGCATGATCTTCGCAACGACTATCGGGTTTCCGATCTGTGTGCAGGGGTTGAAGCCAGCAGGGAAGTGATCGATCAGTTCGATCGCAAGGGGCACAAAATAAGCATTCGGGTTCCAGATTCACCCGCGTGGGTCAATGCTTCGCGCAATGACATCACCCGTCTGATGGAGAACCTGGTCCTCAATGCGTTGGATGCATCGATCCCGGGGAGCCCGATCGATATCAAGCTTTACACGACGGATTCACACGCGAAGCTGACCGTATCTGATCACGGGAAGGGGATCCCACCAGAGCACCTGCCTCATGTTACCGACCCGTTCTTTACGACCAAGACTCGCGGGAAGGGAACCGGACTCGGTCTATCGATCGTGTCCACAATCGTGCGTGACGCTGACGGGAAGCTCGAACTTGATTCCATGCCCGGGGTGGGAACCTCGGTCACCATAACATTCCCCATTGTCGATGAGCCGTGCACTCAGACCGACGCGAGCGATGCATCCTGATTCGAGGTCATCAGTTCTCGGGCGAGCGATTCGATTGCACGGGTGAGGATATCGATCGAGCGATGGTACTCGTCCAGATTGATGTGCTCGTTGGGGGTGTGATCGAGTGCGCTGTCGCCCGGGCCGTACGCCGCGATCGGGCACTTCCAGATCGGCGCGACGACATTAAGGTCTGCGGTTCCGGTTTTGAGCTTGGGTCGGGGTCGGTACCCTTCGGCACGGATGGCACCGCTCAGGGCCCGGACCACTGGGTCTGATCGGTCCGTCGCGTGTGCTACTTCCGGGCCTTCGAATGTGAGATCGATGCGGAGTTCCGGGTGGGCGTTTTGCTGCTCATTGCGAAGGTTATGGAGGATCTCGATGAGCTGCTTTGGCGACACTTCCGGTGGAAGACGGAATCCGGCTTCGAGCCGGGCGTGCTGTTCGAGCCCGTTGCTCGTGGATGCGAGCTCGCGGAGAGTGGCCTGGATCTGGTAGAACGCCCCCTTGATTCCTTCGTTGAACGACGAGGCGCGATCGAGGATTCGCCCCCAGAACGCGTGGATCTGATCGCACGCGGAGAGCTGCTGCCCGGCGGTGTGGGTGTTGGGGCATGTGGCCCGGGCTGTCATGAGCAATCGCCCCTTGTACCCGAGGGTGACGCCGTCGAACCCGGAGGGCTCGCCGATGATGCACGCGTCTGGTCGCCACTGGGGCGCGAGGTGTCGCGCGCCGATCGAACCGGCGGTTTCCTCCCCCACCGCGCCCGCGACACGGAGATCAATCCCTTCTGGTAGATCCGCGCGGGATGCGGCTATGAGCATCGCACACAGAGGTCCTTTCGCATCGACGCTGCCGCGCCCGTAGAGATCGCCCCCCTCGGTCCTGACACGGATATACCCCGAAACCGTGTCGATGTGACCAAGGAGGGCGATCTGAACGGCGCGATCAGATCGCGCGTCGCCTTGATTGAGAGTTGAACGAAGGGCGATCGCGTTGCCCGCATCGTCGATGTGTGCATCCAGACCCAGCGCCGACGCGTGGCGCACGAACTCCCCCGCGGCGTCCCGTTCGTCTCCGGACACGCTCGGCGTGGACACCACATCGTACAGGATCTGGGCTTCGGGCGAAAGTCGGTCACGATCGGGGTTGGTATTCATGTGTTTACCTGCGTTGTGCTTGTCGCTTGACTGAAGGTCGTTCCCCGCCCTGCGCGAGCGTTAGCGATCGGGGTATCCCCCCCAGCACTCCCGATGACGACGCGGGAGACGCCGCCGGCGAGTGCTTCTTCCGCCGCGAGGACCTTGTTCTTCATGCGTCCCTTCGCGGCTTGGCGGGCGACTTCGAGTCCTTCCACATCGACGGATTCGATGAGTGAATCCGTATCGGTGTGATCGCGGAGGAGCCCGGGAACATTGGAAAGCAGCAGCAGCTCGTCGGCGTCGAGCGCCGCGGCGGTTGCGGCGGCGGCGCGATCGGCGTCCACATTGATCGCGATCCCGTCGGGTGTAATCGCGGGTGGGGTGAGCACGGGGATGCGGCCGAGCGACATGATCGTTTCGAGGAACTCGGCGTCCACAGACTCGACACGCCCGGTGAGATCGTCGCGGATGATCATGGTGCGCCCTTCGTCGTCTACAGCGCGGATCGCACTCTTGCGCTTGCCGGTCCAAATTCCTGCGTCGATCCCGGAGAGACCAACCGCATCGACACCCGCTGCACGCAGGGATTCGACGACGGCCTTGTTGACCTTGCCGCAGTACACCATCTCGAAGATCTCGAGGGTGGCGCGATCGGTGCGTCGGGACTGGTGCCCGCCGGGGCTGGTGATGGTTTGTGTTGGGTGCCCGAGTGCTTCTGCGAGGACATTGGTTTCGTGTGACCCGCCGTGCACGAGGACGACGCGGATTCCGGAGCGGGTGAGTTCCGCGATCTCGTTGGTGAGGTTGGTGGGGTCGATGCCCTCGCCGCCTCCGACCTTGATCACGATGGTGTGTGGTGTGTTGCTCATGGTGCGCTCTCAGTCTTTCGTTACGCGGGGTGCAAGCCGGGGAAGGTGAGCCCGGTGGTCTCGGGCAACCCCAACGCGATGTTCATGGATTGGACCGCGGAACCCGCGGCCCCCTTCACCAAGTTGTCGATGGCGCAGAAAGTGATGATGCGCCCGGATCGCTCGTCGATCGAGAACCCGACATCCGCGTGGTTCGATCCGACGAGGATACGCGGGTCTGGGAACTTGTGCGGGCCCTGTCGATCCGCGACGATGCGGACGAAAGGTTCGTCGTTGTACGCGCCGCGGAAGAGCTTCCAGAGGTTCTTGGTTTCGAGTCGCTCGGTTGGTTCGATGTGTGCCGTGCAGAGGACGCCACGCACCATGTCGATCGCGGTGATCGTCGCATCGACATCGAGATCGGCGCCGAGGTTCTGTTCTACTTCCGCGAGATGACGGTGCCCGAACGCGCTATAGGTGCGTGCGGTACGAGCACGGACGGGGTGGTGCGACCCAGCGCTCGGATCGGCGCCGGCTTCGGACGACCCGACCTTGACATCGCAGATCGCCCTTCGGATGAGCCCCGCATCCGCGAGGGGCTTGAGCGCCAAGGTCATCGCGGTGGCGTTGCACCCGACGCCGGAGATCAGGGATGCACCGGATAGATTCTCGCGGTTGACTTCGGGCAGGCCATACTGCGCTGTTGCGAGCGCGTCGGGGTTCGGGTGTGCCTCGTTGTACCAGTGCTCGTATCGCTGCGGATCACGGAGACGGAAGTCCGCAGAGAGATCGATGATCAGGGGTGCGATGTCGCGCCAGCGACCGATCTCGGTCGATGCCTTCCCGTGCGGCATGCACAGCAAAAGCACATCGCAGGGCTCGACCTCGTCAGGTGTGCAAAAGTTGACATCAACATGCCCGCGAAGATTGGGGTGTGAGCGGTACACGGGCAGGCCCTTGAGCTTGCGCGAGGTGACCTGGGCGATTTCGGTGTTGGGATGGGACAGGAGGAGCCGCATGAGCTCGCCGCCTGTGTACCCGGATCCGCCAACGATGGAAACACGAACGGGGTTCATGCGAGCACGCCCTCTCTCTCAGGCGTGCCCGATGAACCCGCTCCCTCTCCGTTATTCGATGCATCGCAGGCGCGTTGAACGGGATGGATGTTCCCGTCGCTCGCGGCCTGCGATGCGTGTGCTTGTGCGATGTCGAGTGTGTGCTGCGCGACGACGCGATGGATCTCGACGCCGGTGGTTGTGGTGGAGTTGCGGAACTCCATCGAGTGGTTGATCTCGTTGACGAGCAGCCCGCGGCGAGGGCATTCGAGCAAATCCACCGCGGCGATATCCGCCCCGACCGACGCAACCGCCCGGGTGGACAGTTCCGCGAGCTCGGGGGTGACTTCCATCCCGGCGGCGACGGCGCCGCGGGCGGTGTTGGTCAGCCAGTGCTCGGACCGGCGCTCGATCGCAGCAATCGCGTTCCTGCCGACGACGAATACGCGGATGTCGCGATCGGGCTTGTTGATGTGTTCTTGGGCGTAGACCACGGAATGGCTGACGGAGCCCAGCACTTCCCGGTGTTCAAGAATTGATTCCGCAGCGTCGCGATCATTGATCCGCGACACCAGTCGCCCCCACGACCCCACGGTGGGCTTGAGCACGCAGGGGTACCCGAGTTGCTCGATCGCGTCGAGACCTGTATCTGAATCGACAGCCACCCGGACCTCGGGGGTCGGGACGCCCGCACGGATGAACGCGAGGGTTGTCGCGAGCTTGTCCGCACAGGTCTCGATCGCGCGGAGCGGGTTGATGCAACGCACACCCAACGACTCCAAGATGCGGACACTCGTGAGCGTATTGGTGAGACTCAGCGAGCGATCGAAGACGGCGTCGTAGTTGCCCCACTCGCCGAGCGTTGTGGGGTTGAATACGACCGATCGGAGATCAACGGGGGTGACATCCGCCCCGAGGTCTTCGAACGCGTCGATGAGCATCCGCTCTTCGACACGCAATCTGGTGTAGGTCATCGCGATCCGCATGGTGTATGGCTCCGTGTGTGGGTGTGCGTTGCGTGCTGGATCGTGATTACTCGCCCCAGTCCTCTTCGACCTCGGGTGCAAGCTCGAGGGTGATGGGATCGGTGTTGATTACTTCGAGCTCCGCAGAGCAATCGGTGCAGCGGGCGATCTCGCCGTTGAGCGGAGCACGATCGAAGTTCACAGTTGCGTCACATTCGGGGCAGGTTGCGGTGATGGTTGCGGTGGACATGATGTTGACTCCTGTGGTTGTGTTCTTGGAACTGGTTTGTGACTTGGTTTGGGTTCTGGATGGACAAAGAAAAACACCCCCGGGCGTGAGCGTCGGGGGTGCGTCGGTCTGAGTTCGATCTGGTTGCTCTTAGTGGAGCAGCTCATCGACCCAAGCGACAGTCACAGCCCGAACGCTCGCGGCGCCTTTGGCTTTGACCTGTTTCGCTTTTTTGGTCATGAGGTAGTTCATTACTGCTCCAACACTACCCATCATCGGCAACGCGTCAAACGCGGATGGAGGATTTTTTCCATTTTCATCGTGGAGACTCCGTGTCGTACCTCACGCGTCGATCGACCCGACGCCCCACTTCTCGCGGTTTGCATCGACGGAGTTTGTGAGCTCGACAAGCTCGTTTTTGGACATTCTGTCAAGGTTTTTGAGCACCAGTCTCATCCTGCGATTGTCCTTGAGATGATCATTGTTTCGATCAAGGAACGCCCAATACATCGCGTTGAACGGACAGGCATCGTCGCCAACTTTTTTGTTGACATCGAAGGGGCAATGCTTGCAGTAGTTGCTCATCCGGTGGATGTACTTGCCACTCGAAACATACGGCTTGGTCCCAACGACACCCCCATCCGCGTAGAGCGCCATCCCGATCGTGTTGGGCGTTGTGACCCAATCCACCGCGTCGACATACATCCCCCGGTACCAATCGTTCACCTGCTGGGGCTCGATCCCCGCGAGCAGGGCGAAGTTGCCTGTCACCATCAACCGCTCGATGTGGTGCCCGTACGCGTGATCGAGGACCGAGCCGATCGCTTCGGACATGCACTTCATGTCCGTCTCTCCCGTCCAGTAGAACTCCGGAAGATCGCCGTGGGTGTCGAGGGCGTTGGACTCGGCGTAGTCAGTATCCTGGGTGTAGTACACGCCTCGGATGAACTCACGCCACCCGATGATCTGGCGCACGAACCCCTCGACCGCGTTGATCGGTGCGTCCCCCGATTCGTAGGCCTCGATCGCTTTCTCAATGACCTCGCGGGGGTTGAGGAGCTTGAGATTGATCGACGAGGAGATGAGCGAGTGGTTGAGGGCATGCTCGCCGGTCCACATGGCGTCCTGATAATCACCGAATCGCGGCAGCCGGTTCTTGATAAAGTCGTTGAGCGCGTGGGTCGCCTGATGCCGGGTGACGGGCCAGTTGAACGAGTCCATCGAGCCCGGCAGGTCGGGCAGGTGCTTGCGGACATCCTGGATGACCTGCTCGGTGATCTCGTCGATGGAGTATTCGGGGATGCTCGGGGTATCGGGGACGGACTTGAAGGCCTTTCGGTTCTCCTTGTCGTAGTTCCACTCGCCGCCGACGGGGTCCTTGCCGTCCATGAGCACATTGAGGCGCTTGCGCTGCCAGCGGTAGAAGTACTCCATCAAGAGCTCTTTGCGATCGCGTGCCCATTCCTCGAACTCATCGATGGGCGTGAGAAAGTGCGGGTCGTCGATGAACTCAAGCTCGACCTCAGCGCGTTCGCATGCGGACTCGATCTGCCCACGGATGCGGTGGTCGCCGGGCTCGATGCAAACAAGCTTGTCAGCGTTGAGCTTCTTCATGTTGAGTTGGCGGGTGATCTCGTCATCGAAGCGCTGGGTATTGCCGCGGTGGTTGAGGTCGATGTACTCAACATCCCACCCGTCATCGCGCAGCGATTCCGCATGGTGACGCATCGCAGAGAGGAAGAGGACGGTGCGCTGGATGTGACTCGCGGGGGAAGTGGACTCGTTGGTCACCTCGAGCATCAGGATGCGATCCGCGTCCTGAACAAGCCCGAGCGCGTCAGGGTAGGACGCGTCGAGCTGGTCGCCGAGGATGAGTCCGATGGTTCTGCCCAATGCTGCCCTCTCAATCCAAGGCCCGTCGCTGCGCCGATCGTTCGTGCGCGATGAGCCCTTCTGTGCGTGCGATACGCATGGTATCTTCGATGACGGGTTCGCACGCAACAGGGTCGTCGATGCGGATCCAGGTGCGCAATCTCAGGAAGTGCATGACGCTCAGCCCCGATTGGAACCGCGCGGTGCCCCCGGTTGGGAGGGTGTGGTTGGGTCCGATCCCGTAGTCCCCGAGAACTTCCGCGGTGCGTAATCCGATGAATACCCCACCCGCGTTGCGGACGCGCGACGCGATCTCTTCCGCGTCTCGGGTGATGATCTCCAAGTGCTCAGGCGCGAGGGTGTCGGCGATCTCAATCGCCTGTTCGATCGAATCGCACACGACCACGATACCGTTACCTAGCGCGACGCTCGCGGTGGCCGCGGTTGGGAGTGTTTCGAGCTGGCGCTCGAGCTCATCTTGAATGGACTCTGCGTGCGACGCGCAGGTCGTCACGAGGATGGGTACCGCGTCGGTGTCGTGCTCTGCCTGCGCGAGCAGGTCTGCCGCGACTGTCGCGATATCCGCGCTCTCATCCGCGATGATCAGCAACTCCGAAGGCCCCGCGAGCATGTCGATCCCGACGACCCCCGACACGAGCTGCTTGGCCGCCGTCACCCACGCGTTGCCCGGCCCTGCGATGACATCGCAACGCTCGAACCCGTCGAACCCGTACGCCATCGCGCCGATCGCGTGCGCGCCACCGATGCACAGGAACTCGTCCGTGCCTGCTATGTATGCCGCCGCGAGCGCCACCCTGTTCGCGCCCGGCGATGCAATAACAACCCGCGCACACCCCGCGGCCCGCGCCGTGATCCCCGTCATGAGCACCGAGCTCGGCAACGGGTACCGGCCCGCGGGCGCATAGCACCCCGCTGATTGGACTGGTTCGATCGTGTGTCCCGCTTGCCCGCCGGGCACATCCATGGTGAGGGGTTGGATCGCATCGCGCTGGGCGATCGCGAATCGCTCGATTCGATCCGCTGCCCGCTCGAGCGCCATGCGATCATCTGGGTCGAGCTCGTTGTACGCATCACGCATCGCGTCGGGTCCGAGCACGATCGGCTGATCAGACGCGCATTCCCCGAACTGCTCGGCGTACCCGCGGATCGCGTCGAGCCCTTCAAGTCGCACGCGATCGAGGATCACGCGTGCCTGATCGAGAACTTCATCGCGGACGACGGGTTTGAGCTCACGGCTGACCTCATCGGGTTGAATCACGCGGAGAAGCGTCATGGTTGATCTCCTGTGTACGCGGGCTTGGCGTTTCCTGGTCGTCGGGAGACCTTGCATGCGCGCCGATCGATCTCGCGTTCGATGTCAGGGAGCGTTGCGCCGAGCTGGATCGCGCGGGTCAGGGCAAAGAACAGCACATCGGCCGTTTCGTGGGTCGCGTCGGACTCTGTTTCTGCGGCGATAAGCTCGTCCGCTTCTTCACGAATTTTCGCGCCGAGCAGCGCGGGGTCGTTAAGCAATCGGCGTGTGTATGAACCGTCCGGGGCGCTCGCGACTCGCTGCGTGATGGTGTCCGCGAGTCGATCGAGACCCGACGAGTCACCAAAGCAGGATGCGGTTCCGAGGTGACAGAACCCGGACCCGGATTGCCGAACCGTGAACCGGAGCGCGTCACGATCACAGTCCGTATCGATTCGAATGAGTTGTTGTGTGTTCCCCGAGGACTCGCCCTTCCGCCAGAGCGATCCGCGAGATCGGGAGTAGTACACTCCGGTGCCGGTGGTAATGGACTCGCGGATGCTCTCGATATTCGAATAGACAAGCCCGAGTGTCGCACCCCGCTCGTCGCAGACCACGGTAGCCCAGAGCCCATCCGCACGATCGGAGATGAGTGGAGCGCAGAACC
Organism: Phycisphaerales bacterium; assembly: GCA_965216865.1. GTDB lineage: Bacteria > Planctomycetota > Phycisphaerae > Phycisphaerales > UBA1924 > UBA1924. Next base: position 787,933 of record OZ244206.1, read on the forward strand.
CGTCCGCGAGATCGATTGCGCCCGAGTATAGCGCCATGCCCACCTGCGCATCCGCGCCGAGCTGATCGATGCGGGCGATGTCGGCCGCGTTGCGGACCCCGCCCGCCGCGGTGAGCTTCGCGTCGCCCGCGCACTTCACCAACTGCTCCACTCGATCGAAAGGCAACCCATCCATGCGTCCCTCGCACTCTACAAATGTAACGAGGAATCCCCCCACATAGTCGCGCAGTTCGCTCATGCGATCTTCGATGGTCTCGGTGGTTTCCTTCTTCCAACCCTCCACCACGACCTTGTCGTTGCGTGCGTCGAGCGCCGCGATGACGCGATCTCGTGGGAGCTCGCTGAGGATCTCGGGTTTCGCAGCGGTGCCAAGGATGACCTTGCGAGCGCCCGCGTCGAGCCACTCGATGGCGGTCTCCACATCGCGGATGCCCCCCCCGACCCGGCATGGGTATCGGGCACAGATTTCCTTGAGCAGGTCTTTGTTTGAACCGGTTCCCATCGCGGCATCGAGGTCGATCAGGGCGATCTCACCAGCACGCGCGAACTTCTCGGCGATGGGGCGCGGGTCGCCCGCATCGATGGCCTTCGTCTCGCCTCCTATGAGCTGGACCGCCTGCCCGTTCTGGATATCAATCGATGGGATCATCATGTTCGTACCTCGATTCCTGATGCTTGCAGTTCGTCTTTGATCGCGTTCGGTGTGGTGTCGTTGTCGTGAAAGATTGATGCTGCGAGCACCGCGTCGGCGCCGGCGTTGAGGGCGTCGAGCATGTGTTTCGCGTTGTCCGCGCCGCCCGAAGCGATGATCGGGAGTGTCGTGACTTGCCGAACCGCTCGGAGCAGTTCCGTGTCATATCCCGAGCGGGTGCCGTCCTGATCGAAGCTCGTGAGGAGAATCTCACCCGCGCCCATGGACGAGGCATTTCTCGCCCATTCGATCGCGTCGATCCCCGTTCGGTTGGTACCCGCGCGAGTGACGACCTCCCAGCCGGTGCCCGCCACGCGCGCCGCGGCGTCGATCGACAACACCACACACTGCGCTCCGACCTGATCTGCCAGATCATGGATCAGCGAAGGATTCTCGACAGCCGCGCTGTTGACGCCAACCTTGTCCGCACCCGCGCGGAGCAGCGCCAGCGCGTGCTCAACTGTTCGCACTCCCCCGCCGACACTCAGCGGGATCGAAAGCTCGCGGCGCACCGCGCGGACAGTTTCGAGTGCCGTTTCGCGCCCTGATGTCGTGGCGCTGACATCGAGCATCACCAGCTCGTCCGCGCCGTCTCGTTCGTATAGCTTCGCCTGCTTGACAGGGTCGCCCGCGTCACGCAAGTTCGCGAACTTCACGCCCTTGACGACGCGACCGTTATCGATATCTAGGCATGGGATGATCCTGCTCGTCAGCATGCTGCGACCTCCTTCGAGTTCTGGATCCAGGTACGCAGCAGGCTCGCCCCCCATACGCCCGAGAGTTCCGGGTGGAACTGGCAGGCGAGGGTGGTGCCCCGTCGCAGGTACGCCACGAAGAGTGAGCCGTGCGTGCTCGTCTCGCCATCCCATCCCTCCGGGATGGTCTCGATGCGATAGGTATTGGAGTAGTACGCGTACCCGTCACCGACGCGGTTCCACCCGTGCTGGGGCGTGCGGACATCATCGGAGAACCGCGTCACCATCGCGTTGATGACCCCGAGACCCTCAATGCCAGGTGATTCCTCCGACGCGTCACAGAGCAGTTGCAGCCCCAAACAGATGCCCATGAGCGGCCTGTCGTTTTCAACTCGATCGATGATGACCTGATCGATCTTGCATGATCGCAGCGCCCGTATGCCCGCGCCGAAGTTGCCCACGCCGGGCAGGACGACGAGCGGCGCGTCCTCGATGAGACCCGGGTCGTGAGAAAGGACAACCTCACACCCGAGCCGCTCGAAGGCAGCGGACACGGACGCGGTGTTCGCGATCCCCGTGTCAATGATCGTGACCTGCGTCATGAGAGTGTCCCCTTGGTTGAGGGCATGTCATCGCCCCGGGTGATGCGGGTTGCATCACGCAGCGCCAACGCGAGCGCTTTAAAGCCGGCTTCCGCTTTGTGGTGATCGTTCTTGCCTCGGATCAGGTCAACATGCAGCGTCGCACGCATCGATACCCCGAGCGATTCGAAGAAGTGTGTGATGTTCTCCGTCGCGACATCGCCGAGCGTTTCGCGGACAAACCCAAGCTCGACAGCCGCGAACGGGCGACCCGAGAAATCGATCACGCACCTTGCAAGCGCTTCATCGAGTGGCGCGTACGCGCTTGCGAATCGCTCGATCCCCACGCGTTGCCCGAGCGCCTCGTCGATGCATTTGCCCAAGACCAGCGCGCAGTCCTCAACGGAATGGTGATCGTCCACGATGAGATCACCCGTACATGTCAGGTTGATCTCAATCCCAGAATGACGCGAGAGCGCATCGAGCATGTGATCGAGGAACCCGAGCCCCGTGGAGATCGTGGACGCGCCGGGCGTGTCGAGGTTGATCGAGCACTCGATCTGTGTCTCCCGGGTCGTTCGTGCTGCCTTGGAAGTGCGTGGGTTCATAAGGTTGCTCCGATCGCGCTCAGCGCATCGAGGAGTTGGTTGAGTTGTGCAGCGTCTGCAGGAACGGTGATGCGGAGGTACCCATCGATGCCGCTACCCGTTCGGAATCGACGGACGCTGATTCCCTGCTCAAGCAGCTGGGCGTGGGTGCGGGGTGCGTCATCGAACCGCGCGAGGATAAAGTTCGCTTGTGAGCTCAGCACCCTGATCCCCTGGGACCTGAGCGTCTCAATGAGCGTGTCTCGATTGAATCGCGTCTGCTCGATGATGGGCGCTCGCTTCGCGCGTCGCTTGTATAACGCACCCGCGATCGCGATCGACAAGCTCGATACGGGGTATGGTCCACCCACCGTGCGCATCCAGGTCGCGATCGGTTCCGGTGCGATCGCGTACCCAACCCGCAACCCCGCGGCGCCCATCGCCTTAGAGAATGTCCGCACGATGACGACATTCTCCAAACCGAGCACCGACCCGATCGGGTCCTCATCCGCGAACTCGATGTACGCCTGATCGAGCATGAGCACCGCGCCGACCGATCGGCACTTCTCAGCGATCGCGAGGATGTCGCCCGTCGGCACAATTGCACCACTCGGGTTGCAAGGCGAGATGAGCGACACGAGCCGTACAGTCTCATCGATCGAACGAAGAAACGCGTCGCGTGGAAAATCGCCCTCGAGCCACTCGATCGATTTGTTCGCTGCGCCCGTGAGTTGTGCCCATCGAGGGATCATCACAAACCCGGGTGTGTGCGTGAGCATCGCATCCCCCGGGTTCAGGATCGCTCGGCAGACCCGATCGATCGCGTCGTCGCCGCCGTTGGTGATGACCACGCGGGACGTCTCCATGCCCAATGAAACCGCGATCTGTGCTTCGAGCGAAGACTGGTCCGGGTATCGCGCCAGTGTATCAGTGTCGATATCTCGGAGCACATCCAGAACCGACGCGTCGATCGGTGCGCCCTCGTTGTTGTCGAGGGTTAGGGTGATCCGCGGGTCTCTCGCAGGGGGCAAATACGGCAGCAGATCACCGATGCGCCGTGCGGGTTGAAGAGGTGGGTTTTTCATGGCACGATCTGCGCTGGGTTGGTGACGATGATGTCCGTGCCGCCGCGTTGTCGAATCAGCGGAATCACCTGGGTGAGTTGTTCACGAGGCACCGCGACCTTCACCGCGAACCCGTCGTCGTTGTGCATCGGGGCGACCGTTGGGGTCCGCATGCAAGGGAGCACCTCGATCACGCCCGCGAGGTTCTCGTTGGATACATTGAGTTCGAGCATCACCCGAACGCGAGCTTCGAGCACCGAGCGGATGAGCAGCGTGTACCTCTCGATCTGCTCTCGCTTGATCGGGTTCTCCATCGCGCTCTTCGATGCGTACAGGCGTGTCGTCGACACCATGAGTTCGTCGATGATCCGCAGGTTGTTCGCTTCGAGCGTCGCGCCCGTCGCGGTGTTGTCGATGATGCAATCCGCGTCCTCGGGGGGAAGGACCTCCGTCGCGCCGTAGCTGCGGATCAGTCGAGCGTTGTATCCCTTCGCATCGATCCAGCGCTGGGTCAGGTTCACATACTCCGACGCGACGATCGCACCATCACGGTTGAGCAGTTCGTTCTCGTCACTCCGCTCAGGCACCGCCGCGACGAGTCGGACGCGATCGAGCCCCGTATCGAGGAGTTCGACAAGGTCCGCTTCGTCCTCCCGGACCCAGTCCTCCCCCGCGAACCCCAGATCGCGAGCGCCCAGATCGAGCATCTCGATCACGGCACGAGGTTTGAGGATTTTGACATCGAACCCTGGCAGCGACAGCGTCGGGCGATAGTCACGCGAAGAAGTCCTGATCCGGATCCCCGCGTCGCTCATGAGCTTGGAGACGCCGTCGTACATGCGCCCCTTGGGGATCGCCAGCTTGATGGTGCTATCGTCGGATTGAGGAGTCATCGAGTCGGTTCCTTGTGGTTCGTGGAGCCGACCCCGGGCGGGTTGATTCGATGTGCACAGCACAACAACGAACAACGCCGACCCGAGGCCGGCGTTGTGGTGTGTCAGTTCAGGTGCTCAAGCACGCGTATCTGCACGATCATCGCCGGCCATGTGTATGGCTGTGATGATGATGCAGATGGGCGAAGAGATTCGTCATGCGGGTCGATCCTACTCACCAAGGGTTCGCCGCGTCAAGCACCCTCGATGCAGATCATGCCGGAGAATATGAAAACTGGGCAATCAGCGTATAAGAACGGACAGCGCCATCGAAGTGGGTTTCCCGTGCCTTGAGGTACTCTGGGTCCGCAAAGAACCGCTCGCTCGTCGCCTGATCGGGGAATGACATGAGGAACAGGCGATTGAACTCATCCTCCGCTTCGCCCTTGAGCAGCTCACTCACCCGCATGTCATACCGGAAGAATCCGCCCATCGATTCGAGGATCGGAGTCATCCCTGCGCGATAGTTTGCGTACCCATCCTCGTCGTCGACGCGCATGCCGATGAGGATCTCGTGGCGTGGATTGTTGGTCATCTGGTGCTCCCTACACCCGGCCGCTCTCTGTGTGAGCTTGTCATACGGCTCGGTATCATTCCGTGTTCGGATGATCTCGGAACATCTCGTAACTCAACAACCGACACGGGATGTTCCCGTTGTTGAACGGCAGCTTCCGCATCGCGCGCAAGCGGACCTGCGTCGACAGCGATCGTGACCCCGTAAACACATGCCCCATGTACCCCCGGCACCGGTCCTTGAAGAAGAAACCGATGTCGCGGTAGACCTGTCGGAGCTCTTCCGTCTCGCCCAGGCGGATCCCATACTCGGGGTTGAAGATGACATGCCCGTGCTCGCCGTCATGGAGCGGCGGGATCGGGGTATCGCGGAAGTCGCAGAGTTCGAACTCGATGAGATGATCAACACCCGCGGTCTTTGCGTTTCGTCGTGCTGCGTCGATGGCCGCCGGATCGTGATCGCTCGCGATGATGGGCATCGGCTCGGCGATCGGGGGCTTTGACTTGCGTGCTTCGCGGCGCATTGCAAGATATTCGTCATCGAGCTCCAGCATGGTGTGCAGCACGCTCGCGTCGTTGCGTTGCAACCCCGGGGCCCGCCCAGCCATCATCAGCGCTGCCTCGATCGCGAGCGTGCCCGAGCCGCACATCGGGTTGACGAATGCCTGTGTGCCGTCGTACCCCATCCCCATGAGCACCGCGGCCGCCAGCGTCTCGGACATCGGCGCGTGGTGCGGGAGCTTGCGGTAGCCCCTGTCGCTCAGACGCGTGCCGTTCACATTGAGATACAGCCACGCCCGATCGCCCTTCCACACCAGCTGGATGACGACGCCCGAGCGGTCCGGCCCCGAATCCGGGCGCTCGCCGGTCTTCTCCTTGATGCGATCGACGATCGCGTCTTTGAGCAGCAGGTTGGGATACATCGTGTTGCTGACACTGGGGTGCGAAACATTGGAGCTGATGCTCAGGTACGCGTCGTTGGGGATCAGCTCCTCCCAGGGGAACGAGCGTGCCCATTTCTCCAGCATCTTAAGCGAGGTGCAGCGGGTCTTATCAAGCTGCCAGTAGACCTGCTGGGCGGTGCGCAGATGCAGCGTCAGGCGGAGCGCCTCTTCGAGCGTTGCACCGATCCCGACCGAGACCTTGTCCTCGCCCTGGATCTCAAACCCGAGCCCCACCACCTCCGCACGAAGGTACGGCACGACATGCTCAGCACAGGAGATGCGGGTGAGGCGTTTTTTGTGGGGGTCGATCGTGGACATGAACTGGGACAATAGGATCGACGCGGACAAAAAACCGCCCCGTCGGGGGGAACCGGCGGGGCGGTGAACACAACACGCTGCACCTGGAAACGGGGAGTTGTACAACGCATCTACAATCAGGGCCCGCGGGTCACACACCCGCGAACCCCGGGTTTGGAGCTCGTCAGGTTCCGCGGCGGCGGCGGGAAACCATCCCCACGCCTGCCATGGCCAGCACACTCATCGCGCCGGGTGCGGGCACGAAGACGGACTCAACATACTCGATCGCTTCTTCATGCAGCTCTTCGTCGAGACCCGCGTTGAAGACCGTGAAGATGACATCCGAATCTGCAGCCCCGCTCAGCGAGAACGAGTTGGCAAGCAGGAAGATCCCGTTGCCAGCCGCCGCATCGACGGTGTAGTCGAAGTGCTCGTCGAAGCCGCCGGCCTGGTCCGCGTCATAGTTAATCGAGAAACCCGCGACTGGGTTGTTGTTGAACACAGTCGACACGCTCGCCGGACCAAAGGTCAGGTTCATCGCGTGCGCGGCCTGCGAGAAGTTTACCGAGCCGGTACCGTCCCAGTAGAGCAGCGCCGAGGTCAGAGTGAAGCTCACCTGAGTGTTGTCGGCGAGCGAGTTCTCAGCAATAAAGATACCTGGCTCGTCCGCGAACCAGTTCGCCCCGCTGAGTGCCATTTCCGCCGCGAACACGCGCTCGCCAAACTCGGTGATGGTGCCCGTATCGTGGTCACCAAGCCCAACGGCGACCGAGCCGTCGATGATCGCGAGCCCGTAGTCGGCGTCTTCGCCGTGCCCGAGTGCGAGCGACGCCGCGGCGCCGCAAACGATGAGTGCTGTAAGTTTCATTTCGATTCTCCTCACAAAGGGTCTCCAAACCCAAGAAAAGCCGTGATCTGTGTTATGGGCATCCGTTCGTGTACGCGCTCAAGAAGGCGCTGACATCAAAGAAGTTGAACTGCCCGTCGTTATTGAAATCCGCGACGCTGTCCTGCGCGTTGTACGCGACAAGGAATGCGGACACATCGAAGAAATCGAGGCTGCCGTCGCCGCTCAGGTCCGCGAGACACGAGGAACCGATCAGGTTGTCCTCCACCCACGCGATCGCGTCTTCGAGTTGGTCCTCGCCGTCGCCCTGCGTGAACAGGATGTAGAGCGGGTCTGAAGGATCGACGCCGCCCGATTCATCCCACAGCTCCAGTTCGAGCAGCCAAACCCCTTCGACAACAGGTGGGATCCCGCCATTGAGCAGGTACTGGATGTGATGATGGAATGTGGCGCTGGGCGTGTTTGATGCCTGACCAAACACGATACCGTCAACTCGTATATCCGTGCTCGGAGCCGCGATGTTCTGGGCCGCGGCTCGTAGCGTCAGCTGCTCACTCGCGATGGTGCCGAAATCCATATCGGTCTCATCCCAGACCCGCGGGGCACGCAGGATTGAAAATCCGATCGTCATACCCGGAATGAGCTGCCCCAGTTCAGCATCAAAGCCGGGATCGTTGGTAAAGTTCGGGAACCCCTCGGCACCGAGCGAGGCGGACTTGATCAACGAGGGGTATTCAACATCACCTGTCTCAGGATCAACAGCACCCGCGATCAGCTGATTATTCTGAATCGAGAGGATGTAATCCGCGTTATGCAGTCCGCCCGCATGGCCTATCGCGGCGCACACGCTCAGGGTCATACATGCAAAGCTCTTGATGCGCATGGGAATCTCCATTCAGGGTCGGGCCGCGCTGGGTGGGCTGGCCTCGGGGTGAAACAAGTTGTGGGTCGAATCGTGATACATATCGTCGAACGTCAGCGTCCGCACGGACCCATCGAAGAACGCGACATTGCTCTTGCCGCTGGGGCTGGTGGGCTCGCCGCCGTGCGCGTTGATCCAGATTTGTGAACTCGCGAATGTGGCGCTGGCCGACTCTGAGATGAACGAGAAGTCCCACTCATTTGGGTGAACATGGTCCGCCTTGGCAAAGTCCGCTTCCGAATCGATGGGCTCACCGAATCGGCGGGCGATCGGGGTCATCATGACGAAGTGAACCGTTTGGGATGTCCGTGGGATGCGTGCAATCTTGGTGTACGCGTTTCCCTGATCCAGTCGACGCCCGGTTACCGGATCCGGGTTGAGAAACGGGGAGACGGTCTGGGCTGTATAGCCATTCAGTCCATAACTGGTCAGACGCACGATGTCGGGTTGCTCCGGATCATTCCCGAAGTCATTGTCCGTAAGCAGATCCTCGTTTTGCTCGAACCAGGAGCGGAGCTGGACGAGGGAAGCACCCTCGTCGCTCCCCCCGTCCTCAACACTCCGCCAGATGGATCGGTCGACCGGCGAGTACAGCGACTCGGGTGCCGCGCCGTACTCCTGCAACGCAATCAGCCAAGTCGATCGCACATCACCCGCGAGCGACCCGTGCGGCAACGCCGCATCGATGAATCGCCCCTTGTAGTCTTCGATATACAGCTGATGCGCCAGTTCGAGCTGGCGCATGTTCGATTGACAGACCACCCGCTGCGCACTGGCACGGGCACTGCTCAACGATGGGAGCAGGATCCCGATGAGCAGCGCAATGATCGCGATAACGACCAAGAGCTCGATCAGCGTGAACGCGCCGCGGCGTCCACGATTCGATTGTAAGTGCATTGGGCTGATCCCTGTCCTGAGTCGCTGCGCGGCTGCACGCGCACGACAAACCTTGAGTGATTCAAAGATCCATCAGGTTCAGCAGACAGGTGGAGCGCGAGCGGGACATTCCCCCAGCGGATCGCGCGTATGAGCAAACTGTGACGCGACGAAAAGCTCGGTTGTGAAGATTGCAACTGTCACAACACGAAGCGGTTCCTCGACCGGGATCAGATTCAACCCCGCGAGACCAAGACAGATCTCGCAGTCCTCATCCTGAGGCACGGGAAGATCATCCTTTTCGTTCGACTGCTCGCTGTGGTCCGCGTCGTGATCACAATGCGAGACATGCGTGCTATCCCCAGCGTGGTGCACGAACTTGTGCAGCGACGACACCACCCCACTCCCATTGAGGAGCAAGATCGCGATGATCATCCAGCATGTGGCACGAAGATATCTCATTGCTATTGAGAATACATTATCATCCCATGGGCGTCCGTCAACTGTATTTGTGAGATCAATTTGTCCAGTTTCAGCCTTGCGAGCGTATTCGAGCGAAAACCAGAAACCCGATCATTACCAGAACACAGACACCCGCCACGATCTGAAACACGGGCATGGCGTAGAAGGGAACCCTCGGCATCCGCGATGAAATCGAATCCATGATTCGATCGATTTCTCCGATCGGGTCGCCGTGGATATCCGGATTGGGGGTGTCTCGAACAAGTGTTCGCCGAGCGTTTTTTAATGCTCGATGAGCTGTTTTCAGGTCTCGATCGCGCGTTGCCTGGAGCGCGGCGATGATGTCCTCGGATGCCGCGGTTGAGAGCATCGGCGCATGCCTCGTGAACTCGGATGTTTCAGCCCACGGGTACCGCACTGTGTCTGTCATCCCTCCCCCAGCCCTGAGAAGTTCACTCGCGACCACGAGATTCCCTGATTTGTATTGCCCCATGGCGAGGGTCCGCAGCATCATCCGGTGTTGCCACACATTTTTGCAAGGCGTAGGAGCCGCGAGTTCATCCCGCATCAGTTGGGTCGCGGTGTTCAGGTACTCTGCGTCGAGCAGCACGAGATGGGCATCTTCCTCGGACCAGGTGATGTCGGCCATGAGATCCACCACGATGTACGCCATGCTCGAAGGGTTGTTGTGAAGTTCAATCGCGTGATCGAGGAGCGCATACATAGCCCTCAGGCTCCCACCCCATCGCGGCATAATCGCCCGGGCATAGTTATCCCATACACCATCGTGATCCGCACGGTACCGAAGCGCGTCCTGGAACCAGAAGTGCTCGTCGCGTTGTGAATCGATGTCTGCGGCCATGTCGATGTTAATAAGCTGGGCTTGGGTCAAGACCCAATGTGGGTGCGCCTCCCACGCACGCATCAGGTACCCATAGGCCTCGTTCATGTACTGGCTGAAGGACGCCCACTGCTCACGGCTCACCTCATGCGCCCAACCATCGCCTCGCGCATCCCACCCACGCTGCATCAGGAGTTTGCCGATCGCGAAATGCGCGACCCAGCGATCAACACCGGTGTCCGTGAGAAAACGCTCGCACAGCAGTTCTTTATCCTTCTCGTTGAGCGCACTGTACTTCCACCCGAAGTTACTCACACGCTCGGCGACAAACTCTCGGTGTTCTGGCGCAACATCCTGAAGATATGCAGCACGCACAAGCTCATCCATCCCACGATCTCGTGCGAGCATCGCCTGAGAACTCGATTCCAATCCCGCATCGCGGTAGAACTCGGCAGCTCGGATCCAGGTCGCACCGATGACATAGGACGGATATTCCGCGCCCTCCATCCGTTCCGCAATCCGCACCAGTGCGTCTGCGTGCCCTTCGAAATCGTCGCTCGGTGAGTCCGATCCATTCTGCGCCACCGTCCCGTGATAGCGGTACTGCGCGTACAAGGGGGGATCCTCATCGAGCTCGATGATGTCTGGATACAACTCGAATGTACCGAACCTGATATTTCTGTATGGCTGCGCGTATACAGCACCAGTGCGGATGATGATGTCCATCATCTCCTGATACTGCTCAGCGTCCTGATCTTGCTCGAACTCGCGTGTATCAAACTCATCCCAGATCGTGTCCCAGAGGAACTCATACCCCGAATGGCGAAAAGACTCTTGTGTCTCGTGAATGTGCGCTTGCGCGAACGCATGCGGAACAGACTTCAAGACGAACAAAGCCAATACAATAATCCAATGTCGATACATCATGTACAGATTCTACGAATCCATGACGCATGCGAGCAGATCAGAGCCCAATAGAACTCATCGAGCTCATTCGTTCATGTTCTCCGGTATCCGCTGAACATGATCCGCAGGATCAGAGCAAAGCTCGAAACCGCGGCGAAGATCAGCAGAATCATCGCGATCCCGGGGTATCCCCAAAGGGTCCAGTCCGCTTCGATTCGCATCATGAGGGCCGCGGCAACAACCAACGCGGCGAGCATCACCCCGACCGTGATCCGGTTCGCGATGTGCTGCAAGCCCTGAACAAGGTGCTCCTCGTCAACCGCATCGGCCTTGATCTCGATTTTATTCTCTGAGAGCAACTCCGTGAACCGGTTGATCCGGTGCGGGAGGTGCTGGAGCAGGTCCGTCGTTTCAAGCAAAGAGCGGAAGAGTTGATTGAACGAGATGTCTTCGAGCGCGTGACGCTGAACAACCGAACTCGACTTCTTCCTCAGCGCTTCGGCCGGATTGAAGTTTGGATCGAGGACCTCGATGATTCGATCCAGATGAAGGAGGGTCTTGCCCAGCATACGGATCTCGTGCTGGATACGCAGACCGTTCGTCCCCGCAGCGGATTGCATCGACATCAGCACCTGGCCAACGGGCATCCGATGCACCGTGTCGTTCTGGTGCTCGGAGATGATCTGAGTGAGTTCGTGACGGAACCCCTCTGAATCGAAGTGAACCATCTTGCGACCGAGCTTCTCCGCCTCGCGCCCCGCATCCTCGCCTCGTCCCTCACTGATCGCAAAGAGCAGGTTGATCATGTGCCCTCGCGTCTGTGGACCAACATGCACAACCATACCGCAATCAATGATCGCAAGTTTCCGATCGTGCGTCAGCATGATGTTCCCGGGGTGCGGGTCCGCGTGGAAATGTCCCTCGACGAGCACCTGTTTCAGATACGCATCGAAGAGTTGATCGGCCAGCCCGCTTCGATCGAGATCGATTAGGACAGCAGGCGAAACATCCGTGACCTTTGCACCCGAGATGTACTCCATCGTGAGGACACTCGCACTGGAGTAATCCTCGTACACCCGTGGCGCAATCAGATCTGGGTATTCCTCAATCATGGCCCCGATCTGCTGGGTCGATTTCAGTTCGATCCGCAGATCGAGCTCACGCTGGATCGTCAGCTCGAGTGATTCGGCGATCCCGAGTAGGTCGTACTTTCTCGCGAACTTCGCGTTCTTGTCGAGCACCGTTGCGATACGGGTGATCGCTTCGATGTCGATGTTGACTTGTTCTCGAATCTCCGGACGAAGAACCTTCACCGCGACCCCTACGCCGGATCTGAGCGTCGCCCGATGCACCTGAGCCATCGATGCCGCCGCGATGGGCTCTTCATCGAATGACTCGAAGATATTCGAAATTTTGGCGCCCAGTTCATGTTCGATCAGGTCCTGGATCTCTTCAAAGGCTACCGGTGTGACATCGTCCTGAAGATTCTTCAATGCGTCGAGGTACGCCGGCGGGAGCAGGTCCGCACGCGTAGAAAGAAGTTGCCCCAGTTTGACAAAGGTTGGGCCCATCTCCTCCAGATCCCGTGCCAGGTCCGCGGGATCCTGGGCATCGTTCTCCTCACATTCGATGGGTACACCCTCGACCTTGAGTTGATCGGCAAGATCGCGTCGCCCATACTTGACGAGCAACCCCGCGATCTGGGCGTACCGTTTCAGATATTTGGGCTGAACCTTGAGCATTGTTTCGTCTCCCTGCGGTCTGGATAGAGCAATAGCTGCCCTGTTGTTGATACCAATAGGTTCTGTACGAGAGATGAAACCAATACGGGAGAGTGCGTGAAAGGGGCTTCATTTTCGAGGTAACGCCACATTTCAACCCCAAAAAGCGACAAACCACCTCTGCAGGTGGCTTGTTCATCGAACGGATCGAGAGGGATTCGAACCCTCGGTACAGGTTTACCCTGTACACCGGATTAGCAATCCGGCCCCTTCAGCCTCTCGGGCACCGATCCAATCAACCCAAGTATTCTGGGTCTGCTGCATTCTAGCAGGGCAGAGACGATAGGGGCATCCTCGCGGCGCTTCAATCGTCTTCATACCCTCAATTGCACACGGGGCCCGCATCGCGGACCCCGTTGGAAGAACGGATCGGGCTTTGTGGAGAGAGGCATTCAGATCGAGCGGGAGACTAAAACCACCCGAAATGAATGTGTCTGATGCTCAGGAGTCGTCGTTCTGAGCACACCGGGTTCGTCCTACCCACCCGGCATCGATTCGATCCATTCTTTTGTGCGTGTGAGTGTGACCGCTGCTCAATCAGCGCCCTCGGCGCCGTTGCCGTTCTCAAGCATGTTGCGGAGGTACTTGTTCTCACGCCGGGTCGCTTCCAGATCAAATACGAGGTACTTGACAGAGAGGCGGAGATGATCGAGCGACTCCTGGAGCTCGCCGATGGTTTTCTTCATGCGTGTGTGGCGCAGCTGAGTTTCTTCCGCGAGTTTCGCCAGCTTGGGGCGCTCGGACTCGGGGAGTGTTTCGATCTGCTCAAGGAGATTCTGAAGACGGCTCTGGAACTCGTTCTCTTTCATAGTCTGATTCCCTTCTGGATTGGATGTCTGCCGACGCGTTGCCGCCGACACCATTCCATTTGCACGCATTGGGCCAGACGCCGTGCCAGAGGCGCACGAAATCGCCGGGTCCGGGAAGATCCCCTCCGTGGGGTCCAGACAGTCCGTTTTGAGCATCCGTGTGATGTTTGAGTCGTCCCGGATCCTTCCGAGACGGGTCCGGCTGTGCCGGGTGTTGCGTTTCGTCAACGCGGGCGGTGCAGCTTCTGCAACGCTCGTTGGGCGGCCGGGGGAGCAGATTTCGCAATTGAAACCAACTCTGCGGCTGGGACATTGTTCGCGTCTCGCACCACCTGAGAAAGGTGTTTGCGCAGATTCTTTTCGAACATCCGATAATATTCTTCGAGTTCGTGGCGATTGAAACGCGACAACGGGTCTGCAAGCCCGGATTGGGCGGCTGCCCAATCAACGAGGCCACCGCCATCGGAGTCATACTTATAGAGATCCAAGGTCGCACGCAAGCGCTGGGCCTCGGTCGCGAACGGGTCTCGGGCTCGTTCGGGGATCCCCGTCATGATCGAGAGGAGTTCTTTGTGCCCCGCCGACGCGATCGGGAGCGGATCATGGTGCGCGTCATCCTTGGGTTTGAGGACCTCCGCGACCTGCCCGGCGGGCTCGATCGGGGCCACCCCAGTCATCACCGTTTTCAGCCCCGCGCGGGAAAACCGGACGCTCAGGCGTTGGCATTTCTTCCCATCGTGGGTGGTCGCGCCGGCGCTGACCACGGTGCCCTTGCCCCACTCGGGCTTCGACGCGTGAACAACCTGATCGCCGATTTTGAACATAGAATCAGAACCCGGGTTCATCCCCGGCATGGTGGACATCGTCATACAAGCCCTCTCGCACACATTCCGCACCGGATCATGTTCCGGATCCCCCCTCTGCTGGGAGATCGCCCAGACCAGATTCCGACTGGTCCCAAACCCGTTGCGTGTCTATACTTGCCCCCGCGCGGCTGCATGTCAGCCAAACCGCCCGAACGGGATCGATCCCGACGGGAACGCACGAAGCTCCATAAGGATAGCAGATGATCGAAGCCCTGAAAAGTGACGAAATCGTCGAAAAGGTCGGCGGGAAGTTCAAGCTCACGGCCCTGATCCAGCGCCGACTCGGTCAGCTCATGGAGGGCGCACGCCCGCTCGTCGCTCGCGACGGGCGTACGGATCTTGAAATCGTGGTCGAAGAGATCATGCAGGACAAGATCACCCTTGAGTTCATCGACCAAGCACCTGAGGATGCGGTCGCTGAAGAGCCCCTGCTCTAACTCACCCATCACACCCCAAGGGGTGACACCATGTCATCAACCGATTCGAACGCGAAGAACTGGCTCGCGCCCGATGCCCTGCGCCCGCATGTCGAGGGCAAATCGATCCTCGTCGGGATCTCGGGCGGGATCGCGGTGTACAAAGTCTGTACGATTGTCTCGCGCCTCGCCCAAGCGGGCGCGCAGGTCACCGTCGCGATGACCCCGGCCGCGACCAACTTCGTCACCCCCATCACTTTCCAGGCGCTCTCGGGCAACCCCGTCTACACGAGCTCGTGGGAGCACATCGAATCCAAAGACCCCCAGCACATCTCCCTCGCGGATCGGTGCGATCTCGCGCTCATCGCGCCGTGCACGATGGACATGCTTTCCAAGCTCGTGCATGGGCGCACGGACGATGTCGTGACCCTGATCCTCAGCGCGATCAACCGCACCAAGACCCCCGTCATCCTCGCGCCCGCGATGAATGACCAGATGTGGAATCAGCCGAGCAATCTCCGCAATGTCGCCCTCGCCGAGCAGGACGGGTTTAAACAAGTCGGGCCCGGCGTGGGGTGGCAGGCGTGTCGACACACGGGCACGGGGCGGATGAGTGAGCCGGAGGATATCTGCCGGGTGGTGTGCGAGACATTAAGTACACCTTGTAACCACTAATTCAACTCAGACTCTTCATTGAAGTTTTTCGAAGAATATCCCCCAACTCGTCAAACCGAAGTATCACGCTGATGGTATAGTTTTCTGATTCTCTCCAATCAGATTCACCCAGCAAGGATGCTTATCGTGACTACCGCCCGCCAAAGCTTTATGCTCGTCGTGTCAAGTCTCTGCTCGTTGCCATCGCTCGGGCAGGGCGCTCCCCCGCTCGAGTTCGCCATCATCTCAGATGTTGGCAACCGGGACACCACACTCGAGGAAACACGCCAGCCCGGGTGGGAGGGCACGAATGTGGGATCGGTCTCCTACGAGTACGCGATCGCCGTGCGTGAGCTGACCGTCGGCGAGTACTTCGAGTTCGTGCAGGCCTACCTCCCCTATTACGAGTCCAGAACCGGCAACACGCTCGGGTTCTTCCCGTTTACCGGATCTAGGATTCAATCCGCAAACGGCTCCGCGTGGATCCTTCCCGGTGTGTCGCCCGACACGCCCGCGGACATGGCATGGGAGTACGCCGCACGCTATCTCAACTGGCTGCACCACGGCAAGGTCGTTGCGGATTGGGCGTTCGACTCGGGCGCGTACGACACCTCAACCTTTGTAATCGATGACGACGGGATGTTCCTGCATCAGGAGACCCGATCCCCGGGGGCACGATTCTGGATCCCGAGCGCCGATGAATGGGTCAAGGCCGCCTATTGGGACCCGAATGGTGAAGGGCGGTATTGGAGATATCCGACCTCGAGCGACATCGAGCCGATCCCTGACCTGCTCCCACAAGACGGCGGAGAACGAAACGCCGGACGGTTCACACCCGAACGACTCTGGCCCTTACCGGTGATGAGCTTTGAGATCACCAGCCCGTGGGGCTTGTACGACGCATCGGGAGGGGTCGCCGAGCATTCCGAAACGCCCGACCCCCCCGGGTACCCAGAGACTCGAGGTGCGTATGGAACCATATATGGTTACTACAACTACGGACTCGCGAACTCACACGATCTGGTTGGATCAAGCAGCAACACCGATATACGCTCAGGCCAAAATGCTGTTGGCTTACGCATCGCGAGCACACCCCATCACCCCGCCGACATGAACCATGACGGGCAGCTCAACTTCTTCGATGTCGCTTTTTTTATCACGCATTTCATCTCTCAAGCCCCTGAAGCGGACCTGAGACTCGATTCAAGCTTCAACGAAGACGACATCCTTGTGTTCCTCGGGCTCTACGCATCAACCGAGATTCGATAGCGTATCACATACCGAACAACCCGATGTACACGCGCACATCATCGATATTGAACTGCTGATCCAGACGCAGGTCCGCGCGCGGATCGCCATCGATGAACAAGCGGATAAACCGCGAGACATCGAAGAAGTTCAACACGCCGTCCTCATTCAAGTCCGCGGGGTGGTACGCGCTGCGCACCGCGAGTCGGAGACCATCGGGGCTGAACACGCTTGTCTCATACCCGAGTCCGATCAGATCGCGCGAGTAGATATCTCCCGTGGAATCGTGAATAAATGAGCTCCCACTGGTGAACCGAACCTGCAACTGCCGTTGCTGACGAGCGCTCTCTGTCCATTCGACTTGTCCCCCCGCCATATCCACCATCCCCCACGGGCTCCGCACTTCCGGATACGACATCACGCCCAGGGGAAAGATCGGACGCTCGCCCGCGTTCCGCTCGCCGCCTTCGCTCGGCAGCCCGGGCAGCGGCTCGTCATCCGACCCGTTGGGAAACTGCCAGTACCCGCCCGCGCCATCGTTCTTGCTCGGGTCCCAATACGCGCCCTTCGTCCACTCATCGAGCGTCGGCATGAAGAACCTCGCCCCGGGCGAGCGATGCTGCTGGTGTTGCCACACGCCGTCGTCGTTGCGGACGAAGGTGGATGTGTCGTAGACGCCCGTCTCGAACGCCCACGCCTCCACCACCTTGCCGTGATGCAGCCAGTTGATGTACCGCGCCGCGTACTCCCATCCGATGTGCGCCGGCTCATCGGGCGCGTGCCCGGGAGAAAGCCCCACGAACCCAAACGCCGCGTTGATTCCCTCGCCCGATAGATCAAAGTCTGCAATTGATCCGCCAGCCTTCGCGATGTGAAACGGGTAGTAGGCCTGAACAAACTCGAGCTGCTCCTCGAGCGATACCTCACGGACCCCGAGGGAGAACTCATACTCCACCGCTCCGATCCGGACGCCGGGAAACATGGGGACCTCTTCATCGCTCGTCGCCCGATTCCCAGGATCGCCGACACGCGCGTACTCGTACCCATAGATCACCAACGGCTCGGTACCGAATGCCACGCCGCAAATAAACCCCAGTCCCAGCCCCGCGATCCCAATCATCTTCTGATGCATCATAAATCCCATCGCGGTATGTTAGTTATACGGACGCTCTTTGTTAAGTGCAGGGCACAAACTGTTGTACGCACAAAGTTTCCCGGAATTCTGACAATATCGGCTATTCATCATCAGTATCACGACATCGTCCCATTACGAAGGCACAGTCCCCTTTCTCAAGAGGGCGAATATGATCAAAACCTAGATCGTCTCCATATCGATCACAAACCGATAGCGCACATCGCTCTTCTTCATCCGCTCGTAGGCCTCGTTGATGTCCTTGATGTCGAGCATCTCGATATCGCAGGTCACGCCGTGCTCCGCCGCGAAATCAAGAACCTCCTGCGTTTCGGGCAATCCGCCAATGAGCGATCCGATCAATGAGCGACGACCCATGATGAGTTGGGTCGAATCGATCGGCGTTTCGATCGGGGTGATCTGCCCGACCACGATGTAGGTGCCGTCGATCTTCAGGCAACCCAGGTACGGGTTGAAGTCATGATTCACCGGCACGGTGTCGAGCACATAATCGAGCGTGCCCGCGACGGACTCGAACGCGCCGTCCTTGCTGGTCACCACCACCTCACAGGCGCCATGAGACTTGGCTTCCTCGACTTTGTTCTCGGATCTCGTGAAGACGATCACCTCGGCCCCCATCGCACGCGCGAACTTGATGCCCAGGTGCCCCAGCCCGCCCATGCCGACGACGCCAACGCGATCGCCCTTCTTCACGCCCACATGCTTGAGCGGCGAGTAGGTCGTGATCCCCGCGCACAGCATCGGGGCTGCGTTCGCCGGATCCATCCCATCGGGGACCTTGACGACGAACCGATCAGAAACGACAACATGATCGGAGTAGCCGCCGTAGGTGATGGATCCGTCGTGCTTGTCTTCGCCGTTGTAGGTAAAGACATTCCCTCCGGTGCAGTACTGCTCGAGCCCGTTGTTGCAGGATTCACACTCACGGCAGGAATCCACCAGACACCCCACGCCGACGATGTCGCCGGCCTTGAACTTCGTAACATCGGACCCGACGCTGGTGACGCGCCCGACAATCTCGTGCCCCGGGACGACGGGGTAGATCGTCCATCCCCAATCGTTCTCGACGAAGTGCAGGTCCGAGTGGCAGACGCCGCAGTACATGATGTCGATGGAGACATCGTCCGGGCGTGGGTCGCGCCGCTCGAGGGACCAGGGTGCCATGCCGGAGGTTTCGGATTGTGCCGCGTATGCCTTTGTTGCTCTCATGATTGTTCGATCTCCCACCCGTTTCCGGGGTTGTGTGTGTATCTGGGATCATAGGAGTTGCGATCAATCCTCATCTTCAAGGGTGCCCAGGTACAGCCCGAGCAGATGATCGAGGCGTGAGAACACGCTGTCATCCAACCCTGCGGTCAAACGATGCAGGTTCTGTACATGGTCCTCGATCGCGCGATCGATCACGCGTTTCCCATTGTTTGTGAGGGCGATGTGGACGCTCCGCCCGTCATTGGGGTTGGGAACACGCTCGACGAGCCCACCCTTGACGAGTTGGTCGATGCGATTGGTCATGGTCCCGGAGGTGACCATGGTGTTCTCCATGAGTTCGCCCGGCGAGAGCTGAAAGGGCTCGCCTGATCGCAGCAGGGTCGCGAGCACATCGAAACTGGCCAGATTCAGCCCGTGCTCAGCGAAAGCCGTCTCCATCTCGCGATCGAGGATGCGGGCGATGCGTTTCAGGCGTCCTGTCATCCCCATCGGGGTGACATCGAGATCCGGGCGAACCCGCCCCCACTGCTCCAGAATGCGATCGACTTGGTTCATGGTTGAAGAATACGGACAATTTATCTTGAAATCAAGAAATATATCTTGACCTCAAGACATTTGTCTTTTATCTTGACATCGAGACAAATGAAAGGAGCAACCATGTCAGCCACTCAGACCAAAACAGACACCCTCAAAATTGCGATCTTCGGCGCTTCGGGCCAAGTCGGACAACGCCTCGTCGCCGAGGGCACCCGGCGCGGGCACCGGATCACCGCGATCGCCCGCAGCAAATCCAAGCCCGGAGTTTACACCGACGAGGTAAATCTACTAAGCCGTGATGTCCTTAGTGCCACGGACCTCGACGAGATCATCGCAAAGCACGACATCGTACTCAGCGCACTGCGTCCACCCGCGGGGATGGAGTCACTCATGGTGGAGATGACCGATCGGATCATCGACGCATCGAACCGCACGCAAACACGCTTCATCATCGTCGGTGGCGCGGCACCGCTCATCACCCCGGACACGCCCGAGCACACCGTGCTGACCAAGCCGGACTTCCTCCCCGAATCGTCCGTTGCGATTGCACACGCATCACAGGCACAGTTCGAGGCCGCCCTTCCCAAGCTCGGATCGCTCGGCACCTACTTCTGCCCGCCAGCGATGCTCGTGCCCGGCGAGCGCACCGGAACCTATCGCACGCACCGCGACACGCTCGTCGTCGATTCCGATGGGCAATCCCAGATCTCGATGGAGGACTACGCCGTCGCGATGCTCGACGAGATCGAAACACCTATGCACACGGGCAGGCACTTTACCGCAGCGTACTGAACCACTCCCCCATCGCACACACGAAAGGAACGCGACATGCTCAAAGCACGCGTCAACAACGAGACATGGATGATCCAACAGCCCCACCACGCCCAGGTCAGCGGATTCCTCGCCGCCCACTGGGGCGGGCCAAACGGGTTCGTCCGCCCCGGTTTTGAAAAGAACGCGACCCACCCAGCGAAGTGGCGCGACGAGATCGTGCTGGGGATCGCGGAGCATGACAACGGATGGTGGGAAACAGAAGCGATGCCACGGTTCTCCGCGAACGACGGGCTGCCAGTCGGGGTCGGGGAGGCAGCCCCGCCGACGGAAGAGAACGAGTTCGGCGCGTGGCACGCCGGGGGATTCGAGCGTTGGTTCATCGGGATCGATCGACTCGCGACGCATCACCCATACGCCGCCCTCCTGACGAGCATGCACGCGTACTGGTTGTACGCCGTCGTCTTTGAGGATCTCCACTCGTGCGATGTCGATCTCCGCCGCCACTTCGTCTTCGGATCACCCGAGGTGGCGCAAGGACTGGTCAGCGACGAGCCCAAGGCCCGCGCGTTTCTCTCCGAACTCTCAAACATGCAGGCAAAGCTCATCGGTCGGATCGCGAAGGACCCCACGATGGCGCGGGCACTCGAGCCCGAGCACCTCGACGCACATGCCCGCCTTCTGCAGCTGTTCGATTCGATGTCGCTGTACCTCGCGCTCAACGATACCGAAACGCACGAGCTCCCGCATGTTCCCCGCGCGGGATGGAGCGACCGGGTCACCCTCATATGGAAACGGCTCGGCGCTCGCACGATCGGGCTCGACCCGTACCCGTTCGATACCGAAGGGCTCGTTGTCTCCATGCCTGCGAGGATCGTCCCGGACTCGGCCTCGCAAACCGATCAACCGATGTCCCGGTACCTCGCGTCGGCGTTGGAATCGATCGAGTTCCGGTTTGTGCCGTTCTAAATATACCTGATCAAAGTGCGTCGCCCGGGCGAGCACAAGGCTCGACCCGGGCGACGACAAGAGGGGCACTGAGAAGTGAGAGAAGTCAGCACCCAACACATGAAGCTGCGTGATTACTTCGCGCGTGACGCGAGGCGGGATCCGAGTTCCGCCGCGTCGCGCATCGCCTGCTCGCGAGAGCGTTCATGACGCTCGTCGTTAAACTCCTGGTACTCCGAGGCAATCTCATGAATGTCCTCTTCTGCGATACCAAGTAGGCGCGTCGCGATCGTCCTCAGGTGCGGGCTCATGTGGTTCCACCCATCGCGGATGCCGCCCGGCTCGAACCCGAACTCCCCCCTGGAGGTGAGCACAACAAGCGACTTGCCGCTGAGCGTGCTTTGGATCGGAAAATCCCCGCATTGAAGATCGAACGAGAAAGTCTCACCGACGCGGATAATCTGATCGATCCAGGCCTTGAGTGCCCCTGGGAGCCCGTAGTTGTAGAGTGGCGAACCGATGACGATCACATCCGCTCGGCGTACCTCGTCGATCAGGGTCATGGACTCCGCGAGCGCGTCCTTCATCTCTCGGGTCCGCTGCTCGGGCGGGAGGAACCCAGCGCTGATCCATGCCTCCGTGACGATCGATGGCGGGTTGCGTCCAACATCACGGGGCAGGACCTGAGCACCCGGCTCACTCGATCTCCATCCATCGATGAACCGCTCGGTCAACTGACGCGTGATCGATCGATCGAGGCGTGCGCTCGCATCAACTCGTAGTAAGACAGTCATGGTGAGTCTCCCTCTGAATCAGGATTACCTTGCGTACGGGTCATAATGCGTTTTCGCATCTTGGAATCAGCTGGCGGGGCGTGTCCACCCCTGCAGCTGAATGGGTGAGAGAAGGATTCCGTGAACTATTCCGCGTGCTCTTCGAAGAGCTTGGGCCAGTTCTCGTTTGCTCGATCGACACTGCCGTCGAAGTCCGCGTTGAACTTTTCGAGGATCGCCGAGTTCACATTCAGGTACAGCTTCCCGTTGCGGACCTGCGCGGTTGTGATATCAACCGGAAGCAAGATCCCAAGAGACGTGCCGTAGGCGCAGAACCCGCCGTACTGCGGCGCGTAGCGATCTGGGTTGGATTCGAACTCCGACTTGCTCTGCTCGTCCGCGAAGAGATATGTTGCGCCGCCGTGCGATGCGCGGATCATCGGCGACCCGTTCTTCGGCGACCCGCCCTTGAAGAATGAAACGGGGTCGAAACCGGCTAGCCCGATTTCGCTCGCGCCCGACACATTAACCAGGTCACCCTTCGCGGCGCTGATCTTCGCGACCGCTTCTTCGGTGCTCCAGACATCGCTCGCGATCATGCGGTAGTTCACGAAAGCTGCTTCGAACCCGTCGTAGCCGGGCAGCTTTGCCGCTGCGGTCGCGTCAGAAACAACAACCACCTCAAAACCATCCTCGATCAGGTCACGCATGTGCGATTCGACGCACAGGTTTGCGGACATCCCCGCGAGGACGATCTGGTTGATCCCCCGCTTGCGGAGTTGGAGCGCCAGATCGTTCGATTCCGGACCGTACACCTTGTGCGGGCCGACGACGATCGTCTCGCCGTCCTCAATGTACGGCTTGTACTGCTCGAGCCAATCCGCGCCCGATCCCTGCAGCCCATCAACATTCAGCGGGCCTTTGCGGTTGAACATCCCGATGTCGTGCATGAGTTTTTCGAGCGCGCCCTCAAACTCCCAGTTGTGATCGTGCGGGTAGTAATAGTGAGGGCTCACGACGACCTGCGCGTCGACATCCTTCGCGACTTCGAATAGACGCCCGATGTTGTCGACCGTGCCGTTCTCCGTGACGCTCTCACCGACAACGCCCCATGTGACCCCGTCGGGGCTGAGGAAGTCGTTCTGCGGGTCGATGACGACGACCGCGAAGTTGCCGCGCGAAAGCTCGACACCGGGGCGCGGGATCGGCGCATCCTCGCGGGGGCCATCGATGTAATGAACATATTTCGTCCCGTGCCCATGCATGTCATCGTGCTTGTCGTCCATGGGTTGCTGCGTTGCGCACCCGAATGCGCCTGCTGCGCACGCCGTAAGCGTTGTCATCATGGTGAGTGTGCTTGTCGTCATCGTCGTCTCCTTGTAGTAGTGAGTTTGGTTTCTAACTGAGCTGGTGTTTGCACGCGAGGAGCACCCGCGTGCCGAGTGTGGGGTCTACTGAACTTCGGGGATTCCCGCATCATCGGTCGGGCGTGGGCCCGGCGCATCCCAATGGAAACGGCGCTGCGATTCGGTGATCGCGATATCGTTGATGCTCGCCTCGCGACGGCGCATCAACCCCGCTTCGTCGAACTCCCAGAGCTCGTTGCCGTAACTGCGGAACCATTGCCCATCCGCGTTGTGCCACTCGTACTGGAATCGCACTGCAATCCGGTTCTCACGGAACCCCCAGAGTGCCTTGGTCAATCGGTAATCGAGTTCCCGATCCCATTTACCCTTGAGGAACGCGCGGATCTCCTCGCGCCCAGTCACGAATGTATCTCGGTTGCGCCATTGGCTGTCTGCGGAGTATGCCAACGACACCCGCTCGGGGTCGCGGGAGTTCCACGCGTCTTCCGCGGCACGGACCTTCGCGAGCGCCGTCTCCATCGTGAACGGAGGTACCAGCTTGCTCGGCGTATTGGGTGTCGTTGATTTGTTCATGTCGATACTCCTGAATGATTTCTGCCACAGGGGTCGCGTTAACCCGCGAAGGCAATCGAGCGGAGACAAGGATGCTCGTCTTCCGGTGTATTGGTGATGAGTGAGATAAATAAGGTCAGCGCCACAGCGCCCGCGATCTCGGAGATCTCCTGATCCTCGAACCCGCGTGATCGCATTGCCGCGATTTCTTTCCGATCGAATGTCCCGCAGACATCGATCACACATCGAACGAACGGCGATGCGCTCGCGATCCGCTCAGATCTCTCGCCGAAATCCGCGAGAGACTCGACCACAATCCGCATCGCGTCGTCTTCTTCAAGCGCGTTCTTCTCAGCGATCAACTCCGCTGCAAGCTGGATCATCCGGTACGGCTGCCCCAGTTGGCGGATCGAGTACTGCGACCATTCCCATGAACCCGCCCAAACGGCGAGTTCCTGAAGGATCTGGGCCGTTTCCGGGACCTCGCTCATGCTCTGCTCGAGGTTGTCCATGATCTCTTCATTGAACCACGCGCCCCAAGCTGTCTTTGTATGAGTGTGTGCTTGAACCATTCTGATTCCCCTATCTGAATCCATGCGATACCCACGCGGCGAAGCGGTTCGCCGATGAACGCAGGCCACTGTGTTGTCCTTTGCGTTAACGAGCCGAATCAACCAGCTCGGATGTGTTCCATTCCATCGCCGAGAATGCGCTATCGAGCGGCGTCTCTGCGATATGGTTCGTGTAGTTCGACATCACCTTGACGGCTGTGCCCAGGATGACTTCGAGCACGGTCCGCTTGCTGTAGCCCGCTTGGAGCAGCGCATCGATATCCGCTTGCTCGGGCCAACCACGCGTCTCATTCACGCGCTCTGCAAACTGACGCAATGCTTCCAGCTTCGGATCCGCAAGGGCCGCCCCCTGACGCAATCCCGCGACCACATCATCTGAGACCCCCTGCGCCTTCGAGATCGCGGAGTGGGCCGCCATGCAATAGGTGCACCCGTTGAGACGGTTGTTCACCATCAACACCACCTGTCGTTCGGTTGCGGTTAGATCCGATTGGTCAAAGATTCCCGCAAGCGTCATATACCCCTCAAGCAATGCGGGCGCCTCCGCCATCACGCCGAGCAGGTTCGGGACGAATCCATATGCCTTCTCTGCGTTCTCGATCAGCTGCTGAGCTTCTGGTGCGGTTTGTGCGGTATGGACGTCAAACTGTGTCATGGTGTGCCTCCTGTTGGTTGCCGCAGATTCCTGAACTCATGACAGATGAGGGAACGCAGCCCGGCGTTAGTATACTGACTAATCAGTATGCGTCAATGTGTATTCGCTTGTCTGGATGATTTTTTCTACGCTCTCGCAACTGAATCTGGTTTCTGGGCACGAAAAGCGGGTTTTGGACACATAAGCCCATCAAAAAAATTTCGGAAACCACTCGCCCAATCCTGACTATGCAGTATACTTGGTGCTGAAACGGACATTGGAGATCCACTTTGCCCCCAAGCAGACGAAACGAACTGATCGACGCCGCGATGCGTGTCTTCTATCGACACGGGTTTCACGCCTCAAGTCTGGATGACATCCTGAAAGAGGGCGGGATCAGCCGCATGACCCTCTATAACCACTTCAAATCCAAGGACGAACTAATCCTCGCCGCGATGCGACGGCGCGACGAGATCTTCCGCAACAAGCTCATGAAGTTTGTAGAATCCAAGTCCAAGACACCCCGAGAGCGGATCCTCGCCGTCTTCGACTTCCACGAGGACTGGTTCACTGGGTCCGAGTTCTGTGGATGCATGTTCATCAATGCTGCGGCGGAGTTTTCTGTCGCAGAGTCCGCGCCACGCCGTCTCGCCGCGGAACACAAACAGGAGATCGTCCGATATGTCCGCGACCTATGCGAGCAGGAAGGTTATGCCGATCCGTCCGATCTCGCGGAGCAACTCAACATTCTCCTCGAGGGCTCTATCGTTGCTGCTCGCGTGGTTGGGCAAGTAACGGACAACGGGGAGAACCCCGGCGAATCGGCCCGGCTTGCCAAACGGATGGCCACCGAACTGCTCGCCAAGGCCCCCAAATCCGGATCGCAATAGCACGCACGCTGGGCCTGTGTACTTTCCTCCCGCGGATCAGTGCCCTAGACTACGCACCCGCTGTGCCGATGGCACACCCAGCACTGGAGAGGTGGCTGAGCGGTTTAAGGCGCACGATTGGAATTCGTGTGGGGTGGCAACACCCTCGGGGGTTCGAATCCCCCCCTCTCCGTTTCACAATAAAGCAGCCCCAATTCTGAGGAATCGGGGTTGCTTTTTGCTTTGGAAGCAAGTGTTCCAGATGTTTTCCAGCGATGATTCCTCAGAACAGCGTCAGCCGATGAATCACTCACAGGGAATGCAACATTGAGTGCCTCGCAGCATCCCTGATATTTCCCTCGGCAGGCGCATGTGTTTGTCTGGACCTGTTCCATGGCATGCGAGCACAAATCAAAGACCCCGCCGTGGAACACGGCGGGGTCGCGATTGGTCTAGTTTATCAGCGAGTTGTTACGGGCAACCGGATGAATACACCGCAAGGAATGCGCTCACATCGAAGAAGTTGAATATCCCGTCAGTGTTCAGGTCTGCGGCTGCATCTCCATTGGTGTAGGCCATCAGGAATGCCGAGACATCGAAGAAGTTCAACTCACCGTACGGCTGCGCCAGGTCGGCAGCGCTGCATCCGCCCTCGAGCACATTGATCTCAACGATCGCGGGATCACTGTATACACTCGAGCCAGAGCTGTTGACTGTGGTCGTCGTCCGGTATGAGAACCGATCCATCCCGATGAAACCGGGGTTAGGGGTATAGGTGAACGATCCATCGGCTTGGATCTCAACCGTGCCATGTTCAGGCGCGATGTACTCATTGCTTGCGGCGAAGCCCGTATCGACCTCGATCGCGCGGTAGGCCTGTTCGATATCGTTGTGCATGAGGCCTTCGAGTGCATCCACTTCAAGCGTACCACCCGCTGCAACATACGAATCATCCACCGCGAGCTTGGACGCCTGGTCTCGCAGGTGACGAAGCTCCGCGAGTGTCCACTCGATGAGGCTATGCCCCTGAAGATCAGGATAGGTGGTGATGGCCTCATTCATCTCGTCCTGGATGAGCAATGCGCGGGTCTCGAAATCATTGCGGATGCTGGTGTACTCCCCGTTATCGCCATCGCCGAGCATCGAGGCGAACCAGTCGTCGATCGGCTGCGCGAGCGCGATCTCGTTGCCGTACACACTCCCCCGCATCGCGCTCGAGACCGCGGTGCTCTGCTCGAAGATCTCGGGCATCGCGAGTGTTGTGTACGCTTCCCAGATTGATTCCCAGCTATCGCGGGAGGATTCCAACGCATCGAGCCCGGGGTTATCCATGAATGCGATCCACATCTCGTCTTGCAACGCATCGAGCTCGCTCTCGATGTATGAGGTCGCGGCGGAACTCGATCCGAACAATTCATTGTCATGCGTGAACTCCATGGTGACCTGGTCGCCATTGCCATTGAATGTGCTCAAGCTCGTGCCCACGAGATTCTCGCCATTGAAGAATGTGAGCGCGATGTTGAACCAGAAGCTCAAGTCCTGTTCAAGCAGATCGTGTGCATCCTGATCAGTGTTGATATAAATCGGTGATCCGAAGCTCGTGAGATCACAGATCACAGACCGATTAAATACATAGTCCGAACCGTTCGCGTTGTCGATGATGATCCTGAATCGGAACTCGACATCATTCGGGTAGAAGAAGCCGTTTGAGAACATCCGGAGTTCGACGGTGGGCGTCCCACCGCTCGGATCTTCGGAGGCCTCCAACGCGGCAGCGAGTTCCGGCAGTGTACTGAAGTGGTAGAGATCCCAGATGTCATCGCCGAGCGAGGTCGCTGCGGGGAGCGAGGTACCCAGCCCATCACGACCATAAATCGTGGTGAACCCTGGTGCGTCCTGACGGCCCTGCTGATTCACGCCGCCCCAAGGATCGATGCCCGGTATGTTTGCGCTGCTGAGTATCTGTGCGATCTCTGCGTCTACAACATCACCGATCGCGATTGTCGTGGCGACATACTGATCGACGATGGCTTGGAAGAACGGTATCTGCCTGACTTCCGATGCCATGGCCCGCAGGGCCTCCCCCTCCTGGATGATCAGGTCCAGGTCAGGGTCCATCAATCCGCTGTTAAGCTGTGATTGGTACATGTACGCAAAGTACCATGGGCTCTCATGAGCGACCTGCGCATACGCACTCGAGGCTTGCGCCCATGGACCGGGTGCGACGACGCGTGAAGGGTAGAGCGGTAATGGCTGGTTCAGATAGTTCGAATCCGTCGGGAACACCCGCAGATCGTTGATGCTCCTTCCGAGTGGGTTCTGCTCCAGATCACTCGTGTCCAGAAGACTCAGATTCTCACCGCTGTTTCCCGCGTAGGTCGGTACGCTCGCCGTGAAAGTCGCCTTGGTGAACAAGTCGATGATCTCGTCTGCGAAGTTGGTCGCGCCGTCCTCGTACGGAAGATCAACGCCGCGTCGCTGGCGATAGGCGACGATCCCATCGACCAGCTCGGCGAGGTCATCGCGGAAAAGGTCGTCCGCCATGCCCCAGAGCTGCTGCTCGATGCGTTCGAGCTGCGCCTGCTGACCCATAATTTCTGTCCGAAGCGCCTGCACATCTACATTGAGATCAAAGATCGAGTTGCCGAGCTCGTTGAAGCCAACCGCCAGGGCATCATAGATCGTGTTGAGTTGAACCTCGATGCGGTCGAACCGCTGATTCATCTGGACACGCACATCCTCGAGCTGGTCACGCATATCTACGAGCTGCTCGAAGATCTGTTCGTCAGCACTGGGTACGGAAGACCCACCGAGTACCTCGCCGAGTTCGATCGAGCTGAGTACCACATCCGCGAGCCCCGTGATCGCGTCCGCGGGGCTCCCCGTCGCGATCCCAAAACCAAAGGTCGTCAGCGCGCTCGCGTACTGCACGCCCGCGTTGATGCCAGCGATCGTCTCGTTGGTCTGGAGCTGGGTGCCCCCAAACGAGAGCGCTTGCTGTGCCAGGTCACGGACTTCAGGGTCGGCGCTCTGGAGGAGCATCATGGCATTCGAGTCGATGATCGCTCGGTACTGGGCAACTTGGTCAAGCTGCTGCCGGTACGCATCCGCGAGCTGCTGCATCTCAACCGGGTCCTGAGCGTCGAGCATATCCTGGTAGATCGACTCTTCCATGCTCAGGGCCGAGTTGAGTTCATCGATTCGCTGCTGAGTGGCTAAAGCGACATCCGCGAAGGAGTTGTTGAGACTCCCCCACAGCGCCGAGTTCTCGATTGATTGGGAGAGCATCGCCGTATACGACGCATAGTCTGCGGGCAATGATGCGTCGAGCGAGGACTGAACCGTATCGAAGCGTTCATCGTCAACACCATCGGGCACCGGCTCAAATCCTTGTGACTCGAGATACGAGCGCAGGGATGATGAAATGTGTGCGTTCGAAATCCCATCGAGATCAAAGCCAGCGAAACCGGCCATGAGCAGACTCAACCACTCATCGCGATTTGCAAAGCTCGTAACCCGTGCACGCTCGTACGCGGCCACACGCGTGAGCAGGTTGTCGTACGATTCAATCTGAGGCACTTCTAGCCCAAGGATCTCGGTGATGCGCTCTCCAACCCGTGTATCGGTGCCCTCAAGCTCGGGATACCCCGTAAGCGGCGTGGAATACCGCATCGCGGGAAGCAAGTTTGTTGAGCGATCCAGATCCGGATCTCCCGGGGCATACACCGACAGGGTCGAATCGAACGCGTTCACGAAGGCGGAGAGCTGCGTGGAGTCAGCGTCCGGATTCTGAGTGGCGAACGCCATCAGACCCGCGACGGCGATCACCACACGCGGATTCTGGTCCATCGCGTAGTCATACCGCACAAACTGGCTCGCGTGCACAGCTTCTCGGAACTGCAGATACGAGTCTTCATCGGTGACCTGAAAATCTGTGTTGATGGGGTTTGCGTGGAGTGTTCCTGCACAAACGGCAAGGACGAGCGGGCTCCAGCGGCTCAGTTTGGTGCGTTTCATGTCGAATACCTCTCTTCGTACGGGGTTGCTGCGGGTAGAAGGCTCAACCTGATCCACGAAATCGAGCACCCGAGCCTGCACTGATCTCATGCTTTTTCTTGCGATTCGATTAGAATGGGCATACCGAGAGGCAGGCGCATGCGAACACCACCCGAAAACAACGAGTCCCGTCCTCCGCTGGATGTGTTTGAATATGCCTATGAAGAACTACACGCGCTCGCGATGTCTCGATTCTCGGGTCAGGACGCGAACCACACCCTGCAACCCACCGCCCTCGTTCACGAGGCCTACCTGAAAATCCGTGATTTCTCTGGGGAAGTATCCGACCAAGAGCACATGCTCGCGATCGCAGCTCGCGCTATGCGCCAAGTCCTCGTCGACCACGCCCGTAAGAAGAATGCCGCGAAACGAGGCGGACAGCTCGACGGGCACAGGATCACACTCTCGGGTGTTGATTCCGGATCCAAAGAATGGGATGTCATCGAACTCAATGATGCACTCGAACAGCTCGCACGCCTCGACAAGCGTCAAGCAAAGATCGTTGAGCTCCGGTTCTTCGGCGGCTTCACCGTTTCACAAGTCGCGGAAGTCATGGAACTGAGCGAGCGAGCGGTCTATCTCGACTGGCAGATGGCCCGCGCCTGGATCCTGAGTCAGCACGGAGCCGATCAGGATGGATGAGCATCAGTACCAACGGATCCGTGAAATCTTTCACCAGGTGTGCGATCTGCCCGCCGCGGAACAGGACGCAACACTCGCAGAGCTCTGCGGCGAAGACACCGCGCTGCGACAAAGCGTTGAGCATCTCCTGACCGCGATCGATGATGCTGATGATTCGGACCTCAATCCGGAAACATTTCAGTCCACAGAGTTCATGCCTTCGATCGAGGGATACACCATCATCCGTCTCCTTGGCGAGGGTGGGATGGGTAGCGTCTATGAAGCCGAGCAGCTACAACCGGCCAGACGGGTCGCGATCAAAGTCCTGCGACTCGGATACACCACAAAGGCGCTAACACGAAGATTCCAACTCGAAGCAGAAGCACTCGCACGACTCAAGCACCCTGGAATTGCCCAGGTCTATGAGGTGGGGGTCGATCAGACTATCGCGCAGCCCTATATCGCGATGGAACTCGTAGAAGGCCCGACGCTCAAAGACTTCACGCGAACGAACGAACTCCCTCTCCGCAAAATCCTCGAGCTCACATCGAAGCTCTGCGACGCGGTCGACCATGCGCATCTACGAGGGGTGATCCATCGTGATCTCAAGCCCACGAACATACTCATCGACGATTCTGGCGCACCAAAGATCCTCGACTTTGGCATCGCCCGCGTAACGGAGCAGGATGTTCGTGCGGTTACGATGAACACCGAGATCGGGCAGATCATCGGCACACTCGCCTACATGAGCCCGGAGCAGGCCTCGGGCGACCCCTCGCAGATCGATCATCGGAGCGATGTCTACTCGCTCGGCGTCATCCTCTTCGAGCTGCTCACGGGCCAACTTCCCCATATGACAGACAACATGCAACTCGCAGATGCGCTCAGCGTCGTCCGCGATCATGATCCAACTCGAATCTGCTCGCTCGACACACGCCTCAGGGGAGATATCGATACGATGATCGCCAAGGCGCTCGAGCGGGATCCGGATCGCCGATACCAGAGTGCCGCCGAGCTCGGCGATGACATCCGCCGTCATCTCGCTGACGAGCCGATCCTTGCCCGACCTCCGAGCAAGCTATACCAGCTTGAGAAGTTCGCAAAGCGGAATAAGGGGCTCGTCGCGAGCATATGTATCGTCATCTTCCTGCTCTCAGTGGGTGTCATATCCTTGAGCATCGCGCTCCAACGCGAATCACTCGCACGCAAGTCAGCTGAGGAATCGCTTGTTCGATCGACCGCCGCGTATGAGTTTCTCGATGAGATCTTTCTGGGGTTGGATCCAAAGCAAACCGAAGGGAAAGACACAGAACTGCTCCGGATGATGCTCGATCGCGCAGCAGAGCGTGCAAAGACAGGGATCGAGATATCCGCCGTCCGCGCCGAGATGCTTACGCTCATCGCCCAGACCTTCAACGCGGTCTTTGCCTACGAAGACGCGGTCACTGTGCTCCGCGACTCGATCGCGCTGTATGAATCAACCTCACCGATCGATGAGCAAGGTCTCCACAATGCCCGGAGCGTGCTCGCCTCATCACTCTTCAAGCTCGGCCAACTCGAAGACGCAGAACAACAGTTCGAGCTTTTGGTTGCGTACGAGCGTGAATCCGGTGACGCTGAACAGCTCTCTATCACACTCCGCCAGTTCAGTGAGATGATGATGGAGACAGGGCGGTTTGATGAGGCGCTCAACTACATTGAAGAAGCAACAAGCGTGTATACCGAGCACGATGCGCTTGAGCGAGGCAGACAGCAACAACAAATGGGCGCGGTGTTGCGCCGATTGGATCGCTACGAAGAGGCCCTGGACTGCTACCACAACGCGATGGATCAGTTCCGTATTGCCGGCGCAGACATCGAATCATCGATCACGCTCAACTCACTCGCGATCATCGCAAGAAGAAATGGGAAACTCGAAGAATCAGAGAGATACTACAAAGAAGCCATCACACTCCGCGCACGCGCTGATTCTCGTCTGAACCCTGATATCGCCGCGACATACGCGAATCTCGGGCGTTTGTACAACCAGATGGGGCGCCACGCGGAAGCGGCTGATGTACTCCAAGTCTCAATCGATCAACATATCGAACTCTTCGGCTCTCAACATCCGAATCTCACTTATCCCCGGCTATCACTGGCAGAAGCGTTCAGCCACCAAGAACGGCATGTGGATGCGCTTGAACAGATACAACTCGCATCAGATCTTGCGGAATCAACCATTCCTCTCGGTCATCCGCTTCGTGTGCTCGTCGCCACGCAGTTCGGCCACATCCAACACGGCCGCTCCGAGTACGAGCTCGCGATCGACAAATACGAAGAAGCACTCACGACGATCAAAGCACACGGCCCAGACGGTATCGCATACGCAATCGCTGTATGGGATGGGTATGTCAGATCAGCCGGCGCGCTGGGCGACCTCAGCCTAGAAGCACAAGTCATCACTCGGGCGTTAAGCGTCTACCCAGAGGATGATGAACAACACGCCCATCTCAAGGAACGGCTCGAGACGATTGAGCATGAGCTGGATCAATAACGCGCCGCGTCCTTGTGAGAGCAATGGTGTAAATCATACATACGCTCGCCTTCATTCACTTTCGATCAAGAGTCGATCTCTCCACTCATGGGCGAGAGCTCTCTGCCCCTCCCTTTCCAGGAGCACGGGCAACGCGTGAACAAGGATTCGACGCAGTTCATGCTCACGATGTGCCGATGAGAGGGAATCAGCCGCTTCCAAGAGCCACGCTTGAAAATCATCGGTCGACACGCCATACGGATTATCCTCTGCAAAGTCCGACTTTGAGCCCAGCGCAATCGCGGCGTTTGCATAATATCGACCCCGTTTCGGATGGCCTTCCGGCACTCGATCGAACTCACCAATCACCCGCGAAGCCCATTGTCTCCCCGACCCAAGTAGTTCCGACCCAATCTCCGACACCCCTACAAGACTCTCGTCCTCTCCTGGCCCGGCAACATAAATCCGCTGAATCAGACCGCGGATACGCCAATCCAAGAACTCTTGACCATTCCCAAGCTTCTCGTGATACTGAGCAAGACTGTTGTAGGCGACTTCAATCTCGTAGCTATGGGAACCATAAACCTGCTCTAAAACAGGCAGCGATCGTGTACGATAATCAATGGCACGCTCGTAATCACCAAGCCGAGAGGAGATGCTTGCTCCGTTTTGGAGCATGCTCGAATACGCCGGTGAGTTTGTACCAAACCGATCGCTGATATCCTTGAGCATCGACTCGACCGACTCGATCGCTTCCTCGGCACGCCCTACCCAGCTCAGGGCCCCTGTATAGTGCATGCGCACAAGCAGCTCGGAACCCATTTCGTCGTTCGGGTCGTGCTCATCAAGGTACTCAAGCATCCACGAGGCCAGCTCAATCCGGTCCTCATGACGCCCAAGCGAACCGAGCATCCTGATCCGAGTCAACACTGTCGAGCTCAATGCGAACAGATCGACCGGATCCTGTCTGAGTATGTGTTCAGTCACCTCCTCCAGCATCGGTTCGGCTGACTCATAGTTCTGCTGCGCGGCATACACAGACGCAAGACCCGAGCGGGCCATCTGAATCTCATCTTGCGGTAACGGATCAATTTCCATGAGAAGCTCATACTTCCGCATCGTGGAATCGAGCGCGAGATCCAGTTCACCCAAGGCGAGGTAAATCAACCCACTGTTCCCGTGGAGGAGTGCTTTCTCCATCGGGGTCCATTCATCGAGATCCTCGAAGGAGCTCATCACCTCATGGGCGTGATGCCTCGCTTTTTCGTACAGATTCGCATTCAGATACATCTGACTGATCAGGTAGTTCGCTCGGGCTCGCATGTTGACATCGTCCGCGAAGCGCTCATCGATCGTCGGCGCAGCATTGTCAAGGAGTTCCACGAGCGTGACATTGGGCCCAAAGTTTTGTATCGCGTTCGATAGGAACAGGTCTTCGAGCAGGAAGTCATTGATATCCTGAACCCGCTGACTCTGACGCTGGGCGAGTTGTCGCTGCTCGGATTCGAGATCGAACGCCCGATTCGCTTGGAGACCAAAGACCACACTAGCGCTCGATCCACCGATCAACGCCACCATTGCGACGATTCCCGCGATCACGCTCGCGCGATTTCTGCGATAGAACTTTGAAACCCTATACCTGATCGAAGGCGGACCAGCAACCACAGGCTCGTCACGGAGGTGCCGCTGAAGATCGTCTGCGAGTGCCCCGACCGTCTGGTATCGCTGGCTCGGGTCGCGATCCATTGCTTTCAGGATCATCCAATCGAGATCTCGCGGGATCTGCCTGTTGTGATGGCTGGGAGTGACCGGGGTTGATTCCTCGATTTCCCTCAGCATCGCTGTGATGCTGCGCGAGGTGTCGGCTGAGGCAAGCGGAGAAGTGCCGGTGACGAGCTCGTACATCACCACCCCGATTGAGTACACATCTGAACGGATATCCACATCGTCGCCACCACCGATTTGCTCAGGGCTCATGTACTTTGGAGTACCGATCATCGCACCCGCGGCGGTCATGCTGAACGTGTCCGACATCGCTTCATCGAGCGCCTTAGCGATCCCAAAGTCGATCACCTTGCAATGGGGCTTCCCGTCGAGTCGCGTCACGAGCACATTGCTGGGTTTGATATCCCGGTGGAGGATCCCCTTGCTATGGGCGTGTTGGACCGCAGCGCAGACCTGCAAAAGCAACTCAACTAACTCAGGAAGTTTGATCTGCTCCTTCTTCGCAAATCGAGTGATGGGCTCACCCTGCACAAGCTCGAGCACAAAGTAGGGGCGATCCACACCACCCCCCCCCGCTGACAAGATCCCGCTGTCGAGCACGCGTGCGATGTTGGGATGATTCATTCGTTCAAGTGCTTTTCGCTCGAACTCAAACCGGCGAAGCACCGAGTTCGAATCCATCCCTGGCCGAATCAGCTTGATCGCGACCGTCCGCTCGATCGGTATCCTTTGATGTGCACGGTACACGACCCCGCACCCGCCGTGCCCGATCACCTCTTCGATCTCGTATCCATCGATACGCTCAGGATGATCGGCGATATACGGGTCTTTCATCGCTGGGGTCGATGAGATCCCATCCCCGCTCTCCGTCATCGCGTCAAAGCGGAGCAGCGACATGACATCCTTGTAGAGATCCTCACGCCCCTTACACGCTCGCCTGACGAACGGTTCCTGCTCCTCGGGGCGAAGATCGCATGCGGACGCGAAGATCTCACGCGTCTCAGACTGGCCAAATGACTCACTCATCCGATGCTCCCGCCAGTTCTCGTCGTAACCACGCCCGTGCGAATCGCCAATCAAGTTCGACCGTGCGCGGGCTCACGCCGAGCACCTCCGCAATCTGTGCCGTGTTCAGCCCTCCAAAGAACCGCAGTTCCACGATTCTCGCCTGGCGTTGATCAATCCCCTCAAGCTTTGTGAGCACTTCATCCACATCCAACGCATCAAAGCCCTCCTGCGTATCCGTCGACATCATGCCCGTGAGCGTCACCCGCCCAAATCCGCCACCACGACGCTCGGTGCGCTTCTTGCGCGCGTGGTCGATCAGGATATGACGCATCGCCTTGGCCGCAACTCCGAGAAAGTGCGACTTGCTCTCCCACTGGGCCGAGTCCTTGCGGATCATCTTCGCGATTGCCTCGTTGACCAGCGCGGTCGGCTGGAGCGTGTGCTCAGGGCCCTGGCCTCGGAAGCAGACATCAGCGATCGCACGCAGCTCGTTATAGATGGCAAGCGACTGCTCCCGAGAGAGACTTGACGCGCCCTCTGGACGGCCGATGAAACCAAGATAGTCATCACTTGCGTTCTCTCTGTTCATCCTTGCGACTCCGAGCTGATCGGGGATCAATCGGAATCGAGTGTACCAAATCTACCTCACCGTCTCACGCTTCATTCGCAGACACGACAGACGGGCGGATGAGGGAATCCGCCCGCCTGAGGTATCCACATATCGATTCACGGCTGCGACGGCGGGTTGACCAGAATCTGCAACGGATCGCTCGTTCGAATATTCGGTGGCGGGTTTCCGATCCAAAGCTGCAGTGTTCCGATCATCGAGACATCACTCGCACTCAGCGTCGCTCGCACGATCGAGTCCGAATCCCGTGTCGATGGGATCGCATTCCCGTTTACGAACACCACACACCCGGGCGCGAAGTTCCGCCCCTGCAAGGTGATATTGTGATCGTCCATCGCGGGCTCGCCATCGATCGTCGTCGCCGTGTAAGGGGGCACACCGACCTCGATCTCAGGATGGCTCACAAAGTCAACCTCGGGCGTCGGCCAGAGCAGTTCGATAACGAACGGATCCGAAGTGCCCCCGCTCGGGACAAGCCCCATGCCCAGATCGTTGCCCTTGCCATCGATCAGGTGCTCAGTATACATCGTCCCCTGCGGGTTCGGTGTCGTGACTGTCACTTCACGCCGACCAAACCCGTTGAACGCTGCACTGGTCACCCTGGCCACGAGTTCGCCCGAGTTGACGAAGGTGGTATCCACGGCGTTCCCGTCAATCCGCACTTCCGATCGTGGTGTAAAGTTTCCGTACTTCTCGGCCTCGTACCCGTCGAAGAACGGGACCGTCGTCGGACCGAGCACACGGACACGCACGAATCCCTTAGAGTCTGTCTCCACCTCGCCGGGTGTGAACAGGTCGGGGGTCACATGCGAGATAACAGGCCGCGGCGCGGGAAGCTCCAACTGCTGCGTGCGGCTCATGCCGCCGCCGGGGCCCGGGTTCACAATCGAGATGCTCTTGAACCCGCTCCGCGAAACAAGCTCTTCAGCGACTTTCACACGCAGCGATCCATCAGGCGTGACCTGCTGCAAACGCGGCAGCGATACACCGTTGAGCACCACAGTCGGGAACCCCGGCGTGCTCGGCTCGACGCCCGGAACCGACCAACCAGAGAACGTTGAGAAATACTCATCCGCGGTCTGAGCAGGGTTGTTCAGATCTGCAAGGATGGTCGAGCTCCACAGGTTGTCCTGCATGTACTCGAAATAGTCCCTGCGGGCGATGAACGAGTCGTTCCCCGCAGGCGTCCCGCCATCGATGATGACAACCGGATCCTCTGACCAACGCGGGTCGCTCGCCCAGTAGACCTCCTCAAGCCCCTGGAAGTTCGGGAACGGGTACTCGATCGAGAGATCGATACTCTCTGAGATGCCGTTACTATTCGTCACCCAGATCCGCGCCGTGCCCGGCAAGAGGAAGAACCGGTTCGGGATCTCGACGAGAAGTGCCTGATCGTTCAGGCGTGTCCGTTCGAGAGTCTCGGTCCGACCGTGGTGCTCGATCTTCACACGGATGTTCGAGCCACCAAAGAACTTGTATCCATACAGCACCATCGGCGATACACCCGACGCCATCTGATCGAACTGGGCCTGCGTCGGTGTACGCTGGTTGTAGATCAGCATCGGCGCCGACTCACGGCTCGCCCCGATGAGCTGCGGTTGCAGGTCCGTATCTCCAAAGACCTGGATCGGTGCGAGCCGGTGCTCGTTCGGAAAACTGAAATCCTCATCGATGTCGATACCCAGATCACTCAAACGCACAGTCTTGCTCGATGTTTCTTCTGTGCATCCGATGCATTTATCAATACTGATCAGGTCCGCGCCCAGCGCGGAAGCGCTCGCCTCGAATCGCGCGACGTCGAACCCGGCTTCGAGTTCGATCTCGATGCCCGAGCTGTTCACCAGCGTCAGGTCCGCACCGAAGATCGGCGTGATCTCCAGTTCACCATTGTCGGGCATCCGCACCGTGTGCGTGCGCTGTTCGATCGGGTTACCAAAGTTCCCACCCGCGTTGTCGTTGTAGAAGTTAATCCGCGCAGTATCGGGCGCGACATCACCTGTGGTATCGAACTCCAGACGAACATACGGGCGGATCTCAAGGAACAAGTCCTGAAGCAGGTACAAACGACCGTCTATATCCGCTTGGATCATGCCCGCGTCCACATCCGCATTCCACCCGTCGGACCCTCCCGATGGGCTCCAGTTGAACGACATTGGACCCTGACCAAAGTACGCGAGCAGCAGCTCTGTAACTCGGATCTTTCCTTCAAAGAACCGCTGGCGGATCATGCTGGTCATGACCCCCTCATCCTCATCAAACACACCCTCAGAGCGCAGGATCGGGGAACGCACTTTGGCCGAAACGAACCTGGAAAACGGGAAGTCGACCGGGTCGTACCAGACGCCCCCGGGGGGAAGATTCACAAAGTCAACACCCAGCACATTCAGGTCATTACCACCGTTGAGATCTTCCGCAAAGTCCAATGTTGCGTTGATAATCCCGGTATCGATGATGTTGTCGCCGTTACCCTTGTCGATATCCAGGTCCGCATCGATGTTCATGAACGCGTTTGCGTAGACCCCGCCCTCAAGGCGTGGCTCGAGATTACTCAATAGTTCCGTTGCAAACTCATCCGGATCCCAGTTGAGGACGATATCAAAGTCCTCGCCCGCGAATATCTCTGTTTCAGCGGGGACCGCGATCGCCAGTTCGCCTGTGGTGCTCGTATCAAAGACACCCGCCGAGACATGCGCCTGGACTGAGACATCGACACGCCCCGTGAACTCGCGGAGCTTCACCCCGCCTTCGATGATACCCGCGCCGTAATCAACCCGAGCATCCAAGCGATCATTGATCTGCCCCCGCGAGATCACATCACTCGAACGAAGCGTGAACAGCGGCTCCTCGTACGAGAACCCATCGATGCCCAAAGACCCATCCGGATCCCACACGCTTCGCCCCTCTAGGCTCAGCTGTGGATAACTCCGCGTGATCTGCGGGATCGAGACATACGGCTGCTCATACTTGATGACGAAGAACTCCTTGCCGATCGCACCATTCGCCGTGTCCTCGCCAGTTCGATGACCCGCGAGATACACATTCCCCCCCGCATCCACGATCAGGTCCTGCGGCGAGAACAGCAGGTTGTCCTCATTGGGACGATCCGGAGAATCAATCATCTCCCACACAACGGACCCATCAACAGGGTTATGTTTGGTCGTCATCACCTTCGCGAGATTCCCGGTACCCTGTCCGCCGAACCACCCGGCCATGTACGGATTGCCCAGCCGGTCGAGCGCCACATCAGTCGCGATCCCAGTCGTACCCGTCGTGTAGACCCAGACCTCGTTGCCGTCCGTGTCGTACTTGACGAGCTTGTAGGTCCGCCCGTTCCCGCTTCCGCAGACATAGGCGTTCCCATCGTTATCCACCTCCATGTTCTGGACCTGCCCATCGCTCGTAGTGGTTGTCCAGAGCTGGTCGCCGCTCTCGCCATCCCACTTGGTCACGCGCCACCCGCTGTCCGCACCGCCGAGCCGGCTTGCGAAGTACGCGTTCCCATCCGGATCAAGACGAAGCGAATCGATGAAACTGATACCCGGGATCGCGGCGTTCACGGATTTGACCCATTGCAGCCCACCGTCTGCAGCCCGAACCTTCGCGACCAGATGCGAACCCGGCGCGACCCCCGCGATGAACAGATCGCCCTTGCGATCAAACTCGATCCCACCGATCGGGCTCCCGGGCACCGGTGGCTCCTGTAACCAAACAAGCTGCCCGTTATCCGGGTTGATACGCGCAAGGAACCAACTCGGCAGGTTTGTTATTGAGGAGGTGTAGGTGCCGCAGACATACACAGAGCCCTCAGGGTCAATCGCGATATCCTTCGCAACCGCGTTGTCACCGTTCAAAACAGCCTCGTTCGTGCTCCAGAGCGTGGTCCCGTCCGCCCCATCAAACTTCCAGACATTGAACTCCCCGTTGGAACGCATGCCGCAGGTGTAGGTGTTCCCCAGAAAATCCACGGCCCCCTGCTCAGCGGATACATATCCATCCTCACCCGCAGCAGAATAAAACGGTGCACGCTCCCAGTTCTCCGTCCACCCATCGGACGCGTTCGCCGCCCCATCAAGCTCGGTCACATACAGGCGGCTGAACCCCGGATCGGCGTTATTCCCGCCCAGGTCCGATCCGACCACGACCACATCCCCATCGTAGTTGAGCACGAGATCGCTCGCGATGTGATCCTCAGCTCGTACAGACTTGGTGTACGACCACGCAAAGTTGACCAGATTGATCCCGTTGTTGTCGACCTGATCGGGCCCGACAGCCTTGTCCCAGATCGCCTGCCGGATCGAGTCGGGCAGTTCCGCCCACCCGAGACGCTCGCGGAAGTCGGATCGCCACTGCTGATCGTGCAACCGACGCGCCGAGTACCCGCTCGTCGGCTGCTTGATCGCGCCGAGAGTTCCCTCGACAAGCACCTCCTCGCCGTCCACGATCTCGAGCCATTGTTGTGTATGTTCATCGCTCGCAGCGCTCGTGCCCGCGACGAGCATCAGCGTCGCAGCGAGAGAACCGGAGATTGATCGATTGATGTATTGCGTTTTCATCTTGATATCCCTTCGAGTTCAAGAATGGTGTGTGCGTGACTCAGTTCGCGTGTTCACGCGATGAGTGATCGAGGCCCATCGATTCGGGCTGCCCATACAGCGTCGGCTGCAGGTACCGCCCCTTCTCTGCGCCAACCTTCTCACGCTCAACAGGTGCGCCGAGCTGCGCGACGAACGCGTCGTTCCGCTTCGCCTTCACTTCCCAGCTCACGCGCATCCCGGCCTGACCGCCCGCGATCATGAACTCGTTGTCCACGATCTCGCTGGCGACATGCAGCATCGGTGCAGGCGCCCCGATCGCGGTCAGCTGGTAGCGCGGATCGATGTTGATCACCTCGTAGTACTCGGGCAACTCAATCCATGCCTGCCCGTCCGCATCGAGCGTGACCGTGCCAGAATAAGAGTTGAGCACCTCGGGGCTCTCCGTGCTGTAGTGGTACAGGAACTTGTTCCCCGGATCGAGCGGGTGATCGATCATGAAGCTCTTGGTGCCCGAAGATCCGAGTCGCCCGTTGGAGTACACACCAAATGCCGCTCCGCCCGCAGCCGTGCCGTACACGCCGTACGCCGCGCTGCCGCTGGGTGCCTCACCGCGCACACCCGCTGCGCCGGAATCCATGCTCTGCGTGATCCCACGCACGCCGTAGGTGATGCCTGATTCAGATTCGGCGATCGCGTACAGGCCTGTGCCGTTGTCGCTCTCTGCACGAAACTCGCCGGCCACAGAGTTGCCGGTCGCGGCGTAAGACCGCGCGAGCAGCGTCACGCTACCTGCCTGCGAGCTGTCCGCAATGATCGCATTCGCTCGGCTCTCGCCATCCACATGCAATGTCGTGTTCCCAGGTGCAAACCCGCCGATCGACACTCGCCCGTTCTCCTGAACGCGCATGAGCTCATCGCCAGATGCACCGGTGCCATGGCGCGAGATTCGGAAGTCACGGTTGGTCGAGTTGGCGTTCGAGTCGATGATGATCTCGGAGTTTCCGAGCGAAACCATCGACAAGAGGTCACCTTCGTCCGACTCATTCCCGAATCGGATCACGCCTGGCTCATCCGTCAGGTTCACCGCGAACCGATTATCTCCAGGGCCAATATCAAGGTTGAATGACGGGTCACGCCCAAACCCAACGAACTGGTTCATGCCATCGAGATGCATCAGTACGCGTTCTTCCCCGACACCACCAGAGTACGCCTCGATATCCGTGTTGTCGTTCCCGCCTCGGAGCACGAAACGAGTCGCGAGTTCTCCGTCCTGATCTTCAGTCTGGAGTTCCATTGCTTTCTGCCCGGCAAACGAGTTCATGGTGAACCCAACCTGCCCCGTCGCCCCAGGGGCACGGAGAGCAAGCGTTGTGGCCGGCGAGCTTGTCCCGATACCGACATTACCTGTCGTAAACGATGTATTGGCACCATCGAAGCCCCAGTAACTATCGCCAGCGGGACCCTGATCGCCCTGAGGCCCCATCGGGCCCACAGGCCCATCCGCGCCGATCGGACCTTGCGGGCCGACAGGACCAACTGGACCGACTTCGCCCTGAGGCCCCTGAGGACCTGCGACACCCTGGTCGCCCTGGGGACCTGCAGGACCGATCGGGCCTTCCGGACCGACCGGGCCGATTTCGCCCTGAGGACCCGCTATGCCCTGATCACCCTGAGGACCTGTCGGACCTTCCGGGCCGGCGGGCCCAACTGGGCCAACTTCGCCCTGGGGACCTTGGGGCCCCTCCGGGCCAACCGGTCCTGGGTTACCGTTCAGTGCATACATCGCATATGGCGTTGGCAGAATCGCTTGCAGCGGATTGAGCACGGCATACGCCGGTTCATCGCCCATCCCGTCCCAAGCAGGTGTGCGGACCGAGATCTCCAACCACCGCTCATCGCCGGTGAACACCGCGGGACCAAAGTCTAAATCCGCGATGATCAAACCGCCCTCGATGGTCGCGCCGTGCAGATACAGGTCCGTCCCGACCTGAACTGTGCCGCCTGCGCTCTCATACAAACGAAATCGCAGATCCGCCTGCCCGTCATACATCTCCCCATCAAGATTCAAGACCCCTTGATAGGTAAACGCCTCGGGCGTCGGAGCCGCGTGGAGCATCCCGTTCCCAAAGCCCAGAGCAGCCGCACACACCCCGAGCTGGAGTGCTGTGCGTGTCCGTCGTTTCAGTTCTTGCGTGTTCATGGTGTCCCTCGTCAGGTTGAAAGGTTTCGTGCGTCATCGCGATGTGAACAGGCCGCATCGCACACAGGTTCACACGCACTCCTGTGCGACCCTGCGCAACGCAACTCTGAGTTTTTACAAAATTCAGAATTTCGAGAGTTCTGTTGCGCTCTTGGTCACGCCACCGCGTGTCAATGGAAAGAGGGCGGACCGCTCGGATCGCCCCTACCTATTCACGCACCCCGTGCAACTGTCAATCAGAGGAATACGGACATGAACAACAAACACACGATGTTTGCCGTCGGCGCGCTCTTCGGGCTCGCCACCATCGCCATCGGGGGTACCCCCGAGTACTCGATCTCAACCTACTCCATCGCCGGCGGGGCCGGGATGCACCAAAGCGGCAACATCATGCTCGTCGGTTCCACCGGGCAGCCCGTCGTTGCTTCTGGCATTATGGGAGGAGGCTTCTCACTCACCAGCGGATTCACGCAGGACTCGGGTGGTCCCCCACCTTGCCCCGCTGACCTCACTGGTGATGGGATTCTGAACTTCTTTGATGTCAGCGCCTTTTTAGGAGCGTTCAGTGCGCAGCTCCCCACGGCGGACTTCAACGGTGATGGGATATACAACTTCTTCGATGTTTCGGTTTTCCTCGGGCTCTACTCTGCGGGTTGCCCGTAGGCCTATCAAGGA
The DNA here is from genome assembly GCA_965216865.1 of Phycisphaerales bacterium. Taxonomy (GTDB): domain Bacteria; phylum Planctomycetota; class Phycisphaerae; order Phycisphaerales; family UBA1924; genus UBA1924. The sequence goes on from OZ244206.1 coordinate 832,210, forward strand.
GAACGCAGGGACCTGAAATCACCCATCTTTTCCAGCAATGAACAGGAGTTCCCCCAAGGATTCCCTACTCGACCGCTCAAGATTGCTGGGAACCCTTGAGTTGAAATCATCCAGACTCACGAAAAAGACCCCGCTGCTTCATGCACTGTTTCTAGCAGTGCAACACAAGCAGCGGGGTCTTCTCATCGCCCATGACCCGAGGCCTTTGTCATTTCAAGCCGAAATCAAACGGACGAGCCGAGACCCTTGCTCGTCTGATGTCTCGAACTGAGTCTGCCATCTTCACCATCGCGGGTTCAGCAGTATCGGCAAGTCTAACCGGCCTGGTCGGATGCCATGTGCTGCAGGATCTCGATCTCCTGCCGAATCTCCTCGTCAACTTGATCGACAAAGTGGACCATGGCGACGATTTCATGCGGGTGCATATCGATATGCCACAGGGACATGTGTATGTTCTGGGCAGAGATCAGCAAGGGGAATGGTCGATCGTGGCGGAAGGCAAGCTGGAACGCCACGCGCCAAGAGCAGCTGCACCCAGATGGATCAATCTCGGCGAGAGCACCATACTGATCGGCAGCCTTGATGCACTACTCGACGCACTCCGCAAGGATCAATACTCGATCGATCTTGCACAATACAACAATCAATTTCGACCAGTTCTGGCCAGATACAGGGGAAAATTTACCTAGGACAGACCCGGAAAGGGATTGCAGACACTCAGCGTAACTGTTACATTGGCCTTGCTTCCGGTGCGATGACCCAGATCGGTTTCGCACGCTCTGTTTCGATCACCTGATTCCTGCTCCCCGAGGACAACTCATGATCTTCAGCTCCGTTTGGATTCGTCTGGCAGTGTTGATCTGCGTCTGCAACACCTTGGTATATGCAGATACGCCCAGCTACACCGGCGAAGTATGTGTCGATGGGGCCGCAGTTACGGTATCTGTGACCGTGGACCCGACCGCGACCGCCGTATTGATCTATCCCAACCCCCCGGGCGGCGGATACTACATGAGCAACGATGGCGCGGGAAACTACAGCGCCACCTTCAACGGGCTCCAGAGCGGCACCGAGTTCAGCTTCCATCTGGTTGTCCAGATCCCGGCGCAGTACGAGTTTCCGACGCACACCCTCACGCTGGAGCAGGGCTGCACATCATTCAACTCCGAAGACGGCGGTGATGGCGGCGGCGGAGGTGGTGGCGGTGGTAGTGGTGGCTTCGGCCAAGGCGGACTCCCTCACGCTCGCGCTTTCCGCCATGATCTCGTCGAAACAAACGGGATCTGGGAAATACTCATTGAAACCGGTGGAGTCGTTGCACCCCTTCCCGGTGTCACCGGCATCGATGTGCGCTATCGGATCGGCGATGGACCAATGCAGACAGAATCGATGTCCGATCTGGGCAACAACATCTGGGGACGCGAACTCCCGGGAGTGAGCGAAGGAGACAGTGTCTCATACTCATTCGTGAAAACCGTCGGCATTGAACCGGTCGATACGGCCTGGTTCCAACGCATCGCCGGCGACGCCGCACCACAACTGCCTCAAGACCCAATCGAGACCATCACAGGAATCCGGTTCCGAGACAGGCATGAGAACGAATGGCGATTCGATCATTATCCGGCAGGGTATGATGTCGGAAGATCATTCGATCTCAAGATCATCGACCATGGTGACCGCCTCGATTTCGAGCTGACGACCTCCCCGGAGGTTCCCGTCAACGCGGTCGATATCAAATGGTACAACCAATCAGGTGAAGTGGGCTTGTGTGATCGGAACATATCAGCGATCAGCAAACGCATGGACGGCGGCAACGGCACATTCACCTCCTCAATCGATAATCTCGTGCACGGTCAACGGGTCGATGTCGAGTTCACCCTCCTCGCTTCGCAGACCTATTACACCGAGTTCATCTACTACTACATGGGCGACGGACGGCTTCAGCGCGAATCGCAGCACCCACTCGCATATGCCGCGGGTGATGCCTCGATCCCAGTCGTTACGGTCAAACAGTTCGCGTTCAACCAGCATGCCCTGAACCTGCCACCAGAGGACCTGCTCTCGTTCATGGACGGGAAGGTGATCTTCGAGACACGATGGGACGATGGCCTGCTCTTCAACCCCCCCACCGCGTTTGACTGCAACGGCGGCCCCGTCAACTTTAACATGGGCCCGAGCCCCGTTTATGAACCGGATCTGCTCGGTCCGCTCTACACAAACAACTCCTGTATCGAGTGCCACATGCTCGACGGGCGAGGAATGACACCCGAATCGAACATCGACTCGATCGAGGATTATGCCATCCGCGTGAGTATTCCAGGCCAACCCGGAGACGCACCCCAGCCACACCCGTTGTACGGCGATCAACTCGATACCAAAGCCACGCCAGGCGCGACGCCCGAAGCCAGCGCTTCGATCGTATGGGAGATCGTGACCAGCACCTTTGACGACGGCACGACCTACGAACTCCGAAAACCACGATACGAGTTCACCGATCTGCTCTATGGTCAAATCGGCACCAACATCCCGGGGCAACCCGCGGCAGACCCCGCTGGTGACGCATACGACGGGGTGGCTGAGGTTTCAGTGCGGATCGCTCCGATGCTCATCGGTCTCGGATTGCTCGAAGCCGTCGAAGACACCGAGATTCTGGCTTGGGAAGACGAACACGACAACGATGGCGACGGTATCTCCGGCAAAGCCAACATCGTGACCGACAAGGCAACTGGCGATCGTGTGCTGGGCCGTTTCGGCTGGAAGGCCTCACAACCCAACCTGCGTCAACAAGCCGAGTCGGCCTTCGCCCATGACATGGGCATGTCGACGGAACTCATTGGGGACGGACCGAGTGAAGTCGCCCCCGATACGATCGACTCCATCGTCGCCTACCTCCGTGGGTTGGCCGTACCCCCCAGGGAGAACCATCTCGATCCGGTCGCTCAACAAGGCAAGTTGCTTTTCGAAAACGCAGGATGCATCGCATGCCACCGTCCACTCATGCGCACCGCGTCCGATGCCGCGTTCGCACCGTATCGAGACCAGATCATCCAACCGTTCACAGATCTCCTGCTCCACGACATGGGCGAGGAACTCGCGGACGAACGCCCGGAGTTTGGGGCTAGCGGACGCGAGTGGCGTACCCCGCCGCTCTGGGGAATAGGGTATGTCGGACATGTCCTCGGTACTCCCGACGACCCGTTTGATCCCAATGGGAACCCCGCTCAACCAAACTACCTTCATGACGGACGCGCCCGCTCGCTGATGGAAGCCATCCTTTGGCATGGCGGCGAGGGCGCCGCAGCACGAGACGCCGTGCTCGCAATGAACGCGACAGAACGCGAAGCACTCATAGAGTATGTCAAGTTCCCATTCGTCGACCCTGCCACCATCTCATCCGCAAACACCTGTGCCCCAGATATGAACGCAGACGGCGTGCTCGACTTCTTTGATGTCAGCACTTTCATCGGAGCGTTCCAATCGGGTGCTCCGGAAGGCGATTTCAACGCCGACTCTGTGTACAACTTTTTCGATATCAGCGCATTCATCTCTGCTTACACGCAAGGGTGCCCAGAGTGAATGTGCCCTGGCCCCTCCGCCCCTGAAGTCGATATGGCTGGAGACAGAACACTGATAAGTCCGCGCTGAGGCGAATCTGTATCCCCTCGTGCAGAGATTCATCCTGCCGCAGCAGCGTCACGGAAGCCGCTGCGGTTGGTTCTCTACCAACGCCTGAAGCTTATTTAGATGACTGTTGAAGCGTGCCTTGATTGCGCCACGACTCAGGTTTATCCACACACCGTGCCAACCCTTCGGAGTGGCGACGAACTCCCACCGGATCGTGCTCTTATTTGGCCCGTTCGGCTCAAAATAAAAGTGGAAGTCTGTATCCGCCCACTCATGATCGAAAGTGTACCGAAACTCCTCATGAGGCTTGACCGTGAGTATGGTCTGCGTGAGTTCCATCTGCTCGCCCTTATCGACAAACCTGACCATCCTTGGAACACCGATCGCACTCTCATCAACATCCGCCCAGTCCATGACCCCGCGATCCCATCCAGCGTGCATCCAACTCCCGAGATGATCCGCATTCGCGAACACCTCCCAAGTCGTCTCAACGGACCGGTTCACTTCTCGTGTTGTAGTCACATGAACCGTTTGGCATCCCGCTGAGACAATTGCCAGCAGCGCGCACGCCGTGTACCAGATCAGATTCGTAGATAGTTTCATTCTGTAGCTCCTTGTTGCAACTGTCAGGGGGGATCCAGTGCATCGATACGGAAACATTGCTGCCCAGACGGATGATTCCAGAACACCTGCTCGTCTGAAACTCGCCGGTGTGTGAAAGTCGCGCACAACTCATAGGTTGTTGGGCTCGTAACGATGTACTCGTAGCGATCACCCGTTTCCGGGTCGTGAAGGCTGATCATCTCGACACGCGCCAGCATCGCAACCTCTTCAAGTGACGACGGCAGGGGGCGTTTGAGGCGATCCTTGATATCGGGGTCGTGGCACAGCGACTGCACCTCCCGAAAAATGGCTTGTAGATCCTCGAGCCGCTGATCATCGAATCGCTGCATGCGGACCACCCGCGGCGTGCCAACCAGAACGACCCCCCAGATGATGGCTCCGGTGACCACCAAAGCGGAGGCCGTGGAGAAAACGATGTGCACGCGCCTTGTCATCTGCAGGCCTCGCTTTCGCTCCGCAGCGTGAGCGACAGATACAGAACGATCCCGCCTGTGATGAGGAACAGCACACCCCCCTTAAGAAGGATCCCCACCGTCATCTGTCCTTCGAGCAGCAAGTAGATAAGCGCCATCAAGTCACCGGCCAATGTAATGGTTCCGACAAAGAGCGTCAGGTATGCGAGCCAACGACGAATGGCACCACGCCCGGTATGCGCCTCGCGTCGAGCCTCGCGCAAGAGGAAGTGCCAGAGGAAGAGGAAGAAGGGGAACGCAACGATCAGTGTCGCGATCTGCCCACGCATATTTGAACGAATCACATCAAGCCTCGCCTGGCTCAACCGCCATGCGGGATCTGTCATCGCGATGTCGATAGCCGTGGTGAGCAGCAGTAGAAGCGAGGTCACCCATGTAAAGAGTGCCCCAAACGCCAGAAGATGCAAAAACGCCTCGCGTGCCCGCCTGGGCCAGGGTGACTCCGCTCGCCGCTGCCCGCGTGCGCTTCGGACTTCAGGATGCGAAGGCTCAGGAACGGGCAACTCCAGTTCTCGAGAACTGAACGCCTCTGCGATGTCACGATCACGCCAGCCGTTCGAAAGCAGCAACTGGCGAATCGTCGCGAGGTCAAAGCCCTTTTCCCTCGCGTGGTCCACGAAATCGGTGAGCTTCTGGTCCATAACCTTTGCATAGTAATCACTAACCATCTTGCTCCAAAGAGAATTCCGCGGCACGAATGAATCTTTTTCATCTCTGGTTCCGGCTTCGAAAGCCAAATGAGCGTCCGTTGGAACTCCAATCGACTGCTCTTTTCCCCAACGAGCACTCCCTTGTGTGACTGAGGAGTCGAATCTCGCTCGGTAAGAGCACTCGTACGCCAGCAAACCCGGATGCCTGCAGAATGAACCCGAATTCATCCACGCTTCAGCGGTATCCCAAACTCGATCGCCAATATGTGTACAACGCAAGGGGAATGCCCCCCTCGCAGAAACCTTTGAAAGGGGTACACACCATGGAAACCATCAAGAACATTCGAGTCAGCGTCGGGCAAGCGATCGCAATCCTGTTCGCGGGCAGTGCGCTTGCATTAACAGGATGCAACACCGTTGAAGGCGCAGGCGACGACATCGAAGCCGCAGGCGATGCGATCTCTGACACCGCCAATGACGCGAAAGACTAAACGAACATGAACCGAAGAATGAGCCCGGATTCATCTGAGCGTCATTCGGAGTTCAAACGCGTTAACGAATATACACATGAACACAACGCAGCGCTCGTGAAGCGTTGCCCACAAAAACATTGTGAGCGGGGAACCGTTCAGAAAGGAAACTCGTCATGCTTGGTTGGGCACTTACATTCTTCATCATCGCAATCATCGCAGCAATCTTCGGCTTTGGTGGCATCGCAGCCGGGGCCGCAACAATCGCGAAGGTTCTCTTCTTCGTATTTGTAGTCCTCTTCCTGCTCTCGCTCATCGCAGGACTCGTGCGTGGTAAGGGCTCACCCGCCAAGGTGTGATGCCCGAATCCGCTGAGATTTGAGAAGACACATACACAGAAGGAGTTGAATCATGAGTTCCAAGTTCACAAAGCGCACCATCGCGGTCATCGGGACGCTCTCGCTCGCCGCAGCACCGGCACTCTTCCTCGCCGGTTGCGACGACAACGATGAGCCCATGGAAGAAGTCGGAGAATCAATCGACGACGCCGCCGACGAGGTCGGCGATAGCTTCGAAGATGCCGCAGACGAAGTGGAAGATGCTGCGGACGGATAAATCAAGTCCACCCCGCCACCGCTTCCAAATCAATACAACACAAAGGAGTCAATCCAATGGAATCTGTTAGCACACTACGAGACGAAACGATCAAGGGCATCCAGGACCTGATCGAGATCAACATCGACAGCTCCAAAGGCTTCAACGATGCTGCCGAGAAGATCGATAATAACGACATCGCCAATCTGTTCAGGCAGTGCGCGCTGGAGCGCGAGCAGTACGCAGGCCAGCTCAAATCACTTGTCGAGATCAATGGCGAAGAGCCCAACGACTCCGGCACGATCAAGGGCACCGTCCACCGCTGGTGGGTGAATATCCGCGGAACCGTCCAATCGGGCGACGAGCACGCATTGCTCGCCGAAGCAGAACGCGGCGAAGACGCGATCAAGCACCGCTACGAGGACACGCTCAAGGAAACCGCGGGCAGCGCTGTAAATGATGTGCTCTTGGAGCAGTACGCTGGTGTGAAGGCCCGTCATGACCAGATCCGCGACATGCGAGATGCTCGGGCATGATGGAATGAACAACTCGTTCGTCCCCTGGATGACGGAGTAGGCCTTGTGGCTCTCCGTCATCTTTTTGCGCCCATTCACCTGAGCTCACTCAGAAAATCACTACACCTGATACACTCTGTGTCTTGGAGATCTACGCATGAAAACGCTACTCATCACGACCTGGTGCCTGCTCACCATCAGCGTCACTATCATCACACTCTTCTCCCACATACCAGGAAGATTCTGGATCCTTCGCGTGTGTGACTTCCCTCGTGCTCAGGTTCTTGGAGTAGGGATTGTGCTGATCGCGGTCCTCTTCGCAGCAGTATTCACCGGATTTCCACTGAAACCCGCAACCGGCGTTCTTTTCTGGATCTTCACCGTCTTGATATCTGTCTCAGTCCTGATGCAGGCACTCTGGGCCGTCCAGTTCACTCCACTACGCAGCGTGACTGTTCCGAAATCACAGATCGCACCAGGCTCTCATCGCGAAGAGAAAAACGCTCTCCGACTGATCACGGCAAATGTTGACTTTCGGAACGAAGATCCCTCGCGGGCAATGGACATACTCATCGGGGAAGCCCCCGACATCCTTGCACTCGTCGAAACGGATGCAATCTGGGATGAACTGATCGAAGCACACCGATCCGAGTATCCACACATCGTGAAAGAACTTCGCGAGAAGGGACGGGGCGTCGCCGTGCTCTCGCGGATACCGATCGAAGCAAGTGAGATCAAGTTTCTCGTCGATAAAGACCGGCCCTCGATCTGGATACAGTTCTGCATTCCAGATTATGATTGCGTACGACTCATCATCACCCATCCAGCACCGCCCGGACTCCCAAAGCGTGATGGTGAAGGGCGTCATTCGAGCAAGAAACGAGATATAGAACTCGATCTCATCGCATCGCACATCGGTGATCGACAGAATCAGCACTGGATTCTTGCGGGCGACTTTAACGATGTGGGATGGTCATGGACCACCATGCAGGCCAAGGAAGTCAGCGGGCTTCTCGATCCTCGGATCGGGCGCGGGATGTTCAACACATTTCCCTCTTCATATCCCTTCCTCCGCTACCCGATCGACCATGTGCTCGTATCAGATACATTCAAGCTGATTGACATCCGCCGACTTGAGAACATCGGATCTGATCACCTCCCACTGCTTGCTGACCTGGAACTCCCGAAGCGTGCGAATCCATCAACCTGAACCACCGGCAGAATCTTCAACGCACACGAACGAAGCCGCATACCTCCCTCTTGGTAAGCGGCCTCGCCCATCTCACCACGCTGTTACCTCGCGTGATGCATGATGTGTTGTAGGTGGTTCGTGTACGATTTATCCCATCCTGGAATGCGTCGCACCATTGCTCTTGGTGCCACTCGCATGTGCGGGGTGCCGAACAGGTGGGCTTGCTGGCCCGTGAGTTTCATCTTGCTGTGCATCCTGACTATTCGCGTCTGTAAAGTTACCGATTGCAGACTTCATCAGACTCGCTGCGGTTATGCCTCGGGCCAGCAACCGCAGCGAACGCCCAGGGCCAATCGCAGAAACGACCAGCATCGCCGCACCAGCCACGACCGCGGGGTTACGCATCGCGTACTCGAGAGCCTCGTCCTTGATTTTGTCGACACCCGGTAACGGATTTGGCTTTTCAGTATGCTCATCCTCATCGATCGCGTCTGACATGCGCTCTTTCGCTTCTTCCTTGTCAGTCATAACCTCGTCCTCCTTGACATCTTCCGTGATCGCAGACTCGATCCCATCACCCGGATCCGTTCGAGCGTGCCACGCCCATACGCAAATCGTGATTGCAACGAGTGTCCCACCATGCACCAGCAAGGAGATCGGGTACCCAACCTCGTGCGCAAGCAGCATCGTTGTGCCTGCAACAAGGAACAGCATTCCGATCAGCACAAACATAAAGAGCACGATCCCAATGAGCGAGCGGGCAAGCACGCGTCTCAGACGCGTGCCCGCCAGCTCCGCTTCAGCCTTGAGTAGCTCGCTGCTGCCCTCAAGCAGTTCTTTCGCGCGAAACAACAACATGATTAGCGCCTGGTTGCCGCGAGAACGCGACCGATCATGACACCGGCACCGAGAGCGATCAGCACGGAAGCCGTCGGGCGTGCACGGACCTGCTCGGTCATCGTTGAGTGGGCCTGCTTCATGCGATCGCCAGTCGTTGACGCCACATCCGCGGCTGTCTTTGCCCCGGTTTTTACCGCCTCGATCGCCTGAGCTGTCGCGTGCGAAGTGAGCTGGACGGCGTCCTGCTTCAGCGCTTCAAGGTCCTCTTTCATATGCTGCGCGTCCTGCTTGACTTCCGAGAATCCATCTCGCAAATCCTTTGACTCTGAGCCCGTTGTGGTGTTTGCTTTTTCATCTGTGGTCATCAGTGACATCGTAATACTCCTTGTCAGTGCACTCTGGATCGAGCTTCGGGTTCATCGGGGAGTCGATCCTTGTCCCCGCGAAAACTGTTTCAGTTCGCGTGTCCTTCGCTGCGCTCCTGGGTGCGCATCGTGGTCGCCCAGATCGCCGGGTTCCCGAGGAATGCAAGCCCCGTACCGAATACGAGCACCAGCATGCCAGCCGGCACACTCCAGACCGCAGCCACAATGATGGATGCGATAATGATTATGAGGAGCACCGACACCATCAGGATCATCAATCCTTTGGGCTTGAGCTCAGGCATGGCCGCCCGCCCCTCGGGCGAATCACCCGGGACCACATGGTCACCCACAAGTCGAGACCCGGTCTTATCGTGATATCCGAAATGAGATGCATACACATGCGGCTCGCGATCGCGTGTTTTTTCACTTTTGTCAGTTTGTAGATCATTCGTAGGCATGGCCAAACTCCTTTCATGCGCTCGTTAAGCGTCCTGCAAAGCCCGCGCCACGCGCGTTAGCACGAGGCGGGGGAATATGTAGATCCGTATTAGTTTGTCCACGCCGGAGTGTCATTGTCCCAGAGTGTCCACTCATCATCATCGTTCTCGATGCTGATAATCGTGATCCACTCGCGACCGTTAAACTCCGCACGCTTCGCTTCAATCGTCAGCGTCTCGCCCTTATCGAAACGCATGTTCTGACGATCCGCGAACCAGCCCGGCGCGACGATCAGCCGCTGCGTCCCGTCGCTGGTGTTCACGGTCAGGAACCGCGCCTCGGGCGCACCATCGACCACGCGACCGTTCGAGAATCCGTTGAACTTCCCACGGATCGTAACTTCGTCGCCATCACGCAGCGCTTCCATCAGATCCGAATCGGCGCCCCAGGCATTCCCGAATCGCTTCGAATCGCGATCGCGGTTGTCATAGGAGTTCTTGACACTGTTATCACGCGCTTCGAAGCTGGGCATTTCCAGATGGAAGTTCTTGTACGCGTGCGAGACCGATGAAGGCGTGCGCAGCGTGCTCACATCATCGGGCATCTTCATCGCTCTCTCGAGCTCCGCCTCGTTCGAGTTGATCATCATGGCTGACCCACGCGGCAGCGAGATCGCTCCCCAAGGCACAAGTGACAGCTCATCGCCAAGACCGAAGAAGTTCTCGTTCGGATCGAGCGCGATCATCGCTACCTGGCCCGAGCCCCCCTCTATGAGCGTGGTCTGCACTTCTCCGACCGTGGTGCCAGCGACCTCGGCATTCATGCCTTCGAGCTCAGAAAGAAGAATGTACCGTGCGGGTGTGCGGGAGTTCCGCGATTCCCACGATGCACGCCCCTCGTTGTCGCGGTAGGTCACTGATTCATTGTTCACTCGTCCATCGGCGGCGATGTAGTAGGTGTCATACTCCACGACACTGAACTCAACCTCGTCGTCACGGTTGATCGGGTTCTCCGAACCCATCACATACCACGAGGGCCCCAGAATCAGGTTGTGCTGCTCGCCAGAATCGTCCTGCACGATCACAAACACATGCTCATCGCCCTTGTAGGTCTTGCGGAGCACGCGTGTCACGCGTCCTTCGATTTCCTCACGATCCCCTTGCCTGACAGCCTCACGGATCGAGTCGTCGTCATGATGAATGTCGTCATCGTCCATCCAGCCGCTGACACGATCCAGCCAGTTCGAGTTGTCTAGGTCTTCCCAGTTCTCAGGAATGAACTCTGTCTGGCGCTCGAGCTGCTCTTCGGTCATGTTCGTGCTGAACCCGGAAACCGTCGGCTGGTAGCGGAGCTTGTGGTACGGCACCGCGATGCTCTTGCCCCCGAAGCCGAGGATGTCGCCGCTCTTCACGATCGCGAACTCGATATTCCCCGAACCACGATCAACGATGAAGTCGCTTACAGAGCCGATCGATTCTGATGCCGTGTTGTGCAGATCCGACCCCATCAACTCATCAGAGCGAGCAAAGTGGAGCAGACGAGCGTCCATGTTGACGCTCTTATTCTGAGTGTTCTTCGTGTGGGTGGTCGTGCGCTTGTCGTGGTCTGGGCCAGCGAACGCTGTGGCCGTGCCTGCGGAGATCGCCAGCGCGAGCGTAGAAGTCATGATCGCAGTTGCAGCGAGTGCCTTGCGTGTTGTCTTTGCCTTGCGTGTCATTGGTGTTACCTTTCGTTCGAATGGACCGTCCATCTACCTTCGTGCGAGTTCAGGTCCTCTCGCTCACACATACATACATTCGCACCCGCGGCTGAACACCCGGTGACGAGAAGATGAAACTGAAATCATTTTGGTTTTAAGACTCAGGAGACGAGCAGTCGCTCAGCCAGCTTTACGCTCTTCGTCACAGTCCTTCTCTTGATCCTCAAGATGGTGAATGTTCATCGAGGATGAAATAGAGTGGCCTGCAAACTTGCGGATGAGCGAGAGCGTCGCAAGCAGCGCCGTCGTCAGCGCGATGAGGAAGATGCCATGCAGCCAGAACTCGCCCTGATGACTGGTCACAGACCAGAAAAGCGACACCCCGCTCAGAAGAGTGACAATCACACAGAAGACGATAAGTGCATACATTCGCATCGAGTGGTAAACCGTTCCTTTGAAAAGAATTGGCTTGCCACATGACAAGAAGTTAAACAGCACATGAAAATGCTTTTAGAGTGCCCCATAAGCGATTTAAAAAGCAGAACTTAGGACAATTTACCTAGCCGATACCGGCAGCGACACCCTGAACTCACACCCCGGATTCATATTCCGAACTGAAATCGTTCCTCGGTGCAGTTCCGCGATCCCCTGCGCGATCGTCAAACCAAGCCCGTGCCCGCGTCCCTCGCGTTCGTTTCCGCCCTGCGAGAACCGATCAAAGATCTTATCGATCCGATCTTCAGGGATGCCGGGTCCATGATCGCGAACGATCAGATCAACCATGGATTCACTACATACAAGCGAGATATTGATCTCATCACCCGTCTTGGAGAACCGGATCGCGTTGCGGATGAGATTATCCAGCATCGTCACAAGCAACTCAGCCACTCCAAGGACGGAGACATCCATCCCCGATTCATCATCGAGAAGCGTCAGCTTCAGTCGCACACCCTGCTGGCGCGCCATCGGCGTGCAGTGTTCCACCGATTCCATCGCGAGCTCATTGACCCGTTCCCTTTTACCCTCCGAGCGATCCTGGCCATCCTCCAGTCGGGTGAGTGTCAAAAAACTCTCAACCAGTTTCCCAAGCCGCTTCATCTCATCCTGCACGGATTCAACAAAGTATTCGACATCTTCCGGCAGCCCATCCGTTCTGAGTGTCTGCGATTCAACGAGCATCACCGCGATCGGTGTTTTAATCTCGTGCGATACATTCGCCAGAAACCGCTCCTGTGATTCGAACGCAGCCCGAATGCGTGCACGCGCGGCCTCAACCTCGTGTGCAAGCTCATCCACCTCCGAAGTATTCGACCGGTAATCGACATCGCCTCGTAGATTCTCTGGCCCCATCTTCTGAATAAGTTCCTGCGCCCGGGTGATCGGTGCGACCGCGATCCCCGAGATGAACCATCCAGAGACAAAGCCGACGAGCGGCGAAATCATCAACGCCGCACGAAGCACACCCCGAGCAATAGAGAACTGATTCGATGAATACCTGTTCGCACTCGCGAACAACATCACATACGGAACCCCGTCTCGACCAAGAACCTGCTCCAACTGAGCATACCGGATGTTGATCTCCGTCAGTTCCTCGTTAATCCGCGAGATGATCTTTGGGTTTTCAATCGACACCGGCTCGATGGTCTCAAGCGATTCACGGAACGCTGCTTCATCTGTCGTTAAAAGCGAACGCCGCCCAGGGATCAGCGACTCGCCGTTGACGCGATATACATCGAGGTACACCGATTCAAAGTAGATCGATCGGAGTGCCTGCTCCTTGAGCTCATCGAGCTCCTGCCCTGATACATCAGGCAGCAGCAACGAGATCTGACTCGCGAGCGTTTTGGACATCTGCGTGTGCGTACGCAACTCAAGCTGCGCCGTTGATCGTTCCAGGTACAGCCAGAAGATCGAAGACTTCACCCACAGCACGATTGTGACGATGAGCGTGATCCAGAGCGTCAGCCGCAGCCGCATCGAGAAGTGATGGTTCCCGGGATTCTGGATGAGCAAACCCCTGAGCACGGGTCAGTCCATGATCCCGAACCGATACCCCGCCCCCTTGATCGTGTGGATGAGCTCACGCTCATAGCCGCGATCAATCTTTTTCCTCAGAGACGAGATGTACACATCGATCACATTGCTTCCGGGCTCATAGTTCATGTCCCAGACTTTCTCCGTAATCTGCGTCCGTGACAACACACGATTCGGATTCCGCATGAGATACTCAAGCAACCCAAACTCCTTGTTCGAGAGCTCGAACTCCTGCTCACCGCGCGTCGCCATACGCGTGTACAGATCCAGCTTCAGATCATCACACTCAAGCACTCGCCCCTCGCTCGCCTCACCGCGACGAAGCATCGCGCGTACACGAGCGAGCAACTCCTCGAACTCGAATGGCTTGGTCAGGTAATCGTCCGCACCAGCATCAAGCCCAGCCACCTTGTCGTCCGTGCCCGAAAGCGCGGTCAGCATGATCACCGGTGTCTCTACACATCGACGCCGAAGATTGCGGCACACATCCACACCATCGCGATCAGGAAGCATCAGATCGAGGATGATCAAGTCGTACGGTTCGAGAACCGCCTTCTCTTCCCCCTCGAACCCGCCATGCGATACATCGACGGCGTAGCCGTTCGCCTGCAGGCCCTTCTGGATTGCCTGGGCCATCTTCGGGTTGTCTTCGATTACAAGTATTCTCACGCGCAAACTTTAGCGACAAAAACCTCAAGAAGTCTCCTGCAAGACGCGCAATTTCGAATGAGAAATTTTTCACTTTACTCCACTTCCACCTCGCCCCCACGGCTTGGCCGCACAGCGAACCCCGACTCACTCCGCGAACGCCGCTGCTCACATGATGACCTGATTATTCAGCACAACATTATCCTGAATAATCAACCATGCATTGAGCCGCCATCTTGATCAGCGACGCGTGCCATGATCCCAGAAATGAACCATGCTCATGTATCAGCGACTCAGAGTGAAAAAACATCAGAAGCACGACAAAGCCGCACGCTACCCCGCGCGTTATATCGAGCCGGGATCAGGCATCCCGCAACCGTTCGAGCCCGATGAATACCGACCGCACCAGACGATCACAACGCGTCCCATCGAAAGTCAGTGACTGCCGGACCGAGCCCACCCCATCACCCCCGAGTACCGCGGCCAACTTCGGCTTCGCCCGGAAAAGCGAGACCTTGACATTGCTCTCGCTCAGCCCGAGGCTCAGCGCGGTCTCCCGCGTGCTCAATCCATGGATAACCCTCAGCATCACCACGCCACGCTCATTCTCGGTCAACGCGTCCATCGCCTCGTCAAATCGCCGCATCCTCTCCATCCCATCCATACACGACTCCGGGAGTTGCGTTTGAGATTCAGCAACAGCTTGCTGCACACCGACGCGCTCACGCCTCGTAACCCTCGCCCTCCGCGATCGAAAGCGGATCGACTCGTTGAACACAATCCGCGTCATCCAAGTCGCAAGAGTCGACCGCCTCTCGAACGCCGACAGTCCTTTATACACACGAATGTACGCTTCCTGCAACGCGTCCATCGCGTCGGTGTCATTCGAAAGCACAGAACGAGCCGTGCGGAACAGACGCTGGTTGTGACGACGCATAAGCAGCTCAAACGCACCCGTATCACCCGCGAGGACGCGGCCCACGACCTCCTCATCGCTCAAGGGTGCGAGCTGCTCGAGTTTCTCTGACTGAAAGCGCATAACGCTCCCCCGATTGCTGTGTGTACGCTCCGATCCTACGACGCGACCGTCGATGCAGGACGATCATGCTCACCCGTCCCAGGAAGCAACTGCTCCCCGCGATACGCGGCCAAGCCCGACAAGGTGTACGCACCCAACGCCATCACAATATCACGAACCGCGATGTCCAGGTACCCCGCAACCGCCACATTGACCGCGATCAGAAGCAGCCAAGCCATCACGACATAACCACCCAATCGAGTAAACTTCGTCAGCACGGCCAAACCCGCGACGATCTCGATCACCCCCACGATCATCATGAACACCCCTGGCTCAAACGGCAGCATACCGGACAGTGCTTCAGGAAGATACTGCGACCAGTCGGTCAGCAGGTTGGTGAACTTGTCCGCCCCAGCAACAACGGGCACCAGCCCATAGCACAGCCGGAGCGGAATATAGAGATTGTTCAGATGCTCATTCGTATTCATGTCTTTGATTCCTTTCGATGTCTTTGACCCCGCCCCGCCGCCATCCGTTACAGCACCCTGCAGAAACTTCTCTCGGCTCTCCCAAGAACTGGGGGGCGACCCGAGCCCCGCTCGCGCATCACTAAACGGCGTCAACAGCATGCCTCGAACTGTTTCCGTGTGCTCACGCGTGTACCCGTCCAAACCAACCGGCACCAACTCGGCTCTCGGATGGCTTGATAGCGTGCCGAAGAGCCGATCCCAGATCGACAGCACCGCGCTGTAGTTGCTGTCAGTCAGCGGCTGCCAGCGGGCATGATGCAGTCGATGCAACCCGGGCGTCACCACAACCAATCCCAGAGCAGACTCCAGTCGCTTCGGGATCCGCATATTCGCATGATGAAACAAACTCGCAGGCAGCAGAACCGCGTTATAGATCGCGATATCGTGCACACGCACACCCAAAAACATGACAAGCGGGAACAGCATCACCCCCTGGAGCACGACCTCGATCGTGTGAAACCGAAACGCCGTCGTGCTCTCGACCTGCTCCGCATGGTGATGCACCGCGTGCAGGCGCCAAAGCAGCGGCACCTTGTGCATCAGCACATGCCCCGCATATTGGCAGAGATCAAGCAGAAGAAATGCCACTATCCCAACACACCACGCTGGCATCGAAGATGCGCGAATCACCCCGCCTCCGAAATCACGAGTACCCGATTCGCAGAGCAACAGACAAACGACGATCGCAAGCCCGGGTATACCGTTCAACGCCCCCAACGCGAGATGCCGACACCGAGCCGCAGCAACACGCGTTGCATGCGCCCCCGGCAACACCGACTCGAGCAGCCAGCATGCGCCAAGCGCCACGGAAGCGATGATCGTTTGTGTCTCGAACTGCATCTCGCGGTTGCACCTCCGCACAATCGACCCGATCCGATGTGGGATGGTTACATCTCATCAACGAACAGAAACCCATGAATAAGTGTGTAACCAAGGACAACCCACACGGGTCAAACCCCGCGAGGAACCATTTGTACTGTTCCAGGAAAGGAATACCAAACCATGACCATGAAAACTACCGCCATGCAGCTAATCGCAATGGGGCTCATCACAACCCTCGCTAACGCCGACCTGATCGGCGTGAACTATTCAACCGGTGATGTGTTCTCGATCGACACCTCGACCGCCCATGCCACACGCGTCGGTCAGACAGGCACCGGCATCATGGGTATCGATCGGGATTCGAATGGGCGAATCATGGCAATCACCGACGGCATCGTCGGCAAACTCTCGGTCCTCAACGAGCAAAGCTGGGAGCTTGAGACGATCGGCAATCTCGGCGCCGGCTTCACCTCGGAGGGCGGGCTGGCCGTCAATCACAATGGCGAGCTCTACGCTGGCACACGCCTGGCGGGCGGGGGCAGGGCCATTTTCCAGATCGATCCAGATACCGGATCGATGCTGCAGAGCATCAAGCTCTCACGATCCACACTCGATCTCAACGGGCTCCAGTTCCGCAACGACGGCGTTCTCGTCGGCATTGACGCACTCGCCAACGAACTCGTCAGCATCGACCCATTGAGCGGAGATATGACCGTCATCACCTCATTGAGTTCCACCAGCCCGGGAGCCGTCGGCGGACTCGCCATCGAAAACGGAGTCGGGTACTTCGTGACCGCGGGCACCGTTTCGGGAGCCAACGGCGACAACAGTCTCTATAGCATCGACCTTTATACAGGCCAGCAACAACTCATCGGCTCACTCGGTGCAGAGGCCGGATCCGGATTCGGTATCGGCGCACTGACTGGGCCCGCCGTGCCAACACCCGCAAGCAGCCTGCTCCTCTGCGTGGCCGGCGCATGCTCCACCCAGCGCCGATCAAGGTCCTGCTAAGAACAAACAGCCACTCACACATCGCGTAGGCGGCGTGCTCAAGGAGCAAACCGTCATGTGCCAAACGCGGCCCACAATCCTTTCGGGCCGCGTTTGTTTATATGGTGAACCACAAAACCGCCTTGAATCCCTCTCAGGCCCAGTTTCTCGATTTTCTGCCCAACGCGTGTCCCCTCTCCGCTGCCCTTTCCGCTTTGTCTGATGGACGCGAGCTTCAAGACACTCGCTCCGCAACAACAAGTTGAAACCCAATTTAGAGAGGCAAACCCCATGCTCCCACGCACCACGACCCTGTGGGCCTGCGTTCTCGCCGCCGGCTCCGCCACCGCACAAGCAGACATCTTCACCTGGTTCGCCAACTCCGGCATGTGGGAAAACCCCGCCATGTGGAACGGGCCCGCGGGCCAGTACCCCGACTCGATCCTCGATACTGCAACCATCAGCGGAACCACAACCGACGCCACGCTCGGTCAGAATCTCGCCCTCGGCACCCTCAATGTCATCAACGGCGCAGATCTCTACACCGCGGGATACTCGATCTTTGTCAACGCCGACACCGTTATTTCCGGCATAGGCAGCTCGATCAGCATCTCAGAGACGCCCGCGCTGCGTGATTTCGATACCGACACACTCACACTGGACAACGACGGGCTGTTCGTCATGTACGGCGGGCTCGCTCAGTTCGACGAGGCCCTCAATATCCAGAACGGCGGCGTGCTCGGTGCTGGAACCATCGAGATGAACAGCACCACCGGCAACCTCGTGCTTAACGAGGGAATCCTCTGGATCAGGGATGGGCTCGGTCCACACGACACGCTTCTGATCACCCGCAGCGACTCGAGCACCTCGAAACTCGATTGGACAGACCCAGACGCCAATATCACCATCTGGGAAGGGAAGACCATCCACAACGAGCTCCCTTATACCGGATCGCTGGGAGGCGAAATCTGGGTCGCCGCATCAGACGAGTCATCACGCTTCATCAGCGATGAGGCCATCGTGGCTTCGAATAACTCGCTGCTGAAGCTGCAGGGCAACAGCCCGACAAGTACCGCACGGATCGAAACGCCGATTCTTGATTCATACGGTCGCATCGAAGCATCAAGCTATGCAGAGATCGACTCTCCCATCGTCGCCATCCGCGGCGAGATCGAACTCTCAGAGAACGCGACCCTATCGCTCCCCGCAACACTCCTCCGATTCGATAGCCTCAACATCACCGCAACCGGACCCAACTCGGGCATCCGACTAGAAGGAAACAACAGCAGTCTCGATATCATCGGCGGAACAACCACCATCAATCTGGGTGTCGGGGGCAACTTCGATCTCGACGGGCTGGGCGATAAGGTCGTCAACATCGACGATGACTCAACCCTCTCGTTCGAGACAGAGTTTCTCGATACCAGCAATGTGGGTCCATTCAACGGCACCTTCAACATCGAAGGCGCCCTCCATGTTGAGCCGGTAAACGGTAGATACACATGGAACAACTATGGCGAGATCAATCTCACTCAGGGCGAAATCACCGGACGCGGGATCATCAACAACGGGATCATCCGCGGCACCGGTTCGATCGAAGGCTCGGTGAATAACAACGGCGAGATCATCGCCGACGGCGGGACACTCCAACTCGGACAAGTCACCATGGACGGCCAGGCCAACGCCGGCACCGGCGTCATCCGCGTCCAAACCGGCGACATCGTCATGAACATGCAGGCCAACGGCGGCGACCAGTACTTCACCGGATCGATCTATGTTGGTGACGGGATCGGTATCCGCGAGGTGCTCAACGCCGATGTGAACCTCTGGCTCCGCGAAATCGACGGCGTACGCGGCTTACTCGAACTCAACTCAGGCTTTGTCGCTCTTCATGACTTCCACAGCTCAGGCGACACGAAGATCAACGGCGAATCGCTTCTACGGGTTACCGGAAACAACGGCGAGGATCGGATCTCCTTCGTTTCCGGAAGCGTCACAACCATCAACGGCACCCTCGAAGCCGACGGCAATACATGGTTCGTTGAAGGCGCACAGGTCAACGGCTCAGGCACGCTCGACATCGTTTCGACCGTGAAGGGGATCTACTTCCAGGACGGTGCCGATCTCGGGAGTGTCTCCCTCGAGTCATCAGGCGGGGTCTACCTCTCCGACCTCTTCGACGCACAGGCAAGCGTCCACGCACTTACCCTGCGAAACACCGCTTCGCTCAATATCTCGATGTGGTACTCCCAGCAGCAGGACCAGATCCTGAACGACAAACTCACCGTGCAGGATCACGCGATCCTCGATGGCACCCTCGTACTGACCAACTACCCCGAGACTGACCTACCCGCTGGCGAAACACTCACGATCCTCGAAGCCGCCAGCATCGAGGGCGAGTTCGATACCATCGACGACTCAGCACTCGGCCCCAACCGGCGCGCGTTCGTCACCATCACCGACACCACCGTTGAGGTCTTCGTCACCTGCTTCGCAGACCTAAACGCGGACGGTGAAACCAACTTCTTCGACACATCCGAGTTCATCAATCTCTACAACCAGCAAGACCCTCTCGCGGACATGAACAACGACGGCCAGTTCACCTTCTTCGATGTCTCAGCATTCCTGAGTGCGTTCGACCTCGGGTGCTGAAGTGAGGGAGCGATGACCTAGTCATCACGCTGACGCACCAGACGCGTCGGGCGAACGAGAGTCCGCCCGGCGTTTTCAATACCCTACTTACGAAGAGGCACCAAATGCAAACCCCATCAAGTTTACTAAGGAGTTCGAGACGATGGAATCATAATAGAATCCTCTCCCCGCGCCGCCGCGCTGATATACTCGCTTTGAACAAACATGCAAGTGTACATCACCGCGTGCGAGGCAGGGACGCAATGAGCCCAGACCCGAACCACCAAGAACCACACAACTCCCCCAGACAGGGCGCCGGCGATCTCACAATCCTCATCGAGGAAGCCCGCTGCGGTCAAGCCGAGGCCCAGAAGAAGCTCTTCAGCGAGGTATACAACGAGCTCAAGGTCATCGCCGCCGCCTACATGCGATCTGAACGCCCCGAACACACTCTCGGCGCGACCGCACTCGTCAACGAGTCCTACCTCAAGATGTTCGGCGTCAGCTCCAGCACCCACACGATGAGCTACGCCCACCGCCACGCTTTCTTCAAGGCCGCCTCCGTCGCCATGCGACGCATCCTCATCGATCACGCGCGTTCCAAGAAGTCCGCAAAGCGATCACCGAAGAACGGGAAACGCGTCATCAGCGTCGACCTGGAAATAGCCGCTGAAAGCGCCAACCCCGCCGACCTCATCGCACTCGACGAAGCACTCGACCTGCTCGAGCAGGAGGACGAACGATCTGCATCGATCGTGCACCTCCGCTTCTACGCGGGGCGCCAGATCGAAGAAATCGCCGAAATGATGGGCCTCTCGGCACGAACCATTAAACGCGACTGGGAGTTCGCACGCGCTCGCCTGCAACAGATCCTCGACCATCAGTCAGAACCTGGGAGCCCTGACCGATGACCAAACCAGACCGATCGCATGTCAAGGCACTCTTCGGCGAGATCCTCGAAGCCCGAGAAGCAGGCGACGACACCAAGGCAACACAACTGCTCGCGGACGCTGAGCCGCAACTGCGTGACGCCGTCTCGGACCTTCTCAACGCATTCGTCAAGGCATCAGGCACACTGCTCGACGACGCACAGTCCACAAGGCAAGATGAACACCCCACACGCTCAACCCCCACCATCTCGGGCTACGAGATCAGCGACGAGATCGGTCACGGCGGCTTCGGTATCGTCTATCGCGCACGCCAGAAGACTCCAATCGACCGACCCGTTGCAGTGAAAGTCCTCCGGCGCGAACTCGTCAGCGACGAGGCCATCACCCGCTTCCGCGCCGAATCAGCCCTGCTCGCCCGCATGGATCACGACTATATCGCTCGTGTCTTCGACGCAGGACTCACCGATCAGGGCCAGCCCTTCGTCTCCATGCAGCTCATCGACGCTGAGCCGCTGCACCATGCCTGCGAGCGCATGCAACTCAGCACCCGCCAGCGGGTCGAGCTCATCGCCCAAACCTGCGATGCCATCCAACACGCCCACCAACGCGCCGTCATCCACCGCGACCTCAAGCCCGCCAACATCCTCGTCGAGAAAACCACCGATACCTTCGCTCCACGCGTGATCGACTTCGGCATCGCCAAGCTCCTCGAGGACGACCCCAAATCACCCAACACCCGCGCCAGCGTCCGACTCGGAACACCACGCTACATGAGCCCCGAGCAACGCGCCGGCAACCTGACCAGCGACACACGCGTCGATGTCTACGCACTCGGCGCGATACTCTGCGAACTCCTCGCGGGAGATGTCCCAACCGCAAACTTCAACAAGGATAACCCCAACGACACAACCATCACCCGCCCGAGCAAGATCGCCAGCGAACAGCCACATCGCACCGCCGCACACCCCAAGACGCTCCGAGGCGACCTCGACCGCATCGTCCTGAAGGCCTGCGCCGACGATCCCGATCTCCGCTACCCATCAGCACAGGCCATGGGCGAGGACCTCCGTCGCTACCTCAGCGGGCTTCCTGTCTCCGCGTCGCCCCCAAGCGTCATCTATGTCGCACGAAAGTTCGTCCGCCGTCACCGCGCCTCCGTCTCGCTCGCCGGCGTGCTCGGAATCGCCCTGATCGCAGCCATGAGCATCGCCGCCCTCAAGTGGCGCGAGGCCAGCATCGAACGCGACCGCGCCCAGGCCTCCACCAACCGCGTCGCCTTCATCGGCGACTTCCTCATCGAAATGCTCATCCTCTCCGCGGACTACAACACCCGCGGCGCACCCCCCATCCTCTCCGAGACTGCCATGAGCGATCTCGCAGACCGAGCACGCGCAGGGCTCGCCGACGACCCAGATCACCTGCTCCCCATGCTGGTCGGCATCGGACGCTTCCAAACGCAGTCCGGCTACTCGCAGCAGGGCACGCAGACCATGCGCGACGCGCTCGACTTCGCGATCCAATATCACGGGATCCCCTCCGAAGAAGTTATCAATCTCCGCATCTATCTCCACGACCTGCTCTGGGGACACGGCCTCAACGGGGCCAAAGAGCAGATACAACTCGCGGATGAAGAATCCGCACAACTCTTCGACGACAATGATCCTCGCAGACTCCGCGTACTGCAACGCTCCGACGGCTCAATCGAAAACCTCCAGCGCATCATCGCACTCTACGATCAGATGGAAGATGTGGACCCAGCAGAACTCTACCAGGCTCTCTTCGCCCTCTACATGCAGCAGCGATTCAGCCAAACCCCGAAAGACCAACTCCCCACGCTCAAGAGACTCTACGAAGTCGCACAGTCCCACTACCCGCCCGATCACAGCGCCACCATCGACGCCATGGCGTTCTATGGCGACGCCATGTCAACATTCGCACCCTCTCAGGAATCCATCGACCTGCTCACGAACGCATACGACATGGCCGTGCCCAAGTACGGGTTTGACCACTTCACCACCGAGTCCATCCGGCGCGCGCTCGCACGCACCTACGGCACGCTCGGACAACCCGAAAAAGGTATTCCCTACGCGCTCGACGATCTCAAATCCGTCAACCGCACCTATGGCGAAGAATCAATCCAATACGCCAACGCACTCTTCGAACTCGGACGCCTGTACCAATACGCCGAGGACTTCGAGAGCGCCAAAGAATCATTGGAGCAAGCGAACGATCTCCGCAAACAACAATGGCCCAAAGGCCACGCACAGATCGTTACCTCACAGATCTACCTCGCCCAGGTCCTCTACGAGTTGGGCGAACACGAACGAGCAGTCATGCTCGTCGAAGAAATCTTCCCATACATTCAGGACCTGCGAAACGCCCGCACCTATGCGGCCGCAAACTCGGTCCGCATCCAGGTACGGCTAGACGCCGGCGATCAGCAAGGCGCTGATGCCATCGTCGATCAAACCTACGCCCACATGAAATCACTCGGTCTGGATGATGAGCAGATGCGCGAAGTCCTCCGCGACAACTGAAAACCGCACCGCCCCTCTTCAGAGAAACAGGTGCGGCGTGTGGTTACTCCATCTCGTCGCGACTACGGGCACCCCGCCCCGTACGCCGACAGAAACACGCTGACATCAAAGAAGTTGAACAACCCATCGTCATTCAAATCCGCCTGCGCGTCCCCGCCCTGATAGGCTGTAAGGAAGGCCGAAACATCAAAGAAGTCGAGCTGACCGTCCCCCGTGAAATCCGCGACACATACCACGGTTTCGGGCTGCGCCGATATCCGCGATCGGCGCAGCACCGGTCCCCGTGTCGATCGTGTCCGGATCGTCAACGCTCCGCGGGTTCCCCAGGAAGTCCAGCGGAAGGGGCTCGATCAAGTCCAGGTCGCTATCGAAGTCAGGCGTATCCGCGGGGATGCGTGTGGTATCGCTCGCATCGATCGCGGGTGACGGTGCGCTCAGGGCAAAGTCGCCACCGGGTGCGTCAACGAACACCGGATCGGCATCGATCCCGCTCCCGTTGTAGATCCCGGTCCACCCCTCGACAATCGAGTTGACGAACTCGTGCTCGACGCCGGTGCCGGACTCAGTGAACTGCGCCGTTTCGTCGCCCGCATCTAAATGCGGGTGGTTGCCCCACAAGATCGAGTTGATAACGGAGACCTCAGAACGGTTCGAGGTAAACCCGCCCGCACGCTGACCAAACATGTTATTCGGCGCGAGGTTGCCGGCGATAGTACAGTTGATGACCTCAAACCCGTCGCACAACACCGCAGAGAGCCCAGCCCCAGAGACACTACTCAACGAAGTATTTCGGGCAATCACATTGTTTACGAAGTACGGCGCGCACCCAACGATACTCACACCGGACACAGAATCAGTGTCCTGGTTCAACTCAATGAGGTTGCTCGCGAATACATTGTCGGCCCCATTGTGATCGGTATTGATGCGCACGCCACCGATCCAACCCCTGTACTCGAAGCCACCCCCAACCCCGTAAAAGGTGCCATCGATCGCAGTATTGCCATAAACGTGGTTGTTCCGGACATCGGTCTTTGAGTCATCAATAAGAATCATCCCCGCAGAGTTGAGCGCGGTGTTCTCCCGGATCACGCAGTTGGTGATCGTCGTGTCCGTGTTGTACACCAGAACCCCGCCGGCAAACTCCATCAACGCACCACAGTTCACCTCAGAATCACCGTTCCCATGCTCAATCACAAGACGATCGAGCACCACCGACGCGGGTTCATCATGGATGTAAACCACATGCAACGCGTTGTCCTCCCGGTTCAATAGCCCATCATCATCCTGAAACTGGTCGCCCGAAAGAATCGTTTGCGCCGTCGAAGGAGATCGATCACCCGCAACCGTCTCGGTTCCATCGAATCCCCCGAGAAGAGCAACTCCACCGGGGATATCGAAGAATCGAGCACGATGCCCCTGATCCGACGGGAGATAAGTCCCGTGCATGAGCCAGATCTGCTCGATGTCACCCGATACACGAGCAAGTTCGAGCGCGTCCTGTAGATCGGTCCGTGCGTTGTTCCAAGTGTCCCCTAGCCCGGTCCCGATCGCAGCAGGATCAACCCGAATGATCGAAAGCTCTGCATCATCTGGGATCCCATCAAGATCACTGTCCGTGCTCGTGCCCATCGCGATGTCGCACTCGTCGGGGACCCCGTTGCGATTAAAATCCTGATCGGCGAAGTCGGGATACCCATTCCCATTGCAATCATTCAGGTCACCAGAAACGATCTCATCGTCGTCGAGGATGCCGTTGTTGTTCATATCCCGGCTGCGATAATTCGCGACAACAGGCGCGGCCAACGCAAAGGCACTCGCGCTATCCGCGGCACTCGGATCCCCAATCGCAACGCCGGTGGGCTGACCGTTCAGATCCTCACCAGGGTTCGAGAAACGAACCACCCGCGGCGCAGTCCCAACGCCCATAAGCGTCTGAAACGATTCGTCGGGTGCCATATAGCCCTTGGCAAAGCGGGATGCCCCGTTCGTGCACGGGTTCTCTTCGTACCCGTGCAGGATACCCATGTTGTGCCCGATCTCGTGCGCAAAGGCACTCGTTGGCCCGGTCATGCATGTCGCGGCCACCACGCTGAACCCGAACTGTGGCGTCGGCGTGTTCCCGGGCCCCACCCCGATGTTGGCGATCCCACACACATCCCCCGCAGAGATGACAAGCATAACGAGATCAGCTTTATGTAGGTCCCGCAGGTCGTGCGCTTCATCAAGCACCCCGTCGTCCGGCGTGCGAAGGTTCCGGAGCTGGGTACCCATCGATCCAGACTGAGCAAACGCCACCTCCTGCGTATGGACGATCCGGAACACGGTAGGTATACCAGAATCCAGCGTCGCGGTATTCAGTTCATCCAAACCGTCCATGATCAGCGACTCAATCTCCGCCTGCCCCCCGGCGAATGTCGTCGCCTGTGGGGTGTACAGGACCAGAATATCAATCAGCGATCCATCCTCAAGCGACGCCCCCCCGCCACGCTGATGCGTTGCCGAGACCATCGCGGCGCGATCGAGCGGGCGCTGCACATCAGCCGTGATGGGCGCACGCTGCGAGCAGTCAACACCGCATGAGTGCGCATGCGTCTGCGCAAAAGCAGATGATACGATGAGCAACGGCAAGGTTGACAGTGCATTTCGAAGCATAGTTGGTTCCTTTGAGCAGTGAAAAGTACCGACTTACGGGCAGCCCGCGCCGTCGCTGTTGAAGTCCCCAATCCCGTACCCGGCGTGCTCCACCCACAGATCCACAACATCAACCCGCAAGAACAACGCGAACCGAAACTGATCTGACAACATCGGAAACCTCCCGGACCCAACGCAGCGCGAGCCCTAAGACATCACGCGGCCGCCAACCCCGCCGCGCCCGATGAATCCCCAACTTTCTCGCGATTCCACGAATAAAGCCCCGCTTCTCGCAAGAAACGGGGCTGATCGTTCATCTTCTTGATCGTGTACCGCGAACTACCAACCCGCGTTTAAGCCGTAACACTGTATAAACGCCGATACATCAAACCGATTGATCGCACCATCATGATTCAGGTCACCATCGACCCGCTCCTGCAAGTATGCGTCGATGAAGCGACTCACATCAAACATGTTGATCGCCCCGTCCGCGTTGAAATCACAATTATCAACAGGGAGACAATCCCCCGAGAACCCTGCACTCAGGTCATACACCCGCAACCCATGCCCATTCATCAGCACGAGCGTTTCATCGTCAATAAACGCAGGCCAACCAAATACACTCCGCGTGCCGAAATCCAACACCGGGAAGAAAGGATCGCTGATATTGAGCACTCGGACTTCAAAGCTCCTTCCGTTCCCAATCACCATCTGATCACCAAGAATCGCCGTGGAAGCTGTACTCGTCAAAGGCACAAACTCAAGAGAAGTTCCCGCAAGTCTCACCACATCCTGATCGGATACATCAAGCGAAATCACACCCTCGATATCACCCTGTGAAGCCCCTACATACGCGATATCTCCAACCACCTCCAAATAGGAATACGCACCTCCAGGCAACTGATATTCACCCAAGAGCTCAGGAGCATGCGGATCTTGTACACAATACCGCAACAACCCCAGCTCCTCGTGCACAACATACAACACAGAATCCTTGAGCTGGATATCGCTCACTCCGCCGTACCCAGCACCAAGCTCATACCGAACCGAACTGAGCACAACGGGAGATGAAGGATCCGAGACATCGAGAATCTCGAATCCACCATCATGATTCGAACTGTACCTATCCAAACCGAGATAGACCAAATCTTCTTCAACACAGATATCCTCGATCGATGCTCTCGAAGTCGAATGCACCGAGCGAACCTGCCCCTGCACGGCATCGAATACGACGAGCTCACGATACCCACCAAGAAAGACAAGATCACCCTGAACCGCGATCGAACTCCCCCCGAACTCCAAATCAGCGATCGTGTACGACGCAGCAAGCGTCGGAGAACTGGGATCACGCAGATCAATTACTTCCAACCCACGCCACGCGCTGGGTTGCCCAAGCAAATACGCATACCCATCGTGATACGCCGCCACGGTGCGATCTGCCCCGACATACGCCTCGCCGTACGACCCGATCAACTGCAGATCGACACACTCATCCTGCGCCACCGCCGCAGTCGAAAGCATCCCCATTGCACACACACCACTCAACGATACATTCAAAACGCTTCTCAATCGCATCACGCCCTCCCAGTTCAACTTGTTCAATGACAGTAAATCAACACTCCCCAATATACCCAACTCTCTGGAACTCCGAAAGAACAAACCAACAAACCCCCACCAACAATAAAACCCCCAGTTTCGGACGAAACCGGGGGCTCTCTGCTCATCCGAAATCACCCAATCACGGGCAACCAGCGTTGTACGCCGACAGGAACGCACTCACATCAAAGAAGTTGAGCACCCCGTCACCCGTCAGGTCCGCCGGGCAATCCGCCCCGCCGCTCGGCTGGAACTCAAACGCCCCAAGATCCACGCACAGCTCCCAGGTCGATACCCCCGAATTTTCTGTGTCCGGATCATCCAGGTTCCGCACATCACCGTTGAAGTCCGTGTCA
Organism: Phycisphaerales bacterium; assembly: GCA_965216865.1. GTDB lineage: Bacteria > Planctomycetota > Phycisphaerae > Phycisphaerales > UBA1924 > UBA1924. The sequence continues at coordinate 860,377 of OZ244206.1, forward strand.
ACATCCAACAGATCCACCGGACCAAGCACGCCACGCGAGTTGCCCGCGTCGATCGCTGGCGACCCCGCCATCAGCGAGTAATCGCCACTCCCCAGATCCACAAACATCGGGTCACCACTGAAGTTCCCGCTCGCGTCGGCCTCACCCGTGGGCGCTTCGGGGATCAGCGAGTACGAAGCATTGAAATCACCCGGACCCACATGCGATGCCGCGCTCGCATTGACCACCACACAGTTCATCAGGTTCGTATCCGCGTCCGCACGGTTGGACTCAAACGAATCGCTCACCCCCGCCGCGATCACATCGTTGTTCACAAAGGTGCAGTTCACCGCATCAAAGATCTGCTCGTTGCGGACCACACCGCCGGCGTTCTCCGCCGTGTTGAGCTCATACACACAGTTCAACGAACGGAACACATCCTGATCCGAGATCCAGATCGCACCGCCCACATTCTGCGCGTGGTTCATCGAGAACACGCAGGTGCTCACATCCATGATCGCCGCGCTGCTATTCCCCGCAATACCAAGCATAGCGATCGCCCCGCCCCGGCTCGTCGCCGTGTTGCCCCGGAACGTGCACCCCTCAAAGTCCGCGATATTGCCGACCGCCGAGTACGACAACCCACCGCCCTCCACGCCCGTGTTCCCCTCGATCAGGCAGTTCACGAACGACTTGGAGAGCACCCCACGAATATCGATCCCACCACCGTTGCTGTCGCTCGAGTTATTGCGGATGATGGTGTTCGTGAGCGTCCCCCTGCCGGACATGTATAGCCCGCCCCCGAAGCTCGTGGAGTGAGAGTCTTCAATTACACAATCGATGATCGTGGCGCTCGACCCGCCCTCGATCGACACCCCACCGCCCGCGCTCGTCGAGAACCCACGCGTAAAGGTGATCCCCTCGAGTACAACATCCGTCGAGCTTCCTGTGGACACGAAGCACTTGTCCAGGTCCTGGCCGAACACCGTCACATCGCCCCCGCCCGCGTTCCGCAGCGCCAGATCCTTCCCGCTCACGATCAGGTTTTCCGCGTACAGCCCCGGCTGGATCAGGATCTCATCACCACTCGCCGCGTTCGCGATCGCCGCTGTGATCGTGATGTAGTCATATGTCCCAAGATCCGGTCCCACCGTCAGCGTATCCGCCAACGAAACCGAACTTGCCGCCGCCAATACCAACGCCATCGCCATCTTGTTCTTCATCGTGTGTGCCTCCCCGGGCTCTTAGTCGTACTCAGTTTCTTTCAAGAACATGTCCGTGTGGCAATCCACGCGATCTCTCGGGTTATCGCGCCCGACGAATACCACAAAGAACCCTGAAATCGCTTGCTCCCCCCCGATTCGTGGGGCACACACCCCACACCCTCAGTTACAATGCTCCTATGCCCACAAACCCCGGCATCCAGTCCAAAGCGACCGCCATCCTCAACCGGATGACGCTCGGCGATGATGCCGACTCCGCAATCCTCTCAGAACTCCTCTACGACGAACTCAAATCACTCGCGCGCCAGATGATGAACAGCGAACGCGCCGACCACACCCTCCAGCCCACCGCCCTCGTTCACGAGGTCTTCCTCCGCCTCATCAACACCGACGAAGTCCAGGTCAACTCAAAAGACCACTTCATGATGCTTGCCGCCCAGGTCATGCGTCGCGTGCTCATCGACCACGCCCGAGCCACCAAACGCCAAAAACGAGGCGGAGACCACGACCGCGTCCCCCTCACCATCGCCGACCCCGAATCAAAAGAGCCCATCTCCCCCGAGACACTCCTCTGCATCGACGAGGCACTCGACAAACTCCGCGCACTCGACGAACGCAAAGCCAAACTCGTCGAACTCCGATTCTTCGCCGGGCTCGACGAAGAACAAGCCGCCCGAATCCTCGGCATCGCCCGCTCCACCGCCTCAAGCGACTGGCGTTTCGCACGCGCCTGGCTCCTCCGCCAGCTCGCCTCCGCCCAAGAGGACGATGCATGAGCACCGATCGCAACAAGTTCCAACGCATCGAATCGATCTTCAAAGAACTCAGCGCGATGCCCGCAGACGACCCCGCCGCGATCGAATCCCGCCTCATCGAGCTCACCCACGACGACCCCGGCATCGCGCACGAGGTCCGCGCCATGCTCGATCTCGACCGAGCCGAACACAACATCCTCGACAACCCAGCCATCGAGATCGACCCACGCGAAATCAACGACGAGACACTCCCCGACTCCATCGCCAGCTACACCCCCATCCGCATCCTCGGCGAGGGCGGCATGGGCATCGTCTACGAAGCCGAGCAACAAGACACCAACCGCCGGGTAGCACTCAAAGTCATCCGCACACGCACCATCCAAGACAAGATCCGCAAACGCTTCCAACGCGAAGCCCAGATCCTCGCAAAGCTCAACCACCCCGGAATCGCCACCATCTATGAGTCCGGCACCGCAGACGACAACCGCACACCGTTCGTCGCCATGGAGCTCGTCGACGGCCAGCCCATCCACCACTACTGCAGGCAGCACACACCCCCGATCGAGCAACGCGTCCAGCTCCTCGTCAAGGTCTGCCGCGCCGTCGCCTACGCACACTCCATCGGCATCGTCCACCGCGATCTCAAGCCCGGCAACATCCTCGTCACCCACGCGGGAGAGCCCAAAGTCCTCGACTTCGGCATCGCCATGGACATGCAACTCGACGAACGCACCATGATCACCCAGACCGGACAGCTACTGGGCACGCTCCAGTACATGGCGCCCGAGCAGGTCGACCGAACCACCAACGAATCCAGCACCCGCACCGATGTCTACGCCCTCGGGCTCATCGCCTTCGAACTCCTCACCGGCACCAGCGCCCACGCCGGGCGAGACTCCTCCATGTACGAGCTCGTCCGATCCATCCGCGACGACGAACCCCAAACACTCGGCACCCACGACCGCGCGCTCCGAGGCGACCTCGAAACCATCATCGCCAAAGCCCTCGCACGCGAACCGCATCGCCGCTACCCCGACGCGAGCGCACTCGCCGACGACCTCGAACGCTTCCTCGAAAACAAGCCCATCCAGGCCCGCCCCCCCAGCACCTGGTATCAGCTCCGCAAGTTCTCCCAGCGCAACCCCCTCCTCGTCGGCTCCGTCGCCTCCATCATGCTCGTGCTCGTCGCCGCGATCATCCTCATCGCCAACGCACTCCGCGTCGCCAACCACGAACGAGCAATCGCCCAGCGACAACAGCAAGCCCAGGAACTCACCGCCCTCTTCGTCACCGAGGACCTCTTCGCCGCCGGCAACCCCAACGACAACGGCGACGCCGACATCACCCTCCTCGACGCCATGCGCACCGCATCAGACAAAATCCCCGATCGGTTCGAAGGCGCCCCCGAAGCTGAAGCAGCCATCAGCGCCAAAATGGGCGATCAGTTCCGCCTCATGAACGACTACGAAAAAGCGGAGCTCCACCTCACACGATCGCTCGAAGTCAGCAAGCAAATCCCCGATCTCCCCATCGAGACACTCGCCTACCGCTATATCAACCTCATCGATCTCTACACCGACATCGACGACCTCGACCGCGCCATCCAGCTCCTCAACGAGCTCGAGGAACTCGCGGATCGCCACTCAGACTTCCCTGCGGAATCACGCGTCGACATGCTCGTGCAGCACGCGAGCATCTACTACTACCAGCGCGATCTGGAGACCGCCGTCCCAATCTTCGAGCAGGCCGTCGCCATCGGCGAATCAAAAGCCCCAGACCACCTCGGCACCATCGACGCCATCGGCGCACTCGCCATGATTTACACCAATCTCGGACGCTACGAAGAAGCCGACCCACTCCATCAACGCAGCATACAAATGTCCATCGAAGCCATCGGCCCCGAAAACCCGGGCACCCTTCAGTCCATGGACAACTACGCCATACAGCTCTACAAAAACAACCAGCCAGAGGAATCACGCGAGCTCCTCCAACGAGTCCTCGAGATCCGACTCCGCGTCTTCGGCCCAGACCACCACAAAACCAACATGACCCGCTCACTCATCGGCCGGACAGCCATCCTCTCGGGCGACTATGACCAAGCGGAACCAATCCTGCTCGATGCACACGACCGCCTCATCCAGACACTCGGCGAAGATCACCGATACACGCTCGTGTGCCGCGATATCCTTTTCGACCTCTACAACGCCTGGAACAAGCCCGAACTCGCCGCAAACTACGCCCCCCCCAGCGAATAACACGCCCTACCCTTGCCCATGCAAGACGCAGCCAACATCATCCCAGGTGCACCTGAACCAGGACCAGACCTCCCATACAAAATCGCATGCCTATGCGATCTCCGCGACAAGGACGGCCGCGTCCTCCTCCTCCATCGAATCAAGGCACCCAACAAAGGGCTCTGCTCCCCAATCGGAGGCAAGCTCGAGATGCAACTCGGCGAATCACCCGCCCAATGCGCACAACGAGAAATCAAAGAAGAAGCAGGCATCGATGTCGACATCGAAGACCTCCGCCTCGTGGGACTCATCGCCGAAACCGCATTCGAAGGCAAAACACACTGGCTCCTCTTCTACTACCGCGTCATGAAACCAGTCGAAGTCGTCGACGGCCACATGGACGAGGGCGAACTCCGCTGGCACAACCCAGAAGACATCCCCGACCTCCCGCTCCCCGACACAGACCGCGCCATCATCTGGCCCATGGTCCACAAGCACGAACACACTGGTCAGGACGGCGGTCCCGGATTCTTCAACATCCACATCGATTGCACCAGCACACCCCTAACCTGGACGATCGAACAGGAAACAACACGCTCCTGACCAGACGACACAATCCAGCCGGAACAGAGATTGAAAAAACACCCGCTCATTGAGCGGGTGTTTGTATTCTGAATATTCAAGCCGCGATCAGGCGCTGGCCGCAGCCTTCTCGGCCTTCGCCCGTGCGTCGTCGAGCGTGCCGACATACATGAACGCCGACTCGGGAAGATCGTCGCCCTCGCCCTCGCACAGACGCTCGAATGAATCGATCGTCTCTTCCAGCGTCGAGTTGATCCCCGGGAAACCGGTGAACACTTCCGCGACATAGAACGGCTGCGAAAGGAAGCGCTCGATACGGCGGGCACGAGCAACGATCTGCTTGTCCGCGTCCGAGAGCTCGTCCACACCGAGAATCGCGATGATGTCCTGCAGATCCTTGTAACGCTGAAGGATGTTCTGCACACGCATCGCCACCGCGTAGTGACGCTCGCCGATGATGGCCGGGTCGAGGATTCGCGAGGTCGAACTCAGCGGGTCGACCGCAGGGAAGATACCCTTTTCAGCGATCGAACGCTCAAGAACAACGAACGCGTCGAGGTGAGCAAACGCCGTCGCCGGTGCCGGGTCGGTCAGGTCGTCCGCCGGGACATAAATCGCCTGAACAGAGGTAATCGCACCCTTGCTCGTCGAGGTGATTCGTTCCTGAAGCTCACCCATTTCCGTCGAAAGGGTTGGCTGGTAACCCACCGCCGAAGGCATACGACCGAGAAGAGCCGACACTTCCGAACCCGCCTGAGTAAAGCGGAAGACATTGTCGACGAACATCATGGTTTCCTTACCCGACTCATCGCGGAAGTTCTCCGCCATGGTCAGACCGGAAAGCGCGACGCGAAGACGCGACCCGGGGGGCTCGTTCATCTGACCGAAGACCATCGCCACCTTGTCGAGAACATGCGCCGTGTTGCCCTCGGCGTCGGTGTATTCCGCCTCGCCCATTTCGCGCCAGAGATCGTTCCCCTCACGGGTACGCTCACCAACACCACAGAACACGGAGTAACCACCGAACTCACGAGCAACGCGAGCGATCATTTCCTGAATGATGACCGTCTTACCGACACCCGCACCGCCGAACAGACCGATCTTGCCACCACGCACGAACGGGCAGAGCAGGTCGATGACCTTAATACCCGTCGGGAGGATCTCGGTCTTGGGGTTGAGCTGCGAGAACTCGGGGGGCTCGCGGTGGATCGGGCTGCGATTCACACCCTCAAGCGCGGGCTTGTTATCGATCGGATCGCCGAGCAGGTTGAAGACGCGACCCAGCACCTCTTCACCGACCGGAACCGAAACAGGCCCGCCGGTATCCGTCGAGGTCATGCCGCGGGTCATACCGTCCGTCGAACCCAGCGCAACCGCGCGAACGCGACCGCCACCAAGGTGCTGCTGGACCTCACCGACGAGCTTCTTCTGCTCACCGTCATGCGTCCATTCCGTCACGATCGCGTTGTAGATATCGGGGAGCTCGCCCTCGGGGAACTGCGCGTCGAATGTCGACCCGATGACTTGCGTGATTGATCCTTTGGTCCCAGCTGCCATGTGCGCCGCTTCCTTTCGATGTGATCTAAACAATCCGGGCGCTCGCCCGATCCGGTTGGACCCATAGGGTAGGTCCGCCAACCCCCAAGGGCGAGCAGACTTCCCTCCCCACTTGCGTCTTTCCGGCACAATTACACCTCCGATTTCCCCGCCGCTCGCCCCACCCCAACAGACGCAGCACATTCGCCCCAGATCCACCCGCTCGCCGCATAGCATCCTTCTATGCGCATCACACACACACTCCTCGCACTGCTCGCCTCGCTCCTGCTCGCCCTCGCCGTACCGGCCAACGCCCAGGACGCCCCGACCGAGTCAGAAACCCAGGCCACAACCAACGCCAACTCCGAGGCCGACCCGGACCTCGAGTCGCCACGCGCCACCATGATGTCCTTCCTAAAGGCGATGAACGACGCCAGCAACGACCCAAACGCAGCCGTTTACCAGCGGGCCACCCGCACCCTCGACCTCCCCAACTCACTCCCACCAGAATCACGCCGAATCGCGGCCCGCGAGCTCTACGCCGTGCTCAACCGTATCGGCATGGTCACCGAGACCCAGCTCCCAGCCCAGACCGACGCCGAGCGATTCCGCTACTACCCCCAACCCGAAATCGTCGCCCACGCCACATTTAGCGCCAAATACCCCGGCTTCATCATCGCCCTCACCAAGGACGCACAGGGCAACTGGCGTTTCGGGCGCACCACGATGGACACCATCCACGAGTTCTACATTGCCACCGAATCCGAGGCCGCCCGCGCCGGCGTCGAACTCGACAAAACCCTTATCGAACACATCCGCGCCGCCGTCCCACGCTCACTCAAGGGCTCAACAAACCTCGGCCTCGAACACTGGCAGTGGATCGGCATCTTCATCGTCATCCTCGTCGGCATCATCCTCGACCGCATCGTCCGCACCATCCTCCGCGTCGTCTGGCACCGCATCGAGCAGCACGCCGCCGACACACCCGACCAGCAGTCCGACACCGACACGCTCAACAAGGCCGTCCGCCCCTTCGGGCTCCTCGCCGCCTCAGGCGTCTGGTTCCTCGCACTCACCATCGGGCTCCTCCCACCGACCCCAACCATGGTCCTGCTCGTGGCCGTCAAGGTCATCTGGATCACCGGCCTCGTCTGGGGCGGGTTCAAAATCACCGACCTCGTCGCCGAATGGCTCGCCACCCAAGCCGGCAAGACCGAGACCAAGTTCGACGACCTCCTCATCCCCCTCATCAAACGCACCGCCAAGGTCTTCATCACCGCCGTCGGCCTCATCTACCTCGCCTCCGCCTTCTCCATCGAAATCCTCCCACTCCTCACCGGGCTCGGCATCGGAGGCCTCGCCGTCGCCTTCGCCGCCAAGGACACCATCGAGAACTTCTTCGGCTCCGTCGCCGTCATCCTCGACCGCCCCTTCGAGATCGGCGACTGGATCTATGTCAACGATGTCGAAGGCACCGTCGAAGACCTCGGCTTTCGCTCAACCCGCATCCGCACCTTCTACAACTCGCTCGTCACGGTCCCCAACGCAACCCTGGTCCGCGCGAAGGTCGACAACTACGGCCGCCGCCGCTACCGCCGCTTCAAGACCATGGTCAACGTCACCTACGACACCCCGCCCGAGAAAATCGAGGCCTTCTGCGCCGGCATCCGCGAGATCATCAAGCTCCACCCCTACACCCGCAAGGACTACTACCACGTCTGGCTCAACGCCTTCGGCGCCCACTCACTCGATGTCCTCGTCTACATGTTCTTCGAGTGCCCCGACTGGTCCATCGAGCTCCGCGAAAAACACCGCTTCATGCTCGATGTGATCCGCCTCGCCGACCGCATGGGCGTCGAGTTCGCCTTCCCCACCCAGACCCTGCATGTCGCCCAGCTCGACCCTGCCGCCGAGCACAACCCCGCCGACCTCCCAGACGCCGATGTCGAACGCCGCGCCGTCCTGGAAGGCCGCAAACTCGCACGCGAACTCACCCAAGACCAACCCTGGAAAACCGAACTCCCTGGCCCAGTGTCGTTCGCTGAGGAGTTTGATTCAGAGCACGAAGCAAGAGGCGATAGCGCGGGGTGACAGTCTTGTCCCTCCCCGCGCCCCCGCGGGGAGGTGGGTCCGCCGAAGGCGGAGTCGGAGGGGTCTCTAGAGTTGCTGTTCACAAGAAGTACAAACCCACCAGAATTTACTACTTCAACTCTACAGCATGACGAATCATCTCAACTTCCTTATCGGTGAGCTGAAACACCGTACACAGCCGCTCAACAAGTTCAGGAGCCCAGTCATGCTCTGAGAGCCACCGCTTACGATACGCCGCAACGTACTGCTCCTGAGTCAATCCGGAATCACTCCTCGGCCCGTCATCGAAGCCAGGGTGCATCCTGCATTCCGGACAAATGCAATCATACGCAGGATGGCCGTCGTCATAATACGATGGCCGATCACCGTGATTCGCTGCACAAATAGGGCAGTAATAGTGCTCGCCGTCAAACGGTTGAACCAGCTCATATCCGGTATCCAAAATGATTCGCTGATATTGCATACTCCGAGTTTATGCAAACGAACGCTTCATCATCGCCACCCCCACTCAACCACAGCTCAAGCAGAACCAGCCACACAACTCCCACTCTTCCCTAGTCGCCAGTGGCTGATGGCCAGTGGCTTCTTCTCACACCCCCCTCAACGCCTCCTCAATCTCCATATCCCCCTCAACAAACTCAAACGCCTGCCCCACCGTCTTCGGCTCAACCAACGACGAGACTATCACCCGCGCCACATCCGCCCGAGCGACCTCCAGGTCTTCCGCTTCGCCAATCAGCCGTTTTCCGGTCTTGATCGCACCGACGCTGTCCTCATCCGTCAGGGACCCCGGACGCAGGATCGTCCAATCCAAACCGCTCTGCATCACATACTCGTCCGCCTCGTGCTTCGCGTGCATGTATTCCTGGATCTGCTCGGCGTCCTCAGGGTGCCCCGCCCCCATCGAACTCAGCAGCACGAACCGGGAGATCCCCGCCCGCTTGGTCGCATCGCACAGGTTGATCGCCCCATCACGATCGACCTTCTCCACCGCCTCGCCCTGCGAGCCCACCGCGAACACCACCGCGTCGTGCCCCGCGATCGCCCGATCCAGCGTCCCCGGCTGACCCAGCATCGGATCAACCAGGACACGCCCCGAATCAAACTCTAGAACACAAGTCGCGTTTCGAACCTGATGATATCTCATCCCCGGACACCCCCATCAGACAAAGTGCATGGCAAGGTGCTCGCGGTACCGTTCGAAGTCGCTCTCAAGCCGCGGATTCTTCATCACATCGTAGCAAGCGAATGTTTCCAACGGCTCCATCCCGAAGAAGCGGAAGTTCAAATGCATCGGCCAGAACAGATCGTCAACGCCCTTGCCCTCGAAAAAAGTCTGGCTCGGATCATTGAAGCTCTTCTCCGGCGCGTTGAAGGTCAGCGAGAGCATGTACTTCTTTCCCTCGAGCATGCCGCCGGTCCCGTACTGCTTCGATGGATCCTTGCGTGTGCGTCCGTCACCGTTGCACAGGCGCCCATCCATGCCGAAAGAGTACACGAAGTCCATGTACTTCTTAAAACTCCAAGGCACGCCCATCCAGTTGACCGGTGACTGCAACAGCACCGCGTCTGCCCACCGATGGTTCTCGATCTCCGTATCGATATCCCACTCATCCTTCATCGTGGTCAGGCGAGTCTCGTACCCCCTCGCCCTGAGGTGCTCGAGCGCCATGTCCGTGAGCGTCTCGTTGAGCTTTCCGGGCGAAAACTCGTACGCTTCATGTGCGTTGATCACAAAGATATTCTTCATCGTGTACTCCTGAGAGGAAACAGTTTGTCTTCGCGGGTACGCCAATGCTCCGCCGCCCTGTGGGAGCAGCGGAACCACATCAGATCACATGGTCCTTGTCGAACACACAGATCAGCTTCTGGTTCATGAACTCCATGATCCCCAGGTCCGCGAGTTCCCGCCCGTAGCCAGACTTCTTCACGCCGCCCATGGGCATGCTCGCGTATGTCCACGAGATCTGGTTGACAAAGCAGGTCCCAGATTCGATCCGCTCAGCCACCCGCCGACCTCGTTCGAGATCATTCGTGTGCACCGAGCCGCCCAGACCAAAGTCGCTGTCGTTTGCGACACGGACCGCCTCTTCCTCATCTTTCACGATATGGACAATCGCCACGGGACCGAACAGCTCTTCCTTGTCCGCCGGAGACCCCTTGGGGATGTCCGTCAGAATCGTGGGCTCGATGAACGCCCCGTCACGCTTGCCGCCAACGAGTACCTTCGCACCCGCCTCAACCGACTCGTTGATCTGACGCTCAAGCTCAATCGCAGCCTTCTCGTTGCACACTGGCCCATACCCGCTGGACTCATCGAGCGGATCCGCGGGCTCTAGCGCAGAGAACATCGCGCTCGCACGATCAAGAAACTCCTGAGCAATCGATTCAACAAGGATGATCCGCTTGGCAGCGATGCAGATCTGCCCGGTCGCATGAAGCTTGCCAAAGCGGAAACGCTCCAGCGTCGCATCAAGATCCGCATCCTCGAGAACGATGAACGGATCGACACCGCCGAGTTCCATCACCGTCTTCTTCACATTCCGGCCCGCCTGCTCAGCAACCGCGGCCCCGCCCCTGTTGCTCCCCGTGAACGCGACCCCAACAACCCGATCGTCATCGATAATCGACCCCGCGTTCCGCGCCGAAAGCTGAAGGTTCGTGTGCACACCCTCAGGAACACCCGCATCACGCAGCACCTGATCGAACGCCTCCGCGCTCTGCGGAACATTCGACGCGTGCTTCGTCAGAACTACATTCCCCGCCATCAACTGCGGCGCCGCGACACGCGCTGGCTGATAGAACGGGAAGTTCCACGGCTGAATCCCGTACACGATACCCGTGGGCTGATTGATCAGGGTGCCCTTACCCTCCGCCGTGTTGTACTCCTTGGGCGAGAGAATCCGCTCCCCCTCGTCCGCGTAGTAATCAAAGATCCGGGCACTCAGATCGATCTCCGGCCGCGCATCCTCGATCTTCTTCCCCATCTCAAGCGTCATGATCGTCGCGAGCTCTTCACGCCGCTCACGCATGATCTCCGCCACACGCCGAAGAATCTTCGCACGCTCATCAAAGCTCGTCTCACGCCATGCCCGATATGCCTCGTCCGCCCGGGTGATCGCGATCTCAACCTCCTCAGGTGTCATCTCGGCGTACTCCTTAAGCAGTTCACCGTTATAGGGGTTGATGGATTTGAGTGTCGATCTCGTTGTCATCGTCGTCATTGGTCTGCTCCTTGTTGCCATGAGTCATCCGCAAACCGCGGAATGCCTGTATTCAAGTTTGGGTGTCAAGCACCGGGTTTCGTCCATTCGAAAGCCTTGGGCGGATCATCCAGTCGCGTGTGGGTGATAGCGTTGGTGTAGTTGCTCATGAGCTTGACCGCGAGGCAGAGCACGACATCCAGCGCGTTCTGTTCTGAGTATCCGGCGTCGATCAATGCCGCGAGCGCATCGTCTCCGGCGTGACCACGATTCTCGATGAGCAAACGCGTAAAGGTGCGAAGAACATCGAGCTTCGCATCGGGCAATGGCTCACCCGAACGCAGCGCATCGATTACGCCGTCGGGCATCTTGCCCTGCTTCATGATGAATGTGTGCCACGGCACGCAGTAGTGACAGTTGTTCTCGAAGTTCGCCGTCATCATCACGACCTGCACCTCGAGCGGCGACAACGAAGATCCAAGCGCCAGATCCCAGAGCCGCTTGTATCCCTCCAGTAGGAACGGCGACTCAGCCATGATCGCATGAAGGTTGGGAAGGAACCCTTCAGGGATCCACTGCTGGGATGCCTCCGGTGCAGACGCCTTTGTGTGATAAACAAACTCTGACATTGGTGATCTCCTGATTACATTGCCAACCGCCTTGGCCAACCGTCCGATCGGTTGGCCCTGTAATGAAATAAAAACTACGCGATAAGCGAGTTGATGTACCCCTTTGCAGCCCGCGTGAACATGTCCGGATCGCGCTTCGAGCGCGCGAGAACCTGAAGCCCCTCGAGCATCGCGAGAAACGCCGCCCCCGCCGCCTCGCTCGTGCCTTCATAACTCAGCGAGCCATCGCGTCGCCCCTGCTCAAACACCTGCGAAAACCGATCGATCGAACGCGTCGCCGAAAGCCGAAGATCGTCCTGGACTTCGGAACTCAGATCTCCAAGCCCCTGCCCAATCATGCCCAGCAGACAAAGGCGATCTACACGCAAACCGTGCTCGAATGAATCCGCGATCCGCTGGAGTTTCTCGGGTGCGGTGGCGTCCGAATCAATAATTCCACCATATTCGGCGCCGTACTTATCCTGACAGAGCTGCACAAGCGCCTTGGCGAGTGCTTCCTTGTTGGGAAAGTGATGGAAGACACTGGGCTTGCTCAGACCGACCGCCTTCGCAAGCTGCGCAAAGCTCACGCCGTTGAGCCCACGCTGCTGGACCATCTCTTCCGCGGCTTGGAGAATCCGATCTCGCATGTGCCTAGCATACCATCCGATCGGTTGGTTGTCAACCGGCCATTCCCATCAAATTTGAACGGAGCAAGACATGCCTCTTCCAGCCCTTCCTATCGCATCCACGCTCGCCCTGACAACCCTCGTCGGCTCTTTGGCCGCGTGCTCCGCCCAGAGACATACCAGCCCCCACCCAAACCACGCTAATCAAGCCCCGCTCGCACACCTCGCGTCGCCCGAGCACTACACACTTGTGCACGAAGACGACCGCATCCGAGTGATCGATTTCGTCATCAAGCCAGGGTTTCGCGACCAATGGCATCGGCACCCCCACGAAGCGTTCTATATCCTCAAGGGCGGCACCCTTTTCATAGAACCACAAGTCGGCGACCCGATTGAGTTGACAGTCAAGCCCGGCGATGTCGTATCGCACGAGGCATGGACACACCGCGTATCCAACATCGGGGACACCACCGTACACGCTGTGATTTTCGAGACGAAGGAAGACTGAATCCATCTGCTTGGTTCAGAACTCCGAGCCCCTAATCACGAATCACGCTCAGCATCGGCCAACACACCATGGGCAACTCACGCCTCCCCACGCCCCGGATACCCCTTGTCGATCACAAACTTAAACCCACCGATCAGCTCATCAATCCCCGGCCGCGTGAACGGCATCGTCTGAATCGAAGCCGCGTACAGCTCACCATCAGGACGCACCACAAACAGCCCCGGCTCGCTGAAGATCTCCGGCTCAGAATCCTTCACACCCTTCGAAACATACAGCCCCCACTCACGCGCCTTCTCGATGCTCAGCCCATACCCGACCGGCAGCTTCTCGATCCCCCACTCGTCCTTGCTCTTCGTAGCACGCTCCTCCGAATCGCTGCTGATCGCGACCGCGCTGATCCCCATCGATTCCAGCTCATCAACCTTCGCATCGATGCTGTTGAGGTACTTCTTGCAGATCGGGCAGTGATACCCGCGATAGAAGAAGACGAAGGTGAAGTGCTCCGGGCGCTGCTCCCCGAGCGACCAATCCGAACCACCGACCGTCTTCACGGACAACGCGGGAACCTGTTTCTGCGGCTTCAACATCGCTTCAACTCCTCAACTGCTCACACCTGCGCGAGCGCTTCCTGAATCTCCGTTCCACCCTCAACGAACTCAAACACGGTCCCAATTGTTCGCGGCTCTTCCAAAGTTCCCACGATCACCCGCGCAACATCCGCACGAGCAATCTCCAGGTCTCCTTCATCGCCGATGAACCGTTTCCCGGTCTTGATCGCCCCGACGCCGTCCTCATCCGTGAGCGAACCCGGCCGCAGGATCGTCCAATCCAATCCGCTCTGCATCACATACTCGTCCGCCTCGTGCTTCGCGTGCAGATACTCCTCGAGTTGGTCCGCATCCTCCGGGTGCCCCGCACCGATCGAACTCAACAGCACAAACCGATCAATCCCGACCCGCTTCGTCGCGTCGCACAGATTGATCGCCCCATCGCGATCAACCTCTTCCACCGCCTCGCCCTGCGACCCCACCGCGAACACCACCGCATCGTGCCCCGCGATCGCCCGATCCAGCGTCCCCGGCTCCGTCACGTCCGCCATGTAGGTCTTCGCGCCGATCGAGTCCAGATCTTCCCGATCCTCCTCACGGCGCACCATCCCCGTCACCGCGTGACCCGCATCGATCGCCTTCTCAACAACTTTCCGCCCAACCTGCCCCGTCGCACCAGCAATAAACACTTGCATCGTTCTTCCTTCCATTGCTCACGCGACCAATCAGGCAACACACGCACCCAATCAATCACGCATTCCCAATGAAACCAGACGCAAATGAATCCCAGATGAAACCGCAATGAAACCGCCAACCAAACTGACAAACAACCCCAATCCGCCCCCAACTGCTGATGGCCGATGGCTGATCCCTGATGGCTAGTGGCTAGTGGCTATTCCTACTCCCTCTCCCCCACCACCCCTCGGGCATACTCAATCGCATCCCCCATCCCCTCAAACACATGCTCCTGACCAATCTCGTCCAGCAGCCCAATACGAACCATCTCCATCAGCGGCTGCGCATGCACCCCACCCAACAACAACACCGTCCCCTGACGACGACACTTCCCAACAAACTCCTCGAGCGCATGCAAACCCGTCGCATCAATATGAGGCACCGCACGCATCCGCAGAATGAACACCTCCGGCGCCTTCTCCAACTGCCCCAGCGTATCAATCAACAGATCCGCCACCCCAAAGAAGAACGGCCCGTTCACCTCGAAGATCTCCACCCCCTCCGGGATCTCCAGACTGCTGATCTGCCCCGGGTCCTTGGGATCGATAATCTCCGGACGCTGCCCGCTCACCAACTCCTCATTGAGCCCGCTCATCGTCGTCATCTCGCTCATCCGCTTCATGAACAGCAGCGACGCAAGCACCATCCCCACACCAACCCCGATCGTCAGGTCCGTGAAGACCGTCAGCCCGAAGGTCGTCAGCAACACCAAAATGTCCGGCCGCGGCGCTTTGAGCAGCGCGATGAAGTGATCCACTTCCGCGATGTTCCACGCCACCATGATCAGGATCGCCGCCAGCGTAGGGAGCGGGATCTGCTTGGCCAGCGGTGCCAGCAGCAGCATAAACAACAGGATCACCACAGCATGGACCACACCCGCCAGCGGCGTCTTGCCCCCGCTCTTGATGTTCGCCGCCGTACGCGCAATCGCCCCCGTTGCCGGCAGCCCGAAGAACAGCCCCGAGGCGATGTTCGCCACACCCTGCCCAACCAGTTCCTGATCCGAGCGATGCCGATCCCCGGTCATCCCGTCCGCGACCACCGCCGACAGCAGACTCTCGATCGCGCACAGCATCGCGATCGTCGTCGCCGACGGGATCACCTGACGCATCAACTCAAACGAAAACTCAGGAACATGCGGCGAACGCAGCCCGCTGGGTATCCCCCCAAACCGCGTCCCGATCGTCTCCACCACCGGGCGCGCATGCACGCCATCAAACAACACCGTCGTCTTCGCCCAGCCCATCATCCACACCACACCCGTCGCCAGCACCACCGCAACGATCGCACCAGGAATCCTGGGCAACCACCGGCGCAGCACAAACAACACCACCAGCGACCCCAACCCCACGCCCGCGCTGTGCCAGCTGATCGTCGAAATGTGCTCAACGAGCATCTGCACCTTGTGCACAAACTCCGCCGGCACAGTCGCCGTCGAGCCATCCTCATTGAGGATCGTCAGCCCCAGCAAGTCCTTGATCTGCCCCGTGAAGATCATCACCGCGATCCCCGAGGTGAACCCCGTCACCACCGGATACGGGATGAACTTGATGAGCGTCCCGAACCGGAACAGCCCCATCAGGATCACAATGAACCCCGCCATGATCGTCGCCAGCACCAACCCCTCGTAGCCGAAGGTCGCCGCAACACCGAACACAATCGGGATAAACGCCGCCGTCGGCCCGCCGATCTGCACCCGGCTCCCACCGAGCATCGAGATCAGAAACCCCGCAACCACCGAGGTAAAAAGCCCCATCGCAGGCGGCGTCAACCACGGGTGAATCGATCGCAGCTCATCCGCCACATCCTGCGGGATCGAAGCAATCCCCAGCGCCATCGCCAACGGCAGCGCAATCACCGCCACCGTCAACCCCGCCACAAGATCATTCATCACGATCCGCCGCGTATATCCCTCACGCAAACAAACCAGCGAAACAGGTGTATACCGCGTCGACAACCGGAGCTTCATGCCCGCCTCCTTAAATGAAGGCCTAGAGCATATGCCCCGCCAATACCCACCCCCAAATCAAAACCGACAACTATCTCCGATTAACCCCTACCCCATGCCCCTCCCCTCGTCCCCGCGGGGAGGAACAAGAGACAGCCCCCAACGCGCACCATAACCCCCAACGCCCCAAAGCGATTCCCCAATCTCTAATGCTGATGGCCGATGCCTGATGGCTAGTGGCTAGTGGCTAGTGGCTAGTGGCTTCTTCACTCCGCAAACATCGCCTCGACAAACCCCTCAGGATCAAACGCCTCCACATCCACAGGCGTCTCCCCCACCCCAATGAACTTCACCGGGATGTCCGTCGCGTCCTTGATCGCCACCACGATCCCCCCACGCGCCGTCCCGTCGAGCTTGCTGAGGAAAATCCCCGTCACGCCCGCCGCCGCATTAAACTCCTCGGCCTGACGCAGCGCGTTCTGACCGCTCGTTGCATCCAACACCAGCAGCGTTTCATGCGGCGCGCCCGGGATCTGCTTATCAATCACTCGACGGATCTTGCTGAGCTGATCCATCAACCCCGATTGCGTCTGCAATCGCCCCGCCGTGTCAATGATCAGCACATCAACACCACGCGCCTTCGCCGCCGCACACGCGTCGAACGCCACCGCCGCCGGATCGCCGCCCTGCTGACCCTTGACCACCTCAACACCCAGCCGCTCGCCCCAGATCTCCAGCTGCCGCACCGCACCCGCCCGGAAGGTATCGCACGCCCCAAGCAGCACCGTCTTCCCATCGCCCGTCAACGCCTTGCATAGCTTCGAGATCGAGGTCGTCTTCCCAACCCCATTCACGCCAGTCATCAGAATAACCGTCGGCTTCTCGCTGCTCACATTCAGCGTCCGATCCTGCTCTGGCCACATCGACTTCAGCTCACGCTTGAGATACTCAATAACGTCCTCACCCTTGGTGAGCTCCCCCGCCTTGTAATCCGCCCGGATCCCATCGATCAACTTCCGCGTCGCGACCACACCCACATCGCTCTGGATCAACCGCTTCTCGATCTCTTTGATCAGATCATCGTCGAGCGTCTTCCCCGCCAGCACCGACCGCAACGACGACACGAATACCTCGCGCGTCTTGCCCAACCCCTGCTTGAGCTTGTCGATCGTCTTGCGAAACAACGCCATCGATTAAACCCCTTCGTTCGCCGAAGCGAGCACCCGCTTGAGAATCTTGTCCAGGATCGCGTTCACAAACCCCGGCGAGTGCTCCGTCGAAAACTGCTTCGCCAGCTCCACCGCCTCGTTCACCACGCCCTTGGGCTCGCTCCCATCAACACGCGTCATCTCGTAGTGCGCCAGCCGCAGGATCGACCGGTCAACCACCGGCATCCGCGACACGCTCCACTCCGTCGACAACTCGCTAAGCACCGCGTCCGCATCCCCACGCTGCTCCCACGCATTGAGCGCAAGGCGAAACGCCTTCTCCCGCTCCCCACTCGTAAACTCCGCATGCTGATCAACAAAGCTCAGCCCCTCGTCCTCAAGCGTCTCGACATCATCGAGCGCATCGCGCACAGACTCCGCGTCCTCGCCCTTGGTCGCGTCGAGCTGATACATCGCCAGCAACGCCAGCTTCCGAATATCCCGTGGTGATGCCATAAAAAGACCCGGCTCCCGTCGTAGTTAAAGTTGCCTCAGCTCAGCTTATCGTTCGGCCTCAACCCAGGCGTAAACCGCACACCCGGATCATCATTCTTATACCCCTCCGCGATCGCCACGATCGCGTCCGCCGCATCCAGCGCCGCGTCCATCGCCTCCGCGCCCTTGTTCCCCTTGTCGCCCCCCGCACGCGCCAGCGCCTGCTCATTCGTATTCGTCGTCAACACCCCAAACGCCACCGGCACCCCCGTCGCAAGGGTGATGTCCGTCAACCCCTTCGCCACCGCCGCCGCGATGTGCCGATCGTGCTCCGTCTCGCCCTT
Source organism: Phycisphaerales bacterium (assembly GCA_965216865.1). Lineage (GTDB taxonomy): Bacteria > Planctomycetota > Phycisphaerae > Phycisphaerales > UBA1924 > UBA1924. The sequence continues at coordinate 878,943 of OZ244206.1, forward strand.
GATGATGCACCCCAGGCACACCACCGCGTCATACATCTCCGACCCCGCAGCCGCCGCCGCAACCGCCGTCAACTCATACGCCCCGGGCACCTCCAGAATCGCCAACTTCGACTCATCCCCACCCCGAGCCGCATACGCACCGATCGCCCCCTCAAGCATCACCCCCGTGACACTCGTGTTGTACCGAGACACCACAATCGCACACGCCCCAGGTTTCCGTCGTTTCTGCATATCAGCCATAAGGAGAAGATTCTAGACAAGAGAAGCCATCAGGGATCAGCCATCGGGCATCAGGGAACAGGCATCAAAGCGTAATGCGATCAAATCCGAAACACCTTCACCACCCCCTCGCCGTGATCCAGCGCTCCTTCCCCGCCCCAGCGGGGGAGGTGGCACGCGAAGCGTGACGGAGGGGGTCTTCCTGCCTTCCCCGTCTGTCGCCGGGTGCCCTGCATTGAGTCCGCCTCCGGCGAGACAAAGCAGGAACGAACACCTCCCAACAACCATCCCCTTCTTCCCCTGATGGCTGATGGCCAGTGGCTGATGGCTTCCCCCCCTACCATCCCCCGTGCGAAAAACCCTCATCGCCATCGCGCCCACACTCAAGCTCACACGCGTCACCACCGCGTTCGGCGCTGTCGCGAACCTCTGGTTCATCATCCTCTGGGCACGATTCAACCCCGACAACGAGCTCGCACCCGCAGCCATCAACAACGCACCGCTCCTCTACCTCCTCGCCGCCGGACTCATCGCAGGCATCGGGCTCTACGCGTTCGGCACATCACTCAACGACCTCCTCGATGTCCACCGCGATCGCGCACTCAACAAACAAACCTCCCCCATCGTCGACGGCTCCGCCTCCATCGAACTCGCCGTCTGCCTCGTCGCCGCCACCCTCATGCTCGCCATCCTCGGCTCCATCGCCTTCGGCACCGAAGCCATCCTCATGACCCTGCTCCTCGCCGTCGCCATCCTCATCTTCAACGCACTCGGCAAGTTCATCCCCGGCATCGGCATGCTCCTCCTCGCCCTCATCTACGCCGGACACATGCTCATCCCAGACCTCTGGACCCGCTTCCTCCTCCCCGTCTGGCTCGTCATGACCCACGCACTCATCGTCGCCGCGCTCGCCCAGCAACTCGGCAGACGCTCGCCACCCATCTCCCGACGCGCCGCCGTCTTCGCATCACTCGGCTGGCTCGCCTGCACCATCGCCCTCTTCGCCCTCGCATGGACCCGCCGCGCCCCCGACGACGGGCTCTGGCCCAACTTCGTCCCCCCCACCGCCGTCCTCTACCCGCTCGGCTTCGTGCTCATCTTCGCCATCATGATCTGGCGACGCTACAAAAAAGTCGGGCTCGGCCCAGCACTCGGCGAAAAGATCACCCGCTACGGCGCCATCTGGCCCGCCCTCTACGCCTGCGGCTGGCTCGCCGGCGCCGGCCTCTGGACCGCCTGCGCCATCATGGCCACCCTCACCATCACCGGCTTCCTCGTCATGACCGTCCTCCGAGAGCTCTACGCCCTCATCGAACACCCCGTCGGCTACCGCCTTTAACCACCCCGCGGCCTCCCCAGCACCACTCGCCTCCCCCGCGCTTGCGGGGGAGGTGTCACGCGCGGCGTGACGGAGGGGGTCTTTCTTGTGCCCTCTCCACCCAGTGGAAAAAGTGGATCCGGTGCAGCCGAAGACGGATGGGCTCCTTCTCTCCTCCCCCGTCCTGACGGGGGAGGTCCCTCGCAAAGCGAGGGGGAGGGGGTACCCCCAACAACCATCCGCCCCCAACCCCACATTCCCAAAGAGGGGTTGCAGGGGAAACCTCCCCTGCACAAGCAAATACAATCCTTCCATGCCCCCCCACCGCACACGGCACACTCCGCGACCCCAACCGCGCACACCCCGTCCTCGACATAGAACTCTGGAAACAAAAGTTCCCGCTCACACCCGAATGCAAATGGGACACCCAGCACTACCTCTACCGCGCAGAACACCTCGCCTACTTCGACCAACTCATCAATCTCCCCAACGACGAGCGTGAGCCGGACGAACAACACACCGAAACCGATGTCTTCGTATGGAAATCAGGATCACTAAACACCATGAGCCCGCTCACAAAGCTCGGCGGCAAGCCATGGATGCCCACCAATGAACCCTGACCCACCGACCCGCACGGCCACCCACTCCAGTTCATCGGCCAAATCAACTTCACCGATTCCAAGGACCTCATCCCATTCGACTTGCCCGGCGATGTACTCCTGCTCTTCGCACGATGGACAGAAAACTGGGTCAGCTGGGATCTCGCCAGCATCGATCTCAAATGGGTTTCGAGTGATGCCGTCGATCCAGAATCACGACGAGACTACCCGCCCGGATCGACACTCCCCTTCTGTCATGAGGGCGTGATACACAGGACAAAGCAGTTCTGGATCCCAAGTGAAGACAACCCAAACTTCAGGATCTCAAAAGATGATGTACAGGCAACGCTCATAGGAACCCACGCCCAAATCCCCCAAGGCTGGCCACTCGAAGAAGACGGCTGCACCCTCATCTGCGTGTTCAGCTCATTCTCATTCCAAAACGAGTGGCCCCTCTGTGACCTTGAGAGTCTGCCTCGCCGAAAGCAAAGAAGCGATGGCAAGTCCATTGCATACGACTTCGACTCAGCATTTGGTGTACTCTTCGCCGACGCCGGCGCGATCTGGGTCTACCGAGACCAAGACGGCAACATCAAGCACGAGATGGCCTGCTGACATCACTCTCCTAAAGAGGGGTTGCAGGGGAAACCTCCCCTGCACAAGCATTTATGGCGACTGAGAAACCATAGCCACCCTCACCATCACCGGCCTCTTTGTGACGACCGCCCTCCGATGGTCATACGCCCTCACCGAACTTCTGGCGGGGTATCGACTATGACCACAAACTAGACTTTTGATACCGATATATCCCTTGTGTATATTTGTAGACTCAGGAGTACATTATGCGACTAAAACAAGTCTCAATATCTGGATTTCGAGCATTTACCGCTGAACAAGTGATTGATATAGATGATCTAACTGTGTTGCTCGGCAAGAACGACTCAGGCAAGTCGTCACTCCTTGAGGCCTTAGACATTTTTTTCAATGAGCCGAAGGGCGCACCGGACAATGACGACTTCAGCATTCAAAATGATGAAGAACCAATAGTGATACGCTGCACTTTTGATAGCCTGCCTGACCAAATAGTTATCGACGAAACTGCAATTACGAGCCTCAATGACGAGTACATGCTGGATACAAATGGGGATCTTGTCATTAAAAAAGTGTACCCCAGAAGCGGAAAGCCCAAAGTCTTCGTTGTGGCTAATCACCCACAAGCGGAGAACTGCAACGACCTGCTAACACTGACCTCTACAAAGCTAAAAGCCAAAGCCAGACAAGCCAACATTGACCTAGGAAACATTGACCAAAGAGTCAACTCGCAGATCAGGAGAGCAATTTGGCAAACTGTCGAAGATCTTGATCTCCAAGAAATTGACATCGACCTGTCCAAAGAGTCAGCAAAGGAGATCTGGTCGAAACTTCGGCCCAAACTCCCTATCTATGCCCTGTTTAAATCTGACAGAGCGAGCACAGATCAAGACGCAGAGGCACAGGACCCAATGAAAGTCGCTGTCAAAGAAGCCATATCTGACTTACAAGCCGAATTAGATATCATTCAAGATCGAGTTGCAATTAGAGTGCAAGAAATCGCCGACAAGACAGTTTCCAAAATATCTGAAATGTCCCCTGATCTAGCCCGAGAACTAAATCCCCGTCTTAAGACAAAGGCATGGGACTCACTCTTCAGCATCAATCTGACTGGCGACGAAAGTATACCAATAAACAAAAGAGGAAGCGGAACTAGGCGACTGGTGCTAATCAACTTCTTCAGAGCTAAAGCCGAACTAGAATCTGACCGCCATGAATGCGGGACAATATATGCTATCGAAGAACCAGAAACAAGCCAACACCCAACCAATCAACAGATGCTAATTGATGCTCTTCATGACCTATCAGAGGACTCTGGATGCCAAGTCTTGCTCACAACTCACACTCCTGTATTAGCTCGCCGATTCAACAGAGAAAAAATCCGCATCATTAGGCTCGATAACAGAAGGTCTGTTTGCGAGACAGGACTGGACGACATTGCTTTCAATGCGATAGCCAAATCAATCGGCATTCTTCCAAACCATGATATCAAATTATTTATTGGCGTAGAAGGAAAACACGACATCAACTTTCTCCGTGAAATTTCAAGCATGCTTTCGGCAGCGGGCGAGAATATTTCCAATCTGGCTCATGAAGAAAGCAACGGACGAGTTGTATTTATCCCCTGCGGCGGCAGCAGCGTGGAACTTTGGATTTCGCGACTGAATAATCTGAATATCGAAGAACGTTACATATTTGATCGTGACAACGCACCCCCAGCAAACCCACACTACCACGAAATCGCTCAACAGATAGACCTGAGACAGAATGCCGGAGCTACACACACAAGCAAGCGCGAACTAGAAAACTACATTCACCACACCATCTTATCCAACGCGTTCAATGGATATCCGGGAACTGGAGCCGATTTTGAGGATGTCCCATCGCTATTCGCACAAACCATACACGAGGCCAGCAATGCTGCCACTCCTTGGGCACAACTGCCCGTTGAGAAACAAAAGAAAAAAATAAGCAACGCCAAGAAACGCCTAAACTCTGAATTTGTAAAACTAATGAACCCAGAACTCCTCACCCAAATCGATCCAAATAATGACATTCGCAATTTCCTACAAGATCTGACTCAAATTATTAATCAATGAGACCGCCCCGCTGAAATTTTCATTCCTACAACTCTCGTGCCCTCCTTCCACTCAAAGAGCGAAGGGGCGAAGTGCACCCCCCCAAAAGACCTCCCCCCTATCTCCCCATCCGTGCGCAAAATCCCGTCACTCCCCCACCACCCACTTGCATCCACACGCCGACCGATTACAATTCCCCAACACCGTCACCCACCCCCCAAGCGTGACACACCAACACAACCAGCCGCAAGCCCCCGCTGAGCACCATCGCGCACACCAACCAGCCGCGAAGGGAGCAACGCATGCACGCGCCGACCAAACTCAAATCCAGCACACCAGCCCGCATCAAGACCACCACGCGCCTCCACCGGGCTTCCGCAGAAAGTCCCAACGAAGTCGCCGGCCGGGGTCTTCCTCCCAGCCCCGATCCCCAATCCCTCACCCCTGATCCCCCTCTACTTCCCCCCCTCACAGCCCGCCTCATGGACGATCTCCTCGACCCGTCCCTCACACCCGTCCAGATCTGCAAAGCACACGACCTCCGCCTCGACCAGCTCGCCGACATCATGCAGACAGACGCCTACCGCAAATCCGCGGCCGCCATCGCCCAGATCACCACCGACCGCACCACCCTCATCACCAACCACGAGGCCCTCCGCGCCCGATCCCTCCAGCAGGACATCGCCCGCGACGCCTACCTCGCCGCCACCGACCTCGACCAGGCCGCCGCCTCCCGAGATCCAAAGCTCGCCTCCACCCGCGCCCGCCTCCTCGAAACCGCCCGCAAAGCTGGCGCCCCCTGCCCAAAGCGCCACCCCACTTCCTCCCCCGGTCATCCGGGGGAAGTAGCTTCGGTGCAGACGAAGACGGAGGGAGCCTCTTGTCCCTCCCCGCACCCTCGCGGGGAGGTGGATCCGGCGCAGCCGGAGACGGAGGGGTCTTCTCTCCTCCCCCGGGCCTCCGGGGAAGGCCCCTCGCAACGCGAGGGGGAGGGGGTCCCCCAACAACCTTCCACCCATGGGTGCCCTGCTTTGAGTCCGCCTCTGGCGGGACAAAGCAGGAACGGATACCACCCGACAATCTGCCCTGCCTTCAGAGTCAAAGCTGCCCACGCAAACAAAAACCCCCGAAGGAGACTCTTCCCCCCAGTGGCCAGTCCCGAGTCCCGAGTGGTTTCTTAGAACAACCCCAGCGCGAAGAAGATCGCCGTGAACACAAGGTCCGCAACAACGATCGCCACAACACACTCAACAACCGTGTAAGTCGTCGCCCGACCAACACCCGCGGCCCCGCCCGTGACCCGCAAGCCATTCGAGCACGCGATGATCCCGATCAGCGTCCCGAACACGCCGCCCTTGGCCACACCGGTCCAGAAGTCGACCTGCTTGGCCTGCGTCAACATGTTGTCCATATAGGTCTCATACGGGATCCCGAGCATCGTGATCGAGATCAGCATCGCCGCGACAATCGCACAGAAGCTGCTGATCACACCCAGGCAGGTCATCGAGATCGTCGACGCGATCAACCGGGGCACCACCAGGAACCGGATCGGATTGAGCGCGCTCGCCTCCAGCGCCTCGATCTCTTCGGAGACAACCATCGTCCCGATCTCCGCGGCGATCGACGCACCGGCAAACCCGGTCAAAACGATCGCCCCGATCAGCGGCCCAAGCTCGCGCAACACCGCGACCGAGATGATGTTGGCAACCTTGTCCCGCTGCCCGAAGTCATCCAGCGGCGGTGACAACTGCAACGCCAGAATCAAACCCACCGCAGCCGAGACCAGCGACACAATGAAGATCGACTCAACACCCACACGACAGATCTGCGAAACGATCGCGCTCTTTCCCAGACGATATTTCCGGGTGCACAGCCCGCGGAAGAACCATCGCACAGTATCCGAAAGCAGATACACCACATCGCCGGTGTGATCCAGCACGCCGATCGTCCGACGCCCGATCATCGCGATCGGCAGCAGCACAGGCAACAACATCACCGGCACCCCGGGGCGCTTCGTGCTCTGTTCTTGATTCTGTGTGTCCGCCATGCGTCGGGTGCTCCGGTCCTTCAGAGCGAGATGGCCTCATCCCGTGAGTCCACGATCGAGAAGAACGAGTCGAGTCGGGCGATCTCAAAGATCGCGCTGACCTTGGTGCTCATGTTGCAGATCACGATCTTCGCGTTCGAACTGCCCGCGTTCCGCATCGCCTCGACAAGCGTCGCCAACCCCGACGAGTCCATATATTCGACATCATCAAGATCGATCACCACCTTGTGGGTGTCGCCGCTCATTTCCTGCCGGAGGACGGATCGCAGCTCCGGAGATCGGCTCATGTCGATGTCCGAGTTCGGAGACAGAACCACGATTCCCTGTTCGGGCCGTTCGATTGCGATATATGTCGATTGTGGGTTCGCCATGCCTGTCCCTCTCGAACGGGGGTCCATCCCCGATTATTCGAGTATAGGGGAGTCATCGGCGAGATGGGGACCGGTCGTTGAGCGTCACTTTGCAAGCGGGTGCTTTCTCACTCAGGCGAGGCGACTCGCTGGGACGCATGGCGTTCTTGATCATGACCAGTCGCATGCCCCTGGGAGCGCGTTTCTCGTACCGGACCTCGTCCATCACCTCGTTGATGATGTGGACACCCAGCCCGCCGGGCTTGATGTCATCGAGATCCCGCCCCTTCATGTTGCACGGGTCGACCTGCTTGGCCTCGTCCTCGATCGTGATGATCATGCCACCGATCGTATCGCTCGTGGGCTTCAGCGGGGTGAGCCCGAGCCAGATGGGCTTATCGAAGGCCCGGTCGTACCCGTGGCGGATGATGTTCGACATCGCCTCATCGACGGCCAGGGCGATCTTGGAGCATTCGATGTCGTCGAATCCGATCCGGCGAGCGATGCACCCCACGAGCTCCCGTGCACCACACAGGTACATGGGGTCGGAGGTCAGTCGCAGCTCGATTTCGGGTCGTTGATCCATGTGCTGTGTTTCGTAGATGAGGGTCAATCCTCTTGGGTTTCTGCCTCTTCCATCGGCGTTTCGTCGCCCGATCCTTCAGGCGTGGCATCTTGAGGTATCTCGATGGGCTCCATGCCGTCTGGGAGATTCATCCCGAGATTTTGGAGGTATTGCACCCATCGGTTGTAGGCGGCGACCCTTTGCCAGTGCGGGGCCGCGTGGTGGTAGTCCAGGGTTTTCCCTGTGCGGGTCTCGAGTGATCGGATCGCCAGCATCCGCTCTGCGGGGGTGTGGGATCGGAGCTTTTCGACCAGTTTGACTAATGAATCGTCGTCCTCCAACTCGGATGCCTGAACGATGGCGTCGAGGCGTTTGGATGGTGCGGGTGAGTCAAACCCCACCTTGGGGTCTGGCAGGCATCCGGCGAGCAGCATCGTTGAGATCAGGGCGGTTGTCAAGATCCGAGGATGCGCCGTTTGGCGGGGCCTGTCGTGTGCGTAACGCGTCTCCTGCGTCCAGATTGCACATCCCTGCTGCATGCAAGAACTGTAGGCGTCTGGGTTTGCACCGTTTGTATTCGGGTTTGATGACAACTGGTTGCTCCGAAATCTCGCCTTTTGTGACCCGGGGTCTACACTCTCACCCGGGGCTGGACGACATCTCCGGGTTTATCGGACGCAACCGACCATCGGCTGCAACGACCGCTCCCCACTCACCCGTGAGATCTTGACATGTCGCAGACGCCTGTTTCGCATATCGACCATGAGGTTGTCCCGGTTTTGGACTTTGGTTCGCAGACGGCGCAGCTGATTTGTCGTCGTGTCCGCGATGCGGGCGTGTTTTCGGTGTTGGTGGCCCCGGATATCACGGCGGAAGAGTTGGCGGCGATGAACCCCAAGGGGATCATCCTTTCGGGCGGTCCTTCGAGCGTGACCGACGAGGGTGCGCCGACGATGGACCCGAAAATCCTTGAGCTGGGGATCCCGGTGTTGGGGATCTGCTATGGGATGCAGCTGACCTGTCACCTGCTGGGCGCGAGCGTGACCAAGGCCGATCATCGCGAGTACGGGCGGGCGCAGCTGAGCATTGCGAGTGAGAACGGAAAGGTCGATGACCTGTTTGATGCGGTGCCGCAGCAGACGCAGGTGTGGATGTCGCACGGCGATCAGATCGAGGATCTGGGCGCGGCGCATATGGTGCCCATCGCATCGACGGACACATGTCCGTATGCGGCGGTCCGATCGAATGATCCGAAACATCAGTTTGTGGGCGTGCAGTTCCATCCTGAGGTGACGCACACGCCGCATGGTGTGGATCTGTTCCGCAACTTCCTGTACGAGACCTGCCGCTGCGCGGGGACCTGGAAGATGAGCGCGTACGCGGAGGAAGAAGCGGCGCGGATTAAGGAACTCGTCGGGGATCGGCGTGTGATCTGCGGGCTCTCGGGCGGCGTGGACTCGTCGGTCGTTGCGGCGCTGCTGCACAAGGCGATCGGCGATCAGCTCACCTGTGTGTTCGTGGACAACGGTCTGCTTCGGAAGAAGGAGCGCGAGCTGGTTGAGCACACCTTCAAGGATCATTTCCAGATTGATCTTTGTGTGGTGGATGCGTCCGAGGCGTTCCTTGATGATCTTGAGGGCGTTGATGATCCGCAGGTGAAGCGGAAGCGGATCGGGCATCGGTTTATTGAAGTGTTTAAGGAGGCCGCGGAAACGATTGAGCACGCGGACTTCCTAGCGCAGGGGACGCTGTACCCGGATGTGATTGAGTCGGGGCACGGGCACAGCGGGAACAGCGCGAACATCAAGCTGCACCACAATGTTGGCGGGCTGCCAGAGGAACTCGGGTTTGAGCTGATCGAGCCGTTGCGTGAGTTGTTCAAGGACGAAGTTCGTCGGCTGGGTTCGGTGCTGGGTGTGCCGGACCAGATCGTGTGGCGTCACCCGTTCCCGGGGCCGGGGCTGGCGGTGCGGGTACTTGGCGAGATCACGGAAGAGAAGCTGGACATCGTGCGTGAGGCGGACGAGATTTTGCTTGAGGAGATCGTGGCCGCGGGTTTGTACCGCAAGACGAGCCAGGTGTTCGCGGTGCTGCTGCCGGTGCAGAGCGTTGGCGTGATGGGCGACGGTCGGACCTACGAGCGCGCCGTGGCGCTGCGTGCGGTGGAGACGCAGGACTTCATGACGGCGGACTGGGCGCGGATCCCGTATGAGGTCTTGGCACGGATCTCGACGCGGATTATCAATGAGGTTCGTGGTGTGAACCGTGTGGTTTATGATATTTCGAGCAAGCCGCCGGCGACGATTGAGTGGGAGTGAGGGGGAGAGGCAATAGGCAATAGGCAATGGGTAATGGGTAATGGGTAATGGGTAAGAGTGTTTGGGGGCGTCTCGTGTTGCGGGGCGTTCTTTGTTTTTGGAGTCGTTGAGATTTTGCATCATTCGTGCGGGCGGAAGGCGATGGGCTCAAGGGCTCGTGCGTGGATGGGGTTTGCTTGAGCGGCGGCATCTGATCGGATGAGTTCTTTGCGTGCGGAGACTTCGTTGGGGATGTCCGAAGGAGCGGGCTCGATAGGTAGGTTGGTGTGGTCGGCGAGCTGGGCGGCATACTCGTTTGCGGCTTGAGTTGATTTGAATGCGCCGAAGCATTCGCAGTCGTGTTCGGTGTGCACGCTGACGATGTGGACATCGATGCCTTCGGATCTTTTGCTCAGTTTCCCGCCGTATGTGGGTGTCTCAAAGACGAGTGAGGCGGTCCACACGCAGATTGATCCATGCGCGGGTACTGTTCCGATGTTGTCGTTCGTGTGGAACTGCACGAGTCCAGTGCGTGTGTCGATGAGGATCTGGCGATCCTTCATGCCTCGCTTGAAGTAGTGCAGCCCAGCCCAGACAAGCAGCCCGATGACGAATGGGAACGCGATCACTGGAACGGCATGTCTCCCTGATTTTGCGATCGAGAATAAACCAAGTTCGATGACGAGGTAGATAAAGAGTGGCGTCATAAGTACGGCAAACGCCATAAGCATGCATCCCGATCGCTTATGGTCTTGCACATCTCGATTGATGTATGCGACAAGGTCGCCGTTGTGCTTTGATGGGCCGATGCAGAAGGGTACGGGCCGTGGGAGCAGTGGGATATTGAACACGAGATGCTGATTCATGGATGTGAACATCCTAGCTTCAATCGATAGGATCCATAGGTGGTGCTTCGCATTCCCCGTGGCTACAGGCTTTTGACCCGTTGGGGCGGGGGATTGGTGTGGGGGTTTGAGGGGTGACCCCTCCGAGCCGCCGTTGGCGGCCCACCTCCCCCGGAGGCCCGGGGGAGGAGAGTTTGGGAAAGGGATGCTGGATCTCAGCTGAAGTTCTCAACCGTCATTGCCCAGCGCTCGTGGTCTTGCCATTGGCCTTGGATCTGGAGGTAGTTCTTTGAGAAGCCTTCCTTCTCGAAGCCAACGCGCTCGAGGAGGTTTCTTGAGCGGGTGTTGGTTGGCATGATGTTGGCGCAGACGCGGTGGAGGCCGAGGCCGCCTTGGTTGGCGGGGCGGAAGCAGTGCCCGACTGTCAGGGTAAGCGCCTCGGTCATGAGGCCCTTGCCCTCGAAGGGTGCGCCGAGCCAGTAGCCGAGTCGGGCGTTCTGGAAGACGCCGCGTTCGATGTTGGTGAGGGCGATGCGGCCTGCGATTGCGTTGGTGGCGCGTTCAATGATAAGCCAGCGTTGTTCGCGGTCGGTGTTGTGGGATTCGAGTTCGCGATCGAAGGCCTCGGATGAGTAGAGGTCGAGGCCGGAGGGGGGGATGGGGTCCCAGGGCTGGAGATGCGCGCGTGAGGACTGGCGGAGGGCGACGAAGGCGGCGCGGTCGGACTCGAGGGGATAGCGGAGGATGACGCGGTCGGACTGGGCGATGATGGTTGGTTGGTCGGGCATAGCTCGAGAAGCAAAAGCGGATGATGAGGACCTATAAACGGCGTTTGTGTGAAAATAGGTAAACGAAGAGTGAATTATATAACATTTTCGTTTGATTCGTACGCGAAGGCTCGACATCCCCCTTTTTTGGGGTAGATTTGAGTACGGTGGTCCGGTGTGTCTGAAGACGCTTGGGATTGGCCGCATGATCTTGAACTGAAGAACTGAACTGCTCAGATGTGTTTGAGCGTGAGGATTGAGAAATGAACTCTGGAACGCGTTGTATGTTTGTTGCGTCCTTGGCACTTTGTGCTGGTGCCGCGTCTGCGGACATGGTGGATTTCATGTCCGATTCGAGCTCGACGACGAACAGCTCCTGGACCGGTGCTGAGGTCACGGGTTCGATCGAGTACAACTACACCAGCGGCAACCAGGGTGTGCTGACCTTCTCGGTCTCGAACACCTCGGATAGCTCGGTTGGTGGTTTCCTTACGGGTCTGGTCTTCAACATCGACAGTGCGGACAGCGGTGCTTCAGCGACGCTGAGCTCGACTACGGATTCGGATTTCCAGAACACGGGGACCGAGGCAGCGAACCCGTTCGGAACTTTCGATGCTGGCGCGGCGCTGAATGCGAACTGGACCGGCGGTGGGAATCCTTCGCGTGGTCTGGCTATCGGCTCGAGCTTGACGCTTGTTTTCAGCGTGATGGCGAGCGATGCATCTTCGCTGTCGGCGATGAGCTTCCTTGGCGATGGTGATGACATCGCGCTGCGTTTCCGCGGGCTCAACAACAATGCCTCCGACAAGCTGCTGGGCATGGAAGACCCGGAACTGAATGTGGTTCCGCTCCCTGCACCGGTGCTCGCGGGCGGTGCGATGCTCGGGCTTGGGCTGGGCGTTCGTCGTTTCCGCGGCGGGAAGTAAGAAACCACAGGAACAACCTATGTGAGAGGGCACGCCGCGTTTGCGGCGTGTTTTTTTATTCGATGCTGTTGTAATAGTCTTCGAGCGACTGGTCTTCGGCGGACTCGTCGTCGGTGTCGTTGCCGGGCCAGGCGTCGAGTTGGGGGCCCATGGCGAAGAGTACGGCGGTGCCCCCCACCGCTGCGATCAGCACGATGCGGGCGATGAGGCGCTTGATGCGTGATGGGGTGTGGAGCGGGATGAGGGTGATCAGGGGGAGGATGGCGATGAGGAGGATGCTGGGGAGGTTGTCGGTGCCGACCTGCACGAGCGAGCCGGTGAGCATCATCATGGTGAAGCCGGCGAGGACGGTGATTCCGCCTCGTGTGAGTGAGAATGAGCGGAAGATGAGCCCGACGATGGTGGCGCTGAAGAGGACGGCGATGATGCCCCCGGGGATCATGGCGCCGGCGGCGTAGTTGTTGGCGAAGAGGACGGGCATCATGGCGGCGATGATGAGTATCCATGAGATCGCGTCGAGCCAGCCCAGTGGACGCTCGTGGTGGTTGCGTTGGGCATTTCGATCGGCGCCGGTGGCGACGAGGGCGGTGGCGAGTGCGGCGAAGAGGGTGTAAGCGACGAGGTTGGTCGAGCCGCCCAGCACGGTGTCGGTGAAGCCCTCGGAGAGCATCCAGAACGCGCCGGCGTAGGCGAGCAGGCGCATCACGAACGCGGCGAAGAGGGGGAGCACGACGAGGGCCTCGGCGACGGCCATGAGTGCGATGAGCGTGATGGCGTGTGTGTAGCGGTAGGTGTTGTCGTCTGGCCAGAGGTGGAGGGTGGAGTTAATGGCGTAGTCCGCGCCGGCGACGCCCAGGGCGAGGAGGATGGGGAGGAGCCAACGCGGGCCTGGCGATGGCGCGCGGGGTTCGTCGGCGGCGTCGAGGTCGGTTCGCGACTCGCGGAAGGCGTGGATGTACCAGGCGATGAGGAGCGCGGCGAATGCGATTCCGCCCGGGATGAAGCCGGCGAAGAGCATGAGTCGTTGTTGGAGCTGTGGGTCCATGTGCGTGTGGTCCTTGGGTGCGTGCTGGTGCTCATGCTACGGGGGCGGGATGAAAAAAACGCAGCGCCGTTTCGGGCGCTGCGTTTGCAGAGCGGGCGTTGTGTGTTAATTGCTGACGGCTTCGCAGCTGACGGTGATCTGCACGGTGTCGCCGAGGCCGCCGTCCTCTGGGTTGTTTGCGTCGACATACTTGGTGATGCCGTATGCGGAGCGTTTGATGGAGAAGACGGCGTGGAAGCCAATGGCGTCGTTGCCTCGCTGCTCGCCGAAGGTGACATCGGTCAGCTTGGCGGTGACTGGGAGGGTCTTGCCGTGGAAGGTGAACTTGCCCTTGAGGTCGTAGACGCCGTCGGAGACCTGCTTGACGGCGGTGGACTCGAAGGTCGCTTTGGGGTACTGGCGTGAGTTGAAGAAGTCGGCGCTTTTGACATGCTCGTCGCGCTTGGTGTTGTTGGTATCAACGGAATCGATATCGACGGTGATGTTGAACTTGGCGTCCTCGATATTGTCGGGGTCGATGTTGATATCGCCGGAGAACGAATCGAAGTGGCCGTAGAAGTAGGCGAGCCCGCCGTGGCGGATCTTGAAGAGGACGGTGGAGTGGACCTGATCAACTGCGTATTCGCTGGCGGCGAGTGATTCGTTCGATGTGGTGGCTTCGGCGGTGGTTTCTGTGCCCGAGAGCCCGAAGCCGAGGAGGGGAGCCCCCAGAAGCGTGAGTGCAGATGCGGCGAGTGCGGCTTTGGTTGTTCGGTTCATGTCTTCTCCTGTTATGTGCTGTGCTGTGTTCAGTCTGTGGTTTCTGTGCGTGTTGTGAACGGCTTAGACGACCAGTCTATTCCGACCTCCTCTTGGTATTTGTTTTCACAAGTATTTTCTGAGCGCTCAGGAACGTTCTTGGCGTGTCGGGAAGGGCGTATCGTTGGGTATGCGAACAATCAGTGCTTTGGCGATGGTGTGTGTGGTTCTGGCGGGGTGCTCGGAGCAGGGTGTGTCGCGGGCGGACACTGCTGGAGAAGGGCCTGTCCTGACGAACTCGTTTGAATCTGGCGGAGAGAAACGCCTCGATGGGTCTTTTGGAGACTGGGGCGAGGGCGAGCGGGCCGATGCGGATGGGCGCTGGGTGTGGCTGCGCTTTGCGCCCGAGACGCGCCCGACGCAGGCGATTCAGGCGGCGCCTTATACAACGCGGGTGCGTATCGATGCGGACATTGACGGGGGCACGGGCAAGGCGATGGAGATGCCGCGCGTTGGTGACGAGGCGATGCAGGAGCGTCCACAGGGCGTTGATGTGCTGATCGCGTTCTCGCCTGTGAATGCGGAAGGCGGGGTCGGGATCGGCACGAGCGTGACGCGGTTCGACGCGGAGGGGAACGGCGATGACATCGGTCACTACGCGATGGGTGTGTCGTGCTTGCCTACATATGCGAGTGAGCAGTATGAGCTTCGGATTGATCGGTTGGCGGCACGGAGCGAAATGTTGCCGGCGTCAGGTCCGATCGAGGTGATCGTGGATCAGGTGGATGCTGATGGCGCGACGCTGTGGTCGGATCGGATTGTGGTGGAACTGCCCGAGCGTGATGCGGAGAAGGCGGTCATTGACGCGTCGATGCCGGAGCGTCCGGAGGATGGCGTGCGTGTGATGAGCGCGAATGTGCTGTTCTCGTCGCCGCTGACAGAGCCGATGGCGTTCAAGCGGGTGTTCGATGCGATCGGGCCGGATGTGATCCTGTATCAGGAATGGTTCCGCACGGAGCGCTCGAAGGTCGAGGGATGGGTCGAGCAGTACGCCGGGTCGGACTGGGCCCTGCACTTCCCGGATGAGCGTTCGGGTGTGGCGATCGCGACGCGGCATCCGATTGTTGCGAGCTATGACCAGGCGTTGCCGCCCTCGGGCGAGGGTCGTCCGGCGCGAGCCTGTGCGGCACTGATTGATACGGATGCGGGCGAGCTTCTGGCGATCAGCGTGCATCTCAAGTGCTGCGGGTCGGCGGGGTCGGATGAGGACCTAACGCGGATCGATCAGGCGAAGGCGATCAACGCGTTCGTGGATCATGTGCACAGACAGCACCCGGATGCGATGGTGATCATCGGCGGGGATTACAACCTTGTTGGATCGCGTACGCCGCTGGAGGTGATGGCGCGGGGGCTGGGGCTCGATGGCGATGACCTGGACCCGGCGCTGACGCCGGTGCTTGGTGATCCGTCCGTGGTGACCTGGGTGGATGAGAAGAGCCGGTTCGGGCCGGGGCGGTTGGATTGGTTGTTGTATGACGATTCGCGGAGCGAGTTGGTGAACGCGCTCATGCTGGATACGCGGGTGTTAACCGATGGATCGCTGGAAGCGATGGGTCTGGAGCGCGGGGATACGACGGCTTCGGATCATCTGCCGATGGTAGTGGATTTGGTGCGGAAGTAGGTCTTGATCTGGGTGACACGACTCGACGCGAAGCGGCGCCGTCGTGAGTTTGGGATCTCTGAAGAGCACTACTGCGCGTCTTCGACGCGAGTCGTGGCACCCAAGAGGGTTGTTGGTTGGTGATCGTTCCTGCATTGTCCGCTTTGCGGATCAACGCAGGACACCCGGTGCACACGGTGTTTGAGTGGCCCCCTCGCCCGCTGTTGCGTGGGCGGAGGGTGATCATTCTTCTTCGTCGAAGCCGTTGGGGATGCGGGTCATGGCGGCCTCGGGTTTCATGAGTGTGTCGCCATCGCCGTTGATTTCGGTGAGTCCGAGCCCGTGGAGGGCGTTGAGTGCGGCCTGCTGTTCGGCGGCCTTTTTCGATTTACCCCAGCACGGTTCGTAGCGGACGCCGTCGAGTTCGACGGCGATGAAGAATGCCTTGGCGTGGTCGGGTCCTTTCTCGTCGAGGATGCGGTAGTTGGGCGATGTGCTCAGGGTGCGTTGTGCGTGTTGTTGGAGCACGCTTTTGAAGTTGTGCTGGTGCCCGGAGCGGACCGCGTCGTCGAGTAATGGGTCGAGGAGTGGTTCGAGGAAGTCGCGGACGGCCTGCATGCCGCCGTCGATGTAGAGTGCGGCGATGATTGACTCGAGGACTGCGGCCGCGAGCGATTGTGGAAGCTTGGATTGTGTCTGCATGCCCTTGCCGACGACGATGAGTTCATCGAGCCCGAGTTCGATGGCGATTTTGGCGCAGACATTGCGAGATACGGCGAGGGATTTGACCTTGGTCATCTCGCCTTCGAGATAGGTTGGAAATCGATTGAAGATTCGTTCGCAGACGATCATGCCGAGGATGGCGTCGCCGAGGAACTCGAGTCGCTCGTTTGAATCGAGTCTGGACTCGGAGATCGATGCATGACGGAGTGCGAGATCGAGGAGTTCGAGATCGTTGAACGAATACCCGAGTATCTCCTGGGCTTTGCGGCGGATTTCTTCGGTCATATACAAGCACCAGCGGCGCGGATCGTGCAGCAGGATCGGCGCGAGCCCACTGATGGACGGTGGGCGGTGAGATTGGACTCGCTGGTGCGGGGTGGGCCTGTCGCGGACCGTTATTTGGAGTTCACCTGAGTAAACGCCGAACAAAGGGCCGAGAGTGGAGTCTGCGCGGCTCGTTGCACCAGCACGACACGGATACTATCCGTGATCTGAGGTTGTTTGTCCAATGAATTCTCGTTGCTGGTTGCGGTTTGAATTGGACGAGGGGTGGGAGAACGGCTAGAGTGTCCGCCCTGAACTTTGGGCGAGATGGTCTGGGTGTAGACGCTTGGGCCTTGATTGATAGGAGATTACAGACATGGCTATGCACTACCCCCGCCGCACAAGCAATGTGAAGCGCCGCCGGACTGTTGGTTTCCGCGCTCGCATGAAGACCAAGAGCGGTCGCAAGATTATCAACAAGCGCCGTCGCATCGGTCGCAAGGTGAACTCGCTCTGAGTCGTTGAGACAACTTTGAACTGATCGAAGCACAGGCATTTTGCTTGTGCTTTTTTCGTGGGTGTGAGAAGATCTCGATCGGGTCTATCTATTCGAATGACTGAAGAGAGAAGGGAATCATGATGCAGAGGTTTGTTTTGCCCGCCTCGGCTGCGATGGCGGTTTGTGGGTTGGCTCACGGAGAGATGATCCACTGGTCGCAGCTGATCGGGGCCCAAGCGGATGAATCGCAGACGCCGCGTTGGGGCGGAGTGACGATCGATATCTCGGGTTTGAGCTCGAACGACTTCCAGGGGGACCCGGATAATCATGTCCTCAGCGTGTTTTTCGGGGCCGGGGCGTCGATCACCTCGATCGGCTGGAATGTGAATCTGACGACGGTCGGGATCAGCTGGGCAGACGAGGCGACTATTACCTTTCAGGACACAGTGTCTCTGATTCCGGGCGCGGGCGATTCATTCACTGTGAGCAATATGAACTACCAGGGCTCGAGTGGGACTTTTTTTCAGGCAGGATCTGATGGATTGATCCAGATCGAGCTGCATGAGACCGGATTTGATGACAATCCGGACGGGCCTGACGCGATCTATGAGGCGGGTTCGTACATCGTGATTGGTAACGCTCTGCCGAGCCCGGGAACTGTTATATATCTTGGACTTGCAGGATTGATCGGTACTCGTCGGGCCCGAGCGGGTTGCCCCTGACGATGGGATATCGGGTGTACGAAATGTCCGAAAACGCCCGTTTGAAGGGCGTTTTTCTTGATTATCGGTCCTAAAACTCGGAATTTGGTGTTTGCTGATGAATCTATCGAATTTCGAAGCTCGGTGTATTGACAGATGGCTGAAAATCACTACGCTAGAGCTTGATCATCCGGGGTTTCTCCTTCGGGTGTTCTGTGTCGACCAGACATACGAGACGATGCGGCGTGAGAAACCGTTCGTCTTTGAGTGAGAGCAGGGAGAGAAAGAGACCCTGATCAATCTCGATGTGTTCGACGAAAAATGCCATATCCGGCAATGGTGCCGGTTTGTCTATGGAATGTCTTGGTACGGCGTGTGGTGCGTCGGCCAATCTCGAGTTTGTCAAACGAAAGAGAGAAGAGAAAATGAAAGCAATCGCACTGACCACACTGGCAGCAGCAGCTGGCCTCGCAACCGCAAGCCCGTACCTCGCGACTGGCCTCAGCGAGTACAGCGTCAACAACGCTGGTGCAGCAACTGCAACCCTGACCATCGATGTCTCGGGTATCAACTTCAACGACGCACTGGGTTCACCCCTCAACGAAACCCTGAGCATTGCTCTCGGTCTCGGCGCAGAAGTGACCGGCATCGGCTGGGATGTCACCCTCTCCACCATCGGTGCGAGCTGGGCTTCGGAAGCAACCATCGACTTCGAAGGTCAGATCTTCCTGTCCGTCGGTGCTGGTGATGACTTCTCCGTCTCGAACGCTGCATACAGCTCCGGCGGTATCATCGACCTGAGCGACGACGTCTCCCTCCCCAACATCACCCTCGGTGGTGACGGCAACCTCGACATGGAGTTCTTCGAAGGCTTCGTCGACAACGCTGGTACCGGTGACGCGTTCTTCGAGCAGGGCTCGGTCCTCTACCTTGCAGTCAAGGGTGTTCCTACTCCTGGCTCGCTCGCAGTCCTCGGCCTCGGCGGTCTCGTCGCTGGTCGTCGCCGTCGCTAATCCTTCGGGATTGACAGCAGATATCATCTGAGCTTGAACTCCTGACCCCCCAGTGGCATTGTTTGCCAGTCGAGCTCGAAGATGATCACAAATACGGACGCCTCGGGATTGCTCCCGGGGCGTCTTTTTTTCGTCTCTGGGATCGCTGCTTTGCATGCCCCGTGGCCTTGAGTGACTGATTTCGCAGTGTGGGCGGTTTCGAATAGTTCCGGCACAGAATGCCTATCTTCGCAAATAACTGCTTTGAAAAGAATTACTTCCGAATTGCGATTGCGGGTGTTGACTGATCTTTTGAATGTAGTACACTCAGTCTCGTTGGGGACCTCTCCGACTGAAGAGAGCAGAGAGAAGGGTTGGCAGTTCGTTCAGAACGGCCTGATGCGTTTCTTGGGTAAGAGACGACAAACACACTCAGATCAACGCGATTTTCTGTCTAAGGGATACCCTCACTTTGGGTTACCTTGTTGGCGTGCGGAGCGTCAGCAAACACTGAGTTTAAGAAAGAGAGAACTAAAATGAAGAAGACGATCGCACTTGCAGCAGTCGCAGCACTCGCAGGCACCGCAGTCGCTGGCAACAGCATCACCATCGACGTTTCCGGCGTGAACTCCTGGGGCTTCCAGGGTGATCCCCAGAACGAGTTCCTCAATGTCTTTGTTGGTGCTGGTGCTTCGATCACCAACATCGCTTGGGACGTGAACCTCACCACTCTCGGAATCAGCTGGGCTGACGAAAACACCATGACCTTCAATGGTGCTGAGTCCGTCAATGTCGCAGCTGGCGATGCATTCACCGTTTCGAACCAGAACTACGCTGGCTCGCAGGCATCCGGTCTCGTCCTTGACGCTTCCGGCATGCTCTCCATCGAAGTCCACGAAGTTGGTTTCGACGACAACCCCGGTGACATCGACTCGTTCTACAACAGCGGTACCGTCACCATCTCCTACGTCCCCGCACCCGGCGCTCTCGCAGTGCTCGGTATGGGTGGCCTGGTTGCAGGTCGTCGTCGCCGCTAATCGCTGCGAACCGACCGGTATGATCTGCTCGATCTGATCGAGTATGAATCAACCAAACCATCAAGACCCCTCGGGTTCGCCCGGGGGGTCTTCGTTTTTGGGTGCCTTCTGCGTGCTGCTCAAGTGCTGCACAACAAAGAACGCCCCGGATGATCCGGGGCGTTTTGTGTTTGTGGGTCTGTTGCTTTGAGCTCAGTTGGTCGAGTTGAGGCCGACGGGCTGGGGCTTGAGTGCGTGGGTGGGTGCCTGGACGGTGATGCCCAGTGGGACGCGCTTGCCGCCGGAGTCGGTTGGGGGCATGCCTTCTTCGTCAATGTGGCGCTGGATGGCCATAACGCCTTCGATGAGCATCTCGGGTCGGGGCGGGCAGCCGGGGACATAGACATCAACGGGGATGAACTGATCGACGCCCTGGACGGTGGCGTAGGTGTCGAAGACGCCGCCGGTGGAAGCGCATGCGCCCATGGAGATGACCCACTTGGGCTCTGGCATCTGCTCGTAGATGCGCTGGAGGACGGGAAGCATCTTTACGCTCACGCGTCCTGCGACGATCATCAGGTCTGCCTGGCGGGGAGAGAATCGCATGACCTCGGCGCCGAATCGGGCGAGATCGTAGCGTGAGGATGCGGTGGCCATGAGTTCGATCCCGCAGCACGCGGTCGCGAAGGGCATCGGCCAGAGGCTTGAACGGCGTGCCCAGTTCACGACACGCCGAAGCTGAGTCGTGAGGACATTGTCAGTGGTGATGGCGCCTTCGATTCCCATGTGTTGCTCCGATCTGGGGTCGATGTGCGCGCGGGATGCGCGATCTGGTCGAGTATACGCGTGTATTCGTGCGGTTGCGCGTGGTTGACGCGATCAGGCGGCGGATTCGTCCGCGGAATCGCCTGTTGCGTCGAGCTCGCTCATGGAGTCGATGATGTCGGTTGGCCAGTCGGTGCTCTCGATGAGCTCGATGGCTTTCTCGTGCTCGTCGAAGCGGAAGACGCAGAGGGTGTGCGTCGAGACCTTGGAGGCGGGGACGAAGTAGCAGTAGCGGACATTGATCCGGTTGTCGGCCATGAGGACGGTGAGGTCGCGGACCACGCCCGGGCGGTCCTCGACGCTGATCCCGATGACTGGTGCTTCGACAACGGGCCCCACGCCTGCGTCGACCATGGATTCGCAAACCGCACGGAGGGAATCTTCCGGGTGTCCCAGCAGGCGGGCGCATCCGCGGTCGAGATGCTCGGTGGTGGAGAGGGAAATGATCTCCACACCTGCTGCGTGCGCGGCATCCAGCAGGCCTGCGAGTTCGCCTGGGCGTTGCTGGAGATAGATCGAAAACTCGGTCAGTTGAATGTAGTTCATGGGGACGGGAAGTATAGGCAGAACCCCGGATTGGGTCGTTGAAGGCGGATCAAGGATTGGTTCATGCGTCAGACGAATCGGGGGATGGTTCCGCCCCCAGATCCGCGAGCGTCATTCCCGAACATGACCCTTCCGCGGCTTTGAGCACGGTGTCCGGGAGCAGGTCGTCTGCGGCTGAAACGCGGAAGGCGTCGAGGCGATAGGCGCTCTTGAGGACATCCTCGAGCGGGATCTGATCGGCGGGTCGTGCGGGGGTCCAAGCCGCGTCGCGATCGCCTTCTTCGACCCGATGGATGAACCCGCCGCGATGGAGGACGGCGATCACATCGGTTGCCTGCGATGGCTTGAGGTTGGTCTGCTCGGCGACCTGATCCGCGGTGACCGGGTTCCCGGTCTGGAATCCACGCTGGATGGCATGCGCGACGCTCAAGGCGACGAGTGGATCCATGAGGGGGGCGTCTGATTCGTCGTTGGCTGAGGGGTTGAGCTTGGAGTGGACGAGGCGTTGGAAGTTCTGGAGGGCGTAACTCGCCTGGACGCCGAAGAGGACGATGAGCCAGGTGAGGTAGATCCAGAGGAGGAAGAGGGGGAGGATCGCGACGGAGCCGTAGAACTTGGAGTATGTGGTGGTGTATCGCAGGTAGGTGGTGAATCCGAGCTTGCCCAGTTCCCAGAGGATCGCGGCGAAGAACGCGCCGGCGAGTGCGGATCGGAACTTGATCCGGGTGTTGGGGATGGTGGTATAGGCACCGAGGAGCAGGAGGGTGGAAATGAGGACGGAGACGCCATAGCCGGCCATGACGGCGCCGACGAGGGAATCCTGCCCTGCGATGGAGACCACCCAGCGTGTAAACGCGTCTCCCGCGAGGAAGGTCGCTGCGAGCAGGAGTGAGCCCGCGGTGAGGATTGTCCAGTAGAGCATGATTCTGCGGAGCCAGGGTCTGCCTCCGGGTGCGCCGCAGAGCTGGTTGAATGACTTTTCGATCTCGATGAGCATCGACATCGCCGCGTAGAGGAGGACGAGCCCCGAGGTGAGCGCGATCCACCCTGTGGGAACATTGCGTATGGAGGTGTTGACGCGGTTGATCAGGTCTGTGATGACCTGTTCGAGGTCTGCGTCGGCGAAAGGATCTGATTGGGGTTCGGTTTCCTCTTCGGCGGCTTCTTCGATGGTTTCCATGACCTCGTCTGGTGAGAGCTCCCCTGTGACAAGTTGGGAATCGGGCGCAGCGGGGTCGATCGTGGAGATCTGGGAGATCCCGGCGAAGTCGAGGACTCGGCGTACACCCGACTCGACCTGATCTTCGGAGACGATGGAGCCGAAGATCAGGAGCCCGATGGCCATGACGGGGATGATGGAGAAGATGGTCCTAAACGCGAGCGCGGCGGCCATGCGGGGGAGCTGGGACTTGTAGAGCCCGATGACGCCGATCTTGGTGACGATGAAGATGCGCTCGGCTTCCGACTTCCAATCACGGGAATCGGCTGCGTTGTTCTCTTGGGTGTTGGGTGTTGGATCGGTCATGTATGGGCTGGTTGCGCTCGCGATGGGGGCAACTCAAACGACGCGGCGTGCCCTGTGGGTCTGTAGCGGGTTATTCGGCATCTTCGCGCGGCGGCTTGGGTGAAGTTGATCGATCCGGGGCGGGTTTCGTTGCCCGATTGATCGCGTTCTTCATCTTTCTCTTTCGGATCTGCGCGCTGTTTGTTGCTGCATCGGGCGCGATGTACGGCTGTTTGCGGTCTTGGGGCTGCTGCTGTGCCTTCTTGCGTGCTCGTGCTCTGCGAGACCCGCTGGATGAGCCTGGTTCGGACTTCTTCTTGTCAGCGCGTTGATCTGCAGCGGCTCGTTTGAGTGCTCGGATCTCTTCGCGGGTGAGTTCACGCCATTGGCCGCGTGCGAGTCCTTTGAGCTTGACGGGGCCCATCCCGACGCGTTCGAGCTTCTTGACGGGGTACCCCACCGCTGCGAGCATGCGTCGTACCTGTCGGTTTCGTCCTTCTCTGAGGGTGAGTTCGATGACGGTTTTGTCGCGTTCGCGGGCGATAAGGGCGATTTCAACATGGGCCGTGCGTGCGGCCCCGTCAGTTCGTCCTGCTTTTCGCTGTGCAAGGTAGATCCCTCGTTCGAGCTCTTTGATTGCCTCCTCGTCGAGGGAGCCCTTGACGGCGACGCGGTAGGTCTTTGGCACGCCGTATCTGGGGTGGGTGAGGCGGTTTGCGAGTTCGCCGTCGTTGGTGAGGAGGATGAGCCCGACGGTGTCGTAATCGAGTCTTCCGACGGGGAACAGGCGGGGTGCAGCGGGGTGATCGACCAGTTCTGTGACGGTGCGTCGATCCGCGCCCGGCTCGTCCTTCGCGGTGGAGAGCGTCCTGGGCGGCTTGTTGAGCATGACATAGATCTTGCGATCTGGTCTTGGGAGCACCTTTCCTGCGACGACGATGCGGTCTTCGTCAGGATCGACCCATGCTGGGAGGGTGGCGACGAGGTGCCCGTTGACGGTGACATCACCGTTCTCGATCATGGACTCGCAGGCGCGTCGGGACCCGACTCCGGCGTCTGCCATGACGCGCTGGAGGCGCTTGCCGCGGGTTGCATCGGTGAGATCGGGCTTGTCGTTGCGTTTCTTCACATGTGAGTGTATGCGTGGGTGTGAAAATCGCGCGGGAAATGGGTGTCTGGGGCGGCGATTCTTGAGCGTGTGACCCGATTGTGCCGAAGTTATTAGGACGCAGTGGGTTTGGTTCGCGCTGGAGGAGCGCGAGAAATGCGCTGTGTTGCCCCGATGAGGGGATTGGAGCCCGATCCATGAGCAATGAAGGCCTGAGGCATAAAGCGACTCTCCGGATGACGACGGATCCGGGGAAGGGGAACGGGGCGATCGTTGAGCCACGCGCGACGATCGAGAAGGGTGAAACGGACGAAATGTTCCTGACGCCGCGGGTTCTGGATGCGAGCGCGTTCGCGAAGTATGCCGAGACCCTTAAGGGGATCATCGCGCAGGCGAGTGCACAGGGACGGGTGCTCGAGGACTTCTCGACGGACGCGGACGCGATGATCAAGCGTTGCAATGAGACGAGCGATTCCGTGAACAAGCGCCTGCAGGCGGGCATCCGGATGCTCAAGATGATCGACGAGCGTGCGGAGCGAACGGACCAGCTTCTTGAGCGGGTTCAGCAGGCACTTCCGGATGCGCAGGCGGTGAGCGAGCGGATCGACCGGGTCATTGACGAGCGACTGGCGGCGAGCGAGGCACGGATCAACGATCTGATCCAGAATGCGGAATCACGGGTGCAGTTGGCCGAGCGGCGTGCCTCCGAGGCGATCGAACGCACACAGGAACACGCGGGCGAGCTTGAAGCGCTAGGGCTATCGATCGATGCTCGACTTGAGGCATTGCGCGAGGCGATCGGGAAGAGTGAGCAGATCAATGATGAGGGGATCGAGACCCTGACCGCACGCGTTGACGCGGCACGGGCTGAGATCGATCGTGCGATCGCGCAGGCATTTGAGAAGGCGAACGAGGCGGGCGAGGCGTTGGGGAAACGCGCCGATGAGACCATGCATCGGATCGAGTCGCGTGTGGAGACGGTTGGCTCTTCGATCCAGCCGCTGATCGACGCGGCGAGCACGGCGATGCGAGCGCTTGGCATGGACCCGGAGAACCCGGTGTTTGCGGACTCGCCGCTGGCACGCATTGAATCGTTGGTGGAACGCGGTGAAACACAGCTGGCTTCGCTGGATCGGGTGTACCGGCAGTTGGAAGACCTGCAGACGCAGGCTGAGGGTGTGCGAAGTACATTCGGGGACTGGCTGCTCGAGGCCGCGGCTGATCTTGATCAGCTTGAGTCTCGCAAGGAACACATCGTTGGTCCGATGCAGGAGGCCGCGGTTGTGATCCGGGAGATTGGGCCTGATCTGGAGCAGAAGCTGCGACTCGCGTCGACGGAACTCTCGCAGTTGCAGGTCGCGCAGAAGACCCTCCGAGAAACGATCGCTGCGTCATCGCAGATCGCGAACGAGGTTACGGATCGGATGGGGAATCAGTCCGGGCAGTTGCAGGCCCTGCTGGATGGATCGTTGCACAAGCTGTCTACGCGTGTGGAGCAGGCGGGGGTTTGGCTGGGAACGCTGATCCAGCGGGCGGAATCGCTGGGTTCGTCGATGCCGACGGCTGGGTCGATGGAGTTCTCGGCGTCTGATGCCCCGCAGCAGCACACCCCTCGGACAGATGTGCAGCCCGCACCGGCTGTGTCGTCCGCGACCGAGACGACGCGTGTGGAGCCGACGACATCGGTTGGGCCTGTCGTAGAGACCGAATCGCTGGAGACGCGTCTGCAGGATGTTCAGGATGAGGTTGAGGAGCTTCGGAGTTTCACGCTCCCGGCACCGCCCCAGCTGCCCATTGATTCGATCTCGTTCGATGGTGCTGCAGAGGTCTTTGAGCACAACGGCGAGGATGATCAGGAATCCTGAGTATCCGGCTTCCAGCGCTCGTATGGGAACTCGTCGGGGATGAGGTTGGGTCGATCGTTGATGAACGCGACCATGAACTCGAGCGCGTCGACAACGCGTGGCCCGGGTCGGTTGAACATCTGATTCCCGTCCACGATGGCGACACGCCGGTCCTTGACGGCTGGGAGATCGCGGAACCATGCGTGGTTTCTGAAGAGTTGGTTTGCTTCGTGTCTGGCCTGGCTCAGTGTGAGTCCGCATGGAGCGATGACGAGATATCGGGGGTTGGTGGCGGCAAAGATTTCGCTGTTGACGGCAATGGAATGCCCGGCGAGGCGTTCGGCCTGCTGTGGCCCCACGGCGGCACCGGAGCCAGGTTTGGCGACGGCTTCGTTGAGTGGGTGTCGGGCGCCGGCGCGTTCGATCAGTTGGACATTCCAGTGCCCGGCGATGTAGATCGGGTCGGTCCATTCCATGAACCCACAGACCGGGCCGTCGTCGTAGGGGTTGATGTGCTCCTCGGCGCGATCCATTCTTTGTCGGAGTTTCACGACCTGATGCATGGCTTGTTCACTCATCCCGATCGCGTCCCCAACGCGGTAGATGTCATCGAGGATGTCCTCGATGCTCTGGGGGTTGAGTGTCAGGACGCGTGGATTGGACGGGATGCGTTCTGCGACGCGTTGGACGGCGTCCAGATCGATCGAACAGACGGAACAGAGATCCTGAGTGATGATCAGATCTGGCGCGAGCTCGGCGAGTTGTTCCTCGTCGATCGTGTAGAGGGAGCGCCCGGACTGGGTCGCGGCGGCGACCTGGGTGTCGATCGCTTTGGCGTCGATCCCGGATTCGGGGTCGTAGTGCGTGTTCTGGGCGGTGAGCGCGGGGACGGACTTGATCTCGGAGGGGAAATCGCACTCGTGGGAACGCCCAACGAGGGCATCGGTTGCGCCCAGCAGGGCGACGATCTCGGTGCCCGATGGGATGAGACTCACGATGCGCATGAACTTGCTCCGAAAGGAGTAAAAAGGCCCGAAAGTACGGCTTACGGGCTACTGTATAATGCCGACGATTGTTTTGGATCGGGCTCGGCGACGATTGGACGATAGACCCTTTGCGGGCGGTTGTGCCCGGCAAGGAGATCGCGGTGGCGAAACGGATGAAGAAGACAAATCTGATGCTGATGGGTGTGGTTGGGTGCGCGATGAGCGCCTCGGCGATGGGGCAGATGGCACTGCCTGAGGATGCGGCATCGCGCCCGGCTCGCAACGATCGTCCTGTGCGGTCGGCCCAGCCCGTCTCTGAGCAGCCCGAGGAGACGATCTCGTTCTCGGCTTTCTCGGAGCCGATGGAACTGACGACGCTGATTAACTTTGTCGGCGATCAGATGGGCATCAACATTGTTGTGAAGGGTTCGCCGGAGGGCGAGGTCGCTTTCAACGCTCCCGTTGAGGTCCCCAAGAGTCGCCTGATCGATCTTCTGGACGCGATGCTCGATCAGTACAACTTCACGGTGACCTTCGAGCCGGCGACGGGTTTCTACATTGTGCAGCCGACTGGTGATGTGAAACCGGTGTTTGGTAATGTGTTGGCGACGACGAAGATCATCGAGACGCCGAACATCAAGCCGAGTTTGTTGGTTGGGCCGTTGCAGGCGATGCTCAGTGGCCCGAACGCCACGGGTGGTGCGAACCAGCAGAGTACGAACGCGATTCAGGCGGTCGACGAGCTTGGGGTGTTGATCATCAATGCTCGCTCGCGTGATATCGCGCGGATTGAGTCGATGGTTGAGAAGCTCATTCAGCGTGATCAGGAGCAGGAGTACATCCGCTTCGAGCTGGATCATCTCGCGGCACCGACGGCGCTGAATCGGGTTGTTGGGCTTGTCGGGGGAAACTCCGGGGGGACCGGGCTGAACTTCACCGGTGGGAACAACAACCGCGGCGGAAACCAGAATAACAACCAGAACCTGCTCACGCTCGACGGTGGCACGCTTTCCAATATCGGCGAGCGCATCACGGTCGACCCTCAGGGTAACGCGTTGATTTTCCGTGGCACCAACAACGAGATCGAGCGTGTGCGTTCGCTACTCGGGGTGATTGATGTTGCGAATACGCTTGAGCCGCGCAACTATTTCGCGGGTGCTTCGGCGTCGCAGATCGCGGATATCGCGAAGCGTCGTGGTCTTGGCGAGGTGATTCTGATTGAGGACACGACGACCAATCAGTTCACCGGGTTCAACAACTTCAACAATCAGAACAATCAGTTCGGCACGACCAGCGATGAGGGTCAGGGCGGGCCGGTCATGGTTGTTGATACGACGCGTGGAAACATCATCTATTACGGAACAGCGGAACAGCAGGCGCAGCTTGCGGCGTTGCTCGAGGAACTCAAGACAGAAGACGAGCGTGTGGTGATCCGTCATTACAAGCTCGATCACACGGACGCGCTCACAGTGACCGATCTGCTCAACTCGATCATCAAGGGCGAGTCGCAGACGGGTGATTCGGATATTCTCTCCGGGGCGCAGGGACGCACCAATCGCGGGTTTATCAATGGGTTCCCCGTCTTTGGGGATGAGCCCGGGGCCTTTGACCCGGACAAGATCACGATCACCGCGGACGAGTCGAACAACCAGGTGGTGATCAATGCACCGATCAAGCAGCAAGAGAGCGTTGAGATCCTGATCAGCGAGCTCGATCAGCAGCGGCCGCAGGTGTATATCGAGGCGATGATCGTGTCGATCGCGGACAACCAGGACTACACGCTGGCGTTTGAGACGCAGCTCAACCGGGGCGACTTCTCACTGGGGACAAACTTCGGGCTCAGCTCGCGTGACAACTTCACCGATCCGAAGACGGTCTCGCCCAGTCTCTCGGGATTGACGCAGGCGTTGATCAGCACGGACGCGGTCCCGCTGATTATCAACGCGACGCAGACGAACACGGATGTGCGGATTCTCTCGACGCCTCAGCTTCTGGTCAACGATAATCAGGAATCTGAGATCGTGTCGATCGAAGAGCAGCCGTACTCCGAGGTGACATCGGGCACGAACGGTGGCGATGCGCTGGAAGGCTTTGGCGGGTACGCTGAAGCAGGCACGACCCTCCGTGTGACGCCCTCGATCTCCAAGGCCGGTTTTATCCGCATGGAGTACTATGTTGAGCTTTCGAACTTCATTGGTATCGGCAGCGACGGGCTCCCACCGGCGACGAACCGGCGCACGGTTGAGGGCGGCGTGACCGTCCCGAGCAATGGCACGATCGTGCTGGGCGGGATCACTGTGGACGATGTGCGTGACACGATCGTCAAGGTTCCGTTTGTTGGGGACATCCCGCTAGTGGGCGAGTTGTTCCGGCGGACGAACAAGGTGAATAACCAGTCGAAGCTGTATGTGTTCTTGACGCCTCGGATTATGACAGACCCGAACTTCAATGATCTGAAGCTGTTCTCACAGGGGCCTCAGGCGGAGATGCAGGTCGAGGACCATTTGCCCGAGCTTGAGCCCGCGGTGATCGATGCGGAGTTCCGCCCGATCGAGCAGTTTGAGATTCCTGAGGCGGATGATGAGTCATCCGCCACGGCACCGCTGATGGAGCCGGCGCCCGTTGAGGTCAGCGAAGTCATCGGTTCTTAAGGGTCAGAGCGAGGACGCATCGGCATGGGCAAGGTGAATGGCATCATTAAACGCGACCCGAAGAAGGGTGACGCGAAGCGCGACGAGAACGCTGCGGCGATCGTAGTCGATCGTTGGAACGACGCGGCGCGGGCATTCGGGGATCTCAAACTCAGCGGGGATCAGCTGCGCGCGTTCGCTTCGATCCCGGGGAGTGACGACGAGCCGTGGGATGTGATGCTGCAGACGATGGCGCTCGACGAGACGAGCGCGCTCAAGCTCCTGGCGCAGCGTACGGGTCTGGACTACATCGCAGAGCCCAAGCTCAGCGAGTCGGCATCGCGATTCTACGAACTGGTTGATCAGGAGGATGCGCGGGCGCAGAGCGTGGCGTGCATCGAGCGGCGCGAGGGCGTGTATGTGATCGCGACGAGCCGCCCGATGCAGCCGAGTGTGCTGACGATGCTCGAGGATGTGCTCGACGCGCCGATCAATGTGGTGCTTGTGCCGCGTGCCGCGGTGGCAAGCATGATCAACCGCGGGTTTGAGCAACGCGGCGATCTTGTCACGGAGATCGTCGAGGATATCCCGCTCGATCAGGACGCGATCGAGCAGGCGGCGGGCGCGATCGGCAAGAGCAACGACCTGCTCGCGCAGGCGCGGCAGACGCCCGTTATCCGTCTTGTGAACATGATCCTGTTTGAGGCGCTGCGTCGCAACGCGTCGGATGTGCATGTGCACCCGATGGAGGAACGCCTGGCGATCCGGTTCCGTGTGGACGGGATGCTCGTGGACGCGTTTGCCCCCCCGCTGTCGCTCGCGTCGGCGATCTCATCGCGTCTGAAGGTGATGACGGAGCTGGATATTGCGAACCGGCACTCGCCGCAGGACGGACAGACGACGGTGCGGATCGGTCAGAAGAAGATCGATATCCGCTTGAGCGTCATCCCAACAATCTTCGGCGAGCGAATCGTGCTGCGTCTGCTCGACCAGTCGCAGAACGAGCTTGATCTCTCGGCGATCGGGATGAGCAAGCGTCTGCAGACGGCACTCATGGATTGTGTCGAGCGTCCCAACGGGATCCTGCTCGTCACGGGCCCGACGGGTTCTGGTAAGACAACGACCCTGTACGCAGCGCTCGGTCGCATCGATCGCGACTCACGCAATGTGATGACGATCGAGGACCCGGTCGAGTATCACCTCGACGGCATCTCGCAGATGCAGGTGAACAACAAGCGCGGCGTGACCTTCGCGACGGGGCTCCGCTCGTTGCTTCGTCAGGACCCGGATGTGATCCTGGTCGGCGAAATCCGCGATCCGGAGACGGCACAGCTGGCGATTCAGGCATCATTGACGGGTCACTTTGTGCTCGCGACCTTGCACACGAACGATGCGCCCAGCGCGATCCCGCGTTTGTTGGATATCGGCGTTGAGCCGTACCTTGTGACGAGTTCGCTGGTGGGTGTGCTGGCGCAGCGTCTGCTGCGTCGCCTGTGCACGAACTGCGGCGGCGCTGGGACACACAACGGCGAGAAGTGCGAGACCTGCTTTGGCACGGGGTACAAGGGACGACTCGCGGCCCACGAGCTGATGCTGATGAACGATCAGCTGCGTCAGCTGACCGCCCAGCGGGCGGACGGCGTGACCCTGTACGAGGCGGCGGTCGATTCGGGGTTCGCGCCGATGAAGGTCGATGCGCTGGAGAAGGTGAAGCAGGGATTGACGGATGAGGCGGAAGTGTTCCGCGTGTTGCATTGATTGGTGCTACTAGTTAAACACACATAGCCCTGCGAAGAGCATCAACAAACCCAACCCCAACATGGTCATCCCTATCACTCTTCGCGGCAGCAGGATTTTTCCTTTACGACTACGGTGCACGGTTCGATAGACGAGCAGGTGTGCATTTCTATACCAGTTGACACTCACGATGAGACCTGTCAGCACAATCACCATGACGAACAACATGAAGAACAGGCCGAGGATACTAATTTGTCCTGATTGAACTGTTCCTATTGCATATATGACAGGCAAAAATTGAATCGCACCCAAGATCGCCCATGAACCGATGCAGAGGGTACACCAGTCTTTTGTTTGCATCACCGCTTTATTGAACTCTGTAGAAGTAAACAGAACTCGATCGATCTCTGTGCCACATTCCGGGCACGGCGCGTCGTCCGCGAGGTCTTTGAGCGAGTAGCGGCATATCGGGCATTTGGAGACGCGGACGAAGGCGGTTGGGAGTCGGGATGGGGTGTGCTCGCTCATGGGTTGAGGTTTACCATAGCGTATGTTCGATTTGCTGACGCCGATGGTTCCCGAACCCGTGACGCTTCGCAACGATGTTGTGACGCTTGAGCCGCTGGATCTTCGGCATGCGCGGGACCTGTGCGATGCGATCGATGACGGGGTGTTCGCGTATGTGCCGATGCGGTCGAGCGTGAAGACGATCAATGAGGTGCGCCGGTATGTCGAGTTCCAAGTTCGGCGTCCCAGCACGGTCACCTTCGCGGTGATCGACAACGCGACGGGAAAAGCGATCGGATCGACGAGCTATCTCAACATCCGTCCCGAGCACCGATGCATGGAGATCGGCTCGACTTGGATCACCAGGAGCGCACGCGGGACGAAGATCAACCCAGCGATGAAGCACCTGATGCTGTCGCACGCGTTCGATACGCTGGGGGCGGTGCGGGTGGAGCTGCGAACGGATGCGCGCAACGCGCCATCACGCGCTGCGATCGAGAAGCTGGGAGCGGTGTTCGAGGGGATGCTGCGGGCCCACATGATCATGCCCGACCGGGCGCTGCGGGATACAGCGGTGTACGCGATGACAAGGGATGATTGGGACGGTGTTGAATCTCGATTACGCGCTCGTATCAGTGCATAAAAAACCTCGCCCGGAGGGATCGGGCGAGGCTGGAGAGAGCACCGGCTCAATGTCTAGAGGAGAATCACAGCACGGCTGAGCGGTACTCGGAGAGAGATCGGGATGTTTGTTCACCAACGGACATATTCGTGCAATCACAGCGTGCGGTTGCATGGCATCCTTTGGTTGGATTCAAGTCGCATGAACAGAATCAGCTCCGCTGATTCCGGACTGATCGACGCAACATGCGTTCGAGCATGAGAATGCATGTGATTTTTCACAGAATATGCTCAGGCGATGACCGAATCGGGGGATGCGTCGCCGCGCTGTTCGAGTGGGAGGGTGCGTGCAACATCGAGGAATGCCTCGTAGTTTGCACGGGTTTCGATGACGCTGTCGCCGCCGAACTTCTCGATGAAGGCGCTGGCGACCTCGAACGCAACAACATTCTCCATCACCACACTCGCCGCGGACACAGCGCACACATCGGAGCGTTCGTATTGCGAGTGCTCGGGCTTTTTGGTATTGAGGTCCACGCTGGGCAGACCCTGAAGGAGTGTCGCGATGGGTTTCATGGTGCCCGTGACGACGACGGGTTGCCCGTTGGTCATGCCGCCTTCTGTTCCGCCGGCATTGTTGGAGGTGCGGACGAATCCGAGCGAGGGCTCGTTGATGCGTGACGCGTCGTAGTGGATCGGGTCGTGAACCTGTGATCCGAGGCGTTTGGAGCATTCCGCGCCGAGTCCGATCTGGACGGCTTTGAATGCCTGGATCCCCATGACGGCGTAGGCGATGCGTGCGTCGAGCTTGTCGTACCAGTTCATGGATGTGCCGACGCCGGGGGGACAGTTGAACACATGGCACTCGACATCGCCGCCGACGGTGTCTTTGTCGATCTTGGCCTGGCGGATGATGTCGCGCTGTGCTTCGGTGGTTTCACGATCGAGGGTGTATGTGTCGGACTCATCGCGGTGCGTTCGGAGCGTGTCGAGATTCTGGAATGTGACTTCGGCATCGGTGCGTGCATCGAGGATCGAGCGGACGAAGCCGAAGACCTCAACATCGAAGATCTCTTTGAGGATCAGACGCCCAACGCAAGTTGCGGCGACGCGGGCGGCGGTCTCGCGAGCGCTGGCGCGTTCGAGTGTTTCGCGGCAGTCGGTGGTCAGCCATTTGATGCTGCCGGAGAGATCGGCGTGTCCGGGTCGGGGGCGGTGGACGGGCGGGGTGCGCTCGAGGTCGTCGAGTCGCGAGTCGCGGTTCTTGACGATGAAGGTGATGGGTGCACCGATGGACTTGCCACGCCGCACACCGGTCATGATCTCGATGGTGTCGGTTTCGAGCTTCTGGCGTCCGCCGCGTCCGTAGCCGCCCTGTCGTCGTGCGAGTTCGCGGTTGATGACATCGGTGTCGATCGTGAGTCCGGCGGGGACGCCGAGGATCGTGGCGACGAGGCCGGGGCCGTGCGATTCGCCGGCGGTCTGGTAGGTCAGCTTTGCGTTTGGGATTCCCATGGGTGGGTACCTCGGTCGGATCGGGTGCTCAGATCAGCGCCAGTTGATGAGGGAGATGATGTTCGAGTAATCGTCGGTCCAGACGCGGATCCGATCCTCGGGGTCGATGATATAGCTTTCCATCCCCGCGCTGAGCAGACGCTCTGCGGTCTCGGGGTTGCGTGCCAGAACGACCCAGACGGAGGGGAACCGATACATCCGCTGCTCTTCCGGCACATTATTGTCGATCGCGACGAGGGGTGCGTATGGCGTCGTCTGTACCGCGAGTTCGAACACGAGCGGCATGAGATCGAGGTATCGGTTCGAGATGTGCAGGACGACCATGCCGTCGTCTTCGAGTCGATCGAAGTAGAGATTGATCGCTTCCACGGTGAGCAGGTGCGTCGGGATTGAGTCCGAGCTGAACGCGTCCGCGTGGATGAGATCGAACTTCTCTTCGCCCATCGTTTCGGAGTCTTCGATGAGTTTGCGCCCATCGCCGAGGCGGACCTCGATGTC
This sequence comes from Phycisphaerales bacterium, assembly GCA_965216865.1. Lineage (GTDB taxonomy): Bacteria > Planctomycetota > Phycisphaerae > Phycisphaerales > UBA1924 > UBA1924. The sequence continues at coordinate 913,504 of OZ244206.1, forward strand.
CGCGGGTGCTTTCTCGAGGAAGGTGAAGAGTTCTGGGTCGCGTGCGATGGCTTCGACCTCTGGGTCGATCTCGAAGAAGATGATCTCGTCCTGCTCGCGTCCGTGCGCTGCGATCGCGCCGGAGCCCAGCCCCATGATGCCGATGCGAGCGCCGTCGGGGCGCATGTTCTTGATCGTGCTCATGATCATCCCGCATGGGCCGTTGAAGTGGTAGTAGCCGAGCGGTTCGAGTTCGAGATCGGGCTCGTTGTATTGGATCCCGTGGATGGTGGTGCCGTGGTGGATGACATGGATGTTGACGAATCGGTCGTTGAACGCGTCGTAGAGTCGCTGGCTCGTGACCTCGTGAATGCCGTAGAAGGTGCGTTTGCGGTGTATGGTTTGCGCATCGGTTGCCGTGGTGTACTGGATGGCCAGCATGGGGATGAGCAGCGTCATGGCGCAGGCGAGCCCGTCTTTCCAGGCGAGGTAGACGAGCAGGGGCGGCACGGCGGACATGAGGGCGACGAGGGTCATGTCCACGGGGACCTGCTCGTAGGGCTTGCCCGTGATGAGTTCCTGCACGAACCGGGTGAGATCATCGCCGAAGAAACCCATCATAAGGACATATGCGAGGGCGATCGTCGGCAACGCGATGCGTCTTGAGAGCTTGATTCGTCTGGCTTTTTCCACGCTCATGCCGACGAGGTCATTGCTCCACGGGAGGACCGCGACGGCGAGCACGAGCGCGATGGGGTACTCGAGGTTGGTGTTGAATACGAGCGGGGCGAAGATGCCGTTGAAAAGTCCGCCCAGCGCGCCGCCGACGGACATGAGCAGGTAGAACTCCGTGAGGTGCTTGGCGTCGGGTCGATCGAGCGAGAGTCGCCCGTGGCAGACCACGCCGATGGCGAAGAGCAGGAGGAGCTCGACGATGACGATCAGCGCCATCGGGCCCTCGGCGTTGAGCTCGTTGGCCATGATCAGGACCATCGCACCGATGACGAGGATCACCATGGGGCGGGTAAAGTCCTTGACGGCGCGTTCGACGAGCGAGCTGAACGCGATGATCATCGTGATCAGGTAGAGCGCGAGCGGGAGCACCCAGAGCAGGGGCAGGGAGACGACATCCGTGGTGATGTAGCTCGTGACGCCTAGCAGGATTGAGCTGGGAACGAAGGCGAGATAGATCCAGTAGAGGCGTCGCTTCCATGTGATCGCGTCGTCTTTGTGTGGTGCGTGCTCGTCGCTCTCGGGCGATGGTGTGACCATCGGAGCGCGGGCTTCGAGCTCCTGATTCTCTTTCGTCAATCTCTTCTCAAGCTTGCGTTGTCGTTTGGCTTCTTTGGGCGAGAGCTTGGCCAAGGTCTTGCCCTTGGTGCGCGATGCGGAGAAGAGTGCGAGAACGGTGAACACACCGAAGCCGACCAGCCAGATCTCGCGTTGATTGGACACACCCAGGTTGGGTTCGAAGATCAGCGGATAGGCGAGCAACCCGATCAGGCTGCCGGCGTTGCTCGCGGCGTAGAGGAAGTACGGGTCGTTGGCCCGATGGTGCCCCGTGCGGGCGAACCAGCCCTGAATCAGCGGGCCCGCGCTGGAGATCGCGAAGAACGGGAGTCCCGACACGAGCAGGAGCTGTCCGATGAGCCACGGGACGGGGAAGGTTGATGCCTCGGGTGGTGCGGAGGGTGTGTCGAACATGATCCCTGCTCCGAGCGCAAGGATCAGGACCGCGGTGTGGATGAGCATCTGGGCGACGCGTCCGAACCGGGTCATGAGGATGTGGGCGTAAAGGTAGCCGAGGAGGAGGAGGGACTGGTAGAAGAGCATGCAGGTCGTCCAGACGGACGAACCTCCACCGAATACGGGGAGGAGGGTCTTGGCGACCATCGGCTGCACGGAAAAGAGCAGGCACGCGGACAGGAAGACGGTAAGGGTAAAAATAAGGACCATGCAGGCTCCGGGGACACGATTCGTTGAATGAATACAGTAGCCGACTTCCCTACTGTTCGCCCATAACCGGCGTCAGGGTGCGGGTTTGGATGTAGAATCCAGTATGCGGCCCGATGATCATGTATGCCTGTGTTTCCGCGTCTCCAAGCGGAAGATCGTGAACTACCTCCGCCGGGAGGACCCGCCCGTCGCGTCGCTAATCAGCGAGTGCTTGGGTGCGGGGACCGGGTGTGGTTGGTGCGTGCCGTATCTCAAGCACCTGCACAAGCAGCACTGCGAAGGTCAACCTGACCCCGACATCATCGGGAGCGCCGAGGACTACGCGAGCGGTCGGGCGAAGTTCCGCGAAACGGGCGAGCGTGAGGGTGCGGACGCAGAAAAGCACCCGGGCGGACCCGGGTGCTCGGACGATTCGTAATCAGTACCGCGGTTCAAACCCGCGCTGTCGCATCTGGGGGAACTGATCGAGCGGGAACGCGGGAGCGCTGATCGGTCGCAACGCCAACGCGAGGAGCACGAGCTCGTCGTCGTCACCCGCGATGCGGTTGGTGCGGAGTTGGCCGCACCCGACGCATTTGTGCACGATCGACCATTCGCCGTCAGACTTTGTCGCGATTGAGATCGGTTCCATGGGTTGATTGCACGGCGATCTTCGATCCCCGATCTTCTCGTCCACATGGCGTGACCAGAGGCACGATGGGCAATGGTTGCGTTGGCGTGTGCCGAACGATTGGTACGAGATTGTGCACTTGCAGTGCACGCATGTAAACCCGCCTGTATTGCGGGCGTGCTTGTCGTGATGTTTCAATGGAGAATCCCTTATGGCGCACACAAGAGTTGTGACGCTCAAAGGTCATGCGAGCATCGCTGCTCGCGTCGAGTACTCAGAACAACTCGGGTCGGGATTCAGGCAATGGGTGCTAGCATCAGCGTGGAGTATACAAAGGCAGCACCATGTATGCAAGAAAAACACCCGCCGGATAGGCGGGTGCATTGAAATCGTGTCGGTTGTGGATCACTCGTTCTCGTCGAGTTCACGCAGTGAGAGCCCGCAGTTGACGAGCTTTTCCTTGATCTCGACAAGCGAGGTGGCGCCGAAGTTCTTGACGCCCATGAGTTCTGCTTCGGTGTGTGAGCACAGGTCGCCGATGCTCTGAATGTTGAGCATCTGGAGCGCCTTGCGTGCACGCACGGAGAGCTGGAGTTCGGAGACGGGCTTGTTGAGGAGCCCTTCCTTGCCGGTTCCCTTGAGCTTCTCGAGGATCTGGCGTCGTGCGACGCGGTGCGCGTCCTCGCGCCCCTGTCCGAGACGGAGCCCCTTGGCGGCGAGCATCCGCTTGATTTCCTCGAGCGAGGATTCGCCGAAGTTCTTGTAGCTCATGAGTTCCGCTTCGTTGATGCGGATCAGGTCGCCGAGCGTACGGATGTTCATCTTCTTGAGACAGGTTCGTGCACGAACAGTAAGTTCGAAGTCCGTGACGGGGGTGTCGAGCAGTGCGCGGCGCTTCATGATGTCGCGCTCGTTCTCTTCCTCGATAACCATTCCCTTGGACGCGATCACATCCTGCATAAAGAGGCGTGCGCGTGTGTGGCTGGGGTTGGTGTCGAGGATCTGGCGCAGGCAGCGCTCCGCACGAACATAGTCGCCCTGATCTTCATACATGACCGCGAGGTTCATGAGCGCGTTGATCGGCGCGGGGGAGTTGTCGCAGACACGCTCGTAGAGCGCGAGGGCTTCCTCTTCCTCACCCGAAAGATCGAGGACATACGCGAGTTTGAACGCGGCGTCCATGTGCGTTGGGTCCGCGGCGATCGCCTTGCGGAACGATTCGATCGCGCCAGAGCGATCGCCTTCGTCAAAGGCCTTCTGACCCTGCTCGAGCAGATCGGTCGCGGCTTTCGTGTCAACGGTCGAGGTGCCCGAGGCACCGACCACCATGTCCATGGGATCGTTCGACATTCAGTTCTCCTGATCGGTTGCCCACCCGGCGGATCGGGCGGAATCGGATTCTAGGCAAAGAACCCGGCGGACTCCACTGGCAAAGCGCGGGCTTGGGGCGACAGAATCGCCCCAAACCCATGCGAAAGCGTTGGTTAGACGGCCCCGATCGTTGGATCTGCGAGCAGATCGTCCATCGGGTCGATGTCCGCGGGTGTATCGGGGTCGACAAGCGAGAGGGTCTTCCATTTCCCCTGCATGAAGCGGATCCCCAGGACCACGCCGAGCATGATGATATAGAGCGATGCCCCGATCCACGGCCCCATCGAACCCAGGCTGGGAACAAAGTAGACGAGCCCGTAGCCGACCCCGATGATGCAGGTCCAGGATAAGACGATCGTCGCGACACCCGGCCAGACGGTATCGCCCGCGCCTCGGAGGGCCGCGGATGTCGTGATCGCCAGCGCATCGAAGAGCTGGAAGACCGCTGCGGCGATCATCACGGCAGAACCGATCTCGATGAGCTTGGCACGCTGGTCAGGCGGGGTGGCGTCGTCGATGAACACGGCGATCAGCTCCGCCCGGAAGATAACGAACGCGAGCGCACAGATCCCCATATATCCCAGCGTGATGTAAAGCGCAAGGTAGGCGCGTTTCGTCGCGAGATCGGGGCGTTTCATGCCCATGCATTTGCCGACCATGGCCTGCGCTGCGATCGACAAGCCCACGGCGGGCATGAAGCTCAGGTGCATGTACTGCAGTGCGATCCACCCGGTGGTGTTGTGCAGAACGGGGTCATCGCCCGCGGCTTTTCCACCCATCGGGACGAGCCAGACCATCAGCATGTTCCAGCACACGATCTCGTTGACGAACATCAGCCCCGGGGCGAGCCCCACTTTCCAGAGCCCCCTGAGGCACTCGGCGCTGAGCTTCCATGCTCTGAGCGTTCCGAACTTGCGGGCATACTTCGGGGATACAAACAAAGCGAGGGGGATCAGGAACTCAACGAAACCGCCGATGACGGTCGCGTATGCGGCGCCGATGACGCCCATGGGGGCAACCCCGAGCGACTCAGCGAGCGACGCGATGGCAACCGTGATCGGGTTGACGATGCCACCGGCCCAGCCCTCGAAAGTGAGGGGCTGGTCGCCGAAGATGAAGAGCAGGTTGAGTACGACATTCACAAGGTTCGCAGAGATCGCGCTGATCAGCACCACCCACGGGCGGTGGAGCCCGTAGAAATAGTGATGAACCGTGCGAGAGCACATCACACCGAGCGAGCCAGCGAGGATGATGATGGCGTAGTCCGTTTCCAACTCAACGAGCGTGCTCATGATCGGGCCGGAGTGAATCGTCCGGAAGTACATCGGGACGACAAAGATCGCCGGGATGATCAAAAGGATGTAGTATGCCAGGCATACCCAGAGCCCATTCCACGCGTACGCGGCGCCGCGCTCGGGCTTGTTTGCACCGAGGTTTTGGGAGACGAATGAGTTGACGACCCCAGTCATACCGAGCACGAACGCGATGAGTGTCCATGACAGGATCCCGCCGTTGGATTGCGCGGAGACATAGACCGGTTCTGGCCCGATGCGGGAGACCATGAGCTTGTCTGCGAACTGCATGATGGTGTACGACGACATCGTCGCGACGGAGGGGATCGCAATGCGCAGCATCTCCGCGAGCGCCGAGGTGTCCGGCGGTGTGTCGGCTGGGGAGTCGTGTTGTTCCAGGGGAGCAGCCGCGGGCATGGTGTCTGCGTGAGCAGGGTCCCGGCGCTCGACCCCGTGGGGGTTGCCTTGTTCTGTCATCTGATTGTGCCTGTGGTATGAACCCGTAAGCATCCGGCGGACATGCCGGGAAGTGATACCGCATCGGATGAAACCGGGATGCGGTAACTGTTCATTTTATTCGCAAATGGCGAATAGAAAGAAGCGGTCTGTTGTCAGCTGTGGGTTTTCATAGTGCGATCAGTGTTGCACAGATCCGAACCCAAGTCAACACAAGATCAGAAACCCGCAATCAGTTGCGTGAAACTTGTTGCGTTTCCGAGGCGCTGGGGGTGCTCATCCTGACGGCCAGATCGATCGCGTTGCCCATCGAACCGGGGTGGGCGATGCCCTTGCCGGCGATATCGAACGCGGTCCCATGATCGGGGGAGGTGCGGACGGTCGGCAGCCCCAGAGTGACATTCACGGCAAGGTCACGCTCTAACAGTTTCACAGGGATGAGCCCCTGATCGTGATACATCGCGACAACGAGGTCGTATTTGCCCGCCACGGCTGCGTTGTAGATGGTGTCCGCGGGATATGGCCCCGAGGCCTGCATCCCGGAACTCACGGCCAGATCGATCGCGGGTTCGATGAGTCGCTGCTCCTCATCGCCCATCAAACCATTCTCCCCGGCGTGGGGATTCAGCCCGCACACGGCGATGCGGGGGCGCGGGATCCCGAGTTTGAGGCAGGCTTCGTGCCCCAGATCAATCGCGTTGTGCACCACGCCGATCGTGAGCTTGTCGCGGATCTCGTTGAGTGGGATATGCACCGTCGCGAGGATCACACGGAGTTTGTCGCCCACGAACATCATCGCGCTGCGTTTGGAGTTGAGTCGCTGAGCGAGCAGTTCGGTATGGCCGGGGTACTTGGATCGGCCCGCGAGGGCCCACGCCTCTTTGTTGATCGGTGCGGTGACGATCGCGTCTGCGTGGAGCGGATCATCATCGGGGCGTTTGGTGTCTTCGATTGCGCGGAGGACCCAGTCGAAGCTCAGCGAGCCCGAGAGTTTGTTGGGTTTTCGCGCAAACTCGATCTCACGCCCCTCTTCTTCGAGGCGTGGATCGTCGTCGAGAAGGACGACATCGTGTGATGCAAGTGTTCCGATGAGTTCGGATCGGGCATCGACACGCCACCAGAAAGGTTCAACATCGCATGCGTGTGCGGCGTCGTTCATCGCGGTGGATGAACCATGAATGATGTATCGGGCGCTGCTACGCCGTGTTTTATCGTTGAGGGCGCGCACAAGAACCTCGGGCCCGACCCCGCCGGGGTCGCCCATCGAGATCGCGATGGTTGGTTTGCGCGGCATCACGAATCGTATGCCATCGCTTCGCGTGATTCAGGATTCAGAGGATCCGGGTGCTCCGAGGGAATGACCCGAGCACATGGAGTTCCTTGCAGTGCCCTCGCGCCTGGGCGATGGCCCGCTGCATGTTCTCCTCGTCTTGGTGCCCGAGCGCATCGATATAGAAGGTGTAGCTCCAGTTCTCACGCCCGCTCGGGCGTTTATCGATGTGGCTCAGGTTGACGCCTTGGACATGGAACGCTTGGAGGACCTCGACGAGCGCCCCGTGCTTGTCGTCCGTCGCGAACATGATCGCGGTCTTGTCGTCTCCCGAGGGGAGTGCCTGCTCGCGAGAGATGACATAGAAACGGGTGATATTGTCAGGATTATCCGCGATGTTGCTGAAAAGCACGGGAAGCCCGTAGAGCTCACCCGCGAGTTCGGACGCGATCGCGGCGCTGCCGGGCTCGGCACCGATCTCTTTGGCTGTCTGGTTTTCTTTCTTCGCGGTTTGGACTGCTTGGCTGGTGGATGCGTCCGGGAGGAGCGCCGCCTGGGGGTACTGCGTGTTCAACCAGTTGCGGCATTGCGCGAAGACTTCGGGCTTTGAATGGATCCGACGCACATCGTGGGGCTTGCAATCCGTGAGCAGCATGTGCTTGATCTCGATCTGCACCTCCGCGTACACCCGAACATGCCCGGCGTTTTCTGCCAAGGCATCGAGGGTCTCGGTGATCCCGCCTCCGATGGAGTTTTCGATTGGAACGAGCCCATAGTTCACATGCCCGCGTCGGACCTCGGTGAAGACGCCTCCGATGAGTTGGAGGTCTTCGTAATCCACGCTGGAACCGAACTGCTTGACCGATGCCTGGTGTGAGTAGGACCCGGGAGGGCCGAGGAACCCGATCCGGAGTGGCTGCTCGAGCGCGAAGCTCCCCGACATGAGTTCCCGATAGACGCCCTCGATGGTGCGACTTGGCAACGGGCCCTGCGATCGTCCGAGTGCTTTGGCGAGTACTTGTGCTTCGCGATGGGGTGCATAGATCGGTGTATTGGAGCCGCGCTTGAATGTGCCGACATCAACGACGAGCTTGGCTCGGGCGTTCAGCAGATCGACGAGTTGCTGATCGAGGGTATCGATCCGCTCGCGGAGTTCTGCGAGTTGGGCGGAGTCTTCGGGACGCTCGGCCCCCGGCGCGTTTGGTGTCTGATCCTCAGGCATACGGCATTATCGCCCGGAAAACGGGTTGGGCTGAGTGTGTATGCTGAGTTCATTGATGATTGTCCGATAGTTTCCTCTCATAACCGGTTCTCGAAAGGGTGAAAAACCCGCCCCTGCATCCCAACAATACAGTGATGATCACCCTTGCAACACCGTTGACGCTCGCGCAGGCCCTCCCGGAAGGCGGGTCGGTTCCTCTGGGCGTTGCCCTGATGGCCGGGCTCTTGCTCTGGATCATGGGTGCGCGGGTGATCAAGCCTGTGTTTTTCCTGTTCGGGCTCGCGATCGGCGGGTTCGTGGGAACGACCCTGATGCCCCTCATCGGGTTCCCGAACCTCGACATCGGGGGCGTATCCATCTCACCGAGCGTGATCGGGCTTGTCTGCGGCGGGATCATCGGCGCGTTGTGTGCGCTCGCGATGTTTCGCCTCGTGATCGCGATGACCTCCGCGTTCGCGTTCGCCGTCGCTGGCGTCGTCGGTGCACTGATCTTCCTGCATTACAACCCAACCATCACAGATGGCGATCCCAGCGCGACCGAATCGGCATTGGTTGATTCGGGTGAAAACACGCTCAACGACCTGACGAACTCGCTCGGGGATGACCTCTCACGCGAAGCCGCGGAACGGAGCGTGGACAGTCTCGATCCGGAAGGCAACATCCTGAACGAGGACACGAAGCAGCAACTCAAAGACGCGGCTGAGCGTTCTCGTCAGTTTCTGAGTGATCTGGGAAGCACGATCTCCGCGGAACTCGAGAAACGACCTACGCGCGACAAGATGATCGGCTTCTCCGCCGGGTTCGCGGGCTTCGCGTTCGGATTGCTGATCGGTGTGGTCCTCCCGAAGCGAACCACGGCGCTGGTCACCAGTCTCTTCGGGTCTGCGGTGTGTATGGCTTCGACGAGTGCGCTCCTGACGGCGAGCAACGGCGAACGACCCGAATACCTCAACCAGTCCGCCACGGTCCTGGCCATCGTCTGGGTGATCCTCACGGGGATCGGATTGATGATCCAGCTTGGATTTATCACCAAGAAATCGAACGGATCACGAACAAACGACGATGAAGATGGGGATTAACGCCTATGTTGCACCCCAAGATCCGGGGTCAACTTGACGGAACGGTTTGAGAATGCGACAATTACGACCCAGCGGGAGGACCCGTTTCTGTGATTTGACCGATCGGTATTGAATAGCAACTGATTCGCACATTGCACAGATCAGGCAGAGGAGGCCGAACCCATGATGACCAATGCAAAGCAGCGGATGATCGAGGAAACAATGAAGCGTCGTGACGATGCGGTCATGCTCCTCAAGTCATTGCTCGATGCCAAGTCGATCTCGGAACGGAATCTGGAAGAACTGCAACAGCCCGACCTGATCAAACAGGTCACCGGGCGCTCGAGCATGGACAACGCGATCGCATCTACACGACGCCTGATTGATTCGTTCAATCGCGTGCTGGATGATCTTCGTCGGAATCTGAGCGAAGAGGACATACGCGTTATTGGAAAGCTCGAGCCTTCGCTCCATCTCTAACACGATCTGAACACACCCGCGACACGCACCCGCTACTGAGCGGGTGTTTTTCTTCGTGTGTATGATCGAGCATGCCAGAAACGCCCAACCCATCGCGTGTGATGTATCCCCCTCTGCCATCCGACCTGAGCAGTGAGATCAAACTGCCGAACGGGGGAAGGGTAAACGCCGCTGTCCTCCGTGTGAAACGGCTTGACGAGCGGGCGATCCTTCCGGAATACAAGTCCGCGCAAGCGGCCGGCCTCGATCTGGCGGCCTGCCTGCCCCGCCATGACTTCGATGAAGAAGTCTCGATCGAGCCGCTTCAGATCGTCAAGATCCCGCTCGGGTATGCCTGCGCGATCCCGATGGGGTTTGAGGGACAGGTTCGACCACGCTCAGGGCTCTCCACAAAGCACGGCATCTCGCTTCCCAACGCCCCGGGGACGATCGACAGCGATTACCGTGGCGAGATGTTCATCGCGCTGATCAACCTGAGCAAGGAACCCTACACGATCCGGCATGGCGATCGCATCGCACAGCTCGTCATCGCCCCAGTCGCGCATGCAACGATCCGTGAAGTCGAGATGCTCGACGACACGGATCGGGGGGACCGAGGGTTTGGATCGACAGGCGTGCGCTGATGAATCAGCGGATGCCCTTGCCCTTATGCTGGTAGCGGTCGGGGAGTTCCTGGTCCGGAACACTTGTGCGGGGCGCGGAGTTCGTTGCGGATCGACGCACGGAAGACGGCCGGATGATGATCCGATTATTCGAGCCCGAGTTGCCGCCAGCGCTGCTGTCGCCATTTGATCGTGAGGTCGAGTCATTCGAGTTCTGAGCGGGGCTTGTGCCAGAACCTAACCGCTCCAATGCTTCGGTGAACATGACCGGATCGAGAGTGATCGGGATCAGCCCCAGGTCCATGTACTTGTTCACGATGACACGGCGCTGATTTTCATTGCCGAATCGGAGCGGAGACTGATCAAACCAGATAAACATCCGGGTCTCGGACTCATCCACGGGGAATGACTCACCGGGGGAATCGATCGACCATACATTCTCAAAATAGCTCGTTGCGCCGATCCATGGCATTTTCGTGATGGATTCCTCACAGAGAATCGGGGAACCGCGATGATCCCGGATCGGTCCACCGGTCGTTTCTTTGTAAGGGTATGCTTCTCCGTACACATTCAGATGAAACGGAAAACCGTTGAGCGACTCAAACAAGCGGATGAAGTGCTCGCGCTCATCTGGCTTTGAACACGCATCGATACCCACCCCGCTGGCGCCTGTAGATATCCATCCGCCGAGGGTTACGCGTGATCCGATGAGTTCCTGCCAGGTGTCATCTTCACCTATTCCGTAAAACTCGTCCTCGCGTGATTGAGACCAGCCCGAGAAGTCACGCGGATCGGTCATCTCGGATCCGATGAACCACACGATGTGAACGGGCTCATCGAAATGATCGAGGAGGGCATCGGTGAGTTTCTGCGGGAGATCCTCCCGCTTGTCTTCCTCAAGCGTGAGCCAACTCGCTGCGGGGACATGCGTGTAACCGTTGGTCCCCATCGGGCGATTCACGAAGAACCAACGAGCACCGTAATCGTACCCGATCTCGATACGGCTAATCAGCTGATCGACTGCGCGATCACCACGCCACCAGTTCGTAATGCCTCTTTCGTTTCCTTCGGGATGCACCGGGCTATTCCGCTCACCGGTAAATGCCTGAATCAGCCACATCGGGGTGCGTGGGACATTGTCCTGCCAACGCTCGCCGTTGAATCCATGATTTCGGTCACCTGAGCCGCCTGAATCGTTGTTATTGCCCCCACCCGAGTTCCCGTTGCCTCGGGTGATCGTCCCGTTGTTCGTCGTAGGCCGTCGCCCGTCATCCGCGCTGACCCCGAAGGTTGTGCAGGAAACCAGTGTACTTGCGAGCAGGGTTGTGAGCGTCATGTTCATGATCAGGGCTCCGAGCTTCATCCGGTAGAGATCGTCATGCTGGTGTGTCATACGCTGATGGTACAGCGCATCTCAAGTTTGTCCGAGAGATTCCCCAGACTCAGAGAGTTTCGATTCCATGCGCCCCCCCCGCCACCGGAACTCGTCACCAGAGAAATCCCGACATAGACCTGGACGAACTGCGTAAAGTTCAACGGTTTTGCGGCTTGTTCAGGTTGAATCAGCCGTACCGGACAATCAGTCGACCACCTCGATCGTGTGCTCGATCTCGATGACGCGTTCCCACACGGGTGGCGTTGGGTACATCGGTAGATCGTTCGCATCCCAGGAGATGGGATTCCCCAGAGTCGCACCGCTGCCGAGGGCGAAGACTACACGAGCGTGGATTGTGTGGAGCCCGGATTCCATTGGCGTCCAGGTCATGACAGGCACATACCCCCGCGCGATGTACTCCTCATCCGGACCGCTGACAAGGAATGTACGAGACATGACCTGGCTTGTCCGTGCGAGAGGTTGCGGATCGTCATCAATACTGAAACCTGCAAAGAAGTACCATGTCGGTTGTGCCACGCGTGTGTATTCGGCGCGAAGAGTAAGTCGAACTGGTTTCCCAACACTCGTACGCGTAGGCGCGTCAATCTCAAGTGCCGTGAACTCCGCGTAGAGGTCGTCGAGTTGGTCTGAGCTCAAGCGTCCCTGCACGATCATTGCGCCGAACCACTCGCTTTGCTCATAGCTTGAGCCAGATTGAAAACCAGTCCTGGCGGAGTACATTCCCGCGATAACCTGGTTTTCTTCTTCACGCGTCATCGCCGTGCGCATGAGCGAATCGAACGCGCCGCGATCGTTCGACGCGAGCTGAAGCAAGGCCGAGCGGGGCATCGCAGTGTAGAGCGCTTGCGGGCGATAAAACCGCAGCACTATCGTGGCCAACGATAGAACCGCGATCGTGATCCCGATGAGCACCAGACGCCTGTCACGGGCTCGCGGGCGATCGGTCGCGTCGGAGAGGTACGAGATCGTGGTGCCGCACTCGGGGCAGGGGCACGGGAGTTTCAAACCGACGAGTGGATAATCGCATTTCATGCACGAGATCTGTCCGGGCTGGCGGGCGAAGCGTCCGCAGACTGCGAGCCCGACCCCAAACATGAGCGTGTACCACGCGAGCGTAAACATCCCTTCGATGATCCCATCGGAGAACATCCGGAACCCGGCCATCACGCTCCACATGACGATTGCATAGAACAACCAATACCGGATCTGGTCACGGATCGACACACCCCACGGGTCATTCGGATCGCTTGTTCCCACCCTACGCTGGGCTTTATACACGATCGCAACGATGACAAACAAGATCCCGAACCCAAAGACCATGCTCAGGATCGTTCCCGTGATCGTCTTCTTCAAGAAGATCGCAAGGCATAACTGTGAAACGAATATGGCTGTAACTGCCCACCACGCGTGACGCGCGAAGGACTCGTACCCCGCACGCATCGGTTCGTTGTACCGCAGCTCGCTCTCTGGGACCGGTTCATGCACGCTCAGAGCTGAATAGTGCTTGCTCGCGGGGTACTTCAACTGATCTATCCAACCATAGAATACACGCAACCCGCATACACATGCGGAGGGTTCGTATTACATGATATGAACATATTTCGCTCGGGTTCTTAGGTTGCGACGGACGATTCAATGTGAATATCCGTCGGCTTTGGCGCCCGGACACACAGCTCGTACCCCCACCAGATGAGGATGAGCCCGAGAAACTCGCCCAGGTAGAGCGCCTCGACGAGCCCGCCCGTGCTCATCTGCCCGTCGGTGCCCACCTTGGCGAGAGATCCGCCGATCCCTGGGAGGATGGCACCCAACGCGATGAGCGCGGTGCCATAAGCACGCCGTCGCATCGTGGGATTCTCGAAGAAACGCAGGCTTGAGACAATCGCGCCTCCGATGAGGAAGAAGGCCGCGTAGAAGTTGATCACGGGGGTAACGGGGAACCGTATCCAAGTCCACGCGATCACATTCCCGTCGGGCTTGTCGGGGTTGAGGTTCTCCGCGATCATCGGGGTGAACAGGACCCCGATCGTCCCCGCGATCACCACGAGCATCGAGATCGCGGTCAGGGTGTGCGCGAGCTTGCGTTTGTGCAGCAGGTACACCGATCCGGTCGCGAGGGGATACGCGCCGAGGATCGCGCCCGCCCAGTACCACAACCGATTGAGCAGGAGCGTGTTGCCCGAGAGCGTGATGATCGATTCGAGCAAAGTACCCAGCCCATAGAACATCACCCCCATCGCCCACCAGAGCAGATGCGGCGGGTACTCGCGGAGCTTCGCGCGGCGCATGAGCGTCACGATAAAACTAACGGAGACAAGGGTCGTCCCGATCGGGAGATAATGAAGCAGTTCAAACATCGTCGCGTGATCCCAATGGAGTAGGCAAAAAGTGAGCCGGGAGAACAACGCGCGGCCAAGATCTATTCGCGCTGCAATGCGGAGTTGCGCATGAAAAAACGCACCGGAGGTTTCCGGTGCGTTGGTGTGTATGCATCAAGACAACTGGTCTAGAGCTTCAGATCGCCCAGTCCCATGCCCATGCCGCCGGCGTTGCCAAGACCACCGCCGCCCTTCTTGGGCTGCTTCTTGGCCTGCTCTCGGAGACGACGCAGCTCGGGGGTTTCCTTGAGGATCTCCTCAGGGGTGCGATCGTCGCGACCGCCGCGACCGCCGCCGCGTCCTCGCCCGCCGCCTCCCTGCTGCTGCGGGCGATCTTTCAGCTGCTTGATGGAGAGGGAGATCTTGCGATCGCTCGGGTCGACCTTGAGGACCTTGACCTGGACGACCTCGTTCTCCTTGAGGACCTCGTTGACATCGTTGACGCGACGCCAGTCGAGCTCGGAGATGTGCACGAGCCCCTCGACGCCGGGCGCGACTTCAACGAATGCGCCGAACTCGAGGATCTTGGTCACCTTGCCCGACAGCTCGGCACCCTCGACAACCTCTTCCGCCGCGGACGCGAAGGGGTCCGCCTGGAGCTGCTTGAGACCAAGACCGATGCGGTTGCCTTCCCAATCGAGCTTGAGGATCTGGACGGAGACCTTCTGCCCCTCGGACACATGGCGTGCGACATTCTTTGCGCCGTGGTTTACGCGCTCGTGGGAGAGATCGTTGAGATGGACAAGCCCGTCGACGCCTCCGAGATCGACGAACGCGCCGAAATCCATGATCTTTCGGACCGTGCCGGTGACGGTGTCGCCTTCCTTGAGCGCTTCCTTGAGCGACTCGGCCGCCTTGGCGCGTTCCTTCTGGAGCACATCGCGGCGAGACAGCACAATGTTGCCCTGCCCACGCTTATCAACCTTCTGGACTTCGCAGGTCATCTTCTCGCCCACAAAGACCGAGAGATCCGGGACGCGATCGATATCGACCTGCGACGCGGGCATGAACGCGCGATGGTTTGCGATCTCGAGCTCGAGCCCACCCTTGTTGGTGCCGGTGACGCGTGCCTCGACGACCTGGCCTGGTTCGAGCATCTCCCAATCGGCCTTCTGGACGGCACCGGGGAGTGCACAGATATAAAGGGACTCGGCGCTGTCGTAGCGTTGAACCGCGACTTCGAGCTGATCGCCGACATTCGGCGGTGTGTCCTTGAACTGCGCGATCTCAACGACCCCGAGTTCCTTGGGCCCAAACTCAACGAACACATCAGATGCGCCCACCGAAACGACCATGCCGGTTCGGTGCTCGCGCCCGCCACGCACGACACGGGGCCCCTTGATGGACTTTGATCCGGACTCAGGCGCGTCCGCAGCATCCGCGGCTGCAAGGTCGGACATCGCGGCTTCGATCTCGGCGTGAGTCTCTGCATCGATCTCCGCAGCCGCCTGGGGTGCTGGCACCTGCGTAGGCGGTGGCGGCGTGACGCTCGTCGGAGTCGTGGGTGCGTCGGGGTTCGTCTGGTTCTGATCGCTCATGTGTCGCGAATCCTGTGGTGTCGTTGGGCAACTTTGCCCTGGCAAATGGGTTGAAAGCCCGATCCTAAGTCAGAACGGGCAAAGGTACAAGGGTCAATGTGAACTTGAACACATCAATGACACACCCCCGACGCGATTCTGCGTCGAGGGTGGGTATGGGTGAGTCCGGAGCGTCTTCATAGGCTTAGGAGGAAATGGGGCTCTGTCAGCTCAGGGCAGTCGCCTGCTGGGCACCGACAGACTGCTGAATCGCGGCAACGATCCGCTCGGCGGTACGGACATTCACGAACCCGGCCTCCGCGTCGATCGCGGGCTGGGTCGCGTCGCGTACGGCGTTGAGGAACGCCTCGATCTCCTTGACGATGGGCTCGCCGTCGTCGATCTCGAGGGGCTCGATGTTGATCAGTTCTGTCCAATCCATGTCCGTCAGGTCCGCACCAGCACGGAGCTGCTCACGCACCTCACGCATCTGAATCTCGTTGGCGGTGCGACGGATCATCGTCCCGGTCTTCGCGGCATAATCGATCTTGATATACCCGTTCTCACCCGTGATACGCGTCACACGCTCCGTCTTCATCGCGAGACGAGATGCGGTGATATTTGCGACACACTGCCCCCCGCCCTCTTCTTCGCTGAGGTTCCAGACGAGGCGAGCGTTGCAGAGGTCTTCAAACTCGGAGACGACGGCCACGCCGCTGGCGGTGACCTCGTCGGGTTCACGACCGTTCATGAGCATCAGGACCACATCGAGATCGTGGATCATCATGTCCATGACGACGCCGATGTCGATCGACCGGAAGGTCATGGGCGAGACGCGGTGCACCTCCATAAAGCGTGGAGTGATCGGCTCGCCGAAGCTCTCGGCCGCACGCTGCATCGCACGCATGATGGGGTTGAAACGCTCGATATGCCCAACCATCAGGCACGCGTTGTGTTCTTCGGCGATCTTCTTGATCTTCTCGGCCTCGTCAGCGCCCTGAGCAAGAGGCTTCTCGATGAGACACGCCACCCCCGCCTTGAGGAACGGCTCAGCACTCTTGAGGTGAAAGGTCGTGGGAACGGCGATCGAGACCGCATCAACGCCCTCGGCGAGGAGCTCTTCCTCGGTCGCGAACGCTTTGCACCCGAACTTCTCAGCGTATTCCTGCGCCCGTTCGAGACTCGCATCAACAACGCCGACAAGCTCGACGCCTTCCATCTCCGCATAGACCCGCGCGTGGTGACGCCCCATCCGACCAACACCAACAGCGCCACAGCGGAGCGGGCGATTGTTCGAAGAATCAGTACTCATATTATTTCTCGTTTCCGCACGATCGTGCGTGGGTTTAGTTCGCTCATCGTGCTCGATCAGCTCAGCTCGGCGATCGCGGCCTCAAGATCTTCCTTCTTGGTGAGACCCACAAACTTTTTCGCGACCTCGCCGTTCTTGAAAATCACCACGGTTGGGATGGCGCTGATGCCATACTTCACCGCGATCTCCTGATTCGAGTCGATGTCGACCTTGCCGACCTTCACCTTGCCCTCGCTCGAGTCAGCGACTTCGTCGATTGTCGGTGCGAGGATGCGGCACGGCATGCACCACTCCGCCCAGAAGTCCACCAGCACCGGCTCGCTCGAGCCGAGAACCTCGGCTTCAAAGTTGCTATCGGTGAACTCCATCACATTCGCGTTGGCCATCGCGTCGGATCCTTTCAATCAGTCGTCAACTCGCGAGATTTCGCGTATTCATCACCCGCACGGGCATTTGTATCGTAGGTACGGGGGCCCCCATCGCCGGGCGTACTCAGGTAATTAATTCATCGATTCCGACGCGGAAATCCCGTCTTTCTGGGCAACCATGGCCCACGCGGCATCCAGCGCCTGGCGATGCGCCGCCACATCATGCACCCGAAAAACCCGTGCATCGCGTTGCAGATGCATCACAGAGAGCGCGATCGTAGCTGGAAGACGCTCAGAAGGTTCGGAATCACGACCCAGACCAACACGCCCCACGAAGCTCTTTCTGCTCAGAGCGCTCATCACGGGGTGACCCAGGGCGACGATGCTCGGGGACGACTCGATCAACTCCAGATTCTGATCCACATCCTTCCCGAACCCGAGCCCCGGATCCAGCATGATGCTCTGCCGGCGGACGCCAGCCTCCACCGCTCGATCGCGGGCGATGCGGAGCGATTCCACGACGCGAGCCGTGATCGACCCCGATACAGGGGCCTGTGTGTACTGATCCGAGAACTGGTCTTCTTCCGGCGGGCGCTCCCGATGCATCAGGATCAGACCGCAGCCCGACTCCGAGGCGAGACTCAGCATCCCGTCGTCCTCCATCCCCGCCGAGACATCGTTGATCGCATCCGCGCCGACCCGCAACGCGGCACGCGCGGTCTCGGCGCGTGTCGTGTCGATCGTGATTGCCAGTTCGATCCCCGCGTCGCGGATCGCTCGGATCACCGGCACAACACGGTCGATCTGTTGGCACGCGTTGATCCGCTTCGCGCCCGGGCGGGTGGACTCGCCCCCGATGTCGATCGCATCCGCGCCCTCATCTCGCATACGCCTGGCGCGTTCGACCGCCTGTTCGGGTGTGTTGTACACCCCGCCGTCAGCGAATGAATCCGGGGTGATGTTGAGTATCCCAACGATAAACGGGCGATCCAGATGGATCGCCCGTTCGTGATTGAGTCTCCAGACTGATCCGGGCGTGCTGCTCATAGGCAATTGTGCCGAGCAACTCACCGAGATCAAGCGGCGGAATGACAGATCAGAAATCCATCTGCTCGCCACCGTTGTGCTGCATCGCGTTCATCTCATCAAAGATGTGCATGGCCTTATCCATGGTCTGCATGGGGATAACGGTGCGGAAGAGCATCCCGCCGCCGTCTGCTGTCAGCGCCATTCCCAGCGGGGGAAGCGACTCGACCGGCTCGAACTCGGGGATGAGCCCGAACATCATCGCCATCGGACCCGCGGTATTCGCGAGATGATCGGCACCGATGTACATCTCCATGACCCGGTTGTCCGGGAGCATGTCGCGTGTCTTCTGGATCGCGGCAACGGAGCCCATAGTGTTGTTGCCCTTCGCCGCATCGACCGCCTTGCCAAGCAGGGTGGGGTTCTGCGACATGGTGAGGACGAGCCCGTGATCACCCGCGGGTGCGATGTATCCGGATGGGCCGTTGCCCCCGAACATCATCTGCATCATCATCGCAGGATTCGGGCCGCCCATGCCGCCGTTCATGCCCTGCATCTGCGTCATGTCCATGAGGACTTCGAAGCCATACGCCTCGATGCCGTTGATCTCGGTCGGCTCCTCGTCGATGGAGGCGTTCATTTCGACACCGGCCTCAGCCATCTGTGCCATCTGATCGCTCATGTCCTCGTACATTTCACGCGTGGAATCGATATACCCCTTGGGGTGGTCGACCTCTGCGTAATAGAGCGTGTTGGTAAACAGCCCACCCATGATGTTGTCGGAAGCGCCCATGACCTGGATGCCGCCCTTCACACCCGAGAGCATCGCCTTCATGTCGAACGCACCCATCGCCCCGGTGGTGTCCATATCCTTGACGAGTTCCATGTACTCATTGAGGAAACGCTGAATCCCACTGCCCGACATGTCGTAAGACGCGGCGAAGAAGTAATCCATGTTCGGGACATTGGAGAAGTACTTCCCAGCGTTCCCGTTGTTGTTCAGGTATTCCGAAGTCGAGGAGTCATCCTTGAACTGGAGCCCGAAATCGAAGGACACCCCGGCACTCTGATCAAAGCTCATCCCAGCGGCGAAGCTCAGTGCGTCGTTCGCTACCGTGCGCATCGCGTTGAGCATCTGATCGAAGCCCTGTGCGGCTTCCGCCCCGCCCATCATCTCGATCATCTCCCCCTGCGACTCCATCTCCTGAAGCCCCATGTCGATCTCGTCCTGGAACTGCGGGATGTTGACGAAGAAGAATACATCGTTGTGGTCCGCGATCCGTGAACCTGCACGCCCCAATGCCTTCGCGTGAGACTTGAGGTTGCCCGATTCGCCGTCGTATTCGCGGACATCTTCCGCAAACTCTCCCATGACCGCGAAGCCACCACCGAGATTGCGGAGGAACATGGTCTGATCGCCCATGGGCATCTCGTGGACCCCATCAACACCCTCCTGCTCGTTGGTGAACGCGCTGTAATCGCTCACTGGAATGAGGAAGACCATGTCGGGCTCGTCCTGATGCTCTTCCATGCTCAGGACGGCGGCCATCGAACCTTCGAGGTTGATGCCGGGCATGCCGCGGATCATCGCGGTCACCATATTGAGCATCGGTTCGCCCTGATCGCCAAGGATCGCGTTGATTGAGTTGATGTCGTTGAGAAGCTCTCCCAACTCCGGGACGACCACCACGGCCTGGGTGTCAGCCGGAACGCGATCCAGCGCCTCGGGTGTACCCGCGATCGCGGGCAGTGCCATCAGAGCTGGGAGCGAGCAACAGAGCATTGTGCGGTTGATACGGAGTGCAGATCGCTGCATGAAGTGTGTCCTTTCCTCGTGTGCAAACCGGCCCGTACTGTGCAGGCAGATTGGTGTGCAATATGATTGGGGCAATTCCCCACTCGGTTTCAGTTAAACTGGTCATATCAATGAAAACACCCCAAAATCGGGGTGTGTGTCGTGGGTGACAAGCTCTTTCTTATGCCGATTCAGCGGACGGGCTCAGTCGTCGGCGATTCATCCTCTTCGTACTCGTCTTCCTCGTACTCAAGCTCCTCATCGCCCTCTTCATCACTGGATGAAGCGTCCTCGAGTTCGTATTCGTCCTCCTCGAGATCTTCGGGGTCGATCGGGTTGCCGTCTTCATCCACATACTCATACTCGACTTCTTCGTCTCCCTCTTCGGCCTCTTCCTCGTACTCGGCTTCGGGGTCCTCATCTTCAGACTCCTCGTCCTCTTCATACTCGGCTTCGACCTCCTCGTCGTACTCTTCCTCGCCCTCTTCATCACCCTCGTCGTCTTCGAGGGAATCTTCCTCGATTTCGTACTCCTCTTCCCCGTCGTCTTCTAACGCCTCTTCGAGTTCGAGATGCGCGTCCTCTTCATCCTCGGAATCGAGTGTGCCGTGCACGACCACGCCCGGCGCGGGCTCGTCCGTCTCGAAGGGCGGCTCTTCGTCGATCTCGCCCGACTCCTCCTCAACGAACATCGATGTCTGGTGAGGATCCTCGGGTTCGGCGTTCGCGCCGTTGCCCGCGAGCTGCTGTCGGCGTTGATCCTCCGCGACGAGCTCTTTCATCGCGTCCCATTCCTCGATCGAGATCAGGACATCACGCGCGACGGATCCCTTGTGGTCCGACAAGATCCCCGCGATGCCCATCAGGTCGATGAGGCGCGACGCGCGTGTGTACCCGATCGCCAGCCGGCGCTGGAGCAGTGACACCGACCCGCGCTTGGTTTCGAGGACGATCTCGACCGCCCGATCGAACATCGGGTCTTCCTGCGCCGCCTTGAGCGATGCGGACGAGTTGTTCTCGGAGAGGTAGATGCGTTCCTCGTCCTCGTCCATGCCGCCCTTGACCTGCATGAGCGAACGCTCGAAGCTCGGAGCCGCGATGTCCTTGAGGAACCGCACGACGCGCCGGATCTCTTTGTCGTCCACGAGGGTGCCCTGCGCACGCGAGAGTTTGTGCGAGCTCGGGGACAGATGGAGCATGTCGCCCTGACCCAGGAGCAGCTCGCCGCCCTTCTGATCGAGGACGATGCGCGAGTCCATGCCCGACGCGACCTTGAACGCGATTCGGCAGGGCATGTTGGACTTGATCAGACCCGTCACGACATTGGCCTGGGGGCGCTGGGTCGCGAGGATCAGGTGGATCCCCACCGCACGCGCCTTCTGGGCGATGCGGATGATCGAGCCCTCGACCTCCTTGTTCGTCATCATCAGATCCGCGAGCTCGTCGATGATGAAGACCATATAGGGGAGCTTCTTGGGCACGCGCATCGCCTGCTCTTCCGTCTGGATCTCCAGACGATCCTTGAGCTCGTCCCATTCAAGCTCGTTGTACCCCGAGATATCGCGGCAACCGGCCTTTGCGAGCAGTTCGTACCGCTCGTCCATCTTGGTGACCGCCCATTCGAGGATCGCGGCAGCTTTGGGCATCTCCGTGACGACGGGGCACATCAGGTGCGGGATGTCCTTGAACTGGGACATTTCCACCATCTTGGGGTCAACGAGCACAAGCTTGAGCTCGTCGGGCTTCTTGGTATACAGGAACGACATGATGATCGTGTTCATGCACACGGACTTACCCGAGCCCGTCGTGCCAGCGATCAGCATGTGGGGCATCTTCGTCAGATCCGAGATCAACGGATCACCCGCGGCGTCCTTCCCGAGGAACATCGGGAGCTTCATGCCCTCGAAGCGCTCTCGGTTGCTCATCAGCTCCTTGAGTCGCACGCGTTCCTTCGTTGGGTTCGGGACTTCGATACCGATGGTGTCACGACCCTCCATGTTTGCCACCACGCGGATGTTCACGGCCTTGAGCGAACGCGCCAGGTCGCTCTCGATCGCGTTGATCTGCGCGACCTTGGTGCCCGGGGCCAGGCGGATGTGGTACAGCGTGATCGCCGGCCCGGACTCGATGTCCACGACCTCGCCGTTGATCTTGTACTCCTGCAGCGAGCTCTCGAGCGCCTCGGCCTGCTCGCGCACCAGCGTCTCGAGCTTCTCGTTGAACCCGATCTCGGGCTCTTCGAGCAGTTCCATGGTCGGGAACTTGTATCCCTCGAGCGATTGGACATCCTGGAACTCAGCGAGATCCTCGTCCGTCGCCATCTCCTTTTCCTGCTGAGCGAAGCGCACCGGCAGTTTCGCGATCTTCTCGCGGAGTTCCTCATTGTCAAAGACCTGCGGTGCGCCGGGGACATCATCCTCTTCCTCGTACTCGTCGTACTCGTCTTCAACCTCGACAGGCTTGGGCACGGGACGCACGCGGGTCTTGGGTTTGGATTTCCGCTTGAGCTCACGCTCGTTGGTCTCGTTGTCGACGGGTTTGACTTCGACCATCTCCTCGTCGATGTCATTGATGCGGACCATCACGGGCTTGGGCTTCTTGCTCATCATCGAGCGCAGCCCGGCGAGCAGACCGCCGCTTGCTTTCCGGGTCTCTTCGCTCGCACGGTCCGTCGCGGCATTCGCGGACGAAGCGGTGCGTTCCGCGATCGCCCCGGCCTTCTCACGCGTGAACGCGAGCGCGGGGACCATCCGATTCCAGATGGCAACGGGGACCGTGACCACATATTTATCGCAGCACACGATCAGACCAATGATCGTCGCCAGTCCGATCCAGAGAAGCGATCCGAGCAGCGCAAACTTGGGCAGCATCGTCGAAGCCCCGACAACCCCCATGGTGCCCCCCACCAACCCCGGGAGCGGCCCGGCGCTGGGGAAAAGGATCTGGAGCAGCACACACATTGACGCAGTCAGGATGAACGCCCCCGTTGCCCGAACAACCGGCTGCGTCATCGGGCGTCGTACGACTCGCAGCGCGATCAGCACGCCGACGAACAGCATCGGGATGATGACCCCGATCCCCAGCGTCCGCAGGAGCCCGTACGCCACATGAGCACCGATCGGGCCCGTCCAGTTCTGGGTCTGCGGGTTGTTGGGATAGATCGCGTGCGACGGCGCATCCCCGGCGTCAAAGCTCACCAATCCGACAAGCACGAACAGCCACAACACCCCCAATGCGAGCCAGCCGATCCGCATCAGAAGCTTCTGCTGCTCGGAGAGCTCCGTATCCTGTCCAGACACGCGGTAGGGCTTGGACGACTTCTTCTTCTTGGTAGTTCGCGCCATAACAGCGGATTATCGGTCATCGGAACAGAATCTCCACAGAAAACCGAGCATGCCGGGGTTCTAATTCCGCCCATTTGATGGGCTTTTTGCCCCAATCACGGGCAGCCGGCGTTGGAGGCAATGTGAAAGCCGGAGACATCGAAGTTGAACATCTCCTCGTCGCGAAAGTCCGCGATCGCACTTCTGCTGCGTATGCGACGAGCATGACCAAGATATCGAAGAAATGGAACGCTTCGTCGCCGTTCATATCCGCACGCTCAACCTGAGTCTGGACTTCCCTGAGTGCGACAGCTCCCATTTGGTCCAATCAACGGGCCCTGAGCCAGCGCCGAACATTCCGCACAATTTCCCCAATCCGCACAACCGAAACTTCAGTCGCCCCGCTTATCTGGACGATGCATCATTCAGCCAGGGAAGGCGAAGATCCGGCAGGGATGCCCAAACCACAACCAAGCCAAGACTTGAACCACGAGCTGGAACCGTCACCGGTGCGCCATCCGTCCGCGCACTCACGGGACCACACGAACTCTTCGTCGGCCAACGCCGATCGGGATAGGGAAGGAACTGCCGTATGTCGAACCAGAACCCCATCAACACCCAGGGCAATACACAGGGCGCTGCAAGCACCCCAGAGCTCACCGTCATCGGTGCGGACACCCGCATCAAGGGTGAAATGTTCTTCGAGAAGTCCGCACGCATCCTCGGCCATTTCGAGGGCAAGATCACCGCGCAGGGCGAGGTCCAAATCGGCAACGGCGCCAACTGCAACGCAGCCGTCGAAGCAGAACAAATCATTGTGGACGGCTCCGTTCAGGGCCCACTCTTCGCCCGCGATCGACTGACCCTCACCAAGAACGCTCAGGTTCAGGGCGATCTGACCGCGGGGACGCTCGTTGTCTCCGAGGGCGCCAGCTTCGTCGGGCACTGCAATGTCGGTCCGCGGGCGCAGGAAATGACCGGGCAAACAAACCAGAGCCAGCAGGCAAACACCGCGCCCGTGACGGCGGAACCCAAGTCCAACATCACGACTCAGCTCGACCTGACCCCGCCGTGGGCGCAGGAATCCAACTCGAGCGTCGCGTAATAAAAGAGAACACCACACCACTTGGGCAGCTCGCCCAATGAACGAGCCACCCATCCCAGGCCGCGTTCGGCAAACGCCGGAGCGGCCCGTTTTATGGCCAGTTTCTTCCGACCACCCCGGTTCCTGATGCGAGATCGAGGCGCAGCGCGCCCCGTCATCCCGCAATCAAGGGATGTGGTCTGCTACCGATGCGCCGCGACACTCCCCGTTTCGGGGTACGCGGAATCAGCATCCTGCCCAAAGTGTGCCGGCAACCTGCGCCTGCTCCCGCTCGAGATCAC
Source organism: Phycisphaerales bacterium (assembly GCA_965216865.1). Taxonomy (GTDB): domain Bacteria; phylum Planctomycetota; class Phycisphaerae; order Phycisphaerales; family UBA1924; genus UBA1924. Next base: position 938,301 of record OZ244206.1, read on the forward strand.
CAAAGGGCACTGGGGAACCTCGCTGCTCACAACAGAATCGATCATCGTCCACCCGGAAGCGCAGGTAATTGCAAATCTCTCTGTCGCATCCGGTGACATCACCATCTCCGGCTCGGTGCACTCGATGTGCGTCTCAGGTGGGACCGTGACGATCACAGCTACCGGCGAACTCCGGGGCGGGGTCCGCGCCAAAAGCGTGATCATCGAACCCGGCGCACGGATCACAGGGTCCGTCATCGAATCACCGTCCAATGCACTCGGATCGCTCGATATCGATGCCGCGGCACGGGCACGACCGGGCACCGGACCCGCTTCACAAATCGAGATCAAGCCCTTCGAAGACCCGCTCGCGGCTCCCGAACCACCACAAACGATCGTGCTCCCCAGAAGCACACAACAGCGGCTCAGAGTCGTACGCTAGATGCATGAACACTCAAGAGGGAACAACGACGCAGGGCGGATCAGGAGCACGCGATATTTCGAATGATCGCCTGCTCCATCGAATGGCCGCAGTCCCGATGATGACACTGATCATCATCATCTGCTCGCACATCGCCATCCCCACTGCGCCCTTGGGCATTCCGATTACACTGCAGACACTCGGTGTACTGCTCTGCGCCCTCGCGCTGGGACCACGCCTCGGGTTCGCGAGCATCGCGCTCTACCTCGTCATGGGTATCGCCGGCGTTGGCGTGTTCGGCGAAGGACAGGCCGGACTCCCCGTACTACTTGGACAGACCGGCGGCTACCTGCTCGGCTTTCTCTTCTGCCAACCCGTCGCTCACGGGATCATCAAGCGAAAAGACGGCTCGATCCGCGGTTGGCTCGCGATCTTCATCGCTGGGATCGCCGTCCACATGGTCGTCTTCCTCTTCGGCGTGCCGTGGCTGCACTGGATCTACTCGATCGACACCAAACTCGATCCGATGACCTGGAACCAATCAATCTACTATGGATTCCTCGTCTTCATCCCAGGAATGATTCTCAAATCCGGCATCGCGACCGTGCTTGGTCTATGGCTGCTCCCGAGCGTGGCGCGGAGGATCTGGTAGTGAACCAAGTGCAGAAACAACACCTCAGATTTCCATGGTACAGTGTTGTCAGAACGAGCCTACCGAGGATGTAGAGATGACTCATATTGGTATCTGGTCAGTAATCAACGGCACACCGGTAGAGAGCCAGACCTCTGCAATCGAATATGAACAGCATCTGGAAGATTGGATCGAGCGCGATCCATCATTACTAGAGAGCGGCCTATGCATCGTTGCACGACAACTCCGTACAGAAGGTGGCCCGCTCGATCTACTCGCGATCGATCGGAACGGCCAATGGGTGCTTATTGAGATCAAGAGAGATCGGCTGCGCCGTGAGGTCATAGCCCAAGCAATCGACTACGCATCCTGTCTACAGCGATTGTCCCCTAACGAACTCGTTGAGCAGAGCAACACCTACCTGAAAACTCGTGGCACAAACCTGAAGGACTTGCTCAGCGCAAGGGATGCATCAATCGATGATCTGAGCGATGGGGTTGATCCTGTGATCTACCTCGTGGGCACGAGCATCGACGCAAACCTTGAACGAATGGTTGACTATCTCAGCGAACGGGCCGGGCTTGAAATACGAGTCATCACATTTACTGCATACCGAAGCTATTCAGGCGAAACACTGCTCGCACGCGAAATCCATGAGCAGACTTCGGTACAGATGAAATCCACAAGCGGGCAAAGCAAAGCAACGAGCATCGAGGATCTACGCGCAACCGCAAGAACGACGGGGACTGAGGAAGCTCTGAACCTATGCCTACGGGTTGGTGAACAACTCGGACTCCACTTGCGTCCGTACAAAACTTCTGCCATGTTCGCTCCACCCGCAAACAAAACCAGATGTTTGTTTACGATCTGGGTTGGTGACAAGCATGTGGAAGACAGCAAAGCGAAACTATGGATCTCACACGATAGCCTCGAACTCTTTTATGGTTATTCGAAGGCTGAGATCGAAAAGCGCTTCGGGCCACCCCGGGATCATTTTCTTGACATAGCCGGTATCGAACAGAAACTCGCGGTTCTAGAAGAGATGGTTACCCAAGCGGATTCCACAGCAGGCACTTGATAGTCGAATAGATTACCTTCTGACTTCTCGGACTCCAAGAGTGGTTTCGCAAGTCCAAATCGATAGATAGCTCGTCTGAAAGCACTTACATGAGGATCTCCACAGAACTGAAACGCCCGATGGGTCGATCACTTGTGTATGCGTACACAACGGGCATTCTCGCTCGTCGAACTCATCATCGTTGTGGTGATCATCGGGATCATCGGCGCGATCGCCGTCCCGCGTATGTCCAGCGCCGCCGACAATGCCGCCAAGAACGCCGTGGTCGGTTCCCAAGCCGCGCTCCAGAAAGCCGTCGACCTCTATACCGTCGAGCATGAGGGCGTTCTGCCCCATGTTGGCGCAGCGGATGCCAAAACCTTCTACTTCAGACTCCTCCACAAGTCTGATCTCGACGGCACCATCAACGCGTCCACGGGCATCTACGGCCCATACATCAACGGCATCCCCGTCAACCCCATCAACGGCAAGATCACGATCCGACGCGGCGGCGCGGCCGCGGGCGCAGATACCCACGGCTGGCGCTACAACCTGACGAGCGGCATCATCGAGCCCGACCACAGCTCTGGCGATTCTGGTTACAAGGGCACCACGGATTCCGTCGAGAAGCTCACAGACGACCTGATCAAGAGCGTCGGCGGGTAACGCCCACGCGAATAGAATGATCTATGCCCGATGCCCCCACCATTGTGCTCTATGACGGCATCTGTCCCTCGTGCAACCTTGTCGCGGATCGGCTCCGCCGTATCGATGACGGGCGAGGAAAGCTCAAACTCGTTGATCTCCGACAAGATCAGACATATTCCGAAGCTCACGATCTTCACCCAGCAGAGATTCGAAGGGTCATGCACGCGATCACTCCCGACGGGCGTGTTCATAAAGCAATGGATGCAGTCCGCGTCACCATGAAAGCAGTCGATCGCGGATGGATGCTCGCATGGACGAAGCTCCCCCTCATTTCATGGGTATGCGATCGGTTCTATCTCTGGTTCGCCAAGAACCGGCTCCGCTTTTTTAACGCTTCCCCACAAACCGAGCAAGATTTATAGTCTTCCGCGATGTGAGGCCCAATACCTCATCGACAAAGTTATCCCACTGTCTGGCAACACCTTGCAACACCCGCTCGCGCATGCAGATCCTGTAACGCTCTGTCATATTCCGATCATGAATATGCATTCATACTGTGTTCACGCGCAGTTGAACTCTCCATACGAAGCTCCTCAAAGTACAGGGAACCTTTCGAGAGGGTGTAAACATGATCTCCGTCAATCAGCCGCGCGAATCACTTCTCGTCAGCGATCGGGTCTTCCGCCCCGATTCCGTACGCGGTTTGAGCGCAGACTGGGATGACCCCATCGGTGCCAATGCCCCAAGCCCCATCCTGCTGGAACATCATCACAAGCTGCGCGTGCTGCTCGAGTCCTCACCCCATCGGTGCATACCCGCCTGCGATGCCCTGCGGCGTCGATCCTATCGAGTCGCCCTGTACCATGGTTTGGGAACGAGCGAATCGATCGAAGACAACGAGCAGGATCTTCGCTGGTTCGCCCAGGCGTCCTCACACACCGGTACCGATGCGTTCTTCGTGTTCTTCGAAGATGACTCAATCTGTGACACAAAGGAACTTGAACATCAGCTCTGGTCCCAGATGCTTGGCATGTGCTCAAAGAACCCAGCCCAGCACCATTGGTACCCGGGACGGTGCTCCCACACCAACCATAACGATCACATCTTTACGATGAACAACCACGATCTCAGCATGGTGTTCATGCACCCGTTCGCCGAAGATCCGGATCACCAGTTCGAAACCCCCACCATGATGTTCTTCCCACGCTCGCGTACATGCGAGGCCCGAGAGAGTCTCAACCGCGTGCGGCTGTTCCTTGAGGCATGAAGCATTCGCTCACTCCACTCAACGCGAGACCACAACTATGAGCACGAATTCATGCACCGTTCACCGAGACCAAGGCTTCAACCCATAACTTTGAAGTGTTCGTTATCCCCACCTCATAAGGGAACCGCCATGATCTCAGCTCAGACCAGCACGATCCAACCCAGTAATCGCGTCTACGCTCCAACTGATCGCGATACGCTCGTACGCATCACAGGACACCAGAGCAACCAGCCCAAGCCCGGCCCCGCGATCTCGGCGATCAACGGCGCACTCAAGGCGTTCGTTTCTCACAACGCATACCCATGTGTCGGTGCGAAGGCAGCGCTGAATAAGGACGCATACCGGATCGCACAATACGCGGGGCTCGGACGCCACTCATCCATCGTTGAATGCACGCACGACATCCAATGGTTCGCCGCGAACGCGGACCAGATCGATCCGGACACCGCGAGTTTCGTTGCCGTATTCGATGACCCGAACACCACGAACGAGGAAGACTTCGAGGACAAGCTCTGGACTCAACTTCAGGGCATGCACGATATCGATTCGCTGACCTTCGATTGGGATCCACAGGTGTCATCCGACCCGGTGGACCCCGATTTCTCATACAGCATCGCAGGGCGGGCCTTCTTCATCGTCGGCATGCACCCCCAAGCCGCACGCGAAGCACGCCGATTCCCCTACCCCACCCTCGTTTTCAATCTTCATGACCAGTTCGAAGCTATGCGAGAACAGGGGCGGTATGAACGCATGCGAGACACCATCCGCGAAAGAGAAGAATCGCTCGCAGGATCTCCCAACCCGCTGCTCGCGGATCACGGCACGACAAGCGAAGCACAGCAGTACGCGGGCCGCCCACACGCGTGCCCGTGGCATCCAGGTTTCAAGACACGCAAAGCAAGTTCACACAACGCACCGGAGAATCACAAGTGAGTACCGCAACAATGACCGCGTTCATCGTCGACGGCGAACCAAAGGACGAACGACCAACAAACACAGAGTTTCGTATTGAACCACGCACCGGCGTCGGGTTCTTGCTCAACGAGGGTGAGACACTCAGAGTCATCGACCCAAAGGGCGAACAGGTCAGTGATCTGACCGCCTTCGATGCGTCAGACCCGAGAGAATGGCTGAGCTCCGGGCGCACGATCGATTACGCAAACAGGATCTACATGCGCAAAGGAGACACGCTCTACTCGAACAGATCAAACCCGATGCTCAAGATCACCGAAAACACCGTAGACGGGCACGATTTTCTGCTCACGCCCTGTTCGCAGGAGATGTTCAAAAAACTCTACGGTATCGATGAGCAACGCCCCTCGTGTTTCTCGAATCTCTCGAAAAACCTCGCCCCCTTCGGCATCGAACCCGACCAGATCCCCACGACACTCAACATCTTCATGGATGTGCGCCCGAGTTCGCATACGGGTGAGCTGACGATCGGCCCACCAAACTCAAGAGCCGGCGATTACACCGAGTTCACGGCTTTGCGCGATCTCATCGTAGGACTCACGGCATGCTCAGCAGAGAAGTCGAACAATGGCTCGTTCAAACCGATCGACTTCATCATCACGACCTGATGGATGAGCATTGAATCGAATCCGCGTGAACCGAGTTCACGCAAAGCCCACCCGTGACCGTGCCCTGCATCGTCACGGGCTTTGTGGATAGAGCCCGCATGCCGACCTGAGTCCCGCCTTCAATCCTCCGGCTCACTCGACTGGATCCATGCGCGGGCTTCTTCGATCTCATCGAGATGAAACAGCTTCAGCTTCGCGGGGATCAGCAGATCCAGCGGCTTGATCATCCATTCAACCCACTTCTGATCCGCAACAATCGCCACATGCGAGAAACTGGTGAGATGGCGCGGCTCCCACTTGAGATCCGCCCACAACGCCGCGGGCTCGATTTTACCGATGTTCTTTACAACCTCGACGATTCGGATCTTCCCAAACTCGTGAATCATCCCATCGAGCTTCTCGATCATCGGGTCCATTTCCGCCTTGGTGATCGGCCCGTCGATCGTCAACTCAACGATGTTTCGCGTGTCGTACTGCGTGCATTCCATCATGGCTCACCTCCAGATCCGTTCAGCGCGTGCGTAACCTGCGCATTCTATGCGTCTGCACATTAAACACACAGCACAATCAGAATGTCCGATGCGCTCACAGATGCCGATGCGGTCAGATCAATCCTCAAGAATTGAGTTCACGCTCAGCTCACCCGTGATCGTCTTCTGCACCGGACACGCGTTCGCGATCTCCTTGAGGCGCTTGCGCTGATCGTCATCGAGATCGCCGATGAAACTCATCGAGATATCAATCTGCTCTGGTTTCCCGCGTCCGTTGGGGCGCGAATGCACGAGGTCCAAACGCACCTCCTGCAGGTCCCACCCCTTGCGCTGCGCATACATTCGAAGGGTGATGGCCTTGCACGCCCCCAGCGCACCAAGCAGCGTCTCGTAGGGATCCTGCGCCGTATCGCCGCCGTTGAGCTCCCCCGGCTCATCAACGAAGAACTCGTGGGTCCGAGAGATCACGCGCGTGCGATAGTCTTGTGTGCCAAGGGTGACGGTCGTTACTGTATTGTCGCTCATGGTCGATTCTAAACACCAACCAACCCGGCGTTATTCCAAATCGGGTTTCTTCGACGACCACCCACCGAGCATCATGGCCCCGGTCATCACACCAAACACCCCGACGATCGGGTTTGCGATCAGGATCCAACCCGGCTGCTGGGCATTCATCATGGCCTCCGTGTTCGAAGTTTCCGCCCCACGCACCGCATCCTCGCCCGTCGGCGCTTCCTTCCCCATCGCCATCACGCCGCTGACGATCCCCAGCACAAGCACCAATGCCATGAGCGAGAGCGTCGCACCACGCGAGCGCTTGGACACGATCGCGCAGACCGCGCCACCCACGAGTGCCGCGAAGAAACCCACGATCACAGACACCACGATCCAAAGCGTCGAGACATCATACGACGACTCGTTAAACGCCCGCTCAGCGCCCATCGCAAGATACACCGCGGTGAAAACCCCAAAGACAATGACCGCCATCGCGAAGTAACCGGCGATGACCCCGAGTATGTTGCGTCCCATGTGTGGACCCCTTCAAGAGTGTGTAGACCCCATCATACCAGATCGCCCACAGATCAGCACCGCCCGTTCGCCAGCCATCGAGCAAGCAATTTGGAACGGGCTGCATCGGATCTCGTACCACGCTCGAAATCACACGCAGAATGTCTAGCTATCTACGCACGATCACAGGAGCACACCATGACAACCGAACAGCACACAAAGTCTTGGCCCGACCTCGCAATCGGGCTATATGACCGACTCACAGGCCGAAACGCTGAGATCACCTACCAGTTCGAAGACATGAACATCGATGTGCCCAGCGGTACCGGTCCAAACTCCGAGCACGCCAAGTGGGTACTCGATGGCACAATGAAGATCACGACAAACGACAGCGGTGATCGCCCAAACTAATCACGGCCGGGCGACTCGAGGGCACTCTCGATGCTCGGCCTTGGACTTGCACTGCCAAAGACGGACAAATCGAGATTGAGTTCACGAGTCTCTTCAGTGTCATCCGGCACCGCAGATCACTCAAACATCTCCGATCTCACCTTTCACGGATACCCGGGTTTGAGGGAACCCGTATCCGTGTGAAGGCCGGGCTCCTACCCTGGCACACAAACCAGATCACATAAGAGCACGCACCATCCCTACGGTGCGTGTGTTCTTTGATTCCCGCCCACACACCCCCCACGCGCAAAACCAGCCGCCCAATAACCCCTTTTCTCAAGGTCCGCGCAGGTTATACCGATCTCTACCCGTGCGATCTGCGCCAATCCGAGGTACCATGGGCCCCGTGTCCAAGGATGGACGGAGATACGCACCGATCGTCGTCGGCGGATGCCGAGCAAACCGACGATCGCCCAGGGCTGAATAATCGATGGACCGAATCAACAGCACCAATCCCGCCTCATACCCGATCAACAAGGCCATCAGTGCCTACGCCAACGCCCCGCGCGTCAACCGACCCGCGGGCGCGCCATACTCCACACAGGCAACAGGCGTCCGCCGAACATCCCCGACCGAGCAGACCCCCTCCGTCACCACGACAAACCCGACCCAGCGCACGAACCCCGCGGACACCGTGGGCAAGATCGCCCCCTCACCAATGACACAGAAGGCCGGGTCGATCAACAAGCTGGTCGGCGCGAAGGTCAACCCGATCGACCTCTCCAATGATGTCACCCAGGTCCAAGGCCCCAAGCCCACCGTGACCAGCGCCGGCACCTACACGATGTATCCTCAAGCCGCAGACCGCGTCCAGGCCGCGACGAATCATGCCGCCAACTTGAATACCGGGCGCTCGCTCGATATACGCGGCTAATACACCCTGAAAACAGTCTCAACACAGGGCAAGTCACCCATTCCAAGCCGTTTATGGGCGTAAACCTTGGTTAAGGAATATCTTACGGATCGGTTGGGTATATACTGGTGCTGCAGGTCCGCAACTCCAAGGAAACTGTTCCGATGCCCAGGCCCAAGTCATTCGATCCAGAAACCGTGCTCACCAAAGCGATGGTGGTGTTCTGGGAAAAAGGATTCGATGCCGCAAGCATCTCCGACCTCACCGCCGCCATGGGAATCAACCGGTTCTCACTCTACGACACCTTCGGCGACAAGCACGCCCTCTACATCAAAGCCCTCGAATCCTACGAGACCTCCATCCTCGAACCCATCCTCGCCGAAATCAACGCCTTCCAATCGATCGAGGATATAAAGGCCCACAGTCTGAACAAGATCGACTATCACCGGGAACACGCCGACCAGCCCTGCTGCATGATCCACAAGGCCGCGATTTCAATGGCCGCCAAGGATCAGGAAACCCTCGATCGCGTCAACTGCATCCGAAAACGCATCAACGAAGCGTTTATTGAGGTCTTCGAACGCCTGATCGAGAAGGGCGAGATCCGCAAGGGCATCACCGCATCGCAGGCAGCATGGCTCGTGATGTTTGCCCATGAGGGCATGATGTCGCATCTCGGAGCGGCCTATCCGCCCGATCAGGCAAAGAAAGAGGCAATCACAGCCCTCTACGATTCGATCAGCGCCTGATCGAGCCAGCCCACCGTTCCCCCAAAACCCCACGAACGCTCCAGAAACACGGCAAAATCGTGATTTCTGACTTTTCGGTTGGAAATTCCCGACCATTCCGGAACAATCGGTTTGTATGTATCGTTCAAATGGTACACCCCCGAGGGGGAGGCACCCAAGCGATGAAAGGACCATCCCATGGACCACGGCTTCACACTCACGGACACAAGCACCCTCGACACGACACAGGAAAAAATCTTCGAGCGAGCGACCAACCAGTTTGGATTCGTTCCGAACATCGTCAACGCATTCTCCCAGTCCCCGGTCCTCGCCAACGCGATGCTCGACCTCTACGCACGCATGGGCGAGACCTCCTTCGACCCAGTCGAGAGCCACATCGTCCTCCAGACCATCAATGTCCACAACCGCTGCACATACTGCGTCCCGGCGCACTCCACTGTTGCCCGCAGCCAGGGCGTCAGCGCCGAGATCGACGACTCCCTCCGCCAGAACGAGTCGCTGGAGAACCCGAAGCACGAGGCGCTCCGCATCTTCGCCTCGCAGATGGTCATCGAGCGCGGGCATGTCTCCGAAGATCAGATTAACGCGTTCCTCGATGCCGGCTACACCCGCAAGCACATCCTCGACATCGTCTACCTGAACACCGTCAAGACCCTTACGAACTACGGCAACCACATCGCGGGCACCGATCTCGACGACGCGTTCAAGCCCCTCGAGTGGGACCCGGATGTAGCGAACATCCCCGCGCTCGCCTGACGCAGACACATCGCGCCCCCGGATACTGGGCGCTTTACGAAACATCCGTTTCCTCTCGAACCGCCCGGGTGGTTCATTTCTATCATCCCCCATGAACACACCAGACCCTCGCGCCGCCGTCCTCGCCAACGCGCTCGAAACCACCCTCCCACTATTCACACGATTCCTCAATGGGTTCAACAACGAGAACCGCACGCACCAAGCACCGGGCATACCCAACCACGCCGCATGGACACTGGGGCATCTCGCGCTCTACCACCACCGTGCAACAGATCGCCTGCTTGGGCATGACGACCCGCAGCCGCTCCCCGCAGCCGACTTCATCGAGGGCAACGGACGCTCGGGCACACCCGACCGGATCGACTCCGAGTCCGTCTGCTACGGCTCAGTCCCCGTCGATGACCCCTCGATGTATCCCGCGTACGACCGCCTGCTCGACATCCACCAACGCGCATGGTCACGCCTCATCGAAACAACACGCAGCGCCGACAGCGCCATGCTCGACCGCAGGGTCCCCTGGGGCAACGCACCGTTCCCCGCGGACGCGCTCGTGGTGCGGATGATGATGCACATGGGCACCCACGCGGGCCAGATCACCGACCTCCGCCGCGGGCTCGGCATGCCCAGCGCAATCAGCTGATCCCGATCACTTCTCAACCATATTCGTACGGATCCACGCCTCGATGATCGCCAGCGCCTCGGGCGCGAAGGTCTCCTCGATCGTCGCGTACTCCGGAAGCATGCCCGACTCCGCATGCTGAAAAAGGTGATTGAGCCCAGCGAGTTCCACGATCGTGTACCGCGTGTGCCCCGCACCATCGAGCGCTTCACGGATCCCGCCCAGATTCAGCTCGGCGGAGACCTGAAAGTCCTTCCCCCCGTTCATCGCAAGGATCGGTGCAACACATCTCGCCCAGTCTACGCTGGGGTCATACTGCACAAACGAACGCACCCATGTCCCGGCGAAGCCGCCGTACATGCCTTCCGAGGTCTTCCGCAATGTGTCATTGGCCTCCTCGATCCCATACTCAAACATATTGAGCTCGACGATCAGGTCCACAATCTCTTCGCGCGACCGACCCTCTCGCACCGCGTCGAAAATCGCGCGACGGATCTCAATCGACCCCTCGATATACGCCTCGTCCATGCCCCCGGCCTCGTACATCGCGATCGTCTGATCAACCATCACCTCGCCGCCGTCCACGCCCATCCCCGCCAGCGAGATCAGGAACGCGACCGACTCGTCCCGCGCACCGATGTACGCGACATGCCCGCCACCCTCGGAGTGCCCCATCACACCAACACGCTCAGGGTCGATCCCGTCAAAAGATTGCATGAACATGATCGCGGAATGCCCGTCGTGGGCCAGATCCTGCGTGGTCATCCCCTCAATCGAGCCCGTCGAATCGCCCACCACCCGATCGTCATACCGCAGCACCGCGATCCCGCGCCGTGTCAGATAATCCGCGATCACCTTGAACGGCCTGTGCTCAAAGACCGTCGAGTCCCGGTCCTGCATCCCCGAGCCCGACATCAGCACCACCCCGACGAACGGCCCCTCCCCGAAATCCTCGGCATCGGGCATGGTAATCGTTGCGCCCAGCGTGTGCGATTCCTCACCCGTCTCCGGATCAATCACCGGCACATCAACATCAATCGTTCGGTACGGGAACGGCCCCACCGGCGTCTGCGGCCGGTTCGCCTGCCCCCACGCCAAACCCGAGACCACCATCAACACCACAACCACAAGCGTGCGCATAAGAAAACCTCCCAGAGTGCCCGAGTGTACCACGGGCGTCCGAGAGGTGGTTCGTCAATCAGGATTCTGGATTACGGGCAGCCGGCCGCGAACCGCGTCAGGAACGCGTTGACATCGTCTATGCCGAACTGTCCATCCCCGTTCAGATCCGCGATCCCGTCCTCAGCGAGATAGGCCACGAGAAACGCACTCACATCAAAGAAGTTCAGCTCGCCGTCATCGTTGAAGTCGGCGGGGCAGGGGCGGATGCATTGGTTGAGCAGCACGCTCAGGTCATGGCTCCCGTCGTTCATCACGAGCATATCAAGGTCGCCGTCACCGTCGAGGTCCCCCAGCAAAACGCTCCGCGGCCCTTCACCCACGCCGTAGCGGGTTTGGGGTCCGAAGGTGCCGTCACCGTTGTTCAGCAGCACGCTCATGTCATCGCTGCTGAGGTTCGCCACGGCCATGTCAAGGTCGCCGTCACCGTCGAGGTCGCCGAGCGAAACGTTCCGCGGCAGATCACCCACGGCGTAGCGGGTTTGTGGAGCGAAGGTGCCGTTACCGCTATTGAGCAGCACGCTCATGTCATCGCTCCGAAAGTTCCTTACGACCATGTCAAGGTCGCCGTCACCGTCGAGGTCGCCGAGCGAAACGCTCCACGGCTGATCGCCAGCAGCGTAGCGGGTCTGTGGATCGAAGGTGCCGTCGCCGGTGTTGAGCAGCACGCTCGTGTCGTCACTGATATCGTTCGCCACGACCATGTCAAGGTCGCCGTCACCGTCGAGGTCCCCCAGCGAAACGCTCCGCGGCAGATCGCCAGCTGCGTAGTGAATCCCTGAGTCGTAAGTGCCATCTCCGTTGTTCAGCAGCACGCTCGTGTCATCGCTGCCGCCGTTCGCCACGGCCATGTCAAGATCGCCGTCCCCGTCGAGGTCGCCAAGCGAAATGCCCTGCGTAATGTTTGGGCTGCCCACCGCATAGCGGGTCTGTGGAGCGAATGTGCCGTCGCCATTGTTCAGCAGCACGCTCGTATCGCCACTCTGAAAATTCGCTACAGCTATGTCAAGGTCCCCGTCGCCATCGAGGTCGCCGAGCGTTACGCTCCACGGTCGATTGCCAGCAGCGTAGCGGGTCTGTGGAACGAAGGTGCCGTCGCCGGTGTTGAGCAGCACGCTAATGTCGTAGCTGTCGTCGTTCGCCACAACCATGTCAAGGTCGCCGTCATCGTCGAGATCGCCGAGTGAAATACTCTGCGGCCCATCACCCGCGTCGTAGCTGGTATGTCGTCCGAAGGTGCCGTCGCCGGTGTTGAGCAGCACGCTCGTGTCGTCGTTCAACGCGCTCGCCACGACCATGTCAAGGTCACCGTCACCATCGAGATCGCCGAGCGAAACACCCCGCGGCGTATGGCCAGCAGCGTAGCGGCTCTGGGAGCCGAATGTGCCGTCGCCGGTGTTGCGCAGCACGATTATGTCGTCCCTCAACACGTTCGCCACGACCATGTCAAGGTCGCCGTCACCGTCTAGGTCGCTGAGCGAAACGCTCCATGGAAAATTTCCAGTAGCGTAGCGGGTCTGTGGACCGAAGGTGCTGTCGCCGTTGTTCAGCAGCACGCTCGTATCGTCGCTCCAAACTTTCGTCACGGCCATGTCCAGGTCGCCGTCACCGTCGAGATCGCCGAGTGAAACACTCTGCGGCCCATAACGCACGTCGTAGCGGGTCTGGGGACCGAAGGTGCCGTCGCCGTTGTTCAGCAGCACGCTCATATCGTCACTGGAATAATTCGCTACGGCCATGTCAAGATCGCCGTCACCGTCGAGGTCGCCAAGCGAAACGCCCCGCGGCTCTTCACCCACGCCGTAGCGGGTATGTCGTCCGAAGGTGCCGTCACCGTTGTTCAGCAGCACGCTCGTGTCATCCCTCCACGAGTTCCCCACAATCATGTCAAGGTCGCCGTCACCGTCGAGGTCCCCCAGCGAAACGCTCCACGGCAGACCACCCAGGGCGTAGCGGGTTTGTGGAGCGAAGGTGCCGTCGCCATTGTTCAGCAGCACGCTCGTATCGCCACTCTGAAAATTCGCTACAGCTATGTCAAGGTCCCTGTCGCCATCGAGGTCGCCGAGCGTTATGCTCCACGGCCGATCGCCAGCTGCGTAGCGGGTCTGTGGATCGAAGGTGCCGTCGCCGGTGTTGAGCAGCACGCTCGTGTCGTCACTGATATCGTTCGCCACGACCATGTCAAGGTCGCCGTCACCGTCGAGGTCCCCCAGCGAAACGCTCCGCGGCAGATCGCCAGCTGCGTAGTGAATCCCTGAGTCGTAAGTGCCATCTCCGTTGTTCAGCAGCACGCTCGTGTCATCGCTGCCGCCGTTCGCCACGGCCATGTCAAGATCGCCGTCCCCGTCGAGATCGCCGAATGAAATACTCTGCGGCCCATCACGAACGGGGTACTTCTCACCGGGAAAGAGCGGGCTTTGACATGGCTGGGAGGACGCGGGCGCGGCGATGATCGCCAGAATCGCAAGAATAGAGAACAGACGGTGGAGTCCCGTAACGGAGTAAATGATGTATCGCACTCGATCGGTCTCACTGGCAGTTATAAACGAATAAAGATGACGAGTGAACAGCGTACCGTCATCTCCCCGTAACCGCAACCAGAAACCACAGTCAGCCAGCAGACCTCACGGGCACCCCGCATTAAACGCCACCAGGAACGTCGACACATCAAAGAAGTCCAGCGTCCCGCTGCCATCAAAGTCCACGCTCAGGTCGCCGCCGGTGTAGGCCACGAGGAACGCGGACACATCGAAGAAGTTCAACTCCCCGTCGCCGTTGTAATCCACCGCACACACACCGCCGGGCTCGTGCTGCAGAATCAGCATCCCCATCGCGGGGATCTGCAGCGACACCGACTGCGCGTGCGGCCCACTGGCGATCGATTCCGCATCGAATGTCCCGCTCGTACCGTACCCGCTCCCGTTATACGCACTGTCTTGCGAGTTGAACACCACGCCCCACGCACCAGCGCGAGGCAGACCGATCCGGTAATCCCCATAGTCATCGTTCGAGAAGTTCGAGACGATCACAAAGCTCTCGCCGCCGTTCTGCCAACGCTCCACCGCGATCACATCCGCGCTGTTGTTCTGATGGAACACCCACGCGTTCTCATTCGCGTGCAATGCGGGCTCGCCCGTCCGCAGCGCGATCGCGTCCTGATACATCCGGAACACGCCGTCGTACACCGTTTTGTGCGACCAGTCGATCTTGTTCTCTTCCCAGCCGTCATTCTCCAGCCACTCCGTCCCGTGCAGGATCGCGGGGATGCCCTTGCTCATAATGGTCAAGGCATTCGCAAGGGTCACACGACCGCGTGCATAAATGTCGTCGTGCGGGAAGCTCGTATCGATCTGACGCACCGCACGCTCGTGCCCGTTGAGCGGCCACGCGTCGTCGTGCAGCTCGAAGTAGTTGAACACCTCCGTGCCGCTGACATTACCCGTGCCATCGAGCGCCGCCGCGACACCCGAGATGTTCGGGCTGCCAAAGCTCGCCCCGAACACCGCGTCACGCATCGAGTTCTTAAAGCTGTTGTGATACTGCGAATCAAACTCGATCCCGGTCTGCACCCAGTCGTTATCGATATAGATCTCCGCGATCGTCTGCGCATCGCTGTAGCGCCGATCGATCAACCGATTCATCGCACGCATCAGGTCCTGCCCGCTGTCCCACTGGGCCGTCCAACCCGAGTCCGTCATCGCCATCACCGCGTCCTGACGGTACCCGTCCATGCGGAACTCGCCCATCACATGATGCACCGACTCGATGTAGTAGTCGAACACGCCCTGCTTATCGAAGTCCGCCTGCGCACCCCACGGCGTGTCCTGCGCCGACGCGTCGTAATACTGCTGCGAACCATCGAAGTCCCAAAGAAAGTTATCGGTCGGCGAGAAGTGGTTCCACACCACATCCAGCACCACCGCGATGCCCTGCCCGTGCAGCTCGTCCACCATGTACTTCAGATCGTCCGCATCCCCGTACGCCGACTCCCACGCGAACATCGAGATCGGGTTATACCCGCCCGAGAAATCGCCCGGGAACTCGTTGATCGGGTTGAGCATCACCACATTCACACCAAGCTCCGCTAGGTGCGCCGCACGATCGCCCACATCGCGATACCCGCTCGGGTTCCCCGTTGAACCGAACGGGTCGTTGCGCCCCGCGAAGGTCCCCACATGCAGCTGGTACACCACCCACTCGTCAAGCGGCGCCGCAACAAAGTCATCGTGCTGCCACTGATACGCCAGCGGATCGGCGATCCGCGCATTGAGGTTGTCATTCGTCACCAGCTCCGCCGCGTGCGGGTCGGTGTTCCAGTGGCTGTTGTTGAAGTAGTACTTGTACATATCCCCGGCCTCAGCACCAGCAACAAACCCGATGAAGTCCTCACCGACCTTGCTCAGCGCATCACCCGTCGACCACCCGTTGAACTCGCCGCGCACCTGCACGCTGCTGCGCGTGGGCGCCCACACGCGGAAGACCGTCCCGCCCTCGACAGGCGTCGCGCCCATCCGAGCATGCTCCAGCGTCCCAAAGTCCACCACGAACCGATCGCCCGGCAGCGTCTCGCTCGCCCCGTTCGCCCCGTAGTAATCCGAGTCCGTCCCGTCGATGACCTCAAAGACATACTCGACCCTCGTCCCGGACACGCCGGGGATGCTGGCGATCCAGATGTCCTTGGGTCCCTGCGGCCCAGCGTTGTTCGCGTAGATCCATTCGACGAACACGCCATCCACCCAGTACCCAACGCGTGCGTCGGTCAGGTCGTTGCTGTTGGCCAGCAGCTGTACCTCGAACGACTCGCCACCCATCGGCACCAACGGACGCAGGTCGTGCATCGTCTCATGGCTCAGCAGATCCCATTCAACATTGTCATCGCTCGCAACAAGCAACGAAGTACAGGCGCACACACATCCAAGCACAGCAATACGATTCATGAAAGATCTTTCCTTTCGGGGGTTTCGGGGTCTTTGAGTGTACGAGCAATGCCGTACGAACGCAAGAAAAACCCGCCCAGCGGGCGGGCGTTTACACCCAAACAACAGCGAAACGAATGGGACTCAGGGGCACCCGTCCTGATAAGAGACGAGAAACGCGGAAACATCGAAGAAGTTCAACTGGCCGTTCCCATCAAAGTCGACGCTCAAATCCCCGTCGAGATACGCCACAAGGAAGACACTCACATCAAAGAAGTTTAACTCCCCATCATTGTTCTGGTCCGCCAGGCAGGGCACACCACACTGGTTGACAAACACACTCACATCTCCGTTGCGATTGGCCACGACAACATCCACATCAGCATCCGCATCGATGTCTCCGAGCACGATCATCTCGGGCTGGCTGCTTGCCGAGTATGTCCGCTGGGTCGCATAGGTGCCGTCACCATGATTCCTGAGCACGCTCATGCTGTTATTCCCCGTGTTCGATACCGCAAGATCAACATCGCCATCGCCATCGCCATCGAGATCTTCCATGGCAACATAGCTGGGGAAGCTTCTCACGCTATATCGGGCAGGTGAGCTGAACACCCCTGCCCCGTTGTTCCTCATGACGAGAACCTTGTCATCGAGCACATTCGTAGCCGCAAAGTCCAGATCGCCGTCACCGTCGACATCGCCCAAGGCAACACACTGCGTCTCGTCGCCCGCGTCGTACAACACCTCACCACTAAATGTGCCATCGCCATTGTTGAACAGGATCGCGACCGCATCATCGGGAGAACTCGCGATGGCGAGATCAAGGTCTTGATCACCATCGAGATCACCAAGCTCGATGTTGATCGGGCCTGAAACCGAATCGAATGTATTCCTGGAGTTGAAAAAGCCGCTCCCATTATTGAACAGGATGGTCACATCGCTCCTGAAGTAGTTGGCGACGGCGATATCCAGGTCGCCGTCACCATCGAGATCACCCAGCTCGAGGTCGACGGGGTTCTCGCCCGAGGCGAATGTCCTCCGCACCCCAAGCGTGCCATCCCCGTTCCCCATGCGGATACTCAGGAATGTATCGTTCGAGTTGACCGCCGCAACATCCATGTTGCCGTCGCCGTCGAGATCACCCACAGCAACACACTGCGGCCTATCACCAAAGTCATACGCCACGACAGAACCGAAACTCCCATCACCATTCCCGGACAGGATACTGACGGTGTCCTCGCCCTCATTGGCGGTGATGATGTCGATATGCCCATCGTTATCCATATCGCTCAACACGGAGCAATACGAGAAGTAGCCAACATCGTAGTTGATGCGAGGAGCAAACTGATCTGAAGGATCACATGCCTGAGAGAACGCCGACGGGCTCCAGAACAAGAAATGAATAAGTGCAAACGAAAATACCAAGCCGCCACAAAGCCCCTCTGAAGAGCTGCTGAATGAATATCTCAAAGCGAATCCTTCTACTAATACACGCCTCAAATCGAAACAAACCACATACGATCCAGAACAATGGATCAGGGACAACCCGCATTGTACTGTGCGATGTACGCCGACACATCAAAGAAATCGAACTCGCCCTCGCCCGTGAAGTCCGCACGCGGATCCATCGCGTTGTACGCCGCGATGAATGCGCTCACATCGAAGAAGTCCAGGTTCCCGTCACAGTTCAGATCAACATCACACAGGCTGATCTCCTGCGTCGAAACCTGAACATCGTCCATCCCATTGAGCCCGTCAAAGTTGCCCAAGGGTGTCACAACGACCTTGCTCACACCCTCACGCACGATAAAGCCTGCAAAGCAACCCGCAGCGATGGGCTGCGCATCCACACTCACAACCAACTGATCGCTCGCATCAAAGCCCTCAATGCGTACCCAGTCGCCCTGCGCATTGGCCTGCCCAAAACCATAGATAAGATCGCCCGGATTGTCGGGACGGATCACCCATGACGAGAACGCCGGGCGACCATTGCCAAAGTTCGCCATCCAACGCGACCCTGAAGGAGCAGATGCGGTAGCCTGAATAACAGGAAGCGGCGCAGGCGAACCATCCGCGTACTCCTCCGCAAACCTCGCCCCGTTGCCAGGCATATCCCCCACCGCCTGACCGCCACCAAAGCTTTCAAAGTCCTCCAGCAACGCCAACCCGTCCGAGTCGATGTTGAACTGATCCCGGGTCGCCGTCAGCGGCCCCGAATAAGTCACGACATCCGCGCAGACCACGGAAACCGAGCCACAAACGCAGAACACGATCGCAAGCTTTCTCATCTGTTAGACTCCTCTCACCCAAAGTGTACATCCAACCCGACCCGATCCAAAGCACTTAATGAGCACAACACACCGCGAGAACCGCATGCCCACAGAACCACACGCCGTACTCCTCGCCCACGACCGATGGGCAAACGCCAAGCTCTACGACGCGTGCGAGCCCCTCACCCAAGATCAGTTCAACCAGATCTTCCCCATGGGCACCGGCTCGCTGCACAACAACCTCCTGCACAACCTCAGCGCGACCCGCGGCTGGACCGATGTCCTCAATGAAACCCAGCCCCGCCCACGCCTCGAGGAACGCCAACACACACTCGCCGAGATCCGCGAAATCCACGACCCCATCTGCGACGACTTCGAGCAGGCAGCCCTCCGCCGCCCATTCGACACCGTCATCAACCGCGAACGCAACGGGCAAACCTACACCTTCACCGTCGGCGGCATCCTCACCCATGTCACCACCCACGCCATGCACCACCGCGCCCAATGCCTCAACATGCTCCGCCAACTCGGCATCAAAGACCTCCCCATGTCCAGCGTCATGGAGTGGATGCTCTTCGCAAAGTGACTCCCAGTGCCGCTACACCCCTCACTCATCGACCCCGCGCTGCCGATCGACGCCCGCACGAGGCGGAAGATCCGGCGCGCCGCATGGAGAAAGTGGAACGAGAACCCGGCAAGAGGAATCACCTTCGGCATCCTCGGCGCAGCGCCACTGCTTTGCACCCCCTACCTCCCACGCAGCTTCGCGGGGCGCCAGATTGGCATCCCCACGCTCATTCTGGTTGCGCTCGTATTCCTCATCTATATGTTCATGCTCTCCCAGATCCTCAAGCGATTCTGGTACGCCCCATTCGTTTACAACGAACTCCGCAACCGCGGGTTCGATGTCTGCGACAAGTGCGGCTACTGGCTCCGCGATCTCGACCGATCCATCGCCCAATGCCCCGAATGCGGCCGCCAATGCGATGCAATGCCACCACGCCGGACGCGTTGAGCAACCCAAACCCCGGAATCCGGTATCATCGGGGCACCACACTCCAGCGTCGACGGACGCCAATCGGGAAGTACACATGAGCAACACCATCCAACGAAGAGCATTCCTCGCCGCCGGCGCCATCTCCATCCCATCCATCGCGCTGGCCAAGGGCATCACGCTCAACAGCTCCGCCAATGCCGCCTCCCAGTTCGAGGACTGCATGAAGCAGGCAGGCGACCACCTCAAAACCATGCGCGGCCTCATGCGCAACCTCGAAGCACCGGGCGCTCGACCCGACGCGGCCTTCTACGCCAATCAGGTCACCATCCTCCTCGCACAGTGCATCGAGCACGCCGAGCAAGCCCCCATCCCCGAACGCTCCGAGGCAAAGTACGACGGCAATAAAGAACAGTTCGCCAACGACCTGCGCATCAAACTCACCGAGGCCGTTTCCGCATCAAACTCGCTCGCCCGCCAGATCCTGATGGGCAACGACAAGGAGGCTACAAACCTCTACGCCTCCCTCCGCAATGTGCGCAAGGAAGGACACGACGAGTTCGAAGAAGAGCACTAAACAAACGCACACACACCCATCATGATCGACAACATCATCGAGTTCCTCGGGCGCACGCACCTCGTCGTCCTCCACTTCCCCATTGCGCTGCTCATCGTCGCCGCGATCGTGGAACTTCTCAGCGCACTCCTCCCGCGCCGAACCGCATCACGCTACACCCCCACCCCTGCGGGCACCACCATGTTCGCCTTCGCGCTCATCGCGTGCATATACACCGTCGTCTCCGGGCTCATCCTCGGCTTCGACGATCCACCCAAGGTCGATCTCCACCGAATCCTCGGGATTGCAACAGGCATCCTCGTCGTCCTCACCGCCATCCCCCTCATCGCATCGCGAAAGCCGGTTCCGGGCAAAGCCCCCACCCTCTACCTCGCACTTCTCACCATCTCCGCAGCCGCCGTCGGCTTCACCGGGCACCTCGGCGGCGACATCACCCACGGCAAGGGCTTCCTCACCCGCCCGCTCGTCAATATCTTCAACCCAGAGCCCGCACTCGCTCCCGTCGCAACACTCAACCCCGCGACATTCAACATCACACAGGTCCAGCTCGACATCTACCTCGATCAGATCCAACCCATCTTCGACGCGAGCTGCATCGATTGCCACAGCGCCGACGACCCCGAAGACGATGTCCGACTCGACGCCCTCGAGTATGTACTCAGCACCGACAAAGAGATCATCGTCCGAGGCGACCCGGTCATGTCTGACCTCGTCTACCTCATCGAACTCCCCGCCGGCGACCCCGACATCATGCCCCCCGAAGACCACGCCGACCCACTCACACCCGAGCAGACTCAACTGATCAGGAAATGGGTGGAATCGCTGGGCGTATGATCCGCGAATGCTCTTCCGATCAAGGGACATCACACCCGAAACCAAGTTCTGGAACTGGTTTTCCAAGAACAGCAAGAAGCTCCGACAACAAGAAGGGATGGACATACTCGACGCGGTATCGATCGAGCTTCACAAGTACGACAAAGACCTCTGCGCCCTCATTGGGTACGGCGAGCGTGAGACTTTCGAACTTATCATCAGTGCCAATGGGATGGCTTCTTCAGCCGATTCAGTTGAGCGACTCTGCGATGCCGCCCCCGAGCTTCCCGGATGGAAGGTCATCCGCTTTCGCCCAAGATTCGAAGGCGGGAGCCATGGAATCGAATCAGACGGTGTCACAATCGACACCGACGGCATCCAGTTTGTCGCCTACCGCGACGAGACGAAAATTGGGGTCGAGATCTACGCACACTGGCGCAAACCCGAAGACGGTGATCGCACCGACGCACTCACATTCCTGATGCTCGACCACACCATCGGCGAATACGAAGTCATGTGCGGCATCGGCTTCATCGAAGTCCACCCACTCGAAAACGCCCCCGACAACGCCCGCCCCTGGAACGAGTTCGCGGAGATGTTCGATCAGAACTGGTCTCGCGAGAACTGACTCACCGTCGTTCGTGCGCTCTGTCCCGGTGCTGATAACCAACATTCCAACACACCCCTGTACGATTTTCACCCCACGAAAGACCTTGCCGAAATCTTCACACTGGGATTCATTCGCTATCCGAGGTACCGTATCCCGCACACGGCACGCCGCCGTGTTGGGAGAACGCCATGCAGAACACGCCCGTCATCAACAGACTCGATCGTGTCCGCATCCTCGAATCATTCGCGGACGCTTCCCATCCCCGAACAGAGGCGCTCTCATGCTCCCTTGTCAACGGGTGCACACCCGCGCACATCGGGCGGCTTCTGCAGCGCATGCAGCACGCACGCCCAATCAACCCAGCCCATGTCCCATCAGATATGGTCACCATGAACTCCATCGTGCGCCTCATCGACCTCGACACACTCGAGCTCCTCAGAGTCGCACTCCTCTACGACGCCGAGTGCGCGCACGAAATCCCCACGGGGGTCGAACCCGTGGAGATCCACTCTGAGCTCGGCAGCGAACTCCTCGCACGACGCGTCGGAGACACCATCGCCTTGCGATCACGATCGCGCGAACGACGACTCCGCGTTGACGCGCTCGAGTATCAACCCGAAGAATCGGGCGAGTTCGATCGCTGATCAGCCGATCTTCATTTCGTCAAAATCGCCAGACCGATCGATGCGCACAAAAACGCAACGATCACCGCCACAAGGGTCAGACAACCCTTGAGACTGCTGTACGCCTGCTCAGAATGTTCCTCGTGCACAGGCGCACGATCGATACCCGACGCAGGGGATGACCCCGCGTCCGTGTGTTCATGATTCATTGGTGGACTCACAAAATCCGCGGCGACATCCGCAGCGGGTGACCGTATTCATTGCCATCGCGTACCGGAAGACATCACCGGCAACGCGCACACACGCAAAGAAGCACCATCACACAGGCGGAGAACGAGCACCAATCGCGCCACATCGATACGAACGCAACTCACACACCGGGCCACAAACCAAGCCCGAGCACTGCGATACGCGATCAAATCCATCCGCAACCCAGACAGCACCAACAGGACCATCGTCCCCGCCGCCCGATTCACGCTGCTCACCGGCAACAATCCCCGACTCACCAATCCCGATCCACACCGGCTGCGGCCCGCCGGGCGTACGCACGACCTCCGTCCCCCCGGGAAGCCCATGCGACCCCGCCCACGCGCCACAAAGCCACGCCGACACCGCACCAACCAGAATCACAAGCGATCGAAGTTGCACAGCACACACTCTACGCACGGCATGCCCCCCGGATCTCCGCTACAATCACCCAACTGCACGGGGCGCGGCCACCGCCGCTGAGAAGCACCCGTTGAACCTGATCCGGCTCGCACCGGCGGAGGGAATGCAGACAGTCATCCCGTCCACCCACACGGACCGACTGCCGCGTATTCCCCTCGGTGCATCAACACTGAGGACCATGCGCCATGGCTGACCAAAACACATACCCCAAGACCACACCCGACCACCTCGCCATCACCTCACCCGCAGGCAAGGCCGTCGCCCTCACCACCCGCTACAAAACCGCAGACGACATGCGCAACAGCTTCCGCACCGTCCAAGGCGGACCCTCCACACCAGACGCTAAGTACACACTCCCCGTCCACGGCGCCTACAACCCCGGATCCGACACCGATGTCCCAACCCCCGGCTCGTTCGCACACAAGCCCGACATCGGCGGCCCCTACATGTTCTCATCCCCCGACACCCCCGGCATGCCCAAGCCCTCCGACAAAACCGCATGGGACTTCCTCCCCGACGACTGGTCCGTCGAGATCGTCGACGACGACACCGCACCCGCCGCCTCATCACCCTGCGGCTACGAAGCCCATGTCTTCACCGACGCACTCGGCACAACCCGACGCGTCACCACCCCCCCCGGCTTCACCCCCATCACCCAGCTCGAATCCGCACGCCTCGGCATCATCACACCCGAGATGCACCGCGTCGCCGAGCGCGAACCCCACCTCACCGCCACCCAGGTCCGCGATGAGATCGCCGCAGGGCGACTCATCATTCCCGCCAACCGCGCCCACCTCGCCAAAAACCTCGATCCCATGGCCATCGGACGCGCCTCCAAAACCAAGGTCAACGCCAACATGGGCGCCTCCCCCGTCGCATCGGGCACCGACGAAGAAGTCGAAAAGCTCCAATGGGCCGAGCGCTGGGGCGCCGACACCGTCATGGACCTCTCGACCGGCGGCGACCTCGACGCAACACGCGCCGCCATCATCGACAACGCCACCGTCCCCATCGGCACCGTCCCCATCTACTCCATGATCATCGGCAAGAAGATCGAGGACCTCGATCGCGACCTGATCATGGAAACCCTCGACCACCAGGCCAAACAGGGCGTCGACTACTTCACCATCCACGCCGGCGTCCGCATGGCACACCTCAAGTACGTCAAAAAGCGCGCCATCGGCATCGTCTCCCGAGGCGGCTCACTCCTCGCCAAATGGATGCTCGTCCACAACAAAGACAACATCATGTACACCCTCTGGGACGACATCTGCGACCTCATGCGCGAGCACGATGTCTCCTTCTCCATCGGCGACGGGCTCCGACCCGGCGGCCTCGCCGACGCAACCGACCTCGCCCAGCTCGGCGAACTCCAGGTCATCGGCGAACTCACCGAACGCGCCTGGCGCCGCGGCGTGCAGGTCATGGTCGAAGGCCCCGGCCATGTCCCATTCGACCAGATCGAGTACAACGCCAAGCTCCAACGCACCATCTGCCACGGCGCACCCTTCTATGTCCTCGGCCCCCTCGTCACCGATGTATTCCCCGGCTACGACCACATCACCTCATGCATCGGCGCCACCTCCATCGCCTACCACGGCGCATCCATGCTCTGCTATGTCACCCCCAAGGAACACCTCGGCCTCCCCAAGAAGGGCGATGTGAAAGAAGGCTGCATCGCCTACAAGATCGCCGCCCACGCCGCCGATGTCGCCCTCGGAATCCCCGGCACCCGCGACTGGGACGACGAGCTCACCAAGGCCCGCGCCGCACTCAACTGGAACAAGCACTTCGAGCTCGCCTTCGACGAGGACACCGCCCGCGCCTACCACGACGAAGACCTCGATGTCGACACCGACTTCTGCGCCATGTGCGGCCACGACTGGTGCTCCGTCCGCATCTCCAAAGAGATCCAGGAGTTCCAATCCGGCAAAGCCGAGGGCTTCGAACGCGGCGCCCCCATCAAGTCCGACGCCCTCACCGAAGAACAACGCCAGATCCTCGAAACCCGAGGCTACCTCTCCCCCGAAGAGATCCACAAACTCGCATCCAAGACCAAGAAGGTCGTCGGCGCCGAGGAAGGCGAAAAAGCCGCCTGTCACAGCGACTATGTCGACCCCGAAGAGGCGAAGAAGGTCCAGCAGGAGCAGTTGGTGCAGTTGAACACCGCCCCGGCGCACGGCATTGCATCAGACGACCGACTGATTTGACTTCGTTTGCGGGGTGCCACTACTCGCGGCTTGCCGCGCAGTAGTGCCCTCCAGCAATCTTCCATCCACATGACACCAGTTCTCGAAGCATCATCATTTCAACTCAAGTATGAGCTGACCGGTCAAGGCTGGGCTGAGTGTCACATCATGGTGAACGGTCAATCTGTGACCGCAACTGCTTCCTATATCAGCGATGCACTCGGTGATCTGATCACTGCTGTTCTGCTTCTAAAGAAGACCGGCCATACGCCAGATGTGATCTTTGCCGAAGAGCCAGGCCAGTTCCGTTGGACGATGGAATACCATGAAGCGAACAATGGGAATCGCTCTCATGTCCTTTTCGGCCTGTATTTTCAAGAGAAATGTATTGGCTCACGCCGGCCACTCAATGGTGACCTCGGCGACACGAGACTCTCAGCATTGATCCCTGCACATTTGTTCTTCCATGCCTTCGACGAAATGCTCAACGACATTCTGATCACATACGGCACCGAGGGATACGCAGAACAATGGAATGGCGATAATATGCCATTCCCTAGCCGTGAGCACGACGAGCTCAAATCTTCTCTGTAACCAGGTTGTTGCTACTCGCGTCGAAGTCGCGCATTAGTGCACTACCAACAACGAAAGACACTACTGCGCCGCTGCGCGGCGAGTAGTGGCACCCTCTAAACTCACACTGGCTTGCGTATCGGATCTATCGGTATACTGCAATCCCGATCCCCTGCATACCACCTCGCCGATGACCAGACCCAATCCTCTGCCCGATCTACAAGACCTCTCCTCACCGGGTTGAGATTGATGTAATCAATCTTCTCTCTGATCTCATCTTCGCTGAAGATGTTTCGGTCATACCCGCCACCTCGCTGCCAAAACTGATGCTGACCACGTGTATTCAAAGACTGTTCAAGAAGTGGTGAACTCTTCTCACGCATGGACTCAACCGCACGCCGAGCAACATCCCGCTTCAACCCCCACAGAATCTTTGAAACGGGAAAGTCCGGCAACCTAGGCCAAATCAGCAAATGCAAATGCTCCGGCATCAGCACCCAAGCAATCAAGTGAAAGCCACACCGTTCACGCTGCGCGACGAGAACATCAACAAAGATCTCCTTCGCGCTGTCAATCTCAAAGAGTGGAATCTGTTCAAAACAAGAGAATGTGAGAAACCGAAGATGATTCGGCTCCTCATACCGCTTCATCTCTTTCCGCCGTTCAACCATCCCCAGAGTATAAAACGCTGATTCGCAGGGTGCCACTACTCGCGTCGAAGACGCGCAGTAGTGCGCCCCGGACCACGCACGGCACTACTGCGCCGCTGCGCGGCGAGTAGTGGCACCCTCAAATCGAAGCACGCGTACAACCCTCCCCGCCATCTCATCCCCAGCCACCCCGCCAACGACACCCGCTCCCCCGAGGAAATCCACAAACTCGCCTCCAAGACCAAGAAGGTCGTGGGAGCCGAAGAAGGCGAAAAAGCCGCCTGCCACAGCGACTATGTGGACCCCGAAGAGGCGAAGAAGGTCCAAAAAGAACAACTCGTCCAACTCAACACCGCCCCAGCCCTTGGCATTGCGAATGATGATCGGCTAATATAACTCCAATGCGCATCTTAGTCATTGGCCATCACATCCGCTCTGCCGCCGTTGACAGCTTCACATGGACAAATCTTCGAGATGGGATCAATCCATCGGAGTATGACTGCGTAGTAGTAGACACCACACTAGCAGAGGAAGAACTCTCCGCCGAGGCAAAAGACGTGAGCCTCCCTCCAGTCATTGCCTTCTTAGACCTTCTTAAAAGCCATAAGCACCTAATATATATCAGAACACACAATAACATCAGGGTGTCACTGGGAACTGGCAAAGATGGCTTTCCCATGGAAAGAAGCATCGGCTTGCATCGATTTATGCCATGCGCGCCTGATGTATCTGAACTTCAAAGCACCACATGCAACTGCCAAGATTCGCGATACCAACGGTACCTTGATTGTATTTCTAGCTACTCCTTCTACTTCAGACCCGATCAGCCCAAGCGAGTGCTTCTTCCTGAATTAGTTAATAGGTATCTTGGCGAATACTCCGACTGCTTTGCAATTAAGCCATTACCGATTGCACTAAGCAATGCAGACAGGCCGCTCGCAATGTCTTTCAGTATCATCTTTGCCGAGGAGATCAGTCATCGCAGCAGCATGATTCGCCGGTATCGAACTGAACCCGACCGCCGTGAAATAGCCACTCTAAAAACAGTGACGTGGCTACCCCCCGCTTCCAATCGTAGCAAAGAGGCATTGCTAGTTTTACTTGAAGATCTGTTTGAAATCACAGAAGCCCCCCTATTGCCTGAGTGGTGCGCAAACTACTTCACCACGGAACAACGACAACTATCTTCCAAGATTCACCAAGCGAATGAGCGAATTGCCAAACTTAATGACTATATCAAAACTTGCACGAACCAGATCGAATCCGAAGATTTCTGGAAAACACTACTGTATGCTAGAGGTCCTCAACTCGAAGAAGCTGTCTATGCGTCACTGGATTACTTAGGTATTCAGTATTCAAAGCCAACCGACAAGGGAATTGAGGACGGAACGATTCATGACGGAGACTTTGGAGATTGGGTAATTGAGATAAAAGGCAAGAAAGAACAAATTGGGCGCGGCGATGTACGCCAACTTATGGAATGGAGCGATAACAGCGATTTACGTGGACTTATGATTGCAAATGCTGACTGTGAATCTCCGCCTTCGGAAAGAAGACCCCCATTGGCGAGTAATGCGTCGAGCACTGCAAGCCAGAATGGCATTTCTGTGCTAACTACACTTGATTTGTATACTGCAATATCCAAGAAACAGTCTGGCTGTGACCATATTGAGTACTTGCTCGATGCTATCAAGTAACAACATTCTAACCGACTTCCAATCCCTCGGCTGCGCCCTCCTCCCCGCCATCTTCACCCCCACCCAGCTCGCCCCCCTCATCCCCATCGCCGACGACGCCCTCAGCGACCCCGGCGCCCGCGCCGGTGCCCGCATCCCCACCACCGCGCCGCTCGTCCAAACCATCCTCGCCCACGCCCCGCTCGCCGATGCGATCGCAACGCTGGGCGACTACCGCCCCGTCCGCGCCATCGTCTTCGACAAATCACCCGACCACAACTGGGGCGTCCCCTGGCACCGCGACACCACCATCGCCGTACGCGAAAAACACCCCGTCCCGGGCTTCGCCCCCTGGTCCATCAAAGACAGCATCCACCATGTCCAGCCGCCGCCCAGCGTGCTGCGGTCCATGTGCACCGTCCGCCTGCACCTCGACCCCGCACCCGCGACCAACGGCGCTCTCCGCTGCATCCCCCGCTCCCACCTCGACCTCGACGACCACTGGCCAGACCTTGACCCCGGCCACCAAAGCCGCGAGCCCATCACCCTCGAAGCCAACGCCGGCGATGTCGTCCTCATGAACCCCCTCACCCTCCACGCCTCCTCCAAATCCACTGCCCCGGCCCACCGCCGCGTCGTCCACATCGAGATGGCAAAGCACCCACTCCCCAAACCACTCCAGTGGCACAGCGACGCCTGACTTCTCCCCCTTCGAGCTCTTCGCGATCTTCGCGTTCGAAAACAATGCTGCAGTGACACGGTTTGTGCGCCGTTTTCGCGCACTCCCCCACCCCAACCTTGACGCCGCCCGCCGCCGAAGTACAATTCCCCCAACACACCCCCGTGTGACCAAACCATCCGCCCGTGCCCCCGACCCGACCCCCAATCGTTCCAAACGAAGGGAGCCGATCATGCACGCGCCGACACAACCAAACCCAACCTTCCTCCCCCACCCCCTCTTCCCAAACTCCACAGCAAACCGCGGCCTACCCAGCACCAGCGAGGGAGGTGCCGAGCAAAGCGAGGCGGAGGGGACATCTTCGCTCCTTCCCCGCCCCAGCGGGGAAGGTGGTCCGCCAAAGGCGGACCGGATGGGGTCTTCCCAAACACCATCCACCGGTGGCACAGGCGTCTCGCCTGTGCAAGCTCAAGACGCACAGGCGAGATCCGCCGTGGGCGGATGCCACCACTCCTCTCCCAATCCCCAATCCCTGATCCCCAATGCCTCTTCCCCCTCCCTCCCCGCCCTCATCGACGACCTCCTCAACCCCTCCATCACCACCGCCGAGCTCTGCCAACTCCACCACCTCACCCTCGACCAGCTCGACGACCTCCTCACCTCTCCCCAGTTCGACAACGCCCGCGCCCGCTTCACCCGCGCTAACGCAACCCGGCGCGAACTCCTCGAAGACGAGGCCCAAACTCTCGCCGCCGCCCGCCTCACCGACCTCCTCCGCGACCGCCCGGAAACCCCCGCCCACGCCGAAACCGTCCGCAAAGCCGCCACCACCATCCGCACATCGACTCCCAATCGCCTCCCCCGCGCTTGCGGGGGAGGTGTCTGCGAAGCAGACGGAGGGGGCTCTTGTCTATCCCCGCGATCCGACGAGTCGCAGACCAACCAAAGGCCGGGTGCCCGTACTCGCGGCAACGCCGCGCAGTGCGGCGATCAACCATCCCGCCCCGCGGGGGAGGTGCCGAAAAAATCGGCGGAGGGGGCCTCCTCAAATCCCCAATCCTCAATACCAACCGCCTCCACTCCCCACTCCCCATCGAACCCACCCCCATCGCAACCCGTACCAACACCAGCTGGTACCACCAAAGACACACACACCGAGGGGGTCTCCGACATGAACACCAAAGCCGCAGCCGCCATCTTCACGATCGCGATGGGCACCGGCATCATCGGTGCCGCCTGGTACATGGCCAGCACCGACACCGACACCACCCCAAAGCCAACCCCCACCCCGCCACCGACCCAACCCAAGTCCGCCGGCTTCGACCTCTTCTCCCTCCCCACCTCCCCAAGCCCCGCCAAGGTCTTCTTCGAATCCGCCGAGGGCCAATCCATCCCGCCCCGCTCACGCAACCAGGTCCAGGGCATGATCTCCATGATGGCCGCCCTCATCGACCGCATGCACGAGTTCGACGCCGACGGCGACGGCATGCTCTCCGATCTCGAAAAAATGGCCATGGGCTACAGACTCCGCAAGGAGTTCATCGCCGAGCACGACCTCGACGGCGACGGCGACATGTCCGGCGACGAATGGCGCGCATTCCAAAAAGCCATGTTCGAACAAACCGCCGAGGGTCAACAGCTCATGGCCCAGTTCGATCTCAACAACGACGGCGTCCTCGACGAAGAAGAACAGGCCGCCTTCGACGCGCACATGGAACAACGCGAACAGGAGCGCCGCGCCGAAGAACAACAACGCATGGACACCAACAACGACGGCGAAGTCGACGAAAACGAACGCCGCGAAGCACGCCGACAGGAACGCGAGTTCTGGGGCAACCAGATGCGCACCGCCGAGAGCAACTTCGACTACGACGGCGACGGCGAGCTCAACATCGAAGAAACCAACGACGCCTGGCACGCATGGGTCGAATACCAGGAAGTCGACACCTTCATCACCAACTACGACACCGACGGCGACCGCTCCATGGGCCCCGCCGACTACGAAGCATTCCTCTCCGCCTTCGACCGCAAGGACGACCGCGCCGACATCAACAACGACGGCAAGATCAACATCTCCGACATCAACGCCTTCCGCGACCTCGTCATCCGCTCCCGCAACGCGAGCTAACCTCTCCTCCCCCGGGCCTCCGGGGGAGGTGCCGACAAAATCGGCGGAGGAGGTCTTCAAAGTCCATCCACATCGGGTGCCCTGCTTTGATCCGACGAAGTTGGACAAAGCAGGAACCGATCGCCCCCGACAACCTGCTTTGCCCTCCCGTTGGTCGGGTCAAAGCAGGGCACCCTCAGGAATGACAACTCGGATCACAAGTACATCTTCTTGTTGTAAATCCACCACTCAAACATCAGGATCGCCAGCGCGCCCATCAACAACCACGGCCACCAGTCCTTGATGCTCTTCCGCTCAACCGCAGACTCGGCGCTCACCAGCGTATTCGCCAACGCAATGGTGGGTTGGGTGGAGACATCACTCTCCGTCGGGTCGAGCAGATTCGCCGCGAACAACCGCCGAATCTCATCATCCCGAACAACATCCGTCGGCCCAGGCGTCCCGCGCCAACGGAGCGTGTACAGCCCCGTCTGCCGGATCGGCCCATACACCACACGCCCATCCGCGCTGGGAATGATCTCCGGCGAACGCGTCCCATCAGGAAGCTGAACCCGCACCGCCCGCGCATCCACCGGGATCCGATCAGCGAGGACATTCCCGGGTTGAATCAGCCGATCCGTCTGATCGATCGCAACGACCGAGCCCGTGCCCAGATAATCCACGGCACTCGCAAGGAACACCACAAACGACACATCGAACGGCCAGTTGGTTTTGGTGATATCAAACGGCACCACGATCGCGCGGACATCGGCGTCGGAGGTTTCGAAGATCGCGGGTCCTGTCGCGGTTTCGGCGAGGGAGACGACGCCCGAGCCGCGGGGGATCTCGATGTTGGGCGTCTCGGCCATCAGGAGCGCGTCGAGGGTGAGGTCGCGCAGGACGGGGTGGGTGCGGCGCCAGTCGATGAGGGCGCCGCCTTGCCCGACGCCGTTGTCGATGACGCCGAGCGGGCCGGTGAGGGTGCGTCCGAGGATGAGGTACCGCCCGGGTTCGAGTCGACGATCGAGCTCGTCGGGTCGCGGGAGGTAGTTGTCGAAGACGACGACGTCGAAGACGGCCATGTCGCCGTTGTCGCGTTTGGACTCGTACTGCGATGGGGACATCACTTCAAACTTGGACAACGGGAAACCGGCGATGGCGGATTGGACGAAGAGGTTGCCGGTGGAGACGAGCGCAACGGCGGCCTGCTTGGCGGGGGGGACGATGAGGGCGCCCTCGTTGTCGGTGAGGAGGACATCGGCTTCGGGGTTCTCGTCGCCGTTGGTGTCGAGGCGGACGCGGGCGAGGACGGCGTTGGGCTCGATGAGTTCGAACACGACGCCGCCGGTGGCGGTGGTTTTCTGCCCGGTGGTGTCGTCGACGGTCGCGGCGGGCAAGTCGATCTGTCGGACAGAGCGGGTGACGCCGTCGATGATGAGCTCGGCGTCGACGGAGCGTTCGATGGTGTCGGTGGACTGGACGCCGACGAAGATGGAGAGCTTGGTGGGGTCGTCGTAGTCGCGTTCGGATCGGAGCGCGACGAGCCCGATGTTGTTGGAGGTTTGCGTGCCCATCGCGTGGTACTCGAAGGCGAACTGGCCTTCGACCTGGTCTGCTCTCACGGATTGGATGTCGGGGAT
The DNA here is from genome assembly GCA_965216865.1 of Phycisphaerales bacterium. Lineage (GTDB taxonomy): Bacteria > Planctomycetota > Phycisphaerae > Phycisphaerales > UBA1924 > UBA1924. The sequence goes on from OZ244206.1 coordinate 970,975, forward strand.
GCGTCCGTCGGAGTAGAGGTGGAAGAAGTAGGGATCGCCGCCTTTGAGTTCATCGAGCTCGATGGTGTTGAGGACTTCGCCGGCTTCGTTGGCGTCGGTGACGATGCGGTTGGGGCGCTGGGCCTGGGCGAGGCGGTAGGCCTCCTCGATGGAGGAGGGCGCATCGGTCTGCTCGATCGAGTTGATGGCGTTGATGAGCGCGGTTTGGTCGGAGGTGAACTGGGCGATGATCTCCGCGCTGGCGTCGAAGGCGATGATCATCGCTTCGTCGGCTTTCTCGCCTTGTGCGAAGACGGAGGGTTCGCGCATCGATTCGATGAGGGTGATGGCTTCCTCTTTGGCACGCTCGAGTCGGGACTTGCTGCCCAGCGCGTCGGCGCCGTCGACGGCGGCCATCGACGCGGAGCGGTCGATCATGATGAGGTACTTCTTGCCCTGCTCGCTGGTTGTGGCGCTGCGGGGCTGGGCGAGGGCGAGCAAAATCAAACCGAGGATGATGAGCTGGAGGAAGAGGAGGAGGTTCTTGCGGAGGCGTTGGAAGGGAGCGTTGGCCTGCAGGTCCTGGATGGTCTTCTTCCAGAGGAGTGTGGAAGAGACCTCGCGCGGGATGCGGCGGAGCTTGAGGAAGTAGAGGATGATGAGCGCGGGGATCGCGATGGCGGCGACGATCCCGGCGAGCATGGGGGCGGCGAAGGTCATGTCAGCGGCCCCACTTTCGTATCAGGGTCAGGTTGCATGATTGTGCAGGGGAGGTTTCCCTTGCAACCCCTCTTGGGGAGGGGAGGGGTGTCGATGTGTTTGGTTGGGACCACTTGTGGCGTAGACGCGCGGTGGGGTGGTTGGGTGGTTGGAAGAGCACCACTGCGCCGCTTTGCGGCGAGTGGTGGCACCCGGAGGTGGAGAGGAAGACCCCATCCGTCACGCTGCGCGTGACACCTTCCCCGGCGGGGCGGGGGAGGAGAGAAGAGGCCCCCTCCGTCCGCTGCGCGGACACCTCCCCCGCAGGCGCGGGGGAGGCGAGTGGGATGAGCATGGGTGAGGGGCCGGTCATGGGAGCACTCCGATCGAAACTGCAATGTAAAGAGCGAGTCCTACGAGTAACTCAATCAGACTGACCACCAGTGTGAGCCGGATGACCTTGTGTATGCGGTCACCGGAGAACCAGCACGACACGAACGCGAGCGAGGACCAGATCAGTACGAGCGCAAGTCCGCCGTAGATCAATACAGCCATTGCGATACCCAAGGGAAAGTCATCACCCCAACTCGAAACAACTGATGCGATCAGTAGGAAGACGAAGCCAGAGTGAATCAGTAGGCAGAGCGGGTAGCAGATCTTTGCGAGCGTTGCATCAACTCTCGTCCATAGATGAGTTCGTTCGGTTGTAGTCGAATCACGGTTCATAGCCGCGTGGGTCAGCGCGTAGCACACGAGGAACGAAACCGAAATGAGTGTTCCCCGGATCACCGAAGCAGCCCTCGCTTTCGTTTAATTCGGGAGGTTGAGACTAGAGGTGCCGATGGACTGCTCGGCGCACGGGTTGTCCTGCGGAGCAACCTGTGGCACCCAGAGGAGACCCCCTCCGCCTCGCGTTGCTCGGCACCTCCCCCGGAGGCCCGGGGGAGGAGAGGTGAAGACCCGTCTGATCCGCCTTTGGCGGACCACCTCCCCGCGGGGCGCGGGGTGGGACAAGAGTCCCCCTCCGTCCGCTGCGCGGACACCTCCCCCGCTGGGGCGGGGAAGGAGCGCGGAGATGTCGCGGGCGTGTGCATCATCGCAGCAGACCCCGCTTTCGCATGTAGTCGAGGAGGAGGGTGTCGATGGGGGTGTCGGTTTGGATGGTGAGGGCGGTGATTTCGCGGCGGGCGCAGAAGTTTCTCAGGTCTTCGCAGTACGCTGACAGGTTCTCTTTGTACTTCTTGAGCAGCGGCGCGGAGATGGTGACCTCGGCCATGTCGTTGTCTTCGATGTCTCGCAGTTGGAGGTCGCCGGCGATGTCGGGGTTTACTTCTTGGGGTGACAGCGTCTGGATGGCGAAGACATCGTACCCGCGCCCGACGAGGAGTCGGAGACCGGTTTCGTAGCCCTCTTTCATGAAGAAGTCGGAGAGGACGATCATGACGCCCTTGCCGCGACGGGTCATGGCGATGCGTTTGCAGGCCTGGGAGAAGTCGGTGCCGCCTTCGGGGGTGATGGAGCAGAGGAAGCGGGCGAGGTCGTGGGTTCGGCGTCGGCCTCGGAGATCGCGGATGTTGCCGGCGATTGATTTCTCGCCGCCGGGTATGACGAGTTCGTCGCGCAGACCCACGGCGGTGACCGCCACGCGGTTGAGGTTGATGAGTCCGATGTACCCGAGGGCCATGGCGACTTGTTGCATGTAGTAGAACTTGTTGGGTTCGCCGCAGTCGGAGGAGGCGGAGGCGTCGATGACGATGTGGAGGGAGAGGTCTTCTTCTTCCATGAAGAGTTTCATGAAGAAGCGGTCGAGGCGGCCGTAGATGTTCCAGTCGATGTGCCTCAGGTCGTCGCCGATGGCGTATGGGCGGTGGTCGGCGAACTCGACGGACTCGCCTCGTTTCTTGGATCGTCGTTCGCCCTTGAGCTTGCCGGCGAAGATCTTGCGCGAGGTGATGTCGAGCTGGGAGACCTTGGCGATGAGGTCCGAGGAGAGGAGCTCGTCGATGGTGGCGGGGCGGGTTGGGTTTTCGGATCGGAGCATAAGAGTTTGTACGCAGAGGTGGCAGAGGGCGCTGAGGACGCAGAGAAGAGGAAGTCAGGGGGTGATGACCTGGTGTATTTAGGTTGCTTCTGCGGAGGAGGCCTTTCTGGGAGTGGGGTGATGGGGGATCGGACTATAAAAAGGGGGTTCGGATCTGAGCATAAGAGTTTGTACGCAGAGGTGGCAGAGGGCGCTGAGGACGCAGAGAAGAGGAAGTCAGGGGTGGAGACTTGATGCGCGGGAGTTGATTCTGCGGTGGAGGCCTTTCTGGATGGTTGGGGCGTTGAAGTTGATCAGTAATCCGAGTGGTTTGTCTGTGAGGAGGAGATACGAGACGAGTTGGGCGAGGTGCGCGTCTTCGACAGCGCGGGTAGATTTGAGTTCGAGGATGATCTGGTCGGCGACGATCAGATCGATGCGCTGGATGGGGAGTGGATTGCCTTTGTACTCGCCTTGGAAGGAGACTTGTTGTTGGTATGGGATGTCGGCGAGGTCGAGCTCGTGGCAGAGGGCGGCCTCGTAGACGGATTCGAGGAGGCCGGGTCCGAGCTGCTTGTGCACTTCGATCGCGCAGCCGATGATTTCGTGACTGAGCTGATTGATGTGTTGTGGCAACTCCTGATTCGACATTCGCCTCTTACCTCATTCTTTGCTCTTCTTTGCGTCCTCGGCGCACTCTGCTACCTCTGCGTACAGCTCTTATCCCGCCCCCACCATGGCGGTTGGTTGGGTGGGGGTGAGTTTGAGGATTTCGGCGACGAGGTCGTCGGCGTTGACTCGGTCGGCTTCGGCTTCGAAGTTCAATAGGACGCGGTGGCGGAGGCAGGAGAGGGCGACATCTTTGATGTCTTCGTAGCTCACATGGAAGCGGCCGTCGACGAGGGCTCGGACTTTGCCGGCCAGGATCAATGCCTGGGCGCCGCGGGGGGAGACGCCGCAGCGGACATAGCGGTTGGTTGGGCCGTTGGGGCCGCCGGCGGCGGTGTCGGTTTCGGGGTGGGTGGCGAGGACGAGGCGTGCGGCGTACTGCTTGACATGGGGGGCGACGACGACGGAGCGGACGAGCTCTTGCATCTCAAGGATGCGGTGGCCATCGACGATGGCGCTCGCGACTGGGTTTTCCGCGCCGGTGGTGCGGTCGATGATTTCCATGAGGTCTTCGAGCCCGGCGTAGCCGACATCGATCTTGAGGAGGAAGCGGTCGAGCTGGGCTTCGGGGAGGGGGTAGGTGCCTTCCTGCTCGATGGGGTTTTGGGTGGCGAGGACGAGGAAGGGTTCGTCGAGTGTGTAGGTTTCGCCGGCGACGGTGACGGAGTGTTCCTGCATGGCTTCGAGGAGGGCGGATTGGGTCTTGGGTGTCGCTCGGTTGATTTCGTCGGCGAGGAGGACCTGGGCGAAGATGGGGCCCTTCTGGAACTCGAAGGAGCGTTTGCCGGTCTCGTTGTCTTCGCTGACGATGTTGGTGCCGATGACATCGGCGGGCATCAGGTCGGGTGTGAACTGGATGCGGTTGAAGGGCAGGTGGAGGGTCGTGGCGAGTGTGCGGACGAGGAGGGTTTTACCGAGACCGGGGACGCCTTCGAGCAGGACATTGCCGCCGGCGAAGAGTGCGACGAGGACGGCGTCGACGACGGGTTGTTGGCCGACCATGACCTTTCCGATTTCTGTTCGCAGTTCGGAGAAGGTTTTGCGGAATGCGTCGCATTGTGCTTTGACTTCTGCGGGTGTCTCGAAGTGGTCTTGGTTGGCGGCCATGGTGGGCTCCTATCGGGAAATGACGCGTTGTGCGTGTGGTTCAGTCTTTTGAATCGTTCATGTCGTCGCGGGCGCGCTTCTTTGCGGCACGCAGTGCGGAGAGTGAGTCGACGGGTTCGTCTTTGGGTTTCTCGACCATTCGTTTGGGTTTGCCGATGGTTGGCTTGTCCTGCTCTTCTTCGCCGGTGAGTGCGATGGGCTCGGCGGACTTGGCGCGCTCGGGGTTTGCTTCGAACTTGCGGGAAGACTGCTGCTTGCGGTCGTCTCCGGTTCGTGATTGGGCGCGGGTGCGTGCCATGCGCATGGCTTCGGTGGAAGCCTCGGACTTGCGGGATTCCTTGGTGGCGCCGCGGCGGACGAATGCGGCGATCATGGCGGGGTCTATTCTCACGCGTCGGACGGCGACATCGAGGAGGAAGATTCCGATGCCGATGATGGCGAAGAGGAGCCATGCGGGGGTGAGGGTGACGGGCATCTCGAGCCCTTCGCGTCCCCAGAGGTCGGCGAGTGATGGGTCGGATGGGAGTTCGCGGCCGCCGGTGATCGAGGCGACTTGTTTGAGGAGGGGGAGGTTTGTTTCGAGTGCTTTGAACTCGTCGGCGAAGGGTCTTGTGACGGCTGCTTGGGCACTGCCGTTGATGACATTGCCGTCTGATCCCGGTGCGCGGTAGAGCAGGTTGACGACATATTCGCCTGCGTCTTCTGTGTTGAACTCTCCCTCGTAGCGGCCCGGCCCGACCTGTTGGACCTCAACGGAAACGCCCTCGCCGTTGGGAGTGGAGGTTCGTGCCTGGAAGTCTGCGAAGTTGAGTCGTTCGCCTTCGGGGTCGAATGCTTCGATGATGACGCGTGTTTTTTCGCCGATGTTTTCTGTTGATACGCGGAGTGTTGCGTCGCCTGAGGGGCGCATGGTCCAGCGGATGTGTTGTTCCCAGAACTGTGAGAATCCGGGCCATGCGACCCAGCTTCCTGCCCAGCGTGTGGATGCGTCTGAGGTGAAGGTGACGACACGGCCGAGGCCGTATTGCCATTGTGCGGCGATGGGGTCTTCCTCTTTGCCTCGGAGTGTGACGAGTGAGAGGCCTTCGCGTTCTGCGGCGACGACATAGCCGTTGATTGGTGGGACGGCGTTGATGCCTCGCATTGTTTCGGCGGGTACGCCTGTGCGTGCTGGCGAGAAGGGTTCGCCTTCCCAGATGAGTGCGCGGCGGATGGTTTGGGCTTCTTTGATGAAGATCTGGGGGAGGGTGGCGAGTGCGTTGTTGGCGACTGCGTAGTAGGTTCCGCCCGTGACATTGGCCATGGTGCGGAGGGTGTTGGTGTCTGAGGGCGAGTGCGGGTTGACGCCGACTGCGGAGATGGTGATGCCTGCGCTTTTGAAGTCGCGGAGGAGTGAGCGGGACATGGAGGGGTCGCCGTCGGAGATGACGATGCAGTGCTTCTGTCCGGCGGCTGCGTTGCTGAGCCCAGAGAGTGCGAGTTGGAGGGAGGGGTCGAAGGAGGGCATGTCGCCGAAGGTGAGGTTCTGGATTGCCTGTTTGACGGCGACGCGGTCACCCACGGGGCTCATTGGGTAGACCCAGTCTGTGCCTCCGAGTCCTTGGTATTCGATGATGCCGACGAGGTCGAGTCTTGAGAGGGCGTCGACGGCTGCGTTTGAGATCTCTTTGCCGTAGTAGACGCCTTGTGGGATCTCGACGGAGTGGACGATGAGGGCGAGTGCGCCGCGTGGCATCTGTCGTTTTTGTGGTGGGTCGAGGCGGATTGGGAGTGCGTCTGCGAGGGGTGAACCGATCCATCCGCCTGCGCCGAAGGACTCGGGCCCGCCGACCATGACGAGGCCGCCGCCGGTGTCTTTGATGTATTGGCGGAGGAGTTCCTGCTGCGCTTCGGAGTAGGCGTATGCGGATTGGTTGAGGAAGACGATGCCTTCGTAGGATGCGAGATCGGGGAGTGTGGTTGGGAACTGTGATGAGGGGATTCGTCTTGTCGCGACCTTGGCGCGTGCGAGGACATCCTCGAAGACGATGGCTTCGTTGGAGTCGTCGGCGACGATCAGGACTGTGCCTTCGGATCCGACGAAGGTGATCGCGGACCCGCGATTATTTTCGGTGATGGAATCGCCTTGGGTTCCTGTGGAGTTGCCTTCGGCTGTGAGTCCGGTGAGGGGTTCGAAGACGGCCTCGTATGTGATTGCGCCGGGGCGGGTGACATCGAGGGCGACAGAGAGAACATTTCTGCCGGGTTTGAGTTCGACGATCTTGCCGAGCTCTGTCTCATCGGCGGGGTTGATGTCGATGAGGGTGCCGTCTTGGGAGATGAGCAGGCGTCCTGCGGCGGGTGTCGTTGCGTTGAGGACGACCTTGAGGGTGACGGTGTCGCCCACGCGTGAGTTTGCGGGGACCTGGACATTCTCGACGATGACCTCGTCCGCGTATGCGAACTCGACGGGGAGGATGTCGATGGGGATGCCCTGGGCTTTGGCGGCTTGTGCGGCTCGTAGGAGTGAGCCGTCGGTCTCGTTGCCGTCGGAAATGAGGACGATGCGGTTGGCGACATTGTCAGGTGCGGACGCGATGGCGAGCGAGACGCCGGACATGAGGTTTGTGCCGTCGGTTGCGCCGATGAACTGTCGATCGACGCGGGTTGTGGCGCGTGATACGGATGCCTGGGAGTATGCGTTTTCTGCGACGGTGATGACACCGAGCTCGTCGTTTGTTTGACGGGAGTCCTGTTGTGCCTGTGCGATGTATGCGTCGATCTGTTCCTGAGCGCCGGAGGGGATTGAGCGGGATGCGTCGACGATGACGGTGACGCCGACATCCTTTGAGACATCGCGGAGGGATGGTTCTGCGAGTGCGGCGACGATGAGAGTGATGGCGATCAGGCGGACGACGAGGGCGACGACGCGGGAGGACTTGCCGAGGCCGGAGATTGATTTTCTCGCGATGAAGATGGTGAGTATCGCGAGGAATGGTATGAGGAGCAGGTATGTCTCTCGCTGGAACTGGATGGGTCCGATCGCGAGCTCGGCGAGGGTGTAGTGGGTGGCGTGGGTCATGGGGTGCCCCCCGCGGTGGGCTGGGTGTACTCACGGGGGAGATCGATCGGGAGATCGCAGAACTGGAGTCGTGAGTTGCCTGAATCGAGTATCACGAGTTGGTCCCCGGCGACGCCGACTGCCCATGGTTGGGCGAGCTGTCCGACGCTGCGCCCTGTCTCACCATACCGGAAAAGGTGCTCGCCGGATTCAAGATCGATGCGTGTTATTCGATTCCCGCCAAACTCTGCGATGAGTGCGGTGTTGTCTTCGAGGATTGTCAGCCCGTATGGGAAGTTGAAGGCGTTGTCGGAAGTATCGAGTGGATCTCCATACCAGGTGATGAGTTCGCCCTGTGTGGTGATGCGTCCGATTCGATGATGCGATGCGGATGTGACGACGATCTCGCGCTGGTTGGTGGTTGGGTTGGTCCAGAGTTCGATGGATTGTGGGCGGGACATGGCGAGGGGATGGTCGGATGCGTCGACCTCTTCGCCGACGACGCCGATCTGGGAATACCATATGACGCTGGGCGGGTTGGTGGAACGATCTATGCGGAAGTGGTTTATGCGATCGTTCCCGCCGTATTCGGAGACATAGAGATCGGTGACGGCATTGTTTTCGTCTGTGTCCACGGCGATGTCTGTGGGGTAGATGAACTGCCCGGGTTCTTCGCCAAATGATCCGAACTGGAAATCGGGTTCTGTGGGCTGTGGGTCGTCCGTTGGGGGGAGGGGCAGCTCGTACATGAGTACGCGGAACTCGTGGGTGTCGGCGACATAGATCGCGAGCTTGGTTTCGTCGAGGAGTGAGGGTGCGGCGGTGAGACCGGTGGGTTTTCCGCGATCCCATCTGGGTGTGTGGATGGCGCCGATGACGGTGCCTGTCTCGAGGTTCATGAGTTGGAGGCGTGCGGTCTTGTCGACGAGGATGGCGTGCGGTGCCCCCTCGTATTCGAAGATATCCATGCCTCTTGGGTAGACGAACTGCCCGTTGTAGGTGCCCGACTCGCCGATCACGCGCGTTGTGTTGAGGGATGCGGAGGCTTCGAGCCCTTTGCCGTCACATCCGCATAGCACGCAAGCGATCGCGCTGAGGAGGGGGAGGACGGCATGTCGTGTGTGGGTACGGATCATGTATGAGCGCGATTGAATATCAATATCATATAGGCGTACCGGGACGATGGGGTTGAGTTGCTTGTCATGTTGGGTTGTTTCGGCGTGTGAGGAGGAGCGACGCGATGAGCGAGAAGATCACCCCGAGCGTGAGCAGGTTGACCCCCGCGGCGCTCAGTTGCTCCAGGCGAGTGTAGTGAAGATCGGAGAGGAGTTGCTGCGGGAGTGAATCGATGCCCGGTGGGGTCACGAGGACGGCGGACTCGATCTCGAACAGCGCGAGCAAGAATACCACGGGTACGCACGCGAGGAGGGGGAGAAGGAAGCTGGGGAGGGTCGCGATTGCCCATGCGCGGATGGATGGGCCTGCGATCTGGATGCGTGCGCTGCGTCTGTCGGGCGATTCGGAGCTGGCGCAGAGGACGCCGACGATTGCGGCGATGAAGGCGTATCGGGTGAGTGAGGCCCAGAACGGCGCGAGGTCGGGGAGGTCGAACCCGATGATCCCGTTTCGGGCGATGGAAGCGCCGATGAGGACGCCGGGCATGAGGCCGAGGATGCAGAGTGCGATCAGCGCGATTCGTGCGATGCGACGGTGGATCGGGATGGGTGAGGTTGACGCGAATGCGAATGACAGGGCGATGAAGAGGGATGCGAGTGCCACCATGAACGCGGTGAGTGAGGTTTCCGCGACGGCAGAGGCGTGTCGTTCCCAGAATACGAGGACACTTCGTGTGTCCGCGAGGGTGAGGAGCATCGCGAGCAGCGGCACGAGCACGGCGAGTGTGAAAACGGCGAGAGTCGCGGCGGTGCTTGCGCGGGAGACGGTTGGCGGCTGCGTGATCGGGTCTTCGTGGGCGAGGCGTTCGCTGAGGATGGACGCGATGAGCTTGGCGCCCAGCAGCGCGGTGATGAGCATGGGGATGGATGAGACCCATATCCGCCCCCACTGCTCTGGCGGGTGCTCGGTGAGTTGTCTCCATGTGACAATCGACCATGTGTCGAGTTGGGCGAGGTGCAGGGGCACCGCGGAGCCGAGCATCAGGATAGCGATGAGTGTGAATGCGCGGAACAGTACTGCCCGGCGCAGGCGCAGGTTGAACAGGGTCCTGCGGACTCGTCCGATTGGTTCGAGCGCGATCATGTCGTCGTATATACCGGATCGCGAACCCCACCCTGATGCGATGAGGACGGCGGCGATGGGAGCGGACCAGAGCGCGAGGCCGAGCACGGCGATCGCGTACCCGGCCCAGATCGTGACCCAGCGGAGATCCGGTGAGGAGGTGGCGTAGTGCACCAGCGCTCGCCCCACGATCGTGCCCGGATCCCGTAGCAAGTTCCCCGCGGCGTAGATCATGAACGGGGGGAGCCAGATGGGACAGAGCATCAAGGCGCTGAGGATGGTCGTGGATGGGGTTCGGCGTGCTGTCAGGACGCGCGCGAGCGGGTAGGCGAGCATGGTCGCGATGAGCGCGATGAGGGCCACAGTGAGAATCGATCGGGCGAGGAGGACGAAGCGTGGGATGGTGAAGAGGGCGTCGGGGAGGGCGCCGATGTCTGTGATGATGGCCCGCGCGAGTGTGAGCATGGGCGTGAGCGATAGCGCGAGTGTGATGATCGCGATGGAAACGGTGAGCATGTGCGCGATGCGATCGGTGCCCGGTTTGAGTGGTTCCTGTTTGGGCATCAGTCGTATGGACCTCAACGGGTTCGGGAAAGATCGAAGCGTGATCGTGCGCATTCGCGTTGAATGGGGTTCGAGGGTATGATACAGACCAATGCACGCGGGGTTCCCCTCGATCGGATATCGCGGGATGCGCGTGCGGAACTTCACACACTGTCGAAACACACCATGATTGATATTCGCAAACTAAAAGAGCTGGTCCGTCTGATGGTTGAGAACGAGCTGACGGAGATTGACCTCCACGATCAGCAGGAAACGGTCACCATCAAGCGCGGCGGCGATCAGGCACCGATCATTCAACAGGCACCCGTCGCGATGCCCGCGGCACCGGCTGCGGGATCTGCACCGGCGGCGGCTCCTGCAGCGGAGGCGCCCGCGGCCCCGGCAGCGGAAGCCAAGACGATCGACTCGCCGATGGTCGGGACTTTCTATACCAAGCCGAGCCCTGATGCGAAGTCGTTCGTGTCCGTGGGTGACAATGTGGGGCCTGACACGGTGGTGTGTCTGGTTGAAGCGATGAAGGTCTTTAATGAGATCAAGGCAGAACAGTCGGGCGTTGTTGAGAAGATCCTTGTGAAGGATGGCGATGCCGTGGAGTTCGGACAGCCGCTGATCGTGCTCAAGTAAATCCATTCAACTATTCCTGCGCCGCGGGGAAGTCTGTGTGTTCTCCGCCCTGAATCATGCGCCGCGATCGAGAGACGAACCCATGTTTAAACGCGTGTTGATTGCGAACCGTGGTGAGATTGCCCAGCGGATCATGCGGGCTTGTCATGAGCTCGATATCGAGACGGTCTGCGTCTATTCGACTGCGGACAAGGACGCGCCGTATCTCAAGGATGCGGACGAGGCGATCTGTATTGGCCCCGGGCCATCGAAAGACTCGTACCTGAACATCGCGCGGATCATCAGTGCCGCGGAGGTGACCAACGCGGACGCGATCCACCCCGGCTACGGGTTCCTGAGCGAGCGTGCGGAGTTCAGCGAGATCTGCCGTGATTGTAAGATCGAGTTCATCGGCCCGAGCCCCGAGGCGATGGGGAAGCTGGGCGATAAGGTCGAGGCGAAGCGTTACGCGAAAGCGGCGGGCGTGCCCGTGTTCCCTGGCAGCGAGGGCGCGATCGAGGAAGTCGAAGAGGCCGTCGAGGTTGCCAGTGAGATCGGGTACCCTGTGATCATCAAGGCGGCGGCGGGCGGCGGCGGGCGCGGGATGCGGATCTGCCGCAACGAGGCGACGCTGCGCACGAACATCAGCAAGGCGCAGCAAGAGGCGCTGGCGGCGTTCGGCAACGGAGCGGTGTTTATCGAGAAGTTCCTCGAGCACGCACGCCATGTTGAGGTCCAGACCATTGGTGACAAGCACGGCAACGCGATCCACCTGTGGGAGCGTGACTGTTCGATGCAGCGTCGTCACCAGAAGGTGATCGAGGAAGCGCCCGGGCCGGGCATCGATCGCAAGAAGATCGAGAAGATCTGCGAATCGGCGGCGAAGCTGGTCAAGAGCGCCGAGTATTCTGGCGCGGCAACGGTCGAGTTCCTGATGGACGACAAGCAGAACTTCTACATGCTCGAGGTGAACACTCGTGTTCAGGTGGAGCACCCTGTAACGGAGATGATCACTGGCGTGGACATCGTGAAGATGTCGATCATGGTCGCTGCGGGCGAGAAGATCCCGTACAAGCAGAAAGAGATCAAGGTCAACGGTCACGCGATCGAGTGCCGCATCTGCGCGGAGGACCACACGAAGGACTTCCGCCCGAGCGCTGGACTGATTGAGACCTACCGTGCGCCCGGGGGGCTTGGCGTTCGAATGGACAGCCATGTGTGCGCCGGGTATCGGGTGCCTCCGAACTACGACTCGATGATCGGGAAGATGATCGTGTGGGGCGCGGATCGTGACGCGGCGATCAAGCGTGCGTCGCGGGCGCTACACGAGTTCAAGGTCGGGCCGATCAAGACGACGATCCCGCTGCACGCGGAACTGATGAACAACGCGGACTTCAAGAAGGGCGGCGTTGATATTCATTATCTGGAGCGGTGGCTGAAGGGGTGAACAACGTGTTCAGTCCTCTTCCTCGAGCCACTCCCAATCAATCTCAAGATCAGCGTCGGCAATTGCATCGATCCACCCCGGCAGCGAATCCGCGATGGGCAAATCGAAATCGATACCCGTCTCATGGTCGAAGAAGAAGACCTTTCCGGCTTGGGACCCTTTCGTAATAACAAAGAACGCATCGGGCGATTCATGCACCTGAGCGAACAAAAGCAGGTCCCGCTTTGAGCATGGGGCGAGCTTTGCATCTGGCTCCATACCGATCGACTCAGCGTATCGGTTTGCTTCCTCGATGGCTTCGGGATCGAAGCAGTCCAGAGCGCTGTCCCATTCCAGCATTTCTTTCTTATGCTTTGCCATCGCGTCTGGTGAAATGATCCATAGCGGCGCCTCCAGCTCGCCCTTTGGGATGAAGAACCCGCCCCAAGCGTGAGTGAGATAGAAATCGTGTAGTTGCTGCACAAACGGAGTCTTTGGCTTGCGAAGTGCTGCGGGCCATTTCCGAGATGGTTTATCCGCGATCGGGATGAACGCGTGTCGGTATGCATCGTCATTTGGGGTGATACGGTCGATGGCATCGCGGACCGATGTACAGAGCGAATCGCTTCTAGACGCAAGGCTCTCGAGGATCTGGCGTTGTTGCTCTTTACGCTCTTGGTCTGCAATCTCGTACGCAGCTTGCTCAGCCTCAAGGTCTTTCCATTTGTACTTGCTCCAGTCATGTGGCCCGTTAGGCCAGAGGGGCCCGAGATCATCTGGCGGAAGTGGTGTGTCAGATGTCAGCTCACCCGATTCGAATGCGAGTCGGATCTTTTTGAAGTCCTCCCAGTTTGCATCCTTGACGATGCGGGTTGCTTTGCGACTATCCGACTTTGGCGTGATGTTCCACATCAGCATGTCACATGCACCACAGGTCGATTGCCCACCAGATCCACACACTGTCATCGCGTAGTAGACACAAAGCCAGCAGAATCTGTTGTATGTTCCCCCTTCAAATCGATCGAGGATTCTCTTGCATTCCTTGAACCCTTCCGTCCCGAGTACATACACGTTTTCACCGAGTTCCGCGGTTGAGGCAATGTGCTTGAGTTGATCCATGACTCGGTTCAGCAACAGAGTTGCTTCCTCTGGCCAAGGCTCGGCACCGATATGCGGCATGATATCACACATGCGTGATAGCGCACGGTACGACAAGGCTGCGCCCGCGTGCGCGAGGAGATCCTCGACTTCGACATTCAGCATGACAGGGCGTGGTGATTCCAATGCAAGGCTTTCTCTCAACTTTGTGCGCTGTTAACTCACGAATCGCCAGACAAGATACGCGGCACTGAACGCGAACAGGAACACAATCGATGCGATGCTCCACACACGCATGCCCAGACTAGGGCGTGCGTGTGTTGGTGCGTGGCGGGTGATAACGAGGTAGTTGATCAGGGCGAGGATCGGGGCGGTGAGGAAACTGAGGGTGGTGGCGAGGTCCACCATGGTCTTCATGCTCTTGAGCGAGAAGAGGATGATGCCCATGGCGACCACTGCCTGAAGGATGACCCAGAATGCGTAGCCGCGTTGCTTTGTGTCCTGGTGGGGGTCGGTGTTTCGGATGGCCTGGGTGAGGCGGTGCATGGTGCGGGGGAAGGCGTCGAGGACGACGAGTGTGGTGCTGAGCATGGTGGTCAGCGCGGCGATGGCGATGAGGGGGATGCTCCAGCGCCCGAGGGTATCGGCGTAGGTGCCGATGAGTTGCTGGACGAAGCCGGAACCGTCCTGGATCTCGTCGACACGCCCGTGCATGACCAGTGCGCCCAGCGCGAGGAAGAGGATGGCGACGAGCCCGGCGAGGATGTAGCCAAAGCGGAAATCGAAGATGGCTTCGCGGAGGTTGGTTTCGCGTTTGTTGATGCGTTCGTGTTCCTGGACCCAGATCGAGTTCCAGACGGCGGAATCGATGGGGATGGGCATCCATCCCATGAACGCGAGGAGGAAGGCGAAGTTGGCGCTCCCCCACCACGGCGGGGTGTCACTCGGGATGGTGCGCGGGGAGGACTTGGTGAGCGCGATGACGACGGCGGCGAGTGTTGAAATCAGGAGGATGGTCATCACGATCTTCATCGTGCGCTCGAGGGTGCGGTATTTACCCAGCAGGAGGATGAGCAGGCAGACGGCGATGATGATGGCGCTGAAGATCTGGGGCGTGAGCGCGTTGAGGTTGGGGAAGTAGACGCCCAAGAGGTATTGCGCGATGGAGGCGGAGACGAGGGTGAGGGCGGCCATGATGATGAACATGGAGCCGAAGTTGACGATCGCGCAGAGCCAGACGGCCCATTTCCCGAGTCGTCGGTAGCCCTCGACGAGGTCTTCGTGGGCGCTGGCGGCGTAGCGTGGGCCGAACTCGAGGAACGGGTATTTGGTGATGCATGCGACGAGGAGGACGGCGAGCATCCCGAAGCCGAACCCGGCGCCGGCGCGGGTGGATTGGATCAGGTGCGATGCGCCGATGGCGGCGCCGGCGAGGAGGATGCCCGGGCCGATGGCCTGGAGCATGGTGCGCATGGATACCGCTGGGCGCTGAGCGGGTGGAGTGGGTTGAGGATCTGCTTCCATGCGTGTGTGTCTCGTGGTAGCAGGCGAATGTATCAGATCATGGGTCGTGCTGCCAGTGGTCTGCGGACTCGATGCGTGCGGGTTTCTCGTGCGGTGCGGTTGTGTCGAGCAACCGGGTGAGCGCAAAAAAAGGAACGGGCGAGGCCGTCCCTATCGATTGCTGTTCGCGCCGACTTTACATGGAGCTACGGCGACGGCGGGCCGTGCCGAGGGCTGCGATGCCTAGGGCGGAAACGGCGCCGGGTGCGGGGATGACCGGTGCGAAAGTCGCGAGGGTGATCGATTCACCGTTGGTCATGTTGATCTGGGCGGTGCCGCTGAAGTCGTATTCAAGTGCTTCGGTGCGAGCGAAGAACGGGTGTGAGTCGTAGTACCTGAGCGTGGGGTCGTTGAAGTGGAAGCCGAGGTACTGGTCGTCGACGGAGCGCGAGGCATGACTGGGCTCCACGATGCCGACCGCGTCGACGCGGTACTCGACGCCGACAGACCAGCCGGCGAAGCCGTTGATGATGATGGAACTGATCTCGCCGGTTTTGCCGGAATCGATTGTGATGCGCCAGTGGAAGTCGATCTGGTTGGTATCTGCGCGACGGCTGGCCCTGGAATGGAATGAGCCGGTGAGTGGTTCACCGGCAGGATCGGGGAGCACGAACCCCTGTGCGATATCCTGAATGACTGTACCGGCGAGGGTTGGGTCCTCGGCCAGGGTGATGCCGTGCATCTCGACGGTGTCCCCAGCGAACAGGTCGATGACGCCGGCAAGAGATGTCGAGGCGAGTAGCCCTGTGACGAGTGCGGCGTTGATTGCGTGGTTCATTGTCTCTCTCCTGATTATCGCGATCGGCATGACCGCGTCAGTGAACAAAGCGAGAAGGCCGGGGAGAGGGGACATGGAATCCTGTATTTGGATGATTATCGCCCTTTAGGAGCCATGCGGGGCGATGAGTTTGATGATGCATTCGTGGGATTGGTGTTGCGCTCGCCCAGTCTTCGCATGCGGATGCCGTGTGTTTCGTCGGCGTAGTAGTCAGCGAGGATGGCGATGGGCTGGAAGCCGAGGGATTCATAGAGGGTCATAGCGGGTGTGTTGTCGGCACGGACTTCGAGGTAGACGCGGGTGATGTCGGCGTCTTCGAGACGGTTGATGAGGGTGGTGACGAGGGTGCGTCCGATGCCTCGACCCTTTGCGGGGTGGGCGACCGCTACGCCGTATATTCGTCCTGATCGCCAGCGTCGGTGGTTGCGGATGAGCGCGACGGCCCAGCCGAGCACCCTGCCCTGCCCCTCGGCCTGTTCCTCTGCGACGAGGACAATGGCGCGGGGGTTGTCGATGAGGCGTCGGATCTGGCGGGCGCTGAATCGGTCTTCGTCGATGAAGGCGCTGGCTTCGATTTCGACGAGCGTGTCGGCGTCGGCCTTGACGGCGTGTCGTACGCTGATGCCCGAGCTGGGGGTCAGGAGGGGCGCGGCCGGGTCTATCGGAACGGTTCGGAGTGTGCGGATCATGCTGTGCTCCACCCCTTGCACGACGGGGACTGGTACACGGGCGAGCATGGCCTTGGGGATCATGCGGCTGGGGCGGTAGCTGGTTTTGGTGTAGCGGAGTGACTCGATGCCCCAGTCGTCGCCGACATTGATCTCGGAAGCATCGGGGAAGTTGATCTCGCAGAACTTGGAGAAGATGAACTGGGGGGCGCCGTCATGGTCCGGGTCTGTTTTTTCGACATAGATGACGGCCTGGTCTGGGGTGAGGCGTTCGCCGATGGTGAAGGCGACGAGCTTGCCGGATGATCGCACGAGCATGGATTCGAGCTTGAGCGTGGCGAGGTGCTCGAGCATGGAGAGGGTGAACGACTCGTCTCGTTTGCGGAGGATGTCGGTGCCGATGAGGCGTTCGTTGGCTTCGCCCTCGTGTCGATCGTCGGCGGCGTGCCTCCAGCGTTTGAGCAGCGCTTTGCACTCGTCGAGGTCGGCGCTGGTGATCGGGGCGATGGTGATCTCGGGGTTTTCTCGCTCGAAACGGTTGCGGAGCTTTCGCTTGCCTTTGAGATCGCCGCCGGCGAGTTCCACCATGGCCTGGCGGGAGTAGATGTAGTCGCCGGGCATGGCGGTGGTCGATAGCTCCATCGGCAGCGCGTTCTGGATCTTGATGAGTAGCTCGTCGGGGACATACTCGATGCGTGATTGATCAATGCGGTCGGGGCCGTTCTCTTCGTCCATGATGGTGAAACATTGGTCGATGCACGCAGCGAGCCTGCTGTCGGCATCGGGGGTGAGCGCGAGCGGCGGGAGCATGAGGGTCAGGTCCTCGTCGGCGGCGCTGAAGAGGCAGAGGTGGTCCTCGATCACCTGATGCATGAGTGCGAGCGGCTGGCACCAGCCAAGGCAGATCGCGAAGGTGGTGTCGGAGATGGGCTCATCGAGCGATGCGAACGCGCGGCGGAACAGGTTCTCGTCCGCGAGCGTGACGGGGCGTCGTTCGTTGGCTGGGGGGGTGTGGTGGGCGGGCGGCACCCGCGCGGGATTCGGACGATGCTCATCGCGATCGTTTCGGTGTGTCGAGTTTTTCATGGCGGCTGGGTGCCAGTTCTCGTCGTCGGCGTGGGCCGGAGATGTGGCCGCTCCGGGTCTTCGGGTCCGGTGTGTTTGCGGCGCGCAGAGGATATCACATATCGCCCCGTCGGAGTCAAGAAGAAATCATCTGTAGAGTGCAGAATGAAAACGCCGGGTGTCCTGAGAACACCCGGCGTTGATTCGCTATTGGGTTCTGGCTGTCAGCTGCGACGCATCGAACGGCGAGCGCTCATGAGCCCGAGCATACCGATCCCGGCCCATGCGGCTGGGGGCAGGGGGACGATGGGATAGTCGCCGGTGGTACCGACATAGAGGTTGTCCATGGTTGCGTATCGCGGGGAGAGGAAACCGACGGCGCGGATTTCGACGCTGGTGATGATCATGTCGGAGGTATAGCCGTAGAAGGCGCTGGGCCCGCCTGAAGGGAATGCCTCGACTGTGCCGTCGCTGAGTGTGACGAGCATGAGAGCGCCAGCGGGATCGAAGCCCGGATCGGTCGCCCATACATTGGCCCCGATGGCATGGACATTGCCCGATGTGAAGTTGATCACGATCGAGTCGAAGTTTGACGCGGTCGAGATAACGCCGCCCTCATTGTACAGTCCCGATGTGGGGATGGGTCCTGTTGTGATCTCATAGGCGAATGTGCCGAAGTCGAAGTCCAATGAGTCGACCGCGCCATCAGAGACGGAGCTGAAGTCGTTGTGTGTGTATCCTGCGCCCATCTCGGCGATGAGGTCCGCTTCGCTGAGGTAAACATCGCCTGCGCTGGCACCCACTGTGATCGAAGCCATCGTCAGCACCATGATTTCCTTGGTGTACATTCTGCTCTCTCCAGATGTATTTAAAAAATGATTCCCTGCTCAATACTGAGTTCGAAGGCGCCGGGGACGCCTCGGTGTTCCCTCTCAGACACCGAGACGCCGACCGCGTGCGATCAAGCCCGGATGGCCTATCTGATCGTATCCCTTGAGGTTTTTTATGCAAAGAGCAAATCGTGGAGAACATGCAAAAATAGATTCAAGACGCGCAAAGTATAAGTTACTTGCCCATCTTGACATAGATCAGATGTTGGTTCGGTGCTTACTCGCCGACGGACTCGGCATCACCCGTTTGGGGTGTGAGGTTCATCGGGAGTTTGCCGATGCGCTGTCCGTTCGCGTTGAGAACGATGAACGCGGGCTGCTCGTCTAGGGTGGTGAATCCGCCGATGCTCAAGGATTGTTGGGCGGACATTTGAGCGATCTGGAGCTGGTTGGGGTTGTCTGCGCTGGCGTGAGCGCTGGAGGGGCCTCCGAAGTTGGCGGCCATGGAGATGAGGAGTGCGAACCCGGTGACGAGTGTCGCGGTGCGCCATGTGTCTTTGTTGTCGCCGAAGGATGCGGGGGTTTGTTCGCTCATGTGATCGCTCCGATTGGTCAGGTGCTCGGGCGATATCGGGCGTTTTGTGGGGCGGGTTCAGGTGGACTCCGCAATGGGTTATGAAGGTGCAAAAAAACAACCGCCCGGATGGGTTATTTCCGGGCGGTGTTTGCCTATTGGCAGAGAGAGAAAGAGAGTTTGTTACTCGCGAAACCCCGTGGGGCTTTGCGTTTGTTTCGTTTTCCGTCGGTTGGTTATGCCGACGCCCGAAAAGTACATCAGGTTTCGAGATGTGCCAGTCGATCGGGTCGTTTTTCTTGGACCTTGAGCGGGAGATCGCGTTTTTTGACCAATAGAAGGGGGTTTTTGGTCCTGAAAAAAGTGTGTTGATTTCGATGGGACGCGTACTATTCCGGACCGCGATGCGTGCCCCCGTGCCGGGAAGATCCGGCGCGTGTGGAGGAGCAGGGACATCGCGTGCAAGGATGAATCAATATGACGACTGCAACCGCGAGCGATTTGGCGATCAACGGCGGCACCCCTGTGTTCGAGTCCAATGTCCCATTCATGGCCGTCGGGCTCACGAAGAAGGACATCGCGGCGGCGAACGAGGTCCTTGAGTCGGGCATGCTCCGCGCAGCGAGCAAGTGTGCAGCGCTCGAAGAGAAGTTCGCCCAGGCAAGCGACGCGAAGATCGGGATGACCTGTGCGAACGGGACCTGCGCCCTCCAGCTCGCGTACGGCGGTCTGATCGAACGCGGCGACGAGGTCATCACCCCCGCGTGGACCTACATCGCGACGGTCTCGATGCTTGTCGCGGCGGGCGCGAAGGTTGTCTTCTGCGATTGTCTTGAGGATTCGTACCAGGCGGACCCGGCGGACATCGAGAAGAAGATCACGCCAAACACCAAGGCGATCGCGGTGACGCATCTCTACGGCATCCCCGTCGACATCGACGCTATCCAGGCGATCGCGGACAAGCACGGGCTCAAGGTCATCTACGACAGCGCTCAGGCGCACCTGGCGGAGTACAGCGGCAAGGGCATCGGCGCGTACGGCGACGCGTGCACCTACTCGTTCTACGCGACCAAGAACCTCGGCACCGGCGAGGGCGGGATGGTCACGGTCAACGACGAGGCGCTCGCGAAGAAGATCGGTCTTCTCCGCAGCCACGGCGAGACGGACAAGTACCTGCACGAGTCGATCGGGTTCAACTACCGGATGAACGACATCACGGGCGCAATCGGATTGAGCAAGCTTGAGACGCTCGGCGACGAGACGAACCGGCGGCGCGAAGTCGCAAAGCTCTACCACGAGCGGATCGACGCGATCGATGGCGTGAACCGTCCGGTGCCCACCGAGGGGTCGAACCCGGCGTGGCATCTCTACACCTGCCGACTTGATCTTGAGCAGTTCAGCTGCACGCGTGACGAGTTCTGTGCGGCGCTGATGAAGGAAGGCGTGCCCAGCGCGGTGCACTACCCGAAGCCGCTGACCCAGCAGCCGGCGTTTGCGGATCTTGCGGATCAGGAAGCATCGACGCCCGTGAGCGTGAAGCTCGCGAGCTGCGTGTTCTGTATCCCGATCCACCAGAAGCTGACGGACGAGCAGGTGCATGGTGTGTGTGATGCGATCGCGAAGGTGGCGGACGCGTTCCGGAAGTGATTTCGGGTTTGGATTGAAGATTGAAGCCGCGGCCGAAGGGTCGCGGTTTTATTGTGTCAATGCGCGCCTCAATAGGATTGTAATCAGGGACAGCCGGCGTTGTAGGCGGTCAGGAAGGCGCTGACATCGAAGAAGTTCCATATGTTGTCATCGTTGAAGTCGGCGATGGGGTCCTGGTTGGCGTAGGCCGTGAGGAACACGGAAACATCGAAGAAGTTGAGCGTGCCGTCGGCGTTGAGGTCGACGAGGCAGCAGTTGGGATCGATTGCCTGGAAGGCGAATCCGGCGTCGGGTGTGATGTAGGCGACGATGTTGAGGAACACGGTCTGGGCCAGCAGTGAGTTCTGCGAAGCGCCGCCGCAGTTGTTGGGTGAGTTGAACGCTGAGATCCATTCCTCGTCGGCGATCATGATCGCTCGCCCGAGGCCGAAGTCGAAGGCGGCGGCGGCGACCGAGTTGGGGGCGTCGGTCGCGATGGCTCGCCCGTGCGGGCCAAGATCGTCGAATGCGAGGTGGAATCCGAAGCCCATGCTCTGGGCCTGGGTGTTGCCGAACGGGCCCTGGTTGACGGTGTCGGTCAGGAAGGTGACGGTGCTGCCGGCGCCAGCCAGCTGGCCTGAGGCACCGAAGAGAGTGCCGTAGCGGTTTGGGGCTCCGTTCTCGAAGACGAAGAGCCCGCCGCCTTGATCGACGAATGACTGCAGCTGTTGGCGCTCGCACTCGTTGAGGAGGGCGTCGGCGTTCAGTGATGACAGGAAGACGGCGTCCGCGTTCTCGAGGGAGGGGCCTGAGAGTTCGCTCACGGCGGTGAGGTCGACGGATCGGTTGATGGTGCCCGCGGGGCCGAAGAACGATGGGTTGAGCAGCGCGGATCGGGCGTCGGCGAACACATTGCCGGTGAGGAAGTTGGTGTTCCACCCTGTGCCACAGATGAGGGTTCTGGATTCGTCCAAGACCACCACGCGGATGGGCGACGGGCCGTTGGTTGTGGCGTGTTGGTGGGCGGTAGGGTGTGTGGTGTCGGCGGCGACGAGCACGGATGTGGATCCGAGGATCGCTGCTGCGAGATTACTCAGGCAGTATTGATTTCCCATCGTGTCCCCCTCTTGGTCGGTTGGGATTGTCCGTTTCTAGCGTACCACATCGAGGGTGGGAATCAAAGCCGTTCTTTTGCGATCAACGCTGCTGAGTGTGAATCAGCTATATCACCCGAGCGATAAGCAGGTGAATAGGCTTTGTGATGCGATCGCGAAGGTGGCGGACGCGTTCCGGAAGTGATTTCGGTTGAGTTAGAGTTTTTCAGAGCCGCGGCCGTGAGGCCGCGGTTTTTTCGTGGGGTGAAGAGGGACCACAGAGCACACGGAGGAAGAAGTCAGAGGGAGGAGAAGATGTTATCTGGGTGCCACTACTCGCGGCTTGCCGCGCAGTCGTGCTCTTGGATGATGAAGGAAGACACTACTGCGCCGGAGACGGCGAGTAGTGGCACCCTGCAATGTATTCACTTCTGATTGAGAAATGCGAGCAAGTCTGGATCGAAAGACAAAGAGTAGAACGCGACGATGAGCGCAGCCCAGAAAACAAACAACAAGAACGCAAAGAATGCGTCATGCGGATTGATTCGCTTTGTGCCTTTTCTCGGACGAGAGTAGTTCACTACATCTGGAAGAATCCGTATGGACATTCCTGTCACTAGGCCGACGAAAGACAGCGTCCGAAGCGAAAAATCGATTACGCCAAACTCGTCAAATGGATGCATATGAGTTGCGACCAAGAAAACGGTACCACAGATAACCCCTGCATTCATAGACAATGCCGCTCGCTTTGAGAGGGAAACACCATATGGATCCGAGAATTTCATCGGCACATCAGTATACAGGTTTATTGGCAATGAGATGACGCACTCATCGGGGTTCAGTTTTTGGAAAGTATCCAAGAGCACTACTACGCCGAAGACGGCGAGTAGTGGCACCCAACTGAGAGTCTTCCGTTCCTGCTTTGTCCGCGTTGCGGATCAAAGCAGGGCACCCGAAGTAGTTGGTATTCGAGGTGGAACTTATGGCATGTTGAGATCGTCGACGAAGTGCGCATCGGGGATCGCGCGGTCGTAGTGCACGCCGAGGACTTCGCTGGTGATTGTTCGGACTCGGTGCATGATGCGATCGCTCGCATCGGGTCCGATCTTGATGTCTTGGTGCTGCTCTTCGATGAGGCGCACGCAGAGGGCGTGGAGTTCCCCCACGGTTGTCGTGATGTGCGCGTCGTGATCCGTGATCTTGATGTCGAACTCGTCCTCGCATTCCATGACGAGTTCCACGCTCTCCATGCCCATTTCACACCACCCGCGCGATGACGGCTTCGGTGCCGGGGCCTGCGCGGAGGGTGCACTCGTTGGCGATCGACGCGGGGATGAGCACGGTTTGGCCCGGTTCGAGCTGGTGCTCGGCGTCTTTGGTGGCAACGGAGGCGCCCATGGCTTTGAGGAGCATGACGACGATGGGTGTGTTGCGATCGTCATCCTTCGCGGCGAGGGGCACCGATTCGCAGCTGGCGCTGACGATGTCGATCGTGTAGAAATCGGTCGATGCGACGCGGTGGCGGGTGGAGCCGATGCGCGGGGGCATGGTGGAGAGGTTGGCCATGTCGTCGGCGAGGAAGGCTTCGGCGTGCTCGGCGACGGGTGGGTGATCGAAGCTCGCGCACTCGACGGCTTGGTCGATGTGCAGCTCGCGCCCGGCGCGGTTGTACTCCTTCGCCCAGTCGTAGACGCGGAAGGTGGTGTCGGACGGGGTCTGGATCTCTGCGACGAGGACTCCTGCGCCCAGCGCGTGGACGGTGCCCGAGGGGAGGGTGTGGCAATGACCCGGGACGGCGTGCTCGGTGCGCATGATCTCGGGGACGGTGCCCGATTCGATGGCGTTCTTGAGATCGTCGGCGGTGATGCCGTCTTTGAAGCCCTTGTAGATGACGGGCGGGTTGCCGTCGGCGTCTGGCTGGGCGTCGAGGATGAACCAGGATTCGGTTTTGAGGTGCGCTTCGGGGTGGGCGGACGCGTATGCGGGTGAGGGATGGACCTGGATGCTCAGGTGTTCGCGTGCGTCGAGGTATTTGACGAGGAGGGGGAAGCCACCTTCGGGGGAGAGGGATGCATCGCCGAGCAGATCGGTGCCCCATTGGTTGATCGCGTCGCGGATGGATTTGCCGGCGAGGTCGCCGTTGGTGATTTTGGAATGAGCGCTGTCGCCGCCGCCGCCGGATGTTGAGGTGGATGCGAGGTCGGCGAGCTCCCACGATTCGCCGGTGGGTTCGTCGGCGGGGAGGTGCTTGCCGTACTCTGCGAGTCGTCGCCCGCCCCAGACCTTGGGCTTGAGGATTGGATCGAGGATGAGTGGGTATGCATTGCTCATGGGTGATGGTATTCACCCAACGGCGTTTATACCGGGAGGAGCGTGTGCTCTTCGTCGTCGTGGCCGGGGTCGGACGCGGATTGGGCGTCTTCGATGGCGCGGCGGAGTCCTTTGGACCAATCTGCATCGCGCGTGTCGAGGATGGTGACGCGGCGTTTGCGTTGTTTGGTTTGTTTGGTGAGCCAGTGGCGTGCGACGAGGGAGAAGCGATCGAGCTGGGGCTGGGCGAAGCCCATCGGCGAGAGGTGGGATGTCAGCAGCGATGGCAGGGATTCGAGGAGGTCGTTGTCGAGCAATCCGATCGAGCAGACGGGGGTGCATCCGTCGGCGCTCAGGACCCAGCACATCGCGAATCCTTGACGGCGTGCGGGGGTGATGATGACGCATGAGAAGGCGGCGAGGGATGCGGCGCATCCGAGGGTATCGCGGGGGAGATCACGGACGGCATCGAGGCAGCGTTTGGCGCGTGCGGCGCGTTCGAAGTCGAGCTCGGCGCTCGCGGCGGTGATGTCTTCTTTGATCGCGGATTCCCAGGCGCTGAGTCCCCCACTTGCGGCATTGATCGCGAGCGCGAAGCGCTGGTGGTAGGCGTGCATGGGCTCGGAGCCGTCGCAGGCGGCGGGGCAGCGTCCCATTTCCTTGTAGGCGCAGGGGGTGCCATGGGGCGCGAGGGCGAGTTCGTTTGGGTAGCGGCAGAGCTCGAAGACATCGTCGAGGGATTCGCCGAGCTGCTGGGCGGATTTGTTGGTGAGGCAAGGGCCGACAACGCGTTCGTTCTTGCTCAGTTCGAGTGATGTGGTCTCGGTGGTGCGCCAGGTGCCGGTTTCGGGGTTCATGACGAGCAGGGCGCGTCGGTTCTGGTGGGTGATCTTGGTGTAGAGGTCCGGGTCTACGGCGCGGGCGCGTTCGAGGACGAAGAGGTCGGACTCGAAGGCGGAGCCGGTTGGGTGTGCGAGGATGCGGTGGGTGATCGGACGCAAATCGGCGCGGGCGGTTGGTTCGTTGGCTTCGTTGAGTCGCTGGGCGATGAAGTCGCGGAGGTGCCCGGTCGCGGCGAGGAGGAGTGTTGATCCGTTGTGTGATTGGAACTCGACGACGCCGCGGTGCGAGGGAAAAAAACAAGACACGCGTTCCGATTCGTTCGGGTGCGTGTCTTGTTGGTGTTCGCAGATGTGCGTGATGGTGTAGGCGTGGTCGAACACGGTTGTGTGTTTAGCGTTCGAACTCGCCGATGCGCATGCCTGAGATGCGTGCTTCGAAGCAGACCTGATCGTCGACGACCCCTTGGATATCGGAGATGAATCGACGATCGGATGCTTTGACGACATCGCAGAGCAGGAACAGTTCTTCACCCACGGTCACGGAGCGTCTGAACGCGGCGTTATCGATCCGCAGGAACGCTGCGAGCTGGGGTGATTCCTGACGCAGGTTGTAGAGATAGCACGAGAGCTGCGCGCCTGCCTCGACCATAAGGACGCCAGGCAGCATGGGCTGGCTGGGGAAATGGCCTCGGACCCAGAACTCATCGCCTTGCACCTTCATGGCTCCGATTCCGGAGAGACCGCCATCCTGTGCCCAGACGATGCGATCGAGCAGCGCCATCTCGTGGCGGTGCGGGATCATCTGAAACATTGCATCGCGGTCCGCGATGGTTGCGGACATGTCGATCCCCTCAATATCGAGGAGGAACTTGCGATCGGGTCGGGATTGGGTGGTCATGCTTGGCGATGAGGACATGGCGCAGTATCGCTTGAGAGTGGCTCAGGGGTGTATGAGCGATTGTAGAGGGGCGAATCAGTCGGTGCGTGATTCGAGCATTTCCTTGCGGATGTCCTGCGCGACATTCTTGATGTCCTGCATGCTCTTGCGGACGCGGGTGCCTGCTGCCTTGTTGCCCCCCTTGGCCTTGTTGTAGTCTTCGCGGCAGGATTCAACGAGTTGCATCATCTTATCGAGCAGATCCATGTGGCACTCCCTTTGTCTCTCGTCCCGTACGCGAGTGTGCGATTCGGGCGATTGTTGTGTGTTGTCGCGACGATCCGTCGCCGCCTTGTTGGGGACATCTTACCCGAAAAACGCGGGCAAGAGTCGCTCAAGCGTGCTTAGGGCGGCTTTTAGATAGACAGGATCGTTTTCTGTTCGGAGAAAGGCCGGTGTTGAGGCGGCCATTAACACTCTACGCACATCCGCGAGAGCGATATCTTCGTTATCGGACGGCAGCCCGATGGCCTTTCTCGTGTCCGCGAGGGTGGTCAATGGGTCGATCCCGCAGAGCTGTGATTCGCGCCCCCAGAAGAGGCGTTCCATGTACAACGCGTCCTCGATCCAGCATCCCGGGGCGACCATGGCCAGATCGATGAGGGTGCAATGGCCGGGGATATTGCGGTCGTGGCTCTTTCGCCTCATGGCGTTATGGGGGTGTAGATCGTGATGGCACCATGTGTCGATGGATCGCGATTCCCAAGCGTTGATGAGATGATCGAGGACGCGTTGGGTCTTGTGGAGCATCTCGACCCAGGCGGATTCCTCCTCGATCTCGTTCTCACGGACGGCGATAAGGCCTCGCTCAAGGAGTTCGTGCCAGTCTGGTGATGCTGGGGTGCGTTTGGGCTCGATGGGCTGTTCGAGGATGGCGGCGGCGTGGAACTCTGCGGCGGACTCGAACATGGACCACAGGGCGGTATCGGAGCGTTCCATCGCAATTGGTGGGTTGACGAATCGTTCCATCACGATCCACGCGAGGTCGTACCCGCCCAGTTCGAAGCCGGCCGCGAGGACGCGTGGTGTGGGGAGTGCGAGCGAAGTGGGTTCGTCCCACTCGTCCTGTCGGACAAGACCGAGGCGCTTGGTCCAGAAATATTCTCGGTATCCGACGGGAAACTTGACGACGCAGGGGACTTCCTTGGCTTTCCCGTACGGGGTTTTGAGACGCCATGTTGCGAAGCCCGTCGAGGCGCCGCCGCGTTGCCAATCGCATTGGAACCACGATAT
Source organism: Phycisphaerales bacterium (assembly GCA_965216865.1). GTDB lineage: Bacteria > Planctomycetota > Phycisphaerae > Phycisphaerales > UBA1924 > UBA1924. Next base: position 997,938 of record OZ244206.1, read on the forward strand.
TGGGCCCAGATGCCCTTGGCATTCGTGATGCAGGATGGGATCGAGGGTGCTGGCCAACGATTGGGAATCGTGCTCATGCATCCTGAATCAAACCTCCGTGGGAGCTGGACTATTGAGTATAGCAGGTTTCGTGTATTGCCCTGCACAGTGCCTGCACGCGTTCGGGGGAAAGTGCGTCGATCCGGTCTGTAGGCGCGATTCCTTCTGGCCAGTTGATTTGGGATGCACACAACTTGTTCACAACACCGGCGAGTTGTTTGCGTCGGGACTGGAACAGTTGCTGGGTGATCTCGGCGAACGAGACCCACCAGTCTGGGTCGTTTGTGTGATCGGGATGGCGGACCCAACGCATCATGGCGCTGGCGACACCGGGCTGAGGCCAGAAGCATCCGGGCGGGAGCTTTGCGATTGTGCCAACGGATCCGAGTTGCTGGGCGATGACAGAGATGGTCCCGTATTCCTTGGTGCCCGATTGAGCACCGAATCGTTGGACGACCTCGTGCTGGATCGTGACAAACATCCCGGTGCAGTTGGGATGCTTGGTCATCAACGCGAGCATCAGAGGTGTCGCGGCGTGGTACGGGAGGTTCGCGACGAGCTTGAATGGCTCCGATCCGACCGCGTCTGCGATTTCGGGGTTGATGACACGCTTGCGTTGCAGGCAATCGCCCTCGATCAGGGTGAACCGGTCGGGGTATTGCTCGCCGAGTGTTTCGCGGAGAACCTGGGCGAGTGCGGCATCGAGCTCGCAGGCGATGAGTTTCACGCCGCGCTCGAGGAGTTCGATGCTCAGTGCGCCGGTGCCGGGCCCGATCTCCAGAATGCGGTCGTTCTCTGTCACGCCGGCGTCATCGACGAGCTTGCGGATCATGTTGTGATCCGTGAGAAAGTTCTGCCCCAGCGCTTTTTTGGGCGGGTGCCCCGCTCTTTCGAGGAGCTCGCGGATCTCTGAGAGGGTTTGCATGCTCAGCGTTCCAGGGTGTGGAGTGATTCGGAGAGGATGGCGTCGATGGCGATGGCGACGCCGTCTTCCGAGTTCTTCGCGGTGTTGTATTTCGCGTGGGCGCGGACTTCATCGACGGCGTTGCCCATCGCGATCCCGACCCCGGCGCGTTCCATCATGGGGACATCGTTCACCTGGTCCCCGATCGCGCCCACACGCTTGGGATCGATGTCGTGCTGTTCGAGGTACCAGGAGATCGCGGCCCATTTGTTGATCCGATGGGCGAAGAGCTCGAGGATGTGCACGATCTCGCCCGAGTGCGCGTCTGGCATCACGCACGGGAAGTCGTAAAGCCAGACCTCGTCGGCGAGGAGGTCAAGGATTCTTTGGGAGATCGGGTTTGAGATTGAGCTTTCGGCGCACATGCCCACACGCACACTGTGCTGGGGGTGTTCGTCTCGGTGCGCGTGCGGCGCGTAGTTGACGCGCAGCTTGTGATCGTCGAACCACCACCGGGTGATGGGGTGGATCGGGTGCTCGTCGTCGGAGTTGAGAACGAGGTAGTCGTAGCCGATGTCGCTCGGGTCTTTCATGACCAGCGCGGGGCACTCGACCTCATGGAAGAGATCTGTTGCGGCCTTGACCACCTTGTCTGAGAGCGTGAACCGATGCAGGGTTTTGCCAGTTGTTGGGTCGGCGATGATGGAGCCGCCGGCAACCATGACGGGGTCACGCTGATCGATGGCCTGCAGTGCGTGTGTGGATTCACCGAACCCGCGACCGGTGCAGATGAGCACGGTGATCCCGGCGTCGCGGGCACGCTGGACGGCCTCGATGTTCTTCTGGGAAACCTTATGGGCGGGATCCAAGAGGGTGCCATCGAGATCGATCGCGAGGACATCAATCATCGGCTTGGTCGTGAGCATGATTGGAGGATAGCGCGGGGAGTTGGATCAGCGGTCGAGGTGGCAGACGCTTTCTGCGCCGGGCCCGAGGGTGATCGCGTTCTTGCCCTGCCGCTTGGATTCCATCGCGCACCGATCCGCTGCATCGAGGAGGGAGGCGGCGTCGTGCCCGTCCCAGGGGAAGCTCGCGAGCCCGCCCGAGATGGTGAGGGTGCCCAGCGCCTCGGTACCGAGCTTGGGGAATCGATGGTTGCAGATCTGATGCTGGAAGCGGCAGGCGATCTGATAGATTGATTCGAGTGGCTTTGATCCCGCTTCGCGAGGTCCTGTTGGTTCGTAGAAGATAACGGCGAACTCATCGCCACCCACACGGCAGACGCGATCAGATGGGCGGATGACGGACTTGAGGAGACTGACGGTCTCGGAAAGGATCGCATCGCCAGCGCTGTGCCCGTATGTGTCGTTGTAATGCTTGAACGAATCGATATCGAACACCATAACCGTGACGGTCTGGCGGGTGCTGCGTGCCTGCTTGATCGCGGCTTCGAGGTAGCGCTCGCAGTAACGCCTGTTCCAGGCACCCGTGAGCGAATCTGTGAATGCACACTTGCGGAGTTGTGATTGCTGGATTTCGAGACGGACCCAGGCGGAAAGCCAGGAGGCGTGGGTCATGAGCAGCGCACGCCCGTTGGTATTCAGCCAGCGTTCATCTTCGCAGCAGAGCACCCCCACATTCTGATCACCGACGACAATGGGGACACCCAGCATCGCACCGGGATCATCGGGCTTGGCGAGGGTGATATCCGATCGTCCGAGTCGGGCATTGATCTGGACCAATGCCGCGTCGAGAATCGGTTTCCCCTTGAGCATGGCGAGGACGAGGGGCTCGTCGTCATGCACGACCGGTGCGTGGTGCAGGTGCGTGGATGCGGTCTGAGGCGTGTTCTTTGGATCAAGCCCCATGACGACCTGCTTGTGGATGTCGTCTTCATCTTCGAAGGGGCGCTGCGCACGGTGCTCGAAGGAGTCGTTCTGAACGACAACCGTGACTTCCGGTTTCGGTTCAGCGGCTGGTTCTGTGTCCGTAGCGGATTCCGATTCTTCATCGCGGCCAGAATCGGGTTCTGTGATCTGATCGATCGGATCGGAGAGGTCATCGGGGTTGATGTAGCGGAGCGTGACGGGCGCAGAGCGGTCTGCCCGCTCGATCGCATCGTGGATGGACGCGACGAGTTCGTCGAGTGGCTGGGATCTGCGGAGACTCCCATCGAACGCGTCGTCTGAATCGTTGACGATCATGGTACACACGCCTGGATCAACAAGACGCAGTGCGTTCACGAAGCGCTTGCGCTGGGTGGGTTCGTCTTCAAGCGTGTCCGCGTTCACGATGACGATGGCCTGCGCGGGGGATTCGTGGTCGATGGGATCGCCGAGCTCGCCGATCGCTTCGATCGTTTCGCGCGTGCGGATGAGCTCGATGTTCGCATCGCGTCGGAGGACCTGATCGAGGCCCGTTCGGCCGACAAGGATCACTCGCCACGGGTTGTGGGCGCTTTTCGCAGGACGAGATGTTGAGCTTGTGGTCATGTCTTCAATTGGGGTGTCTGTCTATACAGATTGATTCGGTTCGTCGTGGGTTAGTGCTTCCGATCGCCCAACTCACCCGCGAGCAGCGCATCGAGCTCATCCGCATCGAGCACATCGCGGGAACTCAGGGGAGCCGCGGGCTTTGCGGGGGTCGGATTTGGGGTGGGTGTCGATTGCACGGTTGATTCAGGATTGGGTTCTGGGTTGGGGTCGGGTTTCAGCTCGTGGTCGTTGTGGCCAACGAGGCGCAGCGGCGTGGGTGCTGTGTCTGAACTTGCCACGCTCGATATGCTCTGCGTGGGTTCGCGGGTCTTCCTGGGTTGTACGAGCGGGATGAGCGGCGGGTTCGCGCCCGGTTCGTGTGCCCAGCAGAGAACCTGAGGCATAAATCGTTCGATGGATGCGATCATGCGATCGACATCGTGGAGCTCATCGCGGGTATCGAGGACGATCACAGTGCGTTTCGCGCTCTTGGAAGCCCGTTGAGCGGCCGCAAACGCGGTGTGCGCGTCTTCAGCATCGACAATCGTCATCCCCTTGTTGTTCAAGGCTTTGAGGAGACTCGGTGCGGGTGCACGATCAACCGGGTGCCAGACAATGCATGCTTGGGCGTCCTTGAGCGGGTCGTGTTTGGGCGTTTCAGAGTCCTTCATCGGCGTATGTACAGTGTACCGCGCGATGGGCGAAAAACACCCATCTTCACAGGGTTGTTGGACAAATGGCGCTTCGGTTTTGCGATGGGTCCGAGAACCTTTATTGTGTGTTCACAAGAGCTTGTGCGATCCGGGATGCACCGTCGGGTTCGCCGAGCGACTTGAGTGCGGACCGCATGCGGTCCCGCCGCTCGGGGTTGGTCAGCAGATCGGCGAGGATGTCGGCATAAGCGCGGAGGTTTGACGCAGGATCGACTCGATCCGTGCATGCGACGGCGCCCTCGATGCGGAGTAGCGGCTTGGCGTTATGGAGTTGGTGCTCGTCCTTGTGGTATGGATACGGGAAGAACATTGAGGGGAGCTGTGCGCCCCAGCATTCGGCGACCGTCCCGGCGCCGCAACGCCCGATCCCCATATCCGCCGCCGCGTATGCCGCTCCCATGTCGTCGATGTAGTGCTCGACCCACGCGTGGGTGTCCGCATGTCGATAGCTTGCGCGGAGTTGGCTGAGCTCGTCGTCGGAGATCTGCTTGCCCGTTTGATGGATGATCTGCCAACCTCTTAAGGATTCTGGGTATGCGTCGGAGAATGCGGCGAGGAACCGGTTGAGTGATTGCGCGCCTGTGGAGCCGCCGGTGATGAGGAGGGTGTTGGTGTTCGGGTCGAGACCGAAGCGTGCGCGTGCCTCGGGGTGTTCGATGTGTTTGATGGTGGATGCACGCACGATCGGGGGGACGCGTTTCCACGCCGGGTGTCCCGCGATGTCGCAGGCGCTGAAGATGGCGTGCGCCTTGCGTGCGATCAGCTCGTTGGCCTTGCCCGGGACCGCATCGAGATTGACGAGCACGACGCGGCATTTCTCACAATGTCCCGCACGGGCCGCGGGCGCGGCGACGAACCCCCCCATCGCGATCAGGACGACGCGATCGTGCGTTTGTTTGAGTCGGCGGATGGTCTCGCGTGTCTGTCGCACGCTCGGGCCCCATGAGGGGATGAACCTCAGAATCGCTTTGGGTCGTGAGCCGAAGGGCTTGGCGGGGATTGGTGCGAAGGGAATGTCGAGGGGCTCGAGGATAGCGCGATCGTTGGGTCGATCGGAGATGAGGAGTTCGCAGTGGGCGCTGGGGGCGATGGCGCGGAGTTGTTCGATGATCGCGAGGGCGGGATAGATGTGCCCGCCGGTGCCGCCGCCTGCGAAGAGGTAGGCGCTCGATGGGGCGGGTCGATCCGTCATGAGAACAGATCGGCGCGCTGCGACTCGTCTTCGGAGTACCCGGCGCTGCGGGCGCTGTTTGATGCGAGCTCGGGTTCTGGCTCGGTTGATTCCTCGCGGGCACTCATGCGATCACGGAGTCGCGCGATGATCCCGGGTGCGCGATCGGGTTCGGACTCGCCGAACAGCTCGGAGAACTCGTCGTCGTGGATCTCTGGTTCGGGCTGGGGCTCTTCGAAAGACGCGTACTCCGTCGTGGTGGTGGACGCGATGGGTGCGTCGAAGAGCACCGCCCGGTCCGCGACGGTTGGCTTTGCCTCGATGATCGAGCCACGCGATGCGCGGATGGCAAAGTCTGCGGCGTCGTCGTCGTGGACATGGTCGACATAGAGGGCGCTGTACTCCTGGGTGCGTTCGATGGAGACGATGAGCCCGAGCATGAACGCGGTCATGATCCAGCCGGTGCCGCCGGAGGACATGAGGGGGAGGGCGATGCCCTTGGTTGGGCCGAGCCCTGTGACGACGACGAGGTTGATCAGGGCCTGAATCGCGAAGGTCGCGATGACGCCGAGCACGATGAGTTGGAGCGGCTTGCAACGCTCTCGCATGGCGATGCTGGTGCCGGTCCAGACGATGCCGGCGTAGGCGCTGATGACGATGACCGCGCCGATGAGGCCGAGTTCTTCGCAGACGACGGCGAAGAGGAAGTCGGTTGTGTCCTCGGGGAGGTAGCCGAACTTCTGGAGCCCGTTTCCGAGCCCGCGACCAAAGATGCCGCCGCCGGCAACGGTGGACATGGACTGGATCATGTGGTAGCCGTCGCCCGCGGGGTCGGCGTAGGGGTTGAGGAAGGTGGTGATGCGGGTGACGCGGTATGGGGCTGCGATGATCGCGCCAACGAGGCCGAGCAGGGCAAAGGGGATGAAGGCGGCAAAGTGGGCCCAGCGAGCGCCCCCGGCAAGGAGCACGATGGCGGTCGCCATGAGCATCAGGGCCCCGGTTCCAAGGTCTTCCTTGATCACGACCGTTGCTACGAGACCAGCACAAAGACACACAGGCAGCAACCCTGAGAAGAACTTCTTGAGCTTGTGGCCCTTATAGGAGCCCAGTCGGGCGGCATACCACGCGACGAGGATGATGATGACCCACTTGGCGATTTCCGAGGGCTGGACCGATTCGAGACCCGGCACATGGAGGTTGATCCAGCGTGCCGAGCCGTTGTTGACGCGGGCGATGCCCGGCACATAGACGAGCAGGAGCATCCCGATGAGCATCAGGGATCCGATGATGAGCACGCCCATGTCGCCGCCGGGCCTGAACCAGACGACGCGTTCGAGGCGGTTTGCGACGCGGCGTACCGGCAATCGGGTCGCGATGCCCATCGCAATGACGGAGAGGAGGAGGTAGAGACTGGTGCGAGAGGTGAGCAGCGACTTGATGCTGACGCCGGAGACGGCGGCGGCGGCGGTCGGGTCGGCGTCCGGTGCGAGCGGACGCACGGACATCCCAGCGCTCTGGACCATCACGACACCGATCGTGAGGAGGACGAGCGCGCACAACATGACAACATGACCGCTGCGGACCATGAACACCTCATCGGCACAAGGAACGAATCGGAATGAGAATTGGGGAGGGGTTGTAGACGCGAACAGATCATGAATCAACCGGATTCAGGGGGCTGTGACCCCGGAATCCGGGCGAATCGGGTGCATCTGCGTCATGGATAACGGGTTGCGATCCGGAGGGAATCTGCACAAATTTTCAGGGTTCGAGCGTGCGCGTCATGAAGACGCTGTTGGGGTCTTCTTTGTATAACGCGAATGCGGCGCATGGAGCGAATCCGAAGCGCTCATAGAGCGCGCGGGCGGGGGCGAAGTGGTGCTGCGATCCTGTTTCGAGACTGATGCGGGTGAACTGTTTCTGCCGCGCGTGATCGATGATGTGCGCAAGCAGCGCGGCGGCGACGCCCCTGCGCCGGTGCGCTGGGTCGGTCCGCATGGACTTGATCTCGGCGTGGGTTGGATCGAGTGTGAGCAAGGCGCCGCAACCCATGAGTGCGCCGTCGTTGTCACGCACGGACCAGAAGGTGATCTCGGGGATGCGGAGGGCGTCGATGTCGAGGGCGTGCTTGCTCTCGGGCGGGGAGATGGATCGCATCTCGTCGAGGTGTTGATTGAGCAGGGCGGTGATGTCGGGGGTGGCGGGGTCTTGGGGGAGAATGTGCATGGCGATCAAGATACATCGGAGATGGGTGCCCTGCTTTGACCCGGAGGGCAAAGCAGGTTGTCGGGGGCCGTCCGTTCCTGCACTCGTCGCGATTGGTTGTTGGAAAGACCCCCTCCGTCACGCTGCGCGTGACACCTCCCCCGCAAGCGCGGGGGAGGCGAATCGGTCAGGCGAGGGGGAGGGAGACCTTGCGTTCGAGTTCTTCGACGGGGACGGCGATGAGGTCGTAGCCGTCGGCGGCGACGACGGTGCAGCGGACCAGTTCGCCGGAAGCCAGCGGGTTCTTGCTGATCACATGCGTCGTCGCGTCGATCTGGGGGGCCTGGAAGTAGGTGCGTCCGGCGTAGAGGGTGCCGCCTCGGGAGACGCCGGGGGTTGCTTCGACCTGGTTGCCGGTGTCCTTGTCGATGATGATGTCGAACTGGGCGCCGGACTGCGTGGGCTTGGTTTCGTCGAACTGCTCGGCGATGAACTCGGCCTGCCCGAAGGCGATTTGCTGCTGCACTTCCATAATCTCGTCGTGGCGCTGCTGCTTGATGTGCGCGGGGACGGCGAGCTCGGAGTCCTCTTCCATGCGACCTGCGACGGTGCCGGGCTCTTTGGAGTACTGGAAGCACCCGACGGCGTCGAACTGGACCTCTTCGATGAAGTCGAGGAGTTCCTGGTGGTCCTGATCGGTCTCGCCGGGGAAGCCGGTGATGAAGGTGGTGCGGATGGCCATGCCGGGGATGCGCTCGCGGAGCTTGTGACACAGCTCGGTCTGGTGGGTGCTGGTGACATTGCGGCGCATGAGTTCGAGCACGCGATCGGAGCCGTGCTGGAGGGGGATGTCCAGATAGGGGAGCAGATTGCCCTTGTCGGCCAGCTCGGCGAAGGCGTCGATGATCTCATCGCTGAAGTAGGTCGGGTACGCGTACATCATGCGCAGCCAGCCACGCCCGATCTCCTCGGTGACGGCGGCGTCGAGGTTCCGCAGCAGCTTGGGGAGCCCGGCTCGGAACTTGTCAGCACCTTCGACCTGTCCGAGCCCGACGCCGATGTCGTCGCCGTAGCTTGTGGTGTCCTGCCCGATCATGAGCATTTCGAAGGCACCGTCGCGCATCAGCTCGCGTGCTTCCTCGATGATGCGGTCTTCGGGCTTGGAGCGCATCTTGCCTCGGATGGAGGGGATGGTGCAGAAGGCGCAGTTCTGGTTGCAGCCCTCGGAGATGCGAAGGTAGGCGTAGTGGCGCGGGGTGAGTCGGAGTCGGGCGTTGTCGGACTCGTAGTAGCCGATGCCCTTGCCGTCCTTGCCCGAAACGGTGAGCCCGACGGTGTTGAGCCCCTTGGCGTCGGCGCTGGTGAGGGCGTTGGCGTTGATCCAGTACTTGGGTACTTCTTCGAGGGTCTCGCGCTCGGACTTGACGCCCCGGACGGCTTCGATGATGTGCTCGCGGTCGAAGACCCCCACCATGGAGTCGATCCCCGGCGCCCAATCGAGCATCTTGGCGCGGTGGCGCTGCACGAGGCAGCCCGCGACGACGACGCGTTTGATCTTGCCCTGCTCTTTGAGTTTGACGGCTTCTTCGATGACGCCGAGCGATTCCTGCTTGGAGGCCTCGAGGAACCCGCAGGTGTTGATGACGACGGCGTCGGCGGGCGTGACGCGCCCGGAGGTGGCGCTCGAGTCCTGCTCGGACCCGGAGAGCGAGAGGTCGTCGTGCTCCTGATCCTCGATGGCCTCTGCGGAGACGGGCATGAGCCCATCGGCGGCGAGGAGCCCGAGCATCTTCTCGGAGTCGACGAGGTTCTTGGGGCAGCCGAGCGAGACGAAGGAGATGGTCTCGATAGCGTCGGGTTGGGTCTGGGTATCGGTGGGCATTGGGGGGAATGGTATGCCGGGGGTTTGGGGTGCTAGTGGTTTATGGGGAAAGACTTACCACGGGGCACATGGAGGGGATGCACAGAGGAGCATATGTCATTTTGGCTCTGCTTGGCTCCCGTGTAGCAGGTTGGGAATATCGTCTAGCTCATGCCTCGTAAACCGGTCAAGATGATCTTCACACATATGGCGATGCTCACATCGCTTCCATGTGCGGATCCCGTTCGTGATGAGAACGCGCGGACTATGACTTTTCACCAAACCATGTCACCGCGGTTTATCAAACGATCGATTCGTTGGCACGCATGGTGTTTGTTCTTTGGAGTTGCGATTCTTCTGTTTTACTTCTTGTTCAATGGGAAGGTCACTCACTCTGGCCCGAAATCAATCGGAATTCTCGCCTTTGCTGGTGTGTTTATGGTGACCTACTGCATTGCGGCATTGGTATGGATATGGAAGATACAGAACCGTGAATACCGCGTCGAGATATCATCTTCAGGCAAGATCGAACTCAATGGCCAGGCACGCACCGACGCGTTGCTGACACTCTCAACGATCAAGATCTATGACGCGTGCAGGCTCGGCGAAAAGTTTCGTGAGATCGATGCACTCGTACTCAGCTCGAGGAACAAGGACTATGTCCTTTTCGCGCACGACGAACGCAGTGAGATTGAACAAGTCATTCAGCAACTATCTGTTCCGGTCATCCAGCCGAAGGACACGCTCCATCTTTATGGGGTGCTTTGAATCGACTGGACATCGCCTGCTGCCTGAATCTCATCCAGCTCCGCTTTGAGGCGATCGGCGATGAGTTCGGCGGCGGCTTTGTTACCGAAAGCGCCGGCGTTGATTTTGACTTCGACCATGACGCTCGTGAGGGGGCGGGTCTCGATGGTGACGAGGTGGCCTCGGTCGGATTCGATGGACCACCATCGCCCGTTGAGGTCGTCCTCGGGAGCATCGCGGAGTTTGGTTTCGTCGATGGTCAGGTCGAGGCGTTTGATTGTGAGCCGGACGGCCTGGTTCATCTGCTGCGTGGTTCCCTCGTCGACATAGGTGAGCTTCCCTGAACTCCAGAAGCTGTATCCCGCCTCGCCAGCCTTGCCTGCGGCCGCACTCGCTGAGACGAGCGGGACGGCGGCGGCGCAGGCGGGGAGGGTGAGGGCGGTGGCGGTAAGGAGGAGCAGGGTGGATGTGGTGCGGATGATGGGATGCATGGGGGATTGTTGGGGGTGAATGGAGTGGAGTCATGTGGTTGTGGGTGCCCTGCTTTGACCAGGAGGGCAAAGCAGGTCTTTGGGTGACACCCGTTCCTGCTTTGTTCCGCCATAGGCGGACTCAAAGCAGGGCACCCGGAGTGGTTGGTGTTTGGAAGACCCCCTCCGTCTTCGGCTGCGCCGAATCCACCTCCCCCGCAAGCGCGGGGAAGGAGAGGGTTTAGAACAGCAGCAACCCGAGCACCATCCATGCGGCAACGACCATCATCACGACGGCGGTGTAGCCGACGATCTCCCTTGCCTTGACCTTGGTGATCGCGAGCAACGGCAATGCCCAGAAAGGTTGGAGCATGTTGGTGAGCTGATCGCCGTACGCAACGGCCATGATCATTTTGGCGGGGGCGACGCCGACCTCGGCGCCGGTTTGGAGCGCGATGGGGCCCTGGATGCCCCATTGCCCGCCGCCGGAGGGGACGAAGACATTGACGATGGCGGCGCTGAGCATGGTGAACATCGGCGCGGTGGTCTCGTTGGCGACGGAGCCCATGAACTGGGAGAAGTCGCTCACGAGCCCGCTGCTGGCGAGCATGCCCATGATCCCGGCGTAGAGGGGAAACTGGAGGATGATGCCCGCACAACCACGCGCGCCATTCTCGGCGGCGCGGAGGTAGGAGCGGACGGAGCCGTGCATGACCAGCCCGAGGGCGAGCATGAGCGTGTTGACCTCGTTTGGGCCCAGCGACATGAAGCCCTGCTTGGTCGAGAAGCGGGTGAACGCCCAGAGCAGCATCAATGCCAGTGCCCAGACGACGATGGGTGAGCGTTCGATCCAATCCGGAAACCCGACGGGGCGTCCGCGTTGTTTGGTTCGGGTGTGCTGGACTCGTCACCGAGCGGCATGGGCGTGATTTCGTCGTCGTGCTTTGGTGTGAGGAGGAAGAGCACGATGGGGATGAGGACGAGCATGCCGCCGGAGACAAAGAGGTTCATGGGGCTGAGGATGGTGTCGCTGATGGGCACGGCGCCGGTCTCGAGCGATTCGTAGATGCTTGTTGGGAGGACATCGCGTGCCTGGGTTTCGGTGGACATCTTGAGCGGAGCGGAGCCGGAGAATCCGCCGTGGAAGGTGAGGAGCCCCATATATCCTGCGGCGGCGAGGAGCGGGCCGTGGACTTTGATGCCCTTGGACGCGCACACCCTGGCCACCTCGCGGGCGAAGAGTGCGCCGACGATGAGCCCGAGTCCCCAGTTGATGAGCCCCAGCCCCCCGGCGATGAGCCCGACGAGTGCCGCGGCTGATGGCGCGGCGTTTGGAAGCCCCGCGAGCTTTTCGATCATGGTCTGCACGGGCTTTGAAGCGGCAAGCGCGTGACCCGTGACGAGGATGAGGCACATCTGCATGCCGAACCTGAGGAACTTCCAGAGCCCGTCCGTGCCCCGCCAGGCATCGATCATGGCGTTGGCTTTCTGCGGGATTGTCTCTGCGCCGGGGTAGGTGCCAAGCGTCAGCGCGAGGATCGCGGAGAGCAGGGTGAGCCCGACGGCGATGACGAAGGGATCGGGGGCCGTTTTCGTGAAAACGCGGGTCAGTACGCGGCCGAGCGATGCGATCATGCGGGGTTTCCCTGTAATGGAATAGTGTCGTGCAAACTCGTGTTCCTGATTATGCCAGATCGCGTGTGATCTTGCAGGTATCCGCACCGATCGACCTAGACTTGCCGCTCATGTCTGACGCACCTCCCCCCCCGATCTCCGATGAGCAGTACCCAAATCGGGGCAAAGGGATCGCGTACGCGGCCGGCGCGTTCGGCTGGTGGGCGTTTATCGTGCCCAGCTACTTCAAGCTGCTGTCGGTGCACCATGCGAACCCGTTTGAGATCCTGGCGCAGCGGGTGCTGTTTGGGATCCCGATTCTGTTGCTGATGCTCGCGTTGAGCCGGAAGCTCGGCGAGTTCATGAAGGCCGCGACACAGTGGGCATCGCTCAAGGTGCTGATCCCGAGCACCGGGCTGATCGCGATCAACTGGTTCTTCTTTATCTACGCGGTCTCGACGGATCGGTTGAGCCACGCGTCGCTGGGCTACTACATTAACCCGCTGTTCTCGATCGCGCTGGGGTTCCTGTTCCTTGGTGAGCGTCCGCGTCCTGTGCAATGGGGCTCAATCGTTCTTGCTTGCACCGCGGTGCTCGTGATGGCATACGCGGAGCTCAACGGCGCGGATTCGAAGGGGTTTCCGTGGTTGTCGATCCTGCTCCCAGCGAGCTTTGGGACCTACGGGCTCTTGCGGAAGCAGGCGAATGTGGGACCGAGTGTTGGGTTGACTTTCGAGATGATGCTGCTTCTGCCGGTTTGCGTGGGATTGGTGATCTGGCTCGGGCGAACGGGCGATGGGATCTTCCTCGCTCAAGACACGGAGCTCTGGGTGTCGTTGATCATGATCCTTGGCGGGATCGTCACGATCGTGCCTCTGATCTGCTTTACGAACGCGGTCAAGCTCCTCCCGTTGAGCACGGTCGGGTTGTTGCAGTACACGGCACCGACTGGTCAGTTGTTGTTGTCCGTCGTGTTCTTCGGCGAGCACTTCACCCCGATGAAGTTCGCAGCGTTCGCGATCATCTGGGTCGCGGTCGGGATCTACTCGTGGGATATGCTCCGCGGGCATCGCGAGGCGAAAGCGGCGAAGACTGAGTTGCTTGAGTAGTTCAGAAGATCCCCAGGAACTTCTTGCGTGTTGGTATACATTGATGCGGAATACCGTACGGTGATGGAGTATTCGGCTGATCGATCATGTCATAGACACGGAGCGATTCGAGACTCGGCTTCCATTTCTCGACAAACTCGATGTGCTTGGGGTGCGCAACATAGGCTGCAAGATCTTGCTCTGACTCAAACCCGAGATACACGGCAAGGTCATAGTCATTGAGCACGGTCTCTCGGCCGGTATCGAGATGCGGTCCGCACGCATATGTGGACACGCTGGGGATATTGCCCAGCATGAAGTCACTGTCATATTGAAGGAGCTGGATTCGTGATGGATCCTTGAGTTTGACAAAGACGATGTGACCGATCTTGGCGGGGCGAGGCGCCGTACGGACGACATTTGGTCGATCCGAAAACTTCGCGCCCCAGCAACCCGACATGCACAGCGAGAGAGCGATCAGCATGATGATTTTGATATTCATTTTGTGATCGTATCACATTTTGTGTCAGCACTTTGTACCGAACTCGGTCATACTGGTGCCATGAATACACACAACTCCCACGATGATCGTTATTCCCAACTCTCCAAGTCCAATGCCCGCTGGCGGTTGCTTGCGGTTTCCTCCATCACGCTGATGGTGGGCGTCGCGATCGGCGGGATGGGCAGTGCCCAGCCCGCGGATACCAAAGACCCCAAAGCGGTCATCGACCGGGTTGGCTTGTCGGATCGGATTATTCGGTTTCATGCCGACGGCTCGATGACCTATCTCAAGGTCCCGCAGGGAGATCGCACCGTCGATGGGTACTACGACTGGGGCACGATCAAGATCGACACACGGTATACAAGCCGGACGCTTCCGCAGCCGTGATTAGATCTCTGCACGAATATCAATGACCCGCGCACCGAGTGATTCGGTGAGGGCGGGTGCTTGCACTGGATCGATGATCAGGTGGCGAACCGAACCGGGATCGATCGCGAGGTGATCGATTCGTGACCCTCGGAGATCGAGCGTGGTGATGCGTGCACCGAGCAGCCGCAGCCCGCGTGCTTCGCACCCTCGGATGGTGACACAATCAAGCTTTGAGCCCGACAGATCGAGCCCGTCGAGATTGCACGACTCGAACCACACGCGATCGAGCGTAGATTCATGCATGAATCCGTCGGGCATCTTGCATTCGTGGAACCGAACATCGCGGAGGGTCGCGCCACGGGTGTCGAGCCCAACGCATTTGCAGGATTCGATGACGCAACGGATCAGGCGAGCGTCGACACAGGTCGCGCCGGAGCAATCCGCGCCGACGAACCGAGAATCGATCACCCGTAGACCTGGCAGCGTCGCATCCTTCATCGCCGCGCCAGTAATCCGACTCATCGATACTGATGCGTTCCGGACTGTGCCGATCGGCTCGACCAACTCGACATGCTCGAGCACCGTACGATCCACATACACCCGCCCAGACACAGACTCGAGGGTCGCATTCGGATCAAGGTCGGGGGGCTCTGGTACTCGGTTTGACATCGATCAGTGCTGCAGCGGGAAGCGTTCGCAGAGCGATTTCACTTCCTCGCGCACCGTGTTAAGAACGCCCTCGTCGCCCTTGGACTCGATCACGCGGTTGAACCAGTCGGCGATCTGAGTCATCTCGGACTCCTTGAAGCCGCGGGTCGTGGTGGCGGGCGTGCCCAGACGGATACCCGAGGTGATCATCGGCGGGCGTGGGTCGTCGGGGATGCCGTTCTTGTTGGTGATGAGCCCTGCCTGCTCCAGCCACTTCTCGGCGTCCTTGCCCGTGAGTTCGCTGTCCTTGACGGTCAGGTCCACGAGCATGAGGTGGTTGTCGGTGCCGCCGGAGGTGATACGGAAGCCGTGCCCGGTGAGGGCGTTGGCCAGCGCCTGGGCGTTCTTGACGACCTGCTTCTGGTAGCTCTTGAACTCGGGCTTGAGGGCCTCGCCGAAGGCGACGGCCTTGGCGGTGATGATGTGCATCAGCGGCCCGCCCTGCACGCCCGGGAAGACATTGCGGTTGATGAGCTTGTTGAGGTCCTCATCGTTGGTCATGATGAGCCCGCCGCGGGGGCCACGCAGCGACTTGTGGGTCGTTGTCGTGACAACATGGGCGTGCGGGAAGGGCGAGGGATGCTCACCCGCGGCGACCAGACCGGCGATGTGGGCGATGTCCGCCATCAGGTACGCGCCGACCTCGTCGGCGATCTCGCGGAACTTAGCGAAGTCGATGACGCGTGGGTAGGCGCTATAGCCGCAGAGGATCGCCTTGGGCTTGTGCTCTTGGGCGGCCTTGCGGACGGATTCGTAGTCGATCTGCTCGTGCTGCGAGTGGCTCTTGTCGTAGTGCAGGGCGTAGTGGACGGGGTTGTAGAAGATCCCGGAGAAGTTCAGGTGCATGCCGTGGGAAAGGTGCCCGCCGTCCTTGAGGACCAGCGAGAGGAAGGTGTCGCCCGGTTTCATGAGGGCCATGAAGGCGGCGGTGTTGGCTTGTGCGCCCGAGTGGGGCTGGACATTGGCGAACTTGCAGCCGAAAAGTTCCTTGGCCCGATCGCGAGCGAGCTGCTCGACCTGATCGTGGTGGGCGCACCCGCCGTAGTAGCGACGCCCGGGGTATCCCTCGGCGTACTTGTTGGTCATGCAGGTCCCCGCGGCGATGGTGACGGCGGGGCTGGCGTGGTTCTCGCTGGCGATCAGCTCGATGGTCGTCTCCTGGCGCTGGGCCTCAGCGCGGACGATGTCGGCGACCTGCGGGTCGGACGCGGCAATGGTGTCGAGGATGGCCTGATCGATCGAGTGGGTGGTGGTGGTCATGGGCAATGGTAGACGCTGGATAATGGGTGTTCAGTACTCCGATAGATACATGAAAACGGTATATCCGGCGAGCAGTGAAGCCACCAAGCCCAATATCGGGAGCATGAACGAGCGGATCCGCCACCCCCGGACGACCGCGGCGATCCAGAACCACTGGATCCAGATCAATGTGGCCACAAAGAGCACGGTCACGACCCAGCGGGCATAGAAATCTGCCTGAACGAACCGTGTCTGCGCAGTTGTAAAAGTGTTGCCCCATGAGCCGGAGACCGCGAGCCCGGCATACCGCAAAAACACCGTGATCGCCCCTGTGAGAATGGTGAGCATAAACACGATGATGACGACGAGGAGCGAGAGTGTGACCGCCCGATGGACATGGGCCATGCGGAGCTTGGCTCGTCGTCGTGTGATCGGGATGACAACGAGAACGACTGTCCAAAGCAGGATCATCCCCGCCAAGACCAGCGCAACTTGACTGGCCGTATCGTCGCCTGACACAAACAACTTCCATGGCATCAGCACTTGATCGATTCCGAGATCTGTCCAGTACGACCGCTTGGACATGTCGGTCTGGTACTGCGCGGCGGCGGCCGACGAAATCAACCCCTGCGAGACCGCATCGGTTGCGAGTTGGTTCCATCTGAAAGTGATGTACGCGTTGAGGGTGATTGAGAGAATCGACGCGAAGCAATACAACGCGAATACACCGATGCCGACCCACGCCCACAACCGTTTCGGATAGACCGGACTCTGTACACTCAGTTTCTTCCAGAATCGATTCGGAATTACCAGGTTCCAGAGCGTCGAAGGGATACGGCGTGCTGCGGCGAGCTTTTTGCTCGTGTGCTCGAAGTACCACGAAAGAAACACCCGGCTCGGATCGAACACATCCGCCCAGTCGAACGAAAGCCCACATTCAGGGCAGGTGCCTTGCACAGGACACTGCGATTCCCATGTCGCGATCTCGCCCGACTGGTCGTAGCCGCACTTGGGGCAGATGGGTTGGTGGGCGTTGTGGTTCATGATGTGGTGATGATGAAGACATATACGCTCAGGGTGGTGCCGCCGAGGATGGAGGCGATGGTGCCCAGCGCGATGAGTAATCGTGACGGGCGGATGAGCCAACCGATATGCACGGCACATCCCCAGAATACAAGCAACCAGACCCAACAGAACAACGCCGGCAACCCATCGAGCACGGGGAAGATCGATCGGGAGATCCAGTAGAGCTCGTACATGGTGCGGATCAGGTGGGTGAGCTCGTAACTCATCGCGATCATGAAGATCGAAAGGATGATCGCACGCATGACATGGCGTGTGCGAAGCTTGGCGAGTCTGCGGGTTTGCGGGATCGCGAGCAGCACGATCGACCAGAGCAGGAGCATCCCCGTGCTCACGAGGTGCGGGGAGTACAAACGGGTGGTTTTGGGGAACCAACGAAATCGAGTATCGAGCGTCCACTTGTGCGAAGACGGACGGGGAAGCGCATCGAAGTAGGGGTAGAAGTATCCGTCGAAGAGTGCTTCGGCGTATGCGTAGTTGCCGTGCATCTGCACATGCTGTGGGAAGTTGAAGCCCCGCCAGTTCGATTGGATCCACGCGTTGTATCCGTTGGGTATCCCGACGAGCGTGTGGACGATGAACACCATGAGGATCAGCCAGAGGATGAGTCGGACGATCGAGACGGGTTTGGCGGGGTCGAGTTGATTCCAGAATCGATGCGGCAGGATCAAGTGGAACGGGGTGCACATTGAGCGCAAGATGAACCGGCGCACACCCTTCGCGTGCTCGACATACCACGGGACCTGCCCGAGTTCTGGGCGCATAACACTTGACCAGTTGAACTCGAGCCCACACTCGGTGCAGATCCCACGAATGGGGCATTGGGTGTCCCAGGTCGCGATCTCCCCCGTTTGGTCGTAGCCGCACTTTGGGCAGATGGGTCGATCGCGTACCAGCATGGACTCTGATACGCGCACACAATCAATATGTTGCATCGATTCTGATTCTCTTTGTGCGCGGTTGTGTTTATGTTACTCTTTTGTCTCGATCGAACCAAAAAACATTTGAGAGGGATCACCATGAACACAACCACGAACGCACTGATCACCCTTTTGTTGAGCATCGGGCACGCGCTTGCGACACCGATTACCTATCAGGGCACGCTTGAGGACAACGGCGTTCCGGCCAACGGGATGTATGACATGCGGTTTACCCTGAGCGACGCGCCCGTGCTGGGGTTCGCGTTGCAGTTCATGGACATCGCTGATGTCGAGGTTGTTGACGGGCTCTTTGAGGTCGAAGTCGATTTTAGTGACAGTCACTTCAATGGATCGGACCGGTGGCTCGCGGTGCGTGTCGAAGGCACGAACCTGAACCCACGCACGAAGATCAACTATGCGCCGTACGCGATCCGCGCGACCAATGCGCAGCAGGCGAACCTTGCTTTCGATCTCAGTGCGCCGTGGGTGAGCGTGGACACCGGCGTGATTATCAGCGCGACATCAACCGGCGCTGTCCCGATCACGGGTCGATCGAGCAATACCGCCGGCACCAACGCGGGTGTGTACGGGCGGACCGATTCGGGCTCAGCGAATGCGACCGGCGTGTTCGGCGAAGTTACCGATACGACGCCCGGCGGTTTTTCAGCCGGCGTACGCGGCTTGAACAACGGCGAAACGGGCCTGGGCGTTGGCGTGTTCGGGGCACAAAACGGGAGTGGGTACGGGGTGTACGGGTTCACCCCCAGCGGTACCGGCGTGTACGCGAGTTCGAGCGAGGGGACCGGCCTCTTCGCCATCACGGGGAATGGGGATCACGCTGGGCGTTTCGTTCATAATGCCGATGACTCCGAGGTAACGCTCGCGACAAGCTTGTACGCCGTTGATGCCCGCAACGACCAGAACGACGGCGAGGGAACCGCGATCTACGCCAGCGGCGGACGCACCGGAATCTACGGCGAATCCACAAACAGCGGGTTCGGACCGAGCCTCACACGCACCGGCGTGCAAGGCTTCGCGGGCGCTTTCAGCACCGGAGCGGATACCTTCTACGGTGTACACGGCTTCGCACAGAACCCGGCATCGGGTGGCTCACGCACGGCGTACGGCGTGTACGGCGGCGCGCAGGTCGGGAACTCATCCAACACGGCGTACGGCGTATACGGCGAAGTCTTTGGGCCCGGGGGTACGCAGTACGCGGGCTACTTCGCGGGGAATGTCCATGTGCTCGGCACGCTCTCCAAATCCTCGGGTTCATTCAAGATCGATCATCCGCTCGACCCGGAGAACAAGTATCTCTCCCATTCCTTCGTCGAATCGCCTGACATGATGAATATCTACAGCGGGGTCACCACGCTCGACGCGGAGGGGCACGCGATCGTGGAGATGCCGGACTACTTCGAGGCGCTCAATCGAGATTTCCGCTACCAGCTTACCGCGATGGGCGCACCGATGCCCAACCTCTACATCGCGTCGGAGATCTCTGCGAACCAGTTCGCGATCGCGGGTGGGGTCCCCAACGCACGCGTGTCGTGGGAGATCACCGGCGTACGCCAGGACCCCAGCGCGCTGGCGCACCCGATCATCGTCGAAGAACCCAAGCCCGAGCATCACAAGGGTAAGTTCCTCGACCCCGAGGCCTACGGGTTCGATGACGATCGTGCGATCCATCCTCGCCCGAAGCAGAACTGAGTTGTTCGGTGATTACCGGTTCACGCGGACGATCTGTTGTTCGCACTGTTCGATCGTGGGCTCGTGCTCGAGATCGATCGGAAGGTAGACCCCGCGATCGTGATCCGTGTTGAGCACGATCGCGTTGGGTTCGACAATCGCGTACCCGTTGTCGGCGTGTTCGTGCCCGAGGATGAACAGATTGACCCCCCACCGCTCAGTGAGGTCTTCGAGCTGGTCGTGGTCGTAGCCGCGCCCCCAGACCATGAGGTGGGCCGAGCCGACCCGGGGCTCGTAGTCTTTTTCGGTCAGCTCGCGATCGATGATTGACGCGTCAAACCGTCCCATCGAAGCCGGGCCGGGCAACGAGTGGGCACACAGGATATCGCCCTGCGGGCATCTGCATCGCAGCGCGATAGGCATCGCGAAAACGAAGTCGCGGATGGCTTCGAAGACGATGTCGGATTTGTCGCCAAAGACGGACTCGACACCCGCATCGAAGGCCTTCACGCACGGGACGCCGCTCTTCATGATCCCGGAGCCAATCGCCTGCGCGAGTTCGTGGTTCGCGAGCAGGATGTGCACCAGTTCGGGGTGCAGAGACTTGAGCGCCGCGACACGGGTGAGCCCGCGATAGCTCGTGTCGAGTGGGAGCCCGGGCTGCTCGGGCAGCTCGCCGTGGATGATCTCGTGGAGCGTGAGGTGCTTTTCCTCGGCACCGAACTCCCCATCGAGGCCCGCGGCGCTGAGGACGGCTTTGAAGTTTTTGGGATGATCGTGCGTGTCGCCCGTGGCGATCAGCTGCCCGGGAGATTCGATGTAATCGATCGAACCGCGTCGGCACGATGCTTCACGCATGGCCTTGGCACCCGCTCGGAGGGTGTCGACGACTTCATCGAGATCGTTGAGATCGAGGGTCCACATGACACAGTGCATATCGGCCCGATGGGGCGGGCGGGGTCAGATCTGGGTTTCAGAAATGGGGAATCAGTCCGCCTGCGTCATTGATTCCGCACGCAGCACGCCGAGAATCATGTCGAGCTTGTCGGCGACGAAATGCATTGATTCGGGGCGTCGATCGATATCGACCTCGACACACTCCATGATGATGTCGTTGAGCCGGTCCGGGACGAGCGGGTTGATTTCTGAGACGGGCGTCGCCTTCTCGATGAGCGAATCGTCCAAGGAACCCATAAGCGAGTCCTTCTGGTGCCCCATCGCCGTCGGGATGTTCTTGCCGGTCAGGACCCAATACATGGTCGCGCCGAAGTTGTAAATATCGGTTTTGGGCGTGATCTCACGCCGGTGGACCTGCTCGGGTGCGATGTAATCCGGGGTGCCCTGAATGCGCTTTTTGATCGTACCGATTTTGCAGGACTGCCCGAGATCGATCAGCTTGGCCGTGTGATTCCCGTCGAGATCGACACCCACAATGACATTGTGCGGCTTCATGTCCGCGTGGACAAACCCACGATCATGCATCTGGGCGAGTGCGTCGGCTGTCTGCTGGAAGATATCAACGAGGGTCGCGAGATCGTCGGGCTGTTCCTCGTGCAGAGAGATTCCGTCCACGAGTTCCATGACGAGATAGAGCTCGTTGGTCTTGAGCAGCGACCCCTTCTTGATGATGCGAGGGATTTTGCGGATGGAATCGTGATCGAGCTGAGACGCGATTTTATATTCCGTCTCCGTTTGATCGAGGAAGCGCTGTTCCTTTGGATTGTTCTTGATCACATGCTTGAGCGCCCAGATCTGCTTGGTCTTCGGATCCTGCACAAGATAGATCACAGACGCAGCTCCGCGTCCGATCTCAGAGATCACCCGATACCCCTCTACGGTATCGCCCTTCTTCCAGACTGCTACAGGATCTGTCGTCATGCTTGCAATGCTCTCGCGTTCCCCGGTTCTAACCTTACGACAAGGTCCATCGGAAGGCACCATGCGTGGGGCAGGGTGAGATGACACCCTCAGGTGTCGTTATTCGGCTTAATCCCCGCCCGATTCCAGCCCGAAGGACCAGAAACGCGGTTATCGGCAATGATGGTATCCACCCTGCGCACGCCTGCCGAGTGTGCGCTCACAGAGTCTTTATGTTTTCGAGAGTCCGGGGACGAGCCCCAGCAACTCGATAACACCAGGCGACCCGGCGAGAGTTGGGACGCCAGACGAGTGCTGGGCACCCAATCATACGCACAGCACGCGCACACGGATGCGTTCAACAGACGCAGCAAGCGGATTCGTAGACTGGAATAGGGAAAATCAATCCATCGAGGCGAGCAGATCGTCGAACTGCGCCCGCGGGAAGAACTGCCCGGGCGACGAGGTGCCCGCGAGATCCTTGTGCAAATGGATCGAACCGGCCCCGATCCCCAGTTCATCGCTCAGCGAGTCAACGAGCTGGGCGAGCCGGTAGAGCTGCTCTTCGGAGAAGGGACGACGATCGCCGTCGCCGACAAGGCAGATCTCGATGGCATTGCTCGAGTTAAACCCTGAGTTGATCCCGGAGAGGTCTGCGCCGGCCTGCTGATCGAGCCAGCGGTAGCCAACATGGATCTCGCCATCACCCATTCGCTTGCCATTCCCGATCACGAAGTGGAAACCCA
This sequence comes from Phycisphaerales bacterium, assembly GCA_965216865.1. Classification (GTDB taxonomy): domain Bacteria; phylum Planctomycetota; class Phycisphaerae; order Phycisphaerales; family UBA1924; genus UBA1924. The sequence goes on from OZ244206.1 coordinate 1,020,337, forward strand.
ACCCGTCGTAGCCGAGGGACTTGTGTTCCTGAGCGATATCCGCAGGCGAACCAGCTGGCTGCCCTGAATGGACGATCACGATTGAATCCCAGCGGGATTCTTCGATCGGATTGGAGGTCTGGAAGATCGACTCCATCCCTACGGTCCGCTCGATCCCCATGAGCGGCGTCAACGAACGCCCGCCCGTGCGGGTCGCGTTGCCCGAATCAAGCGCCGAGAGCACACCGATTCCGAGTGTCATACCGATGCCGAGCACACCCCAAACAACTTTGGTGCGCATCGCTCGTGCTGGCCGGGATGACATCGATTGATGTGCCAATGTTGGTCTCGTGAAAAGCGGGATAAAGAATCGACTCCCTAAGAGTATCAATACCATTCGGAACACGGAGGTGTTTTTCTTGCACATTGACGCGCAAATTGTGGAATGCGCAGCGCAATCCAATCCGAGGCGCTCAATCTAACTTGCATATCCCGAACAGATGGAATCACGACGCGCATATCTGCGCGTGATCGGACGATCACTCATCGCGCACAAGGAGTCGATCTTTCAGATTTGGTGTGCGCCGACCATACTCATCTTCCAGGTACGGCTGTGCTCGCTGCGATCGAGACTGGTCATACCGATCGAACTGGCTCCGTTGATCATCGGGGCGGAGCGCCGTCTTCTGACACCCGCACACAACAACGCACAGAGCGGTCGTGAGGATCAGGGCGGGAACTGACTTCTTCGCGTGCATACGGGTCATGCTGTCATCGTATCACCCGATCAGGATGTGTGCGTTCAGGAAGCGGTGAAAGAAAACAGTGCACCACCGTGAGGCGGCACACTGTTCTGGAGAGAGGAGAGAATCCGGGTCACACTGGTCGGCCCAGCACCTCTTCAGTGCCGTTCCAAATGAGAGAGAGTCTGTCAACTACAGATATACGAAGACTTCGTTCACCTGTTCGATCAAGAATCCAAAAATCTCGAAGAATCGGCGCTCATTCCGCGCAGAACCCCTTTGTTGAGGGGTGGAGCAAGCGCCCATCTGTATCCACGACCGCCTCTCCGGACCCGTACATATTCCGAATCGCTGAATACACGCACACCGCGACACAGGTTGACAGGTTCAGTGAGCGTTCGCCCGGCACCATGGGCACGCTGATTCGCTGTGATGCTGGCACGCGATCGAGGACTTCGCCTGACAAGCCCTTTGTCTCGCGACCAAACACGAGATGATCCCCCACGCCGATCGGTGCGTCGAAAATCGACCGTGTCGCGTGCGAAGTCAGGAACCAGGACCGTGCGGGCGGTTGATCACTCGGCGGGTGCGCTTCAAGATACGCGTCCGCGTTCTGGTGCTCAACGAGATCCAGTCGAGCCCAATAATCGAGCCCCGCGCGGCGGCATGCCTTCTCATCGATATCGAATGCGAGCGGATGCACGAGATGCAGGCGCGAACCCGTCGTCACGCAAGTGCGCCCGATGTTCCCGGTGTTGTTCGGGATCTCAGGCTCCACCAGCACCACATGCACGCGTGGTTGTTCTAAACGCACACCCGCGTTCGCGAAATCGACATCGCGGGTGTGCTCATGATCGGTTGGGTGTGGCTCGGGCATGGGGGATTATTCACACCCGGATCGGGTGGGGTTCAATCCGTGAACATCGGATCGACCTGCAGAATCTGCTCAAGGGCCTCTTCAAACTCATGCTCGAAGCCCGGATTCAAGGGATAACCCTGCCAGCGGATCACACCATCGGTCGAGAGCAAAACAACATGCGGGATGCCTCGGACCTTGAGAGATTTGAAAATCGACTGGTCTTCATCGTAGAGATGCGAGTATGCGACCCGGTTCTGATCAATATACGAACGCACCTTGCTCTCGGGGTCTCGCTGTCCCGAGATCGCGAGTACCGCGAGTTTGTCCCTGTGCTTCACCTGCAGCTTGTTTGCAATCGGCGAGAACTGCTTGCACGGGCCGCACCATGTTGCCCAGAAGTCGAGCATGATGACTTTGCCCTCAGTATCGACCGGCTTGGTCAGCCACTTCTCGTTCCCCAGCGCAACGGGGAGGGCTTTGCCCTGAAAATCATCGGCGTAAATCTCGCCCGTATTCACTGCTGGCCAGTTCGCATTCGCATAGGCCTCCGCTGGAATGACCTTGTTTTCTGGCTCTTGTGGCTGCGTTTCCACTGCTTCAGCAAGAGCGAGGTCCTGTGATTGAAGCGCCGCGTTCGCGATTGCTTGCTCCGGGGTCTCGCGCAGCAGCTGCCCAACCGCGGTTTTGAGTGATCTGCTGTCGATGTCCGCGTAGCGGAGTTGCCCGGCACGATCGATCAGGTACAGGTCGGGCACATCATCGCATTTCATCGCCTTGGAGAAGGCGCCATCTTGATCCTGAGCGACCCGAACTCGCACACGCCCTGCATCGACCTTCGACTGGATCTCTTCCCAACCCATATCAGGATGCACGGCGAACACTACGAGCCCGTCTTTCGCGTTCTGCCGTTCGTATCGCGCGAGCGTTGAAAGTGTGAGCAGTGATTTCGGTTCTGAGGCATGCACAAATCCGATGAGCACGACCTTCTCTTCGATGCTCGACGCGGTGACCGCTTCCCCCGTCGTCCAGTCTTTGAGCGATTCGAGGTGTGACACATCGAACGGATCGCACTCCATTTCGCGAATCTCAGCGATGTGGCTCGCGGCCCCCTCCCGCTCAATCCCGGGTGCAGAGGAACTCCCCGCGCCCATCGCGGTGCCGGTAAGCACGATGAAAGGAAAGAGAGCAAGCAGACGCGTGCTGGCGTGATGCAACATTGAGTTCCTCCGCGATCCTTACGATCAGTATGGTCGATTCTTCTTGATGCATCGTAATGCAGATGACTCATATCTACAAACAAGATCAGCGTGCGCAACAAAAAACCGCCCATTTCAGGGCGGCGTAAGATCGGGATACTTTGGCGATCAGCCCTTCGCCTGGATCAACGGGTCGGCCTTGATGACCTTCTCGACGGCTGCTTTGAATCCCTGCTCGTGGGGGTTGCCCATCCAGCGGATGACGCCGTCGGTCGAAACCACAAGCACAAGCGGGATCCCAGTGGATTTAAACTCTCGGAACACCTGCATGTCTTCGTCGTAGAGCTGAAGGAAAGGTTCCTTGTGCTCTGCGATGAATGACTCAACCGTGTTCTGATCTTCACGCAGACCAGACACGCCGACGACGATCAGATCGTCCTCATGCTTCTCCTGAAGATCTGCGAGTTTGGGGGCAGCGGCGATACACGGGCCACACCATGTCGCCCAGAAGTCGATGATCATGACTTTGCCTTTGGTGTCTTCAAGAGACATGCCATCGGAAATCACCGTTTCCTTGCCGAGCGCGACGGGCATCTTCTTGCCCTGGAAGTTATCCGAGTAAAGGTTCCGCTCAGGATTATGGGTTGGCCACGAAGCGGTCTCGTAGGCCTTGGCTTCAACTGTGGGCAGCTTTTCTGCCGTATCACACAGCGGGCAGTGCGCATCGCCCGGACCTGCCATGGCGAGAGTCATGCCGGCGCTGGCGATGATAATGGAGATAAAACTCATGGGTGTCGCTCCTTGTCATTGGCCTGCCTTCGCCCGGCCATCGGCTTCCCCTCGGGATCTGGGTTGAAAAGTGGATGCACCCGAACCTATCTCGGTTCGAGGCACGCATGGAGAGTAACGGCTGCCGCGACGGAAATATTCAACGAATCCACACCTCGCCCCATAGGAATTCGTATACGAAGGTCCACAGACTCCATCGTTCGTCCGGTAAGACCGGGCCCTTCAGCCCCAAAGCACAGTGCTGGACGCGCCAATGCTCGATGAGAAGCCGAGGACAACGGCTCACCCCCCGGATCTGGGGTCATTGCGAGGGAGGTGAACCCCAGCACGCGTATCTGCTCAATAAACGCGGGCAAATCATCAACGATCGCATAGGGAACACGCAGCGCGTGCCCCATCGAGACCCGCAGCGACTTGCGATAGAGCGGATCGCAGCATCGGGCGCTGAGAATCACCGAGACCCCCTCGCCACCCAGAGCGGCGGTGGAGCGGAACACGGAGCCAACATTATCGTGATTGCTCAGGTCCTCGAGGACCACGAGCGCCCGGGAGCCGCGGGCGAGCTCTACCGGATCGGGGTTGGGGATCCGTTTGCCGCATGCGAGGAGCCCGCGATGGATCGGGAAGCCGACGATCTCGTCCATGACTGTTTGCTCAGCGACATAGATAGGGATGGATTCCGGCACGCGTTTGAGCAGCTCTTCGACACCCGGAACCCGAGAATGGCTGACGAAGACCGACTCGATCGGGAAGCGTGAATCGAGCAGGTGCTCGACCACCAGCACGCCCTCGGCGATGAAGTAACCCAGGTCCGTCTCAGATTCTGACGCGTCGGGGTTGTGGGCGGCTTTGAGCCACGCGTCTTTTTGATTGAGAAAGACCCCGATTCTCGGGTCTGATGGGTCAGTGATCTCAATCATTGAGCCGATGGACATGGGGTAGGCACATACTTTCGTGGATTGGATGAAACGCGCATGATCGATACGGGATCGATGAACATTCTACAGGCCGTCGTCCTCGGTTTGGTCGAGGGGATCACAGAGTATCTGCCCGTGTCCTCCACGGGTCATCTGATCATCGCGGCGGATCTGCTCGGGCTGGGCGAGTCCGCGGCGCAGAAGGAAGCCGTCGATACCTTCAACATCGTCGTTCAGGGGGGCGCGATCCTCGCGGTCCTCGGGCTGTACTTCCCACGCGTCGTGCAGATGTGCAAGGGACTGCTCGGCAAGGACCGGGCGGGCCTGAAACTCGCGCTCAACATCATCGTCGCGTTCCTGCCGGCCGCGGTGCTGGGTGTGCTCTTCAACGACATCATCGAAGAAAAGCTCTTCAACACCCCTTCCGTGATCACGGCGCTGGCATTGGGCGGGATCTTCATGATCGTGATCGATCGGATGAAGTTCCGCAAGGTGGACTCGGACGGCGATCCGGAGAATGACCTCATCGAACTGAGCATGGGCAAAGCGCTATTCATCGGGCTGATGCAGTGCGTCGCGATGGTGCCGGGCACGAGCCGCTCGATGATGACAATCGTCGGCGGCGTGATGGCCGGGCTCCGCCCCAAGCAGGCCGCGGAGTTCAGCTTCCTGCTCGGGCTCCCCACGCTCGGCGGTGCGTGTGTCTATTCCCTTGCCAAAAACCTCAAGGAATCGTCCAACGCAGGCACGGCAAACATGTTCGAGATGCTCGGATGGGTCCCGATCGCTGTAGGATTGATCGTCGCGACAATTTCCGCCGCGATCGCAGTGAAATGGCTCGTCGCGTTCCTTAATAAGCACGGCCTGGCGCTCTTCGGGTACTACCGTTTGGTGCTTGCCGCGGCCCTTGGTGGTTTGATCGCGATGGGCATGGTGAACATCGACGAACCCGTCCCCGAACCCAATGACATCCCTGCGGTGAACCCCGATGAGTGATACGGCAACCCAGACACAGATGAAAACCTCGTTCCCAAAGTCGCAGATCGAGATCGTGCTCCTCGAAGGGACGCACGAGTCGGGCACGCGCCTGCTCGCGGACGAGGGGTTCAATGTCACCACGCACAAGGGCGCACTCGAGGGCGAGGCATTAATCGACGCGATCCGTCGGGCCCATGTCGTTGGCGTGCGTTCCAAGACCCAGATCACCCGCGAGGTCATCGAAACATGCGAGCGATTGCTCGCGGTCGGATGCTTCTGCGCCGGCACGAACCAGGTCGATCTGGACGCGGCCGCGGAGCGCGGGATCGCGGTGTTCAACTCGCCGTTTAGCAATACACGATCCGTCGCGGAACTGACGATCGCGGAGATCATTGCGCTGCACCGTCAGCTCACGGCGCGGAGCCACGCGGCGCACGAGGGCAAGTGGCTCAAGAGCGCGACGGGCGCCCACGAGGTCCGCGGCAAGACACTCGGGATCATCGGGTACGGGCACATCGGTTCGCAGGTCTCGATCCTCGCGGAGTCGATGGGCATGCGGGTGCTGTTCTTCGATGCGATCAACAAGCTCCCGCTGGGGAACGCATCGACCGCGAACACGCTCGAGCAGGTGTTGCGTGAGAGCGATGTCGTGACGCTGCATGTGCCGGACACGGAAACCACACGAGGATTGATCGGTGCCAACGAGATCGGGATGATGAAACCCGGCGCGTACCTGATCAACAACGCACGAGGGAGTGTGGTGGATCTCGAAGCGCTCAAGGGCGCGATCGAGTCGGGCGCGATCGCGGGCGCGGCGCTGGATGTATTCCCAGACGAGCCGGCGAAGAGCGGCGAGCCCTTCACCTGTCCGTTGCAGGGCTTGAACAATGTCATCCTCACGCCGCATGTCGGAGGATCGACGATCGAAGCGCAGGAAGCGATCAGCTTGGACGCCGCGGGAAAACTCCTGCGTTTCATCAACATGGGCACCACGACCGGGTCGGTGAATGTCCCCGAGGTTGACCTGCCCGATCAGCAGCGTCACCTCGTCGAGGGCGACAAACGCCCGCATCGGATCCTGAACTTCCATCGCAATGTGCCGGGCGTGCTCGGCAAGATCCACGAGGCGGCGAGCGAGCTCGGCATCAACATCAGCGCCCAGTATCTGCAGACGAACCCGGAGATCGGGTACCTCGTTCTCGACGCGGATCCCAGCGATGCAAAGACGCTCGCGGACCGGATCGACTCGATCGACGAATCCATCCGCACTCGGATGCTCTGGTAAACCGGTCTTTTGTCGGTTGGGTGCGAAGAATAACGCATGCCGATCGAACTGACCCGTAACGCACCGAGTCTCGACCACACCCGCATGATCGCGGACGACCTTGCCGCTGTCCTTCGCCGTGGCGATGTCGTGCGCCTGCAAGGGGAGATGGGCGCCGGGAAGACGACCTTTGTGCGTCTGCTCGCGCAGAACTACGGGATCGCGGAGGACGCGGTCTCCTCCCCCACCTTCGTCATCATGAATATCTATGGCGACGAGGATTCAGATCACCCGACCCTCGCCCACATGGACTGCTACCGACTGGGCGATGAGTCCGAGCTCGACGCGCTGGGCTGGGACAGGATCATCGGCGGCGACGCGATCGTGCTCATCGAATGGGCGGAGCGGATCGACGACGCCATCCCCGAGGACGCGTTGCGGATTTCGATCGACCATGTGGACGAGACCAGCAGGCGGTTCCGATTCTCGATCCCGGATCACTGGGCCGAGCGGGCCGGGTTTGATGCGATCCGCCCACGCCCCGACACCACCTGCCCGGTGACCGGGCAGCCCGTGTCCGGGGAATCCCTGACCTGGCCCTTCGCGTCCGAGCAGGCGCGGATGGCGGACCTGAACGCGTGGTTCAACGAGGAGCATGTGATCTCGCGTCCGATCGAACAGGCGGATCTCGAGCAGGGCGAGTAACACGGCCCGGGTTTGCGTGATACCCTGTGGGTATGCATGCACTGACGCTCGCACAAACAACGGATGGCACCGGCGCGACGAACGCGTGGTCGCTCTTTGTCGATTCCTTCGATGTCTTCACGATCGCGCTGATTCTCGGATCGCTCGTCGCGGTGACCCTGATCGCACGGGTCGTCATGGACGCGCGACAATCCGTGATCGCGCCAGACTCGATCTACCAGAATCTGCGATCGAACCTGATACAGAAGAATACTGGCGGGTTCGAGAAGGGGCTCTCCGATCGGACAGCGATTGTTTCCATCGCGTGCAAGGCCGCGTACGACGCACGGACGAAAGGACGCGACGCGATGCGCGACGCGGCAGAGATCGCAGCATCCAACGCCTGTGCCCGATGGAGTCGCCCTCTGGATCTGCTGCGGATCATCGGGGAACTGGGCCCGCTCGTTGGGCTCGCGGGGACGGTCTGGGGGATGATCATCGCGTTCGTACGCCTGGGACAGGCGGGCGGAGCGGCCGGGCCAACGGATCTGTCGCTGGGCATCTCCAAGGCGCTCTTTCACACGATGCTCGGATTGGTCCTTGCGATCCCGTGCCTGTTGATCTACGGGATCTTCCGCTCACTCGTCGAGAAGCATTGCAACAGCGCGATGGCGCAGGCGGGTGAGCTCGTGGACATGATCCCCGAGGAATCGGAAGCGGGATGATGCGCCGTCGTTCCATCCTGAACGACGAGGGAACATCGTCGAGGGTGAATGTCACGCCAATGATCGATGTGGTCATGGTGCTGATCGTGTTCTACCTGCTCGTTGGACAACTCGCGACCGATCGACGCGCGCGGATCGCGCTGCCGTCGAGTTCGACAGGGATCGAGGAAACACAGCGGACCGATCCGATCATCATCGGCGTCACGATCGACGGCACGCGATCGCTCAACGGCGACGCGATCGAGCTCGATCGGTTGGAGGCGCAGGTTTCGGGGATGCTTGCGCGATCGCCGGGCACGCCCGTGCGGGTTCGCGCAGACAAGGACACGCCCCACCGTTTCGTGCGCCCGGTGTTCAATGTCCTGCGTGATATGGGTGTCGGTAAGATCGAGCTCGTGACGGAGCAGCGACCATGAGTGATTCTGGATCACCAACCCGTTCGCGACCGCTCAAGCAGCGGAACATCTTCGGGAACAAGGGACGGTTCGGTCCCAACATGACCCCGATGGTGGATGTCGTGCTGGTGATCCTGATCTTCTTCATGGCCGCGACCACGATCGTCGGGCAGGAATGGTTCCTGAAGGCAGATCTGCCCGAGCAGCGCGAAGAAACAAGTGAGACCAACGGCTTCACCCTCCCGACGCCGATGCTTGATCTGGAGTTGTTTGTCGAGCGTGATCGGATCGTGGCACGCGGTCTGGGCCCCGAAGCGATCGAAATCGACGAGGTCATTTCGCGCATCGAACACATGGACGCGGCCCTCAGTGAAGGGCTGATCCTCCGAATCGGCGCGAGCGACGATGTCCCGTACGGAGCAATTGTCGCGGTGCATGACGCGGGCAACGCCAAAAAAATGCGGATTGCAATCCGCTGAGACCTGTTTCACGACAATCAAGTTCGATCTGTGCGTCCGGATTCGGGTATCCTCGAACCCGTGGGAGCAACCTCACACAGGAGATTCCGGATGAAAACGCACGCGATCCTCGCAGCAGGCACGATCTCGATCCTCGCGAGCGGTTTATACGCGGACATGGTGATTTTCGAGAACAACAACACCGTTGGTGCGCTCCGCGCGTTCAACCCCAACTTCGGGGACACGATACTGGGACAGGCCCTCGATATCACCAACGCCGCAGACAATCAACCAGGCATCGGTGTGACGCCCGGCGGGTCGTTGTTCCTCATGCAGGTCAACGATTTCACGGGTCAGTACCTGTGGCTGGGCACCGGCACGGTCACGCGGTCAGCGGAGTCCTCGATCGCGACACTGATCCCTACACCCGAGCTCCCATTCGGCGAGGCCTACTACGGGCCGACGCTCTACAACGACTTTGACTCGATCGACGAAGCGGCGAACTTCGCGGACGGCTGGCGGATCATCCATGGGATGAACAATCTGACAGACGCACCCGGTGTGTTTTCAACGGACGACATCTTCACCGTGGGCGTTGAGTTCGAGCGTGATGGCGCGCTGCATTATGGGTTCGCGGAGTTCAAACGCACGATCGATGTGCTCAACGGGCAGGTCGATGTTTCGATCGCTCCCGTCCGATGGGGATACAACGACATCGCGGGAGAAGCCGCTGTAGTGATCCCCGCACCCGCGGGCTCAATCGCATTGGTTGGGCTCGGGGTTGGGTTCAGTCGCCGACGGCGCTGACGAAAATCTGCAGCTTGTGCCCTTGGGCTTTAAGTCCCTTGGCGGCACAGATCTTGTCGCGCAGCTCGATCAGTTCCGGGACTTCCAGTGTTTCCACATCGCCCGAGTCGATATTGATCAGCAGCGTGTTGCCCGTGTTGCCCACGGTGAGCTGGTAGTGCGACTGTTCGCGATCGAAGAGCACCTGCTGAATGATGTTGCAGGACTCGAGGAGCTTGAGCGTGCGATAGACGGTGGCTTTGGAAACCGAATGGCCCTTGTCCTTGAGCGCGTCGAGGAGCTGATCGGCTTCGAACAACCCATCGAACGCGATGATCGTGTCGAGGATCATCGCCCGCTCGGGGGTGTATTTGAGGTTCTCTTCCTTGAGCGCCCGGCGGAAGACTGCACACAACGGTTCGATGATATCGAGGGGTGCCTGGGTATCCGCGTTGGTTTTGATGGGTTCGAGTGCCATAAACGATTCTAGGGTTTCGATCTCGCCCGGACCCATCCGCCGGATCGTACAATGGTTGCGATGAAGCAGGATGCGGCAACAAAGGTGATACAAACGCGAACACACGCGTTTGCCGCAGTGAGCGCGGTCGCGATCGCGTTCCCCGCGGTCCTGCTCATGCAGGGAGAAGGCGGTCCTTGGCTCGCGCGGGTCATCACGCTCGTCGAGACCCTGTTTCTCGCGGGCTGGGCCCCGCTGCTCTACCTGGTCGCAAGCGCGGGGTACGGTCGTTCGATCCGACAATGGATCCCCGAGCGTCCTGGGCGGTGGTGCATCGAGCTTGGCTTCGGATTGACGGTGCTGCTCTCACTGACGCACATCACTGGGATGCTCGGGTTCCTGACTAGCATCAGCGCGTGGGTGATCACAGGGATCGGGATCGCGCTCTTCCTTCCAATACGCAAAGAACTCAAGGGTTCCTTTTCAACTGAGCGTGTGACGCTGATGCACATCGCGATCGTGTGCGGGATGCTGCTCGCGCTGGTAATGGCATGCAACCCGCCTGGGATACTGTGGGGCTCAGAGTACGGCGGGTTCGATGCCCTGAGCTATCACCTGCAGCTGCCACGCGAGTGGGTCGAGCAAGGGCGGATCTGGCCGAGTGATCACAATGTATACTCGTTCCTGCCCAGTTATATGGAAAGCGCGTACGCGCACATCGCGCTGATGATGGGCGACGGGATGCACGCGGACAATGGGCGGGCGATGATCAGCACCCAGCTGCTCAGCGCGTTCATGCTGATCGTGGCGGCGGGATCGATCGGTGAACTCGCGCGGATGACCTGTCACCGCATCGTTCCGGACGCGGACGCGATGCTCGCGAGCCGGATCGGAATGGCATTGGCATTCGGGACACCATGGCTCATTGTTGTCGGGACCCTTGCCTACAACGAGATCGCGGTGGTCCTCCTCGGATCGGCTGCTTTGATCGTCGCGATGCGAACGGACATCGAGACATGGAAACGCGCAGTCCTGTGCGGGCTGATCGTCGGCGGGGCGTGCTCGTGCAAGCCCACGGCACTGTTCATGCTCGCGCCGAGCGTGGGCATCGTGCTGCTCGCGTGCTCGCCCAGGAAGCACTGGATCGTCACTTCGATGGTGTGTGTTGTTGTCGGCTCGCTCACAATCGCGCCCTGGCTGATCCGCAACGAGCTCGCGACGGGCAACCCGGTCTTCCCGCAGATGCAATCGGTCTTCGGCGAGGGGCACTGGAACGAAGCGCAGCACGCGATATACGCATCCGCGCACGCGTTCGAGGGATCGATCCTAGATCGGTTCATGATGCTCGTAGTCCCAGACGCGAACGGGATCGATCATGTGTCGCGGTTCCGCGGGTTCACGAACGGACAATGGGGTCTGACGCCATTGCTTGGAGTGATCGGGCTGGTTGGTATGCTCGTGGTGATGCGGACGCATCGAGCGGGCTTTGTTGCGTTGCTCGCGTTGGGTGGGCCGATCATTGCATGGGCAATACTGACCCACCTGCAATCACGATTTCTGGTTCCGCTCGCACCAATACTGATCGTACTTGGTGCTGTCATCATCGTGCGGATCCCGAACCAGCCCGCTCGGGAAGCGATCGCGAAGATCATCTGCATCGGCGTGTTGATGTGGTCGATCGGGCATGCACTGGTCCAGAACAGGGGCAACCCGTTCGTGCTGTTCGATCTGGGGCCGGGGTATGCCCTTGGCGCGTACGAAATGCAACAGCTTCCCTGGACCGCCGCGCTCAATCGTCTCGCCGCTGAGGACGACACCATCTACCTGCTCGGAGACGCGACCCCGATCTACATTAAGGGCGATGTACGATACAACACGGTATATGACGATTGGATGATCGCCGAAGCGATCGAATCGAACCCGGATGATCCCAAAGCGTGGACGCAGCATCTACGAAATAAGGGGGTCGATCTGGTCGTAATCGCGTTTTCTGAGATCGAACGGTATTCGCGGAGCGAGTGGCTGCCCGATCCGGTCGATCCCGATCGGCTGATCGTGTGGATCGATGCACTCGGTTCGCCGATACAGGTATGGAGCGATCCGCAAACCCAGATCCCCATCCGGGCGATCTTCCGCATCACCCCGGATACCCCAACCCCATGAGCGACGCAACCGAGACCCCGAACCCCATCAAGCCGTCGCGGAGCGCGGTCGGGGTGGGCGTGCAGATCATTGGGTTCGCGATCGGCATCTTCCTGCTCGGGTGGGCCGTGCGGATGGCGCTGCGTCCTGAAAATCGCGAACAGCTCTCCAAACTCTCCGACGCGACGCCCGGCGAGCTGATGCTCCTCCTCGTTCTGGCGGCACTCTCCGTCGGGTTCAACGGGATCATCTTCTGGGTTGTCCTGAACCCGATCCACAGGATCCGTGCGACGGATGTCATCGCCACCAATGCGATCGCGACCTTCCTTGCCTACCTCCCGTTCAAACTCTCCGTGGTCTCGCGTTTCGTGATCCATAACCGGCGAGACAAGGTGCCCGTTCTGACCATCGGCGCATGGATCATCGCGGAGGCGATCCTGATGGGCGCGGCGCTCACGCCGCTCGTCCTGGCAAGTATCTGGCTGAAAGAAGTGAATCTCCTCTGGTGGATCGTCTCCCTCACGGGCGTGGGCGTGGGCACGGCGATCGGCAGTGCCCTGGCGCGTCAACTCGCGGGCGATGTCGGGCTCACCCGCCTCTCAAAGATCGGGATCGGTGAGAAACTCAGCGGATCCGACGCGTTCTCGCGGATCCACTCTGGGTTCGAGATGCTCGGGCATCCGCGTGCAACCCTGATCGCCAACGCGTTCCGCTTGATCGACATCATCACCTTCGCGCTGCGGTTCTATGTCGCCGCCCGGGTGCTCGAGCTACCGATCTCAATGCAGGACGCGTTGTTGCTCGGCGCGACCTACTTTATCATCGGGGCCGCTTCACCCGCTGGGATGCTCGGCACGCGCGAGGCGGGGACGATCGGGATCGCGGAACTGGTTGGGATTTCGAGCAATGCGCTGAGCGAGACCGAGTCTGGGCAGGTCCCGATCGCCGCAACAGTACTCTTTGTCACCGCCGTCGAAGCGATCGTGAATCTCGGATGCGCCGGCTTCGGGATCGCGTGGCTCAAGGCCCGCAAACCCCTCGATCCGGAGGGGCAATCCGCGGAAACCGAGCTCATCGAGCAAAGCATCGATGGCGATTAATCCCGCGCCGACACCTACAATTACGCGATGAAGATCGCGATCGCCCAGCTCAACCCAACCGTCGGCAACCTCTCGTGCAATGCGAACGCAATCGTCTGGGCGATCGACGAAGCACGCAAGCAGGGCGCTGATCTTGTGGTCTTCTCCGAACTCGCGATCTGCGGATACCCGCCGAGGGATCTCTTGCATGTCGAGGGGTTCGTGCATGAGTGCGCCCAAACAGCCAAAATGATCGGTGAACTCCACACGAAGGACATCGCGATCGTGCTCGGCACGCCACTCCCGATCGAGGTGGATGCGCAGGGAATGGACATCGACCCCGACACGCATCCGCACTTCGCGAACTCGCTCGTGGTCTACCAAAACAACGCTTTCGTGGGCTACTACGACAAGCGATTGCTCCCGACTTACGATGTCTTCGATGAGGATCGGTACTTTGTCGCGGGTGATCAGACCCGGGTCTTCGATATCAACGGCACCAAGATCGGGCTGGCCATCTGCGAGGATCTGTGGAAGGGGCACGACGCGGGATTCGCGGATCGGTACGCGGACGAGCCCGACCCGGTGCAACTCCTCGCGGATGCGGGCGCGGATGTAATCATCGCCCCCAGCGCGTCGCCGTATGCGTTGCACAAAGAACTCCGCCATCGCGAGATCCTGATCAAACACGCATTGACGCATCGGGTCCCCGTAGTGTCGGTGAACCAGGTCGGCGCGAACGATGATCTGATCTTCTCGGGGCAGTCCTGCGTCGTTGATCGAGAGGGTCGGATCTGTTCACTCGCAATCGCGTTTGAAGAGCAGTTGCTCTTGGTTGATACGGATGCAATGGAACCGATCGATGCGCCGCCGGTTGAAGACGAGCGGATGATCGTGGATGCGTTGACACTCGGGGTCCACGATTACCTATCCAAGTGCGGGTTCGAACGGGCGTGCATCGGTCTCTCAGGCGGGATCGACTCGGCCCTCGTCGCGACCCTCGCGGTGCGGGCGCTCGGGAAGGACAAAGTCGTCGGTGCGTCGATGCCGGGCAGGTTCAGCTCCGAGGGGAGCAAGACCGACGCGTTCGATCTGGCGCGGAACCTGGAGATCGAGTGCGTGAGCATGCCGATCGATCCTAGCTTCGCGGGGTTGAGCGAGGCGTTGAACCCCGCGTTCTCCGAGCTCGGGCAGCGCACGCTCGGGCAGCAGCTCCCCGATCTCACGCAGGAGAACCTGCAATCTCGCATCAGGGGCACCATGATGATGGCCCTCTCGAACCGGACGGGGGCGCTGGTGCTCACGACGGGGAACAAGAGCGAGATCGCCGTCGGGTACTGCACACTCTACGGCGACATGAACGGCGGGCTCGCGGTGATCGCGGACCTGCCCAAAACCATGGTCTTCCGCGTGTGCCGATACATCAACGAGCATTACGCGTCGCTCGGGTTCGAGCGGGCACCGATCCCGGTGAACACGATCGAAAAACCTCCGAGCGCGGAGCTCGCGCCAGATCAGCTCGATTCGGATTCACTCCCGGAGTACGAGATCCTCGATCAGATCGTGCATCGACACATCGAGTTGCACCAGAGCGCCTCACGGATTATCGAAGAAACGGGCATTGATGCGGAAATTGTTCGCCGGTTCTGTTCGCTGATTGATCGAAACGAGTACAAGCGTCAGCAGATGGCCGTTGGATTGCGTGTGACGAGCAAGGCGTTCGGCGCGGGGCGTCGGATGCCAATCGCCCAGCGCTGGACGCGTTGAACAGAATCATTGATCCGCGATCGGCAACGATGTACTCTGAGTGAATGCAACCAATCACACACGCTCGATCGATATTGCTCATCGCTGCCATCGTTCCGACTGTGACGAATGCACAGATCGACTTTGTCGGCACCATCGAAGCCCTCACCCAATCCACGAGCAAGCAAAGCACGCTTGACACCAGCAGCGGCATCCTCAAGGCCAACGCGTACGCGACATGGAACGATTCATTCGCGGATGTGCGCGTGCACGCCGTATTGGGCACCTCCTCCTCTTCATTGACGATTGTCCATGATCTCGATTCGGGGCCGACACCCGTTGCGGGCGGAGCATCGGTTGGCGGGATCGAGTTCTTTGTGGAAGAAGGCACTTACTTCGAGCTCACCGGGTTGCTCGAGCAGATGTCAACCAATCCAGCCGGGGGTGGATCGGTCACGATCCGCAACGAAGATACATTTGTGACTTGGTTCTCTGCGGGCCCGAACTTTGCGCTCCCCAACCGACCCATCGATTTCAGTGCGATCCCGTCGGAGGGCGTGCTCGATGAAGGGAACTACAAGCTGAACTGGTTTCACGCAGCGAATAACACGATCAACACGAGCGCAAGAACAACAGCGACGGGCGACTTTACGCTCACGCTTACACCGCCGTCGCAGAAGTGTCTCGCGGATCTCAACGGCGATGGCTTGCTCAACTTCTTTGATGTGAGCGTGTTTCTGACTGCGTTCAAGGCGATGGATCCCGCTGCTGATTTCAACAATGACGGCAGCTTCGATTTCTTTGATGTGAGCGCGTTCCTGACCGCGTTCGCGAAGGGATGTCCTTAACCATTCGGCGCCGCAATCCATCGATCCTTCGAATCGATGCTCTTCCCGCATTCAGGGCATGTATCGCTCTCGAGCTGGTAGAGCAAGTAGCCGCACGAGCACCTTGGCTCTTCAACCACAACCTTCATTTTGAGACGGCAATGGTCACATCGGGCATCGCGATTCGATCGGATTGTCTGGGCGTGGTCACATCGCGGACAGGTTAATCCAACCTCGATCGACTCGCCAAGAAGCCCCGGCTCGTCATCACCGGCCTTGGGGCCAAAGATCGCGATCGCGCCCGTCGCGATGCTCGCGCCGGCGGCGAACACAAGCCCGATCCCGAGCAGACGCAAGACCGCATCGTCCCAGTCGTAGAACCCATCGTTGAGGAGTCCGACGATAATGATCAACCCGGAGAAAGCTGCAGATATCTGGGCGGCGCGCTGACACACCTTGCCCCAGGTCATGTGCAAACGGATTGGCGCGATCAGCAGGCGATGGGAGAAAAGAAACCCAGTGACGAGCGCGATCGAGCCAAGCTTGAAGAGGTGCTCCTCGGTTTCACCACGCAAATGGCGTTCGAACCAGATAAAGGAGATGAACACGAACATCGAAATAGCCATCGATGCGAACGCGATCAGCGTGGTCCATCTCATGTCGCGTGAGATCGCGACGATGATCATCCCCGCAAGCGAGTACAGTCCGACGAGCACGATGGTGCCCATGAGCTCATCGCTGACATATCGATCGGGCAGGACGATCGCGATGGTCGCGGCGAGCATCGCTGCGGCGATAAACCCAAGGAATACCCAGAGCAGTACCTGCTTGTGTTTACTGCGCATCAATGCACCAATCAGCTCGATCCTGCACGCATCCGATCCACACCCTTGGGATATGGGAAGCTCGGGAAGACGCCCGTGTCCGCGAAGTTCCACATCTGCGGCGACGGGTACACATCACCGCGGTATCCCGCATCGTGCATCGTCCGAAGAACCGTCTCAAAGCTCGGCTCGTGCTGGTTGGAATCATCGACAACGAGTTTGTTGCTCGTTGCACCGAGGAACGACACCGAGCAGACCGGGCGGCGATCCGCGCGTCCTTGAAGCATCTTCGTTATTGTCCTGAAACCTCGGGCCATGTCCCCGACCGTAAAGAACTCACGCCCGTGAGGACGGAGCATCGCAAGGATGAGCACCGAATCCAGGTCATACTTCAGTATGTACGGCTCACGATCGTTCGCGGCGTGGACCTGCAGGGATTCCTGGAACATCTTCGCGTAACTCGTGACCGAGTTGGCCGACCACTGCGAGGTGGTAAGGAGCGAACAAATCTGTGCGATTACGCCGTGCGAGTTATCCGCATCATTGACACCACAGATGACGGCACGATATCGACCATCCAGCACATCCGCGAGCAGGTCCTGCCCCCAGAGAATTCTGAGGCGTGAACCGGACTGGGGTGCCCCGTGATTTGCCTGCAAGAGTGAGACTCGATCGGGGAATGACTCGGCGTTGAGCAGATCGTCTGCTCCCTCGTCGTAGAGTTTGAAAGTACGATGTGTTGTGGACATGTATCCCTCCTTGGGTATCTTCAGCATTGTATGTGGAGAGAGGGGGGAGGAGGGATGTGTGGAGTGATTTGCAAAAATGAAAACAGCCCCTCAAGGTTTACCTTAAGGGGCTGAAGAGTTGGCGATAACCTACTTTCCCGCTGAACAGTATCATCGGCTAACTGGGCTTAACTGCTGTGTTCGAGATGGGAACAGGTGTGACCCCAGTTATATGGTCACCAACAATCATGATTGGTCTGATTTCTCAGGCCGACATGACTCTGACGGATGCGACGAGCGGAGACCTGTTTGATTTGCATCAAACAAGCCCGGCAAACTGATTAATCTCAGTGCGTAGAAATGATGTTGACTCACTTCCTATCCGTCTGCCCTTCGGCATCGGGTCGGAGTGACCAAACCTTCGACCGTTAGTACCGCTCAGCTGAGGGCTTCTCAACCCTTACACCTGCGGCCTATCAACCTGGTAGTCTCCCAGGGGTCTCACGTACAAGACAAGCAAACCTGATCTTGAGGGGGGCTTCCTGCTTAGATGCTTTCAGCTGTTATCCCTGCCCGACGTAGCTACCCTGCGATGGGCTTAGCAGCCCAACAGGATCACCAGGGGTCAGTCCAACCTAATCCTCTCGTACTAAAGTTGACTCCTCTCAAGTTTGCAACGCCCACAACAGATAGGGACCGACCTGGCTCACGCCGGTCTGAACCCAGCTCGCGTACCGCTTTAATAGGCGAACAGCCTAACCCTTGGGACCGCCTTCAGCCCCAGGATGCGATGAGCCGACATCGAGGTGCCAAACCGCTCCGCCGCTATGGACGCTCGGGAGCGATAAGCCTGTTATCCCCGGAGTACCTTTTATCCGATGAGCTACGACGCTTCCACACGCGATCGCAGGATCACTAGAGCCCTCTTTCGAGACTGCTCGTCCTGTCGGACTCGCAGTAAAGCTGGCTTGTGCTCTTACACTCTAAAACACGGTTTCCATCCGTGCTGAGCCAACCTTTGCGCTCCTCCGTTACTCTTTAGGAGGAGACCGCCCCAGTCAAACTACCCGACACACACTGTTCCCTGCCCGGCTTCACGGGAATCAGGGTTAGGCCACAAACTCAAGAAGAGTGGTATCTCAACAACGGCTCCACCAATGCCTGAACATTGGCTTCAAAGCCTCCCACTTATCCTGCGCATCATGTGCTCATGACCAATATGAGCCTGCAGTAAAGGTTCACGGGGTCTTTCCGTCTTGCTGCGGGTAGGCGGCATCTTCACCGCCACTACTATTTCACCGAGTTGGTCGTGGAGACAGTGCCCCAGTCATTACGCTATTCATGCGCGTCGGAACTTACCCGACAAGGAACTTCGCTACCTTAGGACCGTCATAGTTACGGCCGCCATTGACCCGTGCTTAAGTTGCAAGCTTCGCCGAAGCTAACCTGCTTCCGTGACATTCGGGCATTGGGCAAGCGTCACACTGTATACATCCTCTTGCGAGTTAGCACAGTGCTGTGTTTTTGATAAACAGTTGCCAGGGCCTTTTCTCTGCGCCCCGAAGGGCCTCCTTCTCGCGAACTTACGGAGTGATTTTGCCTAATTCCTTCACGACCATTCTCTCGAGCGCCTGAGGCTATTCGCCTCGTCTACCTGTGTCAGTTTTAGTACGGGACCTGTGTTGCCCACATAGCTTTTCTAGGAACTCCCTCCCCCTTCAACGGCCCGAAGGCCTGGACAACTAGCAGTCCAGAAGAGCTTGGAAATCCGCACTATGCTTTGATCTCAACAGGTGCGCAGGAATATTAACCTGCTATCCATCGACTACGCCTTTCGGCCTCGCCTTAGGACCCGGCTAACCCTGGGCGGATTTACCTTCCCCAGGAAACCTTAGACTTACGGCGAAAGGGATTCTCACCCTTTTTATCGTTACTCAAGCCCGCATATTCACTTCCATACGCTCCAGCACCCTTTTCAGAGCACCTTCACCGCTGAATGGAACGCTCACCTACCATTCGCCTATGGCGAATCCGCGGCTTCGGTATCATGCTTATTCCCGATCATTATCGGCGCCAAACTCCTCGACCAGTGAGCTATTACGCACTCTTTAAATGATGGCTGCTTCTAAGCCAACATCCTGGTTGTCACGGCAGTCTGACCTCCTTAAGAACTAAGCATGATTTGGGGACCTTAGCCGGCGATCTGGATTATTCTCCTTTTGACTACGGATATTTTCACTCGCAGTCTATCTCCCAAGACTTGGCTGTTGGTATTCGGAGTTTGGTTGCATGGGGTACCCTAGACGGGCCCACCACGCATCCAGTAGCTCTACCCCCAACAGTTGCTTCTTGAGGCTAACCCTAAAGTTATTTCGGTGAGAACAAGCTATCTCCCGGTTTGATTGGACTTTGACCCCTCCCCACAGCTCATCCCACATCTTTTCAACGATGACGGGTTCGGGCCTCCAGCGGGTTTTACCCCACCTTCACCCTGGCCATGGGTAGATCACACGGGTTTCGTGTCTAGCCCCAGCGACTATACGCCCTATTCAGACTCGCTTTCGCTCCGCCTCCGGCCCGGTAGGCCTTAAGCTCGCCACTGAGACTAACTCGCGGGCTCATTATGCAAAAAGCACGCCGTCACCCCTCAGGGCTCCGACCGCTTGTAGGCACACGGTTTCAGGTCTATTTCACCCCCCTAATAGGGGTACTTTTAAACTTTCAATCACTTTACTTCTTCGCTATCGGTCGTCAAGGAGTACTTAGCCTTGGAAGGTGGACCTCCCATATTCAACCCGGGTTCCACGAGCCCGAGCCTACTCTAGAGCTATGATGCTACATTCTGCTACCGGACTTTCACCGTCTTTGGTCACGCATTCCAACGTGTTCACAGAGTTCACATCTATCCGCTTTCGCTCGCCGCTACTTACGGAGTCGCATGTTGCTTTCCTTTCCTCCAGGTACTTAGATGTTTCAGTTCCCTGGGTTCGCCTCGTACACCTATGCATTCAGTGCACGATACCCTTGCGGGTGGGTTGCCCCATTCAGACATCTACAGATCACAGCTCGGTTACCAGCTCCCTGTAGCTTTTCGCAGGTTCCAACGTCTTTCATCGCCTCTTGACGCCAAGTCATCCACCGTATGCCCTTAGTGGCTTGATCACACCGACCTGATGCCGACCGAAATCGAACATCAACTCAGCGTGCCAATGACCTCCCTAACCTGCCGGCTAGGACGACCAACCCGCTCAACATCACCAGGCAAAGGGCAATGATTCACGGGCACCATTTCGACGCATTTTGAGATTACTCAGTTAGTATTTGCCGAACTCAGCCTCGATCTCAACCTCCTTTGAAGTTGAGCGATCTGAGTTCCGCTCGTCGTCATCCACTTGTCAGAGAAGCTGATCGTTCCCAGGCCAGCTGGTTCAGATCGGTTTCGCCTCCGTTGAGAGGCGGGGGGATGATAGGCCACTCAAATCGCTCGTCAAATTGCTTGATCAACAATTCAGGCTCTTCTCTCACAATTCTTTACGACGATCACACACCTCTTGCGCACACTGCGGGAGTTGCCCCATCTCTGCTCCGCCCAAGCCCTCCCAAACTCCTCTTACGACCATGAAAAAACCCCGCTCGGCGGGGTCTTGTCGGTCCTGAAAAACATCTGCGGTGCTCGTGCAACCCAGATTAGGGCTCTAACGGCTCAAAGAGCTCCGCAGCGGGCGAAATCGCAGATTCCTGGCCAGGGGCTCGGATGGGCGATGAGCTTGCCGAAGATGCTGAGTCAGATGCCTGCGCGTATGCCAGAGAGCTCTCATCGCCCTGCTCGGTCCGCACAATGATTTGCCCATCCGCATCTCGGAGCACAACCTGGATGATCGGTGTCGATTCTCGACCAAGCCCACCATCGGTCCGCTCCTGTCCCGGGTAGATATCGAGCACAAATGCCCCGATCTCGATGCTCAGACGGTTGGGTAGCTCCGAAACACCCTCTGGAAGTTGCGTACCGGGCTCCCCACTGTCGCGCGCTGCGACCACTTCTGCGGCTTGCTCGGCCGTGACCACCTGCGTGTCAAAGGCCAGTAAATCACCGGAGACGCGGAGATCTGTCGCGAGCAGATCACCTGGCGATACATTCAGGGTCGATTTGCGATAATGCCCGTAGTACACCTGGTACAGCTCGATCGTGGTCTTGTCCGGTGCGGTGGTCCCCGCTGCTCCTTCGTTCGCTGATGTAACGAAGAAATACTTGCGATCGCCGGCGACGACAGGGTCAGACCAATCCGACCAATCCCCTCTCGCGAATGGATCGCGAGCGAGCGCCTGCTGGTCGGCGTCATCCGGATCGATATCTGCTTGCTTGCGGAAGAGCGGGTTGTTCACAACGACACGGGTGCGATAGCGATAGGTTGCGCCGGGCTCGATACCCAAATCGTGCGCCCAAAGCTCAATGGATTCCTCTTCGAGAACGGAACGAAGGTCAACGCGTGATGTCCTTACCCGTGTTGCGGGTGCATCATCTGAGTTGACGCCGAGCTCTTTGAGTTGCTCTTCAAGATCCTCAATCTCTTCTTCAACGCGGTCGATCCGTTCGCGTGTTCGATCGTTGGTATTCGGGTTTCGGGGCGAGCGGGTGTCGTCGATCTTGCCCGGGCCGCGTCCGGGGTCCTGCGGCCGAGTCGGTCGCCCGGTGTTTCCCAGTCGCTCGAGTTCTTCGTGGGCCCGGTCGAGCTTGCGCTGGAGCCGACGGATCTGATCCGCTTCGCTCGAACCTGCCATCGCGACCCGTTCGCTCGGCGGGGTCCATCGAGGCCCAGCAATTGTCGGCGGGAACGAGGGACGCTGGACTTCGCCAGCTTCTCGGGCGGCATCGCTGACCACCGTGACGAGTTCCTGAAGCCCCGATTCGGCATTGACTGCGTTCGTTGGGATCGGGGTGTGCGGCGGGGTCTGGATAGGTTCTGCGTTCCCCCACTCGCCGCCGGGAAGCAAACGCTGTCGCTCGACTTCGAATCCCAGAACCGCGATCCCGGTCGAGGACCAGTAGATGCTGGGAATCGGGGTGCCGCCGTTGGCCCCGTTGAGGACACCCTGAAGTTCGGTGCCGCTGAAAGTTGCCTCGACGGTGATCGATGCAAAGTCGTAGGGCTGCTGAGCGGGAACATAGTCCGCATACTCGGGCACCTCGAGCAGGGCATAGGGATCAAGGGTTGCCCATTGCGAAGCGGCAACGGGTGTTGAGGTTTGGGGGACCGCGAGGGCCACCAGCGGGCCATCGTTCACGCGACCGACGGCGCTTGCGTCGGCGCCGGTTGCGGCGGCAATGTCGACCCCTTCGCCGAGCGCGTTGGAAAGTGCCAGGCGATCGGTGCCTGCGCTCTGAAACGCGTTGTCATAGCGTTGCACGAGATCGACCGGCTGCACTTCCGGGAGCGATGGGCTGAGATCACTGATCTGGCTCTGGAGCTGATTCGCCTGCGACTCGAGCGCGGTGTACACCTGCGCAGGCGGGATCGATCGCCCGCCATCCTCGATGTTGTTCGGGGTCGTCACGAACTGGAGCGCGATGACGCCGAGCAGAATGAGGAAGACCACGCCGAGAACGATCTTCTCGATGTGCTGCTCGAATTGGTTGACGCCTTTGAGTTTCATATGGTGCTCGCTTTTTGCGTTTCTCGAAATCGTGTACGCGTATCAATCAGCTCAGTTTGCTCAGCCGCCTTCGTCAGGGTTCGAAACAGGAATCCCGAGGGCCTCCTTGACCGGGTCGGGCATGATCGGTGTGGTCCACGAGCGGAGCCAGACGGTCTCAACCTTGACACGGGCCCGCACGACATGGTCGGTCCCGTAGTAGAAGCCCTGCTCAAGATCGGCCCAGACATCAACCTCTTCAAGATCGACATCCGTAACGGTCATGAAGTTGACCTTGCTGAACGAATCGAGGAACTTCGGGAGGTCCTTGGAAGCGACGACCGCGGTCACCTCAACTTGGCGCAGATCGAATGGCGAGTTCGCCGTTCCGCCTTCGCGCCCCGTGAAGCTGCCCTGCGTTGAGCTGACCGGATCATCGATCGAGCTCCCACGCGGAAAGCCTCTGCCGCTCACATCATCATCGGAGCCGGATGTGCCGCCGGCGACATCCAGTGCCGAGACACGGATCAGCTCGACGCGTTTCACGGGAGCATCCGGGACGGGCATCGCACCCGACGCCGCGTTCATGTTCGCCTTGGTGGCGGCATCGAGAATATCCGAGATGACCCAGAAGTCCCAGAGCCATGTGAACGCAACGGATTCCGTCACCTGGCTCGGGGGCCAGTTGGTCGCGGGAACGATGGAGAAGCCATCATTGCCAACGGTCGTGATCTCGCCCGTCACACTCCCGTTCACAAACGCTCTTGGCGAGCAGTAGAAAGTCAGTGACTTTGCACGAGAGATGTACTCGTTCAGCCGGCGAGCCGTGAGCTTCTCCTGGATTTCGCTCTGCTGTTCCTGCGAAACCTGCCCCTGAGCGTTGGCGCTGCGGTATTCCTGCTCGAGCTGGTTCTTGTACTGCTCCAGCATTGTCGCGAGGGCTGGCACGGACGGCGGTGCCCCGGCATTGATTCGCCTGAGCTTGCGCTGGTAAATCGATGGGGTGTCGGGCGTTCCCGCGATGGCTTCGCTCATGGTTCGCCCGAGACGCTGACGCTCACGCGCGTTCGGCGCCTTGGGAAGCAGCCCAGGCACAATCTCGACATGATCGCCCTGGTTAAAGCTCGTGCCTCGCTCGACAACATCTTCAACCTGCGCGATTCGTGCCTGCTTCGCTTCCTCATAGAAAGCGGTGACCGCGTCGTTGGGAGCACGTGACTCTGAGATATCCTGCTCTCCCTCAAGCACGGCAGGGAGCGCGTAGTTCACCTTGCCGCTTGAAGTAAGCGAGCGCTTCTCGGAGTCGTACGCACTCTTCACCTTCTCGGAGACGCTCGCGTTCCACTTGCTCGAGAATACATACCCGACGGGGAGCAGCACCAGGATCAGCACGATCGAGATCACGATGATCAGGTTGCTCTTGATGAATCCAAGCACTTTGTTCACGGCTCGTCTCCGTTGTTCTGGGTCGACTCATTCATGGAATCAATGACCGCGTACCAAGTGATGGTGACCACACTTTTCGCAGCATCAGTCGCGTTTGAGTTCGTGGCGCGGCTATCCGCGGGTTTCTCGATCGGTGCGATCGAATCAAGATTTGTGTTCCGTCCACCACTGCTGCCGAAGTCTTGCGGTCCAGGACGCGCAACTGGACGGCTGGTGGTTCTGCGCCCACCCGTGCCGGTTGCGGTGGCACCCGTCTTCCACGGCTCGGCCTGACTCATGACAATCGTGTACGGTGCATCGTCACGCTGCAGTTGGTTGCGAAGGAAGGGCTCGACATAATCGAGCAGGAAGACCTGCGGATCGGCGAGCGGAATTTCGAACTGGGCCTGAACCTTGATGCGTCGCAGGGCCTGGATCGGAGCCAGCGCCGGGTCGACGCCAGCCGCAGGATTCCCCTGGTTGCGTCCACCCCGAGGAGTGACATTGCCGGTAGAGGCAATCCCCTCTTCCGTGGTCGTGAGATAGTCATTGGTCAATGACACCAAGCGGAACGGCTCGGCCTCTTGGATCGCATCGGCAAGGCGCTGATCGTTCTGGGCGGCTGCACGAGCATTCGCCTCCACGGCCCCCACCAGTCGTGATGTATCCTCAAGAATGTGGGTGTAGTACGCGTTCTCGTCAAGGAGCCCGACAATCTGAGCACCGCGGAGATCGGCCATCGCGCCGTCCGTGACACCCCGCTCTTCAGCGGTTGTCGCCAACGCGCGTGCCTCGCGAGAAACCTGCTGGAGCACCGGAGGTCTGCTCGCGCCCTCGAAGGCACTCGAATCGAGAAGCGGGCGGATAAACATCGCCCCCGCGGCGGCCGCGGCAAGACCGGCGGCTGTCGCGAAGTACGGAACTTTCCGCTTCCACATCGCGTTCTTGATGACCGCAACCGGCATCAGGTTCGCCCGCATCGGTGCGTGCTCGAAGTTCTGGAGCACACACCCGTACGCCGTGGCGAGATTGAAGCTCGACGCCTGGAACTCGCCCGCCTGCGGACCATCCATCGCGATCTTCTTGAACTGCTCGAGACGGTAGACATCCATCCCGGTCTGCTGCTTGAGGTACTTGCGGAGACCCGGAAGACGGAATGTCGACCCGAGACCCACGAGACGCTTGAGGTCCGCGTCGGGGTGGACACTCTGATAGAACCCGATGGAACGCTGGATTTCCTGGACGATATCGCCAAACACAGGGCGCATCGCCTGGAATACATGCCGAGCGTGCTTGGACTGCTCGGCCTCGCGCTTGAGCTTCTCGGCCTTGGTGTAGCTGAGCTTGAACGCAGCGACGAGTGCTTCGGTGAACTGATGCCCGCCAATCGGGAAGGTGCGGACCCAGACGCGTCCTGCCTCCGCGATGATCAGATCCGTCGCGACCGTGCCGATATCGAGGATGATCGTACCGGGGGTGTCATTGGTAAAACCGAGATCCACCGCGAGGGCGTTGTACGCCGCGATCGGTGAGAGCGTCACCAGATCGGGGGTGATCCCGACATCATTGAGCATCGACAGCTGATCCATGATCCGCTGACGCGTGACCGCGAAGATCCCCACCTCGATATCCGGCGAGTCCGGTGAGACGAAGGTCTGGTAATCCCACTCCACCTCTTCGAGGGGGAAGGGGATCTGCTGCACCGCTTCGAACTTGACGATGTCTGGAACCTTCTTTGGCTCGACAGGCGGGAGCTTGGCAAATCGTGCAAAGCTCTGATGACCCGGAAGAGAAACCGCGACATGCGCGTTACTCAGGTCGTGCTGATTCACAAGAGTGCCCAAGGCAACGCGCATCGCGTCCGTTTGGTCGAGCTCGGGGGTTGAGAGCACCTTGGGGTGATTGATGACGGCATAGTCGAGCACCTTGTACTCGCCACCGTCGTTCTCGAGCTTCAGGGCCTTGATGGCACCGTAGCCCATCTCGATGCCCCAGCAGATATTCGAAGAAGCCATGGGATCTCCGGGTTGAAATCGTCAGTTCGTCCACGCCCGCGCACAACTCGACGCGAGGGGGGTGAATCGTACCCGCATTTCGCGGCACATGCACACGATACGGGACAGGAACGCGGGTGTTCCGCGCGAAAAGCCGGTTGTGACATACGCGTGACAAACGCACCCGTATAGATAAGGTCAGCGGGGCTCAAGAATAGACGGCGACACTCGCGGAGGAAACGAATGCTGTGCCCTGCGGATCCATCGTCGCTGCATAGTTCAGAATGTCGACCTGCGAGGGGTTGATCGCCCGCATCATCGCGCTGATGTTGCCGATTGAACACCACCGGGTCGGATTCTGCTGCCAAGCCAGATTCCCGATGAGATCATCAACCTTTTTCTCTGCGATGAGCTTGAGCATCTCCTGATCGTGGGAAGCGACCTTGGAACGGAACTGAACGGCCTGCTCGTCTTCCCCGGCGAGAGGCTGCTGATCGCCGAAGGCGGGCCCGACATGACTCAGGTCTGCAGAACTGACGATGAGGGTCTTGCCCCCCACTTCGCCCATTGCAGCCTTGAGGGCATCGACGAACGGGTCGAGCGCGAGCCCGTTTCCGTCGTAACTCTCGCCGTTATTGACAGTTGGGTCATGAATGAGGGCCGCGAAGACCTTGGGATAGTTCCCCGCTTCATCCTTCCCGAACACATGCTGAATCCAGGGGATATGTAGCTCGATCGAGTGCTCATTCTCGTGATCAAACCGGTTTGCGAGCATCTTCTGGGTCTGTTCCTGCCCCAACGCGTTTCCGATCGCCTCGAGCAGTTGGGTATCGAGTTCGCAGACCCCCAGAGGTGTCTCGAAACCCTTGTCACAACCGCAGATACCGGTTGACATACCAAAGTGGTTGGTGCCGAGAACGACAATCCGGTCAGGGCGATCAACGACCCGCATGCGCCCGTAGATGTGGGCATAGTTCATCCAGCCGCGTACATAATCGAGATGCGGGGCGATGATGCCCGCAGGCAGCGTTTCCAGACTCGGGGTTTCGGTGTCTTTCAGGGAATCATCGATCCACTTGTCCATTTGTTCGGCAAGTTTTTGGGGGCCCATCTCTTTCTTCTGCTCATCGGTGGGCTCGCCCTCAACCGCATTGGCAACCAGCAAATCCGCCATTTGAGCGGTTGATCCGGGGGGCAGGGTATCGTTGGCATCGAAATCGTCGCGCATCTTCTGTGCGAGCGCTTCGTAGTTGGGTCCCATAATCAGCCCCGCATCGTCGAGCTGGGCTACAAGTTGCTCCAGCATGGGGCGCTGGAGCCCTTTCCCAACCTCGGCGACGATCTGATCGATGTTGCGTGTGCCGTCCATCATGGGCAGAACGGATTGGAAAGCGGGATGGGTGACCACCATCTTGCTGGAAATCTGCTGTGCATCGGCCAACCCGAGCATCGTGACCTTTTTCCCCTCGGGTCCGTTGACGGGAACCGGGACGCCGCGGATGTTGCGGAGCTTGGGACTCTGCTGGTGTGATGCGCTGGGATCAAACTGGGGCTGGGCGGGTTGTTCGGGTGGGGTCTGGGACATCGGCGCTCCTCTGTGCCTGTCATCTGCTCTCGTTGGAAGAGTAGTGTAGGGGAGAGGGTGGACTAAATGAATTTTCCAGCTAAACTTGTCGTCCCGCGCAGCGCAATCGCTCCGTGGACACAACGACTTGCAACCCCTGCGGACGCAATTGCTTACCGATGCCTGATCGGGAACACAAGCGTCCGCGTGATGAAGAGTACGAGGCATTGTCATGATCGACACACTCAGCGCCGGCGACACGATCAAGTGCACCATCAACAAGGTCCCAAACAACAAGGGCTCGGTTGATACCATCACCCGCCTGATGCGTCGCGACCCCGACATCAAGCGCGGGCTCGCTCGCGCCCAGCGGATGCGTCGTCAGCGGATGCACGCATACATCCGTGGTGGACGCATGTGGTACTCGCGTGAGAAGGCCGCGAAGATCGCGATCTGCGAGCAGGGCAACACATGGTCGATGCGTTTCACATACGACATCGCACCGGATCTGACTTCTGTTGAGCAGTACCTCTCGGTCGAGAAGGCCTGATCAATCAAGCAGACACCAGAACGATTGACCCGCTCAGCATGAGCGGGTTTTTTCGTGCATGGTTCATGCAGACTACGATACATGCAGACATTGCCAGTACTGCTACGCAAGTGAGGAAACCCATGAAGAAGACTATGACTTCCGCCGCGATCGCGCTGATCGCTGGGCTCGCGCTCGTTGGATGCTCAGACGAGAGCAACCCAAGCACCAACGCACCACAATCGGATGCGCACGAACACCATGACGGCCATGATCACAGCGATCACGACCATGACCACGGCGACGAAGATCGCCAGCCGGATGTGTACTCCGGGATCCGGGGTGAGATCACCGCCGTCCCCGATCCCAGCGTGCCCAACAGCGAACTGATGATCCGGCACGAGCAGATTCGGGATTTCAAAACCAAAGACGGGACCATCAATGTCAATGCCAAGGGCATCGCAGGCATGGCCTCCATGACCATGCCCTTCCCGCAAGGCGAAGGGGTGAGCCTGGACGGGCTCAGCATCGGGGACAAGGTCGAGTTTGATTTCACGGTCAACTGGGGCGGCGGATCTGCACCGGCGTGGTTCATCACCCGGATCGAGAAACTTCCCGCGGACACCAAGCTCGATTTCACAAACGCGATCGAAGAGAACATCGAAGACCTCAAGGACGCCGCTCACGACATGTTGGATCATGATCACGACGGCCACGATCACGACGGCCCCTGAGCGTGATTCCAAAGTAACCACCGTCGCACACCCGCAAGGGTGTGCTTTTTTTATGGCATCGGCTTTGGATCAGGATAGAAAAAAACCCGGCACTCAGCCCGAAGGCCGAGCGCCGAGTCTCGTGGGGGTCTTGGTTGGGCATCATCACATGCTGCGTAGGGACTACACCCTGAGCACAAAGTGCCGATAACTCGCCGTGCGTTTCATTTTGTTCATCACTCATGCGAGACCTGCATGAGCGGGGGAAAAGACGAATCACTGTTCGACACAGATAGACA
Organism: Phycisphaerales bacterium; assembly: GCA_965216865.1. Lineage (GTDB taxonomy): Bacteria > Planctomycetota > Phycisphaerae > Phycisphaerales > UBA1924 > UBA1924. The sequence goes on from OZ244206.1 coordinate 1,050,068, forward strand.
CATGGTTCCATCTGATGACAGTTTCTTCGACAAAATATACGCGTGATTTCGGGTTTGGATGCGTTTGGTTGTGTGAAGATACGACATTACGCAAAAAACCCGCGTGATCCCCGGCAGATGAAGTTATTCGGGTTTGAGTTTGTTCATCACCTGCTGAAGATCGGACCAAACCTTGCGCCGATTCTCTTCGGTATACGAACGCAACAGATAGGCCGGGTGATATGTTGGCATCACTTCGATCCGGGGGAAATGCTCACGGTCTACTTCCTGAATGAGTCCACCCGAGCTCGCGTGGGGCGGAAACTCATGGAAGGAGCCCCGAAGAGATCGCATCGGGCTTGTTGATCCGAGCAGGAGATGCGACGCGGGAAGCCCGAGAGTCACGATCACCTTGGGGGCGATAATCCTGATCTGCTCAAGGAGATACGGGGCACACAGGCGTGCTTCCTCACTCGTGGGTGTCGCGTTATTGGGTGGGCGGGTCTTGAGCACATTGCAGATGTAGACCGTTTCTCGCGAATAGCCCATCGCGACGATCATCTTCTCAAGAAGTTGACCTGCTCGACCAACGAACGGGCGTCCGGTCTGGTCTTCCTGTTCCCCCGGCGCTTCGCCGACGAACATCAGGTCCGCGTCGGCTGCGCCCTCACCGAACACAATGTTCGTAAAGCTGGTATTGAAATGCTGATGCGGCGCGTCGGATTCGTATCGCTCTTTGAGGGCCGCCAGTCTAGATGGGGCATCGGGGAGCGCATCGCTCTGTGTTCGGAGTGTTTCAAACGCGATGGGGTCAACACGGGGTTCTTGTTCCGAGCGGGACTCCTCTGCGGCCGTGTGCGAGGATCGCGGGGGCTCCTGAGCTGGCTTGGTTTCAATCCCAGCGGCAGGCTGATTGTCGATCAAAGCCGCGGGCGGTGTCCCCAGTGGCAGAAAATCGACGCCGAGCAGTTCGGTGGTCCTGGCATGCTGAGCAATGAGTTGTCGCGCGTCGGGGCTCATGGGATTATGGTAGCAAACAACCCCGCCATACGAGCGGGGTTGTGCGTGTTGTTCGGTTGTGATCCTGAGGAATCAGCCGTCGCTGGGTGGGGTTCCCGGGATGTTTCCCTCGATCTCCTCAGCGGCGTCATTGATCGCGTCCTCGCCTGCCTCCGCAGCGTCTTCGAGCTGCTCTTCTGCTTCATCGATGAGATTCTGGAGCTCTTCGTCGCTCATTGAATCATCTACACGATCATGCGGGGTGGAGTCGCCGACAGTCGCTTCTGAGGGATTTGTGGCGGGGATCTTCGGTCCCGTCAGCACGGGAAGGAAGGTCGCAGCCACAGCGCCCACGATAATCCCAAGGATTAATCCCGGAAGGAATGCGTGAGAGAAGCTGCTGTTATTGTTGTTGCTGTTGTCGGTGCTCATATCTGTGGACCCTGTGTGATGCCCTGTGCTTTGTTACTACCCACAAAGATCGGCCTGTCTCGCCACCTGGCTTGACCATACCTTAGCCTCTTCGCCCGGTTTCTCGCTCGCAGCGAGGAGAATTGGGGGGAAAACAAGCGCCGAACCCCCACTCTTGATATGTTAAACGCCGAGAACCATGACGACTTCGTCGATTTCCTCGCCCCGTGCGGGGGCGTATCCGCGTTCATGTCGAAGGAGCCGGAACCCGTTCTTTTCCATCACACGGATCGAAGATCCGTTGTCCTTGGCCGCCCGCCCAAAGAGCGGGCGGGTCTGCTCGATCGCGAGGAACTGACGCAGCGCTTCGCTCGCGATGCCCCTGCCCCAGTGGTGGTGATCGATCCAGTAGGTGATCTCTCGATCGCCTTCCACCGTGAAACTGATGATGTGTCCGACGAGCTTGGGCACACCGTCGGGGTCGATCAGCTCGATCGATCGTTTCGCGATCGAATCGTTCGCGAGGAGCTTGTCCCAGTGCGCATCGTGGGCAGCGCGATCCTCGGGGTGCTCGTGGATGAACGCCGCCATCTGCTGGGCGGGTGCGTGCTGGAGATAATCGAAGAAGACTGAGATGTCGGCTTGAGTGACCTCACGGAGCTGGATCGGGTAGTGAGACATCAATCGAACTCATCAACCACGGACGCGATCTCAAGGTTCTGGTCGTCGGCGTCCTTGAGCTCCATCTCGACTTCGCCCTCGTTCATGGACACGCTCACGCGTTGATCGCGGACAAGGACGAGGATTGCGAGGAACATGCCGACACACTCGGCGCGGGTCTTGCCGACGATCATGGAACGGAGCCCAAGCGCCCCCTTCGTTCCGGAGCCGGTTCGTTGCTGGAGTTTCTCGAGGATGTTGTTGGCGTGAACCTCGAGGGGGGTGTCGTCGGAGAGGACCTCGTGCTCGCCCAATCGATCGAAGTTGACGCTGGAAAGGATCTGACGGAAGGCCTCGACGAGGTCGGAAAGATCCAGGTCCTCCATCTCCAGCTCGCCAAGATCATCGGCAGCGGCTTGGACCGCGTCATCATCAAGACCCGCGGCCTTCACCGGGAACCGTTTCTCCCAGGTCTCCTGTCGCTGCTGAAGCGCATCGGCGGCGTCGCGGTACTTCTTGTATTCAAGAAGCTGCTGAACAAGCTCCGCGCGAGGGTCAATCGTGGGTTCGTCAGGTCGTTCACCCTCGTCATCACCCTGTTCACGATCCTTGCGCTCGGCCTCGGCGGCGAGGATGCGGGATTTGACCTCCATGAGCGTGGAAGCCATCACAAGAAACTCGCCCGCGACATCGATGTCGATCCGGTCCACATCGTCGAGGAACCCGATGTACTGGTCCGTAATCGTGGAGATCGGGATGTCATGGATATCGACCTCATGTGATCGGATGAGGTAAAGCAGGAGATCCATTGGGCCTTCGAAGGCCTCGAGTCGCACGCGGTAGGGCTGGCTCATGGGATGAGTGTAGCCGATTTAGCCCACGCCGGGCTTAGAATCCATGCATGACTAAAGCCCTTCCCTCGTCGTCTTCTCTCGCTCAACAGTTTGCGCTCGACCCCGAAGTCGTCTACCTCAACCATGGCTCGTTCGGTGCCTGCCCCCGCAAGGTGCTCGACGCGCAGAACGCCCATCGCGAACGGATCGAGCGGGACGCGATGCGGTTTTATATCTATGACCTGTGGGGGGACATCGATCGATCGCGTGAGGCGCTGGGCGGGCTCATCAACGCAGACGCGGAGGATCTGGTGTTTGTTTCCAACGCGACCAGCGGCGTGGCGAATGTGATCGCGAACACCAACCTGCACCCGGGCGATCAGGTGATCACCACCCGGTTCGAGTACCCCGCGTGCAACAACAACCTCCGCCGTGCGTGCGAGCAAGCCGGTGCGGAGCTGGTGGTTGTGGACCTTCCTTGGGACCCGATCGACGAGGAATCTGTCGTCTCGGCGATTCTGGATCGGGTCACAGATCGCACACGCCTCGCGATGTTCAGCCTGATCACCAGCGCCACGGCGGTTCGGATGCCCGTTGAGCGATTGATCAACGAACTCCACGAACGGGGCGTGGAAACCCTGCTCGACGCGGCCCACGGGCCCGGGTGTGTGCCGATGGACATCAAGGCATGGAACCCGACCTATTGCACCGGCAACGCGCACAAATGGCTGTGCAGCGCGAAGGGGTGCGCGTTTTTGTATGTGCACAAGGACAAGCAGGACGGCTTCCGCCCGGTGATCCTCTCGAACGACGCGTACGACATGGAGCCGGCCATCGCACGATCGGGTCGCAGCGCGTTCAACCACGAATTCGATTACATGGGCACGGACGATCGGACGCCGATGCTAGTCGTCGCGGACGCGATCGAGACGCTCGGATCGTTCTTCGAGGGCGGCATTGATGAGCTGATGCACCAAAACCGGGCGATGTGCCTGCAGGCACGCGACCTGATGTGTGATGCCTTTGGAACGGGGTCGATGGTTCCCGACGCCATGCTGGGACCGCTGGCGGTGATCGATATCCCCGCGCCGGGGATGGACCCGCGGGCGCTGCGTGAGCGATTGATGAGCGAATACAAGATCGAGGCGATGATCGTGCCCAACCCGGGCGGCGATACGCCGATGATCCGGGTGAGCCCGCAGGTGTACAACTCGATGGAGCAGTACGCGTACTGCGCGGACGCGATCCGCTCGATCGTTGGGCTCAGTTGATGTCTTTGAGCTCCGCGACGCAGGGCGAGCCGTACCAGCCGTAGAACGACCACGCGTCGATGTCTTCGGCTTTGAACTTCGACTTTGCTTCTTCGACATCCGATGCGTCGAGCCAGAGGAGCTGGTTGGGCGCGTCGTCGTCAGTTGCGTCATCGATGCGATCCATGGATGCGTCGATCAGAACGGCGTCGTCGTGCGTGAACCCCGCATCGTGCGGTCCGACGGCGAGCACGAACATGCGTCCGACCCACTCATCGGGGATCTCTGGGTCGTCGAGGCGACGCTGCTCGTACTCCTTCTCGAGGCGGGTGAGCTCGCCCAGCGGCTCATCGCATGAGATCACATACAACTCTGGTTTGAAGACACCTGCTTTGACGCTCGGATCGGAAGCGAAGAGGGATTTGCCCTTCTCGATGTCCCCCGTCGAGAAGACGAATATCCCTCGATAGGTCTCGTCGATGCGTGGATCCGCGAGCGGGCCTGCGATAAGCAGATCCCCAGCGTCGGCCATGGCGCCCATATTAGCAAAGTGCCCCTGCATGGCTTCCCCCATCTCCTCCTGCGAGAGTTTCTCGGGTTCGTCCAGCACGAGGTAGGAGAAGATGTAGGACCTGGTCTCGGGCGTGTGATCATGGGATGGGCCGGTGGCACTCGCGGGTGTCCCCATTCCAGCGAGCGCCACGGCGGCCATCATCCCGATATTCGCATAAGTTCCTGCATTCATGCGAGTTTTACCGATCCTGGGGGGTCGCGTTGCGGGGAACTGGCTCAAAAGAGGAACTCCGATAGCGGGTGCGCTATCCTCTTTGCCCGGCGGAGTTTCGCGTTTTTCCGCCCTCGCACGCACATACCCATCAGGGAGAGACATTCATATGCTCGGACGCGTCTTCAAGGCATACGACATTCGAGGCACCTATCCGGACCTGCTGACCGACTACATGGCATGGCAGATCGGGTGCGGGACCGCAAAGTTTCTCCTTGAGGAAGCCGAGCGCGACGGCGAGACCACCCCGATGATGAAATCCGTCATCGTGGGGCGCGACATGCGTCAGTCCTCTCCCAAGCTCCGCGATGAGCTGGTACGCGGGCTGACCTGCAACTACGCGTCGGTCATCGACCTGGGCATGGTCGACACCCCGATGATGTACTTCGCCATCAACTACCTCGACTGCTCGGGCGGGGTCGTCGTGACCGCGTCGCACAACCCGCCGCAGTACAACGGGTTCAAGATCTCCAAGCGCAAAGCGAAACCCGTCGGTGAGCAGACCGGGCTGAGCGAGGTCCGCAAGTACGCGGCAATGGTGGACAAGAACCTGACGCCTCAGGAAGGCACAAGCGTTGAAGAGCGCGATCTGTGGGACGCGTACGCCAAGCATGTCCGCAAGTTCCTCGACCTCGGCGAGCACGACGCGAGCAACCCACTCAAGATCGTCGTCGATGCGAGCAACGGCATGGCGGGCACGATGTGCCCCAAGATCTTCGGGAAGAACGGCGACGCGGTCGACGGTCTCGAGATCGTCGAGATGCACTTTGACAACTCCAAGGGCGAGTTCGTACACGAGCCCAACCCGCTCGTCGCATCGAACCTCGAGATGCTCTGCGAAGAGGTCGTCAAACAGGGCGCGAACCTGGGCCTGTGCTTCGACGGCGACGCGGACCGGTGTGTCGCGGTCGACGAGAAAGGGCAGATCGTCCCCTGCGACATCATGACGGCGCTCTTGGTCCCCTACTTCCTCGAGCAGCAGCCCGGAAGCGGGATCGTGTACGATCTGCGCTCGACCAAGGCGGTCAAGGAAGAGATCGAGAAGCACGGCGGAAAGCCGCTGCGTGGGCGCGTCGGGCATGTGTTCATGAAGCAGCTGCTCGCTGAAAACAGCGCGATCTTCGGCGGCGAGCTCTCGGGCCACTTCTACTTCCGCAAGAACTTCAACGCCGACTCGGGCGCCATCGCGATGGCCACCTTCCTCTCCGTGCTCGCGCACTCAGACAAGCCCATGAGCGACATGGTCGCCCCCCTGATGCGGTATGTGCAATCGGGCGAGATCAACTTCGAGAACGAAGAGCAGGACGAGGCGCTCGAAACCGTCATGGAGACCTTCGGCGACCGAGGCGACATCGACGAGCTCGACGGCGTCACGGTCGATTGCTTCGAATCCGAAGGTTGGTGGATGAATATCCGCAAGTCCAACACCGAGCCCCTGCTCCGACTCAACATCGAAGCAAAGACCCAAGAAAAGCTTGATGAGGTGTACGCAGAGGTGTCACCGATCCTAGGTACGAAGGTCGATCACTGATCAGTGGCCGCACCCTTGCTTGTAGGCATTCATGAGTACGGAGAGGTCGAAGTAATCGAGCTCGCCGTTCTCATCAAGGTCCGCGGCGGGGTCCTGCAATGCATATAGCTCAAGAAATGAGTTGATATCTTCGAGGGTGATCCGCAGATCTCGGTTGAAGTCGCCTCTACATCGGATGCTGTAAAGATACGCCGAACCGTGCCTGCTGTCGATGTTGTGTTCATCTGAACCGATGACGACATGATGATCACTAATGGCGATGTCGCTGCCAAATGAGTCCCCGAACTCTGGGGCCGCGTGTAGGAACCTCGCGATCTGTGTCTGAGTTTCGAGATCGAAGATGTATGAGGATCCGACACCGACTCCGTCAAAGCTATTGCCCGGGGCAACAACAGCCAGGCGGCCCTCATGGGCGTCCATCCGCCAACCAAAGTACTCGTCGAGTCTTTGCTCATCTGGAATGAGCGAACCGATCTCTTCGAGTGTGTGCGTGTCGAAAAGATACACCCGAGAATCTATGTCGTCCCTGTACCCATGCGCGCCGATCGCGAGTATGCCGCGATGGATCACCACGGAAGAACCAAAGCCCGGAGCTTGCCCGTTGCGCAATACACCGATCTCTTGGAAGGTATTCGCATTATATAGGTAGACAGAACCAGACCCGGGACCTTGGACATCAGCACCAATCGCCGAAACGGCAATGAGTCCTTCGCCGATAGTGATGTAGTACCCGAACTGGTCGAATCCCTTGCCATCACTCGCGGTCAGCTTCGCAAGTTGCTCGCCCGTGCGCGTATCAATGACATACGCAGCGCCGCGTTGATACTCCCTCCCATCATCGACACCCCATGCGCCGACAACGAGCGTATCCCCATCGAGCGCGATATCGTTTCCAAAGAAGTCGTACTGCTCTCCGTCCTCCGGGAAAAACTTTGATATGGGCAAGCCTGATTTCATATCGTACAGGTACACACCGCCAGTCTCAGTTCCGAGGTGGTTCTTGGCAAGCCGCGCACCAACCGCGAGCACCCCGTTGTCGGCGCTCAGCGACATCCCGAACACATCGTTGAAGTCATTCTCCGCGGTGATCTCCCGGATGAACTCCCCTGAGTCTGCGTTAAAAAAGAAGACCCTGCCCGGGATCTCATCTGGGTTGGTGATCCTCATCATCCCGACAGCCACTATCCCTGAATCAACCTCAACCGCTCGCCCAAAGTTCGCGTTGCTTTGCAACGAATCGTGCGTAACGATGAAACGATCGTAGAAATCGTTGCTCTGAGCATACGATGATGAAACAACGCACGCGAGCACCGCGGTTGCCGAAACACTTCGGTGAATCCAGTTGTGCATATCGAATCTCCTGGCATGAATGCCACAGGCAGTCGGTTCGCAATGTAACAGAGTTACAACATAAAAACAAGCCCCCGGATCATCCGGGGGCTTGTGTATTGAAATGCACTTTTCTCAACACCCCATGTTGTAGCTGCTCAGGAACACCGACACATCAAAGAAGTTGAGGATGCCGTCGCCGTTGAGGTCGGCGGCAAGACTCCCAGCGTTGTAGTTGCTCAGGAACACCGACACATCGAAGAAGTTGAGCGCACCGTCGAGGTTGGTGTCGCTCGGGCAGGTCTGCCCGACGAACAGGTTGGCGCCGTCGTTATAGACGCGGGTCACGAACCCGACGGGCGCGGGCGGGACATTGACAGCATCGAACTTGCCGGTGATGCTCGATCCCTCCATGATCTTGCGAGCCCAGTAGCCGCTGGGCGCGAACCCATCGATGAACTGAACTTCCAGCGTGCCGTCAATGACGATGGAACTGGTGCTGTCGAGCAGATCCGCGGTGGTGCCATCGACTTCTGCTTCGAAAACTGATGAATCGGAGCAGGTGATCGGCTGCGTCGCGAACATGGTGCCGATGCTCATCCCCGGCGCTGTGATACCGTGGTTCGTGAAGGGCGCGTCGATCGAACCGATCCCCTCAAGTCGCTGGTCCTCGCCCATGGTCGCCGTGGTCGCGTCACCGGAGATGAGGATGCGTGATCGTGTATTGAAGGAGTTCAGGACGACTGAGCCGCTGCCACCGAGCTCGGAATCATCAAGCCAGACGAGCTGGGTGGCGCTGCCACTCCCGGTCTCGTTGACGATGATCGTCTGCTCGTTGGTGACGCCGTTGCGGATGCTGAGTGATGTCGCGTTCACGATCCCGATATTCGCGTTACATTGCACACCGTCGAGCGTCGAGTTGGTCGCCTGAACGACGCCACCGTTGATCGCGCCGAGCTGACCGTTGACGATGGTCGCGGTTTCAAGATCGACGAGCGTGTCGGGTCCGTTGGCGCTGATTTGACCCGATGGCCCCTGCGTGATGGTGATGAAGTTGAAATCGAGCTCAGCTTCATTCACCGCGGTCATCGTGGCGTTGTTCGTCTTGTCCAGGATGTTGAGGAAGATCGCGTTCGATGGGACATCAGCGCGAATGGTTCCGTTATTGATCATCGCGGCTTCGATGCGTCCGAACCCGCGAATCGTGTGATTCGCGGTGTTGGTTGCCGTCGAGTCGTTGTCCGTGCGGATGCGCGCACGAGAGTCGAAGCTGTTGAGCACGACCTGCCCGTTCCCGATGAACGCGCCGTCGTTCACAAAGTCGAGCTGCGTGGCGCTGCCAAACGAATCCGGGTTAATGGTGATGGTGCCGTTGTTGGTGATCGAGTTGGAGATAGCAAGCGTCACGGCGTTCAGCACATGCATATCACCGCTGAAGTTGACCGCATCGAGGGTGGTATTGACCGCCTCGATGAGCCCGCCGCCGGTGCTCATCAGATCTCCGCCGAGGATGACGGATGTATTGAGATCGATACCCGATCCAGCGCCATCGGCGATGATTTCCCCGCCGCCGGTCTGATCGACCGTGATGGAGTTGAAATCAAGCCCCCCACCGTTTACCGCTTCCATGGTGGCGTTGTTCACCTTGTCATCGATGTTCAGGAAGATCTCGTTCCCGGGGTTGTCCGCACGCACGAGCCCATCATTGATCAGCGCCGCCTCGATCCGACCGAACCCGCGGATGGTGTGACTCCCGGAGTTCGTCATCGTCGCACCCACACCGGTCCGAAGGCGCGCTCGCGAGTCGATGCTGTTGAGCACGACCTCGCCGTTGCCAAGAAATGCCCCGGTGTTTTCAAAGTCGATTTGTGTCGCACTGCCGAATGAGAGTGGATTGACGGTGATCACACCGTTATTGACGATCGAGTTAAAAACATCGAGCGAAGTCGCGTTTGCGATGTTGTGTGGTCCCGATACCGTGACACCGTCATAGATCGCGTTGGCGATCTCAACACTCGCGCCGCCGGTGGCATTGATCTGCCCACCCGTGATCGATGTGCCGCCGAAATCAACGCGTGAACCAGCCCCGTCTGCGAGGATTTCACCCGAGACGGATTGCGTGACCGGGATGGAAGTGAAGTCAAGGATCCCCCCGTTCGTGGCCATCATCATCGCATTGTTCATCTTCGGGTTGATGGTCATCGTGAGATCGAGTGAAGCGGCATCCGCATTCACGAGCCCATCATTGATGAAGTCCGCTTCGATCTGCCCGTATCCGCGGATGGTGTGCGTGGCGCTGTTAGTCATCGTCACGCCCACACCTGTGCGGAGGCGTGCGCGTGAGCCGATGCTGTTGAGCACAACCTCACCTGAGCCCAGGAACGAACCGGTGCTCTCGAAGTCGAGCTGGGTACCGCTGGCGCTGCTGGTCGGGTTGATTGTGATTACACCATCATTTGTGATGGAGTTGAACACATCGAGCGTTCGCGCATTGGGCACATGCATCTGCCCTTGCAGGAAATCAACGCCGTCGAAGGTCGAGTTGATCACTTCGATCAGCCCGCCATTCGTTGTCTGGACATTCCCGTTGGTCAGGGTCGAGTTGCTGAACTCAACGATCGAGTCGATCCCGTCGGCGGCGATCGTGCCGTTCGTGCCCTGATTCATGCTGATGACGGAGATATCCAGATGCCCCCCATTACTCGCGCGCATGATCGAGTTATTGGCCATACCGGTTCCACTCATCTCGATCGTGAGTGTCGCAACATTCGCGTCGACCGTGCCGTTGTTCAACATAGAACCCAAGATCCGGCCGTATCCCTCGATGGTGTGCTGAAGTCCTTGGGTGAATGTCACGCCGTCCCCGGTCGCGATCGTTGATCGTGAGCCGATCGAGTTGAGCAGGATTGTGCCCGTGCCAGTAAGCATGGCGTCGGCCTCGAAGTCGAGTCGTGTACTGCTTGAAGAAGATGTGGGGTTGATGACAATCAGGCCCTCATTGTCAATATCCCCGAAAAGGTCGAGAACCCGTGAATTGTCAATCTCAAGCACGGCGTTGGGGTTGGTGATGCTCAGGCTCATCGCGTTGCCGTTGGATGGCATCGAGACGGTGTACGCCCCGACGAGTCCGATCTCCACGCTGCTCGAAGCGTCGGGAGCCGTCAACGCGCTCCAGTTCGCGCCGACATTCCAATCGCCGTCGATCGGGGTGAGCCAGCTATGTGTCGGGAGCCCGGCGTTGGCGATAAGCGTGGAGATCGATACCGCAGCGATCGCGCTGGCAGTGTGTGTGCGTGAGATCGTCATTTGAATGTCCCTTCTCTCTGTCATGTGTGCCCGCCGTACCCTCTTGCAGGCGGGAGTATTCTGTTCATGATATCTCAGCGCGAAAAAAATCCCCCATGAAATCTTCCTGAGGTGATTTGGATTTCATTGAATTGTGAACTTAGGCAAAGTCTGCCCGAGGGATCCGTGCTGCTCAGAGAGCGCACCCACCCTGATACGCGATGAGAAAAGCACTGACATCGAAGAAGTTAATCAGACCGTCCCCCTGGATGTCCGCCCCGGGATCACCGGCGTTATACGCATCAATAAAGGCGCTGACATCAAAGAAGTCCTGTTCACCGTCGAGGTCGAAATCAGAAACGCAGGTGTGGACGACCGACAGGATCGGGCCCTCCTGCTTCACACGAACCGCCCGACCCTCCGCGATCCCGAGTACCTCGATCGCGTCGAACCCGCCAGTAATGCTCGGCGCGAACACGATCTGATGCGTCCAGTACCCGTCGGGCAGCACATCCAAACCCATTGGCTCAACCACGAGCGTTCCGGCGAGCTCAACCTGGCTCGCGCTCACCAGTACATCCGCGCCCACTGCATCCACGCTGATCCGCAGCGATGCGTCTGGAGCGAACTGCATCACCCCGTTGGCGCTGAGCGTCCCAAGCCCCGATGCAAGCCCCGGCGCGATCTCCCCCTCGATCAGGCAGGACGCCTCGATCAGCCCGATCCCCTCGACACGCAGATCGCCCGGGATCGTGAGAGGCATCTGCGTAGCGCCCGAGCTGGAGATCCATGCACGCTCGGGAGTGCCCTCAAGTGCGACCACACCCGAGAGCGCGGGCGGATGCTCCGGATCCCAAGCGAGCGATGTCGCCTCCGATCCGTTACCCGGGTTGATGCGCATCGTCCCCTGAAACATGACCCCCGAAGCCAGCGTGAGCTGCGCGCCCCGGAAGACCGCGAACTGCCCGCTCATCTGCACATCCTCAAACCGAGTAAGCTCCTCGACCCGGATCATGCCGCCGTTGCTCGTCGCGATGGTCCCGCCGGAAAGGTCCGTGCCGGCGAGGCGCACGCTCGCTCCCGGGGCGATCGCCTCGATGCGCCCTTCACTGGACTGCGTCACCTGCAACGAGCGAATCACCGCGGGCTGGGTGCCCCCCGAGCTCACCTGCCCGGTGTTGGCGAACGAGCCGCCGGAGACGATGACGCCCGATCCGATCATGCCGTGGTTCACCAAGGGGACGGGGATCTCCCCGATTCCGGAAACTGACTGACCGACGCCGAGCGAGATCGGCCCGCCCGTGCGCGAGACCAGCTGCCCGGCCCCCTCGAACAGGATCTCACCCTCGCCGAGGATCGACATCCCGTCCGGCACGACCATCGCATCCAAGTCACGATGCGCGAGGCGGATCTCCCCGTTGTTCGTGAGCGAGCCGGTGATCTCGAATGCCGGGCCCGCTTCGAGCTGACCGTTGTCAAGCACGAGGTGCTCGATGCTCGTGCGTGCAGGCTCGAGCAACGCACCCCCGAACATGCGTACCAAACCGCCAGTAACTTCGGAGTCCTCGAGGATCAGCGTCGTGCCGTACCGATCCGCGTAAAGCTCTTCGCCCGGATCCAGCTGGATCGTCGTCCGCTTGACCGTGGCGTCGGTGCCCAGGTTGAGGTGGAATCCGCTCAGCAACAACGAGTCCTCAATCTCCACGATCGAGTTCCGCTCCGCGAGAATATCGCCCCCGGGCTGACGGATCAGGGTCGCATCGGTGATCCTGAGCGTGCTGCCGTCGTCGATCAGGATCTTGCCGCCGTTGGTCACGAGGCAACCATCAAAGCTCACGCTGGCGTCCTGGTTCGCGGAGATATCGCCCTGGTTGAAGAGCTCGCCAAAGTTCAACCCCGCACTCTGCCCCTGCTCCAGGATCACCGTCGCGTAGTTCACGCCCCCGAAGTAAAAATCAACGCTCGATCTGAGCGTAAGGTTCGGAGAGATCACGGTCGGGTTGCCGTTCTGCGCAACTCGGAGCGTGCCGCCCTCAGGCATTGAGATCGTCACAGGTTGATCAATGACCACATCGTGTCGGAGCAGGACTTCATCAAACACCCACCCCAGAAACACAAGATCACGACTGATCTCACCCGAGAGTGTCACGGTATTGTCCACCTCGATCGGTGCCTGAATATCCACGCTCTGAAGGAAACAATCTTCGATACGCACCGATGCATCCGGGTGAGCACGAATCACGCCACCCGAGATCACCCCATCGGAGATACGGATCATGCTCCCCTCATCCGCCGCGTCGATATCGACACCGATCAGCGATCCTCGGCTCTTGGTCACCAGCGCACGGTCCTCAGCACGAATGGTCCCTCCCGTGATGTCCGCGGTGTGACCGATCGCGACGCGTGAGCCCAGACCGTTCGCCACGATCGATCCACCACCGGTCTGATCGATCTCCTGTATGGTGCACGAGAGCAGCGAATCGTCACGAGCTTCCAGTGTCCCGCAGTTCACGACCCGATCGATACCATTGAGGCCGAGTGTCCCGGAATCCGCGACGATCCGCCCCAGGTTGTTGATGCTCGCGTCAATGCGTCCACCCCCCGCGATCGTGTGCCCCGGGCCGTTCGTGAACATGAAGCCGTCGGGAAGCTCCAAACGCGCCTCATTCCCGAACCCGCCCAGCCGCAGGGTTCCCGCCCCGGTGATGCTGGCGTTGTTGTAAAAGAAGGACAACCTGGTATCCGCATCAATCCCATCCGGGTTGATGTGCATCATGCCATCGTTATGCAGATCCCCCAAGAGGAGAAGCGACCGCCCCGCCAAGAGCTCCAGCGTCGGGCCATCAGCGATGGTAAGACTCTGAATCAGCGCATCCTCATCCATCTGCACCGCATAGATGCCTGCCGGATCGATTCGGACGGCGTCCGACGGCGTCGGCACACGCGCCTGCACCCAGTTGAGCGGATCGCTCCACAATCCACTCATCGCCCGGGCCCACTGAACATCCGCGCCCGAGGCCGAACCGGCAGCGGAAACGATCGCGGCAGCCATCACCGAACGACAAACACCAGAACATGCCATTACAACCCCCTGCAACAATCAAAGCGAGCAAGATCAATCCCCATTATTACTCTCCCTACGGATAGAACAGGATGACGGATCCGCGCAACTTCTATACAAGATGAATACCTGTTTCTATGGCATACTCGGGCATGCACACGCTCAAATCACGCGCCATCGCCTATTCCACGCCGCTCGCACTCCTCACCGTCCCCTTGCAGGGCGGTGTCGTGTACACGCAACCAACAACCTCCGTCCCCGCGAATGTCGGCATGGGATGGTACAGCAGCAGTGAGCCGCGCCCGACACGAAACTTCAAGCACGCCGACAACTTCGTGCTCGCTGCGGATGCGACGATCGACACCGTCCGCTGGTGGGGTCTCAGCGAGGGCGTATCCCACACCGACCTGAGCAACTTCGACACATTCACGATCGAGTTCTGGACGGGCCGCACGCTGCCAAACGGAAACATACGCCCGATGGACCTGATTTCCGCAACGACGATCGAGGACGACGAAACCGACGCGACCGCGACGGGACGGAGCTCAACCAGCGGCGCGCTTGAATACATGCACGAAGCGACCCTCAACGAGGGCGTATCGCTGCTCGCGGGCGAAACATACTGGATCTCGATCAGCGCCCGCTCGATCGACCCCGCCGCGGATGTCTGGCAGTGGCAGGACAGCGACGACTACGACACTCGCTCCAGCAGCTACGACTACGGGCAAAGCCGCTGGCTTGTGCTCGAAGACACGGACAGCGCCTTCGAGCTCATCGCGGTCCCCTCGCCAGCGACCGGAGTCATGCTGACAATGAGCGGCATGCTGGCTCAGCGCCGACGCAACCGCCTGCGGTAGACGCTGGGCGTGACCTTGAAATGATCACGAAAAATGCGCGTCAGGTGTGCCTGGTCCGCGAAGCCGGTCTCATGGGCCACACGGGCGATGGACACATCGCCGCGCGCAAGCCGCTGGGCGGCGAGCTGCGCCCGCACCGCCCGGTGATACGCTCCGACGCTGACGCCCAACTTGGATTTGAACACCCGCGCCAGGTGCGCACGATGCACCCCCGCGTGATCCGCAAGCTCGGCGAGTGTGACCGGACGCCCATGCACTTCATGGAGATAATCTCGAACCGGGCCAATCCACCCGGCCCGAGCTCGCGGTCGCGCTGACGCCCTCGTCACCTCATCGATCAGCTCATGGATCAGCGACTCCGCCTGCAGCGAGGATGATTCATCCGAATCGTGGAGCTCACCAAGGAGCGCCAGCGCGATCGCCTGCGCCCTGGTGTGGGTGAGGGTCTCAATCGCGATGTCACGCAGACCCGCGGAACCCCGGAGCACATCGCCCGGCAGCAGCACATGCATCGTGCGGATTCCGCCGCCCCCACCCACGAACTTGTGGCGGATCTCTTCGCGGAAGAACTCGACCATCCCGGCGCGTGACTCAACCTCACGCCCAGCGTACACACCCCGCCCACCGCCCTCGAGCACAAAGTCGATGCTTCCCTGCTCGTGCTCGTGATAGCCCTGAGCAAAGTCGTGGGTGTACTGCTTGTGCGTGATGCGAAACGGGCCGGCGCGCAAAGCCCCCAGCAGCTCGGCATCGCCCGAGTGATCGTGCTGCATAGGGGTGAGGATCATGCGATCCTGTTCGTGCTCAAGGGTCCCGAGGTTGCGACCCTGTCCGTTTCGTCTGGAAACAAGGGAGCTCGAAGACGACCAGACCCGCCCCGGCACCGAGCATGGTGACCGCCAGCGTACCGGTGACGAGTGAAATCTGCCAGTTGTCCCGCGTGCGCCATGCTTCGAGAATCTGCTCACGCTCGCTTGGCGTCGGTTCTTGACTACGGGTTGTCAGGTCGACCCAAGCGCCCTCACGGTTTGTGAAATCAACATAGATGTATCCAAGCGCAAGGCTAAGCAGCCCCATCCCGATCGCGAAGAACACGATCGCCAGCATCCGTGAGGTTTTCATGTGTCCCCCTACTGCTGCTTCACCCACGAATCACGCAATGAAGCGGTGCGATTAAAGATCAGATTCTCCGGCGTCGAGTCCTGATCGACACAGAAGTACCCCTGCCGTTCGAACTGGAAGCGACGGATCCCGTCCTCCCAATCCGGCTCGTCGCCCGTCTTCTCCCTGATCGTGGGCTCGCACTTGGCGCCGCCGATGATCTGCAGGGAATCAGGATTCAGGTCATCGAGGTGATCGCCGCTCTTCTTGCCCGGACGCTCCGCCATGTAGAGACGATCAAACAAACGCACCTCGGCATCGACGGCACTGGGCGCGTGCACCCAGTGCAGCGTGCCCTTGACCTTGCGGACCTTGCCCTCCGCATCCGCCGGCGGGTTGTTGCCGCCCTTGGTCTGCGGGTCATAGGTGCAGAAGACCTCCGTGATGTTGCCCTCCGCGTCCTTCGTGTAATCGGTGCAGGTCACCCAGTACCCCGCGCGCAGACGCACCTCGCGCCCAGGCCCAAGCCGAAAGAACTTCTTCGGCGGGTCTTCCATGAAGTCCTCTCGCTCGATGTACAGATCCTTACCAAACGGGATCTCCCGAGTGCCGTACGACTCGTCCTTCGGGTGGTTCGCGACGGACATCATCTCGACTCTGTCTTCTTCCCCATGCTCACCCCAGTTGGTGATGGTCAGCTTGACCGGATCAAGCACGACCATGCGCCGAGGGGCACGCTCATTCAGATCCTCGCGGATCATGTTCTCCACGCGCCCCATATCAACGAGCGCGTTGAACTTGGTCACCCCCACATCCGCGGCGAGCATCTGCAGCGAGCGGGCCGTGTACCCACGCCGACGGAACCCCGCGATCGTGATCATCCGCGGATCGTCCCACCCCGCGACATGCCCCTCGTCCACCAGCTGCTTCATGTACCGCTTGGACATGTTCGTGTACGAGATCGCGAGGCGCGAGAACTCGGTCTGGCGCGGATGATGGATCGGCTCGTCGCGATCCTGATTGATCGCGTCGATGAACCAGTCGTACAACGGACGGTGATCCTCGAACTCAAGCGTGCACAGCGAGTTCGTGATCCCCTCGATCGAATCCTCCAGCCCGTGCGCCCAGTCGTACATCGGGTAGATGTGCCAAGAATCGCCCGTGCGATGATGCGGCGTGTTGACGATGCGGTACATCAACGGATCACGCAGGTTCATGTTCGAGCTCGACATGTCAATCTTGGCACGCAGGACCATCGCCCCGTTCTCGAACTCTCCATTCTTCATCCGCTCGAACAGATCGAGGCTCTCCTCAATCGGTCGATCACGGAAGGGCGAGTGCTTCCCGGGCTCCTTCAGATTCCCGCGCTGTGCGCGGATGTCATCGACCGGCTGCTCGTCCACATACGCGAGCCCCTTCTTGATCAACTCAACCGCCCAGTCGTAGAACCGCTCAAAGTAGTCCGACGCGAACCGGACCTCGCCGTCCCACTTCGCGCCCAGCCACTCCACATCGTGCTTGATCGAATCGACAAACGCCTGCTCTTCCTTCGCAGGGTTCGTGTCATCGAAGCGCAGGATGAACCGCCCGCCGTATTCCTGCGCGATCCCGTAGTTGAGGAGGATCGACTTGGCGTGCCCGATATGCAGCCAACCGTTGGGCTCGGGCGGAAAACGGGTCGTGATGACAGACCGATCCCCGGGTTGCCCCCACTGCCCCCGCTCGATGTCGGCATCGATCATCTGCTGAATAAAATGGCGGGTCTCGACGGCTTCGGTCATGGCGATATCTCCTATGGGGAAGATAATACGCACATGTGTTCAGCCGGAATGTCTGATTACCACACCGCTGGATAATCCTTGCCGCATTCCGGGCAGGTGCTCGGCCCCACCGGCAGACGAGGCCCCAGCACCGAGTCGAGCCCAGACAGGTCGTACCCGCACCTCACACACTCGGGCTTGATCTTGCTCGCGCGCTGCGGGCCCTTGGGCGGAGCCCCCTTGATCAAAGAGATCAGGTTCCGCATGCGAGATCGTTTGCGGGCACGGGATGAGAAGCACACAAGCTTGAGTTCTTCGATGAGCTTGTACCGGTACAACCCCATGGGCATGTTGCCCCTGAGCTTGCAGATGATCTCGATGACCCCCTCGCGTTGCATACAGACACGATACCCGAGGAGTAAGGGAAGTGCACAGACAGAAAAAAACCCGCTGAATCAGCGGGCTTTGGTTCATGAGTGAACACGACTCGAAACTCAATCGTCGTCACCATGCCCAGCAAAGGCCGCGATGACCTCCTGCTGGATATGCGGCGGCGTGTTCTCGTCGTGCGAGTACTCCATCGTGTAACTCCCCGCCCCACCCGTGATCGACTTGAGCTCCGTTGAGAAAGTCTGCAGCTCACTCACCGGCGCTTCCGCAACCACGGTGCACATATCGCCAGGCAGCATCTGCGTGTCCTGCACACGCCCACGCTTGGTCGACAGATCACCAGCAATGTCCCCCATCTTGTCGGACGGGACGGTCACCTCCAAGTGCACAAACGGCTCAAGCAGCACCGGGCGGGCCTTGTTGACCGCGTCGATAAACGCCTTCTTGCCCGCAGTGATAAACGCGATCTCCTTAGAGTCCACATCGTGGTGCTTGCCATCGTACACCTCGACGCGGATATTCTGCATCGGGTAGCCGGCCACCGCACCGTGCTCGAGCGCCTGACGCACGCCCTTCTCGATCGCGGGCATGAACTGCCTTGGGACCGACCCGCCAACCGTTGCGTTGACAAACTCAAACCCCGTCTCATGATCCGCAGGAAGCGGCTCGACACGCAGGTACACCTCGCCGAACTGACCCGCACCGCCCGACTGCTTCTTGTGCCGGTGATGCCCATCGGCCTTGGCCGTGATCGTCTCCTTGTACGCAACCCTCGGCGGCTGCGTGTCCAGCTCGATGCCCATCTGGTCCTTGAACTTCTCAAGCACAATCCGCAGGTGCATCTCGCCCAGGCCACGCATCACCGTCTGCTTCGTCGCCGCGATCCGCTCGATCACCAGCGACGGGTCCTCCGCGAGCAGCTTGTGCAGCGCGCCAGAGAACTTCGTCTCGTCCGCGTGGTTCTTCAACTCAATCGCCAACCCGTACATCGGCTTGGGCAACGGCAACGGCTTGAGGTGCACCGAATCCAGATCGTGCCCCTCGTGCAGCACCGCGTCGAAATGGACATCGTCGATCTTGCCCACGGCACCGATATCGCCCGGGCCCAGCTCCTCAACCTCGTGCGAGTCCTTCCCCTGCCGCTTGAGCAGGTGCCCGATGCGGACGGGCTTCTTGGCATCACCGATGATCAGCTCGGACTTGGCCTTGATGGTGCCCTGATGAACGCGGAAAACACCCAGCTTGCCGACGAACGGGTCGGTCGTGCACTTGAACACATGCGCCAGCACGGGCTTCGACGGGTCGGGCTCGGCATGGAACTCGTGCTCGTCGCCGCCCTCCTCGTCGCGTTTGAGGAACGGACGCGGGTTGCCCTCCAGCGGGTTGGGCAGCAGCGATGCGATCAGATGCAGCAGCTGCGGGATGCCCGCGCCAGACTTGGCGCTGCAGTACGCAATCGGCACCAGGTGCGCCTCGCGCAACGCCTGCTCGAACACATCGTGCAACTGCTGCTTGGAAATGTTCTGCTCGTCGCCATCCTCGAGGTACTTGTCCATGAGCTCGTCCTGAACCTCGACGATCTGCTCGATAATGGCCTGGTGCGCCTCACCCTCAGAAGAGAAAAGCGTGTCACCCTCGCCCTCATCATCAAAGACCGAGATACAGGCGCTGCGATCGGGCGTCGGGAGATTGATGGGAAGACACTCCGAGCCGAACTCCTCCTTGATCTGATCGGTCAACGCTTCGAGGTCCGCACCGTCATCATCGATCCTGTTCACGATGATCATCCGAGGCAGGTTCCGCTGCTTGGCGATGTTCATCATCCGCCGCGTCATCGGCGCGATCCCGTCGTGCGCGTTGATGACGACACAGACAGTCTCGACGGCCGGGAACACGGAGATCGCCAAGCCCGAGAAATCCGCAAGACCGGGTGTATCGATCATGTTGACCATGTGCCCCTCGTGATCGAAGTGCAGCATGCTCGTACGCAATGAATGCTTGTGGTGCTTTTCCTCGTCGGACCAATCCGAGAAGGTGGTGCCGTCCTCGATCGAGCCCATGCGGTCGATGGTGCCCGTCGCGAACAGGAGGCGTTCGGCCAGGAGCGTCTTCCCCGCTCCGGTTTGTCCTACAAGTGCGATGTTTCTGATATCCGCCGGGGATCTTTGAGCCATGGCTGCCGCCTCCTTTCGGGCGGGCCGTGTCGGCTCCGGTGCGGCGGGTCTGAACGCCAGTCGTCGCATCGCGGGCCGGCAATGCCCGCGGGTTGAGTTGTCCGGACCGGTGTGCTCAGTCCAACAGGGAGTCTAGCAAGACTCATGCAAATTTGGAAGAGGCAACCGGGATGATTCGATCCGGTATACTCAATCACCCATGGCAAGGGGGATTATGCCCGAGACTGAAAAGACTTACGAGCACACCTGCCCCGAGTGCGGCGGCGACACCACCCGCATCCGCGACCGCTACCCATTCACCACCCACGGCACCCGCGCCTACCTCTGGCTGCTCTTTGTCACGCTGTGCGCCGGGCACATCATCGCCCTGATGCTCGTCTCCAACATCGGGACGCATGTCATCGACCACACGGCACTCGCCAACACGAACGCACCAACACAGCCCGCCCAGTACACAGAGACCGTCGACGAACACTCGATCTACTTCAGCGAACTGCAGATGGTCCTCGGCGGAAAGCACGAATCCATCCAGCGAATCAGGAACCAACTGAGTGACGCCATCGCAGGCGAGAACGAGCACGGCATGGCGCAGGATGTAAGTCGAGTACGCCTCGAAGTGCATCACCTGGAGACAAACCATTATTCGACTTCCAACTACGCAGTGTTCGGCCAGCATGTGAATCACACACGCATCTTTGAGATGGGCAACCCAAGAACGCGAGCGTCAGCCCATCCCAACGCCGCAGGGCAGGGCATCACCTACACCACATGGTGGCCGGGCTTCCACATCCAGATCAGCGACGCAGGAGGCATCCAGCGTACCTACTCACTGAGCTACCTCACGATCATCGGCTACCTTGGCATCCTGTTCTTTCTAAGCTGGGCTGTATCTCGGCTGGTGCCCCGCAGGTGGCACCGCGACCGCATCAAGTGGCTCGTGCTCTGCGCTTCCGTCATGATCTCCGTCATCTGTGGGATAACGCTCGCGGATCATCGCGCGTACGGGATAACCAAGTTCTACCCGCCAATCGCGACAGGCCCGTTCGTCGATACAGAGCGTGCCCGCGAAGCGCTCGCGGACGACGAAAAGCTGCGGGAACTGCTCACAGAAATGAGCGTCGGATTCGTGGTGCCTCAATCGACCCCGGCCGCGGTCGTGGTCGGACGCGAGTACCGCGTGCCCGAGCCAGATCATTCCCTCCCCAAACCAGTCACGACCCGCTGGAACGGCTGGTGGCTGCTCAAGCAGGGCAAAATCAACCTGCTCAGCATCCGCAGAACGCAGCTGGACGCACAGAGAACGACCGAGCAACGCCGAGCCGCACCGAACACACCGTTCTGGCACCACCTCTACCACTGGGGCAGCGTGCGGTTCGAGTTGCACCGAACACAATCAACGATCGAGTTCGATCTCAATCTCCCCCACACCGCCCTGATCCTCTCCATCCCATGGTGGATCTGGATCGTCCTCTCCCGCACCCACCGCCTCCGCACATGGCGCATCCAACGCAAGCGAGTGAGACGGGGCCAGTGCATCTACTGCGGCTACCGCGCATCCGAAGAGGCACTGGCCGCCCGCTGGGATGATGCCCCAGAAGATGCGCGCCCCCGCAGACGAGTTACGGACAACCCTGATTGAACGCGGACAGAAACGCGGACACATCTGCGATTGTGACATCACCATCTTCATCGAAGTCCGCCAACTCATCCTGATCCAGGAACGCAACCACGAACGCGGACGCGTCGAAGAAGTTCAGCAGACCGTCACGATTCAGATCAGCGGCACACGGGATGCAGCCGCTCTGGAACACCGTGAGTTGGTCCTCGTTCTCCGACATAACCGCGATATCGAGACTCTGATTCCCATCGAGGTCGCCGATCACGGATGCCTTCGCGCTGCCCTCGATAAACATGTGCTCCGCTTGCTCGAACCCACCGAAGCCATCAGCATAAAACACGCTGAGCTGATGCAGCAAACCACTCACAATGTCCGGGTGGCCATCATGATTCAGGTCCGCGATATGTGCTTCGCGTGGTGAGTTGGGCATGTCCAGATCAACATGAGCGACAAAGCTCCCGCTCCCGTCATTGCTGTAGATGTGGAGCATGTCTGCCCTTGACCCGAGAATGAGATCCGAATCCCCATCGGAATCAAGGTCACCAAGAGTGACCGACCAGACCTGATCAGCCGGCTGGATCAAGCCAACCTGCGAAAGCGATCCGGACCCATCATTGGTATGGACCGACACAAGATCGTCCGTGTAGTGACTGACGACCATGTCAAGATCACCATCAAGGTCAATATCACCCACGGCAAACCGGTACGGACGGGCAGGCAGCTGCTGAGAACTCGGCAAGCCAAGGAAACCATTGCCAAGCCCCGGGTAGATATCCACCCTGTCGAGGCTGGTATACATCGCGATCACATCCGTAATCCCGTCGTTCGTCAGATCCGCAAGCGCAATGAACGGAACATACTCCTCGCCCATCCCATAAGTCACCGGCGCCGCATAAGTCCCGTCACCAACCCCGAGATGCACACTGAAGTCATCGCTGTACTGGTTCGCGGTCACGATGTCGGGGATCCCGTCACCGTTCAGATCACCAAGATCAAGATTGCTATGACGCCCGGGCAGCGAAATCTGACCCGAAACCGGGAAGGTCCCATCGCCATCGTTCAGGAACACGCTCGGCTCCTCCTCAAACGCGCCAGTCGTGGACGCAACGAGATCAAGATCCCCATCAGCATCCAGATCTGCAACCCGCAGAGAGTTCGAAACCTCGGCCATCTCCACGCGCTGCGGATTCGGGAACGCCGCGTTGCCCGCGTTCCGCAGGATCTGGAGATAACTCCTGTTCGTCGGCTCATGATGAACAACGATGTCCTGATCGCCATCCGAATCCAGATCCGCAAAGAGCATCCCAAGCGGGTCCGCACCAAGCGAGAACAGCGATGTCTCTGGATCGAACTCGCCTCCAGCCAACCCGCGCATAAACGAAACCTGATCCGACTGAAGCACTACATCATCGATCCCATCGCCGTCGAGGTCGGACAACCCTTGAACCGCCGACGATGTCTCATAGGGCGTTGCAACGGTGAATGAACCGTCACCTTGCCCGAACATCCGGATCACATATGTTTCAGGACCGGTAGCGGACTGCCCATCCGCGAGAATGTCTGGATGCTGATCGCCGTCGATATCCCGGATCTCTCTGATCGTGACATCGATATCAGGAACGCTCTGCAGAACCAAACCCTGGAATGTACCATCGCCGATGCCAATGCTCGACCACACATTGCCATCGCCGAAAACCGGCTGATACACAAGATCAAGGTGATTGTCGCCATTGATGTCATCGAACCAGACCCGCGAATGCTGCGTCTGCAAGTTGTGCAATACCGGCGGCAGCAATGAGCCGGCACCGTCATTCAGATAGATATTCAGATTGCTGGACTGATCGACCGTAGTCATGACATCGATCGCGCCGTCCGAGTTGATGTCCGCCGCATACATCGCATTCAAGCTGCCGCTCAGATCCGCGTCATACATGGCTGGCCCGGAGTAGGTCCCGCTCTCATTGCCCGTATAGACAAGAACATTGAAGATCGTGCCAACAACGATGTCCAGATGCTGATCGTTGTTGATATCCGCAAAGAACGCGTCCCGCATCACGCCCGTCCCGCTAGGCAACTGAATCGACTCCTGCGCGTACTGCCCCTGCTGGTCAACACCAAGAACATGGATCATGTGAACCTGGTTCGATCTCGTGTCCTGAGCGACAAGAATCTCCGGCACACCGTCCTGATCAACATCCCTGATGTCGAACCCATCGATCTCGCCGTGATACAGAATGGATTCCCCTGCATGGAAGACATCATCAGGATCACAATCCTGCGCCCAGGCAACTGATGTTCCTGAGATCGCAACCAATGTGATCAACCGAAAAGAATACTTCGATATGCGATTATCCATCCTAAATCTCCAACTCGTTATCAATGAAGTTCGCCAGACATACCGCGAGTATACATCAAATGCTTTTGATCACAAGCATCGCTTAGGCAATCTACCCCACACACCGAGCAAGACCGATCAGAATGGCGGCTAAAATCAGAACCTATGAGTACCCCGAACGATCAAACCGTCATCACCCGCTTCGCCCCTTCCCCCACCGGGCACCTCCACATCGGGGGGGCACGAACAGCCCTGCTGTGCTGGGCGTACGCCCAACACGCCCAGAATGAGGGGAGCAACGGGCGATTCCTGCTCCGCATCGAGGATACCGACCAGACCCGCTCCTCCGAATCATCCACACAGGGCATCCTCAAAGACCTCGCATGGCTCGGGATCGACTGGGCCGACGGGCCCAGCGTTGAGCACGACGGTAAAACCATCGGCGGCGACGATCGCGCCGTCGGGCCCTACTACCAGTCCCAACGCCTCGACCTCTACAACGAGCACATCAACAAGCTCATCGAATCCGACCACGCCTACCCCGCATTCGAGACTCCCGAAGAGCTGGAGGCGAAACGCAAGGTCGCGATCGAAGCCAAGACGGGCTACAAGTACGACCGGGCGGCCCTTGAGATCCCGCGCGAGGAGCGGATGCAGCGACTGGCGGCCGGCGAGCCGCATGTCGTGCGTCTCAAGATGCCTGATGAACCGATCACGGTGCACGATCAGATCCTGGGCGATGTTACCGTTGGGCCTGACGAGTTCGACGATTTCATTATCCGGAAGCGCGACGGGTTCCCGACCTACCACTTGGCTGTGGTTGTCGATGATGCGCTGATGGGAGTGACGCATGTGCTGCGTGGGCAAGAGCATCTGATCAACACGCCTCGGCATATCGCGATCCAGCGGGCGCTGGGGTTCGACTCGCCTACTTATGCGCATATGCCGCTGATCTTCAATCCCGACGGGTCGAAGATGAGCAAGCGGGATAAGGACAAGACCGCCAAGAAGGCGGTCAAAGAGGCCAAACTCGAATCGTCACCCATCGACGGGCTCAGCGACGCCGACTTTGCCAAGTGGCTCAAGGACAAGACGCGCCAGCTTCCCAGCGATCAGCTCATTGCGCTGGCGAATCATCTGGATGTTCATCTGCCCGAGATCGATGTCGAGGACTTCCGGCGTGCCGGCTACCTGCCCGAGGCGCTCAACAACTACCTCGCGCTGCTGGGATGGAACCCCAAGGCCAAGAACGAGGACGGCACGGATGTCGAGCGATTCGATATGGACTATCTCGCGTCGCACTACGGGTTCGAGGGCATGGGCAAGGGGCAGGCGAAGTTTGATCGGGTGAAGCTGTTGAGCTTCAACGCCGACACCATCGCCGAGCTCTCAGACGACGACTTTGCATCGCGTTGGCGCGAGTGGGCAACTACCTACGACCCCGCGCTGTGCGAGCGGTTCAGTGCCGAGGACATGCGGCTGCTCGCCCCGGCGGTGAAGACCCGCTGCAAGACCCTTGCCGATGGGCGATCCGTCATCGGGTTTGCGTTTATCGACGATGACGCGATCGAGTTCGACGGGAAGGCGCTGCACAAGGCGCTGCTCAAGGGCGATGCCAAGGGGCTTGAGATGCTCAAGCTTTACCGAGCGTTCCTTGACTCCATCGAGCCGTTCACGCCGGAAGTGATCGAGCAGGGTGTCAAGGACTTCTGCGAACAGCACGAGGTCGGCATGGGCAAGGTTGCCCAGCCCATCCGCGTCGCGGTGACCGGCGGCCCGGTGTCGCCTCCATTGGGGCAGACGCTGGCGATCATCGGCAAAGACGGCGTGGGTGCGCGGATCGATCGATGTGTCGCGGAGGCAGAGCAGACGCTGGCCGGGAAAGAGTGAGGGGATCGAAGTCGGCTGGCTTCCTTCGAACGCTGATCTTCGTGAAGACCCCCTCCGCCTCGCTCTGCTCGGCACCCCCCCGTTGCGCCGGAGGCGGATCTTCGACTCGCGGGGGAGGAGAGGTGTTCTGTCTCGCGTTGGTTGGTCACTCGCTTGGATGAGCGGGAGTGGCGTGTGGCTTTGCGGGCGGTTTCCAGGTATCTGGCTTTGATGGCGGCGCGTTTGGGGTCTCGGGAGGCGGCGGCCTGGTCCATGTCGGTGGCGGCGAGGTAGGCATCGTTGGCGATGGCGCGCTGCAGGGCGAGGTCCTGGAGGTGGGTGTGGTCGTCGATGAGGTCCTGGCGTTGGTGGGCGATGCGTTTGATGGCGGCCGCGGCTTGGTGGTAGGCGTCGGAGTCCATGATGGCGGCGAGCTGTTCGAGGGTGATGTTGTGGATCTCGCAGATCTGCAGGGGCGTGGTGTTGGGGTCGAGGAGATCGTGGAGGAGCTGCGCGACGCGGGGGTGATCGGTGGGCGTGCGGTTGGTTTCGTGTTCTTCGATGGTGAGCATGCGCATGGGTTGGCCCTTTCGATGTGATGAGGTGCCGCGGAGTTGCGTGCCTCTATATACACAGGGTCGCGCCCGGTTTGTGCGCACAGAACCGGTCAGTAAGCGTGTGCTTGCTTGGGCGTAAGGTGTTGTGGTGCAGGGGATAGAAAAAATCTTTGGAAATCTTTGAGAGCGCGCGCTCGGCGACCGTTTTGTGCGCACATTTCCGGTGATGCGCGGGGTGAACGCGAAGATCGCGAAGGGCTCGAAGAGGGGGTGGATCACTGGGTATTTGTGTTAGCGTATGAGTATACCACAGAGAGTAGAGTAAAGGGGAGATCGCAACGAAAGACCGGAAGAACACACGTTCGCAGCAAACAAAATCAGAGACCACGACAACACCTACTCAAAGACTGTCATCCTGAATATAATTTATTCTGCATATTTTAACATCATAACCCATTAGCTTCAAATTATTAATATTGTACAACATATTAACCTTACTGAAGAACGGCAGGCACAGCGGGAATTTATCCTTCACCGTTGCAATGGCATAGACGATCGTATAATCCGAGGGCTTAACGCCATCGAGAGGAACAAGGCCAGACAAATCGCCAAGCTTACGGCGCAATTCTGTTCGAAATTTTTTATCTTCAATCATCAACTGAGCACTGACCACACCTTGCGCCCATAGGTGGCTAAGAGTGGCGGACGAAGTTTGTTTTTTGACATGAATAATATGTCGATCAGAAGAAAAGAGGTCGCAAGGCTCAACCGCCCCCCACTTTTCCATATAAATATTATTCTGATCCAAACACTTCCTGTTGCCACTAGCGCATCTTTTATTATACTCCCCCTCAGGCTCCACCTTGCCTGTAGTGGAATTTTTTCTAATGGGTGGCAGATAACCACGCTTTTTTATCGTTCGTAAAGACTTTACGCCATCATTAACTTCTTTGACATAACTGGGACTCACCAAATACCACGAGCCAGCAGATAGTATGTACTTCCGCTTATCACAGTTCACTTCCGTCACAATCCAGTCTCGCAAAACCCCAGACTCTACACGAACAGAATCGCCATCCTCTGCATAAATTCGGACCGACCTCAATAAATCATCTACACCTTCAATCTGAGACACCGCCTGAAGTATGGATCCATCTGCCAAGTCCCCCGAATCAGCAAGGACTTGATGCGACAACTTTGCGACATACGAAGAGATAGAGCCATATCGATCAATTTTCGGGAGCGCCAGCCCCAAGCAAGGGTATAGTGACGGCCTGGCAAGCTGCCTCCCAAGACAAGTGTCAAGCTCATGAATCTGTTGCGGATCAGTAACACGTCGAACTTGATCGATAAATTTGTACATTTTTCGATACTTCGTTCCACCCGACAACCGTAGCATATTTGCACACACCTCGGCCAACTGCGGAAACGTAGTATCTATGTGCAAGCGTAACGAGTCTGCACCAGACACGCTAATACCATTAGACCGATCTTCAGGCTCACCCTCAACTCTCGCCAACAGGTCACGCCTCTGGTCTAACGCAAACGACCTTAGTGAGGTCTTTTGATTTGAGACCTCAAGCCTTTGCACCGTCAAGGGATCAAGGTTTCGAGTCTGCAATGAGCGAAGAGCGTTATCACCAATAGAATTTAAGCACGCGCGAAGCCCAAAATCTCCCTCAATAAATTCCCTTGGTATGCAATGAAAACCGGACCCTTCAGTAACCGCAAATATTCTTCCTGCAGATTTTAAAAACAGCACTAAAGAGGAAGATTTGTTTCCAAATAAATTTGCCGGAAAATTTACGCCATCATCATAGAAAGCAACCCATTTAGGGATACCAGTAGGCTTTGATTTTGCGTAGCACTTCGATTCGAAGTCTACGCCCGGACTCGGATACAACTCATACCCATCTAGCTTACAGACTTTAATCGCATCCTCGGCGTTTTCAAAACTCTTCTTAAACAAGAATATTGTCAGTGATGTTTTCATTGTCTTCATAATAGCACGACTCACAGCATATACAAGCATGCGATTCTTGGTGGCTATTCCCGAACAAAATACATACTCAAATATGTTGGTAGACAGAGAAACTGATGCCTCCATAGCCATTCGAGGGACTACTAGCCACAAATGCTACTACAGCCTGGCATTCTCTTTGTTGCTTTATTCTTTCGTCATGCCCCTTGAGCCAGCCGAGGTGACTTTGCTGGTGAAAACATGCTTCAAATTGACAGTTGTTCCATTTGAACCTGTGATTCTGAGCAGCCATTCGCAACAAGTGAGTCAGATTCCTGCTTAAGAGTGTAACTGATCCTCCCCAGATCTGGAGAAGGCGAATCTCCCACAATAGGGAATAACCCAACCGTTCGGTTGGTTATGCGTCCACGCGATCACTATGATCGAATGGATACGCCCATCCCTAGTCGGAGACCTTTATGCACGACGCACTCTTCCAGCCGCTGACCGTTGGCTCGATTCAGGCCCCCAACCGCATCTTTATGGCTCCGCTTACGCGGGCGCGATCGACGATGCCCGGCAGCGTTCCCAACGACATCATGGCCGAATACTACCGCCAGCGGGCCGGCTCGGGATTGATCATCGCCGAGGCCACGCCCGTCTCGGCGCGTGGGCACGGCTATTACGGCGCACCGGGCGTGCACAGCGACGAGCAGGAGGCCGGCTGGAAGAAGGTGACCGATGCGGTGCACCAAGCGGGCGGGCGGATCGTGCTGCAGCTCTGGCATGTTGGGCGTGTTTCGCACTACAAGATGCAGCCGGGCAATCAGGCGCCGGTCAGCAGCACGGATGTGCCGTCTGGCTCTCAGACCTATATCGACGAGAGCTTCGAGCGGGTGGAGAACTCGACGCCGCGGATGCTTGAGGAGCACGAGATGCCCGAGGTCGTCCGCGAGTTTGCCGACGCGACTGCCCGCGCCAAGCGGGCGGGTTTCGATGGCGTCGAGATTCATGGCGCGAACACCTACCTGCTCGATCAGTTCACCCGCGATGGTGTGAACAAGCTGACGAACAGCTATGGCGGGTCGCTTGAGAACCGGCTCCGATTGCCGCTGGAGGTCGCACGCGCTGTGGTGGACGCGTGGGGCGATGCGGGCAGGGTGGGCTACCGCATCTCGCCGCTGAGTGAGCACCGCGATGTGGTGGACAGCGACCCGAAGGCGACCTTCTCGGCGCTGGCCAGGGGGCTGGGTGAGCTGGGCTTGGCGTTCCTGCACGCCGTGGAAACCTGGGACCGCACGCAGCTTGATCCGCGGACGCCTGAGGTCATCCCGGCGATTGTCGAGGCGTTCAAGACGGCCGGCGGCGGGGTGTATGTTGGCAATGGCGACTACTCACCCGAGCAGGCGGCGGAGGCCGTCGAATCGGGCTGGGCGGACGCGATCGCGTTTGGGCGGCCGTGGATTCCGAACCCGGACTATGCGGAGCGTGTTCGTCGGGGTGGGCCGTATCGCGAGCCGGATCAGAGCACTTTCTATGGCGGGGGCGCGGAGGGGTATAGCGACTATGAGCCGCTGGAGGCGAGTGAAGAGGCGAAGGCGTAGGGTGGCGTGGAGGTGACGCAGTCTCATCAAAGAACTTGGAGTGCTAACTATCTTGATTCATTCTTGTTCAACGACGTGGCAAACTCTCGATTTCGTATCTTCGAATCCAATCGTGCAATAGATTGATGTCATTGTCATCTGCCACACCGTCTTTGTCTAGATCGATCGTGTTGCGGTGTATCTCGTACAGATCCTCAACATCGCCCACTCCATCACCGTTCACATCAGAATCGAATGTCACATTGAGGCCGAGAGATATAGATTCAATTTGGATTGTTGATGCCATTCCGCTGAAGTTATCGACTCGAAAAGTCAGCTGATACTCTCCAGGCTGAAGCGGTGCACCTGGTTCAAAATGATTTGGAATATATACATTCAGAATCTTTTCGCTTGCTTCCATTCCCGAATGTAGACTGGAAAGAACTTCATCCCCATCTCGGTAGACCCGCAAAAGGATTTCATCAACAGCCTCATCGTACGACACCCGCATCTGGAGACTATCAAATTGGTCAGTGGCTGTGATATTGAGTGTTAGCCAAACTACCTCATCGGGAACTTCATCTGAGATCAGACTGAACCCCGTGCTGCCAATAATGACTTCCCCTGAGCCAGATATTTGCGACATCAAGTTAGAAGGATCCAACTCGGAGTACCTCCGCAAACCAAATGCCTGTGTTGACGGCGAATCACCGCGAGGCTGGATGGCTTCCGACGGAGTACCAGGCAATACTAATGGGGATAGTGAGTTGTACTGATATTCCGCATCATTAGGCACAAACCACTCACCACCCAGCCCAACATTTTCTCGAGCCAGTTCCCAACCCAATGTGTACCCAGCGAGAGGCCAGTCTTCTGGACAAGTTTCGAGATGATCAAGATAAAACTCAGGGGGATATGAATGGTATATATCCGAATCTGGCATACACCATTGTTCAGAATAAGGAAAATCCACCTTCACATTCCAAGAATTAAAAACAGGAATGCCCGCACTGGCGAGTAGCAAATCATGAAGCCGAGGGTACAAAACCTCCCACTCATTTGAAACTGTTTCCGTATAATAACAATCAGACCAATCAGAATAAAAGCCGTATCTTAGGAAGTAGGCATCTGTAAAAGGATCTAGAAAAGTAGTGTGTATACTGGTAGAAAAATTTTGGTTTACAATTCTGTCGTACCAGATGCTTCTAGCAATTGAATTAATAAGATTTGATCCAGCGCTATGAGCTATCAGATGTACATGTTCATATTTTTTATCCCGATCTCGTATTTGCTGCCCTAACCGATCTCCTATGCTGCCTGCTCTAGCTCTGGCCCACCAAGGAGTAAAGGTCGCTGCCCTGTCTGACCAGTCGTAAACGATGACTTGCCATTTCTCGCCCGGATGTTGTGACTCAAGCCTCGATCGGATTCCCCGAGCAATACTCTCAAACGGGTGCAAGAAACTGTGTCGCTGCTGCTGCAAAATGACGTGACTCAATGGGTTCCACCAACCATGAGTGACTAACACCAGCCCATCTGCATCCGGGTCCAGATCGAGCAACCGGTCATCCGGCATGGTGTGAGATGGGGAGTCACCCGTAAACACGCTTACATTGATGACAGACTTGGAGCGAGAAAATGCTACCTCTTTACCGTTATCGATGGATGCCCAAAGAACATAAGACCCAGATGGTATTCCCGTAGTGTTGAACGATGCTTCGCCGCCGTATCCTCGCCCGACAACTGGTTGCTGCAAATCGATGTGATTCGGCGCACCTGTCCACGGCTCATCGGACAAGAAATCAGGATCTAATGCAAACCGTATTGTTGCGCCACAAGAGTCGAGTTCAGTCCAAGCAAAATCAATGGACTCGCCTTGGTGAATAAACAAGTCATTGTCCGGCTCTATCAGGCTAATTGAGAGAGTTCCAGACTCAACCACCGTGACCTGTACTGAATCAACTATCGGCAAACACGGCAACCCATCGGCTGGATAAATCTCACACCAAATAGTTGCTGGGCCAGCACCCCAATCGCACCCAACACGGGGTCGGCCAACCCAACAAATACTACCGTCACTTTCGCCAACATCTACAAGTTGATCGATGTTTGGATTGAAGCTACCGAGAGGAGGTACATCGAGATAGAATTTTACTGAGCCAACTCGCCCGGTTGTATCAGCACAAATTTCAAGCTCTTCGCCAACCGAAGCTGTCATCTGTTTAATACTGAGCGTGTCCCAAGCAACACATTGTCCAAAGACATAATGATGTCCAAAACCAATGAACAATACTGAAACAACGGTGCGGAATGCTGCCAAAGGCTTCATCAAGACCCCCTTCGTGAGAGCCTCAGTTTAACTGATTCCATTTCTGCGTTCAAACATGTTTGTGAAGAATTAGATCAGTCTTGCACGAGCCCAAATTCGATGTGTCTAAAGCGCATCACAGCCCATACGCCGGCTTCACCCGTGACTCCAGATGCCGCATCAAGGGGTCCGCGCTCAGCGCTTTGCCCGTTGATCGCTCGCACAGTTCGGCGGCGGAGTAGCGGCGGCCGTGCTGGTGGATATTCACGCGGAGCCAGTCGAGCAGGGCGCTGAACTCGCCGTGTGCCATCTGTTCGTCGAGGTCGGGGATCTGCTGATTGATGGTCTCCCACATCTGGGCGGCGTAGAGGTTTCCCAGTGTGTAGGTCGGGAAGTAGCCGATGAGGCCAAAGCTCCAGTGCACATCCTGCAGGCAGCCCTGTGCGTCGTTGGGCACGTCGAGGCCCAGCATGGACTTGAACTTCTCATTCCACGCGCCGGGGAGGTCCTTGATGGCGAGGTCGCCGCTGATCATGGCGCGTTCGATCTCGAAGCGGAGCATGACATGCAGGTTGTAGGTGCTCTCGTCGGACTCGACGCGGATGAAGCTGGGCGTGCAGGTGTTCATCGCCTTGGTGAAGGTTTCCAGGTCGATGTCGCTGAATGCGCCGTCGAAGTGCTCGTTGGCGACGGGCAGGGCCCAGTTCCAGAACGCCCTGCTGCGGCCGACCATGTTTTCCCACATGCGTGATTGCGACTCGTGGATGCCCAGCGAGACCGAGTCGGTCAGGGGTGTGCCGAACAGTTCGCCCTCCTTGGGGAGGCCCTGCTCATATAAACTGTGACCGCACTCGTGCATGGTGGAGCTGATCGCGTCGGGGAAGTTGTCGAGCGCGTAGCGCGTGGTCATGCGGGTGTCGCCGGGGCCGAAGCCTGAGCAGAACGGGTGAGTCGTGGTGTCGAGGCGCCCCTTCTTGTAATCGAAGCCGAGCTTGGCCGTCACGGTTTCGCCGAAGGCGTGCTGCTTGTCGGTCGGGATCTCGCGATGCAGGAAATCCACGCGAGGCGCGGTGCCCTGTTCTGTGAGTTCTGCGATGAACGCGCTGAGGCGTTCGCGCAGCGGGGTGAAGACCGCCTCGATGTCCTTGGCCGTGGTGTGCGGCTCGTACTCCTGGAGCAACGGGTCGTAGATCTCGCCGCCGTCGTCGATGCCGTAGCACTCGCCCTTCTGACGCGTGAGGTTCATGACCTCGGTGAGTGCGGGGACGAACGAGGGGAAGTCGTTGTTCTTGCGTGCGTCCTTCCAGCACTCCTGCGCTTCGGACTGCGCCCTTGCGAGCGACTCGACGAGATCGTTGGGCAGCTTGGTGGCGAGGTCGTAATCGCGGCGCATCTCGCGGATGTTGGCCGCTTCGGCGCTGCCCTCGTGGTTGAGCTCCGGATCCTGCTCGCACTCGGCGATCAGATCACCGATCTTCTTGCTCGTCTTGCGTTCGTGGATGATCCCCGCGAGGGTCGATGCCTGCTCGGCGCGTGCCTTGGCGCCTGCTGGTGGCATGTAGGTCTCCTGATCCCAGCTCACCAATGCACCGATCGACCCGAGCATCCCGGTCTGGCGTTTGAGGGCAATAAGATCGGAGTAGTGCTTGGGAAGCGTCGCGGTGGTCATGATCTCTCCTTTGTTCAATTCCGTGCAGATTGATGAATCATAATAGGATCGCTTGGTGCAGAAAAGAGCGTCATACACTCTCTGAGACCAGATGAACCCACGAGAGGACCATTCATGCACACACTCGCATCGCTCTTCTTCGATAGCTGGGACAATCTTGAGCGCGTGCTCATCGCAACCCCGGTGCTCTATATCGCGGTCATCGCCTTTGTCCGACTCACCGGCAAGCGATCGACCTCGCAGATGAACAACTTCGACTGGATCGTTACGGTTGCCATCGGGAGCATCATCGCTTCGCCCGTGCTGCTTAAAGATGTGTCCATCTCCGAGGGGTTGCTCGCGATCGGGCTGCTCTTCGGGCTCCAGTGGTTCCTCACCAGTCTCATCATCCGCAGCGAGCTCGTGTGCACGATCGTTCGCGCCTCGCCCAGCGTGCTGGTTCTCCGCGGCGTGTACCAACGCGACGCGATGAAGCAATCCCGCGTCACGGAATCAGAGATCATGTCCGCGATCCGAGAAAACGGATACGCCACGCTCGATGACATCGGGCTGGTCGTTCTCGAATCGGACGCCAAGCTCAGTGTGTTGCCGATGGATGCGATCGAGGGCGTCTCGAGCAGTGAAATCGGCGGTCTGGATATCAGCGCGAATCAGGAGAACTCCGAAGACCCCGACGCGTGACTCATCGCAGCTTCAGCGTCGCCAGTGCGACCACGCTGAAGAGGATCGCGATCAGCCACAGTCTCACCACGACCTGGTTCTCGGCCCATCCGCCCTGGTGCAGGTGGTGGTGATAGGGCGCGATGCGGAAGATGCGTCGTCCGGTGCCGGTCTTGATGCGGGTGTACTTGAACCAGCCGACCTGCATGACGACCGAGCCGATCTCCATGAGGAACACGCCGCACATGAGCAGGACGACGAACTCCTGTCGCGTCATGACCGCGATGTAGCCGATGCACCCGCCCAGCGCGAGCGAGCCGGTGTCGCCCATGAAGACCTGCGCGGGCTTGCAGTTCCACCACAGGAACCCGAGGCACGCGCCGGCCATCGCGCCGGCCATGACGGCGAGCTCATCGGTGAACGGGATATACGGCACGAGCAGGTACTGGGCCGCGCTCTGTGTGCCCGCGATGAGCGCGAGCAGGATGAGCCCGAAGCTGACAATCCCCGACGAACCCGCGGCCAGCCCGTCCATGCCGTCCGTGATATTGACCGCGTTGGACACACCCGCGACAACGAGCGTGGAGAAGATCACAAAGAGCGGCATGCCGAGATACCAGAGCGACTCGCTCGCGAGCCCTGTGTCCGGGTCGTAGGTGCGCTGGAACGGGAGATTGAGGACATGCGCGAGTGAATCTGTGCCGTCGGGTGTCATCCCGTAGCGGTATCCGAAGTAGCCGACGATCGCGCCGATGCCGAGCTGGAAGACCAGCTTTTCCCATGAGAAGAGGCCTTGTCGGCCCGTGCCGCGACGCGATGCGGTGAGCTTGAGCCAATCGTCTGCCCCGCCAACCGCCGCGAGCCAGAGCAACGCAAAGAGCCCGAGATAGACCCGATTGACGCGGATATCCGCGAGGAGGAAGGTGGAGATGAAGATCGCGCCGACGATCAGGACGCCGCCCATGGTGGGGACATTGGCCTTGCTCGCGGCGTGCTCGCGGAGGAGCTCGGCGTCGGTCTCTCCCCCGTCGCCGATCTTGAGGGAGATGAGCGCCCGGATCACACGCTTGCCGAAGAACACGACGATGAAATACGCGAGCCCGGCCGCGAGCAGGGCGCGGAACTGGACCTGATCGAACACCGCGAGCACGGCGAACACCTTGTACTCATAGAACCGGTTGATCAGGATGTCGAGAAGGATATAGATCATGCGTTCGTCGGGGCGTTTTCCTGTTCCTTCGATCGGCCAGACGCGTGCAAATCGCCCAACTTGTCGATCAAACGCTCGAGTTTCACGCCCCGCGATCCCTTGATCAGGACTGTGTCGCCCGGGCGGATCTCTGCCGCGATCCGCGCGATCGCGGCGTCGGAGCGGTCCGGGACAATGGTGCATCGCGGGTCATCGGTCTGTGCGTCCTTGAACGATGCGCCGAGCAGGGTGATTTGATCGAGCGTACCGTACCCGATCGCGTGATCTGCGAGGGACTGGTGCTCCGCGGGTGCGATGGTGCCCATCTCGAGCATCTCGCCGAGCACGGCGAGCTTGCGTCCGGGTGTCTGCAACGCGACAAAGGTCGAGAGGGCGGCCCGCATCGAGTCGGGATTCGCGTTGTACGCATCGTTGATCACCACGATCGGGTTGGTCTGGGTCGGGATCTCGATACGCTGGAACCGCATCGCGGGCGGGGTTGCGTTGGTGAGTCCGTCGCGGATAGTGTCGTCGTCGATCCCGAGTGCGCGGGCCGCGAGGACGCAGAGCCCCGCGTTGTGGGCGTTGTGCGGGCCGGGGATCGGGACGCCGAAGGGCACTGTATGAATTGAGAACGCCCCCCCGTCCTGATCGATCTGCTCGATCTGGAACCCGTCGCCCAGACGCATGATCGGGTGCGGGTCATCGCGGAGTGCATCGTCGAGCACCCCGATCCCATCAGGGATCACCCCCACCGCTGCAACGGGTGCGGTTGAGATAAGGTCGGCTTTCTCTCGGGCGATGTTCTCGATGCTCCCGAGCCCTTCGAGGTGGGCGCGCCCGATGCTCGTGATGATCGCGATGTCGGGGCGGAGCAATCGAGTGCGGGCCGCGATTTCTCCCGGCGTGCTCATGCCCACCTCCGCAATAAGGAACTCGGTGTCGGCCGGTGTGTTGAGCACCGTGATCGGCACACCCAGCGCGTTGTTGAAGCTCTTGGGCGACGCGAAGGTCTTCCCCGCCGCCTCGCAGACACCTTGCATGAGTCGGCAGGTCGTCGTTTTGCCGTTCGAACCCGTGATCGCGATGACCCGCGCACCTATGCGATCTCGCCATGCGCTCGCGAGCTGCGTCATCGCATGCAGCGCGTCCCCCACCACCAGCACCGGGATCGTCATCCCATCGGGCACACGATCGGCGTGGGTCACGATGCACGCTCCCGCGCCGGAGTCCTGCGCGCTCATCAGATACTTATGCCCGTCGACCTGTTCGCCGATGAACGCGAAGAACATCTGTCCGGGTTCGATAGATCGGGTGTCGATCGAGACGCCGACGAATGGGCACTCGTCTGATGCAGGCGCAATGTGCCACACGCCACCCGCGATCCGCGCGATCTCATCCCACGCCCATGCGTTCATGATGTGCCTGCCCGCTCCGCGTTGGACTCCTTGGCCCGGAGTCGTCGTTCGCGGAGCGCGAGCTTCGCGTGCTCGCGATCGTCGAAGTGGATCGTGCGGGTGCCGCCCATGGCGTCGGGGAGGATCTGTTCGGTCTCGTGCCCCTTGCCCGCGATGACGATGACATCGCCGGGCTCGGCGTCCATGATTGAATCGTGGATCGCGCGTGCCCGATCCGGCTGGACCCGCACCCGATCACGCTGCGCGTCTTCGATACCCGAGAGCACCATCGTAATGATGTCGCTGGGCGATTCCGTTCGCGGGTTGTCGGAGCTCACCACGATGTGGTCCGCGAACTCCGCCACGGCCACCCCCATCCGCGGACGCTTGGACTGATCGCGGTTGCCGCCGCAGCCGAAGACGCACCAGAGCTTGGCACCGTCCGGGAGAACCCGCTGCACCCCGGAGAGCGCCGAACGCAGCGCATCGTCTGTGTGGGCAAAGTCGACGAGCACCGTGATGTCGTCCTCGCCGGTCTCGCAGTGTTCCAAACGCCCCATCGGGAGCCTGAGTCTGGGGAGGATCTTCTCGAACGCGCCCCGCTGTTCATCCGCGGGCACACCCAGCCGGGTCAGAATCGCTTCCGCCATCAGCATGCTCTGCAGGACATTGAGCGCGTTGTACGCACCGAACATGGGGATCCGGGCGTGGTAGTCTCCGCCGGGCGTATGCATGACAACGACCGTCCCCTCGATTGATTCGTCCTCTACCCGCACCCACGCTTCGCGGCCGGACTCGGGCCCGCAGCGGATCACCCTCGCCCCGTCCGTGCACGCATCGATCATGATGCGGGCGCTGTCGTCATCGCCGACGATCGCCGCGACGCCGTCGGGCTTGAGCGATGCGAAGAGGCGGGCCTTGCTCTGGCGGTAGTGATCGAGTGTGAGGTGATAGTCGAGGTGATCGCCCGTGAGGTTGGTGAAGGCCGCCGCGTCGAAGGCGATCGCGCCGGTGCGGTGCTGATCCAGCGCGTGGCTCGACACTTCCATCACCACTGCCCGGCACTCGTGCTCGAGCATCGTCGCGAGGGTCCGCGAGAGTTCCAGCGCTGGCGGGGTCGTCATCGAAGCCCGCGTTCGTTCGCGTCCGTCGTCGATCTCGACCGTCCCGATCAATCCGCAACGAACCCCCGCGCCCTCGACGAGCTGATGGGTGAGATGGGTGATGGTGGTCTTGCCATTGGTCCCCGTAACACCTGCGGTAATGAGCTTCGACGAGGGGTACCCGTAAAACCGCTCCGCGATCTGGGCCGTCGTGATGATCGGATCTTCGCACTCGAGGATCACGACCTTGGAGCGCATCGGCAGTTCGATCCCCTTGCCCCCGCCCCGTTCCGTGAGGACCGCGACGGCGCCGCATTCGATCGCGGGCTCCGCATATCGAAGCCCCTGATCCTTCGTGCCCGCGCGAGCGATGAACAACGAGCCGGGCACGGCCGTCCGTGAGTCCTCTGTCACATCGCAGACACGGATCGATGACAGATCCGCGCCCGAAGTGACGCAACAGACATCCAGGCCCGAGATGAGTTCATCCAATCGCATCGCTGCCTCATCATCGTCGATTTCCGCGTCTCGCACGCAGATTTCCGTGATCAATGATATCGGATCAGGGGAGGATCAGCATCGCGTCGCCGTAGGAGAAGAACCGGTACTCTTCCGCGATTGCTGTCTGGTAGATCTCGTGCACCCGCGCCAGCCCATCGACCTGCCCGGGCACATCCAGAATCGACGCGATCATCGCCAGCAGGGTCGACCGGGGGAGATGGAAGTTTGTCACCATCCCGCTCACCCACCGCCATTGATACCCCGGCGCGATGAGGATGTCCGTGCTGTAACGCTCCGGGAGCGCTCCGCCCGGGTGTGCCAAGTGGAGCTGCGCGTAGCTCTCCAGGGTCCGGGCACTCGTCGATCCGACGGCGATCACGCGCCGATCGGGCTCGGGCGGGAAGTGCCCCGCCGCGTCGCCCAGCGAGCACCACTCATGGTGCATCGGGTGCTCTTCGAGGGTCTCGGTATCGACGGGCTTGAAGGTCCCCGCGCCGACATGCAGCGTCACCTCGCTTGTTTCGACGCCCTTGCGATGGAGCGTATCGATCACGCTCGGCGTGAAGTGCAACCCGGCTGTGGGCGCAGCGACCGATCCCGATTCGGTGGCGCTCGCGAAGGTTGTCTGGTAATGCGACCGGTCGTACGCATCGCCCGGGTCCTCGTCGCGTGCCTTGCGCTGCGCGAGAATGTAGGGCGGCAGGGGCGTCCGCCCCACGCGGTGCAGCGCGTCCAATCCCGATGGCGCATCCGTCTGGACCCGCACCCGCCACGCGCCCGGGCCCTCGGCATCGTCGCGTTCAATGAGCTCGACGATCGTGCCCGAGCGATTGCCGTCGGGATCGAAGAGTACATAGCGCTTCCCGGATTGGGCGCGTTTGGTCTTCACCATCGCGATCCACTCGATCCCGTCCGCGTCCGGCGCATCGTGGAGATACAACCCCTCGAACTTGCTCCCGGTGTCCTCGCGCTCGCCGATCAACCGTGCCGGCACCACCCGCGAGCGATTGAACACGAGCAGATCGCTGGGCGACAACAACCCGGGAAGATCGCGGAACACGCGATGCTCGAGGCGATCCGGGTTCGATCGTTGCACCACAAGCAAACGCGACGAATCACGCGGCTCCGCGGGTTTGGTCGCGATGAGCGCGTTGGGGAGATCGAAATCGAGCGCGTCCGTCCGCATGGACGCACATCCTACGCATCATGCGTGTCGCGTGGATGCAACACCCCGCACGATCGGTTCGGACCGATCGTCCGAACACGAGTTCATCCCGGTTCTTTTCGGACGCACATCGCCGGCACGGCTCGTGCATCGGTTCTTGCGCATGTCGTCCGATCTATCCGTATATACGAACCCGAGCTCGTGGGGACTCCCGACGAATGGGGCGCGTGTGCACCCGGATCGGGTTGTGATTCCCAAGAAGGTCCCGGACACGATGACGCCGACGAGGTTCGCACGCGTCCTGCAGGATGCGAACCAGACGCCCTATGCCCTGGGCTTGCACGCCCGCGAACTCTCCGAAGACGCGGTGATCTATCGCCCCGATTGTGCGCACAGCGGCGTGCATAGAGGATCCGATGCCGGATCGAATCTGCACCCGACGCTCGACGAGGTGCCCCCTGTTGATGCGGACCCGAAGCAGATCAATCGGATCATCACGACGCGCCAGCAGATTCAACCCGCGACGGGTCGGGCGCTGGATCTGTATCTCTAGCCGCTCAGTCGTAGTCTGCCCCCTGCAGACCGAAGCGTGTCCATCGGTAGCGCAAGCTCAGTTGGGTCGAGTCATTCAGGCCGCCCAGCGGGATCGCGTGCGCGTCGAGCGGGATGTAACTTTGTTCCCATATCGTCCCCCCACCCGGGTAGTACGAATGATTGGAACGCCGCGACTCCTCCGAGTTGATTGAGCCGTCGAACATGAGTTTCTCGGCTCTCGACAGGTCGTATGCGAACCATGGGTAGCGCTTCTGCTCGAAATCGAACTCCTCGTGCATGTGCACCTTCTGTGCGGGGAAGGCGACCTCGCTCATGCGTCGCCCGCCGAGCACGATGTTCGACCCGCTCGCTGCGTACAAGTGTGGGGTGCTCGAAGTGGGAACATAGAGTGATTCGCCATTGGTCCCATCGGACTGCCAGGATGCAGGGACGATTGAATAGCTTGATGAGAACGCCCAGCGAGACTGGATGTTGTAGTCTGCCCATGAAGAGCTTGAGTCATAGCCGAAGGGAACGCCGTCGGCATAGGGCACGCCGCTGCCCGAGCCATAGGAGAGCGGGCGTTCATGCCAGTTGAGCTGATTCTGATCCGCCGGGTCGATCGCGAGCGTGGAGGCGTTGAAGGCATCGTTGGAATCGGCGAGATAATCGAGCAGCACCAGGTGCGTAAAGCGGCGGTGCGGGAGCCGAGAGGTGATCGAGTTGATCTTGTACGCGCCTGTGATCCGCCCCGTTCTTCGCTGGAGGATTTCCTGATTCTGATACGCAGCCGCGTCTTGCCAGCTACTGCCTGTTTTTATTCGCCCGTCTGGCAGGGTGTATGCCTCTCCGGGAATCCATGAATAGGTAAAGATCAGGTCTTTATTGTCGGTCGCGTACGAATCGCGTCCCTGCCCGATCTGCATCAGGTTTGCTTTGCTCTGCTCGTTCTCTGCTGCATCCCGCATCATTGTCATCGCGGGCAGGATCGTGAGTGTGAGCGTGCAAAGCACCACGAGCATCACAACCAGTTCGATCAGTGTCATGGCGCGCCTGCTGTGCAGTTGGTTATTCATAATCGACCCCTTGCAGCCCGCCCTGCGTCCAGCGGAAACGCAAGTTCAGTTCCGTCTGATCGTTGAACCCATCCAGCGGGAGCGGGAAGTGTTCGAGAGGGACATAGCGTTGACGCCAGACATTGTTCGGGTCGGCGGGCGAGTAGGAATCGTTCGCCTCGCCCGATGCCTGTGCATTGAGCGAGCCGTCGAACATGAGCTTCTCAACGCGGGCATGGTCGTACGCGTACCAGGGGTAGCGGTTCTGCTCGCGATCAAAGTCCTCGTGCATGTGCACCTTCTGCGAAGGGAACGCGACCTCGGTGGTCAGGCGTCCGCTGAGGTCTGGGTTGCCGCCGCTTGTGAAGAGATGGGGTGTATCTGCAACCGGGCTGTACCCATCGGGCCCATCTGCCTGCCAAGACGCTGGGACGATCTCGTAACTGGAAGAAAACGCCCATCGCTGCAGCGTGGGAAGCTCGGACCACGAGTTGGACGAGTCATACCCAGCCGGGGCCCCGCCGTTGGAGTATGGGATTCCGCTGCCGTACGAGTAGTTCTCCGGGTGCTCGCTCCAGACGAGCCGGTTCTGGTCCGCGGGGTCGATCGCGAGTTGATCGTCGTTGAATACGGAATCGTCATCGCCCGCGATGTAATCGATCAGCACAAGATGCGTGAACGAGCGATGCGGTATACGCCCTGCCATCGTCCTGAACTTTGTGACGCCGTTGATGCGTCCGGTGCGACGCATGAGGATCTCCAGATTCTGATTCACGGCCGCATCTGCCCAGCTGTTGCCGATCTTTGTGCGCCCGTCGGGCAGCATGTACGACTCGCCCGGCACCCAGTTGTAAGTAAAGATACGATCCTGATTGTCGAGCGCGTACTGGTCGCGCCCTTGGCCCAGCGCCATCAGGTTCGCGCGGCTCTGCTCGTTTTCTGCTTTGTCGCGGACGGAAGCAAGCGCGGGCAGGATTGTGAGGGTGAGCGTCGAGACGATCACGATCGTCACGAGCAGCTCGACCAGCGACATCGCGTGTCTGGGTCTCAGAATGGGCATCATCGGGTCTCTCAATACACATGAAACAATGATCAAAGGCAACACCCCTTTGCAGGGTGTGCGTGCTCATGCTACCATACAACACGCAAACAACCAGACGAAATCTCAGATTCGATCGGCGAATTGGAACGGGGACTCTATCTATGAAACGCAGATCGCTATTGACACAATCATTACTTGTCGTCCTGATCGCATCGGCAACGATGATGCTCGGTGGCTGCAGGGTGATCAAAGAGAAAAAGGTCGCGAGCGCCATGGCGGAACGACTCGAGAACGCCCCGCCCATCCGGCTCGAAGCACTCGGTGAGCACCACATGCTCGTGATGCAGGCCCCGCACCCCGGCTGGTCCTACCGGCTCGACCGCGACGAGCGAGATCGTGATGGCTGGGTCGTGTATATCACGATCCGCAAGCCCGACCCGGCGTTTATGTATCCCCAGCGGATCGTGGACAAACGGCTCCTTACAGAAGTGGAAGCGGATCAGCCCATCCGCGTGATGGCGCGGATGCTTGAGCACAACGAGAAGGGCAGCAAGCGCCAGTACGCGCCGCTCAGTTTGACGGAGCCCGGCTCGTTATGAGTTCGGCGGAGGGGACAACCGGCCCGGCGCCGGGAACATGCTCGGATCGTGGGCGCTCGATTCTCGCGCTCACGCTCGTGCCGGGGCTCGGGCCCGTGCGGATCGCGAATCTGATCGAATCGCTCGGATCGATCGACGCCGTCCTCGGTGCAACCGCATCGCGGATCGGGCAGGTGCCCGGGATCGGATCGAAGACCGCCTCGAGCATCGCCTCGCACCTGCACAAATCGATCGACAAGGTCGACGAGGAACTCGAACGCATCGCGGACCACGGGGCGCATGTTCTGGCGATCGGAGACCCCGGTTACCCCCCACTGCTCGCATCGATTCCCGGTGCGCCGCCGATCCTGACCATCAAAGGGCATCTCGATATCGAGAAAGCACACAAGTATCCGTGCGCGATCGTGGGGTCGCGTGATTGCAGCATCTACGGCGTCGAACAAGCCGGGATATTCGCCAGCGCGATGGGCAGCGCGGGCGTGTGCATCGTGTCGGGCGGGGCACGCGGGATCGATACGGCGGCACATCGCGGGGCATTGAACGCGAACGGGCAATCGATCGTGGTCCTCGGGTGCGGGATTGCGCACGCGTACCCGCCGGAGAACGCGACGCTGTTCGATGAGGTTGTCGAGGGAGGCGGCGCGGTTGTCTCCGAACTCCCCATCCAAACGAAACCCGACGCCAAGAACTTCCCGGCGCGAAACCGGATCATCTCGGGTTTGTCGCTCGGGGTGCTTGTGATTGAAGCCGGGCGTAAATCCGGGGCGCTGATCACGGCCCGTCATGCGAACGAGGATCACGGGCGTGAGGTCATGGCGCTTCCTGGGCGGGTGGATTCGCCGAGCAGCGCCGGCTCGTTGGACCTGCTCCGTGACGGCGCGCATCTCGTTGTGGAACCGGCAGATGTGCTCAACATCCTCCGACAAGATGCGCGGCATTTCTTTTTCGGAACGCATGAAGCGAAGACCAAAGACCCGGTCCGCTCTCCCAAGCCCACACACGAGCCGCTCCCTGAGCCCGAGGGCATTCTGGGCGAGATCTATCGCGCCATCGCCGAACCGATGAGTGCCGACGCGCTCTCTGAATCACTGGATATGGACCCGGGGTCTTTGCGATCGCAGCTGACGATGCTGGAAATCCAGGGACTGATCCGTCGCGAGGGATCGTTATTCGCGCGCGTCCGATAAACAGGGTTTACAACACAGGATCGCTGATTTCGGCATCTTTTGCGCCTCAATTGTTCAGGCATGTTCGGGTATTTGAACCTTGTTTTTGAGTCGATATGCAGGGTTTGTTCGGTTTTCCTTGTCGTCTGGCCCATGATCGGCTACAATATACCAAACAAACAGGGTTGAATTGCTATTGCTCTTTTGTTCTGATA
Organism: Phycisphaerales bacterium; assembly: GCA_965216865.1. Classification (GTDB taxonomy): domain Bacteria; phylum Planctomycetota; class Phycisphaerae; order Phycisphaerales; family UBA1924; genus UBA1924. The sequence continues at coordinate 1,094,997 of OZ244206.1, forward strand.
CCCGATCAGAACTGTCACAGGACGGTCGTGACGACTCGTCCTGAAGACACGAAAGACGAGTAAAGACATGAGCACCAGCAGCCCAACACTGTTACGACTTGGCCCCGGCGGCGACTATGTATCTGACTTTCACGAGTCCCCACGCCGGGCGGGACTCATTCAGGTTCTCCGTCGCGGATTCCGCGGCTGGATGACACGCGTGGAAACAGCACCGCTGCAGTACGAAACGCAGCAGATGTCCCACGCGGAGACGATCGGGCTGTTGCAGATTGCGCAGCAACTCATCGGAACACAGCGCGATCTTCTGGGACAGGCCCAGGAAACGCTTGGGAGACTGAACGCAACGACGAGCACTCAACCCGTTTCACGAAACGCGACGGGCTATGACTCGACTCGAAAGGATGAGCAACATGAATCTCACACCCAAACAGCTTCGGATTCTGCAGTTGATCCGCGATTCTCGTATTCGCCGTGGCTATTCCCCAACGATGCAGGAGCTCGCCGACGAGATCGGGGTCAGCAAGGTCACGGTCTTCGAGCATGTCGAAGCGCTCATCAAAAAGGGCGCGCTCATTCGCGAGGCGAACAAGGCACGCTCTTTATCGATCGCTGAGGGGATCTCAGTTCCCGACGAGTCGCGCCCGCTCAAGTTCCCGCTCGTGGGCAAGATCGCCGCGGGGTACCCGATCGAGAAGGTCGCGGACGCAGACGAGATTGACCTTGTCGAGTTTCTGTCGACCGTCGATAAAGCCGGATCAACCTTCGCGCTCCAGGTCGACGGCGAATCCATGCGAGACGAGGGCATCCTCGACGGCGACCTCGTACTCCTCGAGCGCGCCCAGGTTGCCCGCAACGGCGATCGCGTCGTCGCCCTGCTCGAGGACGGATCCACCACGCTCAAGACCTTCTTCAAGGAACCGGATCACATCCGCCTGCAACCCGCGAACCCGGACTTCGAGCCGATCCGCGTGAAGTTCTGTCAGATCCAGGGCATCGTCAAGGGCGTAGTACGCCGCTACTGATTTCTCTCATTCACACGATTACAAAGCCCCCGATTGCTCGGGGGCTTTTTTCATCTCAGCTGAAAAACGATAGATCAGGGGCACCCGGCGTTGTAGGCCTTGAGGAACGCGGAGACATCGAAGAAGGTGTACTCACCATCGTTGTTGAAGTCCGCGACGGGATCGAGTTCGTTGAATGACGCGAGGAAGATCGAGACATCAAAAAAGTTGAGTTCGCCATCCATCACAAGATCCGCGGCACATCGCTCCGTCGGGGTATAAACGATGTTGTCCACGGTGGCCTGGCTCTGGGCCGGGGTTGTCATCTGATCGCCATCGAAGAACACGACGGAGTCAAACCGATCGGTCTGCGGGTCCCACCCGGCGTATTGATGCGAGATCGAGTTAAGCACCTCCGTGGTCTGTGGGTCGCGGATCTGCGCATCGATCTGCCCGGTTTCCGAGTTTAAACGCACCCACGCGGTGTACCAACGCCCCACGGTGTAGCGAGGCCCGGACATCCGCAGATCCAGCGCGGGGCGCCCCTCCATGGGCGCAATGAAGAGGTTCCAGTGCCGGGTCGTCCAGGAGTACAGCACGATCTGAGGGTTCGCGTTGATATCCCCTGTCCCGGAGTATCGAACGAACCCGAGCCCGACAGGCCATCCGGTGGATGGGGTCGGGATCGCGTCAACCCGGACATCCATCGTGAGCTCGTGGATCGAAGCGTCCGCAACATCCCTGAAGAACCCATTGGTACCGTGTGACTGGACGGATTGCAGCGCGCGGGTGGGTTGACCGTCGGGGCCGAGGGTATCGACGACGATCATGGTCGGGTCGCTAGCGGTGTTGACCGCGCGGTGCAGCATGTCCTCCCATTGGGCACTCGGGAAAGCGCCCGGGGTCGCGCTCTCAAAGTCATCAGCGATGGGCTGGGCGAGCAACGGGGACGCAGCGATCGCCGCCCCGAGCACGCACGCGATGCGTGTGGTCTTCATCATGGTCTCCTGTTTTCTGTGCGGGCGTAGTTTCGTGGGTGCCCGTGATGGAGAGGGTACATGATTTTTTTGCAATTGCAAGCGTTTGCAAATTAAAACATCGGCTATTCTTGGGCATGGTTTTTAAACGCCCACCGGATGAAGAGACGATCAGCGACCCCGAGCAGATCCGCACGATCAGCTCGCCGGTGCGACACGCGATCCATCAGGTCGTGCTGAGTCAGGGGCACGCATCGATCCGCGAGATCGCGAACCAGCTCGGCAAACCCGCCGCGTCCTTGTATCGGCACATCGACAAGCTCGTCGAGGTCGGGCTGCTCGTGGAAGAAGGAACAAAGAGCACCGCCCGTCGCGACGCGAAGGTCTATTCGAGTAACCTCGAGTTCTTCCGATACGCAGATCGTGACGCGGACATGATCGACGCGATCGCGGGGTTTGCACGCGCATCGCTGAAGGAAACAGGCAAGCAACTCACACGGACCTTTGAACGCGGCGACGCGGTGCTGCCGGCTCCGGATCGCGACACATTCATCGGGTCACCCTCGGGGTGGCTGGATCAGGATGAGATTGGCGAGCTCAACGAGCACATCGACGCGATCATCGAACTTCTCGCAAACAAGCCCCGGCGCGAGGGTACGAAACGCGTCACGGTCTCTATCGGGATGTACCCCTCCGCGCCGGACGCAGAATGATCAGAATCGCTTGTGCGTCGGACGCGAGCTTGGGCCCTTTACGCCCATGATCGCGCGGACCAATGGCAGGTCACCCGCACGCGTGAGCTTGATGTTGAGCGGGTCGCCCTCGACGATCACGACTGGCTCGCCCAATCGCTCGACGAGTCCCGCGTCGTCGGTCGAACTCAGATCGTCCTGCGCATATGCACGCGCGAGGAGTTCACGCTCGAACACCTGCGGGGTCTGCACCTGCATCAGGTTCGCACGATCAATCGTTGAATCGACTCGATGCATCGAGTGCTTGGTGACGACACCAAGGATGGACGCGACCGGATCGGCTTCCAAGCCGTCGTCGAGCGGTTCTGGATCGACGCGTTTGAGCGTGTCGCTCACGGGTGTGCCCGGCACCACGGCGGGATGGGTCTTGGCGGCATCGAACAGACGATCGATCAACGCCGCGTTCGTCGCGGGGCGCGCCGCGTCGTGGATCGCGATGTGGGTGCAGGACGGATCGACAACCTGCAACGCGATGGCAACCGTTTCATACCGATGACTTTCCCCACCCTGAACGAGCGTGGCGCCCAGCAGAGATATGCGATCGGCGTGGCGGAGTTTGAAGTCCGCGAACGCGTCCGCATCATGCGGGCCCGCGACGATAACCTGGGCGACTTCTTCGCGGGTGTTGAAGAGCTCGATCGAGCGTTGGAGCACGGTCTTGCCCCCGAGGTCTTCATCGAGCTTTGAGCGGCCGGTTCCCAGCGGATCGTCCGCACCCGAGTTGTAACGAGTAGATGAACCGGCGGCCGGGATGATGACAGAGATGCGCATAGGACAGTATAGATCTCAAAGAAAAGACGGGGCCGACATGTGAACATCGACCCCGCCATCTCCTCGCGGAGAACACGATGCGGGAAGAGAGATGAAGAGAGAGGAATCTGGTTTACTTGCGGCGGCGAACAGACGCGATCAGACCGGCACCCGCGAACGCCAAGAACCCGGAGGGTGTTGGGGTCACGGTGATCCGGGCGACGAGGTCGTCTGCACCGAAAGCGGAGTTGATTTTCGAGTTGTTTGCGGTGGTCGAACCGATGAACGAGGCGAGGTAATCATCGTCGCCGGTTTCTGCGAAGAAGTCACGGATCGTGGCGAGTTCGGAGATGGCATCGCCGCCGTTGGTGGAGAACGCTGCGCCGTTTTCTGCGGCGTTCAGCTCCGTTCCGTTGTCGTTGATATCGCGCCCATAGATCTCGATGACACGCGGGCCCTTGAAGTTGCCCAGCGAGTCGAAGAGTTCGACGGCGTTTGGGTTGTCGTTCCCGAAAAACAGATCGTTGCTCGGGATGACCATTGACGCGTACGAGAAGAATCGGTTCACGGAAGCATCGCCGATCTCAAGATCGAATGTGCTCGACTCGCCGGGTGAGTAGACGGGCGCGTCGCCTTCGAATGCGAACGATGCGAGGGTTGCGTCCACCCCGCCCGCTGCGCCGGCGGCGCTGTTGGCGAATGCCTCGGAGATCGGCGCGGTGTTCCCGGTTTCTGCGAGATCGGTGATCCCGGCGAAGTCGCTCGCGAACTCGCCGGTGGTGTATGAATCAAAGCCTCCGTTGTGCGCAGCAACCCAGACGGGCGTAAAGAAGAAGCTGTTGTCGCCGAGGGTGTTCTCGACCTGAATCGAGATGACCTCCGCGTTGGCAGCGCCGGTCGCGGTGATGATTGTGAGTGCGGTGAGTGTGGTTTGGATTCTCATGAGGATACTCCTGTCATTTGAGATGCCGCCGTGGATTGAGCACGCGCTGTGCACACAACGATCGCGCCGTGCCGGCACGACCCCGGCACGCCCCCGCGTAGGCGGGGTCCCTCTCATGATGTGAACGATGTCAGATCGAGAAGACGCGGATCACAGCATCCGCGATCTCGTCTGTATAGGTTGAAGCAGGCCCGGGGATCGAGCCGTCGTTGATGAGTCTGGGGATATTCAGGACCATGCCTGTAAAGAGCGCGATGCCCAGGTCTGGGTCCATCTGGCGAATCTTCTTTTCCTGCATTGAACGCACAAAGAACGAGCGGAAGAGCTGCCCTTGCTTTGAGTAGACCTCACCCAAGCGCTCGGCCATGCGATGAGGCATGAGCAGCACATACGAGAATGCCTCGGCGTTCTCGTCGAAGTACTGGTAGGTGAGCTTGATCCATGCCCGAACGGCGTGTTCGAATGGCAGATCCGTTTTCACAAGCACGGCCTTGTCTCGGGCCATCTCCTCCACGATGCTCGTGTAGGCCTCCCGGATCAGCTCATCCTTGTTGGTGTAATGTTTGTATACCGCGCCCTCGGTGATCCCGACCTCTCGGGCAATTGTCCGGATCGAAGCACCGTCGATGCCGTCACGCACGCCCAAGCGAATCGCCGCATCACGCAAGTTGTCGCGAGTCGATCTCGGTTTGGCTGGTCTATTTGGCATGCGTTTCCTCTCAGGTGAGTGGCGTTTCCGTTTTTGTACACGATCGTTTACATGCACAGGTACCAGAATCGCGTCAACTCCCAAGATATTCCTGTTGAATTGCTCTTTTTCAGCATATCTTCTGTGAGGAGCCCCGAATAGGGCTTTGTGCTCGCAAAGAGTTGTACAGCGTGCCGGAGGAGTAACACGATGCGTATTGGCGTGATGGGAATAGTGCTTGTGGCAGGGTTGGCACAGGCGGAGCCGTTTGTCTTCCAAGGAGCCCTCAATGACGAGGGTGCCCCAGCGAACGGGATGTACGATTTTCAGTTCATCCTGTATGACGCTGAATCCGCTGGGAATCAGATCGGTGGATTCAACATCCTCGACGATGTAGAAGTGATCAACGGGACATTTAGCGCCGAGCTCGATTTCGGCGATGACGCGTTTGATGGTTCGGATCGCTGGGTCGCGATTGTCGTCCGCGACGGCGATTCGACAGGCGCGTATGTGCCGCTGAACCCTCGTGCGAAGATCGGCAACACTCCGCAGGCGGGCTACGCCAGCAAAGCAGGCCAGGCGGCGGCGCTGGAAGATCAGTTCTGGACCACGATCGCCCCCGGTGTGCAGCTCATCGGAACCCACGAGGGCGATGATCAGATCTTTATCAATCACAATCGTGCGATCGAACCCACAGATGTATTCGTCGTGCATTCCTCCGCGAATGCTCCCGGCGGGATGACTGTCTCAACATGGCTCAACGGGATGCCCTACTACGGTTACGCGTCCGGCGGTTTCTCGCGTGCCAAGACCTACTACGACCCGATCACGGATGCGTGGGTCGTCAGCAAGGGCGGGCAGGATCTTCTGGAGATCGATGAGAACAACGATGTCATCATCACCAATAACCTGATCGTCAATGGGACGATCACCTCGATGAACAGCGGCGGCGGGGAGACCCTTCTCGGGTACAAGACCTACACGCCCGACACGATCTTCCAATCGTTCTCATTCGAACGGTTGTTCAACTCGTTCGCGGGTGCGGTCGAGTCTCAGGGCAGCACGGGCTATGTCCGGATGGATGTCGATCTCCCGCACGGCGCACTCATCACAAACATCCATGTGGAGTATGTTGATCGTTCGTCCGCGACGAACCTCAGCTTCGAGCTCTGGACCCGCGATCGCGTCACGCTCGACTTTTCTTCCGAGGTGCTCGCGACCTCTTCAGGGTTCAACGCGAACACGGTGCAGGTCTTTGACATTGTTCCGGACCCGGAACTCGTGATCGACAACACGCAGTGCACCTACTCGCTGCGAGCGTTTTCGACATCGTCATGGCCGACCGTGGGGAACCTCGGTGTCCGCAGTGTCATGATCGAGTATGAGCTGACACTTCCCTGATCAGCAAGGCAGGCACCCAGCGGCTGATATTGGTAGACATAAAAAAGCCCCCGCTCGATGAGCGGGGGCTGCTTTCTTTGGTTGCGGTGCCGTTTATGGGCAGCCGTTGGAGAATGCCGTGAGGAAGTCCATGACATCCATGGCATCGAGTTCCAGGTCGCCGTTCATGTCGGCGAGCAGGTCGTCGTCGAGGTATGCGACGATGTAGTTCGATACATCATAGAAGTTCATCTGACCGTCCGGCTTGAAGTCCGCTGGGCAGGACTTGAGCCCCAGGTAGTAGCGGCGTGCTTCGGTGAACGCTTCCGGGCCGATCGCGGCACCCATGTGACGACCGGGGATGTCGTCTGCGGGCGGATGGATACCGCCCCAGATGCGAGACATCGAGGTCTGGTCAGACGCGTCCTGGTAGGTTGCCCACTGGAGCGTGATATCCATGGACGGGCCGTCCTCGAAGACGAGGAACTCGTTCATGGGTGCTTCAAACTCACCCATGCCGCCCGGGAAGAAGTTCGAACCGGTGAGCAGTGTCATGATTTCTGCTGCACCACGGGAGTAGGTGGAGTGGCCTGAGACATAGCCGGGGAACGGCGGCGTCACGAAGCTCGGACGCTGGTAGGGCCACCAGTTCTCTGCGAGGATCCAGTCCACACCCGCGACATCGGTATCGGGGTCGTCGATGTAATCCGGCCCCTTCCATGCCATGATCGCGATTTTGCCTTCGCTGCCTGCGAGATGCTCATGGCGTTCGCCGGCTGCTGTGGATTCCGCGGTCACGACCTCGATGTATCCCTCGACAAGGTTGATCCCCTGCGGGTGGTAGCTCGGGCCTTGCGGATCGGAGCACTGTCCAAGATCACACATGTGACGGATCGCCGAAACCGGACGGATGTAGTCGTGGTAACCCTTGACAGACCAGGACGCGATCGCGATATCGTGCATGCCGCCGCCGAGCGCGAGGTACGACTTGACATCGTACTCGAGCGGATCGAGGATCGGTCCCTCTCCCATGAACCGGTTCTCATGCTCCGGGTGATCAGACACATAGTGAAGGATGGAGAACCAGTGTCCGGGAGGCGTTTCCGAGTCGGGGCCGTCGGCCCAGAACTCGGCGAGGATACGCCCGTAATCGCCACGGGGGACGATCTGCGGTTCGTATGGCAAGCCGGTCACGGGGTTGATGTCATGCCCCGGGCTCCAGTCGCCGCCTTCGATCCACTTGTAGTAATCCTGCTCTTCTTCTACGGTCGGCAAAGGTGAGTTGCCGAACGAAGCAGGGGAGATGTCGATCATAACACCATCGCTGGGATCGAGGTGCGCCGACCAAAGGACGACCATCTCATTACCCCACTTGTAGCGATCGTCGCCCTCGCCATTGAGGTACGGCGGGTTGCCCGGGTTGTGCCAGACATACCAGTCGAAGCCGTCACGCTGGTGAATCTCCAGATCGAGGTCATTGAGCGAGAACGGAGCAACCAGACCCCATTCAGGGCTGAGCGCATCGGGGTAGCCGGTTGGGATCGGGTTGCCCGACTGGTCCACGAAGAACTCGAGCGCGAGTGGCTGCCAACGGTTGGCGTCCAGCAGATCGGGGTTGCCCGGGAACTCGGGGAGCAGCGGCGGATTCACCGGCTCGTAGATCAGGTTCGCGTAGTCGAGCTGCTCGTTTGAGCCGTCCGCGAGCCCGAAGTTGATCACGGTCTGTGCGATGCGATTGCCCAGCGCTGCAGGCGTGTCCTCCTGCGTATCGGTGTAGCTGGTGTCGTAGCCGAGATCGCTCATCAACGCGTCGTACTCAGGGAACGCGAATGGTGCAGCAGGCGAGAACTGGAAACGATGACGCAGCAAGCGATACATCGCGTAGCTGATGGCCTCATTGCGTGCGGCCTCTGGATCGGCGGCTTCCATCTTCTCGCTATGGAGCACCTGGTCTGCTTGTGCATCGAACGCGGCCCACGCGTCCCACATGGCCGCGGAAGTGTGGTACAGGTTGCGAGCATGGACAGTCGGGCGGGCCAAATCATGGCGGATCGAGTCCAGCAGGGCCTCGCTCCACATCCGAGCGACAGAGTGGTTGAGCCCCTGCTCCTCGGCCAAGTCACGCCGGACCTTGGTGGACTCATGAATAAGCGGCGTCATCTTTGTCGTCGGGATCGCATCGATCCCGGCATCTTTGTTGACCGATTGAGCAGACTGGGCACTGGCAAGTGTTGTTGCGAGCGCCAAACCTGCACACACGGTCAGTGTGCTGTTCAACTTCTTCATTTTTCTCTCCCCAATCGAGGTACCTCTACGAAACGCGCCGACGGTTATAACGCGTAACCTCAAATTACACGAACGGGTGGAGTTTTCAAGCAGAAACATCAGAAACAACGCAACCGTTATCGAGTATGCAGGTCCGTAGGGGTTATCCCGAACCCCAGAGGGCCCGCCGTGATGGGTAAGAGGCATTATCGGGAGACAGAAACAGTTTCATGCTGGTATATCAGCCTCGATCGTGTGTTGGTGCGTATACTGAATGTTGCAGCTTGTCCGGCGGCGTTCGCCGGGTCTCGCGCTCGGGGCCGAAGTGGCATTCGACCGGGTCGGGAAAGCACAGTGTGGCGTGTCGAGGAGCGTGCTAGCCTCGTAAAAAGTACGCAAACTTATATCTGCCGAACCGCAGTACGCACTCGCGGCCTAATACGGCCACGGTTCACACGCTGGACGCCTGATACGGCGTGTGAACACGATCATCAGGCTGGTCGACACTTGGCGCCTCTTGGGGTGTCGGCGAGGAGGTTTCAAGCGGCTGGACCAAAGCACAGGGCGTCATCTCCCGGTGTGAGGTCGAGATGAAACAGATGACTACACACGTAGAAGCGCTGCGCGGACGACATCGGGACGGGGGTTCGATTCCCCCCGGCTCCATTCAGTAAAGATCATGCCTCCGCGCGTGGACAGCTAGGCCGCGCTATTGCGGCTTCGTCGGTAGTACATGCGGCATGTCAGGATCAGCTCTTCGAAGTTGATCGGTTTGGCGAGGTATGCGTCGCACCCTACGCTCAGGCACTTCTCGCGATCGCTTGGCATCGCGTGGGCCGTCAGTGCGATGATCGGGAGGGTGCAACCGCCGGCTCGGAGTTGGCGGGTCGCTTCGTGGCCGTCCACTTCGGGCATCTGGATATCCATGAGGATCAGGTCGAAACCATTCGGGTCGTTGGAGATCGCCTCGATCGCGAGCTGGCCGTTGGCGACAATCGTGATCTCCGCGCCGGCACGCTTGAGCAGGACGCGGATGAGCTTCTGATTATCCAGCCCGTCCTCGGCAAGCAGCACATGGCAACCCTGCAATGCCTCGTTTGTGATGGAAGTGCCTGAGCTTGGTGTGTCCGCGATGGTTCGACGCAACTGAGGGAGCGAAGCGATCTGGGCGCCGGCGCTGATGGTCAGGATCAGGGTGCTGCCTTCGCCGAACTCGGACTCGATCTGGAGATCGCCGCCTAACAGATCCGCGAGCATGCTCGACACCTTGAGCCCCAGCCCGGTTCCTCCGTACTTGCGAGCGGTTGAACCGTCCGCCTGGCTGAAGGATTCGAACGATGCGATACGGTCCCGCTGATCGGGGGTCATCCCGATGCCCGAGTCGATGCATCGCACGCGGAGTTGATCCTCTGCCTTGAGGTACTCGAGCTCGAGTTCGATGCTGCCCTCGGGCGTGAACTTGATCGCATTGCTCATCAGATTGAGCAGGATCTGTCGGAATCTTGTCGGATCCGTGATGATGTATCGTGGGATCTCGTTTCGACTGGTGAGCCGGAGTTCGAGCCCCTTCTGCTCTGCTCCTGGCGTCATCAGTTCGATCACCTCATCGAGCAGCGATATGGGATCGATGGGGATCTGCTCGATCTCCAGACGCCCGGATTCGATCTTGGACACATCAAGGATGTCGTTGATGACCGTCATCAGGTGCTTGGCGTTGTTCCTGATTGTCTCCGCATGCTCGATGAAATCCAATGCGTTGGAGGCGGGGTCGAGGATGAGGTCGGTGTAGCCAAGGATCGCGGTCATCGGTGTGCGGATCTCGTGACTCATGTTTGCGAGGAACTCGCTCTTGGCACGGTTCGCGGTCTCTGTCTCACGGACTGCACGCTGGAGCCCACGCTCGACCCGGTGTTTCTCGATCTCCGCGGCGGCACGAGCCGCGAAAATTCGCAGGGTCGGCTCGATCTTGTATTCGCTTGGCATCGTGGCGGAGTGCATGATGATCATGAGCCCCATGGTCTGCCCGTCGCTATCTTGCAAGCGAACGCTCGCGTAGCTCCGCAGACCCAAGTCCCGCAGCATCGTGTCCTCTGGATAGCGTTCCACGAGCTGATCGTTCACGAGCATGAATGGATTTCGCACGGCCGCGCTGCAGGGGGTGCCGGCGAGCTCGTACTCGATAATCGGTATCGATTCGCCCTGATGAACACCCCCGACGAGCTTGGCGTGCTGCGGGTCGTTTTCATCGGAGATGCGGACTACGGCCGCGAAATCCACACCGAAGAGTTCCGCGGTGTGGCGAGATAGCTCGACGCAGGCCTCCTTGAGCGTGGGCTTGGCCTCCATCTCGACGATCTGTTCCAGTGCCTTGCTCAGTCGCTTCGTGTGATTAATATCGATGTGCACGCCCACCATGCGCAGTGGGTTGCCTTCTTCATCGTGATCGATCACCTCACCGAGCGAGCGGATCCATACCCACGCACCGTCCTTGGACTTCATGCGAAACTCGACGGCGAAATCGCCATCCTGCCGCTGCAAGTATGCGTATAGGTCTTCCCTTGCGCCCGCGACATCGTCGGGATGCACGAGCGATTCCCATGCGTCATAGTCCATTGGGAACGCATCGGGTTCGTACCCGAGCATGGTGTAATAGTGCTCGCTGAAGAAACATGTGTTCTCGCGGACATCCCATTCCCAGAGGCCAATGTTCGTGGATTTGATCGTCAGTGAGAGTCGGGACTCGGTCCTTGCCAGCCTTGATTTGGCCTGATGCTGTGCTGTGATGTCTTGGAAGGCACCGGTCAGCTTCTGGCACTTGCCGTTCTTGATCAATGGCTCGCCCATCGCACGGACCCATCTGCTGTTGCCCTTCGCGGTGATCAGCGGCAGCTCGAGGTCCCAGCTTTGATGATTCTCAATCCCCTCCTGCACCGCCTTGCGGATGGTGTCGCGTACCTCGGGCGCGTAGAAGTTGATCGCGTCCTTCAGGTCGGGTTTCTGATGATTCTCAATTTCGTGAATCCGAAACACCTCGTCGGTCCAGTGCAGTTCCTCGGTCTCGATATCGAGTTCCCAGCCGCCGACCGAAGCGATGCGCCCTGTCTGATCGAGCAACTGGCGGGTTCTGCGGAGCGCGTCTGCTGCGTGCTTCTCTTCTGTGATGTCTTTGCTGAGGGAAATGACCCCGGTGATTTGGTCCTGATCGTTTCTCTGCGGGATGTTCGTTATGGAGATCCAGAACAGCGAACCATTCTTCGCGCGTTGGCAGACCTCCGCACGCCAGACCTCGCCGGTTTGGATTGCCTCCCACATTTGATCCCAGACAGAGCTGGGATGTTGATCGGGGATCAGGATCTGATGCGACATGCCGATCAGTTCCTCGCGGGAGTATCCGCTGACACGGCAGAGCCCGCTGTTCACCTCCACGAACCGGCCGTCGAAGTCGATGATGGAGAACAGCGTATGCTCGTCGAGCGCGGACCGGAGTGACTGAAGCTCCACATCCGTGCGCGTTCGCACGGACTCCAACTCTTTCATGATCCGCCATTGCCGGATAAACAACGGCGTGAGTACGAACGCCAGGATCACCAGATCGAACCCGAGCAGCATCCCTCGGGTCATCTCGAAATAGGACTGCGCAAAGAACACCACCAGCTCAACGATCCCGATCAGGAGGATGAGCTGCATGCAGAATCGACGACATGATCGTGAGTTCTCTCGGTTCACCGAAGCGGTATCGGGATTGACTGCGTAGCGATCCACAAGCGATCCAGAGCTCGGCAAAGATCAAAACAGTTTCATGTATTATCGGATCCGAAGCACCCCCAATCAGGTGGGCCAAAGAAACACCCGGCAGCGCCATTGCGGAGTGCGCTGCCGGGTGTGAGTGGCAGTTCCACTCATGAAAGAGAGTCCGTTTCCCCCGATCGCGCAGTGTGCATCGCTGAGCGAACACTGATGCGCCCCGTCGTATCAATGCCGAGATTTGAGCCAGCATTCGCCTTGTGCTGGGTCGCGGTGATCAGACGAACGCGCGTGACTGGAGTGCCTCGCACCGCGTTCCAAACTTGTGAGAAATATAGAGAGGCGCCGCGCTGCGCCGGATAAAGATCGGGATAAAGAGCTGCCAACATCATGTAAACGGACTGCGAACAAAGGGTGAGCGCTCGCTTGCACACTGCGCAATTATGTTGTGACACGACGAGGAACCCTGTATCCTGAAGTTCTCATCGCGTGACTGTCACGCGTGCTACTTCAAGCACACCATGTGCAGGAAAGAGTGGGGTACACCATGTTGAAGAAGAAAGGCCCGAGCGGTCTGGCGATCGCTGCGTTGTTATCTGCGTGCGCATCGTTTACGATCGCAGATGTCGGACCCGGCACCTGCGACGGCGAAAGGCCGCAGTTCGAAGATGATCGGTATCAAGCATTTGGAGGTGGACAGGTCGCCGTCGGCACCCAGTGGCGTGCCGACGATCTCCAGGGCGTGCTGAATGTATATGACTTGAGCGGGCAAACAGTCGCGCCAACAGGTGTCGATTGGCCTGTTGGGATCTACTCGCACCCGGAGTGGGTGCGTTCGAGCATTGGACAGGTGTTCGGCGTTGCGCTCGATGATCAGGGGAATGTGTACACGAGCCATACCTCGATCTATTTCCAAGACACGATCGGCAGCATCGGTGGCCAGCCGGGGCAGGTCTACATGATGGATTCCGTCTCGGGGATTCCGACCGTCTTTGCGACGCTTCCCAATGTCTCCGATCCGTCGATCGCTGCTGCCTTTGGGGTGAACGAATCCTACCCGGGGCTGGGGAACCTGTGCTTTGATGTCGACAAGCAGGTGTTGTATGTTACGAACTTCGAGGACGGGCGCATCTATCGGATCGACTCGAGCGGCACCTGCCTGAGTACATGGGACCACGCAACGGGGGTCGTTGGCGATTGCCTTCCTGAAGCGGGTGACCCAGAAGGCGTCGTGCGGCTGGGCGAGCGTGTCTGGGCGGTCCAGAGCTTCAACGGGCGCGTGTACTACTCGCTCTGGGTTGAGGATCAGGGCGTGCCCGACCCCACAGCTTTTAATCAGGTCTGGTCCGTCGCGTGCGACGCGTCGGGCGAGTTCATCGCGGGAACCGAGCAGCTCGAGATCACGGTCCCAACCTTTGTCGGCGAATACTCGAACCCGGTCGCGGACATCGCGTTCGGGCCCGAGGGGCAGATGATGATCGCGGAGCGGACGATGGAGACCGATCCTTCATCCGGTCGGTTCGATACGCGCCCCCACCGCTCACGAGCCCTGGAATACATCTGCGAGAACAATGCATGGCTGCCATCGCCAAACACCTTCCTCATCGGTGAAGCTGGCGCGGGCACCAACAGTGCTGGCGGTTGTGATTACTCCTACGCGGGCGCACCAAACGATCGCGTCTGGGTGACCGGCGATGCCCTGCGATTAACCAATCCGGGCACACCGCCCAATGTTTACGGCATTCAGGGTGTTCCGCAAAGCGGCGGAAATCCGGCATCATCGCTGCTGATTGATATGGACGCGGACATTATCCAGCAGGATAAGTCCGGCATCGGCTCGGTCGAAGTATCGTGCCCGCGCGACGAGCAGGACCCGTGCGCAACGGTCACCGAGGGTGAGGTTCTCTGCGATCTTGATGGTTCGGGCAACTACACCTACACCTTCGATCTGACGAACAACTCGGGGCGCGATGTACAGCACCTGCTCATCCTCCCGGATCCGGGGGTCAATGTTGTACCATCAGGGCTCATCACGCTGCCTGCGATTCTTCCAGACACCGGGACCACGACCGTCAGCGTGACTTTCTCCGGCGGGAACCCGGGTGACGAGCTGTGCTTCATCATCTCACTCAACACACCGGACTTCGAGGAGTGCTGCGTGATTCGTCCCTGCATCACCATCCCCGATTGTGAATGCGCCCAGATCCATGACGAGTTCATCGAACCCTTGTGCGACGGGACGGGATGTTTCACATACACCTTCGATGTCGACAACCTGACAACGATCCCGATCTCGTACTCGTTCTTCTCGCCACTGACACCCGCGGGGATCACGATCGATACGGGCAATGTCGACCCAGCACGCTGGGACTACTCCCCGATCCTCCCCAACGGAACCGAGACCGTGACCCTCACGATCTGCGGTGCGCAGCCGGGCGAGGAAGTCTGTTTCCTGATGACGATGCACGACGCGACTCTCGACGAGTGCTGCTCGATCAAGATCACCGTGATCGCGCCGATCTGTGAGCCGCAGGGACTGTGCCTGGCGGATTGCAACGGCGATGGCGTCCTCAACTTCTTCGATGTGTCGCTGTTCCTCTCGGAATACATGGCACACGACCCGCGTGCTGATCTCAATAACGACGGGCAGTGGGACTTCTTCGATGTCTCGCTTTTCCTGAGTGCATTCAACGCGGGCTGCCCCTGAGACCCGTTGATTCATAACACATCTCGCATCCACGCGCCCGCCCTCGGCGGGCGCTTTTTTATGCGCCGCTCTATATCGGGTGCATGAAAAAAGCCGACCCTTCGGCCGGCTCGTGGTATGGGTCAAACTTGATTCGGATTACGGGCAGCCCATGTTGTACGCCTGAAGGAAGGCGGACACATCGAAGAAGTTGAACATGCCATCGTTGTTGAAGTCTGCAATCGGATCCATCGCGTTGTACGCGGTCAGGAATGCAGAGACATCGAAGAAGTTCAGCATCCCATCGCCCGTCAGGTCACCCGGACAATCGGGCCCGGTATCCACGCCCGGCCAGAAACCACCGGTGAGTGAGAACTGCCCACCGGTCATCGCAGCACCCGCGTCGGGCTGACCGATGGTGCCCGAGAGCGCGAAGCTCCCGCCGGTGGAGTTGTTTGTCCCCCCGGCATCGATCGTGTACCAAGTGATCTCGAACGACCCGCCTGATGGCCCCGCGAATGAAGCTGAAGCCATGAGTGCGATCGAGCTGAGCATGGTGGATGTGATCTTGTTCATGAGCTGAGTATAACAGCCGGTGGCAATCGCACCAAGGGCTAGAGAAGCAAGATCCTTTGAAAAATCCTTGCTCAATGCTCAAAAATGATATTTATTCCATACAAGGGGTGTTGTACGCCGTGAGGAAAGCGGAGACATCGAAGAAATCGATCATGCCGTCGCCGTTGAAATCGATGCTCGGATCGCTGGCCCCGAAGCGTGTCAGGAACGCCGAGACATCGAAGAAGTTGAGCTCCCCAAGCGGGCTTGCGAGGTCCGCGATCCCCAACGGGTTCGGGGTGCCGGGCGTTGGGGTGAAGAACTGGCGACAGACGCTCGCGTCCGGGGCTCGCCCTTCCGAGATGTCCGTTTCCTGTCCCGAGTATGTCACGGCATCGATCTGCGCGAGCTGGTTGCCGTCGCGGTCGAAGAGCCCCACCGCCTCACCGCCGGCGCTGAGCTTGAAGGTCGCGTGCAGCGGGCCCTGCTCTGGCTCATCGTCGGCCCAGATCACAAGGTATCCACCCGGCTCGATGCTCACGCCCGCGGGGATCTCCCATTTGGTGCGATCGTTCAGGTCGTCGCTCAGGTATCGACCGCCGAGATCGACCGTGGTCGGCTCCGCGTTGTAGAGCTCGATAAAGTCGTCGGCATCCCCGAACTCATCAACCACGACGCCGTCGTTGCTCGCGAGCCATTCGTTCACGAAGACCGCGGGCGTGGGATCCGGATCGATGAAGCAGTCATCACGCGGGTCGTTTTCGAACCCCGGCGTGACCGCGCAGAAGACCTCGAACGATTCGGAGCCGTCGGGCGCTCGCCCGTACGACTCGTCGGGCAGCAGCCCGGGGAAGCTGACCGAATCGATGAGCACCGATCCGGCTGCCGCGCGGTGTGAGAGCACCGCCGATTCACCGCCGGCGCTGAGTTTGAAGGTCGCGTGCAGCAGGCCCTCGCCCGGCTCGTCGTCGCACCACACGATCAGGAACGCGCCCGGCGCGAGCATGGTCCCCTCCGGGAACACCCACGCGAGCGGATCGAACGGGCAGTCCGAGAGATGCATACCCGAGAGATCGACGGTCTCGTCATCCGCGTTGTAGATCTCGATGTAATCCTCGTAGTCGCCCGCCTCGTCCATCACGATCGAGTTATTGCTCGCGAGCACCTCGTTGATGACAAGCTTGGGCAGCGACGCGATCGGGGGCACATGGGCACGAAGGAAATCGGTTCGCGCCTGAATGTACGGCTTCACCCCCCATGCCCAGGGCGAGCCGCCCGAGTAGCTCGTTGGCGATTCGAATGAGTCATAGAAGTCCGTCGCGGTGTACCCATAGTCCGCGTTGCCGTTGGCATAGGAGCCCATGAACGCGTATGGCTCGAGCGTGTCGCGGAGCGCATCGATGTGTGCGCCTCGTGTGCCGAGCGTAAAGATGGTCTCGACGGTCTCCACACCGCCCGGGTTGGACGGCTCGAGCGTGTGAAAGAGGTAATCCCCCGCCTGCGAGGGCGTGTTGTAGTTCGGCGTTGCCTGACTCGCGTTGGATAGATGATCGACACCGGGCTCGGTGTCCGCCCCTCGGTCGTTCGTCGTCACGACATCGAAGTACACGCTGTCAGCGTCGCTGAGCCCCATCGCATCCAGCGGGAGGGTGTAGCGTGCGATGCCGTCGGTCTTGTCGCTCAGGTCCTGATCGAAGCCCGCGGGGTTATTAAAGCTGGCGTGCCGTTGGTCCCACCCGGAACCGTCCCAGGCGTAGAAGATAAACCCACCGCCGTTGTCGGTCCATGAGCCCAGGAAATAGTCGGCCTGCGTGTTTGTGTTGATCTCGCGCCCCCACGGGTTGCTCGTCGATCCGCCGGGTCCGGTATCGAAGAAGAACACGATGCGTGCCTGGTCGGTATCCCCGCCCACATCGATCGGGCCGTCGACTCGGACCTGCGCGAGCAGCTCAACCTGATCGTTGGAAAGAGTGACCGCGTCGATGTCGAAGTGCGGGTCGGTGCCGGCGTTGAAGGTGTCGCCAAGCGAATCGGTATACACCGTCTCCGTGGGCTCGCTTGGTTCACCGATCGCGCCGACGAGCTCACGCACATACCGCAGATACTGATCGTGATACGAATCGATCGCCAGGATGCGTCGAACCAGCGGCGGTTCCGCGCCACCACCGAACGAGCTGCCGAAGTCCCACCCGAATCCATTGTCACCGAAGCTCGACGCCGGGCGTGCCGCCCAATCGGTCGAGAAGAAATCGATGCCGTATGTATTGTCGAGATCGTACGGGATGTACTCCACACGCCCGGTATCCGGGTAGACATATAGGAAGTAGTTGTTCGCTCCGTACCAGAGGTTGTCCCAATGCCCGTTCACACAATCGACGGCGATTGAACGCAGGAAGGCATCGACGCTGAATCGGCTGGCGATCTCGGCCGCGAATGTCGCGTCATCCGCATTCTCAATGAACGCGATGAAGGCTGCAAGGTCCTGGTGCTGGTTTGCGCCGCTGTCATTTTCCAGCTCATAGGTTGGCGAGCCGAGATTCGCGTAAGCCGCAGCATCGCCCGGCGGCACGAACCGCAGATCCGCACGCTCGCCCTTGTAAGCGCACTGATACAGGTTGCCGGTATCGTCGTCGAACCAGGCGCTGAGGAACTCATCATCGATCTGCTCGACATTCACAAAGACATCATCCACGAGCGACCCGTCGTTGATGATCAGCCGCGCCATTGATGCTCGGGGTGATGGTACCCTGAACTGGTTGTAGACATCCCACGCGAGCTTGCCGCGTACCACGGACGGATCGTTCTGATGCCCGTTGAGGTTCAGCTTCTCGAGCCCAAATACCTCGCGCCCCGGTACGAACTCGTTGAACTTGAGCTTCCAGGACTTCTTGGTCGCGCCGCGGCTGGTATTCCCGCGCGGGCGGATCGCGACATCCTCGATGATCGAATCGACCTCGCTGCTGAGCAGGTGCACGCTGCAGTTGTAGTAGGTGTTGTCATAGGGGTTGTTGAGCATCGCCTGCAGATCCGCCGGATCCATGGTGACGGTGATCTGCAGCAGTTCGCTGTCATTGAAATACACCCGACCGGCGTCGACCCACCCGGCGTCACCGGTCGGGAGGGGGACCTCCGCCCCAGCGCAGATCGCGGCGCCCCACATGCTCATCAGGAACGGAACGAACAAATGCAGGGCTCGGTGTGGCATAAAGCTTCTCTATATTGACATTGGGTACGAACTCAAAGAAACAGGCGACGCTTTCGCGTCGCCTGTTATACCTGAATCATGCCTGAAAGGAAAGTGGATTCTCAGGCTTCGGTGATTATGGGCAGCCCGCGTTGTACGCGCCGAGGAAGGCGGATACATCGAAGAAGTCGTAAAGGCCATCACCAGTGAAGTCCGCCGCGGGATCCATCGAGTTGTATGCGCTGAGGAACGCAGAAACATCGAAGAAGTCCAGAGTGCCGTCACCGGTAAGATCGGCGGGGCATTGGTTCGTTAAGACCCCGAGGCAGAGCGAGAACTCAGAGGTATTCCCCGTTGAATCCTCTGTTGCCGTCGCGGTGACGACCCATCCGGCGGGTGTCGGGGTGGCGAATAACTCGTCAAACGATGCCGTTCCGCTGGCATCGGTGATGACCCCAGTACGCCCAAGGAAGAGTTGCCCCTCGCCATAGCCGCTCGGGTCACACTCGGGCGATGCAAAGAACTCGAGCGTATACGCGCGGTTCTGCATGCTGGATAACGCCCCTGTTACGCGAGTCGACGATATGTCCGACTCGGCGGCATCAAGAACGGGGAAGTTTTGGAGCCCGTTGCCCCAGCCATCGATGTCACCCTCGTCGTTCGGATTGGGTTCCGAGACGCCTGTGTTTGATTGCAGATCGATGCCGAGCCCATCGTTCGCAAAGATCGAGTTGCCCATCATTCGAACACCGGATGCGATTGCGTGAACCTTAATGCCCATCGTTTCAGTATACGCGATGATGTTCGCGTCTTCGGGGTTTGGGCCGCCGATCACCGTATCCAGTGGGTAGTAGAGACCCGTAGATGGAGCAACGGTAATTCCTTGACGGGTGACGATACCGCTCTGACCGGTTGCATCCGCACCGATGATATTGCCGACAATGATGGTGCCTAAGTTGTCCTGATTCACGGCGTTGACACGGATGCCCGTGCCGAAGATGAGCCCAGACGCATGATTCACACCCACGACACGGATACCCGCGATGAGGTTGTTTTTGATTGTGGTATTGATCGAGTCACGCACATCGATGCCAGATGGACCGCGCTGAGTCGGGGTGCTCATACCATCGGCATTGACTCCAATGTAGTTGCCCTCGATGAGGGTGTCTTCCGCATAATCCACCTTGATCCCATGTCCGGTCGGGAATCCCTCGCCACTGAAGCCCCCAAAGCCCTTGATGACATTCCGCTCTTGTACTGTGGGTCCACCGATCCGGTTCCGCTTGGGATAAGTTGAATACCTGCTCCCAACAACGCTCACAGTCTTGATCTCATTGCCGACAACCACATTGTCGTCTGCCCAGGAACTGATCTGCACAAAGCCGAGTGTGTTTGATTCACCTTGCTCAGTACCGCCGATGACATTGAAACTCGCAGGTGGTCCTTGCCATCCTTGGTCGATCTCTACGCCGTCGGTCACGCAGCCAATGACCTTATTGTTGCTGCCGAAGATGCTGACTGACCCCGTCCGCTGATACACATCGCCCATACCTTTGACGGTACAGTCGTTGGCGTAGATAAATATCGCGGCAAAGCCCCATCCGTTGGGTTCTAACCCGTACACACCAACCTCCATGCCGTTGGGGTTGGTGTCGCCAATATTCGTAGCCTGGCTCGCGAAATCCAGTGTGGTCCCATCGTCGGTGAGTGACCAGGGGCCATCTTCGAGACGGAGCAACGCAGCATCATCCACGAGCCAGAACTCCGATTCGGGGATCGCGAACTCGATCGTCTGAGGCCCGGGTGTGTTGTTGACATACTCGACTGCCTCACGAAATGAAACTTTTCCGTCCGGCCCGGGCAGCGTAACGCCCGCGTCGGATATGTCATCAAGCGTTGTGACGGTTACGGTCTGTGCCTGTGTCGCAGCAGCAAATGCTGCCAGCAGAAAGGCGGTGATCAGTCGGTGCATGTGGTATCTCCAGAGTCGGTTTCTACGAGTTTAATGCAAACCATGTGCCGAATCCAAAATATTCATTGATGCCCCGGTACCGCGAGTCCTCCTCACGGCGTTGGCCAGTATTCACCGCACGGTGATTGCTTCAGCCGACCCACTGGCCACGAGCAACCAGCATGATCACAATCGATGTGTCGGTATAAAAAAAACCCGGCCGAAGGCCGGGTAGTTGAACAATATCAAATCACTAATCAGGGGCAGCCCGCGTTGTACGCGCCGAGGAAGGCGGATACATCGAAGAAGTCGTAAAGGCCATCACCAGTGAAGTCCGCCGCGGGATCCATCGAGTTGTATGCGCTGAGGAACGCAGAAACATCGAAGAAGTCCAGAGTGCCGTCACCGGTAAGGTCGGCGGGGCAGGATGCATCGGATGTCAGTGCAGCGACGCGGTTCACCGTCACGCCGTCGAACTGTGAGAAGCTGCCACCCACGACGAGCGCCGGGCCTTCGCCGTAATCAAAGACGCCGCCGCCGAAGATGTTGGCGTTCGCGCCGGTACCGACGGGCTCCCACGATGAACCGTTCCACTTGGCCGCGTGATTCACAACGGTAGTGCCGGACATTGTGAAGTTGCCAAACGCGTAGAGCGCTTCGCCCGTGCCATCATCAAAGACAACGAGTTCCTGCACATCCGCGTCGAACCCATCACCCATGGAGGACCATGAAGTGCCGTCCCACTTCGCGACATTCTGAGAAACAGTGGCGCCGCCAGCGATCTGGAAACGGCCGCCGACATACAGGGCGGGGCCGGAGCCGTCGTCCCATGTGGTCATGTGCAGAACCTGGGTGAACCCGGACGGGCGGGTGAGCCCATCGTCGAGATCGGACCAGGAAGTGCCATCCCATACCGCGATGTTGAGCGCGCTGGTGCCTCCGATGTTCAGGAAGCGACCACCGGCGTAGAGCTTGCTGGTGCCATCAAGATCGGACACATGCAGGTCGAGCACGATCAGCGGAACTGCGCCGCCGATGGTCCCGCCGACAGGCGTGTAGTTCGTCCCATCCCACTTGGCGATGTGATCGAGCCCCGTCTGCCCATTGAGCGATACATAGTTGCCCGCGATGTAGAGTTGCTCGCCGGTGAGACCGTCGTCCCAGACTTCCAGATCCCACATCGAGTTGAGGAACGAGGTGGACTGGGCGTCCATCGAGTTCCACTGCGTGCCGTCCCAGCGTGCGAGCTTCGCGGTGCCCGCCACCCCACCCGCGCTGTCAAAGTAGCCGGCCGCGATTAGATCGCCGTCGTACGCCTTGATTGCGTTGGAGTACGCCCCCATCAGCCCACCACCGACGCTCTGCCAGCTCGAGCCGTCCCAGCGTGCGATGTTCGAGGTGCCCGTTCCGGGCACACCGAACTGACCTGTTGCATAAAAGGACTCACCAGTGCCGTCGTCATACATCTCAAACCCGACGGCGTAGGAACCCGTGAATCCCGGGTTCCCGAGCGTGTCTGAGACATCTTGTGCGTGTGTGATACTGCCAGCTGCGCACACAAGCACCATCATCCGTGTGATCGATCTCATCCAATATTCTCCTGATTCGTAAGTGGTCAAAAATATGACCGAGTAGATAGCCCGTACAATGCACGACAATCGCGCGACCCCTCCTGTTGGTCCAAGTACGGAAACGCAGCATACAGGAAAATCGGGGATACCTAGGCAAATTTGCCCAAATCTTGGGCAAATTTTGTCACGGGCACCCGGCGTTGTAGGCGTTCAGGAAGGCACTCACATCAAAGAAGTCGTACACGCCGTTCCCGTCAAAGTCCGCGGCAGGGTCCATCGCGTTGTAGGCGTTGAGAAACGCGGAAACATCAAAGAAATCAAGGATACCGTCGCCGGTGAGGTCCGCTGGGCACGGCTGGAGCTGTGAGTAGAAGATCCGTACGCATGTGTCGCCCGAGTACCCGATCGCGAGATCATCGAGACCGTCGGAGTTGAGGTCACCGAAGGCGATGGCGGTCCCGACCTCTGAGGCATCGAAAGTCCAAGTCGGTTCGGTATCGATCACGCCGTCACGGTTCAGGTAGATGTGCGTGCGCCCATCGGAGAAATGGACCTCGACGAAGTCTTCGTCCCCATCGCTGTCGACATCGTACATGCCGATCTCCTGTGGCCCGGCGAATGGCGGGTTGCTCGCGTACCGCTCCAGCAGGGCCCCGTGGACATTGTCGTAGATCCTTGACGGGTCGCCCCCGATCGCGATCTCTGAGATACCGTCGTTATCGATATCGCAGAACAGCGCGCCTCGGTCTGTGTCGCTCGTGGGAACCTGCACCAAGGGGATCGTGTCGGGGGTCCCCGTTGTGTTGTAGTAAATCGCGGAGTTGAAGTTCACCCATTTCGCAACGGCAAGCTCTGGGTAACCGTCGCCCGTGATGTCACGCGCATCGATCCCGTTCTGGATCCCGGGGTCCGCGGACTGCCACACGCTGGTGGTGGTGAGCGTCGAACCGGTATTGTCAAACATCAAGACCGGGCGATCCGGATTGGGGGCGACGCCCTGATTCGTTGTCACGAGATCGAGATCGCCGTCCTGATCCATATCCGCGAGCACGCCAGCGGTGCCCCAGTTGGTCGCGCTGGTGTTGCTGACATACCCGGGCGCTGTCGGGACACTGGATCCGGTATTGAAATATGCCCGGACGCTGTCGCGCCGAAGCCCGCCGTGGATTGTCACGATATCCGGGTACCCGTCGTTGTTGAGATCCCCGATCTGGACATCACCCGTGTGGGTATCGTCGTTGGCCAACCATCCCGGCGTGGTGTCGATCCCGGCCCCGTTCCCGAAGAAGATCATGTCCTTCGCGCTGTCGTAGGGCGGGAATGAGTTGGAGATGTAGCACACCGCGACCAGGTCGTTGTGCCCGTCGCCGTCGATGTCCACGACCTTGAGCCCGCCGATCTGCCGGCGGATATCGACCTGCTGATCGGGCGTGATCCCGAACGGGACACCCGCGCCGCGTCGGGCGACGCTCGGCTCATCTGCAGTGACGGCGAAGTGATGGCCGTCCTTCGAGATCTCGTAATAACTCGAGGACTGGGCATGCGCGAGGGTGACGGGCACGATAACAGACGATAACGCGACGCAGCGTGTGAACATATGGGCTCCTGTGTGCTCTGAGCGTACTTTGGGGTATACCAGTCGTTCGAGTCTATCACATAATCGCGTTTTCTCCGAGCATGAACATCCCACTGATCGGTAGGCAAATGAAAAAAGCCGGGCGCTCGCCCGGCTTGTGGAGGCATGATACAGCGTTCGGCTTATGGGCAACCCTCGCCGTAGGCAACCAGGAATGCGGAAACATCGAAGAAGGTATACAAACCATCATCGTTCATATCCGCGGCATCGTCCTGCGCGTTGAACGCCTCGATGAACTCGGTGACATCGAAGAAGTTCAGCTCGCCGTCGGCGTTGAAATCCGCGATGGAACACTGGGCGGACGACTCATGGGAGATGAAGATCCCGCTGAGCGTGATCGGGGTGATGCCCGGCCCCGACATCGTCGAGATGAGCCCTGCCCCGCCGCCGTTTTCGAAGAACTCAATGCGGACACGGTGCCAACCGGACGCGAGCGGGATGGTGCCGCTCTTGGTGACCATGCCGTGCAGCCCGTCGTTGTTGACCACCAGCTCATCCCCGATGTAGAGCTTGGACCCGTCGTCGGAGTTGGTGCTGAAGGTGTAGATGCCGTCGCTGAGTGCCCAGACATACCCCTCGATCACGGCACCGACCTGATCGGAGAGCCCGGAGTTCATGAACTCGCCGCCGGTGGACTCGTAGTTGACATCCGTTGTGACATCGGAGCCGATCGGCTCAAGCAACTCAAAGTCCGGGAGCACACTCAGCGAATCAAGATCGTAGTACTTGACCGCCAAACCCGGCACCGGGCTCAGCCGGTTATCCGCCGGACGCAACGCCCGGACATCCAGGTTGACAACCGCGCTGACCGATCCCGCGTCGCCCGTGATTGTGTATGCGAACAGATCGTTGCCCGCATAATCCGCGGGTGGTGTGTAACGGAACAGATCACGCCCGTCGGGCCCAGCTCCCGTGAGCAGTTCCACGCTGCCGCCTGCGAACGATGTCGTATCGAAACTCTCAAGCACGAACGGATCGCAGGACTGCGACGCGTCGTTGCTCAGCGCATCGATCTCGATCGGTGTCGCCTCGAGGGTCTCGGCAAAGTCGTCGGCCGCGGTGACACCCTCGCTGATGAGATCACAGCTGACATTGTCCATGAAGTTCTCGATCGTGGTCTGCACCCGTGGGTGGAACTCAAGAACGATGTTGCTCAGCCCGCCCGAGCAGGAATGGCAGTACGACATAATCGTTCCGCCGTACGGCGAGGAGCAGTCGCCGTTGCCGCAACCGTCGATCGGGGGCGAGTAGCTGTGTGTGTGCCCTGTCCCGAAGTTGTGTCCGAGCTCGTGCGCCGCGACGACGACATCCCAGTTGCCGTAGTTATGGTCTACGAGCGGGTAGGGGAAGGAGCCGTCGAGGTACGCGGAGACGCCATACCCATAGCTGCCGTTGCAAAGGACCCCGACATAGGCGACCCCGCCGTAGGAGGTGTTCTGGCGTCCGGTGAAGAAGTGCGTGACGGTGCGTTCCACATGCCCCATGCTCGCGTTCCAGTGGTTGCGGACCTGATCGAGCGGGTCACCCGTGGTCGCATCGTAGGGGTCGGAGTTGTCCGCCCAGACACGGAGGTAGGGGATCGCGAGCCGTGCATCGACATCACGCTCATAGATCTCGGAGATCGCTGCGACCAGCGTGATCAGGTATGCCGCCGACGCGTTGGTATTACCATTGAACAGGCGGTTCGTGAACTCGTAATCCGACTCGACGGCGATCCCAGCGATCCGGCAGGTGCCCCCGCCGCGCGCGCCGTGGTGGTCGACCGACTGAACGGGCAGCCCCGATGGCTCGAGCGCCGCGTCGCCCATCGTGTACCCGCATGTATGGGTGATGGCGTTGGGATCGATCAGGTCATCGATGTGCGCCGTGCGGATGGCCTGCGTCAGTTCCTGCTCGAGCTCGTAGGGCCCGGTGGAGATCGCGATCATCTCGCCGCGCTGCTGGATGTATCCGTTGGTGCCGTAGGGCGAATAGGAGATAAACACACGCGATTCCTCGTCCCCGGCGACGATCCCTGAAAGCAGGACCATGTCCGGGCGGGGCAGAGGCTTCATCCCCGCGGCCGTGCCGAGGACCAGCTCCGCGTTGTCTGTGAGAACCTCGATGCGATCGAGTTCCAGATCGTACTCAGCACCCACGGCACTGAAGTTCTCGATGCGGATGTGATCGCCGACCTCAACCTGATCGAGCGATTCCAAGCCGAGCTGATTTCCCTGAATTCGATGATGCTGGAGCTGTGCACCAGCGCTGGCGCAGAGGACGGCAATGGATACCGCGGCCCCGGTGATGTGCTTGCGTGAGAATCGCATGTCAGTATTCCTCCAATGTCGCGGCACGATCGAGAATCGCATTCCCACGATCCAGCGAGAGATCGAGCGAGCAACGATGCGCAATCGCCGTTGTTTTCCACGACGGATGTGTGATTCGACCCAGGCGTCTCAGAACGAAACGCCAATCCGTGAAACAGATACGGCCCTTGCACCATATCGGATCCCATCCGAGGGTGCAAGAGCCGTCTGTTGATCAGCATTGATCGTATGAAACTCGCGATTTTCGTCGTCGGTTAGGGGCAGCCCGCCTCATACGCAACGAGGAATGCGGAAACATCGAAGAAGTTGAGCAAGCCATCGTTGTTCAGATCCGCCACTTCGACCTCTCCCTCAGCGAACGCGACGAGGAATGCGGAGACATCGAAGAAGGTCAGAACACCATCGCCGTTGAGGTCTGCGATGCAGGGCCCCGAAGCGGAATGGGCGATGAGTGATCCACTCAGCGACTGTGCCGGTGATCCTGGGTTGCTGACCGTGACAAAGATGCCCGCGTTCTCTGAGTACTCAAAGAACTCGATCACGAGCTCGTGCCATCCCGCACGCAGGGGGATGCTGCCGCCGCGCTTGAGCATGCCGTGGATGCCGTCATTATCGACAATGAGTTCATCCCCGATGTAGAGGCGTGACCCATCGTTTGATTCAGTCCAGAACGAGTACTCGCCGTCCGATTCAGCCCAGAAGTAGCCGCTGAACAGTGCCGCGACGAGTTCTGAACGACCCGAGTTCACGAACACCCCGGAAGAAGATGGATAGGAGATGTCGCCTGTCGTCTCTTCCAAGTAGGGTTCGAGCTTGCTGAAATCAGGGAGTGACTGGGTCATCTCATCGATCTCGTAATACGCGAGCTTGAGCCCGTCAACGGGATCGAGCAGACCGTCCGCGGGACGCAGCGCCCGGACATTCACTTCAACGGTGGCTTGCTGCTCGCCCTGGTCACTGATGATTGAATACTCGAACGAGTCAAGCCCAACGAATCCCATGGAAGGGGTGTAGCGGAAGAGATCACGCCCGTTGGGGCCCTGCCCTGCGAGGCGTTGAATGGAGCCGCCGTTTGCAGAAACGGAATCTACCGAGCCGAAGACGAACGGATCGCATGACTGCGCCGCGTCGTTCCCCATCGCATCGATGTCGACCGATGTGTCTTCGAGAGTCTGGTTCAGGTCATCCGCCGCGGTCACCCCAACACTGATCAGATCGCAGGCGACCTCGTCGAGGTAGTTCGTCACGGTATCGATCACGCGCGGGTGGAAATGCAACTGCATGTTGCTCAGCCCGCCCGGGCAACCGTGGCAGTAGGACATAATCGTCCCGCCGAACGGCGCCGTGCAATCACCGTTCCCACAATCATCGATGGTTGGGTTGTACCAACCACTGTCGTGGGTGTGTCCTGTCCCGAAGTTGTGCCCGAGCTCGTGGCTCATCACGATGACATCCCAGTTCCCGTAGTGGAAATCAACAAGCGGGTATGGGAACGAGCCGTCGAGGTACCCGGATACGCCGTAGCCGTATTCGTTGAAGCAGAGCACACCGACATACGCGATGCCGCCGTAGCACATGTCCTGACGCCCGGTCAGCAGGTGCGTCACGGTCCGGTCTACATGCTGCATGCTCGCGTTCCAGTGATCGCGGACCTGATACAGCAGGTCGTTCGGCGGGATATCGATGTTGCAGTTCGTCGGGACCGGATCGACATACGGGTCCGAGTCATCTTCCCAGACGCGCAGGTACGAAATGGCCAAGCGTGTGTTGAAATCACGCTCGTAAATCTCGGAGATCGCGCCGACCAGGGTCATGATGTAGGATGCGGCGGCGGTCGAGTTGCCGTCGAACAAACGCTGGTTGTACTCCCAGTCCGTCTCGATCGCGATCGACGCGACTCGGCAGCTCGTCCCGTCGATGCCACGCGAGAACTGCTCGTCCTTTGGTTCAATATCAACCATCGGGAGCCCGAAGGGAGCGAGTTGGGCATTGCCTTCCTCGTATCCGCAGGCGCTGGGCGGTGCGTTGCCCGCCAGCGGATTCACGACATCGTCCATCTTCGCCGTACGCAGCGCCTCAGCCAGTTCCTTGCCCTGCGCGTACGGGCCTGTTGAGATGGAGACCATCTCGCCGTCTTTGCGGATAAACCCGTTGGTGCCGTAGGGTGACATCGCGATGTATGCGATCGAGTCCGCATCACCGGCGATGATCCCGCGAAGAACGACGACATCCAGCTCGGGCATGTCGAGCATCCCCTGAGCGGTGCCGAGCACGACCTGCGCGTCGCGGGTCAGGACTTCAACCCGATCGAGTTCGAGATCGAGCTTGCCCAGCGGGGTCTCGAACTGTTCGATGCGGACATGCTCACCGATTCGGACTGATTCGACCGATGAGAGCGATACCTGAGCCCCCGCGACTCGATGATGCTGATCCTGCGCGGATGCTGTATTCGTGATCAAGCCGAGCCCGAGGACGAGACCGGCTGCAAGAATCGATTGATAACGCATAATGCGTATGCCTCCCGTGGTACCGGTGGACGATCCGTCGGGCGATTTGCCGACTCATCGTGGTGGTGGAGATCGAGCCATGGCACACACCACAGCCCCGCACGAATCCCATTCCGGTGAGACCATAACCACTGCTCCTGAAAGGAGCAACGGGCCGTAGAATCCTACGACAGATGTACCCTACTGGATCCCGATTTCGAGTTCAAGAGTGAAGATCTGACTCGCGAGCCCAAATATATACTGAACGCCCGATAGCTTGATGCCTCTCAGGGGCAGCCTGCGCTGTAGGCGTTCAGGAATGCGGACACATCGAAGAAGTCGAACTGCCCGTCGCCGGTGAAATCAGCGGCTGGGTCCTGTGCCGAATACGCACTCAGGAAAGCGCTGACATCAAAGAAATCCATCTGGCCATCGGCATTGAGGTCCGCTGGCCCGCAGCCGCAGGTCGCGGTGATGCGTACGCGGCGATCAAGTTCAAGCGGGAGATCCACGCTGTCTCCGCTGCGATCGAAGAACTTCCATGAAACCAATCCGTCGATTTCAGGTGTGCCGCTGAACACATCGGAGAAGCTGACATCAACGCTCCACGAGCCTTGCAGCGGGCCGATCGCCCAGCCGTCGGTGTTGGGCGAGTTCCAGTTATGGCGGGTCTCGAGCAAAGTCCCCCCGTTGGAAGTCCGGTAGTTGTCTGAGGTGGGGTCATCGCGCATGACATAGTCCGGTGTGACCCCGGAAAACTCCATCCGCATCTCAGCGCGTCCACCGCCGTTGACGC
Source organism: Phycisphaerales bacterium (assembly GCA_965216865.1). Classification (GTDB taxonomy): domain Bacteria; phylum Planctomycetota; class Phycisphaerae; order Phycisphaerales; family UBA1924; genus UBA1924. Next base: position 1,124,671 of record OZ244206.1, read on the forward strand.
CCACACCGTCGTGAACATTCACCAGCGTCAGCCCGCCCGGTGCGGCCGACAGGAACAGATGCGACTGATCGATCGTCAGCGCCGGATCAGAACCGTGGTAGTACTCCTCGTCGCTGCTCCATTGATAGATGGTGCTTATATCAGCATCAAACACGAATGGGGCGTACCCGTCATCGACCGGCGTGAACACATCACTGCCCGGCGCGGTCTCGATCGAGAGCGCGATATTGACAAACCGGGCGATGTCGATCGTGACCGGGTTACTGATTGAAACACGAATCAGCGCATCGGTCACGACGACGCGGTAGGTGTCGCCCTCGATCGCCGGCGCTTGCAGCGTCGGCTCGAACGCATTGAGCACATCTTCGTAGGTGCCGTTGGGCTGGAGTTTCTGCCACTGGTAGGTATATGTCGCGAGCCCGTCGGTCACATCTGATTCGAGCTCCACGATGTCATATCCGCAGGGATCGATGGCGGGAACGCTCACCGAGGCGACCGGTGGTGGCGGGATGGTGGTCGGCGAGAACGAGTCGAACGCAAGCCCGATCGAAGTGGCAGTACCGGTGTACCGCAGCACGAGGTAGCTGATGTCAGCGCTAGGGCGCTGAAAGACGAACGAGTCGGCGGCTCCATCGCCAGGCCCTTGCCCCCCATTGCAGTTGTCGGGGCCATCCATCGCGGTGATGATGACCGTCTCGAGTACATTCATCGAGGCGTCGAGCGCATCGACCGTCCATTCTTCATAGCTGGATCCCGATCGCGTATCGGTATCGAGAATCACACCTGCCGCCTGCGACACCGGCTCGCTGTAGGTGACCAGCAGCGTCTCAACATTGGAGCCGACGGTACCATCGTCCGTCAGAAACGATTGACCAGTACCCTGCCCCGGATTGGGTGTATCTGGCCCGCACGCGCTGAACGCGGTCTGCGGGCTGCCAACCTTCGCGATCTGAGGCGAGCCCACGACCTCCAGCGTGACGGGATCAACCAGATCAAACCGAACCCCGAAATCGGCCACATACTGATCGGAAATCAACTGCCGATCAGCAGTCGGCAACCCATCGGGAAGCGTCTCGAAGTCAATCGATTGGGCAAAGGACGGTGCCGATTGGATCAGGGCACACAGACACAACACTTTCACTGGCAGACGCATAGAACCCCCCCTCTAGTAGGCCGCGCATGCAGACGAGCCGGCGGCATGATAACAGAAACCATAGTCACTCAAATCGACTTCAAGATCAAGCCCAAGAGCAGAAGATCACGAAACGATTACGGGCAACCCGCACCGAACGCCCCAAGAAACGCACTCACATCGAAGAAGTCGAACTGCCCGTCGCCGGTGAAGTCTGCGACCTGGTCCTGTGCCGAATACGCACTCAGGAAGGCGCTCACATCAAAGAAATCAAGCACGCCGTCGCCTGTCAGGTCGGGCGTGCACGCAACGCTGGTCGTCACGCTGATGCATGCGTTGATCAGCACGCCGGCGTCGTACGCGGATTGATCCGAAACATGGAGCGTCCAGACCCCATCCGCCGGCTCACCTACGAAAGCCGCGAGCGACTGAATGGGCAGGACACTGCCCGCGATCACCGGCTGCGCGCTGAACGAGCAGGCACCCTCCGCCGGGACGGTCGCGTCGTCGCTGAACACCGCGTTCAGATCGCGTCCGCCGCAACCAAACGGGCCCGGGAAGCCGGTGCTTGGGATGCCCGGGCGATCGAGCAGATTGATTATTGTGCCGGCGGGTGATTCGAGTGAGATCTGAAGGTCCCCCACCCACGGGTGATCGATCTCAACCGAGACACTGACCGATTCGACCAGTTCATTCGCTCCCGCGCTCGACTCGATCGGGATCGCGATCCCCGATGGGTTGTTATCCGGGATCGGCATCAGCGGCGAGACACACACATCGCCGGCGAACGCGGCGTTGGTGAGCAACAGCATGGGTATGCAAAGAGAAGAGTTCATCGCCGGGCCCTCGCGTTGATGGTTGCGTTGCGTGATGCGTCGGTGCACTGTGCCGGGTCGCGCATGCCGGTGGTGTGGCACCAGTCCTCGACATGGCCCATGTTGTTGGCCCCGGTGAGCTGCCCGCGGTCGCGCTCGATGACACCGTCGTCGGGGTCGCTCAGCAACAGATCGGTGATGATGTTGCAGTAGTCGTAGACGAATGGGCGGTCCTCGAATGCGGTCGTGTAGTACCAGACCTGCTGGCGCGAAGAGGTTGGGATGAGTGAGAGCCAGTTGGCCGAGCCGGTGTAGCTCATGTCGCTGTTCTCGCCGCACCCGAAACCGAAGATGTCGCCCAGAACCGCGGCGTTGCCCGCGAGCGGCGTGCCCTGATACGGAGCACCGACCGACTGGATCAGGCGATCACCGCGTGCCCAGTCGAGACCGGAGAAGTAGAAGGTATAGAGATGCAGCGCCGCCATCGCCCCCTGCGAGTGGGCCGCGACGCCGAACGATTTCATGGGCGCCGACTGATTGAGGATCTCCAGCGCGAACGCGTCGTGCGATCGGGAGACCTCGGGGTCATGAAAGACCGCGATGTCGCCGGAGAAGTGCGAGGTGGTGAACGGGTTGCCGCCGGAGCAGTAGCCGTGCACGAGCAGCAAGCGGTGCCCGCCGGGAAGTGTGCCCCGTTGCGTGTTCATTGGTTTGTCGTACCGCACCTTCATCGACGCGTACCGCGTGCCCGATTGCAGCGCCTGCTCGACCATTTGTTCATCGATTCCTGTCGCCATCCGCTCCACGATCTGTGTCGGGACCAGCGAATCTACATCGTGCACACGCACCTGACGCAGCTCAATCGTCGCCGGGTTCACGCCCGCATCGAGCGCAATCCGTGGATCGAGCATGAGCGAACGCTTCGCATCGCACACGCGCGAGAGCCAGCAGACCGGGACCATGCCCGCGTCGGACCTGCCCCAGACTTCCGCGGCCACGATCGTGCGATCGTCCGTTTGCGCGTCGTCGAACACCAGTTCGATCTGATCCCCTGCCGTCGACGCCCGTGCCGCACCGAGCGGGGTGGTCGGCGATTCAACTTCGATCAGGTGCTGTGTGGAGAGCATGATCGGCCAGTTCTCGTCGCTGGCGTACTCCGCGATCACTTGCACCGTGTATCCGCCGGCTTGATCCGGGGTGAACGACAGCTCCTGCTGGTCCACCCCCGCGTTAATCACTTCGCGCGACCCATCGGGCGATCGAACGATGGCACTCAGCGACACGATCTTCGATCCATCGCTGAGTGAACTGGCAAGCGTGACCGGACGGCCAACAAGCGTGCGCCGTTGCTTTATATAGGTATAGAGCGACCGATCGGGTGATTGATCGATCAGCACGAACCCACCGACGCGCTCGTTCATCTGCACCGCGATATACATCTCGCGCTGGTCCGAGGGCAGCATCAACGCCGGGTATGTTCGCCCCGGGTCACCCCAAGGCAGCGGATCGCGGACATGCGACACGCCGGGCTGCTCAGCGGGTGCATCCGTCCGCACCTCGATCTCCCGCTGCGTGCGCGCGTCGATTGTGCTGACCACTCCCACCCACGCGTCTTGCTTTGCGGGTAGGAACACGACCCGTGCTCGCTCCTTGCCGGTGACAAATGGGAACGCGAGGTCGACCAGGCCGTTCTCGTCCGCCTGCGACGGATCGATCTCAAGCAGCAGCGTGCGCGAGGTCTCGCCCAGCTCGATCGGGTCGGGCAGCTTGACGATGCCGGACTCGATATCGCTGGGCGGTGCGACGACCTGCTTGACGGGCAGCGTCTGCTGCGCCCATGTGGGCGTGCACAGCAACAGCGATACGAGTGTTCCGATGATCGTTCTGATTCGCATGTGTCCCTCTCCGTGTGTGACCACGATACCAGCGCAGCGACGAAGCGGAAAGCAAAACACGCCCAGATGGGCGTGTTTGGGGTGCAGTGACAGGAGTTTGCGCACAAACCGTGCGATGCGGGGTAAGAATCAGGGGCAGCCGGCCTGGTATGCGGTCAGGAACGCGGAAACATCGAAGAAGTTGAACATGCCGTCGCTGTTCAAATCTGCCCCCGGCTCACCGTCCATGAATGCCTGCAAGAACGCGCTGACATCGAAAAATGTGAGATCTCCATCTCCTGAAAAATCTGCGGCACAGACCGAAACACTGATCGGATCGGCTGCGAATTCAACGCCTCCTGCCCCACTCGCTGAGAAATCGATCGCGATGTAGTACTCACCCGGCGTCAGTTCAGAAGGAATAGTGATCGATTCTTCGATATTGATCGACTGCATGCCGCTGAGCGACGGCAGTGGCAGAGATGCGACATACAGATCATCCGGATCCAGCGACTGGTTGGTTGAGAACACAACTGCGAAGTTGGTTGGTTCTGAAGCCGTGCAGCCATCATTTGATACATCGAAACTGACCGTGGCGGTGTCGCCTTGGCTGTATGCGGTTGCATCGGTGCTCACATCTGTTGCCATCAAATCTGCGGGTAGACAGAAATCGTTGATGTGGATCGTGGTTAGCGTGAAGGCCACGTCGTTAAATCCGCCATCATCCTCGACATGAACACCGATGTAGTAATCTCCGGGAGGGACGCCATTGCTGGGGAGCATGACGGATTGTGTGACGGCGCGCTCTTCGAATGGATCCATCGAGTCAAGCACAAACCCATCCCACACGTAGTCGTCATTCCCCAGAATCGGATCATCCGAGAGTACGACGCTGAAATCCACAGAACCTGTAGGCACTGAACCAAAGTTCTTCACCGTAAACCCGGCCTCTATGACATCTGCCTGCTCATATACCGAAAGATCGGTCGAAACATCAGAGACTTCTATATCTACGCATCTAAAGAACTCGACTTGCGAATCGGTATGCCCTTCATCATTGCTGTCGTTCATATCCCCGGGTACATCAATCTCGGCATTCACATAGTAATCCTGACGGTTTACCGCACTATTGATTTCTAAATAAAAAACGATCGTCCGAGATTCCCCAGGACCAAGCGACGGCAGCGGAAAGCTGCCGGCCGGATAGAACGCATTACCTGGAGTGAGCCCCAGACTAAACGTCACATTGCCAGCATCCGAACTCACTTGACTAAGATTCTCGAAGGTCACCTCACACTCGAAGGTCTCTTCACAAAGCCCAACTTGCGAGCGCGAGACAACTACTTCTTGCACAGCCAAGTCTGGATCTTGTTTCGGAGGCGTGTATTCGATCACCAATCGGGGGGGTGTATCCTCCCGCGAACGGAATAACTGGTAGTCTCCTGTCAACGCGGCATCAGGCTTAAAGAGCAAGCCGAAATTCTGATCCCCGTCATTCACGATACCATCCACCCAAGTCTTCATCAGGCCACCATTGTCCAGAAGTCGGATGAAACTCGGGAAGTTGCCATCAAGAACTGGGTAGACGCCGAATGGCGTATGCTGTGGCTGAGTAAAGAAGGTCACACCATACTCGGTCCAGTGACTATCTATGAAGCAGGCTTCCATAAAAATTGGAGAGGTCATTGAAGTTGGATTTTGATACAAGTCGACCGCCACGGAGTGGATTGTGCTGCCAACGGGTACCATATCCGGCCCCACGAAGTCCCAACGAATAAGCGACCACCACTCGCCACTGGATTCGCCGACGACGAGTGTGTTATCTGAACCATAGTTCTGATTGAAACTGTTGGAATAGATTGCGCTATCCGCGGTCGCTTCTGCAATGTACGTTTGAGTATCTCCCGCATGCCCTTGAGCTGCTAGGAGAAAGAGTGCCGCCAGAAACCGAGTATTGCCCAGTGTAACTCTCATATTGCCCTCTCGTTATGAGTTTTCATTTATCAGATGTGACTATCACTGAACCAACTACGACTGGACTGTGAACTCATAGTGGGCGCATACAAAAAACCCACCGTTTCACGGTGGGTTGAATGGGATCAGCTTTGAGTTTTTAGATTCAGCCGTTCCAGCCGGCCTTGAAGTTGTTCAATGCATCGACCAGCTTCTTCTCGAGATCGTCGCTCAGGGCCTTGGTCTCGTTGAGCTCGTCCCAGACACCCTTCGCGGTGCTCTGGAAGTAATCGAGCATGGCCTTCTCGAACTCCTTGACCTTGTCGAGTGCGACGGTGTCGAGGAAGCCCTTCGTGCCCGCGTAGATCGAGATGATCTGATCGGTCACATGCTGAGGCACATACTGGGGCTGCTTGAGCAGTTCGACCATGCGGGCACCGCGATCGAGCTGGGCCTGGGTGGCCTTGTCGAGGTCGGTACCGAGCTGGGCGAACGCTTCGAGTTCGCGGTAGGCCGCGAGATCGAGACGCAGCGAACCCGCGATCTTCTTCATCGCCTTGACCTGTGCGGCACCACCCACGCGGGAGACCGAGATACCGACATTGATCGCGGGGCGAACACCCGAGAAGAAGAGTTCGGGCTCGAGGTAGATCTGACCGTCGGTAATCGAAATCACATTGGTCGGGATGTACGCCGAAACATCGCCCTCCTGCGTTTCGATGACGGGCAGTGCGGTCAGCGAACCAGCGCCGTTCTCGTCGGAGAGCTTGGTCGCACGCTCGAGCAAACGGGAGTGCAGGTAGAACACATCGCCGGGGAATGCTTCGCGACCCGGAGGGCGACGGAGCAGCAGCGAGAGCTGGCGGTACGCGACGGCCTGCTTGGAGAGGTCGTCGTAGACACAGAGCACATGCTTGGGGTACTTGGCGCCGTTGGAGAGGGTCTTGCCCGCTTCCTTGCCCGACCACATGAAGTGCTCGCCCATCGCACACCCGGTATAGGGCGCGATGTACTGCATCGGTGCGGGGTCAGACGAACCAGCGTTGACGACGATGGTGTAATCCATCGCGCCCGCGTCCTTGAGCGTCTGCACAACGCCGGCCACGGTGGATTCCTTCTGACCGACCGCTACATAGACACAGACGACCGCGTCGTCGGTGCCCCAGTACTGCTTTTGGTTGATGATCGCATCGATGGCGACCGCGGTCTTACCGGTCTTCCGGTCACCAATGATGAGCTCGCGCTGCCCGCGACCGATCGGGATCATGGCGTCGATCGCCTTGATACCGGTCTGCAGCGGCTCGTGCACGGGCTGACGCGCCGCGATGCCGGGCGCGATGATGTCGACGAGCGACGACTCGGTTGTGTTGATCGCGGCGCCGTCGTCGAGCGGACGACCGAGCGGGTCAACGACGCGCCCGAGCAGTGCTTCTCCGACGGGGACCGAGAGCAGATCGCCGGTCGCCTTGACCGTGTCGCCCTCTTTCACCGAGAGGAAGTTACCGTAGATGACCGCACCGACAGTGTCCTCTTCGAGGTTCATCACCTGGCCCATCACGGCGCCTTCGGATGTTTCGAACTCGATAAGCTCACCGGCCATGGCCTTGGAGAGACCGTAGATACGAGCGATACCGTCGCCGACTTCGACAACGCGCCCGACTTCGGAGATCTCGAGCTCGCTCGAGAACTGCTCAACTTCCTGCTTGATGACGCTGACGATCTCGTCGGTCTTGATCTTCACGGGGGTTCTCCTGCCTGGCCCGGTTTCAGGGCGACGGGTTCGAGAAAAATGATTCGTTTCACCCTCCAGAAACACGCCCGTGCGTGCCCTTCGGGGGGATGGAAGGGTAGGACCGAACAAGACGGAAGTCTCGCTTGAAGGGGCGTTTGAAATTCTTTCCCCCTGCCGATTCATCGCTCGGTTGATCGCACGGTTCCTTGCTCAGGTCATCGCTCAGGGCGAGGGGGTCGCCGCGGGCTCATCCGATGACTCGCTGCCTGTCTCGCGATCGATCTGGAGCCCGACTACCCGCTCGGTCCCGACAACCCGGCACCCTGGGGGCAGATTCATGATCTGGGCGGGTTTGGCGTTGATTCTTCGCTCCAGATCCTCGAAACTCAGGGTCACGAACGCCCGCGGGCGGACCGCCTTGGTCCGCAACGCCTCGATGCCAGCGACCGGACCTTCAACAACGACCCCGATCAGATCACGATCACTGTCGTCGATGTCCACCTGCCAACGCCCGATCTCACCCGGTGCGATCATGATCTGCACGGGCAGCGGATCGAGTTCCAGCCGCTGGGTGACGCTCTTGAGTGTGACATAGACATCCACCTGTGCCGGCTCGATGGTTGTGGCCCAGGTCTCCGCGTCAATCCCATCGATCTCCACGATCCCGCCGGGGATCGTTTCATATCTGCCGGGGTTGAGCTGCTCGATCTGGTCGCGCGAAATCGACACAACCCCTGACGCCACCTGCACTTCAGACATGATAGAGCTCGGTGCTCTGACCCGGACCAATGTGGGCTCTACGCGCGGTGCCCCGTCCGTCTCTACGCCTTCTGGCAGCTCGACCCGTACAGGGAACTCGCGTGTTTCAACCTCATCCACCTCGATGAAGACACGCTCCGGAGTGACAGACGAGATGGTCACGCCGTGCATGTCCAGATCGGGCGAGCGCCTCAGTTCTGTGCGTAGATCGATCTCGAAGAGCCCGGGGCGTGCGGGGATTTCGCGTCCCAATCGGAGCTCGAGCCGATTCTGCAGCTGTCGCATCAGCTCATCGATCCCAGATGTGGAGCCCTCGAGCTGAATCTCAACGACGCGCACACGAGATAGACCGGGCACCTGTCTCACAACGAGTTCAACGCCCCCTGGTGTTTCGACATTGGTAATCGCGATCTGGGCCTCGACAGACTGTGAGCGGACCATGCGTGATTCCGCTAGCAACCAGATCATCATCGACAGCAGGGTCACGATGATGAGGGTCCGGATCCGCGCGAATATCGTGCGTTGATCGTTCATCGCGTCTCCCCCTTCGTCTCCGGCTGGGGTTCGTCAATCGGCTTCGGATTCCGCATGAGCGACTGCTCGGGTTCGGGCTCATCCCCCTCTTCCAGCCGGGCATCGTCGGCGAATCCGGACGGTGTATCCGCGCCCAATGCCTCTTCCGCTCGTTCCTGTATCGTTTCTGGCGCCACCTTGTGCCCAAGACGGTCGCGGATGAAATGCTCCAACTCATCCGGATCGACTGGCGAACTGAGGACCCCCCGCTCTGCGATTCGGATCGCGCCGGTTTCCTCTGAGACCACGATCACGAGCGAATCGGTCTCCTTCGTGACCCCAATCGCCGCACGGTGGCGCGATCCGAGCGATTGATCCTCGATCTCGTTGGCGTTGGCCATCGGGAGCTGGACCCCGGCGCTGTGGATCTTGTCGCCTCGGATGACCACCGCCAGATCGTGCAGGGCCGAGCCCGGGTGGAAGATTGTCTGGATCAGCGATGCAGTCAGGCTTGCGTTCAGGACCGTTCCACCCTCCACGAGCGCTTTGAGCCCCACGCTGCGTTCGATGACGATGATCGCACCGAAGCGGGCCTTGGATAGGAACACGCACGCGGGCGTTAACTCTGAGGCCACCTTGTCGGCCCCTTGGTACGAGCCCCGCATGAAGCCGGTTTCGCCCAGGCGAATGAGCGCCCGACGGAGTTCCGGCTGAAAGATCACCACGAGGGCGATCGCGATGACCGCGAGCACGCGATCGTAGAGGTAGGCGATGCGAGCGAACAGATCATCGCCGAACAGACGGACCATGAGGGTTCCCACGATCAGGACGAACAGCAGCCCTTTGAGCGCGCGAGCGGCACGGGTGCCCTGTACAAACCGGAGCCCCGCGTAGACAACCAGCCAGATTACAAAGAACTCGATCGCGATCTCCCACCATGTGTAGGAGCCCAGTCTGCTGAGCAGGTCTTGGAGGCGATCAAACGAGCCCAATACAGTTCCTTCCGCGTCGGTACGAGCAGTTCAACGGATGCGTACGGTTCTGATTCTAACCGCTCACCCATCCGGGTGCGGGGTCTCTATCCTCTTATATGCCCTTCAAGATCACGAAGATCGAGTCCACACCCAATCCACGCGCTCGCAAACTCATCGTGGACCCTTCGCCGGGGTCCATCCGCTCGTTCTTTAAGCCCGACGACGCCAAGGATGATCCGGTGGGCAAAGCCCTCTTCGACATCGAAGGCGTGACCAATGTGCTCATCCACACCCACTTCATATCCGTCTCCCTCAAGGACCCCGGCGCGTGGACATCGACCCTGCCCAAACTCCGCGCCGCGCTCAAGTCCGTGCCCAACCCATGAGCGACACGACCGATGATGCCATCCTGACCCGATCGCTCGAGTCCTGGTTCACAACCAATGCGCGCGATCTGCCCTGGCGGACCACAACCCGCGACCCGTACCGCTCGCTCGTCTCGGAGCTCATGCTCCAGCAGACCCAGGTCTCGCGCGTGATCGAGAAGTTCGAGCCCTTCCTCGATCGGTTCCCCACCGTTCAAGCACTCGCAGCCGCACCCGAGGACGATGTCCTCGCGGCATGGTCCGGGCTCGGATACTACCGGCGTGCCCGTCTCCTTCACGCGTGCGCCAAAGCGATCGTCGAGCACCACGGTGGGGTCGTTCCCCAATCGCTCGATGCACTGCTCGAGCTTCCGGGGATCGGGCGATACACCGCCGGCGCGATCGCGTCGATGGTCTTTCACCAGCGCGCCCCGATCGTGGATGGGAATGTCATCCGCGTCCTGCTGCGTGTCCACAACCAACCCATCCCGCAGACGGACAGAGCGACCATCGCGTGGGCATGGGAACGCGCCCAGCAGCTCGTGCACACCTGCGAAAACCCCGCGGTCTTCAACGAGTCCATGATGGAGCTAGGCGCGACGGTCTGTGTGCCCAAGGGTCCCAAGTGCCTGCATTGCCCGATCTCGGACCAATGCGGCGCACTGGCCGCGGGCACCACCGAGTCGATCCCCATCCCCAAACCCCGCGCCAAGCAGAAGCACCTCTACTGCGCATCGCTCGTCATCCGCGATGGGGACTCGATCTACCTTGAGCAGCGCCCATCCACGGGGATGTGGGCGGGGATGTACCAGCTCCCCACCCTCGAGCGCGACGATCGCGCCCACGAACCCAACGATCTCGCCCAAACGGACATCATCACCCCCGAGCACATCGAATCCTTCACCCACATCACGACGCACCGGATCGTCGAGTTCGCGATCTATCGCGCAGATGTCTCATCCCAAACGCCGGAGAACTGGACGAAACACCCGATCTCGGCGCTCGAATCGCTCGCGATCTCCAATGCACAGGTGAAGGCGATGCGGATCGCGGGTATTCTTGAGTCGTGAAGATCGCCGTCGTCATCCCGGTGTACAACGAGCAGACGCTGCTCCCGGTGCTGTTCGATCGCCTGGTCAACACGCCCGCGCCGTCATTGCCCGATGGGACGCGCTGCGATCGGGTGATCTACCTCGTCGATGATGGGTCGCGTGACGATTCGCCCAAGATCATCGACGAGCTCGCCCAGCGCGACGATACCTTCGCGATCCATCAATCCCACAATCAGGGCAAGGGCGCGGCGCTCGCAGCCGGGATCGCCAAAGCGCTCGAAGACAATGCGGACGCGATCATCATCCAGGACGCGGACCTTGAGTACGACCCCCGCGAGCACGATCAGGTCCTCGCCCCGATCCTCGATGGGCGCGCCGACGCGGTCATCGGGACCCGGTTCCTCGGGCAGACCCATCGCGTGCTCTACTACTGGCACTCGATCGCGAACCGGATCATCACCCTCACGAGCAACATGATGAGCAACCTGAACCTCACGGACATCGAGTGCGGGTTCAAGGCCTTCACCCGTGACGCGATCAAGGACATCCGCATCACGGAGAAACGGTTCGGCGTCGAGCCCGAGCTCATTGCCAAGCTCGCCAAAGCCCGTCTCCCGGACGATCAGGGCAATCGACGCATCCCGCTTCGCATCTACGAGGTCCCGATCTCCTACGCGGGTCGCACATACGAAGAAGGCAAGAAGATCGGGTGGAAAGACGGCGTCGAAGCGATCTGGTGCATCCTCAAGCACAACCTGGGGTGATCAATCGCTCGGCACCTCGATCGGGCCCTTCCCGCCCTTGCGTCGGATCCAGTTGATCGATCGGTACACGGCGTGCCGTTGGACGAGCTTGCGTTCGAGCCAGAACTTGCCGGGGAAGTTGATGAGCGAGAGACCGAGAAGGATCGTGAGCAGCCCCTGCCCAGGGAGCACGAGCATCGCGATCCCACCCACGAGCAGCACGCCACCGAGCAGGTTCTTGGCTGAAAAGAACATGATCCGGATCATCGGGTGGCGTGGAGACAGTTCCAGCGGGGCACGCCGGTCACGCACGAAGTAATCACTGGGCAATCGCACCAGAATCCACGGCACCGCGATCAAGGTCCCCACAAAGGTTACAACCGACACCCCAAACAGGATCGCGATGAGTTGCTCGTTGATCTCGGGCATGAACGCTTCCTCTGCCCTTCTCACAAGTGCATAAAGGCCTTGAGTTTATCCGATCACGCGCGTGAATCTTTCAAGCAGCCCGTCGAGTTCGTCCGCGCTGGGCGCGTTGAGTGTCACATGCCCGATCTTGCGCCCCGCGCGGGGGGACTTGCCGTACATGTGGACATGCGCTTCGGGCATGGACTCGAGCGCGCCGGGGCGGGGCTCGTCGCCGATGATGTTGACCATCGCGCTGTGCCCGATTGCGTCCGCGGACCCCAGCTCCATCCCCATCACCGCCCGCATGTGGTTCTCGAACTGCGATGTCTGTGCGCCCTCGATCGTCCAGTGCCCCGTGTTGTGCACACGCGGCGCGATCTCGTTGGCGACAAGCGTCGCGTCCTTGCCCGTCCCGATCTGGAAGAACTCCACGGCGATCGTCCCGACATACGCGAACCGGTTGAGGATCTGGCGCGCAGCGTGGTGCGCCTGCTCGATCAAGTGCTCGTTGACATCCCGCGCGGGGGCTTTGGATACCCGCAGGATCCCCCCGCGATGGACATTGGCGCTGAGGGGGTAGTACGCGATATCGCCTTCGATTGAGCGGGTCGCGACGATGGACAGCTCGCGCTCGAACTCGACGAACTGATCGAGGATCGCGGGGACGGACCCGATCGTCGCGAACGCGTCGGCCGCTGTGGACGCGTCGTTGATCAGGACCTGCCCCTTCCCGTCGTACCCGAGCGAGCGGGCCTTGAGGATCGCGGGGGTACCGAGCTGAGCGAGCGCCAACTCCAACGACCCGACATCATCAACAGCGCGATACTCGGGGATCGCGATCCCGAGGTCCCTGAACATCGTGCGTTCGAGGTGCCGATCCTGTGCGTACCCGAGCGCGTCGGGGTTGGGGTGGATGGGTTTGAGGGGCTTGATCACCTCGCCCGCTGCGGCGGGGACATTCTCGAACTCGTAGGTGACGACATCTGAGCACGCAGCGAGCTGCTTAAGCGAGTCGGGATTGTCGTAGTCCCCCACGATCTGCTCGCACACCGCACGGGCGCAGCAGCCTTCGTTGGGATCGAGCACGGTGCAGCGCACACCGAGCGATTCGACCGATTGGGCGAGCAGGAGCGCAAGCTGCCCGCCTCCGATGATCCCGACGCGTTGCACCGGCGCGGAAGACTCGCTCATGCCTGCTCCCGAGGGTCGGGGTGATCGAGCACCGCCTGCGTCTGATTCGCACGGAACGATTCAAGCTTGTCCGCGATCTCGGGGTGCTTGTTCCCGACGATCGACGCCGCGAGCAGACCCGCGTTGCGTGCGCCCGCTTTGCCGATCGCAACCGTCGCGACGGGGATCCCCGCGGGCATCTGCACGATCGACAACAACGAGTCCATGCCCTTGAGGGCCTTGCTCATCACGGGGACCCCGATCACTGGGATCGTCGTCATGGACGCGACCATGCCCGGCAGGTGGGCCGCCCCGCCAGCGCCGGCAATAATGACCTCGATCCCGCGTCCCTTGGCCTCTTTGGCATGGGCGACGAGCAGGTCGGGCGTGCGATGGGCCGAGACGACCCGCACCTCGTGGGGCACGCCGAGCTCATCGAGCGCCGCGGCCGCGTGCTCCATGACATCCGCCCAGTCCGATTTCGATCCCATGATCACGCTGACGAGTGGGTTGCTCATGGTGGATCGTATCCCCCTCAGGGCGACTCGGGTTCGGATTCCGGCTCGGGCATCCGCAGCTCGAAGGTATCTTCGATCAGCTTGAGCCCTGGGGAGTGGATCGATTCCTGATCTACCGCGATCAGCTCGCGGATTTCCAGGATGCGTCCGTCGTCGAGCTCCGTGACGAAGAGCGTGATGTGGTAGTAGATTTCGCCGAGGGTCGCGTGACCTTGCGCGCCGAACCCACTCATCCCGTTCCAATCTCCGAATGTCTGCTCGTTTTCCAGACGCCCGTCTTGGGTATACCCCTCGATCGAGTTGGCCAGTTCTGACCTAGGCCCGAGCCCGGACTCGTAGAGATAAGTCCGGAAGACTGCGTTGCCGGACGATTCGGCCTCGAGGTACCTCGTGCCCTTGGAAACGCTTCCGTCCTCGTGGGTTGTGTCGTCATACAACTCGCGATCGAGCCACCAGTTACCCGGCATCACGAACTGGATTTCCTCAAGTCTGGCGGTGTATGTCTTCTTCAGGTTCGGCGGGGTCGTGATCGGATCCTGCACCTTGAGGGTTTGCACGATGTGCTCGAATCCTTTTTCTGCGGTATCCCATGCGGAGCTCGGGGCGATCATGGAAACGAGGACCCCGGATCGGTCGCTGAGTTCCCAGTGCAGCAGCTTCATCACATAGTTGGTGCCGGACAGTGTGACCGTCCGATCGCGATAGGAACACAGTTTCCCCGCGTACCGGGTGTCGCCCTCCTCACGGATCTCGCCGAGTTCATAATCGACCCGGTCGAGCCATCCCTCCTCGGCGTAAGAGAACATGTCAAGCGATTCCCCCTGATACACAAGCTCGATCTCGATGATTGCATCGCCGATGAGGGGCACAGACTGAACCCAGAACTGCGGCCCGGGGTTGGTCTCGTCCTCGTAGATCATCCAGTTGCGCGGGTACTCCATCTCGATCATGCTTCCCTCGTACACAGAGGGGGTGGTGATCTGGGGGCGTGGCGTGAATGTTCCGATCCACGAAACCGCAAAGATCGCACTCGTTGCAACAACGCGGAGCATGATCGGCAATACCAGCAACCAGACAACTGCCCATAGCTTCTTCAGCGGGAAGACCGCGACCGAACCACAATACAGCGTTATGGAGGAGAAGATCTGCAAAATCATCGCGATAGCCAGATAGCCGAATGTCCAGACGAGATCGGACCCGTCATCCTGCACATAGGCCTCGAAGCTCGCGAATACGGTCGTGGCATAGACGATATTGAGGATGTAGGCGAGTTGCTTCGCGATCCCGGAAACCATGTAGACTCGCCCGGTCAGCTTCCACTCGGCACCTTGCAGCCCGCACATTCTCAGTCGCAATCGGTACCAGAGTCCGCCGAGCCCATGCACCACCAACCCGCGCAGTATCCCCCCAACGATGCCCACACCCCACAGGAACGCCCAGGTGTCAACAGCCAGCACGCTCGAACTCCCAGTGAGTGATCGATTCTCGAGCGAGCTGATTAACGATGCAATCCCGGTGATCCAGATCACCATGAACAATGTCCCGGTTTGCATGTGCACGCCGTAGGAACGCATGAACCGCCCCGGCATGAAGAAAAAGGCAACTGGGAGCATCAGGAGTGGGAGTGTTCCGCGCTCTTCTTCGAGCGCTTCCTGCGAGAACCGATGATCCTGCTCGTATTTCTCAGGGTGTTCGTAATAATCGCCCTGCGGGCTCGGCTCGCTCACCCATTCCTTCATATCACTCATCATCCCCTGCCTTCATCCTCATTGTCTCTATCAGAACTGGTACGAGTATCCGAGCACCACGCTGCCGAAGGTCTGTCCGCTGGGTTGGGACTCAAAGCGTTCGGTCAGGAAGGTCTGGGCCCAACCCGCGTAGAGCTGCCTGTATCGCAGCACGACCCCAACGCTGGCGCGGGCGACGAAGGGCTCGGAATCGGTGGAGCGTGAACTGGCGAAGGTGTTGCCGTCGAGGAAGATATCTCGCCCGACCGCGTCGGCCCCCACTGTCCCATACAGATAGAACGAGAAATCGCCCTCGCCCCAGTCGTTGCCCGGCACCGTGTGGTCCTTGTGACCCAGGAAGGTCGCGGGGCCGAAGTCGTTCGGGAGGTTGTGCCCGCCCCGCAGGGTCATCCGGGCGTGCCCCATGATCGCGACATTACCCAGCTCGAAGCCCAAAGCCGGGAGCATCTCCAGCTCGATGCCCCACAACTCCGCCTTCTCCGATCGCCAGGTCCGCTCGTAGTTGAAGTTGATCGCCAGTTCGTTGGCCAGCTGCGTGTCCCACCCTTCCGGGTCGTCCTGTCCGGGGTAGAGGCGGTGGATGAACTCCTGCATATTCTGCGCACCCGACCAATCCCCCACGACACCCAGATCCAGCCCGAAGTGGTCGTGCTTCGCGTCGTCCGCACGCTGGAATGAGAACGCGAAGTACAGGTACCCGCCGTACGGGTGGTCGTCCGCGGGCGGGTTGGCCTGGGTAATATGCTCGCTCGTGTAGATCCGCTGCTTGAGCGCGAGCCCGAAGCCAAACCGTGGATCGTCCCATTCGCCGGCGGGCGCAAACTTCTCTTTGAGCGAACTCGTCAGATTCGGATCGAATGAAAGCTCGATCCCGAACCCGTTGGTATAGAAGCGGTCGGAGTTGCCAACAAGGTTCGCGAAAGTGCCGTCGTTGTCCCAGTAGAGTGTTGAATCGCGCATACGCATGTCGGGGAGCGACCACGACTCGGACTGCGCGATCGACTGGATCTCATCCGCGGGCTCGGGCACGCTCTGCGCAAGGGTGAGCCCAGCGGGAAACAGTGGAAGCATGGCCAGCATCGTCCAGGATCGCATCTTCATGCACCCACGATATCGACAACGGGCGCGCTTGGCGCGCCCGTTGGGCCGATCTCTCCCCACTTCCCTGTGTGAGTTTGGTTCAAACTGTGATCAGCGCTGACGCCGGGACGCGACGAGCCCCATCCCCGCGAGCACGAGCACGCCCGAAGGTGCCGGGATCGGCGCCGTGGTGATCACGAGCTTGGGCACGGGGAATCCCGTTGGCATGTCGTCCACCACCACATCCGTTAATCCGAACACAAACTCGAAGAGCGCATCGGGTTCAGGGTCATATGTTGCCAATGCGCCCGAGACCATAAAGACCTCGTCGAACATCATCGCATCGAACGCGTCCGCGATCGCATCGGGGCTGAGCATGATCTCGACCGGCCCGGGCATGGGCCCGTCCATGTCGAAGACGACATCGCCGTAGAAGGTGCCCGTGCCGAACGAATCGAAGATCTCGATCGCAGGAACCATTGATCCCTCCGGATCCGCGATCTCGTCGTAGGTGGAGCTCGTGGATGTGAACTCGACCAGTTCGAACCCCCCGGTCCCGTTGGCGATCGCGCCCCCGAACACATTCTCCAGCACGAGCGACATCGACACGATCTCTTCGCCGTCGGGGATCGCGCCGCTGAGATCGAACGAGAAGAACGAGCGCCGCTCGGGCGTGGTAAACCCCGAGACGGTCGAGTGTCCCATGAAGTAGTTCTGGAACGACATGTCATTGTCCGGCGTGGCCGTCGGCATGCCCATCCCATCGAGCCCATAGAACCCGCCCGTGTGGAACGAGTCGATCTCGATCACCCCGGCGTGCGATGCGCCCGCAACGATCGCGAGCGTCCCAATTTGCAAAAGTGCGCGTGTGCGTCTCATGTTGTGCCCTCTCTGAGAATCGCGTTGTATTGCCTGTAGACCCACAGTCTACTTGCTCACGCGTACATCACCAAGAGAATTACGGTCCCGCAGTCGAGCTTCGCAGCATGTTCGTGCGAGCAGGGTGCGAACAAAGGGAGCTTGGGATATACTGTAGGTGAAAATCCAATCAGTATTGGAAGCTTGCCCATGCTGCTCAATGCCACTGTTTTGTCCGGAGAACCATAGATATGATTAAAATTTTTATTGCATTATCTCTGATATCGACCTGCAGCCAACTGGCAAATGCACACCCAAACCTAGGCCCAAGTGAATATCTGTGCAAACACGACACACCAGTCACTTACAATACACTTGAATATGTAAACATTGATCCCAAATACCTCGATGAAATCCAAAACACAAGCAACCATGGAATCTTTGGCAGATCAATTCTCTTTGACCTAGGCACTGCCGGCAAGCACTCGGGCCTCGTCATGAATGGATTCGAGTACGCCTTTGGGGGATGGTACGGATGGGGCTTGCTGGGCGATGGCACCGAGGGCTACTTCACAATCGCCTCAAAGGGCGATGCCCTGATTGCCTCATTGTATACTAATGATACAATCATACTAATAGACCGCCCATCTCTTGCAAGCCGAAATCTTTGGCGAGTCCGAACAAGCCCAAATGGTCAAAATTATCAAATTGGCAGTATTGAAGCAGTTGCGTCTGCGCTGACAGGAGAAACCGCACAAAACCTCGCCACAGTTGACCACCTCTATATTTATTCTACCGGTTTCGAGGGTGCAACTGGCGATTACAATGGCGATTCGATCCCTAATACACGTGATGATGCTGTCGCAAGATGCATGCATCAAATTGCTTCTCTCAATACCATATACTGCGCATCTTTAATCAATATTACCGCTAGACTCACTTATGCATATGAATCAAATCTTGATGATTCATGGAATCCTGGCGGGGACTTGTCAGTAATTAATAATACGGGCGACGGAGTGCTGGATGAAGTCCTACTGGTGCGAGAACTCGTCAAAGCTGATATCGGAACTTACAAACGCTACAGCGGTTCACCGAGTGGAGGCGGTGGATTGGCACATGGATATACAGGCAACCCTGACAAGTGGTTTAACTTCGGATCAATCGGGAGCCAGCCTGATATAACCGGCAACTCACATGAAATTGGCCACATCATGGGCATGGGCCATTCTAGAGGCGACATTGTTCCCACTCTGCCATATGCATACAGCCTGTGCCTTCCCATTGCAGAACGATTCACTCTCATGGGCAGAGGGGCTAGCGCACCCTCATGCTTCACGTCGTTTGGTGGCCCTGTCATTCTACAATATTCTAATCCTGATCTCGTATTTACAACCAATGGAATTGATGAACCCATGGGTATCGATTACGACCTCGACCCCTTAAACGGCGCAGATGGAGCCCGCACACATCATGAATCTGCTGTTGGCAATATGAAGCTCAATCGCATTGGGATACAAGATTTTCAAACTGGCACCCCATCCTATCCAGACTGTGACGGCGATGAAATCCTCGACGTCATTGAGATCGCCTATGGCACCCAGATCGACTGCGACAACGACGGCGTGCCGGATGCATGCCAAATCGCAAACAACCCCGAAGATGACTGCAATCTGAATGGCATACCTGACAGCTGCGACTTCACTGACACGCGGTACGTTACACAATTGGAAGTGTCCACGACTTTCGGACTCACTGGAAGCGTCACATTCTCAAACCTTCCAACAGTACGATCAAACTCCTACACAATCACTTTCAATGATAATCGACAGTACACAGGCATCGATCAGATCGATATCTATGTCGATAGTGTCTTTGTTGGCACAGTCTTGCAGGGCGTAGGCAGTAGCGCTTGCGGCAATCCCAAGTCAGGATCTATTACTGTTTCAAACGCACTCAATACGGACATCACGCAGGTTGAATACATTGCTACCGGGACGGACATTACTCGTGGTCCTCAATTTTGCCTGAGTTCGAACTGGGATGTGCAGATTGAATACCACGCCGACTCAATAGATGATGTGAATCGCAACGGCATCTTCGACCCGTGCGAGCCGGGTTGCACGCCATATGACCTTGCCTCACCATTCGGCCAGTTTACCTACTTTGATCTCCAGCAGTTTATGACGTGGTACAACAACGGTGACCTGAGGGCTGATTTCGCCCCGCCATACGGTCAGCTCGACTACTTCGACGTGAATGCGTATAACCAAGGCTACCAAGCTGGGTGCCCGTAATCACACATGACGCCCGCTTTGGAAACAGGGCGGGTATTCTTACCCCTCATCCTTCTCCGCAAGCTTCGCCACCACGGAGAAGTCCTCCAGCGTCGTCACATCCTGCGTGATCTCGGTGTCACCCGCGGCGATCGAACGCAGCAGGCGACGCATGATCTTGCCGCTGCGTGTCTTTGGCAACGCGGCCGTGAACCGGATCATGTCGGGCTTGGCGATCGCGCCGATCTCGTCACCCACATGCTTGCGCAGCGCCTGGATGAGTTCCTCACTGGCCTCGAAGCCCGGCGCGGGCGTCACAAAGGCGGCGATGCCGGTGCCCTTGATCTCGTGGGGCATGCCCACGACGGCTGCCTCGACCACGCTCTCGTGCGACACCAGCGCGCTCTCGACCTCCATCGTGCCCATGCGATGGCCCGAGACATTGATCACATCGTCGATGCGCCCCATGATCCAGAAGTTGCCGTGCTCATCACGCCTCGCGCCGTCGCCGGCGGTGTAGACGGCTTGGCCGTCGATCTTGACGGTGGACCAGTAGGTATCGATGAAACGCTGGCGGTCGCCATACACGCCACGGAGCATGCCGGGCCAGGGCTTGCGGATGACCATGAGCCCGCCGGTGTTGGCCGGCTGTTCTTCACCATCGGTGTTCACCACGGCCGCGTCGACCCCGAACACGGGGAATGTGCAGCTGCCGGGCGTCGTAGGCGTCGCGCCGGGCAGCGGCGTGATGACATGCCCGCCGGTCTCGGTCTGCCAGTAGGTGTCCACAATCGGGCACACGCCGCGCCCGATGTGGTCACGATACCACATCCACGCCTCGGGGTTAATCGGCTCGCCCACGGTGCCCAGCACCTGCAGCGAATCGAGCTTGCATGACTTGGGATGCTCATCGCCCCACTTCATAAACGCGCGGATCGCGGTGGGCGCGGTGTAGAACTGCGTGACCTGATGACGGTCGCACATCTCCCAGAACCGCGCCGCGGTCGGGTAGTCCGGGCCGCCCTCATACATGACGCTGGGGACACGATTAGGCAACACGCCGTAGACGATGTAGGAGTGCCCGGTGATCCACCCGCAGTCGGCGGTGCACCAGTAGACCTGGTTCTGATCGGGGATCAGGTTGAAGCTGTACTTGCTGGTCATGTAAGTAAAGACCATGTACCCGCCCGTGGTATGGACGATGCCCTTGGGCTTGCCGGTCGAGCCCGAGGTGTACAGCAGGAACAGCATGTCCTCGCTGTCGAGTTCCTCGCACGCACACTCAGACGAGGCCTTGCTCATTTCCTCATCCCAGCAGCGATCCAGCTCGCCCCACTTGATGTCGTTGTGACACCGCCCATAACAGAGCACATGCTCGACGGGCTGATTGCCCGATTCGTTCATGAGCGCGATGGCCTCGTCGACATTGTCCTTGAGCGGCACGACCTTGCCGCGACGCCACGAGCCGTCGCAGGTGATGATCATTTTGGATTTCGCGTCCTGCACACGATCGGTGATGGCCTGGGCGGAAAAGCCGCCGAAGATCACCGAGTGCGGCGCACCGATGCGGGCACAAGCGAGCATGGCGATGGCCAGCTCGGGGACCATGCCCATGTAGATCGTGACGACATCGCCCTTCTTGATGCCGTTGTCCTTGAGTACATTGGCGAGCTTGCTCACCTCGGTCTGGAGTTCCTTGTAGGTGATTCGTCGCACATCAACGGGCGATCCCGAATCATCGACCGGCTCACCCTCCCAGATAATCGCGATATCGTCGCCGTGCCCCGACTCGACCTGGCGATCGACGCAGTTGTAGCAGACATTGGTCTTGGCCCCGACAAACCACTCGACATCGGGGTCGTCCCAGCTCACCACCTCGTCCCAGCCCTTGAACCAATGCAGCTCGCGCGCGACCTCGTCCCAAAAGCCCTTGGGGTCGTTGATCGACCGGTCGTACATCTGCTTGTACTCATCGAATGAGTTCACCAGCCATTTGCTGGCACCGACCTCTGCAGGCTTGGGCGGCTGGAAGACGCGATTCTCGTGCAGTGTTGACTCGATCCCCTGCGCATTCCCGTCGCTACTCATACCGATGACTCCTGGTGTCGAAATGGAACTGTTTACAGACCTGGGATGTCTATTCTACAGAGAAACCAATTCCATACAACCAAGTGCGGAATGTTCTTCAAAACATATTGCCTCAGGGTGATTCCCCCTAGTCGTTGAGCACCCGCTCCGACCAGGCCGCGATCATGGTCGCAACGAAGTCCGCATCTTTCCGATCACTCAGCATGTGATCGGCCCGATCGAGCGAGATGAAGCTCTTTGGGTGCATGGCCCACTCAAACATCTGGGCCGCGTTCTCCACCCCCACGATCGAATCGAGCGGCGAATGAAAAATCATCAGCGGACGCTTCAGACTCCTGAGCACATCCTTCGGATCGTGCGCATCAAGATCGTCGATAAACGCCTTGCCGATCCGAAACGGTCGCCCGCCGATCGAAACCTCCGCCGAACCCTCACGCTCGATCTCTTGGACATGTGCTTCAAACAGGTGACGCACATGCGCCGGATCCGCGGGGGCACCGATCGTCGCAACCCCTTTGACAGAAGCCATCTGCCCCGCGGCACTGACAACCGCGGCCCCACCAAGCGAATGTCCGATCAGCAGATCCACCGGGGCATGATGTGCCGTCAACCAATCGCAGGCGCTGAGCAGATCGCGGACATTGCTCGCGAAGCTTGTCGCATCAAAGTCGCCCTCGCTCTCGCCAAGCCCAGTGAAATCGAACCGGAGAACCGCGACCCCACGATCGACAAGTCCCCGGGCAATCCGAGACGCGGCCAGGGTGTCCTTGGAGCAGGTGAAGCAGTGGGCGAACAGCGCCAGCCCTCTCGGATCCCCGCCTGGGGTATCCAACCTTCCCGCAAGAGTCTGCCCCTCGTCGTTCTCAAAGGTGATGCGTTCTGATCCCATACCTGAGGATACCCAACCCGCGTCAGTCGCGGGGTATTCCCAGTTGTCCATTCGTTGGTCTCAGTCTGAATCCGAGCCTATCGATCTCTCGATTGACCCGGGAAGAGAGTTTCATTGCTGCTCTGAGATCGCCGAATAATGACGCCGCATGAAATCACGGATGAGAGAAGCGATCAGCTCGCCATCCTCTTCGAGCGCGAAGTGACCCGTGTCGAGAACATGCAACTCCGCGTTGGGCAGATCACGAAGGTAAGGGTGCGCCCCCGATTCAGGGAAGATCGGGTCATTCGCGCCCCATGCGATCAGCATCGGGGGCTGATACTGACGGAAATAGGCCTGCCACTGAGGATAAAGCTCAGGATTGGTGCGGTAGTCGTAGAACAGATCAAGCTGGATCTCTTGGTTGCCCGGACGATCAAGAAGCGGTTGCACCACCTGCCAGTTGTCAGGAGAGATCACCTCGGCGTTGCGTACGCCCGTGAGGTATTGCCACTTCGTCGCATCGATCGTCAGGAACGCACGCAATGCGTCACGCTCCTCCTGCCCACCCGACGCCCAATATGCCCTGATCGGGTCCCAGAAATCCGAGAGCCCCTCAACATACGCGTTCCCGTTCTGCACCACGAATCCCGCCACACGATCTGGGTGCGTCGTGGCGATCCGATACCCGACTGGCGCACCATAGTCCATGACATAGAGCACATAGTTATCGAAGCCCTTGCGCTCAAGCAGTTCGTTCACCACCCCCGCGAGATTGTCAAAGGTATATTCATACTCGTCATGCGCCGGGGCACTGCTCATGCCATACCCCGGGAAATCGGGCGCGATGATATGGAAATCGTCTCCCAGCTCACGGATCAGGTCGCGGAACATGTGCGATGATGTCGGGAAACCGTGCAGCAGCACGAGCTGGGGCTGACCGGGAGTGCCGGCCTCACGATAGAAGATCTCCATGCCGTCGATCCGCTCCGTCTCGTAGCGTACCCGCCCCCCCACCATCATGGTTTTCGTGTTCATCGTGTAGCCCTCGCTTCTCTCGTTTGGAAATGGATGAAATCAGAAACGCCCCGCTCTCGCGAAGCGCTCTGTGAGAGGGATTCAGCACGCCGAGCACGATGTCTCGACAACGGGGAAGTCGATCTTCGTCTGTGCGATATGGTTGAAGTAGTTCGTAAAAGTATTGATCGCGACGCTCGCGACAACCTCGACGAGCTCCGCGTCCGTGACGCCTGCGTTTCGTGCATTCTCGATGTCCGAGTCGGCGACATCGCCACGGGTCTTTACCACGGTGGTCGCGAAAGTCAGCAGCGCCTGGACCTTGGGGTCACTCGCGTTTCCCGACACATTCTTGGAGAGTTCATCGGCATCCACACCGGTCATCTTGCCAATCGCGGTGTGCGCAGAAGCGCAGTAGTCACAGCTGTTGGCACCGGCGATCGCGAGGGCCAGCTGTTCCTTGACCTGCGCGGAGAGCACCGATGTACCCATCGCGTCGCCGAACGCGAGTGCTGCGGACAGTGCCGCCGGTGAATGGGCCATCGTGGCGTACAGGTTCGGGATCATCCCGATTTTGTCATTGATCGCGGTGAGTATCTGAGCGCCTTCAGTCGATGCGGATTCAACGGTGAGTGGTTCGATGCGTGCCATGTGGTTGCTCCTTTAGTGCGTGGCGTGCTGCTTTGATTGCCGGATTGGCTGAGTACCACGACAAACATACTTACCAGTCAGTATATTCCGCATCACGAGAAAGCTCCTCCACTTTTTTTCTACATCCGCATTGGTGAACTAAATGGCTATTTTTAGCCCCAAACGACTCGTTTGATGCGTGACCGATCTTGACAACCAAGTATCTTTGGAGCAACTGATATCGACGATTCTGATCTTCTATGGGCGTCAGGATTCTTGCTATTTTCTTCTCAATCCGGTTTGAGCAGCTGGCATACTGACTCTATGCTGGACCCATGAAAGCACTTTCTAAGAATGCGGAGCGGTTCCTGCTTTGGGCTGTCATAATCGGGCTTACGCCCCAAGCCATTGCCCAGGAAGAGGTTGCAAACTCTCCCGCCATCGTGGCCGAGCAAGCCGGGTACGACATCGCAAATAATCTCTGGTTGATCATCGCCACGGCGCTCGTCTTTCTGATGCATCTGGGCTTCGCGTGTCTCGAGACGGGGCTGACCCGCGCCAAGAACACCGTGAACATCCTCTTTAAGAATGTCGCGATCGTTGGGATCGGGATCCTGACCTATGCATTCATCGGCTTCAATCTGATGTATCCGGGCGAGGACTTCGCGGGCGCGTGGTTCGGATTTGGCGGGTTCGGGATCGGACTCCCGGAGAACTACGACACACTGACCTATGCCGACGGGGCCTACACCTACTGGGCCGACTTCCTGTTCCAGGGCATGTTCGCGGCGACAGCCGCGACCATCGTGTCCGGTGCCGTCGCGGAGCGAATCAAGCTCGGGCCATTCCTCGTGTTCAGCGCGGTCTATGTCGCACTGATCTACCCGATCGTCGGGATGTGGCATTGGGGCGGGGGGTGGCTCGCGGCCAAGGGCTTCCACGATTTCGCGGGCTCAACCATCGTGCACAGCGTCGGGGGCTGGGGCGCCCTCGCCGGCGTGATCGTCCTCGGCCCGCGCATCGGGAAGTATGTGCAGAGCGGCGACGGGAAGACCGTCGTGCGTCCGTACATGGGCCATTCGATGCCGCTCTCGGCGATCGGGGTGTTCCTGCTCTGGTTCGGTTGGTTTGGATTCAACGGCGGGTCGGTGCTCAGCGCCGATCCGGAATCGATCAGCTATGTGCTCGTCACCACAACACTCGCCGCGGCCGCGGGTATCTTCGGCGCGATGTTCACGAGCTGGATCGTTCAGAAGGAACCCGATCTCTCGATGATTCTCAACGGGATCCTTGCGGGGCTGGTGGGCATCACCGCCGGCGCGGATGTTGTTGGCGTCATGGACGCTGTCGTCATCGGGGCCGTGGCCGGGGCAATCGTCGTGCTCTCGGTCGTCGCGCTCGATCGCGTTCGAATCGATGACCCGGTCGGCGCAATCTCGGTGCATCTCGTGTGCGGGATCTGGGGCACCCTCGCGGTCGGGCTGTTCGTCGCTGAGAAAAGCGTCATCACCCAGCTCATCGGGATTGGGGTTGTCGGGGGCGTTTGCCTTCCCGCGGCGCTTGTGCTCTTTCTCGCGTTGAAGCTCAGCGTGGGCATCCGCGTCTCGCGCACGGATGAGCTGCGTGGGCTCGACATCTCCGAGCACGGGATGGAAGCGTACACAGGATTCCAGATCTTCACGGTTCAGTGATCTGACGCATCATCTGGTTCACCGTCACAACAAGGACTCAGCATGCACCTCGTAATCGCGTACATCCGACCCGAAAAACTCTCTGATGTAAAGAAGACCCTCATCAAGAATGAGGTATTCAAGATGTCCATCACCAACGCGCTTGGCGCAGGCGATGAAGAGGTCTATCACGAACGCTACCGCGGTGCCGATGTAGAGATCGACCTGCTCAAGCGCGTCCGGCTGGAAATCGCTGTCAACGAATCATTCATCCAACGCGCGGTCGATGCCATCCTTGAAGGCGGACGCACCGGCGAGGACGGAGATGGAAAGATCTTCGTCATCCCCATGATGCAGTGCTACCAGATCCGCACGGGCAAAAAAGGACCGCACGCGATCGGCTGAATGAATACCGGGTCACCGCGAAAAGAAAACAGGCCGAGCATCATGCTCGGCCTGTGTGGTGATATCAGTCGGGGCTTGTCGATCACTCGCCCTGAACAGGCGGCGGCACATTCATCTCATGCGCTTCGCCGGCACCCTTGGGCACACGGATGTCCTCGATCAGATCCTGGATCTCCTGCGGCGGTGCTTTCGTGAACATGCTGATCACGATCGCGACAACGAAGTTGATGACCATGCCGACCGAGCCGATCCCCTCGGGTGATATACCGAAGAGCCAGTAGTCCGACTTGTCAATGCCGGGCTCCCATGAAGTGATGGCGCTGAGCAGCCCGTTGGCCCAGCTGAACTTGAACATCGCGATGTAGATACCGGTGAACACAATACCGGTGATCATCCCCACCACGATGCCCTCACGGTTGGCACGCTTGGAGAAGATGCCCAGCATGATGCACGGGAAGAAGCTCGACGCCGCCAGCCCGAACGCAAGCGCCACGACCTCGGCCACGAAGCCGGGAGGGAAGATCCCGAAGTAGCCCGCACAGATCACACCAACGCCCGCGGCCGCGCGTGCGACCCAAAGCTCGTTCTTCTCGGTGATGTCGGGCTTGATGACACGCTTCATCAGGTCATGCGAGACCGCCGTCGAGATCACCAGCAGCAGACCCGCGGCCGTCGAGAGCGCCGCGGCCAGACCGCCCGCCGCGATCAGACCGATCACCCAGTTGGGCAGGTTGGCGATCTGCGGGTTGGCCAGCACCATGATGTCACGATCGACATACAGCTCGTTGGGCCCTTCGCTCACGGTATTGGTCACCTGCCTGTTGCCGTGCACGGTTCGACCCGCGAGATCATCGGCAGGCGTTGCGAATGTGGGCTTGCCAACGAACGCGTCGCCGGCACGGTAGTCCACCTTGCCGTTACCGTTCTTGTCCACCCACGCCAGCAGCCCGGTGTCCTCCCACTCCATGAACCATTCGGGGATGGTCAGGTCGCCCTCGCCCGCCGCCTCGGGGTTGTAGTAGGCATCGTTGACCGTCGCGATCAGGTTCGTACGACCGAACGCACCGACGACGGGTGCCGCTGTGTACAGAATCGCGATGAAGAACAACGCATAGAACGCGCTCTTGCGTGCGTCACGCACCTTGGGCACGGTGTAGAAGCGGATGATGACATGCGGCAGCCCCGCAGTCCCCACCATCAACGCCAGCGTGATCATGAAGATATCGAGCTTACTCTTCGTGCCGTCGGTAAACGCGTTGAACCCCAGCTCGGTGTTGATCGCATCCAGCTTGTCGAGCATGCCGACCGTCTCGCCACCCGCAAGCTGCGAGCCCACATCGCCGCCCAGCGTGCTGATGAACCCGAGTTGAGGCACCACATTGCCCGTGAGCAGCATGGCCATGAAGATCGCAGGGACCATAAAGGCAAATATCAACACACAGTACTGCGCCACCTGGGTATAGGTGATGCCCTTCATCCCGCCAAGCACGGCGTACACAAAGACGATCGCCATGCCGATGATGACGCCCAGATTGATGTCCACACTGAGGAACTGCGAGAACACCACGCCCACGCCACGCATCTGACCGGCGACATAGGTAAAGCTCACAAAGATCGCACAGATGACAGCAACCACGCGTGCGAACTGCGAGTAGCAACGATCCCCGACAAAGTCAGGGACGGTGAACTTGCCGAACTTCCGCAGGTACGGCGCCAGCAGCAACGCCAGCAGCACATACCCTCCGGTCCAGCCCATCAGGTAGACGCTGCCGTCGTACCCCGCGAACGAGATGATCCCCGCCATCGAGATGAACGAGGCCGCCGACATCCAGTCCGCGCCCGTCGCCATGCCGTTGGCGAGCGGGGGCACGCCCCCACCGGCGACATAAAACTCACTCGAAGAACCCGCGCGGCTCCACCAGGCGATGCCCAGATAGAGCGCGAAGCTCAGCCCGACAATCAGAAAGGTCCATGTTTGTGCGTCCATACCCATGATCAGTCATCCTCCCGGAAGCCGAACTTGCGATCGAGCTTGTTCATGAGCACGACATACACCGCGATCAGAATGACAAAGGTGTAGATCGATCCCTGCTGCGCGAACCAGAAGCCGAGCTTGGCCTGCCCGATACGGAACTGGTTCAGGTAATCAACCAGAATGATCCCGCAGCCGTAGCTCACAATGAACCAGATCGAAAGAAGGATCGCGAGATAGGTGAGATTCGTGCGCCAGTATTTCTTTCTGGCATCCTGTTCATGCTCTGACATGTTGGCACCCCATTGTGATTGTCGCCCCATTGCTTGGGTCGATCGTGTGTGCTGGAAATAAGCCGGTTTAGAAGATCGCTTGCATCTGCGCACGGAAGACGAACTGCGAGTTGGCCCCGGCGTCGTCGCCCTGCCATCCGCGACCGCCGCCGCCCCAAGCGCCAGAGACCTCGTCGAACGCAACCCCCGCATCAGCGGTGAACTTCATCGCATGACCCGCGAGGTACTTGGTCGCGCCGACGGTCAGCACGCTCAGCGTGTCCTCCATCGTCGCACCAGGATTCGCACTCGCGAAAGCTGCGGCCTGACCATCGAGATCCCCCCACGCATAACGAGCAAACAGCTCGATGTCATCGGTAATGAACACCTGCCCCTGCACGAGCACGCCGTACTGGTCATATTCGATGCCACCGGGTCGCTCTTCGTAGTTCCCGATGACGGCCGCGTAAATCGCCGAGCCGCCCAAGCCCCACTGGAAATCCGCGGTCCATTGCGAGATCCTCGTGTCATTCGTGTAGATGTTTGCCCCGCCCGCTCCCGCAAGCGTATCCCCGTCCTGTATGTGCCCGGCAACCCCGATCAGCATGAACGGGTCCTCGTCGCGGAAGCTGTTGAAGTCCGCACGCTGCGACCAGTCACCCTCGAGCAAAACCTCGGCACGCGCCGAAGCGGCCCACTTGTTGCCCGGCGATGAGTCGTTCCAGGAACGCAGCCCGTCGTTCAACGAACCGACAAGCTTGAGGTTGTCATTCCGCCATGTCGCCTCAACCCCCTGCCCATAGAGCGACACGAATCGCGCATCGAGCAGCGAACGCTCAATAAAAGTCTGCTTGGTCTCCGCGACGGTCCATTCGTTCCATGTATGCAGCTTGAACTGCCCCATGCGCAGCGAGAAGTGATCATCGATCTGCCAGTTCGCCCAAGCATCGAGCAGCAGCGAACCGCCCGTACCGCTAAAACTGAACCACACAAAGAAATCCATCTGTGGTTCTTCGAGCTTGCCCCTCAGCCCGATCCGCGTGCGCGAGTTCACGAACCCAACCGTCAGCTCGTCCTGCGTGTCCTGTTGGTCCTGCACATCCGCGATGTACCGGAACTGAACAAAGGCGATCGGATCGATGGAAACCGCGGAGTGACCAACCACGAGGCTGTCGTATTCGCTCGCATCTGCGATCACCTGATCCCGCAGCGAGAGCGAGGTCTCATCCGATGCAAGCAGTGGTTGATTGGATGCCGATGCGACGAGGAAGGCAGAGGTAAACGCACTCCACCGACAACTGATGGTGTTGCCGATCAAAATCTTCTCCAGGCTGATGATTCAAGAGACTCACGGGTCCCCTTTGTCTCGATCACCATACTGGAAACTGTTTCATCACACAAACCAGCACACTCAAGTATGCGCGGATAGAGGAAAACGCCCTATCGATGATGTTCAGTTTGGATCAGTGCCCGCTGGTGACGCGCAGGACTTCCTGCACACTCGTTAGACCCGAGCTTGCCTTGTTGATCCCATCCTGACGCAGTGAGCACATCCCCCGCTCCAGACACAAGCGCCGGAACTCGGAGACATTCGGATTCCGCGCGATGATGTCACGCAGCTCATCGTCCACGGCCAGCATCTCATAGATGCCCACACGCCCGGAATACCCCGTATTTCGGCACTTATCGCAACCTTTGGGCACCCAGAGCACATCGTTGGGAAGGCCCTGCATATCAAGAAACTCAGCCATCTCCTCCGATGGAGCTTCCTGTGCTTTGCAGTGCTGACAGAGCCGGCGCAGCAGTCGCTGCGCAAGCACGCCATTGACCGCCGCACCCACAAGGAACGGCTCGAGCCCGATGTTCACCAGACGCGTCACAGAACTCGGCGCGTCATTTGTGTGCAATGTGGATAACACAAGGTGACCCGTCAGCGCAGCCTGCACCGCCGTGTGCGCAGTCTCGTGGTCACGGATCTCACCAAGCATGATGACATCGGGGTCCTGACGCAGCAGCGCCTTGAGCGCCTTGGCAAAGGTCATCCCGATCTTCTCGTGCGTCTGCGTCTGCGTGATCCCCTCGAGGTGATACTCGATCGGGTCCTCAACCGTGGACACATTGAGCTTGGCCTTGTCGATCTGACGCAGCGAAGAGTACAGCGTCGTCGTCTTACCCGAACCGGTCGGACCCGTGACAAGCACAATCCCGTGCGGCTGGTGGATCTGTCCCTTCCAGATATCAAGCGTGTGCTCATCGAACCCCAGGTCCTCGAGCTGCACATTGATCGACTTCGTATCCAGGATACGCATCACGACCTTCTCGCCATACCCGGACGGCAGCGTCGAGACACGAAGGTCGAGCTTGCGACCGCCGACCACACACCGGATACGCCCGTCCTGCGGAACACGACGCTCAGAGATATCCAGGTCCGCCATGATCTTCAGGCGTGACACGATCGCCGCGGACATCTGCGGCGGCGGATTCATCGACTCGAACAGCACGCCATCCACACGCAGACGAACCTTGATCTTCTTCTCGCCCGGCTCGATATGGATATCCGACGCGCCCTCTTTGACCGCGTTCTGGATGATGTAGTTCACATAGCGGATAACGGGAGATTCGCCCGCCTGCGACTCAAGATCGACCGCCTCGGTCGACTGGGTCGTCGTCACCTCAACATCTGACTCATCGACATCCGCGAGGATCTCAGAAAGATCCATGTCCGCGGCACCCTCGCCGCCGACCATTTCTAAGGCCCCGTAGATATCGCCCGGGGTGACGATGACGACCTTCACACTCGCGACGCGCAGACGCGATCTGATCTCGTCGATCGTGAAGACATCGCTCGGGTTGAGCGTCCCCACGACCACGCGGGAGCCCTCCGTGCGGAGCGGAACGACCTGGTTGCTCTGGCAGAACTCGAGCGTGAGGCGTTGGAGGAGCTTGCCGTCGAATCCGCCGTCGAGCCCTTTCTCCAGATCGATGCGTTCGAACGCGACCCCAGCCGATCGTGCGACAACGCTCAGGACCGCCTCTTCGTCCGCGCCCTGATCCAGCAGGACCTCGACGAGCGACTTGCCCGGCGTCTGCGCGATGATCTTTTCCGCGTTGGTAACCTGCTCGGCGCTCACGCCACCCTGCTCGATAAGCATCTCGCTGAGCTGGGTTGAAATCTCACCCGACTCGCCGACCGCTTCGGGGCTGTAGACCTCGCTGACGGCTTTAGAGATATCAACCTGAGGCGCGGCCGCACGCTTCTGAAGGACCGCGGGGTCCTCGTCCACACTCGGGGTGTCCTCGCCGCCGTACCGCGTCTGCGAGCTCGGCATCGATGGCAAGGGCGAGAACGATCCCGCACGCCGATCGAGCGTGTGCCGATCCGCGGTCTTTTGATCGAGCCGGGGCTTGCGCGACGCACGCTTCGGTGCGTCTTCGCTTCCGACGCCGAGATCACTCAGGATGTCATCGATGTTCGCCAAGTCCCAGTCCTTACTGCTGCGTATTAATCGAGCTGCTTCGTGTCTTCTCCCAGTGCAAGCTCAAAGCGCATCCCGTCCGCCTCGATGACCACACTGCGGCCGGTGATTTCGATGACCCTGAAAAACTCGCCCAGCTGCGAGCCCACGGAGACGGGCTGCCCTGAGATCCGTGCCGCCGGGCGCGATCCGCCCACAACACCCTGGACCCGGAAGCTCATCGCCTCGGAATACACCGAGTCGTACCGGCGCTGGCGTTCAAGCTCAAGCTCACGCTCGCGCTGCAGCGCATAGCGCTCCTCTTCACTCATCCCCGGATCCACCTGAACGGGCTCGGGAGTCGAACCCATCGCGCTGGGTCGAGCGAACGGAGCATCGATAAAGGATTCATGATCGCTGAGCTGAACGGCGATCGTGGACTCATCGAGTTCACCGATCACCTCCCCGAATCGCGAGTTGAAATCCGCGTTCTCTGATTGAGAGGTGTAATCGATCTGGGCGATCTCCTCGTCGAGACCGGCCTTCATCCCGATGTACCGCATTGCATAGATCACGCCCGCACCCACGGCGACCACGCCCAACGCGACCACCATATGAATGCTCATCTTCGATTCGCTCTCCGAAGAGGCGATCGCAGACTCGGGCACCGCTTTCAGCGATGGGATCCCGGTCGAGTCTTCCTGATGCAGGTTCAGGAAGATGTTGCTCGCACCCTCGGGAGACTGCTCAGATGTATTCTGATCGATATGCTCACTCACGATGCTTCTCCCTCGTCAGTCTGGAAGTAGATGCTCAGCGTGAAGTCCGCATCGACCTCAACACCATCGTCGTTGCTGTCCTTGAGCATCAGATCGACCACGCGTGTCAGACGGGGAAGACGCTCCAACGCAAGCAGGAACTCATAAAACCCTTCGAAACTGCCCGAGGTGCTCATCTTCAGCGGCTGCTCGCGGAAACGCGCCGCAGCGACGGGCTTCTCGCTCTTGAGCGTGGGCGGGGACAGCCCCGATTCAACCGCGAGCGCAGAAACCTGGCGCACGATCAGGTCGATCTCTTTGCCCGAGGGAAGGAGCGATTCCATCTCCTCAATCCGGTTGCCGATATCCTCGTTCGCGGCGCGGAGATCATCATTGCGGGATGTCTCCGTGCGGAGTGTCGCCAGACGCTCCTGACGATGCTCGATCTCCGTCTTCGCCTGATCGATCTTCTCGCTCTGTGGCTTGAAGACGACGAAGTAGCTCAGAATCGGGACCATCAGGACCGCGAGAAACAGGATCAGTTCGCGTGATGTGAACTTCATTGATAGATCTCCTTACTCGCTTTCCGAATCAACCTCGGCGATGCCGAAATCGACACGACCGATCTTGTACTCTTGGGTCCCGTCAACCAATCGCGCGTCCGCTTGCTCACGAAGGGTCATCGTGATCTTGAACTTCCGGTACGCCTGCTTATCGATGATCGTCTCGTCAATCAGCGGCAGTTCCACATGCATGAACAACGGCGACGCCTTGATCGAGCTCAGGAAGTCCGCAACCTGATCGTTCTCAACCGCGATGCCCTCAATCTCGAGGGTGAACTTGAATCGGGGAGGAAGGACCTTGGGCTTCTCTTCCTCTTCATCCTTGCCCGCACCGACACTCTTATTGTTCAACGAGCGGGTCTTGGCCTTGTCCTTCGGGTCGACCTTGGGCGGCGGGGGCTTGATCCGCTCGCCCTCCATCTTCACCTCGGTGAGTGTCAATCCCTTCGGGATCGAGCGGACGACCTCGCCCATCAGCACCGATCTCGGTATTCGATCCTTGAGCGCCGTGACAACCTCCGCACGCTCGATCAGCTCGATGCGCTGGGCCTCGAGCTGCTTGAGCTGCTCGATCTTGGCCGCCTCTTCCTTGAACGCCACCGCGACCTGTTGCTGTTCCTGATGCACTCGGCGCCATCGCTGATGATTCACAACGAATGCACCGACGACCCCGGCGATCACAAGGACGAACAGCAGCAACGCCATCACATTGGCGCGGAACTGGCTGCGTCCTTTTACATATTCCTTGGGGAGGAAGCTGCCGCCGGATTGTTTGTTCGCTTGGCTCATCGAATTCACTCCGCAAGAAACTTAAAGATCCATCGGGCTCAACGCCCCGCCGACGATCGCGGCCCACCCCGGCTGGGGTTCACGCAGGTCGACCCCGCTCACAGGGATCTTGCCGCTGCGTGCAAGACACGCCAGCGGATCGAACATCTGTGCCTCAAGATGCAAACGCCGAGCCATGTCGGCACACAGCGCCTGATGCTTGGATTGACCGCCCATGAAAATCATCCCCTCCACGCGGCTGCCAGGGAACAACGCATCGTGGTAGCGCAGGCACATCGAGATCTCATCACAGATGATCTCGATCGGCTCGCTCAGATCGATCTGAGGCCCGCGCGATTTCCCCTCCGGAACCGCGCCCTCCTGCTCGGGTGGCGGAGGCATGCCCGCCAAACCAGCGCCCGCGGCACCCACCGGCTGGGCGGCGCAGAGCTCTTTCAGCTCGTGACGCATCTCACGGGCCTCGTACATCGTGCAGCGGAGCTGCCGGCAGATCGTCTCGTCGAAGTGACGCGCACCGATCTCGATCGAGCGGGCAAACACCAGCGAGGAGCCGTGCATTATGAGAACCTTGGTGCTCCCTGTTCCAAGATCGAGCACGAGCCGTGGCTTGGAGTTGCTGACACCGCCAGCGCTCTCATCGCGGAGCTGTATCGATCGGGCCAACGCATCAAACTCGGTGTGAATCCCGACCGGATCGAGCTTCGCGGATTTGAGTGTGCCCATCAGCCGACCCACGAACTCGCGTGAGGCACCAAAGCAGATGATCTCCTGTTTCCCCTGCCGATTGGCACCCTCGACCTCGCGCGTCCGCACGAGCAACGATCCCTGGTCGCAACCGAGCTGAGAGCTGAGCTGCGCACCCGCGATCTGCTCGTTGGGCACGCCGTCGGCGGGGATCAGCTGGAGGTGCTTGCACACCATCTGCCCCGAAGGGATCAGACACGCGGCGCGTGTCGCATTGATCTTGGCGCCCTTGAGAAACTTGGGCAGCGCATCCATCTGGAACAACAATCGCTTCGAGGGGTTATCGAGCAGATCATCCGGCGTCGGCATAAACGCCGCCGCGCTGATCGAGCTCGGGTTATTCCCCGTGAGCTGGAGCGCCTTGATCCCCGAGATCCCAAAATCGATCATGAGGGGGATCGCACCGGAGCGTATCGCGTTCACGCTTGACAATGATGTTCCGAGTTTGCCTTTACCCAACTTCTTCCCGAGCTGTCCAAACTGTGCCTTGCGTTTCATG
The DNA here is from genome assembly GCA_965216865.1 of Phycisphaerales bacterium. Classification (GTDB taxonomy): domain Bacteria; phylum Planctomycetota; class Phycisphaerae; order Phycisphaerales; family UBA1924; genus UBA1924. Next base: position 1,160,371 of record OZ244206.1, read on the forward strand.
AAGACGATTCCTTCCCACCCGGCGTCGGGCGGACGATTTCCAGACCCAGCAAGCGCTGGGGCAGAAAAAGCCCATGCGAAGGGGATCGACCGAACAGGATCATCAGTTCAGCAAGGGAGGATCACACGCGAATCAGGGAGATGGGTGTGCGTGCCTTGTCCACCCATCCCGCACGACCCCAACACCTTCTCATTCACACGAGCCTGTCACGCGTCCGAGAACCTCGCCCAGACGACCCAACGACTCGTCCAGCTCCCAACGCTGCGAAGCGCGATCACCAGTTGTGTTGGAGATCACGCGGATCTCACCCGTCTGGATCGATGGAGAAACACGGAGCGCCGCGAGCGCCACACTCGCACCCTCCATCGCTTCACAGATCGCACCCGTCCGATTGACAACACCCCGGGCGCCCACATCACTCCCCGAACACATCGAGACCGTCGCGATCACGCCTCGCCGCGCACCGGGCAGAACAATCGCGTCCGCATCGTGATCCGCGTGCATCGTGCCGTCCGGAAACGCACCGAACCCGAAGAAGTCCATGGGCATAAACCCAGTATTCGACCCAACCCCCTCGTCCGCAAACACAGATCGCGTCCCGATCACCACATCGACCAGCCCGAGCCCGGAGCCGGGCAGCGACCCCGCGATCCCGACACTCCACACCCGTTTGTGCACCTCAGGATCGAGCACCCGCGCCGTCGCACCCGCGCCGTTGCTCTTCCCCACGCCGGACATCACAACATCGCACCGACCCATACGAACCAGGGACCAAGGCTTGGGCAACGCCGTTTCACAACCACCGAGCGCATCAAGAACCGATCGGCACTCGCGGGGTGCGGCGACGACGATCAGCGTGCGATCGTTCACGGTCGGGATCGTCTTTGAATGAGACACGCTGAATCCTAGCGATGTTCAGGCCGCGAGATCATCGCCATAATCATCGCTATCCGAGTCCGCTTCGGCATCAACATTCGCGTCCCGCTCCGTCTCGAACGAGATCAGATGCGAAGGATCGATGCGATAGATGCCGTTCGAAAGCGATCGCTCCATCTGACGCAGGTCGAACGCGTGCTCATGGCATGGATAGAAGTTGTATGAGCCGACATCAAAGCCATCACACTCAACGATGTGCAGATGCGTGTTGCGTCGAAGATCAACGACCTCGCCGTGCTCTTCATCCTCGAAATGCGTCAGCTCTCTGACCGTCGGGCGGCAAGTATCTCTCGGATCCCAATCGATCACGGCACACTGGCGACCATCACTCAATCGCACGATGCTCCCGGGCGCATAAGCCGGGCAGACGGCGATGAGCGCCTGCAGCACGATCGGATCGAGCCACGACTTGTAGGGCTCGTGAATGATCCGGTTGAGCGCGAAGACCGGCGGACGCGACCGGCGCGTTTCCTCGGAATCCCCGATCGTATAAGCCGGATGAACCATGCGATCGTACAGATCCGCCGCGATCAAAATCCGCGCGAAGATGTGGATCTGTGACCCCTCAAGCCCGCGCTCCTCACCATCGATGATCTTGGTCGGGAAGCCCGAACCATCAAAGCGCTGATGATGATGCAGAACCGCGGCCGCAGCGGACGGCTCGACATGTCCGCGTATGAGCTGATATCCGAGCCGGACATGCCTGCGCCATTCAGGGTCTGTGTCGTCGTGATGCTCGCTCCAACGCTTCAAGACAGATGCACGCAAACGCGTCATCCCGATGTCGTGCAGCATGGCCGCGACACCCAAACTTGTCACATCCTTCGCGAGACGAGGGTTCAGACGCGATCGCTCACGGAGCAAGTAGAAATCAAGCTTCAGCCCCATCAGCATTGCCAGGAACCCAACATTGGCACCGTGCCGGATCGCTGGCGAACCGGTATCAGATATCTCGCCGATGAACAGCGCAGCGTCAGGATCCTCGATCAGACGCGCCATCAGCGTGCTCATCGCCGAAGAATAACTCGGGAAGTCCATCCGGGCGTGCATGTTCTTGCCCGCCGTATCGAAAGCCGCCGCCACCTGAGACGCGACATGCGCCCGGGATGTATGGATCTTGGGCGAGATGAACTTCGCGACCATCTCCATATTCGGGTACTTGATCCAGATCTCAGGCAGCCCCAGCTCGATCAACCGCTCGATCGTGCTCTTCTCAAGCAGCGCCCCCGGACGCAAGAGCAATCGCGTATCGCTCCGCGGATGAAGGACCGGCATCGCGATTTCCATCCCAGCCTCGGCATGTGATATCGGAACGCGTAGCACGAAAAAAGCTCTCCCATCGGGACCAAAACGACTGACCCATTGGAAGATCGGGCGAATATTGCGAAGGGTTCAGCGGGATCCAAAGAACCCGCACAAGCAAGGTATCACCCCATAAACACATACAGCGTGTAGCCCGCATACAGCAGCAGGAAAGCACCGCCAACCAGGCGTCCCATCGCGGGTTTTATCAGCGCCAGGATCACCATACCAACGCTGACGCCGAGCATGATCCAGATCCCCCTGAACTGGGCATCGGGCATCGCGAGCGGATGGACAATCGCCGTCACCCCGAGCACGCTCAGCAAGTTGAATATATTGGAGCCCACAACATTGCCGACGGCGATATCGGACGATTTCCCAATCGCGGCGCGGATGGTCGCGGCGAGCTCGGGCAGGCTGGTGCCCAACGCAACAACCGTCATACCGATAACCCCGCTCGAAACCCCCATTCGCGTCGCCACGCCCGTCGCGCCATAGACCAACGCCTTGGCGCCCAGCCCCAGCGCCAAGATGCCCAGCACGACCATCATCACATCGAGCCACGCGGACTTGGGGTGCGTCACCACCTCCTCGCCCTCGTGCTCGATCTCAACCTTGTGCGTACGAACGATGAAGATCACATACGCGATGAGCCCGGCGAACAGGATGATTCCGTCGGTCCGCGAGAGAGCCGAATCATTGAGCAGCGCCGCGGCAGCCAGAGAAATACCGAGCATGATCGGGAGTTCGACCAGGCGTACACGGCGGTGAATCGCGATCGGTGCCATCATCGCGCCAGCGCCAAGGATCAACAGGATATTCGCGACATTCGAGCCCACAACATTGGCGATCGCAAGCTCGTCCTCATTCTGCAGGGCAGACCCGATGGAAGCGAAAAGCTCGGGCGCACTCGTGCCAAACGCAACAACGGTCACACCGATCGCGAACGGCGACAAGCCCAAGACCCGCGCTAGCTGCGCTGCCCCACGAACCAGCAGATCCGCACCCGCGATGAGCACCGCGAGACCGCCGATCAGCGCGAGAACCTGGAGAAACACATCCATCAGTTCGCACCCCGATTTTCCGTGCCAACCTGCGCACGCTCGGGCAGCTCGGGAACAAGAACGATCACCACACGCTTGGGGATGACGCGCGTTTCGTTCGCCCGCATGACACGCGAACCGGGCGACATGAGCATGAGCTCGCCCAGCGAGCGGGTACGCGGGGCGCTGGGCTCGATCGTTGATCTCGAACCACCGGAGCTGATCGGGGGCGGCGTTCCACCACCCGAACCGGGCGTGGCCTCGTCCTCCGCACTGGGGCCCAGCGTCGGATCCCGCGTCTCGATGCCCGCAAGCCCCTGCACCTCGGGCAGGTTCTCCCAATCCTTCCCGGGCACTTCACCGACGATCACGATCGCGCGCGACCCATCGAGGTGGATCGAACTCAGAAGCTCGTCGATAACCATCCCCGCATCATCAAGCACCGGCTCACGATGCTCGGGGATCAGCTCGAACGAACTGCTGCGGGTAGACTCGATCTGCATGCCCAGATCAACCCGCAGCCGACGGTCTACACCCTGATCGTCGAGAACCGGCTCGGTCCACGATCGCGCAATCAATCGAGGACGCCCGCCGTCCACTTCACGAAGAGAATCGCCCACCATGACCCGTTGTTCCTGGATCGATCCAGAACGCACCAGCGGACGCCACTCCCCGAACTCGCCGAGAAACTGGACACTCACTGGCTGCACAGGGCGCAGCCCCGCGAGCAACGGATCGATATCCCCGACCGGCACCTCGACAGCGCGGAACCCCCAACGGGACCACGCCGACGCGACCCGCTCATCCCCCAACGCCGGATAGGCCCGCAGCGCTCGCGGCGCGTCGTAGTTGGTGTCGTCCACGACGAGCAATCGGATGCCGAGCCCCTGACGATCGAGTGATTCATCCGCGTCCAGGGTTTCGATGCTGCTCAGTTCGATCTCATCCGCGGGCGAGAACCACTTCCGGACGACCTTGCACCCCCAGAGCGCGGGCAGACACGCGAGCGAAAGCCCGCACACAAGGATCACGCGATGACAAGATCCATTACCCATCCGCGGGATCAAACGAGTTGATGCGATCGATCAGCGACCGCACGAGCCCGAATTTGTGTCGTGTATGCGTGAACGCGATGCGGGGCAGCGACAAGTGATCGCGTTCCTGCGGGTACGCGTCGCACTGATGGATCGTGCCAGACTTGACAAGAATCCCAAACTCATCGTTCAGCGTCGCGATGTCCTCATCGCGGAGCCGGTGCTTGATACGGATGACCAGATCGTCACGGACATAGCGTGAAGAGTGGTAGTTCTTATAGAAGTTGAAGATGTGATCCGCGGCATCCTGCGGGTCCTTCGCGATGTGGTACAGATGGAAATCCTCGGGGCTGATCCACCCGCGATCCGCGAGCTGCTGGCGGACATACCGGTCCCACCCTTCCCAGTATGAACCGTGCTCGCCATCGAAGTCACCATCGACAAAGACGATGGGCACCATGCTCGCCTTCCCGGTCTGAACGAGCGTCAGCGTCTCGAATGTCTCATCGAGCGTCCCGAACCCCCCGGGGAAACAGACGACCGCTTCGCACTGCGAAAGGAACATGAGCTTACGGGTAAAGAAGTACCGGAAGTTGATCAGCTTCTCATCGCCGATGATGTGCTCGTTCGCGGTTGTCTCGAACGGGAGACGGATCGCAACACCGAAGCTGGCTTCGCGCCCGGGGCCCTCGTGCCCGGCCTTCATGATCCCATCGCCCGCGCCCGTGATGGACATCCACCCCGCCTCGGCCATGATCTTCGAGAAATCCACCGCGGCGCGATAGTCAGGATGATCCTCAGGCGTGCGGGCACTCCCGAAAATCGTCACCTTGTGCGAATCCGGATACTGGGCAAAAACGCGGTACGCGTAGCGAAGTTCCTTCATCGACGCCGTCATGAGCTTCAACTCACCCGTGTCGCGTCCGTCGGGAATGAGCTTGAGCGCCGCCGTAATCAGCTCACGCACCAGCTTCGTGTCGTAGTCATCCGCCTTGCCGGCAACCATCTCGAGCAACTCGATGATCCGGTCCTGAACCTCGCCGTCGTCGGCACGCCGAACCTCGGGCTGCTCCGGGGGCGCGGCGGTCTCATTAACCGGCTGGGTGCTGCTCGGCGGATCGAGTTCGACTCTGTTGTGTTCATTGTCCATATGCGTGCTTTCTTCCCTTTCACGCGGCTGATCCGTGATCTGCGCGCGACTCAACTCTATGCGAACTCCTCGGACAATCCCACCCTCAATCCCCGTCAGCAGGGACCAGGGCCTGCGGATCCCAAGTCTCGCCGCTCGGCTCACGCTCGCTCGGGCGATGCACACGATCGCTTGTCGAGCTCCGAACACGCCTGCGATCGCGCTGAACCTGAGACTCCACCTCGCGCATTCGCTGCTGCTGTTCGCTCAGGGGCTTGCCCAAAAGGGCGTTCACCAGCCGGCGGGTCTCTCCGAACTGATTCGCAGAGTACACCGGGGCCTCAACCGTGCCGGTCACGCTGATCGTGATCAGCTCATCGCGCAACGATTCAAGCAGGGAGGAAATGACCGGGATCGGGTTTATAGCACGGGAACTGAACCGCAGATCAAGCTCGCGTGCAGGCCAGCTCAGGGTGCCGTACCCCAGAATCTCGATCCGCTTGGAAGAGGCGCTGAGCTTCTCGAATGCAAGGGTGGAGCCATCAATGAAGAAGTCCGCCTCCGCCAGATCTATCGTCGCGCCCAACGGGAACGACAGGTTGCTCGCCTCGATCAGATTAATAAGACCCGGCAGCGCCAGCACCGACCCGCCCTTGATCTCGACAGTCCCGCGACCGATGCGACGATCGGGAACACCAACCGGCCCAGTCAGCGTCAGATCACCAAGCAGAGAACCACGGGAAAGATCATCCGCCTTGGACCAGCCCGAAAGCACGGCCGTCTGACCCGGCAACGGCGGACCCACGAGACCCTCAGGCGGAAGCAGCAAATCATCAAACACAGGGGCGGCCCGCACACCCGAGGCGTGCAGGTCCATCCAGTAATGCGCGGGCAAATCGTCCCTGCCCGGCAAGACCTGAGCACTCCCGGCGATCCGACCGCCGTGCATGCCCGCAACGATCTCCGGGATCAGAACGATACCCGGGTTGGCCGCATCCCCGATGATCTCAACCTTCGCATCGAAAACGCGAAGCAGCCCAGCGCGGAGTCTGGACGCCTCAAGGTCCAGCTCGTAACCGAGCAGCTCGTTCGTCCCCCGAACGGCAAAGCCCAGCTCGCCGCTCATCTCCGTAATGGGCAACCCGATCAGCGCATTGCCACGACTGATCTGAGCACTCCCGCGGATGTCGTACACCCCATCGGGCGTCCCCCACGACTCCACAAGAATCCGCATCCCGTCGATCGCAACACCGCCCTCTGCCCTGATCTCAAGCTGATCGATCACACGATTGACCGGCTCGGGCAGGATCGCACGGGCCGGACCATCGAGCAACGACCCACGCGCATCGACACGCAGGTCCATGCCCAGCCCCTCGCCGGTTCGCAGACTCCACGGCCCATCGACATAGATCGAAGAATCTTCGCTCGTCGCTCGGATCTGATCGAATCGCCCCTCGTACCCATCGAACAGAAGCTCGCCCTCGATGGAATCGAAACGGGCCTCACGATCATTCATCGTCAGCGCCAAAGTCTGGGGAAGCAGTTCGCCATGGATCCCCATGGGCAGCACCCCCATCGAGGGCGCATCGCTCGGGATCCGGTGCATGCCCGCCGAAGGAATCAGCGTCACATCGAGATCAAACGCCCCACGCAGCTGATTATCCCGCACCCACGCCTGCGCCCACTCGGATCCGAAACGAGCAATCACAAGACGCGAAAGCGGCGACTCAAGCGTCGCGTCGGTATATCGCACCTGCACCGGTGAAGGAGACTCGATCTCGACCACCTGCCCCGGGCGTGAAAGCGGAACATTTCCGTGAATATTGAGCGTCCCCGCGTCGCGACCATCCGCACTGATCGGGATCAGGAATCCATCAAACCCGATGGACGGCGCGTGCGAGAGTCTGAACTCCGCGAGCCCCCATGACGCACCCAGCCCGTAGCGGATCCCGTCGTAATCAAACTCGAGCGACTCGACACGGTTGAGCGAGAAGGTGCTCGTGATCGCACCACCGACAATCCCCTCAAGGCGCGCATCGATCGCGATAACCCCATCGGGATTGAACTCATCCTCATACGCCAGCAGATCCCGCGCGATCCTCGGCGACACCACCGCAACAGCATGATGCAGCGGCATCGCGAAATCTAGACCATCGATCTGCGCGATGGCATACAGCTCCGGCCCAGGAACAGGCGGTCCAAACTCGATCGGAAGCAACCCGTCAGACCGACGCATCCCGTCATCACCCCGAGACTTCGCGGGAAGAGTGAGCTGGGTCAGCACGGACACCGGCGTCGGCGCAAGCGGAAGCTCCGGCGACGAGAGCATCGCGGAAAGATCCACAATGATCAGCTCTTCCGTCACATACACCGTGCCGTAGAGATCGTCGAGCGCCAGCGGGTCCGCACCGATCTGGACAGACAACGGATCCTCAGGATTGTCAAAGCCCTGATAGATCGGACGCGCCGAACCATTCCGGATGCTCGCTTCGACATCGAACCCCATCCGATTGTCCGAACGCGGCCCAATGACCGCATCACAATCCACAACCCCGCCAAGACGAAGACGATCCAGAATCCGCCGCAGCGAAATATCGTCAGGATTCTCGCTCTGCTCCTCGTAATAGCCGGGGATCGCCGAAACCAGACGCGGATCGATCGGGATCTCATTCGCACTGATCCGCACAACGGGCTTTGTGTCCGGGCGGGTGCGGTCGATCAACGCCGAGACGGTCGCCGTGCCCCCGCCGATCCCGGTGTACTCACCCCCCGTCAGCTCAACCTTCTCTTCCGTGATCGTGATCTCGATGCCGTGCGCGATGATCGGCAGAGGGAAATGCCCCGGGACCATGCCCGCATTCGGGAGATCAACGACCACATCAGTCGTCCAGCGATTATCCTCGGGTCGCTCAGGGTGGCGACGAAGCACAACATCGACATTCGCACTCCCACCGAACGAAAACTCCGGCACCTGAAGCGCACGCTCGATCGCAAACATCTGCGCCGCGATCGAGTCACGCGCATCCTGATCGCCATCAATCGCATCGACCCATGTATCCAAACGACGCTGCAGCTCGTCGCGATCCGCGATCAACGACGCCCGCTCTTCGTTGCTCAGAAGCAACCCCTCGCTCAGCAGGTTCTCGTAGTCCTCACGATTGAACAACGCAGAAATCAGCTCTCGCTGATCGTCATCCATCGCATCGAGCAAATGCTGATCGATCGGCACACCGTCCACCTCAAGGTTCAGTGTGACAACGGACTGCTCGCCCAACGGCGAGAACAACCCCTCCGCAGAGAGTGTCGCCCCGGTCGGCCCAATCCCCGTGATCCCTTCCACCACGAGCTTGTCGGGCTCAAACAAAACAGACCCTTCAAGATCATGGAACGGGTAACGGAACTTCTTATAGATCGCGCTCCCATTGCTCAGTCTCGCACGCCCCGAAACCCGAACGGGCGCCCCCTCCTCACGCTGGACACGCACACGAGCAGCAACATCCGCACGCGGATTCTCGAACCGCTCAAGCTTTGAAATCACATTCTCAGGAAGAAACTTGGCGGGCTTGAACCGCTCGTCCAGACGGAACTCCGTCGAGAGCACGGCCTCGAAAGCACTCTGGGCATTAAGCCCCTTGTAATCAAGCTCGACACCATACTCAAGCTCGTCGATCAGCCCCGAAAGGTCCGCACGAAGCCCGCGCGATCCAAACACCACACGCCCCCTCGTCTGGCGCATCCGGAGCAGATCCCCATCACCCGTCATCGACCCGTCCTCATTGAACGGAAGATTCAAAGACACCCCGTCAAGCGTCAGGACAACCTCCACCTCGCCCTGATCGTCGATCGTCAGTGTCGTGGGCGCCAACTCCCCGCGGAGCGCGAGACGCTCATAGATCTCACGCGATCGCGATGGCACATAATCGCCAGGCCAATCCTGAAGACGCAGCCCGTCCAGCCGTGCGTTCACACCACCCCGGGTCAGTTCACCATTCAGACTGATCACCCCGCCATCACGCGGGGAAATGACGCCGCGGATGCCCGGCTCAAGCGGAAGCGCGATGAACGCAAACTTCGATACACCCTGCGCATCCGCCGGATCGATACGACCCTCCATCGACAGCCGCTTGAGCATGGTGTACGAACCGCTGTCATGCTCACCGATCTCGATGATGCCATTGAGTAGCTCGATGTTCGGCGTCGGACCACCACCATCGTCCGACTTGAAATCAAGCTGAGCAAGATTCAGCTTCCCGCTCTCAGAATCCTGACTCACACGGAGCGTGGGCTCATCAATGACGATCGATCGGATCTGCACACCACGCCCGCGCGCGATCGCGCCCCAATCCACATGAATCACCGCCCGCTCGATCTCGATCAGCTCGCCCGCCTTGTGATCTATCGTGTCCGTCGAGAACACCGCGTCCCTGATGATGATCGTGCCGTCGGCGCCCAGCTTGATGGATCGGGTCTCGACATCAACGCCCAGCTGCGACTCCAGCGCGGGCTCCACGAACTTCTTGATCACGCTCGTCTGACCCACGATCAGAACAACCCCAAAGAAGATCACCGGGATCGCGATCAGCGCGATCACCACCCGACGCACCCATCGGCGCTTGCGTTTGGGTTTCACAGATGTCGTCGTCGAGTCAGTCTTGGGCACAGCGGGTTCCATAGAGGGTTCGTGGGACAATCATCATAGCGCAATGGGATGAATCGCCCCGACATCAACCCAAACACAACCCACCCAAACCGCCGATTCGGCTATACTCGACCCATGGCCAAAACCCGCACCATCTTCGTATGTACATCCTGCGGCTCAACCCACTCCCGATGGATGGGCAAGTGCCCAGACTGCGGCACATGGGACGCGCTCGAGGAATCCCAGTTCGACAAATCATCCAAATCCGACCCACACCGGGGCGGCGGCGGCTTCGTTGAGGCCAAGGGCGCCGGCGAAACACCCACCGCCACCGCCATCACCGAGGTCATGGACAACAGCATCGCCCTCCGACGATTGCCGACCAACATCGGCGAACTCGACCGCGTACTCGGCGGCACAGAAAACGACCCAACCAAGGGCCTCGTCCCCGGCTCCGTCGTCCTCGTCGGCGGCGAGCCCGGAATCGGCAAGTCCACCCTCCTCCTCCAGGCCGCCGGCGCATGGGCCGCACCCGTCAAACTCAACCAGTCCGACCCCGACTGGACCAGCAAGGTCCTCTATGTCTCCTCCGAGGAATCATCCCAGCAAGTCCAGATGCGCGCCGCCCGCCTCGGCGTGGCCGACGCAGACAACCTCTTCGTCCTCTCCGACACCAACCTCGCACGCATCATGGAGCAGGCCCGCAAACTCAAGCCCGATGTCTGCGTCATCGACTCCATCCAGATGATCTACAAGTCCGACCTCGAAGCCGCCCCCGGCTCCGTGACCCAGTTGCGGCGGTGCTGCTCCGAACTCGTCTACTTCGCCAAAGCAACCGGCACCGCGATCGTGCTCGTTGGGCATGTGACGAAGGAAGGCACCCTCGCCGGCCCACGCATGCTCGAGCACATGGTCGACGCCGTCCTCTACTTCGAAGGCGACCGCTACCACTCCGCCCGCATCGTCCGCGCCATCAAAAACCGCTTCGGCACCACGCTCGAGCTGGGCATCTTCGAGATGACCGGCCAGGGCCTCCAGCAACTCCCCGGCGGCATGTCCGTCGCGGCAATCTCGGGCGGCGATGAACACCGCGCCGGCGCCGTCGTCTGCCCCGCCATGCACGGCTCGCGCTGCGTGCTTGTGGAACTCCAAGCACTCACCGCCACCGGATTCGTCGGCAGCGCCAAACGCAAATCCTCCGGCCTCGACTCCAACCGCCTCGCCATGCTCATCGCCGTCCTCGAACAGCACGGCGGGCTCCGCCTCGCCGACCGCGATGTCTTCGCCTCCGCCGTCGGCGGCCTCAAAATCATCGAACCCGCCTCCGACCTCGCTCTCGCGCTCGCCATCGCCGGCGCCCACTACAAACGCTCCCTCCCCCCAACAACAATCGCCATCGGCGAAGTCGGCCTCGGCGGCGAACTCCGCCCCGCCACCCAACTCGAACAACGCCTCCGCGAGTCGGCCCGCCTGGGCTACACCCACGCCTTCATCCCCGACCCGGGCAAGCACAAGCTCCCGAAGATCAAGGGCATGGAACTCATCCCCATCCGCAATGTCTCTCAGGCGATTGAGCGGCTGATGTGAGAACAATCATGCCGATGTACTACTTCACCTTTCACGCTGTCCCAATCAATGCGCAGGTGCCCCCGAGCATCGTGGGCGCATATGTGAACTGCTGGGTACAAGACTCATTCATCGAGAAAGCAGAGATCACTGCACGCAGAGGTATCGAAAACAATGGGTGGGGCATCACCGGCTATGACTCTGAGCCATATCAGACATCAAGAGAGCAATGGCTCAATAGCGACAAGTTAGAGTATTATGAGCAAGCACTCATTGATCGAGAAGTATGGCTGTTTCATATGTATGAAGACGGTGAGGAAGAGTGATTACTGAATCAACCACCCCGGCAGCGCCCGCGGCCTCCCGTCCCCACCCACGCAAGCGATCTCCGTGCTCGCGATCGCGCACACGCCATCGATCGGCACGCTCGAGTCCTTCGCCCCGTCGGGCTTCTCCCCGCCGCGCTCAACGAGCACCAGCTCATACGAATGCATCAGCTTCACCTTCGTCGCGCCCGACACGCTCGTGCGGAGTTCGATCACATCGTCGTACCGGATCGGGCGTCGGTACTTCACCTCGAGCTTGGTCACGACGAGAAACACGCCCGCCGCCTCCAGCGCCGCGTAGCTCTCCCCCACCTCTCGCAACAACTCCGTGCGTCCCATCTCCATCCAGGGGAGATAGCTCGAATGGTGCGCCACCCCCATCGGATCGCACTCGACATAACGGACGCGGAGACGGGTGGTGCCGGTGGTTGGGGGTGTTTTGGGCATGGGGAACGGTATGCTCTGAATCTCTGGGTGCCACTACTCGCCCGCAGGGCGCAGTAGTGTCTTCGTACGTTCGGGAGAGCACTACTGCGCGTCTTCGACGCGAGTAGTGGCACCCTCGGATGCTCCTCTTATCCCCCCTTGCCTATTCTTCCCCTATGTCATTCGGACTCGGACACGGCAAACCTCTCGACCCGGCGCTGGGCGTCGTTGGGATCTCGCGCGACGAGCTCCCGGAACTCCCGGACTCTATCATCGATGATCCGGAATCCGGGCGTCTCGATCTCCGCGAATGGTTCGAGCACCCCGATCGCCGCTTCGAGCTCGAAATCGGCTCGGGCAAGGGTGCGTTCCTCGTCCAGCAGGCCGACCTCCAGCCAGACACCAACTTCCTCGGCATCGAATGGGCCGGCGAGTTCGCGGCCTACATCGCCGACCGGATCCGTCGTCGGCGCGAGAACGAAGGCACGCACACCAATGTCCGCGTCTTGCATTCCGACGCGGCCCAGCTCCTGCAATGGCGCTGCCCCGACGCAACCATCGATGTCGTGCACCTCTACTTCTCCGACCCCTGGCCGAAGAAGAAGCACCACAAGAAACGCGTGATCCAGCACCAGACCCTCTACGACATCTGGCGCTGCCTCAAACCCGGCGGCGAGCTCCGCGTCGTCACCGATCACGACGAGCTCTGGGCGTGGGACCTGGCCCACTTCGACCACTGGGCCAAGGGATCATCGGCCGCCGAAGAACAGTTCAAACGCCCGAGCATCCCCGCAGCCCCCCCCAAGGTCCGCGCCTTCCTCGATGCATGCGAATCGCTCCCCTTCGAATACACCAGCTTCGACAAACCCGAATCCGCGGGCGAGGGCGAACTCGTCGGCACCAACTTCGAACGCAAGTTCCGAATCGAAGGCCGCAGTTTCAACGCGGGTGTGTTGAAAAAGGTGTAACCTTCACTTCACCTTCACCACAACATCCCGCCACTCGCCCGCGGACTTGTTCTGGCACCCGAGCCCCCAGTTGCCGTCGAGGTTGATCCCCGCGACATCGATCATCACCGGGCGCTCGCGGTTGATCTTGATGATCAACCGATCGCGGCGTTTGGAGATCTTGAAATCGATCCACTCGCCCATCTCAAGTGATCGCAGCTCCTGGTTCTTGAGGCGGATCCATCGCGACTTCTGGTCGCCCTGCGCGTACCGGCGATCGAACACCGTCACCCCGAAGCTCGGCCCGAGCGCCACGGAGACGAACCCCTCATCCGTTCGACCGAGGAGGATATTGAGTTGGGCTTTGTCACGCTTATAGATCTTGACCGAACCGGTCATCTCCCAGTCTCTGTCGCCGAGTTCCTGACGGTTCCAGCAGTACGCGTTATTGCTGTCCCACGCGGTGTGCAGCCACACATCGCCGTGGGTCGTCAGCGACCGGTAGGTTTCGTTCCACTCGGGCTCGAACGCGTCGATCCAAGATCGGAAAGCAAGCTCGGGCGAATCCACCCCCGCGTTCTTGATCGCGTCGAGTGTGGCCTGCTTCAGCCGATCCTCGTACGAACTCCCGCCTCCCAGGCGTCGCGCTTCGCTGATCATCTCATCGAACGCTTCGATAGCGATCAGCCAGCCGATGAATGCGCCGCGCACCGAGCCGAGCCGCCCATCGGAGATGTCTTCTTCTTCGCCATCGAGAATCGACATCACATCGTAATCGGGCTTGTCCTCAAACAACCGGCGGATCGTGTGGATCTCCTCCGAGGTCCACGGCTCCTTCTCAAGCTCGCCCATGATCCCCAGCTCGCGCAGCGCCTCGCTCCCGAGATATCCCGAGAGCCCCTGCCGCAACCATTCCGGGTGCGATGCGCTGTTGTTGAAGGCGCGATAGGTGCACAGGTACACCGCCACATCCGCCACCATGATCTTGGTCTGAAGCGGCAGCCCGACCTCGCGGAGCACGCTGTACTCCAGCGGCGGCTGCAGCGCCACATGCCCCTGCATTACGCCGAAGTTCGCGAACGACCAGTTCCGACGGAACGCGCCGTCGTTGAGCTCGCGATCAAGCCGCTCGTAGTCCTTGTACTGCATGTGCAGCTCGAGCGATGCGTTGTCCACGATCGATTCAACATCGACGCCGAAGAACTCCGAGCAGGTCTGCTCCACCTGCGCCACGATCGCGCGGATCTCGTCCTGCTGCTCGGGCGGGAACTCCCCGACCCGCACATCGATATCGGCGCGGACCAACCCCACGCACACGCTCAACACCACCATCATCCAACGAACAAGCATCCGAAACCTCCAGCAAAATCTGCGTACAAAGAAAGCGGATTGTACGCGATGCGCACAACCCGCTTGCATGAGTTTTTGGAGTGAATTAGGGAGATCTACATGCTGGCCTTGAGCTTCCGCATCTTCGCGAGCACTTTGTCGGACCGGATCGCGTCGCCGGCTTTGATCCGCGAGGCCTGCATCTCACGCCGTGCCTGACGGATTTCTTCCTTCGTCGGATCGATCGGGATCAGCGCCGTCGCCAGCCAGGTCCGCACGCGTTTGCGGGGCGAGTGCGTTGTGACCCAGTACATGAGGGCCGAGATGATGACGATGATCGCGCCCGCGGCCGCGAAGAGCGGTGTGTTGCTCCCGCTGCGCTGCATGGACCAGATCCCGAGCACCGCAAGAGCCGCGATGGAGATGGCGATCAGCATCATCACCCAGGGCTTGATTCGCTCGAACGGGTCCTCGTCGTAGATCCGTGCGAACGAGAAGAGCGTGTGCCGGATCATCTCCTCGCGGTCTTCGCCCTGGAGTTTTCCGTCTCGCAGCGCCTGCTCCATCGCGACGCACGCTTTGATTCGCGATTGGACGATGGGCAGCATCGGCGGCTCGTACGAACCGGCGCTCTTGGGATCGGGGAGGATCTCGATCGGGCGTTCCTCCGCCGGTCGCTCGCACTTGCACCCGCACACAAAGCAGGTCAGCTCGTGATGGGGGTGACCCTCGCGACCCTGATCGAAGCAGAGGAAGTATCGTTTCCGCTCCGCCTGAGCGAGGTGGAAACGGCGCTCCTGTCGGCAGACAGGACAGTAATCGGAAGTTACGCCGATGGGGCGGATACACAGCACCCTCGCGTTGAGCAAAGAGAGTGGCATACCCTATCTTAACGGATTTTGACATGGCTTGTTGCACGAAATCCAACCGAACTTGCCATAACCTTCTGACATGCCGAAAGTTGCGATGCAACCACTTTCTCAGAACAACCCGGGCGTCGTGCTCCTCTCGGGCGGGCTCGACTCCACCACGGTTCTCGCGATCGCCCAGAATCAGGGGTATGCCTGCCATACGCTCGCTTTCGACTATGGGCAGCGTCACCGTCACGAGCTCGATGCCTGCGCCCGCATTGCCGAAACGCTGGGGGCCGCGTCGCACCGGGTGTTTGAGCTCGACATCGGGCAGTTCGGCGGCAGCGCCCTGACCAGCACCGAGATCGAGGTTCCCAAGGATCGCGACGAGTCGAGCATGGACGACATTCCGGTGACCTATGTCCCGGCTCGGAATCTCGTCTTCCTCTCGATCGCGCTGGGATACGCGGAGACGCTGGGCGCGACGGACCTGTTCATCGGCGTGAACGCGATCGACTACTCGGGATACCCGGACTGCCGATCCGCGTTCATTGATTCGTTCGCACAGACCGCGAACCTGGCGACGAAGATCGGCGTGGATGGGAGTGCGATTCGGGTTCATACGCCGCTGATTGATCTGACCAAGGCACAGATCGTTGCGCGGGGCACCGAGCTTGGTGTGGATTACGCGATGACGCATTCGTGCTATGACCCCGATGAGACGGGCGGTGCGTGCGGGCGGTGCGATTCGTGCGTGCTTCGGCGCAACGGGTTCATCGAAGCGGGTATCGAGGACCCAACGCGATACTCAACCACCAACGCATGAGCGACACACTCCCCATCTCGGAAACCTTCGTCTCGATTCAGGGCGAGGGCAAGCTCACGGGCACCCCGAGTTGGTTCTGTCGATTGTCGGGGTGCAACCTGCGCTGCACCTGGTGTGATACGCCGTATGCGAGTTGGAACCCGGAGAAGACCGACCGGTCGATCGATTCGCTGGTTGAGGAGGCGCTTGCTTCGGGCGTGAAGCATGCCGTGCTGACCGGCGGCGAGCCGATGATCTTCACGGGGCTTGTTGCATTGAGCAACGAGCTTGCGAAACAGGGGATGCACATCACGATCGAGACCGCGGGGACGGTCGTGCTGCCGGGCGTGTCGTGCCACCTGCTGAGTCTGTCGCCCAAGCTGGCGAACTCGACCCCGGTGGACGACCCGCGCGATCCGAGCGGTGCCTGGGCCAAGCGTCACGAGGAGCGCCGGCTGAACTTTGAATCCCTCAACATGCTGATCGCATCGACGCCGGATCGGCAGATGAAGTTCGTGGTTGCTTCGGCGGATGATCTGCCCGAGATCGAATCGGTGCTCGAGCGGATCACGGGGTTCGAGCCGCACGATGTGATGCTGATGCCCGAGGGGGTCTCGGTCCCCGATCGCGACTCGATCCAATGGATCCTCGACGAATGCGTCCAGCGCGGGTGGTCTTACTGTCCACGGGTGCACATCCAGCTCTTCGGCGACACCCGCGGGACATAATCTCTCGCCACCCGCTCACTGGCCCACCTACAATCTCTTCCCATGATCTACCGCGTCTGTAAATCGTTTGAGATCGAGAACGGGCACATGTTGTCCAAGCACCCCGGGCGGTGCCGGCTTCCGCACGGGCATTCGCGCCGGGTGGATCTGGTGATCAGCGCGGATCGGCTGGATGAGAATGACATGGTCTGCGACTTCAAGGCGTTGAAGCTGGCGGTTGAGGACTACCTTGACCAGTACGATCATGCCCTGATGGTGAACTCGGACGATCAGATCCTTGATTCCCTGAAGGAGCAATACCGGGAGCGGTTGATCGTTCTGGAATCGACGGATCCGACGACGGAAGTGCTCGCGGAGCGCATCTTCAGGTTCGTCGAGCGCCAGATTCAGGCCGGGGGTGCCCATACGGACCCCAAAACGGGGAACTCGTACACCCTCCCGACCTATCTGACGCTTGAACGGGTCCGGGTGACGGAAACGAGTTCGAGTTGGGCGGAATACGGGACCGGTTAATCCCATTCATTCCTCTGGCACGGCTCGGGTCTCGCGCCCAAAGCACAATCTGCATCGAACCCCGTCAGTGGTCCGATCGTTCTGTGTGTGATCGTGTGTAGGAGGCAAATGATGCACAGCAACAAGACAATCCTCATCCCAGCCATTGCGTTGATCGCCGGGTCTGCGGCGATCTACTCGTCACATACACTCGCGCACGCGGGTGATCTCGAGACAACCACCGTGCTCGTTGAGCCGGATGCGGAACAGCGACACGCGATGTCGATGGCGTTCAATATCTCCGAGGCGTTCTCGTACGCGGCGGAGCAGATCGAGCCGTCCGTTGTCCACATCACGACGCGGACCAATACCCGGCGCGGCACGGTCAACGGCGGGCTCGGGTCCGGGGTGATTATCGATGAGTCTGGGTACATCGTCACGAACAACCATGTTGTCGAGAATGGGAACTCGATCATGGTTCGTCTGTATGACGGGCGTGAACTCAATGCGGAGTTGATCGGGACCTTCGCGGAGACGGACATCGCGGTGCTCAAGGTTGAGGCGGACGATCTCAAGCCCGCCCGGTTTGCGGATTCCGAGGCGCTCAAGGTTGGGCAGTGGGTCCTGGCGGTCGGATCGCCGTTCGGCTATGACCAGACCGTGACCGCGGGGATTGTGAGCGCGAAGGGTCGGAGTGGTTTCGGGCCCGACGCGGAGAATATCGGGTCGCGGGGTCTGCAGGAGTTCATCCAGACGGACGCCGCGATCAACCCGGGGAACTCTGGCGGGCCGCTGGTCGATCTGAACGGGAACATCGTGGGCATCAATACCGCGATCATCTCTCGCAGTGGCGCGAGCAATGGGCTGGGGTTTGCGATTCCCTCTGATATCGCCCAGTCCGTTGCGGAGCAGATCATCGAAACGGGTGATGTCGAGCGTGGCTGGCTTGGGATCGAGATGGCGGCGCTGGACCCGGCGGTCGCCCATGAGATGGGCATCGATGGCGGCGTCGTGATTGGGCGGATCCTTGAGGATGGCCCGGCGGAGAAGGCGGAGCTTCGTGCGCGTGACATCATCACCAAGATCGGCGGGCGAACGACAGAGAACCTTGTGCGTCTGAGTAACGCGATCATGCTGATCAAGCCGAACGAGCCGGCGGAGATCACCTATATCCGCAACGGCGATTTGCGGACGACTTCGGCGATCCTCTCCGATCGTGACCGGGAGCAGATCCAGAACATCGGCGGGGCCTTTATTGATGAGCTCGGGATCGGTGTGATTCCTCGCCCGCTTGCCGAGCGGATCAGTGCGACCCGACGGCGCACCATTGATGCCTACCAGATCGTCAACATCGACGCGGGTTCCGTGGGTGATGAGATGGGCCTGAAACCCGGCGATTTCATTGTCGAGATCGACGGGCAGAGCATACCAAACGCGGAGCGGCTGGAGAACTACTTCCGCAGCGCCTCGCGTGGGATACCCATCCGGCTGAGCATCGTCCGCGATGGCGAAGCGTTGACCGCGACCGTGACGCCCGAGTGATTGAACCGCTCAGTTTGCGTGCGCTTCCTTGTCGAGGAACGCGATCTCCGGATCGGGGATGTTGGGGTTCTTGCGCTCCAGATCGAGATTGCCCGTCCACGCGACACGGATCGTGTGGAGGATGTCGTCGAAGATCAGCAGGAGGCTGGGCAGCACGAGCAGGATGATGAAGGTCGCGCTCATGAGTCCGAAGGCGATGGTGATGGCCATCGGGATGAGGAACTTGGCCTGGAAGCTCGTTTCGAGCATGAGCGGCGTGATGCCGAGCACGGTGGTGATCGTTGTTAGCATGATCGCGCGGAAGCGTGCTTTGCCGGTGGCGACGCCCGCATCGAAGACATCGAGCCCCTCGCGTCGTCGCTCGTTGAAGAACTGCATGAAGATGAGCGAATCATTGACGACGATGCCCGCGAGCGCGATGAATCCGATCATGGAGAGGAAGGTCATGGATGAGCCCATGATGATGTGTCCCCAGACCATGCCGATCATGGCGAACGGGATCGCGAACATGACGACGATGGGCTGGATGAAGCTGGCGAAGAGCCACGCGAGGACGACATAGATGAGCCCCGAGGCGACCAGCATCCCGACCGGGAGCGACTTCATCGAGTCGGCGAAGTCCTTCTGGCGGCCGCGCTGGACCATGGAGACGCCGTGGAGATCGGCGATTTCGGCTTCGAGGATCGGGCGGAGCTCGCGGGCGAGTTGGTCGGGGTTCTGGAGTTCGCGATAGACATCGGCCTGCACGGATATCGCGCGTTTGCGGTCCAGACGCCGGATGGTGGCGTAGGCCTGTGATTCCTCGATGGTCGCGACTTCGGTGAGCGGCACGGGGGTGCCGTCGGGCGTGAAGACATACATGTTTTCGATCTGGGCGCTTGAGCGTCGGACGCGTGGTGGCACGGTGACGCGGACATCGATGTCCTCTCGGTTGCCGGCGAATGTGAACGCCTCGAGGCCGAAGACGGCGGCCTGGATCTGACGCCCGAGGTCGGCGCGGGTGAATCCGAGTTCGGTGGCGCCGTCGCGGAGGGTAAACCGCAGTTCGCGCTGCCCACGATCGGAGTCGTCGCTGATGGCATAGACGGCCTCGTAGTCGTCGAGGGTGTCTTTGATTCGGGCGACGGCGGTGTCGAGCATTTCGATCGAGTCGCCCACGACGGTGAAGGTCAGTGCTGGGCCCGATGGGCCGCCGCTCATCCCCTCCATGCGGACATTTTTGACGCTTGGAATGTCGCCGACGCGTTCGCGGATCTCGTCCTGGATCGCGACGCTGGTGCGATCGCGGTTCTCTGCGCTCTTGAGCTCGAGGATCAGCTGTCCGACATGCGATGAAGAAGAATCGCCACCAGCGCCTTCCAGATCGCTGACGGCTCCGGCCATGGCGAAGGTCGAATTGATCTCGGGGATGTCGAGGCAGACCTGCTCGTAGCGTTTCACGACCTCGGCGGTCTGTTCGAGGGGTGTGCCGATGGGCATGGTGACGGTGATGTTGACCGTTTCGGCGTCGTCGGTCTCGAAGAGGATGAACTGGAGGCGTCCGGAGGCGACCATGCCCAGCGAAACAATCAGGATCGAGGTCACAACCGCGAGCGTGACATAGCGGAACTTGACGGATGCGCGGAGCAGTCGTTCGTATGCGGGGAGGATCTTGTTGGTGACGGTGTGATCGCGCCATTCGTCGTAGCGTTGCTCGAGTTTGGAGACCTTGCGGAAGAGTGCGAAGCGGTGCTCCTTGCGACCGTTCTCGCGGATCTGGTCGACCTTTCGGAGCGAGTGCCCCATGTGCACGGGGAGGATGAAGAGCGACTCAATCAGCGATACACCGAGCGCGCAGCCGACCACCCAGGGCATGACATTCATGAAGTCGCCGATCTGGCCGTCCATGAGTCCCAGCGGCAGGAATGCGAAGACGGTGGTGAGGACGGTTGAGACGACGGGCCATGCGACTTGGTTTGTGCCGTGGACGGCGGCGATGAGCGCGGGTTCGCCCTTCTCGTGTCGTGTGGTGATGTTCTCGGCGACGACGATGGCGTCGTCGACGAGGATGCCGATGACGATGATCAGGCCGAACATGGTGAGGAAGTTGAGCGAGATGCCCAACGCGGCCATCATCGTCAGTGTGCCCAGCAGCGAGACCGTGAGCCCGGCGGCGACCCAGAATGAGATGCGCCAGTTGAGCAGCAGGACCAGCGTGATGAAGACGAGGGCACCACCTTGGAGCGCGTTGCGGAGCAGCAGATCCAAACGCCCCTCGACGAAGCGGGCGAGGTCGGTGGTCGTCATGAGTGTGCCGGGGGGAGCCGCGACGCTATAGCGTTCGTTTCCCATTTCCCATGCTGTCTGCAGCCCGGGCTTGGTGGCACCGAACGGGTTGGGTTCGCCGTTGCGGCCCGCGACATATGCCTTGACCTGGTTGGCGATTTTGATGACATCCTGATCGCCCACGCGGAAGATGGTGAGGGTCATGGTTGGCTCGCCCTCGTAGCGTGTCACGAGGTCGGTATCGACGAATCCATCGAAGACCTCGGCGACATCGCGGACGCGCACGACGCCGCCGTCGCCTGTGGCTTTGACGATGATGTCGCGGACCGTGTCTGCGCCCTCTTCGACGCCGACGGAGCGTACGGAGATGGTGCTGGTGTCGGTTTTGACGGTGCCCCCGGGCAGCTCGATCATGGCGGCGCGGATGCGGTCTGCGATGGTCGGCAGCGAGAGCCCGTGCTCGATTGCTCTCTCCGGTGATACTTCAACCCGCAGCTCGTCACTTCGGTAGCCGCCGGGTTGGACATCGGTGATTTCGGGGAGGGTGAGCAGGTCGTCGCGTGTCTCGATGATGAAGTTCTTCATCGTGCGCTCGTCGGCGTCGCCGTAGAGCGCGACGATGATCGCGGGCATGTTTGGCTCGAGGATGTCGACGACGATGTTGTCGACATCGTCGGGGAGGTCCTGGATGGCGTCCATCTCGCGTTTGACTTCGAGCAGGGCCTGCTGGATCGGGTAGCCCTCGTTGAACTCGACGGTGACGCTTGCGGCGCCTTCGGCGACGACCGAGTTGATCTCTTTAATCCCTGTGAGATCGGAGACCCGATCCTCGATCTTGGTGGCGAGCGCGTCTTCGACCTCTTCTGGTGCGGCGCCGGGGTATGGCGCGCTGATGGTGATGATGCGGGATTCAACGAAGGGGAAGAACTCGCGGCGCAGCCCGACGCCGAAGATGATCCCTGCGCCGATGATTGTCAGCATCACGAGGTTTGCGACGACGGGCTTGCGTACACCGAATCGTGCGAGACTCATGGCTCACCCCCGTCATCGTCTGGTGTTTCCGTGTCGAGGGGTGTCTGGGCTAGCGGGGCGGGATCCAGCTCTGGATCGCGATCGAGACGCACGCGCATGCCGGTGACGATCTGGTCGAGCAGGGAAACCACGATGTGAGAACCCTGAACGGGTTCCTGCCCGAGTTCGAGGGCCACCCACTCTCGCTCGCTTGGATCGATCTCTGGGCGTCGTCCCTCGAAGCTGTATGCGATTCGTACGGGCACCTTTTCGATCAGGCGGTAGCCGTCCTGCATGGGGCCGGCGACATAGACGGTGTTGGACTGGACCGCGCGGCGGGGGAGAATCACGCGATCGTGCTCGTCGTGGGTGAGCACCCGCCCGTGGACGAACTGCCCGGGGAGCAGTCGATGCGCGTCGGTCGGGTCCTGCTTGACTTCTGCGTAGACGGTAATGGTTCTGCTCGATGCATCGGCTTCGGGTGCTACGCGGACGATTTCTCCCTTCCAGTCGGGCATGCCGACGGGGTCGCGTACCCAGAACTGCACCTCGTCACCCAGGCGTACCCACGACGATGAGGACGCGGGAAGCTTCAGGGGGATCTCGAGACGGGAGAGATCGACGACGCGTGCGACGCTGGTGCCCGATGCGACCCAGTCGCCCTCGCGGGGGGTCACGCTCTGAAGCTCGGCATCGAAGGGTGCTCGGATCGATGAGCGCTCGACATTCTGCTGGGCTACGCGGGCGTTGGCCCGCTGTGACGAGAGCTGGGCCTGCAGATTGAGGCGGCGCGATGGGATCAGATCGAGCTGCTGGCGGAGCGTGGCGAGTTGGCGCTGGGTGCGGAGGAGCGCCGCGTAGACTGCGTCGCGTTCGCCGGCGTTGGCTGCGCCGGCATCGATTGCCTCGTCGATGCGCTGCAGATCGCGTTTGGCGGCTTCGATCTCTTCGCTGGCGTATTGCACCTGCAGCTGCGTTTGTTCCTGTTCAACATCGAGCCCTTCGATCTGGGCCTCGATCGACTTGACCGCTTGCTGGGCGGAATCGAGTGCGTTGATGTAGTCGGTGTCTTCGAGTCGGACGATCAGATCGCCTCGCTGCACGCGAGAGCCGGCCTCGACGCCGTCGGGGCGTTCGATGACCCGTCCGCCGACCTCGGCGACCAGATCGGCGCTTCGCATGGTGCGGGCTGTGCCGTAGCCGGACCAAATCCGATCTGTGGGGTGGTGCTGCGAGTCGATTGCGTGGACAACGACCGATGCGACCTCTGGTGGGCGCTTTTCGGACTTTCCCTTTGTGATGACCATCAGCGCGACGATGCCGGTCGCGATCGCGAGCAGCACGAAGACCGCCAGCATTCGCGGCAGGATGACCAACAACAGCTTTGCTGACGAATCGCCTTTAGTCTGACTTTGCACGCTCGCGCCCCTGTGCTCGTGGTTTCGGCTCAACGCGTCCTCCTGGCGTCGATGACACCCGCGCTTCGCGACCGTCATACTAGGCATTCGCTGATTGTAACTGGCCGGATTCACCCCGCATCGCCGATGCAAAGCCCGTGATCAAGTATCTGGGCTCAAAGCGGCTGTTGGTAGAGCGGATCGTTTCGCTCTGCGAGACGCTGCGCCCTCATTCGGGAACGGTCCTCGACCTTTTCTCCGGGACCTCTCGCGTGGGGCATGCCTTGAAGCAGGCGGGTTTCGGGGTGTATGCGAACGATCACAACAGTTACGCCCACACCCTGGCGATGTGCTATGTCCAAGCGCACGCCCCGCGTGTGGAGCGGGACGCGACGCGGATCATCGATGAACTCAACGCACTCCCCGGTCGTGAGGGGGTGTTTACCGAGAACTATTGCCGTGCCTCTCGCTACTTCACGCCGGAGAACGGCGGTCGGATCGAGGCGATGCGGAACCACCTTGAGACGCTGGATCTTGACCCGGAGCTGCACGCGGTGGTTCTGACGAGTCTGATCGAGGGTGCGGATCGTGTGGACTCGACGACGGGCGTGCAGATGGCGTATCTCAAATCCTGGGCTCCGCGGGCGCTCAAGCCGATTGAACTCCGGCTGCCCCGGATTCTTCCCCACCCTGAGGAGCATCCATGCCGGGCGTTCAATCTGGATGCGTTGGATGCTGCACACGGGATCAGTGCTGATATCGCGTACCTTGATCCACCGTACAACCAGCATTCGTACCTTGGCAACTACCATGTGTGGGAAACGCTGGTGCGATGGGACCACCCGGAGACTTACGGGGTGGCGTGCAAGCGGATCGACTGCAAGGAACGCAAGAGTGCGTTTAACTCGAAAGTCAAAATCGGGGATGCGCTGCGCTCCGTGATTGATGCGATCGATGCCAAGACCCTGATTGTGTCGTTCAATGATGAGGGGTACCTGGATCGGGAGCAGATCGAGTCGATGCTCTCGCCGATCGGGCCTGTTGCCATCATTGACCATGACCACCCCCGCTATGTGGGATGCAAGATCGGGATCCACAACCAGCGGGGCGAGAAGGTCGGGCGTGTTGGAAAAGTCCGCAACACGGAGCATTTCTTCATCGCGGGAGAGGGCGCTGAGATGTTTATCGAAGACGCCGAGTCGCGCTCGATCGTGACTGCTGGTTAAGAATCTACTCGGTTTCTGCGCCAAGCTCTCGCCAGCGGACGACGCGGACGCCCTGCGCCTGCGGGGTGAAGGCGCTGGCGGGGATGACCTCTTCGAACAGGTCGCTGGGTCCTTCCCATGTGAGGAACAGGCCCGCGTCGGAATAGCCCTCCATGAACTCGAGGACGAGCTCGTGCTCGCCCGCTTCGAGCGCGATATCGCCGCCCTTCCAGCGGAATGAGTGGCCGCTTGAGTCATCCACGACGGTGGAGCCGTTGATTATCAGACGGGCGTACTGATCTGAGCCGACCCGGAATGTCCAT
This sequence comes from Phycisphaerales bacterium, assembly GCA_965216865.1. Lineage (GTDB taxonomy): Bacteria > Planctomycetota > Phycisphaerae > Phycisphaerales > UBA1924 > UBA1924. The sequence continues at coordinate 1,185,667 of OZ244206.1, forward strand.
GTTCCGGTTTCGGGGACATTGAGTGTCGCGGTGATTCTCAGCCCGAAGTAGTCGGCGGGCACGCCTGAGATGAAGGCGGAGCGGGTTTTGTTCCAGCTGACGCGTGCTTCGGTGGTGGTTTTGGCCGGCGATTCCCATGGGAACGAGTCCATGTTGTACCCGCGTGTGTTGCTGAACCATTCCGTGGCCAGCGCGGCTTCGCCGTCGTCGAAGACGGGGTCGGTCTCGTAGGCATCGAAGGCGCTGGCGGGGATGATCTCCTCGAAGGTGTCATTGGGGCCCTGCCATGTGACATGCAGCCCCGCGTCGGAGTAGCCCTCCCAGTATCGCACCTCGAACTTGTGCTCACCGGGCGAGAGGTTGATGGTTCCTGATCTCCAGCGGTAGGAGTGCCCGCTGGCATCAACGACCACCGGCTCGTCGTCGATCAACAGGATCGCGCTCTGGTCGCTGCCGAGGCGGAAGGTCCATTGCCCGCCTTCGTCCTCCGGGATTGTGAGGCGTGAGATCAGGCGGAGCCCGAAGTAATCCGTGGGGCCGTCGGTGAAGAACGCCCCTCGTGTTTTCTGCCAGGAGACATTGTCGACGATTGAGGTGCTGGAATGCTCTGCGTAGTCGATCTGGCCCGCGTTGCCGGCGTGGCGTGCGTTGCTCGTCCAGTATGCTCGCAGGCCGCCGCCGGTTGCGGTGGGAGTTTCCGTCTCTCGGAGGAACAGCGCTGTGCGGGGAACGATGATTTCCGCGGGAACGGTGGGCCCGGACCAGCTCAGGTGAAGCCCCGCGTCGGAATAGCCCTCCCAGAAGCGGACTTCGATGTCGTGCTTACCGGCGCCCAGTTGGACACTGGCGTGGCGCCAGCGGTACGAGTGCCCGCTGGTATCGACGACGACGGGCTCGCCGTCGATGAGGAGCATCGCGGATTGGTCGCTGCCGAGCCCGAAGGTCCATGATCCGCTGGCGGGGATATCGATCTGCCCGAGGACGCGCAGCCCGAAGTAGTCGCTGGGCGTCTGGTCGTCGAACGCGTCCCGGGTCTTCCGGTACGCGATGTTCTGGATGGTTGTGGCGTGATCGTGTCGATCCCAATCGATCTGGCCCGCGTTGCTCGCGTGGCGTGCGTTCGTGGTCCAGTATGCGCGGACGCCTCCCCCACCGGCGTCGTAGGGTGTCTCGATTTCGCTGTGTGAGAAGGCGCTGGGGGGGATGACCTCTTCCACGCCGCCGGGCGGGGTCCAGCTGACGAGCAGCCCTGCGTCGGAGTAACCCTCCCAGTATCGCACCTCGAACTCGTGCAGGCCCGCTTCCAGTTCGAGCGAGCCGGATCGCCAGCGGAATGAGTGCCCGCTGAGATCATTGACGACGAGTTGCCCGTTGATGAACAGCTGTGCGGACTGATCGCTGCCGAGCCCGAAGGTCCACTCGCCGTCGGATGGGATCTGGATGAGCCCCTCTGCGCGGAGCCCGAAGTAATCGGTCTGTGTCCCGCCCTGCGATGTCGAAACACCCTCGTCGTTTGTGATCGTGGTGCCCTGGAAGGCGCTGCGTGTGAGTTCCCAGGCGATGTTGGATTCGAAGGTCATGCGGTCGTAGTTCTGCCAGTCGATGTGTCCGGCGTGCTGCGCATGACGCGCGTTATCCACCCAATACACGCGGAGTCCCTCACCGCCGACATTGATCAGCGGATCGGTCTCGTTCTGCGAGAGTGCGCTGGAGGGGATGACTTCCTGGAAGTCGTCGCCCGGGCCCTGCCATGTCACGGCGAGGCCCGCGTCGGAGTAGCCCTCCCAGTACTGGACCTCGATGTCGTGCAACCCGGCCGCCAGGGATTTGCTCCCGTACTTCCATCGGTATGAGTGCCCGCTGGCATCGTTGATGACGGAGACGCCGTCGATGTACAGGCGTGCGGACTGGTCGCTGCCGAGCCCGAAGGTCCATGTTCCGGAGGTTGGGATGTCGACCTTTCCGACATAGCGTTTGGCGAAGTAGTCGCTGGGGCCGCCGGTCTCGAAGCTGCCTCTTGTCTTGGGGTAGTAGATGTTCTGGACGGTATCGACCGAGTCGTAATCGCCCCAGTCGACCTGGCCGACATTGCTCGCGTGGCGAGCGTTGTCGTGGTTGTAGACCCGCAGCCCGCCCGCGGAGCTTGGGTTTGTTGCGCCGACGCCGGGGCGGAAGGCGCTGGGCGGGATGAGCGTTGCGTATGTCTCGCTGGGCGCTTTCCATGCCACTCCGAGACCCGCGTCGGAATAGCCCTCCCAGTATCGCACCTCGATGGTGTGCTCGCCGATTCCGAGTGTCTTGGTGCCGGAGCGCCAGCGGTAGGAGTGCCCATCGTCATCGACCACGACCGGATCGCCGTCGATGAAGAGGATCGCGGACTGGTCGCTGCCGAGCTCGAATCGCCATTCGCCCTCTTCTTCGACCTCGATGACGCCCATGAATCTTGCGGCGAAGTAGTCTGTCGGGCCGCCCACTCGGAAAGCGCCGCGTGTCTTGGGAAAGCTGATTTTCTGGACCGTTTCGACCAGTTCTGCCTGGGTCCAGTCGATGTGGCCCACATTGCTCGCGTGTCTGGCGTTGTCGAACCAGTATGCCCAGAGCCCGTCGCCCGGGCTCTCGAAGCTGGGTTCCTCGGCGGGCGAGGAGAAGGCGCTGGCGGGGACTACTTCGCGCCCGTCGCTGCCCGGGCCATCCCATTCCAGCACGAGCCCGTTGCTTGAGTAGCCCTGGAAGTAGCGGACCTCGATGTCGTGCTCGCCGGCGTCGAGGGTCATGAAGTTTGTGCGGGTGCGGAAGCCCTGCTGGTATGGCTGCTCGATGAGCACCTCGCCGTCGATGATGAGGACGCTGCCGTCGTCGCTGCCGAGGTAAAAGCTCCAGACACCCGATGACGGGATATCGATTGTGCCGACGAAGCGAGCGCCGAAGTAGGTGGTTGGGCCGTCTTCATAGAACGCCCTGCCCGACGCCACGGGCCAGTTGAGCTGTTCGACCTGCACGAGTTGGTCGTACGCTGCCCAATCGACATGGCCGATGTGGCTCACGCCTGATGTGTTGCTGACGAAGTAGGCGCGCAGCCCGGGTGTGGAACCGTCATCCACCGGGTCCGAGCTTGCGTTGGACACGGTGTGCGCCATGGTGAGGACGCAGACAAACGCGAGCGTGAAGAGTGATGCGAAGCGTTGTGGGAAGTTCATGCATCGGACATCGCCCGAAATGGACTGAGCGTTGAGGGTGCAAGCCATCCCGGGGCTCTGTGGGGTGCGGGCGTTCCATCTGGGCGCGTTGGGGTATACCCATTTGCGATCAGGGTTCCGATAACGCTGTTCCCGTCTCGCCCGGCGTGCCCGTGGATGCATCGAGACCGAGCAGCGGTGTGGCCCCCAGCCAGACGATCAGCGTGATAACCACAATCGCGATGATGTTGAGCCCGAAGCCGACTTTGGCCATCTGCTTGATCGAGACCTTTCCGGACGCGAAAACGATCGCGTTGGGTGGGGTGGCGACGGGCAGCATGAACGCGCAGGAGGCGCCGAGCGTGGCGACGAGGACGAGCTTGATGGGCGCGACGCCCAGCCCATCGGCGAGCGCGGTGAAGACGGGGAGCATGGTGCTGGTTGTGGCGGTGTTCGATGTCAGCTCGGTCAGGAAGACGATGAGTGCGCACACGCCGGCGAGCATGGGCAGCTCGCCCGGGTTGCCCATCCCGGCGACCTGCTGACCGATCCATGCGTCGAGCCCGGTGTGGGACACGCCCGAGGCGAGTGCGAGACCGCCGCCGAAGAGGATCAGGATCCCCCAAGGGATCTGCTGCGCCTGGTGCCAGACCATGATGCGTCGCTGCTCCTCGCGTCCGCTGGGGCATACGAACATGAGCAGCGCGCCGAAGACCGAGATGCCCGCGTCGCTGACTTTGGGCAGTCCCAGCGCGTTCTCGATCCACCCGTGGGTGATCCAGAGGATCGCGGTGAGGGTGAAGATCGCGACCATGCGTGCTTCCGGGCGGGTCATTCTGCCCTGCTCGCGGCGCATCGCTCGGATCTGCTGCTTGCCGCCCGCGACGCGCTCGATGCGGACGGGCATGGCGAGGTAGACCATGTAGACCCAGCAGATGGGGAGGAGGGTGAGCGTGATGGGCACGCCGATCCAGAGCCACTGAGCGTAGCTGATCTCGATGCCGAGTTGTTTGTCGACGAAGCCGGCCATGAACGCGTTTGGCGGTGTGCCCATGAGTGTGGAGATGCCGCCGATCGAGCAGCCGTAGGCGAGTGAGAGCAGCAGGCAGACATGGAATCCGTCGCCCTGTGCATCTTCTTTGTTGCATGTCAGCGCTGCGACGGACGCGACGATAGGGAGCATCATCATGGCGGTGGCGGTGTTGCTGACGAACGCGCTGAGGACCGCGCCGCTGAGCATGACGCTGGCGACGACGCGCTTTGGGCTGGTGCCGACGATTGAGATGATCATCAGGGCCAGGCGTTTGTGGGCGCCCCAGAGCTCGAGCCCCTTGCCCAGCATCAGGCCGCCCATGAAGAGGAAGATGAGCGGGTGCCCGTAGCTTGAGGTGGTGTCATTGATGTCCAGCACGCCGAGCACGGGGAAGATGACGATGGGGATAAGCGCGGTCGCGGAGATCGGGATGGCTTCGGTGACCCACCAGCATGCCATGAGCACCGCGATGCCCGCGAGTCGTCGTCCGGGTTCGCCCAGATCGCTTGCGCCGCCCAGCAGCCAGTAGACCGCCAGCCCCAGCGCGATGCCGGCGATGAAGCCGGCCATGCGCAAGCGTTCATCCCGACGCGAGATGTGATGGGTGCCCTCGTTCATGGCGTGCTGTTCTGGTCTTCTTTGAGCGATTGGGCGATGCCGATCTCCTGAAGACGCACGCTTGATTCATCGAGCGTTGTTTTAGCGGCGTACATGGCGTTGGGATCGACCGACTGCCAGTCCTGCTCGGCTTTGGCGACGAACTCGCGCATGGCTTTGAGCGCCGTCTCGATCGCCTCGTGCTCGTCGGTTTCGAGCAGCTGCCCGTAGCGTTCGAAGCGTTCGCTGATCCACTTGATGTCGAGCTTGGAGTTGGTGACCAGGTCCACGACGCGGTGGCGGTTCATGTCTTCCTTGGCGTGGGTGAAGCTTTCCTGTTCGATGCGGTCGACCTCGTCGCGAGAGAGCCCGTGGTTTGGGACGATCTGGATCTGGGCGCGTTTGCCCGATCGCTCCTCGATCGCGGAGACGCTGAGCACGCCGTTGGCGTCGATGAGGAACTCGACGACGAGCTTGGGCACGCCGGCGGGCATGGGCGGGATGCCGCGGAGGTCGAACACGCCGAGCGAGCGGCAGTCCTCGACCATCTCGCGCTCGCCCTGGACGACATGGATTTTGACATTGACCTGTCCGTCCACGCTGGTGCTAAATCGTTCGGTGGCGCGTGCGGGGACGCTGGAGTTGCGCATGATGAGCTTGGCCATGGCGCCGCCGGCGGTCTCGATGCCCAGCGAGAGCGGGATGACATCGACGAGGAGTGATGATGACCCCTCACCACGCTGCGCTCCGGAGATGATCGATGCCTGCATCGCAGCGCCCAGTGCGACCACGCGATCGGGGTCGAGCGCGGTGTAGGGCTCGACCTTGAAGAACTCGCCCACGCGTTCACGCACGAGCGGGATGCGTGTGCTGCCCCCCACCATCACGACGGAGTCGATCTGGACGGGCTCGTTGCCGTTGGCTTTCTTTGCGTCGCGCTTGGCGCGGGTGCATGCGTCGAGCGATCGCTGGACCCAGTCGGCGATCATCGATTCGAACTCGTCGCGGGTGATATTGCGTGTGTAGGACCTGCCGTTGCCCAGATCGATCGCGACCTGAGCGGACTCGTCGGCGCTGAGCTTGTGTTTGATTGCCCGCGCGAAGCCGACGAGTGCGCGCCGGGTGGAGGCGTCGAAGCTGTCCATCGGCTGGGCCTCGTCGAGCCCGAGCTGGTCGGCGATCTCGCGCGTAAACATCTTGACGAGCATGTGATCGACATCGTCGCCGCCCAGATGGGTATCGCCCGCGGTGGAGAGGACCTGGAAAAAATCTGTGTCGCCCTCCGACTCACCCGGCACGAGGCGGAGAATGGAGATATCGAATGTCCCGCCGCCGAGGTCGTAGACGGCGATGGTCTGTGATTGGCCCTTGTCGCGTGTGCCGATCCCGTAGGCGAGGGCGGCGGCCGTCGGTTCGTTGACGATGCGGACGACCTCGAGCCCCGCGAGCCGGCCCGCGTCGCGGGTGGCCTGCCGCTGGGCATCGTCGAAGTATGCGGGGACCGTGACGACGGCCTTCTCGACCGGCTGGCCCAGGGCCGACTCGGCGCGCTGCTTGAGTTCACGCAGGATCACGGCGCTGATCTCCTGTGGTGAGTAGATCTTTTCGCCGGCGTCGGTCGCGATGCGGACGCGGGCGGTGTCGTGCTCGCCCTCGATGACCTCATAACCGAGGTACGCGGCGTCCGCCTGGGCGTCCCTGAGCGAGCGTCCCATCAGGCGTTTGACGGAGTTGATGGTGCGATCGGGCAGTTCGACGATGCGATCGGCGGCCTGCTGTCCCACGACGAAGGATCCGTCCCGCTCGACGCGGACCACGGAGGGCATGACCTGCGCCGATTCGTCGCCGAGCACGCGCGGTCCGGAGGCGTCCGCGATCGCGACGAGGGAGTTCGTCGTCCCGAGGTCGATGCCGACGATGAGATCGTTTGAGGTGAGCTGGGAATCGTTCGTAACCATTTACAAAGCGTAGGTCACAGATCTGAATCCGCCGAGAGATCGGGGGACAATGCGCCTGCATCTGCGATCAGATGATCGATCATGTCGTCGGGGCCTTCGTAGACACGGATGTACACAAGCTCGTCAGATTCCTCAAAGCCCCAAGCGATTCCCAGCTGAGAATCAACTTCTCGTACCGCTTGTTGCTGATTGAATCGGATCGTCAACTCACACCGGTTATTGCTGATTCCGATCCACATTGGTAGCGTTGATTCGACAATGCGCAGGTGGCGAGACTGCTTTGCACCGTCCAGCGGACGAAACACCGGGTGTCCAATCTCTGTGCGGTCTGGCTGGTACGCACCCTCCTCGTAGGAATGCAGCCCGCACCCCGTCGCCATGAGTGACATTCGATAAAACCGTCCAGAATCGAAATCGATCAGAAACTCGCACATCCGCTTCCGGTCGTTGAGCGTTCGCCAGCAGAACATCTCGGCTGCACCGAACCGGCTCTCAATCATCAGGGGCACATGCACATCCGAGTCGATCTCGAGGTCGATCTTCTCTGCGATGGATTCGAGTACAGGCCTCAATCCACCACCCACGCCAGCGACGCCAGCTCGCGCGTCAGGGTACGGATGGACTGGGTGTCCGCGTCGGTGCTCCACGCGCTGAAGGTCACACCCGATCGGATCTCCACCAGATAGCCGCGGTTTGACCCAATCTCCGCGTGGAACTGCTCGGGCGCTTGAACGAAGCGCCAATCATCGCCCTCCAGACCCATCGAACGCACCCGGTCCCAGATCGCGTCGAGGGTCGAATCGTCCACCCGACGGATGATCGGGGGGTAGGTCAGCCCGTCTGAGCCCTCGCCGAACGAGGCCCGGAGGGTCCCGTCGGGCTCGATGATGTACCTCGCCGAGCGCGTCTCGATCGAATCCGCTTCGGGATCGCCGAACACCACCACCCCGAGGGTGAAGTCGCTCGGGCGCTGCTCGGGCAGCTCGATGGGATCACGCTCGCCGCTCGTCGAGCACGACGCGAGAACCGCTCCCAACATCATCAATACGCAGAATCGGATCGTGTGCATCATCTATAGAGTCTATCAGGTGCCGCACTTACGGGCATCACCCGGCTATCCTTTGCTCCCATGGATATTTCACTGCGTTGGCTCAATCAGTACCTCACCCCCGGCGATGTGACCGCAGATCAGGTCGATCACATCATGACCCAGGCGGGGATGCCCATCGAAGAGCACAAGCCCGGGCTCGACGGCGACACCATCCTCGATGTCGAAGTCACGAGCAACCGCGGGGATTGCCTCGGGCATGTCGGGATCGCGCGCGAGATCGCGGCGGCCCGCTACGCGGACAAGCCCCGCGTGCTGACCATGCCCGAGATCAACCAGTCACCCCTCGGGGCACCGATCGGCGATGAGCTGACGCTGGAGAACCGGGTGCCGGACCGCTGCCCGCTGTTCACGGCCCGCCTGATCCGGAATGTGAAGATCGGCCCGTCTCCGGACTGGCTGCGCGAGGCACTCGAGTCCTTCGGGCAGAAATCGATCAACAATGTGGTCGATGTGACGAACTACATCACGCTTGAGCTGGGCAACCCGTGCCATGTGTTCGACTACGACAAGCTCGCGGGCGGGAAGCTGATCGTGCGTGAGGCAATGCCGGGCGAAAAGGTCAAGACCCTGTACGCGGGTGAGCACGAGCTTCGCGCGTCCGATCTGGTCGTTGCGGACGCCGAGCGTCCGCAATCGCTCGCGGGGATCATCGGCGGGCATGACTCGCAGGTCGATGACAACACCACCACGGTCGTTTTCGAGATGGCGACATGGGACACGGTCAGCGTGCGCAATACCGGGCGGCGCCTGCAGATCCGCACGGATGCGGCGTTCCGCTTCGAGCGTGGGATCGATCCGCGATCCATTGATTTCGCGGCCCAGCGCGCCGTCGCGCTCATCTGCGAGGTCTCAGGCGGTCAGCTCGCGGAGGGCGTCCTGTCCGAAGGGGCCCCGCTCCCCGAAGACAAAGCGATCTCGCTGCGCCCCGATCGGTGCGACCTGCTGCTGGGTGTGAAGACCGAGCCATCGGAGATGGCCGATCTGCTCAATGCGCTGTCATTCAAGACCACGATCGAATCCGACGGCACCCTCAAGTGCGTCATCCCGCCCCATCGCTCGCACGATGTCACCCGTGAGATCGACCTGATCGAGGAAGTCGCTCGTGCCCGCTCGTTGGGCGTGATCCCGGTGCAGGAGACCCTTCCTGTGCGGACGCGCGAGCCGCAGACGAGCGAACGGGCGATGAGCACGATCGCGCGTGCGTTGACCGGGCTCGGGTTCTTCGAGACGATCACCTTCTCGTTCACCGCACCCAAGAAGGGCGAGCTGTTCCAGCGCACCGGGACCGAGCTGGTCGCGGTCGATGACGACCGACGCAAAGCAGAGCCGACCCTGCGCCCGAGCGTGCTGCTCGGGTTGCTGGCAACGCGCCACGCGAACCAGAGCGCCCGCACCTCCACGCCCGGCGGGATCCGCCTGTACGAGCACGCCCAGTGCTTCGCGCAGAAATCAGGCACCCGCGAGACGCAAGAGCACCGATCGCTCGCGCTGCTCATCGATGTTCCGTTCGAGGGCAAAAAGCCCAAGCACGACGACATGCAGAGCGCCATCCGTGTCATGCGTGGATCGATCGATACAATTGTCCAGGCCGTGTTCGGTCCCAACGCCAGGACGATCGTCGAACCCGCGAAGCCCGAGCACAAGGGATACGACGCGGACGCGTATGCACGCATCAGTGTTCGTCACGATGACACCACCACCCTCATCGGCGGGTTCGGGTTGATTTCCGACGCGGCGCTCAACGCACACGAGCTTGAACACCCGCTCGTCGGCGCGGAACTCACCCTCGCGACCCTCATCGACGCGTACCCGCCCCGCTCGCACGCGGAACTGCTGCCGCAGTTCCCGGGGATCGAACGGGACCTGTCGCTGATCGTGCCCGAGTCGACCCGATGGTCCGCGATCGAATCGCTCGCGGCCGAGCTCGCGCTCGACAAGTGCGTGGGGTGGGAGCTCGTCGGGATTTTCCGAGGCAAGCAGCTTGGCGATGGGAAGAAGTCCGTGACGCTTCGTCTGCGCTTCCGGGATGATGAACGCACGCTTCGTCATGAGGAGGTCGATCCGCAGGTCGATCTGTTCACGGAGAAAGCGAAATCAGCGCTGAGCGCGGAGATCCGCACCGCGGGCTAATCTCAGATTCCAACGAACCTGACCGGTTTGGGCATCGTTTTGATCGCAGCAGACCGCGATTTCTGCAAGAAGCAAGCGTTTTCGTGAACGATCGCGCCGGTTTCGGAGGCAGATCGGAACATTTCGTCTCGGCGCGTGGTATACGATCCGGCCGATAATAGAACTTCAAACCCCATTTGTTTGGAATACATGCGGGTGATTTTGATGGGTTGCGCGTGTTTGAGAAGCCGTGAATCCGTGGAAAAGCTAGAATACATACCGCTCAACGGAGTGCGTACATCATGGAGGACAACATGACATCGATGACCAGCGCCCCGTCGGCCTCGACCGACACAACCCCGATTGCGGATCAGACGGATCGCGCCCGTGAGCCCATGATCTGGGTGAACGGCAAGATGCTTCCCAAGTCGGAAGCTTCCGTCTCCGTCTTCGATCACGGCCTGCTCTATGGCGATGGGATCTTCGAAGGGATCCGCATCTACAACGGCAAGATCTTCAAGCTGGGCCAGCACATGGACCGGCTCTACGAGTGTGCGGACAAGATCTTCCTCGATATCGGCGTCTCTCGCGAGGAGATGATCGACATCCAGCGTCGCTGCGTTGAAGCAAACGGGATCAAGAACGGGTACATCCGTCTCGTGGTGACACGCGGGGAGGGCTCGCTGGGGCTCAACCCGTACCAGTGCCCCAAAGCCGGGGTGATCTGCATCGCGGACACGATCGCGCTGTTCCCGCCTGAGATGTACGAGTCCGGGATGCGTGTCGCGCTGGCGAATCGTCCGAAGACACCGATCGCGTGTTTGGATCCGCGCGTTAAGACGCTGAACTACCTCAACAACATCATGGCCAAGTGCGAGGCGATCCACCTGAGCCAGAAGCTGGGGATCACCGATCCCAAGGACCAGCTCCTCGAGGTCATCATGCTCTCCACCGAGGGCAAGGTTTCCGAGGGTTCGGGCGACAATATCTTCGTCATCAAGGACGGCAAGATCTTTACGCCGCCCAGCGAGGTCGGGATCCTCGAAGGCATCACGCGCCGGTTCGTCAAGGATGAGCTGTGCCCGATGCTGGACATGCAGGTCGAAGAGAAACTGTTCGGGATTGATGAGGTCTACGACGCCGATGAGGTGTTCCTCACCGGATCGGCTGCCGAGATGATCGCGGTGCGTGAGATTCTCACGCACGACAACCTCGAAGTGACAGGGACCCACACGATCTCTGAGGGTGAGGGCCCGATCACCAAGGCGCTGCGGACCAAGTTCCGCGAGATCGTCACTTCGGACAATGTGCCGGAAGACTAATCCGAGATCGACAATCTTCTGAATACTCCACAACGCCCGCAACTCGCGGGCGTTGTTATTCATATGTTCCTGCATGCAACATACACACAGGATTATATTGATGATTGTCGGCACCTCACTCGCGATGGCGGGATGCGCCGGTTCACAGAGCACGCAAAGCCCGCTGCCCGATGGCGAGACACACGCAGAGGAAAAGCACGAGCATTCCGCGCTGCACAATCTGCACGCCCTGACGCCGGATCTGTATTCGGCCGCGGAGCCCGTTGGCGAACTCGCGTATGACGAACTCGCGGCGCTGGGGATCCGAACCGTTATTTCCGTGGACGGCGTTGCGCCCGACAGGGAACTCGCGCAGCGCTATGGGATCCGTGTTGTGCACATCCCCACTACCTATGACGGGATCAGCGAGAAGCAATCCAAAGAGCTCGCGTACGCCATGGCGACCATGCCCCGCCCGATCTTTGTGAACTGTCACCACGGAAAGCACCGCGGGCCCGCCGCGATCTGCGTTGGGGCGATCGGGTCTGGGGACATCACCAACGAACAGGCGCTGGAGTTCATGACCATCGCGAAGACCTCGCCCAAATATAAAGGGCTGTGGAAGTCTGCGGAAACGGCAAGGGCGTTGCCCGCATCCGAGCTCCATGACGGCTCGGTAGTGCTCGTTGAGGCGGCCGTGATCGATGACTTCGTCGAGGGTATGGCCGAGCTCTCACGCCTGAGCGACCTGATCAACGACTGCGCGGATTACGGGTTCGAAGCCCCCGAAAACCATCCGGATCTGGCTCCGATCTCCCTTGCTGGGCAGATGCACAACCTGTTCCGTGATATGGAGGATGATCAGGAGACCGTTGAGGGCGGGCCCGAGTTCCTGCAGCTGCTCATCCAGTCCCGTGATCTCGCGTCGCAGCTTGAAACGCAGATCGAGCACGAGGACATCGACGGCGCATACCAGTCGCTGCAGCTGCTGATGGAGTCGTGCAGCGATTGCCATAATCAGTTCGGGCGGAATGGGTAATCAGAACTCGATCTTCTCCGGCGGGCGACGCTTGCGGATGCGGATATCGCTGAACTCGACATACCCCTCGTTGATGCGGAATGCCCCGAGACCGACCCGGATGATTTCCGGCTCGCGATCCGGCTTCCAGTTGGGGATTTCTCCCTCGCCGACAAGCTGTCCGTTGATGTATCCGCTGACCCGATCGCCCTGCATTTTGAGCCGGATCCGGTAGGTCCCGTCCTCGTTCGCAGGCGGGAGCTCGGATTTGATATCCTTGCCCGCATAATGCCACCCGAATGCGCCGAGCTGCTCGTTTGGGCGAACGGAGAGGAAACGCATCTGGTCCCATCCATCAGACTGGCGATTGCCGCGACAGAAGTTGATCCCGTATGAGAGATGTGGTTCGAGTGGGCCTTCGTGATGGACGGTGGCTTCCATCTCATACCAGTAGCCGGTGATGAGGTCTGCGACGAGCAATAGCTCGTTCTCGGAGCCCTTCATCGTTCCCCGGACAGTACTGTTATCGACCCGCTCCCAGTCGCCCTCGTGTGGTATCCAGCCGCTCATCTGCTCGTCGAAGGGCATATCGATCCAGCCGGATCGATCGTCGTATGCGGACCGCCATCGCAGCCCCTGCAGACGATCCCTGAGCGCATCGGCGGCTTCGATATCATCAATCTCCACGAGTTCTGTGTAGACCTCGTTCCAGACATCGATCGCGAGATCGAGGTTGCCGGCCTGTTCGTGCGCAACCGCTTCCAACGCCTTCGGCTTGGTCTGCTCGACGCTCAGCGGCAGTGTAATCGCGACGAGATTCAGGTCATCAAACCGCATTTTGCGTCGTGCGTAATCGTTGATCCCGTTTTCACACGCGCGAATATGCATCGCTGTTTTTTCGAGGTCACCGTTGTAGCGGTACTCCAAGAAGGCGAGGATCGAGTGCTCGTAGTTCAGGTCATGATCCCACCCGAGCTCGATGCGACGCTCGAAAGATCGCATGACCGCTTCGATCGCGTCACCCTCTTCTTCCCAGAACCAATCCGCATCGCCGTAATCCACGCCGTAGGTCCACCAAGAGCGTTCCAAACTCAGGAGCGCCTGCAGCCCAACCCCGTAGCCTGCCAGATCGGGGCGTGCGCACCATTGAGCAAACTCGGCGCGGGATGTGAGATCACCGTGCCACTTGTCCTGCGTGATGTGGCGCATTGAGTCGTAGACCGGGCCATAGTCGATACACCCGATCAGCGTGCGCCCGAACCATGTCCACCCTTCGCTTTGCCATAACGAGCCCCTTGGATAGACGCTCTGCACAAGGAAAGCCGGTGCCTGCGGACAGAGGGGGTCGATCTCGTACGCCTTCTTTAAGTGCTTGATCGACTCGTCGAGATGATGGTGGAACGCATTGAACTCTTCGCCGCTGACGGTGTATGCGTACCCAGAACCACGCTTGATCCAGGCGATCCGTTCCTGATTCACGCCGCGGACCATGTGAAGAAACCAGGGATCGATGCCTTCGGTGTTTTCGAATGTGTTGTACACCGCGCTCCGGAGCCCCTCGTCCTTTACATCGATGTACGGGTCAACGAACTTATCGAAGAGGTATACCCGGGCCTTCGTGTCCAGCTCGATCGTGCTGAGCATGAACGCGACCTGCTCCATCATGAACTGGTCGTCCGCGATGTGGTCGTTCTCATCTTCGGCACGCTTGCGGTAGTCCGCGGAGGCCCCACTCACTCGGATCGGAGAGTACCCTTGCTCTCGCATCTCCAGAATGTTGAGTCGCATTGTTTCCAGCAAGTCCTCGCGCGAGGTGTCCTGATCGAACGCCTTCAGGATCGCGTTATGGCGGAGGTACAGATCTTCGCTATCGAGCGTGCAACGGGCTTTGAACGTCTCGTACAGCTCAGCATCGAACTTGCCGCCGCCGAGGTAGCCGACGAACATGACGATGTCGGGGAACTGTGCGCGGACTTCTTCTTCGCTGAGCCCGAGCCGTTCTTTGTACGATTTGAAAAGCTCTCGCTGTTCGACCTCGCCCCCGCGCCGCTTCAGATCCGTGGTGGTGATGAACTCCCCCTTCTCAATGAAGGCTTCGAGCTCGGGCATGTGAGGGACCGGATCCGCGAACCCGATCGAACACAACACCGCCATCACAATCACGCATGCAATATATTTCATGCATGGAGTGTATCGTATCGTTTGCTGGTTGCCAGTCTTTTCAGCTGTTCAGATTCATCAGGACCTTGATCCCTTCCCCGGAGATCATGGTCTCGAACGCCCGCTCGAACTGTTCGATCGGGAACTCGTGGGTGATGATGTCGTCGAGCTCGAGACGACCGGAGAGCAGGAGTTTTTCCATCTGGTACCAGGTGTCCCACATTCTGCGTCCGTTGATGCCCAGCACCGTGCATCCCTTGAAGATGATGTGCTTGTTGAAGTCGAAATCGACCGTGCGGGCTGGCAGCCCGAGGAGGGCGGCCGTGCCGCCGTTGCGGAGCGCTCGGAACCCCTGATCCATCGCGGCGGGCGCGCCGGACATCTCGAGAAGCACATCGACGCCCTCGTAGGTTTCCTTGCGTACGCGTTCGATCCATGAATCATCGCGAGCGTCGAATGCTTCGGTCGCGCCGAGCTTCTTGGCCAGCTCGAGACGCGGGGGGTTAATATCGGTGCAATAAATCCGGCTCGCGCCGGCGGCCCGTGCGACCGTCACGGCCATGAGCCCGATGATCCCGACGCCCGAGATCAGGACCGTCTTTGTGCTGACGCCCGCCGCCATCACCGTGTGGACGGCATTGCCCAAGGGATCGAGGACTGCGGCGTGTTTGTCGGAGATGTCTGGGTGCAGTGGCCAGACATTGTCCTCCGGGACGACGATGTAATCCGCGAAGCACCCGTCCCGATCGATCCCGAAGATGGTGGTATCGCTCGCGATGTGTGCGTTGCCGGTGCGGGAGTTGTAATCGACGCCATCGGTGAGGTGCCCCTCGGCGCTGACGCGTTGCCCGACTTTGTATTTCGTGACGGCTGACCCGAGCTTGTCGATCATCCCGACAAACTCGTGCCCGGTGATGATGCCGACGGGGATGCGGTTGGATGCCCATTCATCCCATTCCCAGATGTGCCGATCTGTGCCGCAGATCCCGACCTTGGAAACCTTGATGCGGACTTCCCGCGGCCCCGTCGTTGGAACGGGCCGGTCCTCTCGGTACTCGAGCCCCGTGCCGGCGTGGTGTTTGATCAACGAACGCATGGTTTCGCGGGTTGAGGTATCGGCAGTGGAGTTCTCAGTCGTGGGCATCGTGGTCATGCATGATCTCGTGGGTGGGAGAGAGGTACAGATCGCCGCGTATGGGCGTCTGATATTGTCCCGCCTGTGCCCGTTGGGATCAATGCGCGGGCAGAAGATCACACTTGATCAAGGTCTTTCGTGCATCATGATTGCCTGATGGGCGTTGAGCGTGCAAGTTGGGGTGTTTCCGCACTTATCCTGTCGCTGATCGTACAATGATCGGCGACAAACGATGGATTGACCCGATAAACCCTGTTTCGGGACCCGAACAGCCCATTTCAGATCTGACACATGAGCCGAGCCGCGAGCACATCCCGTTCCTTTTTCTATCTCGCCAATAAGTCGAGCGGTGGTAAATCGATGGGTATCCGTAATGCCCGCTCTGAGCGTGCGCTTGCGGAAATCCTCAAGAAAGACAAGCAGACCCTCGTTCGCACCTGGAAACTCCCCGATTGGGCGGGTTCCGAGACCGAGATGTCGTTGAAGGATCACGCGGCTTTCGATGCTCAGATCGCCCAGTTGGTCTCGCGTGGGGTCACGCTGACCGAAGCGCTCGAAGTTGCGGCCGGGGTTGTCTCCAAGCCCAACCGGGATCGGATCGATCGTCTGCGTCATCTCGTGTCGCAGGGTACGAGTTTCGCCGATGCGTGCAAACAGGTCGGGAGCTTTGATACGGTCACAATCGCGACCTATCGGGCCGCGGAGAAGACGGGCGATCTTGCGGGCGCGTGCGATTCGCTCGCCAAGAGTGCGCGGCGACAGCTCGAGGTTTCTGGCAAAGCCGCAACCCTGGTGATCTACCCCGCGATCGTGCTCATCCTCGCACTGGCCGCGGCCTTGGTGATGATCATCGTCGTTGTCCCGATGATTGGCAACTCGCTGATCCGCGCAGGACTCGAACTGCCAGCCGTCACACGCGTGCTGCTCGGGCTGGGCAACTTCCTGCAGGCGAACATCATCCCCAGTGCCGTGGGGCTGGTGCTGCTGATCATCTTCGCGTTCTTGTTCCGCTCGGCGCTGATCAAGCTGGGGATCCAGCTGACCCGGCGTGCTCCGTTTGTGCGCGATGTGGTGATGGAGCAGGAACTTACGCGTTTCTTCGCGGTCATGTCCTCCATGTCGCGCTCTGGCATCCCGCTGGGTGATGCCCTCCATGTATCCAGCGCCGCCATCACCCACCCGGACCTGAATCGCGATCTTCAGCGGATGCGGCTTCGGTTGATTGAGGGCGGGGTGTTCCGCAACCTTGTCATGAAGGTCAGCTCGCTTCCCGAATCGACCCGTCGCCTGCTTGTCGCCGCGGATCAGGGTGGCGACCTTGAGGACGCGTTCAACTCGCTCGCGGAAGACCATGCCGCGGAGGTGGATAAGAAGACTGCTCGCCTGATGGCGGTGCTCGAGCCGCTGCTTATCGTCCTGCTGTTCCTGATCGTGGGCACGATCATCCTCGCGATCATGATGCCCATGTTCTCGATGGCGGGCGGGGCACTCTGAGCAAACATATGTGAACCGACGCCCCACGCGGGCGGTAGAATGCAAGACATAGAACACTCAAGCGTTATGCACGCAATGACTTACGGGAGAATCGGATGACCACGACGAACACGAACAGCTCGCTCGATCAACGCATCGATGCCACGATCATGCGAACCTATAAAACGGCCCGCCCGGGCTTCTCGCTCATCGAGCTGACCGCCGTGCTTGTGATCATTGGGCTCCTGATGGCGGGTGCTGCGATCGCGGTACCAGGCTACCTGTCGCGTGCCCGCACCCGCGTCACGAAGACCTCGATGACCACGATCAAGACCGCGATCACCTCATATATGGCTGAGAACGCCGGCACCCCCCCGCAGAACATCAGCACGCTGATTCCGAGCTTCATCGAGGAAGGAACAGAGCTCGATGCGTGGGATCAGCCGTTCTATTACAGCCCAACGCACCAGAGCCAGCCGTTTACGCTGATCAGCTCTGGCCCGGATAAGGAAATCCAGACTTCCGACGATATCGATCTCTGGACGATGGATGTAAACGCGTCGCAGTAAGCGTTAAGCCCCGGCGAGGACCATGACCCACCCGCAGCGCCATCTCGCATTCCGCGCACGCCGATACCACACACGGCGCGGGGTCACCTTTCTCGAAGCAATGCTGGCGAGCGTGCTGCTTGCGATGGTGGCCTCCACCCTCGCCGGTGGCGTGTCGTTCATGAGCCAGTCGCAGCGCCGGATGGATCAGCGCCTCGGGGCCGCGGAACTCGCGAACCGGTTGATCCTTCAGCACATCGATGATCGCGATTCGCTCCCGGATCGGTCGCTCCCCATCGAGTACGACATCGATCTTTACCGTTGGAGCATCGAGGAAGCGCCCGTTGAGTTTGTCTTCGACAACATGCAGGACGACAGCGACGACGGGATCGGGTCCGGGGCGAACCTCTCGCGGATCAAGCTCATCAAGATCCGGGTCTGGCTCGGGGCGGAATCCGGCGGATCTCGCTCGTATACCACCGAGGTTCCCAACTGTGAAATCACACGCCTGATCGACCCGCTCGCCTTCAATAACCCCGACTCGCTCAAGACCCTTCTCGAGCAACCCGGCGGGATCGAGCGTCTCTTCGAATCGATGATGGAGGACCTCGGCGGATGACACGCCCACGCACCTCCAATCACGCCCGGGGCTTCACCCTCATCGAGGTCACCCTCGCGCTCGTTCTTTCGGGGTTGGTTCTGGCCGGCTGTCTGAGCGTGTTCATCGCGTTGCGGAATGCTGAGCGGGTGTTCGCGACCCGATTCGAACGGACCAACGAGCTCAGCATCGCGCACACCTCGCTGTCACGAGCAATGCTGAGTCTGCAGATGAAAGAAGCGGACACGAGCACCGTTGTGCGCGCGGGCAGCGAAGAAGATCAAGCCGACGACGAAGAAGTCACGGAGCGCGATCGACTGATTCTGCAGACCGACTACACGGTCGAGCCCGACTCCTCGGGCTGGCAGCCACAACGCCTCGAAGTCGTCTGCGCGACACCTCCGGTACCGCCGGGGCTTGCGTCCAACGCAGCGGAGTGGTACACGGCTCAATCGAAAGAAGAATCGCTCGATTTCTCCGCCTTGGATGGGTCTCAGGGCATCACGCGTGGGGTGTTCGAGCTTCGCCCCTCCGGTGAACGCGAATACATCATGGCCCAGCTGGGGCTCTCGAACTCCGGCATCGAGAGCATGAGCGAGAATCTGCCCGAGCAAAGCCAGCTCCAGGAGCCCGAAATCCCCAGCTGGACCCTGTGGTGGCGTCCGATTCTGACCTATGAGTCCGAGCAGTTGCTCGAGGGCTACGGGCCGTTGCCCGACACCGTCGGGACCGAGGATGAGATCCGCGAGCGCCTATCGGGCGCGGTGCCCCTGCTCCGCGAGATCGAACGCTGCGTGTGGGAGTTCTATAAAGAGGATGAGTTCATCACCGAGCACGCGGGGCTGGAGATGGATGATCTCCCGGCGTATGTCCAGTTCGAGGTGATCCTGACGAATCAGCAGTACGCGTCGTGGATGTTCGAGGTCGACTGGGTCCTCGGCGATGATCCCCTCGATGTCGCCACAGCCGCGTCGAGTTCCGAGACCGACACCGTTGACACCGGCGATGTCAACACGAACACCGGCAACACAAATGGCGGTGGCGGCGGCACTGGCGGTCGCCCCGGCAATGGGAACAACAACGGCAACACCGGCCCGGGCGGGAACCGGTTCGATTTCTCAGACGATTCATGAACCACCCGAGCGACAAATCCCGATCCGAGCGACGCGCGTTCGCGTTCGTGATGGTGATCCTGCTCCTGCTCGTGGTCTCGATGGGGATCGGGTTCGCGATGATGCGCTTCAGCGCCCAGTCCAAGACCGTTGCCCGCCAGGTCAGCAAGTATCAGGAGCACCATCTCGGACGCGGGCTGCAGGAAGCGATCGGCGCGTGGCTGCGACAGCAGAACGGGCGGGATCTGTACGAGGTGCTCGAGCCCGAGACCGGGCATGCGATGGATATCATCCTCGCGGACGGGTCCGAGGTTGCGGTTTTCCTCCTTGATGCGCAGGGCGCCGCGCTCTCGAACCTGACCAATCAGAGCGACACGGTCATCGAAGAGGGCGGGCTG
The DNA here is from genome assembly GCA_965216865.1 of Phycisphaerales bacterium. Classification (GTDB taxonomy): domain Bacteria; phylum Planctomycetota; class Phycisphaerae; order Phycisphaerales; family UBA1924; genus UBA1924. The sequence goes on from OZ244206.1 coordinate 1,205,394, forward strand.
ATCCTCCGCAACCTCGCGGCGAGCACGACCGAAGAGGAATACCTGCGTGAGACACGCCCCTTCGGCCCGTTCACGATCAGCATCGCGTCCGCGAGCGATGTGGTCCTGGATGCCGCGGCCCGCGTCGTGGCGGGCTCTCAGGCGGACCGATTTATCTCCGAACTCTTTTCGCTCCGTGACAACCCGGAATCGATCTCGCGGACGGAGCTCACGCAGGTCGCAACCTCCGCCGGGCTCGATTCGCAGCAGCGTGCAGCGATCTTCCGGGTTTTCGCCACGGATATTGAGCTCTGGGCCGTCGTCATCGAGGTCCGCGCCGGTGGCGGGGTCCGTCAAGGGCAGCTGATCGCCCGATACGGCGGGGTGACAAACCTAAGAAGCAGTAGCAACAGTCAATCAGGCAATCCAACGGAGATCGGTGCGTTCACCACCTGGAGAGAGCTCGACCTTGATGATCAGTATGATCTCTCCGAGCTCTACTGAGCACACCCCGTGTGGGTCACCTAGACTCCCGCTGTTGCCGGGGAACGCCCGATCCTGATCGGGCACGGCATACGAAATCCCGACATGAAACAGGGTTGGATAGTGGAATCCGCCCGAGGCATGAGCCGATAAAAAGCGAACAGAGACGACCAAGACCCGATTCGAGATGAAGACATGAGCAACCCACTCACACGATCCCAAGCAAAGACATGGACCATCGGCGCTCAGGCGGGCGCTCTGATCTTTGTGCTCGGGGGTGTCGCGGTTGGCATGGGTTTCGTCGGCCCGTCCGAGCATGAGCAGGGGACGACGCTGGAGATCATCCGCGCCAAGGCGTTGCCCGCTGGTGGCCAAGCGACGGGTAAAGACAATGAACAACGCGAGATCGATCCGAATCGTTCGATTGATGTCGACACGATCGGGCTCGCGGAGCGGCTTTCGTTGCTCGATAACGCACCCCAGATCACGCCTAAACCGATCGAACCGACGACCGAAGTCCCTGATGAAGGGGGAGACGAGAACACGCCTACGGTCGATGACGCGAATCTCATCCGGCGCGTGAAGTACATCGGGTTCATCAACTCGAGCAACTCCCAGCACGCGTTCATCCGCATCGATGGCAAGCAGCGCATCGTTTCTGTCGGGGAGACCGCCAAAGCCGGCGATGATCAGTTTGAGGATGTGAAGATCCTGCGCGTCACGCCGGACTACATCCGTGTCAGCGATGATGTGGGCAACGCGGTGATCGAACTCGCGGATAAGTCGGGCCCTGCCGTCACGATGGTCAACGGGACCGATCTCGAGGTTGTCGAGTCTGAGACAAAGAGCGATTCGCTCCTGACCCCTGAGGAAGAGGCGTACATTGCATCGCTCCCCGCTCGTCAGCAGCAGAACGCACGACGACGACTCGAACGCGAGAAGCGTGGGCTCTCGCCCGAGAATGAGAATCGGCGTCCGACGCCTGAACCACTCGTCCGCATCCGCGGGAACGCCGCGGAGAACAATCAGCCCGCTGAGGTTCGGCGCCGCCAGGATCGACGCAACGATTAAACACCCCATGTACCTGTCCATGATTCACCCAGACGCGAGCGGACCCATCCATTGAGCGATCGCCTTTGCTACATCCGAAGAACTGATCGCGGGATGATCCTGCGTGGTGTCCGGCTCGTCGGCGGCCATACCGACGACTCCTGGGTCGTTGACCCGGGCGCTGACACCGAGCTGATTCTTGAAACGATCCAGGAAGCATCCGAATGGGTCAAGCAGCGCCTCGATATGGGCACAAACAAGTCGCTTCATGCGATTGTTCTCGATACCGATGGTGCCGCCTGCACATGGGTCAAGCCCGAGGACGCGGACCCGCACGCGCTGGACGCGGTGGTTTCTGATGGCCCTGTCGAGCACGATCCTGACGACCTCGAACCCATCGAGCACAGCGCTCTGGGTGATCGGCTCCCCCGCCTCCCACGCGAGATGGATTTCCAGCCGCTGAGCGAAGATCAGACCTCGACGGGGTCTCGACGCGGCGTGCTGGCGATACCCGATGTGCCCGGGCGATTGCTCAAGGACACGCTCGACGCCGCCGGCATCCGCCCGGGGAAGTTTTCCAGCATCTGGCATGCGCTGTGCACCGCGTGGGACCCGGGGCTGGACTCGTCGGCGAGCGCTCAACGGATCGTCAGCTCCGACGCGCCGGTCTGTGCGGTTGTCGCGATCGACCCCATCGATTCTCGTCTGATCTGGTCGTGGTCCCGCGAGGGCGAGCTGATCTGCGCCGGCTCGGCGCGGCTCCGGCGGGTGCACGGCGAGCACGAACCACGCGCCATGGTCTGGAAATCCGATGTCGCCCGACTCGCTTCCGACTGGCTCGGCTGGTCATCCCAGCTGGGTGTGAGCCCGTCGCGTGTGATCGTGATCGGGGAGCCGGTGTGCCCACCGGTATCGCCGGATGACGAATCACCAGAGCAAGAGATGCCCTTCGACGCGGCACAGCTTGGCGCGGCGTTGACCCAGCGTTGGCCGGACGCCACGCTTGATCTGATGGGCGAGCCCGACCCTGTGGGCGCGACACTGCAACGAATCGCACAACGCGAGATGTCCGCCTCGCTCGCGTCCATCGAGGGGCTCGTCTCTCGTCCGACGCGCGCGCACCGGTCCATGTTCCGCTGGGTGGGGCTGGCGCTGACCGCCGCCGCGTGCGTTGTGATCCTGCTCTCGTGGCAGTTCATGTCGCGTGCCAACGCGATCAAGGCCGACACAAAGATCATCAGCAACGAGAAACGAACGCTGCTCGGCGACTTTGACTCGAACCTCACCCTGTCCCGCGCCCCCGTCCTCGATCTGGAATCACGCCTCATCGAGATGACCCGCGCTCAGGCACCCGTCGAGCTCCCGCTGCCCAAACCGATGCTCGAAGCGATCGAGACGGTGTCGTTCGTCATCGGCACACCCGATATTGATGTGACGAAAATCACGGTGAATACACGGACCGTTACCCTCGCGATCAATGTCACGGACATCGCTCAGGCGGAGCAGATCCTGGGCAATCTCCAGTCGATCGATGACGACCTGCTCAACTGGCGTTCGACACTCTCCCCCACCCCGCGTGGCGGAAACATCCAGGTCACGCTTCTCGCGGATTGGACCGATGGGGAGGAAGCAGAATGAGCACACTCGACGCACGCCAAACCCGACTGAGCGCCGATGATCGTTACGAGCTCGCATCCCGTGCGCAGAATCAGCAACGACTCAATGCGCCCAAGCACCTGATCGTCTTGGGTACGCTGTTGCTCATTGTGTCGCTGATCACGCTGATTGTCGCGTGGCAGACCCAGGCCGCCGCAGCGGACGCCAACCAGCGTACGGCTCGTGAGATGATCCGAATCGAAAACCTGATCGCGGACATCACGCGCCTGCAGGCGATGCAGAATATGAACCCGGACGGCGGCTTGCTCGATCCGCTGCCCGATATCCTCTCAACACTCGACAATCTTGGCAAGCGTGCCGGGCTCGAGTCGGGTATCGGGCTGCCTCGCAATCAGAGCCAGAGGCCCGAGGGGGACGCGGTCCTGCGTTCGTACCCGTACAGAAACATCCGTGACGCTTCGCTTGAGGATCTGCTCAACTGGGTGCGTCTCGCGGAACAGGAGATCCCCGGGATGCATGTCCGCGAGATCTCGATCGAACCCCGGACGACGGCGTGGTCCATGGATGTGGTGCTCGCGCGATACGAACGCAAGCCCTAAGGAGAACCGACGCGATGAACGCGATGAAATACACCATGAACACTCGGATGACCCGCTCGATGCTCGGCGTGTGCCTGATCGGCGCTGGGCTCACGCTCAGCGCGTGCTCAAGCACCGCGCCCAAGCGTGATCGCTCGTCGAACCTCGAAGAGATCGATCCGTCGATGCAGATCCTGCGCCAGAACCGTGCAAAGGCACGCGAGCACTACGCAACCGCGACCAAGCTCTACAGAGAGGGCAAGCACGACGAGGCGCTCGAGGAGTATCGCAACGCGCTCGAACTCGACGATCAGCTCTACGCGGCGTGGAACAACATGGGCCAGCTGCTCATGGAACAGAACAACTACGCCGACGCGGTCAGCGCGTTTCAGATCGCGGCCCGCATCGAGCCCACAGACCCACGCCCGCTCTACAACACGGGCTTGGCCTACCAGCGTGTGGGCTGGGCCGCCGATGCGTTCGAGAGCTACCAGAAAGCGCTCCAGCGCGACCAGTACTACCTCCCCGCGATGCGCGGGCTCGCACGCAGCGCCGAGATGCTCGGCAAGGGCGATCGGGCGCTGCTCGAGACCATCAAGCAGGCGCAGCTTCGCGAAACAGACGATTTGTGGCGCGACTACTTCCGGGTGCAGTACAACCGCATCGAAACGCTGGTTGAAAACCGCTGATATCGGATCCGATTCGTGGGTTATAGACGCTCGGCCGCGAGACTCGCGAGGGTGCTGCGCTCAGACTTCTGGAGCGTGATGTGGCCGACGATCCCCAAGCCGCGCATTTTCTCGACCGTGTAGCTCAGCCCGTTCGATGACGAATCGAGATACGGGTGATCGATCTGCCCGATATCGCCCGTGAGGATCAGCTTGGTCCCCTCGCCGATACGCGAGACGATCGTCTTCACCTCGTGCGGCGTCAGGTTCTGCGCCTCGTCCACGATCATGAACTGGTGCGGGATGCTGCGCCCGCGGATATAGGTCAACGGCTCGAGCACCAAGCGTCCATCCGCGACGAGCTTATCGATGCGCTGCTCGGTGGTTTTGCTCTCCGCGTTCTGGTTCGGTGCGCCGCGGGTGGACATCAGGTAGGTGAGGTTGTCGAAGATCGGCTGCATCCACGCGCCGAGCTTCTCGTCCTTGTCACCCGGGAGGTACCCGATGTCGCGTCCCATGGGCATGATTGGGCGTGCGACCAACAGCTTGTCGTAGCGTTCCTCCTGAAACACCTTGCACATGCCCGCGGCGATCGCCAGCAGGGTCTTGCCCGTGCCCGCGCTGCCGAGCAGGGTCACGAGCTTGATCTCGTCGTCGAGCAGCAGGTCCAGGCCCATCGTCTGCTGCACATTGCGTGCGACGATCCCGAAGGTGGGCTTCTTCTGCGATGCGACGGGAATCAGGTGCTCCGTGTCCGCAAGACGGCGCGCCAGACCCGAGTGTGCTTCGTCCTCGACATCACCGAGCACGACATACTGGTTCGGGGTAAGCTCGCGCGTGTATGTCTCGCCGTCGGCGTTCTTGACCTCCAGGTACTGGGCGAGGTCTTCGACCGCGAGCATGCGGTCGCGGTAGAGCGTATCGATCTCGGCGCTGGAGGTTTTGAGCTCGATGAATCCTGAGTACAGCTTGTCCGCGTCGACCTGCTGATTGAGGAAGTCCTCGGACTTGATCCCCAGCGCATCGGACTTGATCCGTGCGGCAAGGTCCTTCGAGACGAAGGTCACGCGTTTCTTCTCGTGCTGCAGCGCCCACGCAGCGGCGATGATCCGGTTGTCTGGCTTGTCCGCGGACAGGATCGCGGGACGCTCGTGATCGTTGATATCGATCGAGAGGGTCCCTGTTGCGCCCTGCGACTGCGCTCCGAGCGTCGAGAGCGGGACCCCTTCGATGAGCTTGCCGTGACGGCGGAGACGATCGAGCGATCGGATCGCGGAGCGGGCCGAACGCCCGACATCGTCCTCGCGGCGCTTCATCGCGTCGAGTTCCTCAAGGACGGGATAAGGGATCACGACATGGTTTTCCTGAAACACAAAGAGCGCGCCGGGATTGTGCAGGAGGACATTGGTATCGAGCACATAGAACTTGGGTTCCTTCGGGCTCGGGTTGTTCTGCTGCTCGGGTGCCGGCGCGGGGCTGTCAGGCATGTCGTTGGTATTCCTCAAAGATAAATGGATCTCTCTGGGCGCAGTATATCGCGACCCGATCGGTTATGTGCGATGATTAGACGAATGCGGCGATGACGAAGAACAAACCCGCGCCGATCGCGAGCCCGATTTTGATAAAGATCGAGATCGTCCGCCCGATAGCGGCACCCGACCCCGATTTCATGGAGTCTTTCCATGTCATCTGCACGATCGAGCGCTCGACCATGAGCGCCCCGGCGCCCGCCCCAAGGATCCCTCCCAGAATCGTGCCCAGGATCGGGATGGGGATGAACACCGTCCCGAAAAGTGCTCCGAGCATGGTCCCCACGATGGCGCCCATGGCACCGCGTTTGGATCCGCCGAACTTCTTTGCGCCCGCCGCGGATGCGACGAGTTCCATCGCTTCGGAGATGATCCCGATGATCGCGAGGGTGATGACGGCTTTGCCGGAGATGATCCCGGGTTGCCACCACCAGCACACCCCGGCGCACAGCACCATGAACCAGATCCCGGGAAGCGCGAGCACGATCATCACCAGACCCGAAAGCCCGGACAAGAACGCGATCGTCGCGATGACCCACATCTCCCAGCTCATGAGCGACCCTCCGCCCGGGGTGGGTTACACGTTGCTTGAATCGTCTTCGTCACTTGTTTCGTTTGGTTCGCTGGGCGCATCTTCACCTTCTTGGGAGGGGAAGGCCTGCTCTTCCATCGCGAGGACCCAGTCCTCGATCAGGAGGCGCTGGTAGGTATCGATCTTGACCTCTTGCCCGCCGAGATTGGGGTGCGAGTCCTTGATCTTCAGGAACACGATGAACTTGTCCCACTTGCGCTTATCAACCTCTTCGAGATCATCAGGCGTGATGCTCGCCCCTCCCGGGAGGGTCAGCGTCATGGTGGAATGCTCAAAGGTGTACTTCTGCGATGCGACTCGCATCATGTGCACGACCATGATGAGCGTCACGGTGTAGCACACCCCCATGATCAGCCATTGCGACATGAGATCGAACGCGCTGAGCGGCTTGGGGTTTGTCGAACTCGCGGACCATTTCTCGCGGAGCCCATCGAGCTCGCGCTGAGGCGATTCAATCGTCGTGTGCTCCGCATCGAGCATGCCAACGATCTCGAGTGCTTCGAGCCATTGCAGGCGGGCGTTCTGCATGGAGGCACGCTTGGAGCGGGACGAGCTTGGGTTCCCGGCGTCCTGGCGGTTCTGCGACAAACGCTCGGGCGCGCTGAGCCGTTCGAGCTCGGCATGCGGATCCGTGACGGATGTATCGCGGAGGAAGATCCCAAAGTCTTCTTCGTCGGCCTTCTTTGATTCCTCAAGATATTGCCACTTCGCCCAATCCGCGAACTTCTTGCCACGGTTGGGATAGACGCTCGTCGCGTCCCAGAGTCCCCAGCATCCGACGAGGAACACGATCAGGGCAATCACCCCGAGTTTGAACCGCCATCGTGGGTTGAGCGGAGCTTTTTGGACATTGGGTTCAGTCGCCGTGGTATCACTCATCGGAACTATCACTCCCGCGTGGATGGGTCGGGTCTTTGGAATGCAAGGATAGCGGTGTCGCTAACGCCATGATATATGGGACGATATCGGCTCAGTGTGCCCCGAAATGGGACAGAATCGCGGAAATCGACCGGGAATCTCCCTTGATCAGGGATTCGTGGCATCACTTGCTGGGGTCATCGACCCGGTTCAGGGCCGCCGCCCACCACAGGGCGGCTCGCTTTTCGCCCTCATCGAGTTTCATCAACCCCGTGTAACCCCCACGATCGACTCGCTTGGCCGGGATGCGTGGGTATCGACGCCCCGAGAGAAGCGCAAGGGTAAGGAATCGCGAATGCTCGGCTCGAAACCGTGTACCCGCGTCGAGGACTTTCTTTCGTCTGAATCCGTTCCAGATCATCGCAAGGTATTGTATCTCGGATTGTTGCGTTCGCCACGAAAACCCCGTGCCGTGTCCCCTTGGCGTGGATGGGTGGGCGATCTATGATGCTCGTTCACGACCCGCTCTGGTCGATGCCCGGGCCCGATGCACGGGTGGCCCGTGAACCTGGTCAGGGCTTGACCGCAGCAGCCATAAGCGGCCGTCATCCGGTGCCGTCGGTGTCCTGGGCATCGACCAAGGCGGGTTGTGATCACCCCGGGTTCTGGGCCCGATGCTGGCGCATCATCTCTTCGAGCTGAGCACGATTTGCTCGGATGTGCCGGATCGGCCCGAACTGATTCGGCGAGATCGACCCGATTGGGGTCTGCATCTGCCACTCGGTAATCTGCCCAAACCCATACCGCCCGCGATCCCCTTCTTTGAGTCCTGAGACCTCGTAGGGCTGGTTCAAGCAAGTCGCGTCGATCCCATTCTCATCCGCGCTGTGAACATCAAACCAGATATGCTCATCCCCCTCGCCCGAATCAACTCGGCATGCGACCTTGGCCAGCACGGGGAGTTCCAGGGTTTGAAACTCCTCCATCAACTGAACGAGCAAGGGGAATGTCTCTTGAGACCGCTGAGCGATGAGATCTGTTGCGGTCTTCGATAACCCGAACACAGTGTGCTCGCTGATCCCCCCACGCACGAACCGGCTTGGCTCCAACTTGGGTTTCCCAAGCCCGAGCATGCTCTTCTTCAATTTAGGTTCACACACAACAGCTCGGTTCTCAACATGAAAATCATCGGGCTCGCGTATGCCTTTGAACTTCGGATCGACCTGCGCATCGAACTCTCGGGCGGGCACCATTCGGATCAATCCGCCCGGCTGGGCGATCTGGAACGCGGGCTCGTCGATCACGAGACTCCCCTCAACGATCGCAAACGCGAGCGAGCGGATCAAGGTATGAGCAATCCCGAGCACCTCATCGGAAGGATTGATCAGATCGATATCGAACCCACCCAATGCCGCTAGCCCGTGGGTATGGACCCAGCGTGACCCATCTTGATTGACAACTGGGTGAATCCCGTAGAGGGCGTCAATGTCAAGCCCGGCCTTGGTCTGAAGCTCATCAGACAACATTGTGAGGGACCAAACGCGCAATGAATCGACACAGAAGAAACCAAGCCCCTTGCGGATCGTTCGGAAGATCTTCCCAAGAGCAACGAGCGTCTGCTTACGCGTTTGAAGGACAGGGCCCGGGCCCGGATCGATCATGACATGCCATTGCGATTGACATTGGGAGATTTTCGCCTCCTCATCCTCTGTCAACCCCGGAGAGAACCTCAGATCGATTGCAAGACTCTCGCGGGGCTTAGGATCACTCATGACCCAGATGTAACACCCCTTGACCGACTCGATTTCGGCAACCCAAGTTCCATCTTCTCGATGCTCTATCTCTTTGGGACGTAAAGGTTCGAGCAGCTCTGGGCCTGGAGGGGTTGCCTCACGGAAAAGGATCGAGTACTCGGGCGGCGTAGACCAATCTTGAAAACTACTCATGAATTCCCCAATCAAATGAATCAGCATGGCCGAATCCGACCTTCAACCTATATGATCCCATCATGGCCTACACCGCCCTCGCACGCAAGCATCGTTCACGCTCATTCGACGAAGTCGTCGGGCAGTCGCCCATCGCACGCACGCTCAAGGCCGCGATTGATTCCGATCGCGTCCACCACGCGTACCTCTTTATTGGGACACGCGGGGTCGGAAAGACCTCAATGGCGAGGATCTTCGCCAACGAGCTCAACAATCCTGAGCACAAGGACGACATCGCCGACGCGATTTTCGCCGGCGGCGACACCGATGTCATCGAGATCGACGCCGCGTCGCACAACAAGGTTGAGGAAGCACGCGAGCTGATCGCCAACAGCGCGTACCGCCCGCTGCGGGGTCGCTACAAGATCTACATCATCGACGAAGTCCACATGCTGTCCACCGCCGCTTTCAATGCGCTGCTCAAGACGATGGAAGAGCCGCCGGAGCATGTGAAGTTCATCCTGTGCACCACCGAGGCGCACAAGGTCCCCGCGACCATCCAGTCCCGCTGTCAGCGGTTCGATTTCAAGAACATCCCCGCGAGCAACATCGCCGGGCATCTTCGGTCGCTGATCGAATCGGAAGGATTCGAGGCGGACGAGGATCTGATCTTTACGCTCGCGCGACTCGGTAATGGGTCGATGCGCGATGCGCTCTCGCTGCTCGATCGATTGCTCGCTGCGGGTCAGAAGAACCTCGATGTCAAGCTCCTCGAAGAGCTGCTCGGGCTCCCCGAGCGTGAGCTGCTGGGCGATCTGATCGACGCGATCGCGCAGGGCGACCCCGCGACGGTCCTCAAGAACACCGGGGCGCTGCTGAGCACCGGCGTTTCGGGCGATCAGGTGCTCGGGTCGCTGCTCGATCGGTTCCGCGACCTGATGGTCCTCGGCTCGTGCGGCAAGGACACGGATCTCGTTGAGCTCTCGCCCGAATCACGCGAGCAGGAACTGACCCGGGCCAAGCAGTTCGACGCGGCCGGGCTCGTGCACATGATCGCGTTGTGCGAATCGGTGCAGCGGGCGATCAAGTCGTCCCCCGCGCCGAGGGCGCTGCTCGACGCGTGCATGGTTCGACTCGCGATGACGGAGAAGATCGCGGATGTCGCGGCCTTCGTCAAGGCGGGCGGGAACGCGTCCTCGCAGGGAGCCCCCGCGTTAAAAAAAGCGTGAGGGCGGCCCCGACGCGGGTGCAATCGCACCCCGCAGCGCCGGCGTCGCCCAGCTTCAATGAATCGCCAAAGCCCGCACCCAACCGGGCGAACCTCCCGGGGTTCAAGGACCCCGCGCCATCCGGCAAACGCCGCGTTGCACCCGAGCCGGTCGAGTCGAAACCGACGCCGGCACCCGAGGCGCCCAAGCCGCAACTGCGGACGCCGACTCCCGAAGAAGTGGAGAACGATCCGCTGGTCAAGACCGTGCTCGATGTCTTCGACGGCGAGGTCAAACGTGTGCATCCAAAGAACAACTGATTGATCGAAGGGATAACCGATATGTTCGGCGACAAACTCAAAGCCATGCAGGCGCTCGGCTCGCTCATGAAGAACAAGGAGCAGCTCGCGGAAGCGGGTGAGCGACTCAAATCCAAGATCGAAGCGATGCGCATCGAGGGCGAAGCGGGCGGCGGCGCCTGCCGCGCGGTGGTCAACGGCAAGATGAAGCTCCTCGACCTCACCCTCGACCCGGCGCTGCTCGCGGGGATGGCCGTCGATGAGAAGACCCGCGACCTGGCGACGCAGCTGATCAAGGACGCGATCAACGATGCGACCGAGAAGGCCCAGCGCCGGGTGCAGGACGAGATCTCCAAGGAAGCGGAAGAGCTTGGGCTGGGCGATCTGGGCGGGCAAATCGGCGGGTTCCTGAGTTAATACCGGTTGCCGGTGGCACAGGCGTCCCGCCTGTGCTTGCTCGATGCTCGTATCCTTCGCACAGGCGGGACGCCTGTGCCACCGGGGGTTGACATGGCGGTGACGATCGAACCCATCGAGGACTTCCGGCAGATCCGCATCGATCGCACCTCGTCACCGTCACTCGATCCAGAAGCGCAGCGCCTCATCGACAACGCATGGGCGGAACTGTGCGCACAGAACCCGCGATACTTCAATAGCCCCATGCTCTCGTTCGAGTCGGCTTCGTCGGACAACGCAGACATCGGCGCATGCGTGCGCCCGTACATGCACCACGCAGTCCGCGACACGATCGATGTGGGCATCTCGCTGCTCGCCGTCACCGCGGTGGTCATGCTCGAAGACCGAGTCTTGATCGGCAAGCGATCGCCCCAATCTCACCGATACGGCGGGCTGTGGGAGCTGGGGCCCAGCGGGGGGATCGATGTGCCGGATCGTGGCGACACGATCGATCGCGAAGGACTCCTCGCGGAAGCGCTCCGCGAAGTCGAGGAAGAAGCCGGATTCGTCCCGGAGGTGGTCCGCCACGATGTGGTCGCCCTGATCCACGATCACCTAGTGGGCTCAACGGACCTCGCGGTCGTGATGGAGATCAAGGCGCCCCAGTCGCTCCGCATCAACTGGGAGTACGAAGACACCCAATGGCTCAGACTCAGCGAACTCGCCGCGTGGTGCGACCGAAGACCCGACGAGATCATCCCCACGACCGTCGCGCTCGCACGGTTTCTTCATCAGACTCACCCCTGACATCGGCTACCATACCCCCATGAGCAGCGAAACGGCCGCCCAATCCATCTCGTCCCAGCCCGTGGGCGCGTTCCTTGAATCGCTCGGTGCCAAGGTCCCCACGCCCGGCGGAGGGGCCTCGGCCGCGATCACCGGCGCGACCGCAGCGGCAACGGCGGCCATGGTCGTCAGCTACTCGCTGGGCAAGAAATCGCTCGCCGAGTGCGAAGAGGTCAACCAGAACGCCATGGCGCGTCTCACTCGCGCCCGCCTCATGTTCCTCCAACTCGGCGACGAGGACGCGGAGGGTTACGGCGCGCTCAACGCGCTCTGGAAGCTCGAAAAGGACGACCCCAAGCGCGTCGCCAAGTGGGACGACGCGGTACAGGGCGCGATCACCCCGCCGCGGGCCATGCTGGCGCTCTCGCTTGAGTTCCTCCGCCTGTGCGATCGGCTCGTTGAGACCACGAACAAGCAGCTCAAGTCCGACCTGGGGATCGCGGGTGTGCTGGGCGAGGCCGCCGCCCGCGCCGCGGCGTGGAGCGTGCGGATCAACATCCCGCTGCTTCCGGAAAACCAGCAGGGTGAGCTGCGCCAGACGGTTGATGTCATGCTCGAGCAGGCGCGGACGCTGTGCCTGTCGATCGAATCGGGGTGCGCGTGATGAGCAGCTTGCCGACCAACCAAACCCTCAGTGCCGAGGGGACGCTGGTCGATCTGAGCACCGATCCGCGGATCGCCGGGCTTGAATCGATGCTGCGTGATGTCAGCGCCGTCAAAGACCCCGCGAAGATGCTCAAAGCATTCGGGCCCTGGGTTGGGCAGCGCTTCCCGCGTGAGGCTTTCATCAGCGTCTCCAAGCGAGACCTGCCCGTGGGCAAGTACAAGCTCACACGCGTGATCACGAATACAAAGGACCCCATGAAATCGCTGCGTGACGAAAACGCGAGCGATCCCTGGCGTCAGTGGATGGCCCTGCCGACCTATTCGGGCGGGCTGATCGGGCGGATTATCCAGCAGGATTCGCCCCAGATCATCACGAGTGTCGATTTCACGCAGGACCCGGTGCTGGGCAAGGTGCTCGGCGAGGACGCAGCACGCGTCCGCGCAGTGTCCGCGATCCCTTCCTACGACGACGGCGAGGCACTCAACTGGGCGCTGAGCTTCCACACCCGCACAGACTGGTCCGACCTGGACACCTTCGTCGCGGGCCTGCTCGATGTGAACCTGATGGGCACCGCGACCCGGAATCTCGTCTTCCGCAAGCAGGCCGAATCGCTCAACGCTCAGCTCATGGAGCAGTTCGAGCAGGTTGCCAAAATACAGCGCCAGCTGCTCCCGGACCAGAACCCCAAGCTCGAGGGGCTCTCGCTCTCGACGAGCTATCTGACAAGCAATATCGCCGGCGGGGACTACTACGACTATGTACAGGGCGACGACGGACGCTTCGGGATTGTGATCGCGGATGTCTCGGGGCACGGCCCGGGAGCCGCGACGGTCATGGCGATGCTCCGCACGATCCTGAGTTGCTACGGCGATATGCACAAACACGACGACCGGCTGGATGCGAACGCGGCGAACATCGCTCGCTACTGCAACGAGAAGCTGGTGCAGTCGAATCTCAACGGCGAGTTCGCGACGGCTTTCTTCTGTATCATCGATCCAAGCAATGGGCACCTCACCTGGACCCGATGCGGCCACAACCCCCCGCTCCTCCGGCGTGCGGACGGGGCCGTGGAGCAAATCGAAAGCGCGGCGACCCTTCCTCTTGGCATCACGAACGATCTTGAGTTTGATACCGACTCGTGCACCATGCACCCGGGCGACACCCTGATCCTCTACACGGACGGGATCACCGAAGCGACAGCCAACCGCCCGGCCCATGAGTTCTCGATGCACACAGACCAGCGCGATTCCAGGGCTGAGCAGTTCGGGATGCAGCGCCTGATCGATTCGCTCGACAACTGCTCGGGGAACCCCGAGTGCGCGATCGATCATGTCCACCGCGCCCTGTTCAAGTTCACCAACCGGTTGGATCGCGACGACGACCAGACGCTCGTTGTCATCCAACGCAACCCCGAGCAGAAACCATCATGAGCGGCAAGGTCCCAGCACAGGAATGGTTCGATCGGCCCGATCCAACTGGAAGAACAGATACGGGCGAGACGGGCTTGCGCTTCACCTGCACCCAGTGCGGCAACTGCTGCACCGGCCCCACCGGATATGTCCTCTTCACGGACAAAGAAGCGGGTGCGATGGCAAAGGATCTCAAGATCACCAAATCCGAGTTCTATGAGCAGTACACCCGCGACACGATCGTGGGACGATCGCTCAATGAGGTTGAGACCGGGTACGGGTACGATTGTGTCTTCCTGACCCGCGACGAGAAGACCGGCAAGACCGGCTGCAGCGTCTACACATCCCGTCCGGAGCAGTGCCGAACCTGGCCTTTCTGGGATTCGAACCTGACGAGCAAGCGTGCCTGGGCGTCCGCGTCCAAGGGCTGCCCTGGGATGGACTCGGGAGCGCTTCACCCCCCCAAGCACATCCGGATCACACGCGATCGCGTCCAGATCTGATGCGGAGCGCCTGAAAACCCCGATATTGAGTAGAGATCACCGTTTTCGTGGTCCCCCTGTACCTGTTACGCTCGACGACGAACAATACCCCCTCCATGGACGCCTTCTGGACATATGCGAAAGAGATGCTCCGTATGCGGGGATTGCTGATCCTCGGTGCGTGCTTTGCGCTGCTCTCCGCGGGTGGGGTTGGCGCAGGGATCGCCGCGCTGGGGCCCACGCTCGATATTCTGCTCGATTCCGAGTCCGGTGGGCTCCGCCAGTTCGCCAACGACAAGATCGCTCAGGACGATCATGGCTTCTTCGCGATGCTCTCGCCCGAGCAGATCGCGAAGCTCCCGGCGGACCCCTTCGACTCCATCGTTTTGATCATGGGTGTGCTTGCTGGGCTGACGATCATCGGCGCGCTGGCGAACTTCGGGCACCAGTACATCGCGTACACCGTGGTCCATACTACGATCGCGCGGATCCGACGGCGGGCGTACGGGCAGGTCCTCAAGCTTCCGCTCAAGACCATCGTCTCCGAGGGACCCACGGACGCGATCTCGCGGATCGTGAACGACACAGAATCGCTCGCGGCAGGTTTCGTCGCGATGCTCTCCAAAGCCGTCGCGCACATCCTCAAGGGCATCGTCGCGCTCCTCGTCGCGCTCCTCACCAACTGGCAGCTTGCGCTCGTCGCGCTCGTCGTCATGCCCATCCTCGGCACGATTATCCGCAAGCTCGGTAAACGCATCCGGCGTGCATCGGGCAAAGCACTCTCGAGCAGGGCGGATCTCTATCGCGCCTCGACCGAGGCGCTGCAGGGGATGCGGGTCGTCAAGGTCCATACCACCGAGCGGTACGAGGCCGGGCGGTTCGGTCGGATCAACAAGGAAGTCCTCCATCAGCAGATGAAGGTCCGCACTGCCCGCGCCGTGGCCAGCCCGCTCGCCGAGCTCATCACTATGTTCGCGCTGGGCGTCTTGACACTCGTTGCGGCGAAGTTCATCCTCGACGGCACACTCGACAAGTCCGAGTTCATCACCGTGCTCGCGGCGCTGGGGATCGCGGGGGCATCCATCAAGCCCCTCTCGGGTCTGATCAACGACATTCAACAATCCGGTGCGGGCGCCGATCGGCTCCATCGCCTGCTCAGCGCTGAGCCCGAGCCGGGGCATGAACCCCGCCTGTCCAAGCTCGCACGGCACCGCAACTCCATACAGTTCGATACCGTACGCGTCATCTACCCCGGCGCGACAACACCCGCGATCAACGGCGTCTCCCTCACGATCAACCACGGCGAGACCGTCGCGTTCGTCGGACCCAACGGGTGCGGCAAAACCACCCTCCTCTCGCTCATCCCCCGCCTGTTCGACCCCGACGAGGGACGCGTTCTCATCGACGGCACCGACATCGCGCGCGTTCGTATCCGCTCACTCCGCAAGCAGATCGGTGTGGTCACCCAGGAGGTCGTCCTCTTCAAGGGCACCATCGCCCAGAACATCGCGTATGGCAATCGGCACGCGACGCGCGAGGAAATCGAGCAGGCCGCACGCGATGCGCGTGCCATGGAGTTCATCGAGCAGCTCGACGATGGGCTCGACACCCCCGTGGGCGAGCAGGGACTCACAATGTCCGGCGGGCAGCGCCAGCGCCTTGCGATCGCCCGCGCTATCCTCCGCGACCCCGCGATCCTGATCCTCGATGAAGCAACATCCATGATCGACGCGCACTCCGAGAAACTCATCAACGAGGTTCTCGACGAGTTCTGCAAGGATCGCACAAGCTTGATCGTGGCGCATCGACTCTCGACCGTGCTCAACGCGGACCGGATTGTCGTCCTCTCCGACGGGCAGGTGATCGATCAGGGCACCCACGAGGAACTGCTCGATCGGTGCGCGATCTATCGCAATCTGGCGCGGCATCAGCTGATGGATAACACGGAAAGCGAAACCGCATGAATGAACCCGGACCGGACGGCAATCTCGTCTTCAAGTGCGACTTCTGCAAGTCCGCGTGGGACATGCAGCGCCCCATGGTCGAGGGTCATCGCGGATCGTTGATCTGCGGGAACTGCCTCTCCATTGCGTTCATGGAGCTCGTGCACCTCGACACCGGGATCGCCCCGCCGCGTGAGCAGGCGTGCGTCCTGTGCCTTGAAAACGAACGCGACGGGTTGCACTGGGTGAGCCCAGTGGACGACCAGGTGATCGCGTGCCGGCGCTGCATCAAGCAGAGCGCCGGGGTCCTGCACAAGGACCCGGACATGGATTGGAAAAAGCCGCCGGACCCAAGGCACGACGGCTGAGCACACGCAACGGGTTGCGTCTGATCACGATTCGCCTGCGCACGCGTGCGCGGACACCTTCTCGATGTCAAGTATGAACACGACAACCCACCAAGCGGATCGGGTGCCAGACTCCTACAGCAGTGTTCTTACTCGGAGCCCTGCCCGCAACCCGATGCGTAGGACTGCAGGAAGATCGACACATCAAAGAAGTTGAGCTCGCCGTTGAGATCGAAGTCCGCATCCAATGAGTTGGCGAGGTACGCAACCAGGAACTGCGAGACATCGAAAAAGGTCAATGTGCCGTCGCCGTTGAAATCCGCGAGACAATCGTCACCCAACTCACACTGGTTGAATAGCACCATGACCTCGTCGCTGTCATAGTTTGCGATCGCCAGGTCGGGGGATCCATCCATGTTGAGGTCGGCGCTCGACAGACTGAAAGGCCGCTCACCCGCTGTATAGCGAAGCTGCGTGCCGAATGTCCCGTCGCCGAGGTTGATGAACAGGCTGATGTCATCGCTGTCGTTGTTTGCCGCGGCGATGTCGATGACACTATCGCCATTGAAATCTGCGGCCGCCAATCCGTATGGGTATCGGCCGGCCTCGTACAGCGATTCCGCCCCAAAGTTTCGATCGCCCAGGTTCTTCGTCACGCTCACATAACCCGAAACGCAGGCCGTGACAATATCCAGCAGCCCATCCCCGTCGAGATCGGCCACGACCGATTCCCACGGAGAGGAAACCAACGGGAGATCCAAACGCCCGCTCATGTTTGCCTGGCCGTCGTTGAAACGAATCGTCAGTGTTGCATCTTGCTGATTTGAAACGACGACATCCGGATGTCCATCAAGATCGAGGTCCCCGATCTGGACATAGACCGGGCCGTCGCCCACCAGGTAGCTGGACTGCTGGGCGAACGCTCCGGCCCCATCATTGAGCAGCACCCAGAGCCGGTCACCCGATGCAGTTGTTGCGACGATATCGAGCGCGTCATCGTTGTTCATATCAACGACCCGCACAGACCCGGGCCTGCCGCTGATCGGGATCAGGGTCTTGGGTGCGAAGGGATCGCTGTACACGATCGCGATCTCATCATTGTCAGCGATCGCGACAACCAGATCGTTCAACCCGTCCGCGTCGAGGTCACCGATGTCAACGGATGTGGCCGCACCGCTGAAGCTATAGCCAAACTCAGAATCGAACCGTCCCGAGCCATCGTTGTAAAAAATACTCGCGTTTCCGTACTGACCGGTCACGAGCAAATCTGGCGCATCGTCGCCATTAAAATCCGCGGTCCGCACATAGTTCGGGCGATTGATCTGATATGGATCGCCGGATTCAAAGCCCAATCCGCCATTCCCTCTGAGGATGTGCAGATCGCCCGTGTAGCTGTTCGCGACGAGCATATCCAGAATCCCATCGCCGTCCGTGTCCGTGAAACGCACGCCAACGGGTTCGACGCCGACCCGGTGGGACCCAACCAACGCATACCCGCCGGCCCCATCGTTCTCGTAGACCCATACAACCGACTCTTCACGGAGTGTCAGCCCCAGATCGAGATCTCCGTCACCGTCGATGTCCACTAGGTCACCGGACATCTCATAATCAAATGTGAGATACTGCCCCGCTTGGATATACCCCCCACTCCCGTCGTTCAGATAGACCGCGAACAAGGAACGGTGCACAACCAAGAGATCGTCCAACCCGTCGTTGTTCAGGTCCCCGCTCTTCATCTCCCAGACGCAGCAGGCATCGAGTTCAAGAGCCGTCGGATCCGCGTATGTTCCATCCCCGTTGTTCATGAACACTTCGACACCAACAGGCTGCTGTTGCTGAGCAGACACGATCAGTTCATTGAAACCATCGTTGTTCAGATCCGTCGCGACGATCGCATCAGGTGCGCGAACCGTGTCGTACACAACCGGAGAAGCGAACTCGCCCTGACCCGTACCAAGAAGAACAGAGACGACATCATCTGTGAAACTCGTCACCGCGATATCGAGGATCTGATCGTTGTTGAGATCCGCGACAAGCCCTTGGAACGGCGTATCGCCAACCGAATAGGTTCGTGTCACAGGAAACGGCGAGTTGAGGGTCACCCGGACCTGGCTAAATGAGGCATCGAAGATGATGAAATCATCATTCCCATCCCCGTCGAGATCGGCAACTTCCATCTCGGCAGGGCGGCTCCCCGCTGCTACATTCGTGGACGGGATAAAGGTACCGTCACCATTCCCGATGAGCACACGGAGATACCCGCCGACCTCGATCGGGAGAACGATGTCGCGATGCCCGTCGCCGTTGAAATCACCGATTTCGACCTCGAAGGGTCGTATACCAACTTCATACCGCTGATTCCCGAACACCTGACCCTCACAAACCTGCGCGTGCAAGTGCGAAACAGGAAAGAGGAAGAAGGCGAGAATGATACAAAGGTGCGATCTGCTCATCATTTGTGAACTACCTTATGAAATGGTCAGGCGTACAGAACTCGAATCCTGAAGATCATAAAGGGCAACCAGTGATCGTAAAGAAAAAAGCCCGGCATCCGGGCATTTTCCCGGCGCAGAGCTTTCAGAGGCGTGTTCACTGAACACAGCTGATTGTCAAACGGTGCGGGTGGGATTCGAACCCACGGACCCCTTTCAGAGTCACTCGATTTCAAGTCGAGCGCCTTCAACCGCTCAGCCACCGCACCAGCGGGTGAATCAGAGTCTATTCCGTAACTCCGCTCGGGTCATCCAGACGCCAAAAGCTTCGATTATCGGCCCAAGAAAGTGGGGTTCGATCGGGCGCATGCTGCCCCTGATCCACACCACAACCCGGCACCCGGGGCGTACGCTGGGCACAGCCCGATCAGGATCCCCAGCATCGCGACAGACTGGGCGTTGATCTGCACGCAATCGGTCAACGACGCGAGCATCAACCCCACAATCGCCAGCATCGGTCCCATCGCGTACGGACCCGCGCCGGGGCGGGTCCCCCACCGGTACGCGTTCACGAGCACCACAATCAGCAACCCCACCCAGAGCACCCCGCCGACGATGCCGAGGGTCGCGAGGATGTGCAGCGGCGCATTGTGCGCGTGCGCCCCATACGCCTGGCTCTGCGAAGCGCACCATTCTTCATACGCACCTGTGCCGACGCCCTGGATCGGGTGGGACTGGAACGCGCTGATCGCTTCCTGTGCCATCCGCACGCGCCGACCGGAGTAGGAACTGAAATCTCCCGAATCCATCTCGCGGATTTCTTCGCGTGTTTCGTCGATGCGGATCATGATCGAGTCGCGGATCACAAACCCCGTGACCTCTACGAGCACGGCACCGATCGCGCCGACGAGCGCGATGCGATTCAATGGGACACGCCGAACGAAGAGCATGAACGCGACACCGATCAGGCACAGCAAGAACGCGGCCCCCCATGCACCACGGGTTCCCGTTGCCAGCACCCCGATCGCGGATATGCTCAGCCCAGCGATCCCGACCCATCGTGTTCTGCCGGATCCCCACAACGCCGCGGGGATGTGCAATCCCATTGCCGCAACGAGGATCCCGCCACCCACGACCGGGTGCCACCAGCCCGCGATGCGCCCTTCATGGTTCTCCACGAGCGCCGCGATGGGCGCGATCCCGAAGCCATCGAACGCGTCGAGCACCTGCCCGAGCTGTCCCATCGCGATCCCGATGCACATCGCGTAAATCAGGACGATGCGTTTCTCGATCAAGGGGAACAGGAACCCGATCGCGAACAGCCAGCGGAGCGCCCCCATCTCCTCGAGCCCCTGCGCCCGATCCTCGGACCAGACCAGCGCCAGACCCATCCACACAAGCAGCGCAATCGAAACGAGCACACTTGGCTGCCCGAAGCCGTGGATCCAGATCGGGAAGGTGTTGATCACCCGGACGAAGAAGAACACGAACAACGGGATCATCGCGATCTCCGTCATCGTGATCGGTCCGAAAAGGCCGATCAGACCCAGCACCCCCATGATCAGCATCACCCGATCCCCGATCGCATCCCGACGATGCATGCGTTCAAATGCGGCGTCGCAGCCCTCACGGTCGATGTATGAACCCGTGACAAAGCCGATACACGCGCTCAAAAACCCTTCTGGGCGCCGGTAATCGGGGTTGGAAGTGGATTTGGGCATCTGGACGCGGATCTCCGGGGCAACCCGGAATCCCGGGTTCGGTATGATACAACGGGCAGAATATGCAAAAAAAGCCCGGATCGGGGAGATCCACCCGGATCAGATCCGAATACATAGATGGTAAGCATGATTATTGTGTCGGAGGCGAGTGCTTCCGGACGGGAGTAGACCCATGGACGATATCCGCAATGTGATCCAACGCGCAGCACGCCGGTTGTTCCTGATCGACCTTCTGGGGACGATCGTGTTTAGCGCGTTCATCGTCCTGTGCGCCCTCGCGGGTCTGCGTATCGCGCAGAAGCTCTTCCCCACATTCGAGATCGATTGGATGCTCGCCGGGCTGATCGGGCTCGGTGCAACCCTCGCGATGGCGCTGATCGCGTCGCTCGTTCGCCGCCCGGACGAAGATACTGTCGCACGCACGATCGACGAAAAAGCCGGACTGCGTGAGACCATCTCCACGGCCCTCTGCGTCGACGAGAACAACGACAACTGGTCCAAGGCCATCGTCGGCGATGCATCCCATCGCGCCAAGCGCGTGATCATCAAAGACACCCTCCC
Source organism: Phycisphaerales bacterium (assembly GCA_965216865.1). Classification (GTDB taxonomy): domain Bacteria; phylum Planctomycetota; class Phycisphaerae; order Phycisphaerales; family UBA1924; genus UBA1924. The sequence continues at coordinate 1,226,924 of OZ244206.1, forward strand.
GATCGAAGCGCCCAAGCGCTCGTACCTCCCGCTGCTCGCGGGGACGGTGCTGCTCGGTGTCTGGTGGATCCCCGGCACGGACCTCATGGGTTTGCTCGAGAAGAAAGAACAACAGCAGGCCAACGATCGACAGATGCAGGAGGTTCGCGCCGAGGTGGAGAACACCGAAGACCTGATCGAACAGATCAAGGCCCAGACCGGTATCGAGATGGAGGCCTTTGGCGAAGAAACAGCGCCGGAACTCACACCCGAGTCCACGGAGTTCGTTGATCCGCAGGAGATCGCTCGAAGCGCGATCAAGGAACTCACCTCGCTCTCCGACAAGCTCGAAGAACAACGCAACGGCGAGGAAGGCGCAACCTTAGACGCGATCAAGGACATGACGCGCCAGCTCAACACCCCCAAGGACGGGCCGATGACGGAGATGGCGCGCGCGATGGCACGCGGGGATTTCTCTGAAGCCAAGCAGCAACTCGAAGACCTCGCCGAGGCGATCCAGAGTGGGGAGATGAGCGAGGAACAGAAGCAGCAGGCCGCGGAACAACTCGAAGCGATGAAGCAACAGCTCGAGCAGCTCGCGGACAACCGTCAGCAGCTCGAAGAACAACTCAAGGCTGCCGGCCTGAGCGAACAGCAAGCACAGCAGATGGCAACCGACCCCGAAGCACTCAAGAAGGCGCTTCAGGAGGCGGGCGCCAGCGAGGAGCAGGCCCAGCAACTCGCACAGGCAGCACAGGCGCAGCAGCGTGCTTCCGACGCGGCATCATCCATGGCCCAGTCCATGGGGCAGATGGCGTCCGGGATGCAACAGAACAACCCTGATTCAATGTCCCAGGGACTCGATTCCATGTCGGGGCAGCTTTCCAGCATGGAAATGATGCAGCAGGAAATGAACGCACTCGACACCGCGATGGGTCAGTGCCAGGGCCAGCTCGCTGCCCTCGGTCAATGCTCCAACCCGGGCGGCAGCCAGTCGTTCGGTCAGGACGCCAAGTGGGGCAGCACCGGTCAGTACAACCAGGGCAACTCGCAGGGATTCGGTTCCGGTTCCGGCGGACCGGGCAAGGGCATGGGCCAGGGCCCAGACGCCCAGGCGACGGACTACATGCTCAAGAAGGAACGCGCCGAGGTCGACACAACCAACGATGGTCCCGTGATCGCATCGACGATGGTGCAGGGCACACAGATCAAGGGTGAATCCTCCGCGACCTTCTCCAACGCCGTTCAGAGTGCAACCACCCAGGCAGCTGAAGCGATCGAGACCAAACGCGTGCCCCGCAAGCACGAGAACGCGGTCCAGCACTACTTCGGGAAACTTGACAACGAGGCGAAGAAAGCAAGCGGCGAGTCCACCCCGCCCCCTGCGCAGGGCGAAGACGCGAATTAAAAAAACTACTACTTGTCAGAAACCATCTAGGTTTCGTGTACTGTTGTGATATGCAACATTTACACAGGCATGAAGTATGGTGGTTGATTCTTTCACTGTTAGTTGTTGTGCTCATCTGCGCATCTGTCAATGTCGGTTTCGCGTTAACCAAGATGCGTTCTCGCACCGACGCGTACGCTCCACAACTGAGCTCGCTTGAAGGCCCGGAAGCCGCGGCATTCGGGTGGCCGACCGCGACGCCCCATGATCAGGCATGGCCTCCGCCAGAGAACATCACACGCTGGTCATCCTTTGGGATCATCGAGTCGCACGCTCGTCGGAGCAACACCGAACTTGGTCGCAACGGATATTCGATGCAAGTCCAGCACCTCGGCTGGCCAATGCCGGTGATCGAACTGAAGCAGATGTGGTGGGATTGGGACGACCCGGCGCTCCAGGGACCTGAACCAGATCCGCGTCCGATGTTGATCGCAACGGGTCTCGTTGCGAACCCGATCCTCGTCGGGGTGCCTGTCTGGTTGATCCTGTGCGCATCACCCATTCTCTTCCTTTGTGTGCGCAGATTCCTCCGCGCACACAAAGGATTGTGCGCGTGGTGCGGATTCGAGGTTGAAGACCAACCCCTTTGCCCGGAATGCGGCCGTGCAACGAAGACAACGAAGGATGTTGCTTCTCCGAGTATGTCGTAAAGAAACCTAACGCGTGCTGAGCGGTACCATGTACCATGATTCGAAACGCTCTTACTTTGATCGGCGCAGCGCTCATCCTCATCGGGTGCGGACGCGGCGGAACAGACTCAGAAGCCACCACAACCGGTGAGACCCAGCGCGTGACGCTGTATACCAGCGTCGACGACGAGTTCGCGCGGATGGTTGTCGCGCAGTTCGAGGAGGAGACCGGGATCACGGTCGATGTGCTGGGCGACACCGAGGCGACCAAGACGACGGGGCTGGTGACGCGGCTGCAGAGCGAGAAGGACAACCCGACATGCGATGTCTGGTGGGCCAGCGAGCCGATGGGGACGATTCAGCTCGCACGCGACGGTGTGCTTGAGCCGGGGGGAATGGAAGGGACGGTCGATTCGGATTGGCCCAGCGCGTTCCGCTCACCGGACTGGACCTGGGTCGGGACGGCGCTTCGTCGGCGTGTGATCGTTTACGCGCCCGATCGGGTTGAGTCGCCTCCGACTTCGATGCACGAGCTGATCGACCCCGAGTTCAGGGGACGCGTCGGGATGGCACGCCCGCAGTTCGGCACCACACGGATCCATATGGCCCTGCTCGCGGCCAAATGGGGCGTCGGCGGACTCGAAGACTGGCTGCAGCAGCTTGAAGCGAATGATGTGCGCCTTTACGACGGGAACGCCACGGTCGTGCGGGCGGTGGCGATGGGCGAGATCGATATCGCGATGACGGACACCGATGATGTCTGGTCCGGGCAACGCAACGGCTGGGATGTCCAGTTCAGCACGGACCCCTCGTATGACCCCGACGAGATCTCCGCCGACAGCCGCTTCGTTCTGCCCGCGGACCAGATCCTCATCCCCAATACCGTCGCGATCGTGAAGGGCGCCCCGAACCCCGATCTGGCGAAGCAACTCGCAGCCTATCTCAACTCTCCCACGGTCGAACGCCTGCTCTTCGAATCCACATCCGGGAACCACCCTGTTGATGCAAATCTGCGTGCGGAGCTGGGTTTGGCACCACTGACCATCGAAAATCACGCCGGCTCGTCCGGGCTCCCCTACGAGGACGCCAGCGCCCTCGCGGAGCAGGCGATGGACGCCTGCGAGCGGGCTTTGGGGCCATAACCAGAACTGGGTCCGGATATCACCCAAGTCTTCGGGTTCACCCGCGCATTCGTCACACGAACCAGATCTCGTTTCGCGCTTTGGGTTGCACGGGCAATGCGTGTAAGCCTGCGCGCCGATGCTTCCTGCGTGACCATACAAACGAAGAAACTCGAATGGCAGTTCAGGCCCCGCGATCGGAAGTCGTTCGTGCTCGGTGTCCTGATCTTCCAGGCGGCCATCCTCGTCGCGGCTGAGTTCCTCGTCGACACATGGCTGCGTCATGAGTTGACTCTCGCGCCCGCCGTCGCGGATCGCGTGTTTGTCTTCCGGATCTCCATCGCCTTCTGCGTGTTCCTGATGACGGGCGTCATCCTCTTCCTCGCCTCCAAACGCTACAAGGACACGCTCGAGCAGGCGAACGATGAGCTCGCGTGCGAGATCACCCGGCAGGTCTCCAGCGGGTTATCCAAACGCAATGCCCTCATCTTCGGGCTGGCCAAGCTCGCGGACTATCGCGACACCGACACGGGCGCCCACCTCGAACGCATCGGCCTGTACGCACGCGTCATCGCGGACACCATGCGCCCGAACCACGAAGAGATCGATGCCAAATGGATCGATCGCCTTGTCCTCGCCTCGTCCCTGCACGACATCGGGAAGGTCGGCATCCCTGATTCCATCCTCCTCAAGCCCGGGCGACTGACGGACGAAGAACGCGCCACCATGCAGAAGCACACCCTGATCGGCGCGGACACGCTGCTGGCCATCCGCGCCAAGCTCGGCCCGGACGAGTTCATCGATATGGGCGTCGAGATCGCGCTGCAGCACCACGAAAAATGGGACGGAACGGGATACCCCTTCGGCATCGAACGCAACGAGATCTCTCTGGCAGCGCGCATCGTCGCCCTCGCGGACTTCTACGACGCCGTTACCAGCAAGCGCGTATATAAGGACGCGATGTCGCACGAACAAGTCCGTAGCATGATCTGCGATCTACGCGGAACGCACTTCGATCCTGAGGTGGTGGACGCGTTTATGGAGAACGAACGCGAGTTCAACACCATCCGGGCGCACAACCAGGAGCAAGATGTCAACTCGCTCAAGATCATGGAACTGGAGGAGGTCGCGCGTCGATTCATCGACGAGCAGACCCAGATCCGTTACGCCGCCGCGGCGTGAATCATGGGCGATATACTCTCCTATGCCTGAAACAACCATCCCTTCGCTCTCATCGCTCATCCAGGACCAGGTCGACGAGATCACCAAGATCCGCCACGACCTGCACGCGCACCCTGAGATCCTCTTCACCGAGGAACGCACATCGCAGATCGTCCAGGAAGAACTCGGCAAACTCGGGATCGTCCACAAGACCCACATGGGCGGGCGCGAACCCAACACGGGCTTCGGGGTCGTCGCACACATTCCCGCAACCGTCGACAACCCGGGAGATTGCATCGGGTTGCGAGCTGACATGGACGCGCTGCCCATCCCAGAAGAAAGTGACATCGAACACAAATCCACCATCCCCGGCAAGATGCACGCCTGCGGGCACGACGGGCATACAAGCATCCTCATCGGGGTCGCTCGGGTGCTTATGCAGCTCGAGCACCGCCCAAACCCCGTGACGCTGGTCTTCCAACCCGCGGAAGAGGGTGGCGGCGGCGGCGACAAGATGTGCCGCGACGGCGCACTCGATGGGGACGAAGCAAACGGGTTCGGGCCTCCGATCGCACGCATGTACGGGCTCCACGGCTGGCCTGATTTCCCGCTGGGCACCGTGGCGACCAAGAAAGGCCCGCTGCTCGCCGCGACGGATACCTTTGATATCACCATCAAGGGCGTTCAGGGGCACGCCGCGTACCCCCACCTGTGCGTCGATCCAGTCGTCGCGGCATCCCACATCATCACCATGGCCCAGTCCATCGCGTCCCGCACGACCCGCCCCACGGATTCGGTCGTCGTCACTTTCGGGTCGGTTCATGCGGGGAGCGCGTACAATGTCATCCCCGAGACCTGCACCCTCAAGGGCACCGTCCGGACCCTCGACATGGACACCCGCGCCACGACCAAGACCCGGTTCTTCGAGATCGTCGAGCAGGGCGCCAAGGCGATGGGGTGCGACGCGTCGATCCAATGGAACGACGGGTACCCCGTGACCAAGAACGATGACTCGGAAGCCGAGCGGATCGCGCAAATCGCTGATGAGGCTGAACTTGCAACGAACTTCGAGTGGGTTCCCGAGCCGGGAATGGGCGGCGAAGACTTCTCGTATTACGCCCTTCGGGTGCCCGCATGCTTCTATCTGATTGGGCTGAGCGAGCCGGGTCGGGACCCATATCCGGGGCTGCACACGCCCGGCTTTGACTTCAATGACAAGGCGATTCCGATCGGGATGGAGATGATGTGCCGATTGGCGCTATCGTAAAGGGCATTTCTTGCCGATGAACCCGTGAACTCCCCCACGGTTTCGTGGGTATATTGTTCATGCATCCCGCGTTGGGAACCGATGGAGTGAGTATGAATCGCACAGCGAAGAATATCGTGAAAACCACCCTTCTCGTCGCCGCCGGTGCGGTGCTGACCTTTTCCAGCGGCTGCCGCGTTGAGCGGACCACCGGTCAGCGTCACCAGGCGCGTGCGATCAGCACCGTCCTCGATGCCGAGTCGATGCGTCTGAACCAGGAACCCCTGAGCGAAACTACGCTTGAGGACTACGCTCGCCTGAACGCGATGTACCAGGACCTGCTGCACGCCGCGATTCGTTCGGGCGAAGCCGAACCACTGAGCGTTCAGGAAGCCGAGGACCTTCTCCGCGTCGTCGCGTCGGAAGCCCGCATGCTCCCGGCGTACCAGACCTGGTCGCCTGAGGCCCAGAAGAACTTCGAAGAGAACTTCTGGCGCTTCCGCCTCAAGAAGTGGCAGCAGTGGCGCGGCCCGGACTACATCTACGAGTAAATCGTGTCCTCTCAACCGGTTCACGCGAGCCGGTTTTCTTTGAGATTTTGATTGACTAAGTAAACTAAGTCTGTAGACTCTATATATGCGGATCATCAACACCCACGAAGCCAAGACCCACCTCTCCAAGCTCCTTGAGCAGGTCGCGCGAGGCGAAGAGATCATCATCGCCAAGGCGGGCACCCCCATCGCCCGCTTGGTGGGGTATCGCACACCCAGTACCGAGCGCTCGGGCGGGCAATGGAAGGGACTGGTGCGGATGAGCGACGATTTCGACGCACCACTGCCCGATGACCTCAACGACGCGTTCGGGGTGCAGCACTGAGATGGGCGCGTATCTCCTCGACACGCACGCGCTGATCTGGTGGCTGTCGGATCCCCAGCAGTTGAGCCCCAGCGCCCGCAAGGTCATCGCGGACCCGGCGCACATGATCATGTGCAGCGCCGCGTCCGCGTGGGAGATGAGCATCAAGCAGCGCCTCGGGCGTCTGGAGTTCCCCTCGAACCTTGAGGAAGTGCTTAAGCAGAACCAGATCGAATCACTCCCAATCTCGATCGCGCACACGCTGGGCACAGGACTGCTCCCGATGCATCACCAGGACCCGTTCGATCGGATACTCATCGCGCAGGCCAAGCACGAGCAACTGATTCTGATTACTCGCGACGCACAGATCGAGTCGTACGATGTGCAGACGCTCAAGGCATGAGACTCAAACGCCATAAAGTGGTCACTCAGCCGGGTGGATTCGCGGTCATCATCAATCAAACACCTGCATGGTCGATCCGTTGGGACGAGATCATCCGTGTCGTCGCGTTCAAGCTCGATCGTTGGTCAACTGACACGATCTGCTTCGGTTTCCAGCGCAACGGCGAGACCGATCGGGTGTGGTGCATCGAGGAAGATTGGGACGGGTACAAGCAAATCGTTCCCGGGATTGAAGAACTCACCCAAGGGGGTTGGCCAGGGATGTGGGGAAGCGTGGTTCAGTCCCCATTTCTTTTTAACTGGACCGAGATTTGGGAACGCGAAAACGCTCCCAAGCTGAAGGAAAACCCCACACTCATTTGGAACTCTGATCCGGATACATCAGATCCAACCGAGTGATTCCTGCAAATACAACCATCCGTGGCTGATGATCCGGATACGCCATTTCTGGACGAAGAACGAACCTGCTCAATCCTGCTATCGCAGGTCTTCAGTACCGCCAGAGGCGATTCAGCACTGGCACTCCGGTCACACGACAAGTGTGACCCTCTCGGTCTGGAACAGAGTTGGTCATGCCCACTTCACAATAAAATGTGAATACGCAGTGATTGAGTGAGGACACAATTGCCGCCCTTGCATCCTCGCATTACAATTCATGTATGAATGAATCGGCAGCCCAATCCCCATCCTCCGACAACCCCGACGCACCATCAACCAAAAATAGAAAACGCTCCTTATGGAGAGGATTCTGGCTGACTTTCCTCGTTGCCTCACTCGCGTATGCATGGTACAGCTTCTATGTTCCCTCCAACAATGTCGCCTGGGCTGGCAACTTCACCTTGGCTCAGCAACGCGCAGCGGACTCAGACAAACCAATCATCCTGTATTTCACCGGCGAATGGTGTGTTCCATGCCGCATCATGAAACGCCAGGTGTGGGCTGATCCAGAGGTCACCGCATTGGTCAATGATCAGTTCGTCCCCGTAGCACTCGATGTCGATGATCCTGAAAACGCTGAGCTCATGGAACGCTACAACATCGTCGGCCCGCCAGTCATCATCGTGACCGATATGGAGGGGAATGCACTGCGATGGCGCGTAGGGGGAATGAGTAAGGCCGATTTTATCGAGTTGCTCAATCCATCGAATCCTGAATAAACAGCACACTGTTGCAGCTTCTCACTCGGTGCCCCAGCCACCTGTTTCAAGCCCATACTCCTTCAAGTGAAGAATCTCCGATTCTGACAGGGGGCTCGGCTTCGTGGAGTGGAACTTGTAGCTTTTCTTTGCGATGCATGGCTACTTGGTCGACAGGACGGTTTTCATGCGCGAGTTCATCTCGTGTGGGATCTGATCGGGACATCGAGACGAATACAATCATCCGTGGCTGATGATCCAGATACGCCATTTCTCGACGAAGAGGGGTTCGCGCCGGCTTCCGACCCACCGCCCTGGGGGACGGAGACCAAGGTAGCGCGGTTGCTGCGCCTCCGCAACGAGGCCCGCCAGCTCCCGCCCAAGCCGGGCGTGTACCTGATGAAGAACCACAAGGGGTCCGTCCTCTATGTGGGCAAAGCCACGAAGCTCTGCGATCGGGTGTCGTCGTACTTCATCCCCTCGACGGACCTTGGACCGCGCAAGAACATGATGCTCGACGAGGTGCACTCGTTCGATATCTACATCACCGACACCGCGTGGGAGGCGCTGCTCGCGGAGAACCGGCTGATCAAGGACATCAACCCACCTTACAATGTGGCGCAAAAAGACGATCGCACCTACCCGTACCTGATCGTCACGATGCGCGAGGACTTCCCGCGTGTGTTTGTCACCCGCAACCCCACCGGGATCAAGGCAGACGGCACGAAAGACCCGCGATTCAACGGCGCCACGATCCTGGGGCCGTTCACCTCGCCGGCCGCGCTGTACACGGCCCTCGATGCGCTCCAGGGCGTGTTCAAGTTCCGCACCTGCTCGCTCGACATAATCGCCGACGATCCAAAGAACCGTTTCTTCCGCCCGTGCCTGCTCAAGGCGATCGGCAAGTGCACGGCCCCGTGCAACAACTCGATCGGGCGGGATGAGTACCACGAGGACATCGCGCGACTCGTGCGGTTCTTCAAGAGCAAACGCACCACGGTCGTCAAGGAACTCACGGACGAGATGAAGCAGGCGTCGATGGAGATGGACTTCGAGAAGGCCGCGGTGTTGCGCGATCAGGTCGAGGCGATCCAGCGCCTCGACGAACGCGCGTCGACGAGCGACCAGTGGCAGCCGGAGACCGAGATCGGCTACATCGATCCCAAGAAGGGATGCACGAGTCTCGCGCGGGCGCTGGGGATCGACAAAGAGATCCGATGCGTCGAGGGCTTCGACATCGCGCACCTGCAGGGCAACGAGACCGTCGCGTCCAAGGTCTGCTTCATCGACGGGCGCCCGTTCAAGCAGGAGTACCGGCGCTACCGGATCAAAACCGTCGCGAACCTGCCCGGCGGTCGCGCCAACGACGATTACGCGTCGATGCGCGAGGTGATCTCGCGCCGCTACCGCAACGCGGGCGAGGGCAACGAACTCTACCCCGATGTCATCATGATCGACGGCGGTCTCGGACAACTCCACGCCGCGCTCGAAGCATTCGAGCAGCTCGAGATCAAACCCCCGATGGTCGTCTCGCTGGCGAAGAAAGAAGAGCTGATCTACCAGCAGGGCAGCAAGGAGCCCATTCGACTCGGCCGCAACAACCCGGGTCTGCGCCTCCTGCAGCAGGTCCGCGATGAAGCGCATCGGTTCGCGCAGCACTATCACCATATTCTGCGGCGGAAGAAGACGCTGGGGGAGTGAAGAAGGGATCGGCCATCAGCCATCGGCCATCAGGGAAGTGATGATCTCTGGGTGCCACTACTCGCGGCGCAGCCGCGCAGTAGTGTCTTCCGAAGTCCGAAGAGCACTACTGCGCCTCTTCGAGGCGAGTAGTGGCACCCGGATTATGGCTCCCGCTTCTTGAGCCAGTTGTTCGTCCCAAACTCGCACGCGAGGCACACGGACCGCTTCACATCGATGATCGCCTCGAACTCTTCGTTTGTGAGCAATCGGACGCTCCCATCCCAGAACGCGACGGAGGTGCCGTCGGGGTTGAGATCGACGCGCTCGTGGAGCAGGGGGATTTGGGCGAGTTCTTCTTGCGTGATGTCCTCAGGGATGCGCCGGTCGGGCCAGGGGATGGGGACGATCCAGACAAGATCCTGCGTGTCGTCGGGCCCGAATAAGGGCTCGGGCCAGAGTTGGTTTGTCTCCATGAGCGCTTCGCCGTACTGGCTGGGGTCTCTGAACACGCCGTCTTGGACAAACGCTGGACCGTGTAGAACGTTCGATACAACCGTGCGCATGCTTGCTTGGCGATAGACAATCTCGCGTTCGCGGTCCTTCTCCGGGATCCGAATGAAGACAAGCCACGACACAACAACCGCGACAATCACACAGTCGATCGCGATCAGGATCACCCACTTCTTCATGCGGACCTATCCGATCAATGAAGTGCTTCGGTTCCTCACTCCTCCACGCGCACGCACTTCGTCTCCGCGCCGTTCTGGAAGAGCGTGACGCTCGATGCGGCCCCGCCCTCCTCATCGAACGCGAACTGCAGCTCCGCGGGCACGGCGCTGTACCGGAACCGATCATCGCCGACCTTGTCCACGCGGTAGGCGTTCTGGTTGGTGACGCGCGCGTAGAGGAGGTTGTGGGCGCTGGTGAAGGTGATGTCAAACCCCCATTCGGATCGGTAGACGCCGACGATTCGCTCGAGGTACGCATCATCGAGGCGCTCGGGCGCTTCGAGTTGCATCGGATCGGGGTTCATGCCGATCAGTTCCTGCAGGAGCTTCGCGCCCGCGTTGGTCGTCGCGTGCGTCGCGCCGTTGGCGAGGACGACGACGGCCGTATCAAACACCGGGTTGATCCCCATGTACGACGAGTACCCGCCCGTCTGCCCGTTGTGCCAGTAGGTGCTCCCGTCCATCGCGAGCATCCACCCGAACGCGACCTTGCCGTACCCCGTGTCGAACATCGTCTCGCGGGCGTTCGTCAATGACTCGTAGATCTCCAGCGAGTCCTCGTTGGTCTCGCGCAGGTTCTCCATCGCGAAGGTGATGAGCTCGGGCGCCGTCGCGGACCAGAGCCCCGCGGGCGCGATCGGGTTGGAGTCGCCCCATCGCTTGACCGTGAGCCCGCCGTTGGTCGGGGGGGCGAGACGCGCGAGCTGCGCATCGTTGAGCTCGATCGAGATGCTCGTGAGACCCAGCGGCTTGAAGATCCGCTGCTTCACGAGTGTTTCATACTCGCCGCCCGCGTTGCGGGCCAGCACCGTCCCCAGCGTGCCAACACCGAAGTTGGAGTACTCGAACCCCGTGCCCGGCTCGCGATTCAGCGGCATGGTCTCGTGGGCAGCGTAGAGCATCTCCGCGGTGTAGCCGGTGAAGGGCTGGTCTGGGTCGGCCGGCATCAGGTTGATCGGCAAGGTGCCCCAGCCCGACGAGTGCGTCGTCAGATGCCATAGCTCGATCTCCGTCCCGTCCGCGCCCTTGATGACCTCGATCCCCTCGGGGACGAGTTCCTGGAGCTTGGTGTGCTTGGTGACCTCGCCGCGTCGGATCGCGTCCGCGAAGAAGACGCCGGTGAAGACCTTGCCGATCGAACCGATCTCGTAGATCGTGTTCGTGTCGGGCGCTTGGTCCGTGTCGTAGTTGAGTGTCCCGATTGGATGGAAGGTCAGCTTGTCGTCGTGGTACAACCCCACCACCGCGCCGGGGACAAGCACCGCGTCGATCAGAGGCTGCACATGTTTCTGCACAATCGCATCGCGATCGATCGCATCATCTTGTGCAACAACAACGGACGAACAAAGGACAGCCGCAAGAGCAAATGTGTGTGTGCGCATGCACGATGATACCGCTCCACACCCCCCGCGATGCAGGTTTATTCGTTGATCATCCGCTCGATGAGTTCCTCGAACCGCTCGCGCTGGTTCGTGTACGCGTCGCCCGTCGCGGGCCCGGAGAACCCGGAGTAGACGGCCTGCACCTCGTTGCATTCGTTGAGGAAGATCAGGGTCGGGTACGAGCGGACGCGATCAAGGAACCCGAGGGTTTCGGTGGCCTTCGCCTTATCGCTCAATCCCGCGATCAGGATCTCCCAATCCGAACCGATGTGCGCGTGGTGGCGTTGGACCTGTTGCGATGAACGCTCAAAGTCCTCCGTCACCTCGAACGCGAGCCCGACGATGCCCAGATCGTCGCCGTACTTTGATTTGAGCGAAACCAGCTCGCGCCCCGCGTCGGAGCAGTTCGGGCACCAAGTCCCAAAGATCTCCAGCACCCGCGCCTTGGAATTGGTCGCATCAAGCGCATCGAGCACGCGGGTGGGGTTGCCGTCGGTGTCCTTGAAGACAGCATCCGCGAGCGCCTGTTCATTGGTGATCGTCGTCTGCTCGAACGCGTCGGGGAGTGTTGCGTTGTCGTCGCGGACAGCCGTCCATGTTTCGTGGTGCCAGTTGCCGGACCAGAAGTCGCCCTTGATCGATCCGTCGTCTTGCATGCGAGCATGAAAGAGAAACGCGTGAGCACCATCGAAGGTGGAGAGACGCATGAGATTGCCATCGACACGCCCGGCGAGATAGCGGTAATCGCCGGTGGTCGTCAGGAATGTACCCGACGCAATCTGGTCGGCATCGACGGTGAATGTTCCAATCGCGAGTTCGTCGCTGGACTCGAAATCAACAGACCACCGGCCGGAGAACGCCTTGGGTTCCGCAGCGTCGGCAATCGGGTCGAAGCGATCATGAATCGAGTCTGCTGCTCTCATCGCGTACGAAAGCGCAACCTCAGACCCACCACGATTCTTCGTCCATTCTCCTGTGTGCATGGCTTCGACGAGTGTTCCGGAAAACACGCACCCGCGATACCCCGTGCCATGCAACGATGAATCGAACTCTAGAAAGTTGATTGTGCCTTCTGCTGGGTCACCGCCATACCCACCGGGTCTCAATGCAAAATCATCGATATAGATCGATTCAGCACCATTGCGAATCCGCAAGCGAATGAGTAGTTTTCCATGCTCCAACTCCCACATCATGAGCTTGTCACTCATTTCCTCTGTGTATGGAGGTTTCGGTGCGAGCACCTCGATCACAAATGGGAGAGGCCCGCCTGGTGTTTTCAGCGTTATACGCGTGGGATTCACCCAGTGCATCGGGAGCACTTCCCAGATTGGGCGATCATCGGGTGCAAGGGATGAAGTCGCGAGGATCGATGAACACAGTGTTGGTATCAACATCAGATCAGTATAACACGACCATCGCGTTTTCTATTGCCACAAAACACTCACACCTTCATCCCCACCGCCACACCCTCACGAATCGGCACGCAGAACGCATCAAAGTCCTCATCCCGCGTGATCAGGTCGTTCAGCGCGGCCGCGCCGTCGCGATCGAGGTTGTGCCCGTCGGGATCGTCGATCCACCAATCCCCGCCGCCCAGCGCGTTGTCCGCGATCAACAACCCGCCCTTGCGGAGCAGGCGCTTGCTCGCGGGAAAGTAATCCGGGTACTCGCTTTTGATTGCATCGAGAAACACCGCATCGGCCCCGCCGTCGCCGAGGTCGTTCAGCAGGTGCGGCAGCGCTTCGAGCCCAGTCTCCTCAATCACCGTCACTTTGTGCGCGATGCCCGCCCGCTCAAACCCTTCGCGGGCGATGCGTGCGTGCAGTTCGTTGGGCTCGATCGCGTAGACCATGCCGTCGTCGGGGAGGGCGCGGGCCATCCATGTCGTGGAGTACCCCGCGAGTGTCCCGACCTCGACGACGGTTTTCGCGTCGATCATCCGCAGCAACACCCGAAGCATCCGCCCCACGCTCGCGGAAACCGCGATGCTCGGCACCCCGCTGGCGATCGCCCCGGGCATCAGATCACGCAGGTGCTGATCCTCCTGCCCAAAGACGGCATCGAGGTACTCGGAGGTGTTCGTCCATCGCTGAGGTGTCATATCCATAGGGTGAGGATAGGTCTCCTCGCCACCCCCTGTGAGACGAACCCGGACAACCATCCAGCGGTGGCACAGGCGTCTCGCCTGTGCGTTGTCGAGCTTCGCACAGGCGAGACGCCTGTGCCACCATCAACCGGGCACCTCACCCCTCTTCCCCATAGCCAATTGCACACTGCCTCTTGCCTCCCCCCTACCATCCCCCATGCCCCAAACCACGGACCAAACCCTCTCCGACGACGCTGTGTTTTCCCCGATCGACGAGATCCTCGATGAGCTCCGCAATGGGCGGATGGTCATCCTCACGGACGATGAGGACCGCGAGAACGAGGGCGACATCGTCCTGCCCGCCCAGTTCATCACGCCCGAAGCCGTCACCTTCATGCTCTCCGTCGCCCGCGGCTACATGTGCCTATCGCTCACGGAATCCGATTGCGAACGCCTCGGGCTCGAACCCCAGTCGTCCGTGAACACCTCCGTGCGGGGCACACCCTTCACCGTCTCCATCGACGGCCACCCCAAGCACGGCTTCACCACCGGCGTCTCCGCGCAGGAACGCGCCAAAACGATCCAGCTCGCGATCGATCCCAACTCCAAACCCGAAGACTTCGTCAAACCCGGGCACATTAACCCGCTCCGCTCGCGCGACGGCGGTGTGCTCGTCCGCATCGGTCAGACCGAGGGCTCGCTCGACCTGTGCCGACTCGCCGGGCTCCACCCCTCCGCCATCATCATCGAGATCATGCGCGACGATGGCGAGATGGCCCGCGTCCCCGACCTCGTCAAGCTCTGCAAAGAGCACAACATCAAGATGTGCTCCGTCAAGCAGATCATCGAGCACCGCCTCGCCGAGGCCTCGCTCATCTCCCGCATCGACCCGGTCGAGGGCACCAAGGTCAACACGCCCTACGGCGAGTTCAACCTCATCGCCTTCCGCTCCGTCGTCGACCCCATGCCTCACCTTGCGCTGACCGTGGGTGATATCGGCAAGCTTGACAACACCGGCAACCCCATCGAAACCACCGACCCGACCCTCGTGCGTGTGCACCGACGCGACCTGCTGGGCGATATCTTCGACGACCTCGGCTCATCGACAGGGGAACACACCACCTCCACGGGGCACACCCTCCGCGAATCCATGAAGATGATCCAGCAGGAAGGGCGCGGCGCCATCGTCTACCTCCGCCCCCACGGCGTGGGCGATGCCCTCTCCCAGCGCCTCTCCCGCCCGTTCGATCACGACACGGAAGACAAGCCCATCCAATCGATCTCCCCCGCGATGCTGGAGATCGGCACCGGCTCGCAGATCCTGCGTGCACTCGGGGTTCACAACCTCAAGCTCATCACCAACTCCAACACGCCCTACCCCCAGCTCGAAGCCTTCGGGTTAAGCATCACGGAGCGCGTGCCGGTTGGGAAGTGATCGTCGCTACGGGCACCCCGCGAGGTACTCCTCAAGGAACCCCGACACATCGAAGAAGTTCCACGAGCCGTCGCCGTTCCAATCCGCGGCGAGACCTTGGGACTGGAATATGGCGAGGAAGGCCGACACATCCATGTAATCCAGGCCACCGCTGAGGTACAGATCCGGGAGGCAGTAGCTCACGCAACGCTCGTGAAGCACATGCAGGGTGTAAAGGGACGAATGCACGAAGATCAGCTCATCCTGCCCGTCGCCGGTCAGATCGCCGGCCGCGAACAATCCCGAGCCAAGCCCCACGCCGATTCCCGAGTTGCTTGGAACAAGACGCCCCGTGGAATCATTCAGGAAAATCTCTTCAGGTACGCTTACGCCTGAAGAGTTACCGATCCAGGCAAGGGCATCCAGATCGCCGTCCTGATCTCGATCAAAGAGGCGCAGATCGAGCTCGGTATCGGGGTCGGGATCGACACCGGAGTCCCATCGGCTGAACTCAACGAACTCGCCCCCACCCTGAGCAATCAAGGTGCGCAGGTGTAGATGATCACTGTTGCTCACATAGCCCAGCACCACCACATCGCTCAGCCCGTCCTGATTCAAATCGGCCACTCGGATCAACTGAGGGTTGTTGAGCCTGTCAACACCCACCGCCGGCAGGAAGAACCCAAAGCCCTGTCCGTTGTTGGGGAGCACGGCAATTGAGTGCCCCGTGTCGGACCCGCCAGTGCGTATGCCCGCGGTAAAAATATCGAGGAATCCGTCGCCGTTGACATCGCCCAGATCGAGCTGTGCCGCAGAGTTGAGTGTCGTGTATTGAATGGGAGGGAGGAACGCCCGCCCGCCGAGCCCCAATGAAACACTCACACGCTGCGATCCCGACTGGTACGCAAAGACGAGATCGGGCACCCCGTTTTGATTCAGGTCGCCGATCTCGACACCGCTCGGCCCAGCGCCGGTCTGCAACTCATCGATCTGCTTGAACGCACCGTGCCCATCGTTGTACATGATCGTGGCAACATCCTCAAAGGTGCTGATCAGAACGACATCTATCGCGCCGTCGGCGTCAACATCTCCAATCGCCACCTCATTTGGGTAGCGATCGAACGGATAAAACTGCCTCGGTTCAAAGCTACCCCCGCCTGCGCCCAAGAACACAACCAGAGCCCGCTGAGATGGCCTCACCGCGACAATATCAAGCAGGCCATCGTTGTTCACATCGACCAGCTCAACCGCATTCGTGCTCCCGTTGATCTGAACCGAGCCCGAGCGGAGCCCCTGTTCACCCTCATTGATGACCACCTGATGACCCGTGTGGCGCACGACGAAATCGGGATCGCCGTCGCCTTGGAGATCCGTGACCAGACCACTCCTGAAGGTCGTGATGCGCCCAGCAAGCGGCGTATACATGGTCTCAACAAACGATCCATCCGGAGCCAGCTGAACGCTGCGGGCCCCACCAACGCTGTCAATGACACCAACCTCGTCGATCCCATCGGAGTTGAAGTCCCCAACACCGACCATCTCAAGCCCGTCAGTAACGCGAGCACTCGCGGCAAACGGCGGCTCAGGCATACCTGTGAACATGTAGGTGCCACCATCGTAAGCGACCACGAAATCGGGATACTCGTCCCCGTTCGCGTCTAACCGATGCATCGTGTGAATATTCCGGCCGAACTCGGTATCACCAACGCCGGTCCATACACCCTGCCCGTCATTGCGGAAAATCCGAACATACAACCCCCCAGCCCCAAAGAGATCCAAATCACCATCAAGATCAAGATCGACCAGTCTCACATAGACCACAGAACCAGAGACCTGATCAACAACGCGTTGCAGCGAGCCGTCCTCTTGGGCGATGTAAGTTACTATCGCACCGGACCGAGAACCCACGAAGTCGGTATCCCCATCGCCGTCGATATCACCAAATGATCCCCAGCTCACATCCTGTCCGGACGCGGAATGATCGGCCAGCTGCTCGATCTCGAAACCCGCATGCCCCACACCCGTCAGCCGGAAGACACCGCTTCTCGAGCCAACCGCCAGCAGATCCATGACACCATCACCCGTCAGATCCTCCGCGTGGAAGATATTCATCTTCGGCACGATCTGCACACCGAAGGGCAGTGAGAACCCTGCAGCCCCATCATTGCACAACACGATCAACCCCGTCTGGTCGTCCTTAACAGTGATGTACAACAAGTCGGTGTCGCCGTCTCCCTCGAGATCGAACGCCAACCTGAAGTAGGCCTTGTTCATCGATCCGTAGCTGATCGATTCTCCCGATCGCAGCTCCGCGTGCTCATTACTGTGGACCACCTGAAAAAAACCAGCCTCGATCGCTCGGGGAATCATCTCAGGGTATGGGTCACTGTCGAGCTCCAGAGCAAGCTCGGCCGGATCGACCAGAAAATCGTACTGGCCCATTCGCAGGAACTGCCCGCATGCCGCGCCCACAGGAGCAGCGGTCGCGTGGGTAAAGCTCAGAGCGCACACGCCCCACAATAGAATCAAAGAGCGAATCGCACGCATGACATCAATACCCTCAAAGCAACGGATAAAAAGCCGAATCAAATGCCATCCCAGCATACAGGCCCGATACCAGAATCAAAGCCGATTCTGCCAACCCCACCGGATCAAGGACACCCCGCAAGGTACTCCTCAAGAAAGCCAGACACATCAAAGAAGTCCCACGCGCCGTCGCCGCTCCAATCCGCGATTGGATCTTGCGCTTGGTACCCGATGAGGAACGCGGAGACATCGAAGAAGTTGAGAGCGCCGTCTGCGTTGAGGTCTGCGGGGCAGGAGCATTCATTCGAGACATCGAGCACCCGAAGCCTGCTGAACTCTGCAAAGTAAGCATGTTCTTGATCAAGCACAAAGGGCCCACGACCAAGAAACACCCCGACCTGCGTGGGATCACTCGGATCAGCCACATTCACGACAGTAAACAGAGACGACTCTCGTATGAATAGATGATCGTCGCGCAACTGAACCTGTTCAATCTCAAGACTACGCCGGGTCTCATAGACACCGATCTGCTGAGCAGCGGCAGGATCGCGAAGGTCGTATACGCGCACATAACTACGGGGCTGGCGCTGTGGGTCTGCAGAAAACACGATCCCGTCACGCACTTCAATCTCGGATGTCGCATTCTGAACCGGAAAATGAAACGCGAACTCCGGATGCTCCGGATCTGAGAGATCAAACACATCGATACCCTCGACGAAGATCGAGATATACAGTCGATCGCCATCGATGTCGGCGTCCTTGACAAAGCTTCCTGTCGTATCAAGATTTGCAATCCAAACAGGATCGAGCGGGTTGTGAACATCATAGAGCACATACCCCTCTTGCTCACCGGTCAGCATGAACCCGTCTTCAATGTGAACGATCTCGATGAAGTTCCTCTCAGATTGGAGCTCAAGCCGACCAGCCAGAACCGGGGCGGAAGGCACACGAACATCAAAGACAAGGGGGTGACCGTCATCCTGTGTGACATACAAGTACTCACCATTCAGATGAACGCTCGAGTCTCGTTCAAGCCCGAGCTCCTCATGAACAAGCACGGGAAACGCAGGAACCCGGATGTCATAGACACAAAAACCTTCTCGTTCGTACGCGATGAACATGTGCCCATTCAACACAGCCACATTCTCCGCACGCTCTAACTCACCACCCCAATACGCCTGCGGACTCTGCGGCTCATGCTCAACATCGATAAGCTGAATCCCATCGTCCCCCCCCAGGTACGCGACCCCACCGTAAGTCGCGACCGAATACCCCCCTGCGAACGACAGGAAAGAGGATCGGAGTGTCAGGTCCGGATACGCGCCGTTGATGTCAAACAAACCATCCGAACGCAGCCCATAGACACGCCCGTTTGAAACAGCCAGATCGAGATATGAGACACCCGACCCGAAGCTATCCAGAATCTCCGGAGACTGTGGATCAGCAACATCAACAACAACTCCACCATCCCCCGCCCCTGGCATGTACAGGCGGTCGCCATCGAGCTTGATATGGCCATCTGCCCCGATAGGAAGCTCGCCAACCACCATGGGGACATCCGGAAAGGTCAAGTCATAAACAGTGAGCGCATCAGGGCTCGCCACATACAGCTTCGAACCCGCCGCAAGCATGCCCGCGCACTCCCCATCCAGCCGGGCCTCCTGCGAGTACATCGGAAAGTACGGATTCGATATGTCGAGTATGTGCAAAGCCGACGAGTAGGTCGATGCGATATATGCACGATCTCCACTGACACCCACACGATTCCCAAAGTATCCAAGCAGATATCCATCAATAAACGGGATCTCGGGATTGGCGATGTTGATCACCCGAAATCCCTGTCCGTCGATACAGAAAAGGTTCTCACCGACCCGTGCCGCATGATAAAACGGGATCTCAGATTCGAGAGTCCCCACCAAAACCGGGTCCGCCGGTGTCGAAATATCAAAGACCACGAGGCCCGAATCCGTCAAAGCAAAGAGATGCTCATCATGAACGATCAGATGGTTCACAGAATCATCGGTCTCAAGAAACTGAAGATAGCTCTCATAAGAGCACGCAACACCCTGAGTCTGCGCCAACAGAACAGAACTGAAACAACCGATCAGCATGTAGAAAACAATAAATCGCACGGCCATCTCCGACTCAAGAATGTAAACGCAATGGACAAGCCGTGATCAACGCATCAAATCGACACCATTCCGACCAAACTCTACCCGCCCCTGAGCTTCCCTACCAACGAAATTCGCATTCGCCGACCGAGTACCAGAAAAAATGTAAGGATAATTTTCGGTATTTCCGATAATTACCTCGACACCCGCCCCAAAACCAGTCACAATACCCAAACCCCCGTCCACCCCTACGGCGGGCACTCCAACACACAACACACCCAGGGGCACGCAGGAGACATCCAAATGAACACCCGTTCACTCATCGCCTTCGGCGCTGGCGCACTCGCCGCGTCCTCGCTTGCCGTTCTCATCGCCTCCGGACCAGACCACGAGCCCAAGAACCCCGTCACACAGGACGAGGTCGATCAGATGATGGAGATGTCGCCCGAAGAGATGATGGCATCCATGGCCGCAATGGCCACACCGGGAGAAGAGCACGAAGAGCTCATGAAAACCTGCGGCCAATGGACCGCCAAATCCAGCTTCATCATGGACCCCGCCGCCCCACCTATGGAGAGCACCGGTTCCATGACCATCGAATCCGTCATGGGCGGACGCTTCGTCAAGTGCGACTTCGAGATGGACTTCATGGGACAACCGTTCAACGGCCTCTCCTACGCCGGCTACGACAAATACCACAACCAGTATGTCTCCATCTGGATGGACACCATGTCCACCAAAATCACCTACCTCGAGGGCAACCACAACGAGGACGGCGACCTCGTCATGAAGGGCATCTCCTCCACACCCATGGGCGACAACCCCATGAAGATCGTCACCACACACCACGACGACGACCACTTCACCGATCACTTCTACGACAAGATGCCCGACGGTACATGGTTCCAATCGGGCACCATCAAATACACACGCAAGTGAGACCAAACCATGAGCGATCAAAGCAAGACGCTGCCCGATGAACTCGCGGCCTGTGCCGCCGTCGGACAAACCGCGGAGCAGCACACGCTCTTCAACCAGTTCGTCGGCTCATGGGACGCCGTCGTCACAATCTGGATGGGCCCCGGCGATCCCTTCGTCTCCGAAGGCGTCATGGAGAACACGCTCGACCTGGGCGGACGATTCCTCCACCAGCACTACACCAACAACGACGCGAGCTTCAACGGGCGTGGCTACTGGGGATACAACACCCTCGATCAGCGTTGGGAAGGGTTCTGGATCGACGACATGGCCACCTTCTTCCAGCTCGAACGCGGGCAATACGACCCCGCATCAACATCATGGGAGATGAAGGGCGAGATGACGGACCCCGGATCGGGCAAGCCAATGCTCAAGCGGACCGTGATCACCATCAAAGACGCCGATCACCACTCCATGGAAACCTACTTCACCCAGACCCAGGGCGAGCACGCGGGGCAGGAATCCAAGTGCATGGAGATCCAGTACACCCGCAAACCATGACGACCAGATCACCGATCTGATCCAAAAATGCCGTGTAACCGAGCAGAAACGCAACTTCTTTGCACCCCGCCCCAACAACCGGCGGGGTTTTTTCGTACAGTACTGGCCCAGCACCAACGACCCCGGAGTGACATATGCCCCAGTTCATCTGCTTCCTCGAACCAACCCGCCCCGACCTGCCCGAGAACCTCTCCAGCGAAGAATCCGCCGCCATCGAGGCCCACTTCAAGTACTACCAGAAGCTCCTCGACATGGGCTCACTCCACATCGCTGGACGCACACACGAACCGCCCTACATCGGGATCCTGATCTACGAAGCACCCACCAAGGAAGACGCGATCTCCATCGCCGCTCAGGACCCCGCCATCACCAAGGGCATCCTCAAGGCCCGCGTGCAGGTCTTCGAGACCGCGCTGCAGGCAACCTGACCCATGAGCGAGTCGCCACTCAACCCGGATGAGCTGGCCGCTGCCTACCTGAAATCTCGCGATGTGCCCTGCCCCAACTGCGCCTACAACCGACGCGGCGGCGTCACCGCTGCATGCCCTGAGTGCGGGTACACGCTCGCGATACTGCATGAAGACGGCGGGTGGAAGCAACAACACGGCCAACTTGCAAGGCGCATCCTCTCGATGCTACTGGTGCTTTGCATCGCCCAGATTCTGATATCCGGATACACAACGATCTTCTGGCTGAACATGGCAATCTTCAGCGCAGCGTCAAGCGTGACCCTATATCTATACATCATACAGGGCGTGATAGGACTGATCGCATACCTCGCCTTGTCGATCTTCACCGTTCGGGTTCGCAGGAGAACCCGCTCAGATCAAGAGATCACCGCAACAAAGGTATCATCCCCGATGCTCGCGTACCTGATCATCACCATCATGCTGTGGCTCTCCTCATTCATGTATGAGTTCTTCTAAACCGCAGCTGATCAGATCCGCTCGTACAGCGGCAGATCCCCCACCAACGGGCGGCAGTAGTCCAGGAACTTCTGCGACACATTGTTGTGACCCTCGATGAACTCTTCGGGCATGTGCTTGGTCTTCGCCGCCACATCGCTCAGCTCGATCCGCTCATACTTGGCCGCGTAGGGCTGACCCTCGCCGATCGGGCTGGTCCGGATGATCGCCACCGACCCGTCGAGATCACCACTCGTCGCCAGACGCGCCGCGTAGCGACCCACGCCCCGCGCTTCCTTCTGATCCACGGGCGACTGATCCGGGAAACAACGCTGCACATACCCGAAGGTATCCGCACGCACTCGCGGCGCTTTGCCGCCCGCCGGCGTCATCTTCTCTTTCAGCAGGTCCGACAACGCATCACCCAACGCGCCCGAGCCGGAAAGCTGCACATTCCCGTGCGCGTCCGTCTGCGCGTTCTTGATCAGCATCGCACCGATCGGGTTCCCGTCCTTATCCGAGATCCCCTCGCTCACCGCGATGTGACAGCGCCCACGCTTGTCATACACCTCCGTGACATCCTGCACGAACCGCTCCGTATCAAACGGTACTTCGGGAAGATAGATCAGCTGCGGCCCGTCCGTCGATCCGCCCTGCGCTTCAAGACGGTCATCACGACGCGCCAGCGCACTCGCGGCCGTCAGGAACCCCGCGTGGCGACCCATCACCACATTGATCTTGATGCCCGGCAGCGAGATATTGTCCAAGAAGTCCGCCATACACGCCTTGGCCACAAAACGAGCCGCGCTCGGGAAGCCCGGCGTGTGGTCGTTGATCATCAGATCGTTGTCCACCGTCTTGGGGATGTGGAAACAACGAAGCTCGTACTCCGTCTCCCGCGCCATCTCGTTGACGATGCGGCAGGTATCGCTGCTGTCGTTGCCACCGATATAAAAGAAGTAGCGTATATCGTGCTCTTTGCACGACTCAAGGATCCGCTCGCAGTACGCCGCGTCGGGCTTATCGCGCGTCGAGCCGAGCCCGGCGCTGGGGGTCTGCGCCAGGATCTGAAGCCGATCATGCGGATAATCCGTCAGGTCATAGAGATCGCCGTTCGTCAGCCCAGTCACACCATGACGCATGCCCAGGATCTTCTTGATCGGATTGCCCGGCATCCCCGCGCCCGCTCGGCGCAACCCTTCCACGACACCCACCAGCGACTCGTTGATGACCGCCGTCGGACCGCCAGATTGCCCAATGACCGCGTTTCCCTTGACCAGATCGATTGTCATCTCAGTTGCACCTTCTCTATTTCAACACCCAGAATCGTGGTGGAGTGGATTACCCAGCCGCCGCGAGCACAATCCGCACGCGAGAGATCAGAGGGTAGGCAAAATCCCGGGGTGTTGGGCGAACAGGTGCCACCAAAACCCCCGAGTTTCGGTACCATGGGCTCTCAGAAGGAGTCTCTCACACATGAAGATTGTCACTATCGCGCTGATCGCGAGTGGTTCTACGCTCGCGTTTGCCCAATCACACGACCCGCTCGCACCCCGACCCAACGGGATGTCCCCCGCGACACCCGCACGCCACCTCATCACCAACGCCACGGTTCATACCAAGCCGGGCACCGTGCTTGAGGACACAGACATCCTGATCGTCGACGGCAAGGTCTCCGCCGTGGGCTCCGATCTCAAGCCCGGCAACGCCCAGGTCTGGGACATCGACGATGCCCATGTCTACGCCGGCTTCATCGACCCCTATATCGAAGTCGAGACCCCCGATCTCCCCGCCGACGAGACCGGGACCCACTGGTCCACCCGGATCACACCCCACGACAACGCCCTCCGCGTCGGGCTCGGCAGCGATGCCGCCGGCTCGCTCCGCAGCATGGGCTTCACCACCGCCATGATCGCACCGGACTCGGGCATCTTCCGCGGCTGGACCGCCGTCGTCTCCACCGCGGACGACTTCAGGGATGACTCCCTTGGCGATCCGCCCGTCTACAAGTCCAACGCGGGGCAGGCGATGGGCTTCGATCGGGGCAGCTGGGGCGGCAACCGCGGCTACCCGACATCCCACATGGGCGTCGTCGCGCTGATGCGACAGAACTTCAGCGACGCGGACACACGCCGAGCATCCGAGCACACCGACTCCACCATCCTCGATCACATCAACCCGAACGAGACCACCTTCTATTACGACATCTCCCAGGAACTCGAGGCCGCGCTCGCCGACGACATCGCCAAGGAGTTCGAGCATCCCAACATCGTCATCGTCGACAACGGCACCGCGCACCGACGCCTCGATCTCTTCAAGGAGATGGGCCACCCGGTCATCGTGCCGCTGCGCTTCCCCGAGACCCCCGATGTGTTCAGCATCGGCGCGATGGAGGATGTCGATCTCGCCACCCTCCAGCACTGGGAACGCGCCCCCGCCAACGCACGCTGGCTCCACAACGCCGGGCTCGATGTCGCCCTCACCACCAGCAAGCGACGCTCGGGCGAGAAGTTCTGGAACAACCTCCACACCGCGATCGAGAAGGGCCTGCCCGCAAACGACGCGCTCGCCATGATCACCACCAACCCCGCACAGATCCTCGGTCTCGACGGGCACGGCACGATCAGCAAGGGCAACATCGCCAACCTTGTCGTCGCATCGGGCGATCTCTTCGATCCCAACGACGACGCCAAGATCATCGACACCTGGATCGACGGACGCCGACACCACATCAACGACGGCGAAGACGCCCGATTCGATGGCACTTGGACGCTGAGCCTCGTGGGCGCAGACTTTAAGGTCGGCATGGAGATCGACGGCAAGACCCTCACCATCATCGACTCCAACGGCGTTGAAGAACCCGTCAGGACTAAAGCAACCAAGGTCAGCATCGACGGCAACGCGATCTCCTTCCTCGTCGACTACGAAGAGGATGACATCGGCGCCTACATCAACTCCGCAACCATCGCGCCAGACGGCACCATCCGCGGCTCCTCCATCGCACCCAGCGGCGCGGTCGTGCAGTGGTTCGGAGACAAGGACGACACGCCCAACGCCTCCGACTTCTACGGCACATGGAACGCGGTGCTCTCCGAAGAGCACAAACTCGATTTCAAGATCGGCAAGGACAAAGTCACCGTCATCGAACGCGTTGAAGACGGCGACAACATCGAACAGAAAGCCGAGAATGTTGAGCCAAAGGACGGCGTGTTCACCTTCACTTTCGAGCACGAACCCTTCGGCGATCCCGGCACCTTCTCCATCGCGCTCACCGCGCCCAGTGAAGACGGCACCATCGCCGGCATGGGCACCCTCCCATCTGGCAAGGGCTTCACCCTCACCGCCACCAAGTCGGAAAAAGGTCCCGACCCCGTCCATGCGCTCCCTGACATGCCCGACGCGCCCTTCGGCCCGTTCGCCTACCCCGAGGCACCCGAGCAACGCAACTACATCCTCCACGGCGCGACCGTCTGGACCCAGTCCGACGACGGCATCCTCGAGGACGGGTGGGTGCTGATCCGCGACGGCAAGATCGCGCAGATCGGCACCGGCGGGTATCCCCGCATCGCTGCGGAAACCATCGACGCCACCGGCATGCACATCACCCCCGGGCTCATCGACGCCCACTCGCACACCGGGCTCTTCCGCTTCGGCGTGAACGAGTCCGGGCAGGCCGTCACATCCGAGGTTCGCATCGCCGATTCCATCGACCCCGCCCACCCGGGCTACTACCGCGAGCTCGCGGGCGGGCTGACCTCGTCGCTCCTCCTGCACGGCTCGGCCAACCCCATCGGCGGGCAGTCGCAGACCATCAAGCTTCGCTGGGACAGCGACAAGCCCAAGGACATGTACTTCGAGGACGCCAAGCCCGGGATCAAGTTCGCGCTCGGCGAGAATGTCAAGCAGTCCAACTGGAGCTCGAGCGGCACACGCTACCCCCAGACACGCCTCGGTGTCGAGACACTCATGCGTGACCGTTTCGTCCGCGCACGCGAGTATGCCGAGCGTGGCAACAAGACCGAGGCCGGCTACCGCGACCTTGAACTGGAAATCCTCGCCGAGATCCTCGCGGGCGATCGTCTGATTCACTGCCACTCCTACCGACAGGACGAGATCCTGATGCTCTGCCGACTCGCGGAAGAGTTCGGGTTCAAGATTGGCACCTTCCAGCACGGGCTGGAGACCTACAAGGTCGCCGAGGTCGTCAAGGAGCACGCCATCGGCGCATCCATCTTCTCCGACTGGTGGGCGTACAAGTACGAGGTCGTGGACGCGATCCCGTTCGCGGGACCCATCAACCACGAGGTCGGACTGCTCACCAGCTTCAACTCCGACTCCGACGATGTCGCCCGGCGCATGCATGTCGAAGCGGGCAAGGCGCTCAAGTACGCCAAGCTCAGCGGCATCGAGATGACCGAGCAGGAAGCGCTCAACTTCGTCACCATGAACCCCGCCAAGCAGCTCATGATCGACGACCGTGTCGGCTCGCTCGAAGAGGGCAAGGACGCCGATGTCGTGGTCTGGACGGGCAACCCGCTCTCGTCGCTCTCGCGACCCGAGATGACCTTCGTGGACGGGCGTCTGCTCTTCTCGCGTGATCTGGACGCATCGATGCGTGCTCGCGACACCGCGGAACGCAACCGCCTGATCCAGCTCATCATCCGCGACGGCAAGCCGCTCGAGGAGACCCAGAACACCGAGCATGACCACGAGCACGACGACCTTGTAGATCCCGGACACGAGAGCCATGATCACCACTTCAACACCGCCCGAGGCGAGTGCGGCTGCGGCGACATGCTCCCCGCGTTCCATACCAACTACTGATCATCATCAACACACATCATCCATGAGATTCACATCATGAAACAGACAGCAACACTCATTACGACACTCGCCATCGCCGCCACCGGCGCATTGGCGCAGGATCTCGAACACACTGCGCCGGCCCAGTCCAGCCCCGTGTTCCTCGTGGGCGCCACCGTGCACACCGTCTCGGGTGACACCATCGAGAACGGCGTCGTCTCGTTCTCCGACGGGATCATCGGCATCGTTGGCAAGGCCGACGATGTCATGCCACGGATCTCGCTCGGTCCCGACACGCAACTCATCGATCTCTCGGGCAAGCACCTCTACCCGGGGCTCATTGACTCCGTCACGATCCTGGGGCTCGAGGAAGTCTCCGCCGTGCGCGCTACCCGCGACAAGGACGAGGTCGGCGACATGACCCCCGAAGTCCGCGCGTATGTGGCCGTCAACCCCGACTCCACCGTCATCCCCACCGCACGCACCAACGGGATCCTGTCCTTCGGGGTCTTCCCCACCGGCGGGACCATCCCGGGTCGCGCCTCGATCCTCAAGGCCGACGGCTGGACCACCGAGGACCTGGCCATCGAGCGCGACGCCGGCGTCATCATCTCCTGGCCCCGTATGCGCTACACCGGGGACAACGCGAAGCGCCAACGCGAACGGCGCGACGAACGCATCGCCGCCCTCGACGAGGTCTTCGCCAATGCCGCGGCGTACGCCGCCGAGCACGATCTGCGCGATCTGAAGCTCGAAGCATTGGGAACGGTCCTTGAATCCGCGGAGGATCAGAACCCGGTCTTCATCAACGCGAACGATTACGACCAGATCACCACGGCGGTCAACTGGGCGATCGACACCGGGCTCAAGCCCGTCATCGTCGGCGGGCGCGATGCGCACCTGTGCACCGATCTGCTCGCCTCCACCGACACCCCCGTGATCATCGGCGGCACCTACGGGTTCCCCAAACGCAACGACGGCGCGTACGACGAGCCCTACACGCTGCCCGCCAAGCTCGAAGCCGCCGGGGTCAAATGGTCGCTGACCATGTCCGGGCGCTTCGCGCACGAGCGGAACCTGCCTGAGGCGATGGGCATCTCGGTCGCCCACGGGCTGGACCACGACGCCGCGCTGCGGGGCATCACCCTCAGCGCTGCCGAGATCCTCGGCGTTGGCAACGAGCTGGGTTCCATCGAACCGGGCAAGCACGCCACGCTCGTCGTGACCGACGGCGACATCCTCGATGTCACCTCCATCGTCGAGCACGCGTGGATTCAAGGGTCCAAGATCGACCTGACCAACAAGCAGACCGAGCTGCGCGACAAGTACCGCGAGAAGTACCGCCAGCTCGATCTGATCGAGGATTGAGAATAAAGAATGTTTTTCGATTCAAACCGCGGCCGAGTGTCGCGGTTTTTTTATCGCATCACGAACTCGTCCTGCAGCACGACGGGCTCGCCGTCGGCCTTCGCTGTGTGGAAGAGCACCCGCACCCGGGCCGGTTCCGGATCGCCCGCGAGGACTGATTCATCGAGCCAATCGGGGAGCCCGCCGAGCACCACGCGATAGGTGCGTGTCGCGGAATCGAAGTAGGTTACATTCTCTTCGATTTTGCGCAGATCTAGATCCCAGCGTGTGCCTCGGTCGCCGATGGTGCTTGTGGTGCTGGCGCGCCGGAGCTGCACCTGCACCTGCCCGACGCCCTTGACCGTGTCACCCCAGGGGTCCTTGAGCTCGACATGCAGGACCATAACCGCCTCACCGTCGGCGCGGGTCTCGGTGTGCGTCAGCGGGTGGACGCGCATCACGGACGGGCGGAACGGACCGGGGACGGCGAGCAGATCGTCGGTGCGGACCACCTGCTCGCGGAAGATGACCGAGCCCTGACACCCCGGGATCAAGACGATCGCCGTCAGCATCAGTAATCCCATGATGAACATTGCGGGGCGGCTCGGCATACATCTATCGTATGCCCACTGTCGCTCACGATGCACGCCGGTCATGATGCCCGCCGATCCGCTCGATGGCGCCGATGAGTTCCCGCTGCGAACCCTCGAGCATGGCCAGCGCCCGGGTGTTCTCCCGGACGACTTCGATCAGCCCGTCCCGCTCGTCGCGCTGCTGGATAATCGCCTTGTGTGCCTCGGATATCTGACGCTCTCGATCTGCCGATGCGCGTCGCTCCACCAACCACATCCAGCAGATCAGCCCCGCGACCCCGAACTGCGTCAGGGCGCTCATGATCTCTGTATCCATCTCGTCACCTCATCCTGTGATACCGAACAACGCCTCGTAGCCGATGCTCCAGGTCCTGCCCCGATTCACCGCTCCATCCCACTCGACCCAGAACAGCTTCACACCGCTCCATGTGCGCCCGTGATGATCCACGAGATCCCCGCCCGCGACCTCGAAGCCCGACTCCGTCGCGATGGCGTCCCGGAGTGTCCACAGCGCGCTCTCCGATCCTGCGACTAATCGCCCCTTCACCGTCACGCGGAGCTCATAGTCGCCCGATTCGATCGTCCCCTCTACACTCGGATCGCCCGACAGGGCCGCGAGTGAGACGATCCTTCGCCCTTGCCTGCCCACTTCAAAGACATGCGGGCCGCTGCCGAACAGATCGTTCCCCTTGAACGAACTCCCCATCTTTCACCTCCTTATGGGTTTGTGATCCGCACCGGGTCGATCTCGCCAGACTCACTCTGGGCAATCAGGACGATGCTTCGTGTTGCGCCGTAATCACTGATTTTGTTCTGCACGGACTCGATCACGCAGTCGCAGCGCAGACGGCGTCGATCGTGCTCGGTCCCGTTGCCCGCCATGAGCTCCAGCTCGCCCAACTCTCCGGGGATAGGTGCTTCGAGATCATCGCCCTCGATCTCCTGCGTCACCCTGATGATCACCCGCTGGCGCGCCACATCGACATGCGTCGCGAAGCTGCCGGTCTCGTCGTATCCCTCGATGGTGCGCGCTGAGACGCGATCGATCGCGACCCGCACCACGCCGTTCCACGCATCGCCATCGAAGTCCACCCGGTCTGGTCGAAGCACAATCATCGCTCACCCCCTTGCCAGCACGAACGCGTTTGGGCGACGGGTGACCTCCGCGATCCCGTCGCCATCCGTATCGATCATCGCGATCACCGATTCCCGCTCGCGCTGGTAACGCTGTCGGTAGAGCTCCGCTCGCTGCTCGAACCGATCGGTTGCCCGTGATGGTGCCGATGCTCCCGCGTAGATCAGGTGGAGGGTTCCGAGTGTCTCCAGGCGGTTGAGTGCGCCCGTGTTGGTGATCATTGTCTCATCGACGCCGAAGACATCCTCGCCCGGGGCATCGATCCCGAGCATGGTCAGCACCTGGCGGTGCACGATCGATCGCTGCGCGGAGAAGTCGTGCACCACCACGGTTCGTGTGTCGGCCTCGATGGGCGGCACGGCCGCGCCCAATGTATCCGCGCGCATCAGGCTCACCGTGGCTGTGGTCGCGCTTTCGACGCTCACAACTTCCAGGGTGATCCCATCGAAGATCACCGTGTGCCCTGCCTCGACCCCGGCATCAATGAACGATCCTGTCTCGATTGTCAGCTGTGTGCCGCTGATCCCGCCGATCACCGACAATCGGCGCTGCCCCGCCCATCCCACATCGCGCATCAGCCCCGGCTCGTGCACGACTAGGTCTCGATCCTTTGAAAACATTGTCTCCGCCTTTCCACTGAGAACCACTTGTTCCAAACCACTCTCTTTGAATGGCCCGGGCGGGCACCCCTCCCGCCCGGGCCGCGAGCCCCAGCGCCCCCGCTGAAACCCCGCGTTTTGTGCTGGCCTTTCGGCCAGCTCGTTCGTGTTCAACCTTCTGTTGCATGAGGAATGCTGCGAAGCACGCGCCTGGTTTTTGACAGACTCCTCCGCTTCACTGTGTTCGGCACCTTCCCGCACGCACGGGGGAGGAGAGCGAGACTCACACCGCCAACCCTGAGATTACGCCGTGCGCGTTTTCGTTCTTGAACTCCAGCGTGTACTCGCCGAGCACCTGCCCGCTGATGGAGTCGCCGGTGGCCGCGAGCGGTTTGTACTGGAAGCTGCGCCCCTGCATGGGCATGACGCTGATGCGTGATGAGTCGAGCAGCAGGACGCTGTCGGTTGGCACCCACCGGCTCATGATGACGCGGCACACGCCGAAGTCACTCTCGTAGACGCTGATCATGTCGGAGAAGACCTGGTCGTCGGGCAGGTATGCGCGGCTGCCGCTGGCAAATGAGTTGATGCGTCGCTTCTGTGCGCCGCCGACGACGATGGTGTCGATGTTCCCGCTGCTCTGTTCCCAGATGGATTTGAGCGCGGCGTTGAGGACCGCCTCATTGAGCTCATCGGTCCCCGCGCCATCGCCGTCGGGGATGCCGTCCATGCCCGGCATGAACATGTTTGTCTGGATGGAGTGGAGGATGCCGTTCATCGATCGGCGGACGGTGCCTGATCCCTGCCCGTCGCTCGCTGGGGCGACGCCGTTGATGACGCAGTTTTCCAGATCGCGCAGCAGCTCGCGCATTCGCTCCTGCTTCTGGTAGTCGACCTCGTCGGCGACGCCGTAGGACCGGCTGGCCTGCATGGACCCTGACACATCGATCCCGGCGGTGAAGATCTGTGTGAAGTTGCTCTTGCGCACCCTGTTGGTGAAGCGTGCCTCTGGGGCCACATCACCCTCGAGCGCGGCGTTGCCGATGATGGTCAGCTTCATGTCGTCGCTGAGGGTTGCGGCGGTTGTTGCGCCGTAGCCGCGGACCAGCGCGATCTGATCCGACGCGGTGACGACGGCGACGACCATCGCGACCTCGCCGGATTCACCCGGGCGGATGAGATCACCCTCGCGGAAGACACTCGCGTCGTCGACCGTGATGGTGCTGGCCGCCTGTGGGCTCGGCGTGAAGCTGGACTGATTGATCTGCCCGCTGTTTGGCAGCAGCGCGTCCTCGATCCATTCGTGGACCGTGGACATGGCTGCGCGTTTCGCATCACCGAGGTGATCGAGCAACGGTGTCTCGTGCGGGCTGACGATCCCGATGATGTCGCTGACATCTTCAACCAGTTCCGGGAGCTGCGTCCCTGCTGAGTATGTTGCTTTCCCTGTGAATGCCATATTTCCTCCCAATCTCAATGACCTGTTTCAAACCAACCGTGTGTGAATCGTCCTGCGCGTTCACTTCGCGCGCCGGGCACGCAGGTAGCGGAGCAGCTCGCTGCGATCGCCGCTGTTGCGTGCCGTGTGCGCCATCGCGCCCAGCGTTTCATCCGCGCTTGCCTGCGGCGATGGGGACATGGAGACCCCGCCGCCCGTCCCGCGTTTTCCGCAACCGAACAGGAACGGCTTGCGATCGCACAGCTCCCGCACCGCCGTCGCCACATCCGGCTTGTCCATCTCCGCGATGACCGCCTCGGTCAGCAAGCGTGCCGTTTCCAAATCGACCGCCTTCGCGGCTGTCAGTTCCCGGTCGATCTCGCTGCGCCGCTCGGTGTGCACGAGTGATTCCCGCGCCTGTGTGAGCGCCGTTTCGAGCTCGGCGATCTCGAGCCGCAGCGCTTCGATCTGCTCTTCCGCTTCTTCCGCTCGTGCTTTCCAGATCACCTCCTCGTTCACGGCGATCTCGTGTGTTTCCACGCTGGCTTCGCCGCCGCCGCCGTCCAGGTTGTCCGCGCCTCCCGCGCCCGCTTTGCTCATTGCTCTTCTCCTTTCGCTTAGACCACGCCCGGGTCGTTCTCGCTGTATCCGAGTTCGTCGAGCACCCTTTGTTCGTCCACGCCAAGCTCGAGCTTGGCCCGCCCGGCGGCGATCACGGACTCCTCGTCCACGACCGGCATCGGGCCCCACACCACGCGCACCCCGCGTTCCTTCGGGTCTGTCTTGAGCACGCCCGCGGCGTTGAGGTAGTCGAGCACGAGACTGCTTGCCCGCTCGATGCCGCGCCCGTATGACACGCGTTTGCGCATGGTCTTGGCGATCAGCCCCATGAGCGTGACGCGGAGCGCGTTGGCGCTGCTGAGGTTGCCGAGCTTGGCGCGGACCACGCCCCCGGCGACCGGGGGCACGCCGCTGATCTTGTCCATGGCCTCGCGGATCTCGCCGATGTGGGCATTCTCGCTGGGGCTGCTGGCGTCGCCGCCGAAGCTGGTGATGCTCGCGTCCGGGTTGTCGGTGCTCCAGACCATGCCGGGGTTGACGCTGGTTCCTCGGAACCCGTCGATGCCCTTTGCGAGGTACATCTTGAAGCTCTGCATGGTGACGCGGCTGGCGCGGTCGCTCAGTCGGGTGTTGAGTTCGTCCTGCAAGCCGACGAGCCCCTCGACCTCGCCGATGCCCTCGTAGACGAACGGCTGGCTCATGTTCTGGATGTGCACGACGGGCAGCACGCCAGGGAGCAGCGACCATGATTTTTTCGCTGTAACCTCGGTGCCCTCGACACGCAGCCATCCGTCCGGAGTGAACACCTCGCTGGTGCCCGTTTCGCTTGGGGTTGGGTGGTTTCGCGTTGTGCGTCGCTCGCTGCGGAGCCGATCCAGCCAGCCCCGGCGCGCCGCCTCGCGGGTAGGGGCGTGCTCCTGTGCGTCCGCGCCGGCGATGTGCAGGGCGTAGAGCTCGATGTCGCGATAGTCCGTGTCACTGAGCACGGCCACGCCCCGGCGTGCGTCGATGGGTTCGATCGAGACCCAGCGTTCCGCGTCCGATGGGCGCGAGGCGATCAGGGCTTCCTCGTCCACGCGTACGAGCAGGTCGACATGACCGAAGACATGCCCGAGCGTGGCCAGATCCTGGAGCATGGCGATCCCGCCGCTGCCCTCCCACACGCGTTCGAGCGTGTCTTCGATTTCTTTCTTCGTGCCCTCGTCGCTGGCGAGTGATTCGATGCGGATGGGCGAGCCGAACATGAAATCCACCATGGCGGCGATGCGCCATCCGATGTCATTCTCGATGACGACCTCTCTTCGCCCGTGCTCGTCGCCGCTTGTTCCGTTTCCCACGATTCTGGCGGGGAGCCCGACTTCCTGTGCGGATCGGTACCATCCGCGTATCGATCCATGCACGCCGTGCGTCTGGCCCGATGCGCGGACCAGCTCAATCGGATTCCGGTAGTACGCCCAGAGTTTGTCATAGCGAGGCTTCGAACGGTGCGCGTGCGCCCCGATCGCCTCCCTCGCCTTCAACCAGTCTTGATTCGCGTCACCGTTGATCGTCATGAGCTGATCCGTCATCGAGCTGCCCTCCTCCTCTCCCGGCGTGTCACTCGTGTCGCACGCCCTCACAAACACCCGTCGCGACCCGATTTGTGCGCACAAAGCCGGTCACTACGAGCACCCCTCTCAGCGGCTAAACCCTGGCCGGGCAACACGATAAAAAAATTGTTCAAAATCTCGAAGAGCGCGCGCGCCGCGACCGATTTGTGCGCACAAACCGTGAGATGCGCGCAGAAAAACACGGGCATGAAGCCCGTGGAATCAATCGAGGTTGGTCCGGTTCAGATCAGGCGATGACTTCGACGGTCGTGCGCTGATCGAGGTTGATGACGACGATCTCGCCGTCGTCCTTGCGGAGCTCGAGACGGTCGAGCCAGAGCTTCTTATCGCGCGAGTGGGCGTACCAGGAACCGGTTTTCTGCTGCCCCATGCGGAGGATCTCGCCCTCAACGACGAACGCCGAGAGTTCCTCGCCGTGGGAGAGGGCCTTGGTGACGCGCACCTTTGATCCGATCGTGTATGCCTGAGCCGCTTCGTTCATGCCCACAGTATAGATCCCCGACCAGACCCCTTCACGACCCCATGGACGCGATCTGCTCGTCGATCGTGGCGGCTACGGATTCCGCCTCTTCGGCGCTGGGGGCCTCCACAATCACCCGCATGATGGGTTCGGTGTTGCTCGCCCGCACATGGGCCCAGACGCCCTTGGCGTCCCAATCGATGCGGATGCCGTCCTGCAGGTCCACGCGGCAGTCGTCCTGCGCGTCGTAGATCCCCTTGAGGTGCTCCACCACCGGGTCGGCGTCGGATTTTTTCGCCAGCGCCGATTTTTTCTTGATGATGGTGTAGCCGTTGGCTTTCACCTCGTCGGTGGGTCCCATGGCGTTGATCATCTCGACGAGCTGGGAGACGGTCTTGCCGGTATGGGCCATGAGGGAGAGGGTGAGGGCCATGGCGGAGAGGGAGTCACGCACATAGGTGACCTCGGGCCAGATGACGCCGCCGTTGCCTTCGCCACCCATGACGACATCGCGCCCGGATTCCTTGAGCGACTTCATCGCCTCGACGACATTGGCCTCGCCGACGGCGGTGCGTACGACCTCGGCGCCGTAGTGCTTGGCGACATCGTCGATCATGCGGCTGGTCGAAAGGTTCACCACAAACACCGGCTTCCCATCACTCGTCGTATCTTGGCCGACCCGCGCTTCCATGAGCGCCATAGCGCAGAGCACGAGCGTGTATTCCTCGCCAATGTACGCGCCCTTTTCATCGACGATCGCGAGGCGGTCCGCGTCGGGGTCCTGGGCGAAGCCGACATCGGCCTTGAGCCCGGGGACGGCGTCGCAGAGGCCGCCTTCGCCGGAGAGGTTTTCTTTTGTGGGTTCGGGGGTGTGGGGGAAGATTCCCGAGCCGTCGCCGTGCAGCTGAATACTGCTTGCCCCTAATCGCTGCATCAGATCACTCGTCACTGTCGTACCAGAGGAGTTCACCGAATCAACCACAATACGAGGGCGATACGCATCCTGACCAGAACTACGAGGGATGTATCCGTTGGGTGCAACCAAGTTGGATACATATTCAGCATGGAGAGCGCAACACTCCGCGCTTTCTAGAACTCTGCCCTCTATGTCTGCTGATGACATCCACCCACTCTTTGACTCTTGGAATCGGGTAATGATCTGATTGGCAATCTGAGCATTTGGAGCGCTGAAAGATTGATTATCCTCGATCAGGCACTTGAGCCCATTCCATTCCCCCGGATTGTGACTCGCCGTTGCGATCATCGCACCGTCACACTCATAGATCGATGCGAGCACTCCGGCGGTAGGTGTGGTTTGAATACCGCAATCCAAAACTTCACACCCCGCACCACGCAGCCCAGCCGCGGCAGCATCGAGCATGACACCGCCGCCCATCCGTCCGTCGCGACAGATTAAAACCAGTGGAACATCACCGACCTGCTCGCGTAACCAACTCCCAAACGCCCCCGCATACCGCACCGCAACCTCCGGCGTGAGGCTCTCGCCCACGATCCCCCGCAGCCCACTCACACCCAGAATCAACGGCGCATCACTCATCGCATCCACTCACTTTCAAATCGAACGCGTCAAACCACCATCAACACGAAGGTTCTGGCCCGTGATCGAACTCGACGCGTCCGACGCGAGGAACACGATCGTCTCTGAAATCTCACGAACCCGAGAGTAGCGGCCGATCGCGATCCTTGCCCGCCGGGCCTCTGTCTCAGGCAGACTATCGACAAAGCCGGGCAATACATTGTTCATTCGAACCGAATCGAGCGCAAACTCATCGCTGAACATCTTCGTGAATGCCGACAACCCTGCGCGAAACACCGCCGAGGTCGGGAAATCGGGGTCCGGCTCGATCGCAGCGAACGATGACACATTGACGATCGACCCACCATCGCCACCCTTCATGATCGGCGTCACCAGACGCGCGACGCGGATCACGCTCGAGAGATAAATATCCATCCCCGTGTGCCATTCTTCATCACTCAGCTCCAGCACCCCGCCCTTGGCGCCGTGCCCCGTGCTGTTGACCACCGCATCGATCCGCCCGAACCGATCGACCGCCGTATCGACAAACCGCTTGAGATCGTCCGGCTCGAGGTTTGAGCCCGTGTAACCGAGCCCGCCCAACTCATTCCCTAACGCCTCGCCCTTCCCGGACGACGACATCACGCCTACGCGATATCCACGCTCGTGGAGCGCTCTGGCCGCATCCGCACCGATGCCGCTCCCGGCTCCGATGATCAACGCTACGCGATTATCTGACATACACAGCTCCTTGCGTTCATCTCCATGACCACTGTAGTCCTAATCACCCCTACCCTTCCCCCATGCCGCAAAGCGTCCAAGATTTCCTCTTCCACTACTACGGGCTCGATTGGGCCGCCGCGGTTTTCATGTTCCTCTCAATGTATCGGCTGGGGATCCACAAAAAAGACGGGTTCGTCTTCGCCGCCCTCGCTTCGGTCTGCTGGATCGCCTTCAACCTCATCGCCCATTCGGCGGCCGGGGTGATCGCGAACCTCATTATCGCCGTCATGGCCTTCCGATCCCTCTCTAAGTGGAACGCCCCGGAATCGACCCCGAACGAAGTCACCCTCCCCAACCCATCGGAGGATTAACGCGTGTACACCATCACCGTCACCCACGAGTTCTGCGCCGCGCACACCATCTCTATCGCCGGCACACAGGAACCCCTCCACGGGCACAACTTCGTGACCAAAGCCACCATCGGCGGCGATAGCCTTGATGCTGACGGGCTGCTTTGCGATTTTCATACTGTTCACGCCATGCTTGTCGAGATCTGCAACCCCTTTACGAATCAGAACTTCAACGAGATCGCTCCGTTCGACACCACCAACCCGTCCGCCGAACTGATTGCCAAGCACATCGCCGACGAACTCGCCGCCCGGCTCGACGATGCGCTGGCACCCAGCGCCAGGGTCCAATCCGTGAGCATCACCGAAGCGCCGGGCTGCGTGGCGACCTACACCCGCTAGAACCTCGCCTCGCTCGCTCCAACGCGCAACTTCTGCGTGCCGATTCGTCGGCTTGGGTCCTTTCCCCCATTCCTGCCAAACCCGATCCTGATCCGCGCCGATCCAACTGGCGTGCATCGGCATGGGCCGGTGTGCACCGAACGAGACACACACCAAAAGGACGCATGCGCATGTTCAACACCCCATTCAACGGCGGCAACTGGAACTGGAACAACGGCAACAACTGGGGCTTCAACGGCTTCGGCGGCGGAAACAACTTCGGTGGTTTCCCCGGCGTGCCCGGCGTGCCCTCCTTCAACAACTGGGGTGGTTTCTCGCCCTGGAACTGGAACAACAACAGCTTCGGCGGCAATGGCTTCGGTGCTGGCAATGGGTTCGGGGTCAACGGGTTCAACTCGTGGAACCCCGTCAACTGGTTCAACCCCGTCAACTCGGGCTGGAACTGGAACAACCCCTTCGTGGGCTCATGGAACAACGGCTTCGGGTTTAACCCGTTCGTCGGCTCGCCCTTCGGCGCGTTCAACCCGTGGAACTGGAACAATGTCAATCCCGGTTTCAACGGCGTGAGCAACTGGGGCAGCAACTACGACGACTGGTCCGAGCCCACCGAGTTCACCGGCGACTCCTTCAACGCTGGCTATGGCGGCAACGGTTTCAGCCCCGTCCCCGGCCCGTTCAACCCCGGCTTTAACGGGGGCTTCAACGGCGGGTTCAACCCCGGCTTCAACTCTGGTTTCAATCCGGGCTTCAACGGCTTTAACCAGGCCGCCTGATCGACACACCCAAACCTGATTTGATCAACGCCCCCGCTTGTCGGGGGCGTTTTCTATGCCAATCTCGTTCGCCTGCGCCCCTTTCCCGCCCCCTATCCTTCTTTATGCGTTTTCGATTCCTTGGCACCGGCACCTCCGCGGGCATCCCCGTCATCGCGTGTGATTGCACCACCTGCACCTCCACCGACCCACGCGACACCCGATCGCGATGCTCGGCCACGATCGAGTTCACCGACGACACGGGGCAGGACCGCGTAATTCTGATCGATACCTCGCCCGATCTGCGATCGCAGGTGCTCCGCGAGCAGATCTCACGCATCGACGCGATCCTCTTTACACACAATCATGTCGATCACACCTTCGGGCTCGACGAGGTGCGTCGATTCAACGAAGTTCAAGGACAATCGATCCCGATCTACGCCGACGAGCACACGATGAATGCGTTGGGGCGTGTGTATCAGCACATCTTCTCGCCGCACACGAACATCCAATCCTCCTTTATCGCCTCGCTGGAGCCGACGATCATCTTTCCCAATGAGCCCTTTGAGCTTTTCGGGCTTCGCATCACACCGATTACGCTGATGCACGGCAAGCTCCCGATTCTGGGCTACCGCTTCGACTACCCATCCAGCCCAGGGCCGCTCCCGCTCGCGTACTGCACGGACACATCCGATATCCCGGAGGACACCTACGCGCACCTCGATGGTGTAGAGACCCTGATCCTTGATGCGCTGCGACATCGACCCCACCGGACACACTTCACGGTGGAGCAGGCGATCGCGGCCTCGGAACGGATCGCGCCTTCTCGGACCTATCTGATTCATATGACGCACGATCTGCTTCACGCGAAAGAGGATTCCTCCCTTCCAAATGGCATCACCCTCGCGTACCACGGACTCATCCTCTCAGATTCCTGAGAACTGCCTTGCCATCCTCATCAAATGTGTCATTCTGCGTTGTCGCCCGTTCGTCTGGGTGACACCTAAACCATGGAGAGAGGAGTGTTCACCATGCCGGAATCCGTCAACCCCAACAACCAAGCCCAACGCGCCCCACAGATCACCTCCCTCTCCACGGCTTTCCCGATGCATTTCGAGACCCCGCACCCGACCCCGAACGAGGATCCTCGGCGTGCCCAGAACCAGACAACCCGCTCGCCCCACCGCCACGACGCGGGGGAGTGAGTCGCCCAGTCCCGATCCATCCAAATTCCCACAATTGAGCCCCCTCAGGGGGCTCTTGTCGTATGACCAATCAACCATCCCGGCCTACGATCCCCTCCCATGGGTAATACACGAGACATCAAGAAGCGCATGAAAGCGGTCGGCAACATCAAGCGGATTACCCGCACGATGCAGATGATCGCGACCTCCAAGTTCGCCCGCGCCCAGCAGGCGTCCGTTGCATCGCGGCCCTACACCGAGTCGCTCTTCGGGCTCGTTGCCAAGCTCAGCGCCGCGGGCGTTGGCGAGGGCAACGCACTCCTCTCGCAACCCAACCCCGACGCGCCGGAACTGACACTCGTCATCTCCGCCGAACGCGGGCTCTGCGGCCCGTACAACGGGTCGATCCTTCGGACCTCGCTCAAGCACCTGCGTGCGAACCCGGGCTCCGAGTTGGAGGTTGTGGGCAAGAAGGGTGCGACCGCGCTCCGCTTCAACGGGTACACCGACTTCAAGCACCTTCCCGCGTTCGGCGACAAGCCCGCGTATGAGGATGTTGAACGCCTCGCATCGAACTACATCGAACGATTCGTCAACGGCGAGATCTCTGCCGTCCGCATCGTCTACATGAAGTACATCTCGGCGGGCAAGCAGATCCCGACGGTCCTGCAGCTCCTGCCTTTCGCGACGCCCGACGCCTCGGAAACAACCGAGGACGCATCGGGGCACAACGACCTGTACGAGTTCTCGCCTGACGCGGAATCGCTCCTTGAGTACCTGCTCCCCGCAGCCGTCAAGGCGGTTCTCTTCCAGAGCTTCAACGACGCGATCGTCTCCGAGCACATCGCCCGTATGGTCGCGATGAAGGCCGCGACGGACAACGCGGGCAAGATGGGCAACGCGCTCAAGCGTCAGTTCAACCGTCTGCGTCAGGCGCAGATCACGACGGAGCTCACCGAGATCATCTCGGGTGCGGCCGCCCTCGAGTAAGCTGTCTGAACATCCAGAACACACAAGAAGCGACCCTGATGGGTCGCTTTTTTTCTTGATGTTCCCCGTGATGATCGATCGCGATTTCGTGGTCTTGATTACTTTGCGGTCGGAGCACGCTCGGGTTCGATGTGTACGCGGAACCAGTCCCCGCGTTCGATGGTGTCCTGCAGCGCTTTGCTCGCCTGTTCAGCGGTGACTGCCCGGTAGCCATCGCGGATGTTCCAGAGATCATCGACCGTCCGCCCGTGCACCGCGAGTGTGCTCAATCGTGAGCTCCAGTATCCGGGTCGATCGAAGTACCGATCGATCGATGCAACGAGCCGGTCCTGCACCGCAGCGAGTTCTTCGGCGTCGATTCCGTCGATCGAGAGCTGGTGCATGATCTCGCGGGCTCGTTCTTCGTGGATTGTTGGATCATCGGATCCGATTCGGATCATCATGGCCCACTGGTTTCCCAACGCTTCGCTCATGAAGACCTGCGCATCGAGGTCTTCCTTTGACAGCCCGATCTGTTCGGCCTCGCGTTCGAGGTGTTGATCGAGGACCATGACGGCGAGGATCGTGGCTCGGAGGTTTGCGAGGTTTCCCATCGATCCGCCCCGCGCGCCGAGCATGAGGGCATGATTCTCGCCTTGCACGCGTGTTTCCTGCTGGTTCCTGAACTGCGATCGCCGACCGTCCGTCTGTTTATCGGTTTGCGTTTGTTCGCTGAGTGGTTCTCGTGGGCTGAGCATGCCCAGCATCCCGCTGGCCTGTTCGAGCGCAGCCGCCGGGTCGATGGCTCCGGCGATCCCAACCTCGATCCGAGCGTTGTGCACGATCCGAGCGAGCGCACGCTGGGCGATGTCGATCGTGACGCGTTGGTCGTCTCGCTGCAGGAGTTCTGGGCGGTAGAGCTGCGCCAGTGCTCGATCAAGCGGATCGTCATCTCCGTACTGAATCGACGGCTCTGCGGCCCATCGCTCGAAGGCCTCGACATCGATCATGGGGCGATCGAGCATGACATACATCAGTTCCAGCGCGGAGCCGAGGGTGTCCGCGTCCGCCTCGATCGTGAGGCGGACCCCGCCGACGGTTCGCCGGGCCTGCACATCGAGCCCGTGCGTTTCCTGATAGACGGCCAACCATCCGGCATCGCGCTGCTCGGTGCTCGGGGTTATCCATGCGAGCATGGCCGCATCGATCTCCGCAGCGCTGAGGGACCCATCCGCGAACATGGGCCCCCAGAGCATCACGCTGAGTTCGGCGCGGGTGCTTGTGCCCGCTGGGCGTGTCCAGATGCGGACGCCGTTGTCCAGCGTTCCGCCCCATGTTCGCGATGCTGGATGCTGAGTGATCTGCTTCGGTCCGCTTGTGGCCCGTTGGTCATCGAGCAGATCGCCGCCGAGCGATCGCATCCAGTCGGGATCGAGGGCGCCGAACTGTTTGGATCGCATCGAGCTGGTAAATGATACGAGCTCATCCTGCATCGCCTTTGCCTGAACTGACTCTCCGCCGCAGGAGACGAGGACGCGAAGAGAATCCGGCTTCACCAGTTGCCTGATGGCCTCGACGATCTCTTCTTCGCGGATGGTGCTCATCAGCCCGGTCGCGATTTCATCCCATCGACCGGGGTTGATGATCTTGCGTTCGCTGATCAGGAGCCACAGGTAATCCTGTGCCCGGTCTCGCGTGCCCATAGTGCGCCATTCTTCCGCGTCGCGGTGCCAGCCGGCGAGCAACCCGGCTCGCGCCTGCACGACCTCTTCGCGCTGTGCCCCGTGACGGGCGAGGCGTTCACGCTCGCTCAGCAGCAGCCCGATCGAATTGTGCCATGTGTCCGGGTCTGTTCCCTCGCGCTCCACGACCCATTGCATGAGCTTGACCTGTCCGCCCAGTTCGAATCGATCGACCGCGATTTCGCTGTCGCGACCGAGCTGCGCGATACCGAGTCGCTCGATCCGTCGGCGGATCAGCTCCTCGGCAACTCGATCGATGACATATTCTCGAAGCGTTTCTTTCGTGTCCGGGGCATCCTGGGTTATCTCTGCCCAGACGAGCACGGCCTGATGCTGATCCCACCCGGGCTCCTGCTCGAAGATCACGCTTTCACCCCCGAGCCCGTCCGCCGTGCTTGCGCGTTCGGTCAGCGCCCCGGCGGGGCTTTGGCCCAGGGTGGCGGTCACCATCGCGTCCAGATCCACGCCGGCGACATCCCCGACGATGAGCAGCGTGGCCCGGTTTGCGCGGTATGTATCACGGGCGAACTGGATCGCGTCTTCAAGGCGGAGGTTTTCGATCTCTTCTGGCTCGGGGACATCCAGTCGTGTTCCGAGCGTCCCCTGCCCCAACAGCCGCTCCATCCAGCGTTGCCTTGCGCGCATCATCGGATCGAGTACCTGCTCAACACGCTCACGCAATCGCGCTCGGCTGTGTTCGAAACCGGCCTCTTCGGCAGCATCCCACGCGTCGGGATCCAGCACTGTCGCGTAATACTTCAGCACACGCTCCATCGCATCCGAATCCCCGACGGGCGCGTGACCGCTGAAGATCGTGTTGGCAAGTATGACCTGCACGCCTTGGGTCCGCTTGGGGTTCTGGGCTTGCTCGCTCTGGGTGGTGAGGATTGCCTTAATCGCTTCCTCGTCGAAGCCCGTCACGCCTTGGGATGACATGTCGGCGCAGATCTGAGCGATCCCACGGGACGCATCCGTCTCGTCGATCATGCCCGCATCGAGGATCAGCCACATCTGCAGCGAATCCCCGCTGCCCTCGATGTTGTGCTTGATCGATTCCTCTTGGGTGGGCACGACGACCACCTCGAGCCCGTTGCGGAGCCCGTAGCGACGCACGCCCGGATCGTCCTCGATCTGATCTGCAGCAGATCCGGCGCACGCGACCACCGTGAGGACGGCGATCATCAGACTCAATAAAGAGGATTTCACGCTACGCTCTACCGCTGAGCCCTCTCGGCGCTTCATCAGAAC
This sequence comes from Phycisphaerales bacterium, assembly GCA_965216865.1. Classification (GTDB taxonomy): domain Bacteria; phylum Planctomycetota; class Phycisphaerae; order Phycisphaerales; family UBA1924; genus UBA1924. The sequence continues at coordinate 1,270,664 of OZ244206.1, forward strand.
GGGGTTCCTGACTCAGATTCGTCGGTTTTTGGGCGGATTTCGTCCGAAAAGGTCATCCCGGGTGCTTCGAGGATCATGCACGGCGCGTCGTCCCCCTTCGCGTTTCGGCATGCCGACGATCGTGACCAATCCCCATCGAGCATGCCCTGGATCGCTTTATCGATGGACGCATGGATCTTCTTCATGTCCAGCGCATCGAAGCCGATCGTCCCGATGGACCCGTCCTGCAGGCACCAGTACTCACATACGCTGCCGGGTCCCGGCTCGCCCAGGGCATGAGTGAGGGCCATCGCGTAGATGCCCAGCTGCAGGTCTTTCTTCTCTGGGTTGGTCAGCTTCTTGCTTGGGTATCCCGTTTTGTAGTCGATCACACGCCACCCGTCGCCGTTGGTGTCGACGCGATCGATCTTTGCTTTGAGGATGTGCGTTACGCCCTCGTGCTCGTATGGCATCTCGATCGCCCGCTCGACCTCCAGCAGGTGCGCGTCGTCCGCGTACATCCTGTTCCAGTACACATCGAGCACCGCGTCGAGCTGCTCGAGCTTTGATGGATCCATCTCTCGTTCGCGAGGCCAATGGTGCATGAATCGTGCCCGCGTCATGCTACGGAGTTCCGCGTATCCCGGACGAACATTGCCCTCGGCGTCCGCACGCAGCCATTGCTTGTAGAACTGCTCGAGCCCCTCATGGACCGCTGTCCCGAGCACCGCGTTGACCTTGTCGTCCTGGTGGAGCTTGTGCACCTGCTCAGCGAGGAAGCAGCGCGGGCAATGCAGGTAACTGGAGATCTTCGAGAAGCTCAGTTTGAGTGGCGCCGCCAGCCCCGGGTGCAGCGGCGCATCGTGCCCCGGCGCGTCCTGTTCCTCAAGGACATCGAGGAGCTGCTGCGCATACCCGCGTGTCTGCGTGTCGGTGATCCAGCCGGGCATCTCGCCCGTGCGGAGCACCTCGTGCACCGCCGCGGCCCGGTCCGCGGCCGCGTTGAGACGCGCGATCATCTCGTCGCGATGAATCTCTCCGAGTTCGTGTGCATCGATGGCATCCGCCGCGTCGCGCCGGGCACCGCGTTCTGCCTGATCGAACGCATCGCGCACGCGTGAGAGCGCTTTGAACTCTGCGCTCAGTCGGCTGACCGCATCCCCTGCACGATCGGGGTCGATGACCTCGTCCACATCGCGCTCGATCAGACGCTCGCCCAGCGCGTCCTGCAGCTCCATCGCGTAGTTGTCGACACTGGTCTTCTTGGGGATCTTGGCGAGCAGGATCGCTTGGCGCTCGGCTCGTGTCAGCGCCACGAAGAAGACACGCCGTTCTTCGTCCGCGGTGCGGGTTTTCTCGTCCCGCTCATCGTCGCCGCGGTCCTCGACTCCCTCGGGGAGGAACCCATCGCCCCCCTTGCCCGACGGCGCAAAGCCGTGGTGCCCCACGCGCGCGATGAACACCGTGTCGAACTCGAGCCCCTTGGAAGAGTGCGCGGTGAGCATCGCGACCGCCCCGCGCTCATCGCCCAGCGAGTGAGAGTCGTTGTTCTGGGGCGACACGCGATCCTCGGGCATCTCGCCCAGCCCCTGATCGCGATCGTCCAGATCGTCGAAATAGGCGAGCATCGAAGCAAGATCGCCGGGCGCATCGAACCGATCCGCACGCGAACGCGCGAACTGCACGATCGAGGAGATCGCCGCGATCCTTCGTGCTCGGCTGCGCCCGTCGCTCATGTCACGATGGACAACGCCTGTGCGTTTGATGATCTCTGTGATGGCTTCCGCGGCCCGCTGCTCGCCGGCGACATACCCGAGCTCGGTCAGCAGTCGGTGCATCGCCTCGACCCGATCACGCATTGTCCCCTCGCTTCGATCGAGCACCCAGCCCACGAGTGTGCCCGGATCGCGGATCATCGCGTTGGGGTCCTGGGCTTCCTGCTCGTAGCGGGACCGCGCCGCGCGGTAACTCCCGAACAACGCGTTGAGTTTGACCGGGTCCACGCGGTAGGGCGGGCGTGTGAGGACCCGCTGCAGGTTCGGGGCGGAGTCCGGGTCCACGATCAGCCGTGCCCACGCGAACACATCCCGCGCCCCCTCATCCTCCATTGGGGAGACCTTCTCGCGCATATCGATCGGGATGCCCTCGAGCATTAGGGCCTGGGCGATATGTTCCAGGAACGGGTTTGATCGGGCGATGACGGCGCAGGAACTGAAACTGAAGTCCTCCCCGCCTGTGCTTGCCATGTCGAGCAGCATCGACGCGATGGCCTCGCCCGCGCGATTGTCATGGTCCATCTTGACGAGCTGGATCGATGAACCATCGACATCCCCACGGTGCGCATCCGCTTCCTTGTCGGGCGCGAAGCGTGACTCCGCGCGCACGATCGACGCGTTGCTCGCTTCTACGATTACCTCGGCGCTGCGGTAGTTCGTCGTGAGCTGCACCGTCTGGGCGTGTGACCAGATGCTTGCGAAGTGTGCGAATGCCCGATCGTCGGCGCCGCGGAACCCGTAGATGCTCTGATCATCGTCGCCCACCACACACACATCGGCCCGGTCGCTCGGCGGGCAGATCGCCCGGATCATCTCGATCTGCCCGAGGTTCACATCCTGGAACTCATCGACGACGAGGTGGCGATAGTCGTGGTGCACGATCGACGCGACCATCGGGTTCTCGCGGATCAGCTTGGTGGGGAGCATGATCAGATCGTCGATCACGATCCATCCGTGCTCGCGGGTCCGCTGCTCGAAGTGCCCGTACACCCCGATCGCGTCCGCGAAGCGGTCGAGCTCGGCGGAGCGTGCGTCGCGATCATTTTGCTCGTACTCGTCGATGCCGTCCCGCGCATTGTCCAGCCATGATTGTGCGGCTTGCGCGTCCATGCCAAGGTGACGGAGCGATTCCATAGTTCCCCGAGCGTGATCGATCGCGGCGCTGATGCCGGTGCTCAGTGACTTCCGGTAGAGGCGCTCGTCGCGGATGATGTCGCGGATTAATCTATTCCGCTGGGCGGAATCCATGATCATGGGATCGCCGGGCAGCCCGAGCAGATCCGCGAAGCGTCGGACGATGCCCAGCCCGAGACTGTGGAATGTTGACGCGTGGATCCTGGCCGCCTGCGTCTGCCCGACGAGCTTGGCGAGGCGTTCGCGGAGCTCGCCCGCGGCTTTGTTCGTGAAGGTTACGGCCGCGACCCGATCGGGCTCGATCCCGCGTTCGTGGATCATGTGGGCGACGCGCGAGGTGATCACCCGCGTCTTGCCCGTTCCGGGCCCAGCCAGGACGATCAGCGGACCGTCCTCGTGTGTGACCGCGCGGCGCTGGGCATCGCTCAGACCCGCGATGACCGATTCGTACTCATTCAGCTTGTCGGTTGTGGATCGCTCCCCGACCCCCGCGAACAGATCTTCCATAGATCGATTCTACTCGATCAGCTCGCGTCCGGATCGCGCATGTACAGGTGGAGTGCCATCCCGCCGTATTCATGCGTCTCGGGCCCGAGGGCGCCCTTCATCGTCAGATCGATATCGATCGTTTCGAACTTGGGCTTGCTGGCCTCGCGGGCCAAGTCCTTCTCGAACGCGTCCATCTGTTCCTCGGCTGCCGGGTCGTTGAGATCGATTTCGATCATTTCCTCGCCGTCGACCATCTCGATTGGCGTGGGTGTCTTCTTGGCGTGCGTCTGGAGTTCCTCGCTCTCGACCTTGTGGAACAAGGGCCAGGGCGTTCGGAGGACCGCGTACCCCGTGTCGTCGAGCTGCTGGATGAGGCGTTCGAACTGCGTGCGGACGCGGACCCAGTCGTCCTTGTCCCACACCATCGCGTAGGGCGGGTCGAAGAAGATGATGTGGACGGGCTTAGGGCAACGGTGGATGGCCGTGGGTCCGAGCGCATCGCCGGTGACGACCTCGACGATTTCTTCCGCCCCGAGCATCTCGATGTTCTGGTCGAGGACCCGTGTGACCTTGCGATCGCGCTCGATGCACACGACGCGTGATGCCCCGCGGGATGCCGCCTCCAGCCCGACCGTGCCTGTGCCCGCGAAACAATCGAGCACGGCTTCGCCCTCGAAGTGCCCGCGCAGGAGATTAAACATGGCCTCTTTGACCATGTCGGGGAAAGGACGCGTGATCGCGCCTTCCGGGGGCGAGTGGAGTTTTCGTCGTTTATATTGGCCGCTGACTATGCGCATGGACAAGCACACAAGCACGCTGTACGCACAAAGTCAAGCACGCGTGTGTTTGTGGATACGCGAAGGCGGGTTTGAGACCGCGATGGGTCAGTCGTTCATGATTGCTTCGATGGAGCAGAGCGATGTGGAAGGACGGTCTACGCCGCTCACGAGCGACCAGAACGGCACACCGGGCCCGTCTGCTTCCCATGACTGGAACTGGCCGTCGGGCTCGCGTGCGTAGTCTGCGAGTGCCTGCCCCCCGAAATAGATGCCGCGTTGGATCAGCATCCCGCCCTCGTTGCCGAACTCAAGCTCGGCGCTGACGCCAGCGATGACCTCGACCAGCTGTGCGAAAAGTTCGGGGTTGCTTCGGAGGAGCACATCCGCGTCGTGCCAGAGGAAATAGCGTTGTCTGATGGGCGAACCGATGATGCCGCCGCCGTCCTGACGGAGGATTGAAGCCACGCCGTGTGCTCCGTTGACGGTTCGAGCGAGCCGTTCTGTCGGGATGAGGCGTTCGAGTTGCGCACAGAACCCCTCGAGGTCCAGTATGCCGCGCCCGTGGAGCACGAGCACTTCTGTGCCGGCCTGTGCATCCAGATACTGCTTGATTCGAACACCGAAGCGTGTACGCAACGCAGAATCCGAGCCCCAGGCGACCACATGGTGCGATTCAAGCTTCGCCAGAAGCTCGGGCTCCCAACTCATGGGCGCAAAGACAAATCGAGATGACCCGAAATGGATCGACATACAAACGCCTGACGGCAAGCAAACGCCGTTCAAGCCCTCCGCTCTTTTATTCTGGGAATTGGTGGTGTCAGCATCGCAGTTGCCCCAGTGCAATCACGACACCCCAATATGCCCCGGTTCCATACAAAAGCCACGGAATCCACAGATTCTTGGCCTAAATCGGCCTTGAACGCCATGAAGCGGGGGGTAACCCGCGTTTGTCATTCGGATCCTATTGAATTGTCGCAACGCTCAGTGAATCGAACAGGGTCGTAATAAATATCGCACCGGTCGACGAGTTAGCGTGGGATAAACCCCCTTAATCCATGGGGTCTATTCACCGATTTCCGATAACCTGCACCCATTTTCTTCTTTATCAGTATTCTGTTTCTGTTACATTCAATAATGAGAGGGATCGGGGACACTCAATTTGAATGCTTCGGGGAATGCATATGACTCATTTTCAGCTTATTCGACAGTCTGTCCTCAGCACACACCGTATCGATGAACTGCCATCAATACCCACCCAGACCTGGGTGGAGCAGTGTGCTGAAGCGCTGTGCACTACCAGTCCACGCGTGGCGGTTGCGTCGCTCGTGTGCAGCTACATCGCGAGCGAGGATCACCTGAATATCTTCTCGTCCGGCGCGTGCATTGCCGGCGCCCACCCGGGTGGAGAATCCGACTCACGGATCACTCTTTCGCTTCAGGACCGCTGCGAGCGGCTCTCAAAACTCGGGCTTCCGATCTCGGCGCAGGCCACGCAAACCGGGCTCGTTGCGCCGATGCAATCGCTCAGCGCATCCTGGTCGCAGAGCCCCGCGGCGCGGATCTTCTCTGGAACGCAACTCGTACACCCGATCATCCACATCCTGCCGATCAGGAAGGTAGAGCAATCACACCTTTGTCTGCTGAACCTCTATGGGTTCATCGCGGGCGAAGATGGCTCCGCGCCGAGTGAGACGCTTGCACTGATCAGCGCCCTGCACTCCCCGTTGCGTCTGCGTGCTACGGCCGCGTTAGAGCATGTGAATAACCCGCGTGCGTGGCTGACCGATCGCGAGCAGCATGTGCTTGAGCTGCTCATCGAGGGCCATTCCGTTCGTTCTATTGCTGAGCAGCTCGGTCGGAGCGCGCACACGGTGCACGATCATGTGAAAAACCTGCACAAGAAGATCGGTGCATCTTCACGCGGCGAGCTGATCGCCAAAGCACTGGGCCACACACCCGACGAGCTGCAGCTGAGCTTCCCAGAGCCGACAACCTACCCGTTCCCGGGCGAAGAGCCGCTCACGGAGCTCAAGCCCGAGAAGCTTATTGCTCGCCCGCTCCGCGGGTGATGCGCTGATTGATCGCATCGGCGATTCGCGCGGCGAATCGATGGTCAAGCCCGACCAACTCCCCGAATGAACCGGGCTCGAGTTCGCCTTCGCGGTTCCGCGTGCGCGCGTGGTTCGACAGACGCACGCTCTCGGTTTGTACACGCCAACCCGGGCGATGGGTGCGGATCACCTCGACGAGAACCCGCAACTCTGTGATGGGCTCTCCCTCGGCCTGCTCATCGCGATCGAACTCGACCCGCACCACCCGACGCTGTTCGTTCAGCAGGTCCTCCCATTCCTGATCGATCCCGCTCTGCTCCTGGTCCCACGGGGTGGCGATCCCGGCGGTCCGTTTAGGATGCGTGGTGATGACGCCGCGTCGCGCATCGACCCGGTCCAGCGCGAATCGATAGTCCATGAGTGTTTCGCGTGCCGCGTCAAACACCAGCTCGTCGCCAGCGGCCCCGTCGATGCTCAGCGTCGCGGAGGGCCGGGCCGCGTCTGCTTGTGCATCACGCGGGGTGTGCCCGGCGCAACCGACACAAATCGCCGTACAGATCGCCGTGGCCGCTGCGAATCGGATGGTTTGGGTGTATCTCATCGCCATCACTCTACCACCTCCGCGAGGGCTTTGTCGATTTCACTGATCAGCAGGTCGATGTGTTGCTCGCGTACGCTGCTGGCGCCGACCGCAACACGGGCAACACATCGGGGCTCATCTCCAACACGGACGCGGGTCTGGGTGATCAGCACGCGACCGCTCGTGTTCACGGCATCGATCAGGGCTTTCGTCCGCTCGTCCTCGCCCTCGACGACGAAGCATACGAGCGAGAGCGAACGGTCGAAGACCAATCGCAGGCGTGAATCACGGCGCACATGCGCTTCGAACCGCTTCGCGAGCTCGATGTGATGCCCGATATGTTCCCGCAATCCGTCCGCACCGAAATAGCGCAGCACCCACCAGAGTTTGATCGCGCGCATGCGCCGCCCCAGCGGGACATGCCAATCGCGATAATCCACGACGCTGCCCGCGTCGCTTTCCTTGTTTCGGAGATAATCCGGAGTGATGCTCATGGCGCTTGTGAGCGCGTTGCGATCGCGGACCCAGAACAGGTCGCAATCGAAGTTTGTCATCAGCCACTTGTGCGGGTTGATGCACAGAGAATCGGCCCGCTGCACCCCATCGAGGATGCTGCGATGCTCCGGGCAAACCGCAGCGACGCCCGCCCACGCCGCATCGACATGCAGCCATGGTCGTTGTTCCTGCTCGATCGTGGCGAGCATCTCGCCGATCTTGCTGAGCGGATCAAAGGCACCCGTCGATGTTGTCCCTTGGGATGAGCACACCATGCACGGGGTCAGCCCATTGCGGATATCCTGCTGGATCGCCTTGTGCAGCGCGGCGGTGTCCATGCGCAGGTCGGCGTCAGTTTCGATCAGACGCACACGGGAACGATCCTCCGGATCGTCCGCAAGCCCCGCAACCATCGCGGCCTTTATTACTGATGAATGCGCCTGCGTCGAGGTGTATATGCACATGCCCGAGCGGTCTGCGCCCGCATCAACCTTGCGTTTGCGTGCGGCGCATAGCGCGGCGAGCACGCCCTCACTCGCTGTGCCCTGGATGCACCCGCCCCCGACTGAATCATCCCGGTCAAAACGAAACGCGTCGGGCAAACCAAAGAGCTGGGCGCACCAGTCCATGACGCGCATCTCGAGTTCTGTCGCGCTGGGCGATGTGGACCAGAGCATCCCGTTCACATTCATCACGGCGCTCGCGAGTTCGCCCATCACGCCGGGAAGGGATGAGCTGCAGGGAAAATAGGCAAAGAATGCGGGTGACTGCCAGTGCATGAGCCCCGGCTCGATCGACTCGCGGAGTTCGTCGCCTGCATACTCCCAGAGCCCCATACCCTCGCCCTGCATCGGTGGGCTGGGGTCCAGCATGGCCAGAGTCTCCCCGGGCGAGCGCGACGGGGCCGCGGATCGGTCATCGAGCGATGCGATATATGCCCTGGCCCAATCCTCAATCTTTCTCAACGCGGACGAGAACTGGTCCGGGTTGTAGGCACCGATCGGCATGGGTGAATCTGTGGTTTTATCGCTCATGAGTCGGGTCCGGGGTGAATTGTGCTTGCGGCACAGTATGAAATCTGATATACCTGATGTGTTCCGTTCTCGAACACCGTGGGGGTATTTGAGAGCACGACATGATCCCGGCGATGTGTTCACCACCCAGCATCCGTGCTGTGTGGCTCGCAGATTTTTCTGCGTTGGGTCTCTGCGTTTTTAGACTGAAACGCGAACACGCCGACGGATTGATCATATGAGGTCTCCCCATCTCTGGGTAGAGGCCCGCGCTGAGCCGGATTCCCGGCGATGAAGCGCCGTGCAACGCCCAGAATCCCCATTGTGTTGATCGGCTCGCGCTCCGAGATTCGCGGAATGCCCGAGCATCGACCATCCAATGACTCGTGTGGGTTGGATGCGAGCACAAATCGATGTGTTGTTCTGCGCCCAAGCACACGCCGTGTGCGTTGTCTGCGTGGACCACCAATGTTTCGTGTGGGGTCCAAAATCATGAAACGCTCCGTTGATACACAACGCGTACCGCTCGGTCTTCTCGTCCGTGCAGGCATCGGGATACCGATGCTCGCGCTCACCTCGAATGCGAACGCCCAATCCCGGCTTGGATTTATCGAAATCACCGAGGAAGCGGGGCTCTCAGATGCCGTCCGCGATGTTGCGAATGGATCGCGTTATTCCTCGATGCAAGGTGGCGGGGTTGTTGGCGATTTCAACAACGACGGCTACCACGATATCTTCGCACTCGCCGGCGGCGGGGTGGCTGACTACCTCTATATCAACAACCAGGACGGGACATTCTCCAACCAAGCCGCCCAATGGGGCGTGGATTATGCCCACTACTCCTTCGGTGCCAGCGCCGCCGATTTCAATAACGACGGGTATCTCGACATCTTCATCACCTCCTACGGCAGCACCAGCTTTGCGCCCAACTCAGGGAAAATGCTCCTCCTACAGAACAACGGGCCCGACGAGCAAGGCAACTGGTCGTTCACCGATGTCGCGGTTGAGTGCGGGGTCAACAGGCTCTTTGGGAACACGCGCGACGGGCTCGGATCAGGATGGTCCGACTACGACCTCGACGGCGATCTGGATCTCATGGTTAGCGGGTATATCGAGGACCGGGCATGCAACCGGCTGTTTCGCAACGACGGCCCCAACGATGAGGGCACCCACATCTTCACGGATGTGACCGTGATCGCGGGGCTCGAGCGGACGGGCGTCCCTGGTTTCACGCCTCAGTTTGTCGACATGAACAACGATCTGTACCCGGAGCTGATCCTGATCGCGGATACGGGGAACTCGAAATATTTCCATAATATGGGGGATGGCACCTTCGTTGATATGACCCACATCGTCGGCGGGATCAACACCGCGAATGCGATGGGGATCGACATCGGGGATATCAACAACGACGGGCTTCTGGATATGTACATCTCGTCGATCACCTATGACCTGACGGGCGGGCCGGGCAATGTCCTGCTCATCCAGAATCCGGACGGGTCCTACGAGAACACCGCACGCGACAACGGCACATACAACGGGTATTGGGGCTGGGGCGTGCTCATGCAGGACTTTGATCACGACCGCGATCTGGATCTGGCCGAGACCAACGGGTTCCTCGGGACCTACAACGGTGATCCGGCCGTGCTCTTTGAGAATCTGGGTGATGGCACGACCTTCACCGAGGTGGCCCAGCAATCCGGATTTGTTCATACGGGCCAGGGACGCGGGATGTGCCGCATGGACATCGAGAATGATGGCGATCTCGATATTGTCATCTTTGAGAATGTCGGGCAGCTCCGGCTCTACGAGAACCTGCTGATTGACAACGCTCCGACACCCGACGATCGGAACTGGATCCGCGTTCTGCTTGATACCAGCGAGCGTGACACCCTCGCACCCCACGGCCTTGGTTCGAGCATCAGCGTGATCACCGGCGAACACACCCGGCTTATCCCGGTCCATTGCGGGACCAACCACGCGTGCTCGTCGCCAATCGAATCCCACGCCGGGCTCGATGATTCCACGATCATCGACGCGATCCAGGTCCGCTGGAACGATGGTTCATTCACGACGCTCACGGGTGTTGATACGAATCAGATCCTCACGATCAGCGCATCGTCATCGCCTTCGGACTACTTCCCCAACGGCACGCTCGATATCCACGATGTCATCGCCTTCCTCGATCAGTACAACTCGGGCAATCTCAGCGCCGATCACAACGGCGATCTGCGTTTGAACTTCTACGATGTCGCCGGGTTTGTCCGCGACTTCCTCGAAGCACGCTGATCGTTCGCGCACACATCGCCCACACAGACCGCGAGGCGTCGTACCCAAATGAGGGGGGCGACGCCTGCGGTTTTTTATGGGTTCAAAACTCTGGTTATCCTCCGAAGTCTTCCTTCGGGCATCCCTGCGCATACAACTGCAGGAACACGCTGACATCGAAGAAGTTGAACTCGCCGTCGTACGCGAGGTCCGCCTGCCCCGATTGATCCGTGAACGCCGCGAGGAACGCGGAGACATCGAAGAAGTTCAACTCGCCGAAGGGCTCGGCATAGTCCACGGCCGTGCACGGGCTTCCCGGTCCGCGTGCGAGCGTTGCACCAATGGTCATCTGCACACCCGGGTTGTTGAGCGCACCCGATTCCCACACCAACGGCCCTGAAAGACCATCGGGCGTCATCGGTGGTTCGAGCGGAAGACGGTACACCGTCATCTCGACCCCATCGAACGAGGCGAAGCCGCCGTCGTCGTTGATCTGATTCGTGATCTGGTTCATCGCGAACTCCGCCGGCTCGCCCGGGTTGAGCGGTGCCGCGTAGATCACATCGATCGCGGTGTCCCCGAACCCGTTGGCGGTGCTGATCCGCAGCAGCCCGTCGATCTCGGGGATGCCCTGGGCCGAAATGATCGGGCGTCGGACCACATCCGGGAACCACCCCTTCACTGGTTTCACCACGATCTGCGCGGTCCAGTTGCTGAACGAGAAACAGATCGCGTCGACATTCCACCCGCAATCGATCACATCCTGGTTCACAAACCCGCACACCTCGCCGGAAATCCCGGGGCGACCGACATTCACCGGCGGGACACTCTTCACGAGTCCTTTGAACAACGGTACCGAGTCCGGGTTCTGCCCCGGCTTGTCGAACTCCATCGACTCGAACGCGTCCTTGATCAGTTGTGCCTTCACATGAGGATCGGATGACGCCATCCCGCGCACCTGCCCATCCTTGCGGATCGTCATCGTGTTCCCGTTCGCGTCGCACATCTTGATCTCGATCGACCAGTTCACGATGCTCGGCACATCCGCATCGCACACCTCAACCCAGAAGGTCCCGATCGGCGCACCACCCCCGCGGTACGGTGGGCAGTTCGCTGGTTTCTCCGGCTCGTCGTTCGGATCGGGGAAGCCGGGGGAGTACATGGGGAACGGGTCCAGCGGATCCGTTGATCCGAGCTTGAGCGCATCGAGCACATCTCCCGCACCCAATCGGATCCGTCGATCACCCTCGTGCAAAAGCGTGTGCCCGCCCGCGAGCCCGCTCAGGTAGATGTCCCCGCCGTGGAACCCGGAGGTGAGCGATCGGTTCCGTACTTCGCTGCCCGGGACACCCACGCTGGTCTCATCGACCGAGAAATAGACGAGCGCCGAGTCGCCGGGGGCATCGAAAATCCCATTGCCGTTGACATCCATTCGTCCGAAGAGCGCGAGCCCGTCGATTTCGTCCGCCGGGATCAACCCCAGATCGTTCGCGTTGGCCGCGCGTTGCAATGATGCTGGCGCGCCGATGACGACGGTCAGCAAGTCCGCACCCGACCAGGCGTTTGCCAGGAGTGTCGGCGATCCCTGCTGCAAGGAGAAATACACCCGCTGTCCGGGGGTGACCATCGGATCGGTCATCGCGTCGATCGACTCGACCGGTGCCGTCAACAGACCGATGCCCGGCTCGTTGTAGGCCTGCACATGCCCTGTCACGCCCGATTGCAACGCGTAGATGTCCGCCGCGTTGAACGGTGCCTGTGCCCACACCGGGTAGGGCATCTGCCCAACCGCGCCGGGCTCAACGGAGAAGAGGAAGGGGAACGCGGAGACGCCCGATTGGGTGCTGATGACATCCCCGCGATCGAACGCGTCGATGTTGTCGCCGGGCATCAGCCCCATCGACGCGAGATTTGCGGTCAGGGCGTTATTGCCCGCCCCGTTGCCCGTAAAGACTTCCCCCGGGTTCGGGGATGCGTTGACCCCGGTGCCGGGCAAGCCCGTCGTCCCGAAGTCGTGCGAGAAATCAACCTGCGCCTGCGAAACAGATGCGGCGCACGACAGTACCGATGCGATCACGATGCGTGACATGGTTCCCTCCGTGCGTGCGATGAGTTATGGAGCGCAGTGTACCGCGCTGCACGACGCACCCAAAGCACGAAAGCAGCTTGCACAAAAACATTGCGTGATCAGGATTCCAGATCATCAAACTTCGGTCGGATCCGCTCGGTCACATCCTTGGGCTTTCCGCCCGTGCGCAGCTCTTCGAGCAAGCGCACATAGGTGTCGTAACGCACTTCGGAGATTTCGCCCCGCTCGACCGCTGCCTTGACGGCACAGCCCGGCTCGTGTTCGTGCGAACAATCTGTGAACTTGCACGAGTGCACATACTGCTCGAACTCGGGGAACAACCATCGCAGCTCATCGGGGCTTACATCCGCAAGTCCGAAGAAGCGAATACCCGGCGTATCGATCACGCGGATCTCGCCGCCACCAAACTCATCCGGGTTGTCGATGAAGTGCATCTCGCTCGCCGTGGTCGTGTGCCGACCACGCTGATCGACATTCCGAACCTCGCCCGTCTCGATCCCCAATCGCGGATCGAGCGCGTTCGCCAAAGAGCTCTTGCCCACACCCGAGTGCCCAACAAATGCGCAGGTCTTCCCCGCGAGCAACCGGCGCAGCTCATCCACGCGTGAGGACGAATCATCGCCGGGCGCTGCGGCGCACACCGCGATCGGAATCCCCGCCTCGCGGTACGGGTCGAGCTGCTTGAGGATCGTCTCCAGCTCGTCGGCATCGACGAGGTCGGCCTTGTTGACCGCGATGATCGCGTCGCACTCACCCCACTCCACCGCCACCAAATATCGATCGATCAATCGAGGGTGCAGCGGCGGCGACGCCACCGACACCACGATCACGACCGCATCGACATTCGCCGCAACGACGCGCTCCTGTCGCGGATCGTGCGCATCGGGGCGCGCGAGCTTGGTGGTTCGAGGCAGCACATTGACCACTTCCGTCTGCTCTTCCTCGCCGGGGAGATCAAGAGGCACCACGCTCACGCGATCCCCCACCGCGATCGCGGACTGCTGCTTGCCCGCCATATCAGCGCTCAGGCGGCACAGGATCGGCTCGTCCTCACCCTCGAGCAGCACCGTGGCGCGTCGGCGTGTGAGCCCCACAACCAGACCTTGTGCGAGCTTCTGTTCCTGTGCGTGCTCGTCACTCGTGCGTTTGTGCGCGTATTCCTTGTCCACCAGACGCAGCACCCAATCGATCAGCGGGTCCGGGCGACGCTTCCCGCGTCCCACCCGCTCGCCATCGATCGTCTCACGCGACTTTGATCTGCGGCGTTTCTGCGCATCCGATCGCTGCTTGCGTGCCTCGTCATACAACCGATCCCGCTCGTCTTTGGGCAGCGATTCGAGGATGGCTTCGAGTTTGGCTTTCTGGTGCTTGTTCAAGACCCAATGGTATCCGCCTCAATCCACTCTCCTCCCCCGGGCCTCCGGGGGAGAGGAGAGTTTTGCTCCTACAATCGAGCACGCAAACGAGGAGTATCCATATGTCGACCGCCACAACCACCCCATTCGCCGTCCGCACCCGTGAAACGCTCGAGATGCTCGAGTCCTCCGGGCAACTCAAGCACCTCCAGACGCTCGACTCGCCCATGGGCGCGACCGTCACCATGGTCGACGACGACGGCTCCAAGCACGAACGCATCTGCATGTGTTCCAACAACTACCTCGGGCTCGCGAACCACCCCGATGTCGTTGAGTCGGGCATCGAAGCGCTCCGCCAGTACGGCGCGGGCACCGCATCCGTCCGCTTCATCTGCGGCACATTCTCCCCGCACCTCACCCTCGAGCAGACCATCGCCGAGTACATGGGCACCGAAGCCGCGTACACCTTCGTCTCGTGCTGGAACGCCACCGAGGCCCTCTTCCCCACCTGCTGCGAAGCGGGCGATGTCATCATCTCCGACGAGCTCAACCACGCGTGCATCATCGACTCGATGCGTCTCACCCCCGTCATCAAGAAAGGCGTGAAGAAGGGCGTCTTCAAGCACTCCGATATGGACTCGGCGCGTGAGGCGCTCGAGAAAGCCAAGAACGACCCGGACATCACCGGGCAGATCTGGCTCATCACCGACGGTGTCTTCTCCATGGAAGGCGACATCGCCGACCTCCCAGGGCTCCGCAAGCTCTGCGACGAATACAACGCGCTGCTCGTCGTCGATGACTCACATGGGCACGGCGTCATGGGCAAAACCGGACGCGGCACCCACGAGCACTACGACATGATCGGCAAGGTCGATGTCTTCACCGGCACACTGGGCAAAGCACTCGGCGGCGGGGCGGGCGGCTTCATCGCCGGCTCCAAGGACCTCGTCGAGCTCATCATCCAGCGTGGGCGCCCGACGCTATTCTCCAACGCCCTCCCCGTAACCGTGGCCGCGAGCGCCAACACCGCGATCCGCACGCTCATGAACGAGCCGCAGCGCGTCCAAAAACTCCGCGATGTCACGACCTACGCCCGCAAGCAACTCGCCGCCGCCGGGTTCGAGGTCCTCGAATCCCCCACCGCCATCTGCCCCATCATCGTCGGCGACACCGCCAAGGCCATCGCGATGTCCAAGAAGCTCCTCGAGCACGGCATCTTCGTCATCGGCTTCGGGTACCCTGTGGTCCCAGAAGGCACAGCACGACTCCGCATCCAGATGTCCGCGGCTCATGAGAATGAGCATGTGGATCAGTTGGTTGAGGCGTTGAAGAAGCTATGACAAGCATTCGCTTCACAACTTTTCCAAGCACCCGGCCTCCTCCGGAATTCGTTGTATCTGCGTACAGAGTTTTTGTCGAACAAGAACACGCGATTGGAACTGAGTTAGGCAACAACGCGAAATCAAATGCTGTGCTTGCCGCAGTAAGACCAGGCCTCTCAGCACTTGGGTATGCTGTTGAAGGTTCTGATGAGCAGAACAAGCGAATCAATCGACCTGTATTTTTTGGCGAGAACGGATACCCTTCGCTCAACTATCAGGTAGATGCTTTTCACCCTGATTATGACTGCGGCATCGAGATAGAGGCTGGGCGGGCCACAAGAAGTAATGCAATATATCGAGACATTGTTCAAGCAATGATCATGACTCAGGTATCGCATCTGATCATCGCAGTACCACTGGTGTACAGGTACCAATCCGCCGGAAAGCCGAGCGAATCACTTGATTACCAAATCACAGTTGAAGTGGCCCGCGCGATCTATGGCCACGACAGAGTTTCACTTCCTTTTGGGCTCACTGTACTCGGCTACTAATTCCAAGCGTCCTGCTCACTCGCAGCTTAAGCAGGTCTGTACAACAAGTTCATGCTTAACCACCAACTCCGTCGGTGCGTAAGCATGGCACCCCACGCACACGGACGACGCCATTTCAATCCACGGCCCCAGAGGGGCGAAGGAAGAGCTCAGGTATTGAACGCACCACAGGTGGAGCGCCTCCCCTGCCCCAATTGGGTGTGTGCGCAAGAGAAATTGCAGGCATCTTCATCCGGCTTTCTAAATTGTGTTGGCAGGCACCGAGTCTGTCGCATACTTGAGGTTCTCGACGACCCCGCTGCTTGTGCTCCGGGACCGATCTGTGAGGGGAATGCGCTCCGGCGTCGGCCCCTGACCACACCCACTCGGTCGCCGACGAGTTCACGATCCTCACACACAAGGAGCAAGCCATGAGGGGAACGCACAGATTCATCACGATCGGCGTCGCGCTTTCGTGTACCGCGGCAATCACGCAGGCAGGGACTTTCGCGCTCGGGTATGGCGGGGGCATCTCGTTCACATCCACCCACACCGAGAGCGTCCCGGGCTCGGGCATCTTCGACATCGGTGTCGATGACACCTTCTACTTCGAGCCCGGCGCCGGCGGCTGGGAGAAGGTCCTCCTCCCGCCGAGCCAGGGGTTTATCCCTGGGCAGATCTACTGCGTCAACGAGTGGTTCACTTTCTGCCCGCCACCAACCGGCGGGCCGTCGCAGCCGCTGGAAGACTGGCATGAGATCATCTCGGTCGGGCCGGACGGCAACCCATGGGACATCTGGGTGACCGATCTGGGCGATCCGGTGATCAGCTTCGACCCAGACACGCGTGAGCCCGTCCCGGGGCTGCAGTTCATGATCAGCACCGATGGCACCGAGCTGTGGTTCGACTTCGATCCGATCGACATTGGCCCGGACGGGGTCACCCTGCACATCACCAAGTACTTCAGGTATACCGGATCGACCGTTTCGTTCAACCCGGTCACCATCACCCAGTACCCGACCCCAACCCCGAGCTCGATCGCGCTGCTCGGGATTGCCGGGATCATCACCTGCAGGCGCAAGCGTTGATCACAACGCGCTTCGTGCGTCTGCCATAAAACCGCATTCGGGAGCGCCCCGCGGCAACGCGGGGCGTTTCTCTGCGCCGATCACGCCAGCTCGTCGTCGGCCACATGGTACCGCGGGTCTTCGAGCACATTGACCTCGACCATGTCGCCCGCCTTGTGCAGCAGCTTGGCGCACTCAAGACTCAGGTGACGCAGGTGCAGGGTCTTGCCGGCCTTGCGATACTTCTCCGCGAGGTTGTCGATCGCCTCGATCGCGGAGTGGTCCATCACGCGTGAGTTGGCAAACTCGATCACCACATCGTCGGGGTCCTGCTTGGGATCGAACATCTCCAGGAAGTCCTTCACCGACCCAAAGAACAGCGGCCCGTTGAGTTCGTAGGTCCTGCTCCCGTCCGGGTCGTCGCGCTTCACGATGTTGATGTGGCTCGCGTGCTCCCACGCGAAGATCAGCACCGAAACAATCACGCCCACAATCACCGCCAGGGCCAGATCGGTCATCACCGTGACCGCCGAGACCAGCACCAGCACGAACGCGTCCTTGACCGGGATCTTGCGCATGATGCGGAAGCTGGACCACTCGAATGTCCCGATCACGACCATGAACATCACGCCGACCAACGCCGCCATCGGGATGCGCTCGATCAGGCCCGAGCCGAATAGGATGAACGCAAGCAGGAAGAGGGCGGCGCTGATGCCCGACAGACGACCGCGACCGCCGGATTTGATGTTGATGACGCTCTGACCGATCATGGCGCAGCCGCCCATGCCGCCGAAGAAACCCGTCGCGGTGTTGGCGATGCCCTGACCCACGCACTCGCGGTTGCCGCGACCGCGGGTCTCGGTCATCTCGTCGATGAGCGTCAGGGTCAGCAGCGATTCGATCAGCCCCACGCCCGCGAGGATAAACGCGTAGGGCGCGATGATCTTGAGCGTTTCCATATTGAAGGGGACATCGGGCAGCGCAAAGCTGGGCAGCCCGCCCTTGATCGATGCCAGATCACCCACGGTCTTGGTGTCGAGACCCATGAAGATCACGATCAGCGACACGACCAGGATCGCGACCAGCGAGCTAGGAATCTTCTTGGTCAGCTTGGGCAGGTAGTGGATGATGCCCATGGTCAGCGCGATTAGACCACAGAACAACAACAGCGTGGTGCCCGTCATCCACCCGTGGGTCTCTACGCCGTCCACGACCTTCTTCGTGTGGAACTGCTCGAGCTGGGAGAGGAAGATCACGATCGCCAGCCCGTTGACAAACCCCAGCATGACCGGGTGCGGCACGATGCGGATGTATTTGCCCAGGCGCAGCAGCCCCACTGTGATCTGGATCACACCCGTCAGGACCACGGCCGCGAAGAGATACTGCACGCCGTGCGCAGCGACCAGCGAGACCATGACGACCGCCATGGCGCCCGTGGCACCAGAGATCATGCCCGGTCGACCACCGAAGATCGAAGCGAGCAGCCCGACCATGAACGCCGCGTACAGCCCGACCAGCGGGTCCACGCCCGCGACGAACGCGAACGCGACCGCCTCGGGAACCAGCGCCAGCGCGACCGTCAGCCCCGACATCAGCTCACGCTGAATATTGTGACCATAACCCGTGCTCGCCTCGTCGCGAACACTCGTTGCGAGTGTGCTCATCATCTTTGAACTGCCTTCATCATGGGGATGATCGAACACGCCGCGCCGATCAGAGTCTGGATGATTGGCGCACGAAACGGGAGATCAACTATGCCGCTCGGAATGAGGATAAATCCTCTCAGGAATCACGCAAACCCAACACCATACTCCCCTTATCGGCATACCGCACCGTTTCCTGTATACTCCGGAATCGACCATCAACCCCAACCGAGGTTCCGATGCGCACATCACCCCTGCACCTGATTGCCCTGGCTGCAAGTCCGTTGCTGGCCCTGTCGGGCTGCGGCACGACCGGTCACCATGCAAATTCGACCGTGGACGCCCAGAGCGAGGTGCTCTACCTCTCCAACCGCGACGGCGATTATGAGATCTATATCCAGAACCTCATCACCGGCGATCTCACCAAACTCACGGACAACGATGTCACGGAGTTTGGGCTCGCCTGGTCACCAGACGGCACCACCATCGCGTTCGGTCGAAGGATCGACGACAATCGCGATCTCTACACCATGCGTGCAGACGGATCGGGCGTGACGCGTCTCACTGAGCCCGGCTCACAGGCCACCTCTCCGGACTGGTCGCCGGAAGGCTCACGCATCGTGTTCTCCTCCCGTCGAGATTCAGAGCGTGGCGAGATCTACACCATGAACGCGGACGGGAGTGACATCACACGGATCACCCAGAACGATCGCTACGAGGAGGTTCCCGCATGGTCGCCCGATGGGCACCGCATCGCGTTCGGTGCACTGGCCGGCCCTTCAAAGGATGATTCGTACCTGCAGATCTTCGTTCTGGACCTGCGTACAGGACAGGAACGCCAGCTGACCCAACTGAACGGGCACAGCTCGGCCCCGCGATGGTCGCCCGACGGGTCGCGCATCGTGTTCTATGGAAATGTTGGAGAAGGGTTCGACGGCGCGGATATCTTCACGATTGTACCAGACGGATCCGGACTGACCAACCTCACCAACGATCCCGAGCCGGACTGGCAACCCGATTGGTCACCCGACGGCACCCAGATCGTCTGGGCCCGCGGTCCCGGAGACCCACTGGACATCTGGGTGATGCATGCGGACGGAACACAGCGACGATCAATCGTCGAGGAGCAGGGCCGAGACGAGCAGCCATACTGGCGGCCGAACCGCTGATACAGCGAGCGTCATCGACGCGGATTGCGGGGCGTGCCCTTCATCCCGCCGCTGCCGGGACGATTCACAACGCGAGGACCATTGATCGATGCCGGCTTCACGGGGTGAAACCCAGAGTCATCGTTCTCCTGATCGTGCTCTCCGGCGTCGTCGTCTTCGTTGTACTCGCCGTCATAATCGCGATCGTATTCGTCTTCGTTCTTGTCCGGGGCGCGGTGCTCCTGAATCGCCTGTTCGCGATCGCCGGAATCCATCTCCGCCATATCCACACGAGCGAACAGCAAACGCCCGGCCGCGGTCTGCATCGAGCTGGTGATCACCAGCTCCTTGATCTGCCCGATGTGCGGGTAGCCATCTTCGGCGACAACCATGGTGCCGTCCTCAAGATACCCGACGGCCTGCCCGTGCTGCTCGCCGGGCTTGATCAGCTCAACCGTGATCATCTTGCCCGGGATCACGACGGGCTTGAGGGCGTTGGCGAGGTCGTTGACATTGAGCACCCGGATCTTCTGGATCGTGGCGATCCGCACCAGGGCGATGTCCAACGACACGAGCATCGCGGGCATCCGACCGCACAACTCCACGAGCGCCAGGTCCACGCCCTTCTTCTGCGTAGGAGAGTTGTCCAGCACGACATCGACACCGCTCATCTTCTGAAGCTTGTGGGCGATATCCAGCCCGCGCCGGCCTTTGTTCCGCTTCATGCGATCGCGTGAATCAGCGAGCAGCTGCAGCTCTTCGAGCACGAACTCAGGGATCACGATCGTCTGCTGGATCAGCCCTGACGCGGCGATATCCGCGATGCGTGCATCGATCAGCGCCGAGGTATCTAGGACCATGGGCATCGGGCCGCGCATTTCCTTGGCGAACTCTACATACGGGATGACCAGACGGAACTCGTCCTGAGTCTGCAGGACCATCGTGATGCCGAGGTACGAGAGCGAAACGCCCATCAGGACCTTGATCGCGGTTGTGAATGCACCAAAGGCAGATGCCTGCAGATCCCAAGTCTGCACGATCAGATCGATTACCGTGGAGAAGACCCACGCCGTCATCAGTCCGGCCATGAGTCCGAACACCACCCCCGAGATCAGGGAGATCTTCTTCTGAGGCGTGAACATGTCGATCCCGAGGAACAGAAACGACATCGTCAATGCGATCAGGACAGGGATCCACCAGTTCTGGGCGAACCCAATCTCCAGCTCGTCCGCGTTGCGATTGATGCTGAGCACATAGAGCAGCACCACAATCAGCATGAGTGCAACAAAGCCGATTCGGATGAATCGAAGAAGCATTTTCTTGTTCAGATCTTCATGTTCGCGCGTCATTACAGTCCACCTCTTGCACGCCTCGAGCGGATTCCATAGGATTGATAGTTGCTGCTCACTCTCGTTTCGTGGCTCGCGTCCCGATTCCAGTCTAGCAGATTCCATTCTCGGATTCGTCAAAAAGAGACCAGAATCCATACCCCACGATCATCTTTTGTAGAGTGAGTCCTCCGGTGACGCCCGATACCTCCGATCCAACACAAGACCCGAACCCGACAAACTTTATCAACCGGGATCTATCTTGGCTTGAGTTCAATCGTCGGGTGCTCGCACAGGCGTTCGATGAGCGAACCCCACTGCTTGAACGCCTGAAGTTCATCGCGATTTTTGCCTCAAATCTCGACGAGTTCTTCATGAAGCGAATCGGACTGCTCAAGTCCCGACACCGCCAGCAGATCGCCCATTCGCCCAACCGCCCAGACGAGCTCCCGCCCCTCCAAACGCTCCATGCCTGCTACGAAATGATCCGTCAGATGGAGGATGAGCTCTCGCGGGCGTTCGACGACGAGATCGTCCCTGCGCTCAAAAACCAGGGAATTGAAATCCTCAACTATGAGGACCTCGGCAAGAAGAACCGCAAGGCCGTCGACGAATGGTTTAACACAGCCGTTTTCCCGATTCTCACCCCGCTCGCCGTCGATCCGGGGCACCGATTTCCGTTTATCTCGAACCTCTCCACGAACCTGGGCCTGCTTGTTGAGCCTCTATCACCAAGCACCCACGGAACCGACGAGCCCCGATTCGCGCGGATCAAGATCCCCGCCGTTCTCCCGGCCTACATCCGCGTCGACGCGCTCCGATCCGGCGAGGACGAACCCGACGAGCCAACCCCCGACGCACCAGCGCGATTCGTCCCGCTCTCGCAGATCATCATCAATAACCTAGATGATCTCTTCCCGGGCATGCGGGTCATTGAGGTCCTCCCGTTCCGGCTCACCCGAAGCGCCGCCGTCGAACTCGATGATGAAGATGTGGAAGATCTTCTTGAGCATGTCGAGGAAGAGCTCCGGATGCGCCGTTTCGCGAACGCGGTGCGAATCCAGACCCCGCCCAACCCATCACAGAGAATCCTCGATTTTCTCACAAGCGAACTGGGGCTCTCGAAGGACGATCATTTCTCCCGCCCCGGCCCGCTGGCGTGTATCGACCTTTTCGAGATCGCCGGGATCGATCGCCCTGACCTGCGTACCTCGCCCTGGAAACCCGTGCGGCCCGCCGCGCTCGCCGACCCTGAGGCGGATATTTTCGCGAAGATTCGTGAACGCGATATCCTCGTGCATCATCCTTATGAGTCCTTTTCCGACTCTGTGGAGCGTTTCATCGATTCCGCCTCCAAGGACCCCGATGTGCTGGCGATCAAGCTGACGCTGTATCGCACGAGTCAAGACTCGCCCTTCGTCGATTCACTCGTCCGAGCAGCTGAAGAGGGGAAGCAGGTCGCCTGCCTTGTCGAACTCCGCGCTCGATTCGATGAGGAAAAGAATGTGACCTTCGCCCGTCAACTCGAGTCGGCTGGCGTGCATGTCGCGTACGGGGTCTTGGGGCTCAAGACCCACTCCAAGTGCTCGCTTGTCGTCCGGCGGGAAAAAATCCAGGGCTCGTGGGGCCTGCGCACCTACGCACACCTCGGCACGGGCAACTACCACCCCAAGACCGCCCAGCTCTACACGGATCTCGGGCTCCTGACCGCGGATGAGCAGATCACCTCGGATGTTGTCCGCCTCTTCAACATGATCACGGGATTGAGCTCGGGCCAGCATTACAACCAGTTGGTGGTCGCGCCGGACCACATGCGAAACCGGTTCATGGCCCTGATCGACAACGAGATCGCCAACGCGCAAGCAGGCAAACCGGCGCATATCTACGCGAAGATGAACTCGATGGAAGACCGGATGATCACCGAGAAGCTCTACGAGGCTTCGCAGGCCGGTGTGCAGATCGACCTGATTGTTCGTGGGTTCTGCTGCCTCAAGCCCGGCGTCCCTGGGCTCTCTGAAAACATCCGTGTGATCTCCATCATCGGCCGCTTTCTCGAGCACTCACGCATCTACGCGTTTTCAAATGCGAGCAAGGATCCCAAGGACTTTCTCTACTTCATCAGCAGCGCGGATTGGATGTATAGGAACCTCTCCAACCGTGTCGAGGCCGCGTGCCCCATCCATGACCCCGATGCCAAGCAGCGTATGTGGGAAATCATCGATATCGCCCTCCGAGACAGGCGGAAATCGTGGATGATGCACCCCGACGGGTCGTACTCCAGACTGCAGCCAGAGAAAGACCATGGCCCCGATTCGCCCCAATCACTCGGGACCTTTGAGACCCTGATGCGCACCACACGCAACATCCGCCCCCTTGCCTAACCACCCGATCGCCAAACGCCCTGACATACGCGTACTATTCCCTATGCGCTCTCACTCAGTCATCACCGGCATCGGACCAATCTCCTCTCTCGGTGTCGGCCCGGACGCGTTCTGGGAATCCCTCCAGAGCGGCTCACACGCCATTTCTCCGATCGAATCCTTTGATGCCCAGGGCTTCCGAGTCCGGGCTGCGGGCGAAGTTCGCGATATCAAGATCCGTGACTTTGTACCCAAGTCGTATCGCAAAGCCACCAAGGTGATGGCCCGAGATACCGAACTGGCCGTCATCGCGGCGAAAGCCGCGGCCGACGATGCCGGGCTCAAGACCCGCGGGTCCGAAGATTCGGACGAAGGGTTTGAGATCCAACCCGACCGTGTGGGATGCCAGATCGGTGCGGGGCTGATCGCCGCCGAAACTGAAGAACTCGCTCGGGCTGTCGTCACCTCTCAAGACGACGAGGGGCGATTCTCGATGCGCAAATGGGGCACGGAGAACGAGGGCGAGTCGGGGATGAACAACCTCCCCCCGCTCTGGCTGCTCAAATACCTCCCCAACATGCTCGCATGCCATGTCACGATCATCCACGGCTTGGAGGGTCCATCGAACACCATCATGGGTGCTGAAGCGAGCGCACTGCTCTCAATCGGCGAGAGCGCGCGCGTCATCGAGCGGGGTAGCGCTGAGATGTGTTTCACGGGCGGCGCGGAATCCCGGATTAACCCGCTCGGGCTCATCCGTTGGGATTACGCCGGGCGACTCGCGCCGATCGGCATTGATGACAACCCAGCAGAGATCTGCAAACCCTACGATTCTGGCTCAAAGGGCGGGCTGCTCGGCGAGGCGGGTGGTATGCTCGTCATCGAATCCGAATCGCACGCGAAGAACCGGGGTGCACGGGCATATGCGCGAATCACCGGGTTTGGCGCCGCACAGACCCCGCGTCCCTATATCCCCGGATCGAATGCGTTGCGCACGCACGACGACATCGAACGCGGGCTCAGCGCCAGCATGACCTTGGCGATGCGTGAAGCGAACAAGCGACCCGAGGAAATCGACGCGGTCTTCGCCCTGGGGCTCGGGCAGCCGGTTTTAGACGGCATGGAACTCGGCGCCATTCGTGAAGCGCTGGGCAACCCCGCGACAATCCCGCCGATTGTCTCGCTCGCACACAGGACAGGGAACACCATGGCCGCCCACGCGGGTCTATTGACCGCCGCTGGTGCGTTGTGCCTGAAAAACCAATCACTGCCTGCGTCTTCAGTTGTGTATGGAGACCCAACCCGGAGCAGCCCGCTGCAAACGGTGATCATCTGCTCCCCTTCTTTGGGTGGTCAATCCGGGGCACTTGTGCTCGAATCGTGCAACTAAGTGATTTCCCTGTCACTATTTATTTAGGTAAATTGCCCTGATCCGGTGTGCTTGGCATATACACTCTGACATACCATTTCGGCTTGTAATGTATTTCTCAGGAGTCATGATTCATGCATGAACAGCGAAACCACACTCGGGGTCGACGCCCTACCCCGCTCTCCGACCTGGATCCGGCATTGACCGAGATCAGTCGTCGCGTCATTGGATGCGCGATCGAGACCCACAAAGAGCTTGGCCCCGGCTACCCACTTGACATCTACCGAAAAGCGCTCGCCCACGAGCTCAAGCACGAAGAAATCCCTTTCGAGTTCGACAAGACCTTCGCGGTCGAGTTCGACGGCGAGGACATCGGGAATGTGAATGCGGACATGTATGTCGGCGATCGCTTCCTTCTTAAGCTCCTTGCAGACAACAACGAGGTTGATGGTGGAGCCCGCTCCGAGCTCCGCGCAGTCCTCCGGGCCGCGGATCTCGAACTCGGGCTGATCATCAACTTCGGGCAGCGCCGTCTCAAAGACGGTCTCGTCCGTGTCCTCAACCCCGATGCGCTCCGCAACGACGACGAAGAGGACTACGATGATGAAGAGGAAGCCGAGTACGCGAACACCGCGGAGGAGTAGCCCCCATGCAGAACGGTCCCACGAACGGTGCTCAGTCCTCCAACGGTCACCGGGTCGTGATTACCGGCATGGGTTGGGTCACACCGCTCGGAACGCAGATCGATCAAACATGGGACCGCCTGCTCAACGCAGAAAGCGCGATCGGGCAGGTCTCGCGGTTTGATGCCAACACATGTTCCACGAACTTCGCCGCTGAAGTCAAGAACTTTGATCTCAAGAACCACATCGGTGATCGCGCTGACGCACACGCGGACGCGGGCATCTCTACGCAGTTCGCGCTCGCCGCAACACAAGACGCGTGGACGATGGCGGGGATGGACCAGACCCCACCCGACCTGATGCGGACAGGGATCTACCTCGGGGCAGGCGAGGGCGTTCTTGATTACGACCCCTTCATGGCGGCCAATATTGCCGGGTACAACGCCGAGTCGCGTTCGCTGGATAACGAGACCTGGGCACGCGTCGCATATGACGGGCTTTCACCCACCATGGAAGTGGAACAGGAACCCCAGCTCACCTCGACCCACATCGCCTACGAGTTCGGGACGATGGGACCGACGCTCAACTGCATGACCGCGTGCGCGGCATCGACCCAAGCAATCGGCGAGGCGTTCGAGATCATCCGGCGCGGCGACGCCGACGCCATGATCGCGGGCGGGTGCCACTCCATGATCCACCCGCTCGGGATGACGGGGTTCATGCGCCTGACCGCGATGTCGACCCGGCGCGACGATCACCAGCACGCCTCACGCCCCTTCGACAAAACCCGCGACGGGTTCGTGATGGGCGAGGGCGCAGGGATCCTGATCCTCGAATCGCTCGAATCCGCCAAGCGCCGCGGCGCCAACATCCTCTGCGAGGTTGTCGGGTTCGGATCCACGGCTGATGCGTACCGGATCACCGACATCCACCCCGACGGTAAGGGCGGCGCGGGCGCGATGGCCGCGGCGCTCGAGCAAGCCGGGATCGACCCGCACGCGACGGACGAATCGGGTCGCCCGTTCGTGCATTACATCTCCGCGCACGGCACCGGGACTCAGGAGAACGACAAGACCGAATCCGCGGGCGTCCGCTCCGTGTTCGGCGATCTCGCCACCCAGGTCCCCTTCTCTTCCATCAAGTCCATGATGGGGCATCTGATCCAAGCTGCCGGCGCGGTGGAACTCATGACCTGCATCCAGGCGGTCCGCACGGGGATCATCCCCCCGACGGGAAACCTCAACGAGGTGGACCCGGTTTGTGGACTCGATCATGTGCCGCTTGAGCCGCGCGACGAGAACCACCGCGGTGGCGTCGATGTCTGCCTTTCAAACTCGTTCGGGTTCGGAGGGCAGAACGACACGATCTGCATCCGTCGTTACCGTGACTGATTAAAATCATCCGTGATACTCCTGAGATGGGATGCCCGTACTCGTTGCTTTGCTGACGCAGTACGGCGATGAGATCATGCACACCCGCCGAACTGCGCGACTGGGCCTTGAGCACGGGCACCCCGGTTCCGACACACCTACCTCACCCGGCGACGGAACGAACGCTTGCCTCGGCTTCCTGCTGATGCACATCGCCGACACCTCGACCCGAGATGTCGCCCACCATTGATTCCCAGCGTGGATCCCACGCGATGGCCTCGGGTGTGCAGCACGCCACGCTGCGACCGTCGCCGAGTGTCCGCAGCGCGCTCTGCCCGCTCGCCTTGGCGTGCACGAACCGCTCGAGGAACAGCTCGCGCATCCAGTACATCTCCTTGTTCGCGGGAGTGCGCAACGGATGCCGACGCGCCGCGTGGGCCATCATCTCGTCGCTGACAAGATCGTCGGCCTTGTCACGCAGCGCATCGACCCACCCATACCCGACGCCGTCGCTGAACTGCTCTTTCTGCCGATACAGGATCGAATCGGGCAGCCAGTCGCCCTCGCGGAAGGCCTCGCGGAGGATCGCCTTCTCGACACCCGCCCAAACACCGCCCCACTTGTCGCTGCCTGGGATCATGCGATCCTCGGGATCGATGCTCATGCAATGGTCCACAAACGCGCGATCAAGAAGCGGGAAGCGCAGTTCCAGCCCCGATGCCATGGGTGCTTTGTTGGCACGCATGACATCGAACTGATGCAGACGGGTTGTCTTGCGCACCGTTTCCGCGTGGAACTCCTCGGCGCTGGGCGCCTTGTGGAAGTAGAGGTATCCGCCGAAGATCTCGTCGGCACCCTCACCCGAGAGGACCATCTTGAACCCCGCGTCACGGACGCGTTGCCCGAGCAGATAGGTCGGCACGCCCGTGCGGACCTGCTGATCGCTTTCGATATGCTCGAGCGTCTTGGGGAGCGCGGCCATCGCCTCCTCGATGGTGAAGCGGAACTCGTGATGAATCGAACCGATGTGTCGCGACACCTCGCGTGCCTTGATCAGGTCCGGCGAGTCGTCAAGGCCAATCGAGAAGGTGTGGATCGGATCGCCTGTGCGCCGACGATGCAGGCGTGACGCGATCGAGGCAACGAGTGATGAATCCAGACCACCCGAGAGCAGCACACCCCATGGCGCATCGGAACGGATCCGCTTGGCGACAGCCGTCATGAGGTGCGCCTGGACCAGTCTCGGGTTACTGCTCCCGCCCGAGACCGGCCCATGCGCCCACGCGGGCCGATACCATCGCACGAGTCGCATCCCTCCCTCGTCGTATACCCAGGCGGTGCCCGGCTCGACGAGTGCGACCCGTGCGCAGTCTTCGACCAACGCCTTCATCTCCGATGCGAACCACACCGTGCCGTTTTCGTGCCAGCCGATGTACATGGGGCAGATGCCCATGTGGTCGCGTCCCGCGATCCAGTACCCGGTGCGTGGATCGACATGTACGATGGCGAACTGCCCGTCGAGCTTGGCGAATCCTTCGGCACCGAATCGCTGCAAGGCGGGCCCGATGGCCTTGGAATCCGCGGCGCACGCGGGCGTCACACCCAGTTCGTCGATGAGCTCTTCCGCGTTGTAGATCTCGGAGTTGCTGACCCAGACCCCGCGCCCGTCGTCGATGGGCTGCAACCCGTCCTCGGGTGCCATAATCGCGAGTCGCCGATGCCCGAGCCACCCGCCCTTGCCTCGCCAGATTCCGCGTTGATCCGGGCCACGATGCTCCAGCAGGTCGAGAAGCTCACTCGCCCGCACGCTCAGCGATGCGGACGCGCCGCCCGATCGCTGTGTATCCAAGATGGTCAGAAAACCGCACATTGCTCACTCCACGCTCGATCTCGTCGGGTCTCGTCGCGGAGGAGGCCTGGTTTGCATAAACCAAAGAAAAGGCCTCGTCCGAGACGAGGCCCTTGTGGTTCTTGTGTTGTTCGCCGCTCACGCCCAACGCAGACCAAATGCCTCGTCCATCTCGTTGGTAACGAGATTGACATTGCAAAGGCAATTGGTAATCGGATTGGTCGAGAACAGGCTCATGGCACGCATACTACATACCTTCGTGTCAAACTCAAGACCTGTTTCCCATAATTCGGCACAATCATCGATCGACAACGCACATCTCTGTTATCGGCACCTGCCCAAAACGCCCAGATTCACGCGGTATCCGCTGTGTCGCCGATAGGTACATCATGTCCAAGCTCGCGATGATCCAGGGTTCCATCACCGGTCTCGCCGTCGTCGGTGCGACCGCCGTCGTCGCGATGGTTGGGTTACGCTTCGCCAAAGCGGACGCTGCAAACGCCGTCTACAAGTCGCGATTGCAGGACCTCTCATCCGAGTACGAGACCCTCCGCACCCACTACAACAGTGCCGTGCGCCAGACGGCCGTGACCGAACTCGTCGTCAGGGACCGGTCCGTCACGGTTCAGGTCCGAACGATCGAGGGCACCGTCGAAACCATCGAGACCGATGCGAACGCGGATAAAGAGATCTATGTGGACTTCGCCCTTATCGAGGGGCGGCTCTGGATCCGGCGCGTGTTTGATGCGGACACGCCACCGTCCAAGGCGACCCTGATCAACCCCAAGCTCGCGCATGTCGATTGGAACAAGGACAACGCGCTTGTCGGGCAGGCGATCTATCGACAACTCGGCGAGGGGCGGTGGGTCGTCAACACCTCCGGCGATGGCGCGCTCGCACTGACCAAGGTCCCCGAAGATCAGATCGTTAATCTCTCGCCGCCACCCGAGATCGGGAACTTCGACGAGGTCCAATCCGAAGTATCCGAAGAGATCGACAAAGTCTCATGGCGTGATGTCTTCGCGGCCGTGCTCGGCGACTGATACCGCTACTCGTTGCGGGCCATCGCGACCCGCGTCACGCCCAGCACCTTGCGTGTGCGCGTGTCCTGCACATAGACGATGATCGATGCGTGCTCTCGATCGACCTCGCTTGGCACATCAATCTCGATCGTGACGCCGTCGCCTTGGAGCGCTTCGGTCTTGAACGCACGCACCACATTGTCGTGCTTGAGTATTTGACCCTTGTTTTCTCCGCGATCGGGTGTCTGCGACAGATCGTGCTCGATGACCGCGGCGACGATATCCCAGTCGCGATGGAGCAACTCGACCTCCATCTCCACGCGTGCATCGATACGGATCGAGTTCACGCCTGCGGCGATCGCTTCAGCAACGACCTCGACCGGTGCGGGGCGTTGGAGCGCCCGATCGATTTCCTTCTCGGCGCGTGCCTTGTCTGAGCCAACAAAGCCCACCGCGCCGTTCACGATCATATGAGGCGTGTAGACCCGCTGCTCGCGCAGGGTCTTCGAGTACGCCCGCTGCCGTTCGCTCGCCGCAGCGGTGGAGTACGGATCCTTCCAGCCCAATCGGTCCCAATAGTCCACATGGAAGCTCAACACAAACACATTCCGCTCGTCATCCTCATCGACGAGTTCGCTCGCAACCCGATCCGCGGGCGGGCAGCTGGAGCATCCCTCGCTCGTGAAGAGTTCCACCAGCGCGAAGGGTTCCGCGGCGTGCGTCGTCATGGAGATCACCATCGGCATCAATGCCGCCAAAATCGTGTTCTTGAATCGCATACACATTCAACCGGTCCTCCCACGCGTGTTATTCCGTCCCCGCTTTGCCCTTCCACAGGCACCAATAATGCACCGCGGCCGCGTGCCACACAATGTGGCGATGCATCACGCCCATCATCATCTCGAAGGACAGGTCCTCTCCGTGGTGCACATCACCCACCTGATCCGGATGCGCCCTGCACCAATCCGCGAATCGACCCGCGTCCTCTTTGAGCATCTCGACCTGACCCTCGAGCCCATCGGGCATGCTTGGCCATGATCCGATCTCATCTTCGCCCATGAACGCGCGTGCATGAATGCGGAACACCTCGCACAGGTGCATCAGATGCCACGCCCCGCTGCCTTCCTGCTCGGGGTCGCCCATGGTCTCAAACGGGTGCCGCTCCAGCATCCACCGCACCGATTCGTACGGCTCCTCGATCGTCATCAGGACCTGTTCAACCAGCGCATCCACCCGTGTCGCATGTTCGCTCATGCATCGAGTCTACCACATCACGGTGTCGTCACGCCGTAGCCCTCGCTGAAGACCTGGACCGGATCGCCGACACCGAGCGGGATGCCCGATGCTTGCCACAGCACGATCATCACCATCCACACCAGCGTGAACGCGATGGTGTAGGGGAGCATCATGGCGATCAGCGTGCCGATGCCGGCCCGCGGCGCGTACTTCTGCACATACATCAGCACAATGACCAGGTACGGATTCAGCGGCGTGATGATGTTTGTCGTCGAATCGCCGATGCGGTAGGCCGTCTGGGTCATCTCCGGTCGGATCCCGATGAGCATGAACATGGGCACGAAGATCGGCGCGAATAGCGCGTACTTGGCGCTCATTGACCCGACGAACAGGTTGAAGACCATCGTGACGAGAATGAACGCGATGAGTAGCCCCCCCGCGCCGAACTGCTGGTTGAACAGCCACTCGCCGCCCGAAAACGCGAGCATGCGCCCGAGCCCGGACTCCTCGAACGCGGCCACGAACTGCCCTGCGAAGAACGCGAGCACGATGATCGGCGCCATCGCCGCCATCGATTCGACCATCGTCTGCGCCGCGTCCTTTGTTGATTTGATGTTCCCCACCACCGCGCCGTACACGCACGCGGGGAGGATCGTCAGGATAAACATCAACGGCACAATCACCGCCACCCAGCGCGGGAACGGGCCGTCGGTGCCATGCAGCGGCGAGCCTTCCCAGAAGACCAGCATCGCCGTGAATGCGAGCCCGATGCCGAATGTCACGCCGGCCCAGATCAGCCCCTTGACCTCCTCGGGCTGGAGCGTCCCGTGCCCGTCGAGCGTTGAGGCGTGCGCGGGGTCAGGCCCGCCGTCTTCTGGGGACTTGGCCGCCAGGCGCTTCTCGACGAACATCGCTGTCGTCGCCCAGCCGACGAATGTCAGCAGGATCGTCGATGCGGCCATGAAGTACCACGCCGCGGTGGCCGCGACTGCGCGGTTGGCGTCGATCGTCTGGGCCGCGTCCTGCGACAGGTTGCTCATCAACGGCTCGAGACTCGTGATCAATAGGTTCGCATTGAACCCGGCCGCCACCCCCGCGAAGACCGCAGCGATCCCCGCCAAGGGTGATCGACCAACCGCCAGATACGCCATCGCCGCCAGCGGCGGGAGCACGACATACCCCGCGTCCGAGCCGAGCGAGCTCATGATGCCCAGGAAAATCATCGCCGGCGTCAGCAGCATCCCGGGCACCCGCGACAACGCCGCACGCAAGAGCGCCGAGATCAGCCCCACACGCTCCATCGGACCGATCCCGAGCATCCCGAGCAAGACCACCCCCAGCGGCGCGAACCCGAGGAAGTTCGCTTCCATGCTCGAGAGCAACCAGTACCACCCCTCGCTCGAGATCAGCGACTGGGCGAACATGACTTTGCCATTGGTGACAAGCTGCGGGGGCGTTTCGGGGTCGCCGTCTGTATCCATCGGGATCTTCTCAAACACGGCCCACCCGCGATCCGCGACATTCACCGGCTCGCCGTCTGGCCCGACGACGACCTCGCCGGTGGCATCGATGACGAGCCGGGCCTTCAGATCGTTCGGATCATCATCCTCAACAACGATGCTGGCCGGCTCGAAGACCTCACCCTCTTCCGTCACAGACACTCGCCCGATGACGCCGCGCTGCTCATCGACCCCGCCTGCACGCGTCGGATCGGCGACCCATCGCACCTCGAACCCGCTCGGCAGGTCCGGGGAGGCGAAGTGGCTCAGCCCCAGGACAATGAACAGCCCGATCAGGAACAAGAAGGCCGGATCGGGCAGCTTGTTGCCAAGCCACTCAACCCCGTTGAGGACCTTGCCCAGGATGCCCACCTTGGGCGCGTCAGATGGATTCGGTGCGTTTTCATTCGACATGCCGCCCAGTGTCCCCGATCAGACGCTCCCCCGCAACCCGACACCCGCTCGATCGCTTCTTCCCCTGATGCCTGATGCCTGATCCCTTCCCCCCTACACTTCCGCTCAACCCAAAGGGAACAGGAAATGACCGCAAACGCCGAGCAAACCGAATCTTCCGTCAAGTCCATGGACGACATCATGTCGTTGTGCAAACGCCGCGGGTTCATCTACCCCGCCTCCGAGATCTACGGCGGCGTCAACGGCTTCTGGGACTACGGACCCCTCGGTGCCCAGCTCAAGAAGAATCTCCGCGACGCGTGGTGGACCGATGTGGTCATGAAGGGCTGCGACGGCAAGCTCGGCCCCGACGGCAAGCCCGTCGAGATCGTCCCCGTCGACACCTCCATCATCCAGAACCCCAAAGTCTGGGAAGCATCCGGGCATGTCGGCGGCTTCAACGACCCGATGGTGGACTGCCGCGAGACCAAGTCGCGCTACCGCGCCGATCACCTGATGTGCATGGGACAGAAGGGCGACTCCACTGGGCAGATCTACGCGTTCATCGAGAACGACGACAAGTCCTTCGACAACGCGCTTAAGAAGCTCTCCAAGTACAAGAAGGCCGAGCTCACCAAGGACGACATCGATCTGTGCCCGCTCACCGACCTCTCGGCCGACGAGCTCAAGATCACCGTCGGCCCGGACGCGAAGGAAGTCGGCACCCTCACCGAGCCCCGCGCGTTCAACCTGATGTTCAAGACCGTCCTCGGCGCGACGGGCAACCTAGAAGACAATGCCGCGTACCTGCGACCCGAAACGGCGCAGGGCATCTTCATCAACTTCAAGAATGTCGTGGACACCACCCGCGTCTCAGTCCCCTTCGGGATCGCCCAGACGGGCAAGGCCTTCCGCAACGAGGTCACGCCGCGGAACTTCACCTTCCGCAGCCGCGAGTTTGAGCAGATGGAAATCGAGTTCTTCTGCCACCCGGAGGACTCCAAGGCCTGGTACGAGTTCTGGCGCGATTGGCGCATGGACTGGTGGCAGTCCCTCGGGCTTAAGGGCGACAATCTCATCCTCCGCGAGCACGATTCCGACGAACTCGCCCACTACGCGAAGGAAGGCGCAGGAACCGCGGACATCGAGTACAAGTTCCCGTTCACCGCGCCGGGGTTCGGGGAACTCGAAGGCATCGCCGACCGGACCAACTTCGATCTGTCCCAGCACGCATCCCACGCGGGCGCCAAGCTCGAGTACTTCGACAACACCCGAGGCGAGCTCGCCAAGAACGGGCAGCCCAAGGGCGAACGCTATCTCCCCCATGTCATCGAACCCTCCGCGGGTCTCGACCGCGGTGTGCTGGCGCTCCTGTGCGAGGCCTACACGCCAGATCCGGATCGCGCTTCGGGCGTGTACATGAAGTTCCACCCGCGACTCGCACCCATCAAGGCCGCGGTCTTCCCGCTGGTGAAGAAAGACGGCATGCCCGAGGTCGCCGCCCCACTCGCCGCGGCACTCCGCAAACGATTCGGGCACCTGGGCACCATCGAGTACGACGAGAAGCAATCCATCGGCAAGCGCTACGCCCGCATGGACGAAGCCGGTTGCCCGTTCTGCTTCACGATCGACGGCGACACCCTCACGGACAACACCGTCACCGTCCGCCATCGCGACACACTCGATCAGGAACGCATCGCGATCGATGCAGTCCCCGATTACCTCGCAGAGAAGCTCGGACTCTGAGCCGACGAAGAACTCCAACCGTCTGTTCAGATACGATCGGAACTGTTCCTGCGCCAAAATTTGGACAGAACTGTGCCGATTACTGAATAGACACCCCGAATCCCGAAACTCGCATAGCGCAATCCCATAAAACTACACGCCGTCTCATCCTGAGACGGGGCTTTGTGAAGCTAAAAGGGGTTACGGATATGGGAATCGGGAAAGTTCTGGTGGTCACCGCCATCGGCATCGGCGTTTTGGGCGGCATCGGCTTTGTCGTGTACAAGTCACCGGTCGGGCAACAACTCGTCAATCGCGGGAATCAGGACGAGGACGGCATCCCAGTGATCATGGAGCCCGTCGCCTTTGGCGATCTTGAGCGCACCGTCTCCGCGCCCGGGTCCATCGAACCCAAACGACTGATCAACATCTCTTCGCAGGTCTCCGCAAAGGTCCTTGCGCTCCCATTCGAAGAGGGCGAGCAGGTCAAGATGGGCGATGTGGTCATCCGCCTCGACCCACAGGACCTCGTCGCGGCCCTCGATTCGGCCAAGGCGGGACTCGCGGGGCAGGAGGCATCGCTTGGCGGTGCCGAAGCAAGCCTCATCAACGCCCGACTGAGCTACGAGCGGCTCCAGCAGCTCCACGAAACCGGCGACGCGACCAAGGCCGAGCTCGACTCCGCTGAGGCTTCGTTCCTCCAGGCCCAGTCCAGCAAGCAGGTCCTCATCCACCAGATCGAGCAAGCCAAAGCCCAGATCGAACGCGCACAGAAAGACCTCGACAACACCACCATCACCTCCCCGATCGATGGCGTCATCACCGCGCTCAATACCGAAGTCGGTGAAACCGTCATCGTCGGCACCACCAACAACCCGGGCTCGATCATCATGGAGATCGCGGACCTCTCGCAGATGCTCCTCAAAGCCCAGGTCGACGAGGCGAACATCGCACCAGTCGAAGTCGGGCAGGACGCGAAGATCTACATCAACGCCTACACCGAACGCGAGTACGAAGGCAAGGTCCAAAAGATCGGGCTCAAACGCCGAGTCGCGGCCGACGGCACGGGCACCTTTGAGGTTGAGATCCTCATGAATCTCAGTGAGGGAGAGACCCTTTACTCCGGGCTCAGCGCCTCCACGGATATCGTCGTCGAGCACTTCTACGACGCAATGATCGTGCCGTCGCAGGCCGTGGTCGATCGACGCATCGACGAACTCCCCGAGGACATCAAGACCGGCAACGAGTTGATCGACCTGAACAAGACCTTCACCCGCGTGGTCTACCGCGTGGTGGACGGCAAGACCATCGCGACCCCCGTCAAAGTCGGCCCGTCTGATCTGACCCAGACCGTCATTACCGAAGGGCTGAGCCGCGACGACATCATCGTCACCGGCCCATTCCGTGTCCTCGTCGATCTCAAGCACGACCGCGCCGTCCGCGACGAGAACGACAAAGCAGACGAGCAAGCCGAACCCGACTCGGATGCATCGGACGAGACTCCAACTGACGAAGACACCAACGCTGAAGAAGAATCACCTGAAGCGTCCGCAACCGAATCGAATGACGACGATCAGGCATCACAAGAGGAGCAACCCTGAGCATGTCGGGTGAACCAAAGACCAACCCGACGATCCGCATCCGCGGGCTCAAGAAGATCTTCCGCGTTGGCGATGAGCGTGTCCGCGCGCTCGACGGCGTCGATCTCGACATCTACCCCAACGAGTTCGTCGCCATCATGGGCGCATCGGGCTCGGGCAAGTCCACGCTCATGAACATCCTGGGGTGTCTCGACAAGCCCAGCGCGGGTCAGTACATCCTCAATGGGCACCCCACGCACAAGATGGGCATGGGCAAGCTCGCGCAGGTCCGCAACCAGGAGATCGGGTTCATCTTCCAGAGCTACGAGCTCCTTTCTCGATCCACAGCACTGCGCAATGTGATGCTCCCGATGCTCTACTCCAAGCAGCACCTCTTCAGCGCACGCCGGCGCGCGAAGGATGCGCTCAAGCTTGTCGCCCTCGAAGACCGCATGTCGCACCGACCGAACCAGCTCTCGGGCGGGCAACGCCAGCGCGTTGCGATCGCCCGGGCGCTCGTGAATCAGCCATCGATCCTTCTCGCGGACGAACCCACGGGGAATCTCGATTCCAAGACCACAGTCGAGATCATCGACCTCTTCCAGAAGCTCCACGAGGCCGGGCAAACCATCGTCATCGTCACGCACGAGGAGGATGTCGCCGGGCATGCCCAGCGCATCGTGCGTCTTCGCGACGGACGCATCATCTCCGATCACCCGTCACACGAGGACCCGATCCACCTCGACTGGGTCCAGCGCATGAGCGAGGGGCGGGCCTCGATCACGGAAGCGGAACTCAAGATCAACAAGAAGGCCGACGAAGAACGCAAGCGTCGCCTCGAGGAAGAAGAAAAGAACAAACGATCGTTCTTCTCGCTTCGGAGATCTGAAACAGAGCCAATCGCGACGAACGCCGAGGAGGATGATTCATGAGGGTGCTGCTCTCCCCGATTTTCTTCGTCATCCGCCTCTTGTGGCAGACGGTGTTCCTCGCGCTCGGACAGGTCTGGGCGAACAAGATTCGCGCGATACTCACGGCGCTGGGCATCATCATCGGTGTGGTCGGCGTGACCGGCGTCGGCACCATGCTCAACGCGATGGAGTCCTTTGTTCTCGATCAGTTTGAGGGCATCGGGGCCAAGAAGATGTGGGTCTGGGGACAGGTTCCCGAATCTAAGCGTTCTGTCATGAGCTGGACAGACGCGAAGCTTTCGACATACGAAGCCAACCTGATCCTCGAGCACGCGACGCAGATCGACACCCTGACCCCGGGGTGCCGCGCGAGCTGGGAAGTGACAAACGGGAAGAAGGTTCTGCAGAGTGTTCGCGTCACCGGGATCTGGCCGAGCTGGCACGAGATCGAAGACCGCCAGGTGCTCTTCGGGCGACCGTTCTCTCGCATCGATGACGCGGAAAACCGCCAGGTCTGTCTGATTAACGAACAGGGGATTGAGGAACTCAATCTCGACACGGACCCCGTCGGTGATTACATCCTCGTCGACGGGCGGCGTTTCCTGATCATCGGAATCATCGAAACGAAGGAAGTCAGCCCCATGATGGGCGGCGGCGAGGCCCGCACCGAACTCTACATCCCGTTCTCCACCCACAAAATGATGAACCCCTACACCTGGACGGACTTCACCCTCCAGATGGTGGATCCTGAGAAGGCAGAGGACGCGAAGGCGGAGATCCGGTTCATTCTCAGAAATCATCGAGGGCTCGACCCGGACGATGAGGACACATTCGATATGTTCGTCATCCAGAGCGCGATCGAAGACTTCAACAGCGTCGCACGCGTCATCGCGCTTGTGCTTGTCGGTGTCGTCTTCATCTCGCTGATCGTCGGAGGCGTGGGCATCATGAACATCATGCTCGTCTCTGTTTCCGAGCGCACCCGCGAGATCGGGCTCCGCAAAGCCATGGGCGCCAAGCCCCCCGTCGTGCTCATGCAGTTCCTCGTTGAGGCAGTCGTGCTTTGTCTTTCGGGCGGGCTCATCGGGCTGCTCATCGTGCAGGCGCTGGTCACACTCGTGCCGCTCATCCCGGACTTCCCCTTCGATTCACTGAAGATACCGACCTGGGCGATCCTGCTCTCCGTCACTTTCTCCGCAGCCGTCGGCATCATCTTCGGCATGTTCCCCGCCATCAAAGCATCCATGCTCAACCCCATCAACGCGCTCCGCCACGAGTGATTCCGCAAAGCAACACACGCACATGACACATACACGAACCCGCGCAACCGTTGCACTCGCCTCGCTCCTCCCGCTGATCGCCGGGGGGTGCATGTCCAACCCCTTCGGGAAGGACCCGCTCGATAAGCACACCATCGCATCCCCGGATCGGCTCCGCTCGATCAACGCGCTCGTCCTCGAACCACGCGAGATCGAACCTGATGCGCAGCCCAGCGCCGAGGAGACACTCAAAGACGCACGCGCTCGGTTCGAGGGGATCGAACGCATCGAGCTTTCGCTCGACAACGCACGCATCGCGGCACTCGCCAATAACCTCAACCTGAGCGCAACCCTCATTGCCCCCACCGTCGCCGCCGAGCAGGTCTCGGAAGAAGAAGCGCGTTTCGAGTCCGTCTTCACCCTCAGCGCGAGTGTACGCGATACCGACGACGCCGTCGCCTCATCGCTCGACAGCTCCCAGTCCACGGCCGAGTCGATCACCCCGGGCATCCGCATCCCGCTGCGAACCGGTGGCGAGCTGAGCGTGAACCTCCCGATCTCGCGCTTCGAAACGGACAACTCCTTCTCGCTGCTCAACCCGTCGTACACAACAGACCTGAACTTCTCGCTCTCACAGAACCTGCTTCGTGGCGCTGGGCGTCGTGCCGCAACGCACTCGGTCCGAATCGCGGAATACAACCGCCAGGTCTCCGAAGCGCAGACCAAGCTTGAGGTGATCCGCACCCTCGCGGAGGTCGATCGCGCCTACTGGCGTCTCTACGCCACGATCCGAGCCCTCGAAGTTGTCGAGCAGCAGTACAAAGTCGCCGAGGCACAGTTCGATCGAGCAGGGCGCAAGGAACGCGCGGGGACCGGGACCGAGGTCGACATCGTCCGCGCCCAATCCGGGCTCGCCGACCGAGCCGAGCAGATCATCCGCGCTCAGAACGATGTTTCACTCCAGGAACGCGCTCTCAAGGCCCTCCTCAATATCGATGGGCTCGATGTCGATTCGCAGACCCATATCGAGCCCGCATCCCCCCCGGATCCGGTGGAATATGCGTTCGACGCACCCCTGCTCACCCAGGCCGCCCTCGAGAACCGGATGGAACTGCTTGAGCTGGAGCTCAACCTCGCCCGCGACGCCGCCAATATCGCGTTCGCCGAGAATCAGGCGCTCCCCCTCGTCGCGCTCCAATACACCTACGGCATCAACGGGCTCGGGGGCACCCTCGATAACTCCTTCGACACGCTGACCCGCAATAACTTCGAGTCCTGGTCCATCGGGCTCAACGCGGAAATCCCCATCGGCAACGAGCAACGCAAGTCATCGCTCGCCCAGTCGATCCTCACCCGTCTGCAGACCCTTGCCACCCGCGATGCACGCGAGCAGGCCATCACCCGCGAGGTCTACGACGCGATCGACCAGCTCAACTCGACCTGGAACCGGATCATCGCGGCCCAGCAGGCCGTCGAACTCAACGCCCGCGTCCTTGAGGCCGAGCAACGCCAGTTCGATGTCGGACGCTCTACCACGACGGATGTCCTGGACGCGGATGTCAACCTCGCGAACGCCCGTCTGAGCGAGATACAGGCGATTGTCGAATACCAGATCGCCCAGATCGATCTCGCGTTCGCAACGGGCACCCTCCTTGGGCAGACCAAGGTCGATTGGGTCCCCCGCGATCCGCGTACGAACGACGGCGAACAGCGCGCCCGAGAAGGCGTGACGCCCTACCGACCCGCGTCTGGCATCCTCGTCTCGCCCTGACCAATCGCGCGGACAAAAATCATCACGATTTGCGTGCACCACAATGCACGCAATGAAGTCACACGCTCTGTGCGCCGATGTGATGTCAGTCATGGAGCAGACCCCACCCAACACCACCCCGGCGGCACGCGAACCCAAGCACGACGCGGACCGCATCGCCGTCAGCGCCGAGCAGCTCATGGAGCTGATCCGCGATGGGCAGGGCGATGACCTCAATGAGCTGGTTCGCCAGACGCTCCTCGATCGCCACGCGGCGTAAAGCACAACACAGCACTCAGAACTCCAACTGAGCAACAGCCGCGGGTTTTGAGCGCCCCGCGGCTGGTGTTCATGCGCTGATTGTCTGCGAAGACCCCGTTACGGGCATCCGGCCTGATACAGGACCAGGAATGCGGACACATCAAAGAAGTTGAACTCCCCGTCACCGTTCATATCGCCCTGAGGGTGCTGGTCTTGGTACATCGTCAGGAACGCGGACACATCGAAGAAGTTCAGGTTCCCGTCACCGTTGAGATCCGAGGGGCAAGACATCGCAGTGATCGTGTAACGACCGGGAGCAACGCCCGCAAGGTTCGTCACATCGCCGTTGGCCCACTTAATCGTCAGATCCGCCGATTCATCGCTCCCAAGACCGAAGTGCAC
Organism: Phycisphaerales bacterium; assembly: GCA_965216865.1. Taxonomy (GTDB): domain Bacteria; phylum Planctomycetota; class Phycisphaerae; order Phycisphaerales; family UBA1924; genus UBA1924. The sequence goes on from OZ244206.1 coordinate 1,311,318, forward strand.
ACTCAGCTCGCTCGTGCTCAGGTAGTTGCTCCCACCATCCACATAACGCAGCTGGGAACCACTCGCGCTGGACAGCTCAACACGAGTGCCAAAGCCGTTGGGTGCAAGATCAGACACGCCGCTCGTGTTGAAATCAAGCGTGATCGCGTTGATGTCGGAACCGCTGAGTTCGTTGCGGTAGTACACATGCTTTTGGCGTGCTTGGATGAGGACGATCTCCTGATCGCCGTCGCCGTCGAAATCGCCATGCACGACCCCGCGACCCTGACCAGCATCACTCATGCCGCACTCGGAGGCGATATCAACGAAGTTCGCGGAACCGTCGTTCAGGTACATGCGTGACGGGGTCATGTCGTGCCCCGAGCTCGAGAACCCGTTTGTTGCGAAGATGTCCTCATCGCCGTCGTGGTCGATGTCGAGACTGACCGCGCCCCAGCCCCAGAATCCGAAGTTTACGCCGCGATTGATCGAATCCTCGACGAAGACATGCGGCGTGGCGGTCCCCATGTAGAGCATGTTCCCCGATGCGCCCGGCCCGGGTATGCCGTTGGTCCCAATCCGGCTTGTCACATACCAATCGAAGATCCCGTCGTTGTTGTAATCGCCGAAGGTGTTGCCCATCCCGTTGGAATCGAGTCCTGTTCCGTTGCCTGGCGTCATGTTCGTAAAAGTGCCGTCGCCGTTATTGCGGAAGTACTTCGAGGTCTCAAAGTCTGCGACGAAGAGGATCTCGGGATAACGATCGCCGTCCATATCGACGAACCGCGGCGCGAATCCGCGAACTCCCGACACGCCCGTAATATCGATATCCAAGGCCGTAAGGGTGACATCCGTGAATGTTCCGTCGCCGTTGTTGCGATAGAGAGCACTTCCACCGTACCACCCTGCGACGGCAAGATCGAGATCGCCATCGAGGTCGTAGTCGCCAAAGACCGGACTGAACGCATCCGCGAGGAATGTGTTGTTGCCTTCACCCACGCCGGCCGTTGCCGTCACATCCGTGAATGTCCCGTCGCCGTTGTTCTTGTACAGGACGCTCCAGTCTGTCCGCGCCTGGGTTGGGGTTCCCAGCGAGGTGACCATCAGGTCCAGCCATCCGTCGTTGTTGAAATCCCCGACAGCGGCACCGCTGCCCTGATGCGTCCGATCGACGCCCCATGCCGCGGCTTCGTCCGTAAAGTGCCCCGTGCCGTCGTTGATGTAGAGATGATCTGTGCTCGCGGATCCGCCGATGATGAACAGATCGAGGTCCCCATCGTTATCAAAGTCGCCCGCGGCCCCGCCGCCGGTCATGAACTCTGTTCCAAATGTGGTCTCCAGACTCGCATGGGGCGTTCCGAGCCCGACCGCATCCGTCTGATCTGAAACCAGTGGATTGCCGGCCAGGGCCGATCCGGCCAGAAGCGTTACCGCGAATGCAGGCACGCATACATGTAATCTCGATCGCATTCTCTCTCTCCTGATCTCACCCAACGGAGCTCTCCCGAGCCACTGCACACACCAACACCCCCCTCTCAGGGTGTCGGTCCATTTCTAGGGTACCCCATCACATCAGCTTTGCACAGCAGAAAATCTCCGCCGGAGCACCTGTTTTAGGCAGCGAACTGGGTCCGATTACGGGCATCCGGCCTGATACAGGACCAGGAATGCGGACACATCGAAGAAGTTGAACTCCCCGTCACCGTTCATATCGCCCTGAGGGTGCTGGTCCTGGTACATCGTCAGGAACGCGGACACATCGAAGAAGTTCAGGTTCCCGTCACCGTTGAGATCCGAGGGGCAAGACATCGCAGTGATCGTGTAACGACCGGGAGCAACGCCCGCAAGGTTCGTCACATCGCCGTTGGCCCACTTAATCGTCAGATCCGCCGATTCATCGCTCCCAAGACCGAAGTGCACACTCAGCTCGCTCGTGCTCAGGTAGTTGCTCCCACCATCCATATAACGCAGCTGGGAACCACTCGCGCTGGACAACTCCACACGAGTACCAAAGCCGTTGGGCGCAAGATCAGACACGCCGCTCGTGTTGAAATCAAGCGTGATCGCGTTCGCGCCGGCAGACCCATCGATGTCGTTCTGGTAGTACACCATCGCCTGACGCGAGTTGAACATCACGATGTCCTGATCGCCGTCGTTATCAAAGTCAGCGTTGAGCAAACCGCGCCCGGCACTCTGGACATCCATCCCGCAGATCGGGGCATGGTCCGTAAAGTGCCCTGTGCCATCGTTGAGGTACAGGATCGCTGGATCGGATTCGAACGACCCATTGAACCCGTTCGTCTCGTAGATATCGAGATGACCGTCGTGATTAATGTCGATCGATATCACGCCCCAACCCCAATACCCAAAGTTGCTCCCCCTCGTGACGGACTCCTCGGTAAAGACATGAGGCGTTGCGCCCCCCATGTACATCATGTTGCCCGAGCCGCTTGTCTGATCGTGATTGATGCGGGAGCTGACATACCAGTCCCACGCGCCGTCGCCGTTGTAATCGCCGAAGGTGTTGCCCATCCCGTTGGAATCGAGCCCCGTCCCGTTGCCCGGTGTCATCGAAGTGAAGGTGCCGTCGGTTTCATTCACGAAGTAATGCGAAGTGAAGAAGTCCGCGACCCACAGCAACTCGGGGTACCGATCGCCGTCCATATCAACAAACCGGGGTGCGAACCCGCGATTCGTGGACATATCGATGTCCAGTGCGCTCTGAGTGACATTGGTGAATGTCCCGTCACCATTGTTTCGAAATAGGCGGCTGCCACCTAACCAACCCGCGACCGCGAGATCCAGATCACCGTCCAGATCGTAATCCCCAAACGCCCCCGAGAATGTATCCCCCTGAAAGGCGTCCCCGATGCTGACGCCCGCGATGGATGTGACATCAGTGAACGATCCATCACCGTTGTTTCGATAGAGGACATTCCATCCCGGCTCACGACTATCCGGACCGCCGAGCGATGTGACATAGAGGTCGAGGTAGCCGTCGTTGTTGTAGTCTCCGACCGCGGCGCCGGTCCCCTGATGTGTCCGCGCAACGCCCCAGGCCTCCCCCTGCTCGGAGAAGTTGCCTGTTCCATCGTTGATATAGAGCCGATCGATCCCGGCGGACCCACCGATTACGAACAGGTCTTGATCCCCGTCGTTATCGAAGTCTCCGACGGCTCCGCCGCCACCCATGAACTCGACATCCGGCCCATGTGAAACCGTCGCGTGAATCGCGTCCAATCCTACTAATTGTGCCCGTTCAGAAACCACCGGCGGAGCAGCGTGCCCCAACGAAACGACCATCCCCGCGATTGCGATAAACACATGCAGCAAAGCACGGGTCTCATATGCATCACACATATCGACCTCGTCATATGAGTTATCAAATGGATCGTGACCCCCACGATCTCACCCGACGGAGCTCTCCTCCGTTCTTTGGAATATACCAGATCGTACATTCTGAATACAACCAAAAATCCCGCCAAAAGCGGCGGGATTCAGGTCTGGGATACTTTGTATCTTTCAGTTTCCGGGGCGCTGCCCTCGATTCGGACGCGTGCGCCGCTCCTGGCCCGTGCGTGGACGCTCTCGTGCGCCTGGGTCTTCCTGCCCGCCCTGCGGACCACCGGGGCCACCCCGTCGCGCCAGCGCCTCGCTGGGTTCGCCTTTCCATAGGCGCGGAACATTGGGGAACGCGTCCGAGATCACATAGTAATAGGTCCCCATCGGGAACTCGGGCGTCACGCCGAAGCGTCCGTTGCACTCGTCCAGATCTCCGCTGCCCTCGACATACTCAAAGTCGTAGGCGAATGTGCCGTCATATGTACCACCCGGCCCATCCGGGGTCTCTGGGCGCTTGCCCTTCTTGAGCCGGTAGCTCGTGTTCAGTTCCTTGATTTGGGAATCCGCGTCCCATGCATCGGCGTAGGAGTATGGGCCATAGATCGGGAACCCATCAAACGCCCAGCCGAGCAGGATCATCTGCTCAGGACCGGCGTCCCCACTCAGATTCTCGACGAGTCCTGTGGGCAGGCCATGATAGTGGTACTTGCCGGTTGGCTGGACATGCGCGTTGTTCTCATCGATCCCGAACGGCACACCGCCGCCCATAGCGTCGTAGTTCCATTCACTGCCGCCTCCGAACACGCGCCCTTCGGCACTCCAGAACTCACCGGTACCTGCGTCGAAGATCACGCCGTTGATCGCGATCCCGAACTCGGGGCGTGCGATTGTTGGCTCGTCCGCGAGGCGGGGAAGCAGCGGCACCTTGTACTCGTGGTTTTGAGGGCGGATCGCGTTCGGGTTGCCCGAGTTGGGGAATGCCCCGGTCTCATGGTCCGGCAGCCCGTTCGAACGAATGACGCGCATGCCGTCCTCGATCGTGATTGAAACCTCCGGCTCCGGGAGCTCGATCGCCTCCATCGGCGTCCGTCGTTGCCCGCCTTGATTCTGGGGCTGCATCGACTCCGCCTCCGTCTCTGTGGGGAGTTCCTCGTGCCCCGGGTGGGCGGATGCCATCGAGGAAAGGGCCATCGCTGTTCCCATCGCCAATACAGATCGATATCGAGTGCACATACTTGGCATGAAGCTTCCTTTCAATAGTGGATATAGCAGTTGTGGCTTCAGACCCGTATGACGCGACACTGACATCCGGATTGCATGATGCATCAAACAAACGCACAAAAACTTGACCTGCTTCTCGATCCGTTGTATTTCAAGCAACACTCCAGAACCGTGAACAGATGCAGCGCCCCATGGCCGTCAGGGGCCAGAACAGATGAAGTAAGCCAATCATCACGGTCTGGCTGGTTGCCGGTTTCAAACCTCGATTCGCGATGCAATCCCACGATTGTCGGACACCACTTGAACTGACTGCACCGAGTTATCCACACGCACAAAATCTCATCGCACACAATAATATGTCATGCGTATTACATATTACAGAATTTGACTCACAATATTGTCGTATTCACGCGCCTCAATGTTTCTATAACTTTCGCAACACCGCAGCTGCACTGCTTCTTTATGGTGTCAAATGAAGTTGAGGGAGTGATCGGCGTCGATCATCATCAGCTTCAGAGAACCTCGCCGGCCGATTCTGGTCGGGTTTATCTGAATGCAATGAAAGGAATACACATGAAACGCTTTGCAGCAATGTCTGTCATCTGTGGGTTTGGAACCGCCGCATCCGCATGGAGCATGGGATTCACCGCGACCGCAATGAGTAGTCTCGCGGGGCTCGCGAACGAAGCAGAGACCATCACTACGACGGAGACTACCGAGTCGCTCGCACCGGGTCTTTGCGTCTATAACCTGAGCAAGAATGGCTGCGACGGAATCGTTGAACCTGGACACTATGAGATGCTCGGTTGTCCTGGCGAGGATTGTCGCACCATCCGCGTAACCGATTCTGTGTACAAAACGACATTCAAGAGCAGCGGTCTGGCCTGTGGAATTGATTGCGAATCAAGTTGTGACGAGTTTCCCGACGGCGAACTCACCCTCAAGTTTGATTATGTCCTCCGTGCAGATTCCTGCTGCCCATTCCGCGGGTCTTGGGATGGTGAGTGGGAACTGAAACTGGAAACCGGTGCGGTCTACTACGGCACAGCGCACGGCACCATCGGTGTCGGGACCAATCGTGAATCAGACTGCAATCTCACATCAGATGCCTGCGAACGCTGTTACGATGTCCAGCTCCAAGGCAACGATTGGCTCGTGGGCGTAGAAGGATCATTCCGCGGACAGGAGACGAACTCGACTTCCCCGATTCCTGATGAACTGAACTTTACCATGGACGGGACTTGGCTGTCCAAAAATGATCCCGATCGCCCATTCGGCGAGCCATTCCGGTTCTTTAACCGCTTCGACGGTGCGCACTTGGATTACTGCCCATAACCCGCCCTCCTTATCTATATATACGAGAACCCGCCTCATGGCGGGTTTTCATATATTGAGTTGGTAAAGGAACAGGCCGAATTGAAATCAAACCGATCGGTTCAACAACTCGACCAGATTGATTCGCAGCGTTGCTTCTTCAGCGAACCTCGCACCCACCAAGCATCTCTTATGGAGAAATCTTCTGATACAACTCGCCCACAAAGCTGAAGCCACGGATCTGATCGATCTCGTCGCCGAGATCGTCACGCTCCCAGACAATATGAAACCGATCTCCGCCCCATGTGCCGTGGTACGGGCAATCAGGACCGGTCAGAAGCTGCCCATTCTTGAGATCGTCATACAAGCGCCAACGAACATTTGCTGTGTTAAGCCACTCGAGTTGTGGTGAGATCAGGATCGAGCCCAGGTGCCACTTATTCAGCGTCGGCTCTCGGACATAGATGCCCGCGAGATCAGCGAGCGTAGCAACCTGCCCGGTGGATGCATAACGCAAGGCCGCAACGAGCGGGCGATCCGCGTTCTGAAGCCGTCTGTACAGCGCCTCGTGGTAGTAATCCGGTTCGTAGCGCCCCACAAAGTCCGTCGGCCAGGTCGAACGATCGAACCATTGGTGCGCGATCTCCTCCAACTCGAACTCGGGATAGATGCGGAACAGGTGATGATAGAACTCGTGCTGAAGCCATTGGGGCAGGTAGACCTCGCGCTCGATATCCGTGTACTGCCCCTCGCCCAAGTGAGGCGGCTTGCGCACCAGCCAGCGATCATCGATGATGAAGAGCGGCGAAGCCGAATCGGGTCCCGTACCCATGCCACCGGTGATGAACTCAGCGCCCTGAAAATCATGGTGCTGCTCGGGCACATGCGATGGATAAATCATCCACCACCAGTCCGTCTCGTTCATGGTCTCCCGATCCAGCGCCGCCCAAACCTCAGCCATATCAGCGATCGATGCAAAGTACCGCCCGGAGTTCATTCCCGCATGAACAGATACATCAAGCTCTGGCAAGTGAACGACATGCACCTCGATATCCAGATCACCCTCTGTTATCGCCACGACATACTCACGGAAGAGGCGCAGCGAGTCATGGATCACCGCGGAGTCATTCTCCAACAGCAGCGGCTCCAGCGTGTGCTGCGTGTGAACACCCGTGCCCAGTTTGATCTCTTCGTGCGTCCGTGGCTCGATCCCGTTTGATGCACCGGCGAGCAGGACGGTCAGGCGTGCCGTGCGGGCGGGCGGGCCCGCATCCGGATGCTCCATACGCCAATCGACCGTGTCTGTCAGCATCCGCAACGCGTAGTAGAACGGCGGGTTGCCCAAGTTGATTCCGAACGGATCCGTCGGAAGCTGGGACCAACGGATATCTCCAGCGGGGTAACGCGACCAGAGGTCCGCAAGCATCTGCTGCGCTCCGGGCGTGTCTCCGTTCGCGAGAAGCCGCTGCCCCTCGAGCAGTGTCGAGAATGCGTCGATGTACTGTGCAGAGAAGTGCTCTAACCCATACGGCCGCAGAAAATCCGTCGCAGCCGTGCTCTGTAGTTTGTCCGAAGCCGCATCTCTGGGCATCCCAACCTGTGCCGCAACAATCCCTGCTCCAAGCCCCACGGTCATCATCGCGACACACACAACTCGCTTGATCTGCATCAATCTCGCCTCTCAAATGGCAGCGTTCACAACAGGAAGAACACCGTTTGAACATACCAGAGAATCGGAATTATGACCAGATCTCGACAAAGCAATGGCTCAAGATTGATCCATACTCGACATCAAAAAACGCCACTGGCTTCAAACCAGCGGCGTTTTTGTTCTTCCGAAATCAAGTGGAGACGAAGAGATTCGAACTCTCGACCTCTTGCATGCCATGCAATGCACTTACCCGCTTATCTGCGATCGAAAGCTGTTATCGATGATTCTAACGGTCAGGGATGGACTCCCGTAGAATCATAGCGGGTCAACTCTCATCAATCTGGTATCGGTTCTGCCTCTAATTCGTAATACTGCCTGTTTGCCTGCACCCAGTTCAAAACTTCTACATAGATTGGGTCGGCTGAACTCAACTCAGACAAATTTCTGGCACGGAAAGATCCTGATCCGAGTGCTGATCCGTGGATTCTTTCCGCTCTAGAGATATGAGAGTTTGCCAGACTGATTTTCCCAATTGAATGACAGTGCTCGATCCAATTCATATACAAAACCATGAGTTTCGGATCTTTCTTCACCAGAGGAACACGAGCAGAGAAGAGTTGTTCAAACTCATTTGCTCGCCCTTGGTAAAGAACATCAATCATCCCATCCCACAACGTCCAGCGATCAAATCCTGGATCGTCTCTGAAATGACTCATTTTATCTGATACCAACTGGATTATGCGACCCCTAAGTCGGTGAGAGTATGAGTTATTGGCCAATAGGCTATGGATGTGCTGATCGACCGCAGCGTTTTCGACATATACCGCTGCACGCATCCAAGCGTCTATCTGAAACTCAGTTTGAGCTTGCGGGATCAGGCTAATCAGTTCCTGAGAAACGTCATTATTGACTGATAGTAATCGTACTGACTCGACAAACACGTCTCTACGCAGACGAACAATCAGAACGTCATTTGTCGTGTACCAGTACTGTCTCAGCAGACCGTCATTCTGAGCAGCAGTCGTAACCCCAAACATAGGACGATCAAACTCAAGGTTGGGATAAGCCAACTTGTAGCCGTCTTGATCTACACCGGCATCCGTTCCGGGCGGCTGTGTGTCAGCCCCGGCCAAATTAACGCCTGCATGCTCCCATGGATTGATGACTGGCTTTGACAACTCGGTGAAGCATTCAGCAAGTTCTGATGGCACTACTTGGTTCAACACAGCGTCATATGCCGCTCCGTAATTTTGAGATGATTCACGCGCATCGGACAGTATCCCAAGTGATGGAGTGATGTCTGCTACCGTCGCACTTGCAGCTATGGCTAAAAAAATCACATACTTGCTCATCAAATTTACCACCTTCTTCAATATGTGTAAGGTGCCCATGAGTGGCCATAATCACCATATACTGGTGGATTTTGCCTTCCATAAATAACTTTCACATCAATTACATCATCTTCATCACCATCCCCATTGATGTCATAACCGAACTCAATAATGACTCTACCTCTTTAGGCTTCCTTGTGATAGAGAGTATCGGCTTCCCATTTATGTCAATCTGAAAATCTGATTTAACCTGCATCAAGAGCATGGTTGCAAGATTAATTTTCGCAACTGCCCAGTCCGAGCTATCTTCAACTGAATCTCGGGCATGCTTCTCAGCATTATCAAGCAACTGCTCATCAATCGCTTTGTATGACAGTGCCAGTGCGACTTCCGCCTTAGTTTGGACTGATTCTGGTACATACTTGATCGAGTCTGCATAGCTCTCGTCACGCACATTTAAGGCTACTGCGTACGCAGACCCATTTTCAGGTTCCTGTTACAGGGTACTACCAACAGACTCCATTGCTCTCTCACGTTCACCCAGAAATTGCAACCCTCTTGCATAGAGCAACTCAGCGGCTGAAGTTTGCTGATACTTGTACGCATCGATCCAACACGCGGCCGCTTCCTGAAATCTATCCAAACCATGTAGTGCAATTCCTAAATTTGCAAGAACTCTGTATCTCAATCTATCATCTAAATTTTCCCAGTGCTCTTGCTTAAAAGTACTAAGTAAATCATAAGCGGTCTCAGGGCGCCCTTTACTCGTGTACCCAGCAGCTTCTTCGATTTGTTTATCAGACGAATTCCCAGGCTGTGATATTCCTTCGATAGCGGCTATGACTTCAGCATGCCGCACTTTTTGGTTTGCTTCATGTCGCTCCAAAGCACTGGTGGATATTGAAGAATCATTCGCTGCTCGAAAGATTTCTCCAAACTCTGCCTCATGCAAGGTGTCTTCGATGTCTTCCCAAAAATCAATCTCAACAGTCAATCCGTCCGCTGAGTGATCTCGATTGAGTTTGAGAACATGCTCTTGCAACGCTGTATCACGAGACTGCGTTGTAGCAAACACAAAGTGTGTCAAGTCCGTGAAATGCTGTAGCGCAGCATCAAAATCTCTAGTGATTTCGTCGCAGGTAAGTAAACCTTGATTCCGCAACTTGGCTTGCACCACAACCAGCTTGCGATTCGTGTCGGGCCCAAGCAAGTCTATACCGTGTTGCCGCTGCCCCCTTCTGCCGTACAACTTCAGGCCAGGACAACTCAGCTTACGACTATAAATGAGTTGACACCAATTCTCGAAGACCTGCTCATCTCTGGGTGGGTCTATTTTTCTTCTATCCATAGCCATGATTTCATTCTAGATCACAAACTACTTAAGCCATACGGATCCCTATCTACTTCAGTAGGCGGTTCTAGCGGGTCAACAAACGGGTCACAGCGGGCTTAACCCAAAATCCTCAACACACTCAATCCACCAAAAAACGCCACTGGCTTCAAACCAGCGGCGTTTTCTTCAAGTGGAGACGAAGAGATTCGAACTCTCGACCTCTTGCATGCCATGCAAGCGCTCTACCAACTGAGCTACGTCCCCGTGTGGGCTCTCGGACATGCCGAGATCGGAATCGTAGTGCCCCCACGGCTCGGGTCAAGATTGCGCGGGAAGATCACCTAATCGGGCGTTTTTGGAGCCCATGCCCATACTGGGTGGATCAAACCTCCAGAAAATCCGAATAGAGCTACAGGACGTTAGGAGTACCCCTGTGATGCCCACAGTGTGCAACGAACTCAACTGGTGGATCGAAACCAACGGCTCGACCCACACCACCCCGAACGAGCGATTGGTGCCAAATCGTCCGCTGCTCGCACGCGGGAAGGTCTACCTCGACTCCAAGTCCGGCGTCATCATCGCAATCAACAATGCCCCGGCCCACCCAGAGCTGGTTTCTCGCCAGCTTCTGGATGTCCTCCACACCCGATTCCCGGGCACCCGATGGTGGATCAAGGACCCCGCACCCGTGGCGCAGCCCAACACCAGCGCCGCGTCCTGATTGCAGCACCAACAGCGTGCCCCTCAACCCCGATCGAGCGCGAGCTTGATCGCGGCCTTTCGCACCAGCACCCCGCCGGCGACCTGATCACGGATCATGCTCCGATGACCGTCCGCCACCGCCCCGGCGATCTCTACCCCACGATTCATCGGCCCTGGGTGCATCACAATCGCCTCGTCTTTCATCCGATCCGCACGCCCGAGCGTTAATCCGTAGCACTCGTGGTACAAACGCTGCGACGCGAGTCGTGCACCGCCACCACGCTCGAACTGGATCCGGAGCATCATCATCACATCCGCATCCGCGACGAGCGCATCCAGATCATGCGAGACCTCGCATCCCAGCGCGGATAAACCCGCGGGGCACATCATGGGAGGGCCGCAGAGCGTAACCCGAGCGCCCAGCGCACGGAGCAAACCGACATTCGATCGTGCAACCCGCGACGAGACAACATCGCCGACGATCACGACATGCAGCCCTGAAAAATCCCATCCCGCTGTGCGACCGTGCGCTCGTCCGATGTTGATCGCGTCGGTGAGCGCCTGGGTCGGATGCTGGTGCATGCCATCGCCGGCGTTTATCACGGGGAGCTGAACATGCCGACTGAGCAGTTCGCACGCGCCGCTCTGGGCCGCTCGAACAACGAAGGCATCCACCCCCATCGACTCGATTGTCCACGCCGTATCGATCAGGGTCTCGCCCTTGGAAACGGACGATCCCTTCGCGCTCAGATCCACAACATCTGCGCCGAGTCTTTGTGCCGCGACCGTGAAACTGACACGCGTGCGGGTCGAATCCTCGAAAAACAGGTTTGCGATTGTGCGTCCCGCGAGCTCTTCGTGGGAGAACGAGTCGGTGTGCGCAAGCGTCAGAAGCTCGCGTGCTTCCGCAGCATCCGCGTTGTGCATCCCCAACAGATGGTGCCCGCTCCACATCGAATCGACTCCGGATTAATCATCAACTGGGACTTCGCGGTAGGTCCCGCCTGTGTTGCTCGACGGCTGTTCCGCCACGGGGGCCGGGGCTGGCTCGACGGGTGCTTGCTCAACCTGTGCCTCTTGCTCCTCATCGAACGATTCCACGGGCTCGGGAGCCGTGGACATCTCGGAGCGATCGTCGATGCCATCTTCCATTATCTTGAGCTCGGCCTCGGGGATGGGCACATACAGCGGCGGCACCGGTATGGTCCCGGGCGCCCAATGCTGAACGCGATTGATCACCCATCGCCGGATCCCACCATTGAGCCAAACCGTGATGTTGCCCGTGAAATCGCTCCCATCAAAGCTTCTCGCGGGGTAGAGCACATCCACCTTCGCGTCCGAGGCACGGATCCAGATCCGCCCGATGTGGTAGACCGGGATCGAATCATCCATTCCCTCGTATGGAATCACAACCCCATCGGGGAGACCCGCGACGATCTCCTGCGCCGACTCCAGACTTGTTCCGACCGGAAGATTGACGCTGTATCGCCCCTGGGCATCACGCATCGGGTAGCGTTCGAATGCTTCCTGCAATGCCTTATTGGCCACCTTCTTTGCGTGCAGATGGTTCGCGCTCTTGAACGCGGGAGCGCTCTCGGGCGCGGGTACATTGGTATAACTCATGCACCCGCCGAGCGAAGCCAATGCAATCGCCGCAGATGTGATCACCAACACGGGGGTTTTCAGGGTCCAGGAATCTGTTCGCGTTGTGCGTGCCATGCGTGCTCCACTGCGTCCATCGAGTCTCGTCCACGAACATCATAGTGCCCCCCAGATGACTGGGCAGCGCGAAACCTGCGCCGCCTACATAGGATCACCCGATGCCCGACACCCCCCCGATGCGATCCCGCCAGACCCCGCCGCCGCCAATGGCTCCTGATGCGAGCGGGAAACGCTATATTCTCGGGATCACGGGTGCTTCGGGCGCGGTCTACGCAACCCGCCTCATCGATCAGCTTCTCACAAAGGGTCACGAGCTCCACCTCGTCGTCTCGGACTATGGCAAACGACTCCTCGCGGATGAGATGAAGATCACGAAGCTCAGTCTGGGCACACTGGCTCCACACCTCGCCGAGGACCAGCACGCACCGGCGTACGAAAGCCGCCTGATCATCCACCCGCATAAGGATGTCGGTGCGAGCATCGCCAGCGGCAGCTTCCTCCACGACGGCATGGTCGTCCTCCCTTGTTCCTCGACCTCGCTAGGGGCGATCGCGACCGGATCGGGCTCCAACCTGCTCGCCCGCGCCGCGGCCGTCACCCTCAAGGAACGCCGCCCGCTGATCGTCTGCCACCGCGAGTCGCCGCTGAATCTCATCGACATTGAGAACATGCGCACCCTCACACTCGCTGGGGCGACGATCGCACCGTGCAACCCCGGGCTCTATCTGCTCCCCCAGTCGATCGACGACATCGTGGACTTCACGGTTGGCAAGGTCCTCGACCTGCTCCATATCGAGCACGACCTCAAGACGCGCTGGGGTGAGGACTGATCGTCCCCATCACCCGATCGGCGCCATCGTCAGCGTGACCGCCATGCGCTCCCGATCCTGTGTGTCCCCGTTGCGATGCACGCTATCGCCTCGCGTCATAATCTGGTTCATCTGTTCTTCCAGCAGCTTCAGCTCCTGGATCTCTTCTTTCGAGAGCCAGGCGACCGATCGCACGGCCCGGGGGCGAAAGTCGCCCTCCGGGTGCTGCTTCCATCCCTGCTCGTACTCGCGCTCGGCCTTACGGAGCATCAGACGCACACCCCGGATGATCTCGGCGATGTAGGCAGCACTCCGCTTGCCTCGCTTGAGCTCGACATGGCGATAACGGAGCCCGTAGAGCCGTTCGGGGCGTGCACCCGATTCCCGCCGACCATGGTCTTCCACGATCTTGAGCTTGAGCAGCTTCCCGAGGTGGTAGTGTGCCGATTCGGCGCTCATGCCGACCATCTCCGCGACCTCGCGTGCGGTGAGCGGACCGCCCTGGGAGAGCATCGCCTCGAAGACGCTCCGCGTTTCGATCGCATTGAACAATCGCAGCTGACGCACCGTGCTGATCTCGAGGGTCTCGGTCATATCCTACCATATTCTACATTTTTCAAAATTCTAGTCGTATTTTTATTTATCCTGACCAGTGCCCGTCATCAGCGCATCTGAGCAAGCAACCAATCAAGGAGACACGCCATGCTCACGCTTCTCGCCGTCGCCATCACCTCATGCCTCTTTCCGACCACCACCCACGCCGAGCCCGACTGGGTCGATGTGGAGCAGATCGTCCAAGACGAGGTCGACAATGGTTTCTCGGGCGCGGTGCTGCTGGTGCGCGACGGCGAGGTCGTGCTGGACAAGGGCTACGGGTTCGCGAACCGAGACCAGAAGATCCCCAACACGCCAGACACGATCTTCGCGCTGGGCTCCACGCCGATCGATTTCACGCATGTCGCGATCCTGCAGCTGCTCCATCAGGGCAAGCTGCGTCTCGATGACCCAATCACCGAGTACTTCGATCAGTTTGAGGGCGACCACGCCACGATCACCATCAACATGCTCCGGACAGGACAATCCGGGCTCCCCGATTTCCCCGATATACCGGGTGTGGACGAAGACCCCGACCATTCGCCGCTCTCACGCGATGAACTCATCGAACGAGCCGCCAAGGCCGAGCTTCGCTTTAAGCCCGGCACCCGCGAAGAGCACTCGCACTTCGCGTGGGGCGTGCTCGCCGCGATCGTCGAGGTGGCCTCTGGACAGCCCTACCCAGAGTACATCCGCGAGCATGTGCTCAGATCCGCAAACATGACCCGCACCGGTTTCAACGGCGACAAGTTCCCAGAGGAGACCGTCGCGATCGGGTACGGAGCACACACCTGGGGCTCGACCAACTCGCCAGATCACTGGGGCGAGACCTCGTGGCTCGTGATGGGCTCGGGCGGCATGGTGGGCACCACCGGTGATCTCTACAAGTTCATCCAGGCGATCAAAGACGGCACGCTCATCCCCGCCCGCGTGCGCCACCACTTCCCCCGCGACAGCGTGACGCTCAACGGCAACCGCTACGGGTTCCAGACCGCGTACAACACAGGCATCGATAATCTCTTCTTCATCAACTGCAACAGCGCCGACATCATGAACGGGTACAGCATCGCCGATTTCGCACGAACGCTCGAGGACCTCTGCTTCGATCTGCCTGCACCCAACTTCTCGATCGGGATCGCGTTCGGCATCAACGAAAACGACCAGTTGTATGCCTACGAGGTGCTGCCCGGCACACCAGCGGATCGGGCCGGGCTCAAGCATGGCGATCTGCTGCTTGCCGCCAATGGTGTGCGCTTTGACCTCGCGGATCCGCTCGAAACAATCCGCCCATCAATCGACGATGGGGCGACCATGGAGCTGCGGATCCGCAGGGATGGCAAGCTCATGAACATCACCATCGAGCCCACGCCAACCGATTCCTGAGCATCGAAGCGGTCCCCATTATTCCAGCGGCAGGTAGCTCAGCTTCTCGCAGATCTTGTCGCCACGCATGCGAAAGAAGTCCGCCCCCTTGAGCTCGCCCTTGCCACCATCGGGCAGGTCCCACTCGATCGACCATTGCACCGCGCACCGATCTCCATTCGCGATGATGTCCGAGACCGAGAGCTTGTAGTTCGGGAAATGCTCCGGCAGCGACGCGAAAGCAGCGTGCACCGCCTCGCGTCCCTCGAAGCGTCCGATGCTCTTTCCCTCGGCCGCGACATGCTCGAAGACCGCGTCATCCGTCATGTCCTGCATGACGATGTCCGCGTCGTAGGTGTTGAAGTTGTTTTCGAAGCGTGTGACAACTTCGATGGTTGTGTTGGTATCACTCATGATCTGTTCCCCTCCATAACGACGACTACGCCTTCGCGTACTGCTTCCGGCGTGGGTCTTCCTTATTTAACTCAACGCTCACGCCGCCGGCGAGACGGACCGAGTCTTCGCCAAGCTCGTGGCTGAGCTGCTTCACCAGCTCCGGGCGCAGCGTGACCTTGCCGACGCCCTTGGCCTCGACGAGGACCCATGATTCGGGGGTCTCGACGATCACCTCCACGGGGCGTGGTGATTTGCCCAAGGAAAGATCGCTCGCGTCGATCGGTGCCTGAAGGATGGACTTGGCCGCGTCCAGACGCTCGATCGCGGTTCCGTTGAGCTTGCTCGGGCGGACCATGACCTGCACGGTGCCCTGCTCGAGCGGATGCCCATCGACCGGGACGAGGCGATCGACGATGATCTGCGCATCGCCGCGCGAGTGATCGAGGCGTCCCATGAAGAACTTGGGCATGTCGTCCTCGAGCAGGTGCCCGAACTGCTGGAACACATTGGCGAACATCACCGCGTCGGCGGTGCCCGTCGAGTCCTCGATCGTCAGGATGCCCATCTTCTGCCCGGCGCTGCGTCCGTTTCGCACGATGATCGTCCGACAGCTCTGCACCATCGCGGCGACGATGACCCGCTTGTCCTGCGCCAGGTTCTTGAGATCCCCCACCCGGTTGTGCGTGAACGCGCGGACCCAGTGGTTCCACTCCTCCATCGGGTGGCTCGACACATAGAACCCGAGCGTTTCCTTCTCCTGCTTGAGGGTTTCCGCCTCCGCCCAGGGCTCGACATTCGCGAGCACGATCTCGGGCTGCGCCGTCTGCGCGGGCTCGTCGCCGCCGAACCCGAAGAGCGCTCCCTGCCCCGCGGCCCGGTCCGCCGCGACACTCTGACCAGCGCTGACCGCCTGATCGATCGTCGCGACCATCGCGGCTCGGTTGTCGCGTCCATGGATATTGTCGAACGCGCCCGCTTTCACCAGCGCTTCAATGGTCGCCTTATTCACCGCGTTGCTCGGCACACGCTCGCAGAAGTCGAACATGCTCGAGAATGTCTTCCGCTCGGGCTGCTCCGCATCAGGCCCGATGTCACGCTCGTTGACGATCGCCTCGATCGCCTTCGCCCCAGCGCCCTTGATCGCCTTGAGCCCGAACATGATCTGCCCGGTTTCCGGGCGGTGCGCCTCGTCCTCCTCGTAGACGACGCCGAAGTCCGGGAAGGACTTGTTCACATCCGGGGCCAGCACATCGACACCCGCGCGGAGCACATCCCCGCTCTTGGGATCGATGATCTTGAGGCGCTTGCAGTCCTCGAGGTACGGGATCCAGTCGCTGACCTTCTGCGCCTGAGACTCGAAGCTCAGGAACGCGGCCATGTACTGGCTCGGGAAGTAGGTCTTGAGGTACGCCGTCTGATACGCGACGATCGCGTAGCCCGTCGAGTGCGACTTGTTGAAACCGTAGCCCGCGAACTTGAGGATCAGCTCGAACAGCTCTTCCGCCTTCTTCGCCTCAAGCCCCTGCGAGACCGCGCCCTCGACAAACTTGGGGCGCTCAGCGTTGATGATCTTCTCTTTCTTCTTGCTGATCGCCTTAATCAGCGAGTACGCGCTGCGCAGCGGGATGCCGCCCAGCTCGTGCACGATCTGCATGACCTGTTCCTGATAGACCATGACGCCGTAGGTCTCGGCCGTGAACTTGTCGACGATGGGATGCACCTTGGGCACCTGCTCCTCGCCGTGCTTGCGCCGGTTGTAGTCCGGGATCAGGTCCATCGGCCCGGGGCGGAAGAGCGCATTGGCCGCGATGAGGTCCTCGAGCCGGTCGGGCTTCATCGCGTTGAGCAGCTTGCGCATGCCGCCGGATTCAAACTGGAACACACCGGTCGTGTCGCCGCGCTGGAACATGCCGAACACATTTTTGTCGTTAAACTTCAGGCGCTCCAGGTCGAGTGGGTGATCGGCACCCTTCTTCTTCTCTTTGCCGACCGCCTCCCAGATCTGCTCGTCGCTGAAGCACGACCGGATGATCGACTTGGCCCGCTCGATGACGCTCAGGGTCCGCAGACCCAGGAAGTCCATCTTGAGCAGCCCCATCATCTCACAGGTCGGCCCGTCCCACTGTGTGATGATCTCGTTCTCGCCGCCACCGGACGCCTTGTACAGCGGCACCACCTCGTGCAGCGGGCGCGTCGCGACGATCACACCGGCCGCGTGCACCGACGAGTGGCGCGCCTGCCCCTCGAAGGTCCGCCCCGTGTCGATCACGCGCTTGACAAGGTTGTCACGATCGTACCAGTCCTTAAGATCTGGCTCCTGCTCGAGCGCCTTATCGAGCGTCATCTTCAGCTCTTCGGGCACCAGCTTGGCCAGCTTGTCCGCGTCGGCCAGCGGCATCTCCAGCACGCGGGCCACATCGCGGATCGCGGCACGCGCCTTGAGCGTCCCGAAGGTGATGATCTGCGCCACATGCCCGTACTTCTCGCGCACATAGTTGATGACCTCGCCGCGCCCGTCCTGACACAGGTCGATATCAATATCGGGGTATTCCGTACGGTCCGGGTCCGTGAATCGCTCAAACAGCAGCCCGTAGTGCACCGGACAGGCGTTGGACAATCCCAACACGAACCCCGTCATCGTCCCCACGCCCGAACCACGAGCCAGCGACGGGATGCCGCGCTGACGCCCCCAGTTCACAAAGTCCCACACGATCAGGAAGTACGCGGAGATCAGCTTGTCCGCGAGGATCTTGAGCTCGCGATTCAGTCGCGCCCACTTATCAAACCCGTCGGGATCGGCCGCCTTCTCGCGTGCTTCCGCGGTTCCATCAACCCCCTCGATGTGCTCGTGCACATGCTTCATGATGTCCGGGCCATAGCGCCAGACCATCCCCGCTTCACACAGCATTCGCAGCGTCTTGTCACACTCCTCCTTGAGCGATGCCTGATCCAGATCCGGATCGTTCGCGGGATCGAGCTCAAAGTTGGTACAAAAGTCCTTGAACCACGCGGTCAGGTCGCCCTCGTACTTCTTCGCGTTGTGCTTGGGCAGATTGCTCTTGGCCGGCGCCTTCACAATCACGACCGGCGCATGGTTGGCCCCGATGGGCAGCTCGACATCGCATCGATCGGCGATCGCGACGGTGTTGGCCATCGCCTCCCTGCCCGCCTCGCCCATCGCCTCGTTGTTGTACTCGTCCGAGTGGAAGATGGACTCCATCTCCTCGGGCGATTTGACATACAACTCCGTCGGGTAATGCATCCGGTCCGGGTCGTTCTTCACCTTCCCCGTCGAGATACAGATCAGCGTGTCGTGGGCGTCGTAATCCTCCTCCAGCAGGAAGTGCGAGTCGTTGTCACACACCAAGGGCAGGTTCTGTTCACGCGCCAGCTTAATCACATGCGGGTTGATCGAGTTCTGCAGCCCGATGTGATGCTGCAACTCCAGATAGAACCCGGGCCCCTTCTCGCTGCCCTTGAAGGTCTCGCGGTGCCAATCGCACACCTTGACCGCGTTGTCCCAGTGCAGCTGATCGCGGCTCTGCTCATACTTCACCAAATGATGCGCGATCTCCGAGCCAAGGTGCCCGTTAATCACGATGATCCCCTCGGAATGCTTCTCGAGGATCTCGCGGTCCATGCGCGGCTTGAAGTAGAACCCGCTCAGGTACGCCTCGCTGCACAAGTACAGCAGGTTCTCCCACCCCTTGAGTGTCTCCGCCAGCATCACCAGGTGGAAGCCGCCATCGGCGACGCCCGTGTAGGTCCGATCGCGCCGATCGCCCGGCGCGACATACGCCTCCACGCCCAGGATGGGCTTGATCCCCTGCTTGCGGGCGATGTTGTAGAACTCGACCGCCGCGTGCATGTTCCCGTGGTCCGTGATCGCCACGGCGTCCATCCCGAGCTCTTTCACCCGATGGACGAGTTTGTCCACCCGGTTCCCGCCATCCAAAAGCGAGTATTCTGAGTGCAAGTGCAAATGAACAAACGAGTTGCGCTTTTCGGGATCCGTCACGGCACACCTTGGGAAATCAGGGTCACAATGAAATCAATACAGCACTGATCCTACCCCGGATCACACCCCCCGTGTGTCCCCCCGCACCGAAATCCCGTCGAACCGAATCCCTATGATCTCAGTACAGACCAATAGGAACCCATGAGCAACACCCGTCCACAATTCACTTCCGTGTCCCTCCAAGGGCAAGGAATCCTCACCCAACTGATCGCGATCATCATCTTCCTCGCGATCGTGGCTGCGCTGTTCTTCATCGTCGTCCCCCTCGCGATCGTGCTCTTCGTCGTGGGGCTCATTGCCTACGCGATCTTCCGCATCAAACGCGCCTTCCGCCGCGCCCACGAACCCAACGGCCCCCTCGACGGGCGCCGGAATGTCCGTGTGGTGCAGCGCGATG
The DNA here is from genome assembly GCA_965216865.1 of Phycisphaerales bacterium. Taxonomy (GTDB): domain Bacteria; phylum Planctomycetota; class Phycisphaerae; order Phycisphaerales; family UBA1924; genus UBA1924. Next base: position 1,331,429 of record OZ244206.1, read on the forward strand.
AGTGAAACACTCCCCCACTTCCGATGTATCAGTTGCGGACACGACCTTGCATCACTCCGCGCTGATTGCACCTCGATGCTCACCTGCCCCGAGTGCGCGTACGAAACCGACCCGTACAGCCAGGCCGCCAAACGCGTCGAGTTCAGATCAAAGCAAGGGCTGACCTTGCTGTTCCTTTGGTTCTGGTTGCAAACCTACCTGCTCGGGCTCTTCACGGGGGGCATGCTGCTTCTCTCGTTCGTGTTTTATGTCTTCGTGATGCCCGCCTCGATCCCGATCTGCATCATGACCGATCGAGCATTGGGGAGGACCATTAAGCAGCAGCGCCGGGTTGTTGTTTTCTTACTCGTCCTCGCATGGGTGCTCGGCATCCTCCTCGGCATTGCCAGCGTCATCGGAGCAACACACCTGTTCTAACCGCATGCACGACGATACCCCCACCTCGCTCCCCCTCACCAACGCCATCTGCATGCACTGCGGGTACGACATCACCGGCACATCCCTCAACGCCGACGGGCTCGTCACCTGCCCCGAGTGCGGCACCGAGCTCATCCGATCCACACGCACCCTCCTCACCAAGCGCGACATCCATTCCGAACTCATCCGCACATTCATCGTTATCTTCGGGATCTGGTCCGTCCTGACCGCCCTGCTCGTGGTCCCCTTCCACAGCTCGATCATCGGCGGGCTCATCGTGATGATCTACATCCTCATCTATCCCCTTGCGCTCCTCATCAGCTTTATCGTCGAATGGACCCGCCTGCACCGCGACACCACCCCCCACCCGCGACCATACCCACGATGGAAGATCCCGCTGTGGATCTGTGCCTACTCGATCCCATCCGCGCTGCTCTATATCGGGGTGATCTGGATCATGGAGCGGATGCTGTGAGCCCAACGAGCCACAAACTAAGCCAATTTGATCCAATTGTTTGATTTTCAGACCAAATTGGCCCAATATATGGACATGCTCGACGCAGAAGCGATACCCATCACCGCTGATATGCTGTCACTCGTCTCCGAAATCGACGAGTTCAAGGGCGCATGGCGGGCACTGGGGAAACTTGCGCCGGATCGCCTACACCAGCTTCGCAAGGTCGCCACGATCGAGAGCGTCGGATCATCGACGCGTATCGAAGGCGTCACACTCAGCGATCGGGAGATCGAGGCGTTGCTGGGGCGCGTGCAAGCCCAGTCCTTTACCACCCGCGACGAGCAGGAAGTCGCCGGGTACGCGGGCGTCATGGAGACCATCTTCGATCACTTCGAGGACATCCCCATCACCGAGAACTACATCAAGCAACTCCATACCGCACTCCTGGGCTACGCTGACAAAGACGAATGGCACCGCGGGCGATACAAGACGCACGAGAACCGGGTCGAGGCGTTCGACGAGAATGGCAAGTCTTTGGGCATCATCTTCGAGACCGCCTCACCGTTCGAGACGCCCGACGCGATGCGTGAGCTCATCGATTGGTACGACAAGAACACAGGCGACACCACAACGCACCCGCTGATCGCCGTCGCGGTCTTCGTCGTTGTGTTCCTCGCGATCCACCCGTTCCAGGACGGCAACGGTCGCCTGTCACGCGCACTGACGACACTGCTCCTGCTCAAGGCCGGGTACGCCTATGTGCCCTACTCCTCGCTCGAGAGCATCATCGAAGAGAACAAGGAGGGCTACTACCTGGCGCTGCGCCGAACGCAGGGCACCCTGAAGGACGACACGCCCGAGTGGAACCCGTGGATCATGTTCTTCCTCCGCGCGATGCAGAAACAGAAACAACGCCTCGAAAGGAAAGTCGAGCGGGAGAATATCCTCCGCGCCTCGATGCCCGAGTTGGCAACCCGCATCCTCGAACTCATCACCCAGCACGGCGAGCTCTCCACGGGCGACATCATGCAGCTCACCGATGCGCCACGCAGTACGATCAAGAACCACCTGAGTGAGCTCGTCGATCGCGGCCACATCAAGCTCGTCGGTAAAGGCAGGGGCGCTCGATACAACCCCAACTAACCGAACCCAATGCCCAAACACCCCGCCTCATCTCTTACCTGCCCCAAGTGCAACTACGACCTCGCCGGCATCATCCGCGAGGACGGCACCGCAACATGCCCAGAGTGCGGATCTGATCTCGAAAAGTACTCCATGTCGAACCCCGTCTCACGATGGGATCAGCTCGCGTTCAACTGCACCATCATCTTGTTCGCGCCACTTCTCGTGTTCTTCACAATGATGACCACCGGATGGGTGTTCAAACTCGGCTGGATCTCAGCGGGAGCAATCCCCGCGCTCCTGCTGACCAACGCGGGGTTGCTGATCTGGTTCTCCAGATTTGAAGCCGACAAACGATTCTGGTGGAGCAACCCGCCGCCACGCTTCAAGCCGCCGCTGTGGGTGTTCATCCCCCTGATGATCCTCTTCGCAATCGCATGTCTTGTGGGGGAGTACTTCATTCTTATGCTTTGGATGTGGTCTCAGGTCGCGAAGTAATCGCCCCACCAACGCTTCGCACAACAAAACCACGACCAATCCCAGGCTCCGAAGGAGCCAAGGCCTGTAGCCATGGGCCCAGCGCTGCCGCAACGCGGCGAAGCGCAGCCCGTGGAATGAACACACGCAAGCCGCCCTCGCCCCGACGGGGCGAAGGTAAGAGAAAGAAACTAGATCCCAACCAACCCACGGGTTCCGCTCCGCTCCACCCGTGGCTACAAACCCCAGCCCCTTCGGGGCTGAAGAACGGTAGACTGATACTGGCAAGGACTATGAGATTCGAACTCGCCCATCCATACTGCCCGAAGTGCGGGTACGACCTGAGCGGGCTCGAGCAAGATGAGCTCGGCGAGGTCCTCTGCCCTGAGTGCGGGAGACGCGTTTCACATCAGGATGCGACACGCGTGCCCATCTACCTCTCGGACCCCGTGCTGACATCTACGATCATCGCGCTGATCCCCTCAGTCCTTTTGGGGATCGGGCTGGGCAACGCAAGCGCCAGAATCTCGCTCGACAGTTCGATATTCGCGGGAGCACTCTCATTTGTTGCCGCACTCGTCGGCACCGCGATGATCTCTTCGCACTACAAACGATGGAAGGGCCCAAAGCCCAAATGGTCTAGACATCGCCTTTTCACGCGTGTATTCCTCCAGGCGCTGCTCGCGATGTTCGTCATGTCTGTGTTCATCTGGATGCTCATCAACACCAAGATCAACGGGAGCATCCTTGGATAACTCGACTCCAACATTCACCTGCCCCACCTGCGGCTATGACCTCGCGGGTGTTGTTCACGGGAACAACAGTGTGAAGTGTCCGGAGTGCGGATGCATTGCCGACATTTGTCCGAAGTACATCGAGAATCGATCACACATCATCCGCTTTACCATCCTTTGGATTTTTCTTCTTCCATTACTCCATAGCACCGGCTGGTACATCGCTACACACTTCGATTTGGGTCTGCGAGGGGCCGGGTACGCAATCATGATGCTCGGTGCCCAAGCGTTGTATCTCATAACGATCCCGATCGCGGTGCTTCGAAACGAGCGAAAACTTCGCGAACTGAATGCTTTTACCATCTACACGCCGACAGCATGGAGGGTAAACGCTTATCTCGTTGGATGCTGGCTAATCTCAGCCGGAACCACTCTGGTGGTTTTATTCAGAATGATGCTCATCGCCGGAGGCGTCTGAGTCCATTGCTCAGCTTGATTGCAAACGAAACGAACTCACCCCACCACCGCCTCACGCACCCGCTTGGTCACCTCACCAACCGCCCCGCTCCCGATCGTCTCCGCCTCCACTCGGACCACCGGCAGCACGCCCCAGCTCGAGTTCGTCAGAAACACCTCGTCCGCGTCGAGCAGGTCGTCGATCGTCATCATCCGCTTGGTCGTCTTGATCCCCATCGCGCCGGCCTTCTCGACGACACGCAATCGCGTAATGCCCGGCAGCACCGGCGAGGGGATCTGCCCCTCGCGCGTCTCGGGCGTCGCGTACTCGTCCTCCTCGCCGCGTGCGATCGGGGTGATCAGGTGCCCGCCGTCGACGACGAACAGGTTGGACACGCACCCGCCGCACAGGTGGTTGCTCACTTGGAAGACGATCGACTCGCCCGCCCCCTTGGCGGCCGCGGCCTGCAGCTCACGCAGGCGCCACCAGTAGTTGAGCGTCTTGTGCCCGCTCGTCGGGTCCAGCGGGTTGGCCCGGGCCTGCGCCAGGGTGGCCATCACGCCTTTCTCAAACATCTCATCCGGATACGGCGTCGTCGGGTTTGCCTGAATCAGAACAGTCGGCTGGTGCCCGCTGCGACCCGTCGTCTGCAGCAGATTCAAATCCCCACCCGTCAGGGTCAGGCGCACGCGAGCTGCGTCCAACCCGGACTTCTTCACCGTCTCGATGACCGCCTCGCCCAAAGGCCCGGTCTTGAGCTCATCGCTGAGCCCCAGCGCCGCGGCGGACGATTGCAACCGATCGAGATGCTCGTCAAGGTCCTTCACCACGACCCCATCGGGTGTGACATGGGCGATCATGGTCTCGAAGAGACCCACGCCGTGCTGGAACCCCGCGTCGAAGGCGCTGACGCGTGCGTCGTCGCGATGAACAAAGTCGCCGTTGAGAAAGATCGATTCGTGTTCGCTCATGCGTTGAGCGTATGCGCGATCACGTCACGCGTCGTGTTCGCGGCGTGAATCGACCATCGCGGGCCCGAGCAGCGCCACCACATGCAGGATCAACAAGATCGCGTTCTTGCCGTACGCGAAGTACCGCGCCCCGTCCTCAATCCCCGAGGCGATCCGGTAATCGCTCAGACACCCGCACCCCGATTCCTGAAGAACCACCGGGTCCACAAGCGTGAGGTAATAGGTAAACACCCCGATGAGGATCATCGAGGACATCAGCACCAACTTGCCGAACGGCTTGCGGAGCTCGCTGCCCATCACGAACACGAGCAGCAATCCCATCACCAGCTCGCCCGGGCCCACCCACATCAGGAGCGGTTCGTACTGCTCGGGGATGACCTCGTGCTTCTCGACGATATTCATAAACGCCGAGATGTCCTTGACCTTGAGGAACCCCGGGATCACCCACAAAAGCATGATCAGGAACACGCTGATCCGCGCGAACAGGTATCGTGGTTCGCCCGGCTCGTCCGCGCCTGCTGCTTTGTAGACCGCCTTGTCGACGCCTTTGGAGAACGAATCGTCCTCGGGCGCGGCATCGTCCCCGCTCCCCGCAGGAGGGATAGGAAGACCCGTCGCCGAATCAATCGGCGGGTCCGAATCACGCACAGCGCGCCAAGATGGGTAAAGACATCGGGTCATGTGCCCAGATTCTACATTTACTCGAACATGAGTGTTCGCTTACCGAAGTCGAGTTTCATCGCTTGCTTGGCAAGATAAAGGGTCTCTTCCGCCGCGTTATTCGCTTGTCTGGTATGTTCGCGGAGGATTTCAAGGACCTTTTTGTCCCCTTCATCACCCTCGAACGGTACCCGGCGTTCCCGCATCGGTTCGAGCAGCTTGTCGATATGCTCCGCGATCTCGACCTTGATGTGCCCATCGCCGATGTTGTCGCCCTTGCTATACGCCTCTTCGAGCTCCTTGATCCGCTCATCATCGGCAATGAACGCACGAACATACTCAAACAGCGCGTTGTTGATGTCGCCGGGCTCGTCCATCGCGGTCCGACCGGTGTAGAGCCCGCCCATCTTCTTCTTGATCTTCTTGAAGGTGTCCGTGAGGAAGATCGCGTTGTTGAGCGACTTGGACATCTTGAGCTTCCCGTCCGTCCCCACCAGACGCGCGACACGACCGACCTTGCCCTCAGGGATCGGGAACAGCCCGCCCTCTTTGACATAGTCGTCGTCCTCGGTGTGCGGGTTCACGCCGCAGTAGAGCTGGTTGAACCGTCGCGCCACCTCGCGGCAGGGCTCGATATGCGCCAGCTGATCCTCCCCCACCGGCACAAGCTCCGGGCGGAAGATCAGGATGTCCGCGCACTGCCCCACCGAGTACATCGGGAAGCCGAACGAGTAGGAATCGCCCAGCCCCTTGTCTTCCAGCTCGGTCTTGAGCGTCGGGTTGCGCATCACCCGGTTGAAGGGCAGCAGCATCGCCAGATACCAGGTGAGCTCCGCGATGCCGGGGATCTCCGTCTGGAGCACGAAGGTAGATTTTTCCGGGTCCATGCCGCAGGCGATCCAGTCCTTGACGATGTCGAGCGTGGAGCGACGGATCTCGTCGGGCTTGTCGGCCCGCGTGGTGAACGCGTGCATGTTGGCGATCAGGAAGAAGCACTCGTACTCATCCTGCAGCTTGACACGGTTCTCCAGAGAACCCACCCAGTGCCCCAGGTGGAGCTGTCCGGTAGGAGTATCGCCGGTGAGGATGCGGGGTTTCGTACTCATAACTAATACGCCTGTACAGGTTGATGCGATCGGGAGAGTCGTGATCGTAGCGCACAAGGGCTTTCTGAGGTTTTGTCGGCTATTTTTGCGAATTCCCCACACCGACACACCCCAAGCGTCGCTTAGGATGATGGAAGATCAGGGGTGCCCAGGGTCTGGGAACCAACATCCCATCGATTGAGAGGGACAACATGCATCGAAGAGGGTTTATCGCGATCAGCGCCGCGTCCGCGGCTGCGTCGGCCGTCACGGGGAAGCCCATCCTGTCTGAACGATCTCGACCCGCCCGGATCGCCAAACCAGAACTGGTCGAGCTCCATCCGCACGAACAGGACCACACCCGCGCGATCGCATCCCGCGGGTTCCCCGTCGCGCTCTCCACCGATCCGATCATGAACCCGACGATCGAGCTCTCGCCGCTCGCGTGCACCGAGACCCGCATCGCCAGCAACGCCGGGGTCGATATCGAGCTCCGTCATCCCGGTTGCGGGATCGATTCGATCCTCTACAGTGCCCATAACTCCGGGCTCGGCGCGTATCCCGCGGGGGTTGCGTCAGCGATCAACCCCGACTCAGTGGGCGCTGCGACGCTCATCGTCACCCAACGGATCGACGACCATCGTCAACAGCACCAGATCCGCATCGACGCAAAGCGCCCTGGGTCGTACCTGCTCGCGATTCCAACCGAGCCGGGTGCCCGTGCCCCGATCTGGCGCACGAGCACGATCGAACTCAACAACACGCACACAGCAACCCAGGTCCGATCACTCTTTGAATCGCGTGCACGCTCGTGCATGCTCGTGGGTATCCGGATCGCAGACAACAACGCACAATCAGAAGGAGCACGCCATGCCGGGTGATGGATGTTTAGGTGAAATTCGGATGTTCGCGGGCAACTTCGCGCCCCGCAACTGGGCACTCTGCGATGGTCAGCTCCTGCCCATAGCGCAGTACTCGGCGCTCTTCGCGATTCTCGGGACGACCTACGGTGGCGACGGACGCACGACCTTCGGGCTGCCCGATCTGCGCGGGCGCTTCCCGATGCACCCAGGCAATGGCCCCGGGCTCACTTCTCGCCAGCTCGGGCAGAAGGGCGGCGTCGAGAGTGTCACCCTCACTACGGCACAGATGCCCTCGCACACGCACCCCGCATCCACCCAGGTCACATCAGAAGCATCCGACTCCGAGGGGACCGCCACCAACCCTGAAGACGCGATCCCCGCGAAATCCGGGTCGGGTGATCCGGACTGGGCGGACGAAAATAGCGCCAACATTGAGCTCAGCGATCAGATGCACAGCGCATCCACCACGATCGGATCCGCGGGCGGGAACCAATCGCACGACAACATGTCGCCGTTTAACTGTGTGAACTTCATCATCTGCCTCGAGGGGATCTTCCCCTCCCGGATCTGAATCGAGCGACACATGAAGATCATCACCTCGATCATCTGCGCCGCGATGACGCTACCCGCGTTCGCCGATGTCAAAACGAGCGAACTCAACAGCCAATCCCCGACATGGGATCGGATATCCACAAGCGGGATCGTCATCGGAGGCCTGTGCGGCGATGTGGCCGCGCAGGATTCGATCAACGATGCCGTCCCCTTCGCACGCTTCTATGTGAAAGCAACCGCCCTGAACACCCCGCTCGATGTACGCGTCAACTCGCTCGAACCGACGCCGATCGACTTCGACCCATTCGTCGCGGTGTACTGCTCGGAGTTCGATCAATCGAACCCAAACATGAACCTGCTGCACGCCGACGACGACAGCGCCGGGTACCCACACGCCCACGCGATGGGCACCGTCGGGCTCAATACCGACCTTGCATACATCGTGATCGTGAGTTCATATTCTAACTGGGCACCGTCACAGTACGGCAACTTCGAGATCGTGCTCGGCGACAACCTCGTCTTCTTCAATCCGTGCCCCGCGGATCTCTCGGGCGACGGCGTGCTGAACTTCTTTGATGTATCCGCGTTCCTCACCGCGTACAACGCCATGGACCCGATCGCGGACTTCAACAACGACGGGTTGTTCAACTTCTTTGATGTATCCGCGTTCCTGACCGCATACAACGCGGGCTGCCCGTAACGCCCACGATCACACGCCCGTTTGCGACGCGTCCGCGCTCACAACCAGCGCCAGGATCACATTGAGCGCATTAAAGCAGATGTGCATCATGATCGGCACACCCACGCGACGGGTCCGCTCGTAAGCGATCCCGCATGAAACACCGACCGCAAAGATCGGCAGCAACGCATGCCAAGGGACGACCTCGTCGGCTGCCCCGACCCGGTGCATCCCCGCGAAGATCAGGCTCGTGATGATGATGGCGAGCCACGGGCTCTTGACCCACTTGATCATCGCGCCCTGAACAAACACGCGATAAACAAGCTCTTCGATGAACGGGGCTCCGATCACTGCGCCGCAGATGATCGCCCAGATCCAGCCGTTGCTGGGTTCGTCCGTCAGCATCTTCAGCGTCGGGTGTGCCATCCCCTCGGGGGGCATCCCCTGGGTTTGCTCGTACATGAACACGCCGAGCATGCTCATCAGTTCGATAAACGGGTAGGCGAGCATGAAACAGCCAAGCCCAACAGGGAAGTCGAGAATGCTCAACCCGAGACCGGCCTTGCACTCCTTATCATCCATCGTGGATCGCTTGAGGACGAACAACATGCCGATCCCCGCGACCATCCCGAAGAGGTAGAACCCCACGGTGTTGATCGCCCGCATCTGCAGGTCCGTGTACCCCTGCTGCTGAACCCACGCGACCTTTGCGATCAGGGTGGGCGCGGAACTCGCGGCGAGCATCACAACAAGGGCGCTGAAGATCCAGACAACGCTGGGCAACAACGAAACATCGCGTAGCCCCGCCTTGGCGAACCCGCCTGGCTTAAGCAGCCCGCCCGCGAAGAGCAGCATGATCACCAGCAGCATCGAGACCCCGAGCGTGAGGAGCTTCCACTCCTTCATCGTCTCGACCACTTCGCTGACGCGTTTTTCCTGGACGGGTTCCGTATCCACAACCTGCGCCAGAGTCAGCACATCCGTCCCCGCGATCGTCGGCGATACAATCACCCCGATACCAAACAGCACCACGAGCAACGCCGGCCAAAGTGATGTTCGAGTCCGCAACCCGATCTGTCGATGAGTCTGATCCATGTCTGATCTTCCAACACACCCCGAGATGCCCGCGACGCTCCGCGAGATCGTTGAACATACTCGGGTCGTCGTCGCAGAAAGCAAGTCTCGTGTGCCCGAGTCCGAACTGCGATCCCGGATCGCGAATCTGGACGCGCCACGCGGGTTTTTCGAGGCATTGACCGCACCCACGACTGGCACACGCGTCATCGCGGAGGTGAAACGGCGCAGCCCCAGCGCCGGGCTGATCCGCCCTGAATACGACTCGGATGGCTTCGATCCTGCATTCATTGCGCAGCAGTACTCCAAGGCAGGCGCATCGGCGATTTCCTGTCTCACGGACGAAAAGTTCTTCGGCGGCGAGCTGCGATTCTTGCGCGATATCAAAGAATCAATCGATCTCCCCATCCTCCGCAAGGACTTCATGATCGATCCGTACCAGATCCTCGAGGCCCGCGCCCACAACGCGGATGCGATCCTTCTGATCGCCGAGTGCCTCTCGGACGATCAGATCCGAGAGATGCTCGCCCTGTCCCACGATGTGGGGCTCTCCGTGCTTCTCGAGGTCCATTCCCGGGAGAACCTGCTCCGGGCACTGCCAATCCTGGAGGAAACCCGCAATCCACGCACCCTCCTCGGGATCAATAACCGCGATCTCACGCGGATGATCACGGATCTGGCTCACACTACGGACCTTCTCGATCTCGTCCCGGATCGATCGATCCTTGTTTCCGAGTCCGGGATCCGCACGCACGAAGATCTCACTCATCTCCAATCGCACGGTGTCCACATCGCGCTCATCGGCGAGCACCTCATGCGTCAACCCCGCCCCGGAGATGCGCTCTCCGAGATGCTCAGCCCGCAATAATCCCCTGATTCCCTCGTTTTTCATCCAGAAGCACCAATCCATCCTCCTGTTGGAGTCCCTTGATGACCCAGACAATCACAACTCCGCTGTTTCCGCGTGTGATGCTGCTTGCGCTCGCGCTGCTCGCCCCCTTGACCTGGGCACAGAGCGCCAATGAGATCCTCGATGCGTCCAAGGCAGCACTCGCGGAGATTAATGGATTCCAGGCCCAGTTCCGCATGAAAGGCGATGGCGGCTCGATGTTTGCCGAAACCATGCCCTCCATGAGCGGGCAGCTGATCTTCGGTACGCACGACGAGTTCGGACGCGTTGTCCACACGATCGGTGAGGGACGAGACAAAGCGAAGGATCCCGCACGCCCGATCGATCAGGTCATCGCGAAAGACCGATTCATCTGGATCGATCGCGAGAAGAAAACAATTAACGAGGTGCCCAACACCCCCAACGCCCGCGGGGTGCCCAGTTCGCTCTCACTCGTGCTTGTCAGTTCGATCATCGATGATGACCCCTTCGCGAAAGACGCGAACAACGCGGAATCGATCACCCTCGGCGCCGAGGAAGAAATCGCTGGTGTGATGTGCGATCAGATCCAGATCAAGCGTCAGAAGCCCGAGGGAAGCGCGCAACGCGGTGCCCAGAGCTACACGGATGTCATCTGGTGGATCGGCAAAGAAGACAAGCTGCCCCGGAAGGTGCATCAGATCACGGATGCCGGGATGGTCAAAATCACCCTTGAGTTCGAGATGAGCAACCTGCGGCCCACCGATCCCAAGCCCGAGCAGCTCGATGTGCGTCGACCAGACGACTTCAATCTCGTCTCCAAGATGCCCAAGCCCCAGAGCGAAGAGCAGCCGGCGGTCGAGATCCTGAGCACGCCGGAGACGATCACACGCGACACCCCACCCGCACAGCCAGTCCGCGAAGAACCCATCACCCCGGGCAAGCCCATGGCACCCGCGTTCTCATTTTCCACCACCGAGGGCACGAGCGTCGATAACGCGACCCAGCAAGGGCGAGTGACGGCGCTCTACTTCACCGGCTCATGGTGCATCCCGTGTGCCGAGACCGGCCCGCTCGTTGATACGCTCCGGACGGACATCCCGAGCGATCGCTTCGATCTCTTTGCGTTATCCATCCGCGAGGGCGACCCCGCGCGGGCACAGCGCCTGTTCAGCGCGAGCTATCCCAAGATCCCCCTGAGCGTGAACCCCGGAACAATCAGCGCGGACTTCAAGGTCCGTGTCTTTCCCACGATCGTGGTGATCGATCAATCGGGAGCGATTGTCTTCCAGCGGTCCATCGGCAAGAACTACGACGCAGAACAACTCGTCGCGGATGCGAAGATCGCGATCGAGGGCGCCCTGTCGGACTCATAAATACTGGGATTCGAATGAGGTCGAATCAGGCCGCGGCGCGGGTTTCGATTGCGTCCAGCGCGATCTGCGGCGCATCGAATCGCACACCAATGCGTTGAACACCATCCCGGAAGGATTCCACACGGACGACCTCCGCACCGATCATCCTTCTTGCGCATGTGATGGGGCATCGTGTGTTCTCGAAGGCGATCGCGATCCGATCACCCTTCTTCGCCACACGCGGTCCATTGATCTCGATCGCGGCCCCGCCTATCGAGAGATCGATCGTGCGTCCGCTTGAAAACAACGCGTTGGCGCACTGGCGGAGCTTGACCGCAACACGACACCCGGATCGGATAAAGGCCCTTCGTTCGTTGAACGCGTCGGGTTTAAGTTCCGTGATCCGCTCTGGCGTGCTCATGTCTGATCCTCGTCGTATAACGCATCTGGCTTCGTTTTAAACCGTTGCGTACACAGAAGATCGGACGCAGAGCCCCCCGGGTTCAGTCCAAGATCGTTCGCAGTATCTCTTTCATGGGTGGGGTCACATCCCCGCCTGGGCGAGCTTGATCCCCAGCACGCGTTCGAGCACGGCGGCCTTGATGAGGGTTTCGTCCCATTCTGCCGACGGATCCGAGTCCGCGACGATCCCTGCGCCGACGGGGTACGCGAAGGTCCCCTCCCGGATACACCCTTTTCGTTCTGGATCGCTTTCCCCCCAAATGTGGGCGGTTCGGATCGACACGGAGGCCTCGATGTTCCCACTCGGATCGATATGCATCAATGACCCGCAGTAGGACCGGCGCGGGCGTTGTTCGATTTCATCGATGATCTGCATCGCGCGGACCTTGGGAGCGCCGGTGACGGAACCGGGCGGGAAGATCGCCCGGATGAGCGAGCCAAGGGCGACCCCATCACGGAGCTTGCCCGCGACAACCGAGCTGGCCTGAATGACGCCCGATGCGTGCGTCTCGATCTTGCGTGCCTGTTGCACACGCACCGATCCGAGTGCACACACGCGACCGAGGTCGTTGCGCATGAGATCGGTGATCATGTTGAGTTCTGCACGATCCTTCGGGCTCTGGTCGAGTTCGACCGCATCGCCATCGATCGCGCGTGTCCCTTTCATCGGTTCGCTCTCAATGATCCCGCTATCGCGATGGAGGCGGATGAAGAGCTCGGGCGATACAGAGCAGATGGTGTGGTTGAGCCCACGGTGCATAAACCGCATGGTCGCCCCGAACCGAGGAGAAGCCCCTTGATGCAGTTTGTGGGCACAGGCGATCGGGTCGCCCACGAAATCGCAGGACAGGTGATGGGCGATGTTCGCTTGGTAGATGTCACCCGCGGCGATGTACTCGCGAATACGCTGGACCTGCTGCATGTATCGCTCGCGACCACTCAACGATCGCGCGGGGCCGAGCGTGAATGCGCTCCCGGCTTCAGCATCAGTGGCACCGTCCGTCGATTCGCCCAGGCGCATGAGCACACACAGAGGAAAACCGATTGGGTCTTCCATCTCGGATCGCGCGTGCGGCTCGGCCCATCCGCCGAGCTCGTAGCTCAGCATGATCGCCCAAGAACCGCCCTCGATGGTGTGTTCCCGCACGATCCGCTCGATCATGCCGATCGGATCTGGGGTGCCCTGATCGACGAACCAGCACCCGTCAACTCCCCGTGATCCGGATTGCCCACCGAGCCCGAACGCGTGGAACGATGCGCATGATGCGGATTGAGCAAGTGCTTGCGTGACGGGTTGTGGAGGCTGTGTACTCAACGCGCGATCGTATTCTCCCCGGACACAAAACGCACGATCAACGCGTCAAGAACACGATCCGATTCGCACGGCTCTCCCGATACCCATAGAATGCGCTGAGCGGGGCTAGCCCGGTCGAGCATGCTGGCAGAACGAGGATCGATATGTCGAAAAAGAAACGGAACTCAGCATCCAACAAGCGTTCGACCCCGGCTCACAAAAAAACAGCCAAGAAAAAGAAGAAGAAGGGCAACACGCGCACGGAGAAGCCCACCAGCGCCAAACGCCACGGCCCAGCCAGCAAATCAAAGAAGGTGCAGGCACGAACAACGCGGAAGAGTGCCGCGAAAAAGGTCTCGAAGAAGAGCTCCAAAAAAGCAAGCAAGAAGCAATCCAAGACTTCCGGATCACGCAAACGCATCATCGCGGGCAAAATGGTCTACGCGTTCGGGGCCAAAACCGAGGGCGACGGTACCATGCGCGACCTGCTCGGCGGCAAGGGCGCAAACCTTGCGGAGATGACCTCGCTCGGATTGCCCGTGCCCCCCGGGTTCACGATCACGACCGAGGCCTGCGCGAAGTATTACGCCAATAAGAAGCGGCTCCCAAAGGGGCTGATGCAAGTTGTCAAGGCGCACATGCAGCGTCTCGAGGAACAACGCGGCAAATCCTTCGGGAGCAAGTCCGACCCGCTGCTTGTTTCGGTGCGATCAGGCGCAGCCGTCTCGATGCCCGGCATGATGGACACGATCCTCAACCTGGGGCTCAACGACACCTCGGTCGTCGGGCTCGCCAAGGCAACGGGAAACGAACGCTTCGCGTACGACGCGTATCGCAGACTGATCAACATGTTCGGCAATGTCGTCATGGGTGTACACCACGATCACTTCGAGCACGCGTTCGGTCAGATCAAGTCCCGGCTCGGGGTCGAACTCGATACGGATGTGCCCACTGATGGACTCAAAGAACTCTGCGACGCGTACAAGGCGGTGTACGAACGCGAGGTTGGATCGCCGTTCCCGCAGAGCCCGATGAAACAGCTCCAACTCGCGATCGAAGCGGTATTCGGCTCGTGGAACGCCGAGAAAGCGATCACCTATCGGCGCATCGAAGGCATGACGGGGCTCGATGGGACGGGCGTGAATGTGCAATCGATGGCCTTTGGGAACATGGGCGACGACTCGGGAACGGGCGTGGCGTTCACACGAAACCCGTCCACCGGCGAGAACAAGTTCTACGGCGAGTTTCTCGTGAACGCGCAGGGCGAGGATGTCGTCGCGGGCATCCGCACGCCTCAGCCGATCAGCGGGATGCCCAAGTGGAACAGGAAGATCCATACGCAGCTCCGCGCGATCAAGAAGACCCTCGAAGACCATTACGCGGACATGCAGGACATCGAGTTCACCATCGAGCGTGGCGAACTCTTCATGCTGCAGACGCGGACCGGGAAACGCACTGGCCCCGCAGCGGTCAAGATTGCGTGCGACATGGTGCGCGAGAAACGCATCGACGAAAAAACCGCGCTCCTCCGCATCCCTGCGGGGGACCTGACGCAGCTGCTGCTCCCCAGTTTCGATCCGGACCAGAAGTCAGCGGACAGATTGCTGACAAAGGGCTTGCCCGCGTCGCCGGGCGCGAGCGTTGGGCACCCGGCGTTCAGCGCTGCGGAAGCCGTCGAACGAGCGCAGGCGGGTGAGCGGGTGATCCTGGTCCGGAAGGAAACGAGCCCCGAGGATGTGGACGGCATGCACAGCGCCGTGGGCGTCCTGACGAGCACAGGCGGGATGACTTCGCACGCCGCGGTCGTCGCACGCGGTTGGGGTAAGTGTTGTGTCGCCGGTGCCAACGAGATCCATATCGACGAGAAGGGCGGCACATTCGCGGTCGGCGGGCAGACCTTCGGGCGCGGGGATCTGATCTCGATCGATGGGTCAACCGGAGAGGTGTTCGAGGGGTTCATTCCTACCGTCGAGCCCAAGCTCTCGGGCAACTTCGCGAAGATCATGCGCTGGGCGGACACGTATCGAACGCTCGGCGTGCGAACCAACGCGGACACCCCCCAGGACGCTCAGCGGGCTCGGGAGTTCGGGGCCAAGGGCATCGGTCTCTGCAGAACTGAGCACATGTTCTTTGAGGGGTACAGGATCACGGCGATGCGGGAGATGATCCTCGCAAAATCCACGGCCGAGCGTGAGGTGGCGCTGGAACAGCTGTTGCCTTTCCAGCGTGAGGACTTCATCGGGATCTTCACCGCGATGAAGGGGTACCCCGTTACGGTCCGCCTGCTCGACCCGCCGCTGCACGAGTTCCTCCCCCACGACGACGACGCGATGCACAAGGTGGCGCACAATCAGGGTGTCGATGTCGACGAGGTCCGCAAGCTCGTCGCGATGCTCCACGAATCGAACCCGATGATGGGTCATCGCGGGTGCCGACTCGCGATGACCTACCCCGAGATCCTGACCATGCAGGTGCGGGCGATCGTGGAAGCCGCGATCGAGTGCGCGAACAACAAGATCAAGGCGGTGCCCGAGATCATGATCCCGCTCGTGGGGACGCATCAGGAGCTGCGCATCCTCCGCAAGCAGGCGGAACATGTGATCGATGAGGTCAAGCAGGAGATGGGGTTCAAGAAGAAGCTCGACATCAAGATCGGAACGATGATCGAGATCCCCCGTGCGGCGCTGACCGCAAACGAGATCGCGGAGCACGCCGACTTCTTCAGCTTCGGCACCAACGACCTGACCCAGCTCACATTTGGGTACTCGCGCGATGACATCAACTCGTTCCTCCCGGAGTACCTCAAGAAGGACATCCTCCCGCAGGACCCGTTCCAGTCGCTCGATCAAACGGGCGTGGCGCAGCTTGTCACGATGGGGATCGAGAATGGCCGAGGGCGAAAGCGCGATCTCAAGATCGGGATCTGCGGCGAGCACGGCGGCGACCCCAAATCCGTCCACTTCTTCCATCGTGCGGGGTTGGATTATGTGAGCTGCTCACCCTTCCGCGTGCCCATCGCACGACTCGCCGCGGCGCAGGCGGCGATCCTCAATGGTTGAGGCTTCTTCGTGATCGAAGCGATGGATGATGTATAGTGCATCATCATGAAAACTATCTTTGAGATCGATCTCGTTCGTTTGGCAAAGTGGCACCGGTACTGCTCATACGCTGTGCTGATCATTATCCTGTTCTGGATCGGCTTTGTCTTTCTCAATGTCTACGGCGCTGGGTTTGCGGGACTCGATGTCATCGCGGGCGTGTTTTATATAGGCACCGTGGTGCTCAGCGCGGTATTGACCGGGTTCACGCAGCGTGCGATGGGGCACAATCTTCTGGTGTGCATCGTGTGGGCGCTTGCGTGTTTCCTGCTCTCGTTCCTAGTGTTGCTCTCGACATCATCAACCGCGGGGATGGTGCTCAAGCTCGCGGGCGCGAAAACAGGCGCACTCGGTGTCAGCAAGAGCGACCTCGATCGATTGCGTCCGAAGCATTGCCGGGCGTGCGGATATTCACGCGAGGGGATCGAACTGCTCGACCCGTGCCCCGAGTGTACTCGTGTGCCTCAGGTGATCTGAGTTAGTTGTTCTCGATCTTGATCGGTTCCTTACCGAATGCTTTTCGCAGCTCACCCGCGAACGCGTCCACATCGTCTGATCGATCACGGAGATGATGGTTCCAGAACGCGTTGGTTGCGTCCTGCACATACCCGACATGCGCAGGATTCGCGGGGCCTTGGTCCGGGCCCGGGAGGATGCGCCCGGAGATGCCTCCGAAGTTGTGATACGCGTCTTCGATCCACATGAGGGTGTGCGTGTCATCGGGCGAGCGATCGAACCCCTCGCGGCGCCAGATCGCGGGCTCACCGTTGCGTCCTTCGTCGTTGTCGCCTGAAACTGTCAGCGCCGGGCCAACGAACGAATCCCATGAGGACTCGGTCAGCAGCACGCCCACGCCTTGTGGTGAGATCAGCAGCACGCACGCCGCGCGCGGGTCCGCAAAGTCGCCCGGACCCAGCGGATCGGTCCCCCCGATCAGTTGGGCGGTGAACGCGCCATAGGAGTGCCCGCCAACCCCGATGCGGCCATGATCGATCCGGTTCTCAATCGTGGGGACGCGATTCTCGATCTCGTCGAGTTGATCGATGATGAATGAGACATCGCGGGGACGGTTTGCCCAGTCCGAGAAGTCGAGCCCGCCAACGCCACGCTCGCCTTCGCGCCTTCGTTTGAGTAACTCGCGGACGCGTTCTCGTCGGCTGGCGTCCGCCTCGCCTCCCGCATCCTCAACGAGCGAGTCCGAGTGCGTCGGGAGTATGACGATGTACCCGTTGGTTGCCCAGTGGTGGGCGAGGGGGTTGTAAAAGTTGCCCGATCCGCCTGCGCCGTGTGAGAACACGATGGTCGGGGCGGGGCCGTCCTCGCTGAAGCGTTCCGGGTAGACGACACGAATGGGGAGGTCTTTGTTTCTGTCCGTGTCATGGAGTTCGAAGGAGTGCTCCACGACCCGAACCTGCTGGGTCTCGACCTGATTGCCCTCGCTCGTGTTCGCCGGCTGAGATGCCGAGGAACCCACACTCACTGAGTAGATCAATGCGATTAAGAGATCATGCATCATGCACCTCCTTGCATCGGCATGGCTGGCCGATACCAGCCCAATGAGATAGACGCCCCGGGATTGCATCACGGGGCGTCAATCGTCTATTCACTGGATAGAGGACGGGGTGTCGTGGACGCGCTCGCTTATGAGAACGATACCTTGGGTGCCTCACGGACCGCCTCGTCCTGGATCTCGAAGTACTCCGCGGACTTAAAGTTGAACACACCCGCGATGATGACACTCGGGAAGGTCTGGACCGCGTTGTTCATCTCACGCACATTGCCGTTGTAGAGGCGTCGGCTCGAGGCGATGCGGTTCTCGGTTTCCGCGAGCTCGCCTTGGAGGTTGATGAACTGGGTGTCTGCTTTCAGGTCCGGGTAGCGTTCGACGACGACGGACAGCTGGCGAATCGCGCCGATGAGTTGGTTCTCATCCTGCGCTTGTTGACCCGGGGACCCGGTGCTCGCGACGGCGGTGTTGCGGGCCGCGATGACGGCTTCGAGTGTTTCCGACTCGTGCGACGCGTACCCCTTCACCGTTTCGACGAGGTTGGGGATCAGGTCGTACCGGCGCTTGAGCTCAACATCGACCCCGGACCAGGAGTCCTTGAGGTGCTGACGCAACCCGACGAGCTTGTTGTAGATTCCAACCGCCCAGAGCACCGCGATCAGCGCGATGACCCCGACGACAATCAGGACAATGACCAATGGGCTCATACCGCCCTCCCTTCTGCGAGATCTTTGACCACAAAGTCGGGCCAGTGATCAAGAAACTGACGAGTCCAGTGTAACGAGTGCCCGAACCTGGGCGCTTTCCAAACGGTGTACCCATCCGCGAGACAGATCCGGGCGTTCTCGATGTCGATCAGTCCCGGTTTGGTTTCGAGGAGAAACTCCATCATCCGCGGGTGGATGATGTCGTACGCGAACTTGCGCGAGTCGCACTTGACGAAGTACTTGCGCGAGAACTCCGCGCTCTCAAAGTCGATGTCGTTCTTGCCGAACGCGGACGCGATCTTGTCGAACAACCCCTCGCGCCGGATCAGCACATCGGGCATCGTGATGTAGGGGAGTTCCATGATAAAGTACGAGAAGTGGTGTTTCACGATCCGCGTGCGGGTCCGGGTGCGTCCCTTGGAGTCCGTCGTGGTATAGCGCTCGCGGGTTTTGTATGTGAAATCGCCCATATTCACATGGACGATCGCGTCGTCGTAGCTCATCTCGCCGTGGATCGTGTTGTAGGCGGCCCGATCGAAGCCACGCCGAAAGAGCTCGAAATGGGCATACTCCTCGTCGTGGTTGGTGTCCTTGCCTTCGCGGAAGGCCAGCCCAACCTCATGGGCATATTGGCGCATCTCTTCAATGCGTTGTTTTCGGGCTTTCTCGGCCTGGATCCCAGCGTAGATGATCCACGCGATCAGCGCGGCCCCGCCGACGACAATCAGAATGATGAGACCTGGATGCATGTGTGCTCATTCTTATTCGGTATCGGTTTGCATCAATTTCAGCAACACCATGACCTTACGATCGGCCGGATCGTAGAATATCTGACCCCTTTTTCCTGCAGGAGGCCACATGCTCTGGCAGCCCTCTCTCCCTGATCATTACCTGAGTCTGAACGACGATCAGCTGAACGAGCAGATCGAAGCGCGGCGCGCCCAACTCGGCGAAGAGCTCGTCATTCTTGGGCACCATTACCAGATGGACGAGGTCGTCCGCCACGCGGACTTCCTCGGCGACTCGCTCAAGCTCTCCCAACTCGCGTCCTCCGTGGTCGAGGATCGCGCGAAGCAGGGCGTCGGGGTAAAGCACATCATCTTCTGCGGCGTGCACTTTATGGCCGAGACCGCGGACATGCTCACGCCCGATTCCGTTCAGGTCATCCTCCCCGACATGTCCGCCGGGTGCTCGATGGCCGACATGGCGGATTACGATCAGACCGTCGAAGCGTGGGAGATCATCCACGACTCGCTCAAACGACAGGGCTGGGAAGGTCGGATCATCCCCATCACCTATGTGAACTCGACGGCGGCCATCAAGGCCTTCGTCGGCGAGCACGGCGGCGCCTGCTGCACATCGTCCAACGCCGGGCAGGTCTTCGAGTGGGCCATGAACGGCGGCACCGAGCCCAAGCAGCCCGGCGAGGACATCAAGATCCTCTTCCTCCCCGATCAGCATCTGGGACGCAATACCGCCGCGGCCTACGGCATCAACACGGACACGAATACCTGTGTCTATGACCCGCGACTCACGGCTCAGGGCGAGCCATTCGGCGGTGCGTCCGAAGAAGAGTTATACAACGCCGCAACTATATTGTGGGCAGGACATTGCAGCGTCCACAAGCTCTTCCGCCCCGAGCACTGCGCCGAGATCAAGAGCGCAAACGCTGCGCTCGCGCCGGGTGAAGAACCAACCCAGATCCTCGTGCACCCCGAGTGCTGCAAGGAGGTCGTGGATCTCGCCGACTACTCCGGTTCGACGGAGTTCATCATCAACACACTCCGCGATGCGCCCGAAGGGAGCAAGTGGGCGATCGGCACCGAGATGCATCTCGTAAACCGCATGGCCAACGAGATGAAGGCCAAGGGCGTCGAGGTCCGGATGCTCTCGGATTGTCAATGTTTGTGCACGACGATGTACCGGATCGATGAGCCACATCTGCTCTGGGTGCTCGACGGGTTGTGCGGTATCGGCACAACGAAGGACGCGCCGATCGATCAAGCGGGTGGGCCAATCAAGGTCCGCAATGTCGTCAGCGTCCACCCTGACGCGACCAAGCTCGCGCTGCTGGCGCTCAACCGGATGCTCGAGCACACCGGCGGCGGCGCGGTCAAAGCGTAAACCACGATCTGATCTAGAGATTCGAGTGTTCGACACGCGCTGGACGATACTTGGTCTGTGTCTCAGTGCGCCCCCACCAATCCGATGGATCATCTGGTCGGCGAGACCGGGCGCTGGATGATCTTCAGTGCCGGGCTTGTCATCGTCGTGGCGGCGTTCCTGCTCCCGATGCAGGAAGATCTGCGTCTCACCCGACTCGAGCGTGATCGGACTCTGTATATGGAGCAGGCCGAGAACCAGCGCATCGAGCGCTATCGGGAGTTCCTCAACCAGCTCGCAAGCCCCGACGAGCAGACGATCGAGTTGCTCGCAATGACCCAGCTGGGATTAATCCCCGCGGATCGTGCCGCGATTGTCATGCCCGGCCAACGGGACGACACCCTGCTGCTTGATGCGATCGAGCCGAGAGTTGAGCCTTTTGAAGCGCAAGTGCGTCCACGAACGCGACTCGAGCGCTTGTTCTCGAACAAGGACGCGAAGCTCTGGATTGTCGGCGCGGGGTTGCTGGCGGTGCTCTACGGGTTGATGCCCGCGACCAAGCCGAGCTGATACCATTCCTACACTCGATCGTGCCTGAGCTTCGTCAATATCCCGTGATCGTTGGCCCGACCGCCGGTGGCAAGACCGCGCTGGGGGTTGAACTCGCCAAGCGACTGGTTCGTGAAGATGGGCAGCCCGGGCAGGTGGTAACCGCGGACGCGTACCAGATCTATACGGACCTGAACATCGGGACGGCCAAGCCGACGATCGCGGAGCAGGACGGGATCGAGCACCACCTGATCAATATTGCGGATCTCAAAGACCGGTTCACGGTGCACCATTGGCTGCATCGCGCTGAGCCGATTGTGGATCGATTGAACACGAACGGATTCACCCCCGTCGTGGTCGGCGGAACGAACCTGTACATCAAAGCGTTTCTCGATGGGCTCTTCGAGGCCCCTGAACCCAGCGACGAGGTGAAACAACGCGTCGAGGGCATGGCTCAGCCCGAGCGCCGGGCGATGCTCGAACAGGTCGATCCCGCGGCCCACGCACGGATCGACGGCGCGGACATCCGACGTACCAAGCGCGCGCTGGAGGTCTACCTGCAAACGGGAACCCCTATCACCACGCTGCAGCAACAGTGGGATCGCGACAAACCCACACGCCCGGAAGCGGTGCTCGTCGGGCTCGATTGGCCGATCGAGGCGATCAACACGCGGATCAATAAGCGCGTCAAGCTCATGATCGAAGGCGGGCTGGTTGAGGAGGCGCGGGCGCTGTTTGAGGCGGACGCGTTCGGGGATCAGTCACGCGAGGCGATCGGGTACAAGCAACTGATCGCGCACTTCGAGGGGCGATGCTCGCTCGATGAGGCGATCGAGCGGATCAAAATCGACACGCGTCGATTCGCGAAGAATCAGCGGACCTGGCTCAAGCGTTTGCGTGTGCGTCCGGAGACCATCTGGGTCAGCGCCGAGGGGCGCGACGCATCAGCGATCGCGGACGAGGTTGTTGAACGGATGGGTTAATCGTCGAGTGAGATGGACTTTGGGCCTTCTTTGCCCGCGGTGCGTTCCATGTATCCATCGCCTCGCTTTTCGTACTTGGTGAACCCAAGCCGATCGAGGTTCTTGTTGGAGAGCATGGACTTCTCTTTCATGTCGGACCACTTGCCCGCGATGTTGGGGGCCGTCGGCACGCGATGGACCTTGCGTCCCTCGTGCTCGGTCAGGGCGTCCTCGGACATCTTCTGCACGATCTCGAAGGACTCGCCCGTGCCCTCACCCTTGTCGTCGAGGTATTCGTAGATATAGATTGGCATGGTGTTCTCCGAAATCGTTGTCCGCAATCACTATACGCGTCATCGGGCGGATCGGGTCGGGGCTTTTCTGGGATCCGTCCGAGCGCGGATTACCCGAAGATCTGCCCGGATTCGGTGTCCTGCATCTTCCAACCCAACGCCCGGCACATCTTGGACAGCACAGGGTAGCCGAAATCCATGTTGTTCACGATGACCATCGCCTGGGTGATCTCGTCATGACCCTTCGCGTATTCGATCGTGAACCCGGGACCAAACAGGATCATTGTCCCGTGGCGCTTCACTTCCGACCCATCCGCGGCGGTGTTGTACTGGGCGAGTTTCTCGCAAACATCCTTCTCGGATCCCAATGGGGCATTGCCCGCCGAGGGGTCCTCGGGGTCGCGGGGTTTGATCAGGACGAGCATGCGCTTCTTAGCCATCGCGTGAAGGATAGACCCCTCCGCCCCGATGGGCCGAAAACGCGATCAGTCCTCTTCGATCAGGCCCTCGGCCTCGTCTCGTGCGTCGATCAGGTCCGCGGCCTTATTCAGCAGCATCCCCAGAGGGACGGGCTTGAGCATGTACGCGTCCACTCCGAGGGATTCGCCGTAGGCCTGGTGGCGTTTGCCCTCGTTGGCCGTGACCATGATCACGATCGGGGAGTTTTCCTTCCCCTTGATCTTCTCAAGCGCGAGGAATCCGGAGCGTTTGGGCAGCATCATGTCGAGGATGACGATATCCGGCGGATCGTCGCAGCAGATCCGCACCGCCTCGTCGCCATCCATCGCGGTGAGGGTCAGTGCCCCCTCGCTCTGGAAGGCGGCATCGATGGAATCGAGGATGTCCTTCTCGTCGTCCACGATGAGGACGCGGACATCTTCAAGCATCCCGCCCTCTTCTTCCATCATCCCCTGATTCACGCCCGATTCGGTTGTCATGGTGTGCTCCCTGTTTCCATCATGTTAGCGCAGTTCCGCGACGCCCTGTTCTTTGAGCATGGCCCGATCAAGGTCTGACCGGTAGATAATCGCGTCGAGTTCGTCCTGGGTCATCCAGGGGAGTGCCTCGAGCTTGGCGCGGAGGTTGTTCGGGAACGGGCGGTCGAGCCGCTCGTGCCGTGGCCTGCTCTTCCAGATTCGGTGCATCCACAGGTACTGTTCCGGTGCTCGGCGAACAGATTGCTCGATCGCCCGGCGATACCGTGCCGTGATGTAGAACAGCGGGTCGGGCTGGTTCTCCCAATCCTCAGGGTCGATCCGATCTTCGATCTGGATCTTGTATCTCATGCATGCTGGCTTGCCCGGCTCGGCGCACTGACGCTGCGCGCAGCCCACGATGATCCGTGCCCGATGCTGAATCGCCATCAGCCCGATGGATTTGTAACTCGACGCGAGCCGCCCGAGGAACGGGACATGAAGACCTCGCTGCCCCGCGTTCTGATCCGCGACGAAGGCGACGGATTCATTCTGTGCTAAGAGTCCGGGTAACCGGTGCATCGCGCCGAACTTATCCACGAGCTCGAGCCCGCGACGCGATCGAGTCTGGCGCAACCAACGATCCGCGGGACGCAGATCGAGCGGGCGATAGACGGCGTGCATCCGAAAACCGAGCAGCGCCATCGTGTAGCCCAGCACCTCCCAGTTCCCGCAGTGCGCGGTGAGCATCAGCGACGGGCGTTCATCGAGCAGCGGACGGACGACCCCATCGAGCTCGCCGAGCTCGATGTAATCACTCCACGCGTCCTCCGTGAGGTATCTCGGGAGCACCGCGAGCTCGACGGCGAGCATCGCGAGGTGTTCGTAGCTGCGCCGGACGAGATCAATGCGCTGCTGCTCGTTGTACTCGGGCAGCGCGATGGCAAGGCGTTCGACGGCGCGACCGACCCGCTTGCGATTGATCCCGAGATCGCCGTAGATACCGCCGAGCTTCCGCCCGATGCGGAGCATCGCTGGCAGTGGCAGCGCGTTCACCCCGACGAGCCCGGTGCGGATCGCTCCGTAGAGCGCGGGTTGAACAACGACCCGCTGAAACGGGGTCAGCGGGTCGCGCTTGTCATAGCGTGCGGCAATAGTTGCGTCGTTGCTCATCTCACGGTGTGATCACCCGATCAGTTCGGGAAATCACCGATGAGCGTCCGCAGACGGTTCTGGTTGAGGACTGGCATCGAGGTGTCCTGAGCCCCGAAGAGCAGATCGTCGTAGCGAGCGATCTCCTGCTGGAGGCGGACATATTCCTGGATGACGGAGACGGGTGCTCCTGGGCCGGGGGCGGGGGGCAAGACGGGCTTCTCGCCGAGGACGACGAAGTCGGTATCGCCGGAGATCTCGTCGACGAGGATGCCACCCCAACGCTCGATCAGCGCTTCAAGGGTGTCGCGTTCAAATCGGGACGCGACGCCGTCGCCATCCACATCGAACAGCCCGTCAACGACGAACTTGTAGGTCTTGTTGGGGTCATACACCGCGTTGGCGACGACATCGCCCCGGACGATCGGGTTGCCCTCGGAGGACTCGATGATGCGAGCACGCGAGTAGTTGGACTCGACCTTGATGATCTCAACGACGGCCTTGCCTTCGGGGTACTCACCTGTTTCGGGGTTTTCGCGGATGTCCGTAGGTTCGTCGTACACGGCGAAGGTCATGCCGAGCACGGCCTTCTTATCACGACCGATGGAGATGATGATCTCGTTATCGATCGCGTTGACCTGATTGACCTTGGCGTCGACGAGTGCTTCTTCAGGGATGCCGGTGTAGGTCGCGACGCGCCCCTCGCCGAGCAGGCGGGCGATCTGATCCTGAAGGACGAGATTCTGCTGCTGCAGCTCGTCGTTCGCGTTCTGCAGAGCGCTCTCGCGATCCGACGATGCGGAGCGGAAATCCTCAAGCTGACGGCTCAAGCGTGTCTCGACCGTGCCGTATCCGCTGGTGAGCCGCTCGAGCTCCAGACGGTAGCTTTCAACAAGACGCTGCATCTCAGCGGCTTCTGCTGTGAACTTGGATTCGATCTCCGCGACACGCGCGGCCTCGGATTCAGCGGCCTGCTG
The DNA here is from genome assembly GCA_965216865.1 of Phycisphaerales bacterium. Taxonomy (GTDB): domain Bacteria; phylum Planctomycetota; class Phycisphaerae; order Phycisphaerales; family UBA1924; genus UBA1924. The sequence goes on from OZ244206.1 coordinate 1,357,218, forward strand.
GGCGGCGAGGCGTTCGGCATCCGCGGTCTGGAGCTGATCGTTGAGCGTGTCGATCTGGTTCTGAAGCTTACTGATGAGATTCAGCAGCGATCCTTCCTCGGATCCCTCGATCGAGCCCAGCCGAGTGCGGAGCTCGCTCATGCTCGTTGTCGCGTCGCCATCAATCGTCTTGATGAGTTCGTTTTGGTTCGACGCGAGGAAACCAACCACGGTCTTGCGCTCACGGGTGGCCTCGTCGCGGATCGCGCGGATCGCGGCGTGCTCTCGTTCCTGCGGGGACACGAAGACCTTGACATCTTCTTCCATCGACTGCTTCTCGGTGCGTGCGCTCTGCGCGTTGCCGTAGAAGATCATCGTCGTCACAAAGAACGCGAGGCTCATCGCGCCCAAGATCGTGATTGTGACGGCGACGCCGACGCTTGCTCCGGTGCGGGCTGCCATAGAAAAATGCTCCAGTCTGATTCGTTCTTCTCGAACGCGGCGTGCGCCGCTTGACCCATGCGTGCTCCCATGGATTGGGAGGACGACCACCTTATCGTAGATTCTGCCGATCATCAAACGCGCGCCGCGCATGAACGACAAGCCCACCCGGGCCTCGGCCCGTACGATTCGCATCAACTGACCGAACGGTTCGCTCTGATGCGGCTTTCCGTATCGGGTGAACTACCCGATCGGGCTCAGAGTATAGCGATTCACCCCTAAGTTGTGGACACATCTGCCAAATGCCCCTAACAATCAAAGCAACTCCCTAATTTCACAAACACAATCGAGACAGCTTGTTCTGGATCGGAGGCACCATGCGTTTTAATCTGCCAAGTCCGAAACTCCCCAAACATACACCTGCAATCCTTCTTGCGTTGGGTATGTCCGGGATCGCCACGAATAGCGCTAAAGCCCAGATGATTGATTACATTCTCGACACAGGTGTCGGGTCCTTCAACATCGGCCCCTCGACATTCGACGCCAATGTCACCTGGCTCAACGCCTTTGACACACAACCGGGTGGAGAGCTCATCACCAAGGTCTCCGTTTCCTTCGGCGATATCGAAGACAACGACGGCAATGTTGGATCAGACGCCCTCGCGATCGCGATTCTCAACGATCCCAACAACGATTATGACCCCTCCGACGCCGTCCCCCTCTCCATCACCAACGGGACATGGGTCGACACCGGCTTCGGTGAGTTCTTCACATACGACATCGAGCCCACCGTCGTCGAAGGCGTGTTCTTCGTCGCCGTCGCGATGGATGTCATCGAAGACGCCAACCCCGCCTCCGCGGACCCCAACGCGCCGACCGGCGGCTCGCAGAGCTGGTACTTCTACAACCCAGAGCAGAACTTCAGCGATCTGGGCAACTCCCCTTACATCCTGCATATGTCCGAGGGACCATTCCCATCGGCGTTCATGATCCGCGCACACGGCGAAGAAAACGCCGGCTGCGCCGTGGACTACAACAACGACGGGACCCTTGATTTCTTCGATGTTTCTGCGTTCCTCGGGGCATTCAACTCGGATGACCCGATCGCAGACCTGGACGGGAACGGTGTGTTCGACTTCTTCGATGTGTCGAGCTTCCTTTCCCAGTTCACCGCCGGCTGCCCCTGAGCCAGATCACCCATCTTGTTTTCCGTCCCGGACGCGACTCCACACGCGTCCGGGCTTTCCAACAAACTCGTTCTCATTTGTAAACACCTACCTCGACTGGACTGTGCATTGACCGACAAACCGCGTTCGATCCGACCCGATGATCTTCAGATCATCGAGCAGATCCCTGGCATCATCGCTGTTGCAAGGGATGCTGATCTCCGACTCACCTGGTGTACCTGTAGTTTCTATCGCGTTCTCGATATCGCGTACGAAACGCAGGATCTGGCCGGGAGCACCCTGCAGGACATCCTCACCCCCACCGCCGCGGAAGAGCGAGAGCGCATGCTCCGCGATGTCATTCAGTCCGGCAAGGTCCACTCGCACTATCAGTTCAGCGCCGACTCACGGGTTCTGTGCACGATCTTCCCACTCGATCGTGAGGCGTTCGGACACGACGGCGTGCTGACCATCATGAAGGACTCGCCGATCAACGCTCGCCTGTGCGAGAGTTCGGATATCGAGGTGCTCTCAAGCCCGCACCTGGCGCAACTCAACGCGCTCTCATCGCGTGAGCTGGAGATCCTCCACCACATCGCCAAGGGCATGTCCACGAACGAAATCGCGGGAACCCTGAACCGATCGAGCAAAACCGTTGAAAAGCAGGTCAACTCGATCCACACCAAACTCAACACGCATTCACGAGCCGAGCTCGTGCGATACGCGACTGAACGCGGCATCCAGTCCTTCACGGATGAAGACTGGACCGCGATCGTCGAGGGCGCGAAGATCCTGCGTCGTGAGCGTCGGGCGGCGATCGCCGCCGGTTGATACGCGCTTGCGTTGTTGAGCAGGATCGGAGACAATATCGTGATGCACGCACAAGACCTGCTGCTGTCCATTGCGCAGCAATCACTGATACATCCGATTCATCTCGATAAGTACGACATCCTGCTTCGTCTGTGTGTTGCCGCGCTCCTCGGTGGTCTGATGGGGTGGGAACGCGGGCGTGCCGACAAGCCGGTCGGGATCCGCACCATGCTGCTCATCAGCGCCGGCGCAGCCGCGTTCGCGCTTCTGGGCGAGCAGATCATCGACGCATCGAACCGCACGGACATCATCCGAGTCGACCCGACCCGCGTGCTCTCGTACATCATCTCGGGCGTGGGTTTTCTGGGTGCGGGCGCCATCCTGCACTCCAAACGCACAGTCAAAGGCATCACCACCGCCGCGAGCATCTGGGTCGCCGCCGCCGTCGGCGCCGCGGTGGGCGTCGGGCAATACATGATCGGGTTCCTGCTCTTCGCGATCGCATTTATCACGCTCTGGTCGCCATGGGTCAAGGACCTCGCGACCGGCAAGATCGATGAAGAACGCAACGGGCTCGCGAATGGCAACGGGAACGGTGACGATTCGATCAAAGAAGGAAAGACCTCGCACTAGCGAAGATCACACCCCGCGGTCCGCGCTGCCCAGCGCATCGAGCTGATCGCCGTAGCGCTCTCGCAGCGGCTCGACCACTTCCTTGATGAACCGCTCGGTCTGCTCGACGGATCGCCCGACATACTGCATCGGGTCCAGGTGCGCATCGATGTCCACGCCCTCCAGCAGCGGTTCTTTCTTCAGGCGTTCGAGCAGGTCGTTGTCCTTGCCCTCCTGCTTGACCGCGTACCCGGCTTCGTGCGAGAGCACGCGGATCGCTTCGTGCACATCCTGACGGTCCCGCCCGAGCTTGACGGCTTCCATCATGATGTTCTCCGTCGCCATGAACGGGAGCTCGGCCATCAGGTTCCGCTTCACCATCGCCTCGTTCACGATCAACCCCGACGCAACGGTGTGCATCAGGTCCAACGCCCCATCGAGTGCGAGGAAGGCCTCGGGCAGCGACAGACGCCGGTTGGATGAGTCGTCGAGTGTCCGCTCGAGCCACTGCGTCGCGGCCGTGTCGTACGCGTTACCAACGAGGTTCATGACGAACCGCGTCAACCCGCAGATCCGCTCGCACTTCATCGGGTTCCGCTTGTACGGCATCGCCGAAGACCCGATCTGCGACTTGCCGAAGGGCTCGTCGATCTCCTTGCGATTGGAGAGCAGGCGGATGTCGGTGGCGATCTTGTGGAGGACGGAGGCGAGATTGGCAAGTTGCGACAGTACCGTTGCGTCTGCAAATCGGGGGTAAGTTTGACCTGTAATCGACCATACACTTGATCGAATGGACTTGACCCAACCATCAGGGAGCGTTGTCCTATCCGCGAAAAGACCTTGCAGAAACTTGTTCTCAAGTTTGTTCACGAGCATCTCGTCGTTTTCGAGAAGCTGCATGAATGAAGCCTGCGTCCCGGTTGCTCCACGAAGCCCACGAAGTCTCACCTCGTGTGCGACACTCGATATTTGGTTTTGGAGTGCAGATAGGTCATACGCCCAGAGCGCCATACGGCGCCCCACCGATACCGGCTGAGCGGGTTGATAATGCGTAAACCCAAGCGTCGCGATGCTCGCGTGCTTGGTTGCTTGTTGCCCGAATGCAACCACCACCGCTGCCGCTTTCAACTCAATCAACTTGATTGCTGCTTGTATCGTCAGCACATCACCATTACACACCACATCCTGACTCGTACACCCCAGATGAATGATCGGGCGTGCCTTCGGGCACCGATCCCCCCACGCGTGCACGTGCGCCATCACATCATGACGCAGCTCCCGTTCGTACTTCGCGGCCGCCTCCATGTCCTCGTCCGTGACCTCAAGGGTCGAACGCATCTCGTCGAGCTGCTCGTCGGAGATGTCTAAGCCGCATGCCTGCTGCGCCTCGGCGACGGCCAACCAGATCTTCCGCCAGGTTGTGAACTTATGACGCGGCGACCAGATCCTGCACATCTCGGGCGATGCGTTGCGAGAAGCGAGCGGGGAGGTATAAGTGTCGTGGGGGTTGGGCATGAAGGAGTTTAGCCATCAGCCATCAGAGATCAGCCATCAGCAAGAGCTCGCCCGCAGGAAACTCTTCCCTGATGGCTGATGGCTGGGTGCCACTACTCGACGCGCAGCGGCGCAGTAGTGCCCTCGGTTGCGTAGAAGAACACTACTGCGCGTCTACGACGCGAGTAGTGGCACCCAAACTCCCTCAGTTCGCCACGATATTGACCAATCGACCCGGCACCACGACGATCTTCCGGACCGTCTTGCCCTCGATCAATCCCTGGATCTTCTCGTCGGCCAGCGCCATCGCTTCGAGCGTCTTGGCGTCCGTGTCGGGGGCCGCGTAGATCTTGGATCGGAGCTTGCCCATCACCTGGATCGGGATTTCGATCTCGTCGTCGACGAGCATCGCCTCGTCGTAGCTCGGCCAATCGCTCGTCGCGATCGACGCCCCATCTTGATCATGGTGCCCAAGCTTGTGCCAGAGTTCTTCCGCGATATGAGGCGTCAACGGCGCGATCACCCGCACGAACCGGTCCATCTGGTCCTTCGTCAACGACTTGGCGACATTGACAAACTCGAAGACCGCCGCGATCGCCGTGTTGAAGCTCAGCTTCTCGATGTCGTCGCCGACCTTGGCGATCGTGCGGTGCAGCTGCTTCTCGACCGTCTCGTCTGCACTATCCGCGAAGACCAGCTCGCCCGATTCCTCGTTGACGCACAGGCGCCAGATCTTCTGCAGCAGCCGGTAGAGCCCCACGATGTCGTTGGTGTTCCAGGGCTTGCTGGCCTCCAGCGGGCCCATGTACATCTCGTAGAGGCGGAAGGTGTCCGCGCCGTAGTCCTCGATCACATCATCGGGGTTCACAACATTCTTGAGCGACTTGGACATCTTCGCGATGATCTTCTCGACCGGAGCGCCGGTGTCCGTCTCGATGAATGATGGGTTTTCTTCTGTCCCTCGATTCTCAACCTCATCGATGGGCACGAGCGACTTATCGCCCCGTTGGTACGCCATCGAGGTGATCAATCCCTGATGGAAGAGCTTGCGGAAGGGCTCGGGCGAGCGCACGAACCCAAGATCGTGCAGGGCCATATGCCAGAATCGCGCATAGAGCAGATGGAGCACCGCGTGCTCCGCGCCGCCGATATATAGATCGACGCCATCCTCGCCCATCCAGTACGCCTCGGCATCCTCGCCGATGAGCTGCTCGTCGTTCTTGTTGTCGCAGTAGCGCAGGTAGTACCAGCACGACCCCGCCCACCCGGGCATGGTGTTGGTCTCACGACGAACGATCGCTTCGCGATGAAGAGAGTGCACCCCCGCTTCACCCGCGGTGGTCTCCACCCAGTCGGTCGCCTTGGCGAGCAGCGGCTGGGGCTCGTCGCTCTCCACGGGCTGGTAGTCCGCCAGCGGCGGCAGCAGCACGGGCAGCGACTCCTCACTCACCGCGTGGTGGTGCCCGCGCTCGTCGAACACGATTGGGAACGGCTCGCCCCAGTAGCGCTGGCGCGAGAAGAGCCAGTCGCGGAGCTTGTAGTTCACCTTGCGGGCGCCGATCTTCTTCTCGGTCATCCAGTCGATGATCTTGGCCTTCGCGTCCGCGATCGACAGCCCGTTGAGCATGTCCGAGTTGATCGCTGGTCCGTCGCCGGTGTAGGCCTCGCCGTCGAAATCCTCGGGCGGCTGCACCGTGCGGATAATTGGAAGATCGAACTGGGTCGCAAAGTCCCAGTCGCGCTGATCCTGCCCCGGCACAGCCATGATCGCCCCGGTGCCATAGCCCATCATCACATAATCCGCCGTCCAGACGGGGATCTCCTCGCCCGTGACGGGGTTGGTGACATTGATCCCGATGGCGACACCCGTCTTCTCTTTGTTTTCCTGTCGCTCCACATCCGAGCGGTTCCGAGACCACTCGACATAGTTCTGCAGGCGCTTGATGTCTACGCCTTCGGGCTCGGCCTCCAGAGCCACCTCAACCAGTGGGTGCTCCGGCGCCACGACCATGTAGGTCGCGCCATAGATGGTGTCAGGGCGCGTCGTAAAGATGCGGAGCTTCTCACCCAGATCGATACCGCCCGGGAAAATGATCGGAAAATCGACTTCCGCGCCCACCGAGCGACCAATCCACTCGGCCTGCTGCGTCTTGGTCGAGCTGGGCCAGTCGAGATCGTTGAGCCCATCCAGCAGACGATCCGCGTAGGCCGTAATGCGGAACATCCACTGGCGCAATGGCTTACGGAAGACAGGGAACCCGCCCCGCTCGCTTCGCCCGTCGATGACTTCCTCATTGGCCAGGGCCGTACCCAGCTTCGGGCACCAGTTGACCGTCTGCTGGCTCAGATATGCCAGACGGTACGAATCGACGACCGCTTTCTTCGTCTCGGTGTCCAGCGTATCCCAGTTGCCCGCATCAGTGCCGTCGGGCAGATCGCCCGCGCCAGTGTACTCGGCCGCGTCCGGGTTGAGCTTCACCTTGCGCTTGCCAGACGCGAACTCCTCGATCAGCTCGTTGATCGGGCGGGCCTTGCCCTTGCCGCCGTCGGCCTCGGTGTCGAACCACGCGTGGTAGATCTTGACAAAGATCCACTGCGTCCATTTGTAGTACTCCGGATCGATCGTCCCGAACTCACGCGACCAGTCATAGCAGAAACCGAATCGCTGCAACTGACGCCTGAAGTTGTCGATCGCCTTCTTGGTCGTGATCTCGGGGTGGACGCCTGTCTGGATCGCGTACTGCTCGGCAGGAAGTCCGAACGCGTCCCACCCCATCGGGTGCAGAACATTGAACCCGCTCATCCTCTTATACCGACAGATGATGTCGGTCGCGGTGTACCCCTCGGGGTGACCCACATGCAAGCCCGCGCCGGAAGGGTACGGGAACATGTCCAAGGCATAGTACTTGGGTTTCGACGCATCGAACCCGTCCTCGCCCGGGTTGGGCTGGCGATAGGTTCCCTGCTCGCCCCACCAACGCTGCCAACGCGTCTCGAGCTCACCCGCCATCTGGGCGTTGTAGCGGTGTTTGGGCTGACGATCGCTGGATTGGGCTTTGGTTTGGGTCATGACCGATGAGTGTAGGGTAATGGATAGAGGATCGTGTTACAGGTGAGACTGGATATCCCCCTGTTTTTGGTCGTTCTATCCATCGGAATCTGACCTGAGCGGGATCGAGGAGAGGGTACACGATTGACGAACATATTGCTTTTATCACGCAATCAGGTGTATGGGACGACGGACGGGCAGCTAATCATGCCGTTCGCTATGTTCCGCGACCAGCTCCTCACCCGCGATATCCGCGTCACCAATATCCCCACCCAATCGCCTGAGGACCGCACCACCGCGATCCGATCCGCGTTCGAATCGACCTCGCCGCCGGACATCGTAATCACGATCCCGCACTGGTCCGAGCACTCCGACGCGCTGAGCGATTGGTTCGAGCGGACGCGCCGGGAAACAAACCCAGCCAAGCACATCCTCCTCGATTTCTACGACCAGACGAGCTCCCCGCACTTCGGGGTGCTCCCCCACATTGACCTGTACATCAAAAGTAAAGCGCTCCGCGATCGATCGATGTACCAGCAAGACTTCCAGGGCGGGTTCATCTACGCGGACTTCGTCGCGCGTCATTGGGGGTTCGATCTTGAAGACTGGCACTTCGGTTCCAAGCCCGACCCGGCGCACGCGCACAAGATCGTCGCGGGGTGGAACTTCGGATTAACCTCGCGATACCACAAGATGATCCGCGCATCGAAGCGTTTCCCGATCCCCTGGAAGCACCGCCCGATCGGGCTGCACTTTCGTGTGGGCACCATCAACCGCACTGAAAAAGACATGGAGTGGTATCAGTACTCGCGAAAGAAGGCTGCGGAGCACGCACAGCCGCTGCGCAACTCGATCAAGTTCAGCGGCAACGAGCGCGTGAGCCCCAAGCGCTACTACGCCGAGCTTTACATGAGCAGGTTCGTCTACTCCCCCTTCGGATGGGGCGAGGTCTGCTATCGCGATTTCGAAGCCGTCGCTGCGGGCGCCACCCTGATCAAACCCGATATGTCCCACGTCGAGACCTTCCCCAACATCTTCCGCGCCGACGAGACATACCTCCCCGTTGCGTGGGACATGCACGATCTCGTCGAACGCTCTCGCGCACTCTTCGACGAACCTGATCGTGCGATCGCGATGCGCAAAGCCGCCCGAGACACCCTTGATCAGGCGCTCAAGGGCTCAGGTTTCGTCGAAATCATCGAGGATTGCATCCGACGCGTGAGGGGCTGACTCCACCGATGCCACACCGGTCTCAGTCGTCAGGCAAGCGCTTCCAGAGCACATCGTGGCAACGCTTGTCCGCGAGTCCCTCCGCCCCACTGATCAGGGTTAACTCCAGCGCGTGACGCAACCCGCGCCGGCGCGTGCCGATGCGGAACGGCAGATACCCCATGCTGCTCATCAACGCGTAGACCTCTGCGACGCTTGTGTGCGCCCGCTGAAGATGATGCTCGTCCATCTCCATAATCACCGGGCATCCCCAACGCCGCAATGTCTGCTCAATCCCCCGCACCGCGCGGAGCTCAAAGCCCTCGACATCGATCTTTATGAGCTTGGGCGCAGGACCATTATCGTCCTTGAAGACTTCATCCCCCCGACGCACCTCCGCGATCGTTGTGGAGACCACGCTCTCCGGATCAACATCCGCGAATGTTCCGATCCCGGTATACGAGTGATTCTGCTTGAGCTCAAGCGTGTCTGCCTGATCGGACAACCCGAACGGGTACACGCGAATGTTCCCGATCGCGTTCATCTCGATCATCCGCCCTAGACGCTCGCGGCATCGCGGGTTGGGCTCAAAGCACTGCACCGATCCCGATGGCCCCACCCGATGCGATGCGTGCAGCGCAACCATCCCGACATTCGCACCGATATCAACAAAGCGATCGCCCAAATCAAGCATCGCGTCCAGAAGACGCAGCACATGCAGCTCGTAATACCGGCCCAGGAAGTATGTGATCCTGCACGACCAATCCGTTAGGTCCAGCTCCATCAGGTACCCGTGCTCTTTGCCTCGGATCACCTTGACCGGCGCGTCTGCCCATCGGTGATCGTGCTGATGCCCCGTGCGCCCGATCGCGCCCAGCACACGACCCCACCCGGGTAACTCCCGGCGCGTGATCGGCAAGATGATCGCCTTCCATCTGTTTCGCATCCCATCCCTCTGCTGGGCATACTGTACTGCATGTGTGGCCGATTCACGCAATATATTGACCCATATACCCTCGATCGTCTCTTTGAACTCTTCCTCGGCGTCCCATATCCGCACGAAGACCTCATCGAGTCGCTCGCGGCTTGCTACCCAAACTCCTATAACATCGCGCCCACCCAATCCGGCGCCATCATCCACGCGGACCACGACACCCATACCATCCGCGCGGACCGGGCGCACTTCGGGCTCATCCCCAAGTGGGCGAAGGAACGCTCGATCAGCGCGAAGATGATCAACGCGCGATCGGAGACGATCTGGGAAAAACCGGCCTACCGGGGGCTCATCAGCTCCCGGCGAGCCATCCTCCCCATCAACGGGTTCTACGAATGGCAGGCGATCCCCGCCCAGCCAGGACAGAGAAGACAGACCAAGCAGCCCTGGTACATCCACCGGGCCGACGAATCGCCCATGCTGCTGGCATGCGTCTGGGACACCTGGCTTGACCCGGAGCATGACGGATCGCCCGTCGATTCGTTCTCGATCATCACCACGGACGCGAATACCCAGCTCGAAGACAAGCACCACCGGATGCCGGTGATCCTTGAGCCCGAGTCGCTGGGGCCCTGGTTCGATCGCGAAACCCCGTCGCGGGAGGTCTCGGATCTGCTCGCCCCCGCAGCGGAGGGCGTTCTGGGGATGCACCGGATCAGCACCCGGGTGAATACGCCGAGCAACAACGATGCGGCCCTGATCGAGCCCGATTCAGACGCCGGCCCCGCCACGCTCTGGGGGTGAGCGGCTACCATAGACTCCACCCCCGACACAGCGGTGCCGGGATTGAGCAAGAACTTTCTCACCCGATTTTCGCAGGATTACCCAATGCCCAACCTCACGATTGATGTCGCCAAAACACTCGAAGACGACGCGCTGCTGAGCTTTGACTCGCCCGCCATCTCCAAGGATCGCCTGCACCTGCCCGGCGGCGACTTCGTCGACCGCATCGTCGCCATGAGCGATCGCAATCAGGGCGTGATGAACAACTTCAACCGCATCCTGAACACAGGTCGCCTCGCGGGCACCGGATACACCTCGATCCTCCCCGTCGATCAGGGCATCGAGCACTCCGCCGGGGCGTCCTTCGCACCCAACCCCGACTACTTTGATCCAGAGAAGATCATCGAACTCGCGATCGAGGGCGGCTGCAACGCCGTCGCCTCGACCTACGGCGTCCTCGGCGCGACCGCACGCAAGTACGCCCACAAGATCCCCTACCTCGTCAAGTTCAACCACAACGAGCTGATGACCTACCCCAACACCTTCAACCAGATCCCCTTCGGCACCATCAAGCAGTGCTGGGAGATGGGCGCGGCCGCCGTCGGCGCGACGATCTACTTCGGCTCCGAGGAGTCCAACGAGCAGATCCAGTACGTCGCCGACATGTTCGCCGAGGCCCACGAGTACGGCATGGTCACCGTCCTCTGGTGCTACATCCGTAACAACGCCTTCAAGGTCGACGGCGTGGACTACCACAGCTCTGCCGACCTCACCAGCCAGGCCAACCACCTCGGCGTGACCATCCAGGCCGACATCATCAAGCAGAAGCTGCCCACCAACAACGGCGGCTACACCGCCCTCAACACCGGCGACTCGTCCTACGGCAAGTTCAACACCGGCATCTACACCGAGCTCAACTCGTCCGACGAGAAGGGACAGGGTGGGCACCCGATCGACCTGTGCCGCTACCAAATCGCAAACTGCTACATGGGTCGCTCGCCGCTGATCAACTCGGGCGGCGCATCGTCGGGCGCGAGCGACCTGAAGGAAGCCGTCACCACGGCCGTCATCAACAAGCGTGCCGGCGGCATGGGGCTGATCTCAGGTCGCAAGGCATTCCAACGTCCGATGGGCGAAGGTGCCGCGCTGCTTAACGCGATTCAGGATGTGTACCTGGATGACAGCGTGACGATCGCCTGATCCGCATCATCACAAGAACCATCAAGGCCCCGTCGATTCCGGCGGGGCTTTTTCTTGCACCCGCTCGGCCTCCCACTGTTCCTGAGCTTGGACGGCGTCGCTGTAAAGCACATCCACCTCCCCGTCCCACGCCTTCTCGGCTTCGGTGATCCGCAGCGCCTGCTCGGGGACACCCCGGATGACCACGCGCAGGGTGCCCTTGTCCCGAGCCTCATTCGACCGAGCACCAAACGCGTTGTACTGATCCATGGTTGTGCCCTGCGCGCTTGTGGTTCGGGTGACCCACTCACCACCGATCGCCATCCACCAGTGCTGCGACTTCCCCAATGACTCTTCGCCATCGAAGACCTCGGCCTCGATCGCGAATGCGATGCGGTCAAACTCAGGGCGCAACCAGTCGTCAAGATAACCGGGTTCATCGAGTACCCGTGCGATGCTCGGGGCTACCAGCGCGATCATCGCGTCCCGGATCTGATCACTGTCCGTCGTATTGAGCACCTGATCAACACCCGCAGCGACGGTCCACCCGATCGTGAAACGCTCGGTCTTCGCTGGCACGGTCTCAGGCGTTCGATTCCAAACGCGTTCCCTGAACAAGCTCAGCTCCAGCTCAGCCTCGATGCGGTCGCCCGGTTCTCCGATGGGTTCAATGAAGAAATTTTTTATGAACCCGTCGACCACAATGTCCTCATGCCCCTCGATCCGAAGGATCGCACGCTCGTTCAGTTCACCCTCCACGGGCCAACGCGGACGCTCGAACCCCGAATAGATTGTGACCCGAGATCCGGCTGGCCAGATGGCCCGTGTGCTCGGATTCCACGGCGGCAGGACTTGTGAGAGCTTTTCGAATACCTGATTGAGCGCATCATCCGCCGGCGTGCCGTCAGGATACTGCCATCCGCCGCCGGGTGCTTCGAATCGGAACGCCTGCCCGCCGATCCATGCCCCGCTGGTCTTGATCCAGCGTGGCGAGCCAGGTGGGGCGTAGATATTCCCCTCAGCCATCCGGCGGAGTACCGACAGGACCTCCTCATTCGTCATGGTGCGCCCCGTCTTCAGGCCGGCGTGATCGGGATACATCGTCGCGATCAGCCTGTCGATCAAGACCCCGCCCGGGTTGGCGTCGAGCTTCATCGCGTCAGTCCCGTGCACCGGGACCAGCTCCGCCAGCAGCCACGACGGCATACGCTGGTAGTAGACCCCCATCGGCGCAAACACAAACGCGGGCAGCCCCAACAGCACCAGCAGCCCAACCGCCACCACCCGCTTATGCTGACACACCCGACGCAACGACCGCTCCGTCCGATGCTCGCACCCACACTCGGTGCAAGCCACCGGCACATCACTCGCGTCACTCAAGTCGTATTTGCACTTGCGGCACCACCGTGCAGGCCGACCACGCCAGCCCGGGCGGTCCCAGAAAAGGCCGTAGCCGATCAGCACAAGCCCGAGCACACCCGATACGCAAGCAGTGATAATCCATATCATGTTTCGAGTGTAGTGAATAGACCACCATTATGTTGCACTTATATTCGTATTACTCCTCGTCATCCCGCTCCTCCCACAGCTTCAGCACTTCCCGTTCCTTCTCCGGATCAAGCCCGCCACGGATCTGCTTCCTCCAGTTCACGGCGAACTCCGCCCCGCGCTCGGCCTCGAGCTCCTTGCCACGCTCGATGAAGTAGCTCAGCGCACTCCAGGCCGTGTCGTCGATGTGTCGCGTCTTGAGTCCCGCCTTGATCGACTTGGCCGTGCTCAACTGCCCCTGCCCCTCGTACCCCTCAACCGAGTTGGGCACCCACGCGGGCATGTGCTGCCAGGCGTTCACGCCGTTCTCACTCAGGAACTCCGCATCAATCCACTCGACCTTCGTCTCGACGCCGAGCTTCTTCTCCGCAACACGCACCGCGCTCTGCACCATATCCCTGCTCGTGCGCTCGCCCGCGGGAGAGATGCCGTTGTAGATCCCCATGTGGCGCTGCTCGATGCAGTGGATCATGAAATCACCAAGGTCACGCACATCGATGTACTGCACAAAGTCGTCGCCGCTGCCCGGCCCGATCATCGTCCCACCCTCACTGGCGCGGACGGGCCAGTAGGTGTATCGCCCGGTCGTGTCGCGCTCACCCACGATCAGGCCCGGGCGGATCACACAGACCTTCCCGGGGAACAATTCCTCGGCCGCGCGTTCAACGCGCGCCTTCATCGCCCCGTACACATCCGGCGTCACCTCGCGGTGCGAGGTCACCTGCGCCGCTCGCTCGTCGCTGATCTCCGCAAGTGGGGCCGTTTCATCCATGCCCGGCGTCGACCGGTTCGCGTATACGCTCGTCGTCGAGATCACCACATACTGACCCATCGCTGGCAGCAGGATCTTCATCGCGTCCGTCACCGTCTCGGGCACATATGTAAAGGTATCGATCACCGCGTCAAACTTGCGGCCGTCGGCGACCAGCTTCTCCAGTCCGCTCAGATCCGTGTACCGATCGCCCTGGATGTGCTCCAGATCCGGGAACAAATCGGGCGCGGTCTGCCCGCGATTGAACAGCGTGACCTCGTGCCCGTTGGCGATCGCCCGACGAACCGTCGGCGGGCCCGCGAAACCCGTCCCGCCCAGGAACAGGATCTTCATCGGCTTTCGAGAGCGCGGAAACATCCCCGCGCCCAGTGCGCTGCCCGCCATCGCCGCCGTGATCCCGATCGCGCCCGCCTGTCCCAGAAACTCGCGCCGTGTGCTTGTCATGTCGTGCTCCCTGTTGGCCCCAGCGCCCCGCCGGGGATTGTTGATGTTGGTTTCAGTTCAATCTCGTTTGGTTCATCCATGCCCGATGCACGCCGATGCTGTGCCCGCGCCAGCGCAAACGCCAGCCCGCCCCACAGCACCGCCAAAGGCGCGGCCACCATGGCCATGCCCATCAGCCCCAGCCCAGCGCCCGCGATCGCACGCTCCACGCCCGTGCCCGCGATATCGCCTCCGCGGTACAGAAACACATCCACGATCGGCTTGGCCTTGTACTTCTCGCTCGTGGGGACCACCGCGAACAGCGTCTCGCGTGCCGGGCGGATCACCGCATAACGCGTCGCCCGATGAATCGCGTTGAAGGCCGCGAACACGCCAAAGACTTGCCAGCCAGCGATACCCTCGATGCGGCTCACCCAAGCCAGCACCGCGAACCCAACCAGCGTTACGAACGGCAGCATTGCCAACGCCGCCCCGATCCCCAGGCGTTTGATAATGTGTGCCGTCACGAACAGCTGCACCAGCAGCGTCGCGACCTGGGTCCACATATCCAACTGCGCAAACAAGGCAATACGCCCGCTCAGTTCGTCGCTCGCATCCACTACGAGCTTGGCCTGCGTAAAGTAGATCATCGTGTTGCTGATTGCCAGCAGCATGATGTAGAGCCCGATGCCCAGCAGGTACGGTGAGCGCAGCATCGCCATGATCCCGTCCACCCACTGCCCGCCGACCGGCGCACGCATCGTCGGGTTTACCCGTGCCTGCGCCGGCATCCCCGAGCGGCGGTCGATCAGGCGCACACACTGCACGGCACACTCAAACGCAACGATCGCGATCGCGATCTGTACCCACGCCGGAATCTGCTCCGCGAGCCACCACACGAAGTTCGATCCAAGGATCGCCCCGAGCGTGCCCCCGATCCCGATCGTGGCGTACAACCGTTTTCCCTGATCGAGTTTCCAGACATCGGCCATGAACGCCCAAAACACGCTCGTGATAAACAGGTTCACCACGCTCAGCCACACATAGAACACATACCCGCTGTACACGAGCTGATCGCCATCGAGTGTCTGCCGCGCGATGATAAACCCGAGCAGGCACACCATGACCGCGCGGTACGCGAAAGAGATGAAGCGCTTGCGATCCATCCGCGACACGACCCCACCGAACGCGAGCGTCGCAATCAACGACACAGCGCAGGTAATGAGGAACAACCAGCGCAGATCGTTCATTGATCGCTGCACGCCCATCGCCTCACGGATCGGGCGAAGCAGGAAGTAGCCAAACAACAGAAAGAAGAAGCACCCACCCGAGAGCGCGACCCGCCCCCACTCGCCGGGCATCACGGGGATTACCCGCGCAACCAGACCGCCCCGGGATGTCGATTCCGATTCCTGCACGGGCGAGGTCTACCCAACCCGCCGGGCATGGGTTGCGGGTTGAGGCGAGTACTGTTCAATTTTTGTGGATTTCTGAATAGATCGGGGGCTAGTCGCGACTGGGGAATGCATGGGTCGGTGCGATCCCGTTCACGATGTACTGCTCAAACTCATAACGAGTCCATTTCGGAAGATCGAACTCGAGAGTACCGTCATAGACAACATCACCCCACAACCCACCAAACCTGAGCTGGTTGGAGATATTCGCCTCGAAGACCACAACCATCTTTGAACTCGTATCGATTCGGCGCCCAACAACATAGGTGTTCGCGCTCAACTGTCCTGTCCGTCCGATGCTCATCGCGTTACTTACTCTCAGATCAGGCTGTATGCGTTGATGAACTTCAACCCGGAACGGCGATCCATTCTCATCCGTCATCTCGATGTACTCTTCATCTCTTGAGGGCTTTCGCTCCGCCCAACCCCACCAGACATGATTTCCTCGCATGTATTCATTGCGTGGGTACTCATCACCGTTCTTTGGCACCTCAAGCACGCGAACATACCCACCGAAAACCAACGCCTCACCGTTCCACACTTCTGTAGTCTTTGGTTCAAGCTGGATGACAGGCACCCAGGCCTGCTGTCTGTTGTTGTACTCAACACGCAGGCGAGCATCAAAGGATCGCTCAATCCAATCTTTGAGTTCCTGCGAGCTATCCCGCACGATAGAACGCGTGTTATCAACTGGATACGGCGCGAACATGCGCTCATGATGCAAAACAACCGGATCCGCATCACGGTCGATGTGCCCCTGATCATTCCGAGCATACCGACCGAAATGAAACACCACGGAAACGCCATATACACCGTTTGCATCAGCATAACCGGTACCGAGCGGATAGACATCTGAATCAAACAGGCTGTTTCCCGAATCATCCTTTGGGTTCCAGAGTCCGGCCCATCGGTTCGATGCGATGACCGCTTGATCACGCTCCTGAGGAGTCGCACCCGCCGCTCCCCTAAGACCATTACCTGTGGAAAAACCTGATCGGTTGGGATTCGCTTGCACCGAGTAGGTCGTACTGAAATCTCCAAAGCGAACTGTCTCGATATCCCGAACCAGAGTGTTCATTCGAACCCGCCCGTAGACCGGCTCATCGATGCCGAATCCACGATCGAACTGAATATCGATCTCGTTCTGCGATCGAGCCCATTCTACTTCGAACGCATACGCACAGTCGTTCTTCACCAACGATGTAATCAGGCATTGGTATGCGGCGCCCTTCACAGTCGTCCCGTTGCAGAGATCTGATTTCGATTCGAATCGAGCAAGCAGAAAAGTAAGGCGTGCAGAAACCCAACCGAACCTGTTCTTAATCTCCTGCGGGTTGTAGAGACTGAGTTGGTATTCGCGCTCGAGTTCCCCAACGATCATTTTCTCGATTGGTGAGATCTTGATCGTAGTAACGGGGAAAAATGAACTGGATGCTAAACCGCTCCCCGGCTCTTCTGACAAAAACGGCAACGAAGCCACCAGCACCACCCTCGGCACCGCCGCACCCCAACCATTCTTCTGCACCTTCGGCGTCACGCTCGCCGCGTACGCCATCCCCCACAGCACCACCGCCGCCGCAACCCACCGCTTCCCCCGTCGCGTCTTGCGCATCGAGCGCTTCGACTTGTGCGCCTTCCCACACTCCGGGCACACCACCGGGTAGCGCGAAACATCACCATCCACGCCCGTCAGGTCATACCAGCACTTGCGGCAGCGCCGCTTCGGCCTCCCCCGAAACCCCGCGCGATCCCACAGCAACCCGCGCCCAAGCACCCCCATCGCGATCACCAACAACACCCAATAGATCACTTCCCACATCATCACCCCACTATACCGAACCAGCCACCGGCCAGTTCCCTACGCGTATGATTCCCCCATGCCCCCGCCGCACACCAACCCGCCCCGCCCCGCGATCTTCCTCGATCGAGACGACACCATCAACCGCAACGCGGATCTCCCGGATGCCGCGTGGGAGGGCGTTCGATGGGGCGACCTGCTCAAGCCCGAGTTCGCGCTCCTCGTCCCCGGCGCACGCGAGGCGCTCATCGCCCTGCGGGACGCCGGCTACGCGCTGATCGTCATCACCAACCAAGGCGGCGTCGCCCGCGCGGGCGGGACTATGCGCGATGTCGACGCCTGCAACGATCGCATGCGCATGCACCTCCGCCAGAGCGAGCATGACGACGAACGCGTGCTCTTCGATGACCCGCTCATCGAGTGCTGGTACTCGTGCCCGTTCCACCCCGAAACAGGTGTTGTCACACACCTCAATGTGGAGCACGAGTGGCGCAAGCCGCACTGCGGCATGATCACCAGCGCCTGCGAAGAACTCAACATCGACCCCGCCCGCTCCTGGATGGTCGGCGACAAACAACGCGACCTCGACGCCGCCATCGCGGCGGGCGTGCCCGAATCGCAGACCATCCGTGTCGCCCACGACTCGCCCGTCGCGGACCTGGCCCACGCCGCGCGACTGATCCTCGAGCTCGACGAAGAACCCCACCACGACGAGCCCGTCTCCAGCGCCTCCCTCTCACCCATCGACCCGTACGCGCACCCCCTCAGCGACGACAAGGTCCGACGCACCGTCGAGTCCGCGGCCAGCGCTCTCGCCGAACGCACCGGCATCAAGCTCATCGAACTCGACACCACCGATACCCAGGTCACCGTGACGCTGGGCACACACAAACTCGCGGCCCTCGCCTTCGTCGCAGAGCTGCGCCGCTCAACCAACCGCTGGCACCGATCCCACACCGGCAAAGACCTCTGGCCCAGCGCAGGCGACCCACGAATCTGATCGATATGACGAGCACCAACACCCCATTGCGCCTGCTCGTCGTCCTGCCCTCATGGGTCGGGGACATCGTCATGGCCACCCCAACCATCCGGCGCATCCGCGATGCCTACCCCGGGATCTTCATCGGCGGGCTCTGCCGACCCGGCATGGATCAGCTCCTCAGCGGCAACACTCTCTTCGACGAACTCCATGTCTTCCAGCCCCACGGGATGATGGCGAGCAAGAAAGCCGCCAACAAGGTCCGCCCGCGCCGCTATGACACCGCGATCCTGCTCACCAACTCGTTCTCCACCGCGCTCATCACCCGACTCGCGTTCATCCCGCGCCGCATCGGCTACAACCGCGACACGCGCGGCGTGCTGCTCACAGACCCCATCGCGCCGCCCCGCAACACAGACAAATCGTGGAAGCTCACCCCGGCTGTCGATTACTACTGGAACATCGCGTCACGCCTGCTCGATGAAGACCCGATCGACTGGTCCATCCACACCCCCACCAACTGCATTGAGGTCCCCCTCGCGCTCCCCAAGGGTGTCACGATGGAACTGGGTTACAACGAACAGGATGAATCCAAAGCAGACGAAGTCCTCCGCGCAGCCAACATCGACGACTCAACCCGATACGCGATTCTCAACCCCGGCGGGAACAACCCCACCAAGCGCTGGCCAATAGAACGATTCGCCCAACTCGCCGATCATCTGCACAAAGCGCACGGCCTCCGCGTACTCCTCAACGGGTCACCCGCGGAATCCGAACTCTGCGATCAGATCATCGCGCACGCGAAGACCACTCCGATCTCGTTGCCCAAACTCGGCAACACGCTGGGCGCACTCAAGCCCCTGATCGATCGTGCCACGATCATGATCACCAACGATACCGGGCCACGCCACATCGCCGCAGCGTTCGCGACCCCGCTCGTCTCCCTGTTCGGCCCGACCGATCCGCGCTGGACGAC
Organism: Phycisphaerales bacterium; assembly: GCA_965216865.1. Classification (GTDB taxonomy): domain Bacteria; phylum Planctomycetota; class Phycisphaerae; order Phycisphaerales; family UBA1924; genus UBA1924. Next base: position 1,376,824 of record OZ244206.1, read on the forward strand.
GATCCCGGTCGCCCAGCTTCCGAACGGGTCGCCCGCAGAGACCATCATCGTGGCCGACCCGACCCTTCCAGCGAGTGAGTCTGCGAACGATCACCCGCAGCGGTGCGCAATCGAGCAGATCGGATACGAGCGCGTGAAAGCCGCGACAGAATCAATAATTCTGATTCTGGATGCTTGAATCCACTATTGTTTCGCCGTAATATTTCCTCTATGCGAGCACAAAGGCTCCATTCCGCTGCCATGGTCTTCTTTATCATCGGGTTCGTGTGCGCGAACTCGGGCTGGGCACCCGTCCTGTCGATTCTGACTACCGACCGACCCGAATGGTCCGTGTGTGGCGAAGACCTGTGCCTGTGCGTGAAACCCACTCCTGAAAAGCCGCTCTGCCCGCTCTGTGTTTCACAAGAGGAGCAGACGACTTGCTCGAACACTGAAGAATCATCGCCGAGCACACCTCCCAAGCGTGTGCCCCGAAACCCCCACGCCGATGCGCTCACCCAGGCGGGCGAGCTCGGATGCGTGAGCGTCTTCATCGCGTTTATGTTCGGCTTCAACCGGCACCACGACGGCGCGATCGATTCCAGCGCGATCCGGTTCATTGACCCGGACGCACGCGTCGCGCTCAATCAGCCCGACATCCCCACGCCACCACCCCGCTTCTGAGTCGACTGTTTCGCTGAACGCGGCGATGCTCGCACCCACGGTGCGCCAACGCTGCATCACGATCACATCTACTCAGGAGATCTGCCATGACATCCAAGTGTCATCGCCCCCGCGCGTTCACGCTCATCGAGCTTCTCGTGGTCATCGCGATCATGGCGCTGCTTATCGGGATCCTGCTGCCCGCGCTCAAGGGCGCGCGCGACAGCGCTCACTCCCTTATGTGCACGAGCAACCTGCGCACACTCGCCATCACAACCCAGGAGTACGCGAACGATCACCAGGATCGGCTCCCTCGCTCCTCGCACTCTGCCGGGTTCAATCGGCTCCCGTGGGCAGCATCCCTGTATGAGCCGCTCACCGGGCGAGCGTTCGAGGGCTCCAGCTACAGCTGGGACGACGCGGGGTGGTGGGAAGCCACGAACACGCACTACCGGTGCCCGCACGATCGACGCGAGAGCCCCATCGAGCAGCCCGGCCTTCCGTTCTCGATGCCCGCGCTGAGCTACGGGTTCAATGTGTACTTCGAGCTCTCCCCCGCGGAGATCGATCCGAGCAAGCCCATCCACAGCGATCGCCCCACTTGGAACCGGATCACCAGCATCCCGCGCCCATCGAGCACCGTCCTGATGGGCGAGCTTGTCGACGGCGCATCGCGTGATCACATCATGGCCCACTTCTGGCGAACCTACGGCGTCGATCCCGAGTCCGAGGTCGCGATGCATCGGCACGGCGGCGAGTCCGGATCCAAGTCCGGGTATGCCTGGCTCGACGGGCACGCGAGCACCGCCGCGTTCAGCGAAACCTACGACCCAACATCCAATACCGATCGCTGGAACCCCGGCGACAACAAACTGTTCACAGACCAACAAGCACAAACCCATCCGTAAGAAGGGATTCCGCATATGTCATTCATCAACACAATCGCAATCACATCGTCCATCGCCGTCGCCTCAACCATCGCGCTCGCGGGTCTGCCCAATGCGCACACATGGCCGATGGAGCACTTCATGGTCTCCATGAACGGCTCATCAATCGAGGCGCATGTCAACACCAGTCCTTCCTCACCCATTATGCTCGAGCGATTCGCCGGCGAGTCGTATGACGGCAACGCCGGCGCCCTCGACAACATGTACTACTCCGACCAGTACGGCTGGATCCTCGACGGCATCGTTGATCCCGGGGCGGGCAACTCCATCTGGATCGAGCTCACCTCGCAGACCAACGGCCTGGAGACCTATGAGGGCGGCCGGCGCATGATGATCGGCGATCAGACCTTCGACCCGATCTTCGGCACCGACTCCAGCGCCATGAACTGGCAGTGGTCGGGCATGATGACCCATAACTGGTACGCCGCCCAAAGTGCCGGCGACTACGAGGCGATCTACTCCATCTATGTCGGCGACAGCGTCGGCAACGCCGTCGACGGTTTCACCGCCGGCGAGGTCACACTCAACTTCCGCGCCGTACCAGCCCCGGGCTCGCTTGCGATCCTCGGGCTCGGCGTGATGGGCGCAACCCGCAGAAAGCGAGCATAACCCATGCGATACGCACTCCCCATCGCGTTGATGACATGCACATCGGGTGCGTTCGCGTCATCCCCCACGCTCGGGGGACCGATGTCGCACCTGCTCGTCACCTTGTTCAACAACGAGATCTTCCTGACATTCGAGTCGCCGAGCATGTCCACCGTGACCATGCAGGATAACACGGGCGATTTCGACGCTGGTGCGTCTGTGCTCAATAACAACGGGTACAACGGGCAGTTCGGGTGGCTCGCCAACGGGTTCATCTCGCTCCCACCGAGTTCGGGGATCTTCGTCCGCACCCTCGCGAGTTCGCCGCACCTGAGCGTATACGAGGAAACGACCTTCGCGTCGATCCTCGGCACCGATGGCAGCGACGATGTCTGGCGCTGGGACGGCACCATGACCCACAACTGGTACAGCAGCGACACGCACGGCGAGCACCTCGCGCGATACGAAGTCTTCGTTGGGGATCTCGCGGGCAACCCACTGGATGGGTACACCTCCGCGACGATCGATCTGCGCTTCGAGTACGGGCAGGATCTATCCGGACGCATCGGCACGCTCGGATCAGGGCTCGTGCCGCCCGTGCCCACGCCGGGCACGATCACGATCATGAGCGCCTCGCTCATCTGCACCCGCAGAAGACGATGAACTCCGATGCTTGATCTCAGAGAGGGAACGGGCCCGGCGAGATGTTTGCCGGGTTCGTTTTTTCATGCGCTCTGCGCGATCAATCCCAACGAACTCCCACCCGATGTCTATATTCAATCCATGGCTGACCACCCGCCCGAAACCGGACACCCGCGCCTTCCCACCGACACCGACAACGGGCTGCTGCTGATCATCTCCGGCCCCTCCGGCGTGGGCAAAACCACCATCACACGGGGTGTCGAACGCTCCATCCCCGGCTCGGTCTTCTCCGTCTCCTACACCACCCGCGCCAAGACCGAGGCCGATGTCGAAGCCGTCGACTACCACTTCATCTCGTCCGACGAGTTCCAGCAGCTCATCGACGAGGACGCATTCCTCGAATGGGCCGATGTCTTCGGCAAGCGCTACGGCACACGCAAAAAGTGGGTGGACGAGCAGCTCGCACGCGGGCGGCTGGTCATCCTCGAGATCGATGTCGAAGGCGCCAAGCAGGTCAAAGCCAAGATGCCCGACGCGTTCGGTATCTTCATCCTGCCCCCGAGCGAGGAAGAACTGCTCCGCAGACTCCAATCACGCAAGCGCGAGAGCGAAGAGCTGATCCAGAAGCGATTCGCCGAGGCGCAGCACGAGATCCGCGAAGCCAAGGCCTGCGATGTTTACGACAAGTTCATCATCAATGAGGACCTCGAGGCCGCGATCCAGGAGGCAATCATGCATGTCAAAACGGCACGCATCGCCCACGGAAACCGCAGCGAAAACGCACCGTCCTGATCTCTCTCCGAGATGTATCAACGACCAATGCTGATCAGCATCAGCAATCGCCCCCGCAGCAATCGCCCATCGGCATGTAGCAGAACTCTTCCTTGACGATTTTGCCGTTCTCGACCGTGTACTGCGCGACTTCCTTCATCCGCATTCGCGGGAACGAGCCGTCCTTTGCTTCCATGTCGAGATCGAAGATCACGCTGAACCCGTTCTGCCCGATGAATGGGCCTTCGACCTGGCAATCGTGGACCGTCACGCCCTTCTGCCACTCGCGGTACTTCGCGGAGACCTCGTCGCGCCCGTGATAGACACGCCCGTCGCCCTCGATGCTGGTCCAGCCCTCCTTGAAGTGCTTGTCCCAGATTTTGCTGTCGTACTCAACATAGTCCACGCTCTCGTCGCCCGACTTGCAGTGGGTTACGACATCGTTGGCGATCGACACGATCGTGGGATCTTGGGTCATGGTGCTCATGGGAGATCTCCTGCTTGTGCTGTGTGTGTTGCCCGCCGCTCGGCCCACCCGCTCGGCATGCACTGAAATTACCGGACACACGAACCGGAATCAAGGCAAGAGTCAGGAATTTGTTCGGTTAATCTCAACTTCACTCACGATCGGCATGCTCGGCGATTCCTCACCCGATTCCTTGTCGTCCATCTCCTCCACTGCCGCCTCGAAGCGCTGGGCGAACCAGTCGCGCAGATCCCTGCCCCTATCGCTATAACCCTTTGCAACTAAAAGGAGATGCGCCGCGCCATCCGCCTCAACCCCCTCGATCTCGTGGCGCAGCCACGGGCGATCGTTCACTTTGGTGTTCGTGTTGTGACTCGTCAGCCGGATCGTCTTGATGTCCCCGATATCAACATTCACCGAATCGGGCTTGCGCGTGAAGCGCGCGTGCATCCAATCGATCTCGATCGTGTTGTGCTTCGCGGCCCTGCGGACCCGCAGGAGCGTGGGCAGCGTCATCGCGGCAAGCAAACACCCCGCCCAGATCCAAAGGATTGTCTGCCGACTCGTCCCCATTCCCATCGCAAATGCCACCACGAACACCATCACAAAGCTCGTGATGCCCAGCGTCATGAAGAACACCACCCACCCGCGCCAGTGCGAATCCTGCAAGACCAACCGTTCGTCTGTCTGACGCACGCGATGCGACGCGATCACCCGATCTTCTTTGCTCCCGCGCTGCTGAATAACCTGCACCACCCCGCCCCAGAGCATCCCGATCCCGATGCAATGGAACGGCGTCAGAAACAGAATCACGATCGCCGGGAACGAACGCGTATCCACCTCGAGCACACTCTCCGAGACATCGCCCGGGTCGTAATACACCGTGATTTCGCGCCCAACGGGGTAGCGCTTCACGATGTCGTGCGCGTGCTCGTACGACGAGGTCCCAAACGAAAAGAACGAATGCCGATCCCCCGTGTGCGTCATATCACCCAGCTCAAACTCGTACTCGATCTTCGCGCTGTAGGTCGTTCCGTCCGACGAACGCGATGACTCCACCTCCGAGCTCGTCACCACGCCTGGGACGGACAGGTATCGACTCTTCGCGTCAAATGTCCGCCACACCCCGTACCCGATGATTCCATCGAACACGAGCACGAACCCCATCCACACAAGACCAAAGACCCCGATGCACCCAAGCCCGTTCTTTTTGGACTTGCTTCGCTTTCGAGTTCGTCGGCTGCTTTTGATGTCCTTAAGACGAGTCATGCCGCAATCGTATCAGAATCTGCCGCTGCCACAATCGAGGTCATGAATCAACATTCACTACGCAATCAATGCTTTGACAAGATCGCATGCTGAATGAAACCGTGTTTCATAGTCGCCATTCAGAATCACAAATGGATCACCCTTGGCCTCCAATGCTTGTTTGCATCGCTCAAAGAACGCAACTCGCGCATCCTGATCCGGGAAGTACCGCTGGCTGTCATCAACCCAGGGTACATCCACATCCAGCAGCAGCGTCAGGTCATAGTGCTGTTGCGCGGCCGCAACCCTGATCCATTCCGGGCAATCACCAAAAAGCACCTCGCTCCAGATCACCGTCAGCAGTAGATTCGTATCACAGAAAAGCACCCTATTGACATGCCCCAACATAGCCGCTTCAAGCGAGAGCTGTGCTCGAGCGATCAACGGGATATCTGACTGATCACAAGCCCCACCTTTGGGATCAAGCAACGCGCGAGCATGTTCCCACGCGTACACTGTCTGGAACTCCGCCGCGAGCTTCCGCGTCAGCGTCGACTTCCCCGTCGATTCAGGGCCGAAGACACACACTCGCTTGGCAAAGTACCCATGTATGCACTCCGGGAGCATCGCCCAATGCCGCATCGGGTGTTCACGGATCTCAGTACCGCTGATGGGCATCATCTCACGCCCAAGGTCGAACGGAATGAACCGAGCATCAAGCTCCTTCGCGAGCTGCTCTCCGTACGACTCCGATGCAAAGACAAAATCAATGGCCCTTGGCTCAATCCGCCTGATCGTTTCGCGCCAGATCTCCCAGAAATCCGGATGATCCTGCGGCTCCTGCGGCATGTCTTCGGACAGATGAATCACATCCGCGTATGGAAACATCTCCTTCATCCACAAGAATCGTAAGTACCCAGGGATCGGATCTTGATCCAATGAGCATACGAGGATCGTCAACTCGTCGCAGAACTGCTCAGCGAATCGGCAGAGGAGCCGATGCCCTCGGTGCGGGGGCATGAACTTCCCGAGAACGAACCCCCGCGTGATTTCAGATCGATCATCCATGCCCGTAATCCTAACATAGCAAGGACCAGGAAGAGCCCGTACAGCAACGCCGTCACATGTAATCCCTTCGCCGCATAAATACCGATGGCCAGCACATCGACACAGATCCAGAAGATCCACGACTCAAGCTTCTTGCGTGTCATCAGAAACTGGGCGATCAAACTCAACACGGTGGTGACCGCATCCAAATACGGGAACGACGCATCCGTTCGGGTCGACATCACATACCCCAGCGCGACCGAAGCCAGCAACCCACTGACGATCCAGCCCGCAAACTGAGTCCGCGCCAACCGCGTCACCAACAGCCCCGATTCGCGTGGCCCCCCCCGAGCCCAGTGATACCACCCGTATGAACACAGCACGACATAGACCACCTGCAGCGCCGCATCGGAATACAGCTTGGCGTCAAAGAAGATCCAGATGTACAACCCCACCATGACTATCCCGGTGGGCCAGCAAAGTATGTGCTGACGAATCGTCAACCAGACACTGAGCACCCCCATCAGCGCCGCCACGATCTCAATCACACTCATCACAACCCCGCTGCATCACTCTTCCTCTTCCCGAGTGGCCAGTGGCTAGTCGCCAGTCCTTCCCCCTCAAGAAATACTCAGCGTCGGCTTCCCCGCCCCGCGCGACATCTGCGCCAGGGTCACCTGCGCCTCGAACTGATCCACCATGCCCGTCAGCGCCTTGGGCAGCTGCTCGCCGCCCGCGCTCTCGACATCAAAGTTCGCACTCGGGTTGCCGGTGTCGCCGTTGGATCGCAGCGCCATATTGATCGGCACCGCGCCCAGGAACGGGTGGTTGAGTTTCTGCGCCATCGTCTGCGCGCCGCCTCGCCCGAAGATGTCGTACTCCTTGCCGTCATCACCAATGAAGTAGCTCATGTTCTCCACGACGCCCAGGACCTCGACGCCCAACGATTCGAACATCGCGCTGGCCCGGACCGCGTCGTCCTGCGCCACCTTCTGAGGCGTGCACACCACCACCGCACCGGTCAGCTGCACGCTCTGCGCCAGCGTCAAGGGCACATCGCCCGTGCCCGGGGGCAGATCGATGATCAGGTAATCCAACTCGCCCCACTGCGTCCGCTCGATCAGCTGGTTAAACGCGCCGTGGGCCATCGGGCCACGCCAGATCAATGGTTTGTCCGTCTCGACGAGCTTGCCCATCGTGATGCACTTGACGCCGTGCACCATGAACGGCTGGAGTGCACCGTCGAGCACCTGCTGGTCGTAGGAACCCAACCCCATCATCGTCGGCAGCGAAGGCCCGTAGATATCCCCGTCGAGCAGCCCGACCGCGTGCCCCTTTTTCGCGAGCCCAACCGCGAGGTTCACCGCGATGGTGGACTTGCCTACGCCGCCCTTGCCCGCGCCGACCGCGATGATGTGCTTGACGCCGGGGACGCCCGTGGCGTCCTTGTTCTGAGGCGTCGCCTGCCCGTCGCGCTTCGATTGCTCTCCCGCGTTGCCGCCCGTCTTCACATCGCCCTTGAGCTTCATCACGACCTCACCCTGGTGATCGACAAAGTCGATGATCAACCCGAGATCGTTGATCCCCTTCTCCTTCGCGCTGGCGCGGACGCACGAGTCGATCACCGCGCCAACCTTGGTCAACTGCTCCTTGGGAGGCTGGGGCGCGTTGGGCTCGCCCTGGGTCATGCAGACCCGGATCGACGCGTGCTCGTCGCAGACCGCGATGTTCATCACGCACCCCCGCGTCACGATGTCCTCGCCGCTCGGGTGCATGACGGCGCCCAGCGCCGCACGGATGTCGTCCTTCGTGAATGCCATGTCGATCTGCTCCGATAAGTCCGAACCGGTGTTCGGGTGGGTCTGGTTGCTCCGAAGGGGCAAAAACGCCCATCGCACACGGGCGAACAATCCGCCCGCGGACCCCGTTTCCAATGCAGTAGAATCATAGACACACGCCGCGATGATCGATAATTCATCCAACCACGCAATACACCCGTTTTGAGGGCGTTGAGCGTGTGGATACTGAAACGAAACATCTTCACGCACAACCGCCGACACCAAACACCCGTCGGCCTCCCCTCGAACGGGGCAAGGAGAACCCGATGAAACGAAACCAAACACTCTCGATGATGCTCATGCTGACCACCGCCGCTGGCCTGGCGATCGCCGAGCCCGCGAAGAAGGAATCAACCGACAAGGATCTGCTCCGTGGCCCGAGCGTGAACCAAACCGACGAGACCACAGAGAAAGCTCGCGACCTCGCCGAGCTCGACATCCAAGCCGCGCTCAAAGAGAAGCCGATGGAGCTCCGCGAAGTCACCCTCGCCATCCGGAACCTCGGATCGGATCGTGCTCGTGTTTCGCTCGGGCTGACCGAAGAACAGAACGAGAAGATCAAGTCGATCACCTCGAAGTATCGCGAGGATATCCGCGCCTATCAGCAGGAAAACCAGACCGAGTTCCGTGCGCTCCGCGAAGCGATGCGGAAGGAAGGCCAGGAGCTGAGAAAGCAACGCGAGGCGAAAGAAGACGCCATGAGCGAGACCGCGAGCGAGAAGCCGCAAGAAAGCGAGGCCGCGAGAAAGCTCCGCGAGTTCTTGGCAAACGCACCAGCGACCAAGGCCGCAATGAAGAGCATCCAGAGCGTCCTCTCCGAAGAGCAGCTTGAGCTCGTGAAGACTCATGTCGTCGTCTCACGCAATCGTCAGCAGGAACGCGGCGCACAACAACGAGGCAACGAGGGCCCCCGCTCCGGGCGCAGGGGCATGGATTCCGATGAGGCCCAGCCGCAGCGCAGGCAGCGCAACTCGGATCGTCTACGCAAGAACGACGAAGACTGATCCGCATTCTCCAGAACACGCATCGCGTCACAGACCCGATTCCGTCAGAGGCCGTACCCGAAAGGGACGGCCTCGCTCTTTGTAGCAGCCACCCTCATCACGCCACGCTCCGATCCCCACCACCACCGATCAAGGTCACACACAGCCGGAAGAGATGATCGAAATCAACGGGCTTGGTGCAGTATCCCGAAGCGCCCGCGCTCATGCATCGCTCACGCTCATCCGAAAAGGCATACGCGCTGACCATGATGATCGGCACCCCGATCCCTCGCTCGCGGACCCGGCGCAAGCACGCCAGACCATCCATCTCGGGCATGCTGATATCCATCAGCACGAGGTCGTATGCCTGATCACACGACGCAGCGATCATAATCTTTTCCAAGCCCTCGACCCCGCTCTGCGCCGAGTCGAGCTCAACCCTGATCTTTGCAAAGAAATGCTCAAACATCTTAATGTTGTCCGCCACATCCTCTACAAGCAGGATCCGCCGCCCACGCAGGGCTTCCTCCCGATCACACCCAGAAGGTGCATCTCCGGCCCACATCGTGCAAGGCGACGCTTCATCCGATGCGCGTGCGCGGATCGTACAGACAAAGCTGCTCCCCTTGCCAAGCTCGGATTCAACCGTGAGATCCCCACCCAACGCCAGGGCGATCTCTCTTGAGATCGTCAGCCCGAGCCCCGTTCCCCCAAACCGACGCGCAACATCATCGCTGGCCTGCGAGAACTTCTCGAACACCACCCGCTGCTGCTCCTCTGTCATCCCCATCCCGGTGTCACGGACTTCGATCCGCAGCCCATCCACGCGCCCACTCTGATCCTTTGTCGATGCGACATCGATCCTGACCTCCCCGTCGCGCGTGAACTTGATCGCATTTCCGATCAGGTTCATGATCAGCTGACGAACACGCATCGGATCCGTAACAACCTCGGTAGGCACATCGTCATCAACGCGTACGATGATCTCCGTCCCGACAAGCTCCGCCTTGTTCGTGAGCAGACCCACAACTTCTGCAACAATCCTGTCGATCGAGCACGGGCACTCCTCGACCGTGAGCTGGCCCGCCTCAATCTTGGACACATCAAGGATGTCATTGATGAGATTCACAAGGTGATTCGAGTTGCGACGAATCGTGAACAGGTGCTCCTGACAATCATCCCGCTCCTCTTCTTCCATCGCGATCTCAAGAAACCCGATCATCGCCGTCATCGGCGTCCGCAGCTCGTGAGCCACGCGCGCCAGAAAATCGCTCTTCGCCTGATTGGCCAGCTCCGCCTCCGCTTTCGCGGCACGAAGATCACAAGTCGCCCGCTCGACCTCGGTCCGCAGCACCTCATTCTTCAGCACCAGATTCTCGTTGAGCTCGCGCTCGAGTCGCTTGGCACTCAGTGCGATCCGGAACGAATCGAGATTCCACCCGAAACGCCAAGTGAAATACGCGAGCGGGCAAAGCATCAGCGCGAGAAACCGATACCCCGGCCAGAAAAACAACAGGATCGAAGAAACATACCCACAGCAGGCGCAAAAGAGAAAAATCCAGGCAAGATCCATCAGCTTTGTATCCCGATCCTGGACTTGCTCTTGTTTATAAGCACTGCGCCAGAATATAAAGATACGAACATAGCCGACGATGATCATCGCGTTGAGCACAATCAGCGTCCACACCCAGAACCAGTCGGTCTCCCCTGTCTCGGTGACCATGCACTGCGTGCGAGCCATGTACGAGCCCCCGCCCGTAAAAAAATCGAGCCATGAGGACGATCCCGCCCCAAGACCCGCGATGCTGGCACACATGTTTCCAGTGTTCCAGATCGAACCCGCGCCGGCCGCAACTCCCCCTGACGAGCCCACCAGCGCCGTGCTTAATACAAGTACGAGCAAAAACACCGCGATGATGACAAACCTGTAGAACGATCCCCTCATACGGCATTCATCGTTCAATCCCCGCCTGGACTTCGCTGGGTAATTCTATTTATACATCACAAAATCATACTCGGAGCATAAATAGATTGATTTCCCCCCATACAAGTGGACCTGCTCATGCGGATGTATCTGTTACATCCCGGCCAAAGCCCCGGAGCACACCCAGAAGTTGGGAGCGTCGGATAACAATGATTCCAATCGAAGACACCAAAACCACGACCGCCATCCCAAACAGACTCGGCCCCTCCAGAGGCTCGAGCCCAGGATTCCCCAGTGCGACGGGATCAACTGAGACGCCGAGTTTCGTGAAATGCGCCCCCAGCGCGCCCGTGATCACGCCCAAAGCAAGAACCGCACCAAACACGCTCGTTCGCGGGATCAACAGCAAGACAACCGCGATCAGTTCCATCACACCCGACGCGTATCGACCCCAAGGCTCAGCGCCGAGCACCTCAAACAACGCCCTCGTTTCTTCCGCGCCGGTGAACTTAAAGAACAGGGTCTGCCCCAATATCAAGGCAACAACCACCTGCAACACCCAACTCGTAATCAACATCGGCTTCTTGATCGATGACATGTGTGTGCTCCCGCCCGCACCATCGCGGGTATGCAAGCAAACAGCAGTTCACCTCACATTATTCGCGCAGAAAAAACGCCCGAGTGATCGGGCCTTGGTTTGCTTTGAATCCAGAATCACGCCCCCGCGAGTTCGCTCATGTTGATCGTCACGGGCACATAGGTCCGCATCACACGCGACTCGAACTCCTCGCTGAACTTCTCCATGATCGTCCGCGCCGCCCACGCGTTCCCGTCCGCGAGACCGCAGATCGTGGTGCCGGGCATCGAACCCATCGAGTTGGCGATCTCCATCGCCAGATCCAGGTCCTTGCTCTTCGCGTCGCCCGCCTCGATCCGAGTCATGATCTGATACAACCAACCCGACCCCTCACGACAAGGCGTGCACTGCCCGCACGACTCGTGCTTGAAGAAGCGCGTGATATTCCGCGCCACCGACACCATGTCGGTGTCCTCGTCAAACACCGTCGGCCCCGAAGTCCCCAGACCCAACACCCCGTACTTGCGCCCGATGTCAAAGTCGAGCTCGGCCTCGTACTGGTCCGTCCCGAGGATACCCATGGACACGCCGCCGGGGATCGCACCCTTGAACTTCTTACCGCCGCGAATACCGCCGCAGTACTTCTCAACGAGCGTCCGCAGCGGGATCCCGAGCTCAAGCTCGTAACACCCGGGCTTCTCGACATGACCCGACACGCCCATCAGCTTGGTCCCAAAGCTCGGAGGCCCGCCGATCGTCGACTCGACGCCCTGCTCGTTGAACGCCTTCGCGCCGTCCGTCATGATAAAAGGCAGGTGCTGCAGCGTCTCCACATTGTTGATGATCGTCGGACGCTCGAACAACCCCTTGAGCGCCGGGAACGGTGGCTTAATCCTCGGCCACCCACGCTTGCCCTCGATCCCCTCGAGCAGCGCCGTCTCCTCGCCACAGATGTATGCGCCCGCACCGCGATGCACATAACAGTCCGCAACGAACGCGTCGCCCGATGCGTTCCCGCTCTGATTCATCAGGCCCTTCTCGCCGAAGATCCCGTTCTCGTACGCTTCCTTGATCGCGTTCTCAAGAACATGCGCCTGATGGTGGTACTCGCCTCGGATAAAGATGTACGCCTTATTGAGTCGGCACGCGTACATACATATCGCGATGCCCTCAAGCAGCCCGTGCGGATCAAAGTCCATGAGCAAGCGGTCCTTGAAGGTGCCCGGCTCAGACTCGTCCGCGTTGATCGCCAGGTACCTTGGCCCGCCGTCCGGATCGGGCAGAAAGGTCCATTTGAGCCCCGTCGGGAAGCCCGCACCGCCACGCCCGCGAAGCATCGAGTCCTTCACCTCGCTGGTGACATCCTCCGGCTTCATCTGCAGCGCCTTGCGCAACCCCTCGTAGCCACCGGTTTTGACATACTCGTCGTAGCCGACGACATGCCGATCACGGACATGCCCGAACGGAGCCGTCGGGATCCGCTTAAGCAGGTAGTGCTGGGTCAGACTGTCTTCCCATTGTTTCTTGGGCATGGAGCACTCCGGGTCTGCGACAAAGGACAGGAACCGAGTTCGATCCCGCCCCACGCCGCGATGCGTTCAATCTGAGGATTCTAGCGTCCAGAATCGCCCGATCAGCCCGCACACCGACCCGATCTCGCCGCCCGCAGCGCCTTGTGATACCCCTCCCGCCGCTGCTTCACAAACTCAGGGCGATACAACCGCCGCACCAACCCCCGGAACCCATCCACCAGCTCCCCGCTCGTCATCCCCACCGGTTCGTAGTTCAGATCGAACAAGGTACACCGATCCCACCGCCCCGGGTGCGTCAACCGACCCTCCGATTCCAGCCGACGGTACAGCCCCGTCCCCGGGAACGGGGTCTGCAGCGTCACCTGGATGTCATACAGGTTCGTCCGTGCTGCAAAGTCGTACACCGCATCAAAGATACTCGGCCTGTGCCCATCCAACCCCAACACAAAGCACCCGATCACCGTAATCCCGTGTGATTGGATGACCCGCACCGCCTCCTCATACTTTGGGTACTGCCCAAGCTTCCAGTTGGTGTTCGTTTCGATCCCATCAAGCCCATCCGCCACGGGCGATTCCAACCCCACCAGCACCTGCCGACACCCCGCCGCCGCCATCTTGGATAACAAGACCTCGTCCTTGGCGATCGAGATATCACACTCAGTGAACCACCGCACCCGCTCGTACTTCATCGCATTGAGCAGCTCGTACGCGTGCCCACTCATCATGAACGAGTTGTCGTCCGCCAGCTCAATGAACGGGCGGGGCCAGATCGCCTTGATCGCCCGGATCTCCGCGATCACCCTGTCCACCGGCTTGGTCTTGTACCCCTTGGTCAGCATGATCGAGCTCGCGCAGAAATCACACTTGTGCGGGCACCCCCGCGTCGTCTGCACCGTCAACCGGTTGTACCGGTTCACATCGAGCAGCTCAAACCTCGGCATCGGCGCGTCCGCAAAGTTGAACGCACCATCCCCGTCATACCGAGACTTCAACCGCCCACTCCGAGCATCCTCGATCAAGATCGGCCAAACCTTCTCACCCTCGCCCACCACCACACAATCCGCGTGCAACCCGCACTCATCGGGCACACATGTCGCGTGCAATCCGCCCATCACCACCTTCACGCCCGAAGCGCGGAACCGATCCGCGAGCGCGTACGCATCGAGTGCCTGCGCCGTCATCGTGGAGATCGCGACAAGATCAAACCCAAGATTGGGAACCACATCCCGATCGATGTCGTCCACCTCGTGGTAACTCACCTCCACATCACTCGGCGTCAGCGCCGCGAGCGTCAATAAAGAAAGACTTGGCAACGACGCGATCACCTCGCTCCGCTCCACAAACCCGGGAAGGGTCAACCCCAACTTCATCAACTCCCTGTCCTGCACACGCACGCCACTCATCGCGATCAATCCAACCTTCACGGTGCACCTCCTGTAAACAACCCCACCACTTCCGGATGATCCAAGAGCGCCATGCACAGCATCGAGCTCCCGATCGTTAACGCCACCACCGGCACCACGAACGCATGACGCAACCGCTTCCACTTCGCCGCCGCAAAGCAGCACACAGGCATCCCGATCGCGCCCACAATGAACATCGCGGTGATCAACTCTCGCGTGATCCCACCGATCTCAACGGAATCCCCCACCGCCATCCATGTGAACGCGAGCATCAGGTTCAGGAACCCCGTCCCAAAGAACGCAATATGTCCCAGCCGCGCCATCCGACGGGCCCAGCTCCCATATCCGCCCATGAACTCCTCACGATGGAACCCCATCCCCAGCAACGCCCCGCTGAGAAACCCCATCGTGATCCAGACCCAACCGAACGCGAGATTCAACATGCCCCATCCCCTTTGATATAGTAAACACTAACCTAGCGTATACTATATACGGAATGTCCGTTGATCCGTTTCACCAAAATCCCGAATCTCCCAAAATCGCCGATTCTGAGCTTAAAACAAGCCCTACCAGCAACCCGTCCACCCCTCACCCATACCCTCACGCATGAACATCCTCGTCCTCGGCGGGACCCAGTTCTCAGGCCGCTCCTTCGTCGAGCAGGCCGTGCACGCGGGTCATCAGATCACCATCCTCCACCGATCACCCGAAGCACCCGGGCTACCAGACTCCGTCCGCCACCTCATCGGCGACCGCGATCCCAAAGACCCCAAAAACAAGGGCGACGGACTCAGTGCGATCAAATCGCTCATCGACAACGGCGAGCGCTTCGACGCCGTTGTCGACATGTGCGGCTACACCCCCCGCGTCGTCCGCGCCTCCTGCGAGCTGCTCAAGGAACACACCGACCTCTACCTCTTCGTCTCCACCATCTCCGTCTACCCGACAAGCCCCGATGGCGAGCCCAGCGAAGACTGGGCATGGGACCAGCTCATCCAGCTCGAAGACCCAACCGTCGAAGAGATCACCGGCGAAACCTACGGCGGGCTCAAAGTCCTCTGCGAGCAGGTCGTCCACGAGTACTTCCCCACCAACCACATCATCCCCCGCCCCTCCATCATCGCAGGCCCAAACGATCCAACCGATCGTGTCACCTGGTGGACACGCGCCCTCGCGACACAGGACTCCGTCATCATCCCCGAGCCCCCCGCCGGGCTCGCGCAGTTCGTGGACTCGCGCGACCTCGCTGCGTTCTTCCTCAAGTGCATCACCGAGCGAATCATCGGCACCTATAACTGCGCCGGCCCACAACCCGGGCTCACCCTCCACCAGTTCATCAACCGCACCCACGCCGCGCTCGATTCCAACGCCAAGCTCCTCGAAGCGCCCGCATCGTGGTTTGAAAACAACGACATCAAGCCCTACCGCGACATCCCCACATGGATCAATGACGAAGTCATGTCCATGTACCGCGTCGACTATTCCAAGGCCGTCGCTGCGGGTCTTGAGAATCGCCCGCTTGAGGACACCATGCGCGATGTCCGCGCCTGGGATGTCAAACGAGGCGAACCCGAACTCAAAGCCGGGATGGGCTTCGATCGACTCCAAGAACTCGTCGCGGCGCACGCCTGATTCCGCCG
This sequence comes from Phycisphaerales bacterium, assembly GCA_965216865.1. GTDB lineage: Bacteria > Planctomycetota > Phycisphaerae > Phycisphaerales > UBA1924 > UBA1924. The sequence goes on from OZ244206.1 coordinate 1,393,072, forward strand.
CCTACCGTTGTTTCATGCGTGAAACCGACATCGTCATCATCGGCGCCGGCCCCATTGGCATCGAACTCGCTGCCGCACTCAAACAAGCGAACCTCGAGTACCTCCACCTCGAAGCCGGGCAGATCGGCGCGACCATGCAATGGTGGGCGCCGGGCACCAAATACTTCTCCTCGCCCGAACGCATCGAGATCGCCGGCGTTCCCCTCATCGTCGCTGACGAGGAGAAGGCCAACCGCGAGCATTACCTCAACTACCTCCGCACGGTCGTCGGCACATTCAAACTCGACATCGAGACCTACACCCGCGTGATGCGCATCGACAAGGACAGCAATGGGTTTACCCTCCACACCGCCCGCTCATTCCACGGCGTTGGCGGCCAGGAGGAACTCAGCTTCGACCCCAACGCGCTCGGACAGCTCGAACCCATCCACGCCAAACGCGTCGTGCTCGCGATCGGCGACATGCATCTGCCACGCATGCTGGGCATCCCCGGTGAAGACCTCCCCCATGTCTCGCACTACCTGGGCGATGTGCACCAATACGCCAACCAGCCCATCACCATCGTGGGCGGCAAGAACTCAGCCGTCGAAGCCGCCATCCGCCTCTTCCGCGCCGGCGCACAAGTCACCATGGTCCACCGCGGCGAGTGGTTTGACCCCGATCGCATCAAGTACTGGCTCTATCCCGAGATCGAGTACCTCATCAAGAAGGATAAGATCCGCTATATCCCCCACGCCAATGTCACCAGCATCTCCCCCACCCACGCAACCCTCGACACGGGCGAGTCCATCGAATCACGATTCGTCCTCCTCCTCACGGGGTACATTCAGAAGCCCGACCTGTTCGAACAACTCGGAGTCGAGCTCGTCGGCGACGATCGCAAGCCCAAGCACAATCTGAAAACGATGGAGACCAATGTGGCGGGCGTGTATGTCGCCGGGACCGGCTCGGCGGGGACCCAGAGCCGGACAAAGGTGTTTATTGAGACGAGCCATGTCCATGTAGACCGGATCCTCGCGTCGCTACAAGGGCGCATAAGTGAAGCCGTAGCAGAAGATTACACGCTGGAAGAATCCTGAAGACCCGTCAAGGTCGTGTTTGGGTCCGGAAAAAACCCCCCAAGCAACTGGCACAGCGCCAGATCGGTGTTCTATTGAGACTGGTGGGTCAGGAATCGGCTCCGTGATTCGCGGGCCGGCAACCGAGACGATCTGATCAATCGCTCGACTCGTTGCATGACCAAGTGGAAAACGCCTCAGGTAGCGCCTGGGGCGTTTTCTGTTTTTGAACGCCCACTCTCCTCTCCCGCGCTTGCGGGAGAATCTCACGCAGAGTCATTATCTCAATACTTGAAATGCCGGATCGGCTCGCCCTGCGACCCAATATGCGTCATCGCATCGATCCCGATCTCCAGGTGCATCTTCGCGAACTGCGCCGTTACGCTCTTGTCCGATTCTTCGGTCTTCACGCCCTCGGGCGTGATGGGCACATCCGAAACCAACAGCAACGCACCGCGTGAGATCTGGTTGTGGTGCCCAACGATAAACACCGTCGCGGTTTCCATGTCGATCGCCAGCGAGGTCATCCGCTTGAGTCGCCCACGGAACTTCTTGTCGTGCTCCCACACGCGCCGGTTCGTCGTGTACACCACACCGGTGCGGTACTCAAGATCACGCTCGATGATCTTGTCGGACACAAACTTGTGCAGCTTAAAGCTTGGGAGCGCGGGAACCTCAGGCGGGAAGTAGTCATCGCTCGTCCCCTCGCCTCGGATCGCTGCGATGGGAAGCACAAAGTGCCCGATCTCTGTCGAGTCCTTGAGTCCGCCGCACTTGCCGAGGAACAACACCCCGTCGGGCATCCGCGCGCTGAGCAGATCCATGATCGTCGCCGCGTTGGGTGACCCGATCCCGAAGTTCACGATCGTCAGCCCCGCGCTGTTCGTCGCGGCCTGCATCGGACGCCCGATCCCCTGCACATCGCACCCGAACCGCTCCGCGAACTCCGTCACATAGTTCGAGAAGTTGGTAAGCAGCACATAGTCCCCGAAGTGATCGATCGGCATGCCGGTATACCTGGGCAGCCAGTTCTTCGCGATGTCGAGCTTGCTCGAGAGCGCGATCGGGTTGGGCAACGGATCATCTGGGTTCATGAATTGTCTCCTCCATCGAGTATATCGAAAGTTCAAAAGTGAGCACGCCCGAGCAAGGGCCCGGGCGTGCTGCAAGCAAAGAAAGTAGGGGAACCGGGACTCGAACCCGAACTAAGGGAATCAGAATCCCTCGTGCTACCAATTACACCATTCCCCCGAATGGTTCCTTCCGCTGGGCGGATCGGGGTGAATCGTACGCCCGACCCAACCCGTTGCCAACGCAGAACCCGCGAAATTGGTGCCAACCCCCCTTCTCGACTATGCTCAGGGCATGAACCACGATTCAGCGATCCGCCGTGTTCTTGCCCTCGTCCTCCTGGCCCTCCTCGCGCCACTCGCGATGGGCCAGGACTATCTCCCCGTGTGCCCGCCCGATCGTGACCCGGCGCTGTGGGACCTGATGAACCGGGCCATCGACATCATGTACGAGTCCGACCCGATGAGCATCGGCCCACTCCTGAATGACGACTCCCGCAACGACGAGCTCGGGAACAACTCCGCCAGCGCCATCGAGCAGAACAACCAGCGATTCGCCGAGCTCCTCGACGAACTCCGATCCATCGATCGATCCGGGTTTACCGATCGCGATCATCTCAGCGCCGATCTCCTCATCTACCAATGGCAGCAAGGGCAACGACTCGCGCAATACAAGCAATGGCAGATGCCCGTCACCTCCATCGGAGGCCCCCAGGTCTGGCTCCCGCAGATGGGCGACAGCGTCCCCCTCATCACCCGCGAGCACTACGCCGATTACCTCACCCGACTCAAGCGCGTCCCCATCGTCGTCGGCGACCACATCGACAACATGCGCCTCGGGATCGCAGAGAACCGAGTCCCCCCCCGCGTCGTTGTGGAGCCCGCCGTCGATCAGGCAATGGCGCAGGCCAACCCCAACTTCCGCGAGGACCCGACACAATCGCCCTTCTACACGCCCTTCAACAACCTCGATCACGACGACCCGCTCGCCATCGAAGCACGCGAAATCATCACCGAACGCATCATCCCCGTCTACCTCGAACTCGCCGTCTTTCTGAACAACGAGTACCTCCCCGCCTGCCGCGACACCATCGGTGCCGCGCAAGGGGTCGACGGCATCGAGTCCTACTCCGCCCTCATCACCTCGCACACCACACTCCCTCAATACGACGCCAACGATGTCCACCAGATCGGGCTCGACGAAGTTCAACGCATCAAGTCCGAGATGATGGATGTCATTGAGCAAACCGATTGGATCGGCAACGACAAGTCCTGGGCGAGCGCCGATGCGAAGTTCCAAGCCTTCACCGAGTACCTCCGCACCGATCCGCGCTTCTACTACACCAACCCCGACGATCTCCTCGACGGGTACAAGGCCATGTGTAAAGACATCGACCCCGAGCTCATCAAACTCTTCGGGCACCTCCCCCGCCTGCCCTACGGCGTGCGCCCCCTCCCGGGGCTCACCGCGGAGTCCGCGCCCACCGCGTACTACTACCCCGGATCGCTCAGCTCCGCACGCGCCGGGTACTTCGTCGCCAACCTCACCAAGCTCGATCAGCGCCCCAAGTATGAGATGATGGCCCTCACCCTCCACGAAGCCGTCCCGGGACACCACTTCCAGATCGCGATCGCTCAAGAAATCGAGAACCAGCACCCCATCCGCAAGACGATGGGGTTTACCGGGTTCGTCGAGGGATGGGCGCTCTACGCCGAAAAGCTTGGGCTCGAGATGGGCGAGGGCGAAAACGGGCTCTACGAAGACCCATACGCCGATTTCGGACGCCTCAACTTCGAGATGTGGCGCGCGATGCGCCTCGTCGTCGACACCGGGATGCACGCAAAGAACTGGACCCGCGATCAGGGCGTCGAGTTCATGCGCGCCAACAGCGCCCTCTCAATGCACAATATCAATGCCGAGATCGATCGCTACATCGGATGGCCAGGACAGGCCACCGGATACAAGATGGGTGAGATCGAGATCATCAAGCTCCGCCGATCGCTCGAGGACCAACTCGGCGACGACTTCGATCTCCGCGCCTTCCACGACGAGCTCCTCGCCGACGGCGCGCTCCCGCTCCCTGTGCTCGTCCAAAAAATGAACCGCTGGGCAGATACCCAGCGGCAGGAATAATCTCTCGTTGTCATTCGGCGATCAACCGATCAGCTCGTCCTCACCCGGACGCTTCCACTCGCGATTGGGACCCTCGTCCCCGGCGCGGTTCAACGGCTTGGCTCGCCCAAACGACGCACCCTTCCGCTGCAGTTCCGTCTTCGCGCCCGGTGTGGGTGTGCCTCCGATCTCACGATCGAGGTCCGAGACCGAGTCGGGATCGGTGCCCAGAGGGCTCGGTGCCGGATCTCGCCGGACCGGTGCATCGGGCTCAAGACGCTTGGAGCGTGCCTCATCGATCGAGCGATCAAGCTTGCCAAGAATGGCTCTGACTTCGTTAAACGCGTTGCTGGTTGACTTGTCGCTCATGTGGACACTCTCCTCCGTTGGTGCAGTATCGGCCCCAACCAGACCAAACTTCGCTCCTGAAACGCACCAACTCGGATCTGCGCGATCGACCGTGCCGGATGTGCGGGCTGGGTCGGGTCTGCCGATCGATCTGTGCAGGTCTGAGTCCTGTTATCTGCCTGCATACCATTGACAACGATGCCAAACCCCATACTCAACACCAATGACGATGGCACCTACTCCGCATTGAGCGGGTACGGACAGACCCCCGCGCCCGTCCATAACCCGGATCCATACCCCGTCGCACGCGTCCAGATACGCCGTGATGTGTTCTGGCAGAATGTCTGCCGCGAGATCCTCATGGGTCTCGCCGCAGCCGCCGCCGAGAGCGCCGGACGCACCGGGACCGGCCCAACAGACGCCCAGATGTCGCCATCCCCCACATCTGAGCTCTTCGATGGGCGCATGGCCATCATGACCGCGTCCGGGCAACGCATCCCCATCGCGGATGTCTACCCCGTGTTTGCCTATTCCATGGTCGGCAACGACGAGGTCCGTTCACGATCCGACGATGTCCAATGCACCGTCTTCCGGATCACCACACCCGGAGGCGAAAACTTCACCCTCCCCATCTCACAGATCATCTCCATCCACTCGCTCTCCCAATCCCTGATCGAAAAGATGGAACAAGCACAGGAACTCCTCAAAGGGCCCGGAGAAGAGGACGATCGTGTCCCGTTCGGGTTCGCGGCCTATACCTCGCTCGCACGATCTGAGCAGCAAGCCCGCCAAAAACAAGAGCTCGACACGCAAGACAACGATCAGAACCCCCCCTCCTGACTCGAATTGCGTGGAATAATCATTCCCGACCAACCGTTCTGGTATCCAGAGCGTGGGGTTCATCGAATCTTCATGCATTGAATACCGTTCAGGAGGCCCTATGCGTTCACTCGTCGCTATTCCCGTGTATAACGAACAAGACACCGTCCGGTCCGTGCTGGAGCGCGTCAGCGCATTCACATCGGACATCCTGATCCTCGACGACGGATCGTCCGATCGCACACCCGACATCCTCAACGATCTCCGACCCGAGATGGGGTTCGACCTGATCCGACACGAAGCCAACGCCGGGTACGGGCGAGCCATCCGTGAGATATTCAATCGAGCCCATCGCAACAACTACGACTGGGTCATCACGATGGACTGTGACGATCAGCACGAGCCCGAGCGGATCCCTGACTTCCTCAGCGCCATCGAGAAGAACGATCTCGACATCGTCTCGGGTTCCCGCTACCTCTCCGACGACGAACAATGGGCAAAGGACCTCCCGCCGGGCGATCGGCGCGCGATCAACGCGACCCTCACCAAAGAGATCAATGCCCGACTCGGGTTCAACCTCACCGATTCATTCTGCGGGTTCAAGGCCCATCGCGTCAGCGCGATGGACAAACTCGACATCACCGATGACGGGTACGCCTTCCCCATGCAGCTCTGGGTCCAGGCCGCTGCGAACAACCTCCGTGTCGGCGAGATCCCGGTCGAGCTCATCTATAACGATCCCAACCGCTCATTCGGCGGCGGGCTCGACGACCCGACCACACGACTCAACCACTACCGCTGCGTCCTCTACCGCGCCATGGATCGAGTCATCGATCGACTCCCCAAGTCCGCACGCACAGCACAGCTCGCGGACTGTTGATGCACACGATGGCCGGGGGCACCTCAACCACGAACACCCAACACTCGATCGAGATCGATCTCGAACCGAGCGCGGAATCGTGGAAACAGGCACTCCAGAACCACACCCCGCACGCGGCACGCGCCCAACTCGGGATCCCCAACGATCGCCCAATCGTCATGTCAGGGCATCAACCCATCGTCTTCCACAACGGGATCCTCGCCAAACTCATCGCTCAACACGAGATCGCCCAATCCACCGGCGCTGGGCGCGTCTGGATCATCCCCGATCAGGACATCGTCGATCTCGAAACGATCCGCGTCACCATCGGATCAGGAAAAGACCTGCGCACCCGCACCATCCAGATCCTCGAACCCGGATCTATCCCGCCGGGCGTGCCCGGCGCGTCGCTGCCCGCGATGGAACCGCTCGATCCGGACGACGATCGCCTTTCCGAACTCGTTGAGTACCTCCGCGGGTACACCTATGAATCGACCCTCGCGCGCCAGTTCGCGAGCGCCACGATCCAGCTCGCGTGCGATCGGCTCGGGATCGATCCGCCGCAGATCATCTACGCGTCGGATCTCTTCACAAGTGAAGCCGTCTGGGACCATGTGTGCAGCGCCATGCGTCTGGATCCGGAAGACGCCGTCCGCTCATACAACGATGCCGCAGAGAAACACCCAGAAGCGAAGATCCGTCCGCTCGAGATCAACGGCGATGACTACGAACGCCCCGTCTGGAGACTCCGCGACGGGTACCCACGCACCCCGGTCAACGACGCTACATTCGATCAGCTCACCACCGCGCCCCGCGCGCTGCTCATGAGCGGCATCTGCCGCGCGTTCCTTTCTGAACTCTTCATCCACGGCTCAGGCGGATGGACATACGACCAGATCACCGAACACTGGTTCAAGGACTGGCTGAGCATCGATCTCAACCCGATGGCCCGCGCCAGCGCCTCCGTCTACCTCTCTCTCGGGATCGATGACCCAGCGATCGATCTCAAAGAAGCCCACTGGCGCTTCCATCATGCCCGCCATCACCCCGCGCTTGTCGGCGACGACGACGCCCAGCACGCACGCGACGAGCTTGTGAAACAGATCAACGCCGCTCGCGCCTCGGACGATAACCCCGACCCCATCTATCAACAACTCGTCCGCGTCCTCGAAGACCACCGCGTCCGCAACGCCGAAGCGCTCAGCGCCCTCGAATCACAGATCGAGCACGCCCGCACCCACGCGAAACAGATCGAACTCGCCAACGATCGCACCTGGGCCTTCCCCCTTTTCGATGACAACGCCCTCCACACGCTCAAGAACCGCATCCACGACGCGCTGCGCTAGGATCACTCCACATGCGCACCCTCCGATTCATCCTCGTCTCTCTCCTCCTTATCGCGCTCGTCGCCTGCTCCAAATCCACGAGCAATGCCGACCCCAGCGGCACGGACCAACCCAACGAATCCGAGTCGCCCCGATTCGCGGTCTTCTCCCCCGCGATCGGTGTCATGCTCCGCGATCTTGGATTCGAGGACGACATCGTCGGCCGCCACGCCTACGACAACGCACTCTCCACCTCCATCCCCGTCGTCGGATCACACATCGACATCGACGACGAGATGCTCATTACCGCCGACCCAACCGTACTCATCTTCGAGGAAAACACCATCGCGATCCCCGATCGCATCCGCACGCTTGCAGCAGATCGCGGATGGGTCATCTGGACCTACACACTCGAATCGCTCGATGACATCGCGACGACGATGGACGACCTGTACCTCAAGCTCGTTGGGTTCCCAGCGGACGCGAACGCCGACGGCGACCCGACTACCTTCGCCGTCGACCCCACCAAACGCTTCGACATCGAGCTCCCCAGCGCCCGCCTTGTCCGATCATGGGCCCCTATGGGCAACGACGCGTCCATCGCGGGGCGCACCCTTATCCTCGCGGGCACCGACCCGGCGGGCGCTCTCGGCCCGGGCTCATTCCATGCGCAGATGATCGATCGCATGGGCATCACCCCCGCGCTCGTCGATGGCGGGATGTGGCAGGAGCTCGATCTCGAGGACCTCATCACCCTCGCGCCCGATTCCATCCTCATCTTCTCGCCCCAAGAAGACACCCACTCCATCGGCGAACCAGAACCCATGTCCTGGGATCAGATCACCCAAACGCTCGGCCCCATCGCCACCCTCGATCTCCCCGCGATCCGCGACCGGCGCGTCGGGATCATCACCCACCCGCAGGGGCTCCTCCCGAGCTCCACCCTCGGGCAGGTCGCCGACGAGATACGAAAAACGCTCGCGGCATGGCGCGAGCGTTTAGATGAACCCTGAAAATCTCAGCTTTGCAATCAGCCCTGAGCCGAGGGCACATGCACCGAGTGCCCTTCCTCGAACGCCTTCTTGTCGAGCGTCTTGCCGTGCTGCTCAAGCAGCGCCTCGCCACTCATCGCTTCGTCGAGATCGAGGTTGATCGCCGCGACATACGCGGCGCGTGTTCCGTCGAACACCTGATCCTGTTCCGCGGCATCGAAGGCCATCGCGTCGAGCGCGTTCTTGAACTCCATCCACTTCTCACGCTGCGCCTCGCCGAACGGATCGAGGTATCGCGTGCCTTCTTCATCAAGCTCGTACGCCTTGCGGACCACCCGCGCCACGAACCGGTTGCCGTTGCATGCACCGAGTCGCACATAGTGCAGCCCGAGCAGGTGCAGCGGCTGATCCTTGTGCGCTTCGATGTGCTCAATAAACCGCGTGGTTCCGGGGTTGGGTTCGATCGCATCAACATCGATATCGAAGTACGCCGCGTCCTCCATGAGGTAGGGCGAGAGCATCTGCTCCTCAAGCACCAGCTCGCCCACACGCGGATCGCTCTTGATTGCATCCCGCATCGCGTCGTCGAGCACCCGATTGACCAACACCTGCTGCGCGATCATCCCGACATACCCCTCGCGAGGCATCTGCCCTTTGATCAACGAACCCGGGGTCTCCTGTCGTTCCGCGATCTGGTGCAACGCCCAGTTGTCGTCCTTCAATCGTTTGGTGAGCATAACGCCTCCTGCCTTATTGAGAATGGGTCTCAATCATAGACTGCTGAAGCCAAGCTGTCATCCGTCCAGGAAGATCTCAAGGAAGAGGGACACATCGAAGAAGTCCCACTCGCCGTCAGTGTTGAAGTCCGCGATCGGATCCATGGACTGATACGCGACAAGGAACGCGCTGACATCGAAGAAGTTCAGTTCCCCGTCACCGTTAAGATCCGCCGGGCTGGGGGGGCAACCGATCCGATCGATCTGGATGTCGTCGATCGCAACTTCCAGGATCCCATCATCGCTCGAATCGTGCGCCACAAATCGCACACGCATCTCGTCGGATGTTTCAACCCACGGCTCGAAATCAAAGCGGAAGTAGGACCACCCACCGTTTGTACGATACAGCGATCCAAACTCGGTCCATGTGACGCCATCGTCGTTCGAGGCGTACAGCAGAACATGACTGTCATTCCAGTTACCGGTGGTTGAAAAAGAGAACCAGATTCCGATCGCTTCATCAGGACGCGCGGCAAACTTTGGTGTGATCAGCGATGTACTCCCGCCATCGACATCGTGCTCGTCGTCACTGCTGCCCGATCGACCGTCCGTCACCCAGCAGAGCGTCCCGTTGGGCGTGTGGTCTTCACCAGGCTGGTGCGCGGTCGCTACCGGATCAACGCGTTCCCAGATGCCCGCCGTCGCAGTATCGTCCGGGTGCCCAACAATCCACCCGGTGTCCACTTCCATATCATCACTGATAGAAGGGATCAACTGGAAGAGGGTGGTGCTGAATGGATCCTGCCCGCCAGCGAGAGGCTGTGTGCCACTCCGACCCAGATCATCAATCGCTTCGTAGTAATACTCGATGTCTGATCCACAGGGGTACACGGGCACCTGCGATTGATACCAATCGGAACCGTCCAATTGCGTCATGGGCGTTGCATCGAAATCCCCGCTGCTCCCAACCCTTGAGCGGACTTGCACAGTCTGCGGGTGCGCGTACTCCAATCCGGATGTCACGGTTGCGTAGAACCCGACGAAGGGCTCATTCCATACATACGGGTCTGGCTGATAGCTGGACCAGACATTGAATGGCGTCGTCACGCGCTGTAGGTATCGAAGAAAGCCGGCGTAGTTTTCCTGCGCGCAGGGAAAGATTTCACTGACCGGCGGGTTGAAATCAGAACCGCGCGGACGCAGCTCGATCGTGAAACTCGTTACGCCAAGGCCGCCATAGAACCAGTCATCTGAGCTGCCCGCAGCAGTCCCGAAGTCGGGGCCGGCGATCGTGTCATAGTTCGCCCCGTGCACATGCTCGATCTCGCCCACCAGATCGTCCGCGATACGCTCGAAGATCGAGCCGGCGGGCTCGGGTGGGTACGCGTCACGCGAGAAACTGAATGGCCAGATGACCGCCTGTGAATACGAGTGGTAATCAATATGCGCGATGAGCTTATCGCCGTATCCCAGTGCTGCATTGCGTAGCGCCCGAGTCTCCGGCTCAGAGAACGGCTCCGTGCCACGATAGGTATTCGACTTCGTGTACTCGGACGAGCCACTGCGCCCCCACTCATAGCCCCAGTTGCGGTTGATATCGACACCGAAAGTCCCGTCGTCGTTGTCCCGCCGGTTCTTGCGCCAATACCGCTCATCTGACCATGAATACAGATACCCGTCCGGGTTCCCCACCGGCACAATCACAACACGCACGCGCTCAAGCAGTGCCCTCACCCCCGCATCCGTCTCGTAATCCGCCACAAGCTTTGACGCAAAGTAACTCGTCGTCATCGGCGCGATCCACTCCCGCGCGTGCACCGTGCTAAAGATGTATACCACCGGGCGATCATCTCTCGGGTTCTCGACCGTATCTGGAGCGCTGATCGTAATCGAGAAGATCAGCCAGCCCTCGAGCCCCTGACCGATCGAATGAATCGTCGCCAGATCCGGACGCAACGCCCAGATGTTCTCGCAGTACTGCGTGATCTCATCGAGCGTGCGATAGGTCGCGAACCACTCGTCATCGTGCACCTGCCCGCCGCGCTGGAAGCCCTCGGGCTTCCGCTCGAGCTGCTCACGCCGCACACGCATCATGTCCGCTGCGTGCGCATCCGCGTGCGCCTGCAGGTCCTCGATCAGCACATCGTAAGGCACTCCGATCGCATCCAGCCGATGTAGGTCGGCTTCGCGGATATCAATCTCCAACACCCCTTGCCCGACACGCTCGGACCAGACATCCTCCGCGACATCAAGCACCCGATCGAGCTGTTCCTGCGAGGTGGTCCGCACGCGCACGACACACCGCCCTTCAAAGGGTTGCCCTTCGTTCCACGATACATACCGGTCGGGCTCGAAACCGATCGCTGTCTGCAGTGCCGCAGCGGGCATCGTGAACAGCGCAACCAATCCGCAAATAAAACGCATATATTTCATGGATACACCCCATACTGCACATCATGTAATTACAAACACCCTCAGTGTACCCTCACGCGCATCCATACCAAAATCAAATCCAGAGCTGCGAGCGACAAAAAATGAGCCCCGCTGCAAGGGGGTGCAGCGGGGCCTCGTGGGGAGAGCGACTCGTCGACCCGACGGGGAATCGGGTCGGCGCTCACCCCTGGGGGGGAGTCTGGTTGTAACTATCCTTGATTGAAGTACCCAAGGAAACTGGATACATCGAAGAAGCTCAGGATCCCGTCGCCATTGAAGTCCGCGACAAGATCCCCTGAGTTATATGCATTCAAGAAGATGCTGACATCGAAGAAGTTCAGCTCGCCGTCATTATTGAGGTCCGCCGGGTTGACCGTGCAACCGACCGACTCGATCCGCAGATCATCGACACCCGCCTCCACGATCGACCCGTCCCCCAGGTCGCTCGCGATGAAGCGAACACGGATCATGTCCGTCGGCTCGACAAAGTCCGCGATGCGGAACCGCCGCTCGACCCACGCGTTCGCGTTCTCCGTGACCACCTCGAGCGTCGTCCACGAGTTCCCGATGTCGTTGCTGATCTGCACGAGCATCGAATCCGCGTTCGGCGAGGCGCCCGTGTTGTTGGAGTACCAACGCCAGTAGACCAGCTCCGCGTCATCGCCGAGCGCGATCGCGTCGAGGATCGGCGAGGTCAGTGTTGTTGACCCGCCGTCGATGTCCCGATCGCCAAGCCCAGAGCCCGCGACGCCATCCGTCACCCAGCAGTCCGTGCCCGCACCCGGCGTGTGATCGTTCTCGGGCTGCGCATCGGTGCCCTGCGGGTTCATCCGATTCCAGATCCCCGTCGTCGCGTCATCGTCCGAGCCGCCAACAACCCAGCCAGTGTCGGTTTCCATGTCGTCTTCAAAGCTGACCGAGAAATCCTGCGCCAACGCCCCAAAGCGATCGTTGCTCGGGAACACGACGCTCCCGCCGCCCACCAGCTCGGTCAAAAACGCGTACGAGATCACCTTGCCGCAATCCGCGGCCGGCAGCATCGCGCTGTACTCACCCTCTCCCACCGAGGACATCGGAGTCGCGATCTCAATATCACTGCCACTGACGATCGTCAGCAGCGACACTGTGCTCGGATCGTGCGTCTCCACGATGTCCGAGATGCTCAGACGGACCTCGACCATCTCGCCCGAGGGCACCACCTCAACGGCATCGTGCGCAAAGGTAATCGGCTGCGTCGTCCGCTCAACAAACAGCTTCGCCGCCTCGTAGTTCTCCCGCGCCGTCGGCAGGATCACGCTCGGATCCGGATCGAACCCGTCGAAGCCCGCGCCAGCACTCGGCCGCAACTCAATCGTCAGCGACTTCACACCCAGATCCCCGTAGTGCCAATCCGAGCAGGTGCCCGCAGCCGGGTACAGATCAACTGATTGGATCGGGTCATAGAACACACCCGAGTACGCGAGGATCTCATCGCTCATCGCCGTCGAGAGCTCATCAAAGAAAGTCCGGTCCGGCTCGGGCGTCTGCACACCCTCCGCGTACCCAAACGGCCAGAGGATCAGCTGCGAGTAGGTGTGGTAATCGATGTGCGACACAAGCCTGTCACCGTACGACGACGCGAGATCACGCATCACCTGCGTCTCGGGCTCTGAGAACGCGCTCGGACCGTGATAGGTATCGTCATCCGAGAACGGCGACGCGCCGTCCCCGCCCCACTCGTAGCCCCAGTTCCGATTCAGATCGACGCCGAAGGTCCCGTCACCGTTGTTGCGACGGTTCTTACGCCAGAACCGCTCGCCGCTCCATGTGTACAGGTACCCATCAGGGTTCATCACCGGCACGATCACGATCCGTGTGTTGTCGATGATGTCCGTTACCCGCGGGTCAGACCCATAGTCATCCGCGAGCTTCGACGCGATGTACGACACCGTCATCGGCGACACCCACTCTCGCGCGTGCTGTCCGCCGTTCCACAACACCACCGGCCGATCCGCGACCAGGTTCCCAGATGTTTCCGGGCCCGTGAGCGTCAGTGAATAGATGTCGTTGCCCAAAAGCGAGTCGCCCACATCACTCATGGACGCGATCTGCGGGTGCATCGCCGCGATCGTGTTGAAGTAGGAGATGATGTCGGCGAACTGCTTGTAGTTGCTGAACCACGCGTCGTCATGCGCCGACGCGCCTCGTGGGGGCTCAGCAACTCCCAAGCGTTCGAGCCGACGCATCTGATCCCATCGCGCATCGTGACGCGCCTGCAGATCGTCGATCAGTATGTCATACCCGATACCGAGACCCGCAAGCCGATCGAGCTTGTCGCGATGGATCTGGACATCAAGTATCCCAACCCCCTCACGCTCACTCCACACAGACTCAACGAGCCCCATCAGCGCATCGAACTGCGCCCGCGTCGTCGTCCGCACGCGCACCACGGTCTGTCCCTCATACACACGAGGCTGCTCGTAGTTCTGAATATCAACCCGCGGAAGCTCGGGGATCGCGATCGGCTGGGCACACGCCAGACCCGAACTCACACTCAACATCATCGCAAGCGGGTACAAGGGTGCACGCATATCCATCGCCATGATCTCCAAACAACGGGTTCACAAACCAGACGATCAAAGGATCGACGGGCAACACAGACGCGTATCAACTTTCATACGGAACAAGAACCATCCCGCATCCCCACACATGCAGACCTGGAACGATCCGCACTGAGTGCATCGGCATAACAACCTACCGATCTTCATGCTATACGGAAATGCTCGATCCGGGTTCCAGAGATCCACCATTTCTCAAGGAACCCCCACCCTTGCGTTTTGCGGCGGGTTCGGTCACAATACAGATTCAGCGAGGATTCCCTCGTCGGCGACCATCTTGTCAGGGGTTTATTCGCATGGGCGTGCAAGAAATCGATCAAGAGCAGGGCGGGCATCAGCACCGCGCCACGATTCAGCATGTCCTCAACGATCTGCGCGCGCTCGAGCTGATGCTCGAAAAAGGCATGCTCGAGACCGGCGTTCGAAGGATCGGGGCCGAGCAGGAAATCGCCCTCGTCGATTCCGCATACGACCCCGCGCCCGTCGGCCCCGAGATCCTCGACGCCCTCAACGAGCCGAAGGCAACAACCGAGATCGGGCGTTTCAACATGGAGTTCAACCTCGACCCCGCCGATCTGAAGGGGAAGGTGCTCTCCAATATGGAAGAAGAGGTCTGCGGGCTCATGGGCAACGCCCGCACCGCCGCGTCAGAACTCGGCGCCGAACCCGTACTCATCGGGATCCTCCCCACCCTCGCCCAAAGGCACCTCTCACTCGACTTCATGACACCGCGCCCGCGATACTTCGCGCTCGATGAACGCATCACAAAAGCACGCGGCGGCAAGTACAACATCCGTATCAAGGGCATCGACGAGCTCAAGTTCGTCCACGACAATGTCCTCGTCGAAGGACTCAACACATCCTTCCAGCTCCACTACCAGGTCGACCCCGAGCACTTCGCGCTCGCCTACAACACCGCCCAGCTCATCACCGCGCCGTGCCTCGCCGCCGCGAGCAACTCCGCTGTCCTCTTCGGCAAACGACTCTGGCACGAGACCCGCATCGCCATATTCGAACAGGCCGTCGACACCTCCGGCGATGACATGCCCGCGCAACGAGACATCCTCAAACGCGTCCGCTTCGGCGAGAAATGGGTCAAGGAATCCGTCCTCGAGATCTACCGCGACGATGTCGTCCGCTTCCGATCGCTCTTCGGGTCGGGAGAAGTCGAGAACTCCATCGAGAAAGTCGAGGCAGGACAGATCCCCAAGCTCTCCGGGCTCCAGACGCACAACTCCACCGTGTACCGTTGGAACCGCCCTTGCTACGGCACAACCAACGGCAAGCCCCACCTCCGCATCGAAAACCGCGTCCTCCCCTCAGGACCATCCGTCCCCGACGAGATCGCCAACGCGGCGCTCTGGTTCGGGCTCATGATCCAGATCCCCAAGGTCTACCCCGACCTCGCCCAGCGCATCCCCTTCGAGCACGCCCGCGCCAACTTCGTCGCCGCCGCTCGCAACGGGATGCACTTCAAGATGCACTGGCTCGATGACGCCACCATCTCCGTCCGTGACCTGCTGCTCGAAGAACTCATCCCACTCGCCCGCAAAGGACTCAGATCCTGCGAGATCAATAACGAGGACATCGAGCATTACATGGGCATCATCGAGGCCCGCGTCGCATCAGGGCGCAACGGCGCCCGATGGATGCTCGACTCGGTCGCCAAGATCCACGAACTCGGAACTCGCTCCGAGCGCCTCAGCGCCCTCACCGCCGCGACGATCTCTCGACAACGCGCCGCAACGCCCGTGCATGAATGGGATCTGGCAGAAATGCACGAGGGCGGCTGCTGGACCCGACACTACACCCATGTCGGGCAGTACATGCACACCGACCTGTTCACCGTGCAGGAGGACGAGCTCATCGACCTCGCCGCGTCCATCATGGATTGGGAAAAAGTCCGGCACATTCCCGTCGAAGACGCCAAGCACAACCTCGTCGGGATCGTCACCTATCGCTCAATCCTCCGCGTCGTCGCGGACCCCAAGCTCCGTACAAAGGGCTCCGTCGCCGTCGCCGAGATCATGCACAAGGACCCCATCACCGCGACCCCCGATACCCCCACCCTCGAAGCGATCGAGCTTATGCGGACCCACGGCGCATCGTGCCTCCCCGTCGTCTCTGAGAACAAACTCGTGGGGCTCGTCACCGAGCACGACTTCATGCGCATCGCCGGGCAACTCCTCGAGCAGCAGCTCCGCGAAAACCCGCCCGCACCGCGCAACAATCCCACATGAGCACCGCCGTCGGCTCAACCACGCACCGCGCAACCGATCACCCCGAGCGCGAGATCGGACGCTACGAATCCGTCGACACCCACACCCGCGCCCCCACCACCACGCTCGTCATCATCGCCGGGCTCCATGGGAACGAGCCCGCGGGGATCGCCGCCGCCCAGCGCGTGATCGACAAGCTCAACCACGAGCATCCCAGCGCCTTCAACGGGCGCGTCATCGCGCTCCGAGGAAACACCGCGGCACTCGCGCTCCAGAGCGCCGAGATGCGCTACATCACCCACGACCTCAACCGCCTCTTCACAGACGAGCAGATCGCCCTACCCGCATCGACCTCCCCCGAGCACGAGCAGATGCAGGAGCTCCTCGCATCACTCCGCGCAATCCGCGCTCAATGCGAGCGCATGGTCCTGATCGATCTGCACACCACGAGCTCGGACATGCCCCCCGTTGTCGTGCTCGAGGACGCCATCCCCACCCGCACACTCGCGCGCCGACTCACGCTCCCGATCTATCTCGGGTTCGAGGAGGAACTCACCGGACTCCTTATGGACCGCGCCACCAACGAGCTCGGTGCCATCTCCATGGTCGTCGAAGGCGGGCAACACCAGGACCCCCACGCGATCGATGTCCTCGCCGCCGTCATCTGGACCATGCTCGACGCGACAGGCATCCTCCCCCTGAGCGCGCTGCACCACCCGAGCGACCCGACCCGAACACTCCGCGCCGCTGCGGGCATGGAACTCGGAAAGATCTACGACATCCGATACCGCCACCCCATCACGGACCCGAGCTTCGAGATCCAAGACGGGATCGCAACCGGGAAGAAGATCAAACGCGATGTCACCATCATCGCCACCGAGAACGAACGCGCCATCACCTCACCCGTGCGCGGGCGCGTCTTCATGCCCAACATGCAACGCCTCAAGCGCCCCGGGGACGACGGGTTCTTCATCGTCCGACGCGTCGGAGAGGGCTGGCTCGGGCTCTCCGCAAGAATCCGACGCCAAGGCTGGCTCCACGCCCTCATCGCCCACATGCCCGGCGTCTACCCACAGCCCGATCACACCCTGCTCGTCGACGCGGACATCGCCGCCGTCCTCCGCCGACAGATCCTGCACCTGCTCGGGTACCGGCTCATACGCCATGACAACCGCTCAAGCGGGCACGGGATCATGCGCATCGTCAACGGCATCCGCGTCTTCACCCGCGCCTTCCTCCGAGGCCCGATCAAGGGCGGGCCCGATATCGACGACCCACGATTCTGGATCGTCCGAAGACACACCCTCGATCGCTGATCACCCCTGCTCCGCGAGACGGATCGCGTCCGCGTACACCTTCTCCAACCCCTGCACCATCGCATCAACGGAAAACATCTGCGCGCACATCGCCTGCCCGCGCTGTCCCATCCGCGCTCGCTCGCGCGGGTTGTTGAACATCCACACAATCCCCTCGCGGATCGCATCAACATCCCCCACCGGGAAGATCCGACCCGTCGATCGGTTCGCGTCCACGCTCGGATCGATGCACGCCTCGGGCGTGCCGTCCGTGTCACTCGCGCACACCGGGACACCGCACAACAACGCCTGAGGCACCGTCCGAGGCAAACCCTCGCGATAACTCGGGTGCAGCAGCACATCCATCGCGCGCATCATCGCGCCCACCCGGTGCTGAGGCACCAAACCCGTCGTCACCAACTGATCACGCAGCCCCATCTCGTCGACGCGCGCCAGCAGCCGATCGCTCCACCACCCATCACCAACCCACAACAACTTCCAGCTCGGGTGCGCTCTGAGCTCATCGCCCAGCGCATCAAGAATATCGTCGTGCCCCTTGTGCTCCGCGAGCCGCGCCACCGTCCCGATCACAAAGTCATCGTCACCGAACCCGAGCTCCGCACGCATCGCGGCGCGCGTCTCCGACTCGATCGGATTCAAGAAATGCTCCGTCTCCATCCCCGAGCGCACCGTCACGAACTGATCATCGCGCCCGATCCCCGCCTCCCGAAACTGGCGCGTCATCGCGTCCGCCACCGACACGATCACATGACACCGAGCCGCGGCGTACTTCTCCGACGCAATATAGATCGTGTTCTTCCACTTGGGCAAATACTTGTGAAACGGAGGCCCATGGATCGTGTGCACCACACCCGGACGATGATCGCTGCTCGCGAGCAGTTCCTTCCACCCCGCGACGCGCCCGATGATCCCCGCCTTCGATGAATGCGTGTGAACAATGTCCGGCCTGATCTCCTCGATCAACGCACGGATCTCCCCCATCGCCTTCCAATCTTTCACGGGCGCAATCTCACGCACCATATTCGGCACTTCGTGCATCCCGATCCGCCGCCCATCGCTCGTCCGAAAGTCATTCGCGCGATCGAAGTACGAACCCTCAGGCCCAAAGATCGGCCCATAGGCCAGGTGCACCTCATGCCCGAGCTCGCTCTGCCCCTCGCACGACAACACCGTGTTCTCCTGCGACCCGCCCTGGATCAACCGCGTCGAGATATGAAGGATCCGCAGACTCATACATCAGAGTGTATCCCCCCCTTGCCACTCCCCGCGAGGGCGCAAGGAGGAACAATCTCTACCCACTCCCTCTCATACCTGATGGCCGGGTGCCCTGCTTTGAGTCCGCCTCTGGCGGGACAAAGCAGGAACGAACACCCCCAGCAACACTCCCCACTTCCTCGTTCCTCTTCCCTGATGGCCAGTGGCTGATGGCTTCTTCTCCCAATACCATCCCCACATGACCAACATCAACTTCATCTCTACCAACAACGAATGGGAACAACGCTTCGGCTACGCCCGACTCGCTCGCGCCGGCGACCTCGTCCTCATCGGAGGCACCGTCGCCATCGACTCACAAGGCAACCCCTTCGCGCCGGGAGACGCCGGCGCACAAACCACACGCTGCTACGAGATCATCGAAACCGTGCTCAAACAAGCGGGGCTCGATCGTTTCTCAATCATGCGCTGTCGGGTCTTCTCAACCGATCTCACCAAAGCAGAGCAGGTCGGACTCGCCCACCACGCGTTCTTCGCGGCCCACAACCCATCGCACACCCCCGCGCTCACCCAAGTCGGGACAAGCGAACTCATCGCCCCCGAGTTCGTCGTCGAAATCGAGGGCGAGGCGTGGACGGGTGATTCGCAAAAATAAAGAAGGCCCGGCGCCGCACACACAAATAGCACGCCGGGCCCTGAGAGGGGGCTGGATTGAGTTGTCTGGGCGGCCGGCGCTTTAGCCGTGGTAGAAACGCTCGAAGACGATCTTGCCGTCGCGCCACCGTTGGACGGCCACCTGATTATATACGACCGAATCACCGTCTTTGTTCACAAACTCGAAGCTGTATTCGACGAATGAACTGTTCTCCCTATCGTTTACCGCTGTTGCATGCCACTTTGTCCATTTCCACTCCGCAACAAGCGAGAGAAAATCCTTCTCGCGCTCGATGTTCGCGCTCAGCCCACGCGTCGGTGCCTCATCGTTTTCTTGCATGACAACATCGTCCGCATAAAACTCATTCATCGCCTCGAGGATCTTTCCGTCGCTGATGAACTCCTTGAGCCCTTCAACCCGCTCCGAGATGGTCACTGTCGTTGTCATCGTAAACTCCTTGGGTGTTATTACCCTGCTCTTTCGCTTCTATTCACGCGAGCTCAAAGATCAGAAACTCCGATTCCGAATCGAACCCGATCTCCAACGCCCCGATCTCGCCCAGCGCAAGACCATCACCCGCCGCAAGCTCCACACCGTTCACACGCAGCTCGCCACGCACGACCTGGACCCACGCATGCCGAAACTCACGCAGCGCGTGCTCCACCCGCGCACCCGCATCGAAGGTGCCCGCATAGACCCGCGCATCCGTCTCGATCCTCAACGATTCACCTTCACCGTCATGCGAAGCCAGCAAGTGCAGCACACCCCGCTCATCATGGATCGGGAATGATCGCGAATCGTGCCCCGGCTCGATGCCGCTTTCACGCGGCTCGATCCAGATCTGCAGCAGGTGCGTCTTCTCATCAAGCGGGTTGAACTCGCTGTGACGGATGCCCGAGCCCGCACTCATGTGCTGGATCATGCCCGGCGTGATGTCTTCCTCATGCCCCAGAGAGTCGCGATGACGCACCGCGCCGGAGATCGGATAGGTAATGATCTCCATGTCGCGGTGCGGATGCTCACCGAAACCCATCCGAGCCGCGATCACATCCTCGTTGATCACCCGCAGCGAACGGAACCCCATCCAGTGCGGATCCGAGTATTGTCCGAAGCTAAAGGTGTGCCGCGCGTCGAGCCATCCATGATCGATATGCCCGCGCTCAGCGCTCTTCCGAAGTTGCTGTTGCTGTTGCTGTGTCTGCATCATGCTCCCCCTTTCGGGAATGAGGTATGAGTCATCAAACCGCCTGGGGCTTGAGCATCGGAACCGGTGCGCCGAACCGCTCGCGGAACTTGGCAAACAGAACACGATCCAACGAGAACCGCCCCGGCCCAGTCAACGCGATCGCAAACGAAACCGCCGCGAGCGTCAACGGGTACTCCATCCCACCGTTCTGCGCCCCGAACGCGCCGCCGTGCACCGCGAAGCTCGCCACCAGCATCGTGAACGCGAAGTTCGCGCCCGCGAAGCGAGTCAGCAGCCCGAGGACCAGCGCGATCCCACCAAAGAACTCCGCGGACCCCGCCGCCAAGGCACTCAGGGTCGGGACAGGCATCCCCATCCCTCCCATCGCTTCGACCGTTGCGCGAAACCCGCCGCCTCCAAACAGCCCAAAGAGCTTCTGCCCGCCGTGGTAAATCCCCACCACGCCGATCATCGATCGTGCTACCAGAAGCCCCGTGTCTGTGAGTGTCATGTGAATCGTGTTGTGCTGTGCCATGTCATGCCCCTTTCGGCTGATATTCGTTACAACAAATAAATACCGCATCCGCGCCTGGTATTCCACGCCAACGGAAAATAATTTGTTTCAACAAATGTTTTGGGGCCAAAACACCGCTCAACGCTCAAAAACACCCACCATCAACGCAAAGATTCACGAATCACGGCCACGCAGCCAGCGCACCGCAGCAGCACCCACACGACCACCAAACGCCTCCGCGGTCGCGTGATCTTCCCTCGGCGGAGTCTCCTCCGCAGGCGCGTTCCCTGCCTGGCACATCAGCCCGATCGAGGATGACAACCGGTCCAGCTCCGGCTCGCGCACGCCAATCCCCATTGAGACCCAGATCATCCCGTGCTGAGACGCATAGGTCTGCATCACAATCAGTGTGCTCTGCTTGTCGCCAGACAAACCACCACCAACCGTGAAACCGGCCGCCAGCTTGTCCATCCATGCCCGCTCGTACCAACGCGTCCCGCTCTTGTCCATAAACGCCTTGAACTCCGCGGCGACGCTCCCCATATATGTCGGTGAACCAAAGACAATCGCATCCGCTTCATCCAAACGAGACCACGCCGCCTCATCGATGTCCTGCACACGAACCGCTTCCGCTTCGACACCATCCACCCGCCGCAGCCCACGCAGCACCGACTCGGCAACGGCCTCGGTGTGCCCCATCGAACTGAAGTACACAACCAC
Organism: Phycisphaerales bacterium; assembly: GCA_965216865.1. Lineage (GTDB taxonomy): Bacteria > Planctomycetota > Phycisphaerae > Phycisphaerales > UBA1924 > UBA1924. Next base: position 1,415,224 of record OZ244206.1, read on the forward strand.
AACGCGTGCCATCTCAACACCTCACTATTCGCCAGAGTCCTGCTCATCACGCACCTTCTCCATCAACCTGGAGATCGTCCGCAACTCTCCCTCACTCAGGTGCCCCAGCACCTCGCGACCGAGTGTCACAATCTCAGGATCTATCCGCTCCAGCAAATCAAGACCCTTGGGGGTGATGGATACATACTTCACACGCCGGTCCACATCGTCAGAACGACGCGACACCAGACCACGCCCCTCGAGCCGATCAACAAGACGCGTGACATCCGGCATCCGCACTACCATCTGACAACCGATTTCGGAAGCCCGGACTCCGTGCTCCTCACCCTTCAGCAGGTGGCCACGAAGAATCCGCAACAGGTTGTACGCCGCAGAGGTCAGATCGAAGCGCCTGAAGAACGCACGCTCAGCGCCATCAAGCATCGACGCCGTCCGCGCAATGTTCAGCATCGCCTCTTCCTCTGCGTTCGCAAACGCACCCGATTTGTTGATCTGCTCACGCAACGACCTTGGCATACGCAACTATACGCACCCAACCCCAACTATTTGTTGTGACAAACGATCAGGCGGCGTCCCGTCGACCCTGCGCGATATACGCCCGAAGCGTTGCGTAAAACTTCTCCCGATCGATCGGCTTGGACAGATACTCATCGCACCCCGCGTCCAGGCACTCCGCGCGAGATCCCTGCAACGCATGCGCTGTCAACGCAATGATCGGGATCGTGCAACCCATCTCTCGAAGCGTCCGCGTCGCGTCGTACCCATCCAGCTCGGGCATCTGCATGTCCATCAGGATCAGATCAAACCGATCGGGGTTCCCGGCAAACCGATTCACGGCCTCCTGCCCGTTCGACACGATCTCGATCTCATACCCGCCCTTACGGATCAGATGCGCAATCAGACGCTGATTGTCCGCACCATCTTCCGCGAGCAGGATCATGCCATGATTCGACCCATCAGAACCCGCACCACGGGTCACCCTATTGGTGTCCGTGTTCGGTGTCGGCTCGAGCGTATCAACATACTCGACATCATCCATACACTCACGCGGGATGATCAGCGTGAAGGTCGAACCCTCACCAGGGACAGACTCAACCCGGATCGTGCCACCGAGCAGCGTCGCCAGGTGCTGACTGATCGTCAACCCAAGCCCCGTGCCCTCGTGCATGCGATTCGACGAGTTGTCGAGCTGCTGGAACGGGTCAAAAAGCTGCTCGATCGAGCCCGCATCGATCCCGACTCCGGTATCCATGACAGAGAACCGCAGCTCATCATCGATCACATCCAGGACGATCCGCACGCTGCCCGTATCTGTAAACTTGATCGCGTTGCCAACAAGGTTGATCAGGATCTGCCGCACGCGATACGCGTCCGTGATGATCTGCTCCGGCACCGCCGACGCGAACTCAACACGCAGATCAAGACCCTTTCGCATCGCGTTCATGCGCATGGTCGTGTAGACCTCACGCACCGTATCAACAATATCGCAAACGCTCCGGTCGATCGAGAACTTACCAGACTCGATCTTCGAGAGGTCGAGCACATCATTAATGATCATCATCAGATGCTTGCCGCTGCGCTGGATCGAGTGAACCGCCTCCGAATAATCCTCGTTCTGCTCGTGCAGCCGGATCAGATCACCCAGCACATCCGCGTACCCAAGAATCGCGGTCATCGGCGTCCGAATCTCATGGCTCATGTTCGCAAGAAAATCACTCTTCGCCTTGTTCGCGCTCGTCGCCTGCAACGCGAGCACGCGCTGACGCTGTTCACTCTGCCGGATCGAACTCGTCATGTCACGCGCCAGATTCACCGCACGACGCCTCGTGCTCGTCAGCGACCAGGTGATCGTGGTAAACAACGCACTCAGCAGACCGCCCGCGATAAGCACCGCGATCGAAGCACGCGACGCAAGCCAGACATTGGTCTGATCCACCGGCACGACCGTCAACACAAACTCGTTATCCACGAACCGTGTATTGAGCATCGCATAGATGCCATCAAGATCATCCGGCAAGAGTGTGCTGTACAACGATTGATCATCGCCTGTCCCAAGCCCGTCGTGCTGACTGATCTCGAAACGGAACTGATCGCTCAGCGTACCAAGCTCACTCGTAAGGAGTTCGTGCAGATCTACAGGGACCGCAATCCAGCCGAGCAACGCCTCGCGACGCTCGGCAACACTCTCTACCGACTTGCCCATCTCATAGATCGGAAGCGACAGGATGATCGAATACTCACCCTCAGACTGCTGCAGCAGACGGATCGGCAAGGAAGAACTCAGCTTCCCAGAATCCATCGACTTCTCATACACCGCACGATTCCGAGCACTGCTCCCGACATCCACGCCGATCAATCGCTGATTCTGTTCCGTCAAGCTGTGATAACGGATCACAAACCGATCATCATGCTCGACCGCATAGTCCGCGTCACGATGATCCCGAATCCGGAAGTCCTCGTACCCGATCGCGCGCATCTCTTCCAGGAACGAATCCGTCTCATCCCGAGCCACACGATCCACAAAGCAGAACCCCCAGATCCCGGGGTAGTGGTGTTCAATATCAGAACTCTCATAAAACCGCGACCACTCCTCAGGCGTGATCTGCTCGCTCGCGCTCATGAAGCCACGGAGCAGTTCCATCCCCGTCGAGTATGCCTCAATCCGATCCTCAATCCGATTTCGAACCTCAACCGCACGATCCTCAAGCTGCTCGATCCGACGCTGCTTGGATGTGCGGCCGACAATCACCATCGCAACCAGCCAGGTCGCGACCGAGATCGTCAGCACGAGCGCAATGGGAAGATACCCATCAACAAGGCGACCCCATGCAGAGCCGGCGCTCATTGCGCGTTTCTCATGCTTGGTGCCAACCGGAGTCGTCATGCGTAACTAGACCTGTTCATAAACTGCATGGGCGAACACGCCCCCCTCTCGACACCACTGAAATCGACTCGATGCGTGGGGAGATGAACCCAAGAAAGCATCAGACTGTCATAAATCACGCACTTTTTCCCCCCACTCCATAGACCACCCCCACCGGATACCCATGAAGCACGGTTTAACCCATTCATAACCTGCACTTAGCTCGCCACACCCACCACCGCCCGCAACCGCATAACCCGACCCATGACCGCGTTACCGGACCCACCCTGTTCTGGTATGCTCTCGAAACATCATCCAAATCCAAACCGAGCCCCAACCGAGCACAGCATGCCCAGAATCACCAAACTCATCGCACTCGTCGCACTCCTGCTCAGCATCTGCGCACAAGCTGACCAAACCACGCAGCCAGAACAGAACACCACCATCATCCACTGCGGGCATCTCATCGCAATCCCCGGCCAACCCACGCAACCCGAGATGACCATCGTCGTCGTCGACGACAAGGTCGACCGCGTCGTCGAGGGCTACGCCACAGCAGACGACCTCGACCTTGATAACAACACCCAGACCATTGACCTCAAAGACAAATGGGTCGTCCCCGGGCTCATCGACTGCCACACCCACCTCACGGGGCAATATGTCCCCGCGCTCGAACGCATGCGCCGGCGCATGCAGGAGACCAACGCACACGCCGCCATCGACGGCGTCGCCAACGCACGCAAAACCATCGACGCAGGGTTCACCACCGTCCGCAATGTCGGATCACCCGCAGGGACCGCCCTCGCACTCCGCGATCGAATCAATCAGGGCATCGTCCCCGGCCCGCGCATCTACGCCGCCGGCGCCAGCATCTCCGTCACCGGCGGACATGCCGACGGCACAAACTCCCTCTCACCAGTCCTCCGACCCGAACAACAAGACCACACCATGACCGCCGACGGCCCATCCGAAGCACGCAAAGCCGTCCGCGCCCGCGTACGCGAAGGCGTCGACCTCATCAAGATCACCGCAACCGGAGGCGTCCTCTCCATGACCGCCGCGGGCGTCGAGCAGCAGTTCTTCGACGACGAGCTCGAATCCATCGTCGAGTCCGCACGCATGATGGGACGCAAAGTCGCCGCCCACGCGCATGGCACAGAAGGCATCAACGCCGCACTCCGCGCCGGCGTCCACTCCATCGAGCACGGCACCTACATCGACGACACATCCATCGAGCTCTTCCTCGAAACCGGCGCCTACCTCGTCCCCACCATCCACGCAGGAAAGTTCGTCGAAGAGAAAGCCAAGATCGACGGCTACTTCCCACCCGCCGTCCGTGAAAAAGCCGCCGCCGTCGGCCCGCTCATCCAGGACGCATTCGGACGCGCCCATGCCGCGGGCGTCAACATCGCCTTCGGTACCGATGTCGGCGTCGGAGCCCACGGCACCAACGCCCTCGAGTTCGTCTACATGCACGAAGCAGGCATGAGCCCAGAAGACTGCCTGATCTCCGCGACCATCAACGCCGCCACACTCATCGGCGTCCAAGACAGGATCGGCACGCTCGAAAAAGGCAAACTCGCCGACCTCATCGCCCTCCCAATAGACCCCATGAAAGATGTCAGGGCATACCAGCGCGTCGACTTCGTCATGAAAGACGGAGCCATCTACCGATCCCACTGATGAATCTCACCCAATTGAGTCATCCAACCGAAATTTCCAAATCCTCATGTGCGCCACGCGCCATTCTTCCGGTAGACTGCTATCAATAGGGAGAACCACCTATCAACTACACGATTCCGATTGGAGTCAACGATGATGCACGCCCGATCGAAGCAAACTCCGAAGGTCACACCCGAAATGCTCGGCCTGCTCGAGTGGCTCTCGGGCAGCGGCTGGATCCTACGAAACGAAGACTTCGTCGCCATCTGGTGCAACGAAGCATACGCAGCCATCGGAAACCTCAAGCCCGAAGATGTCGTCGGCACAAAGCTCGCTGATTACATCGGCGAAGACGCCGCGAAGGATCGTGAACGCTCATACTCCGTTGCAATAGAAGAAAACCGACCCGTCACAAACATCCAGTTCACCGGCGACGACCGCATGCTCAGTATGATCTTCCCAATCGACGAAGAGGCATTCGGACACAAAGGCGTACTCTGCATGATCCAGGAAGCGCCAAGAGGCGACAACCTCAAACTGAAGGAAATCGAAACCGTCGTTCAATCCCCGGTCTTCGTCCAACTCGCCGCACTCTCCACCGCAGAACTACGCGTCCTCTACTACCTCGCGCGAGGCAACTCCACGCAGCAGATCTCCGAGAAGCTCTTCCGATCGACCAAAACCGTCGAAAACCAGATCTCAAACATCCACAGAAAAATCGGCACAAAGTCCAGAGGCGAACTCGTCCAGTTCGCATCCGGCAGAGGCATCGAGAAATACACACCCGACGAATGGGAATCGATCATCACAACCGCACGAGCAGAGTTCTCATTCAACACCGAAGACAAATCTCAACCCAAGAAGTAAGCCCACAACGGCTTCTCCCGCAAACACTCCCCCCGAGATCATCACACAAAGCCCCTCCATCATGGATGGGGCTTTTCTTGGGTTTGCAAACACGAATACAACACCAAGTTTTTCCGCTCTTATCCAGGCAACTGCCCCAAAATACACTGGATTTCAAACCCTCTCGCCTCATAATAACAATGGACCACAATCAAGAGAGGGAAAACAACATGCTCCGTACCGCCACCATCGCCACGCTCCTGCTCACACCAATCGCCTCAGCGGATGTCGTCGACTTCGCCGATTTCTCCGACACAACCGGGCTCGCAATCAACGGCTCGGCCGCGCCCGCAACCACCAGCGACGGCGTAGTCATGCGCCTCACCACCGCATTGGCCAACCGCGCCGGCAGCATCTTCTCGGATGCTCAGGTCGATGCCGCAGACTTCTCAACCAAGTTCTCATTCCGCATCTCCGAACCAGGCGGTTCGATCTTCGACGGCAACACCGAGAACGGCGCCGATGGCATCGTCTTCGTCGTCCAGCCGCTCGACAACTCGCTCGGATCGCTCGGACAGGGCATCGGCTACCAAGGCATCGGCACATCACTCGGCATCGAGTTCGACACCTGGCACAACTCCGCCAACAACGACCCCAGCCAGTCCCATGTCGGCATCAACCTCAACGGATCCGTCAACCACAACTCCGGGCTCCCAACCGCCAACATCACCGCACCGGAACTCGACGACGCAGATCAGTGGTTCGCATGGATCGACTACGACGGCACAACCCTTGAGGTCCGTCTCTCCCTCTTCGACGCACGCCCAGCCAACCCGCTCATCGCCTACCAACTCGACCTGCCCTCAATCCTCGGCCAAGGCACCGCCTTCGTCGGCTTCACCTCCGCAACCGGCGCCGCGTGGTCGAACCACGACATCATCAGCTGGAGCTACGACGCCTTCTCACCGCCCTGCCCCGCCGACCTCAACGACGATGGCCTCCTCGATTTCTTCGATGTCTCTGCATTCCTCAGCGCATACGCCAACCAAAACCCCGCAGCCGATTTCACCGGCGACGGAAACTATGACTTCTTCGATGTCTCTGCATTCCTCAGCGCATATGCCGCAGGTTGCCCGTAACCATCAACCAACCAAACCAAACCGGCCGCCGAACCACAAACCGGCGGCCTTTTTCATACCCAACTCACAGCGATTCATGCGCATACGCCACCAGTTGATTTAACGCGGTACCCCAGCCGTTCTCAAAGCCCATCTCCTCGTGCTGTTTGCGCTGCTCGCTATCCGCGTGCTTCGCGATCGCGACATACCGCGTCCCCTCGCCCTCCGCCTCAAGCAGCACAAACGCCGTCATAAACCCGCCCGCCTTCGGGCGATACCCCGGCCCCAGCGCATCCGTAAACACCAGACGCTTGTTTTCCACAACCTCCAGATAGCACCCCGGGTTCGCGGGCATCACCTCGCCCTCCGGCGACTTCATCGTCGTGCTGAACACGCCACCCGGGCGCAGATCAATCTCGCACGACACCGTCTCCCACGGCTTGGGCGTGAACCACTTCATCAGATGCTCCGGCTCCGTCCACGCCTTCCACACCTGCGACGGCTTCACCGCCACCACGCGCTCAAGCACCAAGTCCAACTCCGAGTCAATCTCAGGTCGTTCCATCATCCGCTCCCTTACTCCATACTGCTCAGATGCGCATCCAGCTGATCCAGCCGCTTTTCCCACAGCCGCTGCTGCTTCTCCAGCCACCGCCCCGCCCGCTTGAGCTGCGCCCGCCGAACCTCAACCGTCCGCACACGCCCACGCTTGTATGAGCGGACCAACCCACACTCTTCCAGCACCTCCAGGTGCTGCATAAACGACGGCAACGCCATATCAAACGGCTCGGCCAGCTCGCTCACCGAACACGCCCCCCGCCCCAAACGCTCCACCACCGCCCGACGAGTCGGGTTCGAGAGCGCCTGAAAAGTCCGGTCGAGTGCCTCGGTCGATTGCATACCCGGACCATACCAACCAAAGACACTTAGGTCAATGCCTAAGTATACACAAAAACAAAGACCCCACACTCCGTAGGGCCATCGAGATTCGCTTTACAACGTGAGCCGGGTGCCCTGCTTACGCGAAACTTAAGCAGGATCTCGGTCGCATACACTCTCAACATGGGCACCTGGGACACCGCCATCCTGAGCAACGACACCGCCGCCGACGTCGCCGCAGAGTTCAAAGACTCAATCGCATACGGCAAGTCGATCGAAGAAGCCGAAGACCAGCTCATCACCAACTTCTGCATCGACGATGAAGCCGACCCATACGAATTCTGCCCCTTCTGGCTCGGGCTCGCCGCCAAACAGGTCCAGATGGGCCGCCTGAGCGAGCGCACCAAAGCCAACGCCCTGCGCATTATCGACGAAGGCATCGACATCGCGATATGGCAAGACGAGAACCCCAAGCTCGTCCCCAAACGCCAAGCCGCACTCGACAAACTTCGTAAACAGATCGTTGGAAAGCAAAAGAAGCCGACCAAAGTCCGCAAGCCCTTCGTCGACACCATCGAATGGGAAGAAGGCGACGGACTCGCGTACCAGCTCCCTTCAGGAAAATGGACCGCATTCCTAGTCACATCAGTTGTACGGAATCAGCGATATCAAGAAGCCCATTGCGCAGTATTGGATATCCAACAAGCTGAGATTCCACAACCTGACAGCTTCAAGAATGCTACCCGCCGGCTATCGATTGCCACCATATATGAACTCGATGAAGACGGTCTCATTGCCCCCCCGATCGGCAATCAAGGCCACGACATGTCAATCGAGGATATCAACAGGCTTCTCCAAGATCGCACCATCACACTCGACAATCGAGCTAGCAATGCCTTGGGCAGTAGCGTTTTCAGCATTTCAAGTCACAATAAGAACGACGGACCAACCGGCCAGTTGATCAAAGTCGCTTCTGGCTTGACGAACAAATACGAGTTCGTGACGAGCTATTACGCATTCGGCGGATGGAAAGATCTCGACAACCACCTCGCTGAAGACTACGGCCTCATTTAATAAACACCCCGCTCCCGCGGGGTGTCATCAACTTCTCATTAATCACTCAACTCAAGCGTTCGCAGGCACAAGCCCCATCGCCTTCGCCATCGCCTGACCCATCTCCGACGGGTTCAACGCGATCTCCGCGCCCGCTTCACGCAGCGCATCGATCTTCGAGTCCGCCGTGCCGGTGGGCTTGCCGCCCGCGCCCGACGAGATGATCGCGCCCGCGTGACCCATGCGCTTGCCGGGAGGCGCCGTGCGCCCCGCGATGAACGCCGCGACGGGCTTCTTGACATGTTTCGCGATGTACTCCGCTGCTGCCTCTTCGTCCTCGCCACCGATCTCGCCGATCATGAGGATCCCGTGGGTGTCGGGATCTTCCTCGAACATGCGGATGCAATCGATGTGGTTGAGCCCACGGACCGGGTCGCCGCCGATGCCCACGCAGGTCGACTGCGCGATCCCAAGCTGCGAGGTCTGCCACACCGCCTCATAGGTCAGCGTGCCCGATCGCGAAACAATACCCACGGCCTTGCCCGTGCTCGCCTCGCTCACATGCGTATGGATGTAACCCGGCATGATGCCGATCTTGCACCCAGCGTTCGTGTAGTGCGACTCGGCCGTGTCCTCGCCCGTCTTGGGGCCCGGCGTGATCACGCCCGGGCAGTTGGGCCCGATCAGCGTGAACAGCTCGCGGTTATGCGCCGAATCCGCACCACGCGCCGCCGCGTTCCGATCGTCCATCACCCGACGAACCATGATCATGTCGTTGACCGGCACGCCCTCGGTGATGCAGCAGATCAGGCGGATCCCCGCGTCCATCGCCTCGAGGATCGCGTCAGCACAGAACGCCGGCGGCACAAAGATCATCGTCGCATCAGCGCCCGTCGCGTCCACCGCGTCACGCACCGTGTTGAAGATCGGCAGCCCGTTGTCGTCCTTCTGACCGCCCTTGCCGGGGGTCACCCCGCCGACCATCTTGGTCCCGTAGTTGAAGCAACCCTTCGTATGAAGCGCTCCGAAACTGCCGGTAATGCCCTGACAGATGACTTTGGTGTCCTGATCAACGAGAATGGCCATGCGCCGCTCCAATCTGTGTGTTTCGCCTTGATTCGCCAGATCCTAGGCCCAGACCACCCCCGCTCCCACCAAGCTAGAGTTCACCATGCCCAGAAACACCGCCACACGCCGACTCACCGCCCGCATCAGCCGCCTGCTCATCCCAGCGATCGCTTCGCTGACCGCCGTCGCCTGCGCCCCCTCACAGCTCCGAGAGGTCGCATCCTCGAGCGAGCTCCAGTGGACCGGCGTCGCCCACGCCCCCGACGGACGCATCTTCGTCAACTACCCACGCTGGTCCGATCGCTACCAGTTCGCCGTCGCCCGCGTACTCGACACCGCAACCCCCTCCACCGTCCGCCCCTACCCCAACGCCATCATCAACAACTGGTCCCCAGAGGGCCCCGGCGCCGGAGACTGGCAAGAACGCTTCGTCGCCGTCCAGTCCGTTCACATCGACCGCCAGGGACGAATGTGGGTCCTCGACACCGGGCGGGTCAGCCCCGACGCGGGCCGCCAGGCCGTCGTCTACGAGATCGACCTCGATCGCGACCGCGTCAAACGCGCCCTCCCCCTCCCCTTCGACATCGCCCCCGAGGGCAGCTACATCAACGACATCCGCCTTACACCTGACGGGCGATGGGCCTTCATCTCCGACTCGGGCCTGGGCGCGATCATCGTCCTCGACACCAAAACCGGCGACACCCGGCGCGTCCTCGACGACCACCCCAGCACCAAGGGCAACAGCGACCGCATCATCGAGATCGACGGGCGCCCCCTCCTCGTCAACGAAACCGGCGAGCCCCCCGTCATCCACTGCGACGGCATCGCCGTCTCGCCCGACGCCAAGTGGGTCTATTACAAGGCCATCAGCGCCGACCCGCTCTACCGCGTCCCCGTCTCGCTGCTCACCGACGACCGCGTCCCCGCCAGCCAGCTCGCCAGCGCCGTCGAAGACCTCGGCACCGCCCCCATCACCGACGCCATCATCTTCGACGACGCCGGCAACCTCTACTTCTCCGCACTCGAGCAGAACGCCATCATCTACCGCACACCCGACGGCGACTACAAAGACCTCGTCCGCCACCGCTCCATCAGCTGGCCCGACAGCTTCGCCATCGACCGCGAAAACAACCTGCTCGTCTTCACCACCGCCCTCATCCACCGCACACCGCGCTTCAGCGAGGGCGAAACATGGCCCGATGAGCCCTACCGCGTCTTCACCCACCCCCTCGCGCCGGCAACAGAATAAGCCGGCACTCGCCGGCTCAAGAAAGAACAAAACCAACTACACATCAGCGCCGACGCCGACCCGCCGCCATCAGCCCCACCGGGGCCAGCAACGCCAGCCCGCCCGGAGCCGGCACCACCTGCACACTCGCGCTCATATCTAAGCTGACCCAGCCATCCCAGAGAAGATTACTGATGGTCCAGTATTTCGTGAGCCCATCAGATGTGAGCGTGAACGCCTCCCCCGCCTCCGCGGTGGCACGGAACGAAAACTCGATAAACCCCTCGTCCTCCAGCGGCCCATCGAGCATGAACTCGCTACCCGGGGCGCCCGCCAAACCATCTACGCTGAAGCCACCGGCAACGAGGCCCCGCGCCTCATAATCCTCACCCCCCCTGGCGTACTCAATCCGCAAAAGCACATCAAGCTCTGTGTCGCGATCAAAGAGCATCGAGATCGTGGCCGCAGTGCTCGACTCCGCACCCGCTTGCTCGATGTAGGGGCCCGCTCGCGCCTCGCTATACATCGATGTGCTGAACTCATAGCCGTCCAGAGAATGGGCAAGCGAAGCCCCCCACTCCGACTGCGACTCTATGGGGAAGTCGAATGGGATCGAAGCAGAGTCCGCGAACCCAAACGAACTCTGTTGAACAAAGCTGTAGGGCTCCAACTCCAGGTCAACACCGAACGGTGTCTCACGCGAAATGCCGTTACCAAAGCTGGCCGCATACACGAATGCGCTCGCGTCCAAACGACCGCCCATATCCACCAGATCACCGCGAGCCTCTGGAGCAAGAGTCGAAAGCAGAACCGCCGCCAACCCCAGCTTCACCATCATGCCTGTCGTATTCATCGCAATCATCCTTCCTTTAAAAACATGTGCGTGCCCAGACGCCATGCTTCTAGAAATCAGACAACCCTCATGACCTCACGGACCCACATCAGCGTCAGGGCATACTCAAATGCAGTATGACCCAATACCCCCCGCCCGACCACCGTATTTAAACACCGCCCCCACCAGGCACGCCGCCGCCACAGAAATGCGCGCTCAGTGTTCGCAACACCCAGAAGCCACCAATACGCCTTTGATGCCCTCTGCGAGTTCGCTTTCAGCGAGACAAGAGCGGCCAAACGCAGGTCCGCCGAACCGCGTACGACCGCCCTCGGCGTCCGGCGAACAGGCCAAGCCCACCCAACATCAGGGTGCCCCCCGGCGCGGGCACCAGCACAAACGACGCGCTCATCGAGAACCCATCCACCTGCTCATGACGACGATCGCCGGACGCCTCGAGCCGGCTCTCCATGTCCGCGTCGAAAAAGAATGCGCGTGAACCATCCACCGTCGTCAGGGTTGAGAACTCCACAAACCCCGCCTCCGTTGGGTCGCTCACCTCCAGCACCACCGGCCCCTGCCCGGCAATCCCGGATACACGCAACTGCGCCCAGAGCTGCCCATCGCTGACCGCCTCGTACTCGATCCGCATCGTAATCAGGACCTGATCCCCCTTCTCAAAGTCCACCAATGAGTTCAGACGCAACCCGTGCTCACTCTCCGCATAGTCATTCGCTTCCATCCCGATCGCCGCGCGATTGCTCATGCCGTGCGAGAACAAATACATCTGCGTATCCGACATCACGGAAGTGCTCGACTCAACCAACCCACCCGTGCCGCCCGCGAAAATCCCCGTCGTGCGATCCGCATTGAAATCAAGCAGGAAACCCGAATCGCTATCCGGGCTGATATGGATGTTCGCGTAGGAATAATCATTCAAACTCGCACCCTGATGCCCAGCATCAACCTCCGCTTCGATATCCAGATCACCATTGAGACTCGTGACATCTCCCATCGCGAGAGACCCCGAAAGAAGAACCAACCCGAATGCAGATTGTGTGCGCATGCTGAAAACTCCATATATGGTGTATGCAAAGTGAGTACACCCGCCAATCCCGCCCCCTGTGGGGGTGCACATATCCACCATGGACCGAGAACCCGGCCAATGCCAACAAACCCGCGAGTTAAACATCACGCGAACAAACCTTTACGATCCAGAACCAACCCACAACCGGCTATCATTCTCCCCCTCAATCGGAGAAAGAACACATGCGCGCAATCATCACAGGTCAGGTCGGGATGGACAAAAAGGCATACCTCAAAGAGGTCGCCGATTTCGCGGCCGCCCAAGGCGAGCCCATCGAGATGTTCCATGTCGGCAACATGATGTACGACGAAGCACCCGACATCCGCCCCGGACGCATCCTCGACCTCCCAATCTCACGCCTCAACTCACTCCGCCGCGCAGCGTTCAAAGACATCATCTCAGACGCGCCCAACCACAACCACACGCTCGTCAACACACACGCCACATTCCGCTGGCGACACGGGCTCTTCTCCGCCTTCGACTTCGACCAGATCACCAAGCTCGCCCCCGACCTCTTCATCTGCCTCGTCGACAACATCGAGGTCGTCCACCAGCGACTCCACGCAGAGCACGACATCGACGCAACCCTCAAGGACTGCATGGTCTGGCGCGAAGAGGAAATCCTCGCCACAGAGCTCATGTCCCAGGCCATCCCCGGCTCAAAGTTCTACATCGTCTCCCGAGGCCGCTTCTCACAGACCTCACGCACACTCTTCCAGCTCATGTGCCGCCCCCAGATGAAGAAGGTCTACCCCTCCTTCCCCATGTCACATGTCATCGACATGCCCGATGTCATGGCCGAGATCGACGCCTTCCGCAACAAGCTCGCAGAACACTTCATCTGCTTCGACCCGGGCGATGTCGACGAAAAACTCCTCCTCGACCGCGCCGTCGAAGCAGTCAAAGAGGGCAAGGATTTCTTCGACCACAAACCACTCCAGCTCGGCGGCCTCGACAAGGGCGCTGAACCCATCAAGATGCGCACACGCGAAGTCCTCGACATCGCAGGCGACATCGACGGCCAGATCTACATGCGCGACTTCAAGCTCATCGACCAGGCAGACATGATCGTCTCCTATGTCCCGGAGCTCAAATCAGAAACCGGCAAGGTCATCCCCGCCCTCTCCTCCGGCGTCGAACGCGAACTCCAGCACGCATGGGAGCACGCCAAAGAGGTCTATGTCGTCTGGAAGCCCTCAAAGAACCCCTCACCCTTCATCACCGAAACCGCCACAAAGGTCTTCGACTCCACCGAGGACGCCCTGAGCTACTTCGAAGAAAAGGGCATGTTCGCCGAGAAGAACCTCTTCGGGCACTGAGCAACCAACACGCCCGCCTGAGAACCGCAACAACGAGCCGTCGCCCACCCGGGCGGCGTTTTCATGCACACGCACACCCAAGCAAGCGACATATCCGCGCGACTCAAAACTGAGTCACATCGTCACACAATACAATAAACAACGAATTCGATGCACGCAATCTATTTCATTGACCTGTACAAACAAACCCGATGATTTTGACAACTTGCAGCTTGCATAGCATGACGCGGGATCGATAATGAAAGGAGCCCATCAGCCCATCAGCCCATCAGCAGATCAGCAGATCGGGCGGCTCGGTGGTGCCGGATTATTCGCACATGAGGCACGACATGATTTTCATTCAGGCAACCCAGGCACTCTCCCTGATGCTCCTCACGGGGTGCAACACGAACAACGCCACACTCGGAGACCCGTTCGGAAACTGCTGGTCTCAGTACGAATCAAATGTTCAAGAATGCGCAGATAACTTCAACGACGAGGACAACCCGTCTTACCATAATCAGTCGGCATATCGCACTTGCACGCAAGGTGCAGACGCCGCTCTCGAAGCATGCACCCACGGCGTGAACCAGTATGGTGAAGCCGCGGAAGCATGGAATCGCTTCCGAGGACGATTGCGAGACTGCCTCGAAGACCACCCGAACGATGAGATCGCACGAGATTCCTGTATCCGGGCGGCCCTGATCCTCTACCGCGCCGAACTCCGGGAACTTCAGAACGATGACGACGATAACGCATGCGCTCCAGATCCGCAAGGCATCGAAATCAGCAACCCCATCTACACGCTCCAAGCCGCCGCGTACGACCAGGGAAATGCTGACGGCAAGTACGCCACACCAGTCAACACGACCCTCACATTCACCTCCGGCGTGAACCCCAGCAGCGGCAACAGCTACGACATCCGCCAGATCCCCTGCGCCGCCTCGGCCGTGACAATCGCCCTCTACAACACCAAACAAGGCGCAGAGACTTTCACGCTCGACGCCGACCTCGACACAACCGACGGCGTCACAATCACGACACACCTGCTCCACACCGAGTTCGTCGACGCCTCCGATGTCATCATCCTTGTCATCTTCTACGATGATCAGAGCGTGCCGTTGTTCACAGAACAAGGCGTGCTCCGCATCCAAGACTCACCAATCTCGGGCGACTGGAACCGCGATATGGTCCTCAACTCACAAGACATCATCGACTTCCTCGCCTCATACGACGCCCAAACCAAACGCGCCGACCTCAACAACGACGATCAGGTCAACACCGAGGACGCTCAAGAGTTCACCGAAACCGTGAACGACTGAACCAACACCCCCCTGAACTCTGAAACGGGCCGCCTGGGCCCGTTTTTTCATCCCCACACCTGAAACCCAGCCCACCTTTCTCCCAACCACCCCTTGCGGGAATGACCCCGCCGGGGGATGATCACCTATGGACCACACCGCACACGCAGAACACCGACCGCCGCCCGTCAACGAGCGAGGCCGCGCCTACGACCCAGACGCGACAGACGACGAGCGCACCTATGCGCTCCTCATGCACCTCTCACTGCTCGCGCACATGGTCCTCACCATCATCGCCTTCGGCATCCCCCTCATCATGTGGCTCGTCAAAAAGGACGAATCATCTTTCCTCGACGACCACGGCCGAGAAGCCGTCAACTTCCAGATATCACTCCTCATCTGGTCCATTATCTTCACCGTCGTCGCCATCCCGCTCTCCATCATCACCTGCGGCGTAGGCGTCGTCGTCGCCTTCATCCCCACCGTCGTCGCGATCGTCGGCATGATCCAGGCATCCGTCGCCGCCAACCGGGGCGAGTTCTACCGATACCCGATGACCTTCCGCATCGTCTGATAAACTGACGCTTTGCTGGCAACCCCGAGGGCGTGATGTACCTTTGTGCTGTTATGGCACACAGAATACACACACCCGTTCTCATCATTGCTGCGCTCGCCCCACTCGCTTCCGCGGGCATGGTCAACCGCAGCGTATTCCGTCAGCCCATCGTCACCATCGACGACCACACACGCTATTACGCCCACCCAGCAAGCAATCAACCCGCCTACGACACCTTCGACCTCTCACTCACGCACACCAACGACACGGGCTCCTCCACCTCGAAAGCCTCGTTCGAATCGTTCTCCTCCGAGAACCTCCTCAAGATCTCCGCCGATTGCTCGATCCACACCCAAGAAGGAACACCCGGCGAGTATCTGCTCGGGAGGCTCTCCTCCTACTTCAGGTTCAACCTCCTCGAAGAAACCACCTTCGACCTCCGCCACACCACCACCGACCGGAGCATGGGCGACTTCGTCCTCTTCGATGTCGATATTTTCGAGTACTCCGCAGGCCAAAACCGAGTGTTCGATTTCGAGACACAAGAGGAATCCGCAGGCACGCAACGCATCACGCTCGGACCGGGCGAGCACCGTATCTACGTCCGGACCTGGCTGATCAGGGACCTCGCAAACACTCCCGGGTTCGTAGGCCACACCGCCTTCAACTCGACCTTCGAGTTCCGTGTCGTCCCCGCACCCACAACACTGGCAACCCTCTCCCCGCTCGGAATCCTCGTCTTCCGCCGACGATGTTAAGCACAAACCCGCCCCGCCCCCTATCATCTCTGCGTGGCACTACTCGAAGCAATAGACCTCAAGAAGTCATTCAACGGACGCACCGTCGTCAACGGCGTATCCCTCGAAGTCGAGCACGCCGAGATCGTCGGGCTCCTCGGACGCAACGGCGCAGGCAAAACAACCACCTTCCGCATGACCATCGGCATGATCGAACGAGACGCCGGACGCGTCATCTTCGACAACACCGAAGTCTCCGGACTCCCCATGTACCGACACGCCCAGATGGGCATGGGGTACCTCTCCCAGGAACCCTCCGTCTTCCAACGCCTCACCTGTGAGCAAAACCTCCTCGCCATCCTCGAGACCCTCAAGCTCTCCCGCGCCGATCGCAAACGACGCGCCGCCGAGCTCCTCGAGCAGTTCTCCCTCTCCCACAAAGCAAACGACCTCGCCCGAACATGCTCCGGCGGCGAACGACGCAAACTCGAGATCGCACGCGCACTCGTCACCAACCCAAAGCTCATCCTCCTCGACGAACCGTTCTCCGGCGTCGACCCCATCGCCGTCGAAGACCTCCAGGAAGAAATCCGCCAACTCACCCAACGCGGCATCTCCATCCTCATCACCGACCACAATGTCCAACAAACCCTCCGCGTCTGCGATCGCGCCTACATCCTCACCAACGGCCGCGTCCTCGCCGAGGGCACCCCAAAGCAGCTCATCAACTCCGAGCAGGTCCGCAGCGCCTACCTCGGATCCATGTTCAAAGGCGACGAGTTCGACGACCCCACCGAGCATCACGACTCCGCCACCCAAGAGCCCATCGATGCCTAATCAAACAACATCCACACCCACTCGCCTCCCCCGCGCCTGCGGGGGAGGTGTCGAGCGCAGCGAGACGGAGGGGGCCTCTTCGTGCCTTCCCCACCCCGTGGGGAAGGTGGCCGCCAAAGGCGGCCGGATGGAGTCTTTCTTCTCCCCCCAACGACCCATCGCCTACTGCCTCTTACCCCTCTTCCTCTTCTCCCTCCTCCTCCTCCCCGCCTGCGTCCAACGCAAAATCCGCGTCACCTCCACCCCCCCCGGCGCACGCGTCCTCCTCAACGACCAGGACATCGGCACCACCCCCGTCGAAACCCGATTCACCTTCTACGGCGGCTACGACGTCCAGCTCATCAAGCCCGGCTACGAACACCTCCACGAGCTCAAACAAGCCAAAGCACCACTCCACGAATACCCCGTGATCGACCTCGCGGCCACCGCCATCCCCGCAGACATCAACCACACCATCGAGTGGCACTTCGACCTCACCCCCGTCGCCGAATCCATCGATCCCGAACGCGCCCGCGAAGACCTCCTCAACCGAGCCGCCGACCTCCGCGAACAAGCGCGAACAACCGCCGACTAAAACTGCTGGTTTCAGGGTGCCCGTACTCGCCGCGCAGCGGCGCAGTGCGGCTCTTCTCTTACCCCCCTAACCACCCCGCTTCCCATTCATCCGCAACACCCCCCCAATATCAACTACTCCACTTCTCCCCGCCGCCCCCGTTTCGGATCACCCTCACCCAACCCCGGCTCCCATCTCAACAAACACCTCTGGCAATGTGCTTTAACTATGAAACTCGGGTGCCCTGCTTTGACCCGAAAGGCAAAGCAGGTCTTCCTCATTCCTGCCTCTCGCAGATCTACCTCTGACGAAACGGTAAGGATCCCGCATCACCCTCTCACCGGCACCAACTCCTTTAAGTATCAAGAACCACCGCATGCTCTTCTCTTGGATTACTTGATCATGGACGATCCAGAGCAGGACTCAAAACAAATTGTGACGGCCCATGAACAGCCGTCGAGACAAGCACTTGAACAGATAATGAAATCCATTAACTGAATACAAATACACAGCAACAAGCGCATGATATGCGCAAGAAAATCAACAATATCTATTCCCACCCAGCATCTACTATCTAACTCAACATCCCACATTGTATTATTCAGATTCATACCACTTCAATCATCATCAAAGGAGACCCAATGTACAAATCATCGTCCGTTATCCTATTTTGCGCTAGCGCAACACTGGCACATGCGCAGTGCGAAAACTCATTCACACTCGCACTGCCAAACGCTTCCTCTGCAAAGTATGTGTATCAGGGACCGATTGCACCCACAAACACATACAACACACAAGCAGTAACCGCACTCAGTTTCACCCCAGACAGACGCCCGGGTATTTGGCATAGTTTTTACACAGCCAACCGCTGGTGTGACAGCACAACATACCACAACCCCAAAGCACTCACACCCTACTGGGCTAAGGCGATCTGGGACAACGCCACACCTTCAGCTCCAAATGACCTTGGCATCAAGCAACGCTTCGACGGCTTCATCACTGAGGGATTCCGGCGTATCACAATCAACCGCCCCGGTGGCAATATCTTTGGCCAGTATGTACCCCAAGCACACTACCACCATCTCGACGACGACCAGAAAGACTTGCTCGATAACGATCTTGCGGATTGGATTGACGACACCCTTACCAATGTCGATGCAGATTTCGAGCTTGGTGTTTTCATTGGCTCATGGCAATCTGGACACCCCGCCGCCCCAGGCCTTGGAAACAACATCGACGGGACTTACTGGGATTGCAGCGATGACGACGCCGACCTCGGCTTCTACTACCGCTCAGACCCATCAAACACAGGAACCGACACCTTCCTCACCGCCGCAAACTGCTTCATCGATCCTTACGAACAGTCCAGCATGCAGGAAACATACCAAAACTACCTCCCATGGCTCGACATCGGCTGCACCGCACTCTGGCTCGATAACTCCGCAGACGCCAGCCACACCAGCGGCACAGGATACCTCGGTCGAGACCGCACCATCGATCTCATACAGAGCCCAGACTATACCGGAGTCAACTTCGTCGGCGAGGGAATCCCCTGGTACAACGACTCGGGTACCCATAGACCTGACACAGACTACCTCGAGGCAATGCCTTGGATGGCAACCGACTCGTTCGCCGCTGATCGAGGATGGCGAGATACTACAAGCACCATTTCGGTTGACCCAAGCACTACCGAGGCCATCATCGTTTTCCAAAGCGATAACGGCGCAACAACCCTTGCACAAATGGCAAGCATGCGAGACCGCGGCTTTGTGATCTGGGTCAGCGCCCAATCCACTGACGCATCCCTTTCCCCAAGCAGTGTCAAAAAAATAAACTGGCTCCAACGACTCTACCCAGAACTTACATCCAGTTTCTCAGGGGATATGGCTGACTTCAACGGCGATGGTACCGTTGACTGTGATGACTACGATCTCTTCATCGCAAACTGGTACGACAGCTTTGTCAACGGGTCAGATTACTTCGGTATCTGGGACGGCGACCTCGACGGAGACGGTGACGCAGATTGGGATGATGTAAGTCTATTCAGCACTCTGTCTTCTTGGACTGGCTGCTGAACCCGCACTCTTCCGACCTGAACAACCCCGTCAAAGACGGGGTTGTTTTTTCACACCAGTTCCACTCTCACCTCATCACACCATCCAAACAAAGCGAACCAACTCCCCCCTCTGGGTGCCCGTATTCGCCGCGAAGCGGCGCAGTGCGGCTCTCCCCTCCCCTACCCCCCGCGCACCCGTCCCGGCACCCCCACAACCACATCCCCACCCCCAACATCCTTCACAACCACCGCACCCGCACCAACAACACTCCCCGCACCAACCTCAATCCCCGGCAGCACCCGCGCCCCGATCCCCACCAACACATCAACACCAACACACACCCCACCACCAAGCACCGTCCCCGGTGCAATGTGCGCATTCTCACCAACACGGCAATCGTGCTCAACGATCACACCCGAGTTGATGATCGCGTGAGCCCCGATCCGCGCATCCGCGTTCACGATCGCCCCGGGTCCAACAAACACACCCTCGCCAATCTCCGCGCTCGCGCTCACCACCGCGCTCGGATGGATGATCGGCTCCGCAAACCGCGCCCCGCCCCCCAGCTCCCCAAGAAACCGCCGGCGCGTCACCACATCGCCGATCGCGATCACCAACGGCGCATCATGGTCCGGCGCGCCCCCGATCGCCCCGAGATACTCCAGCGTGCCCGACATCGCACTGTGCGCGTTGTCGTCGCAATACCCGATCACCCCCATGCCCGACGCACGGATCGTGTCGAACACAACCTTCGCGTGCCCGCCGCCGCCAATAAGTAGTATGCCCCGTACGCTCATGCACCCACTATCGGACACCCGCGCAGAAACACAAGAACGATCGCCCCACGCCACCCAAAAAAGTCGGCGCAAAAAAAAATCGACGCCGGGCTGTAGCGCAACCCGACGCCGGGTGGGTAGGTAACTCGTACTGGTTCGCTCGGGCTCGTGGTGCAACGCACAAGCCCATATTTTGTCCTACGGACCCACCTGTCCGAACCAGGGGTGGAGACTGTTACCGTCCACACTGAATGTGACGAGCGGGCAATACGCAAAGGGAGCGGGCCAAAGACCCATTCAGAGAAAGTGTCGACCGATAAACACGGGCAACGAACCCCTTTCACGCGGCTTTTCCGCATCGTTCTGCATTCAATGTACGGATAAACAGACTCCGTGCCACCCAATGTATCGGTTGACCCGCCGAATTCCGTGATTCTTTGGGAGATTCCCCGCCACACGCCCTCAGACCCGGTGCCACAACATGACCAACCACGACCCAAAATCAGCCAAAACCACCCGAATCGCCGCGGTTCAGTTCCTCAACACCGTCACCCTCATCGAGGGGCTCGACACCTGGAACGGCTGCTCCCTCGTCAAAGCCGTACCCGCAAAGATCGCGTCCATGCTCACCCAGAACGAAGCCGATATCGGGCTCGCCTCCATCGTCGACGCCCTCAACCCCCAAAACGACCTCGCCCTCATCCCCTCGGGCATGATCGGCTGCGACGGCCCAACCCTCACCGTCCGCCTCTTCTCATCCGTCCCCATCGACCAGATCACCCGCGTCCACGCCGACACCGACTCCCACACCTCCGTCATGCTCGCCGACCTGCTCCTCCGCGAACTGCACGGCATCACCGCCGAGTTCGTCGAGTTCGACGCCCGCGAACGCATGAGCATCGCCCAATCTCAATCCATCTCCCCCGACGAGGCCTGGCCGGAGACCCTCCTCATCATCGGCGACAAGGTCGTCGTCGACTCCCCGCCCGCCATCCGCTACCCCCACCAGATCGACCTGGGCGAGGCCTGGCACACCCTCACCAACCTCCCCTTCGTTTACGCCTGCTGGATGTGCCGCGCATCGGACATGGGCACCACCATGATCGACGAAGCCGCCGCCATGCTCCAGCGCGTCCGCCTCCGCAACGACCAACGCCTCGACTGGCTCGTCGCCCGCGAAGCCAAGGCCCACAACTGGCCCGGCGATCTCGCCCGCACCTACATCGGCCAGCTCCTGAGCTTCAATGTCGACGACCGCGCCCGCCAAGCCGTCGAACTCTTCGCCACCAAACTCAAACAACACGGCATCCTCGACGCCAAGCAACCACATTGGGTCTCCACCAACTCGACAGAACTCACACCCCAGTGAATCAAGACCCCATGAGCACGCAAGCACTCAACGCATTCGCCGATGCTGCGCAACACTACTGCACATTCATCGAGTCGCTACCGGAAGCTCGACCCAATAACTTCTATTCGTCCTTGGAACTCCTCCTCGCGCAGCTGCATGTCGCCATCCTGCAGATCGACGCGGACCCTGATGCGCCCGAGACGCCCGAAGCCGAGTCCAGAAACATGAACCACAAGCAGTGGAAAGTGCTCGCTCAACGGCTCGAGCAACTTACCACGGATGAAACAAACCGGCTCTACGACTTGCATATTAAATCATGGAACACGGTAAAGCCCGCCGACAACTACTGCGCGATCCGCGCATCAATGCTCTGGGATGACCTCGCAGACATCTATCGAGACCTCAAAGATGGTCTGAAGCTCTGGGACATGAACACGCATGACACACAACGCGAAGCGTCATGGAAGTGGCGATTTCACTATGAGAGCCACTGGGGGACGCACCTCGCTCGCGCGATTCAAACTGTGCACGAGATCCGATACCGCCTTGACGCGAACTAGACCCTGTCCGATCGCATAAACTCGACCATGCCCGCGTTGAGCAAAGCCCGGACCCCCTGCATCGCGCGACTCGCGCGTGAGCTCGGGTTCGCGTCCAAACCCACGCTCATCCGCCACCTCGATCGCATCGACGAACTCGCGCCGCAGATCGACCCCGATCTCGTCTACCCCGAGGACTGGGTCGTCTTCCGCGTCACCGCCTACCGCCCCAACATCGAATCGCCCGACATCGTGCCCGGCGACGCGCTCCGGGGCGACCTCTCCGCACTCGCCGAATCCATCTCCGAATCCGCCGGGCTCACCCCCGACGATGTGCAAGGCCCAATCTTCAAAATCAACGACCTCTGCGAACGCTGGAGCGTGTCGCGCAAAACCATCGAGCGCTACCGCCGACTCGGGCTCATCGCGCGCCGCCTCGATCTGGGAAAGGGGCGCCGATCCGTCGTCTTCCAGCAAGCGGCGGTCGAGTGGTTCGAGACGCTCCACGCCGAGCGCCTCGGACGCGCCGCCCGATTCGATCGCATCCCCCAACGCGAACGCGAGCGGATCATCCGCTGGGCCCGCGGGTACCAGCGCCGGCTCGGATACTCCCGATCGCAGGCCGCCCAACGCATCGCCCAGCGCACCGGTCACTCGCACGAGGGGGTCCGTCAGATGCTCCTGCGTCTCGACGAACGATCAACCACCCCCATCTTCGACGAGCCCGGCCCGGCCGGGAACCGCGAGGGGATGCTCGCACTCCGCGCCACCATGCGAGGGATCGAACCCAAAGCCATCGCCAAACGACTCGACCGGCGCGTCAGCGCCATCGGGCGCGCATCGCGACTCGCCCGCGCCCGCCTGCTCCGCGATCTCGCGCTCCCCGACCAACCCATCAACGAGTCCGAGCTCCGCGCGACACTCGGCACCGAACCGATGCAACAGATCGAACGCATCGAGGCGCACACCGATCTGGCGACGCTCATCGACACCATGCGCGTCCGCACGCCGAGTGTGGCGTACGAGGAGCAGGTCCGATCGAAAGCTATTTACCTGCTGCGCCGTCATTGCGGGGCGCGGATCGCGCGGGTCGATGATCGCGCGCCGAGCGCGGCGTTGCTCGATGAGATCGAGACGGATCTGCGCCTGATCACGATGCTCAAGAAAGCCCTGCTGCAGACCCAGCTCGCGTTGGTGCTTTCGAGCATCGAGTCGCGGTTGGGTGGGCCGATCGACACCCTCGCGCCGTCTCGCGCGGCGCAGCTGGTGCTCGGTGGGATTGGGGTTGCGTCCGGTGCGCTGGATCGTTATGACCCGACGCACGGCGGACGCATCGCGGCACCCATCGGGTTGGCGGTGAACCGGTACGCGGCGGGCCAGCCCGATGTTGCTCAGCCGGTTGGCGAGGGACGCGCGGCACGGCGGATCGCTTCGGGGATCGTGATCCCTGATT
The DNA here is from genome assembly GCA_965216865.1 of Phycisphaerales bacterium. Taxonomy (GTDB): domain Bacteria; phylum Planctomycetota; class Phycisphaerae; order Phycisphaerales; family UBA1924; genus UBA1924. Next base: position 1,439,318 of record OZ244206.1, read on the forward strand.
GGACCCACACCGTGGCGCCATGGCAGCGTTGGCTCGATCCGGACCCGCGCATCATCGGTGTGCTCGACCAAGTGGATGAGCGGGATCGGGTGGTGCTCGTGCTGCGATTCGCGATGGGCGAAACCCACCCGATCACGCGCAAGGCGCTGGCCGAGATGCTCGGGACGCAGCCGATCCATGCTGCGCGATTTGAGCGCGGGGCGATCCGCAACGCGCGAGCGCTTGTTCGGGGTTCGGGGTGAGTGTTCAGTTCTGGATTTGTGTTTCGGGCTCGATGTAGTAGATGCCTTTTTCCTTTGGCTGGTCGTAGAGCTCGGGGTGGAGGTATCGGCCCTGTTCATGGGCGGATTTCTGCTGCTCGACCTGCACGGGGTTGGCCTTGGCGAAGGGGTCCTGGCGGATGCCGGTGATCTGCCATGAGACCTTGAGCCCGGGCGAGCCGCCGGCGATGGCGAACTGTCGGTCGTTGATTTCTTCTGCGATGTAGACGGGCGCGTAGCCGCCGATGCAGGTGAGTTGGTAGCGGAACTCGGTGTTGAGTGCGTCGAAGTATGAGGGCATGGAGATTGTGGCGGTGCCTTGTTCATCGAGGGTGACGACGCCGTCGTAGATGTTCTTCATGTCGGGGGATTCGACGAATGAGTGCGAGAGGTACATGTTTGCGGGGTCGAGCGGGTGATCGATTTTGAATGTTCCCGATCCTTTTGAGAGGGAGCCGGAGACAAATACATTGCCTGAGAAGTTGCCTGCGAGCCCGCCTGATCCGCTTGTGCCGTAGATGCCCCAGCCGGAGCCGTTGTGCGATCCCCAGACGCCGATGCCGAGGAATCCTTCGCCTCGGTTCTCGCCACGGAGTGCGGTTGAGTTGCCGCCGGGGCTGGTGGAGGTGATGGTGGAGTGGACGGCGTAGGCGGAGGATGATGTTGAGTCGTTGATGACGCGGAGCGCCGCTGCAGTGCCGGTGGTTGCGTTTCTCTCAATGATTGCGGCATTCCCTGATCCTGCGGTGTGTGCGTAGAGCGGCACGCCGTCGTTTGTGGCGAGGGTCCGGAACTCTCCTGCGTAGCCGTTGTTTGTGATCCCGAGGATGCCCGAGCCGTTGTTGCTCGAGCCGCCGACGCCTACTGCTTCACCGACACCGAAGATCCCGGCGGGTGTATTGACGGGCGGGTAGGGTGAGAAATCGCCTGCGAATCCGAGTATGCCCCATGTTGGTGCTTGCGCATAGAAGGCTGCGCCTGATGTGTCGTTGTTTATGATGTTAAGGGTTGCGCCGAGGGGGGAGAGGGGCGGGCCTGAGAGGGAGAGCGGCAGATCGAGCGCGCTGGTGGATGCGGACTGGAGCGAGAAGACGGAGCGTGGCGCAAAGTCGAGGGGGGAGCGTGGTGCGAGCTCGGTGTAGCCTCCGGTTCCTGATTCGCGGACCTCGATCTGGAGGAAGCGTGGGTCGAGGGTTTCGAATGCTTCATTGCCGAGATCGAGCGAGACTGTGAAGAGCCCGTCTTCGACGGTTACGGCGGAGCGTGTTTGCGTGACGCCGAACTGGAAGTCGGGCGGGCCGCTGGTCGGGTCGTTCCAGACGGAGAAGCGCATGTCGTATGTGCCGTTGGCTGGTGCACCGTTCTCGTCGAGTGTGCCCTGGTATGTGAATGCGTTCTGCGCGTGCGCGAGTGATGCGGCGGCGCCGACTGTCGCTGCGATGAGTGCGTTGAGTGATTTGTTTTTGTTGTGTGACATCATGGCCCTCTCTACCGATGTGCGGTTGTTTGATTGTTTTGAGTGTACCAGTTTGTTGGTGTGTGAAACAAGGGTTTTGGGAGGGGGGTTGGATGTGGAGGCGCGCTGCGTATGGCGGGGTTGTGACTCGGTGGGGCGTGGGGAGGGACAGGAGGCCCCCTCCGTTCCGCCAGAGGCGGATCTGCGACTCGCTGCGCGTGACACCTCCCCGACGGGTGCGGGGGAGGCAGCGTGAGAACTGGTACTCGGCCTTTGGGAGGCCCCCTCCGCCTCGCTTTGCACAGGCGAGACGCCTGTGCCACGGGTGGAAGGGCGGAGGAAAGATGCGGCTTTTCGTTGGGTTTCGGCGTGGGCGGGGGTTTCTGGTTTGTCTTTGAGGATGTCGTGGGTGCGGACGAGTGCGATGGCCTCGGCTTCTGGCTGGACGAAGTCGGTGCGCGACGAGTTGATGCGCTTCATGCAGGATTGGGCGAGTTTGAACTGGTCGGACTCGAGGAGGTCGGCGAGTGCGGGGAGTGAGAGCTTGTGGATGGCGCAGAGGTCGAGGGAGGAGATGGAGGGGTTGAGGAGGTCTTCGAGGAGGGCGTTGGAAAGAGGAGGCAATGGGCAGTGGGCAATAGGCAATGGGGAAGAGGGAGAGGAAGAGGAAGGGAGACCCCCTCCGTCACCGCTGCGCGGCGACACCTCCCCCGGTCCGCCTTCGGCGGATCTGCGAAACCCGGGGGAGGATGCTTGGGAGTTGGGAGAAGCCCCCTCCGCCTCGCTTTGCTCGGCACCTCCCCCGCAAGCGCGGGGGAGGCGAGTGGGTGTGGCTGGTGGGAAGGCGGTGTTGAAGTCGTACTCGGCGAATCGGTTTGATGTCTGCATGGTGGGAATTGTCGCAGACGGCGTGGACGGCTCAAGGATGAAACGGGGTAGTGCGGGGATGTTGCGCACAGATCGTGAGATGCGCGGGGGATCGGCGCACAAAGGGGGAGATGCGCTGGGGGGGTTGGTTGAACGCGAAGAGCTTGAAGAGGGGGTACGCAGAGGTGGCAGAGAGCACTGAGGACGCAGGGAGGAGGGGTGCGGGATAGGTGAAATGTGGGTGGGGTGTTTGGACTGCTTCAAGGGCGTGCAGGAGCGTTTGTTATCTGCATGCACATGGCTGTGCACGAATACTCAATTCTAAGCACCACCCCATTTGGACTGTGGAATTAACAAGAACGATTCACACAGGCAAAGGTTTATGGGGTAATACCCTTGCACACATGCGACTGACTGATTACGGTGCTTGTATGATGAAGTATTCTGCAGCTCATCAAACGCTCTGCAAACTCTTTGCAAACACTCGGCATCGATCCGAGTCCCGAGCGATGCGGAGTGAGTATGTGCAATCGGCTGGGCGATGGCTGTTGGCGGTTGTCTTCCTCATATCAAGTGTGATGAAAGGATTCAACCCTCAACCAACGGTGGAAGTGATCGACACGCTGTTCGGTGAATGGTTTCCGGTTTGGTCCGTAGCGGGGCTTGTATTCCTCGAAGTATTGCTCGCGGCTTGGTTGATTTCAGGCATTCGTCCGCGCGCCTGCCTGATAGTCACGACCATACTACTTATATTGTTTAGCGTGGTGCTCGGCGCACTGCTCGTTGTGAATCCGACGAGTCCTTGCGGGTGCGGGCTGCCAGCAATCTCAGGGAACGGGGCTATCGATAACGGCATCGGCATGGCACGTAATGCACTGCTGATTATGATCGCAGCGCTGGCATGGCCGGCGCGACTTGGTTCACATGAAGACAAGGAGTTACAGTTATGTTAACAAATACTCGAATGTCGCTCATGGGTACATGTGCGGGCCTCTTGGGAGCACTCTCGATCGCCAGCATCGCGATGGCCCAAGTGGGGGGGCCCGGCCCCACGCCGGCTCCGAACTGCCAATGCGGCCCCGTTCATGATTGCAACGGAGTCCCGCTTACGGCGACGAAGTATTGCGAAGAGGGAAGCTGCGCTTGCGTCGTAACTTGGAACGAGGACGAAACCTGCATCGTCGGGCTCAGAGTGGCCTGCCTGGACTAGCTAATTTATGAGACGATTCCATTTCCATAATTGGCCCATGTTGACGGCTGCGGCTCTTTGTGTGGTCGGGCTGGTTCTGGCTGTGATCTCCGTTGTCCGCCTTGGTGGGCGCGACACGGTCACAGAGGTCCGGGACCAGCCGGCGGTTGCGGCGCGAGTGGTCGGAATGGATGCCGATCGCGTGGATGAAATCGCCCAGCTTGCAGCCGCCCGTGCTTTGTCGCGTTCGGCGGAAGCCTCGCTGCCCGATGGTGACGTCTTGGCTGCGGATATCGAGGAGATTCTGCGTGCCTGGTTGGGTGGTACGGCGGACGATTATCTCGCGTACCTCGCTGAGGCGGGAGACGAGCCGCCCGCCTCAGCGGTTTGGGCGGACCCGGAACGGCGGAACAAGGCTTGGCTGGACTCGACCGGTCCGCTCCGCGCGTCGAGTTTCGATCCCGACCGGCTGAGCATCCAGGCGAGCGTTGTTGACGGGGAATCTCAAATCAACGAGGCGGAGCTCAACCGAGTCACGGGATGGCGATTCAACAAGCTCTCGGGCGTGGGCGATGCGTTCCTCACCGCCGAGCAAGTTCAATCCGCCCGGATGAACATCCAAGAGGTCCGAATCCCGATGCGCTCCAAGGGGATTCTCAACGGCACGGAGTTTGACGGGGCGCTGGTGCTCTCGTACATGCGCGACCCGCAAACCACGCGGTGGACGCTGGTGGCGGTCAGCATTGACGATGTGCCGACGGGGGAGGCGGCCCGGATGCCGCCGTTCTGATCATCGGATGAGATCGAGGAGATTCAAGATGTGCCCCCCCCTTGGCCGGCGCGGCTTTAGCTTGATTGAGTTGCTCGTGACCATTGGCGTCATCGGGTTGGTTCTGGCTATCCTGCTTCCGGCGCTGAGCGGGAGCGTCGGGACGGCCAAGCGTACCGCGAGCCTCTCCAATCTGCGCACCCTCGGTCAGTTCGTTGAGCAGTATGCCGAGCAAAGCGCCGACACATACCCGTGGACAAGGCGGGGCGTGAACTCGTGCGGTATTCCTGTGCAGTTTTCGCCGATCTGGCAGATGTCGTCGCATTGGCCGCTCGCGATGAGCGGCGTTATCGATATGGCCGAGCTGCGCCAGGTGATGCTCTCACCGGGCGCTCGCCGAGATGATGAAACGGGTGTCAGTTCTTGCATCGAGCCCCCTTCCTACACCTACAGCAACTCATTCCTGGCCGATCCGCGTGTGTGGAGCGGCGAGGGCGTCGCTGACGATTCGCTGGTCCGTGCCGTGAGACTGGGTATGGTCGCCTATCCGTCGAGCAAGGCCCTGATGTGGGATTGGGAGTTGCCGTATGTGCGTCGCGAACTTCGGCGGGCCGGTCCCGATCTTGACGAGCCGACTCCGATGCTCTTCGCTGACGGACACGGGGCCGAACACCGCCCATCTGCGGCGACCCCGGCGGTGGACAACCCGTTCGTCGATGGTGTACCTCTTGAACGGCTGCACAACACACGAGACGGCGTGCGCGGGCGGGATTATTGAGTCGTCGCTGTGTGCTTTGCGATTCTTTCTCCAGGTTTTCCAGAGGTGGACTGCGCTTGACCCTTGGCTGCAGGTCTGCGCTCCGGTGGGGTATTTTGTGGTTGGGTGTGGTTGAGGTGTGGGTGTCGATGGTTGTTGGGGGGCACGGGTTGTCAGCCTGCGGCTGAGCAACCCGTGGCACCCGGAGGGGGCCCCCTCCGCCTCGGGGACTCGGCACCTCCCCGCGAGGCGCGGGGAGGGACAAGAGCCGCACTGCGCCGCTGCGCGGCGAGTACGGGCACCCGGAAACTAGCCCCTGTTGTGGGGGTTTACATGTAGAATTATTTTCGTTATGTTCTAAATATAAAAGGAGGTCATTCTTATGACTAAAACAGATACCTGTATGGCGTGCGGATGCTCAAAAATGGCTGGCACTGCTTGCTGGAATAAAAACTGCATGCAGAGCCCAAACTACGAAGCACCAAAGAAACAAACAAACACCTCTGGTGGTGGAGGATGTGCTATTTTCGCAGCACTCATCGCAATCCCTCCTGCATTGGCAGTAGGAAACCACATATTCAGTCTATTTATATAAATCTACACCTTGGCGAGGCGGGTTTTTACATTGTCGAGGACGTTCATGAAGTTGATGTAGCCGTCGTAGGGGGAGTCGTAGGGGGAGAAGTATTTGTGGACATCGCCGTCGGCCCAGTATTTGGTGCACATGTAGTAGAAGTGGTCGCTCGTGGTGAGTTTGCGCCAGTCGGTGACGATGTATTCGATGTCCTGGAGCTTCTTGGGGTCGCCCTTGGATTTGGCCTCGACGAGTCGGTCTTTGAGGATCTTTTCAACGCGGTAGGTTTCTTCGAGGGCGTTGTGTTGCATGGCGTTGCCTCGCCATGCGGTGAGGTCGCGTTCGGTGTCGGCCCAGGAGATGAAGTCGGGGACATCGTACTCGCCGATGGGGTCGAACTGGGCGAGTGCTTCTGAGGGTGTGATGAAGTGGTTTTCGGTGGTGCCGTCGGCTTTTTTGGCGACATCGAAGATTGCTGTTGGGAGGTGCTCGAGGAACTGGAAGATCCCGGTGTCGGCCCATTGGTGCTCGCCGAAGGTTTCGTAGTCCATGAAGAGGTTGCAGAGGTAGCCGTCGCCGTTGATCTGGTGGACCCATTTGGCGAACTTGTCTGCGGAGAGAGGGTATTCCTCCCAGCCCTTGTTTCCGAATCGGAATGCGATGTCGTCGGAGAGCTTGTAGTTTTTGAGGAGGAGACCGAAGGGCCGGTCGTTGGGGGCGAGGATGGTGTTGCCGTCGGCGTCGTTTGGTGGGCGGTAGATGTAGTTTGGGCTTCGGTAGCCGAGGTGTCGGTCTACGCCTTCGCAGATGGCGCCGAGGAATCGGGGGTTGCCGTCTTCGTCTTTGATCTTGGACAGGGCGCGGGAGAGCTCGTTGGCGTAGATGAGCTCGGTGTTTCGGAATACGCGTGGGGTTTGGCCGAAGTGCTCCTGGATGAGCTTGGTGTGCATGTCGATCTGGTGGTGGAACTCGTCCTGTGAGTAGAGGAATGAGAGCGAGTGGTAGTAGGTCTCGGCGACGAACTCGCAGCACCCGGTTTGGGCGAGCTGGACGAAGAGGTCGAGGACATCAGGGGTGAACTTTTTCCACTGTTCGATGACGGTGCCGGTGATTGCGTAGGAGACGCGGAAGTTGCCCTCGTGTTTCTTGATGAGGTCGAGGATGAGCTTTGTTGTTGGTCGGTAGCACTTGTTGGCGACTTTTTCGGCGATCTCGCCGTTGGCGTCCTCGTTGAAGTAGAAGGGGTCCGTGTGGAAGACGGAGTAGGGCTTGAGGCGGTGTGGTTGGTGGACTTGGAAGTAGAAGACGGTTGATGCCATGGCGCGGGATCCCCACTCGTTTGGTGTATGCGACACTGTATTGTCGTATAAACGCGTTGTGTTTCAAGAAGATTCGTGGGAAGTTGGTGGGAAGTGATGGTGTGGGGATGGGTTGGACGCGAAGATCGCGAAGGGCACGAAGAGGAAGATGGATGAAGACCCCCTCCGTCGCTCAGTCTTTGGCGGATCGCGGTGAGAGACTAGAGAGTAAGACCCCATCCGTCTTCGGCTGCGCCGAATCCACCTTCCCCGCTGGGGCGGGGAAGGAGCGCGGGGAAGGAGATGCGGAGAGGGAGACACCCTCCGTTCCGTCAGAGGCGGATCTACGACGCGCTGGCGCGTGACACCTCCCCCGTAGGCCCGGGGGAGGAGGGGGTGTGTTAGTTGGCGATGGCGACTTCGACTTTGCCGCCGGGTTTGTCCATGATGGAAAGGCCCATGGCAGTGAGCTGATCGCGGATGGCGTCGGCGGCGGCGAAGTCTTTGGACTTCTTGGCGTCGGCGCGTTGCTGGAGGAGGGATTCGATCTCTTCGGAGGGGGTGACGCCGGGTTGGTAGAGGGCGATGCCGGTGTCGCTGGCTTCGGGCGCTTCCTGAAGCAGATCGCACACGGAGAGGAAGGCGTCGAACTGGGTCATGAGTTCGGCGTCGGCTTGTGTTGGTTCGGGGGTGTCCTTGATCCACTTGTTGATGGCACCGATCGCGCCGGCAATGTTAAGGTCTTCGTTCATCGCGCTGATGACGGCATCACGGACGGCGGTGTTTGGTTCGCCGGGTTGTCCTTGCTTGCCCAAGTGGATGAAGCGTTTCCATCGCTGGGCGGTGCGGGTGGAGTCCTTGAGTCCTTGGATGGAGAAGTCGGCGTTGGCGCGGTAGTGGGTTTTGATGAGCTCGAGGCGGATGGCGGCGGGGTCGAAGCCTTTGGCGGTGAGGTCGCGGAGGGTGAACATGGTGCCCTTGGATTTGGACATCTTTTGGCCGTCGACTTTGAGGAAGCGTGGGTGGAACCAGTGTGTTGCGAAGTGGTCGGCGCCGGTGAAGCAGCAGGATTGGGCGATCTCGCATTCGTGGTGCGGGAAAATGTTGTCTTCGCCGCCGGAGTGGAGGTCGATGTGGGCGTGTTTGGCCTTCGCAGCGTTGAGCCCGCCGGGGATGAGGCGGTTGAGGGCCATGGCGGTGCATTCGATGTGCCAGCCGGGGTAGCCGTCGCCCCAGTCGTCTTGGCCGGGGACGCGCGGTGATGGCCATTTCATTTTGTGGGATGCGTCTTCCTTCCAGAGGAGGAAGTCGGCGGGGTGTTTCTTTTCGGATTGGTTGGATTCGTCGACGCGGCCACCGGCGCCGCCCTTGAGTTGGTCGAGGGTATTGCCGGAGAGTTTGCCGTAGCGCTGGAACTTCTGGACATTGAAGTAGATTGCGCGGCTGCCGGGTGATCCGGCGGGGTAGGCGTCGCCTTTTTCGAGCAGGTCTTCGATGACCTGTTTCATTTCTTTGATGTTGCCGGTGGCGCGGGGCATGAAGGTCGGTGTGTTCTTGTCTCGGTCGCGGTCGTCGATGGCGACTTTCATGCCCAGCGCGATCGCGTCGGCCTTGAATCGGGCTTCGTAGAACTGGGCGATCTGGAAGGGGTTGTTTGGGTCGACCTTGGCGTCGGGCGGGAGGGTGCCGGACTTTTTGGCTTCGAGGATGCGGCGGGCGGCGACTTCCATTTTGTCTTCGCCGGCGCCGTCGGCGTTGTCGTCGTCGGTCATGTGGCCGACATCGGTGATGTTCATGACATGGGTGACTTGGCGCGGGCCCTGATGCTCGTTGCCTTCGGTGTCGGCGAGTGTGCAGAGGGGTGATTCGAGCCAGCGTCGGAGGAGGTCGGCGGCGAGGAATGAGCGGAAGTTGCCGATGTGGGCGTCGTCGTAGACGGTCGGGCCGCAGGTGTAGAAGCGGATGTGATCCGGGTCCTGGGGGACGAATGGCTCGAGTGATTTGGTGAGTGTGTTGTACAGCTTGAGTGGCATTGGGGATGGTAGGGAGGGGGGAGGAAGAAGGGACTGGTCACTCGTCACTCGCCATCAGCCATCAGCCATCAGGGAAGAGGGAGATGGTTGTTGGGGGGTGTTGGTTCCTGCTTTGTTCCGCCTGCGGCGGACTCAAAGCAGGGCACCCGGGGGGTATGGTGTGCGGGGGAGGGAGACAAAAAGATGAAGACCCCTCCGCCGGCTTTGCCGGCACCTCCCCCGGAGGCCCGGGGGAGGAGAGGGGGGGTTATTTGGCGTTTTGGGTGGAGAACTCGGTGGGTTCGTCGGTTGTTTCGGCGCGGGTGATTTTGACGCGGACGACGCGGGTTGGTTCTGCTTCGAGGATGTCGATCTTCATCATTGAAAGCTCGATCTCTTCGCCGGTTTCGGGGATGCGGCCGAGGGTTGTGTTGACGAACCCTGAGATGGTGTCGTAGTCGTCGGACTCGGGGAGTTCGAGGCCGATGGCTTCGAGTTCGTCGTTTGCGTCGTCGATCTCGGTGCGTGCGTCGATGATTGCTGCCTTCGCTTTTGTATCGAGCTGGACATTGCCTGCGGGGTCTTCCGGGTCTTCGTATTCGTCCTGGATTTCGCCGAAGATTTCTTCGACGATGTCTTCCATGGTGACGAGTCCGGAGTTGCCGCCGTATTCATCGAGGATGATGGCGATGTGGACCTGGTCGGCGAGGAGTTGTGCGAGGAGTTCTCGCACGGTCTTTGTTTCTGGCACGAACGATGGTTCGCGTGTGACATCGGCGAGCACGAATGGTGATCCGTCTTGGCCGTGGTTTGTGATCCATCGGAGGAGGTCTTTGGCGTAGAGGATTCCCTCGATGTGGTCGAGGTCTTCGCGGTATACGGGGATTCGGGAGTGGCCGTGCTCGTCGACGAACTTCATGACTTCTGTGAGGTCGTCGGTGTATTGGAGTGCGTCGATCTCTGTGCGGGGTGTCATGATCTGTTCGACGGAGGTTGATCGGAACTCGACGACCGCTTCGAGCATGTCGCGTTCTGTCTCGTCGAATCTTGATTCGACCTCGTCGTCTTCGACGATTGCGCGGAGGTCTGAGACTGATGAGATGTTGATGTCTCGGTTGTTTTTTTCTGCGCCGACGAGTCTGCGGACGACTTCGGTGAGGAATCGCTGTGCTGGGAGGAGGGGGAGGACGAGCAGGTGTGTGATGCGTGCGACGGGTGCGAGCCTGAGGAGCGCGGATTCGCCTGCGTGGGTTGCGACCCCCATGGGGATGAGCGCTGAACCCAGCCAGATGAGGATGGTCGCGATGAGCAGGCCAATGAGGATGCTGATCGCGGAGGGTGAGGTTTCGTGTCGGAGGCCCGCGGCCCAGAAGACGAAGCAGACTGCGGCGCTGAGCCGTGTTGCGATGGTGAATACGGAGAGCGACGCGGCGTGTCCTGCGACATCATCGAGGATTGTCTGTATACGGTGACGGTGCGGGTGTTCGTCGTCGAGCTCGGCGCTCATGCGTACGCGTGAGAGTGTGTGGAGGGCGAGTTCGAGCGCGGAGAAGAATGCCGCGAGCAGTACGCACCCGAGCGCCGCGATAAGCCACCAGCCGGCCATCATGATTGGTGTTCCTTGTCTGTGGATGCGTGGAAGACAGTGCCGATGCCTGCCGCGTTGAGGAGTTCGTCCTCGCGTGCGTGCATTCGTTCGTAGTCGTCTTGATCGTGGTCGTCGAAGCCAAGGCAGTGGAGCACGCCGTGGACGATGTAGAGGAGGAGTTCGTGCGTGACGGGGTGGTAGCGTTGGCTCGCTTGTCTGCGTGCTTCGTCGGCGCAGACGATCAGGTCGGTGTCGAGCGCTTTGTTGTTGTAGTCGGTGTCGTCTGATGCGAGATCGAAGGTGAGCACATCCGTCGTGGAGTCGAGGCCTGAGAATCGTTTGTGTGCGTCGATCATGTCCTCGTCGTTGACGATGCGGACGCGGAGCGAGCCGGTATTGGGTATGAGCGCGAGCACGCGGTTGGTTTGCTCGCGGAGTGTGTTGAGTTGTTGTGTCGTGAGCGCACCGGAATGGGGATCGATATCGACATCGATCTGCGCAGCGGGCGCCTTGTTGGTACTGGGGGGGGGTTGGTCTTCGGCCTCCTGAGGAGGCATCGAAGATCGATCGGGTTCGTCCGTTGCGGGCATGATCTGGTCGGTATCCGTTTATAGCGGTCGTTTGTGTTGGCCGCGAAGTGCTGATCAGGGACTACTTTATCGTGCGAGTTGTGAAGTTCCAAGTGTATGTATCCACAAAGAATGCGCAGAAAACAACCCAAACACCCCCCCTCCTTCGGGGGTTTCGCGTTAAATTAGACAAACTTTTACGGCAGTATGCCGATAAATGAACTTGTCAAGAAGAAAGTTTCTACCTTGTATACAGATCTCTCTCTCCTCCAGCGGGGCGCCTTGGACACATGGCGCCCTGCTTTTTTTGACTTGTTGTGTGGCTGAAGTCGGTGGTGGACGGGTTGTGGGTGTTTACCATCCGCTTTTCGTTTTCTTCGCGGGAGCATTGTGCGGATGCAGATGGACAACGAACGGATCCTGATCACTGGCAGCGCCGGTTTCATCGGTTCGCATGTGGCCGATCGTCTGTTGGGTTTGGGTGCGCGCGTGATTGGCGTTGATAACTTCGACCCGTATTACGATGTTGGTCGGAAGCGCGCGAATCATGCTGGGTTGCAGCGGGCCTATGGCGATCGTTTCGTGTCGCACGAGATGGATATCACGGACGAGTCGCGCCTTGCCGAGGTGGTGGATGGTCAGGGTTTGACGGGTGTGATTCATCTTGCGGCCAAGGCGGGTGTGCGTCCGAGCATCGCGGACCCTGGCGGGTATGCGTTGGCGAATGTTGTGGGGACGCAGCGTGTGCTGAGCGCGGCGAGTGCAAGCGGGTGTGGGCGTGTTGTGTGCGCTTCGTCGAGCAGTGTGTATGGGAACAATGAGAAGACGCCGTTCGCGGAGATTGATTCTGTTGAGCATCCGATCTCGCCGTACGCTGCGACGAAGCGGTCGTGCGAGCTCATCGGTGAGACGCACCATCATCTGACGGGGATGCCGGTGGCGATGCTGCGTTTCTTTACGGTGTTTGGTCCAAGACAGCGTCCTGATCTGGCGATCAGTCTTTTTCTCGGCAAGGTGGCGCGTGGCGAAACGATCAATAAGTTTGGTGATGGAACGACGAGCCGGGACTACACCTATATCGATGATATTGTGACGGGTGTGCTCAGCGCGTATGAGCGGATTGAGGCGCATGGGTATCGGATCTGGAACCTTGGGGGCGATCATCCGATCACGCTCAACGGGTTGATTGAGGCGATCGAGGGCGTGGTTGGGAAGGACGCGGTGATCAACGAGATGGGTCTGCAGGCGGGTGATGTTGATCGGACCTGGGCGGATCTGTCGCGGAGCGGTGAGGAGCTTGGGTATGCCCCCACCACTTCGATTGAGGATGGGATTGCGCGTCAGTATGCGTGGATGCGATCGTCCGGGTTGATTGAACAGAGCGCGACGGAGTCTTGAGCATGTGTGCATCGAAGAAACCCACGATGCGGGTTATTCGCAACCTGGCGCGATCGGGCGGGACGCTTGTGAGCAAGTGCATCGGGTGCATGGAGGGTGTGACGCTGATCAGTGAGATTCACCCGGCGGACCTGCGGACGACGAACCCGATGATGCAGGCGAGCAAGTGGTTCGGGCTGATCGGGAAGAAGGACCTGATGCGGTACAAGATGCGGGCGCCGAGCGTGCTGCAGTTTGTGAGCACCTGCGATCAGCGTGCGAATGACAAGGGTTCGACGCTGGTGTTGCGTGACTGGTCGCATGTGGACTACATCGGTGTGCCGACGGTGATGGAGCCCGGGCACGGCTTTGCGCTTCGTGATGCGATCGAGTCGGTGTACGACATCCGGTGTTCGGTGACGACGCGTCACCCGATCGATCAGTATCTGTCGTTGATCCAGCTCGATGTTGTGCGGCCTCATCTGGTGTTTGAGAAGTACTGCACGGGCTGCATGAAGTTCGCGGAGTTCGCGGCGGAGAACGGGTTCCATCGGTACGAGGATTTCACGCGAGATCCGGACTCGGTGCTGCGGGCGATGTGTGATGAGCTCGCGATCGAGTTTGATCCGGGGTATCGGGAGAAGTGGCACAAGTACACAACGATCACTGGCGACACGGTGCCCTCGCTTGGGCGTGGGTCGCAGAAGAAGGAGATCGTGTCGATGCCTCGCAAGGCGGTGGATGAGGAACTGGTGGAGCGGTTCCGCGCGAACGAGGACTATCAGCGAGCGTGCGCGATTATGGGGTATGAGCCCTGAGGGTTGATCCCGGTTTTTACTCGTAGCCGTAGCGCTGCATTGATTCGGCGAAAGACTTGTTGAAGGCGGACTCCAGATCGGGCGAGATCGATCGGAGTGTGTGTCCGGTTTTGCCTGCGTTCATGAAGTAGGTTTTGGACTTGGGGTTGCCGACGAAGAGTGACTGGGACTTGGGGTTTGCTGCGCTGTTGTGCTTCTCGCGGATCTCCATGGCGCGCATGGAGTCGAATGAGCTTGCCTGTATGGCCTTGTCGATGGCGCTTTGTGACGCTTCGATCTCGAGGAAATCGAGGACGGCGCGGAGGTGTGCCGCGGTGTCGGACTTGAGCTCTTCGTATCGCACGAGGTGGATGGGGAAATCGGTCTGGTTGTTCCATGACTGGATGTGCCCTTCCCATGTCCCGAATCCCTGTGCGTTGAACTCGGGGTCGCCTTTGTGGGCGATGAACAGGCGGGCGTATTGGGCGTCGGACATCTGTGCGGTTGTAAGCCCTGCGAGCCTGCGGTAGTTGAGTGCTGAGAAGAGTACATCTCGGGGGTGGCGGATGATGAGTACGGCGCGTTCGGTTTCGGATGCTTTGGGGTGTTTTTCGGAAAAGGCGTAGTGGGACTTGGCGATGATGCGTTGGTCGTTCATGACATCGGTTGGGAGCGGGCGGTGGATGTCGGGGATTTTCCGCGCGATGTCGAGTGATTGTGTAGGTGGGGCGTGCATGACGGAGTAGAGGAGGAATCGGAGCCATGTGTTGCCCGATTTGGGGTAGGAGGCGAGCCAGACGATGCCCATTACGCACCTCCGTTGGTGTTGCACCAGTTTGACCAGCACGAGGTGAATGCTGCGGCGATTTTGGATGCGTACTCCTGTTCATCGCAGAGCGATGAAGAGGCGAGTTGCTGGCGGAGTGATTCGCGGTCCGACGCGGAGCGCTTCGCGGATGCGTGGGCGTCGATGGCGCGTTGGGTGTAGGCGTCGGTGTCGTTGGTGATCCATTCGGGGATGCCGACGGCGTGCATGAGCGATGCGCTGACGCGTCCCGCGTGTGATTGTCCGAGCAGGGTGACGGTGGGCACGCCCATATGCATTGCTTCGCAGGTGGTGGTTGTTCCGGTGTAGGGGAAGGTATCGAGTGCGCAGTCGATGCTGTTGTAGAGGGCGAGGTGGTCCTGCATGGACTCGGTGCGTCCGCGGAGTTCGAGTCGGTCTGGGTGTATGTCGTGCGATGCGAATCTGGCGAGGAGGTCATCGCATGCGGCGGGCTGATCGAAGCGCGAGGTTTTGAGGAGCAGGCGGGCGTCCGGGCAGGCGTGGAGGATGGCGGACCAGGTTGCGATACAGGATGGGGACATCTTGCGGAGGTCGTTGAAGGAGCCGAAGGTGAACGGGCGGTCGGGGTCCGGGTCGGTGCAGGCGGGGGCATCGTTTGGTGGGCGGTAGCAGAGGAAGCACCCTGGGACGCGGATGAGTGATTCTGTGGCCCATGCGTCGGACTCGGGGGCGGGGTCTGTGATGTCGTCGATGATGCGCGCGTCGATGGTGGTGAGGCCTGTGGTGTTGGCGTAGCCGATCATGGTAACGGAGACGGGTGCAGGGCGTGCGGCGAAGAGGGGGAGGAGGTTGCCGGCGAAGTGGCCGTTGAGTTCGACGAGGATGTCGATCTTGTCTGCGACGATGTGCTTGTGTGCCTGGTTCATTCCCTCTGGGCAATCGCGCCATGTGGTGCACGCGGATTGCAGCGATTCGGACATGGTGTCGGCGGAGCGTGCGGTATGGTAGAGGTAGGTTTCGAAGCGGTTTGGATCGAGGTGCTCGACGATCGGCTGGATGAAGTAGGCGATGGAGTGGGTGCGGAGGTCTGGCGAAACGAGGCCGACGCGTATGCGTCGTTCGGGGTCGGGGGTGTTGGGGTGGTCGGCTCGGGGGCGGATGCGGGACTGGACGCTCTGGCCAAATCGGCGGTGGATCTGTGCGACCTGCTCGGGGGATTTGGTGTCGGAGTAGCAGGCGAACATGGAGAGTGCGTCGAGGAGCATCGGGTGTTCGGGGTGGTGGGTGAGCGCGGACTCGATGATGTCGATGGCGCGGTCGGCGTGGGCGAGGTCGGACTCGAGCAGCGCAAGGTTGTTGGCGGCCTCGAGGTGTGCGGGGTTCTCGTCGAGCACACGCGTGAAGGTGGATCGGGCGTCGTCGATGCGTCCGGACTCCATCTGGGCGGTTGCGAGCGGCACGAGAATGTCGGGGAGGTTTGAGTTGATCGCGAGGGCACGATTGAAGGTTTCGATCGCGTCGTCGTGTTTGCCCGCGCGGAGGAGGATGGCTCCGAGCCCGGCGAGGTATTCCGGTGTGTCGGGGGCGAGGTCTGCGGCGCGCTGGGCGTAGTAGACTGCGCGATCGTGCTCGTTCATGGATGCGCTGAGGCCCGCGGCGACATGGTTCACTTCGGGGAGTGCGGGGTGCTTGCGGAGGATTGGCTGGAGTGAGGTGTTGGCCTGCGCGAGGTTGCCATTCTGGATCAGCTGCATGATCGAGTGCAGCTTGGCGCGGAGCTGCTGGGCCTGGACGGGTGATCGCTGTGGGGGGCGTTTGCTCATGAGACCCGCGTCCCGTTGGTGGCGCAGTATTCGTCGGCGAGGACGCGAGCGCGTTGGTCGGCAGCGAGGACATCGTCGAGCGATCCGATAGGGGATGCGTCCCAGACGGACAT
Organism: Phycisphaerales bacterium; assembly: GCA_965216865.1. GTDB lineage: Bacteria > Planctomycetota > Phycisphaerae > Phycisphaerales > UBA1924 > UBA1924. Next base: position 1,455,554 of record OZ244206.1, read on the forward strand.
GACATGCTCGACGCAGCGGTCGATCTGCCCGAAGGGGAGGTTGGCTTGCATGAACATGCGGACGGCGTGTTCGTTTGCGGCGTTGAGGGCGGCGCCGGTGTCGGCGCCGGTGTCGATGGCGTGCATGGCGAGGGAGATCGCGGGGAATCGGCCCGGGTCGATTTCGATGAAATCGAGCGAGGTGAGCTTGGTGATGTCGAGGCGTGGGGCGCATCCTTGGGGTCGGTGTGCGTCGCAGAGCGCGTGCTGGATGGGTGCGCGCATGTCGGGGGCGCCCATCTGGGCGATGACGGAGGCGTCGGCGCACTCGACCATGGCGTGGACGATGGATTGCGGGTGGATGATCGCGTCGAGCTTGGAGGCAGGGAGTCCGAAGAGCCAGTGGGCTTCGAGGAGCTCGAGTGCTTTGTTCATCAGGGTCGCGGAGTCGATGGTGACCTTGGCGCCCATGTCCCAGTTGGGGTGGTTGAGGGCTTGCTGGAGTGTGGCGTGCTCGATCTGATCGCGGGTTTGATCGCGGAATGAGCCGCCCGAGGCGGTGAGGACGACCTTGGTGATCGCGTTTGTTGGGTGCATTGGTGGGCAGTGGCGATCGAGGGCGAGCCCTGCGAGGCATTGCCATATGCCTGCGTGCTCGGAATCGAGGGGGAGCAGGCATGCGCCGGATTTGAACGCGGCTTGGGTGACGAGTTCGCCGGCGGCGACGAGGGACTCTTTGTTGGCGAGCGCGACATCGATGCCGAGTTCGACGGCGCGGAGGGTTGAGCGGAGCCCCGCGATGCCGACGATTGCGCCGACGACGAGATCGCACTCGATCTCTTCGACGAGGCGGGTCGCGGCGTCGTCACCGGTTCGAAGATTGAACCCCGGGGGGATCGAGTCTGGCGGATTGCACAGGGCGATATCGCGCACGCCCCACTGCTGGGCCTGTTGTGTGACGGTTTGGTCATCCGAGCCCGCGGCGAGCCCAGCGAGCTCGAAGCGGGTGGGATAGGCACCCTGTTCGTGGAGCGCGTTGAGGTGCGCCATCACCTGGAGGGTCTGGGTCCCGATGGATCCGGTGGATCCGAGCAGGAGCACGCGCTTCGTGCTCGGCTGGTTCGGTTTTGACCGGTGTTGGGTCACGGTGCGCGTGTCCTGAATGGGTTACTCGATGCCGAGCTTAGCGAGTTCGCTCGCGGAGAGCGTCCTGCGGGAGTTTGAGTAGAGTCCTCGGCGTTTCTTTGGTGCGCTCTTGGATGATTCCGCTTTGGATTCGGTTTTCGATTCTGTCTTGGAACCGGCCTTGACGGACGATTTCTTTGTCGTCTTCTTTGATGTCCTTGGCTTGGATTCGGCCACGGGCTTTGGCTCGGTGATCTGTTCTGACTCCGGCTTTCGCTTGGGATCGGGGCGGCGGCGTGGACGGCGACGCTTGGGCGCCTCGTCCTGTTCGTCGTCCGATGCTTCCTGCGTGGAATCCTCGCTCTGGGGTTCGGAATCGGAGTCGTCGTTGGACTCGGTGTTCTCGGCATCTGCGCCGCCCCGTCCGCGTCCGCCCCGTCTGCGGCGACGGCGACGCTTCTTTTTGGGCTGATCGTCATCGGAGGATGATTCCGACTCGGAACCATCTGTTTCGTCTGATGACGAGGTGTCTTCTGCGTTGTCGTCTGACGCTTCTGATGCGTCTTGTTCTTCGTTGTTCTCGTTTTCGTTGTTCTCGGCATCGCCCTTGTTTCGGCCGCGTCCGCCTCTTCGTCTGCGGCGTCGTTTCTTTTTGGGCGCGTCGATGGACTCGTTCTCGTCGATATCGCCTTCGACGGGGAGTTCGGCGTTTTCGGCCTGTTCTGCCTTTTTGGCGATCTCCTCAGCGAGTTTCTGCACGGTGGTTTCGTCGACTTCTTCCAGCGGGTCCTTGGCCCATGAGCCGTCGGGCGAGCTTTCGTCTCGCCATTCGACGATGCTGGGTTCGGGGTTGGGTCCCTTGGGGGACTTGAGTTTCTCGATGGCGATGTCGTTGTTGTTTCTGTCGTAGGCGTAGAACGCGACGCGGTCGATCGGGAGCGACTCGCTGACGCGGACATCGAGGAGCTTGCCTGAGACGAGCTCGATGCGTGTGAGACTGGATCGCTTTGTCGAGAGCAGTGAGCTTGCGACGCGCGGGTTTACGACGAGTTCTGCGCGGTAGACCTTGTCGTGCGTGAGCAGCGCTGCGAGGTCGCGTATGGCGGTGGATGCGACGGAATCCGGCTTCTTGACGAGGCCTCTTCCGTGGCAGACGGGGCAGTCGGCGAAGTGCTGTGATTCCATTGAGCCGCGCATGCGCTGGCGTGTCATCTCGAGGAGGCCGAAGGGTGAGATTGGCGCGGTGGTTGACTTGGCGCGGTCGCGTTTGAGTCTTTCGTGGAATCGCTGCTCGATCTGTTTGCGGTGGGACGCGAAGCGCATGTCGATCATGTCGCACACGACGAGCCCGCCCATGTCGCGGAGACGGAGTTGTCTGCAGATTGCATCGACGGCTTCGAGGTTGGTCTGGTACGCGTTTGTTTCTGCGTCGCGTGCGGCGCGGGAGCGGCCGGAGTTCACATCGATGGCGACGAGGGCTTCGGTCTGGTCGATGACAAGACGGCCGCCGGAGGGGAGCATGACTTCTCGTGCGTGGATCTCGTTGATCTGGGATTCGAGACCGAATGCGTGGAAGATGGGCATGTCGCCCTTGTAGTGCGAGAGCTTTGCGCCCGAGCGGGGTGCCGCGATTTTGATAAAGCGTCCGACGCGCTTGAGTGCGGGTTCTGAATCGATCACGACGCGATCGACCTCGGAGCTGAGCAGGTCGCGTATGGAGCGGACAAGCAGGTCTGACTCGGTGTAGAGGAGTCTGGGCTTGTTGCCGCCCTTGCGTCGCTTCTCCATGTCCTTCCACAGGCGTGCGAGGTAGGAGAGGTCGCGTTTGAGCTCGGCCTTTGTGCGGTCGAAACCGGCAGTGCGGAGAATGAATCCGAATCCGTCCGGGAGTTCGAGCTGCGAGAGGATCTGCTTGGCGGCCTTGCGTTTGTCGTCGTCTTCTTCCTTGCGGGAGACGCCGACCTTGTCCATGCCGGGCATCATGACGAGGAATCGCCCGGGGATTGAGAGGTAGCTGGTGAGGGTTGGTCCCTTGGTGCCGACGCCCTCTTTGAGGACCTGGACGATGATTTCCTGTCCCTTTTTGAGGCAGTCCTGGATGGGTGGCCTACTGCGTCGTGGCGTCTTCTTGCCGACGCGTTCTGTTTTCTCGTCGCCCTTGGCGAAGTACTGCGGGTGCAGGTCGGAGATGTGGAGGAAGCCGTTTTCTTCGGTGCCGAAGTCGACGAAGGCGGCCTGGATTGCGGGCTCGATGTTGGCGACGCGTCCGACATAGATGTTGCCAACGCGGGAGACCTTGTCTGTGGGCTCGACCATGAGTTCTTCGAGCTTGCCGTCCTCGATCATCGCGATGCGGCATTCTTCGCCGGGCACATAGTTGACGATCATCTCGGTGCGTGGCGAGGGCTCGTTTGAACCCTTGGGCTCGCTGGACGATGAGCTGGACTTCTTTTTGGAGGAGCGGCGTGAGCGCTTCTTGGAGCGAGGCGCGGGCTTGTCCTCGTTGTCGGCATCGTCATCGTCTTCGGCTTGATCAGCGTGATCTTCGACGGAATCGTCGCTGAGTTCGTCGCCGGATTCGGGTTGTGAATCTTCGTCCTGATCGGACGCGGATTCTTCCGCGACGGGCTGCGAGACTTCGTTGTCTTCGTGCGATTCGGTTGTGTCTGATTGTTCTTGGGGCTGCTCGCTGTCGGCGGTTGTTTCAGACTTTGCGGTAGATTTCTTGCGTGTGGTCTTTTTGCGTGTGGTTTTCTTGGCTGTCTTCTTTGCGGTCTTTTTCGCGGCAGCTTTCTTCTTTGTTGTCTTCTTGGCGGTCTTTTTGGTTGTCGCCTTTTTCTTTGTCGTTTTCTTCGTTGTCTTTGGTTCGGATTGCGACGGGCTTGTTTCTTCGCTCGCCTCGTTGTTTGTGTTGTTGTTTTCGTCTGTCATGGGAGATCTGACCCTGTGCAAGTCAGCGTGCGTGCGTAGCGGAAGCCTTTGACGCGGAACATACCCTTCGTACGCTGATGAGCGACGATTGGGCGCGCAGTTTGGGCGCGCTTCGGTTTGGGCGTGTTTCGTTGCGGGGCGTGTGCACGCGGCGCTCGCTGATGGATGTGCAGCGGCTTCCGACGACCCCCCTGCCCCGGCGAGTACCCGACTGGGTCTCGCGTTTCGGGCCCCCCGCGGTGTGCGGGGGAGGATCATTGGCTGCCTTGCCCTTTTTAGACGCGTGCGAGAGCACGGATTGGGCGGCTGCGCGTGGTTCTTGGCCGAGGACTCGCACCGGGCTCAGATCGCGACTGTTCGCGCACCTGGGGGCCTGCGATGTGGGTTCATCCGACGGGACGCCCGTCGAACACCTCGGGGACTCGTTTTCTCAGCCGATTGAGCACATAACTGCTTGCTTCGGCTTCTGAATCGAAACTGATCGCTTTTTTAACGATCCGTTCGCATTGGGGGACGGTGAGGCTGCGGATGGTCTTTTTGAGCATCGGTAGCGAAGACGCCGTCGCGGATATGGTACGCACACCGAGTCCCAGCAGCAACGCGGCAAATGCGGGGTCTGCGGCGGATTGCCCGCAGCAGGACACTGGGATGTCCTGTCGGCGTCCTGCCCGGGAGACATCCCTGATGAGCTTGAGCACCGCTGGGTGGATGGGTGTGTACATGGACGCGACCCTCTCATTGGTTCGGTCCACAGCGAGGGTGTACTGGACTAAGTCATTGGTTCCGATGGAAAAAAAGTCGACTTCTCGGGCAAAAGCTTGCGCCATGAGGGCTGCGGCGGGTACTTCGACCATCATTCCGACCTCGATATCGGGGTCGTATTCCTGCCCTCGTTCGGCGAGTTCTTCCATTTCTTCGCGGAGGAAGTACTTCCCGGATCGCAGCTCGGCGATGTTTGTGACGAGGGGGAACATGATTTTGACGGGTCCCAGGGCGCTCGCACGGAGGATGGCGCGGAGCTGGGTGCGGAACATCTTCTGGTTTTTGAGTGAGTAGCGGATTGATCGCAGCCCGAGAAACGGGTTGCGTTCGGGTATTTCTTCCTGGGCCTGGGTGTACTTATCAGCGCCCAGGTCGATGGTGCGGATGGTGAGCGGTTTGCCGTCGAGAAGTTCGATGCAGCGTTTGTAGGACTCGAAGTGTTCTTCTTCGGATGGTGCTTTGTCGCGTGTGAGGTAGAGGAACTCGGTGCGATAGAGCCCGACGCCGTGGCCTCCGAACTTTTCGACTTGCTCAATTTCTTCGGCGAACTCGATGTTGCCCATGACATTGATACGGACGCCGTCGGCTGTGATTGCTGGGAGCTTTGCGAACTCTGAGAGCGAGAGCGATACTTTTCGTGCTTCGATCTGCTCGTGTCGGTACTTTGAGAGTGTTGATTCGTCGGGGTTGAAGATTACGACGCCGCGTTCGCCGTCGACGATGACTTCTTGCCCGTTTCGTGCGGCGAGCATGACGCCCGAAGCGCCGACGACAGCGGGGAGACTGAGTGCGCCTGCGACGATTGCTGTGTGGCTTGTTGGGCCTCCGAGCCCTGTGACGAATGCGGTGACCTTGTCGCGATCGAAGTTTGCGGTTTGCGATGGTGTGAGATCGCGTGCGACGATGACTGTTCCCTCGTCGAGGTCTGCGATGCTCTGCTTTGAGCCGTAGCCGAGGTCTCTGATGAGTCTGTGGGCGAGGTCGCGTAGATCATCGACCTTTGACTGGAAGGTTGAATCGGGGTGTGAGGCGAACTTTTTGGAGAGTTTCTGGAAGACCGCGGCGATTGCGAACTCTGCGTTGACATGATCGTCGGCGATTGTTTCGCGGATCGGGTTGAGCACGGATGGGTCGTTGAGGACCCCGATGTGGAAGAGGAAGATCTTTGCTGCTTCCTTGCCCATTTCGGCGGCCGCGGACTTGTGGAGCTCGTCGAGCTCTGTGATGGCCGATTTTCTGGCGAACTCGAATCGTTCGATTTCTGATGGGATATCAGCTTCATCGATTGGGCGTCGCGCGACCCGCAGCGATCGGGCGTCCTCGATGACGAAGACGCGCCCGATGACGATTCCGGGTGAGACCGCGATGCCGGTGATTCGTTGCATGAAGCTAGGATGCCCTCTGGGCTTGGTTTGCCGATACGGCCTTGTTGGCCACAACGACAATGGTAGCACGAGCGTTGCGTGTGTACCGGGGGCGGGGTTTGTTGGCTTGTGCGTAGTGGAGCGGGTAGAATGGAGTATCGAGCCGTTCCTCTTGGCGATGCACGATCTGGCGCATCCGAGGGGGATTGGTTGCCTTTCGCATCCGTAATCGTCCGTGCGTACCACTTTCGGTGCGGCTGCGTCACACAGAGCAGATATGTCCTCACAAACGCTCAGCGGTATCCTTGAGTGGCCGAGTCGGTCCGAGGGTCGTGTCCGACAGGTTTCGGACAGTGCCAAGATTGTGGAATCACCCGACGACCCGTTCGTGCCCGTACATTTCGGGGAGTCACTCCCGCTGCGGGATGGGCTGCGCGTCGAGGTCGAGGTCGTGCATCGCAAGCCCCGTCGTCGGCGTCGGAAGGGCAAGGGCCCGAGCAAGCCCCGCGAGGCGCGTCCTGTTGTAGAGCGGTTCATCGAGATCGAGGGGATGAGCCCCGAGGCGTTCGCGGATCGCAAGACCTTTGGGGACCTGACGAGCATTGACCCGCAGCCCTGCATGACGCTTGAGTTTCCGGGTTGTGCGCCCGCGTGTCGCTTGATCGATTTATTTTGTCCGATCGGCTATGGGCAGCGCGGGCTGATTGTTTCGCCTCCCAAGGCGGGGAAGACGACGCTGCTCAAGAACATCACGGAGTCGGTGCTTCGGAACCATCCGGATGTGCATGTGATGGCGTTGTTGATCGATGAGCGTCCGGAAGAGGTGACGGATTTCACGCGGTCGTTCCTTGGGAATCTGGCGCAGCGGAACGGCGAGGCGGAATGGGACAAGCCCTGGAAGCAGGATCAGATCGAGATCTATGCGTCGAGCAATGATCACGAGCTTGAACGGCACATCCAGCTCTCGACGCAGACGCTCGAGAAGGCGAAGATCATGGTCGAGAACGGCGAGCATGTGTTTATCGTGCTCGACTCGCTGACCCGTCTTGGGCGTGCGTTCAACCGGTCGGGAAAGCACGCGAACTCCGGGCGGACGATGTCCGGCGGGATCGACTCGCGAGCGCTTGAGGTGCCCAAGCAGATCTTCGGCGCGGCTCGGAACACGGAAGAGGGCGGATCGCTGACGATCATCGCGACATGCCTCGTGGACACCGGGAGCCAGGGCGATCAGGTGATCTTCGAGGAGTTCAAGGGCACGGGGAACATGGAGCTGATCCTCGATCGCAAGATCGCGGAGAAGCGTTTGTTCCCGGCGATCAACCTCGCGGCGAGCGGGACACGCAAGGAAGATCTGCTTATTGAGGAGAAGCCCCTGCAGACGATCACGGCGCTGCGTCGTCGGATGATGAACATGCCCCCGCCGCAGCAGGTGGAGCAGTTGCTCGCTGCGTTGTCTCGGTTTGAGACGAACGAGGCGCTTGTGGGTGGCTAAGGCCGGTGCCTGATGGGCTGCATCAGAACATGCTCTTGAGGTCTTCCAGCGTATCGAGGATCTCGACTCCGATATCGGAGCCGGTTGGCGATCCTTTGTGTTCAACGGCTGAGTTTGATTTCTCGCTCGGGTTGTCGGCGTCCTCGTCGTTGTGTTTGGCCGCGGCGGTACTTGGCTTGATTGCGGGCGCGAAAGCGAACGCGAGCGAGCGTGTCAGCATCACGCAGAAGACGATAAACAGCGCGTTTAGCGGGATCACGATCGCGTAGATGTGCATCGGGTATTCGTTGGGCACGGTGTATGCGTAGAGCCCGCCGTTGTAGCTGAGAGAGTAATCGAGTGCTTCATGCTTGAGACCATCATCGATGCGCTTCTGAATATCGACACGGATGGGTTCGGGACGCATGAACTCGGGTGGTACCACGACCGCTTGCTGTATTTCGTTGCCTGTAGCTAAATCGGAAATATTTGCTTCACGGACAGTGTATTGGTAGATCAAGAGGTATGTGGCGAGTGTCACCACCGAGAGCACGGCCCATGTCATCGCCTTCTTTGCTCGCCAGTGCGATTCCATGGCATCCTGCGTTTCGGGGGATGGACCTGCGATGCGGGCGGATCGGCTGAGCCCGGCTCCTGCGCGCAGGTCAATCATGCGGAGCACTCGGAGACGGATCAACGAGATTGTCTGGCGATACATGAACATCGAGATGATGACGGTCATGATCAGGGCGCTCTCGGCGAGTTTGCCGGGCATCTGGGGGATGGAGCCCCAGACGACTTCGAGTGTCCCTTTAACAAGCAAAACACCCAGCGCGATGGCGATGTAGCCACGCTGGATGAAGATGAACCAGAGCTGCCGGATGTTCGTCCACAGCCAGCGACCGATGCGCCTGAGGTGCACCATGAACCGCTTCGCGTCATAGGGCGAGACGAGATCCTGCTCGGCATTGACTGGCTCTTTCATCAGTATGTGATCTTGAGTGTTTTGTCTCTTTTGGTCACCGTCTTGATGACCGGGTCAGTGAAACCGCCATCATGCTCGGCGATAAAGACATACTGCTTGTCGACCATCGGTCTGGCACTTGCGGGTGAAGACCCGACACGCCATGTGTCCATTTTTTCTTTGTCGTCGAGCATGGCACGACCGTTCTTTTCCCAGACGGGCATCGGGATCATGTAGACCGTGCCGACGCCTGGGCTGAGTGACACATTGAGTTTCGTCGTTGGGGTGCCGTATCCGGGGCTACCGCACCCAATGAGCGTGATGCACAGTGCCGCGGATGTAAATATGATCAAGCTGATTCGGTCGACACATAATTTATACTGCATGCCTTGCCCCTCTGTGATGATTCGATGCGACTGATCGATGAAATGAAATAGCGTGTGTTACAGGTCGTTGACTGATTTGATGCTCAGCGGCTTGCCATCTCTGTCGGCCGGGTTGACGACATAGATCCCTGGCCCTTGATCGTGCTTCTTGAGCCAGCTTGTACGCCAATCGAGATAGCGCCGTGCGATAACCGGCGAGAGTGCAAAGCCGAAGGAATCTGCAATTTCGTCGATGCTTTTATCTGTCATGCCGCCGCCATACTCGGGTGCTTCTTCAACGGGTTTTTGTGGGTTGAAGAGGTAGAGCCTCGTCGCGGTATGCGTGTTTTTTTTCGATTCCAGTGGCTTGGTGTCCGCTTGATCTTTTTCGCCGGAGAAGAACCCCTTTACGCTTCGCACGACTCTCACCCCGTCGCGCACAATATCACCCCTGCTTGCACCCGTGTCTTCGGATTCTGTGTAGTCCATGGCGTGGAGCACATACGCATGGCCCGATCCGCCGAATACGCTGCCGCTGAGCAGACCGACGATGACTGGTTCTCCGGAAGCAAGCGCGCGAACCATGTCATTGACTCTGGTCGATTCTGTATCGACCACAAAGTACGAGGGCATGGTTGTTTGATAATCCGGTACGAGAGCGAAACAGATCTCCTCGAACGTTGCGGCGTCTGGATGTTCTTTGAAAATTGGGTTTGACGCGAACTTCTCCCAAAGCTCAGGCTGGGTCGGGATATCGTCGTGCCCCTGCAGACTCATCACGCTTTGTGTGCACGCCGCCCAGCAGTAGTCTGGTTTGTCCTGCCGATGCCAGTTTGCATCGTTGCTCACCAGCTTTGCGTTCCATGAGCCATCTTCGGCATCAGTCACAATGAGCTTGGGTGACGGATCCCCGAAACGGGGGTCGTGGCCGAGGAAATCATCAGTTCTTGGCTGGCCGCCGCATCCTTGTAAAAACACGAGTGCGATGAGCGAGCACATAGTCAATTGCGCTATATGACAACAATGATGCGAGATAATAATTTTTTTCATCTAAATGTCCCCAAGTGCAAGAACAGAACGGCTGCACACGGCGAATATACCACGATCATCTCTCCATCGTCAAGCTACATGTGCGTGATAATTATTTTCATCTATCAACACACTTCTATGTATATTTTATGAAATACCGACTGAAATCCGTGACTGAACTCAAAAATTGGCAATGCACTCCCCATTTCTGGGTTCTCAAGATCGCTTTACTGCAGTACACTTTCGGAGGAACCCGAAGCTTTTTCTCTGGAGTAACAACATGATTTGTCCCCCCCGCATGCTCGTTTTTGGTGCACTTTTCGGTTGCGCTGGTTCCGCGATTGCCGGCGTTCCCACTGCGTGGGATATTCAGCTGCAGGCACGGTCAACGCTGGATTCCGGGATCCCGGGGTACAACCTGCCGTTCCCGTCTTCGCTCTCGTCGCAGTATGTGTCGATTGATGAAGACGGTGGGGTGGCTGTGCGTGCGATCCTTGGCGGGCAGGAGGGTATTTTTTATGGCAAGGACGGCGCTGGAGGGATCATCGTTACTGGCAACGGCGGCGGGGATCCGTTCTGGGCCCCCACTCTTGATCTTCGGAACGGCTTGATCGGGATTGAGCAGGGCAGTTTCAGTGACGGCGCGTATCTCTACTCGATCGATGGATCGCTCGTGCGGACATTTAATGCGGGCGGGCCCGAGGGCGTGTCCGGGTTCTCCGGTGTGACGATCACCAGCGACGGCGCGCTGTGCTATCGCGGGGATTTCGGGTTCAGTGTCGACAAGGTGGTAATCGATGAATACATCGACAACACCCGCACGCAGACGCTCGTCACGGATACCAACTCGGGGTACTCATTCCTGATCTCACCCGAGATCAACGATGCTCGGCAGGTGCTGATGAAGACCTTCCCCACCTCCGGCGCGGCGCAGCGGATTGTGCGCTTTGAGACGGATGGGTCCGCGACAACCGTTGCGGAGACCGGCGCGGAGTTCAACTCGTTCGTGAACTCCACAGCGATCGCGCAGGACGGTGGCGCGGCGTTCAGCGCGCGGCGCACGAGCGATTCGGTGTGGCAGGTAACGCACTGGGATGGTTCGTCCTTCGTGACAATCGCCGACGGCAACAACGCGGACATCGATAACGGGTCGCTCGCGAACTTCCCGCCCGTGGTGAACGACGCGGGCATGACTGCGTTCCGTGCAACGGATATCGCGCATGATTCGACCGCTCTGTGGGTCGGCGATGGCACCGATCTCGTGAAGCTGATTGAGTATGACCAGCTGATTGAGACCGATCTGGGGCCGATTGCGTTGGGCTTCGACTTTGGAGGCGACACGGGCCGCCAGGTGATGAACGGCGTGGTTGATATCAACAATGCCGGGCAGGTTGCCTTTGCTGCTTTCCTGCGAAACGGGACGATCGGGGTCTTTGTTGCGACCCCCGCGTCATTGTGCCCGGCGGATCTGAACGGCGATGGGTTGCTCGACTTCTTCGATGTCAGCGCGTTCCTGAACGCGTATAACGCGATGGATCCGATCGCGGATTTCACGGGTGATGGGAACTTCGATTTCTTCGATGTATCGGGCTTCCTGAACGCTTTTAACGCGGGTTGCCCCTGAAAAGAGGACCTGTGCGGAGAAATTCAGAGTCCGATACCCCAGATCCATGAAATCGGGGTTGTGGTCTGTGTCATGGCGTGTATATTAAGGTATAGACCCCCGGAGTGTGCGCCCGGGGTGATTTCGATGCCTCACTACCCCGTTTCTCACCAGGATCGATGAACATATGCACCTGAAGAAGATGACACCATATCGCTGGTATCGCCGCGCCTCCTTTGTGATCTGTTGCGCTGGTGTTTCCGTGCTTGCGCCTGCGGCGCATGCGCAAGGCAACGACGATGGTCGGACCTTTCCGATGATGAGCACGCCGTTCTCGCCGCCTGAGAATCCGCCGATGGCTGAGCGCCAGATTCTCGGCAAGATCCTGTTCTGGGATGAGCAGCTCTCAAGCGACAACACGACGTCTTGTGGGACATGCCACATTCCCTCGCACGGCGGCAATGACCCTCGCCAGGGAGTGAATCCGGCGTTTGACGGTGTGTTTATGACGGAGGATGATGTCGCTGGTTCGCCCGGTCTGATTCTTCAGGACGAGAGCGGTGAGTATCTCCGGAGTGTGCTGTTTGAACTGCAGCCCCAGGCGACCCCGCGTCGGTCGATGCCGAACTTCATGGGGCCGATGACGAACAATCTCTTCTGGGATGGTCGTGCGCAGGTGATCTTCGGGAGCACGCCCGAGGAGAACGAGTTCTTCACTGATCCGGTTACGGGCGAGGTGCTGTCTGTGACCGGCGTTGCGGCAACGGAAATTCAGTCGCTGCACCCGTTGATGAACGACATCGAGATGGCGACCCAGAATCGGGATTGGGTGGAGCTGCTGAACAAGGTTGAGCAGATGAAGCCCCTGGCGCTTGCGAGCGATATCCCTCAGGACATGCTCGACGCGATCGAGCAGTATCCGAGCTATCCGGAGTTGTTTGAGCAGGCGTTTGGCACCCCGGAGGTGACTGCGGGTCGGATTGCGTTTGCTCTTGCGAACTATCAGCGCACGCTCGTTCCCAACGAGACGCCTTGGGACAAGTGGAATGAGGGCGATGACAACGCGATGACCCCCGACCAGCTCGCGGGTTGGGAGATCTATAACGATGCGGTGAACGGGTGTGTGAACTGCCATGTTCCTCCGAACTTCACGACATTCGATTTCACGGTCAATGGAGTGCGTCCGCCCTTCGAGGATCTGGGGCGTGCCGAGGTCACGGGATCGAACCCCGAGCGGGGCATGTTCAAGATGGCGACGATCCGGAACTCTGGTCTTCGCGACCGGTTTATGCACACGGGCGGGCTTGCGACGCTCGACGAAGTTTTTGATTTCTACGGGCACCGCAACGGCTTTGCGCCGCATCCGGACAACCGTGATTTCCGTCTGAATGCACCGATTCTGTTCACACCCAGCGCAGAGGAGCTCGTGAAGGAGTTCATCAACGGCGCGCTGACTGATCCGCGTCTTGCGAATGAGGAGTACCCGTTCGATCGTCCGAAGCTTCACTCGGAGCTTGCTGAGGCCAATCCGATGATCATGCAGGGCGGTCAGGCCGGGACAGGCGGGTTCTCGCCGAAGATCATCGCGGTCACGCCTCCGAATATCGGGAACGATGAGTTCAAGGTCGGGGTGGACTATGCGCTTGGGGGTGCTCAGGCGTGGGTCTCGATCTCAGAGTCACCGCCCACGAACGGGATCGTTGCCCCGGACATGCTGCTGGGCCCGATCACGCTCAACGGGATGAGCGCGGGAGACGGGTATGGAACGATGTTCTATCCGCTTATGGACCCGTCGCTCGATGGCGTGCCGATGTACATGCAATGGATGATTGCGGATCCCAACGCTCCTGATGGCTTTGCCCGCTCTGATATCGCGGAGGTGACTCCGTTCTGCTCGATGATCGCGTCGTGCGCGCCTGTGTGTGTTGCGGACTTTGATGAGAATGGGTCGCTGGACTTCTTCGATGTCTCGATCTTCATCGGTGCGTATAACCAGGACGATCCGATCGCGGATCTTGACGGCAACGGCGTGTTTGACTTCTTTGATGTGAGTGCGTTTATCAACGCGTTTGCGAAGGGATGCCCCTGATTCATTGAGTCGGCCATTGGGTCGGCGTCGGTTTCTCTTACCGGACGAGACAAGCTCCCGAAGTCGGGGGCTTTTTTCTTCGGTATTTGGGGTTTGCGTGGTACACTCGGTCTGGGAGCCGGGACGATGAAGTGTTTTCTTGTGCGCTCGTCGAAGGAGTGAGTATGTTTCAGGTTAAAAACGCGGGTCTGATCACGACGATGGGGTTGGCGCTCGCGTCGACCGGTTCTTTTGCGATCGCGGATGAGATGGTTGTGCAGAACGACACGCTCACGAACGGGAGCACGGCCGCGATCTGTCCCTGCTTTACGGGTGGCGAAGAGGCGGCGGTCTGGCTGACCTCGCCATGTGACGGGACGATTGTGGGCATCCAGATTTTCTGGCGTTCGTTGCTCGGAGGGCAGAACCCCTCGCTTGAGGACGAGATCATTATCTATGAGGGCGGGACCTTCCCGAACCCTGGCCCTGTGAAGGATGCCTTTCTAGGGCCGGCGCTGCAGGACGGTGGGCTCAATGAGTTTCGGTATGAAGATGAGAACCAGACTGTTCCGATCTCGATCCCTGTGAGCGCGGGTGAAGAGTTTGTCGTCTCGCTGAAGTTCTTCAACACGAACAATACGGACCCATCGCTGCCGAGCATCGTTTCAGATGCGAATGGCTGCCAGACGGGCAAGAACGCGGTGAAGGTCAATGGTGCATTCTGGGCGGACGCGTGTTCGCTGGGTGTATCTGGTGACTGGGTCATCCGTGCAATCGTTGATTGCGGCGGCGAACCGGTTGGCGCGGCATGCCTTCCCGATGGTTCGTGCATGAATGGGCTGACGGAGTCTGAGGCGGTTGCTATGGGCGGTTCGTGGAACGGTGCTGGCTCGGATTGCGCGGATGTGCAGTGCCTGGGCGCGTGCTATGTTCCGGCGACGGATCAGTGCCTGCAGTTTGACTCGGCGACATGTGATCTTGTGGGCGGGATCTGGGCCGGTCCGGGCACAACGGATTGCGTGAACCCGTGTCTTGCGGATCTCAACGGCGACGGGAACCTGAACTTCTTCGATGTCTCGGCGTTCCTGACCGCGTATCAACAGATGAACCCGCTGGCGGACTTCAATGGAGACGGTGAGTACAACTTCTTTGATGTCAGCGAGTTCCTGACAGCGTACAACGAGGGCTGCCCCTGAAGGAAGCACCGGGCAGTCTGTTTGGTCAATTTTCTGGTCTTCGGATCATATTCGCGTGAATTCGGGGGTGCTTGCCCCATCCGGGGCAACCCTACACGCCGAGTCGCCGAATACCATCACACGGGCATTCGCCCATTGAAACGAGACTTTTTGAACCTCGAAGATCGAGCGGGGCCTCTTCCCGCTCGTGATTGGAACTTAGGGAGAGCATGAACATGAAGCGCGCAATGTGTGGGTGTCTGCTGATCGCCGCTGCCGGATCTTCGGCGTCGGCCCAGTTGACTACGGAACTCTTTATCTCGGGCATTGATCGCCCGGTCTTCATGACCCACGCCGGCGACGGCTCGGGTCGTACTTTTATCCTTGAGCAGGAGGGCGCGATCCGCATTGTTGATGCGGCTGGCAATCTGCTGCCCACCCCGTTCCTCGACATCGACGGCACGGTCGTCGGTGGTGACTCGGGCGGCAACGAGCAGGGACTCCTTGGTCTCGCGTTCCACCCGGACTACGCGAACAACGGTCGCTTCTTTGTGAACTACACCGGGTCGAGTGGGGACACCCGCGTTGCGGAGTACCAGGTCTCTGCAGGCGATCCCAATGTTGCGGATGCCTCGTCCGGTGATGTGATCATGTTCATCGATCAGCCCTACTCCAACCACAATGGTGGATGGATTGACTTTGGCCCTGACGGGTACCTCTACATCGGGATGGGTGACGGCGGCTCGGCGAATGACCCCGGCAACCGTGCCGGCAATCTGTTGCAGCCGCTGGGCAAGCTGCACCGCATCGATGTCGATGGTGCCGATGCGTTCCCCGCGGATCCGAATCAGGATTACGCGATCCCTGCGGACAACCCGTTCGTTGGCGACGCGAGCGCGATCCCTTCGATCTGGGCGTATGGGCTCCGCAACCCGTGGCGTACGAGCTTTGATTCCGAGACCGGCGATCTCTGGATCGCGGATGTTGGTCAGAATATTCGCGAGGAAGTGAACTTCCAGTCGGTCGATTCGACCGGCGGCGAGCACTACGGGTGGCGTTGCCGCGAGGGATTCCGCACGACGGGTCTTTCGTGTGGTTCGACATCCGGGTTCACTGAGCCCGTGCACGATTACTCGCACGGCGCGAACGGCTGTTCGATCACGGGCGGGTACGCGTACCGTGGTTGTGAGCTTGGTGACGAGTATGCCGGTTTGTACTTCTTCTCCGACTACTGCTCGGGCCGCATCTGGACACTCGATAAGGAAGACGGGTTCGCGAACACCCTCGAGTTCCTTTCGGGGTTCAATGTCAGCTCGTTCGGGCAGATGGAGAACGGTGAGCTGCTTGTCGCGGACCTGTTCGCGGGGCGCGTGTACAAGATCACCAACCCGAGCAACCCCGATTCTGACGGCGACGGTGTCCCCGATTCGTGTGACGAGGCGTGTTTGCCCGACCTGAACGGAGACGGCGCACTGGATTTTTTCGATGTCAGCGCATTCCTGAATGCGTATAACGCGATGGATCCGATCGCTGACTTCACCGGCGACGGCATGTTCAACTTCTTCGATGTGAGCGCGTTCCTCAACGCGTTCAACGCGGGCTGCCCGTAAGCCCATGGTGTGAACCAGACACATACCCCCGCCCGGCCGAAACATGCCGGGCAGGGTCTTTCACTACAGGAGGGGGAGTCAATCATGAACAACAGAGCTGCATCGTTCGTCTTGCTGAGCGCCGTGGGTACTGCGGCGGTGAGCGCACCGATCGACATGACGATCGACCCCGTACTTTCAACGATCGATCTCGACATGACCGTTGATGTCAGCGTCGCGAGTGATACAGACACGGAGAGCAGCCCGCTTTCGGGAAGCCTGCGTGTCGAGTTCGACGATGCGGGGAACCCCACCGAGATCAGCCTGCACGATCTGAATGTGGTCATCGATGAAACGCTGAGCTTTAACTGGGCGTTTGGTTTCTTCGGCAGTGCTGATGCCGATCTTCTTGCCGGCGAGGTGACCTGGGGTTCAACGGATGCGTTCGTTGGTCCGGTGCCGATCGACGAGGGTGATTTCGTGTTGCCGGATGTCCCCGTTGCGTTGCAAGGCACGCTCAATGTGTTCTACGACATCTTTCTGGTGGGCACAGGGAGCGAGAGTATCAATCTTGCAGACCAGGGCGACTTCCTCACGCAGATCGATGGTTCGGTTTCGGTTTCTGGCGACACGATTACGCTCACGAGCGTGATCCCGCTCAACGCGACCACGCCTTTGATGGACAGCTCGGGATCGACCCTGGGAACGCTCACGGTATCGGGCAGTGCGAATATCGTCGCGACCGCTCCGGTGCCCGGGTGCCCCGCAGATCTCAATGGCGACGGCGTGCTGGACTTCTTTGATGTGAGCGCTTTCCTGAGCGCGTACAGCTCGATGGACCCGTTGGCGGACCTCGACGGCAATGGTGTATTCGATTTCTTTGATGTTTCGGCGTTCCTCAGCGCGTTCAGCGCCGGGTGCCCATGAGCCAGAGCATTTTCTGTTTGATCCTTTGAGAGTGAGAGAGAATATGAGTTGTAGACTGAAGAATCGCTCCACGGTTTTCGCGCTATCGATTATGACCGGTCTGGCCGGCGCGCAGGACCTGGAGTTTTCGATTGATACGAAGACGAGCAACGCCTCGATCAACGCGACGACGGATGTTGACGCGTCGGGGTTCCTGATCGGGGATTATGACGCGGAGACGAACCCCGACGGGACGCAGACCCGCCCGGGGCTCTTTGGCGGGTCGGGCAACCAGCCCATCGACACGCTCACCGTGCTCGGATCGTCTACCACGCTCGATGCGATGCCCGCGGGCGGCATGCACATCGCCCTCGATACGCTCAATGGTGTCGGGGAAATCGAAGGGTTCTCGGTCGACCTGCTGAACGGCGATGCCGCTTCAACAGACCTCTCTGTGACGATCGGCTTTGATACCTTCCGGACTTTTGATCCGAGCTTCCTCTATCTCGGCGGCATCCCTATCACTATCCCACTGGGCGAGGTTGGCAGCATCTCGGATGCGACGCTGACCCAGTCGGGCGTTGCGCTGATCACACTCGCCCCCGCGGACCTGCCCGAGGCGTTCGAGGTTACCGGCGTGATCCCCGCGACGCTGAGCATGACGGTCGCGTTCGGGCTTCCGGGCGGCGAGCCAACGGCGTTCCCGATCGAGGACCTGCCTGTGCTTGTGCCGATCTCGGGGCAGCTCGAAGTCTTTGGCAGTGGGAACGCGTCGCTGACACTGAGCGCAACACCGGATCCGATCACGAACGAGATTCCGATCGAGGGTCTCGATCTGCCCGAGATCCCGTTTGAGTTGCCGACACTCGGCGAGGAGACCGCCGGGGTGCTGTTTACGCTTTCGCCCCAGTCGATCGCGTTCGATGCGAGCATCGCGCTGACAATCAATGCGCTCGGGTCGCCGCCTGCCTGTGCGGCAGACCTGACTGGTGACGGGGTGCTGGACTTCTTTGATGTGAGCGCGTTCCTGAACGCCTACAACGCGATGGACCCGGCGGCCGACTTCGACGGCAACGGGGTATTCAACTTCTTTGATGTCTCGGGGTTTCTCAATGCGTTTAACGCCGGGTGCCCGTGATTCAGCTTTGATCCCACACAGGTATCTGCTACATTCTTTGGCATCACGCTCCTATGCGTGATGCTTTTTCTTTGCATACTCGGAGGGGTCCAATGCGTTTTTCTGTCTCGGCCGCGCTTCTCGCGTCTGTTGTGGCGTCGTCTGCGTCTGCGCAGTTCTATGAATGGCTCTCGCCGATAGATGGCGACTTTGACGATCCAACGATGTGGTCGCTTGGTGTTGTGCCGAATAACGCGAGCGCGGATGTGGTGCTGGGAAATCTTGGCTCGTATGTGGTGACGCATTCGACAACGAATCTCGTCGGCGATATCAACATCCCCAATGGTGATGCCACGCTGCTGATACACGGCGGGCACATGGACCTTGCGGGCGAGCTGCTCAATGAGGGCACGCTTCGCATCGAATCGGGAACACTCGACATCATCCTCGATCGTCGGTTCGATGGCAGCGGCCGTGTCGAGCTCGGGGCGGTGTCGGACCCGATGTCCGCGCTGATCGACGCGCTGGGCGCGACGCTGACCAACGGGCCCGGCCACATCATCGCGGGGTCCGGGCGGATCCAAGGGACTTTCCACAACGACGGGATTGTGGTCGCTGATGATATCGGCGGCCCGGGGTTTGAGCTCGACAACACCATCACGCAGGGACCGGATGGCCGAATGGGGGCGAACGGCGGGGTGTTGCTGCTTCAGGATGATGTGTCGATCACGGGCGGCGAGTTCTTCACTGCCAATGGCGGCGCGATCCGGGTGGACGGGCCGTATGTACTTAACGGGATCGAAGCGACGATCAGCAATGTCACCAACAATGGACGCATCGAAGTTGTTGATTCGTACAAGCGGCTGCTTATCGACGGTTCGATCTTCAACAACGGCGAGATCGTGCTCAACGAGAATCTGGACGCGAATGAGCCGGAGGTTCGTGTTGTGTCGGACGCCTCGATCCTGGGCAACGGCGAGATCGTGATGCATTCCAACACGACGTTCGCGTCCTACCTCACGACCGAGGCGGGGGTCACGTGCACCATCGGGGTCAACATGACCGTTCGCGGGACCGGCATCATCGACGGGAAGCAGAGCGGCGGTATCGGTGGGTTCGTCAACAACGGCGCGATCATCGCGGACGACCCCGAGTTTCTTCTGCTTCTTACGGGTGATCACACCGGTTCGGGCCTTTTCGGTGCAACGGACGGCTCCGCGCTCGGGCTCGGTCAGTTCGCGGACATGGTCGATTGCCGCTTTAATACACTCGGGAGCGGCTTCGTGTCCGTCATCGATGACGCCGATCTCTTCGGAGGGATCAACGACGGGCTGTTCATTATCCGCTCGAGCGGATCCTTGGGCTTCTTTGAGTCGTTCACGAACAACGGATCGATCACCACCGACCCCGGGACGTCTATCCACGAGGACATCTTCCTTGGTGAGGGGATCTCGATTCTTGGGGACGGTGCGTTTGTGATTGACAACGCGTTCGGGGGTTTCAACGGCCCCAGCGGTTTGCCCGCGACCTTCGGGCCCGGCCAGCGGATCGAGGGGCGCGCCGACTTCGACGGGGTGTTCGTGGTCGAGGGCGATCTCGCGCCGATGGGTGATTTCGATATCCTCGGCGAGCTGACACTCACCCCGACCTCCCGCGTCGACATGGTTGTGGGAAACAGCTTCGCTCCCGACGACAGCGAACTCGATGTCGATATCGATGCGGTGCTCAGCCTTGCTGGCGAGCTGCGCGTCCAGTTCGCTGATGGATACACGCCTGCCGCCAACGACTCGTTCCGCCTGGTTTCCGGTGAGGTGGGCACCGAGATCCTCGGCTCGTTCGACACCCTGACACTCCCAACCCCGCCGCCGGGGTTGCTGTATGAGATCAATGAGGAATCTTTCGGGATCTACTTCGACGTCGTCGAGGACACCAGTGTGTGCCCCGCGGACTTGACTGGTGACGGTGTGCTGGACTTCTTTGATGTGAGCGCGTTCCTGGGCGCGTACTCTGCGATGGACCCGGCGGCCGACTTTGATGGCAACGGCGTGTTCGATTTCTTTGATGTCTCGGCGTTCCTGGGTGCGTTCAGCGCCGGGTGCCCGTAGGGCACATCGTCCTATAACACGCCGCCAGATCGTTAATGATGGCATGAATTCCCGCTTCTGGTGGGGGTTTTTCCCTTACGCGGATCGGGCGGTGTGATATCCTCAAAGACGCGGCGCCGAGGGGGTGCCGACTGATTTATCCTGGAGAGGGACAACATGCACACACGATGCACGCTCGTTATCGCTTCGCTTCTTGCTGCCTGCGGCTCGACCGCCGGGGCGCAGGTGACTTCATGGCTCAACCCGGTTGATGGGAACTGGAACGAGGATGTGAAGTGGGATTCGGGGATGTCGCCCAACTCGTCGGTGATGGAAGTGGTGCTTGGGCTGTCCGGTCCATACACCGTGTTTACAACGAGCAACTGGAGCATCAACGATCTAACGATCAGCAACGCGGACGCGACGCTCTCGATCGGCACGAATCAGCACTCGATCTCCGGCGATGTGTTCAACGATGGCACGATCCTTGTAAACACGAACGCATCGATCTTCAATGGATCGCTTTACTTTGCCAGCGACCTGATGTTCAGCGGGAGTGGGTCGGTCGTGCTCAACGGGCCGGGTTCGCCTGATGACGCCATTTTCCAAGTCGATCCCGCGCGGGTGGTGACTCAGAATGCATCGCACACAATCCGTGGTGCGGGGAGCATGCGGGGAACGCTGCTCAACAACGGCATGGTGCTGGCGGACGATCCGGCGGGGACGGGGCTGCAGCTCGAGGGGGTGCTCGATCAGAGCGGCGGCGGCATGGCCGGCGCGGAGAACGGCGCTCGCCTGCTGCTGGGCAGCAACGGAACAACGATCGGCGGCGAGCTGTTCACGAACACCGGCGGCGAGATCTTTGTCAACCAGAACAACCACCACCTCGATGGGGTGAACCTGACGGGCGATCTGATCATTCCCGGAAACTCACGGACGCTGATCATCGACAGCACCTTCCAGAATAACGGGACGATGTCGCTGAACCCGGATCTCAATGTCTTCAATGCGTTGATGCGTTTCGATTCCGACGCGACGATCGAGGGCAGCGGTGTGGTCACGCTGTACTCAACTGGTGATTTGAACGACGCGAGGCTGCTGTCCAACGGGGCGGTCACGATCACGATCGGTGCCAACCAGACGGTCGAGGGCAGCGGCATGCTCGACGGGGCGAGCATGGGCCTTGTTGTGAACCGCGGCACTGTGAACGCGAACGACCCGCTGCAGGCGCTCGGTCTTGCCGGTGCTCACCTTGGCGACGGCGGGGTCTACCGGTCCGACGGCGGCGAGCTGAACCTGCGGAACGGCTCGAGCGTGAGCAACGCGGTCTTTGACAGTTCCGCGGGTGGACGCGTCGAACTGGACATCAGCGGTGCTGCGAGCGTGAGCAACTCCACCAACCTGGGCGACATGATCATCCGTGGCAACGGCGGGCGCCTCGATATCGATGGCACGATCACCAACAACGGCGTGATCTCGCTCAACCCCGAGGGCACGGTGTTCAACGCGAACATGCGGACACTGCTGGGCGCGACGATCGACGGCACGGGCAGCATCGTGATGAAGCAGGTCGGCAGCACCGGCGATGCGCGGATCTACTCGGAGAACGGGGCGGTCCTGACGATCGGCGCGGATCAGACGGTGCGTGGCAGCGGGCTGATCGAGACGATCGGTGACCCGGTGGGCAGCATCGTGAATCTCGGGATCATCAACGGCGACGACGCCGCGTTCGATAAGACGCCGGCGCGCGAGCTCGAGCTGCGAGGCCTTCATGATGGCATGGGCGTGGGGATGTACCGATCCGACGACGGGATCCTGCAGCTTGGTAACTCGCTCGATCTCAGCAACGGCACATTCGACAGCTCGGGCGATGGGTTCGTGGGTGTGATCAACGGCGGGACCGCGACGCTGAGCAACACGACCAACCTGGGCGATATGCGTATCTTCGGCAACGGCGGCAAGATTGTCCTGATGGACGACCTGACCAACGAGGGCACGCTGACGATCAACAGCAACCAGACAGTCTTTAATGGGTTGCTGGAGTTCGGGGCGAACACCGTCATCGACGGTGCCGGCACGATCCGTTTGATCGCGGCGGGCAACCTCGACGATGCCCAGCTCGACGCGGTTGATGGAGCCGACGGGGTCATCGGGTTCGATCAGACGGTCGCGGGCAGCGGCACAATTGAGGGGCGTGGTGCCGATGGGCGGATCATCAATGTCGGGCTGATCCTCGCGGATGATCCGACGATGAATCTTCAGCTCAAGGGCAACCACATCGGCACCCCGATGGCGGGTGCCGGCACCTATCGTGCCGCGGACGGGTGCGTGCTCTCGATCGGCAGCGGTGCGTTCCTGGTAGGCGGCATTCTTGAGTCCGATGGCACAGGCGAAGTGGCCGCGACCAATGGCGGCTCTGACCTTTTGAACGGTGTCAATCATGGGACACTCGGGGTGTGGGGCAGTGGCGTGACGCTCCGGCTCACCGGTTCGCTCGTCAACGACGGCACGATCCACATCAACTCGACCGCGAATATCTTTAACGCGAGCCTACGGCTGATGACGGACGGCATGGAGATCTCTGGCACGGGCGAGATCGTGATGACGACCGCGGGCAACTCGGACGATGCGCAGCTTGAGACCGATGGAACAGACATCGTGGGCACGCTGGGCGAGAACCAGACCCTGATGGGTGATGGGCAGATCAACGGCTCGTTCAACATCCTGGGCACGATCGATCCGGGTGGGCTCAGCCGCGAGTTCACGACGGATGACATCACGCTCGCGGATAGCTCGCATGTGATCTTCGATCTGGGCGGCGATTTTGCACCCAACTTCGATCGGTTTAATGTGCGCAACGGGCACTCGATCGCGCTCGACGGCACGGCGACGATTAATCTCGAGGTCGGGTACGCCCCGAGCTTTGGCGACACCTGGGATGTGATCGACGGCGCGACCACGGGCACCTTTGATGAGGTCGTGACCGGCATCGCGCCTCCCGGACAGGTCTACCGTGTGATCTACGAGACCGATCGCGTGTATGTCATCCTGACTTGCGACGCGGACCTCTCGGGCGACGGCGTGATCGATTTCTTCGATGTTTCCGAGTTCCTCAGCTACTTCTCGGCGCAGGATGTCCGGGGCGATCTGAACAACGACGGCGTGTTCAACTTCTTCGATGTGTCGGTCTTCCTCCAGCTATACAGCCAGGGCTGCAACCCCTGATGTGACACGGTTCTGATCATGACGACCCCCGCCCGATCGGGCGGGGGTTTTCGTGCGCGAACGGTTCCCCACTCTTTAGTGGGGGCGGATTCGCCGGAACCGGGGTTACAACTGTGTTGTTGAAGCGTGAGACTTCTGGCTTATCTGCACCCACATGATCTCAGAGAGGAATGAACAATGAACAACAAACCAACCGCGATCAACTCACTCGTTCTGCTCGGCTTGTGCGCCGGCTTCACAACGGGAGCTGAGCGTGATGTTCAGTTCACAATCATCATCCCGGAATCTCGCCAGATCGTGATCGACAACACAGGGACCGACCCCATCGACCTGAGCGGTTGGCGTTTCTGCACGCACAACACGAGCGTCGTTCGTCGATACACGAGCCCGGGTGGGTTTGATGGGATCACGATCGATCCCAACACGAATCTTGTTCTACACCTGAACAACGATGCGCCTGCGGAGCTCGATAACCACATCAATGTCGCGGATCTCGGCGGATCGTTTGCGGAGTTCGAGTTCGACGCGTTCGCGATGGGGCTGTACTTCCCGGGCACGGGTGGCAATGTGAGTTTCGGGGACGGGGATACCATCGCGGATCATGTGCAGTGGTCGTTGTTCGGGCTCAACAACTTCACGGCCGACGATCGCACGGACGAGGCGGTCGCGGGTGGTGTGTGGACGGCGGTGGACGACTGGATCGCGGTCCGCCCTGACACGGTGCTGATCGAGCTGAACGACCCGGCCTTTGCGGAGTTGCACGGGCCGATGGATTACCGCGTGCTCAACGCATGCCCGGCGGACCTGAATGGTGATGGTGTGCTGAACTTCTTTGATGTCTCGGCATTTCTCAGCGCGTTCAGTGCGATGGACCCGGCCGCGGATTTTTCGGGGGATGGGATGTTTACCTTCTTTGATGTGTCGCAGTTCCTGTCGGCATTTAACGCGGGGTGCCCCTGAGACTGGTTCTCAGTTATCGACGAATACTGGTACATGAGCACCTGAACCCCGCCCGATAGTGCTGCGAGCGTGCAGGACTTCTCGGGCGGGGTTCAATTTGGTGGAGATTCTCCGCTTTTGCGGAGATTCTCTTGCAAGAAAGCCGACGATCGACAAGAATCTATGTTCGAGGGACCACTTGATGGTCCTATACCCCAATAGTCGACTTCTGTTCGGTGGAGAGTCTGGCATGAACAACCCGAGTCGTTTCGAATCGCTGCGCCGCAAGGGCACATTGGTATGCGGTATGTCTGTCGGTGCCGTGTTGGTCACCTATGCCCTGGCTGGCGGCCCCGGCGGGAGTTTGCCCGTTCAAACCACGCTCAATGATTTCGCACTCCCGGGCACGCAGCCCGGTGGTCTTCATCCTGAGCACCCGATGGTGGGCGCGGATTCGTGCGCGAGCTGTCACGGGTTCTATGACGAGATGCATGACCCATACTCGACCTGGTCCGCGTCCATGATGGGCCAGGCGATGCGCGATCCGATTTTCCTCGCGGCGATGACGATCGCGAATCAGGACGCTGACTTCAGCGGTGCGCTCTGTATCCGTTGTCACTCGCCGAGCGGTTTCCTTGAGAACCGCCATGTCCCGACAGATGGCTCGGCGCTCAATGACATGGACCTGCAGGGAGTCGGGTGTAACTTCTGTCATCGCATGGTCGACCCCGTGTACACCCCCGGCGTCTCGCCGGATGTTGATCAGCAGATCATCATGGATCTGGGCGCAGACGCACCGACGCTGGCACAGACCCACAGCGCCGCGTTCATCGTGGACCCGCAGGACCGACGACGCGGCCCATACGATGAGGGTGAAAACTTCTTCTACCACCAGTGGGAGCAGTCGCCATTCCATCAGGAATCGCAGATGTGCGCGACCTGTCACGATGTGTCCAACCCGATCTACTCGGCCCAGCCGGACGGGACCTACACGCTCAATGACCTCGACGCAGCGCACCCGACGGGCAATGTATACGACACCTTCCCCGAGCAGCGCACCTATTCGGAATGGCTGATGAGCGACTTTGCTCAGGGCCCGATCGCGATCGGTGATCGGTACGATACACAGCTTGTTGAGGTCTCGAGCTGTCAGGACTGTCACATGCCGGAGCTTGAATCTCCCGCTTGTTTGTTCGAGGATGATCGCCCGGACTACTCAAACCACTCGTTCGTTGGCGCGAACAACTGGGTCCTCAATGCGATCCGCAACCTGAACCCCAACGACTTCGTGACAGGGCTTCAGCCGAACCTCGTCGCGAACCAGATCGCACGCACGGAGAACTTCATGGCCGCCGCGTCGGACATGGAACTCTCGCTCGTCGAGGGGAACCTGAATGTTCGCATCATCAATCAGACAGGGCATAAGCTCCCGACCGGGTACCCCGAGGGTCGCCGGATGTGGCTCAATGTCCAGTACTTTGACGCATCTGACGCGATGATCGCGGAGCACGGCGCGTATGACGAATCAACCGCGGTCCTGACACAGAATGACACCAAGGTCTACGAGATGAAGATCGGTCTCGACGAGCACGCGAGCGCCCTGACGGGCATCCCCGCGGGTGAGTCGTTCCACCTGGTCCTCGCGAACAAGGTGTTCAAGGACAACCGGATCCCACCCCGTGGGTTTACCAACTCGAACTTCGAGATGATCCAGGCGGCCCCGGTCGGCTACAGCTACGACGATGGGCAGTATTGGGACGACACGCAGTTCGAGATCCCGGCGGGTGCTGTGCGTGCGGAAGTCAAGCTCCGTTATCAGCTCACGAGCAAGGAGTACATCGAGTTCCTCCGCGACGAGAATACGACCAACACGCTCGGCCAGGAGATCTACGACGAGTGGGTCATCAACGGCAAGAGCCCGGTGATGGATATGGATATGGGTTCCATCGACATCTCGGCACCGTGCCCCGCAGACCTGACGGGCGATGGCGTGCTGAACTTCTTTGACATCAGCGCCTTCCTCAACGCGTACAACTCCATGGATCCGATCGCGGACTTCACGGGCGACGGCGTGTTCAACTTCTTCGATGTGTCCGCGTTCCTCAACGCGTACAACGCGGGCTGTCCGTAAGGCATCGAGCCGTATTCAAACACAAAGCACCGGCGTTGGCCGGTGCTTTTTTTTGTGGCTGAGATGTGCGGTTACTCATCGCGTGTGCGTCGATCCGGTGCGAGGATGACGCCGATGTTGACGATCCGTTTGCCCTCTCCGGGGTGGGACTCCTTGCAGATATCCCACAGACGCCCGAGGAGCTTGTTCACCTCTTCGAGCTGCTCATCATCCACCCAGGCGCTGTAGAGGCCGGCGTGGGTGTCGCGGTTTGGGCCTCGCACGACGGACTTGGGACTCGCGGTCGCTCGCTCATGCAGTCGTGACATCAACCGCCCGACCGCGTTGCCGTAGGCCTGGTGATACGAGACATTGTCCGGGTCCTTGATGT
The DNA here is from genome assembly GCA_965216865.1 of Phycisphaerales bacterium. Classification (GTDB taxonomy): domain Bacteria; phylum Planctomycetota; class Phycisphaerae; order Phycisphaerales; family UBA1924; genus UBA1924. Next base: position 1,482,751 of record OZ244206.1, read on the forward strand.
TGTGCTTGGTCGCAACGGATCGTGCGATCGGTTCGTAGAGTTGCTCGTAGCGTTTGCCGGCGAGTCGTTTTTCGCCCTCGGTGATCAGGCCCGCATCAACGAGTTGCTCGATATGCGGGTAGAGCGATGTGCGTGAGCGCCCGGTGAACTCTGCGATCTCAGCGACGGAGCATTCTTCCAGTGTGCAAACGGCATTGAGTACTTCGACCCGGATCGGGGATGCGAGGACCCACATGGTCTGCGCGTCGTAGATCACCTTCAGTTCTTTCAGTGCTTTACGCTTCTTGCTCATGAAAACTCCCGCGAGATTTGTTTCCGTGCTTTATTACAGCGTCATGATACGATTGCACAAAATTGACGAAAAGCAAACCCTTTCTTTGCCCCGACCCAAGAGAAGTGTGGGCGTGATGGATTTATAGTACAGTGAATGACCCAGAGTCGGGTCGTTGACGAGGGGCTCATAGATCATGATCATCTACTCGGATGGGTTTACGCAAAGTTGTGCGGCTGTGTCATGTCATGTCCTCTCGTGGTCCTGTGTGTAGCAACACACAACTGAGAGGAGTCAGACATGAAGAGCAGGATGATGCAATGCACGGCGCTTATCGCTGCGCTCGGTGCCCTTGTTGGGGCGAATGCCGAGGAGCAGAGGAGCACCGATCTCCGTGACGGGATGCGTCCCGTGGCAACCGATGGGGCTTCGGTCCATCCCGTATCCGGCGAAAACAATCTCAACGCGTCTTTCCGCGAGCGAGTATCGAACGATCAGCGTATTTCGCTGCCTCACCCGCCGTTTGATGAGATCCCCGAGATGCCCATGCCCGAGCCGCTTGCTCCGGGCGTGGTGCCGATGAACGATGGGCCGTCCACGATGACTTTCCATGACGCGACGACCGGCGAGACCTACGAGCTCGATGCTCGTCCAACCTCACGCGCCACCGGTGGGCAGAGCGCTGAGGGCGAATACCCAGGATTCAACAACATCATCGACACCTCGATCGAGAACACGCGATCATTCGGGAACATGTCCCTTGCGAGCGGGCTCGACTCATGGCCTCGCTCGGGTAATGTCAAGCTTGTCATGCGTTTCACCGATGCAAGCGGGATCACCCGTTGGTTTGCCTGTTCCGGTTCGATGCAGGATCCAGGTGTGGTGCTCTGCGCGGCCCACTGCGTGTACGCACGCACCCCCAACGGCATCGTCATCAACGACTGGGCGGACCAGATCTATGTGTACCCAGGATGGGATGGCGACAATAACAACGGGCCGTTCGGTTTCCCCGACTCCGATGAAGTGATCGAAAACTTTGGTGCCGCGTACGGAACATCATTCCTTGCTGGCACAAACTACATCAACAACGGCGACTTTGATTCGGACTGCGGGCTCATCCGTCTGACACGCGGGGGGTCACGCAATATCGGTGCCCTCACCGGTTACTTCGCTTGGGCATGGGGTGGTAGCTGTGCCACCATTCAGTCGCGCACATACCACAACTTCTCGTACCCAGCTGAGAGCTGCCCGACCGCGGGCCTGCACAACGGGCGCGACATGTACTACTGGAACGGGACGATCGATGATTGCCCCGGCAATCAGCTCCACCTGGACACGGGCGGGGGCAACTGCTTCGACACCGTCTGGGGCGGCATGTCGGGCTCGGGTATGTACTACATCGATGGCGACAACCGGTATGTGCACGCCGTCTGTTCAAACTCGAACCGGACCACAAGCGGCAACTACGCGCGGCTTTGGGAGACCTTCGTCGATGACATGACGAACTTTGAGAACGATACCCGTGGCAATGCGCTCGATATCGAACCGCTCCGTTTCCGTGCTCGTGGCTCGACCAGCGTCCTTCAGGGACAGGCGATGGACGACGCGTGTGATGTGACCATGGTCAACGCAACGAACTTCAACCCTGCGAGCGATACCTACACCATCCGCGTCTACCTCTCGACGAACAACAACATCTCGTCGGCGGATACGCTCTTGGCGACTTGGAACTACACGGTTGATTTCGCGGCGATGCAGAACTTCAACTTCGTCGTTCCCGCACCGGTCATCCCGATCGATACACCTCCGGGTGACTACTTCATCGGGATCGAACTCGATTCGAGTACCGACGCGTGGTCGAGCAACAACGACACGGACACTTGGGATGCGCAGCCGATCACGGTGCTCGAAGCGTTCGCCGATCTCGAAGCGACCCTCTGCGATGCGACATCGGGCACCTACTACCAGGGTGAAACGATCAATGTTCTCCATCGCACTTGGAACTACGGCGATCGTCCTGCGGACGACACGCGTCTCGAGTTCCGTGCATCGACGAACACGATTATCTCAACCTTCGATACATTCATGGAAGAGCGGTTCTACGGCACCGTGAACATTAATGACGATGTGTATGTGAACTCGTTCGTCCAGATCCCCTCGGATCTCTCGCCGGGCACCTACTACATCGGTACGATCGTCGAAACCTCGGACAATGAGTCCTCAACCGCGAACAACTCGATCGCGGACACGAACACGATCACCGTGATCGAGTGTGTCCCCGATCTCACGGGCGACGGTCAGGTCAACTTCTTCGATGTGTCCGCATTCCTCAGCGCGTATAACGCGATGGATCCGATCGCGGACTTCAATAACGATGGGATCTTCAACTTCTTTGATGTGTCCGCATTCCTCAATGCGTACAACGCTGGATGCCCATAAGCGTCGTTTGAATACTGCATCACATGTTCCAGCCGGGCCCTTCGGGGCCCGGTTTTTTCGTGTATCGATCTTGGAAAACGCCCCATAATCAGTACACTACATAACCACGAACACCATTCTTTATGTAGAGGACCCCACATCATGATCCGGAATGCCACAGCGCCCTACGCGTTGGTCGCCGTCTGCGCATTTGCATGCAGCGCCCACGCACAGCACACGACCGAGCTCTCGCCCTTGTTCGAAACGAACGCCCCAACCCTGATTTCGATCGATGGTCGAATGGTCGAGTTCAGCCCGCTGCACACAACGACCCACGAGCACGTCAACGCAATCAGCGTGCGTGGGCGCGTGGGCGATCAGGGCTCGTTTGTGCTCGCGCGGGGCCCGGTCGGAGTCGAGGGCAACGCATGGATCAATGATCGGGCCTACACCATCCGAGGCACCCACAACGGCGAACTCCGGGTCACACGCTTCCACCATCATGACCGGGCATGCGCCGGTGCGATGATCCCCGAGAGCGGGAACGCCTCGCCCCACCCGCAGACGCAGGGCTCGTCATTCGAAACGGTACGGGGTGGCGATGATCCCCTGAGCACACGCATCCTCATTGTGTACGACCAGCTCGCGGAGAACGATGTCTCAGATATGCTCGCGTTCGCGGCCGCGATCGTAGAAACCGCGAACACGAGTTACGACAACTCCGATATCAGCACAATGGGCCTCGAGCTCGCAGGGATTCATAAGATCGAGAATCGCCCCGACGGCAACTCGGGCGTGATTCTCCGGCAGCTCACAAACCGGCACGACCTCACTTTCGATTCGATTCATCGCGTGCGGGATGCGCTCGATGCGGACATTGTTGCGCACCTGACGGAACTCAACGATGCGTGCGGACGCGGGTGGCTGAGCCCGAACAACGGCAGCTTCATGTTCACCACAACTGATGTTGATTGTGCGCTGGGCAACCTGAGCTTTGCGCACGAGGTAGGTCATAACCAAGGGTGTACGCACGACCCGGACAACGCGGGCGGCGCGTATGTTGAGTATGGGTACGGGCATCGGTGGGACTCAAACCGGTACAGGTCTGTCATGGCGTACTCTCCGGGGTCTCGCCTCATGTATTTCTCCAACCCCGATGTCACGCACAACGGGTTTCCCACAGGGATCGCAAACCAGCGCGACAATGCGCGTGTGCTTGAGCTCACACAGAACACCATGGCAAACCATCGCGTGGGCGATGGGACCGGTCTCGATTGCGATCTCAACGCGCTCCCCGACGAGTACGAGATTGCTCTGGACCCGTCGCTTGATCTCGATCGCAACGGCGAACTCGATGCCTGCCAGATCCTCGCCAACCCTTCGCTCGATTGCGACGCGGACGGCACACTCGATGCGTATCAGGTGCTCCCACGCGTCGAGCACACCCTCGGCATCGCCACGGAGTTCGGAGGCGGGATCGAACCTGAGTTTAATGCCGACACGCTCCTGCCCGAGGCAAGCGGCGATGTCGTTGTGCGTATCAACGCGAACGGGGATCTGGGAACCACAAGCGAATACCTCGCGCTCGTCTTCAACAACGGGGCATACATCCGTGATGTGTTTACGGGTTCTGGTTCCGATTGTGAAACAACGGGGCTCACGACGAGCTTCGTGATCAATGCCGAACTCTTCAACTCGATGAACGAAGAGGGGATCTCGCTTCGTGTGGTGCCGACGCTCGATGTCGATCTGGGTGTTTGCGCCTATATGCACCTCGATGTATCGTTCGAGTATCACACATCGAACATCGAACTCGATGCGAACGGGGACGGTGTCATCGACTCGTGCGCCTGCCCTGGAGATCTCAATAGTGACGGCGACCTCAACTTCTTTGATGTCGCGGATTACATCGCGGCGTATCAGAGCATGAACCCGGTCGCGGACTTCAACGGGGACGGGCAGTTCAACTTCTTCGATGTCACCCAGTTCATCGTCGCGTTCAACGCGGGATGCCCGTAACCGCCCGGCAGAAACCATTTTCAAACACGAACCGGGCTCGAACGCTCGGTTTTTTCTGTGCCACTCTTTCGATCCGTGGTACGCTTATCTCAGAGAGAGGTACGACATGCAGATTCGATCAATGATCGTCCCCGCCTGCGCGGGGCTCGCCATTACAGCAACACTTGGATTCGCCGGGACAGGGCCGGTGATTCATGAATCGGGCTGGTCGCTCGAATCCGACTTCGCGTTCAGCAACCCGATGTCCGCGTTGATCAACCCTGATGATGGTTTCATCTATCTGGGAATCCGCTCGGGCGATCTCTATCGCGCTGACTCGATCGGGAACACCGAGGTGCTCCTGCAGACGGACGATATCGCGGGGATCTCCCACGATCCGAGCACGGGAGCGTTGTTCTTCTCGGAAGACTTCCCGGGCAACATCATGCGCGTCGATCTGAACTCTGACGGCACAGCCACTGAAACGACCTGGGTCACCGGGTTCCACTCGGGTGACGACGATCCTGTCGGGATCACCCCGGTACCGATTGATTACGCCGGTACGCTTCTCACACCCGGCATGATGATCTCGACCGATCGCGGGTTTAATGGGACGCGGGACATCTGGACCTGGTCACCCACCTCGGCGCAGAACGAGGTGCAGGTCGCGGTGGATAACATCGGACTGACCGACACCATAGACATCGCGGTCAAGGGCTCGGTCATCGCGATGGCCGACCGCAGCGGCGGGATCAAGCTTCTCAACGACGACGCCTCGATCTCAGACTTCGCCACGACGGGCGTGACCTTCACCGAAGCGCAGGGCGTGGTGTTCGACACGCGTTCGATGGATCTGCTGGTCATCGATGCGGATCTCGACGCGGCGTATCGGGTGAACCCCTCCGGCGAAGCAACGCTAATGTTCAGCGGGTTGGGGATATCCACGACGAACTGGGGCGGGATCAATATCGACGACGATGGCACAACCCAACGCATCGTGATCTCATCGGTTGAAGACGACCGGGTGTATGTCTTCTCCATCACACCGCCGTGTTCGGATGCGGATCTTGCGGGTCCCTTCGGGCAGTTGAACTTCTTCGATGTCTCCGCTTTTCTCAGCGCCTACAACGCGCAGGAACCGGAAGCCGACTTCAACAACGACGGCATATTCAACTTCTTCGATGTCTCCGCGTTCCTCTCGGTTTTCAACGCCGGGTGCCCCTGAAAACATAAAGGTCAACTGAAACGAAAAAGCCCCGACCAGCTGGCCGGGGCTTTATCTTTGAAAACGATGGATGGTCATGATCAGACAGGGACGCCGAGCAGTTCCATTACGCGGTTGACGATGTCCTGCGCGGTCAGGCCGCACATCTGGAGCATCTCGTCGGGGGTGCGTGCGCTCTTGGGGATGCGTGTGACATGCATCTGCGCGAGCTCGAAGCCGTCGCCGGATTCCATGAGCGCATCTGCGATAGCGCTGCCGAGTCCGCCGCCGTAGTTATCCTCGAGCGAGATGACGAATCCGCCGTTCTGCGCGACGATGTCGAGCAGCTTGTCGGAGTCGAAGGGAATCGAGTACATGTCGAGAAGGGTGGCGCTGACGCCGGCCTTGTCGAGAAGTTCGACGGCCTTGTTGCCCTCGTGGACCATAATGCCCGACGCGGCGAGGACGATGTCGCGACCCTGCGCGAGCGTCTCGAAGCCGCCGAGGTTGAAGACATGATCGTCGGAGTAGAGCAGCTCGGTGTCGGCGCGGATGGTTCGCATGTAACACATCGATTCGTACTCGGCCATGACACCCGTGAGTGCGTACGCCGCGTATGCATCGGCGGGCTGGAGCACATAGCAGCCGGGGTTGCCGTGGTGATCGGTCATCGTCGAGAACGAGCGGAACCATGCGACATCGGGGAGCGACATCTGCGAGGGCCCGTCGGACGCGAGGGTGATCCCGGAGTGCGACCCCACGAGCTTGAGGTTCGCGCCGGAGTTCATGCCCATCTCAATCTGGTCGTAAGCACGGTTCATGAACTTCGCGAAGGTCGAGCAGAACGGGATCTTGCCGGCGGCGCTCATGCCGACGCCAACAGAGACCATGTTCTGTTCCGCGATCTTGCATTCCACGAACCGGTCAGCGAGTGCGGCGTCCTTGGCGAAGGTTTCCGCGAAGGTGGAGTTGCTGACATCCGCGTCCAGGACGACCACATCGGGGTTGATGTGCCCGAGTGCCCGCAGCGCAACACCGTAGGCCTTGCGAGTGGCGAACTTGCCGGACTGGAGGACATGCTCCATGTCCATATCGCGCATCGCCTCGCTCAGAGGTGGGAGTTCTGAGTCGTTCTCAGCCTTTGCTGGTGCTTCCGCGGGCGGTTGGATTGTGAACTCGTCCGTGCCGGAGAGCGAGCTGGTCAGTTCGATCCGGCGTTCACCGAGCTCGTTGACCGCTTTCTGCAGCGCATCACCCGTCGCGGGCTTGCCGTGCCAGCCGCCGCCCTGCATCGAGGGTGCGCCCCACCCCTTGACGGTGCGTGCGACAATCGCGACCGGCTTCTGATTCTCGTCGTTGGAGATCGCGATGAACCGATCGAGCGCATCCTTGATCTGGTCGGGGGCGTGCCCGTCGATGTCGATAACCTCGAACCCGAACGCCTGAAGCTTGTGAACCATGACCTCGGGGCCCTGCTGACCCGAAACACGATCGGCCTGCCCGTAATCGTTGCAGTTGAAGATCGTGCATACATTCGAGAGCTGGTGATCGATGATGAAGTCGAGGGCCTCAAAGACCTGCCCCTCGCGGGACTCGCCGTCACCGACGAGGCAGTACACACGACGATCATTGCCATCGATCCGTGCCGCCTTCGCAACACCCGCGGCCGCACTCAGACCCTGGCCGAGCGAGCCGGTCGCCGCGTCGAAGAAGTCAATACCTTCCATCGGGTTGGGGTGCCCGTCGAGGACGGAGTGCCAATCCCGGAGACCGCTGAGGTCGTCTGTGGTGAGTTTGCGACGATCGTTTTCTTTGCCGACCACCACACCAAGGGTTGCCATTGCGGCGTAGACAGCCGGGACGGCGTGTCCTTCACTGAGCACGAGCCGATCTGAGCTGGGATAGTTCGGATAATCTGGGCTCCAGCGCATTGCGGAGAACATCAACGAGGTGACAATGTGCGAGATACTCATCGCGCTGGTCGGGTGACCCGAGCCCGATGCGGCCGTCATCTCCAGAGAGAGCCGGCAGAGCTCGATCGCTTGTGCGTGTACCGCTGCTTCATATGACATGAATATGATCCTTCTGTTGATCGCGTCGCGTTTTCCGAGTGCCCAAAAACGAAAAACGCCGCGTCTGGTTTCCTTGATACCCCGACGCCTCGTCACGAGGATCAGGGGGTCCCAGAGCACGGCGTCGCGTACATTCCTAGCTGTGTGGGCACATCCTAGGAGCCCCGCCTGACGCCTGCATACCCAGAGCGTGTGAAAGTGATTCAAATTACGGATTGGCCCGCCATTTGCAGGCGGGCTGTCCACACCTCGATCCACTCATCCACAAAGCATCCCCACACCATTCACACTGGGAACAACATCAAGCACCGAGAGAAGGAGGTGGTAGACTGGGTAAACCACAATCCAAGCGATTTTTCCCGACTCGAACCACAAGGTATTGCGATCTGCATCCTCTTTCCACACCATCCCAAAGCCTACGATTCTCTGTCAGATCTACGGTGATATACCACCCACACACGCGGACCCAAGCATCGGTTCGCAATGGAGTTGCGCGATGAAAGTCATCTGTGAACGAGCAGCACTGCTCGAAGCCGTCAATCAGGTCTCCAGTGTCGTCGCATCCCGCTCACCGCGTCCGCAGCTGACCTGCATCAAATTCAGCGCATCCAAGAGCGCCGAGGGCGATGAGCTTGTGCTCTCGGGGACCGATGCGGAAATCGCGCTGACCGTGCGCATCGGACGCGTTGATGTGGTTGAAGAAGGCAGTTCGCTCGTGCTCGCGGACAAGCTCCGTCAGATCGTGTCCGCAGAGGACAACGAAAACACGCTGACGATCGAAACCAACGCCGACATGACGCATATCAAGGGCGAAGACGCGCACTTCACGCTGCACGGGTTCGATCCAAACGACTTCCCGGTCATCGCGGATTACAAGACCCTCGCAGAGGGTTCAGCCGCAGCCTCGCCAGCAAAGACGATGTACTCCACCGACGCTGGGATCCTCGATTCGCTCATCACCCGCACACTTTTCGCAGCCGCACGCGAAAACTCGCGCTACGCGATCAACGGCGTGCTGATGGTCCGCGATGGGAAGAAGCTTGAGATGGTCGCGACTGACGGGCGACGCCTCGCGAAATCCGCCGTCACGATCGCAAGCTCTGGTGAAGCCGCACAGTGCATCATCCCGAGCAAGGCGCTCTCGATGCTGCAGAAGCTGACCGCCGACGAGAACGAACCCGTCCACATCGCGATCACGGACAACCAAGCGGTGTTCGCGTTCGGCGACGAGCCCACCGACTCCCGCGCGGTCCTCACGACCAACCTTGTTGAGGGCACCTTCCCGCCATACGAGGATGTCATCCCGCGTGATCTGGACATCAAAGTGACCTTCAACCGAGACACGCTCGCGTCCGCGGTCAAGCGTGCGGCGCTCCTCACCAACGAGGAATCCCGAGGCGTCCGCATGGCCTTCACAGGCGGGGATAAGTCCCTGATGCTCTCTTCGCGTGCACCCGAGATGGGCGAAGCCACGATCAATGTGGATCTCGCCGACTACGACGGCGCGGACATTGAGATCGGATTCAATCCCGCGTTTATCACTGATGCGCTCAAGGTTATCAACGACCCGCAGATCATGATCGAGCTCAAGGCACCCAATAAGCCCGGCTTGTTCAAAGCCGGTGGCGACTTCCTGTATGTCGTGATGCCGGTCAATCTGAGCTAATCTCAAACCGCCGGAGTCCCCAATCAGGCCGCGGGCTCGCGTACGCGTTTTGTTTCGTGCGTTTCTTCGATGTGTACATGCATCGGGGTTGATCGGTCGTGCGGACCATGCTGGGTGACCCGCAGTTCGTGATCGTCCGAGCTCGTACCCGTTTGCGATGCAACGGGTTGCGCTGCGACGCGCCGGTCGAATCGCATGGCTCCCACAGTCAGCACAGGCCCGAGTGAGAGAATCATGATCCCCAGCAGTTGAGGCGTGCCGAGTGTGGAGAGAACCGATGGGTGCGAGGCAGTGCACGCGCAGACCAGACCGATCGCGCAAGACGCGATTGCGATTCCTCTGAGCAGCCCGCGCCGTAAAGAAGGCGGCACGACGCCCGTTTGCGGGTCATCTTGGCGATGATCCTCGCGTGTGAACACATCCGAACTGGGTAACAATGATCGTCCCTCACTTTAACTGATGCATCTCTGCATCGGGTACCTATTGTACACCGCTACAGAAACTGGTGCTCAATCTTGACGAGTCGCCCGAAGCACCTCCGCGACGCGCCAATGATTTGTGCTCAGCGTCAGGTGCTGGTATGGTTTCGGTTCAAAGAGGTTCACTTTGCCCACGCACAAAAGAGTTCAAACCCGAACCACCCTCAACGCTGCCCGCTGCGCCCTCATCGCGGGAACACTCCTCGCGGGCCTCCCAACCACCGCTCTCCACGCACAAAGCGATCCCACGGGCGATGTGGATGTCGCCCCCGACGATCTGGGGCTCTACGAGAACCGGATCATCGCTGAGGTGTATATCCGTCCGGCAGAAATCGACGGCGAGGCCTCACCGCTGAGTGACAGCGCCCGCCAGCAGGCCATCAATAACACCCGATCCCAGCCGGGCATCGTGTTCGATGCCGACCTGATCCGTGATGACATCCGCCGATTGAACCGGCTCGGCACCTTCTCTCGCGTGGAGGTCTATGCCGGCGTCAACGATGACGGCTCCGTCACCCTCGTGTTCGAGGTCCTTGAGCGACGAGTCGTTGCGGATGTCCAGGTCGCTGGGAACGAACAGATCAACGACGCGCAGATCGCCGCGGTTGTCGATGTTGTGACGGGCACCCCGATCGACCGTTTTCAGATCGATCGATCCGCTCGACGCATCGAGGAGCTGTACCGCCAGAAGGGGTATTACTACGCTCGAGTCTCGGTCGACGAGGACGAGCTCCGCGACACGGGGCTTGTGCTGTTCCGAATCCTTGAAGGCGATCGGCTCAAAGTCACCGGCATCCGGTTCACCGGCAATGAATCGTTCTCCGACAAGCAGCTGCGACGCGAACTCGAAACCAAGGTCGCGACCTTCTTCAGCAAGGGCCAGCTCGACGACGACAAACTCGATACGGACATCGCGAACCTGATCGAGTTCTATCGCGATCGCGGGTATCTCGATATCCGCGCCGATCGGCTTGTCCAGCCCGCACCGAACGGACGCGAATCGATCGTGACCTACATCATCGAGGAGGGGCAGCTGTACACCCTCCGCTCGGTGCAGATCCAGATCGAATCGGAAGACGGGCAGCAGCCAGTATTCGATCAGAAGCAGATCGCCGGGCTCATCAGCATCAAAGCCGGTGATGTGTACTCTGTCCGTGAACTCGAAAAATCGATCGAGACCGTACGCAACGCGTATGGGCAGATGGGGTATGTCGACGCGGCCGATTCACGAGCGAACAACATCTTCCGCGTCGAGAAACGCGATCCAAACGAGCCCGTCGTCGATCTGATCTTCGCGATCAGCGAGGGCCCGCGCTACCGCGTGGGCGAGGTGATCATTCAGGGGAACGACCTGACAAAGCAGGCGGTGATCCGGCGTCAGATCGAACTGCGTCCCACACGCCCGCTCGATACCACGGCGATGGAACGCTCGAAGATCCGTCTCCGCCGATTGCGACTCTTCAATGATCGCACGGGTGCCAAGATCACCCCACAGGAGCCCGGCGTGGAGTTCTTCTCTGAGGTCTGGGACGACGAGTACCTCCCGCGTGCCCGCAGACCCAGATCCACCGACACGCAGCAGGATCCCCGCACAAAGCTGACCCTGAGCAGGGAAGAGGGCACCTATCGCGATGTGCTCATCGAGATCGAAGAAACAAACACCGGGTCGTTCGACATCGGCGGCGCTGTTTCCTCCGACTCGGGTGTCATCGGACGCATCGCCCTCACCCAACGCAACTTCGATATCCGGGATACACCCGATTCGCCCGGTGAGTTCCTCTCAGGGCGAGCGTTCCGAGGCGGCGGCCAAACTTTCCAGATCGAACTCCTCCCCGGGAACCGAGTGCAAACCTACTCGATCGGACTCACGGAGCCCTACCTGCTCGAAAGCAAATACTCCGGCTCCGTCAATCTGTTCTATCGCAATCGCGACTTCGACGAGTTCGACGAGAAGCGCACCGGCGCACGCATCGGGCTCGGACGCCGATTCGGCACGCGTTGGAACGGCAACCTGACCTTCCGCGCAGAAGAAGTTGAACTCTCCGACATCGAAGCCGATCGCCCGATGGATGTCTTCCGCGTCGCGGATGCCAACCTGCTCATGGGCACAGAGGTCTCGCTCAATCGAACAACACTCGATTCGCTGACCCGTCCGACGAAGGGCGCACGAACGAATGTCTCCGTCGAGCAGGTCTTCGGCGATTTCGAGTTCACCAAGATGGACCTCTCGCACTCCGTCTTTATCCCCATCCGCGAAGACTATCTCGGACGATCAACCGTCCTCAACCTTCGTGGCCGAATCGGCTACATCCCGCAGGACCGAGCCGACACCCCCACCTATGAACGCTTCTATATGGGCGGGCAGTCATTCCGCGGCTTCAACTTCCGCACCGTTTCGCCCAAAGGCATCCGAAACGATAACGGGATGCAGTCGGACGACCCGATCGGCGGCAACTGGCTCTTCTTCCTCGGTGCCGAAATCGAGCAGCCGTTCTATGAGGACATGCTCTCCGTCGTGTTCTTCGTGGACTCCGGTACGGTCACCTTCGATCCCGGATTCGACGATTGGCGCGTTTCTGCGGGGTTCGGCTTCCGCTTCTACATTCCCCAGCTGAGCCCCGCGCCCCTCGCGCTGGACTTCGGGTTCCCGATCACGAAGGAAGACCTCGACGAGAGTCGTCTGTTCACCTTCTCGATCGACCTGCCTTTCAACTAAATCCGACATAATCCACAACAGTTCCACAAACAAACGACGGTACGCTGTCAACATGCGCATCGGGTGACGGTATACCATGTGGGAGCCGGCACACACGAATACCGAACGAACGAATCGGAGGAATATCATGCTTAACTCATCCGGACGAACGCTGCACCCCCTGATCCCTGCGCTGCTCGTGCTCATCGCTGCGCTCGCGTGGCAAGCGGGCGCAAACAACGCCAGCAACGAGCGCCCGCCCGCACAGCCGACCGCGGTCGCGACCGTGGACATCGTCACGATCTTTGATTCGCTCACAGAACTCAAGGACCTCGAATCGAAGCTTGAGCAGAGCCGAACCACCTCCCAGAACGCGCTCGAAGAAGTCAACAATCGGCTCAAGACCATCAGTGCCGATCTCGAAGCGATGACGCGGGGCACCCAGGAACACAAAGAGAAGGTCCGCGAGGCCATGGAACTCCAGGCGGTCTACAAGGCCCGCTCCGAGGCGCTCAACCAGATCCTCTCGATCGAGCGTGGTTCGATGACACGCGATCTCTACAACAAGGTCTCGGACGCCATCAAACGGATCTCCGACCGCGAGGGGTATGACATCGTCCTCTTCGACGACTCGACCTTCGTCGTCCCCGAGAACGCCGCCTATCAGGATGTGTACCGTGCGATCGTGACGCGTTCTTTGATGTACCGCAACGACGGCGTCGATATCACCGATCAGGTCGTATCGCTGATGAACTCCGAGTACACACCCTGATCGCGTGCTCAAGGAACCACAGACGATGACGCAGACCACCACGCCCGAGCAACAGCAGACGCCTCAGGTGCGCGCTGACGAACTTGCGCAGATCGTGCAAGGCGAACTCGTTGGCAACCCCGATATCATCCTCTCAACCCTCGCACCCATCGAGGCCGGTGGACCGGGAGCGCTCACCTTCATCCGCGCCCAGAACTTCGCGAAACACTGGGCGGATTCAGAATGCGTCGCGGCACTCGTCACCAAGGGCGTTGAAGTCCCGGATCACAACCCCGACGAACGGGCCCTGATCATCGTCGATGACGCCGACATCGCCGTCGTACGCATCTTGGAGATGATCGACCCGGGTGTCGCGCACCCCGAGGCGGGTGTCCACGCCACAGCACAGGTCCATCCCGACGCGGAAATCGATCCGAGCGCCAAAGTCGGCCCCGGATGCGTCATCATGAAGGGCGCACACATCGGTGCGGACACCGTACTGATGGCCAACGCGTACATCGGAGGCGGATCACATGTTGGTTCAGAATGCCTCATCCACCCGGGCGTGGTCATCGGCGATCGGTGCGTGATGGGAAACAACTGCATCGTCTTCGCGAACACAGTCATCGGGGCAGACGGCTTCGGATACCTCCCGGGCGACGAGACACGCGGCGCAATCAAGGTCCCACAGATCGGGTCCGTCGAGATCGGCGACGATGTCGAGATCGGTGCGTGCTCCACGATCGATCGAGCGAAGTTCGGTGTCACCAAAATCGGCAACCGCACCAAAATCGATAACCAGGTCCATGTCGGGCACAACTGCATCGTCGGCGATGATGTTCTCCTCTGCGGGCGAACCACACTCGGCGGATCCGCAACCATCGGCGATCGAACCATGGTCGGTGGCGCCGTCGTCATCAATGATCAGGCTTGTGTTGGCAAAGATGTGAAGATCGCAGGCGGCGCGATCGTCCTCGATGAAATCGAAGACAAGCAGACCGTCCTCGGCGTCCCCGCCATGCCCGCACGCGTCGCGCTCGCAAATGTCGCAGCGCAACGCAACCTCGCGAGCTTCTGCCGCAAGGTCGAAAAATCCCTCAAGAAACTCGATCCTGATTTTAAGCCCCCCAGCGCCTGATCGGCACATAGACTCGCTTGTGCAGCGCATCACCCTGAACCAATCCACACAGCCCATATCCGGGATCGGGCTCTTCTCCGCCCAACCCGCAACGATTACGATCAAGCCCAACGAATCGGCGATCGGAATCGTTTTCGCATTCAATGATCAACACATACCTGCGCACATCGGATCGCTCTCAACACGACCCGCCCACCCCGTGTTCGCGCAGATGAAACCACGCTGCACCAGCGTCGGCGACGATACGCACACCATCGCCACGATCGAACACATCCTCTCAGCACTCGCGGGGCTCGGTGTCACGGACGCGATGATCAAAGTCCAATCCGATTCAGCGCACGCGGAGATCCCAATCCTCGACGGATCCTCCAAACCCTTCGTCGATGCGATCCTCGACGCGGGTACACGAGAGCTCGATGCCACAATCGAACCGATTCGAGTTCGCAAAGCGATCGAGGTACGCGATGCCGACGCCTTGATCAGCATCGAGCCCAGCGAAACACCGAGCTACACCTACCACATCGACTACCCGGACTCACCGATCGGCATGTCGAGTGTCACCTGGCATGGCGATCGCGATGAGTACATCTCGTCTGTCGCACCCGCACGGACATTCTCGCTCGAGCACGAGGCGAACCAGATGCAGGCCGCCGGGCTCTTCACACACCTGACTCCCGAAGACATGCTGGTCATCGGTGACGACGGCCCGATCGACAACGACTTCAGGATCGACGAAGAATGCGCCCGCCACAAGCTCCTCGATCTCATCGGCGATCTCGCGCTCGTTGGCGCGCCGATCGTCGCGAAGATCAGCGCAAACCGATCGGGTCACGCCCTGGCACACGAAGCAGCCCGCGCGATCCTTGATCATTCCAAAAACTGACGCGCATCTCACGCTTTGTGCGCAACATTCCGGCGATGCGCGTTCGAGCGCTTGAGCCGACGATTGACCGCCGTACAATTCCAACGCCCATCGTCGCGGATAATCGTCCGCTTCGTAAACCCCGCAGATGAACCACCCCCGCAGCGTCCGATGTTCGCGTGCATCTCGCTGCGCTGGGTTTCACGCGAAGGGGAGGCGCACCATGCGCACGCAATCCATCATCGTTTCGTTCCTGTCTCTTCTCACGATCACCCTGATCGTCGGGTGTGCCGATCTTCAGGGCGCGATCGCACAAACCAGTGCCTGGCGTGACGAGGCCCACACGGTCAAGGACACGCTGAACGAGCAAATCACGCTCATGGAGTCCGAACTCGCATCGCTTGAGCCCGGCTCGCCCAGCGCAATCCAACTCGCAGCGGATCTGAAGATCGCGCGTGCGAAACAATCGACGCTCCAGGCCGCGATCGCGCAGGCGGATCTGGTGATCCAGGAAGCCAGCGAACCCACAGACTCAATCACCACTATTGCGCACGGCGTCTCCTCGTGGATGCCCGCGCCCATCCAAGGTCCCCTCGTACTTGGTGCGGCACTCATCGCGACCCTCGCGCGCTCGCGCCAGCTCAAGGAATCGAGCAAGTCCATCGTCAACTCGATCGCGCATGTGCTCGAACGCGACGAGCAGTTCCGCTCCATATTCCAATCGCACGCGGACACAATCCGATCCATCCAAACACCCGGCGCACGCAGGATCGTCGATCGAACCCAGCAGAAGCGCGGCTCGCAACCGGTCATTGGGTAACGGGGATGGTCTCCACCGCGACATCGACCCACTGATCGCGCATGCGGATCGCGATCAGTCGCGCCATGCGCCCGTCGCCGAGTTCCAGCGCCCCCGGACCGAGGTGGATCCGATCCGGCAATAAGTCGTCACCCCCCAGGAGCGAAACAACCCACGACGGGATGCCCGTTGTCCCGATCCTGATCGATCGGGCGTCGGCCCATAGGTCCCCCTGCTCGTCCAGCTCGAGAGTGACCCTCGCGCTCACGATCGATGTGCCTGAGTTGTGCCGGACTCGCGCACCGATCGTGATCCCGTCCTCTTCGAATCGCATCAGCATCCGCTCTACTCGATCGTCCCAGGCGTCCGAGCCCATGTGCGTTTCGATGGTGTCACGCAAACGCACCATGATCCACGCGTTCGCTTGCTCATCGCTGATTTTCGTGTTCCACCTCGGCTCATCCTGCGACCGGACCGCGGTGAGCTGTGTCGTGATCGCGTTCTCGATCCGTTCCGCGCGTTCGATGACCCGGGCGTCGTCTGCACGCTGGGTGTCGATCTCCATCCACCATCGCGGGGTGTTATCCAACCCCGAAAGCATCACGATCACAACAACACCCAGCACGAACACGATCGCAATCAACGCGATCGCAGCATGCACGAAGTACGCATGGACAAGATCAACAGATGAACGCTTTGATCTGGGCACGGGCAGACTGTACCACACTCGGATACACAAAATGAAAAACCGGCCCGACGAATCGGACCGGCTCGGTATGACTTGCGTGCTCTTCCCTATACAGGGCTGGGGGAAACACCCAAGAACAAGGTGTCGATTAACGCTTCGAGAACTGGAAGCGAGCGCGAGCACCGGGCTGACCGTACTTCTTGCGTTCGACCTTACGCGCGTCACGGGTGAGGAACCCTGCGTCGCGGAGTGCCGGCTCGAAGTTCGGATCGTAGTTGACGAGGGCACGCGCAACGCCAAGGCGGATCGCCTGGGCCTGACCCATGTACCCGCCGCCGTGGGCGCGGACGAAGATATCGAGCTTGCCTTCCGTGTCCGTGACCTTGAGGGGCGCAATCGCGTCGTTCTGGTCGCGGATTTCGGAGAAGTACTCTTCAACCGTCTTGAACTGCTTGCGGCTGATCTGGATCTTCAAACCGCCGTTGCCCGAGTCCTTGGCCGGACGGAGACGGACGCGTGCGACCGCGGTCTTGCGTCGACCGACGCCCCACCACCAGCCGTGCTTGTCAGCGGGCTTGGGATCGGGGAGCACGCGTGTCTGCTGCTCGGCTTCGGGTGCGGCCGCGACGGAATCGCCGGCCATGTCGGGGTTGGTGATGGTGGTTTCGTAACCTGCCATATGTATTGGTACCTTTCATGGGCTGCCCGCATCCACGCTGTCGATCACTCGTCGACGCGCTTTGGGCAGATTGTGTTCGTTCTTAGTAGAGGTCGATCGCGTTCACGCCCGCGTGGGGGTGCTCGGTTCCCTCGTACACCTTGAGCTTCTTGAGCATCTGGCGACCAAGGCGGCTCTTGGGAAGCATGCGGCGGACCGCGTCTTCGATCAGCAGCTCGGGCTTGCGTTCACGCAGGTTCCCGTAGGTTTCCGTCTTCTGTCCGCCGGGGAAGCCGGAGTAGGTCTGACGCATCTTCTGCTCAGCCTTACGCCCGGAGAGCTTGATCTTGCCCGCGTTGGTGACGATGACGAAGTCGCCGCAATCAACATGGGGGGTGTACTCGGGGCGGTGCTTGCCCATAAGAACAACAGCGATGTCGCTCGCGAGACGACCCAGGACCTGGTCCGTCGCGTCCACGGTGCGCCATTGCTTGGTGACTTCACCGTTCTTCGCCATGAATGTCTGACGACGCAGGTGGGTGTGCTTCTTGGTCGATCCCATGATCAAACTCCTTGCTCCTGATTGAACTCATCAGGGCTGATTCCAACGACTCGACGCGAGGGGACACACAGGGTGCCGACAACGCCGGGCGTGCTTGGTACGCTGCCTACCGGGCAGGGCGGGCGACAGATTGAGATCTGATCGCATGCTTGTCGAAACGATGGCCGCGGCAAACCACGGCGGAGAGGTAAATTAGACCCCCCGCCCCATCAGGTCAACCCGCACAAACCTCAAGTTCTGGGGATCGGCAACCCCAACCCGATCAACCCCAATACACTGAAGTGAGGAATCTTGCCCGATCAGCCGATGAATCGGGACCCAAACGCATGACGCGAACCCCATCCGAGCCCTCTATGAGCGACAACGAACACAAAAATCAACCAAACACCAACGGCACGGACGGGACGCACGACGCGGACACCGATGCCTCACTCGAGCCCGCTAAGCTCGATCATTGGTCTCCCGTCACCGAAGCGATGCGAACACAGGGCGATCCACGCGTCACCAAGCGGGGCAACCCGCTGGACCCGCCGGACAAGGGCAACGCGATGTCGCGGATGCTCGCCATCGTCGCGATGATCTTCGTCGTCGCCTTTGTCGTCCTCTGGCAGAACACGCCCGACCCGACCAAGCAGGCGATCTTCTACGGCAAGACCACCCCAGACGAAGCCCGTGTCCCCCAGCCCGATGAGCCCGCGCCGGGCAACTTCGGGCAGGTTGACATCATGGGACGCTTGTTCTTGCGCGGCTTGGATATGTTCAAGCAGCACGACATGTTGTCGCAGATCGAAGCACCTGGGATGGACTTTATCGAGGAAGACCGGGTCCGCATCGTCATGATCAGTGCCGAGTTCGAGGACACCGATGCCGCCCTTGAGCGACTCGAATCGCTCCGACTGGAACTCCTCGGATTCGATGAATCAGACGATCCCGAGGAGATCGCCGTGGGGACCAACGATCTGGTCTTGCAAGAAATCAATATCCTCCGCACGCTCTACACCGAGGGTGCAGATGCGCTCAGCGCGGATCAGGCGCAGCAGCTCAAAGACCGATACGGATACATCGGAGATGTTGCCCTGACCCACGGACTCCCGAGCACGGATGAGACGCGGGAGAAGCTCACAAACGGATTCACGACACTCCTGCTCTTCCTTGCATTGGTCGGATTGATCATTGTGCTGGGTCCGTTGCTTGGGCTTGTGCTCCTTACTCTGGGGATCGTGCAGTTCTCAACGGGGAAGCTGCGGATGCGAGCCCGGGTTCCGACACCCGGTGGGAGTGTGTACCTCGAGACCTATGTGCTCTTCGTCTTTGGGTTCATCATCATGGCGGTCTCAACATTCCTGATCCAGAACTCCAAGTACCCAGAGTTCGCGGCCTTCTCCCTGCTCGCCCAGTGGCTCTTGCTGGGCACGATCTTCTGGGCGCTCGTGCGTCGCACCCGGTTCCATGACTGGAAACAGTCCATCGGTTGGAACACCGGCGAGGGTGTCTTGAAAGAAATCGGGTGCGGTGTCCTCGCGTACATCGTGTCGTTGCCTGTGTACATCATGGGGGTCATCGTCACGATGATCCTGCTCATCCTTAAAGAGATGATTCAGACACAGGCCAACGGCGGCTTTGCACCAGACCCGGAGCCCGTCTCCAACCCCATCTTCGAGATGATCGCACAAGGCGATCTCTTCATCATCCTGTTCCTCTTCGTCCTCGCGACGACATGGGCACCGATCGTTGAAGAATCCATTTTCCGCGGTGCGCTCCATCGCCATTTCCGCGCCCGTCTCCATTGGATCCCCACGGCGATCGTGACGGCGTTCCTCTTCGCATTCATGCACGATTACGGGCCGCTGATGGTGGCTCCGCTCATTGCGCTCGGGTTCATGTTCTCGTTCATGCGCGAGTGGCGCGGGTCGCTCATTGCACCCGTCACGGCGCATTTCATGCACAACTTCTCGTTGATGTCGTTCATGATCATCCTGGTGCAGCTGATCAAGGACCCGGTGGGGTGAGGCAATAGGCAATAGACAGAGGATTATGGAACAGATTCGCCTCCCCCGCGCTTGCGGGGGAGGTGTCGAGCGAAGCGAGACGGAGAGGGTCTTCTCTTGGGTGCCCTGCTTTGTCCGTCTTCGACGGGTCAAAGCAGGGCACCCAAAGTCATATGGTCTCAAGCCGACGCGCTCCGGGCAGGGAGTTCAACCCCATCACGCGACTCACGCGTCATCCGCAGCAGCACGCTCGCGGAGACCTTGGAGATGACGATCAGCAACACCACAATCGCCACGATCCCCGCGACGATCAGCCAGCGGGGCTTGTCGATGCCACCGTTCCAACCCGTAAAGCTCTGACCGATCATCACCGCGGCGAGGGTTCGCGGGAACATGCCGAGGATCGTGCCGAAGAAGAACACACCCCGGCGAACACCCAACGACGCGAACAGCAGGTTGGTCAACGCGAACGGT
Source organism: Phycisphaerales bacterium (assembly GCA_965216865.1). Lineage (GTDB taxonomy): Bacteria > Planctomycetota > Phycisphaerae > Phycisphaerales > UBA1924 > UBA1924. Next base: position 1,503,474 of record OZ244206.1, read on the forward strand.
GAACTGGGCGAGATCCGCACGAGCGTCACGATCAACAACGCACGAGTGGTGTTCGCACGCAACAACGCATCGCGGAGCATCCTGGCCTTGGGTTTATTCACGATCTCCTGCTCAACGCGCGAGCGGGCGATCTTGGAGACGACCTCGTAGCCGACCAGCGATGCGCCGCCGAACCCGAGCAACGCGAGCAATGTACCCATCGGCACGCCGAACGCGTACCCCGCGAGCAAGGCCTGCGAAACAGTCGGCAAACACCCGAAGCCCGCGAGGATCACAAACCCGACGGTATAGATCGACATGCCCATCGCGATCTGAGCGATGTCTGATCCATCCCCCACCAATGCGACGCGGATGGGTTCCATGTTCAATACGAGCAACACCCCCGCGAACGAAGGGAGCGTGGACCATGCGACGCCGAGGATGGCGGCCGGGCCGAGTCTGCGGAGCATGGCGCAACCGCCAAGCACCCGCTCTCGCCCGAGGCGTGAGACGAAGCCGACGGCGAACAGACCCGAGGCGAACAGACACGCGCTCCAGGCGACCCAGTTGTTCGGGGTGCTCAGGATGTACGCGTTGATCCACTCGCGGGTGGGCTCGCTGACGGTCGGGATCAGGAACGGGATCGAGAAGAGGACCCCGACAAAGAGAACGCCCCAGTGCAACGCTTGTGCACCGAGGCGTGTCCGGGCTGATTTCTCGCTGGCGTGGGCGCTCGCGCCGACCATGACGCATGCGGCGGCCCCGAAGAGCGAGCTGGATTCCTTGCCGCACTCGTTGCAGCAGCAGTCCACGCTGCCGTCGCACCCGGAATCTGTCTCGGACTCGGCCGGGTACAGATCGAGATTCACCGTGCGCTTGGGGCGGACGGTTTCCTTCTGCAACTGAGACTCGTTTTCAATTGCGGTTGGCATCGGGAGATGGTAGCCGCCCTAAAGCTAGTTTCCAGCCCTCTTTGTCCCTCCCCGCGCCCACGCGGGGAGGTGGGGCCGCCGCAGGCGGAGTCGGAGGGGTCTTACTGAACAAAGGAGAGGTATCCAAGACCCCTCCGCCTCAAAGACTCGGCACCTCCCCGCGGGGGCACGGGGAGGGTCAGAATCTGCTCAGCCCTACTCGGGCGGTTCGGCGGGTGGGTGGGGCTCGTCGTCGGGGATCTCCCCGCGCCGGATGGCTTGCTCGATGGCGTTGTTGGCGAGTTTGCCGAGCCCGAGCAGGATCACCACGGCGAGCACGATGCCGCCGATGATCAGCCATTTGGGCTTCTCGACCTGGTCCCAGGTCTCGGCTTGCGCCCCGATCCAGACGGCTGCGAAGGTCCGCGGCGCCATGCCCACGATCGTCGCGATCATGAAAGGGATGAACCTCACACCCGACACGCTCATCGCGTAGTTCGTCAGCGCGAAGGGCGAGTTTGGCGGCACGCGGAGCAGCGTGAGGATCAACAAAGCCCGCATGTACCCGTGCCGAATGAACGCGTCGCGGATGATCTCGACCTTCTTGTGCTTGTGGATCTCGGACTCGATCCGCTCGCGGGCGACGAACCGTGCGACGAAGTACCCGATGATCGATGCGCCCGTGAACCCGAGCATGGCCGCGGGGAAGCCCCACGCGATCCCGAACGCGAATCCCGCGAGGATGGCCTGCGAAACCGTCGGCAGGAGCCCGAGCCCGGCGGTGACGATAAAGATCGCGACATAGACCATGACACCCTGCATCAGGGGCAGCCCGGGTTCTTCCTCGGTGCCGATGAGGAGTTTCTGTGCCGGCCTCATATTGAAGAGCAGGGTGATCCCCGCGATCGCGGGCAGGATCCCCCACGCGATCCCCAGCCACGCGGCGGGCCCAAGGCGCTTGAATACTTCGCCAAAGGACTCGTTGTGGTTCGGATCAGGTGCGGCTTGGGAAGGGTCTTCGCTCATAAGGCGATGATAGGGGATAGCGATTCGGGTGGCCCGATGGAGCGATATTCCGCTCCTTCGGGTACGCAGACTTTTGGTATTCGTTCCCGAAGGAACCCTGCGGGTTACATTGGACCACCTGACGATTCATCGGAATGGCTGTTCATCCGCGAGCGCCTAGACTTGCCTGTCCCATCGTCGGGACGCCACAACCTGCCTCTCCCAGCGAGAAACCGCTGTGATCGGAGTTTCCCCATGATTCCTAAACCACCGCCCCGCGACGGGGCACTCGGCTTCGTGTACCTGCCACCCGTCCGCGTGCAGGGCTATTCCGTGGCCGGCGAGGCCACGACGATCTATGTCCCCGAGATGGATGTGTGCTTCGATATGGGCTTCTCGCCGAGATCCGCACTGGCGGCCAAGTTCTGCGCCCTCTCGCACGGGCACATGGACCATGTCGGCGGTTTGGCGTACTGGTGTTCCCAGCGGAACTTCCAGGGCATGGGACCCGGCACGATCGTTTGTGATAAGCGCATCGAGGACGATGTGCGCGGCATGATGGCGGGGTTCCGCAACCTGGAGCGCCAGGTCACGCCCTACGAGTTGATCACTCTTGAGCACGAGCAGGAGATCCAGCTCAAGAACAACATCATGCTCCGCGCGTTCCACACGGAGCACACTTGCCCGTCGATGGGGTATGTGATCGTGGAGAAGCGTACCAAGCTCAAGGAGCACCTGCAGGGACTGCCTCAGGAAAAGCTCAAGGAGATGAAGCTGCGCGGCGAGGAGATCGTGAACCACCTCGAGGTGCCGCTGCTCGCGTACACCGGGGACACCCTCCCCGGGGCGCACCTGCTGCGTGATGATGTCCGCAAGGCAAATGTCATCGTGACGGAGTGCACCTTCTTCGATCCGGGTCATAAGGAGCGCGCCAAGATCGGGATGCATCTGCATGTCGAGGATCTGGTCGAGTGGCTCAAGGTCGCGGAATGCGAGGAGATGGTCGTTGTCCATATCTCTCGGCGCACGCACCTGGGACAAGCACGCAAGCAGCTCAACCAGCTGGCGGGCAAGGAGCTCGCGTCGAAGGTGCATTTCCTGATGGATCATCGCACGAACCGGGCGCGCTACGACGAGCAGGCGGAAGAAGCGCGACGGATCGAGGAAGAGCTCGCGAATCGGGACTGAACTGAACCGAGTCACACGCAGCGGGAGATCATCTCCCCTATCCTGTACACATGCTCTGGACGCTCTGGCGCTCCATCTCGGTTGAGTTCTGGCGATTGCTCCTGCTGACGACGGCGGTGCTTGTCGCGACGATCGCGTTCGCGATCACGATCAAGCCGCTGGCGGACGGGAAGCTCTCGCCTGACCAGGCGCTGCGGTTCATGTTCTATGCGATCCCGCCGATGCTCGCGTATGCGACACCGTTCGCCGCGGGATTCGCCGCGACGATCGCGATCCATCGCATGTCTTCGGAAAACGAGGTCACGGCGGTCTACGCGTCGGGCGTCTCGCACAAGAAGTTCCTTGTGCCGTCGCTGGTCGCGGGTCTGATCCTTGGCGGGGCCATTTATGGGCTCAACGACCAGGTCATCCCGCGCTTCCTCAAAGAGATGGAACGCATGGTGACCCAGGACTTCGCGAAGATCTTCGTGGGTTCCTTGCAATCGGGTGAGTCCGCACGCATCGGCAACAACGAGATCCACGCGGACAAGGTCCAGCGCATCGAGCCCGAACGCGGGTCGCCCGTCACGGACCAGTACGCGCTCTACGGCGTCGCGATCGTCAAAGCCGACGATCAGGGCGTCGTCTCGATTGATGGCACCGCGAAGCGGGCGTGGATCCAGGTCCGGCCCGTGTGGTCGCTCAACGCGGAAGACCAGGCACGCATCGGCAACGACGACGCGACGGCGGTGCTCATGAAGTTCATCGATCTCACGATCGATCGCGACGGGTCCCCCATCACTGTTGACCCGTTCACGCTCCCCGCGTTCCCGATCCCACGCGTGTTCAAGGACGACCCGAAGTTCATGACGGGCGCGGAGATGGTCGCGCTCAAGAGCGATCCGGATCAGATGAACTTTGTCGATCACAAACGGATCAATCTCGCGAAGGGGATCGCGTCGATCGATGTGTTCCGCGATATCCGGGAACGGGCGAGGAAGGGAGAGAGCATCGAGCTCACCAGCCCCGCGGGCCAGCGCGTGACGATCCTCGCGGGCGGGTTCACCGCATCGAGTGAGACTTGGACCCTGCTGCCCGATCAGGTAACGGGCGCGATCGAGATCCAGGTCATGGACTCGTCGGGTCGTATCGATCGGCTCCGTGCCGATACTGCGACGCTCAGCCCTGAGCGTGCCCGCACGAACGATCCGCTCAATACCCCAGCGATCAACAAACCCACCCTGAGCTTCTCGCTTGATCTTCAGGGCGTTTCGATTCTCTCCGACGACAACACGAGCACCCAGCAGAGCTCGACGCAATACACCGGGTTGCGCTTCGACTCCGATCCGCTCGACGAGCTGCTGACCTATCCGAGTTTGGAACTGCTTGAGGTCGCAGAGCCGTATATCAACGAGTCTTCTATGCGCTACGCGGAGTTCCTCGTAAAACCCGCGGAGCGTCTGCGCCTGCAGATCGATGACCTGCAGCGCGAGATCCTCTCCAAGCAGCACGAACGCTGGGCGATGGCCATCGCGACCTTCGTGATGGTGCTCGCGGGCTCGATCATCGCGCTGCGTCTCAGCAGCGCCCAGCCCCTCGCGGTCTATATGTGGAGCTTCTTCCCCGCGCTGGGGACGATCGTCGTCATCGCGGGCGGGCAGTCCGCGGTGCATGAGAAGGGCGCCACCGCCCTCCCGTTCATCTATATCGGTGTGTTCGGGTTGTTGATCTACACGCTCGTGTCGTATCGCAAGCTCGCGAAGCACTGACCCATGCCCAAGACCCCGCCCGATCTTGACCGCACGCTCTGGTGGGACCCCATCGCGCGTCGCGTGTCGATGATGTGGGCCCTGATCGTGCTGCTGCTTGTGGTGCGTTTGCTGTGGCAGTTTGTGTCGCCGTATACCCTGATCGAGGACGAGGCGCACTACTGGGAATGGTCGCGTCATCTCGCGTGGTCGTACTACTCCAAGGGCCCCGGCGTCGCGTGGGTCATCTGGGCATCGACGCAGGTGCTCGGGGATACCGAGTTCGCCGTGCGCCTCCCCGCAGCGATCGCCACGGCGCTGGGCACGATCGCCGTTGCGCGGACGACATGGATCATGTTCGAAGATCAGCGCCTCGCGTTGATCAGCGCAATCCTCTACAACGGGATCCCCGGGTTCGCGGTCGCGTCGATGCTGATGACGATCGATGCGCCCTACATCGCATGCTGGGCGTGGGCATCGCACTTCGCGATCGTCGCGATGCTCAAAGACAGGCCACGAGCGTGGGTTGGGTTCGGAGCTTTTCTCGCGATCGGATTCCTGTTCAAGTACACGATCCTGCTGTTGATCCCGAGCGTCGTGCTCGCATTGATCATGTCACGCTCGCATAGGAAGCGTTTGAATGTCCGCTGGTTCTCGCTCGGATTGTTCGTCTCCATAATCGGGTTGATCCCTGTCGCGATCTGGAACGCACAGCACGATTGGGCGACCGTCCGGCACCTGCTGGGGCATCTGGGCATGAAAGGTGGCGACACAGCAAACACGGCGAGCGTTCATGAGCCCTGGTCGATTGGATGGGTCTTCGAATATATCGGGTTGCAGATCCTAGTTGGGGGCCCCATCCTCGCGCTGGGGTTCTTTGCGTATCTCAACGCGAAGAGGCGCGCATCGGATTCTGCACGCAACGCGATCAACATCGCGATCGTGATATCCATCCCGCTGCTCGTGTTTTATCTGCTCGTGGCACTCAAGACCCAAACCGAAGGCAACTGGGCGATGGCGGCGTTCGTTACCCTGATCCCCCCCAGCGCCTGGTGCATCCGTGACGGGGTGATGCGTGTCGATCATGTCATCAGATTCTTCTGGGGCGCTGCGTTATTCATCTTGGTCGGCGTCATCATCCTGTTCCCGGGCGCAAAGACCCTCTCAAAGGTCCCAAGGATCGGCCCGTTGATCCCCATGTATCGCATGACGGGGATGCGCGAACATGCGCTCGATGCCCAGCGGGCTCTCGATGAGATCCGCGAACGAACCGGGCAGGACCCGTTCGTGATGACAGACCACTACGGACGCGCGTCTGTACTTGCGTTCTATCTCCCGGATCATCCGGTCGTGTACTGCAGCAGCGCCCACATCGGTGGGCGTCGGACACAGTACGATATCTGGGATGAGACCAATATCGCGACCCCAGATACCCACGCATCACTGATTGGTCGCCCTGCATTGATGTTGGGAGGTCCGCCCAACCACTGGGAAGACGCGTTTGAAACGATCGAAGAGCTCGCCCCACTCATCAACGAGCCCAGAGACCGCGGCACGGCCTATATCGGGATTGGATACAAAGGGTTTCGAGACTGGCATCCACCCGCCCCATCGCACCCGTAACCGCGTACCATCTGGAGGAATATAAAAAGGATGTTTTTGTGCGATATCTGAGCCCATTCGAGAGAAAGCGACGGCGTGTGCGGCGTGTGCGACTCACACTCATCATTCTCGGCGCGTTCGTGCTGCTCACACTGCTCGACTTCCCGCTCCTGCACCTGTTCTATCACAAGCCACTTCAGCACATTGAGAACCATGATTGGTATAGTCTGCTGCGGATCATGGGGTTCATGGGGACTTGGATTCTGGTCTGCATCGTGTATATCGCGCACGATCGTAATCGGCATCGCGGTCTCGCGATCTTTCTGTCCGCGTTGTTTGCTGGAATGTTCGCGGAACTGCTCAAACTCGTCTTCGCTCGTGAGCGTCCCATCAGCTGCGGCGAGATTCAGCCCGGGTTTTATCACTTCCGTGGCTTGTTTTCTGGCTTTCAAGATGGATCGAATCTGGGGATCCCATCAAGCCATGCCGCGGTGGCGTTCGGCGGGTGCATGATGCTCGCGTGTTTTCTTCCCAGAACGAGGTTCACGCTCTTCATGCTCGCGCTTGGTTGCGGCATCACCCGCATGCTCTCGGGTGCACATTTCGCGACAGATGTCTTCGTGGGGGCCCTGATCGGATTCGGATGTGCGCGGATGATGTGCTACTTTGCGTCCAAGCATGTCCCAGACCTGTTGCCCCGATACCGGTCCCCGGTCTGAGCCGCTACGATAGAGCGTCCATGACGCTGCTCGATCGGTACATCGCGAAACAATACCTGTTCAACATCATCGCCCTCACGGTGATCCTGTTCAGCTTTGTCGTCGTGATCGATGCGTCCCTGAACATCGATGAGTTCCTCCAGCGGGCCGGCGATCTTGCCCAGCAACGCGGCGAGGAAGCGCCGGGCGCTGTCCGGCGATGGATCGTGACCCTGTTGCTCGTCATCGACTTCTGGTGGCCCAAGCTCCTCCAGCTCTACTCGTTCCTCATCGGAATGATCCTCGTTGGCGCGATGGGGTTCACCTTCTCGCAGATGAGCCGGAACCGCGAGTTCATCGCGATGATGGCAGCGGGCGTGGGGCTCCATCGGGTGATGAAACCCATCGTCGTTGTCGCGGGTCTTTTCATGGTCTTGCAGATCGTGAACACGGAGATCTTGATCCCTCGGATCGCGCCGCTGCTCGTTCGGGATCACGACGACATCGGGTCGCGCTCGCTCGGGAGCGCCGTGGTGCCGCTCACGCTCGATGGGTCCGGGAGACTCTTCCGTGCTGCGAACTTCCACGCGGATACCAACACGCTCGACGGGGTCTACATCCTCGAGCGCGACGAGAATGGGAAAGCGACACGCGCAATCACCGCATCTTCCGCGGTATACAACAATGGCGGTTGGGACTTGGAGCAAGGACTGGCGCGTGAGCGCGGGACCGCGACTCCAAAGCCCGCGGTGCCCATCGATCGCATCGAAACATCGCTCGACCCCAACACCCTGCGGATGAACCGGTACGAGTCATACGCACAATCGCTGAGTTTCATGCAGGTTTCGCAGATGCTCGATCGCCCGACGCTCACCGACCCCGCGAAGCGAAACAGATACTCAAGAATCAAATGGGGGCGGTTCGCGATCATGCTCTCGGCGATGCTCGCGCTGGTGATCTCGATGCCCTACTTCATCACGCGCGAGCCGCGCAATATGGTCATGCAATCGATCAAGTGCGCCCCCATCGCGATCGTCGCACTCATCGGAGGCGTGCTCGGGGCCAGCGCCACGATCCCGGGTCTTCCCGCCGCGATCGGGGTCTTCATCCCCGTGATGATCCTGTCGGTTGTCGCCGTCGCCCAGCCAAGCGCGATCAAGACCTGATCCGTCTCGCTCACTCGTCCTCAACCCCCAGATCGCGCTTCGTGAACAACGCGTGGAACGCGACCCTGGCACCCTCGATATTCTCGCGTGCGCCCTCCTGGCGATCGATCACGGAGATGATCGCGGGGACCTTGGCGCCGAGAGACTTGAGGACCTCGACCGCTTCGAGCGCCTGCCCGCCGGTTGTTGCGACATCTTCGACGAAGACGACGACATCGCCCTCCTCAACCGTCCCCTCGACCTGCTTGGCGGTGCCGTACTCTTTCTTTGCGTTTCGCACAAAGATGCTCGGCAGCCCCGTTTCCAGCGACGCGACCGTCACCAGCGGGATCCCGCCGAGCTCGGCACCCGCGAGGCGGACAACCTTGCCGTGCTGGGCGCTGACCTGTTCGATGATCTGGGCGAACATGGGCCCGAGCTGACGCAGGATCTCGGGTTTGGTCGAGAATCGGTATTTATCGAGGTAATAGTTGCTTGTGCGACCCGAACGAAGGGTGAAGGTCCCCCGCAAGAGCGATGCATCCGCGATTTGGGATGCGAGTGCGGCGCGATCGACGGGTTGTTGGACGAGTGAGGTATTGGGCATGGGTGTGAGGCCGATGTTTGGTCCGAAAAAGCGTGGGAAAGGATCGAAAAAATCCTGAATTGGTAACAACTTGCGCCGATGTGCGACATAATTGCGAGCCCAACGCGTTGTGCTCGGGTCATCGGGGCGCTGAACCGATGATATCCCCGTCGGGTCCATAAACGGACCGATGGCCTGCTTCCAGAGCAGGGGAAACAGTACATTCCGCCTCACGCGCTTTGTCGTTGATGCGTGCAGGTTGAGATGAGAATCAAGGAATCGGGAGGATTCAATACATGAGCCGTCAACCCAGAGCTGTTCTTCTCGCATGCGGGCTCGCCCTGAGCGTCGTGGCCGCGTCTTCCAATGCACAGGTCGCCCCACCGCCGATCGAGCCAGCGAGTGATCAGCCGACATACACCCCGCCACCCAAGCCAGAACCCCAGCCCGTGGTCAAGCCGGCAGACCCTGAGCCCCAGGAGAGCTTCTCGGCGCGTCGTCGCGATCGCACCACCGAAGACCTCCCCACGAATGTGCCGTACCCCAAGCTTGCGCAGCCGGGTCCGGACGGTCGCATCCGCCGAATCCGCCAGCTCCCCGATATCGCGGCGCTGCGCTCGAACCCGAATGTCGGCCCTGCGTCCGTTGAGCAGATCATGCCGCTGATTTACCTGCGTCGCTACAAGATGGAAACCGCCGTGATCGACAACCTTGATCTGTACTGGGAGCTCTCCAGCGGGCTCATCCAGAACATGAACATGGGCGACATCAATGAGATGGGACGCGTCGCGGACATGATGAAGCCCCTCGTCCCAGAGATCACGCTCAGCCAGGACCTGCTCAACAGGCAGATCCTCACGCGTGTGCAGGGTGGGATGAACAAGTACATCGTGAACGAGTACAAGAAGGCGATCACCGACGAGATCCAGGTGCTCGATGGCGAGAAGGGGCTCGAAGAAGTCTTCCGTTTCGTCCTCGAGGACTCGCTGCACGAGGCCAAGCTCGCCTACCAGGGGCTGCTCGTCGAGCTCATGGACGATGTCGCCGAAGTTGTTGACCTGGCGGGAATCGAGAAGACCAGCGCTGTGCAGGCGCTCATCGACGCGCAGCAGGAACCCAGCGTCGATCCCGAAACCCAGTTTGCCCAGATCGATGCATTCGACGCGGTCTTCCGCGAACTGAGCTATGAGGACGCGAACGCGATCCTCACCGCTCTGCGTGGGACGCGCGAGTTTGAGAATCTCTCACCGACCATCACGACTGTGAATGTGCTCCACGATCGCAAGAAGGTCTACGAGGGCAACATCGGTACACAGATTCGTGACGGCAAGACCGGCGAGATCCGTTTCAACAGCAACACGGACGAGAAGAAGCCCGACAAGCCGAACATCGAAGATCAGACAGAGAAGCCGGAAACCGAAGACTGATCGATACTTCAGCTTGAACAGAGATCAAAGAAACGCCCCTCGTGATGAGGGGCGTTTTTCATTCGGCCTCGTCGCGTTTCTCTGAGTCGGATTCCTCCGGGGCACTCCCCGCGCCGCCCAGCGGACGCATCATCGGGAACGGGAGGACATCGCGGATCGTGCGCTGATTTCCGAGCAGCATCACAATCCGATCCATCCCAAGACCCAACCCACCCGCGGGGGGCATGCCCACCTTGAGGGCATTGACGAAGTCCTCATCGAACGAGCGGAAGGTCGATTCCTCATCGTCGACGCCTGAGAGCTGTTCGCGGAACTTCTGTGCCTGAATATCCGGGTCGTTGAGTTCCGTGTACGCCGGACCGATTTCCATCCCGCCGATGAACAGGTCCCAGCGATCCGCGAGCGGGACCGGGTCCTGCTCGGTGCCCGGCTTGGGACGCGTCAGGGGAGACAGCGACGCGGGATAGTCCAGCACAAAGGTCGGGCGTGCCGGATCGATCGTGGGCTCGGCGACTTCCTCGAACAACTCGTTCACCAGGAAGATGTCCGCGATCGGTGTGCCGTCCTCGCTCTTGGTTTTGAACCCGCGTGCTTCGCACGCCGCACGGACCTTGTCCATGTCGCCCATCGAGAACCCAAGTACATTCTCGAAGAGCTCCGCATAGGTCACCTTGTCGAATGCCCGCTCATAATCGATCAGCAGATCCCCGAAGGGCATCGCGCTGGCGCTGATGCCCTGCTCACCTGCAGCGATCTGGGCCAGCTCGCGGATCAATCCTTCCGTAAGATTCATCATCGTCTCATAGTTGCCGAATGCCTGATAGACCTCGAGACTCGTGAACTCGGGGTTGTGGGATTTGTCGAGGCCCTCGTTGCGGAAGTTGCGCGAGACCTCGAACACGCGTGGCATCCCCCCCACGAGCAGGCGCTTGAGATACAGCTCTGGCGCGATCCGCAAGGAGAGATCAAGATGCAGCGCGTTCATGTGCGTGAAGAACGGACGAGCCGCGGCCCCGCCCGCCTGCGTTTGCAGCACGGGTGTCTCGACTTCAACGAACTCGTGACGCTCGAGGTACCGACGCATCGCGCTCATGAGCTTGGAACGCAGCATTAATGTCCGCGTCGTATCGGGGTTGGACCACATATCGACATAGCGCTGACGGTAGCGCATGTCCGGATCCTGAAGTCCCAGACGCTTCTCTGGCGGCGGGACAAGGCACTTGCTCGCGGGTTCGAGTGAGCTCGCCCAGCAGGTCACCTCGCCGGTCTTCGTTTTAGTCAAAGGCCCTTGGGCGATCACGATGTCCCCGTTATCGAGGAGCTTGGCGAGCGCGAACCCGTTCTCATCACAATCGCGCTTGGAGATCGCGATCTGGAAACTGTCGTTCGTGTGATCACGAAGGTTGAGCCAGACGAGCTTGCCGTTGTCGCGCGAAAGCACCACACGCCCCGCCACACGCACGACCGGGCGTGTGTCCACGATCTGTGGGAGATCGGCATCGGGCAGATCGGGGTTGTCCCGCTTTGCCTGCTTGTGCGCCTGCGTGGATTCCTTGTTCGCGTTGTCCGCGCCCTCGTCGTAGGCGTCGTGCGCCTGCGCAAGGGTTTTGAGCCCATCGACGCGGAACCCGTACGGGTTGAAACCCAGCGCCCGGACTCCTTCGCGATTCTCGCGGCGTTGCTGCTCAAGGCGATGGATTTCCTCTGCTGCTTCCTGAGCATCGAGGACGACTTCTTCGTTTTGTTCTTGTATGTGTTCAGTCACGCACGATCGTACACGCACGAATGACGCGGGTCACTGCGAAGCGGGTTTGGATCCGCCGAGTGTGAGATCAACCCGCGCGGTCATCTCGGTATCACACAACGGACGCGTCGTGGGATCCTCAGAAAGCATGTCGTGGAGCGTGATGCCACCGAATCGATCGATCAGCGAGCTGGCCGCCTGATCGAGCCGGGTGTGCAGGGGGCACAGACGCCCGGAATGGTTCTCAAGCTTGAGCGGGCACTCATGGATTCGCTCGATGGGGTCAATCGCATTGATCACATCGAGCATGGTGATTTCACTGGCCGGCTTCGCGAGCTGGTACCCGCCGCCTACGCCGCGTCGTCCGGTGATCAGTTCCGCCTTGGCGAGCGATTGGAGCACTTTGGCGAGGTAGTTCATCGGAACAAGCGTCACCTCGGCGAGCTGAGCGGTAGAAACAAGCCCATCGGGCATGTACGCCAGACAGCTCATCGCTCGCAATGCATACTCAGTCGTCTGTGAGAGCAACAGAATACCTTTCCAATCCGAAGTCACTCGACATAAGGTTGACCCAATAGTAGAACAGGGGAGCATCCGTACAAAGGAATTATCGACCCAAATATCCAATCACCCCGAACAGACCACTTAAGCACTTGCAAAAAATCGTGTTACGATCGTATCGCCGGGTTGCTCAATGATTGTTGTCGGGTATCACGCCCGTCCTCAGGGGTCTCGCGGAGCAGGGTCTCGATGATCTCATCGATCCCAACTTGGTCCGCCTGAGCGTTGAAGTTTGTGAGCACACGATGGCGCAGCACCGGGTGAGCAATGGCCTTCACGGTATCGATGCTCACGATCCCATTGCCAACGAGCATCGCGTGCGCCCGGGCCCCCTGAATCAGTGCCTCGCTCGCGCGTGGCCCTGCCCCCCAGCTCACATAATCACGCACAATGTCCGGAACCTGTGTCCCCTCATCCGTTCTTGTCGAGCGGACAAGCCGGAGCGCGTATCGCATGACATGCTCGGGAACTGGTGTGCTGCGGATGATCTTCTGCACTGTCGCGATCTGGTCCGCATCGATGACAGGCCGGATCTCCACCTCGTCCTTCCGGGCGCTGCGTCGGATGACCTCCAGCTCCTCCTCCTCACTCGGGTATCGCACGAGGACCTGCACCATGAACCGGTCGAGTTGGGCCTCGGGCAGCGGGTAGGTCCCCTCCTGCTCGAGCGGGTTCTGCGTTGCAAGCACAAAAAACGGCGATGGGAGCGCGTGGCGCGTTCCGCCGATGGTCACCTGACGCTCCTGCATCGCTTCGAGCAGCGCCGCCTGAGTCTTGGGCGGCGTCCGGTTGATCTCGTCGGCGAGGACGACATTGGCGAAGACAGGCCCCTTGACGAATCGCAGCGAACGATGCCCGGTCGCTTTGTCCTCTTCGATGACCTCGGTGCCTGTGATATCTGAGGGCATCAGATCGGGTGTGAACTGGATTCGGGAGAAATCGAGCGACATGGCCCGTGCGATCGTCGAGATCAGCAATGTCTTGGCAAGCCCGGGTACACCCACAAGCATCGCGTGCCCACGCGAAAAAACCGCGAGGAGGATCTGATCGACCACCTCGTCCTGGCCCACGATGACCTTTGAGATCTCGGCGCGGAGCGCGTCGTAGTGCTCACGGACCTGCGCGATGAGTTGTTCGCCGTCGTCTTGTGGGTTACCGCTGCGTTGATGCATGTGCTTGGCCCTCCTTGCCAGTCTGTCTCATCATACCGAACCCGCGAGTGAGTGGGTTCATTGCATGGATCCGCACAGCGAATAAAAAATGACAGCTGCGTGGGGTCTCTTCACGCAGCTGCCTGATTCGATCCTGTGGAACCAGGATCGGCGTCGTGGTTTTTTGTCGCCTGACTCACGGTGTTGTGGGCCGGGGCGATGGGGTCTGATTGGGATCAGCGCCCTCTTGATTTCAGCGTTACCGCGTGAGAAACACAAAGTTTCAGCTCGCTGATCAATTTCTCAATCAGCTTTGCGCGATCTTCACGCCTGCTCAGTCCTCGTCGTTTTCGAGACGATCGAGCAAACGCTCAAACAGATCCGTCATGCGTCCCATGTGGTCTTCCATGCGATCCATCTGGTCTTCCAGACGGTCCTCGAGGGCACTGAGACGATCTTCGAGCTGCGCGAGATGATTCTCCATTTCTTCCGCCTGGCGAACGATCAGGCGACCGTCACGGAGTTCCATGACCTGACGCTGGGCGTCGCGCATCGCGGCACGGGCCTTGTCCTGAGCGATCTCGGCCAACTCCCGCTGACGCTGAACCTCGAACTGCTGTCTCGCGGCTTCCTTGATACGCGTCTGATGCTCGAGATCGATCGCATGCTCCTTCTCAAAGTTCTCATCATGCACATCGGGTGCGAAGAAGAACCTGTTGCCAGTCGCGAGGCGTTCGTGGAGTCCATCGAGGTGATTATGGAGTTGCTCTTGAACAATCGCCAGTTGCTCGTCTGATATACCCGAATCGCGCAGGGCTTCGTGGATCTGCTCCTGGATATCCTGGCTAAAGTCAAAGTCCAGACCAAACGAGAACTCGTTGTCGCCCTTTTCATGCCAGAAGTTTGGGAAGTCCGTGCCGTCTCCGTCTTCGATGGATTCAACCACGATCGAGGCGGCGCCCAGTTTCTTCGCGTTGTATGGCGCGAGCTCTGCCTTGAGTTTGAGTTTCTCACCGCCACGCAGGACGACCATTTTGAGCGTGTCCCCTGGTTCCTTCTTGCGGAGGACCTTGCTGAGGAGTTCGCCGTTGGCGTAGTCACTGCCATCGAGCGACACGATGACATCGAAGTTCTCAAGTCCTGCCTTCTTCGCGGGGAGCCCGTCGATGACCTTCTCGACGAAGATCGCCTGTCGATCACCGAGCTTGAGCTGCTTGCGGACCGCGTCGCTCGGCTCGGTCAGGTTGATCCCCAGCATGACCTTGGGTGTCGATTCCGAGGTGAAACTCATGACACGCGCGGGCAATGGTGCATCCGGCGCTTCGGGCGAAGTGGTACGGATCTCGAAGGCCTGGTTCTTTGCGTCCTTCTCGATCCAGTGCCCACTGACCTTTGCCATGCCCGGGACCTTGATCTCCGTGATCGCCTTACCGTCTTCGCTGAGGAAGATGACGACGTTTTCCTTAACTTTGATGCGATCGTGATCGATCTCTTCGCCGTTCATTTCCGCGAACTTGACGATGCCGTTGACGATTTTGACCTCGTACTCGTTTACATCATCGTGATTGCGGATGACGATGACATGCTCGTCCTGGATTTCTTTCGACTCGCTGGATGCGGCCTTGGCTTTCGTGTCGTACTCAACCTTGAACTGCGCGTTCGCCATTGATGCGGGCAGCCCCGTCGCGGCGATGAGGGTTGCAACGATCGCTTTTTTGCTGATTGAGTTGAGCGTCTGCATCTTCATACTCCTGTCGATTGTGGTGGTTTGAATCTCTTGCGTGCTTTGTAGATGCGCCGCGGACAGGTGCCTGTCAGGAATCGGCGCGAATGATCTCAGAACGCGCTGTAGCCGTTGCGTTCGACACGAACAGGGACGGGGAATGCTTTTCCAGTTTCGTCCTGCATCATGCGGTATGCCTGATCGATGATCTGGCGTTCGATGATCTGACGGATGTAGATCACCTCGATCGTGCCGTCGGGCAGAGGCTTGGTTTCGACGACGAGCTGCTCGGGCATCTCCGCGATGACCTTGCCGCTCTTCTGTCCGGATTCGAGGTATTGCTCGAACGCCTGTTCCGGCTCCGCGTCCTTGAGTCCGATCCCCGGGATCCCCGCGATCAGCGGCGATTGCTCGGTTGTGTTTGCTCGAGGCATCCCCAGAGACCACGCGATGAGCAGGGCCGCCGCGATCGCCCATCCGCCCCATTTGGACGCCATGGACATGCGTCGTTTGGTGCCCTCCTCGTCGATGATGCCGCCGGGCAGCTCCACGCCATCCGCAACAGAAAGCATCCCCGCGAGCTCGTCGCGGATCATCTCGTGCTGCTGCTGTGTTGTCGCGAGTTCGCACCAGACCTCGGGCTCGTTGGCCGCGAGTGCGCGGAACCGATCCCAATCGGTCGTGCTGGCGCGTCCATCGATCACACGCGAGATCAACAGATCGCGAGCGTGATCGGGGAGGAGCTCGTCGAGGACCCCGTCGATCTGATTGTCGTGTTCGTGTTCTGCACTCATGGTGCACCTCCGATCGCCGAGCCCTGCATATTCGCTCGGCGGGTTGCTTCTTGTTTCTGTTGCTGCTCCAGGATCTCCCGGAGCATGCGTCGCCCGCGTGCGATGCGGGTTTCGATCGTTGTGACGGGCAATCCCATCGCATCGCCGATCTGCTCGTAGCTCATCGATTGCAAGCATCGCAGCAGCACCGGCTCGCGGTAACCGGCGGGCAGGCTCCGCGCCGCGTGGAACACCCTCCGGGATTCCTCGGACTCGACGAACTGCTCGTCGGCCATGTCCTTGGTGTGATCTCGGCCCGGCTCGAGCCCGACCAGACGCAGCATCGATCGTTTGCGCCGGGTGCGCTTTCGACCCTCCGCACGAGCGATGTTGATCGCGATCATGCGGATCCACCCGCGGAAGGCCTTGGGGTCCTCAAGGGTCGAGATCTTTCGGCAGAGCTGCATCGCGACCTGTTGGAGCAGGTCCTCCAGATCTGCCTCGCGGGATTTGTGCGCGAGGATGATCGCGCCGATCCAGCGACGGGAGTCGTCCCAGAGCAGCGCGAGGGCATCGCGGTCACCCTTCATCGCGGCGCTGACCACTCCCTCATTGACGCGTTGCTCGTCCAACTTCCTGCGCATCCTCCGCCTGGGCACGCTCGCCCCCGCTTGGTTTCCTAAGATGCTCTCCGTCCGGATCCCTGTCACGGTTGTACCGAGATTCGAGCGAATTGTTCGGATTCATCCAATCAAGCGTGCATCAAACCCGTTCGTCCGAGAAAAACACGCAACCAGACCCCTGACACCCTTCAGTCCACCTGAGCATGGCCCGAAACCCGATCAAAAAACGCGATCCGGTCAATCTCCCCGGGAGAGTCGATCCCGGCGGGTACGAGCTCGATGACACCTTTGTCATGTCGTTTGGGGATCACCTGGAGGATCTGCGGAAGCGCGTGTTCCTCGCGATCATCGGGATTGTCCCGATCTTCGCGATCGCGTTCGGGTTTGGACGAACACTGCTGAGATTGCTCATCGAGCCCGTCCAGGAGCAGTTGACCAAAGCCGGCGAGGGTGCGCAGCTCATCTCCACCAGCCCTGTCGAGACCTTCTCGTCCGTGATCAAGATCGCGATGATCGTGACGGTGCTTGTGGGTGCGCCGTGGATTCTTTATCAGCTGTGGAAGTTTATCTCGCCGGGGTTGTACAAGCACGAACGACGGATCATCCACCTGCTTCTGCCCTTCTCCGGGTTCCTGACGATCTGCTCGGTGCTGTTTCTGTACTATGTGATCCTCCCGGTCATCCTCGCGTTCTTTATCGCGTTCGGTGCCCGCGTGTCGGGCGAGCCGAATGTCCCCGTCGCGCCGGTCCCTGAGGGGATCGTGCTGCCGAGCATCCCGGTGCTGCAAGCCGACCCCGAGGGGATGCAGCCGGGCATGATGTGGATCAACCAGACAAGCAATCAGCTCCGCGTTTGCTACGGGTTCGAGGAGGACGGGGCGCCGATCATCCGTCTGATCTCGATGAATGCGAATGTTGGTATCTCCCCGATGTACCGGATCAGCGAGTACATCAAGACGGTTCTGAACATGGGGCTGGCGTTTGGGGTCGCCTTCCAGACACCGGTTGTCGTCGTCATGCTCGGGTGGGTCGGGATCATCAATCCCAAGGCGATGCGTCGATTCCGCAAGCATGCGATCGCGGTGAGTGTGATCCTGGGTGCTGTTCTTACCCCCGCGGACCCGCTGTCGATGGTGCTGCTCGCCGCGCCTTTGTATCTGTTGTACGAGTTGGGGCTGCTGATCCTGCATGTGCTCCCGATCGAGCGTGTGATCGGAAAGGATCCGATGAAATCGGCCCAGGACCCCAACGCCGTGACGAACGAAGACGCTGGGGAGGGGTGATGCGCACGCCCGAGCCCCCACAACCCACGACGACGGACATCGAGATGATGGAGCGCGCAATCGAACTCGCGCAGCAATCCGCTGACGCGGGCGAGGTTCCTGTGGGTGCGATCGTGTACAACACCCAGACCGAGGAGATCGTCGCCCAGGCACACAACACACGCGAGATGCACAACAACCCCGCGGGGCACGCGGAGTTCTCCGCAATCCAGGACGCGTGCAACGCAATCGGGGATTGGCGTCTCAACGAATGCACGCTCGTCGTGACGCTCGAGCCGTGCCCGATGTGTGCCGGGCTGATCGTGAATGCGCGCGTCGGGCGATTGGTCTACGGCGCCAGCGACCCCAAGGCCGGCGCGGTGCGTTCGTTGTTCGAGCTGTGCGACGACACGCGACTGAACCATCGATGTGAAATCCACGCCGGGGTATTGGGCGATCGATGCAGCGATCAGTTGAGCACATTCTTCCGTGAGCTGCGTGCCAACCGCAAATCGAACGGGTGACTCGAGATGCCGGAACTCCCAGAGGTCGAAACCGTTCGGCGCGGACTCGAATCGATCATCGATCGGACGATCGTCGCGTGCGATGTGCGCCGGCGTGATGTGATCCGCGATCGATGCGGGGATCACCCCAACCCGCGCCGCGGAAGAATCGATCAGTGCTCGCTCGGAATCGGCTCGCGTGTGATCGGGCTCGAGCGATTGGGCAAGCAGCTCGCGTTGCTGATCGAGGACGATGGACATCGTGTTCGGTTCATCGTGATCCAGCTCGGGATGTCGGGTCAGGTCTCGTTGATCGACACGCCTCGGATTCCTGACGCGAAGCATGTGCATGTCGTCTGGACACTCGGCGATTCCCGGCGGGTGTGTTTCCGTGATGCACGCCGATTCGGGGGAGTCACCCTGCTCAATGATCGCGATGCGCTCGACGCGTGCTGGGCATCGCTTGGCCCCGATGCGCTGTCGATTCACGGATCTCAGCTTCGTAAACGGCTCGGTTCGAGTTCACGCACGATCAAAGCCGCCCTCCTCGATCAAGGGGTGCTCGCCGGTGTCGGGAACATCTACGCGGACGAGGCACTTCATCGCGCGGGGATCGATCCAAGAACCCGCTGTGATGCCCTGAGCGGATCGCAGATCACGGATCTCGCTCGGTGCACCCGTGAGGTGCTCAGGGCGGCTGTGCGTGCCCGTGGGTCCACCCTGCGGGACTATCGGGACATAAGCGACCGACCGGGGAGCGCCCAGCTGCATCATCGGGTCTATGGGCGAGCGGGGCAGGCATGCCCGAAGTGTGGAAGCACGATCGAATCGACCCAGATTGCCCAACGAACGACCTGCTGGTGCCCAGTTTGCCAGCGATAACTGGGTACTGAGGAAATGGAACACCCTGAATGGGTTACACACGCTATCCACAGTTCATACTGATCCCCGTGTGTCCAACGAGATGGGATCTCCCAGTTTGCCTCGGTTGTCTCTTCTCTTACCCCTCAATGAATTGAATTGATGGTGGTGGTGGTAATTAGAGCGCCCAATGTGTGGATATCCAAAGAGGGTCGTCGTTAAGGTGTTATTTGATAATGGGTTGTGGCAGGCCAAGAGGGCATGGCGACCTGTCGGTTGACTGTCGTTTGCGCTCGGGTGCGAGGCGTTGCGCGAGTCGGGGAGAGAGGTGCAGGGTGCGAACCGAAGATCCACTGAGCGCACCCGCGCGCAATCGGGCGCTTATCCACGGCCTATGCACAATGTAGACGACAGCATGAAAGTACCTAAAAAAGCGTGATTCGACACTCATTCAGGGGGAGGAGTTGTGAGGGGAACACCGAATCAGCGCGCACGGAGTCGTGACTCAATCGCCCGGATCTGCGAGAGCAGTTCCTGATCTTCCTTGCACTTGCGGGAAATCGTCCGCACGGCGTGCATCACCGTGGTGTGATCGCGTCCGCCGAAATGGGCACCAACCTCTTCGAGGGAGTGTTTTGTCTGCTGTCGCGCGAGATACATCCCGATCTGGCGGGGATGCGCGATGGACTTGTGGCGACGCTTGCCGAGCAGATCGGTGCGTTTGATGTGATAGAACCCGCTGACCTCGGAGATGATGGAATCGATGGAGATCCCGGCACCAGCGCTGACCATCGCGCTGGCGAACTCTTCGCCCAGCGCCTCGCGGGTGAGGTCCAGGTCGATGTTGCATCGCTTGGTGCTCGAGAAGATCTGCAGACGCGTGATGGCGCCCTCGAGCTCGCGGATGTTTGTATCGATGTGGTGCGCGATCTCCGTGGCGACATTGTCGGGGAGTTGGAGCCCCCGCTCGTCGGCTTTGCGCTTGAGGATTTCGACGCGTGTCTCAAACCCGGGTTTCTCGACTTTGACGACGAGCCCCCAGAGGAAGCGTGAGACGAGGCGATCCTCGAGTTCGGGGATATCCTCGGGCGCGGCATCGGAGCTGAGGATGATCTGTTTATTGCATTGGTACAATGCGTTAAAGGTATGAAAGAACTCTTCTTGCGTGCGATCGCGCTTCGCGAGGAAGTGGATGTCATCGATCACCAGAAGATCCACATCGCGGAAGGTGTGGCGAAACTCGACCATGCGTCCGGATTGAACGGCGTTCATGAACTGTGTCATGAATCCATCGCACGAGACATAGTGCATCGTGATATCGGGTTGGCTTTCCTTGATTTTGAGACAGACCGCCTGGAGTAGGTGGGTTTTGCCAAGCCCGACCCCGCCATGGATAAAGAGCGGGTTGTAGGCGTGACCCGGGTTTTCGGCGACCGCCACGGCGGCGGCGTGGGCCATCTGGTTGTTCGGACCGATCACAAACTGGTCGAAGCTGTATTCCGGGTTGATCGGGAGGGATTGTTCACGATCGAGCCACGCACGCTCTGAATGCACGACCGGTTGCGGGGAGGCGGGCGCGGGTGTAGGCGTTATTTGTGCGGTTTCGGCGTTGGAACTGGCTTTTTCTTTGGTGGAACGCTCATTCTTCGACGCGTTGTCCCATTGATCGTCGGGGCCGAGCATCCGCACGGCGATGAGTTGGCCTGTCACAGATCGGATCGCGTCATTGAATGCGTCGAGCCCGTTTCTGCGGAGGTAATCGCGGTGGTACTCGGATTGAGCGCGTACACCGAAAGCTCCGGCGCTGAAGCCGAGTGGTTCGAGTTCATCGAACCATCGGCGTGCAACGCTCGGGTGCTCATTGCGGATATGCGCAAGGACATCTTCCAAGACCTTGGTCGGGTGGTCCGGCATGGAGTGACGGCTTTCAATATGCAAAGCAGCGGTGGCGAGCTGCGTGTGTGTTTCTGATCGGCCGAGTTCGAGATCCCGAATCGGCTTTCACTTTCGCGATCCATACCGTAATCAGGATGCCTATGTGATGTCAACCATCGCGTGGAGAACTCGTGCATAATTCCCGAATGTGTCGGGTGTAAGTACGCCGCAGGGTATTGTGATTGCGCGGTTTGCGGTGTTGGTGGTTCGTGGGGGAACGAGATGATACTCTTTGTGTATGACTGGAACCGATGGTCATTTCGCAACACTTTCGCCTGAGGAGCGGGAGCGGACACTGAATCTCGCGGCGCAACACCTTTGCGACGGCAAGAGTGTCATTCTGCCTACAGAATCGGTTTATGGCGTCTTTGTTCATGCGAACGATCATGGGGCGGAACTACTCACGAGCTTGACGAAACCAGCTACCTTTGTGCATACCCCCCGGTTCACGCTGCATCTTGCGGATCTGGATTGGATCTTTCCTTTGTTTGAGATCGAGTCGGCGGTTACGCGTCGGCTCATCCATAAGCTGGCACCGAGTCCGGTTCGAATGGTGTTGCGTCAGCCGGAGCATGTGCTGCAGCAGATTCGTGAAAAGCTGGGGGTCTCGGCGGGTGTGGTTGATCTTCGTGATATGGTGGCTTTCCGCGTCCCCGATCATCCGATCGCACGCTCGGTGATTCGTCGGTCTGGGCATCCCACGCTGGCGCGAGGGGTTGGCGTTTCGATCTGGGGTGGAGTCGGTGGAGCGGACCTGGTCAATACGACAGTGTTTGAGGACGCGGATGCGCCCGAGGTCATCATTAACGAGGGGCCCGCGCTGTATGGGAAGTCATCATCGACGATCAACCTGTGGCCCGATGGGCGGTTTCGGATCGGAAAAGTAGCGGCAGTCGACGAGGCATTCATCATGGATAAGCTGAAAACACGCGTTGTGTTCGTGTGCACCGGAAATACCTGCCGATCACCGATGGCGGAGGGGCTCGCTCGTGCGTGGGAGCGCCGACGCACGCCCAACGGTTTGACGATTGAGGTGAGTTCCGCGGGTGTGGCAGCGGGTGATGGATCGCCCGCGAGCGATCAGACGCTGCAGGCACTCCGTGAGCGTGAAATCGATCTCTCGACGCATCAATCGCGGTTGTTGACCCCTGAGATGGTGGATCGTGCGGACATCATTTTGACGATGACCCCCTCACACGCCCAGGCGGTCATGCAGATTGCACCGGATTCGGCGCATAAAGTGTTTCCGATCGATCCGCTCAATCCCATCGCTGACCCCATCGGGCAACCGATCGAGGTCTATCGTGAGGTTGCGGATCAGCTCGAAACCCTGATTGACGCACGCCTTAAGGAGTTCATTGATGAGTAATCCGGATCAAACATCGAGCACCATGCGGGTCGTCATCGGCACGGATCATCGCGGCACCCACGCGGGGGAGCATGTCATTCGGACACTTGAGCGCCTCGGGTACGAGGGGTACATCGTGAATGCGTGCGAGGGATCGTGCGATTATCCCGAGCAGGCGTACATCGTGGGCGAAGAGATCAACTCGGGCAACGCGCAACGCGGTGTGCTTATCTGCGGCACGGGTATCGGAATGTCGATCGCGGCCAACAAGATCAAGAACCTGCGGGCCGCGCTGGTTCACGACGAGCTGACAGCCCAGCTCTCGCGATCGCACAATGACGCGAATGTTCTCTGTCTCAGCGCCGATCTGCTTGGCGAGCGTCTCATCGAGAAGATCATCGAGGCGTGGATGAGTGCGGACTTCGAGGGCGGGCGGCATGCTCGTCGCGTCAAGAAGATCTGCGCGATTGAGAATGGGCAAGACCCGCGCACGCTGAACGATGCGCAGCCCGCCTGATGAGCGATTGCTGATTAATCTTCCGTTCGTACAAACACGGATACCTCGCCGAATCCGACGAGCACCCCGCCGGTGACGGGGACGATTGTTTCTGCGCGCCGCCCGATGGATGCGGGAATGGCGAGCGTGGTTCGATCGGTGATCATCGTATTGTCGTGGTTGATCAGCGCCAGTTCCATCTTGAGGGATTCGTTCTCGATTCGTGATTCGCTCAGGAGCACGGCGTGCTCACGCGCCCAGGCAATATCGATAAGTGATTCATCGGGGCTGCGAGCATCAACGCCGATGGTCTGATGCTGAGCATCAAACACGACGAGGCCGGCGTTGCTCAGGATGGTGGTGCGTCCGATCTCGGGGACGACGCGTATCCATCCGCGTGTGGTGATTCTGTTGTGCGTATCGACGGGGCGTGGGTCTCGGGACCCGTCGCTCGGGTCGATGGCCCAGAGTGAACCGCGATCGGAGAGCACGAGCAGGTGCGAGTCTGTGAGCCATGCACCGAGAGAGTCTGCGATGTCCTCGCTGTTTACGACCCAATCGACGCTGCCTTGTTCTGTGTCGAACGCGGTCAGGCGGAGCGTGGTCGCGACAAAGAGGCGCGAGCGGTCGCCGACACGGATCCAGCGGGGCTGGTGTCCGAATCGTTCGGTGATCTGGCCTGTTTCCCCGGTGCGTGGGGCGATCTTTGCGGCGATGGAAGTGGTTGAACCGTTTCGCTGGTCCTGGGCACGGTCGACGATCATGACGCCGCAGATCCCGAGTGCGCCGTGTCGTAAATCGATATCGTGCACACGATTGATCGGGAGATCGCGTTGCCAGAGCAGCTCTCCGCCGTAGAGGTCGATTCCCATCGCGCGACCGATCCGGTCAGTGACGATGACGCTCTGTCCATCTGAAACGACGATCAGCTGATGGATGGGTTGGGCACCCTGCCCCGGTACGGAGATGAGCGCGTCGATGCGTGCTTTATCGTCCGCGACGCGGGCACTGCCCTGCTCGAGCGCGAGCCGTATGTTCCTCTGTTCCCAGACCAGTTCTCCGGTGCTTGTGTTGACGCATTCGAGTGTTCCCGAATCGTCCATCGCGACGCTTTCGGGCCAGAAGATGAGGACACGCGTTGGTCCCTGCCAGACCACGGTTGGTGGCTGCGTTCCCGGCGCGGTGCGTTCCCAGAATGGCTCGAACACATTTCGTCCGACACGGAGGTATTGCAATCGAGCGAGCTGGGGCGCGTACATCAGTACGCCGCCGGGGTCCAGCCGATGCGCAGGGCGGAGTGGCATCCCTGTGACAAGCAACGGTGATGGGTCATCAACGAAGCGTGAACCGAGCTTTGGGAGTGTGTCGGCGTTGCCCGCGGCCACAGCAAGTTGTTCAAGGGTGATGGGGCGGCCGCGTCGTTGAAGTTTCAGGTTGGGATAGGTCTCGAGGAGTGCCCGAGCCGCGGCGTGCGCATCGCGTGCGCGGTTTGTCTCGATCAGGCCGGAGATCATGTGATCCGCGAGCGAACCCATAAGCGATAGGTCGATCTCCATGCCCATCTCGCTCAGGCGCTCCACGCGTTCGATCCCTGAGCGAGCGGCCTCGATGGATGAGGGGACTTTGTTGTTCGCCGCGTATCGATCAGCCGCGCGCAGGAGGACCATCGGAGTGCTGCGTGACCACGGGAAGCGTTGTGCGAGCGATTCGTATTGTTCGGGCGTTGCGTTCTCTCCGAGGTACTGGATCTCGGCCGCGGCAAGATCGTCGGCACTCTGATAGGGGCCGAACCCTTCGCGCTCGATGATCTGCCCGATGCGTCGGGTTGCTTCGAGCCCTGCACGCACGGCGATCTCGGTGCCTTCCCACATCGCGCTGCGCAGGCTTGGCTGATCGAGCACACCCTGATACGCGATGATTGCTTCTTCGAAGTTCTGATATCGCTCCTGGATTGCGCCCAGCTCCATTCGGTAAGCAACGCCCTGATCGTGGGTGCGTGCGAGCTCGCCCAACGCGATCATGAGTGAATCGACGCGTTCCTCGCCGAGCTGCGCGATCTGAATGTTCGAGATCCCTTTGTCGTTGGGCTCTGAGGGGCGGATGATGTCGAGGACGACATCGAACAGCGCATCGCGCAGCGGGGATCGTGTGTCCATGGGTTGGGCGTTGAGGACTCTCATCGCGCGTTGAACGCTTGGAACGATGTCGTCGATGCGACCGGTCCTGTGCGCGAGTTCCGCGATTGTGATCGCGGCGCTGGGGTCCGCGTTCATTCGATTTTCCAACAGCACGGACGCGGTCTCCCACGCGAGGAAGCTCATCGCGTCGATCTGGTCGATGACGATGAGCTGCCCGTCGAGTGCCGCGATGTTCCCAGAGGCGTCTATTGGAACGATCTCTGGTTCGCTCATCCGTTCCGGGTGGAGAACACGGACACCGTTCTCGACGGGCGCGAGGATCCGTTCGCCCATGACCACAACACGCCCCCGTATCCCGACTTGCGCATTGTTCTCGTCGCCGAGCTCGGGTGAGCGTTTGGAACTGGTGGTTGTGAATCGTGAAGCGTCATAGATGCTGATTCGCTCGTTGCTCACGCAGATGAAACGATTATCGTCGATCTTGAGGAGGTAGTAGGACTCGCCGATGGCATTGGCGGGTCGTGTTGCGAGTGTGTGCCCGCTGGCGGGATCGATCTGGATGATCTGTGACCCGTCGCTGGTGAGCACGAAGAGCCCGTGATCATTGATAACGGGTGCGTTCCCCGCGAACGCGGGTCGATTTGAACGCGCGTAGAGGTCCGGGGCGGGAAGCGGGCGCGCCCAGAGGACCTCGCCGGTGGCGATGCGGATCGCGGCGCCGAAGCCGATCAGGTCGGTGTAGTACGCGATCCCGTCGCGGACGACTGGATTGTGTGCGAGCTGCCCGGATTGTTGGAAGGGGAGTGACCCTGCGGAAGCGAGCGGCTGGATCCAATCGAGTCGTCCGGTCGCGGCATCGAGACCGATGACGCTCAGTGAGATCAGGCGTTGACGACGGTTGTTTGTTCGCGCGGTGACGACGATTGTGCCCTGGTCGAGGACGATCGGCCCCCGGATGGATGCGTCTGCGAGGGTTTCATCGAGGGTGCGAATATCGACCCGCCAGCGTTGTTTGCCGGTTTGTTGATCCAGACGGACGACATCCTTGATGGGGTCAGTCTGCGAGTTGCGTGGCACGCCGGGGGTGATAAACAGGGCATCTCGTCCGTCTGAGGTGATCGAGGTCATGTCCTCAAGCAGGCGACCAAGCCGTGCACGCGCGTCGGGAGTTGAGGGGATCTCATCGTTCGGGTTGTAAGTCTGCACACGCCAGATCGGACGCATGGTGAACCGGTCGAAGCAGGAGATCGTGTACCCGTCGTTGGTAAACAGGAACTGATCCTCCACGAGCGGCACACACCACGGGGTGGGTTTCCAGCTCGCGCCGCTCAGGCGTGAGGGCATGTTGCTGTCTGCGAGATCGAGCTGCGTGCTTGGGGTGAGCGGGGCCTGTGCGAGCACTTCGGGCACGATACCCTCGAGCGAGACGCCGGGCTGGGGTTCCTGATCCCAGACGAGTGCGCGAGCGCGGTGCGGCTCTGGCAGGACGGGCGGGGTGGCGTTGATGAATCGTGTCGCGAGCGTGCGGAGCGCATCGATGCGATCGGCGTGCTGCGTTGCGTCCGGGTGATCAGCGAGATGATCGAGCACGCCGAGCCCCGCGTGGAATCGTCCTGCCTCGATGAGCTGTTGGGCGCGGCGGAGCGATGCGATGAGTCCCGGCTCGGTCAGCCAGGCGTTGGTTGCGGCGTCCAGCCAGGTCGTGTCCCCATCGAGCCAGACGCGCGCGATGGGGGTGATCTGTCGGCGATAGGTATCGAGCAGGCCGGGGTGCGAGCGGATGAAGGTGTTGACGCGTTGGCGCACCGGGACATGGATCCGATCCGGGTCGGCATCGTCGAGGGGGATGAGTCGATCGCCGTGGTTGCGGATGATCTCATCGCACAAACGGACGGCTTCGTCGTGGTTGTCCTGTGCGATGAGTTCGGCGGCCCGGGCCAGCGCGTCGGATGCGATCGGGGAATCCGCGATATAGATCGGGTTCTCGGTTGCTGAGGGGATGAGCTGGCGAGCCTGAGCGTTCGCCGTTGAGGTGTAAACGGGCGATGAGAGTACCAGTCCCGCGATCAGCGGGATGAGTGCGGGGTGCGTTATTGATCGATGTATCATCATGTGTCCGAGAATCGCCTCTGCCTCTGTACGATACCCGCGGCGGGGGGTTCGTGTTGCGTCCGATCACACGATCGGGCAAGACGGTGCTCCGACCCAGTCGGCACAGCCGGGCAGCGGAGACAGATCTGGACGAGGTGTGGATGAAATAGAACCCGCTTTGAGACGATTATGTCTTTGATGAGCACACCAACGACGCCCAGCGCAACCTCGGCTCAGATGCCTCTGCCCGCGACCCTCATGGGTCGGTTTGGAGCTGTCTTCGCATCCATTCTTCCGATGATGCGAACCCGGCCCCGACGGGTGATCGTCCTTGCGATCGCGATCATGATGATGAGCGCGGTGGACCTCTACCTAACCCTGCTCTATGTCACGAATACGGGGATGAACGAGATGAACCCGTTTGCGCGGGCGATGATGTCTTATCAATCTCCATCGGTGCTGGCCATCTGGAAGTTGACCACGGTCGCTTTGAGTCTGGGAATCTTGATTCTGATCCGCACCAAGCGGAGCGCGGAGTTGGGTGCGTGGGTTGGGTGCTTCGTTCTGGGGTGGTTGATGATGCACTGGGTGCATTTCGTGCATGAAACCCGCGACATCAGCCTGCAGATCGTGCAGGAGCTTGCAACCACGGACCCGACTTGGGTGGTGATCGAAGCGGCACCTCGAGAGTTGCAGGCCGGGCGGATCGTGATCGACTAATCGCTCGTGGGCACCATCAAAACTCGATCGCGACGATGCAACCCATGGGTGTGTGTGCTACCCTCGTGTTGATGAACACGAATCCTCGATCCATGTTGGCACTGTCTCTGGTCTTTGCGTCGTTCCTGCTCGTGGGGTGCAACAAGGCGCTCGCGCCGGAGTTTGAGGCATTGGGCGTGCAGGAGATCGATCGCAGCGAGGACCGGTCTGTGATCGAGTTTCGGGTCCGCGCATCGAACCCAAACGGCGAACCCATCCCCCTGCGCACGGTTTCGTATCGCGTTGAGATCAACGGCGAGCAGGTCTTTGAGGGCGTGCGATCGCCTGAGACGACCCTGCATACCTACTC
Source organism: Phycisphaerales bacterium (assembly GCA_965216865.1). Taxonomy (GTDB): domain Bacteria; phylum Planctomycetota; class Phycisphaerae; order Phycisphaerales; family UBA1924; genus UBA1924. Next base: position 1,532,020 of record OZ244206.1, read on the forward strand.
GAACTCAGAGTTCGTTCTGCCCGCGGTGGTACCGCTTGAGTATCTGAGCGGGACGATTGATTACGCGCTGCTCGGGAGTGTTCAGTATATCCCGCCGGGAAGACTCTCGGAAGTGCTCTTTGACGCGGAGATCCTTGTCCCTGAGGCGCTGCTCGAACTCGAAGGCACGATCGACGCGGGCGAGTGATTTTAATTATTCACATGCGCATCAACCGAGGGTGATGTAGTCATGATCCACGCTGCTGAGGATAAAACTCGCATCGGGGAGGATCTTCGTCAGGCGTGATCTGAGCCTCGGGAGATAGCCCCGCTCGGTGTTGGTGTGGCCCGCGAGCAGGATGCTGATGCCCGATTGCCGAGCAGCGAGTATGTGGTGATGCGTCATCTCACCTGTGATGAACAGTTCGCAGCCCTGCTCGTGCGCATCTTTCCACATCATGCCGCCGGATCCGGGCACGACGGCGATGGTCTCGAAGGCATGAGACTTGGATTCGTGGTCCGGAGCGAGCGCATAGCGGATTCGTGAACGGTCCAGATGGTGCTTGAGCCGATCCGCGATTGCCTCGATGGATGCAGGGCGATCGAGCGTGAGTCGTCGGCCTGCGCCGATTCGGCGGACGGGTTCGGGGACGAGCTCGACGATGTCGTAGGCGGGTGTCTCGTATGGATGGAAGTGTTTGAGGGTTTCGATGACGATCGCAAGGGCGCGTTTGGAGCAGACCATCTCGATCCGTGTTTCCTTGACGCGTTCGAGGGTGCCGACCTCGCCGATGGTTGGGTTGGATCCTTCGTCGGGGAGGAATGTTCCCTCGCCTAGCGTGTTGAAAGAGCAGAGCTTGTAGTTGCCGATGCCCCCGGCGCCGGCGGTGCCCAGCGCTGCACGGAGCTTGTCTGCCTCTTCGTTGGGAACGAAGGTGATGACCTTGACCTCGCGATCGGGCTCGCCTCCGATCGCGGGGATGAGTGCGCGGCAGTCGCCCTGGATGATGCCCTCTTGCTGCTCGTCCACCGGAGAACTGACGCCCTCGCAGAGCCAATCCGTGATCCCGCCTTCCGCAGCGTCGAGCGCGGTGTGAGGCGTGTAGATCGCGATGCCTGCTTCGGCGCACCCGCGGATGATCCGCTCGGTATGGGTTCGATCGGTGAGTGATTCGAGGGGCGAAAAGATCGGTGGGTGGTAGGCGACAATGGCGCTGACTTTCGCGTCGATGGCTTCCTGCATCACCCGTTCCGTCAGATCGATCGTGAGGAGGATCGGGCCTGTGATCTTTCGCTGAGGGGCGCCGAGTTGGAGCCCGACCTTGTCCCAGTCTTCCTTGAGCTTCATGGGGGCGATGGTTTCCATCGCGTCAACGAGTTCCTGCACGATCATGAGTGCCCTCCTCGGGTTGCGAGCGCGAAGTGCGGCTCGTGGGATTCTATGTACGATGCGTTCGCGATCACAGTGCGTACAGTGGATGCAATGGGCGAAGAATTGAACAGAATCTCGATGCGGGCACACGCGAAACTCAATCTGGCGCTCACGGTTGGTCCGCCAATCGATGAGCCGGGGTCTCAGACGCACGGTTTTCACCCGATCTGCTCGTACATGCATGCGATTGACCTGTTCGATGAGATCGAGATCCGACGCAGTGAGACGACGAGTTATGACATTCGGTGGGTAACGCCGGGTGGCGAAACGCGTGAGGTTGAGTGGAATATTGAGGGCGATCTGATTGCCCGCATCCATCGGGTGATCTCGGATCGTGTCGGACAGGATCTGCCCTGCGCGATCCGGGTTCGCAAGTCCATCCCGGCGGGCGGCGGGCTCGGTGGCGGGTCGTCAGACGCGGCGAGCGTGCTGCTCGGGCTGAATCAGATGTTTGGTCTGAAACTCAAACAGCCGGCGCTCGTTGATATGGCGATGTCGATCGGTTCGGATATCGCGTACTTCATTGATCCGGGGTTCACCCCCCCACGCCCGGCGCTCGTCGCTGGATTTGGTGAACAGATCGAGCGTGTGGAAACGAGACATCGTGGTCAGGTGCTGACTCTGATCTTTCCCGATTTCGGATGCCCGACGGGGAGCGTATATCGCGCGTTCGACTCGATCGTGGACTGGGAAGCGCCCGATCGTGAGCGGGTCCGCATGGTCGTCGATGCAGAGGACCTTGGTGATAATCTGATCGTCAACGATCTGTATCCCGCAGCGTGCGCGGTGCAGGCAGCGCTTGGCCCGCTGCAGAAGCGTCTTGCGGATGCTGTTGGGGCTGGGGTCCATCTCTCAGGGAGCGGTTCGACCCTGTATGTTCTCGGACGCGTCGAGGAGGGGTTGTTGCAGGAAGTGGTGCCCGAATGTCGGGTGGTGTATACGCGATTGTGCTGATTCACGGTACACTCTCCAAACAACCCCAGTGAATATGGAGCGCCAATGAGCGACGAGACTTTCGAACCGAATGAACAGCATGATTTCGACTCAGATCCGGAGAGCGGGGTTGAGGAGCATGATGCGTTGGGCGGATCCACGATCATGCACAGCGAACGCTTTGCGATCGGGATTGACCTCGGCGGCACGAATATTCAAGCGGGCGTGGTGAATCAGGCCGGCGAGGTGCTCGGTCGCGCCAAGATCCGCACTGAAGCGGATAAGGGTTTTGAAAAGGTGATGGATCGTGTCGCGGCGGCAGCGCGCGATGCCTGCGAGGAAGCGGGCGTCAAAATGTCCATGATCCACACCGCCGGGATTGGGGTGCCCGGGCCGATCGATCCGGACAAGGGGATTGTGGTCGAGGCGGTCAATCTGCGTTGGAACAAAGCGCCCGTGGTGATTGCGCTCTCGGATCGGCTTTCAGTCCCTGTCTACGCGGACAACGATGTGAATGTCGCGGTTTATGGCGAGTGGCGTGCGGGGGTTGGCGAGAACCGGTCGAACCTGCTCGGGGTCTGGGTCGGAACGGGTGTTGGCGGCGGGTTGGTCATCAACTCGCAGCTCCATCGTGGAGCGCACCACTCAGCGGGCGAGATCGGACACATGATCATCCATCCCGGCGCGCACCTGGGATCGCGGAGTGTCGAGCACAACTGTTCGCGGACGGCGATCGTTCACGAGCTCATCAAGCTCATCAAAGCGAACCATCACTCGATGTTGCCGAGCCTCACGAACGGAAAGACGAGCAAGATCAAATCCAAGATTCTTTCGATCGCGTATGAGCAGGGCGACGATCTTGTGTGCACAGTGATCAACGACTCGGCGGATCTGCTGGGCATGGCGATCTCCAATGTCGTGACACTCTTGAGCTTGGATATGGTGATCCTGGGCGGCGGGTTGGTGGAAGCGATCGGTAAGCCCTATGTTGACATCGTTCGCGATGCGATCCGACGCGAGGCATTCCCAGAATCCCTACGCAAGATCAAGGTGGAAGCGAGCACGCTCGGTGACGATGCTGGGCTGGTGGGTGCGGGGATCATGGCACTCGAAGAACACTGGAAGTGATGCGATCGATCGAGCGTGAACAAATAACACCCCGCCGTCGCGGGGTGTCTTTGTGTTTCGAGATGATCTCGGGTCTTAGAACTCGAGGTTGATATCATCAAGCAGCTGATCGGCGGCTTGCTCGAGCTTGTCGTCGCTCAGGTAGGTGCCCGAAGCAATCTCGTCGCGGACGCGATTGATCAGGTCGGTTCTTTCCTGAGGTTCTGTGCGGAGTTGGCTCAGGTACTGTGCATGACGCGAGAGCTCGACGCGATCTGAACTCCGAGCCCCACCACGGTCTCGGACTTCTTCAGCGCCGGACTGATTCGCGTACGCGGGATCAACACTGACCCGTCGCACCCGGAGTCCCGATGCATTGTTGATTGATGAGATGTCACTCATGTATGCTGCCTCTTTTCTTGTGTCCTCAATCGTGCCCACCACCTGGACACCACTATATGTTGTTGATGAAACCACTGTTCCATCCATCCCGTACTCTGTGTATCGGAGCAACTGAAACAAGGGCTGTAAAATCGATCAATTTTCTGCCGATTGTCGTAAATCAATAACCCAAAGTGGTTTGCAAGCGATAACTTTGAGGCGGACCCAGTGGAAACTCGGAGTGAACCGATGAAAAAGATCAAAACCAGCGATCACAAGGGCGTTTTTTCTTTGTTCGGGTATCAGTCGTGTGCTCGTCGAGCCCGGATTGAGATCGGAATTACCCTCATAACGGGCACTTTGCTCGCTGGATGCGGGGGAGACCAGACCCGAGACGAACCGCTCCCAGAGTACTATACAGAACAGTCTAGTAATATATTCACAGATGAGCCTCAATCTTCGACATCTGGCTTGGATCAGGATGAGGCGATCGATGTCTCCGCCCTATTGGGGGGGGAGTCCCCAACCGGGGCTCCATCAACGAAGTCCAACATGGTTGGAGGCTGGTCGATCGTCTTATCGAAGCTCGGTAACACGAGCATGGATCGGGCGCAGGAGTTGTTGCGGGTGATTCAGAGTGAAGCGGGGCTTCGTCAGGCGTTCATCGAGCAGCGTTCCGAAGGGCTGGTCATTGCGTACGGGAACTATCTCGGGCGTGAGGAGGCGATGAAGGATCTGGAGAAGGTTCGTCAGACAAGGATGATGAATGCAACCCCGTTCGAGAATGCGATCATCACGCCGCCTTCCAGCAATGAGCTTCGTGGTGCGAACCCGATGCATGATCTTCGGACGGTCAAGAAACGGTACGGTAAACAGGCGGTCTATACGCTCCAGATCGGGGTTTATGGGCGGGCGGATTATCAGGCGCCGGCTTCTGATGAGTTGGCGGCATACCGCAAGGCCGCGGAAGAGGCGGTTCGAACGCTGCGTTCTCAGGGTGAGACGGCGTTCTACTACCACGCACCGGCTCGGAGCATGGTGACTGTTGGCGTGTTCGGGGAGAAGGATTTCGACAGCACGACGCTGCCTCCGACGCAGTCCCTGATGCTCAAGCGTACTCGTGAGAAGTTTCCCCACAATCTACTCAATGGTGCGGGGATCAATGAAACGGTCCGTACGGAAACCGGAAAAGTGAAGATGCTTCAGTCGAGTCAGCTCGTTGCGATCCCTGAAAAATGAGTTCGGACGGTGGATTTGGGGGTCAGTCGCGACCGGCGGGATTCGAGATCCCCTGAATCCAGATTGGTTCGATGTGCGTCACGCGCCACGGTTCGGTGTCGCTTTGGCGTTGCCAATCGACTCGCCACCAGCTCAATGAGGGAACCATATTTCCCTGGGTCCGGACCCTGATTTGTGTGGTTGCGACGAGATTCCCATCGTAGATGCCGGCATTGACCCTGCCGACGCTCGCGCTCTGAACGACCCCCGGGTTTCGGGTGGTCGCGGTCTGCACGATCCGATCGGCACCCTGTGCACTCTGGAAGATGCTCGAAAGTTGTGCGTTGGGTTCGAGCATGGAACGGAGGGTCGATGCATCGGCGTTTGCAACGGATTGGACGAGATCGTTGGAGCGTTCTTGTAGATGCTCGCGCTGGGTGATCGTGATGGTCCCGACGATGTAGATCGTGATCCCTGCGAGGATCAGGACCGAGGAGACGGGGATCGCGATGCGTTTGAAGCTCGCGCGATGACGCATGATGAGCAGTGTGAGTATGCCCGCGATGACGAGTGCGGCCGCGGGTACGAGGGGCTGCTCAAGGACCCAGTATTCAAGGGGCGAGGGGGCGGGAAGCTCTGGGAGCGTGCTCGGTTCGACGATATTGCTTTGCATAGGTGATGTATTGTTCGCATGGATTGTGCTTGTGGACGGGTGAAGATGGAGCGCAGGGGGGAATTGGGCCGATAACTGGGGTAAGAACGCGCGGTCGGTGCGCACAACGCGTGGGTGCCGGAGTCAATGCATTGCGCGTGGGATGGAGCCCAGCATGAACCTTGATGAGCTGCTTGCGTTGAACCCGGAGGATGTGAACCCATCTGATAACGAGGGTGTTCCCGGGGATGATGCGTTGCTCGAGAAGAACCTTGAGGCACTGAGCCGACGGAGCCCGCTGGAGGCCAAGCGGATCCGATCAGCTGCTTCGCGGGGTGATCTCAGATTCATCGAGAGCGAGGAGGGACTCAGCGCCACGATCGGCGGGATCGCGCTCGCATCCAAACGGCGGCCCGTGAGTGAGGCGAAGAAGTTCGCGTCCTCATTCGATCCGGAGGAGCTTGCGATTGCCGGCGTGCTTGGGTTCGGGCTTGGGTATCACTGCCGGGAGCTCGTTGAAAGCCTGGGCCGGTGGGGTCTTGTTGTGTGCTACGAGCCGGATCTGGGATTGCTTCGGAGTGTGCTCTCGCGGGTGGATTTCACGCAGATGTTCGGGAGCGGTCGATTCGTGCTCATCTGCGAGCCGGACGATTCGGTGCGATGCAACCAGGCATTCACGGGGAACGAGGCTTTGGTGGGCATGGGTGTGCAGTTGATTTCACACCCGCCGAGTACCGGGCGCCTGGTGACGACGAGCGAGCTGTTCGGACAGACCTTCACGAACGCATTGCGTGCATCACGGACACATGTGGTGACGACGCTCGCGAACTCGCGGACCACGCTGCGGAACGCGTTGATGAACACTGATCACTATGTGCGGAGCGCGGGGATTCAGGGGCTGAAGGATTCGTGCAAGGGTAAGCCCGCGATCGTGGTGTCGGCGGGTCCGAGTCTGGAGAAGAACATCGAGTTGCTGTGTGAGCCGAGTGTTCGCGAGCGGTTTGTGATTGTTGCGGTGCAGACGGTGCTCAAGCCGTTGTTGGCGAAGGGTATCCGCCCGCACTTTGTTGCGGCGCTCGATTACCACGAGGTCTCTGGTCGGTTTTACGAGGGGCTCAGCGCTGAGGATGTGCAGGGCGTGCGGTTGATCGCGGAGCCCAAGGCGAATCCGGTCATCCTCGATGCGTTCCCGGGCGAGGTTGTGTGTCCTGGCGAACAACTGCTCGATCGGATGCTCGGCGAGCGGCTGCATCGGGATCGTGGTCAGCTGCCGCTCGGTGCGACGGTGGCGCATCTGTGCTACAACTTTGCGCGGTATCTGGGCTGCGATCCGGTGATCCTGATCGGGCAGGATTTGGGTTTCTCTGATGGGCAGTACTACGCGAACGGCGCAGCGATACACAATGTGTGGGCATCGGAGCTCAGCGCTCATCGCACAATCGAGATGTTCGAGTGGGAGCGTATCGCACGCATGCGGGCGCACCTGCAACAGCGAGAGGACATCCACGGCAAACCGATCTACTCCGACGAGCAGATGTGCTCGTACCTCGCGATGTTCGAGGAGATGTTCCTCAGGGACAGCGCGGGCGGGTTGCGGGTCATCGATGCGAGCGAGGGGGGTGTGCGGAAAAAGCATACAGAGTTGATGTCCCTCGCGGACGCGATTGACATGTTCGGAAGCTCGAAGATTGAGCTGCCCCAGAGTTCGGGGTCGGTTTCGGATAGCAGAGTTGATGAGCGTGTTGATGCTCGGATAGTCGCTCTGATCGCGGACATCGAACGGATCGTCGCGATCAGCGAGGAATCGATCGGGCTGCTCGAGGAGATGATTGAGCACCAGCACGATCAGCAGCGTGTTGGGCGACTGGTCGACCGGGTTCACGCCGGGCGTGATGAGCTGATGAAGAAGGAAGATGCGTTCTTTCTCATTGAGAGCGTGAATCAGATCGCGGTGCTCAATCGCATGCGGCGCGACCGGGTGATTCAGCTCCGTGCGAGCAACGCCGATGCGAAGGAGAAACAACGCCTGCAGATCGAGCGGGATATCGAGAATGTGCGATGGACACGAGACGCGGCGCGGAGTGTTGTGGAACTCCTGACACATTTGCGATCGGTGCTCCGCGGCGAGAGCGCCAAGATCTCATCGGATCGGCCTGATCCGGCGGCGGAGGCATTCGGAGAATCGCAAAGCGCTCGCAAAGATCGAGTGCATGCGATGATCCTTGCAGACACGGAGATAGGCGGGCTGGGGACAAAGCGCGATCTGGGATCGCGGGTCATGCCTGAGAGCATGGGTGGCTGCAACATCATCCAGACGACGATCGCACGCGTTGACTGTGCTGCCAGCATCGATGCGATCACGATCGTGACTCCTGATCCGCAGCGGGTGCGTGAGCTTCTCGGCTCGATCCAAACAACTCACCCATTGCGTATCGTCGCGTGCGAGCCGGGGATCGTGCGGGAGCACGCATCGCGTGTCGGTGCGGCGAGGTTGCAGTCGAGCACGAGCTGGCGCGGTTCGATCGGGATGCTGTGTGCGTACGACGAATCGACGATCCCGGGGTGTTTCGCGGACATTATGGACGAGCACCAGATCGATGGGATCGCGGTGCTCGGTGCGGATTGGGCGATGATCGACCCGAAGCTGGTTGATGAGACGGTTGAGCGTTTCCGGCAACTCTCCAGCGACAAGCGCATCGCGTTCTCCCAGACCATCCCGGGGCTGGGCACCATGGTGATCGATCGCGAAACGATGGGCTCGTTGCGGGATTCGCGGACTCAGAACGGGCGCCGGAACCACCTGGCAACACTCGGGACGCTGATGAGCTATCTCCCCACAGCGCCGCAGGCGGATCCGATCGTTCGCGGCGTGTGCGTTCAGGTTGACCCCGAACTCCGCGACTCGGGCGTGCGGGCGATCGCGGACTCAACGGCGCGGATCGAAGCCATGCGCAGCGCGTACGCGTCGATCACAGACCCGATGAGCGCGGATGCGCTGATGTGTGCCCAGGAGCTTCGTGAAACAATCAAGATCCACATGCCACGGACGCTCGTGCTGGAAACATGCACGGGGCGATTGCTCGGCGGCCGATGGGGTGCGTGGAAGCGTGGATCTCTTGAAGCGGTCGAGCGGTGTCCGATCGAGCTGAATGCGGCTCATGCACTGATGCGTGAACTCGGGACGGCACGAGAGGACGCCTGTGTGATCTTCGACGGCGTGGGCGATCCCCTGATGCATCCTGGTGCGCTCGACCTCGTGAGTCTCGCGAAGGAGGACGGGATCGCGTGCGTGGAGATGCGGACGGACCTGCTCCGTGACGGTGCTTCCGCGCGTGATGTGATTGAGTCCGGCGTTGATATTCTGAGTGTCGACATCATTGGTGATAGCGCGAAGCGTTACGAGGAGCTCGCGGGCATCGATGGGTACGAGCGTGTGTGTGATCGACTTCAGGACATCCATGACGAAAACACCGACTCATCAATCTGGATCGCGGCAAGGATGACCCGGTGCGAGCAGACGCTGGATCAGATCGAGTCGTTTTATGACAAGTGGTTGATGCTCACGGGGTGTGCGATTATCGATCCACTCCCCGCCTGCGCACGCGATCAACGCGTTCGCGCGATGGAAATCCCCGGCTGGCGACGCGAGCAGATGGAACGCGAGACGATGCGGGTCCGTTGCGACGGCGTCGTGATTGATTCGAGCGGAAAGCCGATTCTGGCGCAGGGATCGGAGATCAACGCGATCGAAGAGGGCATCGAACGGGCGTACCAGCGGATGCGGAGCGCCGTGCGGGCGTCGGCGCTGGAGATCAAACTCAACGCGGAGGAATACGCGGCGTGAGCACACCGGGAGATGCCATCGCGATTATTCTTGCGCGCGGCGGCAGCAAAGGCCTGCCCGGTAAGAACACGGCGGATGTCGCGGGCAAGGCGTGCGTGCTGTGGACGATCGAGGCGGCGCAGCGGGCCGGGTCGGTGGCGCGGCTTGTGGTGAGCAGTGATGATGCTCAAGCACTCGAGATCGCGCGTTCGCTTGGGTGCGAGGTTGTTGAACGCCCGGATACGCTTGCGCACGACACGGCAACGATCGACGACGCGGCACGGCACGCGTACGAGGCGATTGGAACGCCGGATGTGCCGATCGTGATTCTTTATGCCAATGTGCCGGTGCGCCCGGATTCGTTGATCGATGACGCGGTGAAGATGCTGGCTGAGACGGGGTGCGACAGCGTGCAGAGCTACGCGCGGGTGGGCAAGCATCACCCGTGGTGGACGGTGCGGGTTGGTGACGACGGGCAGGTGCGCCCCTGGGAGGGCGAGGTGCTGTATCACAACTGTTTCCGGCGTCAGGACCTGTCGGCGGCGATGGTGCCCGATGGGGGCGTGATTGCGCTGACACCCAATGCGCTGATGCGCCGGGTCGGCGCGCCGGAGGGGCCCCACTGCTTCCTCGGCCATGATCGGCGTGGAGTCATCACAGACGAGGGGGATGTGATTGATATCGATTCGAGGATTGATCTGTTGGTGGCGGACGCGGTCCTGCGTGAGCGGTCTGGTTTGCAGGGTGCCACGGCTCGCGACGCAGTCGCGCAGTAGTGCTGTTCAAGGATGAGATGGTTGGTGTTTCAACGACAATACTGCGCCTCTTCGAGGCGAGTAGTGGCACCCTCGGATGGGTAGACTCCTGAGATGCGAATTGACAACAGAGAGATCGGACTTGACCACCCGCCGTATGTGATTGCGGAGATCGGGGTGAATCACGATGGGGAGGTCGAGCGGGCGTTGTCGCTCACCGACGCGGCGGCCGACGCGGGCGCGGACGCGGTGAAGCTTCAGTTCTTTGAGACGGATCGGTTGATGAGCCGCGCGGCGAAGCTGGCGGCCTACCAGAAGAACGCGGGGGAGACGGACCCGATCGAGATGCTGCGCCGCCTGGAGCTGAGCATCGACGAGATGGCGCGGGTCGTCGATCGGGCGCACGAGCGGGGCATCCACGCGATCGTGACGGTGTTCTCCACCGAGCTGGTCGAGGTCGCGGAGACGCTGGCGTGGGACGCGTACAAGACGGCGAGCCCGGACATTGTGAACAAGCCGCTGCTTAAGGCGCTGGCGAAGACGGGAAAGCCGATGATCGTGAGCACGGGGGCGAGCACGCTCGATGAGGTGGTGCGTGCGGTCGGGTGGCTCGATGATGTGCGTGATCGGTTGGCGGTGCTGCAGTGTGTGAGTAGTTATCCGGCGCCGAAGATGGAGTTGGGTGGCATACCTGCGATCATGGATGCGACAAATCTTCCGGTCGGCTATAGCGATCACACGAAAAGCTTCCAGGGCTCGGATGCTGCTGCCTTCGGTGCTTGCATACTTGAAAAACACATCACCTATGACAAAAAGGCCACTGGCCCGGATCATCGTGCATCGCTTTGGGAGGCGCAGTTTGCAACCTATGTCCGCCATGCTCGTGATCTTGCCGCCAAGCCAGAACGTAATCGGGTGATAGCTGCGAGACGTGTATTTGATCGTTCCGGCGCCAGCATCAAGCCTGCGAAGGAGCTTGTAGATCAAGTAGGGGCTAGCTCAGTTGGGCAAGCTTGGAGTTTTCTGAAAGAGGTAGAGAACAATCCGATACGAAAGATTGTCCTCGACTGCGAACGCGATGTCCGCGAAGTCTCTCGCCAGTCTGTCGTGACCACCCGCGAAATCGCCCCCGGCGAAACAATCACACGAGAGATGCTGACGATCAAACGCCCCGGGACGGGGATCCTGGCGTATCGTCTCGACGAGGTCGTCGGCTCGGTCGCGAAGCGCGCGATCGAGGCCGATGTGCCCATCGTCGAGGAGGATATCGCGTGATCGAGAGCGGACAGCACAAGGTCATGGTCGTCACCGGCACCCGCGCAGAGTTCGGACTCCTGCGCCCTGTTATGCACGCGATCCACGCGCACCCGGCGCTGGAGCTGTATGTCGTCGCGGCGGGGTCGCACCTGGTTCAGCCGGCGGTGACCTTCCGTGAGGTGAAGGCCGAGTTCGCAATCGCGGACTCGATCCCGATGCAGACCGCGGGCAAAGTCGGACGGTTGCACGATGTGGAATCGCTCGGCAAGGGCATCGCACGCTTCGGACGCAGCTACGACATGAACAGCCCCGACATGGTCGTGGTGCTGGGCGATCGGATCGAGGCGTTCGCGGCGGCGTCCGCGGCGAGTGTTGGCGGGATTCCGCTGGCACATATCCACGGCGGCGACCGGGCCGAGGGTGTCGCGGACGAGGCGATGCGCCACGCGATCACCAAGCTGGCGCATGTCCACTTCCCCGCGTCCAACACGAGCGCCAAGCGCATCGTCAAGATGGGCGAGGACCCGGCGCAGGTGTATGTTGTAGGTTCGCCCGCGATCGACGGGCTCGACGCGATCAACCCGCTGGGCGATGGAGCATTCATTGAGCTCGGGTCGCCGGAGGTTGTGGTGCTGATGCACCCGATCGGTCGCGAGGACGAGGAAGAAGCAGTCGCGATGCGGACGGTGCTCGAGTCGGTGAACGACAAGCGCGTGCTCGTGCTGCACCCGAACCTCGACCCGGGTCGGCGCGGGATTATGGAAGTGATCGAGAGCGCACCGATTGATGTGCAGGTGCGTCAGGGGTTGCCTCGCGATGTGTTCGTGGGGCTGCTCAAGAGGATCGGCGCTTCAGGCGGGGTGCTGGTGGGCAACTCGTCGGCGGGCTTGATCGAGGCGGCGGCGATCGGCTGCCCGAGCGTGGACATCGGGGTTCGCCAGAACGGGCGGGAGCGATGCGAGGGATGGACTGTCCACGCGGACGAAACTGTTGACTCCATCCGCGACGCGCTCGCACGGGTTATCGATCCGAACGCGGAGCGATCGGCGCATCCGTATGGCGATGGAACGAGTGGAACGCAGATCGCGGACCTGATTGCGAAGGTGCTCACCCATACGTCCCATTGGTCGTTATTACGCAAGCGGTGCGCGTTTTAAGCGGCTATCCCCCCTGTTCTTATGGGTGTTTCTATTCCGGACACGCAATTCTCTTGAACCTGATTGCTTTGTCGGATGCGTACGAAAGTCTCGTCACTGCTGCGCCGATGTGTGTGAAGATTGAAATGGACTTCTAATCGGAGCACATCATGCCAGCAACTCAGGAACAGCGTGAAAAGGCCGTCGTTGACGCCCTGAAGGAAATATCGCACATCGCGACCCTCCCGGAGGTCACGCTGCGGATCATCGATCTGGTCGAGGACCCGTCGAGCACGGCGCAGCACCTGCACGAAGTGATCAGCAACGACCCCGCGCTGTGTTCACGCATCCTGAAGGTCGTGAACTCGTCCTTCTATGGGTTGCCAGGTCAGATCGCATCGATCAATCGTGCAATCGTCATGCTGGGGCTCAACGCGGTCAAGAATATCGCAATCGCGGCATCGCTCGCGAAGCTCTTCCGAGGTGGCGAGCTTACACCGTTCTTTAGCGCCAAGGAACTCTGGGATCACTCCAACGCGGTCGCGATCGCGAGCAAGATCCTGTCCGATCGGCTGGGTATGGGCATGGGCGACGAGGCGTACCTCGCGGGTCTGATCCACGATATCGGGATCATGATCGAGATGCAGTACGACCGGGTGCAGCTCATCGACGCGCTCGATCGATGCAACTCGGATATGAACGGTCGTCCGAGCACATCGCTGCTCGAAACAGAAGAAGAAGTCTTCGGCGCGAATCATCAGGACTACGGCAAAGGCCTTTGTGAGAAGTGGAAGTTCCCGACCCCATTCATGGCGGCGGCCGGCTTCCACCACAACCCGACCGCGGCCCCGAAGGAAGTCCAGAAGATCGTCTTCCTCGTGCACGCGGCCGACAAAATCGCATCACAGCTGCCTGGCGGGTTCCGACTCGATAACCCAGAGGTGGACATCGATCAGGAAGTCGTCGAAGCGCTCAAGCTCACACCGGAAATCATCGAGAGTGTGCTCGAAGCGCTCACCGAATCACTGAACGACCCTGAGCAGGCGAACTGATCACAATCGGAACACAGCACGGCATCGCCGAACGGAGAGAAGGACAACGGGCTGCCCAACGGGTGGCTCGTTGTTTCTTTGATCGTGCGGTCAGGACAGACGATCGCGCCAGAACGACAGCCGCTCATGGTGTGTCATATCGAACTTCAGCGGCGTCACGGTGATGTTCCGCTCGAAGAGCTCGTGCACATCGGAGCCATCATCCGTGCCCCGGAAGTCGAGACCGTGCGCGGTTGACCAGTAGTAGGCGTCTCCGCTGGGTGATGCGCGGCGTTCGTACTGATCAACGAGGGCGTGGGTGTTCATCGGGCACACCTCGATCGGGGTATCGTCGTTGAGATGCTCGGTGCCCGGTATGTTGATCGAGACGACCTCGTGCTGGTTCGGGAGCCCACCCTTGATGAGTTCATCGATCGCTCGGCGCGCGTGTATCGCTGCGAGCTCGAAGTCTGGGGTTTCCTGGTCGATGTGGAGCGAGACCGCGATCGCGGGCACGCCGAGGAATGCGGCCTCGATTGCTGCGGCGACTGTTCCGGAGTAGATGATGTTGATCCCGCAGTTCGCGCCCGCGTTCATGCCTGATACGACGAGATCTGGTCGGCTCCCATCGCCGTATCGCTCAGGCCAGAGATTGGTGAGGGCGAGCTTGGTGCAGTCTGCGGGCCGTCCATCGACTGCGATCCCGTCCTGACCGTTGATGTGGACCGGCTTGGTCATCAGTGCGGTGTGGTAGGTGATCCCGTGAGAAGTCGCGGACTGGGCCGTCAGTGGGGCCACGGTGAAGATTTCACCCAGTTCTTCGGGATGCGCATCGGATCCGGCCAGCTCGGCGTGCAACGCCTCGATACCGGGTGCATGGATGCCGTCGTCGTTGGTCAGCAGGATCTGCATGATCAGAGGGTAGGTCCCTCGGCAGATCGGAGTCTGTCAGGATGAGGATTGGTTTGTATGACCGCCGTGGGGCCGGGCGCGTCCCTCAGCGATGCCGGCCTTGAGGTCATCGAGCCGGTGTTCGTAGGGCGTGTATTTCTTCACGGAGCTGGTATAAATCTCCTTACGAACCTGATCACGCGATGCGGTATTCACTGTTCGCTTGGATTTGTGGAACTCGAGGATGTCCTCGGTCCACTCGCGCTCGAGGAACTTGAGGACGCGCTTGGATTGCCCCTCGGGGTCCGCAACGAGATCTTCGTAACGCAGATCGATCATGTCGACCTCGGGGATGTCGTGCCAAGCCCGCATGGTGCGCTCGTAGTCCGCGAAATAGCGTCCGAGCCAGTGCAGTTTCTGGGTTTGCGGGTGCGGGCGGGCGAAGGCCTGCGTGAAGTTGGAAAGGCAGCAATCGAGCTCGTCGCGGACGCAATGAATGAACTTGCATCCGGGGAACATGTGCGCGATGAGCGGAACGAACGCGTAGTTGAACGGCTGCTTGTCCGTTACGGAGAAGTGCGGGTGGACCTCATTGAATCCCTGCATCGCGTTCTTGGCCATCTTGTTGAGGCGTTGCTGCGTATACAGCTCGCGGTTCAGCGGGTAGCGTTGGGTGAACTTGAGCTTGTGGATTTCTTTCTTCGGAATCGTGCGAGACACGGCGTTCATCTCGCCGCCGGGCACGATCTCCTTGACCTGCGCGAGCATCTGCTCGGTGAGCGATGTGCCGGATCGCATCATGCCGACGATAAAGATCAGGCGTGAGCCGTCTATACCCTTGGCGTTGGCGAAGGGGATCTCGTCTTCTGTGCGCCAGCAGTCGATGAGCTGATCGATACGCTCTGAGTGAAGCTCGGGGTCCCAGTCGTATGGATCGACTTCTTTGCCCTTGAGATATGCGTCGAACGCGTTGTCATACTGCTTGAGGTGGTTGTAGAGCCGACCGAGCTGAAAGTAGCCCGCACGCTTGAACGACCGTTCGGTCGATTCTGCGATATGGGCTTCCATCGCGGCGATCGATTCCTCGGCACTGATGATCTTGGGGGAGAAACGCGAGCCGGAGATCGCGATCGCGAGTGACTTGTTCGTATCAAGCTGGATGCTTTGTGCGAGCTGCTGGAGCTGGAGGAATGCCTTGTAGGCGTCTTCGTCGCGACCGAGGTCTGACAGTGTCGAGGTTTTGTGTCGTAGCGCGTAGAAGTGGTCGGGCTTTTTGTAAAGCACACGCTCAAACTCCAGGAGCGCTTCATCAAACTCGCCGCCCTTGTGGAGCGCGGCCCCGTACTGGTGACGGATGTCAGGGTTGTCGGGCGCGATCTCGGTCGCTTTGCGGTATGCCTCGATCGCCTCGGGGTGTCGCCCGAGCGCCGCGTTTGCACGCCCCATGAGCATGCGGGCGTCGATATCCGTCGGGAATCGCTTTGCGACCTCGTTGAGCTTGGTCAACGCCTGAGACGCGTATCCGTCGTCGATTGCCTGATTGAGCTTTTTGTAGAGCTGCATCCGCTTCTGCTGCTGCTGCGGATTCAGCTTGGGTGCTTTCGCGGGGGGGGACGATCGCTTTGGGTTCGATGGGGGCATACGCACACTCTATCGTCGGAATGGTTCGTTGGGTTCGGGCGGATCCGCGCGAACACGCGTCCGGACCCCTTAAGGGTACGCCTGAGACAGCAAGCGGGTTATCGCCCCTGTCGGGTTCGGGCCCCTTCAGGTGCTCGTGGGTCTGGAGCGTCCCTCTTCGATACCACGCTTGAGCTCACTCAGGCGGTGCTCATAGGCCACATATTTCTTCACCGAGCTCGTATAGAGCGGTTTGGTCACCTGATGACGGGAGGCGGTTTTCACCGTGCGGTCGGACTCGTGGAAGCTCAGGATCCGGTCTGTCCATTCGTGCCCGATGAAATCGAGGACGCGGCGCATCTGCCCTTCGGGGTCCGCGACAAGCTCTTCGTAGTGCAGGTCGATCATGTTGACCTCCGGCAGATCTGCCCAGGCGCACATGATCCGCTCGTAGTCCGCGTAGTAACGCCCAAGCCAGTACTGGTCGTGGGTGTGCATGTGCATCTGTGTGAACGCGGTTGTGTAGTTCGAGAAGCAGCAATCCAGCGGATCGCGGTTGGTATGGATGAACTTCGCTCCGGGGAACATCCTTGAGATGAGCGGGACGAGCGCGTAGTTGTATGGTTGCTTGTCCGTGATCGCACCCTTGCGGGCGACCTTGTTGAACTCTTTGTATGCGTTCTTCGCCATCGTGTCGATCGTCTGTTGGTTGTACAGAGATCGGATGGTCGGCCAGTGTGTGCCATACTTCTGAGCGATCCGCTCGCCAGTTGGGAGTTGTGAATCCACGGCGTTCATCTCGCCGCCGGGTGTGATCGTGTCCACCTGGGCGAGCATTTGTTCTGTGAGCGATGTCCCTGATCGGGGCATGCCGACGATGAAAATCAGACGGGAACCATCGATGTTCTTGAGCTTGGTTGATGGGATATTGCATCCCTCTTCCCAGCACGCGATGAGACGATCGGTGTGCTCGGAGTGTGCATCGGCATCCCACTCGTCTTTGTCGATCTGTTTGCATTTCTCGAAGTAGTCGATGGCTTCATCGTGATGTTTGAGTTGACGATGAAGGCGTCCGAGTTGGGCGTATCCGGCGCGGAGCAGGTCGGGTTCGTTGGTATCGCCGATATGGGCTTCCAGACCCTCGATTGCTTGCTCGGCGCTGATGTGTTCCGGAGCAAAACCTGACGCGGTAATCGCGAGCGCGTTGCGCTGCTCCTGATCAAGTTCCTTGTCCTTGAACTTGTCAACGAGTTGAAGGTACACGGCGTATGCCTCATCTTTCCGTTCGAGCCCGACAAGGACGGAGGACATGTGACGCATCGCGTAGAAGTGATTTGGAACTCGGTCGAGTGTTCGTCGGAACCGATCGAGTGCATGTTCCAGATCGCCCGCGTTCTCTAATGCGAGCCCGTATTGAAAGTTGATTTCAGGCTGATCCGGTTGCAGTGAGGCGGCTTTGCGATACGCGCCGAGCGAATCGGGGAGTTGACGGACTGCCAAGTATGCGCGACCGAGCAGGACGAGCACATTGATGTTGTTGGGATACTTCTTCTTCAGTTCGAGGAGCTTTGGGAGCGCTTGGGGGGCGTGACCGCCGTTGACGGCCTCGTGCAGCTTCGCGAGCAGTGCGTTGAGTTTTTGTTGCTCAACCGGGCTCAGTTGCGGAGCGCTCTTCGATCTGGATCGTTGTGGGGATTTCTTCGGAGGCATGCAAACACTCTATCGGGTAATCCCAGCTTTGGGTTGGGTCTTATCCCAACCCACCTCTCATCGATCCGGCGATATTGATCAGCAGGTTATCCCGCCCGGGCACGATGAGGTCCGCTATTTCGATCACCTCGCCGAAGCTTTCCATAGCCTTCTCTCGGTCGGCACATCCGCTGAGCACCTTGCCCTGATCAAGGTGTTCCTTGGTTGCGATCGTGTCTCCAGCGATGAGGGTTGTGTCGCTCATGCCCTTGAGCAGCAGCCCGCACGAACCGTGGCTATATCCGGGGAGGGGGAAGAGGTCGATATCATCTGTAAGCGAGTCGGGTGACGCCTGTGTTCGTGCCAGGATCGCGATGTCGCGCTGCAGGACCTCCAGCGTGGCCTGCTGGTCCTCGTGGAAGGCCTCGCCGGTCTGCTTGGCCATCTCCTGCGTTTCCGCGAGCCGCCCCAGCGACTGGGCGATGGGGACCCCCACCGATTCGCGTTCCTGCTCGGAGATCAGCCAATCCGCGTGCGAAAAGAACTCGATCCCCCGGCGCGCTTCCGGATGGAAACTCGTGAGGAACACATGCGAGACTTGCTCGGGCGTGATCCCGGATCTTTCGTGCAGGCGCGCTTTGAGTGCCGGCGCGGGCAGGCCCGGGTCCACGATGATTGTTTTGTCACCCGAGCGGATCAGGGTCGTCGTCGCGTGCCCCGTGCGGACGGGCGAACGCTCGTCCCACAGCGGGTTGGCCGCGAGGGTGCCGATGGAGATGATGCGGTAGTCGAGGGCGCTGGGCATATGAAAGGGTATGCCCAGGCACGCGACCGCGTTACTTTGTCTCGCCGATGATCATCGCCGCGCCGACCGTATTGTTGGTCTGCTCGTCCACGATGATGAAGCTGCCCGTGATGCGGCATTGGCGGTACGGGTCGTAGAACAGCGGCTTGGTCGTGCGGATCGACACGCGACCGATCTCGTTGAGCCCAAGCTTCTCGGTGCTCTCGTCGCGGTGCAGGGTCTCGATGTCGATCTGGTAGTGCAGGTCCTTGATGATGCAGCGTGCCTCGTTGGAGGTGTGGCGGATGGTGTACTTCTTGCCGACCACCATGGGCTGATCGGTCATCCAAACGACCATCGCGTCGATATCCTGCCCGCTGATGGGCTTGTTGTTGGGACGGCAGATCATGTCGCCGCGCGAGATGTCGATGTCGTCCTCGAGCTGGATCGACACGGACTGGGGCGGGTAGGCACGGGTGATGCTGTCACCGCCGATGTCGATCGATTTGATCTTGGATTCCATGCCCGAGGGCAGCGCGACGACCTCGTCGCCGACCTGGAAGACGCCCGAGGCGACCTGCCCGCCGTACCCGCGGTAATCGTGGAACTCATCGCTCTGGGGGCGGACGACCCACTGCACGGGGAAGCGCGGGTCGATCATGTCGCGATCGCCCGCGATGTGGACATTCTCGAGATGGTGCAGCAGCGACGGGCCCTGATACCAGTCCATGTTGCTTGAACGGTTGACGACATTGTCGCCCGTGAGCGCGGACATGGGGATGAAGGTGATGTCGTTGATCTCGAACCGTGCGGCGAACTCCTCGAAGTCGTCGCGGATCTTCTCGTAGGTTTCTTGCGACCAATCGACGAGGTCCATCTTGTTCACACACACCACAAGGTGCGGGATGCGGAGCAATGAGGTGATGAACGAGTGACGCCGGGTCTGCTCGATCACGCCGTGGCGTGCATCGATCAGGATCAGCGCGAGGTTGGCGGTCGATGCGCCGGTCACCATGTTGCGTGTGTACTGCACATGGCCAGGGCAGTCGGCGATGATGAACTTGCGCTTGGGGGTCGCGAAGTAGCGGTAGGCGACATCGATCGTGATGCCCTGCTCGCGCTCGGCGCGGAGCCCGTCGGTGAGCAGCGCGAGGTTCATGCGCTCGTCGCCGCGGGAGACCGAGGCCGATTCGGCGGCCTCGAGCTGATCCTCGAAGATCGACTTGGAGTCGTAGAGGAGTCGACCGATGAGGGTGGACTTGCCGTCGTCGACCGAGCCGCAGGTCAGGAACCGGAGCAGGTCCATATCAAGGTAGGCGTCCGTGGAGAACTCCATGCCCTGATTGGCATTGGGGTCTGGAACGCGCGTGGGTTGGGTTTCGGTATCTGCACTCATCTTTAGAAGTACCCTTCCTTCTTGCGGTCTTCCATCGCGGCTTCATTGGTTTTGTCGTCCATGCGGGCACCACGCTCTGAAGCGCGGGCCGCGGCGACCTCGGCGACGATGTCCTCGAGCGTCGCGGCGGGCGAATCGGTCGCGGCGGTGCACGACATATCGCCCACGGTGCGGAAACGCACGGTCCGATTGATCACCTCTTCGCCCTCACGCGGGCCGAACGGTGCCTCGCCGACGGGCACCCATTGTCCCATACGCTTGACGACATCACGCTTGTGCGAGAAGTAGAGATCGGGGATCTCGATGTTTTCGAGCATGATGTACTGCCACACATCCATCTCGGTCCAGTTGGATATGGGGAACACGCGGATGTTCTCGCCCATGCGGTGGCGCCCGTTGTAGAGGTTCCATAGCTCGGGGCGTTGGTTTTTGGGGTCCCACTGCCCGAACTCGTCACGGAATGAGAAGATGCGCTCCTTGGCGCGGGCCTTTTCCTCGTCGCGACGGGCACCGCCGAAGAGCGCGTCGAAGCGGTATTCTTCGATGGCATTGATCAGCGTGGGGATCTGAGCGCGGTTGCGGCTCGGGAATGGCCCCGGGTCCTCGGCGGCCAAGCCTTTGTCGATCATGTCCTGGACCTCGTGGACGATCAGTCGTTCGCCGATCTTGTCGACGAGCTGATCGCGGAACGCGAGTGCCTCGGGGAAGTTATGGCCCGTGTCGATGTGCAACAGCGGGAATGGGAACTTCGCGGGACGGAATGCCTTGAGGGCGAGGGCGACCATCACGATCGAGTCCTTGCCACCCGAGAACATCAGCGCAGGGCGCTCGAACTGCGCCGCGACCTCTCGCATAATGTGGATCGCCTCGGCCTCGAGCGCCTTGAGGTGCGTCAGGCGGTAGTTTGAGATGGATTCGGCGGCTTGCGTCATGCCGGGTGTCTCCCTCGTCGGGTCTATCGTCAAGCCCAATGCCCGATCGGCACAGGGTCGGATCGTGTCTCTGATTCTTCAATCGGCCCAAGTTTCACGCCTCCCAAGCGGGAAACCGGGATTTGATCAAGCAATCAGCCGAAGTATAGACCAACGCTGCGGGGTTCTACGATGTCAGCAGCGTATGAGATCGGTTACGACCGATAGTGTCACGAATTTCAGACTCAGAGCAGGGAGCACCCCGGTGAGTGAGACCGATAAACCTACGAAAACTGTCGGCAAAGCCACCAACATTGCGTGGCACGACGGCGAAATTACCCGTGAAGATCGCGCCAAGGTGCTGGGGCACTCCGGCTGCACGCTTTGGCTCACCGGGCTCAGCGGCTCGGGCAAGTCAACCATCGGTGTCGCCCTTGAGAAGGCCCTGATTCAAAGTGGCATTCTCGCCTACCGCCTCGATGGGGACAATGTCCGACACGGGCTCAACGCGAACCTTGGCTTTTCAGCCGACGATCGCGAGGAAAATATCCGCCGTGTTGGTGAGGTCGCCAAGCTCTTCGCGGACGCTGGTGTAGTGACGATCTCCAGCTTCATCTCCCCCTACCAGCGAGACCGCGATCAGGTCCGGGTCATTCACGAGGAAGCCGGGCTGAAGTTCCTGGAGGTCTTCATCGATACCCCGATCGAGGTCTGTGAGCAGCGCGATCCCAAAGGCCTGTATAAAAAGGCACGCGCGGGTGAGATCAAGGGCTTCACCGGCATCGACGACCCATACGAACAGCCACAACGCCCCGAGGTGCATATCCAGACAGATAAGCAAACTATTGAGGAGTCCGCTGGGCAGCTCGTCGAGGCGCTCATGGCGCACGGAATAGTCAGCGCTGGATGATTGCCTTCGCGATCGCCTCGGCTAAAGCGTCGTGTCCGCTGGGGGAGTAATGCGTGTAATCTGATAGGACATATGCGGGGCTTTGTGCCGCTCTGAGTTCATCACTCGGATCGACAAAGCGGATATCAAGCTCATCGCATATGGCACGGATCCGCTCGATGGGGTCGACACTCAAGCGGTTGCGATCGACAAACTTCAGGTTGTTTTGGACAGAGTCGTCGAGTGAAAACCGAGGCGGGGCATACGCGATGACCATCGGTAACCCGAACTCGTCCGCGGTTGCTTTGATTTGTGCGATCTGGTCACGGACGAGTAAATACGCATCATCCATCCGTTCTGGCGCGGCTCCGTCTTGAATGTATCCATGTGCGAGCATCACCCCGGCAGGAAACTCGGGATTGTACCGATGATTCTCAAGGCCAATGGCAAACTTGAAATGCTCGGTGCCGACGAGCAGCGCATTGGGTATGGCGAGATTGTTATAGATAGTCTTGAGTTTGGATTTGATACCTGAACTGGACACCGTCTGTGTTTCGGCGCGGGCCTTGGGGTTTGGTGGCTCAACGGCTTCCCGATCGGATCGGGCGATCGCGAATGAGATCATGTTCCCGCTCACGACCAGGACGATCTGGTCTGGCTGCATATTGCTCCAACGGCTGCGAAGCTCAAGCTCGATCTGTGCGAGATCAAGGGCTGGTAACCCGGTGTTGAGTACTTCCACGGGTTGGTCTGGTGTGTTCAGTCGCGCTTGAAGCTGTGCGGGCCAGGTATCACTGGCAGCGATGCCTGTGCCCATTGTGACTGAATCGCCGAGCGCGAGGATGCGGGTCGTGTTGTCTTCCTTCGGTATCGAGACCGGGTTGCCTCGGAACCCCTGCGCGTTCATCTCGATGGGGTACCCACCGGTCAGCGACGCGTCGTACACGCGACCCATGAGACGGGGTTCGAGCGTGCGGAGGGCGAACTCAGCCACGATGAGGACGAGGATGAACAGGGCGATGCCGATCCAGATGCGTTTGAAACTCGCGATGGACATCCGCACCCAGCGGGCAATGACACCCGCCATTCGGTCCAGAGGCTGGACAAAGCCGATGCGTTCCTGCTCGATCTCGACATAGTCGTAGCGCGAACTCGGGGTGATGGGTTCGAGCACCGCGTCTACATGCGCTGTATGAGTCTCATGCTGGTCTGTTCCCATGATTGGCCTCAGAACTGGAAGTAAATAAACTCGGGCGAGCTGGCGCCTCGGAACATGAGTGCAAAGAGAATGAAAGCGGCGATCGCGACACACAGGGAGATGAACGCGTGATGCTGGAGTAGGTACACAAAGCGTTTCCGGACGCGTCCCAGCTCAACGAATACCAGCACCAGAACCAGCGCGATGGGTTCCCACACATCGAAGGCTTCGCCAGGCGCGTTGGTCGCGATCCGAGTGAGCACCTCCCATGCGTGCCCGATATCTGTCGCTCGGAAGAAAACCCAGGACAAGCACACGAGATGGAAGGTGATGAACCAACGGATGAGTTTGGTGATCAGTGCGCGCGGCGGGGTTTCGCTCAGCCCGATGATGCGTTCCACAATCATGAATGTGCCCTGCAAACCGCCCCAGACGCCCCAGTTCCAGCCCGCGCCGTGCCAGAGCCCGCCGAGCAGCATGGTGATCATCAGGTTGACCTGCGTGTGTGTTGGCCCCCGCTTCGAGCCACCGAGCGGGATGTAGAGATAGTCTCGGAGCCATGTCGATAGCGATATATGCCAACGCCGCCAGAACTCGCGGATCGAACAGGAGAGATAGGGCTCGCGGAAGTTTGCGGGTAATCGGATCCCGAGCACCAGCGCGGACCCGATCGCGATGTCTGTATATCCCGAGAAGTCGCAGTAGATCTGAATCGCGAACGCGTATGTCGCGCTCAGAAGCCCCATGCCCGATGTTGCGGACGCGTTGCCGTACGCCTCGTTGACGATTGGGGCCATCGTATCCGCGATGAACACCTTCTTGCACATCCCCCACACGATCAACGCGATACCCGCCCGGATGAGCTGCCAGTTCTCATCGATCTCCTCACGGAGTTGGGGGATGAGTGTGTCGGCGCGGATGATTGGGCCCGCGACAAGTTGAGGAAAGAAGCTGACATACAGCGCCACATCGATCAAGCTCTTGCGGGCGCACAGATGCCCCCGGTAGACATCGATCGTGTAGCTCATCGTCTGGAAAGTATAAAAACTGATCCCCAAGGGCAGGATGAGATCGAGCTCGGGCCAAGGGCGAGCGCCGGTCAATGAGTATGCTGAGTTTGAGAAGAAATCGGCATACTTGAAGACCGCGAGCACACCAAGATTCGCGACAAGGGATGTAATGAGTCCGAGTCGACGGCGGAGGGGAGAATCGGAGCCGTCGATGACTCGGGCCGCGGTATAATCGATGACCGTCGAGAAGACGAGCAAGGACGAGAAGGGCACGGACCAGACCATGTAAAAGGCATAACTGGCACCGAGCAGCATCACCCGCCTCCACCAGAGCGGGAGCAGGTAATACAAAGCCGCGACGAGCGGAAGAAAAATAAGATAGACCGTTGAGTTGAACAGCATCGATGTGCTTCCAACATCGGCCAGACGCAGCGGGCGGACTCAGTCAAAGTCCTATCTGTATCATGCATTTGGGCAGACCTGAACACAGAAAGACACCCCATGATCGACCACGCCGAGTATGCCCAGGCCGGGCGTAAAGCCGTTGCCGCCGCTTCCATCGTTTGCCGTGAAGTGCAGAACAACCTTGAGCAGGTTCGCTCCGTCACCAAGGACGACAAGAGTCCGGTAACTGTCGCGGATTATGCGAGTCAGGCAGTCGTCGCGATGATGCTCAAGCAGCAGTTGGGCGAGTTCGTTCTGGTCGCGGAGGAGGCATCCAACTTCTTGCGCGATGAGGATAACGCGATGCTGCTGGATGCGGCCGTCGCTGCTGCGAAAGAGGTCTGGGAAGACGCGAACGCGGACGATCTGCTTGACGCGATCGATCTGGGCGCGGGCGATACGACCCACCACAAGTTCTGGACCCTGGACCCCATTGACGGGACCAAGGGGTTCTTGCGGAATCAGCAGTACGCGATCGCGTTGGGGTTTATCGAGGACGGCACCCCCACTATCGGTGTTATGGGCTGCCCCAATCTGCCCATCAATATGTCGATGCCACTCGATGAGCGCGACGAGCACGGCTGCCTGTACTACGCGATCCAGGGAGAGGGCGTCTGGGAGACTCGTTCCGATGACGGGAACGCAGAGTCCATCCGCATTACACGACTCGACCACGACTCGAGCGAAGAAATCTCCGTTTGTGCTTCGGTGGAGAAGGCACACTCGAATGTCTCGGATACCGACCGGATTCTCGAGTGGATCGAGCAGCAGGGCCTCGGTGAAGCCGGCGAGCCCGTCCGGCTCGATTCTCAGTGCAAGTACGCGGTTGTTGCGCGTGGCCAGGCGGACGCGTACCTTCGTCTTCCGACCCGCAAGGGGTATGTGGAACGGATCTGGGATCATGCCGCGGGATGCTGTATTGCGTGCGAGTCGGGTGCTTTTGTGACCGATATCTTTGGCAGGAACCTCGATTTCTCGCACGGACGGGGTCTCGAGGAGAACAAGGGCATTGTGTGCGCCCCTCCTCGGGTGCATGGGCTGATGATCCGGGCGATCAAGGAACTCGGGATCGGGAAGAACAACGACGAGTGAGCAGGCGTACGCCTCGGATCAGCCCGCTGCATGTGTGAACGCGGTGACCGGGGCATTCGACAGGGATCAGATTGAGCGAGAACGCACAGACCATCCTGACGGGTGCGATGCTGATCCTGATGATCGGCACGATGGCGCTCGGACGGTTTTCTGCGGACATCGTCATGATGGGTGTCCTGCTCGTCCTCTTGCTCGCTGGCGTTCTTGGGCCACAGGAAGCGATCGCGGGCTTTGCGCACCCCGGCGTGATCACCGTCGCGATGCTCTACATCGTCGCCGCGGCGATGAAGGAAACCGGCGCGATGGCTCGCCTCACCAGCACCCTGCTCGGAAGGCCGAAGACAGAACGCAGCGCCCAGGTGCGGCTCGCGCTCCCTGTCGCCGCGATGAGCGCCTTCATCAACAACACACCCATCGTTGCCATGTTCCTCCCGACCCTGACCGGGGTGGCGCGCCGATGCCGAATCGCACCCAGCAAGCTGTTCATGCCTCTCTCCTTCGCATCGATCCTCGGCGGAGTCTGTACGCTGATCGGAACCTCGACCAATGTCATCGTCGCCGGGCTCCTGCAGGAAAACCAGGTGACAGCGGACGGCGGGCCCGCCACGGTCGATAACCCGGCCCTGTCCTTTAGCATGTTCACCCTTGCAAAGGTTGGGCTGCCCATCGCGATCGTCGGGCTCGCGTACATCCTTTTCTTTGGAAGACGGTTGCTCCCCGATCGGGCCGATCCGATCGATCAGGCCGAGGCGCAAGGGCACGGGTATCACGCGGCGCTGAAGGTCTCTCCCGGATCACCCATCATCGGAAAAACGGTTGAAGCCGCAAACCTGCGCAGTCTTCCGGGGCTCTTCCTGGCACGCATCGAACGCAGCGATGATTCTGTGGTCGCCGTTTCTCCGCGTGAGATCATCGAGACCGATGATGTTCTTGTTTTTGTTGGTAAGCTCGACTCCGTCGTTGAACTTCAGCAGATCAAGGGGCTTGTGCCCTCGACCGTCGATGCGCATGAGCACGACGAACCCGAAAACTCGTTGAACAACAACTATCGTCCGAACCTGCGGATCGTTGAGGCGGTTGTCTCGAACAACTCAACGCTCGTAGGGCTCACGATCCGACAATCCGGGATCCGGACCCGCTACGGCGCCGTCGTCGTCGCGGTGAGGCGTCAGGGTCAGCAGATCCCTGGCAAGCTCGGGGAGATCCGACTGCGCCCTGGCGACACACTCCTGCTCGAAGCGGAACCCGGCTTTGCGTCCCGATTCGGGAGTTCAAATGACTTCTACCTGGTGAACGAACGGTTCACGCCCGCGTCATTACGCCACGAGCGTGCGTGGGTTGCGCTCTCGGTCCTTGCTCTGCTTGTGACGCTGATCACCTTTGGGATCATGCCTCCGATGACCGCGGCCATGCTGGCCGCGGGCCTGATGATCCTTACAAGGTGCTGCACCGGGCCGCAGGCGCGTCGCGGCGTGGACTTTTCGATCCTCACCGTGATCGGGGCCAGCTTCGGAATCGGGCAGGCGATGCAGAACACGGGGTTGGCGCACGATATCTCCCACTTCATCCTTGAGACCTTTCAGAGCATGGGGCCATGGGCGCTGCTCGCGTGTGTGTATCTGCTGACATCGGTATTCACAGCGACGATGACGAATAACGCTGCCGCGGTCCTTATGTTTCCGATCGCCATTGGGCTGGCGAGTGAGGCCGGGATCAACCCCATGCCGTTCGTTGTCGCGATCACCGTCGCCGCCAGCTGTGAGTTCTCGACCCCGATCGGGTATCAGACCAATCTGATGGTCATGGGGCCCGGCGGGTACAAGTGGCTGGACTACACCAGGTTCGGCGGCCCGTTGACCCTGATCTGCGGCGTGCTCTGCGTTGTTCTCGCGCCGCTCATGTTCGGCGGGTTTTAAGGCATGGAGCGCACATAACATCGAACCCGACCCTGCATCCGGCCGACAATGGCCCTGTGGATCGAACTCACCCGTTCGTCTGTCGTATCATCCGTTCATCGACCGCGTACTGATTCCTGCGAATAGCGCAAGGGGACACCATTGAAGATTCTCATTACAGGCGGATCGGGGTTCATCGCGGAGTACTTCCATCGCGATCTCTCCGCCCTGGGCCACGAACTGGTCAATCTCGACCTGATCGAGCCGAAGGGCCCCCAGACGCAAATGCCACATGTCATGGGCGATATCCGAGACCCGAAGGCACTCGATCGCGCGATGGAGGGCGTCGATCTCGTCGTCAACCTCGCCGCGGCACACCACGACTTTGGGATCGAGCACGATACCTACTACTCGGTGAACGAGTTTGGATCGCAACAGGTCTGCGAGGCGATGGATCGCGCTGGGATCAAGGATGTGATCTTCTATTCTACCGTCGCGGTGTATGGCGATGCACCCACACCCCATGAAGAGACCGCGCCCACTGCACCCAACACACCCTACGGCGGCTCCAAGCTGCAAGGCGAGGGTGTCTTCAGGCGATGGGTCGAGCAGGGCGACGATCGGCGCGCACTCGTCATCCGCCCAACGGTCACCTTCGGCGTGCACAACTTCGCGAACATGTACTCGCTCATACGCCAGATCCACTCTGGCAAGTACTTCCGATTTGGTCCCGGCAGCAACATCAAGTCACTGAGCTATGTTGAGAACATCGTCGACGCGACCCTGTTCCTCAAGGGGCTACAGGACAAGAAGCCCAACCGAGAGATCGAGCACTTCGAGATCTTCAACTACATCGATAAACCGGATCTGACGAGCACCGAGATCTCTGATACGGTCAGCGGTTGCCTGGGCAAGAAGCCAGCGCCCGCGGTACCATACGCGATGGGCATGCTCATGGGACTGCCGTTCGATGTGGTGATCAAGCTCACGGGCAAGAATCTACCGATCTCGACCGCGCGTGTGAAGAAGATGTTCAAGACAGAGACAAAGTTTGAAGCGGATAAGCTTCTCGGGGTGGGGTACACACCCAAGGTTCCTCTCAAGGAGGGGATCGACCGAATGGTGCAGTGGTACCTGAGCGAGGGCAAGACCGCCAGCGCAGAATGGCACCAGCCCCCCGCACAGCCCGTGATGTCGGACTGATCAACGCCGAGCATTTGAGTACAAACAACAAGCGGACCCACGAGGGTCCGCTTGTCGAATCTTTTTGCAAAGATTCAAGAGGGGTCTGTTCGAGTGCCAACCTGCTCAGGGGCACCCCGCGTTGTACGCATTGATGAACTCTGAAACATCGAAGAAGTCCCACACGCGATCGCTGTTCCAGTCCGCGACAGGGTCTTGCGCCGTGAACGCGTTAATGAACGCGGACACATCGAAGAAGTCGAGCACGCCGTCGTCTGTCAGGTCGGCGGTGCAGCCCGCTTCACGGGTGATGCTGAAGTTGTCCACGGACACATCGAAAAATGCGAACAGGTAGAACTCTTCAGGGTCGTATGTTGAGAACACGATCTCGTCGACATTCGAGACGATGTCCGCAAAGGTGGCGCCCTCGGGGAGAACGGGCCCGTCCTGATCGTTGTCACCACCGAACCCGCGCCATCCGTCGGGAAGCTCGACACTGTTCGGATCGAAGCTCACGCTGAAGTTTGTCCACTCGGTCTGGTTCAGTTCCGAGATCTCGCGTGAGAGCACGAAGTACACACTCCCGTACTGATGAAACCCGCCCGCGTAGCGGTAGTTTCGGAGTTCCACGACGAGCGGGCGCGTGTAGGGGACAAGCCCGTCGGGGATGTTCTGGGAGTTGAGCAGATCGACCTGCATGTCCATCGAGAGTGTGACTTGACCGCTCTGGGTGTAGTCACCGAGGAACTCGGCGTTCCCCGAGTTGCGGTACCAGACGCCGAAGGTCTCATCGACGCTGCGCAGATACGCGTTGCCGGTGCTGAGCTCGGTTGTGCGGAAGGTGCCGTTGCTGCCTTCCCAGCCGTCGTACCCGTTGTCGAAACTCGAGGTGTAGGTCTGCGCCTGCGATGCGCAGGCAATCGTTGCGAGAGCGGCGAGGGTCATGTTGAACTGTGCGTGACGCATGGTGTGGAGTGTCCTTAAAAAGTGGAAAACGAACGACCCGGGACGAGTACCCGGTTCGCCCCTCTTTGTTGTGTAAGCAGTGGTGATCATCGGCGTCGGCGTGTACCGACGAGACCGGAGAAACCCAGCAGCGCGAGCGATGAAGGTGCTGGCACCGTTGAAATTGAGATATTGTCTACGGCGATGTCAAAGTTCGTGAATGGGTAGCGTTCGACCGGGACCAGCGTCGAAAAGACGAACTGATCGACATTGGTCAGCACATCGGCGAAGGTCGCGCCGTCGGGGAGGACAGGGCCATCGGCATCATCGCTCCCGCCGTACCCGCGCCAGCCGTCGGGCAGCTCGGTGCTGTTTGGATCGAATGTCACGCTGAATGTGGACCAGTCCGAGTTGTTCTGAGCGCTCAGGTTGCGGTCGAGCTCGAAGAAGACGCTCCCGTACTGGAAAAAGCTGTGCGCGAAGCGAGAGTTGCGAAGCTCAACGACGAGTGACCGGGTCGTGTCCTGTCCGAAGAACTGGATCTGATCGACCTGCACATCGATCGAGAGGGTGACCTGATCGTACTGGGTGTAGTCGCCCAGAAACGATTCGTTGGTGGTTGTCTGCCACTCGACCCCGAAGCTTTCGGTGATGGAGTTGTAGTACGCGCCGTCGTTGCCACCATCGGGGAGGATGTCGTTGAAGCCGCCCGTGGAGGTAAAACCCTCCAACCCATGATCAAAGGTGATGACCGTATCGGTGATGCCAGCATGCGCTGCGACGCTGAGGCCGCTCATGAGCGCGATTATTGAGTTTCTTGCAGTAAACACAGTGCAATTCTCCGTTCCCCTCTTGCAAACCCTTTGGGAACTCCGGGCCTCGTCGGCCCGTGAAGAAAACACAAACACGCGTTTCCGTGTGCTCGTGTGTTGTGGAGAGAAGTTTCATCAGCGTCGGCGACGCGTGCCGACAAGGCCTCCTAGCCCGATCAGCGCGAGCGCCGAGGGCGTTGGTACGGTTGTACGTGTGATCGAAATGTTGTCGATCCCGATGGTATGATCAGTAAAACTGAAGAAGAACCCGGGCTGCATGGTGGTGAACACCATTTCGTCAACGCCTGAAAGTACATCAGAAAATGCGACATCCTCTGGCAGTATGGGTGCACCTTGTGGGGTTTCCGCTCCAAAGCCTTGCCAGCCAACTGGGAGTTCGATGTTGTTTGGATCGAATGTGACCGAGTAGGTCGTCCAGTTGCTGTTGGTTGCCTCTGAAATATTATCGAGCAGGAACCAGACACTGGTATACGGAAACCCATCCTGAGCTGTATCATTGTCGCGAAGTTCAAGCAGCCACGGACGTGAAACGTCCTGCCCAAAGAAGTTGAGATTCTCGACACGGACATCGATCGAGATGGTGATCTCGTCCGCTGTCGTGTAATCGCCCAGGTAATCTGTGTTGGAGTCATTCCAAAATGTGACACCGAAATCATGGAACTCGGTTCTCATAAAATGCGCATCGTTTCCGCCTCGTGGCTCGATCTTAGTAGCGCCTCCCTGACCGTCGAAGCCGGTTGGGCCATGCCAACCGTTCGCCCCGCTACTGAAGTCAGTGTTCACAGTTGAAATGCTGCCGAAGACAGGCAGGCAACAGATACAAATAGCACAGGTTGAAGTTGTTGCTTTAAACATAAAAAGCTCTCCTTGGTATATGAAATCAGTGAGATGAAGTGTGAATGCCACTCGGCATTCAAATGGATCCGATTTGTGCGTGGACCCTGTGCGTATCGAAGCTGTTTGCTAATCAATCCTGAGAGTTATCCTTGTTTTTCATCTCCAAGTCACATGACGGAGCGATGACGCCGTCTGCGTGTTGAGACGAGCCCGCCCAGCCCGATCAGCGCGAGCGCCGAGGGCGCAGGAACCGTTCGGGTGATTGAGAGGTTGTCAATCCCGATTGTGTGATCTGTGAATCCGAAGAAGAAGCCGGGCTGGTATGTGGTGAACGCGATTTCGTCGACACCGGATAGGACATCAGAGAAGCTCACACCATCGGGCAGCGTGGGCTCAAAGGTATCGGGATCTTCTGCGCCATACCCGCCCCATCCGCCGGGAAGATCAGTCGCGTTGGGATCGAAAGTCACAGAATATGTGCTCCAGTCCCCGTTATTGGATGCGGAGATATTGTCGAAAAGGAACCAGACGCTGTTGTACGGGTACCCGCCGGTTGCACCATCAAAGTCTCGGAGTTCAACCAACCAAGGGCGGGAGACATCCTGACCAAAGAAGTTGAGATACTCGACCTGAATATCCATTGAGATCGTGATCTCATCCGCCGTGGTGTAATCGCCTAGGAAATCCGCGTTGGTGTTGTTCTCGAAAGAGATACCAAAGTTATTGAATACGGTGCGCATGTACTCGCCACCGTTGCCGCCACTGGGCTCGATCCCCGTTGTTCCCCCCGGGCCTGCAGGACCTGTCCAGCCTTCTGCACCGTTTGAGAAGTCTGTTGTGACGGTCGTGCTCGCCCCGCCCGCGAGTGCGGGAAGAGCAGAGATACCAAGTGCTGCAATGATTGCTTTGGTGTTCATTGTGATTCCTCCAACTGAAGCCTGTTTCTTCTCTCTCACTTTGTCGTTCTATCGACGACGACGAGTCCCGACGAGTCCGCCCAGCCCGATCAACGCAAATGCGGATGGCGCGGGGACGACACTTCCGTTCACGATCAGCCCTGGCGCACCCTGAGTGAAGCCTGGGATCCATTCACCATTGGGATTCAATGAGTTCTGGATGGAATGCCAAACGGGCGTATCCTGCTGCGACGCAACCCAGACGGCATCGACAAAGGCCGGGGAGTCGGACTCCGCGACGATCCAGTAGGTCGTACCTGCGCTGAGCACCGGGTTGAGGATTGAATCAACGGTTTCGAGAACCGGGTTCCATCCGATGGCGCTTGTCTGGACATCCCACGATTCGAGGACCGTGTCTCCAGGGTTCGTCATCCCGCCGTTCGCGTCAGTCCGGACTGACAGCGTGTAGGGCGCGCCGGCGTTCGAGAAGTCGTTGCTCATCATCCAAACACTGACCTGCTCGAGTGCATAATCCTGATCTGGGGTGAACGCGACCGCGACGGATTGTTCGACATAGACATCGAACCCGTAGTAGCCAATAAATCCGGGTTCTGGGGTGCCGGTATCAAAGATGACATCCGCTTGTGCCGCGCCTGCGATCCCCATCAGTAATGCCGCAGCGATTTGAGTGTTGTGGTTCATCGTGTCTTCTCCTTGTGCGAGTTGAGCTTTCGCTCAGTTGCTATCTTCTCGCAGCCCCTCGAACTGCGTGCCGGATAAATCCCGGCCTGCAGATATGTATAAACGATTCTTGGTCAAAGTTGCAAGGAAGTTTCTCTGAAACTGCAAAGAAATTGTGTGCACGCCCCCGTGTTGTCGAGTAAGATGGTTCAAAACACCGATTACGGGCCAAAAACGCGGGTTCTTGCCGATATCGGATTTCACTCGGTAACAACGAATATCGTATGATCGATTTAAATAAGCGAATGCAATCCCCGGATCCGGTGCCTCACGCGATGCTCGAGACAAAGGATCCCTCTTTGGCTGGGCTGGAGCGGCGCATTAATGAAGCTGGCGAAGCCCTGCTCCATAGCTTTGTACGCGTGATCGATCAGGTCCCGGGTGGCGACTCGGGCCCCCAACGCCTGGCCAAGGAACTCGGAATCGACAAAGTTCTCGCATCGCGAATGCTCAAAGCGGTTCGTGCTCCTGATGCGATGAGTGTTGTTCATCGTGTCCCCGGGCCTGAGCCCATGCGTCGGGTGATCAAGGCATCATCCAAGCTTGGCGTCAATCCTGAGGATATCAAAGAAGCGAGCATCGCCATCGATCGGTTCGAGACCCTGATCCGTACCGAGATCGGAGATCGGTCAGCACTTGAGGCGATACTCAGCGCCTGGGTCCCAGAGGCTCGGCGCGAGTTTGAACTCCGCCGCAAGCAGGCGGCCTTCCGCGCCATGAGTCAGCTCAAGGGTGTACAGGCGGAGGTGTACGCGGAGTGTGCGATTTTCTGGCCCAGCGATGACGGCGATCACATCGACATCGTTTGGATCAAATCCGTTTTCGGATTGCAGCGGCTTCGTCCAGGGATGCGGGTCAAGTTCACCTCGCACCGCGCTGTTGAAGAAGGCACGGAACGGCAGACATTCACGATTACAGGCGATCCGGTGGATAGCGTAGACAGCGCTACATTAGAGCATTATTGCTCGGACCCAACACCCCGGCTCGAGGTGCATCATGCTGGGGAGGTGATGCATTATTTACTCGAGCCGGGGGGGTTCGGTGCTCAGAGCGCTATCGACCTCGTGACCTGTGAAGTCAACCGTGGTGAGATTCCGAGATACATCTCCAGTGAACGCAACCGCAAGGCGTGGGCGTCGAGCGATATCAATATCCCGTCTCGACGCATGCAGTTCGATGTGTTGCTGCACAAGGATCTGTACACAAACGGGTACCCTGAGCTGCGTGTCTATGACACAACGATCCAAGGGCAAGCAGACATCAACGACCCATCACGGGATATCGATCAGCTGGATCTGCTTGAGTCGATCGAAAATCTTGGTTCCGGACTCACACGATTCGGCAGCTCGCATGTCCCGCGCTACCGAGCGATGATCGGTGAGGTCTGTTCAAAGCTCCAGTTCGATCCGGATCTGCTCCGCGGCTATCGCGTGAGCAGCGATTACCCGATCTATGGCTCACAGGCCGCCATGCTGTTCTCAACGCAAGACCGCAACGAGCAGTGATCAGCGGACAGCGCTGAACGCGTCCGCGCTGGCCCGGGACCATTCCTTTCGCCACAACGAGGGGATCTCGGTATCGTCCAGCAGCGACCCAGCAGGGATGAACTCGTAGAGCTCATCAAAGGACATGATGTGGCGATCGCTCACCCTTCGATACACCAGATCGGGTGTGATATCCTCTGGCCTGCTGACTCCGATGGCGCTGAGAAGCTCAAGCAGGCTCTCGATCGTGGCTTCATGGAAGCGGTGGACGCGGGGTGCTTTGTCTTTCACAACCAGCGCGTTGTAGAGCGCTTTGTTCTGGGTCGCGACACCAGTCGGGCATGTGTCGTTGTTGCAGCGCAGGGCCTGGATGCAGCCCAGCGCGAGCATCATTCCCCGGGCGCTGTTGCAGAGGTCCGCGCCCAGAGCGAGTGCACGGATCATGTGGAAGCCCGTCATGATTTTGCCACTGGCGATGATCTTGATGTCGTCGCGAAGCCCAGAGCCGACGAGCGCGTTGTGCGTGAATGCCCACCCGTCGCGTGCGGGCATGCCCACGGCGTTGGCGAACTCAAGCGGTGCGGCGCCCGTGCCACCCTCACCGCCATCGACGGTGATGAAATCTGGACGCATCCCGGTTTCCAGCATCGCTTTGCAGATCGCCAGCAGTTCGACGCGTCGCCCGATGCAGAGTTTGAAGCCCACGGGTTTGCCTCCGGACTCATCTCGGAGTTGTTCGACAAACTCGAGCAGTCCCTTTGGGGAGTTGAAAGTGCTGTGGCGTGGAGGCGACACGACGGTTTGTCCGATCGGCACTCCCCTGATCTCAGCGATTTCTTTGTTCACTTTCATTCCGGGGAGGACGCCACCGTGGCCGGGCTTGGCACCTTGTGAGAGCTTGATCTCGATCATGCGGACCTGATCGCGTGACGCGTTGTCACTGAACTTGGACGCATCGAACCCTCCATCACGATCGCGGCAACCGAAGTAGCCGGTTCCGATCTGCCAAACGAGGTCGCCCCCACCCCTGATGTGGTAGGGCGAGATCGCCCCCTCGCCCGTATTGTGCGCGAAGTTCCCCATGCGAGCGCCCTCGCTCAACGCCTCGATGGCGTGCGGGGAGAGCGAGCCGTAGCTCATCGCGCTGATATTCAGTCTCGAAGCGATGTAGGGTTTGGCGCATCGATCTTTGCCAATCTCGACGCGGGGTTCCGCATCGAGGCGCTCCGTCTCGACGAGGGCGTGCGCGACCCACTCGTACCCAACGGCGTTCGTATCGCGTTGCGTTCCGAAGGGCTGGGTCTCTAGATCACCCTTGGCACGCTGATAGATGAGCGAACGCACCTCGCGCTCGATGGGGTATGCGTCTGTGTTGAGTTCGACAAAGTACTGCTGGATCTCTGGGCGGATCTCTTCGAAGAGGTATCGCAGTCGCCCGAGCAGCGGAAAGTTGCGTCGGATCGCGTGGTTGGTTTGCAACGCGTCGTAGAGACCGAGGGTAAGGAGTGGCGCGATCACGATCAAGGAGAAAAGGATCGGCCACCAGGCGAGTGCGATCAGCACGACTGTTGTGACGATGAGGATGCACGCGGCATAGAACCAGCGTCGGAACATGTCAGATCCCTTCTTTGATTGCGCCGGGACGGGACGAGCACGATCTCTGCCGGGAATCAGGGGACATCAACACCCTTGTTCAGACGCGTGGAGGTATCACGGGGGATAAGAATGACAATGATCTGATCACCTGGGACCGCCTCGGTGAACGCGAACTGGCGCGTCGCGACTTGGCCGGGGGGGAGTGCGTTGATGGATCGCCGGATGCGTGGCTCGCCTGGTGCGACTGCGATGAGTTCGAAATACTGGTTTTGCATCATCCTGTGTGAGACATTCGCGCTGACAACCGTGATTCCCGTGTCATTGCGACGCGCGGTCAGATCCATCTCAACATCGGGGAGCCCGAGCTCGATCGTGCGTTCGACACGAAGGGTCGGGTAGCGCTGGTCTGCGTCGAGTTCGATATCGAATGAGAGTCGTTTTTCCCCAGCGAGTTCGCCGAGCGAGTACCCGATCTGGATCGGGAATGCTCTTTCTTCGCCCGGTGCGAGACTGAAGGGCATCACGCGTGGGATGATCTCCCAAGACCGATCGATGTCTTCGGGGTCCCCAGTGTATCCGCCGGGTTCAACGATGAACACGCGCCCCGAGATCGCGATTCCCCACGGGTTGCGGACGATCAGTTCGTGCTGATGAAGCCCGGATTGCGAGATCAGTTCGTTGGGTGTGATACGCAATGACGAGAGGAAACGGACGAGCTCGGGGTTGATTCCCTCGATGAAAATCGGCGAACGCGAGATCGGGACGGTGTGCGTCGGCACATCGATGTTGCCGGTCGCGAGCGGATGTATTGTGGTGGCGTTGCCCAGCACATCAAAGACCTGCACGGGCTCGAGCCCCAGCGGGAGGGTGAGCTCGACGGGATCGAGCGTTGGGGATTCGAGCCAGAGCACGAGACCGCCGCTGGGTGCGTCGGCCTTGTCCGGATCAGTGTCCGATTCGACCGAGCGCTCGGAGAGCACGAGCATCCGCACGCCGGGGATAAGCTCGAGCGATTCGACGGCACTACGCTCACCCAGGTGCGTGGCGAGAGTTCTCCAGACGATGAGCTCCGGTGCGGGCATCACCTCGCCTCGTTTCCCCGGCGCGGTCCACCACGCATCGCTCAGGCTCAGCGAGTAATCGTGGGCATCACCGCCTTCGATTTTTGCGGCCCACCAGTACGATATAGCCTTGCGAGCGAGCGATCCGAGCGCGGACCAGGTCTGGGTGCCGCTCCGCTCGCTTGGGTGCTCGAGCGGGTGAAGCTTGAGCGCGAGCTTGGGTGCAGGGGTATCGGATCCATCAGAGACTGTGCGGATCGTGCTCCAGTTTGAAACGAGATCACCGATGGCGTTCGGGGAGACACTCAGGTCATCGACGAGCTGGAGTTGCACGCCGGGCATTGCGAGTGTTGGGGGAATCGGGCGATCGATCGACCAGGGTGTCGATGTGGTTGGGCCGGGCACGAACCCCGAGATCGCATCGCGTGCGTCCGCAAGCTCTTCGAACAAAAGCGTTGCGGGTTCTTCGCTCGGGCTTTGTCCGAAACCCCAGGTATTGACGCGTTGACCGAATCGATCGAGCATCAGCGTGCCCCACTTCATCCACTCGCCGTTGGGATCCTTGAACGCATTGAGGACTTCCTCTGGATCCGAAGCGATGAGATTCGCGAGTGGCTTTGGGAGCTGTGCGAACTCGAAGTGCAGGTCAGTCCCAGATTGCAGCAGGTGTTCGAGTGTTTGGAAGAGCAGAGACTCGTCGTTGAGATCCGTGTCTGATGTATGAATATCCCAGACGCGTACGCTGGCGCGATCGACGCCTGCACCCGCGATCAAGGCCGGGGTGGCGCCGAGGAGCTTGGGGTCTGTGAGCGATGAATCGACGGCGAACATACCGGAGCCGCGTTCATATGCCGCAGGGGGTGCCCAGATGAAATCGAGTGTGCGAACACCAACGAGACGACGATCAACATAGACCTCAAGCAGTGCCCGATACCACCCGTAGCCGGGGAGGTTGGGTGTTGATTCGCGCAGGATGCTGCGGGTGCCTTCGGATACGACGCGCTGGTCGATCAGGTTGTCGTGAACATCGAAAACGCGCATCTGGGCATGGATGCGTTCGCCGGTGAGATCCCGGACCGTCAGTTTCAGCGGAGGGGGCGTGTCGGACTCAACGATGTTGGCGGGCATGCCGGTCGTGATCTCGAGTCGTGGGAGCTGGGCGACGATGAGGTTGTCGAACCACGCGGCGCCATCGAAATCCTGATCCCAGACCTGAAACGCGAGATTGTCGTCTTCGTGCTGTTGCTCGGGCTGCAGAACCTGTAGCTCGAGTTGCATGAATGCAGCACTCGGATCGAGCCCCTCGATCTCGATTGAAACCTTGGTCCAATCACCCTGGGTCTGAACGAGCTTGGACCGCACGCGTGAGGATTCGATGGGCGTCCCGAACTGATCGAGGAGCACGGCGACGATCCGCGCCCGGGCGTGCTCGAGCCCAAGTGTTCGGACCCTGGCGCTGACGAGGTAATCCGCGTTGGGAAAGATGCTCAGCTCGCCGTGGCGGAGCATGAGCGAGGTAGACCCGCCGTTTGTTGGGAGCTTGACGGAGCCGATCCCGGCGTATGGCTTTGCTTTGTAATCGAGGACGGCGCCGTTCCAGATCGGGAATCCGGGCCGGTCTCTCGGGACAGCTGGGTCGTTTTGAGCGCGAATCCACCCCAGCGGGACAGGAAGCGGGTTCATTTCCCGCTCTTCGAAATCGAATGCTTTCACAACTCGCCCGGCGTTGGCAGGGCGTGATCCGGATTCATTCTGGGCCAGGGAGTGTGTTCCGATCCCCGCGCAGGCGAAAAGCCCAGCGATCAGACGGGTCTGGTGATATCCGCGGCGGGTGCGCATTCCTAGGTTATCGGGTGTATCGGCTCGGTTTGTCGAGAATTCGGGTGGGTATGCCAGAGGGGAATCGCGGATGGGTTCTGCTATGATCGTGCTTCGCTGTTTTGAGGGGCAACCCAAGGCAAAGCCCATGACGATCCAACAGATCCCGTATCATCCGTATACCCCGCCAGCCGACAGCGAGACCGCTGCGCGGGCGTTTTACGAGATTGTGAATCAACGACGCACGATCCGTGCCTTCTCCGATCAGCCCGTTCCGCGTGAGGTGATCGAGCAGGTTCTGTTGGCGGCCGGTACCGCACCGTCGGGGGCGCACAAGCAGCCGTGGCGCTTCATCGCGGTGAGCAACGCTGAGCTCAAGCACAAGATCCGCATGGCGGCGGAAGAGGTCGAACGCGAGTTCTACGAGAAACGCGCGAGCGATCGTTGGCTGGAAGATCTCGAAGTCTTTGGGACCTCCCCCGACAAATCCTACATGGACACCGTTCCCTGGCTGATCATCGTGATGGCCCTGCGGACGACAGATGATGGCGGGCAGGTGTACTACCTCAATGAGTCGGTGGGGATTGCGACTGGGATGCTGCTGACGGCAGCCCATCACGCGGGTCTGGCGACCCTGACGCACACTCCGAGTCCGATGAACTTCCTGCGCGAAGTTCTCGATCGTCCAGAGCACGAGCGCCCGTACATGGTGATCCCCATGGGGTACCCGGCGGATCAATGCACGGTTCCGGATCTGCAGCGCAAAGCGCTCGACGAGATCGCGATCTTCAAGGACTGAGCGTACGGATCAGGCGCTGAGTTCGTCGTAGACACCCGATATGATGCGAGAGCGGATCTGCTCGAAGCCGAGCCCGTTCATGAAGTCCCAGCTCATCTCCACGATCTCTTCCTTCGGCGTGCCCTTCTCGATCTCAGCCTGAATCGAGGCGATCAGCGACTCGAAGTACTTGATCTGTGTATCGATGATCTCGGGGCCGGCGATCGGGCCGTGCCCGGGGATCACGGTGGTTTCCGCGTTGCAGAGCTTGCGGGTCTGGCGGAGAGATTCGATCCATCCGTGTGCGCTCGCGTTTGCGCTCGGGTCGAAGTATGGATGGAGCCCGTTGAATACGAGATCTCCGGTGTGGACGATGTTGTGATCGGGGAGGTGGATGACGAGATCGTTGTCCGTGTGACCACTGCCGTAGTGATTGATG
The DNA here is from genome assembly GCA_965216865.1 of Phycisphaerales bacterium. Taxonomy (GTDB): domain Bacteria; phylum Planctomycetota; class Phycisphaerae; order Phycisphaerales; family UBA1924; genus UBA1924. Next base: position 1,572,153 of record OZ244206.1, read on the forward strand.
ACGAGTGTGATCCCGCCGATGCTCAGGGTGGTTCCCGAACCCGAGATCGCAATCTTGGGCACGGCGGTCTTTTCTGTCCACGCTTTGCTCGCGTCCGCGGCGGATTTCGCGAAGGGCATGAGCTTTTCGTCGGCCTTATTGCGTGCGAGTTCTGACGGGCCGGCCTTGGCACCCTGAACATACCGCTCGAGTTGAGACTTGATACGCGGGAGCGCGTTGGCGTGTGCGTAGGACGCGCTGGCGATGGGCACGATGATCGCGTTGCCCCCGGTGTGGTCGCCGTGGTGATGCGTGTTGATGAGGGTGAGCTCGATTGAATCGTTTGCGGAGATGTCGGCGTTGATCAGATTTGCTGCGTCGTTGAGAATCGCACCACCCAAGTAGGGGTATTTCGTATCAACGAGGAGGGCCTGACCCTGGGCCGCGACAAGGAGGGTGTTGCCGCCCATGGTCTGATCCGCGATCGCGTAGATGTCCTTCTGGAGGGTTTTCCACCCCAGAACACCGACGGGGAGGGGTTCTTCCTTCGTGGCGGGCTGGAGCATCCGTCCAAGCGTGGACATGGGCATCGCTGCGAGTGCGGAGAGCGCGAGCCCACCTCGGGTTGTATGGGTGAGAAACGCTCTGCGGTTGAGATCGTGCATTGTTGTCTGACGCGTGGGCATGAGAACATGTCTCCTGTCGTATACGGAATCGCCCCCTGACACGGGAAAGGGTACACCACACTCGCCGGGATGCCCACTAAAGCGCTATGATCGCTCAACGGGCACAGCCCACGGATATTGAGATAAAACCGCCCGCGAGGCTGGGAATAGGGATGAAACGCGTATGAAAGCGAACGAAATTCGGCCGGGTATGGCAGTGAATCTCTCCGGCAAACTCTATGTCGTGACGAAAATTGCGCATACGAAGCCCGGGAAAGGCCCCGCGTACATCCAAGCGAAGATGCGCGCTGTCGACGGATCGGGGATGACGGAAAAGCGCTTTAACGGATCCGACACCGTGGATGGGGCGACGCTCGATCGGCGTGAGATGGAGTTCCTCTACGACAACGGCGACGGCGGCGGGACTTTCATGGATATGGAAGACTACGACCAGGTCGAACTCAACAAGGACCTGCTCGATGACGCGCTGCTGTACATGGCACCCAATACCAGTTGCACCGTCCTCTTCCATGAGGGTAACGCTGTCTCCATCGAACTCCCCTCCGCAGTGGTTGTGACTGTGACGGACACACCCCCCGGAATCAAGGGGGCGACGGCGACGAACCAGCTCAAGGAAGCGGTCTGCGATACGGGTCTCAAAACCCGCGTCCCGCCCTTCATTGGCAACGGCGAGAAGATCAAGGTTTCGACCGATGATGGGTCGTACATGTCGCGCGTCAACGAGTGATCGTCGATCGGAATACATGATGAGCACCGATACGCCCAACCTGATCCTGATCGGGCTGCGTGCATCGGGCAAGAGCACGCTCGGGAAGCTGATGAGTCAGCGGCTCGGGCGTGATTTCATTGATCTCGATGAAGTCGTGGCGGAGCGCATGAATGCGTCTGGGCCCGGCGAGGCGATCGAGCGTGATGGGATCGATGCGTTCCGCAGCGCCGAGACCGCGTCGTTGCGCTCGGTGCTTAATACCACGGGCCAGATCATTGCACTCGGGGGCGGGACCCCCACCGCGCCGGGTGCGGTCGATGTTCTTCGCGGATCGCACGCGATCATTGTTTATCTTCGAGGGACACCCGAGACCTTGCGTGATCGACTGGCGAACACGGACAACTCGGATCGACCAACGCTCGTCGGGGACGATGTGTTGAGTGAGGTGCAGACCCTGTTCGATCAACGCGATGAACCCTATCGAGAGATCGCGCACTCGATCATCCATATTGATGGTGTGCGCGAGGAAACTGTGTTGCAGGCGTTGATCGCGCTCGATACGGCGGGGATGTGATCAGGCGTTCTTGAGTTCGTCGTCAAGCATCTCGCCGACCGGGCGCCAGGTGAATGACTTGAGCAGATCATCGAAGCGTGCGTCGCACCGGTCGAGGTTGTTGTAATGGCGGAACTTGTGTGAGCGTTTGAGCCCGTCCACACGGGGCTGACCCGGATCAACTTCCCAAGGGTGGATGTAGAACACATAGGGATTGCCAGCGTTGAGGATCTTCTTCACGCCCCGTTTAAAAACAGGGTAGGGGAAGAGGCGGAAGTAGCCGCCGCCAGCCCAGGGTATGCCCTTTTTCCCAATTTTGAGCACCGACACGCAGACCTCATGAAAACCCTCACGGATCTCGACGATGGGCTGCCCGGAGTCCATACCCTCGAGTTTGCCGTACCGATCGTGTGCGACGGTCGGAAACGCGGACGAGTCGTAGGTGAGCCCCAGTTCCTGCAGGATGTCGATCGACCAGTCGGTGATGGAGAACGATGGGGCGCGATAGCCGCGGATTTTGGCCCCGGTGAGGTCTTCGACGATCCCGATTCCGCGTTTCATGTCCTCGCGGAACTCGTCGTGGGAGAGGTTGTAGATCAGGTCGTGCCCGTAGCCATGCGATGCGATCTCGTGTCCGGCGTCCGCGATGCGTTTGATCAGGGCGGGACACTTCTCGGCGACCCAGCCGAGGATGAAACAGGTGCACCTGACGCCGTGGGTGTCCATGAGTTCGAGCATGCGATCGGTGTTGCTTTCAACCCGCAGGTCCTGCTCGTCCCATGTATCGCGGGCGATCACGCCCTTGAGGTTCTCGACCTGGAACCAGTCCTCGACATCGATGGACATGGCGGCTCGGGTTGTTTGGTATTGCTTGCCCATGTCAGATCATCTTGTGCCCGCGTTTGCGGAACGCTTTGACATCCTTCGGCTGCGGGAAGCTGAAGTATTGCTTGTTGGACATGTCGAGGGGCTTGGCAACGGCCTCGCCCTTCTTCATCTTGAGCAAGACATCGATCATCAATCGCGCGCCGTCCTGCTTGGTTCCGGTGATGACACGATCGAGTGAGTCGTTGTCCTTGAGTGGCCATTCGAGTGTGCCGAGGATTCCGCCTGCATCGAGCTTCTCGACCATCTCATGCACCGTGACGCACGCGGTCTTCTCGCCCTTGAGCAGCTGCCAGAAGTTGGGCATCATCCCGCGATAGATCGGGAGCCGGCCCGAGTGGATGTTGATGCACCCAACGCTCGGCGTGTCGATGATTGGCTTCTTGAAGATCTCGGGCGCCGCGACAGACGCGATGACATCGGGATTGATCGCTTTCACGCGCTCGATGTACTCCGGGTCATTCACCGAGCCGCAGTGGACGATTGGGTGTCCCTTGCTCTGCGCGAGCTTGGCGATGGAATCGCCGCGGAGCTTGACTTTGAAGTAGCGTGCCAGGAGGCGGAAGAAGTCGATTGGACCGTAGAAGCGGAAGATTCGCTTCGCTGTTTTCCACTTGGGTTCGTGGAAGGCTTCCTGCACAGATACGCCGACGATCTCGATCTGGTCTTTGGGATACTCCTCAAAGAAGACCTCGAAGAACCGGATCACATAGAGCGGATCGTCCTCGGTAACGAACAGGAGCTTGAGGGGGCGATCTTCGACTGGTGCGCTCATGCCGACTCCTTCGCGGGTTCGGTCTCGGATGTTGTCGTGTGCTCGTGGTGCGTGACAACCGCTGCGCCTCCAGCGAGCCAATCCGCGAGATTCGCGCGTCGTTCGCGTGTTTCGTCCGCACTGTACTGGGGGTCAGCGAGCTTGAGCACCTCGGCGTACTTTGCTGCACACACCTGACGCGTGTACCCTTCATCGAAAACCTCGCGAGCGCTCTTGCCCATATCCGAGGTCTTTTGCTTGTCATGGATGAGCACGCGGAGTTTATTTGCGAGCCCTTCCGAATCACCCAGTGCGGACCAGATGCCGCATTCCGTGCCCTCGACGATCTCACGCAGCTCGGACCAGTCCTCGCTCAGTGCGACGATTGCTTTCCCTACCGCGAGTGATGTGTAGAGCTTGCTGGGGAAGCTGATCCCCTCGATCCCTTTCGCGATCGTGACGAGCGACGCGTCGCACGCATTGAGCGAGTCGTTGAGTTTCTCGAAGGGTTGGTAGGGCAGCATGACGACATTGGTCATGTTGTGTTCTTTGATGTGCTCTTCGATCTGAGTCTTCTTCCCGCCGCCCCCGACGAGAACGAGCTTGAATGGCTCGCCCTCAAGCATTTTGGCTGCGCCCAGCACGGTCTCGAAGTCGTAATAGAGCCCCATGTTGCCCGAGTAGAGCAGGATGAAATCATCCACGAACCCCTGCTCTTGGGCGATCTCGGAGTCTTCTTTCTTTTTCGGGAACAGGTCTTCGCCGTCCGCCCAGTTGGGGATGACATGGATGTGCTCGGGCGTGATCGGGTAGGTCTCCGCTACGAGCTTCTTGGCGGCGCTGCAGAGCACGATCGCTTCTTTAGTCCGCTTGTACTTGCGTCGATTCAGTGACATCCATACGCGCTCGACGAGCGATCCCTTCCTGAATGTCCCGACCCAGACGCCGAGCTGTGGGTGCGCGTCGTGTAGGAGGGTGACATAGTGATGGCGGCGGAACAGTGATACGAACCATCCGATCGCGCCGAGGAATGGCGGGTTGGTGGTGTAGAGGTAGACCGTGTCCTTTCGGGACTTGAAGAGCACCGTGAGGATCATGGGGATGACAAAGGTGAGGTAGTTGAACGCACGCCCAGCGAGGTTGTTCTTGTCGAATCGTGCGACCTTGAGGCGGCGGATCTTAACGCCGTCGACCTCTTCCTTGAGCGGGCAGTCCTGCCATGTGTCCGGCGGCCCGTAGCTCGGTCGCCCTGTAAGAACCTCGACCTCGAACCCGAGCTCTGCGAGTTCGACAGCGAGTTCATGTAGAAGATGCCCTGTCGATGCGACATCGGGGACATAGTACTGATTCAGGATGACCACGCGGGTTTTCTTCGCGTTGTTCGTGCTGGATTGAGCGTTTAAGACTGTCAAAGTGTGTACCCGCGGAAATAGTGTGCGTGATTACCAATCCAATGATTGTTCGTAGCCAAAGTCGATCAGAGTCTGCCCAATGATTTCTTTGTATTTGGCGCGAATCTCGTCGTCAAAGTGGTTCTTCCAATCTCCCGCGACACCCTTGCGTGCGAAGTCTGTGCCGCTCTCGCGTCCCTTCTCCCGTCCGCCGCTCATCGCGCTGAAGCTGTTTGCTTTGGTGATTTTTTCAATCGTCTCATCGGATGCATCAAGCTGAAAATGAGTGGCAACCTGTTTGAGTGTTGCGGCATCATTCTCCAGCAACTGCTCGTACCGGATGATGTGGCACAGATCCGGATCATGGTTCTTGTGCCATGAGTAGATCCAATCGCTGTACGCGCCGAGGGTGCGTTCCGCGAATCGGATCAGCCCGGTTCGCAGATCGGTCCCCTTGTAGATCGCGTGCTCAGGGTGCCAGGGGGTGTTTCGGACATAGAAGAAGTTGCTGACCGCAACATCGCGAAGATCTCGATAAAGCACGACATACCTGATCCCGGATTCGCGAAGTATGCGTGTGTTATGGATGGAGCCATGAACATGCATCTTGGTCAGCACCAGAGCGTTCTCGAAACGAGTGAACATGTCCTCGGGGAGTTCGTAGTCATGTGACCCCCCCGTGAGCATCTCGTGCTTTGCCACCTCGGGGATCATCAGCTCGTGGAACCCCTCGTATGACGCGATCATCTTTTCCAGCCAGGTCGTCCCGCTCTTCGGCAAACCCGCCACAAAGAGGGTGGTTTGCGGGTATCGATCGCCAAACTGGGCAAAGCCCGATCGGCACGCCGCGAGTTGTGACCGATAACGGGTGCGGACGCTCGCGCGTTTGGCCAATCGTGCTCCCGCGGGTGGGAGACAGGCCTTTGTCAGGTTTTCGAGCTTTTTCGTCAGCGACATGTCGTTCTCTCAACGCGTATTCGGCTTTATCCGCCGAGTACAATAGACCCCCAGCGCACACCGACCCGAATTTTGTTCCTCCGCGCGACCTCTCTGGGGTTCATTCCTTTACTGGCCGATAGGACGAGTGTGAGCAACTCCGACGAGACCAAACCGAACCAGTTATCGGGCGTCCCTGCCCCGAAGCGACGGAGTGTGTGGACACCCAAGCAGAAGCTTGTGCGTGCGCTCTGGGGTACGCTCGGGCGGTGTGTCTGGGTCACCATCCCTTCCGCTCGCGCAAGCATTCTTCGCCTGTTTGGTGGGCGTGTGGGTGTGCGGTGCCAACTCGCGCGCGATGTCGACATCGTGGTCCCATGGAATATCACGCTCGGGGATGATGTCATCATCGAAGATCGGGTGATTCTGTATTCACTCGGACCCATCGTCATCGGCGATGGTTGTGTCATCGATTGCAAGGCCCACCTGTGTGCGGGCACACACGACATGACCGATCCGATGTTCCCGCTCATCAAACCGCCCATCACCCTGGGGCAGGGCTGCTTTGTCGGCTTTGACGCCTATATCGGCCCGGAGGTCGTGCTCGGTGATCAGACCATCGTGCATGCGCGTTCGAGCGTCTACCGATCGACTGAACCCGGCAGCGAATGGCGGGGCAACCCGGCCAAGCGGGTCGATCCCAACGAGCAGGGTTCGGGAGAAGACGCGGCATGAGCGTACCAGGCTGGAAACAAACGCTCTGGCGCACGATCGGTGCGAGGCTCTTCCGCTGCTCCCCTCATGTGGCGCATCGCTATCGACGTGGGGTGCTGCGGTTTTTCGGAGCTCAAGTACACAATCGTGCCAAGATTCGTCGTTCCGCGCGCATCGACTGCCCATGGAATCTGACTATGCACGAGCTCGCAATCGTTGGCGACCATGCAATCATCAACTGCTCTTCCCCCGTAACGCTTGGCGCTCGGAGTGTTGTGTCGCAACTCTCTATTGTTTCGACAAGGATGCGGTCGCCTCAACAGCCCGGTCATCCGAGTGTTGACGAACCGATCGTGATTGAACATGACGCGTGGGTAGCCGCGGACTCGTTGGTGCTCAGCGGGGCTGTGGTGTCGGAGGGCACGGTGGTGGGCGCACGAGGACTTGTTGATCCGGCGCAGCGAACGGATCCTTGGACGATCTCTGTTGGGCAACCAACCCGTGCGATCAAGCAGCGTGAGTATGTCGCGCGATCGGGGCCGAAGCCATGAGTCCCAATCCCGCACCCAGCCCGCACTCGCTCAAGAACCGAATCATGCGTGTGGTCTGGGGGATCGTGCAATCAACGCTCTTCAGGTTTTCGCCGCGACCATTCCATGCTTGGCGGAACATGCTTCTGCGTTTCTTCGGCGCGGATCTGCACCCAAGTGCCCGCGTGTATCCCAGAGCAACTATATGGGCACCATGGAACCTGTCGATGGGCGCGCGTGCGACGATCGCTGATGATGTGGATTGCTATTGCGTCGAACGGATCACGCTCGGCGAGCGTGTCGTGATCTCGCAATACTCGTATCTGTGTGGTGCAACGCACGACTTTGAACTCCGCAATCGCCCGTTGATTCCGATGCCGATCACGATTGGCGCAGGAACATGGATCGCCGCGGATGTCTTCGTCGCCCCTGGCGTCACGATTGGAGAAGAATCCGTCGTCGGCGCCCGATCGAGCGTGTTTACAGATCTTCCCAGCTGGAAGGTCTGTGTGGGTTCTCCCGCCAAACCGATCCGGGACCGTCAGATGAAAGACGCCGAAATGAGCGAGCAGAGCGCGTGATACAATCCATGCAGACAGAAAGAGGGCCCGTGTCTAAAGATGAAAAAATCTCGATGAGATTGGTCGCGGCCTTCTGCCGGCTGATCCCGATCCGGTCCGGAATCGGGACGATGAGTCAAACCTTGAGCAGCAGGTTTCCCGGGCTTCGCAAAAGTGTGGAGATCCCATGCAAGCTCAGGAATCGAGTGCGCATCACGGCCCGTCTTGATGACTATAACGGGCGGATGCTGTATCTCTTTGGCACGCCTGATCCCAAGATCGTCTCGATCTGCAAGGGCTTGCTGCGACCCGGTGATGTGTTCCTCGATATCGGCGCAAACTATGGGAGCGTTGCGTTCCTCGTTCATGATGCCGTTCGACCAGACGGGTGGGTTCATCTCGTCGAACCTCAGCCGGAGCTCGGCGATCGGATCGAGAGAGTGATCTCGCAGAACAGGATCGAGCACATGACCCTGCACCGGTGCGGGCTCTGGGATGAGGAAGGCGAGTTCTATATCACGGGCTCTCTGACACACACAGGCACCGCAAGCATCTCTGAAACGCCCGTCTCGGAGGATAGTCATCGGGTCGAAGTTCGCAACGCGAAGGATTTCCTCCGCGAAACAACCAGCGGCAGCGCGTACGGTGCCAAGCTGGATGTCGAAGGTGCGGAAGCGCGTCTGCTCCCCGAACTACTCTCACACCCCGGGTTCCGCTTTGTGCTGTTCGAATCGCACGATCAGGAAGTCAAAGCATTTGTCCAATCGAGGATAAGCGATCAGTCGCGTGCATACTACGGTGTCTGCCGGAGCCTCTTCCGAACACGGCTGTTCAGGATCGCGAACAAAGAGGATGTCCAGAATGCGCATGACATACTCGCGGTTCAGCTCGCCAAGGACACGAATCATGCACGGATAAGGAGTGTGCGAGACCTCCGCAACAGCATGGCCTAAAGCCGGACGCAGATCTCGACGAACACCAATCGCAGTAGGACCTAACGGAATCGCTCATGACCATCTCGATCTTCATTCAGACGCTCAACGAAGAGCAGAACCTCCCGGGCTTGCTCGAGTCCGTGTCGTGGGCGGACGATATCGTGGTGCTCGATTCGCTCTCGACAGATCGCACGCGCGAGATCAGCGAAGCCGCGGGTGCTCGCTGGTTCGAGCGTCCGTATGACGGGCGTGGGAACCATCAGAACTGGGCGATGGAGAACATCGAGTTCAAGCACCGCTGGGTGTTCTATCTCGATGCAGACGAGCGGATGACGCCCGAGCTCCGCGCAGAAATCGAACAGATCGCGTCCGAGTGGGAATCCGGTGAGCGTTCGATCGAGAAGAGCGACCCCGTCGCGTATTACGGCGGCCGCAGGAATATCTATAAGGGCAAGTGGCTCAAAAACGCGATGCCCCCGGGCAACATCATGCGATTCTTCCAGCCGCCCAAGATCCGGTTTGCTCGTGATGCCAACCCGATCCCCATCGTTGACGGGGAGGTCGGATACCTTCGTGAGCACTTCATTCACTACAACTTTTCCAAGGGTATCCGCGAGTGGATCGAGCGTCATAACCGGTACTCGACTTACGAAGCAAACGAGACAATGAAGGCGCTCGCGGAGAACCCGGTGAAGCTTGGAAACCTGTTCTCTTCGGACCGCAACACCCGCCGGTTGGAACTCAAGAATATCTCGTTCCGTATGCCCTGCCGTCCATTGTTGAAGTTCGTGTTCATGTATGTGATCGGTCGGGGGTTTCTCGACGGCCGAGCGGGCTGGACATATTGTCGTTTGCAGGCGATGTACGAATACATGATTGTGCTCAAGGTGCGAGAGCTCAAACGCCCGGATCTGGTTGCAGCGGATCGTGGCGAGTTGGTATCGAAAGATGGGGTGCGATCATGAAGCGAGCGCTCCTGCCTTACTTGCGAACCGCAAAGCTGCTCAAGCTGCGCTACCAAACCCGAATCAGGTGCGTGATGCCTATGCGGAGAGAACAGCGGCTTCCTGTGCGGTTTATCGTTGGGTGCGGCCGCTCCGGGACCACGATCCTGGGGCGTGTGCTCTCGGTGAATCCCAGCGTGCATTATCTGCGTGAGCCGTACCACCTCTGGCATGCCATCGATCCGCGGACGGACTCGACAGGCTTGCACTCACAGGATGCTCCGCCGCAAATCATTCTCCGAGGATCTGATGCGGACGATCGAGCGAAAGACCGATTCCAAAGACTGATCGCATCGTCAGGCAGATCTGGTGCGCATTCGTGTGTGATCGAGAAGACACCCCAGAACGCCCTCCGGGTTGAGTGGCTCGAGCAGCTCGAGCCGCAACCTCGCTTTGTCCACATCGTTCGTGACGGCAATGATGTTGTCCGTTCGATCACCCGCCTGGCGGAAACGCCGACCTACCGGCTCGCTTTTCGATCGGCATACAACCAATGGTGGGGAGAACACGGAAGAAAGTGGAAATCGATTGCGAGATCGGGGCGTGAGCACGGGTACTTTGTTGATCTCGTCGATTCGCTACAGACCAATGAGCATCGGGCAGCGTACGAGTGGCTTATCAGTGTGATGGAGATCGAACGCTTCCGCGAGCATCTCGGCGATCGGTTGCTTGAGGTAACATACCGCGAGCTTACATCGGACCCTGCGTCGGTTTTGCGCAGCATCTCGGATCACTTTGAGTTCCGAGCGGACGATCAATGGCTGAACAAAGCGTGTGCGCAGATCTCAGAAGAGCGAAAATATGAGCGGAAGCCGCTGAGCCTTCCGAATGAGATGGCCCTGAAGTTCAATGAGCTTCAGGAGCGATACGGAAACGAGGGGCGTGCGGTCCCCGCAGAGCTGAATCCGAGCGAGGCAGTATGAACATAGTGCACACGATCCAATCACTTGACCCTGCGATGGGCGGCCCGCCGGTCGTCGTTACGCGACTGGCTGCCGCGCAGGCATCCCTTGGCCATCGCGTCACCGTGTACGCCTACCAAAGCCCCGGACGCGAGGAGCAGATCGAAAAGTCGCTCGATGGGCTTCCGGGTCGGGAATCGGTTGATTTCAGGTTCATCACCCTCGGGGGCAAGGGCGAACTCGTATTCGGAAATCGAGCCAGGGATGAGCTCAGGTCTGTGATGGAGGACACCGATTTCCTCCACACACATAGCGTATGGAGCACCATCTCACGAGTGGCGGCCCAGGCCGCGCGTGAGCATGCCACACCGTACACGGTGTGTGTTCACGGCATGCTCGATCCGTGGTGCATGAGCCAGAAGCGACTGAAGAAACAGCTCGCGCTCCGTTTGTCGCTCAACAAGATGCTGGATCGCAGCGCGTTCATTCATTGTCTGAACAAAGATGAGGTCGGATTTGTAGAAGCGTTCGGGTACGCAGCGGATCTCGTGACGATCCCTAACGGCGTATTCCTTGAGGAGTTCGATCCGCGACCCGACTTCGGCAACTTCCGCACCGCTCGTCCTGAGATAGGCGATGACCCGTATGTTCTTTTTCTCAGTCGCTTGCATTATAAAAAGGGACTGGATTACCTCGCTGACGCATTCAGCAAAGTCGCGCCCAAGTTCCCCGATCTGAAACTCGTTGTGGCCGGTCCTGATGGCGGCGCACAGGGTGGGTTTGAGCAGCAGATTTCCGATGCGGGTTTGTCGGATCGAGTGTTGCTGACTGGACCGATCTACGGCCAAGCCAAGCTAGATGCTGTACGGGACGCGACCATGTTCTGTCTCCCATCGAGACAAGAAGGGTTCTCGATTGCGATCACCGAAGCGCTCGCGTTGGGGACACCATGCGTTGTCACGGATGCCTGTCATTATCCCGAGGTCGCAGAAGTGAACGCGGGGTTCGTGACGGAACTCAACGCGCAGAGCGTAGCCGACGGGATTGAATCCATACTCAGATCAACACCAGAGCAGCGGGAAGAGATGGGTGAGCAAGGGCGACGACTTGTCAAGGAACGCTTTACCTGGCCGGTTATCGCGAAGCAATCAATCGGGGTGTATGAGCGATACACTCAAAGCAGCTGAGACTGCACGGATCTCGTGGGTGAGAAACAGAATCCCGTTCCGGGGAATGTGAGAATGCAATGTTCGTAGTCCTCTCTTTTATCCTCTTCATCGGCATCGTGATGATCGCGACGATCGTGCTCCGTGATGCTTCGAAGTACGCTCCTGACCTTCTCTCGATGCGCAATCTGTTTCTCGCAGGGCTCGTTGTATTCCAGTTTACTTCAGGGATTATCGCTTTCCTGCTTCCGGACTACTCCAATCCCTTCTCGATCTCCGAGTACGAAGGGCCGGCGATTGAGTACACGATCATCCTCTTCCTATTCACCTTTGGGTTTCTGGGCATATATCGATCGGGATTCATCGCCAACATCATCGTCCGCAAGGTGAATATCCCCGATGTGAACACCGCCTGGTTCCGCCTGATCGTTCTCTCGATCGTGCTGTTCTTCCTTGGTCTCGTCTGCCGTTTATTCGGCGGGTATGTCCCGGTAGTTGGCTTGTTCATCTACATGATCGGTGCTTCGTTCTTCGCATTCGCAACGGGAATGGCCGCGTGGGCATGGGCACCCCGGATGTGGAACCCGCTTCCGCTCTTTGTTACGGGTTTCGTCTCGCTCGGGGGGCTTGCGGTTCTATTCACGGACTCCTTCGGGCGGCGCGATATGCTGGGGATCGTCATCGCGTTCATCTGGGGCTCGTATTACAGCCACTGGCGGTATGGATCATTCAAAAAACTGGTCTTCCGCTTCGCATGTATATCCGTTCTTGGGATGCTGTTTCTCTCAGCCTATACCTCAACGAGATTTACCTTCGGTCTTGAGATGGCATCCCTATCGAGCCGTGTGAGAGCGCTGGCTGACGCAGATATCGGCCAAGGGTTGCAGGACCTCTTCTCAGGCCAGAACGCAGGGATGTACAGCATGTATTTCATCTCGACTCGCCCCGAGCGGATCGAGGTCGACAACTTGCACTCTGTGAAATATTTCTTCAGCCTCCCGTATCCCCGAAGACTCTGGCCCAACAAACCCGATGCGCTTGCGCTCACCTCGGTGGATGAGGTCCATGCGCCTGGCAGGCCGAAGGGATGGAACATCGGGCCCGGCATTGTGGGCCACATGGTCAACGACAACATCTTTATTGCACTACCTCTATATACATGCATCCTCGCGGTCTTTCTGAAAGTCTGCGATGGGCTGTTATCGAAGTACGCCCACATCCCGTATGTGGTCTTACCCATGGGGGTTTCGCTGGGGCAGGTGATCGCGATTCCCCGGGGCGAGCTCGGAAACTTCTTCGCGAAAACGGTCCTGTACATCGTCGGCGGCTGGATCGTCATGATCATCGTTATCTACGCGATGAGGCTGTTTGGCGGCTCGTCCGCGCCAGTCGATGACGAAGAGCACTATGACCAGTGGGAAAATGATCCCGCTGATGAATACACCGATCAGGGCTTGGAGCCAGAGGCTCATCATTGACTGAAGTATCGCGTCAGTTCACTCGGATCATCTCAAACTATCTCAGACTGCTTATCACGCTGGGGCTTGGCATCGCCGTGGTCCCCCTCACGATACGCTGGCTTGGTGATGATGCATTCGGATTGATTTCGCTGCTGGGGGCCAACATCGGGCTCGCTGGCATTTTTCGTCAGATCATCCAGCAATCTCTTGTGCGTGAACTCGCGCAATCGTTCCATCAGGGCGATGATGTTTTCCGGCGCTGCTATGCCGCAATCTTTCAGATCGCGCTGCTCTGCGCGTTCCTGTCCGTGCTGAGTTTTCTTGGGGTGCTCCTGCTGCTCCCCATGTTCAAACTGCCCGATGGCTTCGAGACGCCAGCCCGGTGGTTCATCATCGGGCAGGGGGCGTTCACCTGCGTGATGGTGATCACCGCGCCCCTGGTCAATATGTTCCTCGTCAAGGAACGCTTTATCCAGTACAACATCTGGTTCATCCTCGGACGGGCAGGCAATATTCTCTCTGTGATCATCCTCGGCTATGTCATCGTCATCGATGACCCCGCTCAGGGTTTAAAGCTCCACGGACTTCTCTGGTCCGCGATTGCTTCGCTGATCCTCGTGTTCGCATCGTTCGCGGTCATCCGAGATGACAAGCGGCTCATGCCGACTTTCAGAGGGGCAGACAAGGAATCCCGATCCGGTGTCGTATCCACCTTCACATGGAACACCGCGGTTCAGGTTGCAATGAACCTGCACGAGCAGGTGCCCCCATTTCTCCTGAACTTCTTCGGGGGCACGCTCGCCAATGCGGCGTGGGGCGTTGGGTTCAGGTTCGTCGCCTATATACGCATGTGTACCACAGGCATCCAGTTCGGGTCGGACGCGGTGAGTGCGAGGCTCGCGAGCGATCAGGATGGTGATAAGGTCAGGAAGCAACTGCAGGCGCTCATCGGCGTGCAGACAAAGATGACCGCAGTTGTGGCAATCCCCGCGGCCGCGGTGATCGTCGTCTATGGCTGGCCTATCTTCAATATCTGGGTGGGCGGATCACTCAAAAACTATGAGCTGGTCATGCCGGTCGCGGTGTACATCTCAAAGATTCTCGCAATCGCGCTCGCATCCCGTGCCATCTCAGATACCTGGATGCTCATCCTCTATGGGGCCGGGTATGTTCGGCAGTATGCGCCGTGGATCTTTGCTGGCGGCATCTTCGCTCCCGTCAGCTCACTCATCATCATGCTGATGTACGATGGGCAGTACCAGATCTATGTGCCCTCGGTCTTGTTCGCGCTTGTTTTCCTGGTCGTGCACCTGTTCGGACTGCCTCTCATGGTATCCAAGTGTCTGCACATCCCCGCGTCAAAGCTTCTCTCCGCACTGATACGGCCATCAGTCGCGACGATCGTCAGCATGCTGGGTGCGCTCGGTGTCCTGATCTTGGGCGGCGCGATCGATGGGCTCGGATTCGCGACCACGATCACAAAGGCCAACAGCGAGAACATCGATTATGCATGGATCATTGCTTCAATCATGGTCTTCGCGATCGTGTACGCGGTGCTGACATGGAGTCTTGTGCTCTCAAAGGGCGAGCGTGAAATGATCACGAAGTCCCTTCTTCGCCGCTAGGGAGCGGTAAACTCGAAATCACACACAACGGCGAAATGGTCACTGCCAGGGATGTTGATCTTGCTCCATGCGATCGGATCGATCGCCCCCTTGGTCCAAAGATCATCGAGTTGAACAGAGAACACACCCGCATTCCCTGAAGGAAAGGTGCCTCCGGGCTGCAATAGGGGTTTGCTCATGCTGAAGCCCGAACGCCGCATGACCCGTGAGCGGGTTTGCGCAGGTCCTGCATTGATGTCCGCGCCGATGATGGTTGGTGTCGCATGTTCGCTTTGGAGATTAGCACCGAACAACGCCTGATGATGGATGACGCTGTTCCCCGCGCGCCATCGCTCGATGGTTCTCGGCGAAACGGGATGCACGAGCCCGATCATCACATCATGTGATCCGAAGCCCACACGGACACGCAGGATGTGGCGAGCGATATTCTCGTCAATACCCGGCTGAATAGCTTCGATGGGCACCGTGCTCAGTATGAATCCGGGCGAAGTGATCTCGTCGATCCACGCCCGATGCGCCCAGTGCGCATATGCCGTTCGCTCGAGCACCTCGCGGTTGCGAATGTCTCTGCTCAGCTCCGCGGGCACTTCGATGAGAACGATGACATCCGCGTCGATCGTTGTGAGCGAATCCATCGCCTCTTCGTATCTCTCATTCTGAGGATTGATGTTGCAGCTCACAACCCGGATCACACCCTCGGGCTTCGTGCTGAAGTCGATCTCGGGCAAGTACATCGTCCGCCCATACACGATCGGATAGAACGCAAGAATGCTCGACAAGCTGAGCAGGGCCGCAATTCGCCAGCGGCGCGTGCACAGCGCGATCGCAAGCAGCAGCACCGACCACCACGCGAGCCAGATCTGCTGCGAGACCAGCAGGTCAAGGTAGTACACCCGCGACGAGCCCATCCATGCGACACCGCTCACGACGGCACTCGGCAACGCGAGCCAACAGAGCAGAGCTGTGAAGATCCTTGATCGAGGGTTTGTGGCTGGTTGATCGTTCGGGGTCACGATGGATTATCGTCACAATCAGACCACTGCGCGTATGAAAAAACGGGCGACCCGTTTGGGCCGCCCGCTGATGATCACATGTGAACCCGATGGGGTTTAGTTGTCCTTGTAGACATACCCCGCGTCGAGCGCTTTGCCCACACGCACGGAGATCTCTTCGAGGTGTGCGCGGGTGTAGCTGTCGAGCGCATCGCGGCTCTCGAGTGCCCGATCAGCGTAATCCTTGATCACGCGCAGGTGCATGGTTGAGAGCATCCGCACGGGCTTGGACGACGAGTTGAACCCGCGATCCGCGAACGCCATGTCGATCAGACGAGAAAGGTGCTCGCGCTGCAGGTTACGACGCAGCGACGAGATCATCGGGTCTCGGTCCGAGAAACTGCCGTCGATATCTTCGCCGAGCTCGCTCCAGATTGCCTCGGTGATGCTCTGCATCAGCTCCGAGAGGGTCAACGCGTCCTGATCCGCGGGGACGAACAGCTCGTAGTCGTACACACGCTGGACCGTCTGCGGGTTCATGAGCATCGTCAATGCCGAGGCCTGCATGCCCATCACGCGGTCGTGGATCGGGAGTGCCGCGTCCGCCATAACGGAGTTGACATCGTCCCACCACTTGTCGACGGTGGTGTGCGCGAGCAGTTCTGGGGTGATGCCGAACGCCTCGTCGTAGAACGCATTGTCGATCACGAACTGCATCGCGGCGCGCTGGCGTTCAGCGGGGACAACCTCGATCGGCGCCCGGCTGCCCGGATCGCCCTTCTTGTCGCGGTAGACATACGCCGAGCCGACCCAGTTCGCCATCATCGACAGCGACTGCATCTGCGTGTTGAGCGAGATCAGGTACCCGCGCCGTGCACGCGACCAGGAATCGCCGTCATCGACGAACTTGGTCAGCAGCCCCTCGCGGATCGTCTTGACGAGCGCCATCTGGTTATTCGCGTAATCAATCGGATCCTCAGAGAGGTCATAGCGACGCGCACGCGGATCGGGACCAAAGGTGTCTTCGTCCGTGCCGTACTGGAGTTCAGGTTCGGCGACGCGTTCAAGCACCTTGGGCAGGTTCTTCTCAGGGCCGTACCCATACTCGATAACCCAGTAGTCGTACGGGCCGATCTCGAATGATGAATAGTTGCCCTGCACCTCACCGGATCCGGGCATCATGATGTTGATGCCGTTGTAGTCCATGACGGACGCGGACCAGGGCTGCTGATCCTTCATGCCGTCGGAGTTGATCTGGTCGAGCGAGTACGCGCTGGAACCCTTGAAGTTGTGACGCAGACCGAGCGTGTGCCCGACCTCGTGCGCGACGAGTTCAGCGAGCATCGGACCGACGAACCACTCGGGCACGCCGTCGATCATGTCGCCCTCGGGCTTCTTGGGCTTGGAGTCTTCTGCGACTTCAGTCTCGTCCGAAGCTTCCTCTGCCTCGGGCTCTTCTTCAGCGGGTTCGTCCTGCTTCTCAAGAAGTGCCAGATACTCCGGCGGGATCATCGCCTTGAGGCCCGGGTTTTCTTCGAGCTGCTTGCGGATCATCTCGAGGGTTTCCTCGTCGATCTCCGGCTCGAGCGATGCTTCGGTTGCCGCATTTGCGGAGGAAGCGACTTCGGAGAGCTTCTCGAAGTCGTCCGCGAAGAGTTCGATCATGCTCAGGTACATGCGCATCATCGCGAGATCAAGCGCCTTGCCAGTCGCGGCCATGCACATGCCATTGACCTGCGAGGCACGCCCGCCGAGCCCGTCGAACTCATCGAATCCGAGCATGTCCGCGCCGGGAACGAACCCGTCCATCTCGTGCAGCTGATTGACATGGCTGTCATGATCATGCCCGCACGCGGCCAGTTTGTTGTTGCGTTCGTTGAGAATAATCTCGCGCTGCTGGGGCGTAGCGAGACGCAGGCGCGGATCCCAGTCGGGGTTCTCTTCGAGCCACTGCAGTGTCGAGGGCGCGTATCCCTCAGTCGCGAGCGTACCGAGCAGGTCCTCCCACCGGTAGGTGAACACGCGGACCCAGCCGTCCGTGAGGACGACATCCGCGTCGAGGATTTCACCTGTCATCGGGTTGACGCGTGACGGACCGATCGCGGTGGAGATGTCGTTGCTGATCCAGCGGATGAAGTTGTAGCGCACATCCTCCGGATCCTTGTCCATGTTCACGCCGGTGGCCTTGTCCTGATACTGGACCTGGATAGCGCCGTCGATGCCGATCGCGCGGAACGCGTCGTTCCACTGCTCGATGCCCTCGCGCACCCATCGGCGGTACCGGATCGGCACGGTGTGCTCGACATAGTAGACGATGGGTTCTTTGGGTGGGCTGAGCGAGAGGCGCGGGTCGGCCTTCTCGATGTGCCAGCGATTGATGTACCGCTGGGATTTCTCGTCCGAGTCATACTTCCCAAGATCCGTGTAGGTCGTGACGAAGTAGCCCAGACGCTGATCCGCTGCGCGTGGCTTGAACCCGCGGGAGCCGGTGATCAGCGAGATGGAGTAATGGAACTCCTTGATCGTGCCGCCCGCGACAGGACCCTCGTACCGGATCTCGATGTTGTTCGGAAACGCTTTGACGGATGAAACCGTGGTGAGTGCCGGGTTAAGCCCGCGTGCCGAACCACGGAAGAAGCTCGTCGCTTTGTTCACCAGCAACCCGTTGAGGTCGATCACCGGCTGGCCGGACGGGCCCGTTGCCAGGATCGGGACATCAAGGAGGACGCGATCCGTGAACACGGTTTCAAGCGAGTCCTTCGATTCCTGATCGCCGCTCGAGCGAACCGCGATCTGAGGCTGGATCAACGCGAGCCGGTTCCCGATCCGCTTCCACTTCGTGTACAGGTCACCAGACTGCAAACCAGCGAAGACTTCACCGCCCGCGACGGTCATCGCGAAGAAGTGGTTCTGCTTCTCATACCCGCGCGGGAGTTCCGCAAGGACCTTGTTGTCTTTCTTGTTCAGGTACAGGTTGTAGAACGAGCGTCCGTCCGCGGTCGAGACAACCTTCTCAAACCCCTTGGACACGTCCTTCCACGACTTGAGTCCGTCGTCGCTCCGGCCGCTGGGTGCCCCACCACCGCGTCCAGCCATCGCGGCAAGCTGCGCGAGGTCGATGCTCTCTTCAGGAGCCGGGGTCGATTCCGTCGGCTCATTGTAATTGGTCTGCGCCAGAGCATTCCCGGCGCTCAACGCCGTCATCCCCACCACGGCGCTCGCGAGTCCCACGATCGTTCGTGCGGGCACACGCTTCTTTGTATCCCTGTTCATCTGCACATACTCCGTTATTCGTGGCGTCCTGAAGGAACGCCTTGCCCGAAAGACTCGGGCAGCCTTTAAAAAGACAGGCCGCACACGCGTCATGAGGCCAGTCCACCATGTGATCGGGGTCCCTATCGTCGCACCCCCTCGCAGGGGGCAAAAACGGAACCGGACGGAGCGCAAGACATGCGCACGCCCTTCGAGCAAGAATTACCATACCGTGATCAAAAAGATTCAAGAAAACCCCGAAATCATGCGGGTTTCAGATGAATCCAGAGCACGATGACCGTTGAAGCCGCAAAAGTCAGCCCCGCGACGCGCACCATATTGTCATTCAATGCCAGTTCCGTCGGATCGTCGTAGCGACCACGCATCAAGAGGGTGATCGTGCGGAGAAGCGCCAGGGTTGCCGGTGCCACCGTCACCCACATCAGATTGAATCCGAACGCCTCATCTAGACTGCCTTGTCTAGAAACAAAGTTGAATACATAGTTGTCATGTCGGCTTTGTACATAACTTGTGTATGTCAAAAGAGTTGCGACACCGGTCACGACCACGAACATGCGGAGCATCTGATCCGTGTAGTGCTGCTGCACATCCCGGGCGGCCATCGCGGCTTCCTCAGAACCCATGTGGCGACGCTCGCCGAGACGCTTGCCGAACGCGAGAAACATACTCAGGAACAGGGTCGCATTGAGCAGCCAGGTCGAAGGCGTGATCCCGACAGCGGCACACCCGCCGAGCACGCGGAGCACGAATCCCGTTGACAGGCACAGCACATCCACAATGACGATGTGCTTGAGGCCGCCGGAGTAGAGCATCACATTGATGATATAAAGGATCAGCAGCCCCAAAACCCAGATTCTGAGCTCCGAGGGCACCCCCAGCACACTCGCTGAGGAGGCGATCAGGATGCAGATCCCAAAGACCTTCGCGATCCCCATCGGGACCTGTCCCGACGCAAGAGGCCTTTTCCGCTTCCGCGGGTGCGCTTTGTCGCGTTCGACATCCGCGATGTCATTGAAAATGTAGCAGCCCGAGGCTGCCAGCCCGAACCCGATGAAGGTCAGCCCGATCGCCAGCGCAAGCTCTGCGCGGGGCATGTCCTGAAGTTTTCCGTCCGCGAGCGCGAACAAAGGACCGATAAGCACAAACACGCCCTTGGACCATTGGTGAAGACGCATGAGTTTGATGAGCCCACGCACAATCCCGCCGCTCGGGGGCGACTGTGATGGGTTGCTCGGGGTCGGGTCGGGTCCGTTCATCGTTTCTCCTGCATCGACACAACGAACCCCGTTGCACAAGAGTTCACACGAATACACCGCAGAACGGGTCAGAAATCATTGTTTCCAGTGTCTCTGAGCCCAGAGTGGCCGATAGGGTGTGCAATCAAATGACCAACGACCCGACCCAGCCAACCCGCCCCACTGCCCCGATCCTGCATCGGGTGCAGTCGGTTCTGATCATCCAGGTATTGACGCTCTGTGCGACGCTGCCGCTGATTTTCTCTGGGTACTCGAACGGGCGTGCTGCTGCGGACGATTACAACTATCACTGGGTCGCGATCCAGAAGTTCGCGATCGAATGGCCGAGTCCGGATATCAGCGATTATCACTCTGCCACGACCCCAGGGTACCACCTGACCCTCGCGCCATTCGTTCGCGCAGGACTGGAGCACACCGGAACTCAGCTACTTGCGCTGACATGGACCCTGGCGTTCTTTGGATTGCTGTGTTGGGTCGTCAGTCGATCACTGGGGCGCATCGCTGCATTGATCTGCCTGCCCATGGTCGTCTCGATGTACACCATCTATCCCGGTGTCTGGCTTCTGCCGGATAATGCGGGGTGGTTTATCGTGTTCGCGATTCTCATTCTCGCGTTGCGGGATCGAACAGGTTGGTGGACCTGGTTGGCATCGGGCGTTTTGCTTGCCGTGCTCGTCGCGTTGCGACAGATTCACATTTGGGCCGCGGGCGTCGTATGGCTCAGTGCATGGATCGGGAGCGGTCAGGGCGTGCCCACGAGCCTGAGGTCTTGCTTTGACGACATCGTGTCTCGAGCCGGTCGCACGCTGATATCGATCTCATGCACGATCCCTGCGTTCGCGCTGCTGGGCTGGTTCCTGTTGCTCTGGGGCGGCTTGGTCCCACCGATGTTCCAAGAGAACCATCAGGGTCCAAACCCCGCCACGCCAGGGTTCATACTGATGCAACTCGGGTTCCTCAGCGTGTTTTTCTTTCCAATCCTGAGGGCTCGTCTGCCGCGTGTCTGGGCACATCATTGGCGATGGGTCTTGCTCTCGATGTTCATCGGCATACTCTGCGCGATCGGCCCCGCATCCTCCTACTCGATCGAAGATGGGCGATACAGCGGCTGGTGGAACTTTGTGAGTCTCATTCCCAGCGTGGCGGCGCGTTCACCGGTGTTCATCATCGGCGCGATCGCCGGCTCGTTGGCGCTCCCGCTCTGGCTGAGTCTGGTTCACCGCCGGGATATGTGGATATGGGTTGGCACACTGATCGCCTTCACGCTTGCCCAGAGCGCGAATCACGCGAGCTGGCAGCGGTATCACGAACCCATGCTGCTCATGATGATCATCCTGATGATCGCGCGATCGAATCTTCTCGAGAAGATGCGTGTCCGGGTGCTGATCGGGACAACGCTGCTCTGCACCATGCTGCTCACGCTGACGGTTTACAGCCTGGTGACCGCGGACCCCTATATCCCGATCGAGAATCCGCTCGAGGCTCGGGCTCAAGTCCGGTCAATTCCCACAGGTCCCTGAACCCGAGATCGTCCGGGGCGTACAGAATCCCCGCGTCGGTGCCGGTTCTTCCGGCTTCTTTGCCGTCTGGGGGGAATTGTCGATCAATACCCTGCCTTTGTCAGCCGATGCAACAACAATCATCCGATGCCCGGGTCGTCTTTGTCCGTTGCGGGTTATCAGATCAATGAATCCGTACGACACCCGAGAGGGAGAAACACGCACATGAGCGACAAACGCGCACTCATCACCGGCATCACTGGGCAGGACGGATCGTACCTTGCAGAGTTCCTGCTCGAAAAAGGGTACGAGGTTCACGGGATCATCCGTCGAGCATCCTCGTTCAACACGGACCGGATCGATCACATCTACCAGGACCCGCATAATCCAAACCCGAAGCTGAAGCTTCACTACGGGGATCTGTGCGACGCGAACAACATCAGCAAGATCGTCGAGCATGTCAAGCCGCACGAGGTCTACAACCTCGGCGCTCAATCGCATGTCCGCGTGTCGTTCGATATGCCGATCTACACGGCCGAGACCGTCGCGATGGGCGCGTACAAGCTCCTCGAAGCGATCCGTGACTTCCAGGACAAATCGGGTCAGCAGGTGCGCTACTACCAGGCGTCCTCCTCCGAGATGTACGGCAAGGTTGTCGAAACCCCTCAGACCGAGACCACCCCGTTCTACCCACGCTCGCCCTACGCGGTCGCGAAGATGGCTGGGCACTGGATCACGGTGAACTACCGCGAGTCCTATGGCATGCACGCTTCGTGCGGGATCCTCTTCAACCACGAGTCCCCGCGCCGCGGCGAGACCTTCGTGACCCGCAAGATCACCCGCGCCGTCGGACGCATCAAGATGGGGCTGCAGGACAAGGTCTTCCTCGGGAACCTCGACTCGAAGCGAGACTGGGGCTTCGCGGGTGACTATGTCAAGATGATGTGGATGATGCTCCAGCAGGACGAGGCGGACGATTATGTCGTCGCGACCGGGCGCACGATCTCCGTGCGTGAGTTCGCGGAGATGGCCTTCAACCACGCGGGCCTGAACTTTGAGGATCATGTCGAGTTCGATCCGCGCTACCTGCGCCCCGCCGAAGTCGACCTGCTTTTGGGCGATCCCGCGAAGGCGAAGGAAAAACTCGGATGGGAGCCCGAGACGAGCGTTGAGGAGTTGGCCGCGATGATGGTCGATCACGACATCGAGCTCGCTTCACGCGAGAAGACCCTCAAGGACGCGGGGCATGTTCTTCCCGAGTTCTCGGGGCACGATCAGTAACTCAATGATCGATCAATAGTATATTGAACCCATGATGCCTGAGCATGAAATGGATCAATCAGAGAATGAGCCAGTTCGGGGCACTGTGCTCGGCGAGCTTGCGTTCTTCGTGAGCACGATCCTGATCGGGCTTGTGGGTGCTTTTTTGCTGCTCCAGTACATCGTCATCCCCAAGCTGGGATTTCCGGGCGATCTTGAACGCATCGCAAAGCTCGGTGAGCGTCTCGAGTCATCCGATCGAGAAGATACCAAAGTCGAAATCGTCAGTAACTCGGTCGGTGTAGAAGGCATCATCGCGAGCGTTGTTCAGGAACAGCTCGGCGATGGATTTCATGTGCGGAATCAGTCCGCGAACGGTCTGGATATTCTGTCTGGAAGGCTGTACATCAGCCGGGTGCTCGCGTCAGATCCGGATGTTCTCGTCTGGATCGTTCGCCCAGAGATGATGGGCAAGCCGAGGCAAATCAACCCGGAAGTCGCGTCAGTCATGCGCCGATTCGGATATGTCGAGACCGCCCCCTGGGTCGAAAGCGAGAAGGCTACATCGGGGATCAATCAAGAAACGCTCGATCGACTCGGCGCGTCTGATCTTGAAAACCTCGTCTCGTTTCGTACCTTGCCTCTGCGGATGCTCAACGAGAAAGCTCGCTCACGAATGCGCAAGGGAATCCTGCTCGCCAAGCCACTCGAGACCGATGCGCCCTATCAGATCGATCTTGAGATCAGCGGCGATAAGCTCACTCGCCATATTGATGATGTCACCGCGAGTTTCGAAGATCGTGTCGGCGAAGGGAACAGTGTCGGGGTCGAACTCATCGAACGCACCATCAAGCAAGTTCAGGAAGCGTCTGTGACACCTGTTCTCGTTCTCGCGCCAACACATCCCGACGCGACGGCGTTCACCGAAGCAGACAGAGTGTTCCGTGACGCGATGCATGGGGTTGTCGAGCGTACAGGCACGATCCTGATTGATCTGACAGGATCACTGACGGTACAGGAATACGCGGACGCAATCCATCCCAATAGACCTGGAGCAAAGTCACTGAGCGAACAACTCGGGGTATCCCTCCGTGGGCAGCTCGACAATCAGGAACAGGATCGGTAAACAGTGCTATTTCAGACGCCTGAGTTTCTCATCCTGATCCTGATCACCCTCGCGTTCCTGATCTGGAGCCGGGGAGCGGCCCGCCGTCAGCAGTTTTTCCTGCTCTGTGTCAGCTATGTCTTCTATGGATGGTGGGATATCCGGTTTCTGGTCCTCATCGTTCTTTCGACAGTCCTGGATTACACCGCATCGCTCGGGATTAAGGGGCATCGCCTCTCGAACTCGAAGCTTCTGCAGCTCGGGTCATTCGTGGGGTTTGCGACATTGGGCATGCTTGTCCCGAACTGGCCGTTGCTGCAGGTGCAGGGGGTTGAAGCGTTCCTCTCCCAACCATTCGTGAGTCCGAGCAGCGAGAACCTGGCCGCGATCGGGCTGGGGGTTCTGTTTTCGATCGTCGGCCCGCTCTCGTATGGCTTGTACTTCAGGCTCAGCGATAAAGCGCGCAGCAAGGCATTTCTCATCACATCCATCGTGGTGAATCTCGGGCTCCTTGCCTTCTTCAAGTATTTCAACTTCTTCATCGATTCCATTGACACGGTCGTCGAGCAGTCTGGCATCGAGTGGGCCGCGCCGATGCTCAAGGTGACGCTGCCAGTCGGGATCAGCTTTTATACCTTCCAGACGATGAGCTACACGATCGATGTGTACAGGGGTGACATTGCTCCGGAGCGATCGATCCTGCGAGTCGCACTCTTTGTGGCCTACTTCCCGCAACTCGTTGCCGGCCCGATCATCCGTCCACAGCATTTCCTTCCGACGCTTGAACGGCCGTGGACAATCACCGGTGCTTCGCTTCGTGCCGGGATGAACCTGGCGATGGTGGGCCTATTCAAAAAGGTGCTGATCGCGGACAATGTCGCGCCGCTCGTTGACACTATCTTTGGGTTCCCGCAAGGGCAATCGAGCATCATCGTCATGCTCGGCACGGCGCTCTTCGCGATCCAGATCTACTGCGATTTCTCGGGCTATACCGATATCGCAAGGGGCATCTCACGGATGTTCGGCGTCGAGATCCCGCTGAACTTCAACTTCCCATACTTCTCGACCTCGATCATCGACTTCTGGCGTCGATGGCATATCTCGCTCTCGTCGTGGCTGCGCGATTACCTCTACATCCCATTGGGCGGGTCGCGTGGATCGAGCTTCGGGACCTACGCGAACCTGATGATCACCATGACCCTGGGTGGACTCTGGCACGGCGCGTCTTGGAACTTTGTGATCTGGGGGGTCTATCAAGGCGCACTCCTTTGCATCAACAGGGTTTTCAGGGCATTCGTGCCCGCAGAATCCCGGCTCGGGCGAACGCTGATGACCAAGCCCGGGACCGTGATCCGATGGGGTGTCACCATGTATTTCTGGATGCTCGGTTGGCTGATTTTCCGGGTCACAGATTTCAGCGATCTGCTCTACTGCGCACAGAAGTTTGTCTTGTTTGATGCCAAGCTCTCGTTCGGGGGTGTCGGCATCGGACGCGGCGATCCTTTTACGGCGATGCTCGCTGCCGCTCTCTTCTCCATCCTCCACTTTGGTTCCTACTTCTCTCGCAGGTGGGATGAACGCATGAACTCCATGCACTGGGCACTTCGCGCGGCTTTGTACATCCTGCTTGCGATGCTGTTCTTCTACGGCTGGCCATCGCAGAGCGCTGCGTTCATCTACTTCCAGTTCTGAGCAGTTGAACTCACACAGCCGCATAGAAAACCCCGCGAATCTCGCGGGGTTATCTTCGTAATCTAAGTGTATTGCTAAGGTTAGCGAGCTTCCGTGATCCCCTCGCCGGCGACATAGGGGCGCGTACGCTGTTGGGTGCGGACGACCTCGGGTGTCAGCCCGTGGAGTCGGTAAAACTCGGAGTCATCCATGCCGGTCGTGTTTCGGTTGATCACGGTTGTGTTCGGATCAGACTTATAGACGACGAACTGGAAGTTGGTTTGTATCTTCGCGTAGCCGTTCAGCGGATTGAGGATGTACACGAGCAGATCACCCGTTGCAGAGCTGGTGCTGACAAGACGAGGGTTGCTACTGGCGGAAGGCGTGATGACGGCCGTGTAGTTGCTGAAGAAGTAGTTCTCATTCTCGATCGCGATGCGATAACGCAACTGTCCACTCTCCCAGCTGCATGTGAAGTTGCCTGAACCAGAAGCGACCGATCCGGAGCTATTGATGAAGCCGTACGCGATGGGGGTCGCGGATGCCTCCGAGGAGTTGCCAAACGACTTGTTGATGTTGCCATCAACCAGCACATCGCCGACGAAGAGCCCCGCTTCGTTCTCTCCACCGAGGTAGCCGCGGTTGCCGGTGTTGGAGTTGATCGCGGAGACCGCGAAGTAGCCCTCCCCCGCTCCGCTCGCGACCTGGCCGAGGACAGCGCCGCCCGTGCCTGGCTCGGGGTTCTGCAAGTAGCCGACGAGGGGGAACTCGTTGGCTGTGCTGAGAATGCCCACGCGCTCATCGGAATCGTCGATGCGAATTGCGCCGTTCTGGCTGCCGAAGTCAATTTCGTACGGCAGCGGGCCTTTCAGATCGATCATCGGTTCGTTCGTGCTGGTATGTGTGACGAGCTCGAATATCGAACCGCCGAAATCGTTGGCGAGGTAGATCATGGTCGTCTGGTCGCCGTTGGGATCGGCGAAGGAGTCGAAATACGGGAACCGAAGCGAATCCGAGATCCCCGCGTATTGAGCGCGGGCGCTCCACCCGAGCTTGGCGAGCGTGCCGAGCGTGGTGTATGGGCCACCCTCGATCTCGCTGACCCCGATCTCAAAGTACATCTCCTGATTGCCGATCTCGCGCCAGAACCGGCGGGCTTCGGACGCGGTGCCACCCATCTGGACATCGAGGTCGAACAAACCATCGACGACCTGCACGAGATCAGAAGTGAAGTACAGCTCGTGCGCAATATCAAAGCCGTTCGGGTCCTCGAAAGCCTCGAAGCGGAAGGAGTACATCCCATTGGCCGGCTCGCCGTTTTCTTCCAGGTAGCCCTGGTAGTTGAAGGTGCCATCGTTCGCGGAGATGGTCCCCGATTCGATCTCGTAGATCGGTTTGGCGTCCGGGCTCGGTTGGGCGAGTGCGCCCCATGCGAGCACCGTTACGCTGAGCATGCAAGTCATCCGATTCATCGCGTCGATCTCCTCTCTCCATCTGATGCGATTTTGTGAGAAGCGAGTCTATCGGGTTATTACGGATTTCCAAGCACGATATCTGCAAATTGAATCTTGTGGTCTACCTCATCCGCATGTATCAGTTCGTATCTCGTTGTTGTGTGTGATGGGGCAACGAGCGTGAGATCGATGTGGAGATCCAACACGCGGAACAACAGGTTCTCGGACCAGGACCCGTCATTGATGACGAACGACCGGCCGCGCCCGTATCCCGCAGCTTCAAACGCTTCATCGAACCCCGGCGCGAGCAGATCGATCGATGCGGAACCGCGGGGTGTGTTGAAGTCGCCGACGATGAGATCGGGTTCGGGGAATGATGCGCTCTCGTCCTGATACCGCTCCCAAACATGGCGACCCATGTTCCATCCAGCGCCGTCCCAGTTATCGATCGCTGTGCGTACGGAGCGTATCTCGTCCATTTTCCACGCCGTCGGATCGCTGGGTAGATCGACGAACCATATGACCAGAGGCGAGTCGTCAACTCGTTGAGGATCAAGGTCGAACTCGGCGAACATGACCCAGCCGAGCCCTGAGCTTGAATGGCTCATGACGCGCTGGCGCCCTCTGCTGCCGAACTGCACCCAGCCCGTGCGCGTCATCGGGTAACGCGACGCGATCATCGCGCTGTCTTCGACTCGGTAGTGTGCCGGGTCCGCGTGGAGCCGATACGAGTAGTTCACCCAGCGCACTCGTTCATCGGGCGCGAAGTACTCAAACTGCTCAAGCAGCTCCTGGCGGGGATCGCCCCAGTTTGCGTTGGCGATCAGCACAATGTCGGTATCCAGATCTCTGATGCGTGTGCCCCACTGCTGCGCATCGATCGCCTTGCCGCCATGATTCCAGTGCAGCACCCGGATCGCGTTATCGTCCTTGGAATCGCTGCCGATCACAGCGCGATGCAGGTGCCACACGCCGAACATCAGATGAAGCGTACAGCCGACCGCGAGGACCAGCAGCACCGGTCGAAGGATCAGTCCACCAAGGCGGCGAGCGAGGGCCGCGAAGATCGCGGAAAGGATCAGCATCAACCACGCGCCACCGATCATCACGATCGGAGGCATCCAGTAGAGGTACTGGGACCAATGGTGCTCATCGGAGAGCATCCGGCCCGTGATCCAGGCCGCCAGCAGCACGATACCCAGCAGTGCAGTGCCCTTGGCCAGCAGCGGGAGCACGCGACGGCGTGCCCACCCGATCGGTCCGGGCTTGAAATCCTGTCGCACGAGTTGTTTCGATCGTCGGGGCATAGGCAGGTCTCTGGGATATACGCGATTCTACCGAACTATGATCGTGTCCACCGCTGTACTTTCATGAGAGAGGTTTGTCGCATGTCACTCAACTGGTCCGATCAACGCATCATCATCACCGGCGGGTCCGGGTTCCTGGGTCGTCACATCGTCGAAGGGCTCCACGCCCGAGGCGTCGCCGACAACCAGATCGTGATCCCACGATCCGCGAACTATGACCTGACGGAGAAGGACGCTGTCGTGTCCCTCTATAACGACGCGTTCGGATCAGATAAAGCCACCCTCATCGTCCATCTCGCAGCAGAAGTCGGCGGGATCGGCGCCAACCGCGAGAACCCCGGGCGGTACTTCTACGCGAACATGGCCATGGCCCTGCACCTGATCGAGCAGGCCCGAGTCGACGGGCTCATCGAGCGCGGCGGCAAGTTCGTCCAGACCGGCACCATCTGCGCGTACCCCAACCTTACGCCAGTGCCCTTCAAAGAAGACGATCTGTGGAACGGGTACCCGGAGGTCACCAACGCACCCTACGGCGTCGCGAAGAAGGCCGCGTGGCAGATGCTCGACGCGTACAAGCTCCAGTACGACATGAAGTCCACCTATGTCCTCCCCGTCAACCTCTACGGCCCGTGGGACAACTTCAACCTCCACTCCTCCCATGTCATCCCCGCGCTCATACGCAAGTGCATCGAAGCGATGGACCGAGGCGACGACTTCCTCGAAGTCTGGGGCACCGGGAGCGCATCACGCGAGTTCCTGTTCATCGAGGACTGCGCCGACGGGATACTGACGGCCGCGGAAAAGATGGACGACCCGACCCCGATCAACCTGGGCACGAACATGGAGATCACGATCCGCGATCTCGTGCACCTGATCGCCAAGCTGACTGGCTTTGCGAGCGAGGACACGATCGAGCAGAAGATCCGCTGGGACTCATCTAAGCCCGACGGTCAGCCGCGCCGGTGTCTGGATGTGTCGCGCGCGAAGGAGCTGATGGATTGGGAAGCGAAGGTCGGGTTTGAGGAAGGGCTCAAGCGGACGATCGAGTGGTTTAAGTCCAATCGTGAGAATCCAGAGGCAAGATTGTAATAAACGCATGCATCTGATATCATCATCTATTTAAGGAGGAAGATGATGAATAGGCTGCTGGCTGTTTGCTTGCTGATGATTGTGACCTGCTCGCCCGTGCTTGCGAGAACGGGACCCGAGCTGGCTTGCTTGAGCGATCGGTCTGTCGATGATCTCTTTGCGGACTCGAAGATTCAGACAGGATCGAAGTTGTTCCTCGTTTTGGTCGGCGATGAGCCATTCTCCAAGAGCGCGTTTGAGCAGGACGATTGGGAGCGCTCGGTATGGAATGACCCGGAGTTCGCAGCGTTCCTCAGCGAACAAAAGATCCCTGCAGTCTATATGAGCGGCAAAGAGAACGCGGCGTTCTATTCAACCCTTGACATCAGTTCGCTTCCACGAGTGTTGCTCTATCAGGGGAGCGTCCTCCGTTCATCGCGTGCAGGACTTGCAGCTGCAAGTGATTCATCACGCACCAGCATGATCGAATGGATTGAGCATATTCAGACAGGCATTACGCCAGTTGAAGCGGCGTACTTGGCGGTGGGCGATGACCCTGACGACGCGGGGCTCCGGATGAAGCTGATGGATGAGCTCTGGAAGGAACGACGAGAGACGGAATGCATTGAGCAGCTCTGCTGGCTCATCAACAGCAATGATCAATACAAGCACGCGCTCATGGAGCGATCGGCGGAACTGCGTGAGAACGAGTTCCGGTATGACCTGCTCTATCAGATCATGTCCTTGCGAGACAGCCTTGGGTTGTCCAGTGATGGGTGGGCGACGGCCATGGCACGCGTGGAGTCTGATCAACAAGATCCCAGAAAACTGATGGGCCATCGTCTCGAACAACGGGATGAGCAGTACAAGCTTCTCGTCGACCTGCGGCGAACACTCGAATCCCGGATCGAAGACAACGCAGGATCGGATCGCGACCGGTTCATTCTCCTTGCACTGACTGCGGAGGGGAGCGAGAAACAGGCGCTCATCGAGTGGTACTCCGCATCTTCCCGAGATTAACTCTAAGTTTCCAGTGTCGTTTAGAGTGAGAGAACGAAGTAGGGTTCAAGGCGAATCGGAACAATCCCGAGGCGCGCATGTGATCTGATAAACAGGGGTAAACATGAAACAAGTAAAGATGATCGGATTGATTGCAGCGGGTACTTTGCCGCTCGCATCGTGTGGTTCTGCGGATACACAATCCACCTCGCAATCGCCTCGCTCATATGACTCTGCTACGTCACAGTCTGCGGCAAGCCGCACGCCTACAGCTGTGCCGAATAACGGGACGGTTGAGCTGCAGCTCATCCCCGGGTCGATGGAGTTGTCCAAGTTTTGGCAGATCATGAACGCCCCCGCATCAGTTCACGAGTATGAAGTTGAGGCGCAGGAACAGGCTCTCGCGGGTGAGTTGAGGAAGCTTTCAGACGAAGAGCTTATCGCATTCAAGGTGACATACGACCAGGTGATGGACGAAGCATACACATGGGATCTGTGGGCTGCGGCGTACTTCGTTTGCGGTGGATGCTCGGATGATGGGTTCACCTACTTCCGCAACTGGCTCATCGGTCGCGGCGAGCACGCGTTCTTCAACGCGTTGCAAGACCCGGATTCGTTGGCGATCTTTGAAATGGACGGCGAGTTTGATGTCGCGACGAGCTGCGAATGGGATGTGCTCCCTTCCATAATCTGGGATGAGCGCCACGCGGATGGTCCAGATTTTTATGATCAACTCCCTGATCGTCCACATAAAGCCGATCCATCGGGCGAGGAGTTCGATGAGGACGATTTCGAGGCGATGAAAGCACGGTTCCCCAAGCTCGCTCAGGTGATCGACGAGTAAGGTTTGTTCATGCTCATCAGCATCCACCCATACCAACCCGACACCCTCCCCGCCTGGCTCGCCATGCGTGCCAAGCTTTTCGACGACGAGGACCCCGCCCTCCTCGATGAGGAAGTCCGCCAGATCGCTCGGGACAACACGCTCAAGTCCCAGCCCTTCCAATGCCTCCTCGCGTTCGAGGATGACACCCCGATCGGGTTCATCGAGCTCACGATCCGCTCGTCCGCGGAGGAGTGCATGAGCTCGCCCGTGCTGTACATCGAGGGGTGGTATGTCGATCCGGCGCATCAGGGCAAGGGCGTCGGGCGGGCGCTCATGGACGCGGCGTTCGCTTGGGGACGCGAGCACGGGTGCACCGAAGCGGCTTCCGACGCGCGACCGGACAACACCGGCTCGATCAACGCGCACCACGCGCTGGGGTTCGAGGACGCGGGGGTGATCCAGTGTTTCCGCCGTTCAATCAAGTAGGATTCCTACAGTTCCCCATGACCACCCTTCCCTCAGAACACCAGTTGCGCCTTGATCGAGAGCTCGACGAGGGCGAGGAGATCCGTTGGGTCGCGCAGCCATTGGAGCGGATGCTTGTGAAGGCCGCAAGCAGCGCAGGAACCGGGCTCATTCTTGTACTCGGACTCTTCAGCATCGCGTTCTTTACCGTTGGGGCATTGGGCGTGAAGGGCCTCATGAGTGACGATCCGAGCAGAAGACCGGATTACTGGTTCATGATCGGCTTTGGCATCTGTATGACTTTGGGTAGTGTTATTGCTCGGTGGTTGATGATTCGACACGCGCGACGAACGGCGCGTAACACGATCTACGCAATTACAACCAAACGAGCGATCGCGCTGACGATCAATAAGGACAACACCATTACCGAACGCGACTATCGAGGCGACGAGCTCATTCATCTCGTCCGCCATGAAAACTCCGACGGCACCGGAACCCTCACCTTCGAATCCGCCCGCGGCGCGGGCACCTCGTCCTCCACCGCATCACGCCACAAGTTCCAGGCCATCGAGAATGTCATCGAGGTCGAACGCATGCTTCGCACCCAGTTCGGTGATTCATGATCCAAGCGAGTCGGGCATCATGCGCTCGGCATAGAGATGATTCATATAAAAAAGAATCCCCGCGTCGAGCAAGGCTGACGCGGGGATCCCATCTCGTTGTGGAGTAAAACGATCGGCTATCGCCTGCGGCAGCTGCGGACGCCGGCAAATGCGCCGAGCATACCCAGCCCAGCCCAAGCGGCGGGTGGTAGCGGCACGACATACAGCATGTCCTGCTCACCCTGCGCAACGGCCGCACGAAGCCGGCTCGCCATCAGCGCCCGTGTTCCCTGATTCACGGATTCGCTTGAGAGTGTGCTCAACGCGGACTGAACCCCAGCGTCCGACGAACTCGCACTCCCGAAGAGTGCAGCCCAGATACCCGCTTGTATTGCCGAGATCTGTTCGCTCGTTCCGCCCGCGTTCTGCAGGTTGATGTCAATCCAACCGAGCGTGACCGCGTTGGTCACCACATCGATCACCGCGTCGGCCTGTGCCTGCGTATAAGTCGATCCGCTCAGGTCGGGATCGGGTGCGCTCGTGAGATCAACGATCTGGTAGGTGGACACGCCGTTGTTCGCGTTCTCACCGAGCTCGATGCAGAATGTCTGGAACGAGCCGGCCGGCGTTGCGCCATGATAGATCGTGTGGTTCATGTGCCCCGCGGAGAATGTGCCCCCGGGGGTCACCGTGACCCCGATTCCACCACTGATCCCTGTGTACTCAAGATCGATCGAGCCCGCATGGACGATCGACACGCTTGCCACGACCGCACAGAGTGCAGCCAATCCGTTTCTATGTGACATGGTCGTTCCCTCTTCATGTGCGGCAAGAAGCCGCAACTCAAAAATTGATAAGAAACAAAACGAGACACACATGTTAATGCGATCTGGGCAATCCTCCTCATGAAATTGATTCGGGTGCCCGCAGAAATGACATTTTTTTCATTCCGCAATGACCTCATCAGGGTATCTCAGGATCCCACCTGTTTTAGGGAGTGCAGCACGCGCGTGTTGTAAAGAAAGAGCGTTCTTGTGTCTCGAACCGCTTGTGGTACCATCGGATACACAAGGAGAGAGACGATGCATGCACTTAGGATTCTCGTATCGTTGGCGATGCTGACACCTGCGTTTGCCCACGCCCAGACCGGAACGCCCGCGACCAATGCGTTCAGTTTTCAGGGGCAGTTGAGCTACGACAACATGCCCGCGGATGTCACCCTGGATGTGACATTTCAGCTGTTCTCATCGCTGACGGGCAACGAGATCGGCGATGTCGTCTCGCCAAAGCTCACGCGGACGGTGCAGTTTGACGAGCGCGGACGATTCAATGTGATGCTCGATTTCGGGCAAACCTACAACGGGTACCCGGTATTCAACGGCGACGATCGATACATGCAGATCGTGCTGCTCGATCCGCCCGGAGGGTTGGAGGAAGATATCCCGCTCTCGCCTCGCACCAAGCTCGCAGCAGCGCCGATGGCAGCCTACGCGCTCGATGCACGGATCCCGTCGCTCGCAGAAATCACGGACGACCATCTCGTTCGGACCGACGAGCTTGGGAGTCTGGCGCTGAACCTCGACAATGACGATCTCGGGATCACCATCAGACCAAACGGTGGCACGGGCGCGCTCTTCTCGTACTCCGGGATTCACGCGACCGATCCGTTCGCGATCGAAACATCAGACGGCGATCTCACCCTCGCATCTGACTTTGGGAGCACGCGGGTCCGGAGTG
Source organism: Phycisphaerales bacterium (assembly GCA_965216865.1). Lineage (GTDB taxonomy): Bacteria > Planctomycetota > Phycisphaerae > Phycisphaerales > UBA1924 > UBA1924. The sequence goes on from OZ244206.1 coordinate 1,606,456, forward strand.
AGTTCGGAAATGTGTTCATCAACGCGAATCTGGGCAAGATCGACATGAAAAGCCTCAACGGGGTCCTCATGAACGTCGGGAGCTCAACATTCAATGTCGAATCGAACAGTGTCACACTCGATACCAATGGGAGTATCGATCTCAGCACATTCTCCGCGATGGATATCAACGGGAATGCGGGTCTCTCGTTGTCATCCGCTGGCGTTGTTTCATTAACAGGTGCGATCGTCACGCTCAATAACCACCAGTTCAACTCGAACAGCTCGATCCTCTTCGGCGATCTGTTCGTGCAGGGCAATGCGTTCAAGCCCGGCGGTGGGTTGTGGGGCGCGCTCTCCGATGCGCGGTTCAAAGAGAACATCGCGCCCATGCAAGGCTCGCTCGACACGCTGCTCGCACTCCGCCCGGTTCGATACGAGTACAATACACCCGAGCACAACCTGTATGTCCCGGGAGTGCAATTCGGGTTCGTGGCACAGGAAGTCCGAGAGGTTCTCCCTCACTGGATCGACGAAACCGACGACGGGACCCTGATGCTCACCCCGAGGGGTTTTGAGGCGCTCGTCGTGGATGCGATGCAGGAACTCGAGCACCAGCACGGCAAAGAGCTCGAAGATCTGCGACGAGAAAACGCAGCGATGCGTGCGCGGCTGGATCGACTTGAACGCGCCCTCATGAACTCCGTTGCGAACTGATCTATCCTACCTGTATGGATGAATCCACAACGCGTGTCCGCTTCTGTGTCAACAACCCGCGCACCCTCACGGAGCGCAATGCGCTCATCGAATCGGGGCACGAGTGCGTCGGCTGCCTGGGCAACTGCACGCGATGCTTCGAGACCCGCTTTCTTGAGATCAACGATGCCTTTATCGAGGGAAACTCGTACGACGAAATCCTCAGCAAGGGTGGAGGCACACAGAGCGCATGAAAAAACGCCCCGGAGATCCGGGGCGTTTCTGATAGATGGAGATCGATGATCAGCGACGACGGATCGTGCGGACGCCAGCGATGCCGCCGAGCAGGCCCAGGCCCGCGAGTGCTCCGGTGGGAAGCGGGACAACATACAGCATGTCCTGCTGGCCCTGAGCAACGACCGCACGCAGCCCTGCAAGGCGGCGTGAGCTGTCGAAGGTGCTCGTGCTCATGAGCTCTGCGTAACGAGCGGCGAGGCCGGAGTCGGTGCTGCCGTGGCTCTCGTTGAAGTTGTGGCCCAATGCTTCCCAGATCGCTGCCTGGATTGCACCCATACGCTCAAGATTGAGCGATGCGTTCGAGCTGGTCGCCTGAAGCTGGTTGTCGATCCAGCCCATCGCGACGGCGTTGGCGACGATCGCGTTGACCGCATCGGCGCGTGCCTGACCGTAGCTGGTGCCGGGGTTGGGGGCGTCCGCGAGATCGATGATCTCGTAGGTCGCGCTCCCGTTGGATGCGTACTCGCCGACTTCGATGCAGAAGGTGTTGAAGGTCTCGCCGGCACGATCACCCGAGTTGATCATGTGGGTCATATGACCCGCGTAGTAGGTGGTCCCATCGAGACGGGCGTGCGTGGCGCTTGTGCCGCCAACGATACCCAGGTAATCCAAATCAATCGATGCGGCAGAAGCCATTCCGGTTGCGGCAACGAGTGCGAAAACACATGTCTGTCGAAGCATGGCGCTATTCCTCTCTCAGCGTCGTATGTAACTCAGCCGCGTACAAACACATCTCGCGGCGCGACACCAGCATACCCCCTTGGTTTGGGGATTAATACTGAAAAAACCCCATTCGATGGGGTAAAATGCTAAATTTGCAACATCGGAGTCTCGCGATTTGCTTATCGGACTCAGCTAGTGGGCATGGAAGAAAAACCCCGCACCAGGCGGGGTTTTCATCAGTCTGATTGATGTCGTGAATCAGCGGGACTTGCGGATAAACCGAACCCCGGCGAATCCTGCGAGAAGAGCGAATCCAGCAAACGCGGCACTCGGAAGAGGAACAACATTCAGGTTGTCTTCCTTGGGCTGCACAAATCGACCGGCATCGATACCGCTCTGGAGCCGTCCGCGTTGTGCGGAATCAAAGTCGTTTTCGAGCCCAGCCAAATCGGATGCAATACCACCGTCGGTCTGGTTCAGGAGCACACCAAAGGAAACGGTCTGAGCGTTGAACTCAGTTGTTTCAAGATCGATCACGATCCCTCGAGTGCTCGATTCCAACTGGGTCATCGAGTCGTGGATCGACATCGCAAAGGCGTTGGAATGGCTGAGTTGAGCTGAGCAGATACTTGATAGAAGTCCGACACCTGCAAGTGCCGTCAAAGCTGTATATTGAGTCTTGCCGTACATGGCCTCTCTCCAGCCGGTTCATTCGTAAACCGGCAAAGCACACTACTCTGGATTCCCTCCGCGCCGGTCCAGTGTGCCAGACGCGATCCAGCCCGGGGCAAACTCACCCGAGATGACTCAAAATTATCCGATTGTGAGGGTAAGTCAATGTAAAACGGGGAATTACAGCGTTATCGACCGCGAAGTGGCAAATTCGGCATCAATGCCCCCATATATCGGGGGTAATTAGGCTGTTTTACCTACCATGTGAAAACGCACACGCCGGGGATATCCGGCGTGTGCGTCGAGTCATTACATGATCAGATCGTGATCGATTACTTGCGGCGGCGGATGGTACGGAACCCTGCGATCCCGCCGAGCATGCCCAACCCTGCGAATGCTGCCGGGGGAAGCGGCACAACATAGAGCATGTCCTGCTGGTTCTCGGCGACCATGGCCTTGAGACCGTTGAGACGCAGCGAGCTGTCAAAAGTCTGGGTGTCCATCAGAATGTTGTAGTAGTGCTCGAGGGAGTTGCTTGTGCGGCTGTGACCGATCCGTACATCGCTGCCAAATGCTTCCCAGATCGCTGCCTGGATCGCACCCATCTTTCCGAGATAGTCTGACTGGTTCGTGTCTGCCTGAAGCTGAGCATCGATCCACCCGAGTGCTTCGGCGTTTGCCACGACCGCATTGATCTGGTCCGCGATGGTCTGGCCGTAGGGCGTGCCTGGCATCGGGGCGTCTGCGATATCAACGATCTGGTATGTAGTGTTCCGGTTACTGTTCGCGGTTTCGGAGAAGTCGATACAGAAGGTAGCGAAGTTCTCTCCTGTACGATCACCCGAGTTGATCGTGTGATTCATGTGGCCCGCGTAGTAGGTTCCACCCGCGACATTCAGGTGCATCGCACCGCTGCCGCCAGCAACACCGTTGTAGGTCGCGTCGACCGTATCCGCAGCCGCTACACCTGTCGCGACACACACAGCAAACATGGCAATCGAAGTCTTCATTTTCATCTCTCCTGTATCTGACTCGTTTTCGTCTGTCGCGGATCACCCGCGGCACGAGTAGAACATACACGCAAGTCTTTGTGCAGCAAGCACATGGAGAGATTTGCTCATGGTTCTTCGTGGGTCTGTGACGGTTATATCCGCATCGACGCGCGATAACATGCTCACCCTATACAAGACGGCTGTTATCGGGGGAGCGGAGCATCAAAGTGTCTCGCGCAAACAACAACGCCGACCCGAGGGCCGGCGCTGTGTGTGGTTTCAAACAAGAAGAGAGAGGCGTGATCGGTGTGGTGGTCCGATCAGGCCGCGCGGCGACGCGAGGTGGTTTTGCGTGCGGCGGGCTTGCGGGTGATTCGACCCGCGACGCTCTTGCGTGCGGGTGACTTCTTCGTTGCGGTCTTGCGAACGGGGCTCTTGCGAGCAACGCTCTTCTTCGCGACGCTCTTGCGTGCGGGCGACTTCTTCGCTGCGGTCTTGCGAACGGGGCTCTTGCGAGCAACGCTCTTCTTCGCGACGCTCTTGCGTGCGGGCGACTTCTTCGCTGCGGTCTTGCGAACGGGGCTCTTGCGAGCAACGCTCTTCTTCGCGACGCTCTTGCGTGCGGGTGACTTCTTCGCAGCGGTCTTGCGAACGGGGCTCTTGCGAGCAACGCTCTTCTTCGCGACGCTCTTGCGTGCGGGCGACTTCTTCGCTGCGGTCTTGCGAACGGGGCTCTTGCGGGTTGCGGTCTTATTCGCAACCTTCTTACGAGCTACGGGCTTGCGGGCCACGGTCTTGCGACCAGTGGTTTTGCGAGCGGTGGTCTTCTTTGCGGTGGTGCGAGTCGTGGTCTTCTTCGCAACGGGCTTACGAGTTGCCGTCTTGCGTGCCGTCGACTTCTTTGCAGCGGTCTTGCGAACCGGGCTCTTGCGAGCGGTCGTGGTCTTCTTCGCTGCGGGCTTGCGGGTGGTTGCCTTGCGTGCCGTGGTCTTGCGAGCAGCGGTCTTCTTTGCAGCGGGCTTACGAGCGGTGGTCTTCTTTGCGGTGGTCTTGCGTGCCGTTGACTTCTTCGCAGTGGTCTTGCGGGTCACGGTCTTCTTCGCAGCCGGCTTGCGGGTCGCGGTCTTCTTCGCGGTGGACTTCTTCGCTGCGGGTTTGCGAGTGGTGGTCTTCTTGGTCGCGGTCTTGCGTGCCGCGGGCTTACGGGTGGTTGCCTTGCGAGCGGTGCTCTTCTTTGCCGCTGGCTTCTTGGTGGCGGTCTTGCGTGCCGTGGTCTTGCGTGTGGTGGTTTTCCTCGCGGTGGTTTTTTTCGCGGGGTGTTTCTTGGTTCGAGTAGCCATGATTGTGACTCCGTGTGCCCAGTGCTCGGGCGGTAATGGTGCTGGGCCCCCACATGTGTGCGTAGAGACCGATATGTTCTGTGCCGCCACTCATTTGAGATGGCAACACACGGCACAGCGCACCGGCGCTGCGTGCGTACTCAATCGTCGCGCAATCTGCGCGTACTGAACTTTGTGAACCAAGAAACATCCACAACTTGCTATCCAAGTTCGGGATTTTGCTTTTGTGCGCAAGAATCGCGCACAATTCACCCATCAGGGTTTCATTGCATCGCGACGGCGCTGCGATTCCTCGTACCACACTCGCGCCTCGTCCGTCTGTCCCATCGCTTCAAACTGATCCGCGACTTTCCTCGCAAGCGTGGGGTTCGATGCGCTGAGCTCGGCCGCCTTCACCAGGTGCTCCTGTGCGGCTTCCCAACGACCGAGTTGCGAATAGATACTCCCCAGATCTGCACGGATGATGGCGATCCTTGGGTGTTCCTCGATGATGCCCTCGATCAGCTCCAGCCCCTCGTTGAGCATGGATTCCGATCCGAGCGAAGCGCCACCCGCGGCAATCCCGCGAGCGATCGTGAAAGCCTCGTACGGGTCGTCCGTATTCGCGACCGCCTTGCGGAGCAGATCACGCCCTGTTTCAAGGTTGCCCTGCTGAAGCGTGGCGTTCGCGGCACGCGCCATCAGCATCGATTGTTCCTCGAACCGATCCATTGTCATCGCATGCTCGACGCGCTGGACACCCACATCGAACTGTCCGCTGAAGCTCGCGATCTCCGCCGCCGCGACCCAAGTCATCACAGACGCGTCTTCCGATTCGATGGCCTTCGTTGCTTGATCGCGTGCGAGATCGACGAGGCCGAACTGCAAAGCCGTACGGCCGATATCGATATGCACGCCAGCGGGGTTCTCGCTCTCGTGTGTATTCTCGCCGGCGAGTTCAAACAGGCGGAGCGCCTCATTCATCTCCCCGAGGAATCCGTGCATCGATGCATGCGCGAGGATGAACATCGGGTCGGTCTGCGAGTCCTCGATGAAGTCCTCGAGACGGTCCGCGATCGCTCGTGCTTCCTCCGCGTCTTCGTCGTTCCCCTGCGTTTCATATTCGTCCGCGAGCTCGTTGTAGCGACCCGCCTGCCACTCGATGTCCCAGTACAACTCGGCGCCGTTCGCGTCACCGGCGGATGCGACGCTCTTGGCGAGCTCGCCTCGGATCGCGTGCAGCCGCGAATGCGCCTGCAACGATTTGGCATAGAGATCAAGGATGGCCAGACGCTTGGCCTCGTCGTGCTCGCCATCGCTTGCCGTGCCCTTGGCATCATCCATAGCGCGGATGAGGACCTGGCCCGCCTGAAGAACAAGCGCATCGGTCGGCTCGCCATCCATAATCACCATCCTGAGCTGCTCGTAGGCCTCCGCGTGACGATCGACCATGCTCAGGAAGTACGCGAGGCGAAGTCGGTGCTCCGCGTTGAGTTTCCACCCGATCCCGCCAAACTCGGGCGCATCTGCGCGCTGGTACGATTCGATCGCGGTCAGCGCCCGATCACGCTGCTCGGGTGAAGGGTCGTACTCCGGTCGATTCAGGGTATCGCCGGGCACGATCGATTGATTGAACTGCATGTCACCGCGCCAGCGGAGAAACTTGGCATTCCCGGACCAGGCGCTGAGCGCCACAAAGCCCAGCGCAACAACGATCAATGCAAAGCCGCCACTGTGTACTCGCCCCTGCTTTTTGAACTGGAGCTTGTAGAGGCGGACATTGGGCTGATGCAGCAGCTTGATCGCGAGCACGAGGATCATGGTGCAGATCGCGGCGACCCCTCCTGCGAGGAGCATCGGGATCGCATCGAGCATCCCGCGTGTTGCGTAGAAGAACCAGAGGATGAGACCGGCAGCAACGAGCTCTTCCCAGAGCGCGAGATCGTAACGCCCCCGCCGTTTCTTCAGCGCCGCCTTGCGTGCTTCCTTCGAGTCCGCTTTGGGTTTGGCACCCAGCGCGATCTTCCCGAACCCGAGCGAGAGCGCATCGTTGGGGCACGCGCTGATGCAATCGAGTGTTTTCATACACCCCGGGTCCACGACCATCCCGAAGTCCCGGACTTCCTCCGATACCCGCACATTCGAGGTGCACACGCTCGTGCAATAGCCGCACTGTCGGCAATCGTCGTTCACACGGATGCGTGTGGGAGACACCGTATCGATCGGTTTAAAGAAAGCCGCGTACGGGCAGCCGTATGTACAGAATCCCTTCGCGCCCAGGAAATACACGCACGCGAACCCGCAGATCAGCAGGAACGGAACCGCGATGTACCACGCCGGGAAGGTTGCCCAGAAATCGTCGACGACCAAGCCGTTGGTAAACTGATGGATCTGTTCGACCGGGCGCAGCCAGTATGGCCAATCGATCGAGAGCGCCTCCAGCGTCGGCGCGAGGACCAAACGCTTGAAGCTGGGCCAGAGGAACATATAAAACCCCAGCCCGATCGGGAAATACACAAGCAGCCGCGAACGGAAGGCCTTTGGGCGGATGTTCATCTTGGTCATGATCCAGACGCACAGGTCCTGCAGCGCCAGAACATGACACCCCCATCCGCAGAAGAAGCGTCCGAATAACAAGGTCGAGAGGATCGCGAGCAGAAAGAAGATCGCGCCGGCGTTCACGACCCCGACTTCAAGGGTCTCCATCGTTTCGGATGGTTCCACGGGCGAAACAGTCATCCCCAGGATCAGCCACTGGATCAGATGGATGATCATCAGCACATTAATAAGGATGAGCACCCCCGCCCGCCAGCGGGCCCGCCGGGTGCGTCCCATCATCGGTGCACCCGAATTACGGGATTCCAACACAGGGAGCGTCACGGATCGGCCGATGCCATCATTGTTCGTTTGCGTTTCGTCGTGGGTCTTGCTCATCGATTGCACTCTATCATGGGGGGACGCGTTGTCACTGAGCAACACGCCCTTTCGCTCCGTTTTCCCCGTTTCCCGGATCTGTCATGTCCGATCATCCCCTCAACGCACAACCCGACACACAAACGGCGCCCTGGACGCCCGGGTCATGGTCTTCGACGCCAGGCGCGAACGAGACGCAGTATCAGTACCCCGACACGGGTGCGTTGGATGCGGCCCGCGCCCGTTTACGGGACCTTCCCCCGCTTGTAACCTCGTGGGAGATCGAGAAACTCCGCGAGCAGATCGCCCAAGCCCAGCGCGGGGAGCGATTCATTCTCCAGGGCGGCGACTGCGCCGAAATGCTGGATCTGTGCCGATCAGACCTGATCACCAACAAGCTCAAGATCCTCCTCCAGATGTCGCTCGTCCTGATCCACGGCTTGCGCATGCCCGTCACACGCGTTGGACGCTTCGCGGGCCAGTACGCCAAACCCCGCTCATCGCCCACCGAAACCAAGGACATCGAAGGCAGTGCGTGCACGCTCCCGAGCTACTTCGGGGACCTCGTGAACCGGATCGACTTCAATGAGTCCGCACGCACACCCGACCCGGCACTGCTGGTCGAGGGCTACATGCACGCCGCGATGACCCTCAACTTCATCCGCTCCCTCCTCGACGGCGGGTTCGCCGACCTGCACCACCCCGAGTACTGGGATCTCTCGTTCTTCCATAACGCGAGCGTCTCCGATCAGCGCCGGGCGCAGTACCTCAACATGTCGCGCACCCTCGCCGACGGGATCGCGTTCATGCAGAACCTAGGCGAGCAGCGCGTCGAAGAAGCGACCCGCGTGGACTTCTACACCTCGCACGAGGGTCTGAACCTCTATTACGAGGAAGCGCAGACCCGCACCGTGCCGCGCCGCGAAGGGTACTACGACCTGTCCACGCACATGCCCTGGATCGGTGAGCGGAACCGCCAGCTCGACGGGCCTCATATCGAGTTCTTCCGCGGGATCAAGAACCCCGTGGGCGTGAAGGTCGGCCCAACCATGGACCCCGACGAGCTTATCCAACTCATTGACGCGCTCAACTCGGGCAATACGCCGGGCAAGCTCGTGCTTATCACCCGTATGGGCGCCAAGAAGATCGCCGACGGGCTCCCGCGCTTGCTCGAGAAGGTGAAGAGCGAGGGGCGTCATGTCCTCTGGATGTCCGACCCGATGCACGGCAACGGGATCACGACGGCCTCCGGCATCAAGACGCGTTCATTCGACGACATCCTCTCCGAACTCGAGCAGGCTGTCGATTGCCACAAGCAGGCCGGCACCATCCTCGGCGGCGTGCACTTCGAGCTCACCGGCGAAGATGTCACCGAATGCATCGGCGGCGGATCGGGCATCACCGAGGACGACCTCGTCAAGAACTATGTCTCACTCTGCGACCCGCGATTGAACTACCAGCAATCGCTGGAGCTTGGGTTCCTGCTGGCGCAGAAGATGGGGAACATCTAGTTCACCACTTGCACATACCGCTCGTACATCATCTCCAGCGCCGACGGGATCACCCGCACGCCGCCCACCGTTGAGATGAAGTTCGTGTCCCCCACCCAGCGCGGCATCACATGCACATGCAGATGACTCGGCACCCCAGCGCCCCCCGCGATGCCCTGGTTGATCCCGATGTTCAGACCCTGCGGCTCGAGCGCTTTCTCGCACAACGCCACCGCACGCTCGACGAGCATCCAGAGCTCGCCCCGCTGCGCCGGTTCGTAATCAGATAACGACGGGCGCGCCTCGCCCAGCGCCACGAGCAGGTGCCCGTTGGTATAGGGGTACTTGTTGAGCAGGATCATCCCGTGCTCGTTGCGGACGATGACATGGTTGGCTTCGTCGTCCTCGGGCGTGCGCCAGTAATCGAGGAGGAAGCTCCCGGACGATTCGCGCCTGGGTGCTTTTTTATCGGGCTCTATATCCGGGGGGGCGTCGGCACGATCGCCCTCGTGGAGGTCCTCCAGATACTTCATCCGCCAAGGCGCCCAGAGGGCATCTGGCCCAAACGGCACAGACCCACCATCGTGATCTTGAGTTCCCATAAACCAGTCTAGGGCCATCGGGTGACTGCCGATGGATGAACACACACGCAGGAGAGACCCGTGCCCACGATCATCGTTGCCGACATCATGACGACGCCCGTTCAGACGGTGTCCATGGACGACTCCGTGGGTGATATCCGCGATGTCTTCGAAAGCTCAAAATACCACCATCTCGTCGTCGTCGGCGATCAGGGCGAATGTGCCGGTGTGGTCTCGGATCGCGATCTACTCAAAAACATCTCGCCCTTCGTCGGCAAGATGCAGGAGCGTGCCTCGGATCTCAACTGTCTCAAGCGTCGTGCCCACCAGATCATGACGCGTCAGCTCGTTGCGGTCCGCAGGAACACATCGCTCCGCGCGGCCGCCCGTGTGATGCTCGATCACCGGATCTCGTGCCTTCCCGTCGTGGATGCCCACAAGAACTGCATCGGGATCGTGACGCTGCGAGATGTTGTCCGCTGGGCCGTTCTGGAGCTCGAAAGCGACCATGACGCGGACTACGGGCACTCCGGGCTCGCCGCCTGATCCCCGATCCGCTGATCAGGTGTCATCCTCTTTAAACTCGACTTCCTCGATCGTTGTCCGGCGCAGGACGACCTTCTTGCCATTGACTTCACCCTCGGCTTCCTGCGTCTCACGCTTCACCTCATGGCGCTGCGGCTCGTCTTTACTAACGGGCTTGGTGCTCGCGCCCCACAGGTGCCCGAAGAACTGCCCCACGGCTCGCGAGATCGAGATATCCTTATCGTTCTTGCTCACACCACATCATACGCGAGTCAGCACATGCCCGACACCACGCCATGCCGATGCGCCTGGGCCCGAAGCGAGATCGAGATCGTGTACCACGATACCGAGTGGGGCATCCCCAACCGCGACGAGCACCATGTCTTCGAGATGCTCACCCTCGAAGGGGCGCAGGCCGGGCTGAGCTGGGAGACCATTCTCCGCAAGCGCGACGCATACCGGCGTCTGTTCAAAGATTTCGACCCAAACAAGGTCGCCCGGTTCAGCGGGAAGGATGTTGAACGACTCATACAGGACGCGTCGATTGTCCGCAACCGTCTCAAGATCGAATCCACCATCAACAACGCCCGCGCCACGCTCGATCTGCATGGATCCGGCACCACCCTCTCCGAACTCGTCTGGTCATTCGTCGACAACACCCCGATTGTGAACCGTTTCAGATCACTCAAGGACATCCCCGCCCAGACGGATCTGTCCAAGAAGCTGAGCAGGGAACTCAAAAAACGCGGTTTCCGCTTCGTCGGCCCCACCACCATGTACGCCATGATGCAGGCCATCGGCATGGTCAACGACCACACGATCGACTGCCACCGACATGCGCCATGCGCAAATCTGAGTTGACGCTTCCCAATATGATGATGTCATGCCCGTCACACAGGACATCTCGTTCAGCGAGACCCAGCACTTCTGGCGTAATCGGTTCCTGCAGACCATCATCCTGCTGGAATCGGTCATCCTCACCCTGATCCTCGGTGCATTCGCGTTCAAGCACAGCGGCCAGCAGCAGACCCACCTCCTTATCGCGTGGGTGCTCTGTGTCATCGTCATGCCCGCGATGATCTTCAGCATCCACCAACGCACCCAGATCGCGGGGCACACCCTCCGCGTCTGGTTCCCGCCGTTCCCTAAGTGGAAGATCGACCTCACCACCATCAAGCACGCCGAGCATCGCAAGCTCTCGCCGATCGGAGATCTGGGCGGATGGGGCTACAGGATCTCCCGAAAATACGGGCACGCCATGAACACCCACGGCGATCAGTTCATCGTCGTCACCCTCGCCAACGACAAAAAACGAACCATCGGCACCCAACACCCCGAAGAACTCCTGACCGCGATCAGGGTGCTGGCGCAGCTCCCAGCGGATGAATCAGAAGTGGATGCATTGCAGGTTGCCACTACTCGCGTCGAAGACGCGCAGTAGTGCTGTTGACAATACAAAGAGACACTACTGCGCCCTTTGGGCGAGTAGTGGCACCCAGATATTGATTTCAGTTCAGATTCAGAGATCTTCCTTCACCGCGCCGGAGCCACCCTTGGTGTAGGTGCCGTCGCGGACCTGATCGATCATGTCGCAGATGCGATCGGGCGTCAGGTTCTCGTGCAGGTCCTCATCCATGAGCGCGACGGGGGCCGTCCCGCATGATCCGAGGCACTCGAGCTCGACGAGCGTGAACTTCCCGTCGTCGGTCGTCTGTCCGACATCGATCCCGAGCTTGGCCTTGATCGCCTCGGTGCACGCGGTGGCTTCGCAGAACTCGCACGCGATCGAGCGGCACACGGAGATCAGGTGCTCGCCCTTTGGGTGCTCCCAGTATTCCTCGTAGAAGCTCACGGTATCGAGCACTTCCGAGGGTGCGATATTGAGGACCTTCGCGATCTCCTTCATTGCCTGTGGCGGAACCCATCCGTATTCGTGCTGAATCATGTGCAGCGCGGGGAAGAGCGCCCCCTTGGGCTTCTCGTAGCGCGGCATGTAGACCTCGCGGAGCTGCTTTTCCATGTCGGCCGTCAGGTACGGCTCGTCACGCAGCTCGATCTTGGTGTTCGCGGAGTCTTTCGTAATCCAGGCCATCTGGGATCCTTTGAAATCAGAAGTGCATGTCCACGCGGATCATAGCGCCATCGCCCCCAACCTTCACGCCGGGGTACGACCCAGATCAGTCCTGTTCGGCGTCCTCTCCCGCATCCTCCGGCTGAATCAATGGCTCGTCCGCCTTGCGGACTTTGAGCTCATAGGTTCCCCAGCTTGTGATGGACCCTGCAGCGATCGTCACGATCCATTGCCCGCGGTTGATTTCGAGGGATTCCGGCACCGCGTGCAGGTCGGTCCGATCGCCGATGACGACATACACCCGCTCAAACGGTCTCGCGTCACTGGGGCCAAGGAGCCTGGAGGATTCGCCGCGAACGCGGACGGTATCCATCGTGATGATCTCATTGATCGTTGGTCGACGCTCCAGCGACACCTGCACCGCCCGCTCGGTCTCATTATCGATCCGCACGGTGTAGGTGGGATTGAGAGCGCAGCCGAATCCAGAGAAGATCAGGCAGAGTATGACCAAAGAGATGATGCGGATCGGGTTCATGCCGGATACTAGTCGATCATGCCGCGTTGCGATAGCGCCCAGAGAAAGTCGCGATATCCTCGGCTGTTCCCGCGAACACGAGCGATTCTTCACTCTTGAGTTCGTGATGCACATCCGGACGGACTTTCAGTTCCCCGCCAGGCAGTCTTGATGCGATGAAGACGATTCCTGGATAGTCCTGCAGCAAAGACTCAATGGTCACATGGTGGCATGTGTCGAGGTTGCTGACTTTGTATTCCACAAACCGCAGGGAACCTGATCCGATGGAAGGGTTTGAAAACAACAAGCATGAAACCTCAGGACGGACCAACGACTCAACAATCCCGTCTCCCCCGTATCGGCACGGGTTGATGACAACATTCGCGCCGGCGCGGGTGATCTTCCCGACGGCGGAATCGGTTTCGGCGCGTGCCGCGATGTGGAGATCGGGATTGAGAGCCTTGGCTGTCAGGCAGATCATGGCGTTCGCGGCATCATTCGATGTCACGGCCGCGAGCCCCGAGGCGCGATCGATTCCGGCAACCATGAGAGTCATGTCATCCGTCGCATTCCCGCGAAGCGCAATCATCCCGTCACGCCGGAACTGATCGACGAGGTCCTCGCTTTCATCGATGACAATAAAGTCCTTGCCCTCGCCGGCCAGCTTGCGCGCGACGCGCTCACCCGTACGGCCCATGCCACAGATGATGAAGTGGTTCGAAAGTTTGCTTGCGAGCTTAAGCATGCGAGACTCCGGATTTGTAGCTTTCGTTGTAGCGTATTGGACGATCTGGCTCAAACAGTACGAGATGGTGCCAATCCCGCCGAGCATGAGCAACGCCGAAAACATCTGTGCGTCTTCGGATTTGTCGTAGTCTGAATACCCCACCGTTGTCACGGTGATCAGGGTCATGTAGAACGCCTGCCAGGGAGTCCAGCCCTCGATCTGCACATATCCGCATGTTCCCGCCGCGAAGACAACCATGAACGCGAGGAAAACGCGTCGAATGGTCTTGCTCCAGCGGAAAGGGTTCAGATTGTTCCAGATTGAACGGCTCCCCATAAACGGGTAATCGGGCGTTCACCGTGGAAGAATCACTGAACTATCGTTTCAAAGGCAAAGCACTTCGACCGCCAAATGGTTATCGGTCCAGCTCGGCCGCCACGATGTTGAGCGACCCCACCACCGCGACGATGTCCGCGAGCATGTGCCCCTCGAGCATCTTGGGCGTCAACGAGAAGTTGATGAAGCTCGGCGGGCGGGTCTTCACGCGCCACGGGACCTTGCCGCCGTCGGCGACAATGAAGTACCCGAGCTCGCCGTTGGCGGTCTCGTGTGCTTTGTACGCCTCGGCGACCGGCGCTTCCCAGCCGCGGTTGGTCATGATGAGTTCGAAGTGCTGGATCAGCCCCTCGATCGAGCCGTAGACCTCTTCCTTCGGGGGCTTGGTCATCTTCTCATCGACATACATATCGACCGGGCCCTGAGGGATGTTGTCGATCAGCTGATCGATGATCTTGATGGACTGCTTGATCTCTTCCAGACGCACGAGGAACCGCGCGTACGCGTCGCCCTCGTGCGCAATGGGAACGGAGAACTTGACCGCTTCGGCGCCCTCGCCGTCCCAGTTGTCCGCGTAGCAGAGATACGGCTCGTCCTTGCGGAGATCGCGACGCACGCCCGACGCCCGCGCGATCGGGCCGGTGGCGCTGAACGCGATCGCCTCGTCATGCGTGAGCACGCCGATGCCCTGGGTGCGATCCATAAAAATGCGGTTGCGATTCACAAGGTTTTCCAGGTCCGCGATCGCCTGCTCCAGGTCCGCGTGCAGGAAGTTCTTGACCATCCGCTTGAAGACCTCCTCGTCGGGGATCTCTTTCATGATCCCGCCCACGCGGGTCCAGTCCGGATGGAAGCGCTGACCCGAGATGTAATCGACGATGTCGTAGATCTTCTCACGCGGGTTGAAGGCGTAGAGGAACCCGGTGAACGCGCCCAAATCGAGCGCGGCCGCACCAACACACAACAGGTGATCCTGGATGCGTCCCATCTCCGCCATGATCGTGCGGAGGACTTTGCATCGGGGAGTGACCTCGATCCCGAAGAGCTTTTCGACGGCTCCGTGCCAGCAGATATCGTTGCTGATCGGGCTCAGGTAGTTCATGCGCGACACGATCGTCACATACTGGTTGTAGTCCAGATGCTCGCCGAGCTTCTCGAACCCCGAGTGCAGGTACCCGATATGAGGCGTGCACCGCGCGATCCGCTCGCCGTCGAGCTCGAGCACCAGACGCAGGGTCGTGTGCGTCGCGGGGTGCTGGGGACCGAAGTTCAGGACCCACCGATCACCCGTGTCGACATGGTCCTTGAGGTAGTTCAGGTTGTCAGCGTTGGGGTCAATCCCCGTATCGGGCGTCAGGGTGTATGGCATATCCGCGTCCTTGTTGCTCGTTTCGCGGGTTCAGACTCGCAACCCCATTGTAGAGCAGCAATTCGATGCGGGCACGCGCCCGGACGCACACTCGGAGCGGAATCCGGCACCGATCAATCTGGCATGTCGCTCGCTTTAGGTCAGGCAGTGGGCACAGAACCGCGTGCGTCTCTGAGATGAGATCAGAGCATGTCGGTCAGATTGGGGTTGTTTTCTTCGTCGGATCAGATTGGATTGATATAGTCGCGCTACATAATGTTTATACGGATAAGGAGTATGCAATGATGAGTTTATCGACTTGTTGTATGGCGCCACTTGCAGGGATCTCGATCGCGAGTTCATCGCTGTTTGCGTCGCCGCTGGTGTTCGAAGCGTCTGGGACCATCGAGATGTTCAGCAGCAGCTTCGGGGGGGCAGATCAGTACCCATTCCTTGGGGCAACAGATAATGATCTGGTCCGCTTCCACTTTGAGTTCGATACCGACGCGATGCCGGATTCTGTTGACGGCGATTGGTACCGGTATGAGTTCGATGGCTCCAGCTCGTACATCGATCTGGGGCCGAACCGCGCTTATTTCGAAACCATCATCCTCAGCACGGGCACAACCAACAGCGGTTCCGGCGGAGTGTCATTCACCGGGATCAACGACACACTCGGCTTTCAGGCATTCGCGGGTTTGTTCGGTGCCGCCCCGATGACGGGCTCGATCCCCGATTCGTTGAGCTTCGATGATTTCAACTCGTCGACATTTGATGCGAACTCATCGCAGAACCAGTTCCTGCTGCCTATTGCATTCGGCGTGCTCGATTCTGCCTCGATCACACCGACACCATCGACGATGGCGCCGTTGTTCTGTGGCATGATGATCATGGGGCGTCGTCGTCGTTAACCCAGACGGCCGCGGATCGTCTTGGCGACCTCGAACGCGTCCAAGAAGGCGTTCTCTACCGCCGGCAGCGCCCAGTTATCCTGATTCACGAAGTGCATCGACTCGCGATACGCGGAACGCACGAGGTCCGCGGACCCGTCCGCGACAAAGCCAACACGGGAAACAGGCATCGCGTGACCCCAGCGAGCCAGTCGGATCTCCATGACATCCGATTCGTCCATCCCCACAAGATGGAGCGTGTCGCGGAGCTTGGAAGTCAATGCTTTCGCATAGGTCTGGATCGGATCGCCAAGGAACAGGGTGAACCGAGCATCCTCGTACGCCAGAGGCCAATACAGCGTGAGCACGCTGGGTTCGATCGGGAGCGGTGCGCCGCCGGGTTCCTTGGTGAAGGACCCGTTGAGCACATCGGTATACCGCCACATCCCCCCCGCTTCGCCCTCGCTCATGGGGAAGTCCTCGGGGTGCTCGAGCAGGAAGATGTCATAGAAGTCCAGTGGAATTGGCTTGTTGACGATGACATTCGCCACCATATATGCACGACGCGTCAATCGCATCGCGTTGTATCGCGCCTCGTCCTCCTGCTGCAACCCCGGGATCATCATGCGCGCAATGTTCTTGGGGCACGCATTCACGACCTCGCGGGCGAGCAGCGATTGATACGCGCCGTCGGGTTCCTTCCAGGTCACGAGCCAACGACCGTCGGGCTGTTGGCGCGTGTCGACCACATGTCGCCCCGGGCGCAGGTGCGGTGCGTGATCCGGATCGGTCCGATCGAGCGGGATCAGTTTCTGCCAAAGCTTGTCCGCGATCCACGCGTTCCCTCCGGGCAGCACCCAGCGACCGAACTCCTCGGCCGCCAGGAAGTTCCACCCCAGCATCGCGGAGATCTCCTCCCACCCGGCGGTAAACGATGAATAGCAGTACGCCTGGATCGCCGCGGCAAGCGCCGCCGGGACAGGCATCTTCATCTCCTGCTCGATGTGTTCACGCAGACTCAGTCTGTCGAGCTCGAGCATCCATGGCTGATCGAACGGCACATCGGGGTATTCATTGGTCATCCGGATCACGAGCTTGCGATACGCCTCATACGCCGGTATGTCTTCCTTGGAGACACCCATCCCCGTCCATATATCAGGGTTGATCTTTCCATCGATCTCGACGGGCGATGCGGTCTCGTCTGCACGGATCACATCGTGCAATCCCAGCTCGCCATAGAACCGATCCAACTCGCCGCCCGGGTCGGGCGTGATGAAGTACGCGCTGCCCAGCGAGAACGGTGCTCCCTCAATCCGTCCGCCCTGCGCGTTGCCGCCGAAGATGTCGTGAAGCTCAAAGACAACGGGGTTGTACGCTCGCAGTTCGTACGCCGTGGAAAGCCCCGAGAGCCCGCCCCCAATGACGACGACATCGATTTCCTCGGTTGGGGCGGGTGGCTCTCCATCCGGAAAGACATTCTGCTGCGAGTGGAAGGGGATCTCTTCTTCGAAATCATCACCCTCAAACCACGATTTGAACGCGAAACCGTCGATGATGCGTGCCTTGGAATCGAAGCTTCGTGCCCCGAGCGGACGCGAGGCCTTGAGGGTTTCGAGCGCCGCGCCCGTCAGTGGGCTCATCCCGCCTGCTCTCTGGGCCATCGAGCCCACGATCGTTTGAACCGCGCTCTGGGCACCCAGAACGGAGCCACCCGCGCCCAGCGCGAGTATACCGAGCCCTCCTTTGAGTACTTCGCGACGAGTCGGCATAATCAGCCCCCTTCAGATGTTGATCAATGTGTAATATGGTGTGTTGCCATATCCATCATCCTCAATCCTGGCCCAAGTGCAACCGTAATTTCGGTTGATGCCGCATAACCTCCCTCTATGACACGCTTCTTTCAAGAACTCTGGATGATCCTCGTTGAGTCATCCGTCTGGCTGATCCTGGGTTTTGCAATCGCAGGCGCTATCCACGCGATCGTGCCACGCGAATGGATGCTCAAGCACCTCTCCGGACGCGGGTTCTGGCCGATCGCCAAGGCCTCAATGCTCGGGATCCCGCTCCCGCTGTGCTCCTGCTCGGTTATTCCCGTCGCTGCAGGGCTCCGGAAAGAGGGCGCAAGCAAAGGCGCCTCCGCCGCATTCGCAATTTCCACACCCCAAACGGGGGAAGAGTCGATCCCGATTACCTGGGCACTCTTTGGCCCGGTCTACGCGTTCACCCGTCCGATTGTCGCGGTAATCACAGGTTTGATCGCGGGGCTGCTGATCGATCTGACTGATCGACGCAAGGACACCGATTACGAGCCCGAACCCGAGCTGCAGTCTGATCCCGGCTCGATCTCGCTCTCGATTACGAACGCCAACGACGCGGGCAAGGCCGTTGAATCGGTTGAGTCCCGGGCGACAACCTCCGGTTCATGCTGTTCATCAATCGCGCCACAGACCGCGACTTCGTGCTGCTCGGCCCCATCAGCCGAACCGTCCGGCTCGTGCTGTTCATCGACCCCGTCCCCGTCGCATCCGAGCATCGGCGCCAAGTTCAGATCCGCGTTGACCCACGGGTTCAAGACCATGCCGATCGATCTCGCGATCTGGTTATCGGTCGGCCTGCTCCTCGCCGCGGCGATCGGCGCCTTCGTCCCCGAATCCTTCTTCACGGAATACGCCGGCGACGGGATCGGTGCGAAGTTCGTGATGCTCCTCGTGGGGATCCCGCTCTACATCTGCGCGACCAGTTCCACTCCGTTGGCGTGGTCGCTCGTGGCCGCGGGGCTCTCGCCCGGCGCGGCGTTGGTTATGCTGCTCTCGGGACCGGCGACCAATGTGGCGACGATGTCGTGGATCATCAAGGACCTGGGCATGAAGGCCCTCATGATCTATCTCGGCGTGATTGCAACTGTCGCGCTGGGTGCGGGGATCCTCTTCGACGCGATGCTGTCCCGGTTCGTCCAGATCGCGAGCGCCGCTGATCTCCACGATCATGCCTCTGGGTTCGGGATCATGGGGATCTTTGCGATCCTGTTCATCATCCTGATGGCCTGGGCGCTGGGGATGCGGATGCGCCAGTACATGAATGACAAGGGTTGGGGCAGCACATCCGCGCCGGCAGCGGGGTCATGCTGCTCCGCGAAACCCGAATCGTCCTCGTGCGGATGCTCCGGGGCATGATCGCCGACAACACCCAGCCCGAGGTCCGCGATCGCAATGTGCTCGGCGGCCCGCTCATCGCTTGCTCACTCGACCCGCTCACCGGCTTCTATCGCAACGGGTGCTGCTCGACCGGGCCGGAGGACGCGGGCAACCACACCGTGTGCTGCGTGATGACCGAAGAGTTCCTGGCCTTTAGCGTGGCGCAGGGCAACGACCTCGTGACGCCACGCGTCGAATGGGGCTTCCCGGGGCTCAAGCCGGGCGACCGCTGGTGCCTGTGCGCCATCCGCTGGGTCGAGGCGCTGCTCGCGGACTGTGCGCCCAGGGTCGTGCTTGCCGCGACGCACGAGCGGGCGCTGCGTCTGATCGATATCGATGATCTGAAGGCATACGCGATCGATCCCGCCTGAACCTACAGTTGCCCATGATTCAGCTCGGCGTCAACATCGACCATGTCGCGACACTCCGTCAGGCCCGCTACCCCGGGATCCCCGATCCCATGAACTCCGGCTCCGAGCCCGACCCGGTGCGGGCCGCTCATGAGGCGGAACTGGGCGGCGCGGACGGTATTACGGTGCATTTGCGTGAGGACCGGCGACACATCTGCGACCGCGATGTGGAGCTGCTCCGTCGCTTGGTGCGTGTGAAGCTCAACCTCGAGATGGCCGCGACCGACGAGATGATCGATATCGCGTGCAAGACCGGCCCGCATACCGCCATGCTCGTGCCCGAGGGGCGCGAGGAGGTCACGACCGAGGGCGGGCTGAATGTTGCCGGACAGCTCGATCGGATGCGCGATGTCGTTTCACGCTTGAAAGAAGGCGACATGATCGTGAGCGCGTTCATCGATCCCGATCGCAAGCAGGTCGAGGCCTGTGCCGAGGCGGGTTTCGATGTATGCGAGGTGCACACCGGCCCGTATGCCCACGCATTTATGATGCACGGCGGAGACATGCGACGCCAGGAACTTGTCCAGCAACTCAAACTTGTGGAAGATGCGGGACGCGATATTCTCGACGCCGGGATGCGATTCAACGCTGGCCACGCACTGAACTATCACAATGTGCAACCTATCGCCGCGCTCGCTGGTATCGATGAACTGCACATCGGCCACTCGATTGTGTGTCGTTCGGTCTTTGTGGGATTGCGCCAGTCTGTTGCGGACATGAAAACGCTTATGATGAGTGCCGCGCGCTCTTGATCCGATAAGAACTCGACTGCTGTACGAATGTCACCGGGAAAGCCCTTGTGTTTTCCTTGGATCCGGCTACGATCTTTCCATGCACGGGGCTACCGAATCCAACAACAACTCAACACGCAAACGAACCAAGTCCCGATCGACCGGCCCCTTTGTGAATCATGACGCCGCGATCGAGTTCCTGAACTCCACGATCAACATCGAACGCGTTCGCCCGGACAAGGTCAGCTCCGATGTCTGGAAGCTCGATCGCATGCGAGCGCTCATGAGCGTTCTGGGCGATCCGCAGGATGTACTGGAGATCGTGCATATCGCCGGGTCCAAGGGGAAGGGCTCGACATGCAACATGCTCGAGGGGATGCTCCAAGGGTGCGGGTACACCACGGGCGTCTTCACGAGTCCGCATCTGGTTGATGTGCGCGAACGCATCCGTGTTGCGGGGTTCCCGATCACGGAGCAGGCCTTCGATGAAGCGCTCGCCGAATGCCGCAACGCCGCGCACAAAATCGAGAAGGAGCACGGCAAGGCCACTTATTTCGAACTACTCACTGCGCTCGCGCTGCTCGTGTTTGCGCAGCAGGCGGTCGATGTTGTCGTCCTTGAAACCGGGCTTGGCGGGCGTTTGGATTGCACCAACATTGTCAAGCCCAGGGTCGTGGGCCTGACCAAGATCCAACTCGAGCACACGCAGATCCTCGGCGACACGATCGAGCAGATCGCCGCCGAGAAAGCCGGGATCATCAAGCCGGGATGCGTCGCGATCACCGTGCCGCAGGAAGAAGAAGTGATCGGCGTCTTCCGATCCAAGGCCGAAGAGGTCGGCGCGAATCTGAATGTGCTTGCCAGCGATATCATCTATACCCAGCGCTTCCAGTCGGGGATCCAGACAGGCCCATCGGGCCTGGTATGTGTCGGCGACGAGGAGAGCGGGTTTGAGCATGTGGCCGTCCCTCTGATGGGCATGCATCAGGCCGGAAACTGTGCGCTGGCGCTGGCGATCGTGATACATCTCCGCGAGTCCGGGCACATTCTTCCCGAGCGCGGCGTGATCGCGGGGCTCACGCAGATCGACCCACGCGGACGCCTTGAATGTGTGATGGAACGCCCACGCATCTACATCGACGGCGCACACACGCCCGACTCGGTCCGCAGTGCGATTCAGGCCGTAGCGGCACACCTCGATTACGACTCGCTCATTGTTGTTTTCGGTTGCTCAAACGATAAAGACATCCCGGGCATGATCGAGGCACTCTCGACAGGCGCAGACAAGGTGATCTTCACCCGCGCCACCTCAAACCCGCGTGCGATGGATCCCGAGGAACTCCGCAGCGCGTGCCTGGCAAACAACGGCGTGATGTCCGAATCCGCTCCAACGGTGAAGGAAGCAATCAACGCTGCCGCGCATGTTTGTGACCACGGACAGGACCTGATTCTCGTCACGGGTTCCTTCTATGTCGTCGGTGAAGCGAAGCACTTGATTGAAAGCAAGCTCGCCCGGCGATAACCTCTCCGTGTGCAACCGACGAGCCGGTCTCGTCATATACGCACAAGAATCAGAACAATAGATCGCGCCGCCGCGCGCTCATAGCGCACAGCCCGAACGCGGTCCGTCATTACACGGAGAACAACATGTTCGAATCGATCAAGACCGCGACCCGAGGCAAACCGACCATCCTCGTCGTCGCACACTTCTCGGGTGAGTCCATTTCATCCGAGACCAAAGCGCTCGATAACGATGGTTCCATCGCCAAGGCCGCCAAGCGTTCAGACGCTTCGGGCGATCTGGGAAGCATCGTTGAGATCCATGACTCCAACGGGTATGAGCGTGCGCTGCTCGTCGGGCTTGGAAAGAGAGACGGGTTCAAGCCCGGTGCGCTCCGTGTCGCCGCGGGCGCCGTCGGTCGTGCGGTTGCCAAAGCCAAGGCAACGAGCGTCGAGATGCAGGTCGTCGCCGCACTGAGCAAGCTCAAGAAGGCCGACGCGGTCGACGCGTTCAACGCCGGCGCGATGATGGGCGAGGGGATCGGGCTTCTCTCATGGCGCTACGACGATCTGCGCGGGTCGAAGACAACGCTCACGCCCAAGCTCAAGCTCAGCGTCCACGGCTGCTGCAAGGCCTACAACGACGGCTTTGAGCGCGGGCTCGGGTTCGCTGAGGGCGCAAACATCACACGCACACTCTCGCAGACGCCCCCGAACATCGCGACGCCCATGTGGATCGCCAACGAGGCGAAAAAGATGGCCCGCAAGAGCAAGAACCTCTCGGTCTCCGTCTTCTCGGGCAAGAAGCTCGAAGACGAAAAGCTCGTTGGCCATATCAATGTTGGCAAGGCTTCCGAGAACAAGCCGTGCATGATCCGCATCGCCTATACACCCGATCGCGGTAAGTCCAAGAAGCCCATCGTATTCGTCGGCAAGACCATCAGCTACGACTCGGGCGGGCTCTCCATCAAGGTCGGCGGCGGCATGCGCGGCATGAAGCGCGACAAAGACGGCGGCTGCGGCGTCTTCGGCGCGATGCACATCATCGCCAATGTCATCAAGCCCAACCGCCCCGTCGTTGCGCTGCTTGTCTCCGCGGAGAACTCCATCTCCGACGAGGCATACCGACCCGATGATGTCCTTGAGTTCCGCAACGGCACCACCGTCGAGATCACCAACACGGATGCAGAGGGACGACTCGTCCTTGCCGACGGGCTCTGCTACGCGTGCGACAAGGAAAACCCGGAGTACATCGTCGACATGGCCACCCTCACCGGCGGCGTCGTCGTGGCGCTGGGCAAGGTGTTCGCCGGGCTCTGGTGTGACGATCAGGAACTCTGTGAACGCGTCGAGGCCGCGGGCGAAGCGACCGGCGAGCGCTGCTGGCGTCTGCCCCACGATGCGGAATACAACGCGATGATGAAGTCACCCGTCGCCGATATCCTCAACTCCGCGCCCGTACGCGAAGCGCACCCAATCCAGGGCGCGGCGTTCCTCTCGCACTTTGTTGAAGAGGGCGTCAAGTGGGCCCATATCGATATCGCCGGCACTCACGCTTCCGACAAGGAACAGCCGCACATGATCGCCGGACCCACCGGTTTCGGCGCACGACTCCTCGCGGAACTCGTTGAACGCTCCTGATCGGCAACACGAACATGATCATCAACCACCTACGCCCCGAAGTTTTCGGGGCGTTTTTCTTTGGTCAGATCCCCGCCCGTGTGCTTATCGCTTCACCCGCGCGATGGCGTTATCCAGCTCGCGTCGCTGGTTTTCGGTCAGATCCGCACGCAGCGATTCGAGCACGCTCAGCGCGGAGCTCAGTGATGTGCGTCGCAGCTGCATCGCGATGCGCTCCGCGTCGTTGATCTTCTGACTGTCTCGTATGCTCGAACGCAGCAGCGCTTCCACGCGGGCACGCAGCGAGGGATCGTTTTCCGCGCGGGCAAGGACATACGGCGAGACCAGCCACAGCAGGTCCTGCATGATGGGATTCTTTCGCCCGCTCGTATCGAGATGCTCGAAGCAATCCACCATCGCGGCAAACTCACCGGCACGCTGCAGGGCGGGCATGGCGATCATCGCCGCGTCGGGGCTGAAGTCTTCTGGGCGTTCCTTGAGCAACGCTGTAGCGAGACGCGCCGCGTCCTCATCGCGCCCGAGCAGCACGAGATCTCCAATCGCGCCGGCAAAGTCATTTTCCTTTATACGATCTTTGACGCGATCGTTCAGGTCGATGAGTGAATCGATATCCAGTGATGCCTCGATCCGCTGACCCGCACCGCCAGCAGTGATCAACGGATCGCCGAGCACGGTGATCTTCCAGCTGTCGCGTTCCGTATACCGCACCGAAGCCGCGAAGGGGACGCCCGCCACAAAGCGCCGGGCCACCTCGGGCGTCGGGACAAACCCGTTGAGGTAGGGCTCGTCCACCGATCCCGCATACGCGTACACCCCCCGCTCAAGCATCCGCCCCGCGATCGTTCCGCGCGCGAAGGGGCGCTGCGCCGAGAACGAGTGCACGATGTGCATCACACCCGGGACTTGCATCATCGGGAGATCACCCGCGTATGTTTCCTCCTGGCGTCCACCCTCAAGATCGAAGCGGTGCGCGGTCCCCTTCGTGTTCATCAGGATCAGCATCGATGAACCGGGCGACATGTCCGCAGTCCCGATCGGGCGGACCTGACGCAGGTACCAATGGTCGATGCCATTGCGAGGAAGATCGTGCAGTTCGACCTCGAAGCCCATCTCCTCAAGCGATTTGCTCGCTTCGGTCCCGTCATACATCCCCCAGGGCTGCTCCGCCGGGTACCCGTCCCAGATGAACGATTGATCGATTTCAAGGAACAACGCGCACATCGCACGGTACACGCTCTGCGATTCATTCCCGATCAGCTGCCCGCAGTAGGCCCATCGCTGCCCGTTGCCAGAATGATCCCGGCGCCCCAGCCGATCGGTGAGGGCCAGCCGATCGCGAGCACCCGCGCCGGTCTTGATCTGTGTCCCCGTATTCATCGCGAGGGTGATCGCATCGATCTCGTCGCCGAGCGCGTTCCATGTCGATCCCGTGCTCCGAGCGAGCAACTCGAACTGCACCTCGATCTGGGTGGCTTGCTCCGGATCGAGCTGGGCGTGAATCCGAGCCGGACGCTCCATATAGGCGATGGGTTGAAACCGCCCCGCCGCCAGCGCGAGCCCGCCCGCCCACGCCTGCTCGCTGGGGTCCGTCAGCACAATGCCCGGCGAAACGATCCCCTGATCGCGGATGCTCTCGAGCACCGGTCGCCAGTCCGAGGCCTGCTCGGACAGCGCCATCGCAAGCGCCCGGTCGATCTGTGATGCACGCTCCTCAAAGTCTCTGGGCATCAACCAGCCGTTTCGTTCGTCAAGTTTCAGCACGCGGTCGGGCTTGTAGGCGCGCACAAACCTGGCGATGTGCTCACGCGATTCCACGCTCCCGTCGTCCCAGAGGATTGGATAACGGATCATCGATTCCCATTGCGAGATCGCGTACAGATAGCTTCCGGGGTTGTCGACGATCACAACAAACGGCAGCGATTGCTGTGCCTGACGGAGCAAGCCCGCCTTGAGCCCCGCCTGCAGGATCGGGTCCGCTTCATGAATCTTCTCAAAGAGTTCCGCGAGCGAACCCGAGTGGGTCTTCTTCTCGTCATCCGGCACGCCCTGGGGCGTTGGGATGATCGGGGGGCGATCTTCCTGGGCGGTGCACAGCCCTCCGCACAGGAACAATACGGACACACACACGCTCTGGATCGCTCGTCTCATACCTCATCCTACGGGCGCGATGCGGAAGAAGTTCTTCGCATAGACTTGCCCCGATGCCCAGCACCGATCGAGAACAGTTCGTACAGCTCGCTCACAACGCCAGAACAGGCGCGGATGAAACCATTGTGATCCCCGTCGCGATCCGTGTGCTCGCCGACCAGCTCACACCGGTCCTCGCATACCGACGCCTTGTTTCGCGGGATCAGCGAACCGCCCCATCGTTCCTCCTCGAATCCGTCGAGAATGGCAACCAGCAGGGGCGATACTCCATACTCGGCGCCCACCCCGTCATCGAGTTCAGCGCCCAAAGCCACGCGATCCGCGTCGTCGATCATGAGCTAGGTACGGACGACTCGTACCCGTCGGATGATCCGCTAGCCGACCTGCGAAAGCTCAGCGCGGGATGGTCTTACCACGCGCCGCAGACCGCGATCGATCGCGGTCTGCTCCCGGACTGTGTGCTCGGCGGGTGGTTTGGCTATAGCGCATACGATTCGGTTCGGTACGCTGAGCCCAAGAAACTCAGCTTCGACCACGCCCCCGCGGACGATCGCAACCTCCCCGAGGTCAGCTTCGGGTTCTACGACGAGCTCGTCGTGTTCGATCATGTCGAGAAGCTTGTTCATCTGGTCAAGCTCGTACGAATCACACCCGATCAGGACCCCTCGCAGCGCTATGACGACGCGATGGGGGCGCTGGACGCCCTCGCGACGCAGGTTCAGGAGCACTCAAAGCCGCTCTCGCTGGGGCGGGTGCACTCGACCGCGCCCAGCAAAAACGAACCCATGCCGTGCAACATCTCACGCGATGAGCACGCGTCGATGATCGAGCGCGCGAAGGAATACATCGAGGCCGGCGACATCTTCCAGGTGGTCCTCGGGCATCGCTTCGAGCGTCGCGCGCACGCGGACCCGTTCGATGTCTACAGATCGCTGCGTGCGGTGAACCCGTCGCCGTACATGGTGTACATGCAGACCGGCGGGTGCATCCTCGTCGCGTCGAGCCCTGAGATCCTCTGCCGTGTCCGCAACGACGAGCACGGCAACGCGGTGGTCACCAATCGCCCCCTCGCGGGGACTCGACGGCGTGGACGCACGCCCGAGGACGATCTTGCGATGGAGCGCGATCTGCTCAATGACCCCAAGGAGATCGCAGAGCACGCGATGCTCGTGGACCTTGGGCGCAACGATGTCGGTGTGGTTGCCCAGCCCGGCTCCATCGAGCTCTCAAAGCTCATGTCCATCGAGCGATACTCGCATGTGATGCATATTTCTTCGACCGTCACCGGCATCATCCGCGAAGGGCTCGATTGCTGGGACGCGCTCCGCGCAGCGCTCCCCGTTGGCACGATCTCCGGCGCACCAAAAGTTCGCGCCATGCAGATCATCGACGAGCTCGAGCATGTCCGGCGTGGCCCCTACGGGGGTGGGCTCGGCTGGGTTTCGCTCGATAAGCAGATGGATATCGCGCTCGCGCTGCGGACCATGGTTGTCCCGATTGACCGGTTCGATGAAACCAACCCCGATGGCGCATGGGAATACCACATCCAAGCCGCCGGCGGGATTGTTGCGGATTCAGTGCCCGATCTTGAGTTCAAGGAAACGGTGAACAAGGCGGCGGCGCTGGGGGCCGCGATCGATCTGGCCGCACGCGCGTTCTCAGAATCAGAATAATACTTTGGTCAGCCGAAGAACTTGCTGAGCATCGTGTTCGTCCACGGTGCGAGGATCAGCAGCGTGCTCGTGCAGGCCAGAGTTGCGTACCCGGCCCATCGGAGCGTACGCATCCGAGCGTACCCGACATTCCGTTCAACCTCGGGGTATTCCTGATGCGCCGAGGTCCACATCCGCAATCCAAACCATGTCAGCACGGTATACAGCGTGATGCCAACCCCGATGTACACCATCATCAGCGATGTGAAACTCATCGAGAGCGTCAGGTTCGCGTCGTAGTAGTCATAGAGAGTCAGGTTTCCTTCGTAGTACGAATGTGCCTGAGCGCTGCCAACTGCTGCGCGCTTGATCAAGCCGTCGTCGACACCGGTAAGGAACAGGCGGAAGCACAGCAACGCACCCACACTCAGCATGCTCATCGCCGTCAAACCAATCGTCAGACGCGTGAAGGAACCATCCCCGCCACCACGGAGCCTCTCGATGCAGTTCCTCCGACAGATCACGATCGTGATCAGCGACGCGACGACGATCATGATCCCGACGCCCGGGATAATGAACTGCTCGCGATTCGCGATATCGGTGCGGGGGTTGGGTTGGAGATTCAGATCCAGATCGTATTTCGCAAGCAGCTTGCTCGGGTCTTTGTAGTACGAACTGGGCTCCACACGCACATACTGCGCTTCGAAGTTGTGTGCGCCCTTGTCATACCCGCGAGGCACGATGTGGCTAAAGCGCTCTCCAACCGAGTGGATCGAACGGTACATCGGATCAACCCGGACCGTGAAAGTGATCACCCAGGAAAGGAGAAAGCCGGCAATCAGGATTGCAGTGATTCTGAACGCGAGCGCGAGCATAGCACCCAGTATATCGCAATCCTGATCGCCGGAGTTGAGCTGGATTTACCGATTTAGGGGGGCTTGGTAACCCGTCTTCATCCTGAAGGTGTAGAAGGGCATTCCTCACCGATGAAGAGCACCTGGCGTGTTTCGACCTGCTCGATTGTGTCCAGAACCTCGCTGCAGTCCGTGCAATCAGCATTCTGGCCCTGTTTGGTGATCGCATAGGTCACAACGCGTGTGTAATCGCACATCACAGACTGAGGCCCGCCCTCTGATTGGGCAACCGACCAAGAGCCGTAGGTGATATCAACATCTTCTTCACACAGGCAAGCCCCGCACAGAATCGAGCTGGTGGATCGGAGACAATCGAGCAGCTCTTTCGTCGCTTGATTCATGTTCACGGTCGCGCCCGCCGTGCCACTGACCATCAGCTCTGTCATCCCAGGGGCGATCGGATAGCTTACTTCGGCGAGCAGATTGATCATCGGTGTGGGGTCGGACATCGCGCCGGCGGTCTCAGACATCGGGTCGCCAGAGATAAACCCTTTTTCAATAGGGCCTTGCGTGCCGCCGTCGATATCCTGATTCGTGAACTTTCCATGCGCGATCGATTCGCGCCAGTTAAAGATCCCGGCAGATTCTTCGCTCAGACCATTGTCAATCAAGTGCTGATGGAAGGCGGGCGCGTTGACGGGCTCGTGGGCCGTGACCGCCCAGTCATCCCCCGCGATCGGCTCGAACCACATCCGCCGGATGTTGCCAACACTGAGTTCCTGCAGCGGGATCGCCCAGTACCCCATAAACGAGCCATCCGAATGGAGCATCTCGTTGAGTTCCCACCCACCCATCATCAGGACACGGTGCTCGCCAGTGGTTTCCTGGGCCTTGGCTGTGCTAGCGGCCATCATGATAAGGGCACACAAAGTAGTGTGCAAAAACAGTCGTAAGTTCTTCATTGTCAACGTCCTTCGATTTTGATTAGATCTGGAGAATTGCACAAATCGATCTCATGTCAAGAGGGAACATTGAAATCATGGGCGAAATTCAACAATCGAGATGTATAAAAAACACACCCCTCCCCGAGGTGTGCCTTGAACAGAATGGTAGGACTGATCAGTTCAACTGGAACGGATACTCAGCGAGACATCGCCGCAAGGGGCTTTGGCTCGTGCAGAGAGTCCTTGAGGTGCTGCGAAGGCTTAAACGAGCAGGTCGTGCTCTCGCCGATCTGAATGGGCTCCTTGGTTGCCGGATTCATCCCCACGCGGGCAGAACGGTGCTTCTTCGTAAAAGTCCCAAACCCGCTGATCGCGACTTTTTCTTCGGTTTTGAGCCCCTCGGAGATCGCGTTGATCACCGCTTCGATCATTTTGCTTGCCTCGGCCTTGGAGCTCTCGAGCTCCGATGCCACTGCTTCGATCAGGTCAGATTTGTTCATCGCGAAGCCTCCATGCTGCGAGTTCGAGTGTGTATCGGGTGTCGTGTCGGCTCCGAAACGGCCCCCATTGCAGACACCAGCATCGGAAACACCATCCTATAACCTTGAATTATCCCCATTGCTCCACGCCTTATCCCCAATCTGAGGGAGACAAGAGCGTCGCAACCGATTCCGAAACGGATAGCATCAATCCCATGACCCGCCCTCGTGTGCTCATCACCGAACCCATCGCGACATCGCCATTTGAATGGTTGCGCACACGCGCGCAGGTCCGGGTCCTCGATCGCGATGCGCCATCGGACGCGGATTTGGATTTCGCTCAGGCGTTGGTCGTGCGAACATACACCCGGGTAGACGAAGCCCTGCTCGATCGAGCACCCAATCTCCGAGTTATTGCCCGCGCCGGCGTCGGGCTCGACAACATCGATCTCGACGCGTGCCGAACGCGAGGCATCCCCGTGGTACACACCCCGGCCGCCAACACCGAGGGCGTCGTCGAGTTCGTGACATCGATGATGCTCAGCACCCTCCGCCCGATCGCCACGCTCGATCAACCACTCGAGCCCGCTCGCTGGGGACGATTCCGTGACGAGGCGGTCACGCCGCGAACATGCGTTGGATCCTCGCTCGGGATCGTCGGCATGGGGCGGATCGGATCGCGCGTGGCGCGTGTAGCGGAATCGCTGGGCATGCGCGTTGGATATCACGATCTGATTGTTATCGATGAGCGCTCCCGTGGCGGCGCGATCCCGATGGATCTTGACACACTCGCGCGCCAATCGCAGGTGATCACAATCCATGTTGACGGACGGGCGAGCAACGCAAAACTCTTCGGCTCATCGTTCTTCGCGATGCTCCGCCCCGATGTCGTCCTCATCAATGCCTCGCGCGGGATGGTCCTGAATACCGACGCCGCGACGGAGTTTGCGCAATCGCATCCGCAAGCACGCCTCATTCTCGATGTCCACGACCCGGAGCCGATCCCGGCGGAGTCGCAGTTGTGGGGTTTGCGCAATGTGATCCTGACACCGCACATCGCGGCGGGAACACGCCAGGCAAAGGAAGCGATGAGCTGGGTTGTGCGTGATGTCATGCGGGTGCTCTCTGGTGAAGCGCCCGAGCATCCCGCCGAATGATCAATCAGCAAACCAGTACCGGTGCGTGATCTGACCGCGTTGATCAAACTCAACAACGATCGCACCATGCTCGGCGGTGGCATACCACGAACGCCCGGTCCGCTGTTCGCTCCAGCGTTCGTCATTGAGGCGTGAGGGCCCAGTGGATTGCAGGATCACGCCCGGGTTGAGCCAATCAATGAACGCGTACGCCTTGGCCCTTGCGCTCCCGTGGTGCGGGAGTTCAAGGACACCTTGCTCAAGAAGCTCCGGCAGTTCCGGGTACGCAATCCGGAGACGATCCATCGCCGCCCCTTCAATATCGCCCGTGAGCAGGACGGACCCGCCGAGCGGTACATCCAGCAACGCCACCAGCGAAGTGTCGTTGTCGTCGAGGGTGGGCGCGATATCCCGGCGGGGCCAGAGTATCTCCATGGTGTACCCGCCAACGGTGATCGTGTCGCCCTGCGTAATAGTGGAGAACCGATGCCCGCGAGACTCGAGGTGCGTTCGAACGCGCGTGAACGCGACACTCGGGTTCTGATCCAATCGATGGGTGATGTACACGCCCGAGATGGGGATATGGTCTGCGATTTCTGGGAAGCCGTTGTAGTGATCCAGATTGTCGTGGGTGATCACCACCGCGTCGAGCGTGGTTACGCCCAGCGTACGCAATGATCGCGCAATCGAATCTCCTACGCGCCGATCGAGCGAGCCGCAGTCCCAGAGCACGCCGTGCGTGCCTGTTTGAACCAGCACGCAAGAGCCGTCTCCGACATCAAACATCACGACGCGCACGAGCGCGTCGGGGCGATTGAGCGTGGGCTGCGCCCATCCCCATATCCCAACGACGACGACAGCCGCGACCGTCGTCCATCGTCGCAGCCGACGGGGGCGCGTCATAATCAGCGCGAGCACCAGCGTGGCGACCATGGCCCACAACGCGCTCACGCTGGGCACCCAGGCCCATGCGAACGGCAGCCCCTCGAACCACGAGACCAGATCGAGTGTCCAGGCGCTTGGCGCATCCATGATCCAAGCCGTGCGCTCCGCAAGCCCCGGCGAAAGGATCCCGATCAGGATCTGAAGATATCCCAGCGCCATCATCAGCCCGATCATCGGCACCAGCACGATCGACGCGATCGGCGCGAGCACACCCACCACGCCCGCGTGATACGCGATTGTCGGCAGCGCCACAATCCAGCACGCGACATTCACTCGCACCAGCTCGCCACACCAACGCAGGAACGCCCGCGTCCGCGACTTGTTTGGCACAGGCGTGAGCAGCCCCATATGCCGGTCGAGCAAAGCGCGTGTCTGCGCCTCACTGAGTATCACCAGCAGCGCCGTGATACCCATGCTCAGCTGGTAGCCCATCGATGTCGCATCCAGCGGTCGCCACATCAACAGCCCGAGCCCGACCCAGGCCAGGATCGTGATACGGTCGTAGCGACGCCCGAAGCGGTGCGCAAGGAGCATGGCGCCCACGATGAGCGCCGCCCGCATAATCGGTGGACGCAGCGGGATGAGCACCACGACCCCCAGAAGGATCAGGATGATGATCGCGCTCTCGAGTCTTGGGTGTTCGCCGAGCAACCGGACGCCGAGTGTGCATATGAACACGACAAGCGCGAGGTGGAACCCGGAGATCGCGAGCACATGCGCGACGCCCACGCGCTGGAACCGACCGAACACATCGTTGAACATCGGATCGCGTTCGCCGAGCAGCAAAGCGCTCCGCATCGCGACGCGCTCGTCGCTTGGGTGCGACTCGTCGATCCCCACGCTGCACATGGCGCGACTGCGGATAAATGCCCGGACCCGCATGACGGAGGAACGCGCGCGTGCGATCAGCCCGCCGGGTTCCATTGGGCGCATGTGCGAAGGGTGCTCAACGATAAGCGTGCCAACAAAGCCGCGCTGCGCAGCGAGCCGTGCCCAATCGGGGTTGCCGGGATTGCGTCGTTCGCTTGGGGCGCTGTAGCGTCCCAACAGTTCGACGCGATCGCCGGCGCGCAAGTCTTGTCCTTCTGGCACAACGAGGCGCATCGTGCCCTCGCTCGCAACCCAGTCCGTTCGTCCGTTTCCGTTGTGCACAAGCACTGAAGCGAGCGAAAGCTCAGCGCGGATGCTGCTGTGTGGCCACATGGGTGGGTCCGCGAGCCCCTGCGCACGATGAACGACCATGCTTGGTTGGGTGATTGTGCCTCGTACCTCCAGCGGGAACGCACGACCGTCATCAATCATGGAGGGGGTGAGGCGCGCGAGCATCGCATCGAGCCGATCTGGGTGGACAGGATCCACGCGGAGCATGGTCCACCCGGTTCCCAGCAGCAGCACGCTGATGCCCAGAAACACCGCACGGGATGCCCGACCACCAAGGAGGACACCGAGCGCGACACACAGCCCCGCGAGTGCGAGCGAGACGGTGCTCATCGAGTGTAGATCTGCTTGGATCAAACGCACGCCCAAGAGCGTTCCGATCGTGAACATCGCGAGCGCTGCGATCGCGCGTCGTCGTGCTCGGTGTATCGTTTCGCTTCCGTCCCCTGACCCCATCAATTTTGTTGTACCACATCGGGCATAACTCGGCACGAAAAAACCCCGTGCTTTCGCACGGGGTCGTGATGCTCATGTTGTATGCGGATCAGTTTATGGCCTGGATGATGTCGTCGAAGTCGTCTACGACATCGTATGTGATGTACTCACCATCATCACCCTGATGACGCCCGCTTTCGTTCTTGAAGTTAAAACCAAAGCCGAGGTGGTACCCGTCTTCGGTATCGGCGTTAGCGCCCCATCCTTGATCACGCGTGCCCAGGAAGTAGCCATCCGCACCCGCGGACTGGATCAGCATGCTTCCACGCGGACGCGAAGGGAGGATTTCGTGCGGCTCAATATCCTCGAGTGTTTGGTTGCTCGGGAGCGCGTAGTACGAGGGGCTGGCGAGGAGCGCCACGAGCGTGCGGACACGGTCCTCGTCATCGATCGGCTGTGTGCCTGAGCCGCCGCTGAGGCGTTGTGTGCTCAGGGCGCTGTACGCGTTCTGGTTCACGCCGCCGAGCCCGATGTTGTTCGCATCATCACCGAGGAAGCAGTCGTTGCTCGCGAGGTAGAACCACGCCGGCCCGGCGTAGTCGCCGTTGCCGTCGGAGCTGACGGAGGCGAACTGCCCGAACCCGTCGGGATCATTATTGTCAGGATCGATCGATCCGCGTGAGCTTGTGTCCTGGACCCACGCGAGGATCGGGTTGCCAAAGGCGTCGACAAGATCGGGCATGAGCTCCTGACCGAGCCCGTTGCCAACGACCTGCTGCTGGGTCTCGGCGTCGAGGACCTTGAGGAAGTTGGTGTCCGGTGCGAAGTATGCACCGCTGGAACCGATGAGCTTGGTGTTGATCACAACGGCGCCTGGGTCGGAGTTCGAATACGGAGCGATGGAGATGATCCCCGCGTCCTCGTTGATATCGCCCGAGTAGTCCTCGTAGCTGCCGAGCACCACATCGGTGCCGCCGAGCTCGATGAGGATGTTCTCCATGGCGGACATGCCGGCATCCT
Organism: Phycisphaerales bacterium; assembly: GCA_965216865.1. Taxonomy (GTDB): domain Bacteria; phylum Planctomycetota; class Phycisphaerae; order Phycisphaerales; family UBA1924; genus UBA1924. The sequence goes on from OZ244206.1 coordinate 1,640,715, forward strand.
CGTTGGATTCCAGCCCCATCTCGTATGCGGAGAAGTAGCCGGGCATGCGGGACCCGTTGTCGTTGCTGAACGATGCGACGGCGTTGGTGAACGCGTTCATCATGTTCTGGGTCGAGTTTTTCTTCCCGGCCTTGCTCACGCCGGAAAGCGCCGGCAAGAGCAGGGCAATCAGGACGGCGATGATCGCGACCACGACGAGCAACTCCACGAGGGTGAATGCACGCGTCCGGGCGCGAAGGGTCTGGTTGGTTGCGGGCATCTTCAGCATGGTCAAACTCCGTTGAGACCCCGTTCAGGGGGTCAGATAGCGTCCGGCATATCCCCATACCGGCAGCGCTCGCGTGTCATCGACCCGCAACTATACGACAGAAATCGGGTTACGGATGCTCAGATCATCCAGAACAACAGGATCACAATTAATCCCACTACCCCGACAAACACCCACAACGATACGCTTTTCTCAACCTCGCCGAGATACCAGCCGCATTCCGGGCACATCTCGGACTGGTCGTAGATCGTTGCGTTGCAGTTGGGGCAGTTATCGAGCTCGGAACCGAACTGGTCCAAATCCATGGCGCTGGGACCTTCTGGATCGAGCCCCTCACTCAGGTCCCAATCGCGATGATCGGGATGATCAGGGCCATTCCCCCCCCACTCTTCGGGGTGATCGTCGCCTGAATCGTGCCGAACGCGTCGCATGGGTGATGGTATGCAATGGGATTCCGTGCTTCGGGATTCAGTGGGCTCGCTGAAGACCCGATACGCGTTTCATGTACACGAACGGGATTTCCAGCATGTTCGGGTTCGGCCTGATCCAACTCCAACGGAATCAGGATGAACTCAACACCGCGCTCGAGCGCCTTGCCACGGGCAAGCAGGTGAATCGTGCTTCGGACGATCCGAGCGGGATGATCTCGATCAACGCGCATGAAGCCGAGATTTATTCCCTGAACAAGGAGTTCGACGCGATCACACAGCAGGAGTCCTTCCTGGGTGCCAAGGAGGGCGGGCTGAGTGTCTTGAGCGATCTCATCATCGACCTCGAGTCGTTGATCGTGGAAGCCGCGAATACCGGCGGGTTGTCGCAGTCGGAGATCGACGCAAAGGCGCAGGAAGCCCAATCGATCATCAACGGGATCGATTCGATCGCACGGACCACGATGTTCAAGGGTGAGTCCGTCCTTCAGGAATACACGAGTGACTTCATCGATGAAGACCTGGGCAACATCGCGGAGCTCCTCCGCAAGGACCCGGAAAAAGCGCAAGCGGTCGCCGAGCGAGCCCGTGAGAAGATATCGACCACCCGAGGAGCGATCGGGAACACGCTCAACGAGATCGATTCTCGGAAGAATGTGATCGGTGAAACCCTCGTGAATCTCAACGCGTCCCTCTCATCGATCCAGGACACGGATTACGCGAAGGAAACCGCGAAGCTTGTGCGGGCCCAGATCCTCGAATCCGCGACGATCGCGGCTATCGATATCTCTCGCGAGAGCGCCAAGCAGATGCTCGGGCTGCTTGAGAACACCCTGCAGACGCAGCGGTCTTGAACGCCTGAATCGCGACCAATTAAACAGAAGATGAGCGCATAAAAAAGGCGGTATCCCCCACGAGAAGACACCGCCCGTTGTGTCTCGTTGCTCGTGCGGCCCAGGAGGAGTAGCCTCGCAACAAGACACAGTTCGTAGCACTCAGGAGCATCGCAGTGTGTGCAGAGTGCGATGCTCTTTCCCTTAGAGACCCCATCAGGTGCGTTCGGCTTGTGTGTGCGTCAAGCCGAATCGCGTTCCAGGTCGCGCTACGAATGATTTGTCATCGACCGACCACGACGCCGCCGATGGACCAGCATCTCCGAAATCGACTTCGGTGTCAAAGGGATTTCACACGAAACTGATCCAAAAAATGATCCTTGGTGCAACCCAGAGCGATTCAGGGGCGGGAAATGATCTGGAAACGGACGCCTCGGATCGGGATCTTTGCCAGCGCTGAGAGCTCTTTGAGCCCCCCACCTCGCAGCCACCGGTCCGTCTGATAACGCGTCGACGCGTCCGGAACCCCCACTTCCACATGCCCGGCCTTCATCCCGATCAGTGAACATCGAGATGCGATCGCGTCGGGCGCGGCGGCACTCCAAGCTTGCGCGATCGCCGACTCAGCGCGGGAGACCTTGCGGATTGTCTTCATGTGCGCCGCCATGTCATGATGGAGATCACGGGCACGGTCGGGGCGCACACGCAAGGAACGCAATCGATCGAGCGGATCGACGCGTCTGGGTGTTTGTGAAGATCGTGGATCGGGGGCGCCCATGTCTTGAGTCTATCACGACGCGCACCGGTTCGTTGCTATCATTGCCGACGATGGGTACACGAATCACGATCGAAAATCTCGTCAAGGTGTTTGGGGCGGGCAAGTCCGCCGCGACCGCGGTTGATCATCTCTCATTAACGATCGAGCCGGGCGAGCTGTTCTTCCTGCTCGGCCCGTCCGGGTGCGGAAAAACCACCCTCTTGCGCATGATCGCCGGATTCATCGACCCAACCAGCGGCACGATCGCGTTCGACGGCAAGGATGTCACCCACGATCCACCCAACAAACGCAATACCGGGATGGTGTTCCAGTCTTACGCGCTCTGGCCGCATATGACCGTGGCGCAGAATGTCGCGTTCGGGCTCAATGTCCGCAAGGTCGCGAACCCTGAGAAGGATCAGCGCGTCCTCGACGCGCTCGCAGCGGTGCAGATGGAAGAGTACGCGGCCCGCAAACCCAACCAACTCTCCGGCGGTCAGCAGCAGCGTGTCGCACTCGCTCGAGCGCTCGTGATCAAACCCGATGTGCTCCTCCTTGATGAACCGCTTTCGAACCTCGATGCAAAGCTGCGTAACGATCTGCGTCTGCAGATCCGCAAGATCTGCAAGGACTCGGGGATCACGACGGTCTATGTGACACACGATCAGAAGGAAGCGCTCTCGATGGCGGATCGTGTCGCGCTGCTCAAGAGTGGGCACATCGAACAGATTGGGACGCCCCGAGAGCTGTACCGATCGCCGCGAAATCGATTTGTTGCCGAGTTCCTTGGCGAAACGAACCTGATCGAGGCTAAAGCCGGCGAGATCGCACATGATCGCGTCCAGTTCGAGGTTGAAGCCGGTGTTTTCGATGCTGTGGTGAGTGAGGGTCATGGCCTACAAAATACCGAACAAACATTGTTGTCTGTGCGTCCCGAGGCCATCCGTCTCCGCAAGCCGGATTCAGAGAACACGCTTCCGGGGAAGCTGCTTGAGACCACCTACCTCGGTGAGACGGCGCAGCATCTCGTAGAAGTGCAGGGGTGTCCGCCGATTAAGATCGCGGAGATGAACCCGTACAGCGCGAGCAGCGCGGTACATCCTGAGCCGGGCGATCCGGTCTGGGTGGAGTTCATGCCAACGGATGTTGTGCCGGTTGAGCGCTGAATCTTTGTGTTTGGTTTCAGGCCGCTCGCTTTGAGTCCTGGGAGTTGAATTCGATCGAAGGCACGATCACGATCATTCGTGTGCCTTTGTTCGGTTCGGACTCGCACCGGATGACCCCCCCTACCGATTCGATGAGCATCTGGCACACGCGCATGCCCAGCCCGTGGCGGGGGTACCTTTCGTTGTGAATGCGTGCGGCACGAGGGCTGTTTGCGGGTGTCAGCAGTGATTCGATATGCGACTCACTCATGCCGACGCCGGTGTCCTCAACAACGATCATGATCGCGTTGGTGGTGGGGGTGTTCCATGTGGAACAACTGTCGATTGCGGGATTGATCTGAATCGTGATCGCGTGCTCGGGGTCGTCAGGAGATGGGTGCTCGTGAATCGCGCGGAGTGCGTTTCGGATCAGGTTGTCGAGGACTTGCTCCAAAACAATCGCGGGTGCATCGGGGCGGAGGTCGGCGTGTACTGTCGGAAATCGAAGCAATGCGTCAGAAGTCGGATCGAATCGGAATGAGCGCTCGAGCCGTTCCATGACGCCAACCAGGTCGGCCCCCCGCTCCTGATCTTCGAGATCACACTGCGAGAGGAAGAGCTGGGAGAGCCGCGATGCACGCTCGCACCCTTCGACGACAGTGCGGAGAGTGGATTGAACAATGTCCGGGTCGTGAGGGCGCATCAGTGCGAGCTGGGCCCTGCCCGAGAGATTCGTGATCAGGTTGTGGATTTCGTGTGCATAAAGCGGGGCCATCGCGCCGAGCTCAGCAAGCTCGGAAGCACGATCAACGCCTGCGCCTGGATGGGCAGGTGTTGATACAGGCGGGTTGGACTCGGAGGGCGAGGGCATCGCACGAGATATCGGATCGTTTCCGGACCCGATCAAGCGTGATCGACGAACTGGTCTCAGATCAGCTGTGGTCGGCGGGTGCGTACCGGAGCGACTCGGGGAAGGCGGATAGCAGGGGGCCGTTGTGCTCTTCGATCCCCCCACCACTGGCCAACCAGGCCTTCATCGTGTGCGGTCGGAGATCCATCTCGATGAGTTCGGCGAGGTCGGCCCAGATGAACCCAATATCGTCTTCGACGCTTCTGATGGGTGTAGGTTCCTCAAGCACGGGCTTTGAGTGTTCCATGTGGAACACGAGGTTGACCTCGTGGTGTACGCGTTTGGGACCCTCGAAGGCTTCCTCGTGTGTGAGAAGCAGGGGACCAACGCGGACCTGTTCCCCGCACTCCTCGAGCATCTCCCGTTTGAGGGCGTCCGCGGCGGCCTCCGCGAACTCCACATGCCCACCCGGCAGGTAGGTATACCCGTGTTTGAGGTTCTGGCAGAGCAGCACGCATCCGTGCTGGATGAGTACGCCGCGTGCAATGATTTCAGTGGTGGGGGATTTAGGCATCGAAAGATGATATTCTTGATCAGTCCCTCATGCAGGCATGAGGGCACAGAACGATTGATTTGTGCACGGAGGTACGCGATGAGTTCAACAGATAAGAAGCAGCCGAAGAAAACCAAACGCGCCCGGCTTGGGCGCGGGTTGAGCTCATTAGTCGATGCGGCACCAATCCAGGTTGAATCAAACCACACATCGAAAGCAGCACAACCGGAAACTATCAATACGAACATAAGCCGTACATTTGACCGTGAGCAGGTGATGGAGCTTTCGATCGAGAAGGTCCGTCCCAATCCTCATCAGCCCCGTCGTGTCTTTGAAACAGAGGCGATCGAGACACTCGCGAGCTCGATCAAGGAACACGGGCTTATGCAACCGATTGTGGTGCGGGCAGTTGCGGGTGTTGATGAGTTTGAGTTGATCGCAGGCGAGCGGCGCTGGAGGGCGGCGAAGCTGGCTGGGCTGGGAACGATCCGGGCGATTGTCGACGAGGCGGACGACGAGCGCTCGGCCGAACTCGCGCTGATTGAGAATATCCAGCGTGCGGATCTGAACCCCATCGAGCGTGCCACAGGAATGAGGCAACTGATGGATCGATTCGGGAGCACCCAGCAGCAACTCTCCGAACGGATGGGAATGAGTAGGTCTGGGTTAGCGAATCTGTTACGCTTACTCGATCTGGACGAAGAGACCCGGGATCATATTGCATCGGGTGCGATCAGCGTTGGGCATGCCAAGGTTTTGCTCTCCTGCGAGGATCATACAATGCGGGCCGAGCTTGCTCGTCGGGCGATTGCTCAAGGGTGGACCGTCCGCGATCTCGAGTCTGCGATTGATTCACTTCATAGTTCACATGATGAATCGGGCGCGAGTGCAGGCAATGAGCAGCCCGAAACACCGGGTGCACCGGCTGCGACGCATCCTGATCGCGTCGGATCGGTGCTCCGAGACCTGGAACGCTCACTGAGTGAGCATCTTGGGACGCGGGTGGTACTCAAAACCAACAAGCAGGGAACAAAGGGACGGGTCCAGATCGAGTTCTATGATCTTGACCAGTTCGATGGGTTGCTTGCGAAGCTCGGTGTGCAGGGCGAGTTGCTGTGAGTATATTTACCTACTGAAATAGGGTATTATGCATAAAGTGGTGGGTCTTCACGGCTTATTGCATGTTAGGAATCAAAAATATTAGGTATTTTAGTGTTCATGTTTTGCCTTTGGAGCAGAACGCTTATATGGTATCAATGAACTGTGCCTTTCCGATCATTTCGCACAGCTTTGATGTGTCTCTACGGAATTTGATTCAGAATGCCTCAGTTCTGAGGCACGGTGTATCACACAACACTCTAGAAGAACTGGAAATCGGTACCACCAATGGCTAAGAAGAAAAAAGTAAGTCGTCGTTCGAGCACAAACACCAACACCCCGTCTGGCGCTGGCGCCATGTCGACCGCAGAACTCCAGGCGGAGTTGCAACGCCGCGAACGCAATGTGCGGAAGCTTGAGCGTCGACGCGAGAAGCTGCTTGAAGATTTGTCTACGGTCGAGCAGGCGCTGGCGGAAGAAGGCGCTCTGAGTGCTGCAGGTGGCATCCGCCGCCGTCCGCGCAACGAGAAGAACCTGGTTGATTCGCTCGCTGATGTCCTCAAGGGCAAGGAAATGAGCGTCACCGAGGTGACTCAGGCAGTCCAGCAAGCCGGCTACATGACGACCGCGGCGAACTTCCGCACCATCGTGAACCAGGCGTTGATTCGTGAGAACAAGCGATTCAAGAAGGTTTCGCGCGGCCGCTACACCGCACGCTGAATCAACAAAGCACATCAGGCTGAAAAAGAACCCGCATGTCCGATCGGACACGCGGGTTCTTTTCTGTCAGAGTTTGATCAGCGATCAGGGCTTCACGCCGTGGTAGAGGCGTGTCGGGCGATCGAGGAAGAACGCGTGATCGAAATCCTCAGTGAGCGCGCGAAGGTTTGTGTCCTTCATGCGTGCGTGGGAGTTATAACGATCGTGGGCACGCTGCGCGGTGGTGTGCATCGCGGGGCTCGGGTCCCATCGGATCGAATCGATATCACCGGCGTGGTGCGGTCCGTTCGAGCTGGTGCACCCGATGAGGGTCGCGGGGAGAACAAAGAGTGCAGCGACAGTCAGTCGTCGGGTGTTGCGATGGGTCTTCATGAGTGTAAACCTTTATGTCACAGGCGTTGAGTTGAGTGTCATTCACCCGATGCGTGTGCGTGGGTGATCAGGTGATGTTTTCTCAGGTCACGAGCATAGCGGAGAAACACCGCGTTGTCACGCTGACATGGGGGTGTCTGCGTGATGAGCTTCGTCCGATACGCACGAGGTTCGGAAGGGTTGCGAAGGGTGATATGGGAATTGCAACCCTTCTCATTGTATGGGGTTATCGATCGTGTCTGTTTGGGTGGTTGTCCACAATTGGACGAATTATGCCAGAGTGGACGAAATGGAGGGATCAACTCGCGTGTTGTCGGAGTATGTTGTGACAAGACGCGGCGTATCGCGGTCGGTCAGACAAGTTCGATCCCTTTGAGTCTCTGATTGGGAGCCGAGCGATTCTGGGCGAAGACCAGGCCTCCAACGAGTGGAAGGTCGGGATCCGGACCTGGGCACCCCCCTGTTCATCAGGGTTTCGGACACTGACACCGACTGCGATACGCCGCGTTTTCTCATGCGCTGAAGTTGAGCCTTGATCTAGACCGCCCTGTCTGCCAGAGCGGCAGTGGGGGCGCGGATGGGTGCCATTTCCGGGCGCACATGACCGATCTCAGGGCTGGAATCACCATTCCGAGTCTGGCGCGCCAGTTGCATTCAGTTCTCCGGCGATGGTGCACAAGATGTGCCCAACGCGGCAGTTAGGAGGAACTGACATGCGAATGGATAAACTCACAACGCTCGCACAGCAAGCACTCGCGCAGGCGCAGCAGTCTGCGATGGGCAATAACAACCCCGAGGTTGGAGCGCTGCATGTGCTCGATGCGTTGATCGAAGATCAGAACGGCCCGGTTTCGGCGATCCTGAAGAAGATCGGCACACCGATGGCCCAACTCTCGCAGATCGTGAAATCTGAGCTCGGGCGCCTGCCGACGACTTCGTCGGGTGCTGGCAGCAGCGGGCGCGAGATCATGGACATCCTCGGCAAGGCCGACAAAGGCGCCGAGTCGATGGGCGATCAGTTCATCTCGTGCGAGCATCTGCTGCTGGCGCTGAGTGAACTGGGTGGGACGGTCACAGAAATTCTTAAGACCCATCACGCGGATACCAAATCGATCAAACAGGCGATCGATCAGATCCGCAAGGCGTCGGGGGTACAGAACATCAACGACCCGAACGCGGAGGCATCGTTCGAATCGCTCAAGAAGTATGGCATCGACCTGACCGATCGGGCACGCGACGGCAAGCTCGACCCGGTGATCGGTCGAGATGAAGAGATCCGGCGCTGCATGCAGGTGCTCTCGCGCCGGACCAAGAACAACCCGGTGCTGATCGGTGAGCCCGGCGTGGGGAAGACCGCGATCGCGGAAGGGATTGCCCTGCGCATCGTGAACGGCGATTGCCCCGACGGGATGAAGGACAAGCGGATTATCGCGCTCGATGTGGGGCAGCTCCTCGCGGGCGCCAAGTATCGCGGTGAGTTCGAGGATCGGCTCAAGGCCGTGCTGCGCGAGGTTGAGGGCAGCGATGGGCAGGTGATCCTGTTCATCGACGAGCTGCACACGATCATCGGCGCGGGTGCCGCGGAAGGCGCGGTCAGCGCCGGGAACCTGCTCAAGCCGGCGCTGGCGCGCGGCGAGCTGCGATGCATCGGCGCGACGACACTCGATGAGTACCGTCAGCACATCGAGAAGGACGCGGCGTTCGAGCGTCGTTTCCAGAAAGTGCTCGTCGATGCGCCGAGTGTTGAGGAAACCGTCGCGATCCTGCGTGGTTTGAAGGAGCGTTACGAGGCGCACCACGGCGTGCGGATTCAGGACAGCGCGATCCTCGCGGCCGCGTCGCTGAGCGATCGATACATCACGGACCGGTTCCTCCCGGACAAGGCGATCGACCTTGTTGATGAGGCGGCGAGTTCGCTGCGCATGGAAATCGACTCGATGCCAACGGAGCTCGACGAGCTTCGGCGGAAGATCATGCAGCTGGAGATCGAGCGCGAAGCGCTCAAGCTTGACGCTGAGAGCGACAGCAGCAAGAAGGAGATCCAGCGTGTCGAGTCCGAGCTTGCGGGTCTGCGTGAACAGAACAGCGCGCTGACAGCCCGTTGGGAAGAAGAAAAGAAGGACCTCGATGTGGTTCGGAGTATCAAGAACGACATCGATGCGAAGCGCACCGAGCTGGAGCAGGCGCAGCGCGTCGGCGATCTGGAGCGGGCCGCGCGGATCCAGTACGGCGACCTGGTTGAGCTGCAAAAGCAGCTCGATCAGGCGGAGGCAAACATCGATGAGCGTCAGTCCAAGGGCGAGGTGCTCATCAAGGAAGAGGTCGACCCGGAAGCGGTGGCCCGGATCGTTGGTCGTTGGACGGGTATCCCGGTGAGCAAGCTCATCGAGAGCGAGCGCGAGAAGCTCGTGCAGATGGAGGAGCACCTCAAGTCGCGCGTGGTGGGGCAGGACGATGCGTTGGTCGAGGTGTCCAACGCGGTGCGCCGCTCGCGTGCGGGCCTTGGTGATCCGAGCAAGCCGATCGGCAGCTTCCTGTTCCTCGGCCCCACGGGCGTTGGGAAGACGGAGACATGCAAGGCGCTCGCGGAGTTCCTCTTCGACACGGAAGACGCGCTGGTGCGGATTGATATGTCCGAGTACATGGAGAAGCACGCGGTGAGCCGATTGATCGGTGCACCTCCCGGCTATGTCGGGTACGAGGAGGGCGGCGCGCTGACGGAAGCGGTCCGTCGTCGTCCCTACGCGGTGATCCTGCTCGACGAGGTCGAGAAGGCGCACCCGGATGTGTTCAATGTGCTGCTGCAGCTGCTCGACGACGGTCGCCTGACCGATGGTCAGGGACGCACGGTTGATTTCAAGAACACCATCGTGGTGATGACGAGCAACATCGGCAGCCAGAAGATCCTCGAGATGGCCGAGCGAGGCAGCGAGGACTGGGAGATCGAAGCCGCGGTGCGCGACCTGATTCGTCGTGGCCCCGGTGCGGATTTCGACGCCCAGGGTCTCAAGCCGGATCTGGAATCGGGCAAGCTCAACGCGAATCTCAATGTCGGGATGCGTGACCAGTTCTTCCGTCCGGAGCTGCTCAACCGTATTGACGAGGTCGTGGTTTTCCACCAGCTCAAGAAGGAGATCCTCGACGGGATCGCGGAGATCATGCTCCAGGGGCTGCGTCAGCGTTTGAGCGAGCGCGACATCGTGCTCGAACTTACGGATGCGGCCAAAGCGCAGCTCATCAGCGAAGGGTACGACCCGGCGTATGGGGCGCGCCCGCTGGCACGCACGATTCAGAAGCGGATCGAGAACCCGCTAGCCAGCCGCATCTTGTCGGGCGAGTTCGACGCGGGCGATCATGTGATCGTGGATGCCGCGGGCACGAGCTTCAGCTTCACCAACGGTGAGGCGGAGCACGCGAGCTCCTAAACGAATCTCTCTCCCTTATGTGTGCGCGAGCCGCCGATCAGTTTGGTCGGCGGCTCGCTTCTCTATGCGCTACTTTCGGGCGCCTGTATAAATAGGTACACCCATTTATGGACTCGGATGTCTGTTCGATTGTGAGTATGGGGTGCTTGCCTGATGTCACGCATACGGGAACGATCGGCCACTATGGCCGGACCTATCGATATCCCTCAACCTGATCGTGACCTCAACCCAACGACCGCCGATCGATTGTTGTCTCCGTTCCAACGATTCATGAAGTTCGAAGCCGCGGGCGGTGTGCTGCTGATTGTCTGTGCGCTCGGGGCGATGATCTGGGCGAACTCGGGTTGGGCCGCGAGTTACGACGAACTGTTCTACAAAAGCTATGTGACGGTTGGGTTTGGCGACTGGGCGTTGAGCAAGCCGTTCATCCTCTGGATCAACGACCTGCTGATGGCGGTGTTCTTTCTGCTCGTCGGTTTGGAGATCAAGCGTGAGGTGCTGGTGGGTGAACTGCGGAGCCCGCGCAAGGCGGCGCTGCCGATTGCGGCGGCGGTGGGAGGGATGGCGTTCCCAGGCCTGGTGTATGCGCTCGTGAACATGGGGCACAACTCGATGAACGGGTGGGGCGTGCCCATGGCAACGGACATCGCGTTCGCCTTGGGTGTGCTCGCATTGTGCGGATCGCGCGTGCCCTTGTCCGTGCGTGTGTTCCTGACTTCCCTGGCGATCGTGGATGATCTTGGTGCGCTGTTGATCATCGCCATTTTCTATACCGAGAAGATCGGGGTGGACTATCTCGGATATGCGGGTGGTTTGCTGGTCTTGATGGCGATCCTCAACATGATCGGTGTCCGCCGGGTGCTTGTGTACATGCTCGTTGGTCTGGTGGTGTGGTACTTCGTGCTCAAAAGCGGCGTGCACGCAACGATCGCGGGTGTATTGATCGCGATGACCATCCCCGCGAAGACCCGCGTCGATCAGGCGCGATACAGCGGGTTCGTGCGCTCGATGCTGGATCGGTTCGATGCGGATTCAAAGGGTGATGCGCGTGCTTGGACATCGGGTGCGCAACAGTCCGCGGTGCTCGCGATCGAAGACGCGGGGCACAAAGTTGAAACCCCCGTTCGCCGATTGGAGCACTCGCTGATCCCGTGGGTCGCGTTCCTGATTCTTCCGGTGTTCGCACTTGCAAACGCGGGCGTGCCTTTGTCTGGTGGCGGCGAGGCAGAAGCGACGGAGTCGGTCTGGTCGAGCCGGGCGATGTGGGGCGTGGTGCTCGGGTTGCTTGTTGGCAAGCCGGTGGGCGTGTTTGGATTCGCGTGGGTCGCGCACAAGATGGGCATCGGTGTGTTGCCAGAGGGCGCGAGCTGGCGTCATGTGTTCGGCGCCGCGTGGCTGTCGGGGATCGGGTTCACCATGGCGTTGTTTATCGCGAATCTCGCCTTCAAGGGCGATACGGTTTCACTCGATGCAGCGAAGCTCGGTGTTCTTGGCGCGTCGGTGATCGCAGGTGTGGTTGGCTTTGTGATCCTGATGTCATGCGGAAAAAATCCTCCTCAGGCGTGACGAATCGATGGTTCGGAGTTTGATTTACAGAATCGTGGCCAGTTCCCCTTGTCTGCGATAGGTTGCTGGTACACAAGCAAATCACCGAACTGGAGTTGCACCATGGGTATGAAGCCGTTCACCATTCACCGATTGTTGATGGCTGTCGTTTCGTCACTCGGTGCTTCTCCGGTGTTTGCGGGCGGGTTTATGGATGCCCATCGCAGTGTTTCAACCGCGTTGAGCCCATTCAATGCGCCGGATTCCTTACTCGTCGAATACGAAGGGTATGGACTCTTTGATGAATCACTGATGCAGAGTTACTTCGACAAGGATTTCGGAGGATTTGCATCTGCGGAGATAAGCCAGCTCTCCACCATTACCAATCAGCGTATCGATGCGTCGGGCGAAACCTATGCGTACGGGTCGACAGATGAGATTGGTACGGCAAGAACCACACTTATTGCGGCCTTCGAGGTCGAAGGCACCGGGATGAGCAGCGGTTCGTTCCTTCTTCGCGACTTCGAGTTCGGTGAGCCCGGCGGGTTTAATCTCCGGGTTGCCCTGCATGGTTCCAGCGCTGGGACGATCTTTGATGTTGACTACTTCGATCTGATTTCCATGAATGAGGGCATGGGCTTTGAGTGGGATCTGGATCTTGCAGAGGATACATATGTCTTCGAGTTCTCGATCTTCAACTCGTCGTTCAAGGGGACCTACAACGAGGCGGGATACGCGTTGCAAACGATTATCCCCTCGCCTGGTTCACTCGCGGTGCTAGGGTTGGGGACCGGGTTCCTATGTCGTCGTCAACGCGCGACCCGTTGATCGATTGCGTATCAGTTTCATCAGAAGATGAACATTTGTTCACCTGAGCCATGCGAGTTGACATGGGTTGATTGTGTTATAGATAACACGGCAAAATCGGGCTGTATCGAGCGAAAACGCGGGAACGGCAGATGTTGCATTTCAATTGCTGAAATGTCCTCATAGGGTGCAACCTGCTTCGGAACCGCGCCTGTGTGGGTGCGTATAGAGGGTCGGGTCATGTCTGGCCCAAACAACGCGTCGATTCGGTTTCCGCTCTTTCCTTGAGCATGTCGGCGTCTTTGAAAAGTAAGCAGAGCAGGTGTCATCCTGAGCATCGGATGTGTGTGTGCGATCCGCTGAAGATGAGGATGAGATCTTGTGCGCGTCGGTCCTGCGTCCCCGGGGCCGGCCGCTTCAGTTCGTGTTGTGGAACCCGTCGCCGGGTGGGTAGGTCTCTCGATAGAGCGTTTGCTCATCGTCCCCCGAGCCAGAGGGTGTTTACACGACTGACTGTCTGGGCATACCGCATGGTGTGTGATGCGATGCTGCCCAACAGGATCACTCTCGGTACCTCGCGTGTGTGTGCGGGTATCCGGCGGGGGAGCCCGGGAGTGTGCTACGGGTCGGGTGTGTGCGGGGAGAGAGAACCGCCCCGACCCGATCGGTTCGCCGGGGTGGATGACCGGCGAGTCCAAAGCCGGGCTGAAATGTCCCCTTCAGCCCGGCTCTTTTTCTGCGCCGACTGCTTTGTGTTGTGTCCAGACACGCGATGTGCTCGATCAGCTCTCTTCGTCTTCCTGATATGCGCCGGACGAGTAGGTGAGCTCGTAGCTGTGCGAGTAGATCTCGATGAGGTTTCCGAAGGGGTCCTCGCAGTAGACCATCCGGTAGGGCTTCTCGCCGGGGTAGTACTCTCGGATTGGCATGCGCTGCTTCCCGCCGTGCTCGACGATCTTTTTCGCGAGTCCCTCGACATCGGGATCCTGAACGCAGAAGTGGAACACGCCCGTCTTCCAATACTCGAAGTTGTTCTCGGGTTTCTCCGCGTTCTGGAACTCGAAGAGCTCGACCCCGACCCGATCGCCGGTGGAGAGATGCGCGATACGGAACCGTTCCCATCCCTTTCCAAATACATCATCGCACATGACCCCGATCGCGGAATCGTCCGAGACGATTTCAGTGGGGGGCATAATCAGGTACCACCCGAGGACTTTGGTATAGAACTCGACCGCCCGGTCGAGGTCCGTTACGGATATGCCGATGTGCGAGAATGTGCGTGGGTAGGTCATCGAAGACGCCTTTCGTGTGCGTGAGCATTTTGTGAAAGCCGAATGCTGTATGAGTAACTCGTGTGTTCGTCAAACATTTCCATGATCTGGGATCAATCGCTGATTCCGAGCAACTTCCCGGATCGTCGTCTGGGCGGGCCGAGCTATCCTTTCAGCGTGGACAACGCGAAGCGAGCCCAATCTGGAATGGCGTCAACAAAGAAGGTGTTCCGCAGTCGGCACCGGTTGCCGGGCAGTGGGTACGCACCGGTGTTCGATGCGAGACTCCGCAAATCTCGTGGCCCGATCACGGTGCACCTACGCCCGAACGGACTCGATACGCATCGTCTGGGGCTCTCCGTGGGGCGCCGGCATGGCAACGCGGTCACGCGGGGGCGATTCAAGCGGATGATCCGCGAGGTGTTCCGTTTGGAGCGGGCATCACTCCCGGTGGCCTCCGATGGGGCGTATGACATCGTCGTGACGACGAGGGCGCACAAGGCTGCGACATTGGACGCGTATCGGGATTGGATGCTGGAAGCGATCGAATCTGCACATCGGGTGCATGCGAAGCGGTCGAACCTGCAGGGTGGTTCGGATGACTGACCACCGACTGAGCGTATGGAAGCGGGTGGGGAACGCCCCGTTTGTGGGGTTGATCCTGCTGTACCGGGTGACATTGTCGCCGCTGATCGGCGGGCAGTGCCGCTTCGAGCCGACCTGCAGCCGGTACGGGTTGGACGCGTATCGGTTGTACGGGCCGATCCGTGGGACCCGTATGACGATCGGTCGGATCCTTCGTTGCCATCCGTTTGTGAAGGGCGGGTATGATCCTGTGCCGATCCCTGATGGGGACGATTGCGTACAAGAGATGAACGAGGACGAGAAAGGGGCATCGAGCCTATGAGTCGACTCCCAGCCGCCCAACGCCGAGAGCAGCTGCTTGATGTAGCCGCGGATCTATTTTCATCCCGTGGGTACGCGGGCGCGACCACCGCGCAGATCGCGAAGGAGGCGGGAATCACTGAGCCGATCATCTATCGGCATTTCAAGTCCAAGCGTGATCTCTTCGTGGCGCTGATCGAACGGACGGGGAAGCAGACGCTCGATCAATGGGAAACAGATCTGAAGGGTGTGGATGATCCTGGGGCTCGTCTGATGAAGATCATCGGCGAGAACCCGATGGTCTCCGAAAAAGGGCGCGATGGCTATCGCGTGCTGTTGCAATCCATTTCCGAGGTTGATGATCCGTTGATCCATAAGGCGGTTTCAGACCATATGACTCGTCTTCATGCGTTTATTACGCGTGAGATCGAGCGTGCACAGGAAGCCCACAAGGTCACAGGACGATTCAGCGCCGGCGTCGTCGCGTGGGTGCTGGTGAATGTTGGTATGGGCTACGGCGTGCTCACTGCGATGGATGTGCCGGGTCACGGGTTCGATTCATCCGGTGTGCATGTCAAGGATGTTCTGGCGCGGATACTGGTTGGGCGTGAGGGGCAGAAGGGCGATAAATCGCAGCCGGGCACGGACAAGAACGAGTCTTTCAAGCGGGGCGAGACCTGACGCGTGATGGAACAGGTGTACCTCGATCATCACGCGACGACGAAGCCATGCGACGCGTGCGTGGACGCGATGACGCGGGCGCTTAGGGACCACTGGGCGAACCCCTCGAGCGTGCATCGGATGGGGCAACGGGCCGCGCATGCGTTGGAGCATGCACGCGGGCAGGTTGCCAAGCTGCTCGGGGCTCGATCGCGTGATATCACTTTTACGGGTTCGGGTACGGAGGCGATCGACCTGGCGATCCGAGGCGTGCTGGGGGCGATGGCACGAGTGGACCCTGAGAAGAACATCATCATCACCAATGAGCTCGAGCACAGCGCCGTGAGGAATCTGTGCAAGCAGTTGTCCGATCTCGGGCGGGCGCGGGTGGAGATGATCCCGGTCGAGCCCGGTGGGCGGGTGTCTGTGAACGCGATCGGCGAGCTGCTTGAGGAGCACGGGGATCGTGTTGCGATCGTGAGTGTGCAATGGGTGAACAATGAAACGGGCGTGATTCAGCCGGTGCATGCGATCGGTGAGTTGTGCCGGTCGCGCGGGGTGGTGTTTCATACGGATGCGACCCAGTGGGTGGGGAAGATGCCCACGGATCTGTCGGGTGAAGACAGTTTGAAGGTCGATCTGCTGAACTGCAGCGCCCACAAGTTTCACGGCCCCAAGGGCGCGGGGGCGCTCTATGTGCGGCGGGGAGTTCGTCTGTTGCCGACGATGCCCGGCTCGCAGGAGCTGGGGCGACGCGGGGGGACGCACGCGTTGCCCGCAATCGTGGGAATGGGGAGCGCGGCCGAAGCCGCGCAGGATTGGGTCAGCGACGCCTCGGGGCGAGAGCGGATGTCGGCGCTGCGCGATCGTCTCGAAACGGGGATCATTGAGCGTTGCGAGGGGGCACAGGTCAATGGGGATCGTGATCATCGGATCTGGAGCGCAACGAACATCGGTTTCCCGGGATTGTCATCGGAGGCGTTGCTGCTCGCTTTGAGCGAGCGTGGCGTCTTTGTGAGCGCTGGGGCCGCGTGCGCATCGGGCTCGCTGGAGCCCTCGCCGGTGCTTCTGGCGATGGGTGTGCCCGAGCGGATCGCATACGGATCGATCCGTTTCAGCCTGAGCCGGGATACGGGAAAAGCGGAGATTGATCACGCGATCGAGGTTGTGGAACGCGTTGTGGCGCAACTTTCGCGCGCGATGCCCGGATGATTTTTTCGTGATTCGTGCGGGTACAGTGGTTTAGAACCCAAAAAACCGCTACGCTGGGCGCATGAGCGAACAACCCAGCACATATGGAAACCCCGATGTTCAGTTGTACCAGGAGCCCGAGCGGACCAGCATTCTGGCCATTCTGAGCCTTGTGTTCGGTGTGATTGGGTGTTGTGGCGGTGTCACATCGATCCTCGGCATCCCCATGGCCGTCCTCGCGATGTTTGGCATCTCGCGCAGCAAGGGACGCGTTGGCGGGATGGGGCTTGCCATCGGTGGTCTGGTTGTGGGGTTGCTCACAATCGCGCTGTGGATCGGTATCTTCTTCGGCCTCGGCGGGATGATGAAAGTCGCGATCACTCAGTTCGGTGCAACGACCGAGGCGATCCTGACAGATGTGCAGAACGGTGATTTCGAGGCGGCTCGGAAGAATTTCGCGACCCCGGGTGATCAGACGAGCGACGATGAGTTCATCTCGTTTGCCGCGGCGTACACGACCGACCTTGGGCAGTATGTCAGCATGCCCGACGGTTTCGGTGAGCTTGTGAACGGGTATATGGCGGTTGGTCCGTTGATCCAGCCCTACCAGAACCGTCAGGGATTTGTGCCGATGCCGGCTCAGTTCGACACGGGCTGGGTGCTGGTGATCTATGTGATGGACCCGAGCGGTCAGGGCCCGGTGGGTGCAAACGGCATGCCTCTGCCCGAGCAGCTGATCCTCGTTGGCCCCGATGGGACGGAATACATGGTCCCGCCGGGCGCAAACTCAGCAGCGATCCCGGGTGCTGATACGGATTCTGACGCGGATTCGGCAACGCCGGAGGCGGAAAATGCCGAAGAAGAGGTCATGGAAAACCCCGAAGAGGGGCCGTGATATCGCGGGATCTGCTCCGGCGTTTGTGCGCGTCGATGGGTGGCGCTCGCCCAACGGGATCGTGTCGGACCCATGGTTGAATCAATGAAAGACAGTGCGCCACCGGATCGTTCGGGAACCGAGCCGATCGTGCGTCTGCGTAATGTCGTCAAACGATTCGGGGACCAGACCGTTCTGACCGGTGTGAATCTGGATGTGTACCCGGGCGAGACCATGGTGATCATGGGCGGCTCGGGATCGGGCAAATCCACGATGCTTCGGACCATGATCGGGACACATACCGCCGATGAGGGCAGCGTTGAGCTTTTCGGGCAGAACATCTGTGAGCTGGAAGAGGAGGGGCTCAACGAGGTCCGCAAGAAGTTTGGGATCCTCTTCCAATCCGGCGCGCTGTTCAACTCCATGACGATCGGCGAGAATGTGGCGTTGCCCCTTCGCGAGCACACCGATCTGGATGATGAGATTATTGATATTCAGGTGAAGATCAAGCTGGAGCTCGTGGGTCTCCGCGCGGACGCGCACAAGTACCCGGCGCAGATCTCCGGCGGGATGAAGAAGCGCGCGGGGCTGGCTCGTGCGCTGGCCTTGGATCCGAAGATCCTGTTTTATGACGAGCCCAGCGCGGGGCTGGACCCCGTGACGAGTGCGCAGATCGATCAGCTGATCATCGCGCTGACTCGCCAGCTTGGGGTAACGAGCATCGTGGTGACGCACGAGATGGATAGCGCGTTCACGATCGCGGATCGGATGGCGATGCTCGACCGCGGCATCATGCTCTGCCTGGAGGAACGCTCCTGGTTCGAGAATCTTCGGGATATGCCCGCGTCGGAAGCGGAACGGCTCAATGAGAGCAAGCGCTTGGTGCGGCAGTTCCTGCGTGGAGACGCGGAGGGCCCGCTGGCGGCCCGGCGCGACGAGGCGTCGTACAGCGAGGATCTGTTCGGGATGACGATGGACCGAGTGACCCGGACACCCAGTGTCCAGCCGACACGCGGGTGATGACGAAGACGAGGCAAGTGCCCGGGGGGTTGCCGGGGTGAGGACGATCGATGAGCACACAGCTGGTGAGCAGAAACAATGTAGTCGCGGGATTATTCCTGATCCTGAGCATCCTGCTCGCGGTGTTCATCGCGTTCACGCTCTCGGATGTGCAGGATAAGTTCGTAAAGCGCACAGAGTATGTCATCCGATTCCCAACAAGCGTGGGGGTCGCGGGTTTGCAGCCCGGCGCAGATGTGACCTTCGGCGGCCTGGGCGTGGGCAAGGTCCGCTCGATCCGTGAGAATGTCATGCTCGATGAGCAAACCGGTGTAGAGGTGGTGCGCTCGCATGATGTGATCGTCGCGTTGCGCACGGACCTGGTGCTGTACGAGGATGCGTACGCAGATCTCACGCTCCCGATTCTCGGGGGGATCTCCAAGATCAACATCGCGTCACCGGGCGCTGGCGCCTACGAGGGTGGCCCGGATGATGCGAACGACACGCTGGATCCGGGCGAGTCTTTGCGGGGGCGGTTTGCGCCGTCGATCCTCAGTCAGCTCGGTTTCTCGACGGAAGAGGCGCTGGCGATCAAGGAAACGATTCATGAAGTCAAAGCGATCACCGCGAATGTGAACGAGACCTCGGAAGCGATGAAGCGCATGGTGCTCGAGCTTGAGCCCGAGTTCGGCGAGGGCGTGGACGACGGGCGGTCGACCTTGGCCAATATCCGTGAGTTCACGGAACGATTCAACGCGGAAGACGGCTGGTCACCCCGTGTGGACTCGATACTCTCGAGCGCGGACGATGCGGCCAAGAAGTTCTCGCCCGTTCTCGATGATGTGCAGTCCACCGTGACCGAGGCGAAGGGTGTGCTGGAAGAGAACAAGGAGCGTGTCACAAGCATTCTTGAGAATGTCGATGTGACGACGGAACGCTTCAAGACGACGACGATGGACGAGGTGGATCAGCTGCTTGAGAAGGGCTCGGTGGCGCTGGGATCGTACAAGGACATCGCGGATAACGCGAACTCGATTTTGTTGAGCAACAAGCCGAAGATCGCGGCGACACTGGATTCGGCGAGCGATATCGGCGTGCAGGGGAAGCTCTTTGTGGAGGAGATCCGCTCTCAGCCGTGGCGTCTGCTCAAGAAGCCCAGCGAAGAGGACCTGCTGCGTGAACCGATCTACGAGGCGGCGCGTTCGTACGCCCGCGCGGTGTCGGATCTTCGTGTTGCGTCCGAGGCGCTGGACGCGGCGGTCCTGAACGCGACGGCCAACCCGGCCCCCGGCGCGGTCGATGAGATCCGGGAGATCGCGGATGTCGTGGATCAGGCCTACGGTCGCTACGCAGAGGCGGAAAAATCGCTCCTTGAACGATTGCGTACGCAATCCCCAACAACTCAACCATGACCCGAAGCGGTTCCAGGTTCAGACGCGTGCGGCGACTGATTGTGTGTGCGATTCTCCTCAGCATGCTCTGCGCGGTTGGTCTGTGGCTGCTGCGGGACACGCAACCGGTTGAACGCGCACGCGCACAGGCGATCGCCCGATTCGTGGAGTCGGTTTCTTCGAGTCTCGCCGAGACGGCGATGGATGTCCGATCAGGCGATCGTGTGACATGGCGCGGTGTGCGCCGCTACTACGCGGACACCGACACATGGGCTTCACTCGATCCCCTTGCGGAAGTTGGTCCGCGCGCGGTTGTCTTGATCCACGGGCTCGACGAGCCCGGCGGGATATGGGATGAGCTCGCGTCCGCGCTCGCGGAAGAAGGGCACATGGTGCTACGCTTCGATTACGCAAACGATCAGGCGATTGTGCGCAGCGCAGACGCGTTCGAGCGGGCGCTCGTGGACCTTCGCAAACGCGGGCTCAGCGAGATTGATCTGGTTTGCCATTCGATGGGCGGGCTGGTTTCTCGGGAGGTGCTTTCGCGCGATGGATACCTTGATCGGGGTGTGCCGGTGGGGACCATGATCACGCTGGGAACGCCCCACAAGGGCTCGCCCTGGGCCCGGATGCGGAGCGTGGCCGAGGCTCGCGAGCAGGTTCAGCGTTGGGCGGAGTCGGATGATCTGGATCCCAAACGCTTGCTCGGGTATTTCAACGACGGCGAGGGGCAAGCGGGCATCGATCTGATGCCTGATTCTGCGTTCCTTGAACAACTCAACGAGCGATCGATCCCCGATGGGATTCGGGTGGTGTGTGTGGTGGGGCGGACGGATACGCCGAGCACGCTCGTGGGGACGCTGAGCAACGCGAGCGCACGGAGCATGCTCCGCGACATCGTGGGCGAGAATCAATCCCGGCGGATCCTTTCACAGGTCGAGGCATTGGGTGCGGAGCTTGGCGATGGGGTCGTGCCGGTTTCCTCGGCGGTTATGGACGGCGCTACGGATGTCGTGATCGTGCACGCGAATCATCGAGGGATGATCCGGACCATCGAGCTCGAAGAGCGGGTGCGAGCAGAGACGAATCTACCCGACGCGACCGAACCCCCCGCAATTCGGGTGGTGCTCGATCGGCTGCGTCGAGAATGAGGTGGTGGTGCTGGGTTTGTGATATGATCGGGTATGGCCCAGCGTCGTCATCATTATGAGTATGCGTTCGAGCGGTTCCTCAGGGATCAGCGTGTGCCGTACATTTCGGTGGACGAAGCCAAGAAATCGTTGCTGCCCGATCGGTCGCGGATCACGAGCCCGCGGGATGGCGAGACACCCAGCACGCTCAAGAACTTTGATTTCGTCATCTACGGCGACGGCGGAAATCTGCTAGTCGAGGTGAAGGGGCGACGCTTACCCAAGATCCGGTTGAAGGATGGAGCGCCGGCCAAGCCTCGGATGGAATCGTGGGTGACGCTTGAGGATATTGAGGCGTTGCAGCGCTGGCGTGCGTTGTTCGGTCCCGAGTTTGAGCCGATGTTCGTGTTTATGTACTGGTGTGATGATGTGCCTCCGGATGGTTTGTTCGTGGAAACGGTGGTGGATCGGGGTCGTTGGTACACCATGCGCTGCA
The DNA here is from genome assembly GCA_965216865.1 of Phycisphaerales bacterium. Classification (GTDB taxonomy): domain Bacteria; phylum Planctomycetota; class Phycisphaerae; order Phycisphaerales; family UBA1924; genus UBA1924. The sequence goes on from OZ244206.1 coordinate 1,662,413, forward strand.
TCGATCTGGACTCATATAGGCGAGCGATGCGTGTTCGGAGCCCGAAATGGGGGACCGTGCACCTGTCGACCAAGGATTTCGAGCGACTGAGTCGTCCGTTCGGTATTCCTGTTCACGATCGCGGCCCGGAGCGTGATCAGGCGGGTGTTCGGGAGCCCGCCTTTGAGCTGCTGGGTTTCTGAGCGAGGATCAAAGTGTGTGACTGGGAGTGGGTTCTGCTTGATGCGGGGCGGTTGGTGGTGTAGCGTGGATGCATGAATAGCCCCCTGCTTGAGCGTGTGTGCGGATCGATGATGAGCAAAGGATTCATCGCGCTGGTCGCGATGATGATGTTGGCGATGAGCGCTGGCGATGTGCTCGCGCAGGAAGAGGCGCTGCGTCCGCCGACGACGCAGGACCCGCCCAGCAGTCCCAAGTTCATTGTTTGGGGTGTTGCGATCCTGCTGACGGGGCTTCTGGTGTTTGCCGTCACGCTCAAGTCCAAGCGTGGGCACCAGGACTGATTCGGGACCAATCTGGACGAGTTTCCCTTGCGCTCCGTTCGGTCAAGAACCGGTGGGGGTGTTCCGCGGTATATGCTCTTAGAGACGCGGACGGTTTGTCCGTGCCTGGAGGTATGGCCATGACGAAAACGAACGAAACGCTGCACCAGGGCCTTTCGGGCCGATCGGGGCTGGTGGCATTGAATCTGGCTTTGCTCGCGATTTTGGGTCTGGTGACCCTGTCGCCGCAGGTCGGTGCCCAGATGGAGGGCAACGACATGCGTGTCCGTGGGGTGTACACGGTGATCGGGAGCGACACGCTTGGTGAAACGGCGAGCACGATCCATGTGCTCGACTCGGCCAACCGCGAGATCGTGTCTCTGCGATGGAACGAATCCACGAAGGCCCTGGAAGGGCTCGGATTCCGTGATCTCGTCCGTGATGTCAACAGCGACCCCGAGCGGTAAAAGGAGCATCCCATGCAGAATCAGGAAACGAAGCAACATGATCGCGGTGGGTGGCTCTGGGTGAGCGCCGGGATTCTTTCGGCGCTGATCGTCGTGCAGGGCGCGGGTCTGATCGACACGCCGGCGCAGGCGGAGATGTCCAGCGAGAGCGGGGCGTACACCATCATGTCGACGGACGGCGGGAACGAAGAGCTTCTGTTTGTTGTGGACTCGGGTCAGGAAGCGCTGATGGTCTACAAGTCGGATCGGAATCATGGGACTCAGCTGCTCGAGCGTGAGGATCTCGCGGCTCTGTTTGCGCGGGCGCGTGCCCGGGCGTTCGGAAGCCCCTAAAGTCCTCGTGCATCGGGCGCTGCGTTGTGTGCCCACGATTCTCGACGAACGCCACTTGTGCCTATTCAACCACTCCCACAGTTCGAAGAAGATCTCGCGTCCTATCTCAAAGAGAAAGAGGATCGTGAAGCGTATGAACGGCTCAACGCGCCCACGAGCATCGTGGTGCGCTTCGGCTACATGCGCATGGTCGGCGAGTTCCCCTACACCGGCAAAGAGAAGCCGGGGTGCGGGTCCAAGCTCGTTGTCCGTACGCATCGTGGAACCGAGATCGGGGAGATGCTCACCAGCACCTGCCCCAACGCGGGGTGTTCCAAGAGCGTGACTCGGAAGGAAATGCTCGAGTACATCGAGAACTCCGGCGGGCGACAGTACCCGTTCCACGATCGCGGCAAGGTCCTCCGGATCGCGACGGTCGATGATCTGAACGATCAGGAACGGCTGGAGCAGAAGAAGAACGAGCTTCGGATGCGCGCCAAGCGGATGATCGAGCAGGCGGATCTGCCCATGCAGGTGATCGAAGCCGAGCCGATGCTCGGCGGCGAGCGGATCGTGATCTACTTCGGCGCCGAGGACCGGGTCGATTTCCGCGATCTCGTGTCGGACATGCAGCGTGAGTTCGACTGCAAGGTTGAGCTGCGTCAGATCGGGGCACGCGACGAGGCACGGATCACGGCGGACTACGAGCGTTGCGGGCAGTACTGCTGCTGCAAAAACTTCCTCAAGGTGCTCAAGCCCGTGTCGATGAAGAGTGCGAAGGTCCAGAAGGCGACGCTCGATCCATTGAAAATCTCGGGTCGGTGCGGACGCCTGATGTGCTGCCTTCGCTACGAGGACGAGACCTACGAGGAGCTCCGCAAGAACCTTCCGCATCGCAAATCACGGGTGGGAACGCCCGACGGCGACGGGTTCGTGATCTCCACACAGATCCTGACCCAGCTCGCGCTGATCAAGCTTGATGATGGGACAGAGGCGGCGTTCCCGATCGAGGATCTGACCGAGCCGGATTCCAAGACCCCGCCCGAGCGTGAGGCCCGCCCCAAACGAGGCGAGCGATCCGATCGGCGCGATGGTTCGCGTGGTTCGCGGACGAAGCGTGCGCCTAAGGGGGAGACCGCGACAAAGACGCGCGAGAAGGATGCTGGCGAGCCGGGTGAGGGTACGGGCACCAAGAAAAAGAAGCGTCGGCGTCGTCGGCGCAAGGGCTCGGGCGGCGAGTCGGGCGGCTCGGGGAACCAACCGGCGGGCGGCAACACCGAGCGCAAGACGGATATCCCCAGCGATCAGGGCGGTTCCCGAGCGGAATCCCGCTCGTCTGGTGGGTCGGGTTCAGCACCCGAGGGCGAACGGCCGAAGAAGAAGCGTCGGCGTCGACGCCGGAAACGCCCCGGCGGCGGCGAAGGCGGCGGGAATAACAACAGCGGCGGCGCAAGCGGCAAAGATTCGTCTGGCGAATAACCTCTGAAGCTCGGTCTTCAGGAATGGACACGATAACAGGGGCAGTCGCATGGCGGACGCGAAGAAACAGAGCGAGGGATCGATCGGGATCAAGGAGACACTCACGAGTCTCATTATCGCGTTCATGCTCGCGTTCCTCTTCCGTGGGTTCGTGATCGAGGGTTTCCAGATTCCTACGGGATCGATGGCTCCGACGCTCCTGGGCAAGCACATCCGCTTTCAAGGCGATGAGTCGGGCTACAACTGGGAAACCGGGCCTTGGACATACAACCAGTATCGCCAGCCCGTGCGCAACCAGACGGGCATTCTCGTCCAGGATCCGATGTCGGGTCTTGAGTATGCGGACTCGAATCGTCGTCTCGCGGCGGGTGATCGCGTGTTCGTGCTCAAGTACCTCCCGCTGATCCAGCAACCCGAGCGGTGGGATGTGGTGGTCTTCAAAAACCCCGGCGAGCACATCAACTACATCAAGCGATTGGTCGGTCTGCCCGGTGAACAGCTCGCGATCGTTGACGGAGATGTGTTCACGCGCCCGTATATCGAGGGGCAGACGGCCTCGTCCGGCTGGGACACTTGGACCCAGAACGATTGGGACATCCAACGCAAGCCCGAACGCGTGCAGCGTTCGATGCTGCAGGAGGTGTTCGATTCGAGCTATGCGCCGGTCGAGAATATCGAGTTCCGCTCGCCGTTTACTGGCGAGGGCTCGGGCTGGTCGGGCGTTGCGGATCAGCGTGCGTACACCTTCGAGGGATCGGGCAGCACCACGCTGCGGTGGAACGACATCCGTCCGATCACGGACATGAACCCGTACAACCAGACAGCGGATTATTACGACCTGTTCCTCGGCAGCGACGAGGCGACGCCCCGACCGGGGTTGCGTCCGTTCCCTACGAGTGATCTGTCGCTGTCGTGCAACATCCGTTCTGAGGGTGCGGGTGTGATCGCCTCGCCGACGATCGAATCGCGTGGGCGTGCGTTCCGTGCACGGATCGATCTTGGCTCGGGCAGCGCGAGCGTGCAGATGCGCGACGCGACTTCTGAGGATTCCGTCTGGACCGAAATCGATTCTGGTTCGTTCGGTGCGGTTGATGCGGGTGATTGGGCGCAGGTCGAGTTCTGGCACATCGATCAGGCGCTGTGGGTGTTTGTCGACGGCGAGCTCCTCGCGGGCGGCGCGGAAAAGGGCGCGTACGAATGGACGCCGTCGGAGCGTGCGAGCGCCGCGACGGGTATGTCGTGGGACGAGCTTGAGAACGACACGAGCGGCGGTCGATTGGGGATCTTCCACAAGACCGAGATCTATGGCAAGCCGAGCGTCCATTGGGACTTTGAGGGCGGCGCGTTTGAGCTCTCGCATGTGCGCATCCAGCGCGACATCTCCTACCACATCAATCAGGGCACGCTGACGCGCGGGGCACACCCCGAAAACTTCCCCACGATGTCAGGCGAGCAGTTCTTCATGTGCGGCGACAACTCCTCCAACTCCGCGGACTCGCGTCTCTGGGGCGATGAGGAGATCTATGGGTGGGTCCGCGAGGAGATCGACGATACCCCCGGCGTGGTCAACCGTGATCTGGTTGTCGGCAAGGCCTTTGTGGTCTACTTCCCCGCGCCGCTGAGTGATGCGAACGGGTCGAAGCTTTCGAGGATCTTTGCGATCGACTTCGGGCGTTTGCGCTGGATCTGGTAGTTCACAACGAACACCCGCACACCTGATCGGGTACAACAGACATCATGGGCAAGGATGAACAACTCTCGCGTCACGCTTCGGGAGGGATGCTTTGTGCGTACCTCGCGGATCACGATGCGCCGTGCCCCGTCTGCGGGTATAACCTGCGCGGCGTGACGCTCGGTGTGTGTCCAGAGTGTGAATGCCCCATCGAGCTGGGCGTGTCGTCGAGCAGTTCATACCTGGGCGCGTGGTTGCTGGCGCTGCTGGCATTCGCGATGCCGCTGAGCTTCGATCTGCTTGTCGGGCTGATGATGATCATCAGCACGGTGATGACCGGCTTCGAAGACGCGACCGCGATATTTCTGATGGTCTCGCTGCTCACGCTGAGCATGACCTGCATCGGCATGCTCTGGGTGCTGGTCGCCCGCAAGCGCGACTGGCTACGGATGCCCCGGCGTAAGCAGTGGCGTCTGGCGTGGATGATGTTCGTTGCGGTGTTTGTGATTCACCTGATGGTGGGTGTGGGGGCGGTGCTGATCGCGAGGTAATGTTGAATCTGAATCTGGGTGCCACTACTCGCCGTCTTCGGCGCAGTAGTGCTCTTGTGTGACTATGAAGACACTACTGCGCGGCGATGCCGCGAGTAGTGGCACCCAGCGAAGAGGGTAAGCGAAGAATTCAGACGCGTGTCGCGATCGCGACACCGACATAGTTCTCGGCACTGGGATCGATGCTGAATGATCCGTGGGTGTCGCTGGTGATCGGCTCGCGGTGGTCGAGGTCCGTGAGCTCGACCTTGTTGTCGGCGTGGATCTCGACGAAGTAACGCGCGTGCTGATTCACCGCGTCGGCACGGAGCTTCTTCATGTTGCGGGTGGACTTGTAGCTCACGCGTGCGTGCATCGGCGCGACGCGGTATCGGTTCGCGTCCCAGGGTTTGCGATCGTCGCGTGAACACCAATGCTCGCACTCAATACCGCGTCGGAGGTTCGCGACGAGGGTGTGGACGAGGGGTTCGTTGGATTCGTCGCCGTTGGGCACGACGAAGGCGGCGGGGCGGATGGAGGCCTGCGGGCGTGCCACAGCGTCCATGAGCTCGGCGCCGGTGGGCATGAGTCCCTTGTCGTCGAGGAGGTTCCCGAGGACGACATCGCCCATGCCGAAGCCGCATGCGGGGGTGGGTGGGCCGCCGAAGAGCTCGATGAGGTTGTCGTATCGCCCGCCTCCCGCCACGGCGCGTTCGCCCTCCGCGATGGCTTCGAAGACGGTGCCGGTGTAGTAGGCGAGGCCGCGCGCAATAGTGTGATCGCGTGCGATCCACGGGTCGATGTTAACCACAGAGCACACAGAGCACACAGAGTCGAGATCAGAGCCGTCGAGATTGGGTGACGCAGCGGTGTCTGTCTGAGTGAGGAATGCGATGAAGGGTTCGGGGAGGTTCGCGTCTTGTGCTTGGGTGCGAAGCGCGTCGGCGGGGAGTTTGGATTGACGATCGAGCAGGTTGAATGCGTCTTCGAGTTGGTCCGGGGTGATCCCGAGCGATGCGAAGTAGTTGGCCATCGCGTTGCGATCATTAAGCTTGATCGCGAGCGCGTCCGCGTTGACGCCGAGGTCTTCGAACATGCGCACCATGCACTCGATCACCTCGACATCCATGCGTGATCGATTTTCGACAGAGTTGTCGTCTGCGGGCATCCCAATCGCATCCACATTCCACTGCAGGAACTCGCGCAGGCGTCCGCGCTGGGGGCGTTCGGCGCGGAAGTAGGGACCCGCGGTGAACCACTTGCACGGCTGGGGCAGTTCCTTGGCGCGTGCAGCGTACATCCTCGCGAGGGTGGGGGTGAACTCGGGGCGCAGGGCGAAGTCTGCTTGTCCCTTCTCGACGAGTTTGTCGAGGGTTTCTTGGCCGCCCTTGCCGGAGAATGCTTGGAAGAGTTCGCCGAGGATCCCCTCGCCCGATTTGACGGCGTAGAGCTCGGTGGTTTCGAAGGTCGGGCCCGCGATTTCATCGAATCCGCACCGGATCGCGGCGTCCCGCCAGGCGTTGGTGATGTACTGTTGGCGGAGGAGATCCTCGGGGTAGAGGTCTCGGGTGCCTTTGGGTGGTTTGATCTTCTTGGTGCTCATCGTGTGGTAGGGTATGCTGGGTATGCGTCCGGGGATGGGGTGCAACCGAACGCGATTGGGGACGGAAGGACCTATATGGGGATCAAGGTACGACATGTCGTGTGGATATCCGCGGCCCTCTCGATGGGGGCGTTTATCTATGTGGTGACGCTGGAGCCGATGGATGAGCAACGCCATCCGCGGGCGGCGGCCTTCGATCGCAATCCCACGATCCGTGGGATGCAATCGAATGTGATTGCCGCATTAACGAGTGTGCAGCATGACAAGGCGGTTTCCAAGTCTCAAGAGATGGTTGGGCTTTTCCCCAATGACATCCGGTCGTACTTTTATCTCGCGATTGCCCATCGCCAGGCCGGTCATGCGGCGGATGCGGAGAAGATCTGGACCCAGATGGTCAATCTGCTGGAATCGCGGGATGAATCGATCGGGACCAGCCCCAATCTTTATTACTACGCGTGGGCGCTGCGTGAGACCGAGGGCCTGGAGACGAGTCAGCAACTGTTCTCGCAGTTGGCGGATCAGTACGCCCGCGCATCGAAGGACGGCGACGACAGGTGGGGGGGGCACGGGGCCGGCGATCACTACAACCTCGCGTGCTATCGCGCGATGGGCGGCGAGATCGACCGGGCGATGGAGCACTGGGCGTTCGCGGTCGAGCTCGGTTACGGGGGGGATGAGCAGGGGCGATGGTGGATCGTTGACCCGGATCTAGAACCCCTGCACGGGATCGATGCCTTCTGGGAGTTCGGGGCCCAGATCGGGGCACCGGTTCGTGATCAGATAGAGACAGATCTTGGCGATGAGGCGGTGCAGGGCGGATCCGACGGTGGGTGAGCGATTGCTGTTGCCCAAAACCCACGCAATCTGGGCGGGGCGCTATGATTGGAAAATGAGCTGATCGCACCGGATCGGGGTTTTTCGATCGGTGCGTTCGTGTCTGTGCCCACCCCGGTACTTGGGGGGCAAACATGGGATTGTGCGACGCTATGCCGACTGTCACGATTAATGGGATCGAGTGTGAGTTTTCGCCGGGCGATCTGGTCATCGAGGTGGCCGACCGGAACGGGATCGAAATCCCGCGTTATTGCTATCACCCCGGGTTGTCACGCCCGGCGCAATGCCGGATCTGTCTCGCGACATTCCAGGCACCCAACCCCCGAAACGACAACAAGCTTGAGCCCATGATGGGGGGCAAGCTCCTCCCGACCTGTGTGACGGAGTGCGTCGACGGCATGGTCGTCGAGATGGAGAGCGAGAAGACCATCGCGAACCAGAAAGCCGTGATGGAGTTCCTGTTGATCAACCACCCGCTCGATTGCCCCGTGTGCGATCAGGCGGGCGAGTGCACCCTGCAGGACTTCTCGTACCAGTACGGGCGCGGGCACTCGCGATTCACGGACACCAAGGTCGTCTCCCCCAAGAAGAACCTGGGCGATCACATCTACATGTACTCCGATCGGTGCATCATGTGCACCCGGTGCGTGCGGTTCACGGAAGAGGTCACGGGCACGAGCGAGCTCATGATCGACTCGCGAGGCGACAAGTCCACGATCGACATCTTCCCAGGCGAGCCGATCAATAACCCGCTCGCGAGCAACGTCATCGACCTGTGCCCGGTGGGTTCATTGCTCGATAAGGACTTCCTGTTCGCCCAGCGTGTGTGGTTCCTCAAGCGCACCGCAGGGATCGACCCGTTCACGAGCTCGGGCGACAACATCTGGGTCGAGCACAACCAGGGACGCGTGTACCGGATCAAGCCTCGCACGAACATGGACATCAACACCTGGTGGATCACGGATGAGGTGCGCTACGGGTGGAAGTTTGTGCACTCGGACAACCGGCTCGCTGCGCCCACCCGCAAGCAGCACGGCGTGCAGGTCGACGCGACCTGGACCCGCGCGTACAAGCAGACGATCGATACCATCCGCGGCGCATCGAAGACCGCGCTCGTTGTCTCCCCGACCCTCACGACGGAAGAGGCGTACCTGCTCGTGCGTGCGATCCGTTCGATGAACGAGCATGTCTCGTTGTTCTTGGGTCCCGTCCCAACAGACGGCGAGGACATCGAGTACCCCAATCCACAGGCGGGCAAGCCCTTCGTGCAGCGGGCGGAGAAGGTCCCCAACAAGAACGGCGTCAAGCGCGTCCTCGATTCCGTCGGCGGCGGGTACAAGGAGTTCGATACCTTTGTCCGCAACGCGAGCGAGTTCGATGCTGTGGTCATGACGGCCAACTTCCCCAGCGCCTGGGTCACCGACGATCTCGTCGATGCGCTCAACGGGCGCAGGACGATCCTGATCGATACCACGCACTCGGTGTTGTGCGATAAGGCGGATGTTGTTCTCCCGAGCTCGACATTCGCGGAGAAGGCGGGGACATTCGAGAACTGCACCAACATCATGCAGCACTTCGATCAGGCGATCCCAAACCAGCACGATTCCAAGAGCGAGGGGCAGATCGCGCTCGATCTCATCGAACTCGCAAACGGCGGAACGCTCAAGGAGCACGCGCCCGGCTTTGGTGCCCAGATCGTTGACGAGCAGCCCGGACAGGTCCCCGGCGCGAGCGATTCGATCCTGCTCCCACGCGGCGAGCTCTACGACGCCAAGACCATCCGCGATCGCATGGGCGAGGACTTTGAATCACTCAAGGTCGTCGCCGAGAGCGTGCACGACGCGGCCCCAGAAGAGTTGGTCGAGTCCGACATGGAGCTCATCGAACTCTGATGTTTCCGCGAAACAGCTTTTTCTCACCCCCGCATGGCGGGGGTGTTTTTAGATGATGGTGTAAGAACGGGGGCACGAATCCATAGGATCAGTTATGAAGCGAGTATTGATTGTTGTGGTTGTGATCGCGGGGATGATTGCTTTGTTGGTTGCGGCGGTGGGGGGATGGGCGTATTTCGCCTTCCTGCATTCTGAGCCGTTGAACGAAACGGAGCTCGCGGAGCTATCTCTTGATTGGGACGAGGTGACCGGCGGGAACTGGTCGCCCTGGTGGGACCGCGGCGATGGGACGATCCTGTGGAACCCGACAGCGAGTTATAACGAGTGGATGATGTCGATCCCGGATGAGGACAAGGCGTGGCCGATCCTGATCGAGACCTATTACGATCACCACAAGGGGTTCTACAAGGAGCCCGCATATCTGGAGTACTCTGCAGCACTCCCGCATCATCCTGAAAGATGGGCACTCTGGCGCGAGCTCATCGAAACAGACGCGTTCATGGAGATCTCTGACAGGGTTCACGGCGCGACCATGCGCGATTACCTCGGCGCGGAGCTAAACAACACAACTGAGCGCTTCGAGCTTGCGCAGATGCAGAAGCACGGGTACGAGGACCCCGTGACCAGCAACGGAAACCCGAACCCGAGCATGATCAATGTTCAGCTCGGTTGGCTGGGGCGTCTGCGATCCTCAAGCACGAATCTGTGCGCTCGCGCTGCGTATGAGCTCGAAGAGGGCAACGCGGACGAGTTCGTGGGCTTTATCGAGTCGACGCACACGCTCGCGGGGTACGCGCGGGAGTTCCCGATCCTGATCTCAGAGCTTGTCTACATCGCGATCGAATCAGTCATGAATCGGACCATCGCATGGGGGCTGGTGGCGCATCCGGACGCGTTCGATGTGACGCACCTGGAGCGGCTTGATGCGATCCTCGCGGAGCAGGGCTTGTTCGAGTTCGAGTGGGGGATCGAGCAGATGGGGTTCCACGATTCGGTTCGCCGGATGTGCGATGCGGAGGGCGAGTTTTCTCCAAGGCAGATCGCAACATACGAGTTATCCGGGCCCGCGTGCCCATTCCCGATCGAGGATCTCGGGGCCACGGCGCAGCGCATACTCTATGTTCATCATGTGAGTTTGAAGCAGGGCGACGCGCTGGGCGCGATACCGTGGGACGAGGGGCTTGAAGAGATGGAGTCCACACTCGCACGCGAGCGCGGCGCGCTCAACAAGATCACCAACACGATGCTGGAGGTGCTCATCCCCGCGCTCGATCGCGTCCCGGCGCGGGTACGAAACTTCCGGCAGGAAAACATCGCGCTGCGTCTCGCGCTTGCGTCGTACATGCACCGTGATCGGCACGGCATATTCCCCGAATCGATCGATTCAATCGATGATGATCTGTTGACAGTTGATCCCATCGACGCGTTCACAGGCGACCCGCTCAAGTACACGATCCGCGATGGGCTCCCCCTGATCTACTCCGTCGGCGACAACAGAACAGACGACGGCGGGATGATCCGCTGGGGATTCACCGACCCCGATGTCCATGGGAACCAACCACGAACCCAGACCTGGCCGGAGTGGTGGAGCAGCGACGAGGCGGCGCAGCATCGCGCATCCAACCCCGATCAGTCGCACGGCGATTGGGTGCTCTTCCCGGTTCCGGTGGGTGATCCTGCACCGATCGTCGAGGAGCTTGATCCAGACTGGGATCTCAAGCAGGACGGCATGTACAACGAGGAATCCGGCGCGGTGTCGATCCCGGATGATGGGTGATTCCCTTGATCATGGGGTTTGGCACTCGGGAATAGATGGTGCGTGATTCGCGTTGAGACTAGGATCAGGTATGAACGGTATTGGTATTATTGTGCTCACCGTGATCATCGCAATCCTGACCGCGATCATCACCCTGATCTGGTGGAAAGTCGGCGATCAATGGGCCGACGAGGAGTACAAGAAGTTTGGGCACGGCGGCGGCGCGCCCAAGGGGCCGCCTCCCACAGTGATCCAGGACTTCGACGCCCAGCCCGACGCGAAGAACGCGGAGTGAGCGCGGATGCCCAGGTACAAGCTTACCGTTGCGTACGACGGCACGGATTTCCACGGGTGGCAGAAGCAGGAGCCTCCGGACCCTGATGCGCCCAAGCCCGGGCCGGGTGAGGAGCCCGCGCGGATCCAGATGCGCACGGTGCAGCATGTGCTCGAGCAGACGGTGCGCGAGGTGGTGCGCGAACCGGTGACTTTGATGGGCGCATCGCGCACCGACAGCGGCGTGCACGCCAACGGGCAGGTGGCCAGTTTCATGAGCAACCCGCAGCCCGACAAGGGCGTGGGCTGGCCGGCGGATCGTGGATGCGATCAGTTGATCCGGGCGCTTAACGGAAGGCTGCCTCGCGATGTGCTGGTGCGTGACGCGTGCATCGTGCATGATGACTTCAACCCGATCGGTGATGCGGTTGAGAAGGAATACTGCTACACGATGGTCAGCGGCGACACCCGCCCGCTGTGGGATCGTCGCTATGTGTTTCATACCTGGTACGCGCTCGATGCCGCGAAGATGGCCCGGGCCGCCAAGCTGATGGAGGGCGAGCACGACTTCGCGGCGTTTGCCCAGATCGCCCACGGGCGCAAGACCACGGTGCGGACGATTTATTCGTGCGCTGTCGAGACCCCCAAGCCCGACACGGTGGTGATCCGCGTCAGCGGGAGCGGGTTCCTGTACAACATGGTCAGGATCATCGCGGGGACGCTGATGGAGGTGGGTCGGGGGAAGATCGATGCTGAGTCGATCCCGGAAATCATCGCGAGCACCGATCGCAAGCGTGCTGGAATGACACTGCCGCCGCAGGGTTTGCGGCTGGAGTGGATCCGGTATCCGGGGTAGATTGTCTGTATGGGATATGAGCTGCAGGCCATCATCGCGCGGACAGAAGCATTCGATCGATACCGAGATGCAAGCTGGTACCGGTACATCGTTCAGTTAAATCAGGGGTTCTCAATGCTTCCGCTGCACGAACCTGCTTGGGAGGCAACTCGGCTATGGGATAGCTCGAGAAGGCCGCAACATCCACCGCAATCACTGGAGGCGTACTTTGGGGATGCGTTTGTCGGGTTCATCAGCGATCTGAGCGAAGGCGGCGTGGCTGCTTACTTCAGAGTGGATTGTGCGGGTGGTATCTGCCATAAGTGGGGGGCGGTCTACAGAGACAGGAACAAGGTGTTCGATCGAGACATGGAATTCACTCGTGTGATTCCGAAGATGCGATGGGAGAAGGGCAAGGGATCGGGGAAGTGGTGGCGGAAGTATGAGCCCACACCAAAGCCAGTGTCCGTCCGAAATCCAAACTGGAAACCATCTCAAACTGACAAGATGCTTGGGTTGCTCGGTGTTCAGGCGGAAGGCGATCTCGACGCATGGGATGAACTCGGTCTGGGGCGATTCCGAGAAACCGCGGAGTGGCCGGGCGGGCCAGAGTGTGAATCGATATGAAACCTCAAAGCGCTCGAGTTTGGGTGTTTCGAACCGCGATCGTGATCTTTGCGGTGGTGATCGTGTTGTACATTCTCTCGGGGTGGTTCGCGGCGGGCTGGATGCAAGTCATTGGCTCTCGTGGCTACCTCTTTGCGTGGGGAGAAGGACTGGTTGGGCTTGGGATCGCGGATCCGGATCTGATTCAGGAATCGGGTGTGATTTTGGAATCGCAGGCGGTGGGTTGGCGTTGGTGGTTTTTGATTGCGCAGACGCCGCAAAGTTCGCAGTTCTTCGTGCCGATCTGGTTGCCCATGTTGGTTGTTGCTCTCGTGGCGTGGTACGCACGCCCGAGGAGGCACCGATCGGCTTGCTGCGAATCGTGCGGGTACTCACTCGAGGGTTTAGCCATTACTACCTGCCCTGAGTGCGGTCGAGATCATGCATAGATACCGTTGGATTATGACTGGAGTGATGATCTTCGTGTTCGTCGCGACTCATGTGTCGTATGGTGAGGTGACGGTTCTGCATCATCGTCGCATCAACTGGTGGAGCGGGCAGCTGAGTTTCGTGTGGGGTCAACGCTCGGGTGCATCTGGTCGTCTGTTGAGCTTTGATGAGATGACGATCAACGCGCCATCATTTCAGCGCGGCACGCAGTTGCCCAGCATGACCTGGAGTGCGAGCGGCGGCCGGATCGGTGGTCCTGTTTGGGGGTTCGTGCTGCTGGGACTGCTGTTGATCTGGGTGCCGGTGTATCATCGACGACGAATGCAGGAGTCCGATGCCTGTCGAAGTTGCGGGTACCTCATTGTGGGGATAACGAGAACAAAGTGTCCTGAATGCGGCGCACAGATTCATCATGACGACTGACAACTACACCCAAACCGAGCAACTGCGCCTGCATGTGCCTCGTGTTGAAACGGTGAAACGATGCTTGAGTTCACTCGTGGTGCTCTGTCTTTTGGGCGCGATCGTCTCATTGTTTATTCAGCCGGGTTGTACGATTTCGCATTGGCGCAGGGGCGGAAACGCACTGACTCGTGTTGAGGTTCGGTTGTCTGACGGGAGTATTCAGTTCAACGGATGGAGTGGAGGTGTCATCGATGCAGCAGGTGCGTCGGGGTTCAGGTTTGGGTATCTGAATCATCGTCCAAAGGGAGAAGCGCTCCCTTGGGTGTTGCCTGTTGTGGAGGATGGCGAGCTTCGGATGCCACTCGTCCTGATCGCGAGCGTTCTTGTGCTCTTTGCCCGATTCGCTCCGCGATGGGTGCCCCCCAGAGTCGATCACGGGCATTGTGCAAACTGTGATTACTCGCTCGACGGACTTTTGACAAATACCTGCCCTGAATGCGGTGCAACAATCACGCATGCCTGACACCATCACCCAAACTGAGCGTCTGGCCCTGCGTGTGCCGCGGATGGAGGATGTGGATGTGCTTGCGTCGTACTGGGGTGATGCGGAGACGATGCGGTACATCGGTAAGGGCGGCGAACCCTGGACGCGGGAGATGGTGCGCCAGCGAATCGAGGGGGCGATCGAGCGTCAACGGGTGAGTGGGTACTGCTTTTGGGTCGTGGAGATGCGTGAGACGGGCGAGGTGATCGGGCAGGGCGGGATTGTGCCTGTTGCGAATCAGGGCCCGGAGATCGAGCTCGGGTATCGGCTGGGGAAGGCGCACTGGGGCAAGGGCTACGCGACAGAGATCGCGCGTGCATCGGCGAAGTATGCGATGGAAGCGATCGGGCTCGATCGGTTGATCGCGGTGAGTTACCCCGAGAATGCCGGGTCTCGCCGGGTGCTTCTGAAGGTCGGGTTTGAGGATCGTGGGATCACGGATCGGTACTACGACACGACCTGTGCGCTGTATGAGCTGACGCGCGAGCGATGGGACGCGCTGCGTGCAGATCATTCGGGCGGCTGATCGAGCGGTGTGTCGGAGCCCGGACCATGGGCGCCGTGACGGGGTTTGGCGCACAGGGATGAGGCGCGGGTGATGGCATCCTTGCCGAACTTATCGGCGATCGCATCGCTGATCCGATCGACGGCTCGTTCTTTCTCGTGATCGTTCGTATCGAACAGCCCGGGTGTTGCCGGGGCATCGGTGAGCTGCGAGACACCGACACCGATCAGGCGGACGGGCTGGAACGAGCGTGCCCAGGTGTCAAAGAGGGATCGGGCGGCATCATGGATCGTGCGTGTCTCATCGGTCTGATGGTCGAGCGTGTGTGATCGCGTGATGGTCTCAAAGTTGCCGAATCGGACCTTGATGGTTACCGTGCGCGCGAACCGGTTGTGCTTTCGCAGGCGCATGGCGACATCCTGAGCCTGGCGTGCGATGAGGGCGCGGACCTCGTCGGGGTTGTCGAGATCGACGCCGAAGGTGTGCTCGTGGGAGATGGACTTGGCTTCTCGATCGATGCGGACGGGTCGATCGTCGATCCCGCGAGCGAGCGTATGAAGGTGCTCGCCGTGCTCACCCATACGGGCGCGGAGGGTTTCGGCGGGGACCGAACGCAAGTCGCGCACGGTGCGGATACCGAGGCGGGCGAGTGATCGCCCGGCGCTGGGCCCGACGCCTGGGAGCTTGGTGACGGGGAGCGGGTCGAGGATCTGCTGAATCTGATCGGGTTCAATGACGACGAGCCCGTCGGGCTTGTCCATATCGGAAGCGAGCTTGGCGAGGAACTTGTTGGACGCGACGCCGACGGAACAGGTGAGTTGTGTTTCTTCTTGAACGAGTCGACGGATCTCTTTCGCGATCTCGATCGCCGATCCGAAGAGCTTGAGCGAACCGGTGACATCGAGGAAGGCCTCGTCGATGGAGATGGGTTGGATCGCGGGAGAGAACCGTTCGAGGATTTCGAAGACCTGGCGGGAGATGGCCTTGTAATCGCTGTGACGACCCGACACAACGATCGCGTCTGGACAGAGGCGGAGCGCGACAGCGGTGGGCTGAGCGGAGTGGCATCCGTATTTTCGTGCTTCGTAGGAAGCGGCGGCGACGACGCCGCGTGGTCCTGAGCCGCCGACGAGCAGGGGCTTGCCCCGGTATTGGGGGTTGTCGCGCTGTTCGACGGACGCGAAGAAGGCGTCCATGTCGACATGGAGGATGGCGCGATGCGGGGGCATGGGGATATTTTAGGTATGCCCGGGATCTGGTATGCTTGGCGTATGAATTGGATATGCATATTGATATTGGCGTTGGGGTGTTCGTTAGCGTCGGCGGACGAGTGGTATGTATCGCTCGATGAGCCGATGCACATCCGGTACCGGGTTGAGTTTCACGCGTCGATGAGCGATGCGGAGTTTGCGGCGATGGGGCGGCGGATCAATGGGCGGCCCGAGCACCCGGATCGACGCACATACGAGATGGAGCGGGAGCGGCGCGAGCAGGGGCCGAGTGTTGTCGCCCACGAGCTGTGGGTCGATCATCGCGGGGTGCGCCGGTCCAATACATCGAATACCGATGACGATCTGTATTTCGACGCGGGCAACGACGGCAAGACGGGTTGGATGCTCACGCGCACCGGGCTCACGCTTGTCGATGATGATGCGCCGAGCGTCCCCGGGCAGCCGGACCCAACCGCTCGGCTCGAAGAACAGACGCGGGACCTTGGGCGGTTTTTTACCCGCGGCAAGACCATCGCCAGCGCGGTGGGGGTCGGTGAAGACGCATGGGTCGCTGATGGCGATGCCTTGGTGGTTCGGAATGAGCGGCTCACCCTGCGTCTGGTTGATGACGGGGAGACCGTGACGATCACGATCACCGGGGCGCAGAGTCCTGAGTATGTCGGGACGGGTTGGTCGCTTGAGGGCGAGATTGAAATCGGGGAGACGGGGCGGATGCTGCCGAGCGTGTTCAACTCGTTCACCGCCGGGGGGCAGTTGGAACAGCGTGTGGTGCTCGAGGAGATTCGGACGATCTCGGACAGCGAGATCAAGGCGGCGACGAGAACGCCGACGGTTGATGGTGAGGACTTGGTTCGTGGCAAGCTGACCTTCACGATGATTCAGGACCATCGCGGCGGTGAGATCGTGCAAGAGACGCACGCCCCCGATGGGACGGTCAGCACGGAGCGGTTCAACCCGAGCGGGCGCGGTTGGCTGCGTCCGGTGCTGTGGGTGTGTGCTGGGCTAATCGTCGTGGTGCTGGTGTGGTTGCGCGTCAGGAAGGGGTCATGAAGTTTCATCTGAACCAGCGCGGTTTCACGCTGCTGGAGTTGTTGTTGGTGATCGCATTGATTGGGATCCTGGTCACGCTGCTTCTGCCGACACTCGGGCTGACGCGTGATCGGGCGATGCAAACCAAGGCGATGAGCGATCTGCGCCAGCACGCGACGGTGATGGGGATGTACGCGGGCGACTGGGACGACCGGTTCCCCTTCTTTGCCATACCGGGCGCGACCGAGACGGTGATCCGAACCGAGCGATACACCGAGGCGTTTTCTTATTTCAGTTCGCACTCGTTCTGGCCTGTGGCGCTGGTGGACCGGTACTACCCCGGTATGGCGATTGATGACGAGGTGTTCCAATCGCCGTATGCCAGAGAGACGAGTTGGAGTGCTTGGGGGGCGTATGCGTATTCGTGTTCGATGATCGCGGCTCCGGAGTACTGGGACCAGTCGACGCGCGAGGGGGTCAATCAGTTGCGCCCGAACCGTGTGTCGTTGGTGCGGTACCCGGGGAGCAAGGCCCTGCTGAGCTTCGATCCGTGGCGCTTGTCGTGGCCCGCTCGTCAGGTGCTGACGCGCGACGGGGTGCTGGATCGCACAACGCTGATCGCGACGGTCAGCGGCGGTGTGGAGCGCACGACGGTGGGCGAACTGGGTGAAACCGTCCGTTCTGGGGATGGGCACGACCCGGCGTTGGGCCATGTTGATCATCTGGTTGGCTGGGAGCCGTCGGGGATGCACACGCTGCATGGCATCGAGGGTCGGGATTTGCCCTGATGCTTGAAATAGACAAACGGGGCTGGTTTCAGGAAGACAAAGTTTTTATCCGGTTGATCGAGCGTGGGGCGCGTGCACAATGAACACCATGAAGACCCGAACGATGCGTGCGAGTGCTTTGCGGATGATGTGTGGCGTTGCCACGGCTGGGGTGCTTGTGTCTTGCAGCGCACCCAAGGTTGAACAACCCAAGCCCGCGAGCAACGAGCAGTCGCTCAATGCGACACCCGAAGAGCAGCAAGCGGCGAAGCTCCAGAACGAGATCGCGACGGAGGCCGCGGCGCAGCCCAATCCCGCGTCGTCGCTCGCGGATGCGCGCCAGGTGCAGGCGCAGGTGATGGACTTTGCCGACGAGATGACGCTGCGCCTCGCCGAGGCGATCGATCAGATCGAGGGGCGATCGCAGAGCATCGAGGGACGCACGGTGGCGCACCGGCTCAAGTACACCGTCGCGCACGGCGCGACGATCATCGCGTCGGCGCAGAACCCACGCATCGCGCTGGTGGACATGTATGTAATGATCTCATTGCAGCGGGCGCTGCTTGAGAAGAACATCGTGCCACAGTACTTTGGGACAGAAGCAGATCGGTTGGTGCAGACATTCCAAACGAGCGAGCAGGAGATCAAGGGGCTCGCGAGCAAAGCATTGACCGCGGAGCAACTCGCGGAGATCGATCGCTTGATCGCACAATGGTTGGAGAACAATACCGATCGTGTGTACGCCGGCTATGTCCGTTTCTCGGAGTTCTCCGCGGCTCGACAGGTATCCACGGCGCAGGCGCAGAAGGGGCGAGCAAGCAATGTGCTCGGGTTCCTTTTCATCGATCCGCTCGCGGGTCTTGATCCGACAACGCGCGAGATCGAGCAGGCACGATTGCTCGCGGAGCGTGCGTTCTTCTATATGCAGCGGATGCCCATGCTCATCAGCTGGCAGGCGGAGCTGCTGGTGATGGACACGGTGAGTGAGCCGGAATCGCGAACGGTTCTGACCAGCGTGGAATCATTGACGCTCTCTGTGGAACAGATCTCTCAGGATGTGGATGAACTGAACAAGCGATTCCCGGAGCTGATCAGCGCCGAGCGACAGGCAATCCTTGAGAAGCTCGATCAGACGATCGATGAGCAGCGCCAGAAGTCGATCGATCAGGCGTTGGCCGGGCTCAGCACAGAGCGACGGGCGCTGATCAATCAGCTGTCCGATCAGGAAGAGCAGCTGCGACCGCTGGTGACAGATTTGCGCCAGACGGTGGACTCGGCGACGGCGCTGAGTGATTCGGTGCGATCGACGACCGAGCAGTTCGAGCAGCTCGCGAAGGTGCTGCGCCTGGATGAGCCGGGCGAGACCGACCCGGATGCGGAGCCCACGGATATCCGGGATGTGACCGAGGCGCTGCGCGAGACGACGCGGGCGGCCGAGGAGCTGGTGCGTCTGAGTGAATCGATCAAGGGGACGACGGACCCGGCGGCGCTGGAAGAGCGATTGGTGATGATCGAGCAGCGCCTCGTGAACGCGGAGAACACCGCGAACCGGATCATGGACAAGGCGTTCAGGTTGGCGCTGACGCTGGTGGTCGTGCTGATCGTGGGGCTTTTGGTTGTAGTGATTGTCGGCGCGTGGCTTCGCGGGCGTACATCCCGTGCCACGGCGTGATCACAGGATCCCCAGCGAATCGCTCATCATGTGCCCGGCGCGGTTGCTTGTCGCGCTTGGGTCGAGCATGGAGTCGAGGTCTGCGGGGAGGATCATCTTGAAGCTCGCGCCTTTGCCGGGTGTTGACTCAAGGCGGATGCGTCCCTTGTGCTCGTAGACGATGCGTTTGGTCACGGCGAGCCCGAGGCCGGTGCCCTTGAGGCCCTTGGTGGTGTTGAAGGGCTCGAAGATCCAGGCGAGCTTGTCCTGCTCGACGCCGGGTCCGTTGTCGATGACATTGATCGTGACGGCGGGGCGGAGCATCGCGCCGGGCTTGTTGGGGTCGGGGCGGGTTTCATTGAAAGAGACGCGGACGGTGATCGCGCCGGTGTCGTTGGGGACAGCTTCGATCGCGTTGGTGAGCAGGTTCATCAGGGCCTGATGGATGAGACTTGGATCGATCATGATCGGGGGCATCTCGGGGTCGGCGTCCACAATCAGGGCGATGTTCTTCTCCTGGCACGGTTTCTCGAGCAGCTGAGCGCACTCCTCGACGACCTTGTTGATGGGCGTGAGCTCGAGCTCGAGCTGGAGCTTGCGCCCGAAGGCGAGCATGTTCATGGTGAGCGATGCGATGCGGTCGAGGTTGCGCCGCAGGATGCCCCAGCCGTTCTTGGTGATGGCCAGGTCATTCTTGTGGAGCCCGATCTCGACGACATCGGCGCCGCCGCGCAGGCCCTGGAGGATGTTTTTGATGGAGTGGGAGAGGGATGCGACGGTCTCGCCGATGGCGGCCATGCGTTCGGAGTTGACGCGCTTGAGGTGTTCCTCGGCGTTGGCGAGTGCGAGCCCGGTGTGCTGACCGATCGCGTTGAGGAGTTCGAGCTGTTCTTTTTTGAAGGCGTGGTTCTGGGTGGATGAGTCGATGTAGATGGCGCCGAAGACATGATCGCCGAAGAGGATGGGCGAGCAGATCGCGGATCGGATCTGGTACTGCTGCACGGAGTCGCCCGAGACGAATCGCGGGTCGGTCATGGCGTTGGTTGTCAGGACGCCCTCGCCGAGGGTGGCCATGCTGAGGATGGTGCGTGAAACATGGATCGTGGGGTCCTCATCGCGCTTCGCGGGATTCGCGTATCGGACAACGCCGGGCACGAGGGGTTCATCGTCGGAGACGCCCTGGATCATGATGACCCCGCGTTCCGGCTTGAACTCGTTGAAGACGAGGTCCATGACGGCTTCGAGGAGTTCTCGGTTGTTCATGATTCGCGCCGTGAGCGCGGTGAGGGTGTAGATGACGCGGAGGTGATCCACAGCCGCGGCGGGGGTGTCCGGGTCTTCGGACGCGTCGGTGCCGACATATGAATCCGTCTGTGTGACGATGCGTTCCTCGACCTCGGTTTCCATGTCGAGCTCGTCGGTAATGAGGACCGAGGGTTTCTTGCTGAGTTTGGCGGGATCGCCGAAGAGGAAGACGGTTGCACCGACACGGATCTCATCGCCGGGCTCGAGGCGGATCCGGTCCTTGATGGCCACGCCGTTGACGATGGTGCCGTTGTGCGATTGGAGATCGCGGAGGAACCAAGTGTCGCCGTCGGGTGTGAGTTCCGCATGGCGGCGTGAGACTGTATTGTCGCTGAGGGGGATTGCTTCTGTGGAGCGTCCGATGAGCTGGGGCTGATCGGTGGGAAGCTGGTAGCTTTTGCCCTCGTCGGGGCCCTCGATGACGGTGAGTTTGAGCATGCGACATGATCGTATCGGAAATCCGGGGGCTTGCGAACCTCTGAGCCGGATTTCGGGCACCTGATGGGGCGGATGATTGCTATTGTCTATGTATGGCCAAGCGTGGTTCATCGAGTGCGAGTTCACGCCCCCCCGGGGCGGATGACCTGTTTGTGGTCCTTGCGGGCAAGGAGCTGTTCCTCCGCTCGCAGTACACGAACATGCTCCGCTCGGCGCTGATCGAGAAGCACGGCGAGATCGATACCTTTAAGTTCTCGGGGAACGAGGTCGAGATTGCGCAGGTGCTCGATGAATGCCGTTCATTCGGGCTGATGAGCTCGTACAAGCTCGTGATCGTGGATGATGCCGAAGTGTTCGTCAATGAGGCCACACGCCCGATACTCACGCGGTACGCTGAGAGCCCGTGCGATCAGGCCACGCTGCTCTTGCGTGCCAACACCTGGCGCCCCGGCAATCTCGACAAGGCGATCGTGAAGTGCGGCGTCGTCACAAAGTGCGACCAGGTCGAAGAGCCCATGGCGATCAAGTGGACGCAAGCCCGGGCGCAGCGTGCATATGAGTCCTCGATCGGGCAGCGAGAGGCCGCGATGCTCATCGAGCGTCTGGGTGTTGATCTGGGAAAGATCGACGCGGAACTCGGGAAGCTGGCGACCGGCGCGGGTTTGGGCAACCCGATCAGCGCGGGGCTGATCATGGAGATGGTGCCGCTGACGCGCGAGGCGGAGAACCCCTGGGTCATTCAGGAGCCGTTGCTGAGCGGGAACCCGCAATACACCCTTGAGCAGCTGCGGATTGTGCTTGAGAACTCTGGAAAGTCGAACTTTGTGCCTGTGTCGTACGCGTGCATCGATCTGGCGAGAAAAATCGTCGGCGTGAGTGAGGGCGCAGCGAACGGTGAAAACCTGAACACGGTCGCCAAAGAACTCAAGCTCTGGGGGCAGAGCCGGGACGCGATCATGCGTCTGGCTCGAAAGGTCCCCCCCAGCACGGCGCGGGCGCTTCTCGATGCGAGTGTGCGTGCGGACATGGATATCAAGCGATCAGCGGATCCGGTTCGGACGCTGGAGGTCTTGGCGCTCCGGTTCGCCGCGGTCGTGCGTTGAGCGCGATTTTGCAGGTATTCTGGACGATTTTGTGATGGATCGACGATCTTACCGATGGGTCTGGGCGCACCGATGCGCCCCGTAGCTGGAGGCATGCACCCATGAGCAGGACGCTCTTCATCAGGAAACGGTCGCTGGAGTTGGCGCTGTACGCGGGCACGCTGGTGGCGTTGAGCGCGTGCGGTGGGAAGGGTGCTGGCGGCAGCGTTCGCGCCTCAGACCCAGACACCCCGGTCAACACCGGCCTTTCGAGCCTTGAGCGTGCCCCCGGGCTCGCGCTGCCTTCAGAAGAAGAACTGATGGCGCTGAGTGCCGACGAGGCCTCGATCCAGGAGCGGATCGCCGAGTCCGCCCGGCAGCTTGAGTTCTACTTCACCAATGTTGAGATCGATGGACCGGGTGATCTACCCGCCACGACCGAATACGCCACGGAGCAAACATCTCAGGAGCGACGGCCAGCACAAACCCAGCCGGTTGCGCAGAAGAACGAACCCGCGATCCGGGTTGCACAGCCAGAGCAGCCCAATCCGGACTTGAGCACGAGCAATGATGGCGGGGTACGCGTATCGCTCAAAGACCTCGCCGGCGGGTCGGGCTCAGGAATCGAACTCGAACAGCAGAATCAGTCGACGAAGGACCTTGAGGCGGAGAACGCGAGCGAGGACTCGGTTTCCATCGAATCAGAGTCGGTGCCCGAATCGGCCGATACTGATGCGGTCAGCGAGATGACTCCTTGGGAACGACGAGACGCACTCGCGGGCGAGCTTGCGTCGATCCTCGGTGAGATGGTGGCGTTGGGTGAGAATCCCGGCGCGTCCGCCGTGGCGCTCGCATCGCTTGAAACCCTGCTCCCAGAGGATGAGAGCACCCTGGTGGATACAGGTGTCCTTTCTGAACCCGAGCTGGCGACATTGAATGCGATGCGGGGCTTGCTTTCTTCGATGGTTGACGAGGGCAACCTCATCGGGCCGAACGAGCTGGCAAGCCAACTCGAATCGATGCGGATTCAGCTGGCGGAATGGTCTGGGATGGTCATCACCCGCGCGGCCCTGTGCACGCGTGTTGACGGGTTCGGGCGTTTTGAGACCTTCCCCAGCTACCGTTTCCGGGCCGGGCTTGAGCACGAAATTATCGTGTACACAGAGCTTGAGAACTTTGTGCAGCGGGAAACCACCGGTCCTGATGGGTTGGCGCGGTACAGCATCGAGCTTTCACAGCGTCTGGAGCTGTATCATGTCGCGGACGACTTGAATACTTGGAACCGATCGGCGGATACGGTCCGGGATGAATCACGGAACCGATTGCGCGATTACTACCTGACGAATCGGGTGTGGCTGCCGCCAAACCTGGGGGTTGGACGGTACCACCTCAAGGTCGTGATGCGTGACCTGATCGGCGAGAAGATCGCGGAGACGATCATCCCGATCGAGATCGTTTCACAATGAGTTGCGTAAAAAAGACAGCAGCTCTGGGACCTACCTCTCTCCACAAAAGAGCCCCAAAGCTGCCATCGCTGTGCCCTGCGAGAGTACAAGGATCGGATGGGTGATGCAAGCACAACGCGCCTCTACCCACGAGAAAAACAGCTTGAAATGGTTCTGGTTTGGGCCAGTTTCCTGTAGCACGCGAGTGGATGAGCGCATGTCTCACGAGATGATAAAATAGGTAAGAATGAGACGATTTTCATGCGGCAGAAGTAAACGCGTGTTGACGGCGGGTGGCCCGAGAATGTGGAAAAACACGAGCAATGAATGCGGTCTTGAGTCGGTATAGAACGGATACTCATAGGTATGAGCAACAGCGGTACTCAGCATGGAAACGGAACGGGCAAGGGCTCGGCGGCCTATCCTGCGCCCGTGCGCGAGCTGATCGAGCGGTTTGCGGAGTTGCCCGGAATCGGCGTGCGCTCCGCGGAGCGGCTTGCTTTCCATGTGCTCAAGAGCGACGAGCAGTCCGCGATGGCGCTCGCCAGCGCGATCGAGGCGGTGAAGAAGAGCGTTCGGCATTGCCGGCTGTGCTACAACCTGAGCGACGCGGATGTGTGTCCCATCTGTTCGGACAGCAGGCGTGATCGTTCGCGGGTGCTTGTTGTGGAACAGCCGAAGGATCTGATCGCCCTTGAACAAACGGGAATGTACCGGGGGCTGTACCATGTGCTGATGGGTCGTCTTTCGGCGCTCGACGGGGTCGAGCCGGATGATCTGACGATCGGGGCGCTGATGGAACGCATCCGCAACGCGGACGGACAAATCACGGAGGTGGTGCTCGGGCTCAATCCCACGGTCGAGGGCGATGGGACGGGGTTGTACCTCGCGCAGAGATTGGGTGAGCTTGGGGTATCGGTGAGTCGTCTCGCGCGTGGGCTGCCCAGCGGTGGCTCGCTCGAATATGCGAACAAGGCCGTACTCGCGGATGCGATCCTCGGTCGTCAGTCTCTGGGAGGCAACCCATAACGGGTTTCGGTGATCGTCATGCGTTTTTCGACTTCACAACACATGAAACTCGGCCAGCAGATGAAGCTGGCACCGCGGATGATCCAGTCCATGGAGATCCTGCAGATGCCCCTCGCGGAGCTGCGCGAGCGGATCGAGCAGGAACTCGAATCCAACCCGACCTTGGAAGTCATCGAGATCGAGGGCGATTCAGATGCGCAGGAGCGTGAAGGGGCACAGAAGGATCGTGAGCTGAACATCGAACCCGAGAGCGCGGACGATTTCGCCCGCCTCGATGAGTACACCGAGAACAACCCGGACGCTGCTGAGAATACCTATTCCAATGACGCGAAGATGACGCGGGATTTCGATGATCTTCCCCGCACCCGCTCGAGCAGTGGCGATCGAGACGCAAAGTTTGAAGCGATGGCGGCCGCGCCCGCACGCAGCGCATCCCTGAGCGAACAGCTGATGGACCAATGGTCGTTGACGGATGTTTCCGATCGGATCAAGGCGTTGGGTGGGGTGATCATCGCGAATCTGGATGATGATGGTTATCTGCGCAGTGGATTCGAAGAGATCGCGGATCGTGCCGACCAGTCGATCAAGGCATCGGAACCCACGGAATCGGACTGGGAGCTGGCCCTTCAGGCCGTGCAGCTGCTGCTTGAGCCGTCTGGCGTGGCGGCGCGAGACGCACGCGAGTGCCTGCTGCTGCAGATCGATGCGTTGGGTGATCGGGCCGGCGAAGAACGCGACGACCGCATGAGTGTGGAGGCGGACGCGCTGGATGTTGCGAGGAAGCTCGTCGCGGAGTACTTCGAGGAGCTGATGAAGAACCGGTTGCCCAAGGTCGCGGCGCGATCCGGGCTATCGCTCGACGAGATCAATGTCGGTCTGGAGTTGTTGCGGCGTCTGAGTCTGTCGCCGGCGCGCCGGTTGGTCGACGACGCCCCCGAAACGATTTCTCCCGACGGGATCGTTGAGTACGACGAAGACGAGGATCGCTATTTCGCGTACCTCACGGATGGGCGGTTGCCCGATGTGCGGATCAATCAGGAATACGCGAAGATGAGCGCGGACAAGGGCGTCTCGACGCAGGACCGGACCTTCCTCAAAAAGAACTTGTCCAACGCACAATGGCTGATGGAAGCGGTTGCGCAGCGGCAGCACACCTTGCTGCGGGTGATCAACGCGGTGCTCGACGAGCAGCGGGAGTTCTTTGACTATGGGCCGGAAGCACTCAAGCCGCTGCCTATGAAGACGATCGCGGACCGCTTGGGCATCCATGTCGCGACGGTGTCGCGTGCGGTGAGCGAGAAGTATCTGATGACCCCTCGCGGGATCGTACCGCTGCGGAGTTTTTTCTCCGGCGGGCTGAGCACGGAATCGGGCGAGGATGTGAGTGCCAACTCGGTGAAGGCGACGATCGAGGAAATCATCAACGGCGAGGACAAGGCGAAGCCGCTCAGTGATGAGGCGATCGTGAAACAGCTCAAGGAGCGCGGGATCGAGATTGCGCGGCGCACGGTCGCGAAATACCGTGATCAGCTGGGACTCCCGACAGCACGGATGCGGAAGCAGTTCTGATCAGGTCTGTGCAGATCGACGGCGCGGGAATCGGGGGCGACGCGCGAGTGATCGGCGTTTCCACGGGCCGAGCCAGACGAGCGTTGCGCCAAGGACAAGCGCGGGGGTCGCGAGGAGCATGCGTGCTCCGGCATCGTCGAAGAACCAGGCTCCGAAGATCGCGCTTGGGATCAGAAGCAGCCCCCCGATACGGGGGAAGATCAGGGCAAGAATCGACAGGATGAGGACGGGTGCCGCGAAGGTCAGAACCGGTATCAGATCGGCTGCGGTGTTCTCATTGCCGAAGACATGCATCAGCGCAAACCAGACCCAGAACCCGCCCCAGATGGCTGTGAGCAGCGATGCGCCCCAGCTGATGATGCTTTCGGGGATCGCGAGTCTGGGTTGTGGGAGTCTGGGTCGTCGCATGGCACCAGTGTAGTTGGGATTGATGTGATCAGGATTGCGTGCATCGGGCTGGTGCATGGGAACGAACACCACTTCCCATCGCACCTACTGACCCGGGCAGGGCCCTTCACGGAGATTCAGCATGGCACACACCAACCCACCTATCCGATACGGCCTCATTGCGGGGGCATTATCGCTCTTTGCACTTGTCTATGTCGCGACGGCTCAGCCGTTCTCTCTGTCGTTCAAATCGTCCGAATCGCGTTGGCAGGTGGTGGTCGATGGCGTCATGGGCGGGTTGTCCACGGGTGGGATTGATCGCACGGATAATGGGATCGTGTTTCACGGCGAACTCTCCCTCGAGAACAACGGCGGGTTCTCGCAGATCCGAACCCCGATCGAGCAGGGTTCGTTGGAGGGCGCGGACGGGATCGATATCGAGGTGCGAGGCGACGGACGCAACTATATCTTCGACGCCCGCGTCGCGAACATGCGCGTCAAGGCCGGGTCGTATCAGCACAAGTTTGACACGAAGGATGATGAGTGGACGACAATCCGCCTGCCGTTTTCGGATTTCAAGTTCCATTACTTCGGGCGTCGGATGGAGAATGTAGATGCGATCGAGGCGAACATGATCGATTCGCTGGGTGTCACCCTCGCGGATTACAACCCGGGCGACTTTGAGATTGAGATCCGCGCGATCCGGGGGTATGCCGAGGGAGATGTGTACGACGATCGTCTGGCGAAGCTCAGCGAGCAGTTGGGGCTTGCGGCGGATACGGTTGCTGAGGAAGCACCGGCTGCGGATCAGGGGGCGGTGTACGCGGGTCGCCTGGAGCGGCTCGGGGCGAAGCTCGATGCGCGTGCAGAGGATTCCCAGACACAGCCCATGATGATGTCGGCTTCCGATGCGTCGAAGATCGTGGAACTGTGCGTCTTGGCGATTGATCGAGGCGCACCGTTGTTCAACCACGGGCAGCACGAAGCGTGTGCCTCGGTATACGAGATCGCCATCGCGTCGATCGATATGCTTCGCGAAGAACAGCTCGATGAGCACACCCGGATGATGGTGAAGCGCTCACTGCGTGACGGGCGGCGGGTGCATGACGCGGGCGATCGGGCGTGGCACTATCGCGCTACGCTCGATGCGCTGATCGAGCGCTTCAGCGAACACGGGTGAGGCGAGCATATTCGAGAACCAGTGTTTTCCGACCGACAGATTTAAACTCGACCACGACCCTCGCGTTCGCGCCGGGGGTCGTTTTCATGACCACGCCCTCGCCGAACTGGGGGTGGCGGACGACGGAGCCCTGCGGGTAGGCGTTGGTGTCGCCGGCGGAGGACTTGGATTTGGAAGCGCCGCCTGGGTTGATGCTCGGGCGTGGCGGGGCGGACTTGGGCATCGAGCGCCGGGGCTGAACATTCGCGAGGCGCTGCTCGCGGGCGCGTTCGATGCGTTCGAGGTCGGCCTTGTGTTTGGGGTCCTGCTTGAAGTCCTTGAAGGAGCCGGAGCGGAACGAGCGGGAGGGGGAGGGCTTGGAGGAGAACGCATCGTCGTACTCGCCCATGCCCTCGTCGTAGTCGTACGCGTCGGAGTGGTCGGAGAAGATGATGTGCTCGCGTCCGATCTCTTCGAGGAAACGCGAAGGGATCATGCGTTCGGACATGCCTCGGATCGTGCGTCGGTTGGCGTTGGTGATCTGCAGGTGTTTCATCGCGCGGGTGATCCCCACGAACGCGAGGCGGCGCTCTTCTTCGAGCTCGCTCTGCGATTCGTTGGCGCGAGAGTGGGGGAGCGACCCCTCCTCAAGCCCGATCATCGCGACGGCGGGGAACTCGAGGCCCTTGGACGCGTGGAGCGTCATGAGGGTCACGGAGCCGGAGGATGTGTCGACGGCGTCCGCGTCTGCGACGAGGGCGATGGACTCGAGGTAGGCGCGGAGCATCGCGAGGAGCTCGGGGAGATCTTCGCTTGGTTGACCTTGTGGTGGTGGCACAGGCGTCTCGCCTGTGCGTTGTTGATCAGTGCTTTGTTGGGATTGCACAGGCGGGACGCCTGTGCCACCGGGTTCCTGATGTTCGGGATGCAAAGACTCAGAATCGATAGCAAAGTATGCCGGGTCGTCGGCCGGGTCGTATTCGCGCTCGAAGTCACGCGCGGAGGTGATGAGTTCGGAGAGGTTGTCGAGGCGTTCTTCGTCGGACTCGGCGCCGCTTGCTTTGGCTTGCTTGGTGTAGTGCGCTTCGAGCGTGGACTCGGTGATGACACGCTCGACGAGCTCGTGGAGCGATGTGGAGACGGATGCGCCGAGGAAGGTGCCGCCTCCGGTCCAGTCGTTGATCATGGTGACAAACTTGTCGATCGACGCGAGAGCGCGGGGATTGAGCCCGAGCTCTTTGGCGCGGGTGAGCCCTTGCCAGAGCGAGATATTGGCACGGACGGCTGCGCCCTGGATGACATCGAGGGTGGTTTTGCCGATCCCGCGCGTTGGCGTGTTGACGACGCGGAGGAGCGAGACGGTGTCGTTGGGGTTGGCGACGACGCGGAGGTACGCGAGCGCGTTCTTGATCTCCTCACGCTCGAAGAACGCGGTTCCTCGTGCGATCTTGTAGGGAATCCCGTGCTGGCGCATCGCGTCTTCCATGACACGCGAGAAGGAGTTGACGCGGTAGAAAACCGCCATATCGCGCCAGGCGATCCCGTCCTCGTCGTGGAGCTTTCGGAAGTAGTCCGCGACGAGCTCGCCCTCGTGTCGCTCGTTGTTGCAGCGGATGACGGTGATGGGCTCGCCGCCCTCTTTGGAGGTGTAGAGGGGCTTGTCGCGCCGGTGCTCGTTTTTCTTGATCAGCGTGTCGGCGGCCTGGAGGATGGGGGCGGTGGAGCGGAAGTTCTCGCCGAGCAGGATCGCGGTGGCGCCGGGGAAGTGCTCCTCGAAGTCGAGGATGTTGGAGATGTCGGCGCCGCGCCAGCCGTAGATTGCCTGATCGGGGTCGCCGACGACGCAGATGTTGGGCTGCTCAGGTGCCTGGTCTTCCATGCCGGGCAGCGGTGGGGGCGGGGCCGCGAGCAGGGAGGTGATCTTGAACTGGACGGAGTTGGTGTCCTGGTACTCGTCGATCATGAGGTAGCGCCAGCGGCTGGTGAGCTCGGCGCGGATATCCTCGTGGGTCTCGAGGAGCTTGACGGTGTAGAGCAGCAGGTCGTCGAAGTCGATCGCGCCCGCTTGGCGGAGGACCTGCTCGTATCGGAGATAGATCTTGGCGATCTGTTTCGCGTAATAGTCGAAGGCGTTGGCCTCGTACTTCTTCGCGTCCATGAGCTCGTTCTTCGCGTTGGAGATCGTGCTCAGGACGGTGCGGGGCGGCCAGTTGGTGCTCTGGAGGTTCATCTCCTTGAGCACACGCTTCATGGCGCTCATCTGGTCGGAACTGTCGTAGATCGTGTAATCGGGCTTGAGCCCCGGCAGCTGGGCCCGCTCGGCGTACCGGCGAAGCAGGCGCGCGCACAGCGAGTGGAAGGTCGTGATGGTCAGCCCGCGCATGCGTGGGTCGGGTGGGGCGCCCTCTTCGAGCGCCTGCTCGCCCGCGATCTGGACGGTGACGCGCTCACGCATCTCGCCGGCTGCTTTGTTGGTGAAAGTGAGCGCAAGGATGGACCAGGGGGCGACGCCCTTCTCGACGAGGTGCGCGATGCGGCGGGTGATGACGCGGGTCTTGCCCGAGCCGGCGGCGGCGAGGATGAGCAGCGGGCCCTCGGTGTGCAGGACCGCGGACTTCTGGGCCTCGGTGAGACCCGCGAGGATGGGGTTCTCTTGCGGCGCATCATCCCCGAGCTTGCTCGGGAGATCGTCGTCAGCCAGGAAATCGGGGAGGTCGTCGAGGGGCATGGTGGGCATCGCGTCGTGCTGCTCTTTGGGTGAAGGTCCGTCTTTGGGAAAGGGTAGGCGATCTGGGCGGATTCGTCGGAGCGTTTCACGATTTGAGCGTCCTGCGGATGCGCGCTTTGACGGACGCGGGGGCGCTCGCGTCGTTGAGTGTGGATTCAAGGAGCGTGACGGTTTTCGCGTGCTTCTTCGGGTCGTAGCGTGTCGCTGCGAAGAGGGCGCTGTAGGACCACGCGCGGACGAAGGTCTTCTTGCTCGACATGCATGATCGGGCGAACGACTCGATGGGGTCTGTGCATGACTTGGGGATGGGGACGACGGAGAGGATCTGAAGGACATGCAGCTGGGCTGCCCAAGACTTGAGCGCGTCGAGTGAGGCGCACATCGCTTTGATGTGCTTGGGGTCCATCGATTCAGGGACGAGATCAACCTCGTCGATGGCGTGCTTGAAGAGCCAGGTCGCGCCGTCCTGGTGCTCGATGCTCAGGAACAACACGAGCAGGGACTCGTAAAAGCAGGGGTGCTCGTAGTGGTTCGCGTAGACGCGTTTGATATGTGTTGCGTCTTTCGCGTCCCAGTTAGCGATGTCGTCAGCGAGGGTCATTGACACAAGATACCAGTTGATGAGTCATACAAAATTCCGTAATCCTGAATCAGAAACGCGAATTCAGATTCGGATTCACCCTCCTGTGCGTCGCATTCGCATTGAGCAACGAAATACAGACGAGTCGGCGGGTGTTCCACTCGGGTGGGTACCTATGATTTCTTCCGTTTGTCGGTACCTGTCCATTGCCCGGCGTGCGGAGGCAACCCCAATCTCCACAAACACTTGCGAGCAGTATCATGAGTGAAAAAGAATCAGTCAACCCGCAGGCCATGCCCGATGTTCAGGCGTCGCAGGACGACCGCAATGTCCACATCGATAAGGTCGGTGTCAAGGATGTTGTTTACCCCATGAAGCTCGCTGAGAAAGGCGGCGGCGAGCAATCGACCGTTGCTTCGATCAATATGTATGTCGCGCTCCCAAAGGAGAAGAAGGGGACGCACATGTCCCGCTTCCTTGAGGTGCTCAACGAACATGACAACCAGGCGTTCTCGCCCGGTGATATCCCGCAGATCACCCGCAAGATCAAGGAGCGTCTCAATGCACAGGAGGCGCACTTCGAAGCAAGCTTTACCTACTTCATCGCCAAGCCCGCGCCGGTGACGGGGCACAAGGGGCTGATGAACTACGAGGTGACCTTCGAGTGCACGGCTAACTGTGCCGAGGACTTTGTGATCCGTGTGGCCGCCCCCGCGACGAGTCTGTGCCCGTGCTCCAAGGAGATCAGCGAGTACGGCGCGCACAACCAGCGCTGCCGGATCGAGGCGGCGGTGCGTGTGAAGGACACGATGTGGATCGAGGATCTGGTCGAGCACCTGGAAGCCGCGGCGTCGCACCCGGTGTACGCGGTGCTCAAGCGCCCCGACGAGAAGTTCGTGACCGAGAAGGCGTTTGAGAACCCCAAGTTTGTTGAGGACATCATCCGCGACCTGGCGGTGCTGCTCAACGAGGACGATCGGATCGTGCAGTACGACATCAGCAGCGAGAACTTCGAGTCGATCCATTCGCACAACGCGTACGCGGAGCTGTCGCGGGATAAGCGGCTGGATTGATCCGGTTTCAAAATCGCGCTGGCATCGCGTCGTACCGCTCTCTGAGCCACTTGAGCAGCCCGGGCTTGGCACCCTTGAACTTCGGCTGGTGGTCGAGGATAGCGATCATGAGCGGTGTGCCCGTGGGCAGGGCGTGCTTGATCGCGTGGTAGACCTTTGACTGAGATTGATCAGATTCGATCAGCAATGCGTGATCCCAGACGAAGTGATGATCGGGGAACTGCACTCCGATATCCAGATCAAACGGGCGATCGGATGTAAGCAGGTACACGGTCATCTTGTGCCTGCACGGGGTGAGGTGCCCATCCACCATGCAATCAGAATAAAGCCGACGCCCGTGATGATGGGCGGGGCGATTGGTCCCATCGCGCCGAGGACGATCATGGCGATGCCGAGGAAAACGAGGGCCCATAGGACGAGTTGTGTGCGTTGTTTCGCGTTCATCTTGGATCCGATCTCTAGGGTTCAATCAAGAGCATGGCGGATCGGGCTGAACGCATGATGATGCGGGGATGAACCCGGGTTCATTTTAACTTGCTGGACGATTGCGTCTGCAGGCCGCGAGTACGCCGATCCCGAGGAGCGTGATGCCTGATGGAGTCGGGATGAAACGCCCGAAGGTCAAAGTGGAGCCGGGCAAGAGAATCGCGTCCGCAGCGAATGGGTCGTCGTCGAAGCTTTCGAAGAGCTCGACATGGAATTCGCCGTCGATGTTCAGGTGGATATCCGTCAGGAATGAACCGGTGAAGCGTTGCGTGCCACTGTAATCGGCGCCAATGCCTGGCGTTAGCACATCCGGCCATGAGCCGTGAAAAGTGCCGTCCGAGTTGCCGAAGCGGATGTTCAGGTCGCTGAGCGTCGATGTGCCGAACGTCTGGATGGTGATGTCGTAGTGGATCCCGAGGATGATGTAGCCGAAGCCGTTGATTGGTCCTGGGTCGGTGAGCTGGTAGGCCTGGGTTGAGTTCAGGAGCGAGCCGTCGAACGACCATGACTCTAGGCCGCCGAGGTCGATGGTGTCCTGCCCGAAGCCGACGCGGGTAGTGTTGACGGCGACTTCGCGCGGTGTACGCGGTGCTCAAGCGCCCCGACGAGAAGTTCGTGACGGAGAAGGCGTTCGAGAACCCCAAGTTTGTTGAGGACATCATCCGCGACCTGGCGGTGCTTCTGAATGGGGACGACCGGATCGTGCGTGCGGCATCAGCAGCGAGAACTTCGAACTGATCCACTCGCACAACGCGTACGCGGAGCGGTCGCGGGATATGCGGCTGGATTGAACGGTGATGATCGCGGAATCATTCGCACCCTTGCAAGAACTGCTCGACATAGAGACTGACATCGAAGAAGTTGAATGCGCGATCGTCGTTCCAATCCGGTGTTTCGGCCAGGAACTGCATCACGTCGAAGGCGTTGACTTCACCGTCGCGATTCAGGTCGGTCGGGCAAGGGTTCAATGTAAACGCATAGACCGTTCCGTCTCCGACTGGTCCTTCGATCCCATTTCCGACAGCACCTACATACAGCGTGCTGTCCACGAGTGTGTCTGGGTAATAAAAGTACTGCGGCGCTTCGTGGCGGGGCTGTGATCCCTTGTGCGAGCTGATCAATTCGAGTTGGTCGTTGTAGACAAAGACCCGCCCCTCAGTATCAAAGAGGCCGAAGTTGGCGAAGCTGCTCACGCAAAGATAATCGCCCAGTATCTGGAGTTGGTGCCCGAAAGAGGTTGGGTCGTACACCCTGTTCGGAGGGAGTATCGAGTTTGCTTCAAAGTCGGGTGCGCTGAGATCGACGACTCGTACCTCGTCAAAGACTTGATCAGGGGTGCGGATCCGGGTGTACACCCGGAAAGCAAGCCTTTCACCACGCAGTGTGACCGATTCAATGAGAGAGCGGCTCGCCAGCTCGTTGTAGGGGATTGTGTACTGTGCGATCAGGCTGCCATCGTCGAGGTTGTAGATGTACAGGCGTGATCCCCAGAAGTTTGCGTGCGATTCATCCCATGCCGTGAACGCAACTCTTTTTGAGTCAAGCGCAACAGATTGACCGAACCACATTGTTTCTGATGGGTCGGGCGGTGAGATCTCATATTCAAGCTCGCCTGTAAGCGCGTTGTAGACGAGAACTGCGCCCTCGTTGTCTCCAAAGCGATCGTCCCACCTCGTGGCGACGACCAAGCGAGTTCCCTCGAGAGACATCTCAAAGTCGTAGGCCTGATCGTTTGAACCAGTGATCATGATGGTCCGGATGAACTCGTACGTGTTCGGGTTGTAGATGTCGATCTGGATGTCGCGGAGCTGATTTGTAGTGCGGGCCAGAGCAAGGCATGATTCATTGAACTCTACTTGCTCGGCGATGATGTCGAATGTCTGAACAACTTCGTTCTGATCCAAGTCAACGACGTATACAGCGGGAGGTGTCGGTGAGAGCGATGCGGGTGCGGTAAGAACCATGCGTGTGCCGTGGATCGCCAAATCGCGTCCGAACTGATCCAGCGAATCGGGTTGTGGCGACAAGACCTCGTCGTCGGGTAGGAAGAACTGGGCGTGCGCGGGAAGTGAACAGGCGGCGATGCATGCCGCGAGCATTGTTTCTCGGAATGGAATCATGTTGTCCCCTAATATAAGCATCCACACATACGCACATGTGGTTCTGTGTGTGTAGATACGGTCAGGGAAGACGATGGTTCCAGTTGAATCGGGAGTTCCAGCGTTACCGTGTGCCCGCCAGTTTGCGGACGGTGAAGTCGAAGTTGCGGACCATCGCGGTGAGCACGCCGTAGACGATGGCGATGTAGATGCCGGCACTGACGACGGCGCCGATCCCCATCGCCATGCGTGCGACAACGAGCCCTTCCTCGCCGGGCTGGTTCACGGTCTCGTCGAGTCGCTCGACAGGTGAGACCATCGCGTCGATGAGGGACGCCGGCGAGAGCGCGGCAAGTGCTGGGCCGATGACAGGCATATCGGAGGCGCTCGCCCAGCCGCACATCCCCAGGATGCCGGCCGTGATGAATACGACTGCGACGGTACCCACGACCGCCGAGAGGGTGCCCTTACTCTTGAGGGACCAGTGCAGCCCGATCATCACGCAGAACGCGATGAACGGCACGAGCATGACCGCGAGGACAATCCCGGCTTCGGGGATGATGACGGGGACCTCGAACGATCCGCCGCCGGGGACCTTGTGTGTGTACTGGGCGAGTTCCTTCTTCCCGAACCCGCCGAACATGGCGTAGAACCCCGCGATAAGGAGGGTGAAGACGGGGACCGCGATCAGCGGGAGCAGGTAGGCGACGAGCCCGCGCATCTTGCCAGAGAGGTAGAGCTTGGGCGTGATGGGCGTGGTGAGGATGAGATCCAGCGTGCCGTCCTCGCGTTCGCCGGCGACGGCGGTCGCGGCCATGTTCAGCGCGACGAGCGAGATCAGGAACACCTCGGTGAACACGAGCGATTTGATGATGAATCGGAAGTCGTTGGTGTTGAGCGTACCCGTGTGGTAGAGAATGACGACGATAAGTGCGGTGAGTGCGCCGAGGGTAACGAATGACCAGCGTGCGAGCATGCGCCCAAGCGTTGCGTTGCGTGCGGCCGCTTCTCGCCACGCGATGGGGTTGCTCCACACGGTGCGGGGCGGGCGGTGCTCCTCGTCGGCGCCGCTGAGCCCGAACATCTTGCGGTACCAGGGGGCGGATGTCGCGCTCTGGGTGACGCGCTTGAGCCCGCCCGAACGGACGGTCAGGGTCGAGAACCCCGCGAGCAGCACAGATATGAGAATCGAGAAGGTGCTCCACGCGGCTGCGGGTGAAGCAAGCATGAACCCCGCGAGACCGGAATATGCGCCCGGATCGGCGCTGGGGTAGGTGGTGGGGGACAACTGAGCGCGGATCGCGAGGAAGGGGTTGAGCGCGGTGAGGAGGGTGACGCCGTCGCCGTTGCTTCCCATGCCCATGCCGCGGGTGCGCAGCCACGCGTCGATCGCGATGGTCGTCGCGATGTAGGTGACGACGGAGACATAGAAGGTGAACACGGCCCGTTGCCCCGCGAGTCTCGACACGGAGAGCGCGATCGCGATCGCGCCCACGAGGGTCGCGGCACCCGCGGAGACGATGTAGGCGTTGATGATGGACTTGCCGGGCACGCCGCCGAAGAACTGGGTGAGCGCGAAGAGGGGGAGCGAGGCGAACAACAGCGCGAGGACGAAGAAGAGACGCCCGAACAGATTACCCAGCACGATCTCGAGCTTGGACATCGGGGTGGTGAGGATGATGTCCCAGGTCTTGGGGTTGGCTTCTTGGGCGATCGCGCCGGCCATGAACACGGGGGCGATGACGCAGATCAATCCGACCTGGAGGTACGCGATGAGCGCAAAGCTCGTCGCGCCCGCGGACGCGAGCTCGCGGTACGAGACATTCGAGCCCGGCGAGTTGGCGAGCATCGCCCAGAGCAGCACAAGGATGAGCACCGCGAGATACGCGCTGCGGACATAGAGGTGCTTGGATCGGCGCGACGCGTTCTGCACCAATCGCACAGCGATTGGGTTCGCGGGTCCGAGTCGTAATAACCATCGCAGGAATATGGGCATGGTGAGAGTTTATATGGGAAATGGGTCCTGTGTGTTCGAATGAGTGCCCTGCTTTGACCCGTCAGGGCAAAGCAGGTTGGCGGGGGGGCGTTCCTGCTTTGTCCGCTCCGCGGATCAAAGCAGGGCACCCGCACTTCTGGTATACGAGCGTGCGGGGGGATGGGTGCAGTAAGTCAGTGGAGGATTCTCGAAGAGCTATAGTGGTCCGCATATCTGTACTCCTTGCAAGGGGGCTCGAGTTGGCAAACGAACCGCAAAGGCTAGATCCATTTTCAGAACGTGTTGCAGCATGCTCGGCGGGACTTGCAGTCATCAAGGCTCGAGTAGTGCAGGGCAAGCCAGCGGTTGAAGGGCTCGCGTGTCCACCCCCGAACCTTGAAGTTGAGCACCGGGCAGAGCGTGCATTTCAAGAACTCCTCGGCAGTGCCCCAGAGATTGAGCAGGATGCGAGGGCCATGTCAGATCCTTGGATGCCGCCACCGCAGTGCAGAGTCATTGATGAGATAATTGACACCCTCGTTCCGCTCGTT
Source organism: Phycisphaerales bacterium (assembly GCA_965216865.1). Taxonomy (GTDB): domain Bacteria; phylum Planctomycetota; class Phycisphaerae; order Phycisphaerales; family UBA1924; genus UBA1924. The sequence continues at coordinate 1,699,643 of OZ244206.1, forward strand.
CGCGGTCAATCTTGGGAACCGGCGCTCTGGCGGTACCTACTGCCGCACATCCCGAGTGTCATTCCAACGAGTCTCGTTGACGATCTCATCGCGCGAGATATTGAAGTGGTTCTGCTGGGGCATCAACTGCTGCGAGATGTAGACCTATGGAAACTGGTGGAAGTTGAAGAGGCGTTGCTCACACTTGCGATAAGGCGATTTGTGAACACTGACTATGACTGCGGAGACTTTGAAGAGGTACTCTACTCCACCTCAGATCATGGCTGGGTGCTGGAATCGTTGGTTCGTCAAGATCCAAGCGATCATGAGAAGCTGGATGTGCTCGCGAGCTATGTCAGTCGATCACCAGAACGCGATGTGCTTCTTGAGCGATCGAGCACCGAACTGCGTGGCAAGGTTGAGCAGTTGAGCCAATAAAAAGCCGCACACTCTTGGTTGAGCGTGCGGCTTCGTGGGTGCATTGAAATGTCAGGGACTCAGGTCGATTGCGACTCTGCGGATTCGAGTTCCGTTTCGTCGTCCGATTCCGATTTTTCTGGCTCGGGCGGGGCGACAAACTCGGACTCGAAGGAAAGGAACTCGTCCTCGCCCTTGCGGGTCGCTTTGAGCACATTCTTGTCGTGCAGGTCGCCGGAGAGGAGCATCTCGGACACGGGGTCCTCGATGTAGGTTCCGATCGCGCGACGCAGGGGGCGGGCACCGAAGTCCGGGTTGTAGCCCTTGTCGATGAGGAAGTCCTTCGCAGCTTGGTCGATCTCGAGCGAGAAGCCCTGCATCTGGAGTCGCTCGGACACCTTGCCGACTTCGAACTCGACGATCTGGACGAGGTCTTCCTTCGTCAGCGGACGGAACACGATGACATCGTCGAGTCGGTTGATGAACTCGGGACGGAAGAACCGCTCGATCTCCTTCATCAGGACGGACTTGATGGATTCGAACTGGTTGTCGGGTGCGTGCTTGCCGAAGCCGAAGCCCCCGCCGCCCTTGATGAGGTCAGCGCCGATGTTCGAAGTCATGATGATGATCGTGTTGCGGAAGTCGACATGACGACCGAACGAGTCGGTGAGTCGCCCTTCTTCCATGATCTGCAGGAGCATGTTGAAGACATCGGGGTGCGCTTTCTCGACTTCGTCGAGGAGGACGACCGCGTACGGGCGACGCCGGATCTGCTCGGTGAGCTGCCCGCCTTCTTCATACCCGACATAACCGGGAGGCGCGCCGACGAGGCGCGAGACGGTGTGCTTCTCCATGTACTCGGACATGTCGAGGTGGATGAGCGCGTCGGAGTCGCCGAACATGAACTCTGCAAGCGACTTGGAGAGCAGGGTCTTACCCACGCCGGACGGGCCGACGAAGATGAAGCTGCCCATGGGTCGCTTGGGATCCTTGAGCCCTGCGCGGGCGCGACGGATGGCCTTGGCGATCGCCTTGATCGCGTCGTCCTGCGAGATGACGGCCTTGTGAAGCTCGTCCTCGAGCTTGAGGAGGCGCTGTGCCTCTTCCTTCTCGAGCTTCTGCAGAGGGACGCCGGTCATCTTGGAGACGACCTCGCGGATGATCTCCTCGTCGACGACGCCGGCAGATTCCTGCTGCTTGGCGCGCCACTCGGCCTGGATGTCTTCCTTCTTCTTGCGCATCTGCTCTGCCTGATCGCGGAGCTCGGCGGCCTTCTCGTAGTCCGCGCCCTTGACGGCCTCGTCCTTCGCGACGGAGAGCTGTTCGATCTCCGCCTCGATGTCGGCGAGGTTCGGGGGCTTGCGCATCGACTTGATGCGGACGCGGGCGCCCGCTTCGTCGAGGACATCGATGGACTTGTCTGGTTGGACGCGTCCGGTGATGTAGCGACCGGAGAGCTCGACGGCGGCCTGGAGCGCGTCGTCGGTGATCTTGACCCGGTGGTGCGTCTCGTACTTGTCGCGGATCCCCTTGAGGATCTCGACGGCCTGATCGGCGCTGGGCGGATCGACGGGGATCGCTTGGAAACGCCGTGCGAGTGCGGCGTCCTTCTCGATGTACTTGCGGTACTCATCGAAGGTAGTTGCGCCGATGCATTGGATCTCGCCACGGGCGAGCGCGGGCTTGAGGACATTTGACGCGTCGATCGCGCCCTCAGCGCCGCCGGCGCCGACGAGGGTGTGGAGCTCGTCGATGAAGAGGATCACATTGCCTGCGCGGCGGACCTCGTTCATGACTGCCTTGATGCGTTCTTCGAACTGCCCGCGGTACTTGGTGCCTGCGACCATCATGGCGAGATCGAGGACGACGAGACGCTTCTCGTGGAGGATGTCGGGGACTTCCTGCGAGACGATGCGTTGCGCGAGTCCTTCGATGATCGCGGTCTTACCGACGCCCGCTTCGCCCAGCAGGACGGGGTTGTTCTTGGTGCGACGGCACAGGACCTGTGTCAGTCGTTCGATCTCGTGTGACCGACCGATAACGGGATCGAGGCTCTTGTCGGTCGCGAGCTGAGTCAGATCTCGCCCGAACGAGTCGAGCGCAGGGGTCTTGGACTTGCCGCCCTTGCCCTTGGGTCCCGATTCGCCGGATGGGCCGCCCGCGGACGACATTTCGGCTTCGGATTCGGTCCCTGCGCCGAGGAGGTTGAGTACCTCTTCGCGGACATCGTCGAGCTTGAGCCCGAGATTCATGAGGACCTGTGCAGCGACGCCGTCGTGCTCACGGAGGAGCCCGAGCAGTATGTGCTCGGTCCCAACATAGTTATGGTTGAGGTTGCGAGCTTCCTCGATCGCGTACTCGATGACTTTCTTTGCACGCGGGGTCTGTGGGAGCTTGCCCATCGTGACCATTTCCGGGCCAGCGCGGACGAGTTTTTCGACCTCAAGGCGGACCTTGCGGAGGTCGACATCGAGGTTTTTGAGGACATTGGCGCCGACACCGGAGCCCTCTTTGACGAGTCCGAGCAGGATGTGCTCGGTCCCGATGTATTCGTGGTTGAAGCGCTGGGCTTCCTGGTTGGCCAGGGCCATCACTTTGCGGGCACGATCTGTGAATCGTTCAAACATGGTCATTCTCCCGCTTCCCGGGTCCTCTTCCCGAGATGCTTCCGACACCGTTGGGGTGTCTTTTCATATGAATCCACGAGAAGGAACGCTTCCCGATGTGATTCTGTTCGTATATACCGGCCAAGATGATGCGTTCTCCCTATCAGGCGGACCTGTATGGAGGCGAATCGTCCGGTTCTGTCTCGTATATCGGCTGCATGAGGCGTGCCAGTGTCGTGGAAGGACAAAACTGGGTTCAGATCGATCCAACACCCGTTCTCGTGGGAGTTTGCGAGCGCGGGAACACGACAGATCCGCACGATCGAGCGGGTGATCTGCCAGTTCGGCAGGGTGATTTCGCATTTGATCCAGTTGATGAGAAGTTTGTCGGGATCTTCGTCGCGTTGATCGGAACTGGGCGGCGGATTCGGGGTGCGGAAGGATGCCGTCGCGCTATAATCCTGTCGTTTGTCAAAAACCATCCGGGCGGTATCTGAGGAACACGCCCACGCGATACAGAAACGAGGTTGAATCGTGGCGAGCAAGCACTTTGATGTTGTGGTGATCGGTGGCGGCCCCGGCGGGTATGTCGGTGCGATCCGGGCAGCCCAGCTCGGGTACAAGACAGCGATCATCGAACGCGCCAAGCTCGGCGGCGTCTGCCTCAACTGGGGGTGCATCCCATCCAAGGCCCTGATCAGCAACGCGGCCCTGATGGAGCAGCTCGCGGAAAAAGAGGAATGGGGACTCGAGACGGGCGAGGTGAAGTTCAACTGGGACAAGGTCATCGGTCGATCACGCGATGTGGCCGACAAGCTCAACAAGGGCGTTGAGTTCCTGATGAAGAAGAACAAGATCGAGTTCTTCAACAAGCACGCCAAGATCGTCAAGGCCGGTCCGAAGGTCGAGATCGAGGTCCGCGATTGCGAACTGAACGAAGAGTTCACGCCAGCACCCGTCAAGGTCAATAAGGCGACCGAAACGATCACCGCAGATAAAGTCATCATCGCGACTGGCTCGGTGGCACGCGACCTGCCCTTCGCCAAGTTTGACGGCGACAAGGTCTGGGGTGCTCGCGAGGCGATGCACAACAAGGAACGCCCCAACAAGCTCATCGTCGTTGGCGCCGGTGCCATCGGGATGGAGTTCGGGTATGTCTACAAGAACTTCGGCACCGAGGTCACCATCATCGAGATGATGGATCGCGTCGTTCCCATCGAAGATGAGCAGGTCGGCAAGGAACTCGGAAAGATCTATAAGAAGCAGGGCTTTGATATCCGCACCAAAACCGGCGTGCTCGATATCGACACCAAGGGCAAGGGTGTCAAGGTCACTGTTGCCCCGATGAGCAAGGACGGCAAGCCCGACGAGTCCAAGAAGGAAGTCATCGAGGGCGACAAGGTGCTCCTCGCGATCGGTGTCGCCGGTCGGTTCGACGGGTTGTTCGACGAGTCGCTTGGGCTTGAGACGGAGCGTGGGTTCATCAAAACGGACTATGTGCCGCTGAGTGACGACAAGCCCAGCGAACCCAAAGCGTTGACTTACGCGACGAACCTCGAAGGTATCTACGCGATCGGCGATGTCATTGGCCCGCCTGCGCTGGCGCATGTCGCTGGTGAAGAGGCGATCCTCTGTGTTGAGCAGTTCGCGTTCAAGGACGGCAAGGAGAAGCACGAGCCCATCCCGATGGACTACACCGTGATCCCGGGCTGCACCTATTGCCACCCGCAGGTTGGGTCGGTCGGATACACCGAGCAGGCGCTCAAGAAGCAGGGGCTCAAGAAGGGCGAGGACTACGAGGTCGGCGTGTTCAACAACATGGCGCTCGGCAAGGCCATCGCCACGCGTCACACCCATGGGTTTGTCAAGGTGATCCGCGGCTTGCCCCGCGGTGAGATCCTCGGCGCCCACATCCTCGGCGATCAGGCCACCGAGTTGATCGCGGAGTTGACGGTTGCGCGTCGCCTTGAGGCAACGACCGAGGAAATCATCGCGACCGTTCACGCCCACCCGACGATGCACGAAGCGGTGCACGAGGCGGTGCTGGCGAGCGAGGGGCGTGTGATTAACTCGTAAATCTGAACGGAATCTGAAGAAGAAGAGTTCCAAAGCCCGCCCGAAACGGCGGGTTTTTTTGTGCTCGTCATGTTTAACGAGGCGGCGGCGCGGGTTGCGCTGATTTTTCTATTTTATACGGTGATGAGTCGGTGTAGACTGAAATCTGCATCGAGAGCAACACACAGACAAGGGGGGAATGTCATGATTCGCATCGCTGTACTGATGGTTTGCACATCGATCGCGGCGGCTCAACCACGATACTTCTGCGAGATCACTCCAGAAGCAACCTGCGATCAACAGGTTCCCGGGGCGATCGTGTCAGATTTAACGAGCCCAACGCAGAATAGTTTCGGGCCGTTCGTCTGTACGCAGTTCTGGGGCGACGGCGTGATGACTGCTTCTTCGTACTCGAGCTTCGGGATCGTGGGCGTCGATGTCGAAAATACATGGCTCGGTTGCGCCAGCTTTGGCTGTGGGCCGTCGCTGCTGCAGATCTCCGCGAGTGCATCGCACGAGTTTGATGTGGTGTTCAGCTCGCCAACGGATGACCCGATCGATGTGCGGATGAACTTGCATGTGAGCGGGAATATACAGGAAGTCCCCAGCTTGTACCGGTTCGTTCATATTCGGGTTACTGGTCCGAACGCGAACTATGTGGGCTCGTTCGCCCAGATCGATGATGACGCATCACCGGATGTCCGAAATGGCTTACTCAGTGGCTTCGATGAGATCGTGGGATCGAATATTACGACGCCCGAGTTCGTGGGCATACCGGTGAACACGCCTGTGCGTTTCACGCTCACGATCTGGGTTGAGAACGCGGCGACGCTCGTTGGCGGTGGCGCAATCAACTTTGGGCGTGGGCTTCGATTGCAGCAGACACCCTTCGTTGTCACGGGGACGGCGCCGGGCGTATCGGCGGACGATATTGGCATCGATTCGTTCGGAGCAAATATATCTGGCAACACATACGGCGGCGCTCCCTGCAATACCGCAGATTTCAACAATGACGGTGAGCTGAACTTCTTCGATGTCTCCGCGTTTCTCACGGCGTACAACTCGATGGACCCGATTGCCGATCTAAACGGTGACGGTTCATTTGATTTCTTCGATGTGTCCGCTTTCCTGGCGGCCTACAACGCGGGGTGCCCGTGATTGTCTTTGGCCTATAACTCGACGAGTAGCGTGAATTCCTGCATATTCATCGCTTTTCGGGCGCTCTAAGCGCCGTTCTCGCTTCTACTAGTGAGGTGGCATTCAGCGCGGAGTGTGTCGCCATGGAGTCTCATTTCGGAGAGAGGTCTGTACGATGTCGATGTTTCATACAAAGCTGAAATGGAAACCAGCCTTGGGATCCTTGTTGCTGGCGTGTGGAGGTGCGCACGCGGCCGACCTGCTGGTTCCGGGAGAATACCCGACCGTTCAGGATGCGATCGACGCGTCGGTGGATGGCGATGTGATCCTCGTCTCGGCGGGGACATACGCACCGATCACGATATTTGGGAAAGATCTGACGATCAGGGGCGTAGACGGCGCGGCGGTGACCACGATCGACGGCGGTGGTTCGCAGGTCCTCATCAATCAGTCTGGGAACACCTTCGTCACTTATGAGCAGCTCACCTTCGCCAACGGATCAGGCACCAGCGGGGTCTACAGCAGCGGGATCGGGATCGATGATTTCAGCTTTGTGGATTGCACCTTCGTCAACAACACCGGCACCAGCGCGGGTGTACTCAACTTGGCGATCAGCGACTCATCGATGATCCGGTGCACTTTCATCGGCAACAGCGGCGACGATGCTGGGACGCTGTATGTCCGGGTTAATAGTAACAGTGATGATGGGCTCGACATCATTGACTGCGTGTTCGATGGCAACACATCGAGCGAGGGCGCTGGCGCTTTACTGTATTTCAGCTCCAACACCAACGTCACGCACCGCATCATCGGTTCGACATTCATGAACAACTCTGGCGTGACGAGCGGCGCGATCACTCACTCCTTCGAAGGCACCGTCCTTGACGACTGTCAGTTCACCATGAACACGGCCACGACCGGGGCGGGCGCGATCAACGCGATCGACGGGCTCACCATCACCAACACAACGATCACGAACAACCACACTGACGGCGATGGTGGCGGCGTTTTCATCGGTGGCAGTTCTTCGATCAGCAGCTCGTCCATCGCAATCAACACCGCTGCCGGGAACGGTGGAGGAATCGTGATGGGAACGGGCGGGTTCGTAGCGGGATGCACGATCGAGAGCAATGACGCTACAGGCGACGGCGGCGGGCTGTGGACGGATCAGACTATCGAGGTGCAGAACACGAGCTTCACGGGCAACATCTCGGGCGGCAATGGCGGGGGCGCATGGATCGGTGGCAATGGCGCAACGCTGAGCGACTGCGCGTTTACACTCAATACCGCGACGGGCACGGGCGGGGGTGCCCACATCGGGGAACACACGGCCGTGCTCGAACGCTGCGACATGAACGAGAACCATGCGGGCACGGAGGGTGGTGGGTTCTACATCCAGAGTGCTGGGGTCGCCGTGTACTCGGATTCGGCGCTGTGTGACAACACGCCCGACGAGTTCAACTACACTGGCTCGCTCATCGCATCGGATCTCTCCGGGTGTGGTATCACTGGTGACCCGGTCGGCGCGGTCTGCCTGCCCGATGGCGGCTGCGCGATTCTGACCGAAGCGGTCGCTGTGGCGATCGGCGGCACCTATCTCGGCGATGGCACAGACTGCTCGACGGCGGTCTGCGAGCAGCCGTGCGTTGCGGATCTCAACAATGACGGTCTATTGAACTTCTTTGATGTGAGCGTGTTTCTCTCGGCGTACGGCGCTGGCTGTCCGTGACCCGATATGCATATCGATATGCATTCACAACCACAACTGAATGAGCGGATTTATGGCTTGCAGAAAACATTTTGTTTCTGTACGCTGACGGTTCGCCGTTCTGGTTGTGTATGAATGAAAGGATGCATGATGAAAGATGTTCAGCTCGCGCGATTCATCGCGTACGGTGCCGTTTCGGCCTCACTATTCGTTCAACCGGCTATCGCAGACCAAGGTGATGGGGATGTGGAGCACATGCAGACTCGCTGGCAACCCAGCACGGGTCTTGAGTTGATGCACTTATCTGCGCATGCACGCGGGCCCGTGTCGAATGAGATTCCCGGAAGCATTTTCGAGGGCGCGCCCGATGCAGAGTTTGTGCTCACAGGCAGCGATCCCGAGGGCGATGCACCAAGCGATGTCGCCTACACGCCGGACGGCTCAACGATCGTGATCGCGCACCGCGAGAGCCAGAATCTGATCTTGTGGGATGCGGACACCCTCGCCTTTGTGGCTGAGATCCCGATCTCGGGCGCGGCTCAATCCATCGCGATCACGCCGGATGGCACCAAGGCGGTCGTTGCGAGTATCGACAACAACACGGTATCAATCGTCGATCTGGTTTCGATGAGCGAAACGAGCGTCATCCCGGTCGGCACCAATCCGGGATATGTCGCGATTTCGCCGGCGGGTGATCTCGCCGCGGTGGCGATTGGGTTTGACGGCGAGCTCGCGGTCATCGACATCGATAGCGCATCGATTGCTCGCACCATTGCCAACATCGGGTACGGTGTTCGCCTGAGCTTCTCGGTCGAGGCGCCGGCGTCTTCGATGCAGTACAGCAAGTTCTTCTTCGTAGACAACGATCGCGTGATCAACGCGGATGTTGGTGCGGACGAGATGCAGATCATCAATGTGCGCACCGGCAATGTCGATCGCACGCCGATCGCCGATTCGGCTGCCGGGCTGGCGGTCTCGGGCGATCTTTCGACGGCAATCATCACCCACAGCTACAGCGCCCGAACACTCACCGTTGTTGACACTGCAACCGGAACGATCACGGACACGGTCGTGCCGGCGTTCGATCTCACAGGTCCGGTGGCGTTGAACAACAACGGCACGATCGCAACCGTCGCAGTGCAGAACGCGGCCCGAATCTTCGATGTCAGCTCGGGCGCATTCGGGTCTTCAATCGATACCGCGAGCATCAACGAGCTGCTGACGACCTACGACGGACGCTACGCCGTGGGCGTAGGGTTCAGGGGCGCGGTGATCGACATGCAAACCGGCACCTATGCCGCCCAGGTGAATAATGTGGTCTCGACCGAGCACGGCGCTTTGTCGCCGACGGACTATCAGGCCGCGATGTGTTCGACAACCTTCGGCGATGATCTCGTCGTGGCCGATGTCGAGGGATCGATGGGGTCGCTCACGAGTGTGATGCGCTCCGGCCCGGAAGCCGAGGGTGATCGCTGCCGGACCATCGCGATCACGCCGGACGGATCGACCGCGGTGGGGATCTCGATCTTCTCTGATCTGGCGACCATCGTTGACACCTCCTCCGGATCGGTTCTGGGATACGCCCCGCTTGGGCAGCGTCCCAGCGCCGTCGCGATCACACCCGACGGCACCAAGGCCGTGGTTGGGAACCTAGATTCGGACTTCGCAACGGTCATCGATCTCGCGACCGCCACAAGCACCAACATCCCGATCTCTCGTCGCGCGGGTTCCGTCGCCATCAGCCCGGACGGTAACTACGCCTATCTCGGCGTGGTCGCCAGCGGCGACGGCGTGTGGCGGATCAACCTCAACACCATGAGTGTTGAGGGCCCCAAGATCCTCACAGGCAACATGGGAGGTGTGGGCTACAGCTTCTCACAAAGCTCGGGGATCGCGCTGAGCCCGGACGGATCAATACTCGCAGTCGCGGGCAGCTTCGATGATGTCGTATCGATTATCGACACGGCGACATGGTCGCTGGTGGGCAACTTGCCGGCGGGTGACCTCCCGACCATGGTCAGCTTCTCCCCCGACGGCTCGCGGATGTACGCCAGCAACCGCGACGGCGACAGCGTGAGCTTCTACACCATCACGGGCGGCGTGGTTTCATTCCTCGCGACACTCCCTGTGGGCGATTCCCCATGGCAAGTTGTCGACGATGGAAACGGCAAGCTCTGGGTCAACAACTGGGGTGACTCGCAGCTCGCTGTCTACGACAGTTTCAGTGGCTCATTGCTCGACACGACGAACTTCGCGAATCGACCGGTGGGCGTTGCGTATGACGATGCGACGAACACGGTTCGCGTCGCGCACGGCACGGTGAGCACCTCGCTCGGCGGGGAGGCCGGATTCTCAATGTCGCAGAACGGAACGATTCTCGTACTCGATGCGGATTCTTATGCCAGTGTCGATTCGTATGACCTTGGTGTCGGTCCCTCGGCGATGGCGAGCAGCAGCGATGGAAACACGCTCGTCGTCGCAGCGCCGATCGGCGACGGAATGGCGATCCTGTCGCTGGGCGGTGCCTGCAACGATGCGGATCTTGCAGAGCCGTTCGGGGAGCTCAACTTCTTCGATGTCTCAGAGTTCCTGTCTCGCTATAACGCTGCCGACCTGAGCGTTGATTTCAATGGCGACGGCATGCTCAACTTCTTCGATGTGAGCGCGTTCCTCGTCGCGTATAACGGCGGGTGCCCCTAAAGTTCAGCGGGATTCACGCGTAAAAAATGAGTTACGAAATAAATAACGCCCCGCGCATTCGCGCGGGGCGTTATCTTTCTTGCGATTATCGATTGAGTTGCGGTCCGCGCTTGTTTGGGCTTCGGGTTTCTGGTTCAATCTTGGTTCGCGGTGTTGGCCGCTCATGATGATCGGCCGCATCTGTTGTGAACTTGAAACCGATTCGAGTACCAACCAGAGAGGGCCAAGCAATGAAAACCGTAGCAGTACTCGCCGTTGTCACGGGAACAGCGATGGCGCAGCCATTCGTGCATCATGTCGCGGAACCCGTCGAGGCACGAGAGCAGGCGAACGATCTGGAGATCCTGACCGGGGGGCAGGTCGCGTTCGTCGGCACGATTGATCGTGAATCACAGGATTTTCGTCGCGATGGTTGGATTGTCGTGCATCGTCCGGATGGCACGCCAACATCATCGTGGATGATCGAAGACAACGACACGAACGAGGATGTGCTTCTCGCGACATTCGAAGACCGAGTAGACAAGCACCTGATCGTGCTCCAGCAGGGTGTGCGCGGTTTTAACCCCGCGGCCAATGACCTCGTTCTCTTCAAAATCGATCCCCTTACGGGTGCGCTCGTCTATCAATGGCGCTATCCGGGCGACAACGCATTCGAGAACATTGGCATGGAGCGCGACGGCGACACCGGGCTCGTGGCCGCCTCGGTGATCAATACCCAGGGCGTTCCGCAGTGCACACTGCTGCGCTTCCGCAACGCCACGGGGCTTCCGATCTTCCATTACCGCTACACGCCGGTCCAGTTCCCCGCGTTTAACCTCCAGTTCTTTGATGTCGCGAGCGACCCTGAAACCGGCGATATCTTTGCCGTTGGACGAGTTAATCTCGATTCCCCACCATTCAGCCCCCAGAGTGAGATTCTTGTTGCCCGCTTCGATTCCTTCGGCGTTCCGATCTGGTTCGGCGCGTACGAGCCATTCAGGTCGGACACGCCAGAGCCCAACGCGGCCGTCGGTGTCAGCATCGAGCTCAACCGTGACGGCAACCCGGTCGTCGCGGCAAGGCAGTTTGACAACCAGCTCGGGGCGACATCGGTCCATCTCGTAATCGATCGGTTCACCGCGATCCCCAGCGCGTTCTCGGCAAACAGCATCGACAATGCTGGTATCAGCCCCGCATACTCATCCCTTGAACGCCTGAACGACGGCACCATGCTCGTCAGCGGCCATGTCACGCGTGTCGATGGACAGGTGGTCCCCGCCATGTGGGATTTCGACGGTACAGTCACCAGCCACAACTGGCTCTATATGCCGGATGTCGTTTCGGGTATTGGAAACAGCGCCATCCCGCAACCGGGCGAGGGGCTTCTGCTCGCCGGACGGGTTTTCCCGAACCAGGGTCCGATCGGCGGTTTCAGCGACGCGCTGCTCGCACGCACAATGGATAACGGGCAGGGGCTCTGCGATGTAAGCCCCGATGTGCGTGAGCCGCCGCTCCAGGTCCGCTATTTGCTCTTTGGTGTAGAGCGGAGCGAAGTCGAGAATCCTTCCCTCGCCGGATTGGAAGTCATCGCGGGTGATCCCGTCCGCAGACTCGCATGCGAGCCATGCCCCGCAGACCTCAACGGCGACGGCGTGCTGAACTTCTTCGATGTGTCAATATTCCTCAACGCGTTCAACGCGATGAACCCGATCGCAGACTTTAACAACGACGGGGTATTCGACTTCTTCGATGTGTCCGCGTTCCTGGCTGCGTACAACGCGGGCTGCCCATAAGCAAAGAACCCATGTAATCCTGATCACCGCCAGGCGTTGCGTCGGGCGGTTTTTTTATCAGGGTCAAGTTGAGATTCAATCTTTCCAAACCGGTGTGTGCGTATGTGCGTACATCAACACAATACGCGCTCTTCCCTCGGCGCTGACATGCATTCTTCATATGGCCGCGGGAAACGCCCAACGCACAGGAGACACGCATGTCCAAGGCTATCCCTCTCGCCAAGTTCACCCTCGCGTTCGTGATCATCGCGGGCGGTTTCTCGTTCATCGTCGGATCGCTCATGGGCGGCGGGAGTTTCTCTCGTAGTTACGATGCCGCGAAAGGCATCAACAATGACCCGCGATCCATCCTCGTACAATCGGTTCTCATCGAAACCGAACCGGGCACGATGCAGCCCGCTGCACTTCCCATGCCCGGCGAGTCGATGAACGACAACGCGTTCCGCGAACTCATGACCGAAGCGGATTCGCTCCGCACCAACAACGCAGCCCATGTCCGCACCCCCACGATGCTTGTCCAGCACGCGGAGTCGGGGCAGATTTCTATCAAGCTCGGGGATCGCACCTTCGATGCCGCTGTGTCGCCCAGTGTGATCGAGATCAAGGACAAGTATGTTCTCCGCGTTGCGATCGAGATCCGGCGCAACGAAACAGATTCATCCGATACGCCTCGCGAGCTCGTGTTCACCACGGCATACACCACAGCACCAGGCGGTGCAATCGTGATGGATCTTGCAGATCTGGGTGTGCCCGGGTCGCGTGCGATCCTCGCGATCAGGACGAGTCTGATCAATCCGAAGCCAACGGATGCGAGCTAACGGTTGATTGACATTTCGTCAGATACAGTGAAATACAGTAGAGTTTCTTGATCAAGTTTTACGCGCCAGTTATCCTGTTATAAATGACTTATTGGCTATCTGTAAATCAGGAGAAAATGATGCGGAAAACTTCTTTGTGTATTATGAGTATGTTAGGGCTTTCCCAAGTTGCATATGGTGGTGGTGTACCCTGTGAACCAGCCGAGGTAGGCGTGATCCATCAGATCGACGGGGCCACAGTCGATGTCGCTTTTAACGGCTCGGTGGGGTTGGTTGCTTCTGAGAATGGGCGGATCGGAGTCTTCCGTCTTGATCAGGATCAAATCGATATGGTCGGTTCTATTGAACGGCCTGTGGTCAAAGAGATGCGATTTGTGGGCGATTATCTCTTTGCGCTCTATGAGGGCGCTACGAGCATCGAAGTTCTCTCATTTGCTGATTTGTACGACCCAACTCAAACAGTCGTGATTGAACTGGGTGGTGAAGTATTCGACTTTGAAATTGATTCCGATGTGCTATACATCGCAGCAGGCGCGAATGGAGCAATGTCGTACGACATATCTGATCCATCTACCCCTTTTCAGACCGGCGTAGTGACGAGTAATGATGTGAACCATATCAGTGCCTATCAAAGCACGGTGACGGTAGATGAGGTCATTGATGGTTCAAGAGTACCTCAAGTGTATGACTATACCGATCCTGCGGATCCTGTAGTTTTTGATGGCAGCATTTGGTTTGGGTTAGGAACACATGCCGTGTACGGAGGCTTTGTGCGTCCCTCGTCAAAAGGGTTCTGTGTTTATAGTTTAAACTTCCCGTCTGAGTGCTACAACACGAATTATATGAGCGGCTTCGAGAAGCACGGTGATGAGTTTTGGGGAGTGGCGATGAGTCAGCCCAGTCAATCACCCCGTCTTCTTTTTACTGCGGGATTTCGATTAAACGCTCAATCGGTAGAATATGAATACCTCGGAGGGGTTGATCTGGGGTCAAGCAATTCGTTGAACTCGCATCTGGCGTTGCATGAAGACAGGGTCTTTGTTGCTGGGAACGGGATCTGGCTTACTCGTCGCACCGGCGATGTTCTCGATTATCAACCCAAGTTATCAACACTTATCGAGGCCTATCAAAGCACGCTATTGATCGGAGATGACCACGGCATTGTTTCGTATGATATTTCCGATCCAGCAAATCCCCTTCGTGAGGGTGTGCTTACCACCGGAACTCAACTGATGGGCATGGGACATGGCGATGGATTCATTGTCGCATCGAGATCTATTGATACGGGAACAGGATCAATACGAGAGTTCCGCTTGTTTAATGATGAAAACTATGATTCTGTGGACTTTCCAAGTGTCTCATTTGATTTTTCGAGTTCTAACTCGCACTCCGTCTTGATAGATGGGGATCGATTCCTGTTCCAGAATGGTAGTTTGCCTGGGTTTTTCGCATTTGATTCTGCGGGTGACCATGTGGCGCTCGGGCTCACAGGGTCTATACCGCTCGACTATGAGGGCGATATGTTGGGCGATCGATTGGTTACGATGAGTACTGCGGGCGTTGTTGAGGTTTACGACCTTTCGACACCGAGTGCAATTGCTCAACTTGGAAGCCCGTTCAGTACCGTGATCTCGAATGGGAGTATTGAACTGCTATCGGAATCGCATGCGGTAGTAGCTGGTTCAAACTCGATTCAAATACTTGATATCGAGGACCCATCCGCAATAACTATGACTGAGATTCTCAGTTATCCGGGACGCTTTGTCGATGGAGTTTCTTTACAGGGTGAAGAAATGCATGTGGTTTCGAGTGGTGCCGACTTGAACAAGTACGAGCTGTTCGATCTTACCGACCCGACTTCGCCCGCTTTGGTGTCAGAAGGTGAAACCCTTCGTAGCACGAACAGGTTGGCTGCGACTGGGCAGCTCGCATTCCTTGCTCAGCGTGAACACGGCGTCTCGGTGCTTCAGTCATGTGCGTCACCAGTTTGCCTTGCGGATCTCGATGGAAGTGGGGTATTGGACTTCGAAGATGTTTCCGCTTTCATCTCGGCATTCAACGACATGAATCCTGTCGCGGATTTCAACGGTGATGCCTCATTCAACTTCTACGATGTATCAGACTTCATTGAATCGTTCCTCGCTGGGTGCCCGTAGTCGCAACTTTCGTTCGAGTTTCCACGCATCCTGGACGATATGAAACCGGTACAACCACACAGCCCTTCTCTGGGCTGTGTTTTTCATACCACTCTCGGTCAGTGAGGATTCAGAGATGAGCATGCGCGTCAAGATAGGCAATCTGATGGGGGCGGTCTCGATCGCTGCCCTGGTTTCGGGCGCGGGGGCCGCACCCGGCAAGTTCGAGGACGCGGTCAAGGGCTACGAAAAGGTGCCCGTCGCGCCTGGGCAGAGCGAGTTCTACACGATCTACACCCGCGAGAAGGATGCCCAGGTCCTGGCGGAGCTGCCCAAGAAGTTCGAGGGCAAGCGGTTCTATCTCGTGGCGACCGTGGCCGCGGGTCACCCGCAGTCCGGTGTCTACTCGATCTGGCATAACGCGGTCCGCACGCCAACCAAGACGGTCTACTGGTCGCGCCGCAATGATCAGCTGATGCTCATCGAACCGAACCTGGGCGTCCGTTCCAGCGGCGATCAGGAATCCAAGGCCGGCGTCGCCCGGGTGAACACCGACCGCGTGGTGTTGACGGTGCCGATCGTGGCCATGGGACCCGGCGGCGGGCCGGTGATCGATCTGGATCGTGCGCTGCTGGGCAACTCCGGGCAGTTCGTCGGCGGCTTCCTCAATCGAGCGAACCAGAGTCTCGCGAAGCTGACCAAGGCGAAGGTCTTCCCGAACAATGTCGAGCTGGGCTTCGAGCTGCCTCGCGCCAACGGGCAGTTCGCGCAGGTACGGTTCTCCATGGGCATGCCCGAGAAGTCCAAGGGCTTCAAGCCGCGCAAGGCTGACCGCCGAGTCGGGATCTACTTCGAGTCGTATGAAGACCGCGCGATCAACGACGGCGACTCCCAGATCGTGCGCTACGCCAACCGCTGGCACATCGAGAAGGCCGACCCCTCGCTGAAGATGAGCCCGCCGCGCGAGCCCATCGTCTACTACATCGAACACACCACCCCACTCCGCTACCGGCGCTGGGTGCGCGACGGCATCCTCGCCTGGAACAAGGCCTTCGAGCAGGTCGGGATCCTCAACGCCATCGAAGTCCGCCAGCAGGACGCGCGCTCGGGTGCGCACATGGACATCGACCCCGAGGACATGCGCTACTCGTTCGTGCGATGGACCAACGCGGGCATGGGCTTCGCCATCGGGCCGGTCCATACGCACCCCGACACCGGCGAGATCTACGAGGCCGACATCGTGATGGACGAGGGATTCATCGGGTCATACGCCAACCAGTACATGCAGACCGAACTGGCGAGCAACGCGATGAGCGTGATCTCGCCCGAGCTGGCGGGGTGGCTTGCCGAATACCCCGAGTGGGACCCGCGGGTCATCTTGGCCGAGCCGGGCGACCGCGAGCGGGTCGCGATGCTGACCAAGGCGATGGTGGAGCAGCCGGCGAACCTCGACGAGATGCTGGCCGATGCGCCCGAGACACTCTCGCCCATGGTGTGGGATGTGCACCGCACGGTGCACCACGACGAGGATGATCACGCGGACGGATCGCACGCGATGTGCATGATGCTGCCCGGGCTCTCGGCCAACATTGCCGCGGCCCGCCTGGCGATGGACATCAATCTCGGAACCATGCTCAAAGACAAGGGCGATGATGTCACGATGCTCGACGGGCTTCCCGAGGAGTTCGTCGGCCCGCTGCTGCGCGATGTCGTCATGCACGAGGTCGGGCACACCATGGGCCTCACCCACAACTGGAAGGGTTCAGCGCTCCACTCCATCGGTGAGATGAACAGCGATGGCTTCGATGAGCCTATCCAGTCCACCGTCATGGACTACGCGCTCACCAACATCATCGTCGAGGACCCGGACAACGGGCTGGTGCAGGGGCCGTATGTTCCGATGGACATCGGCCCTTACGACATGTGGGCGATCGAGTGGAACTACACCTTCGGCGACCCCAAGGAAGTCGCCAAGAAGGCGGCCATGCCCGAACACGCCTACATGGCCGAGGACGGCGCGTTCTCGCCCGACCCGCAGGCCAAGACCTGGGACCTGGGGCGCGATTCGATCGACTTCGCCGAGCAGCGCATCCGCTTCATCAACAAGGCTCGCGCCGAACTGCTCGACACCGTCGTCGACGACGGTGAATCGTGGCAGAAAGCCCGCAAGGTCCACCAGCAGTTGCTGGGCATCCAGACTGGCGCCATCGGCATGGCGATGCACTGGGTTGGCGGGGCACACATCACCCGCTCGATGAAGGGAGATCCGGACGCGGTCGCCCCGATCCGCCCGGTCGATGCCGAGCAGCAGCGCCGCGCCCTGCAGTTCATCACCGATCACGCGTTCGACTCCGACGCCTTTGGTCTCGATCCCAAGACACTCGCCTATCTCCAGAGCGACAACTGGTACGACGAGGGCTACAGCACCGCTCACGCGTGGCCGATCGCTCAGAGCGTGCTGGGCATCCAGGCCTCCGCGCTGACCGGGATTTTGAACCCCACGCGCCTGAACTGGGTCTTGGACAACGAGCTTCGAACCCCCGAAGGCGAGGACGCGCTCACCGTCCCCGAGATCTTCGATACACTGCACGAATCAATCTGGGACCTTCCCGATGTCGACGGCGAGTACTCCAACCGCTCGCCGCTGGTCTCCCAGCTGGACCGGAACCTGCAAAGCACGCACCTGAGCCGCATGATCGATCTCGCGACAGGGATGCGCTGGCCCGGCGCATCCGGGCAGACAATCCAGGCGCTGGCGCGTCAGGAGCTGCAGAAGATCAAGGCCAAGACCACGCTCTACGCCAAGGCCAAGGGCATGGACGCGTACAGCACCGCCCACCTCCGCGACGCGAACGAGCGGATCGAGCGGGCGCTCGAGGCGGCGTACCAGCGGCGGGACTGATCACGCAACCTGAGCTTCATCCACACGCCCGGACGATTCTGCCCGGGCGTTTTTTATGCATTTATGCAATGGGAACGCATCTTCCCCGTATGAAAGCAAGAGTACGCGAGCGGATGTCGGTCGTGTAGCAACGGTCACATGAAGAACTGTAAGCTGATTGTAACATGCGGTTCATACATACTGCGAGACTCGACTCACAGGCTGCTGTGGTCGAGTATTGGGTGCGATTCGATGTATGACTCCATTGAAATGAGAGGTCACGATGGCTCAGCACCGTACCAGTGTTCCCCTCAAGCTCGCGGCAACAGGCGTGTCTCTCGCACTCATCGCCGCGTGCACTACGAAGACTTCACCCGCTGATCAGCCGGCGGACAAAGATCCCACGCCCGAGAAGCCTCGGTCAGTTGGATCGCAAAGTTCTCAGTCTGCTGCGGATGGCGTTGTTATGAACGAGACGATCCCAACCGGGATTGTCTTCGATCAGGCAACCAACGAGTTCATGGTCGAGACAAGGGCGTATACAAACACTGTTCCCCCGATCTATCCGGGTGTCCTCGATATCGAAACAGTGATCGACGGCGAGCGATTCGCCGGTCTGATCCCGCCTGCGTCAACAGATGATGCCGCGGATTCGATTCGCTACTGGACGCCCATCAGCCGATTGCATTTTCAGGATCAGCGGTGGGTGATCGATCGGCATGGAACTTGGACACAAGCATCCATGAAGAGGCGCTCGCCAGATTACGAGGCGGGGAACCCGGTTCGTGTGTGGGTCCGAAAGCTCTACCACAAGAACGATCGGGTTCCATTTTACATGTTTACTGTCGAGTCCACTTCCGTTCCCATTGATTGAGGAAGCACGAATGATCAAGAGATTTATCATCCGAATACTGGCGGTCGTGTTCGCGGGATCACTCATGGCGATCGGCCCACAGGATGAGGGGGAGGAGATCAAGCCTGTAGGTGTGAACTTTGAGTGGTCTCAGGACGAGCGCGGCTCTCAGACAACATTAATTGTGTACGATCTCGGCTTGCCGGAGGACGGGACCGAAGTCGGCATTCCGAACTCCACGCTCGTGTACTGGAATAATGATGTCAGCAGCCCGCACTTCATTGATCGCCGCGAGCTGGCGTTCATACCCGGGCATCGCTATCAGTGGCATGTCGCGGTTGAGATGCCTTTGGGCATCGCACTGAGCGAGCCGGCGACATTCATCGCTGGGTCCAAGTTTGCGCCTCCTGAGCAAGAGGGAGTCGTCTGGGAAAAATGGAGACTGATCGATCGCGACGGTGGGCGATCAAACGAATCGGTCGGAACGGCTGTCGCGATCGATGAAGGATTCGCAGCGGTTGCGGGCATGGGTGAGAAGGAATCATGGGGTCAGATCGGGCGGATCATTGTCCACCAGCGGATTGGTGATCGGTGGGCGGATGTCGCGCAGCTGGGTTCTTACATGGGTCAGGGGCAACGAGACGACGGGTTTGGTCGTTCGGTGGCGCTGCATGCCAGCCTGATCGCAGGCGGGGCACCGGCGACTGAAGTGGATGAAAACAAGGGAGTCGGCGCGGTCTACCTCTTCCGTGATTACGGGGATGCGGGAAGCGGACAGATCGCTAGTAGATGGGCACATGAATACACACTCACCCCCCACACGCGCGAGGCCGGGTCCCGCTTCGGGTACGCTGTGGATGTAGAGGACGACCGCGTTCTTGTCGGTGCGCCGGGGGAGAGAAATCAGGATGGTTCGCTCGGTGCGGTCTATCTCTTCACATACATGGGTTCGCACTGGGAAGAGACACAACGATGGACCCCCGCCACGATATCCGAAGAGAGTTTCGGCGAGGCCGTTGCGATGAACGGAAACACGATTGCGATCTCTTCCTCGGATCGAGAGAGTGGGGAGCAGTTGGCCCATCTCCTCAATTGGAATGGTTCCGCGTGGATCCGTTCGGGCGTGAAGCTGCCGACGGGTGTTCGATCTGGCATCGACCTCGATCTTTCAGAGGAAACCCTAGTCGTCGCTGCATCTGGTGAACAAGGAAGAGGGACGGTCTATGTGTTCGAAGGTTCTGGCGAGGCTTGGGAACTGGTATCCAGCTTCGAGTCGATCCCGACGATCGTCGCGTCAGTTGCGATCAGCGGTGACATCATCCTGGTCGGGCAGGCGGGGGCAAACGATGGGGGCGCATTGGTCTTTCGCCGAGGAGAGGGTGGCTGGGGCAAGGTTTCTGTGCTGCGTTCGAGTGTGGAACAAGCTGAAGACTCGAACGGGAGCGATGTCGCGATCACCAAGAACAGTGACGGAACATATCTCGCGATGACGGGTGCCCCGGGTGTCGATCAGCGGCGCAGCAATCAGGGTGCCGCGTACTTGTACCCGATACGCGCAGATTGAGTTCTTTCACCTGTCGCGCCGCACGAAATCGATCGCGTTGAATCACAGACGGGCCATCCTCACTGAACGAGGGGGCGGCGACGCATGCCTCGCGGAATTGAACAACGATGGACTCTTCAACTTTTTCGATGTGAGTACATTCCTCGGCGTAGACAACGCTGATTGTCCGTGATCGGATCGCCGGGGCCGTGGAAGCGGCATACAAATCGCAAAGCGGCGTTCCGATAAACATGATTTTGCAGACCTGATCTCGATCGATCAGGCATTTGCATCCTAATTGCAATTCGATGCCGTGAAAAGCGTTTCCTGTGCATGCATACACATCAATCCGCTATCGCTCTGTTAATGGGTTCCGGGATTTGTCTCAGCTTTGGGCCGGGGCTGTCTTTGGCGGGTGAGATCGAGCCGCCCGCTGGCCTCTACTGCAGCTGCCCACCGACCACCGGCAACGGCAATGGGTCGGTCATCCCTGAGGTCGCCCAGCTCGACCATGTCGATGGCGTGCTCGTGCGGATGGAATGGAGCACACTCGAGCCATCGCCGGGCATCTACGACTGGTCACTGCTCGACGAGCAGATCGCCCGGGCCGAGCAGTACGGGATCAAGGTCTCGCTCGCGGTGGTCAACGGCAACGCCGCCCCGTCATGGCTGAGTTCCATGGGCGTCGAGATGTTCAGCTTCCAGTTCGGAACGGAAACACGCGTGATGCCCGTCCCTTGGGACAGCACCTACCAGAGCCGCTGGACCCAGTTCATCGCGGCAATGGGTGCGCGATACGCGAACGAGGACACCATCTCCCTGGTGTACGCGACCAGCTCGAGCCGAAACGGCTTCGAAATGCAGCTGCCATTCTCGCCGACCGATCAGATCAACTGGCAGATCGCGGGGTACACCGACGCGTTGTACGCCGACTCGTGGAAGACCGCGATCGACGCGTTCGTGGACGCCTTCCCCAACCACCCGGTCTCACACGAGGTGCACCCCGTGCTGGGCAGCGACGATGTCGCCAACGAGGTCTATCAGCACGCACTCGACACGCACGCCGAGAAGGTGGGGGTGCTGGCCGCGTGGTGGATGGTGCACAACGCGCTCGATGTCTACCCGGGCATGTTCGAAATTCTCAAGGACGCCTCACTCGCGAGCCATTCACAGGTCCAGGTCGCCAACAGCTACACCAACACGCCCGACCGTTTCAGCGACGAGGGGTACCAGGGCGAGATCGACCTGGCGATCGAGTCGGGTGTTCGCTATATGGAAGTCTGGAACAGCGACCTGCTCAACCCATCACTGACGGACCTGATGATCGAGACATCCGCTCGTCTGAACACGCCGTTCTGCAGCTTCGCGGATCTCGACCAGAACGGATATCTGGACTTCTTTGATGTCTCAGCGTTCTTGGGGGCGTTCAGCACAGCCAATCCCATCGCAGACTACACCGGGGACGGGGTCTTCGATTTCTTCGATATCAGCGCGTTTCTGAGCGCGTATAACGCGGGCTGCGGTTGATCAGCTGCCATGCTCGCTGGCGGGTGCTCAATCGGCCCTCGATGAGCCTATTTGGGCTCGGTAGGGACCGATAAGAACCTGCCAATCCATAAGTAACGGTATTTTGATGATTCCGCGGGGCGCGGCCGGGGCTGTTGTCGCGTGAAGTGAGAGAGATGGGCCTCAATCCCATCGCGCTGTTCGCATACGCGTTCGGCTGTCCCTGTCACCGGAGCCAGATCATGCTGACCCTCGCCCGCAATCTCCCCCGCCTCGCGTCACAGATGCTGTTGCTACTCGTTTTCTCGCTGGGCCTGCTCGGCTCGCTTGCGCGGGCCGCCGACATCCCGGTCGAGACTGAGGCGGACTACCAACGCTTACTCGACGCGATCCGGGCCAGCGAGTACACGCGTCAGGGTTATCTGGAGGGCAACGCGAACCCCCGCATGGTGGCCGCGGTCGCCGGGCTCTGGGCGTTCAGCGAGGCCAACCCGCTGGCGACGCCCGAGCAGCTCACGGCGTTTGTCGCCGCCTACGACGCTGCGCTGTCCTCGGCGGTGGAGGGGGACGCAAGCCTGACCGGCTTCGGCTCGATGCTGATTGCGATGAACGCAACGAGGGTACCAGTAGAGGGGGCTCTCGTTGGATCTGACACGCGCATCGGGCAGCGGGCGATGCAGCTCATGGGGATCGCGCTCCCCGGGCTCGAGAGCTTCGAGCAATCGCAGAACCGAATGGCCCGTTTCGATGTCGGCTCCGTCCAGCGTTGGATCAATCGCAGTCAGAGTGCGGACATCCTGACCGCGACGCTCGCGGGTGTCTCGCCATCGGGCGAGCGCATCACCGGTCTGGAAACCACAACAGCAGCGTACCTCGAATCGCTCGGCTACACGCCCATGCTCGGGATGGTCGATCCTAACCAGCCCGAGGTCAACGCCGGGCTGACCGGGCTGCCCGACTTCGCCGGCTTCATCGCCATCCGCGATGTCGCGGGTGCCCATGTCGGGCTCGAAACCGAGGTCTTCAGCCGCATCGAAGACATCCAGCTCGACGCCGAGGCACGCCTGGATGCGATCGGCAACGCCGAGATCCCCGAAGACATGGGGCTCAACTCCATCGACCTCTTCGCCGCCGCCGCCGACCCGGACCACCCCGACCATGCGGACGCCGTTGCGCAGCTCGAGGCGCGCCGCCAGGCCGTGGTCGATTCGATCCGCGAGACCACGGACGACCGTGCCGCGGTCTTCGCACGCACGATGCTACTCCAGCAATCCAGCTACCCCGATGTGCAGTATGTGGCCGAGAACACGCGCTCGTTCGCCGGGCTCCAACTGCAGGTCAACAACGATCTCGCGGTTGCCCAGCAGTCGCTGGGCATCGTCGGCTCGCTCGCTGGGCTTGGCGCCGCGTACGCCACCGGCAATGTCTACGCCGGCGTCACCTCGACCGCGAGCCTTGTCTCGGGCGTGCTTGGGCTCGTTGACCTGCTCGGTGACGGCCCGCCCAGCGCCGACCAGCAGATCTTTGATCAGATCGCCGAGCTGCGCCAGCAGGTCGAGGACCTGCGCGTCCAGATGAATGCCCGCTTCGACATCGTCGACGCCAAGCTCGACACCATCTTTGAAACCATGGTCTTCGCCTTCGATCGCCTCCAAGACGGCATCGACACGCTGATCGCCGACATCACCTCCGTCCGTAGCTCACTCGATCGGATCGAAGCGGCGCTCTACGGCTTCGCACAGAACCTGCTCCTCGTCGACCTCACCACGCAGACCGACGCCATCCTCGACTACCGCACCAAGACCGGCTTCGACCTTGCCTACGCCGACCAGTCGCCCAGCTTTGTCGGGGGCGCGAGCGGCTTCACCACCTTCGCAACCTTCACCGCGCAGACATCCTCGTTCGCCGGCCCCGAAAACAACCAGAGCATGATCCTCACGCTCGACAACGCCGCCGATGTGCTCTCGGGCCCCGACGATGTCGTGTCCCGCCTGCTCAACGACTTCCGACGCGTGCCCACCGGTCTGGTTACCATCGATGGTTTGCCTGTGAGCGGCCCGATCATCACCGGTCGCGCCGCGGCCCCCGCACCTTGGACGCAGGCCGCTTCGGCGTACGCCCAGCTGGCCCGCGAGAACCCGTGGTACTTTGCTTACATGCTCCGAAGCCAGCAGGACTCGATGGGTGGCGGCTCGCCGCAGATCGACCAGATCATCGATCAGGGCGAGCGCATCGTGTCGCTGGCCAGCGCCACGCGTGACCGCGACGATCTCTTCGAAGCGATGCTGCTCCGCGCAACCGACAGCGTCACGCAGGTCCAGACCGTGATCGACGACGCCATCGACGCCGAGCTGGCCACGAACAGCCTCGACAACGGCACCACCCGCATCGACCTTTGGGGACCAGTCGAGCAGACCGCCTCGCCGCTTGTCAACCCGGTGACCTTCGTGACTCTTGCGGGTGAGGGGTGCTTCGACAGCCCGATCCCGTTCAACCCCGCTCATATCACCACGAGCGGCAATGGCAGCGCCAGCTCGTTCCCGCACAAAGGTTTCGAGGCCAGCGTCAGCGACAACCGAACCGGTTCATCCGCGGCGTACACGCGTGCAGAACTCGCCGAGCGAAACGCGCTCGACTGGCGCCTGCGTACCAGCTCGACCCACCGACCGCTCGTAGAGGTTGAGGAAATCGATTACCTCAGCTGGTCCAATGACAACGAGTTCGATGTCAAAATCAGCTCGATCATGCAGGGCTCGCTTCGGAGCGTGAGAACCATCCGTGTCGTTGTCGAAGTTCAGCAGATCTTCAATGGGGGAGACTGGGGCCCGCCAAACCCCGAGTACAATGTCATCGACGGGGATATCTGCGAGATGGTCCTCGACTACTGGCTGGGCTTTGTCAGTGGCAACGGGCTTACGCTTCTCTTCCCACCGCTGCAAGACGGCAACCTCGTGGGTGAAATCCTCCCCGCCGGCGAAGTGATTCTGGAAGAACCGTTCGGTTGGCCCGTTCCTCAGCGGTTCTATGTCGATGCACGATTCCGCGTGATCTCGGATACCTCGACCTACACCCACGAGGGCACGGACTACTTGCCCATCCAGACCGCGTTCATCGCTGATGAGCTCGCGTCCATACGCGATGACATCCGTCAGTCCATCTTCGACGACATCAACGCCCCGCCCTCGCTCATCGATGACGCGTTCACACAGCTCGACAACACCAGCGCCCTGCTCGACGGCTACCTCACGCTCGGCGCCGCCGACGCCCTCAACCGCGGCGAGGCCCTGCGGTCCGCGTTCCGTGGCCTGCCCAGCAGCGATGGCATCGGTTTCCGCTCCGGCGATCTGATCTCCGTGCTCGCGGACGAAGCAGACAGCGACGACGGCTCCATCGGCGGCGCGCCCGGCCTGGACCTTCCCGGCATCGAAGCGCACTTCGCGGAGCGCATCGCGGCGCTCGCGTCCGAGATCGATATCGCGCTCAATACCCCCGCGCCCTCCTTCCCCTATGTCGAGTTCGTACTCGCCGACCTGCACGCACTTGTTGATGGGGCCTTCGATCTCGCCATCGACGATACCTACCTTGCCGAGGGATCAATCACACCCGACGCATCAACCGGCCTGATGGCCAACGACATCGGGCAGGAAGGCCGAATCGACAACGACGATCTGATGGTCGATCTGGGCTTCTTCGGTTCGCCCGAGCACACCCCGCCGGCCCACGGCTCGGTCTCGGTCAATGCCGACGGCTCGTTCACCTACACCCCCGACCCCGGCTTCGAGGGAACCGACTCGTTCAACTACCGCCTCCTCGCCGAAGTCGGTGACCCGGACAACCCGGTGGGCGATCCCAATGTCTACAGCAGCCCCGCGCAGGTCGTGCTGCGGGTGACGCCGTCCGCGTGTGCCGTGGACTTTAACGGCGATGGCGTGCTCAACTTCTTCGATGTCTCGGCGTTCATCGTCGCGTACGGGGAGGATGATCCTGCCGCGGACCTCACGAACGACGGAGAGCTCAACTTCTTCGATGTCAGCGCGTTCCTGGTTGCCTTCCAGGCGGGGTGCCCGTAATAAACCCCGTTGTTATCGGCGCTAACTCGCGCCCTCTCATTCGGATTTCCCGCGATTTGGATTCTGCTGTTCATCAGTCCTTGTTGTTGCGGTATAGTGGCGGCAACCGGATGAGGAGAGGATGATGAAGCAGTTCGCCATCGTGTTGGTCTTGATGTTCATAGGTTTTCAGGCGAATGCGCAGCATCCCTATTCCGTGACTCGCGCGTTCGGCACCGATCTCTTCCCGCAATTCTTCTACGCCATGGACACCGATGGCACGCTCACCTCGTTTACCATCGATGCGCCCGATTTCATCGGCTTTTACGGGTCGGACTATGACCAGCCACGCGATCGTGTGGTGCTGATCGCACGGGAAACCGGCGGCGCTCGGTTGATCTCCATCGACCCATCGCTCGCCCCCGGGTCGATGGTCACCCTCCGGTCCGGGCTCGATGCCAATGCGCAGCGGGCGCATGTGGACCCGGACACCGGGCGCATCTACTGGTGGCAGAACGACGAGATCGTCAGCGTCAGCTCCGACGGGACCGGCGCGCTGGTTGTCGAAGCGGACAGTGTTCCTGAGCCCACCGATATGGACATCGATGCGGGGCGCGGCTTCTACGCGATCGTCTCCTCGTTCGAGCTCATGATCGGCAACCTCGACGGCGCCGGGTCGGCATCGCCGCTCCTGATCCCGCAACAGATCTCGGGTGCATCGCAGACCGGGGTTGGGCTCGATCCGGTCTCAGGTGATATCTACTGGACCGAGATCGAGGATGCCGGTGGTCTCGTCGGCATTGCCACGGCCGTGTATCGGGTTCCGCATGACAACCCGCTCGCGGCGGCCCAGCGTATGCTCGGATCAGAAGACAACATCCTTGGCCTCGTTCCCGCCTACCAGGATGTCGCGGTGATCGGCAATCAGGTGGCCGCGGCATCGATGACGGGGATCTTCCAAGGGCAGACGCTCACCATCCTGAACACGACAACGAACCAGATTGTGGCG
The DNA here is from genome assembly GCA_965216865.1 of Phycisphaerales bacterium. Lineage (GTDB taxonomy): Bacteria > Planctomycetota > Phycisphaerae > Phycisphaerales > UBA1924 > UBA1924. The sequence goes on from OZ244206.1 coordinate 1,726,811, forward strand.
ACCATCACCCCTGCGGTGACAGGCGATCTCTCGATTGCGTTCGATGTGGACCCCATCGTCCAGCAGCCCATCGGGGGGATCGTGGATCAGGGCGGGACCGGGGTGCTCGAGGTGATCCCGTCCGATGCGCAGTCCACCTACCAGTGGTACCGCGACGGGATCCCTCTTGCCGAGGACGGGCGCGTTTCCGGGGTAACGACCAACAAGCTCTCCATCACGGACGCCCAACTCAGCGACACCGATTCGTACAGCTGCTCCGTGACCACCTCCCAGGGCGAACAGCAGCTCAGTGACGATGTCATCTTCGCAGTCCGCGGCACGAAGGGACAAGATTGCACGGCCGACCTGAACGGCGACGGCGTGCTGAACTTCTTCGATGTGTCGGCCTTCATCGCCGCGTTCAACGCCGGCTGCCCCTGAACGATCGGCACGCCCCAGGGGGAGAACCCCGAATCTCGCGGTGGAACGGGGAAATTCGCTTGAGCCAGAAGGCGAATGCGGTACTATGCGCCAAACCACCGTGCAAGAGAGATCCCACCCATGAAAGTCCGATATGTACCGTTACTTCTGCTTGCCGGCGCGGCATGGCCCGCGATGGCACAGGATGTCCTGCTCATTCCCGATTCGGATGCCGATCGCGTTTGGGCATTCAGTGCTGCCGATGGGCAGCTGATCGACGATGCGTTCATCACCGACCCCGGCAGTGTTGGTGGTGTCGATGTCTTTAACCGCCCCCTCGAGGTGCTCCTCGGCAGCGACGGCAACCTGCTGGTTTCCGATCAGTTCGCCGATGTCGTCTCCGAGTTCGCACCAGACGGTTCGTTTATTCGTGTGTTCTCCAACGGTGGCGTGCGCGACACCGATGTCATGGACAACATCCGCGGCGGGCATGTCCTCACGCAGGGCCCCCACGCGGGCAGCGTGCTGATTACCAACTCAGGACGACTCAATGACCTGGTGATCTCGCAGAAGAATGTCAAGAGCTTCGACGCCGACAACGGCTCCGAGCAAGATGACTTCGCCTTCAACCGCTACGGCGGAATCCGAGGACCGTTCGATGTCATCGAGTACAACGGCGAGGTCCTCGTCGCCGACGAGGGGCAGGACAAGATCGTCCGCTACACGCTCGACGGCAAGTTCAACGAACGCTTCGTCAGCGCGTTCGACTTCCCCCAGCTCGACTTCCCCCAGCAGATGGCGGTCGCTTCCAACGGCAACCTGCTCGTCTGCGCGTTCAGCACCGGCGTGATTCTCGAGTTTGATCCGGGCGCGAACCTCGTGGGCCAGTACGACCCGGGCACGCTAGAACTCTACCGCGGCATCGCGGAGCTCGACAACGGCAACCTGCTCGTGACAACCACCACGGGCGTGTACGAGGTCACCCGCGCCGGCGTCGTTGTCGATGTCGAAGCGACCGACGGTGATTTCCGCTACATCACCCGCATGCCCGTGATGGGACGCGCGGGTTCGTTCACACCCGATACCGAGTCGTTGCCCATGCCAGCGCCCGACGCGCGTGATCGAGACACCATCCTCGCGGACGAACGCGGGCAACTCCGACCAACGCACGCCCAGACCAAGGAAGGGGGCGACTCATGAACCGCACTGTCATCGCATCCACACTCGCACTGACCGCCCTCGCTGCGAACGCGGGCGAGCCCATGAGCGCCTACATCATTGAAGGTTCCGGTTTCTTCGGCGCACCGGGCATCGAGCTGACCCAGCTCGGGCGCGTTGACCTCAGCGACCCGTCCAGCGTCGATATTCTCCCCGCGGCCGGCATCAACCTGCGTTTCGGCGGCGCGGACCAGCGCCCCGGCTCGGGCGAGCTCGTCGCGTTCGAGAATACCACCAACGCGCTCCGCATCCTCGACCCGGTTAGTGGTGGCAACACGCTCATCGACTCCATCGGGTTCATGGACTCGGGCGTCGCGGGGATGGCCTACAGCAACGACGGCTCCGTGGCCTATGTCACGACAACCGTCGGCGCCTTTGTCCGCATCCTCACGGTCGATGCCGACACCGGCGAGATGATCGCGATGAACAACATCATCACCGACCCGATCTCATCGCTCGCCGTTGTCCCCGAGGGACACAAGTCGCTAACGCCCGGCGACCTCTATGGTCTGGCGCTCACCGCGGGTGGCTCCGTCCGCTTGGTTCGCGTCGATCTGGGTTCGAACTCGATCGCGTCCACACAGTTCGTGACGGGCATCGGCTTTAACGCCCAGTTTGAGACCGGGCTCGACTTCGCGCCCGACGGCACGCTCTACGCACTGATCCAGGGGTACGACGAGGTGTCGCCCGATGTCTTCGTCGAGATCTCCAGCCACCTCTACACCATCAACCCAACGAACGGCGCGGCAACGGACCTCGGTGTCGTTCAGGCGGATGGCACATGGGACGCGGTCACGCTGGTCATCGATGCCGGTGCCGACGCATGCCCGGCGGATTTCACAGGCGACGGGGTCCTCGACTTTTTCGATGTCAGCGCGTTCCTCAACGCGTACAACGCAATGGACCCGATCGCCGATTTCACCGGCGATGGTGTATTCGATTTCTTCGATGTGTCCGCATTCCTCTCGGCCTACAACACAGGCTGTCCCTGATTCGTAACATCCAATCACTGCACGAAAAGGCCGACCCAAACGGATCGGCCTTTGAGTTGTACACATCGGTTCAGTTTACGGGCAGCCCGAGTTGAACTGGGTCAGGAAGGCGCTGACATCAAAGAAGTCGTAGGCGCCGTCACCGTTGATGTCGGCGGCGGCATCCTGCGCGTTGTATGCACTGAGGAACGCGCTGACATCAAAGAAGTTGAGCTCTCCGAACGGTTCAGCAAGGTCCGCATCAGAGCATCCGGCGCTGAGCTGTTCCGTTCCGAGGTAGACATCATCGATAAAGAACAAGCCACCGGAATCCACCCGGAACCGAACCTGCGCATCATCGATCGCCCATGCACCGATGGGCAGATCAAACTGGATGAGCTCGGGGCTGGTCTGCAGGTCCGAACCCGTGATGGTCGCGATGGTTTCCCATTCGCCGTTGATCAGGTAGACCTCAACCTCGAGGGTATCCGAACTGGCAACATCGACATCCTTCCACGCATCGAAGCGCAGGTAGGAGGGGACGAACCCGAACTGGAAGAGCGGGATCTCCTGCGAACGCAGGAACGCGTTGTCGCTCAAAGCAGCGGCGAAAGTACCGTTGTCATAGACGATCTCGGTATTGGTCGTCGTGAACCAGTTCGCAGGGCTCAAAGCGTTGGTATCGAAGCTGTCACTGAGCGGGGCAATTCCGTATTCAACCAGATCGATCGCGAAGTCGTCGAGAAGCCACGCGTCATCACCCGATCCCTCAGCAACGAAGCGCACCTGCACGCCGTGCCATTGAAGTTCCTGAGGAAGTTCGATCTCATAGCGGAGGAAATCATCGTTCACAATCCCGCGATCATCGATCTGTGACAGGGTTGCCCACGAGTTTTCGGATGCGAAGTCCGGGTCTTCGAGGTACTGCACGAGCAGTGCATCACCGGGTTCCAGGTTGTCCGCACGCATGGAGAAGCTGATCATCGCATCGTCATACAGCGTGCGACCCGCAAGGATTTCAGTCGTGATCGCGTCGTTGTTATCAAGCCGGATGACGCTGGAACCCTCGGGGGCTTCAGGCATGGACTCAAGTGTCGGCGACCCGGCACTCGCGACGAAAAGGTCGGTCCAAGTCGCGTCTTCGAATCCCGAACTCACAGGCAGCACGGTCGGGCGGACATAGGTCTGCGCCATCTGCACCGCGTTGAAGGTGTTGACACGCCCACGCCCGTAGAAATCATCCCGCCCACTCGCGCCGAGATCATCGACGGATTTGTAAAGGATGTCCTGCACATCGTCGGCGATGAGTTCCGGGTTGGCAGAGAAGATCATCGCGCCCACGCCGGCCGCGATTGGGCTCGCGTAGCTTGTACCCGATCCGTTGCCATATGAGCCGAAACGGCGTGTGGAACGCACGCTTGAGCCGGGAGCGGTCACATCGACCGCGGGCCCATAGTTGCTGAAGCCTGACCGGTTGTCCGAGCTTGTGGTCGATCCAACGAGCACATAGTCGGGGCGGTTGGGTTCGATGTACGCGCCGTCATTGCCCGATGACCAGAAAAGCAGGGCGCCGCGTTCCTTGAGGTAGCGACCCACACCCTGATTCGATGCGGAGGTGCCACCTGAGAAGCTTGCATTCACAACATGCGCGCCGTTCTCAGCGGCCCAGCGGGCACCCTCCTGAATGGCAAACGCGCTCGCGGTTCCATCGGAGTTGTTGCTGACGCGGATGGGCATCACACTGAAGTCCCATCCAACACCCACAACACCTCGATTGTTGTTGCCCTGAGCCGCGGCACACCCCGCGACAAAGGTGCCGTGCCCGTTGACATCATCAACATCGCCACCGTTGGCCTGGGTCTGCCCGGACGCGGCATTGAAGCCGGAGATCAGCGCGTCCTCAAGGTCGGGGTGATCGAGGTCGACACCTGAATCACAGATCGCGACAATGATGTCGCTGCTGCCAGTCTCAATGTCCCACGCCGCTGCGGATTCCAGGCGTGTGTGCTGCCAGCTGCTGCCGTACTGCGAATCGTTGGGCGTGACCGCTGGGTAGAGTGTCCAGTTCGGTTCGACGAACTCGTAGTCGCCCGTCGCCATAAGCACTGCGGCCAGCTCGCCCTCGCTCATGCCATCCGGAACCTTGACGACCCGTTGGGCAACGAACGCGCTCTCCCGCAGCGTGAGATTCGCAACGCGTGCCTCACCCGTGGCACGCTTGCCTTGCTTGGATGCGACGATCATCTCGCCGCGGAACTCGCGTGTGCCCTTGAGCTCTTCAAAGAGGATCGGATTCTCGATTGCGTTCGCAATGAGTTCCGCATCTCCCGGTTGCAGGTTGAGGGTTTGTGCCGCGGCCTGCGCGGGGGTTGGGCCCTGTTGCTCCGCGTGGGCCATCCCAGCGCCGCTTCCCGCGAGCAGGATGAGTGAGAGTGCGATCGTTCGTGTCTGTCGTTGCATGCGATTGGCTCCTCGAATCGCGATTTCGTTGGTCATGAGTGGTTGGATACCAGTTATGGGCATCCAGCGTTGTAATCCGTCAGGAATGCGGATACATCGAAGAAGTTGAACATACCGTCATCGTTGAAGTCGGCGGACGGGTCGTTCGCGTTGTACGCCGTCAGGAACGCGGATACATCAAAGAAGTTGAGCATGCCGTCGCCGTTGAGATCAGCCGGGCACACCTCATCCTCGACAAACTCGGTGGTAATGGCCACATCGTCGATGTACCACGCATCGTCTTCCTCGTTGCCCTGAGCCGTGAAACGGAGCCCTGTGTTCCCGCCAAACCCGAAGACCGGGAGCGGGAGCTGACGGAGCTCGAAGGTGGATTGATCGATGCCATCAGAGACGATGGTCTCCAAGGTTTGCCAGTTTCCGAGGAAGTCTTTGTATTCAACGAGCAGCGATTCGCCAGATTCCACACCCTGATGCTCAACGCGGTACCGCATCCAGATCGCGCCGGGAGGGTTGGAGGCGTCAACATCCGCGCTCTCCAATGATTGCGAACCAGTAAGCTTCGCACTCATCGTGCCCTCGGGTGTGTTGCTTGCGTCTGTCGTCGCAATCGCGTCAGAGCTCGCCCAATCGAGCACATCCGTGATTCCGTCTTCAAAGCCGTCTTCCCACGGGATGGCATTGTTCGTGAACTCAAACACCGCGACATCATCGATGTACCAGTCATCCGTTGAATCTGAACCCATCGCGCTGAAACGAAGCTTGAAGCCGTCGTGCGATCCCAGCGGTGGGAAGAGATAGCGCCGAAGCACAAACTCGTCCTGGTTCGAACCATCGGACTCGATCGTATCGAGTTCCGTCCACCCAAAGATCAGATCGTTGTACTCGACAAGCAGGGACTCGCCGTCCTCTACACCTCGGTGCTGGGTCCAGAAACGGATCTCGCCTGTTACCAGCCCAAGCTCAGTCGCCCGCATCGAGATCGATTCGATGGAGTCGGAATCATCGAGATTCATCGCGTACGGTGCGCTGGGCTCATTCACTCCCGCGTCGGAGTTCCCGACATCGCCCACAGGGTTCCGCCACTGGGTGGAGAGTTCCTGATCACCGAACGAATCCTCGAACGGAAGATTGGTGATGGACGGGCCGTTGATCGCGTCATCGACGGCTCGACCGACATTGATTCGGCCCCAGCCGGTCCGATCGTCCTCGCCCGGGTCTTCCTTATCATCGCACGCGTTGAGGAGAATGAACTCGACCTCATCGGCGCTCAGCGACGGGTTCGCATCGTGAACGAGCGCGAGTGCACCAGCCGTGATCGGCGATGCAAAGCTTGTACCGGTTGTGTACCCATACCCGCCAACACGATTCGTGGATCGGATGCTCACCGCGGGCGCGATGCAGTCGATCCCGACACCCGTGTGCGACCAGTTGACCCAGTTGTCGCTGGAGTTGCTCCCGCCGACGATCGTGACTTTCTCCCAATCATTGGTCTGATTCGCGAGTCCATCGTTGCCCGCCGCGAAGACGAGCAGGTGCCCCTCAAGACGGATATGCCCGCCGCTCGATCGCGTCTCGGTATCTTCCGCACCGCCGAACGAGCAGTTCACCGCGTACGCGCCGTTGTCCGATGCCCAGCGTGCGCCCTCGAGGATCTCCGAGAGCAGCGCGGTGCCGTCCGCGCGGTTCGACACACGGATCGGCATGATCCCAAAGTTCCAACCGACCCCGGCGACCCCGATCCCGTTATTGCCGATCGCTGCAGCGGACCCCGCGACGAGCGAGCCGTGCCCGTTGAGATCATCGTTGACATTCCCGCCGTCAACCTGCGCAAGATTGTCCGTCGAGTTGTACCCAGGAACGAGCGCCGCGGCCAAGTCCGGGTGATCAAGGTCAACACCCGAATCGCAGACCGCGATAATCGTGGATGATTCGCCGGTCGTGATATCCCACGCGGCCGGGGTGTTGATCCGGTCCGAGCTGTGGTACCACTGCTGCCCGAACGAAGGGTCGTTGGGTGTTTCCGCCGGGTAGCACAGCCAATCCATCGAGACATACTCGTAGTCACCCGTGAGCATTAACGCTTCAGCGACGAGTTCCGCACTCATCCCCTCGGGGATCTTCACAGAGTACGAATCAATGTCCGAGTACCCCTCGCGAAGAGATGGGGTCAGTCGATCGCGTGCGTTCTGCATGCGTTGCTCGACCTGCGCGATCAGATTCTCAAACTCCGCTTGGGCATCCACCCGATTGACCTCAGCGGGAGCGACCTGCAGATCGAGCCCTTCTCGCGAAACCTGCCCGATCATATCCGCGCGGGATTTGACCTTGACATTGAGATAATCCGTCCGTTCCTTCAGCGCCGGGATCCCCTCGAAAGTCACGCGGGGCGTGAGGGTGGATCGAAGGATCGACGCATCGCGCGATGACCACGCGAATGCATCGAGGAGCTGCTCCTGCTGCTCAGCACTGAGGGTGATACGCGAACCTGCCGGGACCGAGATTCCGCCATCCCCAAACGGGCGAGGGTTCTCGATACCTACCTGCGCAAGGGCACAACCGCTGGCCAGCGCCAACAGCAATGCACTCGTCCTACCCACCCGGCGTCGGTTCGACATATCCATAAACCTGTATCTCCAACCGGGACAACGCCCGGATCAATCATCATCTTGCGGCAATCCCGCGACGAACACCCACAGAATCGTCCGATCCGCAGCATGCGTGACCGCGGGCTTGCCAGATCGAGAGCAACAACAAGCAGCATGCTGCCCTCAGCGTTCGACGCGATGCAAACGAACCACGACGAGGTCCGATAACCCGCCGGGCGATCACTCAATCGCCCGGGAAAACCCGATTCCATGTACCAAACACCGGATCGAAGAACCCGATCCTGAGCGGGAGACCTTCCCGCCGGGAACCGATACGACAGGAATCCCCCGATTGTTGCACGCGATCGCGAATTCACCAATACCAATTCCCCATCACAGCCATGAAAAAACCCCCGCGTCACGGGGGTATACAGGGCGTATCAGGACAAATGAAGATCAGGGATCATCCTTTTTACCGCCGCCAAAGATGTTCTTGAGCTCTTCCTTGGCGTCGTCGATCGAGTCCTCGATGTCCTTTTTCGTGTCATCGATCTTGTTCTGAATCTCTTCCGAGGCCTGATTCACCTCCTCGGTCGCCTTGTTGATCTCTTCCTGCACATCGCCCAGAGCCTCATCGAGGTCCAAGTCGCTGATGGCTTCGATCCCCAGATCACTAAGCGATTCAAGTCCTGCAAGTCCGTTTCCAAGTTCGCTCAGCACATCGCCCGGGATGATCCCGCCGCCCGCCTCGACCGCGGCCGCGAGTACTGTCTTGACGACGAGGTTGATCACCTCGGAGGTGGTCATCGATTCTTCCTTGCCCACATCCCGCAGCTCGATCTCAGGGATGTTGACCGCCACATCACCAACAGCGAGTGAAAGCCCGGGCATGTTCGCCACGCGGATATTGATGTTCTCTAGCAGCAACCGATCGATCACGAGCTTCTTGCCAGGTTGTGCCGAATCGGGGGTGGCTTCTTCCTTGCTCTCAAATCGTTTGAGCGAGTTGAGAATCGTGTTGTAGTTCGATGGGTTCCCACCCTTGTCCAGGATCACATCGATCCCGCTCAGCGTGATCTCAGGCATCACGATCGTGTCGGAGTTGATCGTCTCGATGTTGACACTCGCGCTCGAGTCGCCCAGGTTGATGAAGTGATCCGTGTCGAATCCGTTCGGGTTCGCGATGTTCAACCCATTCATGGTCGCGGTGCCCGCTGTCAGGTTGACATCCACCGTTTCCACTGTGGTATCGACCTGCATCGCGTAGGTCCCGCCACGCTCGATGGCTTCTTTCGCGATTCTGTCGATCTGGGAAAGCCCCAGAAAGACGACGCCGACAACGCCAACGATCAGCAGCACCACGAGTACGGCGATGATCTTGATTGCAGTTTTCATGTATGTTCCCTCAGGTTCGTGTGACTGTCCCGGTTGTATTCTAGGAGGGGTATTGGCAAACAACGAAACCCGGTTTCATCATGGTGTATCGACGCAGACGCCGTAGTCCGAAAGAAACGCGGACGCGTCCCTGAAGTTAATGAACCCATCCCGGTCAATATCTGCCAGAATATCCCCCGCGAAATACGCCTCGAGATACAGCGAGAGATCGAAGAAGTTACACACGCCGTCACCGTTGAAATCCGCCATAAAGCGGCTGGTCGTGATCGAAACATCGGGCATAAGCCGAACGGTTTCTCCCGCGTGTGTGGCACGCACGACAAGGTCGGTCTGCCCAATCTCATCCCCCGCGATGAGCTCAATCTCGAACACACCCGGCTCAATGAGCGTCGGCGAACCGATTGTTGCGATCTGCTCGTTCAGCGAAGCCTGCACCTGCGAGGGGTCCGTGATATCAAGCAGCTCCCCGTGCTGATCACGGAGTTCGATTGTGAGCACTTCCGACCATCCAAGCGTTATCACCCGGTGACCGGTCACGCTCGATTGCACCGCGTCTACCCGTCCCTCCCGACCCAGCCGCCACGCGTCGTAGAGGTCTTGCAACTGATCAACCGGATCAGGGTCAGCCCGTCGTTGGTTCGGGACATTGAGCGCCATGAAATACTCGCCAGCCGCGAACCGCCCCGGCTGCGGTAGTTCGCCGCCGCGCGGGTTGTCGAGAAGCACAACGGCCTCGTCGCCCGCGTGCCCAACGACGATGTCGAGATCCCCGTTGTTGTTCATATCCGTGAGCGCGATACTCCGTGCCGCATTGCCCACGCGCGTCCGGGTCTGCAACGAGAACCCGCCCTGCCCGTCGCTGATCCAAAGTCGCAGATTCCGGTTCGTCGCTTGCACTGTTGAAACGACATCGGGGAAGCCGTCACCATTCATGTCCCCGACATCCATCCCGATCCCGATCCCGCCGATGTTGATGGATGCCCATTGAGTCCACGCGTCGTTTTCATAGTTGAAGACCTGGACCGCACGCCCCGCGCCGCAGAGCACGAGAATCTCGTTGTCGCCGTCGTTGTCCATGTCGGCTGCGGTGACTTTGATGGGATCGTTTGCGGTGGTGAACGAAGACTGACCATAACCGTGCCCGAGCTCGCCGCCTCCATAGATATGGACAAGATTCGCGCCCGGATCAGTCACGATCAGCTCGTTGTCGTATTCCCCAACCACATCTGCGAGCGATATACCCGCTGGAACAAACCCCAAGTCAAGCTCTTGCAAAGGCTCAACCATGTTCGCATTGGTCAAGTACGAACGGATGCTCTGGGTGCCCTCAATCGCCACGGCAATGCGTGCCGGATTCGAGTTGTCCGTGTCGAGACCAGATGGGGCACCCGGTAGATCGAACGATTGCGTTAGTGTCAAGGACCCCGAGCCATCGCCCACATAGACAATGAGCTGGGGCGGGTCGGCGAGCGCAACAAGGAGCTTGGGCGTCGTGTTGAAATCCCCCGCTGGGAGCAGTTTCATTGCCACGATCCCGCTCGCGGGTGCTTCGATCGTCCCCATCAACTCCAACGAGGACAACGGCACGCCCTCACTCGAGGTGTTGCGGAAGATCGAGATCTCGTTCGTATCGCGATTGCCGACGATAACTTCTTCATATCCATCGCCATCGAGGTCCATCGTCGTCAAGGCGCCCACAAACCCCTCGATCGGATAGATCCCCCGGATCGCGTCGATATCGCCCGCGCGGGTGCCGAGCATGTACCCCACATCAGCGCTCTTGAACGGCCCGGGCGGTGGGGACCCACACCCCGTCGGATCTGCGTTGCTGCATGAGCAACGACCATCGCCACCCGCAATCTTCGCGGCCTGCATCGCCTCCATCATCATCTGAGGCAGATCCCCATCGCTCGCGATGATCGCATCGACGGCCGCCTCCACGACATTCCCCCCGGACAGAATATTGCCCTGAACCGCATACACAATGTCGTCCGCAGGCCCCGGCACGCCACGCTCGATACGCCCTGTCAGCCCCCCGGCCCACGCCGCGTTCTCAACGCCGGAATAGGTCAGGGTGTCACCAAAGGTGTCGATCATCCCGTATTGACGATTATCGTGCCCAGAGTCGGATATCGAGAGTTCATCGAGGATCGCATCGAGCGGCACGCCCTGAAGGAGGCGATCACGAATGAGCTGTCGATTCATGCCAGAGGTATCGACGGCGGACTGTGCCGTCACCGCACCCACGCCGGAGATCAGCACAGGAGTGGATTGCTGGAGATCAATCAGTTCAACGCAAGTCGCGGACCCGATGACGATCTCCCCTGTTCTGGTGTCTGTAATAAGGATGGACCAGGTGGCGTTGGCCCCCCCGGCAATCGATCCAATCACACCTAGGCCAATTGCGAACAAATTCCGATCAAATCTGGGCATCGTGCGATTCTCCTCTGACGGGCACCTGCGACGATCGAGCATACCAGTGGGGCATCAATACCCCAAGAGGAAATGCCCACGGTCTCCTCTGTTTGATCGACGGATTCGTCGCCGGTCACAGGCGGATTCCGAAGAAAGTGAGGCGTTGGCAAACCCAGTCAGGGCAATTGGTTGACCGGGTGTGGCGCGGGGGTATCATTCCCTCCCGCTCGGTCACCAAGCCGGGCGGTTTTTACTCCGGGTGACGCGGTTTGGATCAAGTTGAGCGTGAGAGTGCTCGATCGTCCCAAACCCGGAACCCGGTCGGAATAAGCCGCCGCTGTAGCTCAGTGGTAGAGCGCACCCTTGGTAAGGGTGAGGTCGCGAGTTCAAATCTCGCCAGCGGCTTTCTACCGACCCGTACCTGTTCAGGATCAGGTTCCACCTCCCTGCACAAATCGGATCGCTAGTGTGTATGAACGGACGCCGACTGTGGACAGCTCGGCATTGGTCAAAAATCGTGTCCGCTCGCATAGTGGACACTCGCCCAAAGCAATGATCGCAAGGGCAACAGGTATGCGATCGGGTCCAACGACCCGGCACAAACCACTAAGAGGTATGAACAATGGCAAAGGGAACCTTTGAGCGGACAAAACCGCACGTCAACGTCGGCACCATCGGTCACATCGACCACGGCAAGTCGACCCTCACCGCTGCGATGGTTGCTCGCGCAGACGCGAAGGGCCTCGTCCAGGGTGCTAAGTCCTACGCGGAAATCACCAAGGGTGGTACCGTCCGTGACTCCAACAAAACCGTGACGATCCACTCGGCACACGTCGAGTACGAAACAGAAACCCGTCACTACGCTCACGTCGACTGCCCGGGTCACGCGGACTTCGTCAAGAACATGATTACCGGTGCGGCACAGATGGACGGCGCAATCCTCGTCGTCGCTTCTGACTCCGGCCCCATGCCCCAGACTCGCGAGCACGTCCTGCTCGCCCGTCAGGTGGGTGTGCCCTACATCGTCGTCTTCATGAACAAGGTCGACCTCGTCGACGACGAAGAGCTCCTCGACCTCGTCGAGATGGAAATCCGTGAGCTCCTCGACAAGTACGAGTTCCCCGGCGACGACACACCGATCATCCGTGGTCAGTCCAAGCTCGCACTCGAGAACCCCACAGACGACGCCGCCTGTGCACCCATCGACGAGCTCTTCAACACCATCGACAGCTACATCCCAGAGCCCACCCGCGAAGACGACAAGCCCTTCCTCATCTCCGTGGAAGATGTCTTCTCCATCAAGGGTCGTGGTACCGTGGCAACCGGCCGTGTTGAGCGTGGTGTCGTCAAGGTCGGCGACGCAGCCGAGATCGTCGGTCTCGCCAAGGAAAACCTCAACACCACCGTGACCGGTGTTGAAATGTTCCAGAAGACCCTCGACGAAGGCCGTGCAGGCGACAACTGTGGTGTCCTCCTCCGTGGTATCGAAAAGGCACAGATCTCACGCGGGCAGGTCATCTGCAAGCCGGGCTCCATCAAGCCGCACACCAAGTTCAAGGGACAGGTCTATGTCCTGAACAAGGAAGAAGGCGGTCGTCACACCCCGTTCTTCGCAGGCTACAAGCCCCAGTTCTACTTCCGCACCACCGATGTGACCGGCCAGGTCGTCAACCTCTTCGGTGACGGCGGCGCCAAGGCAGAAATGTGCATGCCCGGCGACAACGTCACCATGGAAATCGACCTCGGCGACAAGCCCGTCGCGATGGAAGCCGGTCTCCGCTTCGCAGTCCGTGAAGGTGGCCGTACCATCGGTTCGGGTACCGTCACCGAGATCATCGAGTGATCTCGCTCGGGTGATCGCCCTGATGCCCATTCTTCGGAATGGACATGAAGCGTGAAACCCCCTGTTCAAACCTCGCGGCCTGACGGTGAAAGCCGTCAGGCCGATTTTCGGAAAAACCATTGCATCGCCGTCCCAATGGGATGACAAAGGGACGGCAAGAACGCAGTAAGACGGGAGGCCGAACATGGCCAAGAAGAAAGCACAAGCTCGCGAGTATGTCTGGTTGCAGTGCACCGAGACGGGCGATCTGAACTACCGCACCTCCATCAATGTCAAGGGCGGCATCTCCGATCGTGTCAAGGAAGGCTACAACAAGTTCTGCCCGCGTCTCCGCAAGCACACGCTGCACAAGATCAAGCGGAAGTAAGAGCCGGCTGACCACTGCCCCCAAGGGCAAGGGTCGGAACCGCTTACTTACTTCTCACAGTGGCTAGTCCCCAGCGGCTAGCGGCTTCCTACGGCAGTAGCTCAGTTGGTAGAGCATTGGATTCCAAATCCAACGGTCGAGGGTTCGAGTCCTTCCTGCCGTGTTCATTGATGCCCGACTCATATCTGATCGGGCTCCGAGCGTCCCCGCTCGTCAAAAGACAGCCCAGGGACGCGCAGCCGCGAGGTGCAGCGAAGCATGTCTTTGGGAATTTATAAACAGGGACAGGGATACTGGGTACGCGTGCTGACCGCCGCCGCACTGGGTATCGCGTTCATCTCCGCAGCAGCATGGGGTTGGGGGCAGGCAGGAATCGTCCGACTCCCCGCTCGGCAGTGGACCCTCTCGCTTTCAAATGTCGAAGGCGATATCCAGCCCGGCGAGAGCGTCGTCCTCATGTTCTACGACGTCGAAAGCGATAACCCAGAGCTACTCGCAGAGCTCGGCAGCGCCGTCGTCGATGAGTTCGATGCGGGCAAAAGCGCCTCAGGCATCCTCAAGCTCAGCGGCTTCCAGGACAGCTCTGACCCCGAAATCGCCGCACGCGTGAGTCTCCAGGAACGCGCCTCAGACGCCGAACGCCTCTATATCGGCACAGAAACAGATCAATCCGTGACCGCCATCGTCAAGGGCGGCACACCCACCCCGATCTTCCCCGTCCTCTACCTGCAGGTAGGCGTCGCGGGCGGGATCATGCTCATCGGTGCCATCGCGACCTACATCTTTGTCGGGGTCAAAAAGAGCGCGGTCGAGTTCCTCATCGCGACCGACGGGGAGATGAAGAAGGTCAACTGGACATCGTACAAAGAAGTCAAGGGATCCACGATTGTTGTCATCGCGGCAACATTCCTCATCGCGGGGTTCCTGTTCGTGGTCGACCTCGCGTTCTCCAACTTCTTCAGCTGGATCGATGTCCTTCAGAAGTAACGCCCGAGCGTGCACACCAGGTTTTACGCGAACCCAATAAGGAACGCACCCGTGGAAGAACACACAACACAACACGAAGAGCCCCAGATCGAATCGGACGCTCCCGCAGAGCAGAACGACTCAACGATCGAAGGCATGATCGGCCACGACGAGCCCATCGCCCAGGAGGGCATGCAGTGGTTCGTCCTCCGCGTCGCATCCAATAAAGAAAACAGCGTTCAGAACACGCTGCTCCGCAAGATCCAGATCGAGGGCATGACCCACCTCGTCGGGCGTATCCTCGTCCCCACAGAGAAGATCAAAACGATCAAAGGCGGCAAGGCCAAGATCAAGGAAGAGAAGCTCTACGCCGGCTATGTCTTCGTCGAGATGCGCCTTGAGGAAGACGGACGCATCCCTCAGGACATCTTCTTCCTCATCAAGGAAACCACCGGCGTGGGCGACTTCATCGGCACCGCCGGCCGCCCGACCCCCATGGCCATGCACGAAGTCGAGAAGATGCTCCTCGACTCACGCAAGCCCGAGGACGAGCCAACCGTCAAGCTCTCCTTCGAGAAGGGCGAGACTGTCATGATCCGCGAGGGCGCCTTCGAGAACTACGAGGGCACCGTCGACGAGCTCTTCCCCGAGAAGGGGATGGTCCGCGTCCTCGTCTCCATCTTCGGCCGACAGGCACCCGTCGATCTCGAGGAGTGGATGATCTCCAAGGTCGAAGACAGCTAAACACCAATATCCAACAAGCCACGAGAAGCCCCGCTTTGAGCGGGGTTTTTTATTGATTCAAGCGGCCTCTGCGTATTACAGTACATCGATCAATATCACTTCCTATTAGAGGGAACCATACATGAACAACCGCACAAACGCACTCATCGTCTGCGCCGCGCTCGCCTGCGCCGCTGGCGCAAACGCATCCGTCCTCACCTTCGCAATCGACGGCCTAAACAACTTTGCGCTCATGCCTCAGGAGTACGGCGACCGCGTCACCGCGCTTGACAACGGCATCTACCACTACGACGAAATGGGCGAGGGCTTCACCCCCAATGTCGTCACGAGCTACACCGAAAGCATTGGGCAGAGCCCCTCATACTGGAGGACGGGTTACGGCGACCTCGTCGATGTCTACTTCGAAGACGCAGACGGCAACGGCAACGGCGAAATCGTCCTCACCGCCGACTACGGCTACGAGGTGATCCTCTACAGCTTCGATATGGCCGCCTACTCCAGCGCCTTCCCCGCCGATCCCACCATCGACGCTGTCCGCGTCATGGGCTGCGCCTCCACCCCGCTCTTTGAAGAGCTCGACGCCGTGATCTCAGAAACCACCCGCTCGAGCTACGACTTCACCGGCGCACCGTTCCAGGCACGCGAGATCCGCATCCAGTTCGACAGCGGCAACCTCGGCAACCTCAGCGACGACATCGCGATCGACAACATCCGCTTCGGCCAAGTCGCCGTCGATCCGGTCGACATCACCTGCCCAAGCGATTACGCAACGCCCGTCTGTGTGCTTGATTTCTTCGATGTCAGCGCCTTCCTGACGCGATTCAATGCGGCGGATCCCAGCGCCGACCTCAACGGAGATGGCGATCACAACTTCTTTGATGTTTCAATTTTCTTGAATGAGTTTACCGCCGGCTGCAACGCAGACTGATCACATCAGCTTCTGCCCCGGCAGCAACGGGGGCGTCGGCACACCCAGCGAATCGGCAACAGCACGAAGCAACTCCGCCTCGTTCGTCGTGACCTGATGGTCTGCGCCGACCACGAGCGCAGCCGCCTGGAGGAGCTGCTTCTTTACACGACCGGTGCATTGGTTGAGTGTGTCGAGCGCCTTGTCGAGATCACGCATCGTCGCCTGATCCTGCGGGAGCAGTTCCACCCCGATCCCCTGCACCGCACTCTCGCCCATGAGAACCGCCTCGCCGGCGCCATATTCGTCCTTGGCGCCCGTGTACGCGAGCATCGAGAGCAGCACGCTGACTTCTCGCCCAAGCCGATTGAGGTTGTAATACTGCACCGGCACGGGTTTGGCCATCCCGAACCGCTCATCGAGATGACGCTTGAGCGTGTTCATCGTGACCCACTCGAACAGATCGATGGACTTGTCCATCTTCACGAGCACCTCAACATTCTTGCGGAAGGTGATGTGCTGCTCGTCGCTCAGATGCGCCAGCGCCCCGAGCGTCATATCCAATAGAGGCAGGCGTAGCTCGCGCTTGAGCCCGATCGCTTCAGTAGAGAGTGATCGAACGAGCTTGGCGATCGCGGGGTCACCGTTGGATTCGAGCTGCTTGAGCTGCGATTCGCGGAGGGTTGCGTCCTTGCGATCGAGCAGGAGCGCGTAGATTACCGCCCGCCCTGAATACGGGTCGTGGGCTGCATCACGAAGGTTTGCGGGGATCGATTCGATCAACCCCTGCGCATGCTCGATGTGCTTGGGTGTCATCATCCCCGAGAGCGCAAGCAGCGGCAGCAGCGCCTCGACATTCGCTCCTTCCCGACTGAGCGCGTCCTCGATCCGATCACCCATCTGCTGAACCGGGTCGGGCTTCCGTTGCTCGTCGCGTTTGTCGGATGGGATCAGGGGATCAAGGAAGGTCCCGTCCCAGCCCGGCAAGACGCGCTTGATCCGCTCCTTGAGAGGCGGATGCGTCGCGAGCGTTGCCGACAAGCTCTTGGCCTGCGAGAAGAACATATGGCTCGACTCGTCCACGCGCGGGTGCTTGATTTTCCCGCCCGCGCTCCCGCCAATCCGACGCAGCGCGTTTCCGATCCCGTCGGGGTTGCGGGTGAACTGCACCGCGGACGCGTCCGCGAGGTACTCACGCTGACGGCTGACCGCGGACTGAATAATCCGCGACGCCAGCGCACCGATCGATCCGATGACCATCAGGCAGATCGCGACAATCAACATCGCGAGCATCGCACCCGCGCCCTCCTTGTTGCGTGTCGATGTCCGCGGCGCCACCTCGAGGAGGATCCGCCCAGCGATCGTGATGATCAGGATACCGTTGAGGAACCCGATCATGCGGATGTTGAGGCGCATGTCGCCGTTGAGGATGTGTGAGAACTCGTGCGCCATCACCCCCTGGAGCTCATCGCGCGTCAACCCTTCAACACACCCCTTGGTGACCCCGATGACCGCATCACCCGGGCGATACCCGGCTGCGAACGCGTTGATCCGCTTCTCGTTGGGCATCATGAACACCGGAGGCACGGGCACCCCCGACGCGATGGCCATCTCCTCAACGACATTGAGCACGCGTCGCTCATCCGGGTCGCGCGTGTCGGGGTTGATGAGGATCCCGCCGAGCCCGCGCGCCACGCTCGTGCCCCCGCCCCGCAGATCGTTGATGCGGTACGCAGACCCGCCGAGGATGATCAGCGCGGACACAGCAGCGGCCCCCCCGCCAAACACCGACATCACTAGCCAACGATCCTTCGGCGCCGATTCCGTCGTCATAAGCGCAACAAACGCGAACAGCACGCCCACGGAGACGCAGATCGTGATCACCGCGATCGAATAGAGCACGACAAACCGGCGCGAGTTCTTGCGTGCCTCGTCCTGGTGAGCAAAGAAATCCATCGCCGATGAGTTCGTCTTCATGATTTACGCGTTGTTGATCGAGACATCGGGTGCTTGCTGGATCGCGGCGGAGTCCTCGAACTCGAGCAACGCCGCATCGGTGCCGTGCCCAACCATCCCCGCGATGACAACCGTGGGGAAGGACTGGCGCTTGGTGTTGTATGTCGTCACGGAGTCGTTGTACGCCTGACGCGAGAACGCGACCTTGTTCTCCGTGCTCGTAAGTTCTTCCTGCAGCGTGGACATCTGCTGGTTCGCCTTGAGATCCGGGTATGCCTCCATCACCGCGAACAACCCGCCCATCGCGCCCGAGAGTGCTTTTTCAGCGCCCGCGAGCTGTGACATCGCGCCCGCTTCACCCACATGCCCCTTCGCGGCCTGCAGCAGACCCGCTGCCTGGTTGCGCGCCGTGATCACCGCTTCGAGCGTCTCTCGCTCGTGCTGCATATAGCCCTTCACCGTCTCGACGAGCGCCGGGATCAGATCGTGGCGACGCTTGAGCTGCACCTCGATCTGCGCAAACGCGTTGAGATACCGGTTCTTGAGCGTCACGAGCTTGTTGTAGATCCCCGCGACAAACGCAACGAGCACAATGATCAAGAGGACCAGCCCACCCAGTATTCCGATCAGAATCATTCCACCCAAGACGGCACCTCCGTGCGTAAAACCCCGGCCGATCGCACCCCTGCGGCGATCAGCACGCGAGATCATACCATCCCGCACCCTACTGATTGGGAACTGGTCGGGCAGGATTCCGCTACTTATATCAAAACAAACGACAACACGCACGCCATCCGCTGAACACGCAGCAGGGACTTCATGCATAATGGGTGCACACAGGACCAGGAACGACATGAGGGGGGCACACATGCCGCAGGTATCACGGAAAGTCACCAGATTCATTCCAAGCGTTGTCGCAGTTACCTTGCTCGGAACGCTCACGGGTATGCCCGCGTGTCATCATGCCCAGAGTACCCAAGCCGACCCGCCGCCGATCTTCTATGAGGGGTTCGGGAACTACACACGAACCATGACCACCGCCTCAGATGAAGCCCAACGCTGGTTCAACCAGGGCATGCAACTAACCTACGGGTTCAATCACGACGAAGCCGTGCGATCCTTCGAGCAGGCCGCGCTCGCAGACCCGGACGCAGCGATGCCGTGGTGGGGGATCGCCTACTGCCAGGGCATCAACATCAACGACCCCTTGATGACCGATGCTCGCTCTCAGCGCGGGCGCGAAGCAATCGACGAAGCCATCGCCCGCCTCGACAACGAGTCACCAGTCGAGCACGCCATGGTCATGGCGCTGAGCGAGCGGTACGAATGGCCCGCACCCGAGGACCGGCTCCCGCTCGATGAGGCCTACGCAGACGCGATGGAGCAGGTCCATCACCGGTTCCCGAGCGACCCGGATGTCGCCGCGTTCTACGCGGAGTCACGCATGAACCTGCAAGCGTGGGATTACTGGGCAGCCGACGGCACACCCAAAGGGCGGATCACCGAGATCGTGTCCACGATCGAGTCCGTCATCGACACCCACCCCCAACACCCCGGCGCCAACCACTTCTACATCCATGCTGTAGAAGCATCAGACAACCCCGACCGAGCCGTCCCCGCAGCCGAGCGTCTGACACACATCGTCCCGGGTTCTGGGCACCTCGTGCACATGCCATCGCACATCTACATCCGCGTGGGCCGATACGCCGATGCTGCCCAGAGCAACCGAGACGCCATCGCCGCCGATCAGGCATACTTTGCCAAAGCACCCGCGCCGGGGTTCTATTCGATCTACTACGCGCACAATATCCATTTCCTCGCGTTCGCCGGCATGATGAGCGGCGATTACGCCACCGCCATCGCCGCCGCGGAACAGCTCGAAGCCCAGATCCCCGAAGAGAGCCTCCGCGAGCTCGCCGGGCTCATCGATGGGATCATGCCCACCAACCTGCATGTCATGATCCGATTCGGAAAATGGGAACAGATTCTCGAACAGCCCGACTACCCCGAGTGGCGATTGATGTCCCGCGCGACACACTCCTACGCTCGCGCCATCGCCAACTCAGCGCTCGGACGCACCGAGCAGGCCCGCAAAGAGATGGCCGAGTTCGAACGCCGCGTGCAGCAAGTCCCCGGCGATTGGTATGTATTCAACAACCAAGTCCACGATGTGCTCCCCATCGCCCGGGCCATGATGCAGGGCGAGCTCCTCTTCCGCGAGGGACGCAAGCAGGAAGCCTACGCGATCCTCCGCGAGGGCATCCGCCACGAGGAAGCACTGGTTTACGACGAACCCCCGGCATGGATGCTCCCCGTCCGCCACGCGCTGGGGGCCCTGCTCATGAGCGACAGGCGCTACGCCGAGGCAGAAGCCCTCTATCGCGAAGACCTGAAGACAAACCGTGAGAACGGATGGGCACTGACAGGCTTGCGAAACGCGCTCAACGAACAGGGACGCTCAGACGAAGCAAGCGATATCAATGCCCGAATCGCAATCGCATTCAAAGAGTGCGATATGAATATCACCTCATCGTGCTTCTGCGAGCCCTGATCCCGGTCACCCACCGTTCATCTGCTCCAGCAGCTTCATCGCCGCCACCGGATCGAGATCGGGCTCCGGGAACCTGGGCTCAAGGCCTTCCAGCGTCGCGCGCACAATCTCCGATACCGCCCACACCCGGTACCACTTGCGATCCGTCGGCACAATGTGCCACTGCGCGCGCTCAGTATTGCAGATGCTGATCGCGTCCTCGTACGCATCCATATACTGGTCCCACTTCTGCCGCGTCTCCAGATCCCCGGATTCGAACTTCCAGTTCTTCGTCGGGTCGGTCAGGCGTTCGGACAGCTTCTCCCGCTGCCGATCCTTTGACAGGTGCAGGTAGATCTTGACGATCTCCGTGCCCCCATTGACCAGCCCCTGCTCGAAGCCGTTGATCACCTCGTAGCGTTTCCGCCACCGTTCCTCGGGCACAATGCCCTCCACCCGCGCCACGAGCACATCCTCGTAATGCGAACGATTGAACAACGCGATGTGCCCGCGCCGCGGCGTGTGCATGTGCACACGCCAAAGGAAATCATGCGCCAGCTCGTCCTCAGTAGGGCGCTTGAACGACTTCACCTGCACGCCCTGCGGGTTCACACGCCCAAACACCCGCCGGATCGTCGAGTCCTTGCCCCCAGCGTCCATCGCCTGAAGCACGAACAGCACGCTGCGTTCATGCTGCGCATACAGCTTGTGCTGCAGATCCGCGATGATCCGCGCGTTCTCTTCCGTACGCGCCTCAACCACCGCCCGCTCAACACCCTCGGCGTCGTCCGTCTTCCAATCCGAAAGATCGACACGATCGCCAATCCTCACCCGGTACTTTGTCGATGCGTCCATCGTGCGAGCATACTCGCAACCGGCACCGCTTACAACGATTGATCAGGACGCAGGATGCTCGCGAACCGCTTCCGCGCCTCGTCCTGCATATCCGCGGCCTCGTCCGTCTCGTCCACGATCTCCATCCCCAGGATGGTCTCGATTGTGTCCTCCAGCGTGATAATTCCGGCGCTCCCGCCGTACTCGTCAACAACGAGAAACAGATGATCGTGACGCTGAAGGAACTGATACAGCACATCCTGCACCGACGCAGTCTCAGGCACAGCGTGCAGCGGGCGAGCAAGCTCGGAGAGCTGCTGTTCCCCACGCCCCTCAGTGTCCGCCAGATACAACTCTCGTCGGTGGATCACACCCATCGGCTCGTCCAGTGACTTGCCAACCAAGGGCACACGCGCAAACTTGGAAGGCCCGTTTTTCAGGGTCTCCGCAACAGTCTGTGTCGCCGGGTAGGTAAACACCACACGACGAGGGGTCATCACCTCGCGGGCACTCATCTCACGCAACGAAACAAGATTGGACACGATCGCAAACTCCTGCTGATCGATCACGCCCTCCTCGTGCGCCATCCGCGCAAGATTGCTCACCTCTTCCCGGCTCACCCGCGGCTCGTGCGAACCCGCACGCGTGAACTGGCGCGAGATCGCGTTGCACACCGCGACCACGGGCTTGAAGATCCGGATCAGCCACACGATCGTGATCGCCGTGAACGACGCGAGACGCTTCGCGTGCACCGCGCCGATCGTCTTGGGGATGATCTCTGAGAAGATCAACACCAGAATCGTCAGCACCACGCTCACCGCCGTGACCCACTTGTCCCCCCAAATCGCCGCGGCTTGGGCGCCGACACCCGCAGCGCCAAGCGTGTGCGCGAAGGTGTTCAGGGTCAGAATCGCCGCGAGCGGCTGATCGAGATCGTTCTTCATCCGCATCAGACGCTTGCCGGTCGGGCTTCCCTGCTCAACGAGCACCGCGATATGCGTGCGAGAGATGCTCAAGAGCACCGCCTCAAGCAGCGAACACAGGAACGAGATTCCGAGCGAGACACTCAGAAAAATCAGAAGCAATGTCATACTCGATCCCTCACGATCCGATCACGAACTTCCGCTCGTCCCACAGCTTCTCCACCCGCTCCACAAACCCCGGGCTCTGCGGCAGATCCATCCCGCAACCAATGAGCAGGTCCACCATCCCGTGGAAATCATCAATCCCCACATGCTCGCGCCCAACACGCGGCGTCCCCTCGAACGACCCATCCTGCACAGCGCCAAGATTCGCCATGTTGTGGTAGTTGCCCAGCGGCAGACACACGCAGGTCGCGACATACCCATACGCACAATACACGCTCGCCTCGCACGCGCCGCCCGCCATCAGCTTCCGCTGCCACTTCCACTTGGGCATCTCGCTGTTCTTCTGCGACGCCTTGGGTGTTGCCGGCCCGCCCGCGATCCGCTCCGCGACTTTCGCTACGGCGCCCGTGAGCTCGGGTGAGAACACGCTGATCCGATCGCCCACCCGAACGATGGGTCCGCCGTGGATCGGCGAGTCCGGGAACGCCCGCGAGTTCTCCAGCGCGATGATCCGCGACCCCTTGGGCATGAACCCGTCCTTGCTCGCCCCGATCGCGCCGACGAACCCGATCTCCTCCGCGAGCGTGAACAGCACACGCACATCCGTCTTGTCCGCGCCGTCCGCCTGCGCGATGCGGATCTCATCGAGCGCACACAGCGCCGCCGCCACCGCCGCCAGATCGTCGCACGCGTTCGTATGGATGATCCCCCCGAACTCGTCGTCGATGATCTCCGCATCAGGCAGTTCCCAAGTCCCGATATCACCAACCGAGACATCCGATGCGCTGGCGCACAATGCGCGATACATCTTGAACGGACGCGTGTCCGTCTCGCTCCATTCCTTCCCGTCGGGGTCGTGCTCCTCGATGATCGTCGCGTCGAGGTGCGCATCGCTCGTGTGATGCACCCGGATCGCCGCGTTGGGGAAGTAATCGCTCATCACCCCGCCGCGGAACGACAGGATCAGCTCCCCATCACGGACCTCCTCAACCACAAATGCCGGGTGGTCCAGGTGCGCCGTGAAGTACACCGGGTGGTCCGTCTCCGGCGCATCCGCGAGGCGCAGCTCAAAGTTTCCGTGCGCATCGACATGCTTGGTCACGCCCTCACGCGCCGCGATCCACGCGTCGATCCACTCGATGACCCGGTGCTCCTTGCCCGCCGCGGTGGGGATCTGGGTGACCTGCATCAACCATTCAACATGCGCCGCTCGGCGCTCATCGGGGATCGCGTGGGTCATTGATTCGACAGCCGTAGATTCGCTCATGGTGCATGATATGCTGACATTCGCTCACTCGGCGGGCTCATACAGCATCGGCCCGTCAACACGCTTACGAGTCCGAACCTGTGTAACCCGCACGATCAACCAGGCCAGACTGTACACAAGCACGAAGGGGCTGATCAGACTCAAGGCGTCGAGTATGGCGAGTCTCCAATGTACAGTTCTTGCCGGATATGCCCCACCCAGTTCATCATCGATCGCGTCAACGACCCGCTGATACCACTCGCCGCGTTGCTGGGCGTATTCAACATACGCCGAGCGAACGGGCACGAGGGTGTCATGGAAGTTTGGATCACCAGTCCCGCTCTTCCAATTTATATGAGGCTGATACTGGATCAACTTCACATCGATCGTCTGCAGCCATGGGAAGAACAGACCACGCCGATCTCGTCGGACCATGACCGTGCCGCTGCTTTGGTTACCGTTGATCTCGTATCGCACCGTATTTGCGAGCGACGGCCCCGCAATAAAGTACGCCCGGCTCCCGCTACCCGGCATGGGCGATGCACCAAGCGAAGCTTTGACCAAAGACCATCCATCGCGAGGATTACCCGGCGCGCCATTCCAGGCAAAGAGCACCATCCCCGCAGAGCAGACAAGCAACGCAATCAAAGCCGCAATCGGTGGCCGTTTGAGCAGACGCATCGCAAGAGTATACATCGAGGAACAGATTTCTTATGACACAAGGTTGCATCGCGCCTACCAATTAGGTTGGAGGCCGACATGCCCGACATCCCCACAGAACTCCCGTTGACCACTTCGGACGATTCCGATCATCCCCAGGTCACCACCGACGAGATCCGCGTTATGGTCGAGCGCTTCTACGAGCACGCACGCGAGGACGAGCTGCTCGGCCCGATCTTCGCCGATCGTGTCGAAGACTGGGACACGCATTACGACACCATGACCCGGTTCTGGTCGTCCGCGGTGCTCCGCACCGGAACCTACTCCGGACGCCCGATCGAGAAACACCGCATCGAGGGGCTCACCACCCAGCACTTCGTGAACTGGGTGCACCGGTTCGCGCATGTCGTGAATCATGAGTTCGGACCCGAGCGGGCCGCGATCTTTATCGACCTCTCCAAGCGCATGGCCGCGTCCATCGCGATGCGTATCGGAATCGCAGGCGTCGACCAGGCGCTCGCGAAACCCGCATGAATCGGGCATCCGACCCAGTTATTGGACGCAGGATTGTTGAGAATCATTCTCCGCACAAGTTGGGCTTGCTTTGTCGCCGATGTGCGTGATACTGGGTATTGACGAACCACCCCGCCGCTCGCAGGAGCAGCGCCAAACGATAAGGAAGACACCATGCCGCACATCATCGCCGAGCCGTGCATCAAGACCAAGGACACCTCCTGTGTCGATGCGTGCCCCGTGGATTGCATCCACCCCACCAAGGACGAGCCGGACTTCGAGTCCGCCGACCAGCTCTTCATCGACCCCGACACCTGCATCGACTGCGGCCTCTGCGTCGATGAATGCCCCGTCCAAGCGATCTTCCAAGACGAAGACCTCCCCGACGAATGGTCCAACTTCGTCCAACTCAACATCGACTACTACAACAAGTGATCGTCTTGTCCCTCCCCGCGTCCGCCAAAGGCGCACGGGGGAGGTGGTCCGCCTCTGGCGGAGCGGAGGGGGTCTCCCTCTCTCCACACATCAACGCACCATCACCCGGCCCACGCCGGGTTTTTTCATGCAACCACCTCGCTTCCGTCCAGTACAGCAACGCATGGGGTGCGCATGAAACGCAAGTTGTCTTTAGTCATCATCGCAACACTGCTCGTCGCCGCGACCAGCGTGTTCTACTGGCTCCGCACGCGCCCCACCCACATCGAGCGTTTCTACGAACCCACCCCCGATGAAGCCAAGATTGCGAGCGTCGCGCAAGCCCAGTACGCCACGCTTGAGATGACCCCGCTCGCGTCATTCGCCGAGCTCGATGCTGCGGAATCGTACTTCAATCAGGTACCCATCCAAGACCCCCAGCCGGGCACCACCCAGATCCCCGCACCGATCAATGACGCCGAGCTGGTCGACGCCAAGCAGAAGCTCCGCACCACCATCGCCCAGTTCATCCATTATCGCTTCACCACCATGGGCGACCCCGAGCGCGATGTCGATCGCTACATCGCTTGGCGCCACCACCGCGGCGATATCGTCAAACCCCGCGATGAGCCTTGGCTCTTCTGGGAAGAAACCTACGAATCCATCATGGGCACACCACTCGCGCCGGGGTACAACCTCGACCGCGCCTACCGCGACATTCACCTTAAGTGCGAAGCGCAGCTTCCAGAGTCCAGCCGCATCGTATCTATCAGCGCCGATCCCACGGAATCGCTCCTCGTGACCTACTGGACCCACACCCACATCTGGGACGATCAGCCCGTCATCAATCACCCGCGCGGCAAGGAATACTGGCTCGGCGGAAAAGGGGGCGGCTTCTCCACATACTTCAAATACGCCCTCGAAGAACCACAGCTCTTTACGCGTGTGCAGGTCAACCTCTACGCAACCGCGGGTGTCGTTGTCGAAGCGGCCGACGGCTCACGCTTCCCCATCACCCTCAGCCTTGTCTGGAACACAACCACCAAAGACTGGATGATCTACAACCTCGGTATAGTCAACGCCGATCTGGCCAAGGTGAAGGGGCTCGTCCTCTGAAGTCTCGCACCACCCATCGCGCCTTCTCCCTCATCGAGCTCCTCGCCGTCATCGCGATCGTGGGGGTGCTCATCGCCCTCGCCATACCCGCATTGGCCAGCGCCCAACGCACCGCAAAGTTCACACGCTCACTCAGCGATACCCGCCAGATGGTGCAAATGCTCGCCATGTACACAACCGACAACCGCGACACCCACCCCTACATCGTCGCCGGCCAGTTCGAGGGGCTCGCCGATCGCCAGCCCGTCGGGCCAAACGACGGGCTCTCACCCGGAGACCAGATGCACCGCTGGCACATGGCCCTCATGAACGATCAGCCCGGTATCCTCGACATGGTCTACCCACAGATCGACTATTGGCCCGATCTGCGGGCGCGTGGGGTCGAAACGGGCGACTACTACGCCGGCGTCATCGCCACCGCCACGCTCTTCGCAGCACCGGGCTACTTCTCCGACACCCAGCCCATCCACGACCATCAGCTCCGCGCCACGCGCACCAACGAGATCCGGTTCCCGTCGGACAAGATGATTCTCTACCACTGGGCCTCCATCGGGCTCAACCCGCAGAGCGCACTCGAAAACGATCAGGACGGCACGACCATCCGGGCGGTCTACTCGTTCGGCGACGGTTCCGCATCGCTTCTCTATGAGAGCGAAATCAACGGCCCATTCGTCGACCGCAACTTCATCAGCATGATCCAATCCGGCATCACCACCACCGACGGGCTCGCCGGGCGCGATCGATAAGGCCTGTTTGCCACAATTCATCTTGCATCTCACCCAGCCCCCAAGGTACGATAACCTTGACTACATCACCCCTCGCGTGATGTCGATCGTGAGCGTGATCACACAACTGAGAGAAGGGAAAAACTCATGAAGACCAATGCATACGCGCTGATCGCGATGATCAGTGCCGCCGGGCTTGCGCACGCAGGACCCGCAAACACCGTCTCCGGCGATATCGTCGTCCAAGAGGGTGACATCATCGACGGCTCGGCCGTCTCCAGCGTCGGAAGCCCATTCACCAACGGCAACGGCGATGTCGGTGCCGTCCTGAATCTCGAAGACGGGCGACGAGCCATCTGGTACGGCACCGGTGTCATCTTCACATCCGACATGGCGCTCCCAGACGCCGTTACCGGCGGCGAATCCACCATGGGCATCGGCAACAACGGCGAGTTCATCTACTCCCCCTCGTTCAACGGCAACGACTCCGTCTGGGGACAGAACGGGCTCATCCTCGCCGAGCCCGACCAGGCACCCGGCTACGCACCCGGGTTCGACATCACCTTCAACTCACGCCCGCAGATGATCGACGACGGATCCGGATTCTGGATCGGCGGCATCAACGACGGCGCAGGCGGGACCAGCACAGTCGAACGCGCCATGTTCAGATCAAACCCCAACGGCACCATTGATCGCGTCGTCGGCGCGGGCGATGCCATCGGCAACTCCGGCGGGCTGAGCATCAATGTTGGCTCCGGTGTCGACTTCGATTACCATGTCTCAGGCAACGGCGCGAACATGATCAATGTGTTCACCTCGGACTCGGGTTCAACAACGAACGACGGGGTCGTCGCGGTCAACGGCGACATGGTCGCACGCGAGTCACTCGCCACCGGGCAGGGTGACAACTGGGACAACTTCGATCATGTATCCATCAACAACTCCGGCAACTTCGTGTTCTCCGGTGATACCGATGGCGCATCATCGTCCGACGAGTTCATCGCGTTCAACGGCAACATCGCACTCCGCGAGGGCTCCATGATCGACGGGCTCACGCTCGGATCGTCTGTCGATGGGTTGTCGATCAACAACCTCGATCAGGCCGCCTTCATCTGGGATACCGCGGAAGCGACCGAGACCCTGTTCTTCGCAAACAACGCGATGGATTTCTCCTCAGCGATCGCCCTTCTGTCAGTTGGCGATCAGTTCGACATGGATAACGATGGGATCGGCGATTGGCTGATCGACGACTTCAACGCGTCCGGTGCCATCGGCCCGGGGCTTGATTTCGCGGAGGACGGCTTCGTCCATGTCGAGGTCGATCTTGAATCGTTCGACGGCTCAACCAACATCGAAGCGATCATCTCGATCGCCGTGCCTTCGCCAGGCACCGGCGCGATCCTCGCATTCGCTGGTCTTGCCGCGACCCGTCGCCGACGCGGCTAACCCCTCATTCCTTCAGCACATAAAAACCCTGCACCACGGTGCAGGGTTTTTTCATGTACTTATGGCGAGCAGATCTCAGGCGGCTTCGGAGAAGCCCGAATCCAGATCCGAATCGAAGTCCCGCTCAAACTCCTCATCACCAAACGCGGCTTCAAACGCGTCGAGCGCCTCGTCCGTGAGCTCTTCCTCGGACTTCGGCGAGAGTTTCTTCGGCCCTTCCTGCGCGCTGGCCTTGGCGCCCGACTCGGTGAACCGTTCTGCCCAGCGATCAGGTCGCACATTCGCCGGCGAGTCAGACCGCTCGAGCCAATCCTCCGCTGCGGGCAGGTTGAGCTCGGAGGGCATCGTCTTGCGATACCCGAGCAGGCGGATCACCTCGAGGACATCCGTCCATGTGGGAAACATGCGATCGTTGGATTTCTTGAAAGCGTCGACGGCCATCAGGAACAGGAACTGCTCCGTGTTCATCTCGCCTTCTTCTGCGGATTTGGTGAACTCAGAGAGTCGCCTCCCCCGTCCGCGTCGCCGCTCAAGCCCAGTGTACCCCTCATTGGCGGGATCGAACTTGGCGGGCTCGCCGGTTCTCGGATCCTTGAGATTCCGACGGTCGACGCCCAGACGCCGATCGATCACGGTGCCGGGCGGGGGTGTCCCGTTGGGGTTCTTGCGGCGGTCGTGCTTCGGGTCGTGGTGATCTGGCGATGTGTTTCCCATGAGAGAGTCCTCCTGAGCCACTCGCCAAAGATGTAGGGGCGAGATCAGGGCTCAGAGTTCATCATCGTCGATATCGTCATCCGAATCCGATTCGAAGTCGTCGTCATCGAAATCATCGTCGTCGTAATCGTCGCTGAAGTCATCATCCTCATCCTCGTCATCATCGAGGAAGTACGCCTCATCGTCATCAAGGTCATCATCGATATCACAGATCGCGATGTTTCCGGACCACGGGTTATCACCCGTCCCGACATGATCGGGCTCAAGCAGCGCAGTCCCAGCGCCCGAAGCGCTCGCGTTCCATTCCGAGTTGAGATCGGTATCAAAGATCGAGTTCGTGGTCATGAGGCAGTCTCCGAAAGTCATCAGTGCGACGCGACGCGTTTCGAGTCATCCCAAAGCATCGGCAGAGCCGTCGGATCAAAGAATCCGCCGATGCGCCTACGGTATCACCCAACCCCCCCGTGTCAAATGCCTCACCCCGTGTGATCTTGGGTTTTTGTGTTCTCGATCTAACGAGCGTCCGATCGGGACCGTACACTCTCGCGTATGTCATCGTCTCAATCCACCGATTTCAACCCTCTCGCCGGGCTCGCGGCCCTCGTATTCCCAGGGGCCGGGCACCTGCTCCTCGGGCGCCCAAAGCGGGCCGCGCTCGTATGCACCGGGGTGATGGGCTTGTTCCTCTTCGGACTCCTGATCGGGGGGGTCGATGCCATCGATCAACGGAACGACAAAATCTGGTTCTATGGGCAGGCGCTCGTCGGCGTGCCAACCCTCGCCGTCAACTACATCCACCAGAACCATTTCAAAGCTTCTGATCCTGCAAACCCGAATCTCATCCGTTCCGGTTTGCCCGGCGAGCATCGTGTCGTTCAGAACGGGCAGGCCGTATGGCTCCCGCTCACCGATGAGCAGATCGCGGACGGGATGGGCCCACCCAATGTTCCGGGTCTCGGACGCATAAACGAGATCGCGATGCTCTCGATTGTCCTCGCGGGCATGCTGAATCTCATCGTCTTCCTCGACGCACTCATGCCGACACCTGAGCGATCGGTTCGAACCCCAACGGAAAGGGGTGATGCATGATGACCCTCGCCTACACCCCGTTCATCGATGCGCTCCCGCTCCACGATATCTGGTACCTCCTGATCGTCCCAATGACTATCTTCCTCGCGATCGGCTACAAGGGCGTCCGTTGCACGCACCTGAGAAGGTACCCGCGAGAGGTCTCGATCTTCATCGTACAGATCCTCGGGATCATGGCGTTGCTCGCGCTGTCATTCATCGTGCTGGTGGATTTCCTGATTCCCATGCTCGCGCCCATGCCCGCCTGAGCCATCTCAGCCAGCAATGTACCGCTCCTCAATGCTCGTATAGCCCATGTCCAGGTTCTGGATCAGGTATCGCAGCGCGTCCACGCAGTGATCGTGCCCGTCCTTCTCAGGCGAGTTCGTATAGGGTTGATCCTTGGGATAGTGGTACTTCCGCATCGAATCGATGAGCCGCTCGCACGAGCGATGGATGTACAGCCTTGGCCCACCCGCCGCGGGTTTGAGCCGAGATCGAATGAGTTTCAGCCCCTCGTGCAACCCGAGCTTGCGATCCTTTACGACCAACCCGGCCCGGCGCATCGCCTGGATATCCGAGATCCCGGTCTGGATGCCACGCTGACGACCGGCCGGGTCCACCCCGATCCACTCGGGTGACGACCGATGCAATCGGATCACCCCGATGTGCTCGTCGAGCGCCGCATCGCTGCGAACATGCTCATCGACGATCCATAGCGCACCCTCGGGGTCCACATGGGCAAACAGCACCACCGTCGGCGATCGGATCCCAAAGTCCATCCCCGCCACCCGAATCCCCGATCGCGCCGGCTTCGGGATTGTGTCCACCACATGCGCACGATCATCGAACTCCGGCAGGACGCAATCGCTCCGCTGCGGACGGATGCACAACATCTCCGCGTTCCATGTGCCCTCGCCCACCCGTTGCTTGAGCGCGATGGCATCATCGATGCCGATATGCCCCGGGACCTCGCCGGGCGAACGCGGCGTGCGCGTACGGGCCTTGGCGACCCCACAGCATTCGGGTGCAAGCGGGCACGCCCCCTCGTCCGAGATGCACGCGTGGGTTTCGTCGCATGCATCGAGCACATCCACGACGCCCCATTTGAACACTCGGCGGGGCGTCGTCTCGTCGTGGCTCTGCTCGATCAGCTCGTGCATGAGACCGTACGGCACATGCATGGTCGAGAAGCACTCGATGCTCCCGCGGATCCGCCCATCTCCAGCACGCAGCTCGCGCGTCGTGAGCTGCGCCGCTTCCCAGACCTCGCGATCGAACAGCTCAAGCTCATCGCAACGCAGCTTCTGAACGCGCGTCCCACGCACAGAAGTCTGCGACTGGGCCAGCAGCTCCACGCTTGACCCGTTCGTCAACCGGATCCGGCGTTCCGTGATGCGTCCCTCGATCAGCTCGTCGAAGGGCTCGATCGCGAACAGCCGGCGCAGGTGGGCGTGCATGCGTTTGCTCTGCTCGAGCGACCCGCCGAGGATCCGGATCTCGATCCCGGGCTTGAACACCATATCAAGGAGCGTCGCAACGGCGGCGTAGAAAGTCTTCCCACCGCCCCGGTTCGCCCAGACAACACAATCACGCGGCGAGCGGTCCTCGAAGAACGCGTGACACAGGTACTCGAACGGTGCGCTGTGCCCATCGACAATCGCTTCGCGCACCACCATCACCGAGAGGTGATCGATGAGCCACGCATGCAGATCGTCCTCGGTCTCCGGCTTCCGCATCATGGGGAGTTGCAGCTGCTCATTACTCACGATTCCACCCCCCATCGGTCGGGGTGCCCGGGCTCGATCTCGCCGAGCGCGATCAGCAGCGCCCGCGAGCGATCGTCGCTGAGTTGCTTCAATGTGCGCAGGATCGCGGCGCGTTGGGCGCGCGAGACAAAGAAGGTCAGCGCGCTGGGGAGCGTGCCGCTGTGGGCTTCTTTTCTGGGCCTGGGTAATGCATCATGTTTCGAACTCGTCATCTCTCCGCTCACCTTTCGTGAACGCGTAGGCGCGGGGGCGCGAGCACAAACGACATGCGGCAAAGGGGGTGAGCCGCTGAACTTCTTCTCTGGAAACCGACCCGGACGGGAGGAGCTTTCGATGCTTCCCCCAGGTGGTCATCTCCCGCATCAACAACGACCCGGGTTCGATCGTCGTGTGTGCGAGCTGAGCCGGTGCGATGCGCAGGTGCGAGAGCGCATCAAGTAATCGAATATCACCCATGTCGGGTCCGAGCAGATAGCGCGTCATGCCGGCCCGTTCAAAGAACGGGCATATACCGCCCATGGCCGCGTTTGCTTCCGTTCCACAGGTGAGCGGGTCGCGCAGGTAGGCGCGAACGAGCCGGGTCGAGATGCCCAGACCCCTGCTCCGGGGTTCGATGATGACCCGCGAGATCGTCCGGATGCACGCGTTGAGCCGTCGGGCATCCCGGCGTTTGTCGCCCGTACGAAAGAAGCCGGCCCAAGCCCGATCGCGCCACGCGCTGTTCAGCGTGGGCATCGAAACCACCAGCACACCCGCGAGCATCTCGCCGCGGGGATCGACCCACATCGGGACTTCACGCATCGCCCGCAACACACGCACGATCGTCGCTGGCGCACCCGATCGGTAGTGCAGGTGTCCCAGCGCGTGATAATCCCTGGCGGTGCCGGTTTCGATCCGTACGGGCTGCGTATGCGGCCCTCGCGCGGGGCGCAGGGTGCCCGTGCACGCTTCATAGACACGATCGGGCGAAAGCATCGATTCCAGATCCTCGTGTGCGCTTGCGCCAACGAACGCGATCTTCCGCCGCTGAACCCAGCGTGTGATCGTCCTGCACAACGCGTACGCGCTCGCCCGATCGATGCTGGCAGCCAGCTCATCGGCGAGGACGATATCGCCGGGGCGAGATCCGTGCATCGTCATCGCGAGACGCAATCGCGCCCGCTCACCCACCGAGAGCGACCCGGCCGGCAGCGCCCAGAGCTTTGGCTCCGCAAGCCCGGCACGTGAGAGCGATTGGGCCCGATTGATCATCTCTCCACTCAAAAGATCGAAGCTCGCCCGATTCAGTTGCGATGCGCTCAGCGATTCCGGAACAACACGCACACGATCACGCCTCAGCGACGCCCGCAGACCCCGCATCAGCGAGGATTTGCCTGATCCCGATGCCCCAACGATCAGACTCACGCTCCCCGGGCGGATCTGCTGCAATAACGAACCCGATGGGCGCGTGTGCCGGGCACGCACATTCGTGCGGGTCGCAGGCATCACACCGAACCCGGCGCACGCGTGCGAGAGCGCCTCGGAGACCTCCGGCGCCGACGGGACATGAATAAGCGATGCGGATGAGACGCGCCGGGCACTGCTCATGACCGATCACGCTCTGCGTGCTGCCAGCTGCGTGAAGGGCGCCCCGGTTCCAGACTCGCGGACGCCATCGCATCGATCGCATCACGGTGTTTGCGAACAGCGTGCAGCGAGATCCCACGCGATTCGCTCACCTCACGCATCGACCGCCCTTTCACGAACAGGTCCTCGGCGATCATGCGTCTACGCCTGCTCCACGCATTGCGGTGGGCCACTACATACGCGCAGCGCGGATCCTCCAGCAGCAGCACGATCTGTTTGATCCGCCTGCGCACATGCCTGGGGTCAATATTCAGCAGCGCCCCAATATCCGCGCCCTTCATACCACGATCGAAGTACGCGAGCGCAATTTCGCGATCGCACGGATCGAGCCAATGGGCCCTTCTGATGACACGCGTGCTCAGCGATCGGCTCTGCTTCCGCCTCAGATCCAGCGTCTGGTCCAACCCATCAATCCATACCCCTGCGTCGTGTGTCCTACTCACGATCATCTCCCATCACATGCACTTTTTGGTTGATATTCGGGAGTATACACTGCTGAGTGGATATGTGTTAGGGTATAGTACGGTATGTCAACAAAACAGCGCACAGATCGTGAGATAGGCATGAGAAACCCGGAATCCGCGACGCCATTCGGGGATCAACTCCGCGAGTTGCGTCGTCGCCAGGGTGTCTCATTGGCGGATCTCGCGACCCGTGTGGGCTGCACCCCGTCCTACCTCTCGGCCATCGAGTGTGGGAAGCGGAGCCACCCGACGGAGTCATTGATCGCCCGTTTGGAATCCGTGCTTGATGCGGACCCGGGGACGCTGCTGGGGCTCGCACACTGGGAGCAGACCCCCGGACCGATCCGCGCAGATTACCAGTTCATGCAGGAGCAGGACCGCAACGCCAAACAACTCGCCAGACTCCTCACCCAGAGCGCCCAAACGGGCACATCGCTCGACGAGCTGTTCGCCAGCGGCGTCCTCAAACGCGCGATCGATCGGGTCGATCCGGAAGGGGTCGACCACTCAAACACCGACTCCGATACCCGGCGTGTCCGGCTCGGGAACCAGGTGCCCCTGATCAACAAGGTCACTGCAGGGTACCCCGCAGACTTCACGGATCTGGACTACCCGGCGCGCGTCGCCGACGAGTACATCCGCACGCCGGATCTGAGCGATCCCGACGCGTTCGCCGCGCGAGTGGTGGGGGACTCGATGCACCCAAACTATCTGGAAGGCGACATCGTTGTCTTCTCCCCCGCAAAGGCGATCGAATCCGGCGCAGACTGCTTTGTTCGTTTCGAACGCGACGCCCAGAGCACCTTCAAACGGGTGTACTTCGAGACCAACGAGGTCGGCGACGAGCTGATCCGCATCCAGCCGATCAACAACGCGTACCCGCCAACTACGGTCCCGCGCGAAGAGATCGCCGGGCTCTACGCCGGGGTGTCGGTTATCCGCTCGATCGGTTAAGCACGCTCGCATCCCCCGCGCTTGCGGGGGGAGGTGGCTCCGTCAAAGGCGGAGACGGAGGGGGTCTTCATGACCCAGTGCTTCTAAGTCACCGACTTCGCCACACCACTCCCCGAAGCAATCACCAGCACACCCACAAGCACAATCACCACGCCGAGCACCTTGCGCATCGTCAGTGCCTCGCCAAGGAACAAGGCCCCCAGCAGGACCGCCGTCGCCGGCGCAATTGTGAACGCGATGGGTTTCATCTTGGACACCTCGCCCAGCGAGATGGAGATATAGAACGCGATCATCGCCAGCGCCCCCGCGACAACGCCAGACCCGCCAAGCAGCAGCACCCATTGCTTGAGCGTCAACGCCTCATCGCCATGCAGCGAGAGCCCCTTGCCCGCACCCTCGGGCGCAAGCCGTCGTGCAACGAGGTACGCGCCCCAGATGATGGGCAGCGCCAGGGTGGTCCGCAGCGCAACGGCGAAGAACGGCCCAACCTTGTGGGTATGGAGCACGGCTTTGGCGCAGACCTCACCGATCCCCCAGCACAAACCCGCGACGACGGCAAAGATAATCGCTTGCATGGGCGGATTCTACGCTTGCTATGATTCCTCCATGAGCACCACGACGCCGCAGACCTCGATCATCCAGGAAGAGCTCGACACCTACGCGAGCGTTGCGCAGGCCTTCGCCTCTGATCCGGAGAACGCACGCAAGATCGAAGCCCTCGCGCAGATCTGCGCCGATTCAGTCCGCAACGGCGGGAAGATCCTCGCGATCGGCAACGGCGGATCCTGCGCCGACGCGGTCCACTTCTGCGAGGAGCTCACCGGACGCTACCGCGACGATCGCGACCCGATCCCCGCGATCGCGTGCTCCGACGCGGGGCACATCACCTGCGTCGGCAACGACTACGGGTTCGAGCACATCTTCTCGCGATGGGTCGATGGGCTCGGCAATACGGGGGATGTGCTCGTTGCGCTCTCAACAAGCGGAAACAGCGCCAACATCACCCGAGCCGTTGATGTCGCCTCGGACAAGGGGATGCACACCGCGACCCTGCTGGGCAAGGGCGGCGGGAAGCTTCTCTCCAAGGGCGATACCCAATGGGTCGTACCCGGTGAAACCAGCGATCGCATCCAGGAACTCCACATGCTCATCCTTCACGCACTCGTCGGCGCGATCGAACGCAACCTGAGCCACACATGACACCCCAATCAGAAGAGCAGACAAGCCCGATCCTGATCGGGTGGCGCGAGAAGATCGATCTCCCGGAGTGGGGGCTCAAGCGCGTGCGCGCCAAAACAGACACCGGTGCCCGCACCAGCGCGATCGATGTCGCCGACATCGAAGAACTCGGCAACGGCGAGATCCGCTTCCGGGTCGTATACCGCCACAACCCGGAACGCATCACACGCTGGATCCACGCGGATGTCATCCGAAAGAGCGCCGTCAAACCCAGCCACGGCGAGGCCCAACAGCGGTATGTCTGCGAGACACTGATCCGGATCGGCAAGGTCGAGCGCCGCATCGAGATATCGCTCGTCAGCCGAAAGGGCATGCTCTGCCGGATGCTGCTCGGACGCACCGCCCTCGACGGGCTCCTCGTAGACGCGTCGCGCAAGTATGTGCTTTCGAGTGCAAAGCGTACTGCCAGAGTGATCGATCCGGTCCTTGAACACCCTCAGGAAGGGACAGGCCAAGCATGAAACTCGGGATTCTCTCCACATCACCCAACAACTATTCCACCTCGCGCCTGCGCCAGACCGCGATCGATCGCGGTCACAAGGTCAAGGTCCTCAACACCCTCCGGTTCTCCATCGAGCTTCAGGAAGGCGAGCCCGACCTGCACTTCCGCTCAAAGCAACTCAGCGAGTACGACGCCGTCCTCCCACGCATCGGCGCATCCATCACCTACTTCGGCACGGCCGTCGTCCGCCAGTTCGAGCAGATGGATGTCTACACACCCAACACGGCCGCCGGCATCAGCAACTCGCGCGACAAGCTCCGATCGCTCCAGATCCTGAGCCGCCACGATATCGGCATCCCACACACAACATTCGTGCGCGATCGCGCAGATGTGCTCCCCGCCATCGAGCGGATCGGCGGCGCCCCCGTCATCATCAAGATCCTCGAGGGCACCCAGGGCGTGGGCGTCATCCTCGCGGACTCAACCAAGGTCGCCGAAGCGATCATCGAGACACTCCAGACCGCGAAACAGAATGTCCTCATCCAGCAGTTCATCAGGGAAAGCAAGGGCACCGATGTCCGCGCGTTCGTTGTCGGCGATCAGGTCGTCGCCGCGATGCGCCGACGCGCGGTCGGCGACGAGTTTCGCTCAAATGTCCATCGAGGCGGAACAACAGAGCCGGTCACACTGGACGAAAACACCGCGCAGCTCGCGGTCCGCGCCGCGCAGATCATGGGTCTCCGGGTCGCGGGGGTCGACATACTCGAGTCCGACAGCGGCCCGCTGATCATGGAGGTGAACTCCTCGCCGGGGCTCGAGGGCATCGAAGGGGCAACAAAGCTCGACATCGCGGGCTCAATTGTGGATTACATCGCACAACAGGTCAACTTCCCCGAGATCGATCTCCGCCAGCGCCTCACCGTTTCCAAAGGGTTCGGTGTCGCAGACATCGTCATCCCCGAAGGCTCAGAACTGGTCGGCAAGCCCATCAGCGAATCGCTCTGGAACCGAGACCTTACCGTGCTCAACCTCCACCGTGGCACAACCATCATCTCCAATCCCAAGAGCTCACGCATCCTCGAAGCGGGCGACAAAGTACTCTGCTACGGACGATTGGACAACATGCGCGATCTCGCAGAAAAAACACCAAAGCGGAAGCGCCGACTCAAGCCGAGAAAACTGTCGGCAAGCGCAATCCCTGATCAGGACTGATCGATGAGCAACACAACACCCCAGCGAACATGGTTCGCAGACGCAACCCCGCCCGGCGAGCGGGCATGGCACGACCTCGTCATATCAGAAAGCGTCGCCGGGCGCGATATCACCATCCCCGTCTATGTCTGGAAGGGCAAAGAGCCCGGCCCCATCGTCAGCGTCACGGCCGCCGTGCACGGAGACGAGATCAACGGCACCGGAACAATCCGTTCCATCATCACCGATCCCCCCTTCGAGTTGCAACGCGGGACCCTTGTCATGGTCCCCGTGGTCAACATTCTGGGTTTCGAGCTCCATTCAAGATACCTCCCAGATCGACGGGACCTCAACCGCTCCTTCCCCGGCTCCGCGTCGGGCTCGCTCGCCTCGCGCCTGGCGCACTCATTCTTCAATCAGCTCACAAAGCATTGCGATTACGGGATCGACCTGCACACCGCAGCGGTCCGGCGGACAAACTTCCCCAATGTTCGCGCGGACCTGAGCATCCCCGAGCTCCACAGCTTCGCCCGCGCGTTCGGAACCGAACTCGTCATCGACGGCAAAGGCCCCAAAGGATCCCTCCGCAGCGCCGCGACAAAGGAAGGGTGCCTCACCGTCATCCTCGAAGCCGGCGAGGTCTGGAAGGTCGAGTCCTCAATCGTCGAATACTCGATCCGCGGCATCACCAACTGCCTCCGGTACCTCAAAATGCTCGAAGGGAAACCCACACTCCCGGCGTACCGGTTGGAAACAGACGCGGCCACATGGGTCCGCGCAAGCGTCGGCGGGTTCCTCGAGTTCCATGTCGGACCCGGCGACATCGTCCACGAGGACGACGCGATCGCCACAAGCTGGAACCTGGGCGGTGAAGAGGTCGAGACCATCCGCGCACCGCGCGACGGCATCATCCTCGGCATGACCACCATCCCCAGCGTCGCCCCGGGCGACCCGGTCGTACACCTCACCTTCCCAAAGAAAGGCTCGATCTCACGAATCGAACGCCTCGTCGACAAACTCGACGACGAATCCCTGCACGAGCGCACCCGCGAAGACCTCTCTCGCAGCTTCGTCGTGACAGAGCACGAAGACGAGGCAGAGTAAGCGCATAAAGAAACCCGCGACGAACGCGGATTGTTGAACTCGAATAGATTCAGAAACTCAGCCCTCGTCCTCGTCCACATACTCCCACACCGTGACGGGGAGCTGACGGATGCCCCACTGGAGCGCCAGCTCGTGCGTGGGGTAGAGCAGATCCAGACGGCTGCCCTTGATCGCGCCGCCGCAGTCCATGATCGGGACGATCTCGGAGTTCGCATACCCCGGGACAGAGATCAGTGACTTGTAGGGGAGCACCTTGGGATCCGCGGCCACGAGGTTCATCCCGTTCGTCCACACGGAGTACATGATCGCGGTCTTGTTGTCCGCGTACTTGCCGCAGGAGCGGGCATCGGGCGAGTACCCCGTCACCGTCATATAGATCGTGCGGGCGGGGCGAACCTTGCGTCCGTCGAACCAACGCACCGACAGGTCGGTGGGTTCGATCTCGGCGGGCTCCGCGGTCAGCTCGATCGCACGGGCGATCGCTTCTTCATCGATCGGGTTGCTGGGCACCTCGAACACCGCCTCGGGCGTGCTCGTCGCGACAGACACAATCTCGGGCTGCGTGCTGGACGCGGACGTGATCTGGGCCAACGCAGGCAGCGAACCCTGTTCCTTGGTGAAGATCGCGCTGGTCACCACGATCGTCAACGCGCACATCCACAGCATCATCTCGCCGGCAACGACGCGACCCGCTCGGGTGTGTGTTCTGTTCTTTGGTTGGGTCTTCACTGGTCGAGCCTCGTTCGTGTCTTCGTTATGGTTCGGATGATCGATCCCGATCTTGCGTCGGGTGATGATCAACGGCTCCGTCCGAAGCGCACCATGCAGGGACATTCTGTGGTCTCGTCCCGTCTGGCTCGCAGTGGCAATCCATGCCTCTGGGGCTCAAGTGTAGCCCAGACAAGACGATGGGACAGCGGATCTCGTACTCGGAACATGATCGGACGATTAGGAGGGCGACTGAACCCGGATGATCGTTCCAAACCCACCCCGAACACGCCTGATAACGATCCCGGACTCAAGAACCCA
The DNA here is from genome assembly GCA_965216865.1 of Phycisphaerales bacterium. Lineage (GTDB taxonomy): Bacteria > Planctomycetota > Phycisphaerae > Phycisphaerales > UBA1924 > UBA1924. Next base: position 1,767,209 of record OZ244206.1, read on the forward strand.
TCGCAACGAGCCCTCAGCAAGGTCCGAAAGAATACCCATATTGAGGGTTGTGACGCCCACTCCCCGAAACCGGGCTCGCATGAGATGCGTATAGGTTGGCTCCGCCCGCTCTCCCACAGGTGGGCGAAAGTGTGCTATCCTTACCACTCGCAACGCATTCCCGCGACGCGACAAGCCCCGGTGGGCGGGGCTGGATGAAGCAAAAACGATCAACACGGGCGATACGCCCTGCGATATGCCCTTGAGGCATGATGGTGCTGGAGACGCAACGACATGGCCAAGATGTTCTACACGCTCGAGGAAGCCGCCGCAAAGCTCGGGATGAGCGACAGCGATGTCCAATCGCTCGCTGAATCCGGACAGCTCCAGGAGTTCCGTGATCGCGACAAGCTCATGTTCAAGGTCGAGCAGGTCGATCTGCTCGCCGGCGACGAAGAGGGCGGCGATGATGAAATCACCCTCGCGGACACCGGCCCCGGCATCGAACCGATCTCACTGAGCTCTTCAGGCACCTCGCTCTCACTCGAAAACTCGGGCGAGGGCACCGGCATCTCCATCTTCGAGCCCGAAGAAGGCGACGCAGCGGACGCAAACGCGGACACACTCGTCTCCAGCGGCGGGCTCGGCGGGTCCGGTTTCAACATGGACGCCGGCGCTTCGGGATCAGGGCTCGCACAGCTCGCATTCGAGCCAGACGATACTTCCCTCGGGGGCAACCTCCTCGACGATCTCGCCGCAGACTCACAGGCAGGCGCATCGTTCACCGGCGGCACGGGCATCGGCGATACCGCACTCGGCGGATCCGTTTCCGGAGCACTCTTCGAAGGAACGGCCGGTGGCGACTCCGAGTTCACGCCGGCATCCGCACCAGTCGCGGCACCACTCGCAGGCGGAGAGGCATACGACGGCGCAGCATCCGGGCTCTTTGGCGGAATCGCGCTGGGCATGGTCATCATGCTCATGCTCGCACTCGCCGTCATGGTGCTCGGCATGACCGGCGGCTCCAAGTCGATGCTCGAAAGCGTCGACCAGAACATGCTCTACATCATCTCAGGCGGCGGCCTCGCCGCGGTTCTGATCATGGGCGGCATCGGCTGGGCCATCCTCCGAAAGAGCTAAGCCACCAGGCCACAACTGCTCAAATCAAAGATCAAGCTCGACACAATCACCCGTCACACGACGGGTGTTTTTTATGATCCGAGCACCCGCACGCCCATCGGCTGATATCGCCCACCGCCAACACCCAGCGAAGCAAAGACCCCCGTCCGGGCATACAGCAGCGAAGGTGCATCACGCTCGATCGAAACAAAGGCGTACATACTTGACGATCGAACAAACACGCACCCGCCCGAGTTCCGCACCATCGGCTTCGAGTCGCAGAGCTCGCTCGCGACCACACGCTCGCTGTTGCGCTCAGGATCAATCAGCGTCCACCGCTCCGATGAGCCCGGGCTGGCCTCGTATCGCAGCGTGACAAGGTGCGCTCGCCCCTCGGGCGCATGCTCGCCCAAGGCGGATCGCGACACACCCCATTCCAGCACCACCCGCGAAACACCGGGCAGCACACGCACCGGCGACGAACCACGCCGAACACTGGTGTGCGCACTCATGACGCACCACCCTTCCGGCTGCGTTTGCTCGCGTGGGTCTTCTTGCGTCCGACTGGTGCCTTGGCGAGCAGCTTGGCCGCGGTCTGCAACCCCGCGCCCCGCGGACCCGCGAACTTGTGCGCCAGCGTCGTAATCAGCCCGAAACCATCGCGGATCTCATCGAGCCGCTTGTGCAACTCCCTGATCTCTTCCTGGGATTGCCCCTCGACCTCGGGCGCCAGCTCTCCGATCTCATCGAGCGCATCCAGCAGCGGATCTACCTCACGCTTGATCCGCTCACGCGCGATCGCCCGCAGCATCGACCACACATCCTGCTCCGCCTGAAAGTATTCCTTGCGATCCCCGGGGTGGCGAACCTTCTCGATCACGCCCCACTCAAGCAGCGAGCGCACCGACATCGAGACATTCCCACGCGAGACACCAAGGCGTTCCATGATCTCATCGGTGCACATCGGCGTTCCGGTGATGTAGAGCAGCGCGTGCACCTCCGCCATCGTCCGCGAGATCCCCCACACGGATCCCATCCGACCCCACGACGCAATAAAACGGTCCTGCGCTTCGAGCAACTGGGCACGGGCCTGGGCAGCGTTCTTGATCGATGAACGAGAGGGCGACATGCCAAAGTATCGCATGCCCGACGACCCTTGTCGAGTAGTTTTCAGTAAAATCTGAAAATCGAGAAACTACGAGAACGCGACCTCAAGACACCCCGAGAGACCCAGCACAATCGAAACCACCCCATTGAGGGTAAAGAACGCCATCGGGATTCCCGCCTTGCCGCGCCGAACAAGCAGCCCGTGCTCCCAGATCAGCAGCAACGCCACGAGCCCGATCGCGATCGCAAACAGCACGCCCAATCGATCGTCACCCTGCCATGCCATCACCAAACACACGATCGCCAGCGCGTGCAAACCCCGCGAAACCCACAGCGCCCCTCGCCACCCAAACTTCGCAGGCATCGAGTTGAGCCCCACCGAGCGGTCATAGTCCAGATCCTGCAGCGCATAGATCACATCAAAGCCCGCCACCCAGCACAGCACCATCCCCGCGATCCAGAAAACGCTCGCCGTGTCCATGAGCAGATCCGGGTTCACCGCGATCGCCGCCGCGATCGGCGACGCCGCCAACGCCCCACCCAGAAACACATGGCACAGCCATGTAAACCGCTTGGTCAGCGAATAAAACGCGATCCACACCAGCACCGGCAGCCCCAGAATCGTCGGCCACCAGTTCCCAAACAGCACCCCGAACAGCGCACACCCGATCATGAACGCGATCGCGTTGAGCCCCAGCAGCACATACCCATCCCGCATCCGCAGCGCGCCCGACGCGAACGCACGCCGAGCCGTCCGCGGATTGGCCGCATCAATCTTCGCGTCCGCAACCCGATTAAACAGCATCGCCCAGTTGCGCGCAAACACCATGCACAGCACCACCAGCACCAGCATCTTGCCCAGCGTCGCCCAGTCGATCTGCCCGCCCGCCTGCGGCGCGACCAGAAACGCCCCTAGAATCGCAAACGGCATCGCAAATACCGAATGCGCCAGCTTGATATCGCCCATGGCGATGAGGACCTTGCGCATCGGGCTGATGGTTGCAAGTTGGGCGTGTGTCATTTCACTCACAACCCTAAGGGTAGGCCGCTCAACGAATCACGGGCAGCCGCCCTGATACTCAACAAGGAAGGTGGAAACATCGAAAAAGTTGAACTGCCCATCGCCGTTAAAATCGGCAATCGGGTCGGAGTCGATGTACGCCGCCAGGAAGGCAGAGACATCGAAGAAGTTCAGTTCGCCGTCACCGTTGAGGTCAGCGAGGCAATCAGTTGACAACAGCAACCCCGACGATATAACAACTTTGTCGTAACTTTGAACAGATGCTGCAACATCTATGGCATTGTCGCCGTTGAGATCCGCCACCACCATCGAATTGGATGAAGACGCTAACGCATAGCGCTGAGGATCGGCATAGGTGCCGTCTGCTTGCCCGCGGTGCACCGAGAAGTATGTGGTTTCACTCAGCACCACAAGGTCAGCGTTGCCATCCTGATCAATATCGGCCACTCCGATGTCATGAACGCCCGAGGGCGTAGTTACGCTACTCTCTGTGTAGGATCCATCGGATTCTCTTAGTATCAGAACGACGGCAGAGCTTCTGCCTGCCAGTATGGCGTTGGATTGTTCTTCACCGAGTGGTTGCACCGTGAGTACATCGATGCGGCCACCTGCATCAAAGAGCTCTGTTTGGGTATACATCCCGTCAGGGTCTGCGGCATAAACAAGCAGGTTGGTATTAAACTGGCTTCCCACAATGATTTCAGGGCGGGTGTCACCATCGAGGTCTCCGGCGGCGAGCGAGGTTGGTGTTGCAGAACTGAGTTCTTGTACAAGACTAAACGACCCGTCACCGGCGTTGGAGAAGAGCTGGATCGATTGATTGCCCCGGCTCACGACGGCAAGATCAGCAAGGCCGTCTGCGTTGAGGTCGGTCGCAACGCATTCCGTAAGATACCCGCCCGTTGCGAACTCGGTCCAGAGTGCAAATGTCCCGTCACTCGCTCCGAGGTACACAGTCACCTTGGAGTTATTTGCTCGATCATGACTGATCGCCAGATCAGCAAGCCCATCACCATTGAAATCTCCAAGTGTCATGTCGTAAGGCGATGACCATACTGTGATAGTGTGCGGGGACGAGAACACGCCAGAGGAGGTTCCCAGTGCCACGCTCAGAGAACTCCATGAGCTGTTGATATAGGCAAGATCAGGGAAGGAATCGCCATTGAAATCAGCTGAAACAATCGCCTTCGGATCACCCTCGGTGGAAAACTGCGTGGTGGACACAAGCGTGCCGTCACCCCGCCCGTGCAGTACACTCCCGGAGTTGCTGTAGTAGTTCGAAACCGCGACATCGGAATGGCCATCAGCATTCAGATCAGTAATGGCGATGTCGCTGAACCCCCCGCTTGGTAGGGGGTACTGGAGCGGTGCCGAGAAAGCGTTGCCGCCTGCAAAGAGAAACACTTCTACACCAAAGTCCGAAGCGGCGACCAGGTCTGTTTGCCCGTCGCCGTTGATGTCGCCGGCATCTATGCAGCTCACACGGTCTGAAGCCTGCAGAGGATCATGTGGGGCAAATGTGCCGTCACCGTTACCAGTGAAAAAAACAATCAGCCCGTCGCTCCATGTAGAAGCGGCAAAGTCCTGCAGCCCATCTCCATTGAAATCGGAGACCACGATATCGGTGGCATAGTTGTCGAGGTCGATCGTTGAAGCATGTTCAAAGGTGCCGTCCTGACTACCGTGATACACCAAAATCTGTTGCTCTGGGTTCACCAGTGATATGAGCAGGTCTGGGATGTCGTCGTCGTTCGCGTCGATGATCGCCGCCCGCTGGCCGGTCTCCGGAGCGTTCGTGTCGATGGCACTCGTGAACTCGCCGTTCACAGACCCAAAGAACACTGATACCTTGTCTTCGTTCGAGTATGTGCAGACGAGATCAGGATGTCCATCCGCGTTCATGTCAGCCGTCAAAATGTTGCTGGCGTACCCGTCAATAGCGTATGTGATGTCGCTTGCGAACCGGCCATCGCCGAGTCCAAACGAGACAGCGATATTCGGAGAAGCACGGAGCGCAGCCGCGGCATCAAGGAAACCATCCTGATTGAAATCCGCAACAACACAGTCCTCTACATCGTAATGCGTGTAGCTCCAGACCGCTTCGCGAAATGTGCCACCCGGATTCCCGAGCGAAACGGTGAGATGACTGTTCCGATCAGAGGTGCACAGAACATCCAAGACGCCGTCGTTGTCGAAGTCGCCGAGGCACATCCTGTGGGGAGACGCGCCGGTATCAACATCCGCTCTTGGAAAGAAGAGCGTCGATGGCGGACCCGCATAGAGCGGGCTGCTCAGCGTGACGAACATACAGATCTTCATCATCATTTTCATGTCAATAGATCGCCCAAGCGTTCGCGAACGGAACGGGTTTACGGACACCCCGCCTTGAACGCAACAAGGAAGGTGGAAACATCGAAAAAGTTGAACTGCCCATCGCCATTAAAGTCGGCAATCGGGTCGGAACTCAAGTACGCAAGGAGAAACGCGGACACATCAAAGAAGTCCAGATCCCCGTCCCCATCCAGATCAACCGTGCACGCTGGGGGGAATCCGCAGGTGTTCAGCAGGATGCTGACGGAATCCAACGCGTTCGTGACAACGAGGTCAATGTACCCGTCATCATTGAGCTCAACGAAGAGTACATCGGTCGGCCCGTTTCCGGTATCGTAATACTCCTGAGCCAGAAACGAACCGCTCCCCTCGCCAAACATCACATTTGCGTATTGCCCAGTGCCAAAGAGACCAAAGCTCGCAACCGCGAGATCGAGTATCCCATCGTTGTTCGCATCTGCGGCGTCAATCCCCCGAGGATTGCTCCCAAAGTTCAACAAGCTGTTTGGCGCGAATGTGCCGTCGCCTTCATTGTGCAACAACGCGATGTATCGACCGGGATTTGTCCCTACACCGAAGATAGGCATCGCGAGATCCAAATCACCGTCCTGATCGAGGTCCGCGATCAGGATATCGGATGGCGGGTTCGGCATGGTGTACACGGTCTGAGACCAGGAAACACCATCAGCGTTCGCGATCAGTACGGAGACCGTCTCGGCGATGTAGTTCGCCGTGACGATATCGATGTGCCCGTCGCCATTGAGATCATCCACAGCCACGCTCCTTGGATCGTCGTCGACCTCAACACTGGTGAGGAGCGTGAGCTGCCCATTGCCGTCGTTCTGGAGCAGACGAACCTGAGCAGAGACGGAATCACAGCTGACCACATCGATGAGACCATCGTCGTTCAGATCCGTGAGCGCAAAGGAGTCATTGAGCCGGTCCACCTCGGTCGCAACCGGCTCATCAAAGGATCCATCCCCCGAGTTGAACCACACGCTTATGAACCCGTTCATCGGTTGGTCGCCTTCCATTGACACAACCATGTCCAGGTTCGAGTCGTTGTTGAAATCCACGAGCCGGATATGTCTGGGACGATGAGTAAGTGCGATCTCTTCCCGTATCGGAAAAGCGCCAGTCCCATCGTTCAGCAGGACATGCAGCGTGCTGCCCTGCCAGTTTGTGACGACAAGGTCTTGGTCACCGTCATGGTCAATATCGCCCGCATCAACCGCCCACGGGTAATCACCCAGCGTGTACCGATGAGTCTCGACAAACTGCTCGGCGGGTTCACACGGGTCCATCCGCGCAACGGCACGACTCGATGGAAATACGAGCATACAGAAGGCGAGAAACGCCGATGGGATCGCACGCTGAATCATGAACAACACTCCGAACGATGCAGGTGATTCCTGATCAGCGTAACACAAGCAATCCCGTCTGACAATAATAATTCTACGAGATCAGTTCCCGGCAATCAGACTGAAACGCACTCAGGAATGCGCTCACATCAAAGAAATCAAACACCCCGTCCCCGTTGAAGTCCGCCGCCGGCTCCTGTGCCGCGAACCGCGACAGGAACGCCGAAACATCGAAGAAGTCCAAACGCCCATCCGGCAGCAGGTCCGCCCCGTTGCAGGGCTCCGGGCCCAGGATCCCCAGCGAGTTGATCCGAACAGCCACAAGCTCGTCATCGACCGTGCCCGGGACATCGATCTGCCACGCGACCACGCTGCCCCCGCCCGATCGAGCAATCTTCGCGAAGCTCGATGGCATTTCCGCCGCAACAGTGATCGCCGAGCCAACCGCATGCCCGTCGTCATCGAAGCGCGACACCGTGATCCCATCGTTCCCGCCAATCACCACCCGCAGCTGCCCATCGACCAGGATCGCGTCAAAGCTCCCCGTGGCCAGATCGATGGCTCCGATATCGATCCCCTCATCGCCCCACCGGCGCTGCCCATCGATCCCGATCCGCTGCGCCCGGATCATCTGCCCATCAAAGAGCCCATCACGCCAGACAACAACCGCATCGCCGCTGGTCTCATCCAGAAACGCGATCGGATCAAACTGACGATCACTGCCAAGCGATACCCGCGTCGCATCAAACGAAAATCCGAGCATGCCGTCCTGTCGGATCCGTTGCATCAGCAGCGGAGCGGGCGTAGTCCCCGCCTCAAACCCCCGCGCAAAGAACACCAGCGCACCGCCCTCACCATCAGGAATCACGCTCGGACGCGTATGACGCGAGCTCGTCGTGTTCGGGTTCACATCCGTCATCCGCACCGGCGCCGCCCACGCGAGCGAGCCGTCCGCGTTGATCCGCATCGCGCGAATGAGCTTCGTATACGCTAAGTGCGAATCCCACACCAGCACCGCGCCCCCATCGGGCTGGGGCGCGATGTCCAGCACCCGGAAGTTCGACCCCGCCTCAGACGAGAACACGCTCGGAGCAGCCCAGACCCGATTACCATCCGGGCTCAGGCGATCGGCGTGCAAGTCGCCCCCGTCCTGCGCCACGATCAGCACATCACCGCCCGCGAGCTTTGCCCCCTCACCAAGCCACTCGGACCCATTCGTGGAATACGACGGAGACCATACCGCGTTGCCCTGCAGATCGAAGCGCTGGATCGGGGTCGTTTGCAACGACGAACTCGCTCGCGACGCGATCGCGCTGCCCCCCATCGGGATCAGCAGCGGCGGCAAATGGAACCCGCAAGTCGGGTCATCCTGAATCGCTAGACCATCCGGCGACAGCAGCCCGCCATCCAGCCCCACCCGCTGCAGCAGCACATCCCCGACACAGTAGTTGTTCTGCCACGCGAGCCAGACCGACCCGTCGTCATCCCCGGAAATCGCCGCCCGCTCATCAAACGCGTTATTCAGCGCTCCAACATAGAGCGGATCACCAAGTGTCGTAGGCCAATCCGCATGCGACCAGGCAGCACCAACTGCGAGTACGATCGAGATGAGGGGTGTGCGAGCTTCCATGAATAACCTCCCTTGAGCTTACCCATAGCGTACCACACCATGTCAAGTTTCAGACCCACTCAATGGTGGGCTGGTTGCTCACGGGCACCCCGCGTTAAACGCACTCAGGAACGCGCTCACATCGAAGAAGTTAAACACGCCGTCGTCATTAAAGTCCGCGGTCGCGTCCTGCGCGTTATACGCCGTCAGGAACGCCGACACATCGAAGAAGTCGAGGTTCCCGTCGCCGTTGAGGTCCGCGGCGCAGCTCGCCTCGACCTCGTTCACAGCCCCGGTCACCACCAGCGCGTACCCCTGCGGGCCCTGATTCACCGCCGTGCCCTTCACCCGGATCGTGTACTCGCCCGTCGGCGTCGCCGGAAGCATCACCATCTCAACATTGTTGACCTCGTCTACCGTCGTATCGAAGGTGCTCTGCCCGTTCACAATGTTGTTGCCCAGAATCAACTGACCTGTCGGCATCACAACCTCGAGATCAAGGTTGTTGACCGGAGGGAACGAAGAGTTGGGTGTGCCCGGTGCATCATGCCATACAAGCGTCACCTTGAACGGCACATTAAAGCTGTTGTTGTTCACGACAAACTCGCTCATGTCGCCCGTCTCGAGCGCCCCGTTGCCCGCATTGCGCACATCGCGGATGATCAAGGTCTCATCATCACCCGGGAAAGGCAACGCGTTGTCCAGCAGCACGCGTCCCCAGCCCTCCCGGTTGCTCGGGAACCCGCTGATATTCGTCATGTCCACGGCCGAGTTGAGCAGCGTCGCCTTGATCAGCGTGCCCGAGGGCGTAAACCCATCATCGAAGGTCGGCACACCGCTGGGGTAGTAGCCGTCCTCGAAGTACTGACGCGTCAACGCCGCACTCCCGGCGATCGCCGGCGCCGCCATCGAGGTGCCTGTCAGCCCGAAAGTCCCGCACGCGGTGTTCCACTGGGCCGATTGCGAGTTGCAGCCCGGCGCAAAGATCTCGGGTTTGCGCCGACCATCAAAGGTCGGGCCGATCCCACCCGAGCAGAAGCTCCCCTGGCTGTTTGCATCCTGCGAAGCGCCGACAGCAAGAACATTCTTCGCGTTCTCAGGAGTCCGAAGCGTGTTCAGGTTCGTCGCCGCGAAGATCACAAGGTTGTCGTCGTTCGCGTGCGAAAAGGTATCGATCGCGCGGCACATCCCCGTGTAGTTCGTCGCACCGTCATCACCCCACGAGTTCGTATGGATCGCCGCGCCCTGGTTGTAATGCGTGGTCAGATGCGAGTTGAGCGAAGAAAAGGTAAAGCTCGGTGTCGAGTCGAAGATCAGCCGCGCCATGTACGCCACGCCGCGGTTGTTGTCATTCCCGCCGTTGTCGCCCAGAACGGTCCCCGCCACATGCGTCCCATGGAAGTCCGCACCAAGCGTCGAGTTGTACGCCTCGATCTTGCGATGGTCGGGCCCGAACGGGTCGCCCTCAGGATCGGAGAACGCGCAGTGATCCACATCAACCCGCCCGTCCATCACCGCAACGAGCTGGTTCTCCCCGTGGAGCCCGTTGTCATACACCGGAAAGAACCCGTTGACATTCGACTGCACAACCCACCGCGTGGAGTTGTTGCGGTAGGTGATCTCGGGCGCGGATTCGATCCACTGAACATCGCTGATCGTCGCGAGCTGGCGCACGCGGTCCTCGGTGCCCAACACGCCCAGCATGAACCGATCGCCGATCAGCTCATGGTTCATGATCTCCACCCCGCCCATACGCTCGATGGCCTTGATCGCATCAACAATCGAAGCGCCGGCGAACAGATACACATGCGATGCGATCTTGCCCTGCGCCGCGTAATCCTGCCGCTCCTGCGTGACCAGCCGGCGTTGGCCAAGCTCGGGATCAACCTTCCACGCATCCTCAAAGGCAATCAGCGAATCGACAAACGCCAACGCACGCAACGCGCCCAGCCGGGCATCGCGCGTGTCCACGATAAACGCGTTGGTGGGGAGGTAGTCGCCAAGGCGGATGCCGGTCGCCTCGATCAGCTCACGACGCTCCTTGCTCATCGGCCCATCGAGCACGAGGACCATCCGATCAGGCAGGCGCTGCGCCGCTGCCTGATTCGCACGCAGCACATCCGTCGAGTCCTGCACCTGCACGGGCCCTGCCTTCAATAACAGCGTGCCCGGCTGGTTCGCATACGCGCTCCCAGCCATCGTGATCAAAGCGAGGATAGCCATCGTTCCGGTACGCTGCATGTCGGTTTCCTTCGAGCAAAGAGGCACAGATCTCACGCGATCGGAATATCGGGATGATCAGCACACACACATACCCAAACCCAAGAGTTCGCATGCTTCGATCCCAGTTCATCCGGTATCACCGTCCGCCCGAGTGGGCGTCGGTCCAATATACGAGAGGATCGTTCGGGCGGATCCGTTCAGAATCGATGAAATCCACCCGGCGCAGGGCGATTACGCCGCGCTCGTCCGACGCAGGAAGCCGGATTTGCTCGTCAGGCTCTTGGCCTTCTTCTTGGCCGCGTTCCGATCACGAGCCGTATGAATCAGACGATCAAGACGCGTTTTTTTCAGGACCTTGGTCACCTCACGCGGCACCTTGTACAGCACAAGCACGCCGCCGACCCGCTCAAGATCAGCGCTCAGCTGCGCCAACGCACCCAGCACGCTCGACGCCAGAGTCTCCGTATTCCGCATCGACAGCACGATCAGACGCGAGTTGTGCGCGCGGCACAGCGAAGAGATCTCGGCGCGAAGCTTCCCAGTGTCTAACGACCGCAGCGAACGATCATTCAGCGACGCACGGATGATCCCATCCTCCACACGCACGCTCAGCAGCTCGGTGTTGGGGCGACGGTCTGATTGTGATGGATCCGGCGCAGGTTGCCCCGGCTCCGAATCGTGGAGTTCGATCCGCATGATGTGTCCCCCGTAATGCCCGAACGGGCGGCAAAGACACCCACAACATGCATTCCAAACACATCACAATCAAGCCATGACACAGCATGGGCCCACCGCAGGTTCGCTCTGTGTCGGTCTTGGGACTATCGGGCCTTCGCACAGACCGCGGGAGCGATCTCAAAGCCCAGCACGCCAGCGGCGGACGACGCATCGAACCCATCGATCGAAACGATCTTCTCGGGGTTCGTCTGCCCGGAAACGATCGAAACCTGCGCCGGCTTGCACCCAAGCGACCTGGCGAAGAGCTTTACAATGGCCTTGTTCGCCTTCCCGCCCTCGGGCGGAGCGATGATGCGCACCTTCACACGATCGCCCAGCAAACCCGCGATCGAATCGCGCGAAGCGCCTGGGACCGCCTTGACACGGATCGTCAATGGACTGCTTCCGTTTACTCGCACGGGGAGTTATAGCGCTCGATGAACTCCATCACATCCATAATGTTCACGGCACCATCGCTGTTGAAATCGGCACTGCTGTCCTGAGCGATGTACGCGCTGAGCATGCGCGAGATGTCATAGAAGGTGAACCGACCGTCGCGGTCCATATCCGCCGGGTGATACGCGTAGACCACCGATTGCTGATCGATTGTCGGGTTCTCGATAATGGTGTACGAACCGTCGGCCCACTCGAACCGCACCTCGTCGACCTCTTCGATGATCTCAAGACCGAAATGCACCGTCAGTTCCGACTGCCCCAGATAGCTGCTCGCACCGTCGACAACCCGCAGGTGGTCCATCCCGCCGTAGGTCGCGATGACACGCGTCCCGTACCCCATGGGCGCAAGGCAGGGGTGCAGGTCCGTGTTGATGTCGAACCGCAGGTAGTGCGTGAACGGGCGACCCTCAAAGCCGAGATCGTTGCGGTACAGGCGGAACGGCCCGTCATTGTCCACGAACGCAAGGTCCAGATCGCCGTCACGGTCATAGTCCAGGTGCACCAGCCCACGCCCGTCAATGTTGAACGAAAGCCCAGCGATCGAGGACTGGTCGTTAAAGTTGCCAAGCCCATCGTTGTTCCAATACCGCGTCGGTTCGCTCGGCCACTGCGGCCAGCCGTTCGTCGCGATGATGTCCACATCCCCATCATTGTTGTAATCGCCGGAAACAACGCCCCAGCCCCAGCCGTTGTCGCTCACGCCCCGGACCGTCGCCTGATCGAGAAAGATCGGCGTGCCGGCCTCATCGACACTCACGCCCATATACAGCGTATTAAAGTAGTTCGCGCTCGAAACGAAAATGTTGGTCATGAACCAATCAAGCATCCCGTCGCCGTTGAAATCATTCAGCGTGGCGCCCATCCCGTTGTGGTCCTCGGTGATCCCCGCCGCCTCGGTCGCATCACGATACGAGATCCGCCCATGCTCATCCGGCCCGTTGTTCACATACAGCCGTGAAGTCTCAAAGTCGCATGTCAACAGCAACTCAGGGTACCGGTCACCATTGATATCCACGATCTTCGGCGTAAACCCACGAAGCACAAACGGCGGCTCAGGGAGCGCCTCATCACTGATGTCCGTGAAGTACCCGTTCCCATCGTTCTCAAACAGACGGTTCCCATCCGCGCCAGGAGTGAACTGCCAGGTCGCCGCGAAAAGATCCAGATCCCCATCGAGATCCACATCGCCGAACGCGGCACCCTTGCCCGCCACGATCGACATCACCGTGTTCACGCCCCGCTCGCTCGCTTCCTCAGTGAACGACCAGTTGCCCATCTCGTCCGGGCCCTGATTGATGTACAGCAACGCATGACCGGGCTGCGCCTGCTGATCGGCAGGGCCGAACGACTGCACAAACAGATCCGGGAGCCCATCGTTATTCACATCGCCAACCGCGCTGCCCTGCCCCATATGAAGCCGGTCGATTCCCCACGCCCCCGCCTGCTCCTCAAAGGTCCCGTCCTGCTGATTGATGAACAGCATGTCGGGGACCGTGCCGAGCCCCGGGAGGTAGATGTCAGGCCACCCGTCCAAGTTGAAATCGCCAACGCTCACGCCGCCGCTCATCACATCGTGCTGACCCGTATACGAATCAATCGGCACCGTGATCGCGTTCACATTCGCGACCGTGTTCACAAGCGTGTAGTCCGGATCCGTCGCGACCGCGACAGCCGAGACGGCACCAAGGGCAAGCAGCGCGTGGAGAGCAAAGAAGCGAGTTTGCATCATGTCAGCGGTTCCATTCAGGCGTCTCACACAAGCCCGCCGGGTCTAAAAAGGGTGCACAGCAGCATTCAAAGGGGAGTTGACCCCAGTAAGAATGACACGGATTCGACCCAAGATCAAGGTTGAAGCCCACAGAAGGCCCAAAACAGCACAAGGATCACGATCCAAGTCCGATACGGCTTCGAACGCACCCAATGCTCCGATGCGTTCAGCCCCGCTAAGGACCAAACACCCATCAACTCATTCTGATGCAGCCGACGCCGCCGCACCGCGACGATTGGCAAAGATTGCCGTCGAATCGCCCCCCAGCGCATCCAAATCCCGCACCGGCCCGCTCACCACACGCTCAAACGCCATCTCCGCGTTCGCCTTGCTGTACTCCGTCCCGATAAAGTGACGCCCCATCGCGTGCGCCACCACACCAGTCGTCCCCGACCCCAAAAACGGATCCAGCACCAAGTCACCCGGGTTCGAGCTGCAAGCGATCACCCGACGCAGATACACCTCCGGCAGCTGGTTGTCGTGCTTCTGGCGACGCTCCTTGTTGTTCCCCTGGATGCGTCCCCAGTACTTCCCATACCACACATCCATCGGCACCCGCATCCCCGCCGGCATCCCGTCCTTCTTATTCTCCGTCCGCGGATCCCCATAAATCGCCCGCCGATCCGAAACCTCAAGAATCGGCTCCGGGTTCCATGTCCGCCGATACGGGTCCTTGCTGAAGTACAACGCGTGCACCTTGGAGTTGATGAACCGCCCCTTCGTGTTCTGTCCGAAGCGATAGTGCCACACGCACCAGTTCACCATGTGCATCCCGATCTTCTTGAGATGCACCACGATCTCGGCGGCCGAGTCATCGGGGATGTTCACCCACATCGAACCGGTCTCTTTGAGCGACTCCGCACAAATGTTGAGCCACTCCTCCGTGAACGACAAATACTGCTCGCGCGACATCGCCGCGTCGTCCCATGCGTCGCCCGTCTGATGACGGTCATAATCCCGCGCCCAGTTAAACGGCGGGTCCGCGAACACAAGATCCACCTGGGAATCCCGCACCGCCTCAAACTCCAGCAGCTTCTCCCGGCAATCCCCAATCCGCACAGACGCCACCACCCCCGTATCAGGGTGCGTGTGCGTCAGATCGGGTTTTTTCGGAGTGCGCGCCATGCGGAGAGTGTACGCCATCGTGCTCGATCGCGCTACTCGCCGATCGTTTTAACCACAGAGCACACAGAGGGAAAATGCAGAGCATGAGGACGGGTGGAAAAGGGGGAAACACAGGAGCGTTAAAGCCCTTACCCAATCTGACACTCTGACTTCTTCCTCTGTGTGCTCAGTGTGCTCTGTGGTCCCTTCTTATTCTTCATCCCCAATCCCAGTCTCAAACCACAGCTTCTCGATCATCCCAAATCCTCTGGGATCGAATGCCTTGAGTTCTGCTCGCGTGAACGGCGAGAAATCGTTCTTCCCGAAGTACGACTCCGTCAGCTCCGCAAAGTACTCCCGTTCATTGTTCATCGCATAGTGCCGGCGCGTCTCCCCCGACACATGCTCCACCTCGTCGTACTTCCCGCTCTTCTTCGCCGCCGCGTAGCAATCGCGAACAAGCTCGTGATCAAACCCAAGCACCAGATCGTGATACGCGTGCGCCAGCTCATGCAGCACCATCAGCGGCTGCGCATCCTGCGACCACGCCACAAAGTTCCGGGTGTTCGAGATCTCGATCCCCTTCTCCTTGTCCGCATTAAACCCATTCTCCACCAGCCACTGCTTCCCAGGGTGATAGCACGCACACGGATGATCCGGCGCCTCATGCTCGATCCAGAACACCACGCGCCTCAAGTGCTCATGTGTGTGCGCCGGCGTCAGCTCAATCACCTCCGCCAACTTCTTCTCAAGCAGCGCCAGCGCCGGCTCCGTCGTCTCAGCCCGCGCCATCGCCGCCGCCGAAACCCGAACCGTAAACCCGTGCATCTTCCGCACCGTGTACGAATCCGTCGCCTCATGCACAAAGGCAGCAGCTTCGTCCCCCGGCTCAAACGCAAACGCTCCAGCACACGCAAACAACAAACAGCTTGTGATCAATACTCGTTTCATCGCGCAGCCCCCATCATACAACAATCCCGACCACCGCGCCACCCCCGCAGTCGTCGCGATCCCAATCTTTCTCCCCTCTGATCTCCTCTCCCATCCACACTCCGCACACCAACCCCCTCTTCCTCTTCCCCCATTTCCCCCTCTTCTCTGCGCCCTCTGCGTGACCTTCGCGCCCTCTGCGTTCAGTCTCTTCTTCGAGCCCTTCGCGACCTTCGCGTTCAAACTCCACCTCTCTGCGTCCTCCGCGCCCTCTGCCACCTCTGCGTACCCTCTCTCTCAATCAATCCGCAGCAGCACACACCAGAATCCGCACCGGCGTCCCAAGATGCCTCGCCCCAAGAAGCGCCAACGGCCGACCAGCCCCCGCGATCGTCTTCCTGCACCGCTTCGGGCTCCTGAACAGCCCATCCGCACGCGTCCGACCAAGCCGACCACGCAGCCGATCCGGCAGCGAATCCAGAAGCTCAATATGCAGGATCACATCGATCACCCGCTTCTTCGTGATCTGCACCCCGATCCGCCAGGTGTCCCCATCGCTGATCGCGTGAGGGATCTCGACGGTTTCAAACGCCCTCAGCCACTCGATCGCTGCGTACCCGCCGTCGGGCGAATACCGGATCACACGCACCGATCTGATGTTGGTATTGCTCATCTCGTTCGTCCCAGGAGCTATTCTATATCCATGCCCGACGCGACCCCGTCATCCCATACGCCCACCCTGAGCGTGATGATCCCGTGCAAGAACAACGAACGCACGATGGGCCGAGTCCTCAACTCGGTGCGCGATCTCGCAGCCCAGCTCGTGGTGGTGGACTCAGGATCGACGGATTCGACCATGGATCTCGTCAACGCCTGCCGGAAGTGGGGCACCTGCGAGGTCGTCCTCATCGAGACCCACTGGCGCGGGTTCGTGAAAACCAAACAACTCGCCCTCGACGCGTGTACGAGCGATTACACCCTCTGGCTCGACTCCGACGAGCCCGTCTCCCCCCAGCTCGCCCAGTCCATCAAAGCCGCCATGACCCAGGGCCTCGACGCCGCCACCGTCAACCGCGTCGTCGAGTACAAGGGCAAGCTCCTCAACCACTGCTGGCAGCCCGAGCACCGCCTCCGCCTCGTCAAGACATCCCTCGTCAAAGACAACAAAGCCCGATTCGCCGGCATCGATCCCCACGACTACCTCGAACTCGACCCACCCCACACCGCCCCCCTCATCGAAGGCCCACTCATCCACGAGTCCTTCGAATCCTTCGCCCAGCACATCGACAACGCCCGCCGCCTCTCCCTCGTCAGCGCCAAGTCCATGCACGACATGGGCAAACGCACCAGCCCCCTGCGGCTCATGACCTCCCCCCCCGGCGCGTTCCTCAAACAGCTCATCCTCAAGGGTTCCTGGCGCGACGGCCCCGCCGGCTGGCTCTGCGCCGCAACCTCAGCCGCCGCCGCCCTCATGAAGCACATGATGCTGTATGAGCTGCAACAAGACCGTGATTGAACACGAAGATCACGAAGAGCTCGAAGAGAAGTCTGAACGCAGAGGCGCAGGGGCGGGAGATATGAAAAAGCGGATCACATTCTCAATCCTGCTCGTGTTGTTTATCGCAGTAGTGTGGTTTGTGTTCACGATAAAACGAACCATAGAACTTGGGCTTGATGCATCAAACCGCGGCCACATGTACCGCAACTTCTTCGGCGCGCTCGAAATGTACTCCGAGCAGACCGGCGAGTTCCCAACATCACTCGAGGACATGCTGACCATCGAAACCCAGTTCGGCTATGAGGGGGTCCGCTGGCCACAGGACGCCCAGTCCATCATCGCCTTCATCCAACCCAACTTCGACATCATCCCCGCCACCGACAATCTCGAAATATTTGCCCCAGACTACAAGGCAAAGGCCGATTGGGGCGATGTCCACTGCGAGTTCTACTGGTCCCAGATCATCGAACACCTCAACGCAAACCAATAAATCCTGGGTGCCCTGCTTTGACCCGCCAGGGCAAAGCAGGAACAAGTGATTCCCAACAATCACCCCCCTCTGGGTGCCCGTACTCGCGGCAAAGCCGCGCAGTGCGGCAAAGACGAACTCATCTCAAACGCACAGACAAACGCACCCGCAGACCGCACTGCTCTGGGTGCCACTACTCGACGCGCAGCGGCGCAGTAGTGTCTTCAGGTATTCTACAAGAGCACTACTGCGCGACTCCGTCGCGAGTAGTGGCACCCAGATCACGGCATACAAGCCCTCCCCCTCTTCCTCTTCCCCAAGTTCTCCTCTTCTCTGCGTCCTCCGCGCCCTCTGCCACCTCTGCGTACCCATCCCCCTCCCTCCCCCTTCGAGCCCTTCGCGATCTTCGCGTTCAACCCAAAACCTCACGCGCATCTCACGATCTGTGCGCAGCTTTCTGTACATGCGCCCATTTCCCCTTGATCCCCGCCGCCATCGCCGTACATTCACGCCATGGCACACACACAGATCACAAACGAACTCCTGCACGACCTCATCGCCGAGCCCATCTCCGTCATCGAGCTCTGCACCCGACACACCCTCACCATCGACGAGCTCCACGCCATCATCATCTCCCCCGCCTTCACACGCCTCGCCGAGATGATCCGCGCCATCCAACGCGCACGCGAGACCTTCACCCGCGCCCGCCTCGCCCAGGTCCTCGAACGCATCTCCCTCACCGAGCCCACATCCCCATCCCACACCGAAACAATCCGCAAAGCCGCGGCCCACCTCGACCGCCAACTCACCAAATCAACCGCCGAAACCCAGGACCAATCACCACCTGATTCCGAACCAGATCCAGACCCACATACCGAACCCGATCAGGACGAATCACGCCCCGCATCATCACATCACGCACCAGATCCATCACTGCCCACACATCAGCACGAGTCCCTGCAAACAGACACACACGATCAACACACAACCCCCGGCTGCTCCAGCGCCAACGCCCCGCCCTGATCACTTCAAGGGCGGGTGCACCACTTGGGTGTCGCGTGCCCTGCTTTGACCCGCCAGGGCAAAGCAGGTACAAGCGGTACCAAACACCAACCCCTTCTTGGGTTCCACTACTCGCCGCACAGCGGCGCAGTAGTGCCACCCAGATCCCCCTCTTCTCCGCGTCCTCCGCGCCCTCTGCCACCTCCGCGTACCATCCCCCTCTCTCCCCTCTTCGAGCCCTTCGCGATCTTCGCATTCAACCCAAATCCAACTCCCCTCGAGCTCACCCCGCTGTTCGTCCGCAACTCCCAGCTCCCAAACCCCTGTCACCACAACGCCTATGATTCAACTCACAGCCCCCATCGTCGGGGGTGACTGACGGGGCCGAGGGTTGCGAGGATCGCACCCGGTTCGGCGAGCGCCCTGCACGGGGCAAACACAATACAGGATCCACAATGAGCGAAAAATATCGCGACTCAGACGCGCCAAACGCGTCATCAGGCGGAAAAAGAAGATCACGAGGCGGAAGCAAGGGCGGCGGACGCAGACGCGGAAAACGCGACGCGGGGGCCGACAGAGAGCCAGAACGCAAACGCACCATCAGCGAGCCCGAAGGCGGCTGGAACCCCGAAACTTTCGAAGTCGACAAGACATTCGCAGACCTCGGGCTCAAAGACTCCATCGTCAAGGCTATGGACGAACGAGGGTTCAAGCACCCAACCAAGATCCAGGCCGCACTCGTGCCACTCGCCATGACCGGCGTCGACATCCTCGGCCAGGCAAAGACAGGCACAGGCAAAACCGCAGCGTTCGCGCTCCCCCTCCTCAACATGATCGAGCCCGGCGATTCGATGATCTCCATCATCCTCGCGCCAACACGCGAACTCGCCATCCAGATCAAGCAGGACATCGAGGAGCTCGCACCCCACACCGGGCTCAAGGTCTGCGCCATCTACGGCGGCCAGTCCATCAATGTCCAAGCCAAGCAGCTCGAAGACGGACCCGAAATCATCGTCGGCACACCCGGACGCGTCCTCGACATGATCGAACGCAGATACCTGCACCTGCACGATATCGAGTTTGCAGTCCTCGACGAGGTCGACCGAATGCTCGACATCGGCTTCCGCGATGACATCAAGAAGATCCTCAAGAAGTGCCCCAAGGACCGCCAGACAATCTTCGTCTCCGCGACCTTCACCGACGAGATCGAACGACTCGCGCGAACATTCATGCAGGACCCCGAGAAGCTCGAGGTCTCCGCCGGCGCACTCACCGTCGACCTCGTCAAGCAGCAGTATGTCACCGTCGAGCCGTGGGACAAGCGCCGCATGCTCGCCCACCTGCTCACACACGAGGAGCCCGCGCTCACCGTCGTCTTCTGCCGCATGAAGCGCACGGTGGATTCCGTCGTCCGCTACCTCGATCGCAAGGGCATCCCCGCCCACGCCATCCACGGCGACCTCTCCCAGTCCAAGCGGAACCAGGTCATGACCAAGTTCCGCGGCGGCGACCTCAATGTCCTCGTCGCCTCCGACCTCGCGTCACGAGGCATCGATGTTGAGGGCATCACCCATGTCATCAACTACGACCTGCCCGAAGACCCGGACCTCTATGTCCACCGCATCGGCCGAACCGCCCGCGCCGGACGCGACGGCCACGCATGGTCGCTGGTCACCCCCGCCCAGGGATCCCTGCTCACCGAGATCGAACTGCTCGTCAACGCCGAGATCCCCGCCCAGCAGTACGACGACTTCGAGCCACGCCCCCGTCCCGACGACTGGAAGGACGAACCCACCGGCGGTCGCCCAACCTACGAGGTCAAGGGCGCTCCCAGCGAGCCAAAGAAGAACCGCTTCCAGCAGGACGACGCACCAAAGGTCGAGAAGATGTCG
The DNA here is from genome assembly GCA_965216865.1 of Phycisphaerales bacterium. Classification (GTDB taxonomy): domain Bacteria; phylum Planctomycetota; class Phycisphaerae; order Phycisphaerales; family UBA1924; genus UBA1924. The sequence continues at coordinate 1,787,795 of OZ244206.1, forward strand.
GATAAGGAACTGGCCGCCAAGTTCCCCGGCGGCATCGTCCCCTCCAAGCGGCCCGGCAAGATGATGGGCGGCAAAGCCAAGCGACGCGGACGCTAAAGCCACAACCCACCTCGCCGACAACCGGCACCCTCCAAACACAACAAAGGGCCCCTCAATCCGAGGAGCCCTTTTATATATATTCAATCTTTGGCCCAAACGACCGGCGAGCTTCTCGCCGATTCCAGACGGAGGGCGAGTCGGCGTCAACTCAGCGAACGCCCGCGGTCTCCGGCGTGCGGTCCATGTGCTCCGAACCGATCGACCCGATCACCTCGTGGTCATCCTTCGCGCGGGCATTGGCATTCGCTGTGCCCTTGGGCTCAACGCTGCTCGACGCCTCAGGCTGCGTCTCCGGGCTTTCCATCGCGTCACGCATCTTGCGTCCGACCTTGAACTTCACTGTCCGCTTGGCGGGCACAGGGACACGCTCAAGGGTCTTGGGGTTCTGTGCCATGCGGGGCGCACGCTGCTTGACCTCGAAGACGCCGAAGTCACGGAACTCAAGGCGGTTCCCCTCGCCGAGCTCAACGACCACCTGATCAAGAAACTCCTGGACGACCTGCTTCACGGCGACACGCTTCATGCCCGTGCTCTCAGCGATGCGGTCGATCAGGATCTTCTTGGTGATCGTGTTACTCATTATGTCTTATCCTTCCCTCACGCTCAGGCGTTCGGACGGTCAATCTGATGTTTGCTCCCCTACGATCAGGGAGCGGCCTCGTGTCTTGGATCGGGCCTGCGTCCAACCCGGCTTCGGGAAGCACGGGTCGGACAATGGGTCGATCCGACAACCCTGAGTATGGCAGACACAACCCGCTGGGTCAATGGGGGACGCAATGACTTTTGACGCGCAAGGCGGAGCGCACAAAGCACTTGCAATTCCAGATCCGCCGTGCTATGGCATGACCAGATGAGCGATACAAACCCCAATCCGGACCAGCAGGGCCATGTGCCGCGAAGCTCAGGGACACTCCTGGCTCCGGGGGTCCGTGTCCGGGACGAGGACATTTCAATCACTTTTTCGCGCTCGTCGGGTCCTGGTGGGCAGAATGTCAACAAACGATCCACAAAGGCACAGCTCCGCATCGCGCTCTCGGCGATCCCGCTGAGGGACCGGGCCATGATGCGCTTGCGTCGGCTCGCGGGGAACGCGATCAATACCAACGATGAGTTGCTGATCGAACGCGACGAAACACGCTCGCAATCGCGCAACCGTCGGGCCTGTATGGACCGGTTGCGCGAGCTTGTCGCGCGTGCGGTGATCGAGCCCAAGCAGCGCCGCGCGACCAAGCCGACGAAAGGGTCGATCCGGCGTCGGCTCGACAGCAAGTCTCGCCGGTCGGAGACCAAGCGGCTCCGCAAACCACCCAAGGATCACGAGTGAATCATGTCTGAGAAGAACCGCTCCATCACGCTTGGGATTGAGATGTCCAACCCCGGCGCGCACGCGCCGGGCGAGGATGCGCCGCACGCCGTGGCGCTGTGGGACAAGGACGGGCGGTGCCTTGGTTCGGCGCCGCTGCCCGCGTCGACGCGCGGTTCCGACGCCGTGCTGCACGCGATCTCGGAGGTGGCCGGGTCGTGTTCGATCGAGCCGCGCGAGGTCGATCGCGTTCTGGTCTCGGTTGGTCCCGGCGGGTACACCGCGCTGCGGATCTCGACGACGAGCGCGAAGGTTCTCGCGGATACGCTGGGTGCCGAACTTGTCGCGGTCCCGACGGCGCGCGTTGTGTCGGTTGCGCTGGATGCTTCCGATCTGCCTGCGCTGATCGCTTTGGCGTCCAAGAAGGACCGGTGCCATGCGAGCATTCTGTCATCCGATGGCGAGCTGCGCAGTGTGGGGATTATCGGGGCGGATGCGCTGCGATCGCACGAGCTCAAGTCCATCGTGGCGGACCGCCATCTGCCGGAATCGTTTCGTGAGACGGCGGCGGCGATCGGAGTGGGGGTGCTGGCGCTGCGTCTGGATGCGCGGGATCTGCTTCGCGCCGCGGAGGGGATCGATCCGATCGACCCGCTTCGCTGCGAGCCGATTTATGCCCGTGAGCCCGATGCCGTGACCCAATGGCGTGCCCGAGCGTCCGGATAATGCTTGTTGGTTGCCAGAGCGGCTGATAACTGCCGCGGAACCGGCGATGGGTGTGAAGTAGGGCAAACTCTGCGACGATATCCGACTGGGCGAAGTTGCACCCTCAACGCACCCTATCGGAAGGACCCGCATGGTGGCGACGCAGAACAACGAGGACTGGTCGGAGAAGAAGGTGTTCACCACTGGTGAAGCCGCGAAGGTCTGTAAGGTCAGTCAGCAAACGATCATCCGTTGTTTCGACTCTGGTCGTCTCAACGGGTTCCGTGTTCCCGGTTCTCGCTTCCGGCGGATTCCGCGTGAGGAGCTGATCCGTTTCATGCGTGAGAATGAGATCCCGCTGGAGACGATCGGTTCGGATCGGAAGCGTGTTCTGATTGTTGATGATGAGCCGGAGATTGTGAATCTGATCACGGATCTGCTTGAGTCCGACGGGCGTTTCGAGGTTCGCAGCGCGGGCACGGGGTACGACGCGGGGATCGAGACGGCGCGTTTCAAGCCGCAGCTCATTGTGCTTGATTACATGCTTCCTGACATCAACGGCAACATCGTGTGCCAGCGTGTTCGGGAGAGCGAGGCGAGCGTGGATACGCGTGTGCTGTGTGTGTCTGGCGTTGTTGAGCAGAGCGAGGTCGAGCGGCTGCGTGATGCTGGCGCGGACGACTTTCTGAAGAAACCATTCGACCTGCGTGAGCTGGTTCAGCGAATAGAGACCCTCCTGGAAATTCCGAGCGACTCATGAGCGAACTTGATTCGGGCCATCCTGATCAGGACGCGCAGAAGCTCGAGGCGATCCTGGCCGGCATCGATCGGCTGCCGACGCTTCCGAGCGTTGCGACGCGCCTGTTGAGCGTGAGCAGCGAGGAGGATGTCGATCTTGATGAGATCATTCATCTGATCGAGTCCGACCCGGCGATGAGCACGACGATCCTGCGCATGTGCCGCACGGCGGACAAGGGTCTGGGTGATCGCATCACGACGGTGCGCCGTGCGGTGATCATGCTCGGTCTGGAGACGGTGCAGGTTGCGGCGTTGAGCGTTCATGTGTTTGCGCAGCTGCAGTCGGATGATCACGAGGGCGCGTTCGATTACAACGGTTTCTGGGTGCATTCACTGACGGTCGCGAGCGGGGCGGAGGCGATTGCGCGTGCGCATCCCTCGCTGGGTGTATCGCCCGAGGAGGCGTACCTCGGCGGGCTGTTGCATGACCTTGGCAAGGTGGCACTGGATCTGATTCTTCCTAAGGCGTACGAGCGGGTTTTGGAGATGGGGTCCAAGAAGCGTTGCGCGTTGTGCCTGATCGAGCGGTCGATGCTCAATATTGATCATCACACGGCGGGCAAGCGGCTGGCGGAGCACTGGGGTTTGCCGGAAGCGATCCGCGATGCGATCTGGCTGAACGATCAGCCGCCGGAGTCTGTTCCCAACGGTCCGAGCAAGGCGCTTGTGACGCTGATCACGCTTGCGGAATCGTGGTCGCGTGATCTGCATCTGGGTTGGTGCGGTGACTTTGGCGATCCGCTGGACCCGCACGATATCGCGATGCGGCTGGGAATCGACCCGGACTTTTTCAAGAACAACACGGCGGGTGTCATCGAATCGGTCGCGCAGCGTGGCGAGATTCTGGGTCTGGGCGAGCACACGAATCAGAATCTGTTGATCGAATCGCTGACGGGCGCGAATCGTCGGCTCGCGGCGCTGAACTCGGAGCTTCGTGCGAAGGCGTCGCTGAGCGCATCGACGGCCCGGGTACTAGACGCGCTCGATGCGTTTATTGAATCGCTATCGGATGACGCATCGCCAGAACAGGTTTTTCAGTCGATGGTTCAGAGCGCCGCGATGCTGGTTGGCTCGGAGCGTGCCGCGGTTATTTTTCAGCACAGCGCTGACTCGCCCTGGCGTTCGATGCTGATCGATCAGGGGCGGGTTGTGCAGCGTCCGAGCCGTGTGGATGCGCCTGGGAACTCGGACGGGACGATCCGGCCTGCGGATCTGTCAGAATCAGGAATCGTTGCGTCGCTGGACCTGAGCGAGCTCGGCTGGCTGCGTGAGCTGTTCTCGTCGGTGCGTGAGGTTGGGATGCCGCTGCTGATCGGGTCTTCGATCGATGCCGGCGATTCTTCGCCTTCGTATCTGATTGTGATGCCCCGGATGGGGAGCGGGACGGACCGGGTTCTGAGCTCGGGCGAGTTTCAGCGTGTGCGCACGCTGTGGACGCGCTCGCTTGTGCAGTCGATCGCGATGGAGCATTCCAAGCGTGTTGGAGAGGAGCTGGCGTCGGCGAATCACGCGATGACAGCGCTCCGCAATGAGCTTACGAGCAAGGAATCGCTTGTTCAGCTTGGTCGCCTCGCGGCGGGTGCGGCTCACGAGATGAACAACCCTCTGAGCGTGATCCTTGGGCGTTCGCAGCAGCTCTTTGAGCGTGTTGGCACGAAGCGTGAGCGTGATATATCGCTTGCGATCTCGGATTCGGCGCAGCAGCTTTCTGATCTGATCAGCTCGTTGCGGATGATCGCTGATCCGCCCAAGGCGCAGATGCAGGCGGGAGATCCTGTGCTGCTTGTGCGTGAGGCGATCGAGATTGCGCGTCATCGCTGCCACACGCAGGGGATCCGGGCGCGTGTTCATTTCAAGACAGACAACAGCTTTATTGATCCGGTGACGATGGACATCCCGCTGCTGGCTCAGGCGATCGCGGAGCCGATCATCAACGCAATTCAATCAGAACCTGGCGAACTCGTGACCGTTTCGATTGAACCCGACCCTGCGTTTGCCCGATTGAGTATTCGGATCAGCGATAAGGGACGCGGGTTCTCGGAGGATTCGATCAGGCACGCGTTTGATCCATTCTATTCCGAGCTCCCGGCTGGGCGTCGGTCCGGGCTTGGACTCTCGCGTGCGCGTGGGCTCGTTGAGCTTCACCGTGGAGAGATCGAGCTCGGGAATCGGCCCGGGGGGCAGGGCGGGCTCGTGATTGTGCATCTGCCTACGACTACACACGCGGCGAGTGCCGCATAAACAACGCAACCGCGTTTGACAATGAGAGAGCATGATGAGCGAGTACAAGCGAAACACACAAGAGGGCACACCCAAGCCAGCGGCACTTTCCGGTGTTGCCCCGCAGCAGAGCGATGAGATGCCCGGGGTGCGTGCCCTTGTTGTCTCACCTCGCGCATCGGTGCGTCGTCGTGTTGCGTCGATCTTGCACGGTCAGCTGGACATCGTGGAGTACGCGGACAACTGCACGGAAGCGGTGCAGCGTGCATCGTCGAACGATTGCGATCTGGTGATCATTGAGCGGGCGTTGGATGATGCGGACGGGATCGATCTGCTTGAGCGGATCAGCACGATCCACCCGGCGATCGTGGGCGTGATCCTCGGGCAGCTTGAGAATACTGAGGACGCGGTTCGTTCGATGCGTGCTGGTGCGAGCGACATTATCTCGATCCAGACTCGGAACGCGGAGACCGCTCGTCGTCTGCTTGATTGCGTGAAGCGTGCGCAGCGGATCCGCATGCGTGACGCTCGGGTGATGCGGCTCGAGAAGCTGTGCCACAAGCTCGATCATGCTCGTCGCGAGGTCTCTGGGCAGGTGGGGGACCTGTGCAACGATCTGGTGGAGGCGTATAAGGATCTTTCCGAGCAGTTTGGCGATGTGAAGCTGGCGACGGAGTTCAACGCGATCGTTCGTCAGGAGCTTGATATCGAGTCGCTGCTGCGGACGATGCTGGAGTTCACGCTCAGCAAGATCGGGTCGACGAACGCGGCGGTGTTTCTGCCGACGAGCTCGGGCGACTACTCGCTTGGGGCGTATGTGAACTATGACATCCCGAAGGACGCCGCGGAGGTGATGCTCGATCATCTCGCGGACACGATCGCGCCCCGCTTCGAGCAGACCGACGGCGTTGTGACGATTGCGACTGATCGGGATATGGGCGAAGCGCTGGGTTGCGACGCGCACTGGCTGGAAGATCACGGTGCGATGATCATCTCGTGCTCGCATGAGGACGAGTGCCTCGGCGTGCTGACGCTGTTCCGGAATCAGACGCGTCCGTTTGATCAGGAAGATGAGCGGACGCTGAGCATCATCTCGAAGCTCTTTGGCGAGCAGCTTGGTCGTGTGATCCATGTGCACCACCGGCATCTGCCCAAGGACGAGTGGGGGAGCATCGATCCGATCGAGCCGGAGTATGGGGACGACGACGACTTCCTGGGATTTGATGACGGGTACGGGTTCGCGGCCTGATGGCGGCTTGATATGTAAGGGTTTATGGAAGCCGCGCTGAAACTGGCGCGGCGTTTTTCCAAATATACTTGTGTTTGGGGCGAAACGGGATGCCCCGCAGGGGTTTCACGAAGACATCACTGTCGGACCCATCGTGGTAGACTATCCTGCGGGCATCATCGCCTTGCGGGAGGTTTTTTTGACATGATGGACATGCTCTTTGGCGACAGCGCAATTTGGTTTACGGCCCCTGCCTTGCTGGGGACGGGCTTCCTGCTGATTCAGTTGGTGCTCGGCGAGCTTGGTGGCGACGGTGCGCTGGATATTGATCTTGATGTTGATCTCGACGGCGATCATCCGGGCGCTGAGTTTGGTTGGCTGAGTGTTCAGTCCGTCTCGGCGTTTTTTCTCGGGTATGGCTGGATCGGGTTTGCGGCGTACCGCTTTCTTGATCTGGGCTTTACCGGTGCGGCCGTTATCGGTGTCGCGGCGGGTTTCGGTGTTGCGTGGCTGATGATCTGGCTGCTGCGAACCTTCCTGAAGCTTCAGAACAACACGAATGTGTATATCCAGCAAGCCCGGGGCATGGTGGGCGAGGTCTATGTGACCGTTCCGCCCGAGGGCACGGGTCGCGGTGAGGTGGTGCTGGTGATCAACAACTCGCGCCACTCCTATTCTGCGATTCAGGACGGCGAGAACGCGTCGGAACCGATCGTGACGCATACGCGTGTGCGTGTGCGGGATGTGGATACCGCGAGCAATATTCTGATCGTCGAACCCGCATGATGCGCTTGTGGGTCTCGTTTTTCATCGCACGGTTGATACAGGAGAATCAATGCAGGGAACATTAACGCTCGCCCAAGCGAACTCGGGCAACTCAGGGATGTTTGTTATTATCAGTGTGGCGGTCGCGCTGTTCGTCATGCTCTTCGTGGTGCTGTTCCTCGCGAGCAGGTACCGACGGTGTCCGTCGAACCGGATCCTTGTGATCTGGGGTACTGGTTCCAAGAGCAGCGCGCAGTGTTTCCACGGCGGCGGCAAGTTTGTGTGGCCTGTGATCCAGGACTACGCGTATATGTCGCTGGAGCCGCTGGTGATCGAGATCCCGCTGGAGGGTGCGCTGTCGCTCAATAACATCCGCGTGAATGTTCCCTCGACCTTTACGGTGGGTATCTCGAAGGACCCGGTGCTGATGAGCAACGCGGCGGAGCGTTTGCTTGGGCTCACGCAGGGGCAGATCCAGGAACAGGCGCAGGACATTATTCTGGGTCAGCTTCGACTGGTGATCGCGACGCTTTCGATCGAAGAGATCAACAAGGACCGCGAGAAGTTCATGTCGCTGGTGAACGAGAATGTTGCGGAAGAGATCAACAAGATCGGTCTCACGCTGATCAATGTGAACATCCGCGACATTACCGATGAATCCGGGTACATCCAGGCGATCGGTAAGCGTGCCGCGGCGGAAGCGATCAACCGGGCAAAGGTTGAGGTCGCGGAGCAGGAGCGCGAGGGTGCGGTTGGTGAAGCCGCGGCGATGCGTGCACGGAATGTGCGGGTTGCTGAGGAGCGTTCGCTGGCCGAGCAGGGGCAGAAGAACGCGGAGCAGGAGCAGCGTATCGCTGTTGCAGACCTTGAGGCCAGAGCCGTCACGGGCGAGGCGGAGTCGCGCCGAAACCAGGAGATCGCGATCGCGGAACGCGAAGCGGAAACCATCGCGGCGAAGAAGCGTGCGGAGCAAGAGCAGCGTATCCAGGTTGCGAGCGCTGAGGCGTCCGCGGTGGACGGTGAGAACCACTCATCCGCGAAGGTTGCGGAATCGAACGCCGAGCTGGCGGAGATCCGGGCTGAGGCGAGCCGGCGTTCGGATGTTGCGGCCGCGGAGGCGCGTCAGAAGATCTTCCTTGCGCAGCGTGAGGAAGAGCTTGCGAAGCTCGCGAAAGAGAAGCTTGCGCCGCAGGAGATTGAGAAGAAGCGCGTGGAGATCGAGGCCGAGGCCAAGGCGGAGCGTGAGCGTCGCGAGGCACGGGGTGAAGCGGACGCGATCCTTGCGAAGTACGAGGCCGAGGCGAAGGGTATCCAGCAGGTGCTCGAGGCGAAGGCCGAGGGGTATCGCAAGCTGGTCGAGGCGTGTGCGAAGAGCCCGGAGGTGGCGCCGACGCTGCTGATGATCGAGCAGCTGCCCGAGCTTGTGGCGCAGCAGGTCAAGGCGATCCAGAACCTCAAGATCGACAAGATCACGGTCTGGGATTCGGGGTCCGGGGGTTCCAAGGATGGGAAGAACGCGACGGCGGATTTCCTGTCGGGGATGATCGGTTCGCTGCCGCAGGTGCATGAGCTGGCGAAGCAGGCGGGTATTGACCTGCCCAGCGCGCTTGGGAAGGTTGTGGAGCACGAGGCGCCGGTGCCCAAGTCCAAGCCGGTTGTGAGCGATTCGCCCGAGGGCGAGTCGGCATAAGCTGGCTTGAAGGATCTGGAATGAGAACGCCCCGGGAGATCCCGGGGCGTTTTTCTATGACGAATATTGTCCGACACCGCGGGGTGGGCGGATCGGATGGGGGTTTGGGTGACTTAGTCGTCGAAGTAGAGCGATGCGTCGTCGGGGAGGTCGAGCATGAGTGCTTCGCGGTCGATGTCTTCGAGACTCATTTCGCCGTCGAACTTGCCGGTGACCTGATCCGGTGTGTAGAGCTCGGTCTTGCCGGAGGCGCTTCGTTGTCGTCGTTCGACGCGTTTGCGTGCGCGGAGGATGAGGCGGATGGGTACCTCGTCGAAGGGGAGCACCTCGCGGAGCCGGTTCATGAGGAACCGCTCGTAGTTGTTGGTGAAGAGGTCCGGGTCGTTGACGACGAGGACGATTGTCGGGGGTGAGGTTTTGACCTGGGAGGCGAAGTAGACCTTGGCTTCGTGACCGAGGCGGTTGCTCGGTCCGCGTGCTTCGAGGATGCCCTTGACGGTGCGGTTGAGCTTGCCGGTGCTTACGCGGGTGTTTGCCTGCTCGAAGAGCTCGTATGCGAGTTCCATTGTTCCGGGGATGTTGAGGCCTTCCTTGGCGCTCATGAACGCGATGGGTGCGAAGCGCAGCCCGCCGAGTTCCTTGCGGAAGTACTCTTCGTATTTCTGCGGGGTGACCGGTCGTCCCTTGTCGTCGGTCGCGTCCTTGGCGACATCCCATTTGTTGACGACGATGACGACGGGCTTGAATGAGTCGACGATCATTTTGCCGAGTTGCTCGTCGACCTGTGAGATCTCTGTCGTGGCGTCGATCATGAAGATGACGACATCGCATCGGGAGATGGCGCGTTGTGCCCGGTCGAGCGCGTAGTACTCGATCTGGTCCTGGAAGCTTTTCTTGCGTCGCAGCCCTGCGGTGTCGATGGCCATGATGGTTCGTTCGCCCATCTCGATTTTGACATCGACGGCGTCGCGTGTGGTGCCTGCGATCTCGGAGACGATGACGCGTGGCTCGCCGGCGAGGGCGTTGACGAGTGTGGATTTTCCGGCGTTTCTTTTGCCGACGATGGCGAACTTCATGTCGACTTCTGGCTCTGGCTCGTCGCTGTTGACGGGGGTGAGCTCGTAGAGCTCGTCGAGGAACTTGCGTCGGAAGTTTTTGGTAGTCGATGAGACGAGCAGCGGGACGCCGAAGCCCAGTGCGCTGAGCTCGTATGCGTGCGGCTCCCATCGTGAGTCGTCGACCTTGGTGGCGACGATGTGGATGGGTGTCTCGTGGCCGTCGTGATCGCGTTTGCCGAGTTTCTGTTCGCGGAGCATCTGGGCGATCGCCTCGTCCTGCGAGGTGATGCCGGCTTGTGCATCGACGGCGAAGAGGATGAGGTCCGCGTTGGTGACGGCTTCGGCGATCTGGTGCTCGATATCGCCCGTGAGCGAGGCGAGGTCTGCACCGATCTCGTTGTATCGTTTTCCGTCGGCGACATAGACGCCGTACCCGCCTGTATCGACGATTTCGGCTTCCTTCTCTGGCCCATTGAGATCTGGGTGGACGAGCGAGACGATCGTGGAGATCCTGTCTCGTGTCACGCCGGGTGTGGGGTCAACGATGGCGATCCGCTCATGTGCGATGAGGTTGAGCAGCGAGCTCTTCCCGACATTGGGGCGTCCGACAATGGCAATCCGTGGGATGGGCATAGTCGGGAATCATATGCACGATCCTCGAAAAGCAAGCCGGGTTGTTCTCAAACGCCGAGAGATTCAGGGGTTACATGCGAGAACGGAGCTCGTCGACGAGCTCCGCGTGGGATTCCACGATCCGATCCGCTCCTGCTTGCTGAAGGGCGTCGGGTGGGGTGAGCGCGGCGAGTGCGGTGGCCCGCATCCCGGCGGCTTTTGCGGCTTTGACGCCGCTTACTGAGTCCTCGATCACGATGCAGGACGCCGGGTCGTGGCCCATGGTGCTGGCCGCGTGGAGGAAGAGGTCCGGTTCGGGTTTCCATTTTTCGATCTGATAGGCGCTGAAGAGTGTTTCCCGGGCAGGGTCGTCGCGGTGCGCGAAGCGTTCGATGAGCCCCGAGCCGGAGAGGGTCATTTTCATTTTTCGCATGGGCGCGTTTGTCGCGACGCAGCGGTGCGGGGCTTCCTGAGGCGCGTTCTGGGTGATTTCATCGAGGAGATCGAGCAGCTCGTGGATTCCTTCGATTGCAGGCACGCCCTCGGACTCGAACACCTTGTAGCAGATCCTCCGGTAGTCCTCGAGGAGCGTGGGGAGTGGTTTGCCGATCTGCTGCTCGACTTCCGCGTGGATCTCGTGGAGGTTTCGGCCTTTGAAGTGCGTGACGGAGTATGCCGCGTCGATGTTCCAGCCGGCGTCGCTGACGCACTGAGCGAGGAGTCGGTTCGTGATGGGCTCGGAATCGACGAGTACGCCGTCACAGTCGAAGATGATGAGTTCCGCGTCGCGCATGGTTGCACGATATGCATGGAAGCACGGTCGTGTTGGTCGCGGTCATGCCGCCTGTGATTGATCCCCGGGCTCGTCTGTGAGCTGGGGGATGGATCGCACGCATCGCTGGAACTCGTCGACGGTGAATGGTGTGGTGAGCAGTCGTGTCTCGCGGGTTGAGGTGATGGACTCTGGCAGGCGCAGTGTGCTGGAATCGGAGATCGCGATGATCGGGGTGGCGGTGAGCTTGTTTCTGAACTCGGTGTGCTTGATGGTGTTTTCTGCTTCCGTGGCGTCGCGTCGGGTGCGGAGCCGCACGACGAAGAGGTTCGTGGCGTCGAGGTCCTCGTCGAAGCCTTCTGTTTCGCGGAGTGATTCCACCCAGCAGCGGATCGCGTCTGTTTCCTCGTGTCGCGAGATGTACACGGGGTAGAGGGCGTTGTCTTTGCAGATGCTTTGGGATTCGTTGGTGGCGCACGACCCGAGATTGCCGAGCATGGCACTGCGCATGTCCTGGACTGCGTTGGGGAGCTGCTGCGTGATGTTGGAGAGGAAGCTGCCTTGGATCTTCAGCGCCTGGAAGTGCTCTTCCGTGGGGTAGATCGCGAGGTTGCCGCTGCATCCGAGTGAGAGCGCGTGGGCGAGTCTGTCCGCGAGTGAGACAATGACGACGGGTTCGACACGGTCTGGGCAATCGATGTCGATGGAACTGAGGCACTTGTGATGGTGGACGATGGGTGCGACGAGCTTCTCGCCGATTCTCCATTGCTTGAGGACGATCTTCATGACGGACGCGTGATCGATGCCGAACATGCGTTGCTCGATGGGGTCGAGTTCGAGATGGTTTTCGCGTGCGAACTGGATGGCCTCCTCGTAGTTCACGCCCAGCGATTGCGCGAGGATGATTCGGCCGATGTCGTGGAGGAGCCCGGCGGTGTAGGCGAGCTGCGGGTCCATGGCCCGGGTTTCTCTGGCGATGATGGCGCTGGCCATGCCCACGGCGATCGAGTGCTCCCAGAACAGGCGCGGATCGATGGTGTTGGAGCTTTGGCCTGAGAAGGTGTCGATGATCTCAAGGTTGATGACATTCTGTCTGATCTGCTCGAGCCCGAGGCGTCGGACCGCTTCGAGGGGGGTGGTGACGGGCTCGGTTCGAGCGAAGGCGGCGGAGTTGGCGATCCGGATAATCTTGACTGCGATGGCGGGGTCAGATCTGATCGCTTCGGCGACGGTCTCGAGTGTTGCGTCTTCGCAGCCGGTGAGCTCGATGACCTTGGATGCCGTGGGTGACATGGCGCGGAGTTCTGAGAACTCCTGGACGGCCTGGGTGACCTGTTCTTCGCTCATCAGCGGCGGGATGGAGTTGTAGAGCTCTTCTCGGTCCTGCTCGGATCGGATCTTCGGTCCTGAGTCGGGCAGCCGTGGCTTTGGCGTGTGTGGTGCTTTGTTGATCTTGCTGTAGCGATTCTTGCCGAGCAATGATTCGACCTTCGCGTAGAAGAGCTTGATCATGAACTCGCGTTTGATCATGGCCTGCACGACGCGTTCCTCGAGAACTTCGAGGTGCTTTGATTGATCGATCTCGTCTGTGAGAAGCAGGAAGGCGGGTGATGTATCGAGTGCTGCGCGTGACTGCTGGATGAGTTTCTTTGCGTGCCCATCGGGGAGTACGAGTTCGTGGATGATGAGGTCTGGCTGGTGGACCTTGAGGATCTCCGTGGCATCGCGGATGGATGACGCCGAGATCGTCATGAACTTCTTGGCGTTCAGCAGGACGGTCATGCACTGTCGTGTCATGGAGCACGGATCGACGATCAGGATGGTTGGTTTGGTAGTTGCCATAGAGCCGATCTCCTGTGTGTCGGATCGCACAGTAGATTTCGACATATGGGGTGCCCCGTTGAATCAGGACTTTGGAGCTTGGCGGAATTGGTGCCTGTTTCTGGCGTTTTTAGGGTGATTAACGCATTTCGGAGGGTGCCAAATGTGGGGCTGGGCGGGGGATGTGTCCGGAGATGGTTATGCCCCGAGCAGCCCGTTGAAGAGTTCGCGTCGATCGAAGTGTGCTCCGCATTCGGGGCAGTGCCCGCGCACGCCCAGCCCGTCGAGGGGGTAGCTGCAGGCGGGGCAGTCGATGGCGATGTCGCAGACCTGTGCGTCGGTCATGCTGGCGAGTGGGGGCTCGGTCTCGTAGCAGGGTGCGAGTGCCTCGGGGCCGTGGGTCTGGAAGATCATGTCGAGCACATCGTACTTTGTGCCGCAGCGCTGGCATGGGCCCAGTGGTCGTGCGATCATGATGGGCCAGTGGCAGCCGGGGCAGTTTGGGATGAGCTTGCGATCGAGCTTGGAGAGGTCCGGTGCGATGTCGTCTTCCCAGTCGGGATCGATCTCGGGCGGGTTCTTTTCGAACTGCTCCAGGAGTTCGCGTGCGAGTGTTTCGTTTCGTTTGCTGGAGATGACCAGCTCGTAGGCGCCCTTGTTGAGCGTGCTGGCCATGACATGGGTGATCGCGGACATGGAGCCGTCGATGACGCCGGCCATGAGCCCGTTCTCGCGGAGATGGGCTGCGGCGAGGTGGGCGAACGCGGAGGAATGGAACGAACCGATCTTGAGCATCAGGCGGGCTCGGTCCCCGGTGCGGGCTCTTTGGCATCGGCACGCATGAACATGACCTCGCCCTTGCTGATGGTCTGTCCGACGCGGAGGGAGTGCTCGCCGGTCCATCTGGCGAGTTCGCTCAGTGGCGCGACGAAGCCGGATTCGTGGTTGCTGGGATCGCGGAGGTGGTTGCAGTTCCAATCGCGCCAGAGCTGGGCCATCTTTTCGGGCATGGCGGGGCTGAGGATGAGCGATGCGATGCGGAGGGCCTCGGCGCAGCTGTAGAGGATGGTGGCGAGGGCCTTGTCGGCGTGTTCCAGTTCGCCCACGCGTTTGGCGAGGGTGAAGGGGGCGCTGTAGGAAATGAAATCGTCGACATAGCGGACGATGGAGCGTCCTGCGGCGAGCATGCTCTCGAGATCGAGCTTGGCGAGCGCGTCCGTGGCTTCATCGAGGGCCTTGGAGGTCATGGTCTCGAAGTCAAAGGTGCGTGATGGGTCGTCGGGGGATTTGCCCGCGTCGTCGAGTGCCTGGATGGCGAGCTGGAGTGCTTTGCCGCCCTCGAAACCGAACTCGCCGTTGCAGGTGCGTGTGATCTCGCCGTCGAAGTACTTGTTGACCATGTTGCCCACGCGGCTCATGGAGTTGCCGATGGAGTTGGCGAGGTCGGCGTTGTAGACCTCGATAAATCGGCTGTGTGCGAAGTCGGCGTCGTTTGCGCCAAGGGGGCCCTGGGTGGTGAGGAACCAGCGGACGGCGTCGAGTGAGTAGCGCTCGGCGTATGCGCGGAGCTGATCGATCTCGATGAAGTTGCCCAATGACTTGGACATCTTGGTGCCCTCGCTGATCCAGTATGCGTGGGCGTAGACGGTGTCGGGGATTTTTTCGCCCAGCGCGTGGAGCATGGCGGGCCAGATGACGGCGTGGAACCAGAGGATGTCCTTGGCCATGAGGTGCACGACCTCGCCGTCCCAGAACTTGTGTCGTTCATCGGTGTCGACGGTGGAGAGGTAGTTGCAGAGGGCCTCGATCCAGACATAGATGCGGTGAGAGTCATCGCCGGGCATCTTGATGCCCCAGTCGGGGTCGCCTTCTTTGATTTTTCGTGAGACGGGGACCTTCATGAGTCCCTGCTTGAGGCGTCCGAGTGTTTCGTTCTTGCGTGCTTCTGGGAGGATGCGGATCGCGCCCGACTCGATCTGTCCGTGGAGCCAGTCCTCGTACTTGTCGAGGCGGAAGAAGTAGTTCTGCTCGACGCGTTTTTCGAGGGGCCTGCCGGTGACGGGCGAGTTGTAGTCGTGCTCTTTGGCGACGGTCTCGGTGAGGTATTCCTCCTGCGAGGGGTCGTACCAGCCCTCGTAGTCGCCCAGCTCGATATCGCCCTGGTCCATGAGCTTTTTGATGTAGGCGCTGGCACGGGTGATGTGGCGATCTTCGGTGGTGCGGACGAAGTCGTCGTTGGAGAAGTTCATAAACGCGAAGGCGTCTTTGAAGCGTTCTGCGTTGATGGTGGCCCACTCGTAGGGGGTTTTGTCGTTCTCGATCGCGGTTTTGGAGACCTTTTCGGCGTGTTCGTCGGTGCCGGTGAGGAAGAATGTGTCGCGTCCGACGAGTCGCTGGGCGCGTGCGGCGACATCTGCGATCAGGGTGGTGTAACAATGCCCGATGTGCGGGCGATCGTTGACATAGTAGATCGGCGTGGTGATGTAGTACGGCTTCTGATTGGTCTGGTCGGTGCTCATCTGGTTGGATTGTAGATTCGATGAATCCGCATTGGCGTGATTTGGGGTTAAACGGGGGTGGTTGTTGGATTCGTCCGAGAAGTAAAGAACCTAACTGATCGTTCTGCACTATAATGCGTTTCCCCCCGGAATACGCGTGTGTTTGAGGTTGTTTTCTTGAGAGAAGAAGGGCGGACCGTTTGGAGCGTCAGAAGTTCGAACAACTCGCCCTTGAGCACTTGGATGCTGTGTATCGCATGGCGATGCATCTTGCTCGCCGTCCTGAAGAAGCCGAGGAGCTTGTTCAGGAGGTGTATACCCGAGCGTTCCGTCCCGGGACGATCGAGCGTTTCGAAGACAAGAGTGATCCGGATGATCCGACCTCGGGCTCCGGTGGGATGAGATCCTGGCTGTTCGCGATCTGTCACAATGTGTTTTACACACGGATCAAGAAGCAGTCTCGGCAGCCAACGAGCGTGGATTCGTTCTTTGATGAATCTTCGACAGAGTCTCTTCCTGATGAAGCGCCTCCGGTTTGGGATCAGGGCGATCTGAACTGGGAGCATGTCGACGGGCGATTAAAGTCGGCCATCGATGGTTTGAAGGACGAGTACCGCGAGGTGCTCATGCTCTGGGGTGTTGATGGGCTCAAGTACCGCGAGATCGCCGAGATCATCGAGGTGCCCATCGGGACGGTGATGAGCCGTCTGCACCGGGCGCGGAAGCTGCTGAGCGATGCGCTGATGAGCGACGACGAGATTGTGAATGAGCTCGGGCTTCGGTATCACCAAGCCGCGAGTGAGAATGAATGATGTATTAGGGCATAGAGGGATGATCTGGAGTACGAATCGACGATGACACACGAACAGTCCCATCACGAACACGCACAGGACGCGTTCATTGATGCGCTCTTTGATGAGTCTCCGGTCAATATCGCGGCGCTTCTTCGCGCTTGCGCTGACGGCGAGCTCACCCCCGAGCAGTGTACCCGCCTTGGCGATCTGCTCGCAGAGCACCCCGAAGCGGATTCTCAGCATCAGTTCGAGGAGATGCTCCGCGCCTGTTGCAAGACGGCGATGATGAAGCCGTGCTGCCCGCAGGCGCTGCGTGAGCGTGTTGGTGCGATTGTCGCGGGGACCGGCGCGGGTTCTTCCTCGGATGCGGATGG
This sequence comes from Phycisphaerales bacterium, assembly GCA_965216865.1. Lineage (GTDB taxonomy): Bacteria > Planctomycetota > Phycisphaerae > Phycisphaerales > UBA1924 > UBA1924. Next base: position 1,804,532 of record OZ244206.1, read on the forward strand.
GTACGCCGATCGGATCGAGGGCGCGGGAACCTATACGACGAAGCGGTCGTTTTGGGCGCGATCGCCGATGATGGCGATCGCCGCGGTGCTGCTGCTGAGCGTGGCGGGTGTGCTGATCTGGCAGAGCACGAACCTGATCTCATCGAACAATGGTTTGATTCCCCGAATCGATCAGGTGAGCTATCCCGAGCGTGTTGGTGAGTTTGTACTCCGTGAGCACAACCGGTGCTGCGTGGAGGATGCCGCGGACAGGAAGTTTACTGAGCGTGATATCGCCAGCGCGGTTTCGCATTTCTCGGAGCAGTTCCAGCGCCCGGTTGCGACGCCCGATCTGAGTGGTCATGCAGACCGCGTGGAGTTCTATGGCGGGGGTGCCTGCCATGTTCCGATGACGACGCACTCGGCCCACCTGCGTTTCGACGCGACGGATGCGAGCGGGAACCGGATCGCGCTGAGTCTGTTTATCGCTCCGGACCCGGGCGAGCTCAAAATGGACGAGAATGTCACCTATTCTGTGAACTCCAAGGCCTGTTCGGATGCCGGTGTGAATCTGTTCATGTGGGTGAACGATGGCATCCAGTATGTGCTCGTTTCCGAGGCGACGGATGAGACATGCGCGATTGTCCGATCGATTATGAACGCTCCGGACAAGCTTGACTCGATCTGAATGTGGCCCCGAGCTTCTCAAACCCCGCGTTGCGGGGTTTTTTCTTGATCTGAGCACTTCTCGCGTGTCATGCGCGTGATTTCTCCGAACCGATCACCGTATCAGCCGAGTACAATACGGTGCGGATGAAAGAAGGTGCGATATGCCGACCAAGACCCATACAGCCAAGCCGATGATGACCCTGTCCCTTGCTGGGGCAGCGATGCTCCTCGCGATTTCGAGTCCGGGTGCTATTGCACAGGATGCGCTGGGTGATGGCACCGCGCTGGACGCGAACCCGGGCCAGTACGGGACCAAGAACTCTTATACGCGTCCGAGCCTTGTTGATGAACTGAAGTTTCGCAACGCGATCGCGACGGGCAACGCGCCCGGCGGGCTGAGTTTCCGCGGCGATATCGGGTATCGGGCGGCGGGCGAGTTCACAGGGGATCTCGGTTCTGATTCGCTCTTCGCATTCCGTCGAGACTCTCTCTACTCGGGGCTTGCCGGGATGGGTATCCGGGGCACAGATGCCTTGCAGTATCAGTTCGCCCTGACGACGGGATCCGCGCCGCCTCGCAATCTGATCGGGAACCTTTCCTACACGCGTGACGACATGTACTCGACGGGTGCGGCGTTCCAGGATCTCGGTGGGCGTCAGCAGCAGTCTGTTACGCTCGGGGTCAATCAGGAGGAGCGTGATCTCGACCCGATGGGTCAGGCATTGTCTACGGATCCGATGATCACCGGCCTGGATTCGGGATCGATGATGGGCACGCTCCGGTCCTCTTCGACCTACAACACCACAAGCACGATGCAGCCTTCGCTGATCAGCGTGTATTCGGAGGGGATCGATCAACGCCCCGTGGGGCTTGTGGCGTCGCCGCTGCTGGGCGTGACACCGACGCCGCTGGTGGATGAGCGAGCGAAGCAGACCAACCCGCTTGTTGCGCGACCCGCGAATGCAGACACGGACCCGGATGTGCCCGGCGGCTTGCCCAGCACGCGCGTCACGACCTCGTACGACGAGCTCGTGTCACAGATGCGAGAACGCGTTCAGAGTATGCGTGAAGAGAGCATGGTGGAGGGCACGAGCACAACGATCAAGCCCGAGGAATCCAACGATGCCTGGCTTGTCCGACAGATGGATGAGATCCGCAGGCACCTCTACGGCGATCAGGGCACGCAGCAGCAGAAGGATCCAAATGCGCCGACAACAACGGATCCCGCGTCTGGTGGGACGGGCGATGAAACGGACGGCGAGAAGGGGACTCCAACCGGGCCGGGCTCGGCGATCTCGATCCCGGACAACTCCAACAGCCCGCTGGGTCAGCGGCTTACCGAGGGACAGAAGCGTCTCGAAGAACTCAACCGTGAGTTCGAGTTCAACGACCCGACGCAGATCGCGATCGATCGTGAGACAATGGAGATCCTTCGCGGGAACGCGGCCAACGAGGTGGAGCAGCTCCTTGTTCCCGGCGAGAGCGACGATGATCTGTACACCAAGCACATCGTGATGGGTCAGCGACTTATCTCGGCGGGTCGATACTTCGATGCTGAGGAACGGTTCACGCAGGCGTTGTCGCTTCGTCCTCGTGATGTGATTGCGCAGCAGGGTCGACTGCACGCACAGATCGGCGCTGGGATGCTCCTGAGTGCGTCCGTGAACATGCAGACCCTCTACTCGGAGAATCCCGAACTCATCACCCAGCGGTACTCGGATAAGCTCCTGCCCGACGCGGAGCGGATCGCGGCGCTGAAGAAGCGTCTTGGCGAGCGGGCGGGGATCATTGACATGCAGATCCGCACCCGTCCGCTGGAGGGCGATCGCGTTCGTGTCTCGGCGGCGATGCTCTACGCGTACATCGGGTACCAGTCCGGTGATCAGGGCGTGGTCGACGAGGGGCTCGAGGTTGTTTCAGAGCTGGGCACGGATTCGGATCGGCGATTCGCGGGTTTGCTCAAGCAGCTCTGGGTTGTCCCCGGCGAAGAGGAAACGCCCTGATCGAAGGGCGCAACGCAGACGCGATCCATGAAGAACTCGGCTCCCGAACTCGCGCCAACACCAGGGCATTCGCTGCGTGACTATTGGACCCACGGGACCATCGCTTCCCTGTGCGCATCACTGAGTACGCTCGGGGGCGTGCGGATCGAACTCCGCGACGAGCAGGGGTATGTGCTTGATCCCGAGTCGTACCGTGATTCGCCTCGGGTGATCTCGCCCATCCCTGCTGGATCGAGAGAGATCCCGGTGATCGTCTCAGACGAGCAGCTGGGCACGATCGTGGTGCATCCGCATGATCATGATCTGTCGCAGTCGGCGCTGGTTGATCAGATCGCGGACCTGATTGCCAAGACCGCCGGGGAGATGTGCACGGATGTTGCGAATCTCCGGTATCGCATCAGCGAGGTCGGCGTGCTCTACCGGCTCAGCTCGCTGCTTGTGCGGGGCGGGCGTGTGCATGACACACTGCGGCTCACGCTTGAGATGGCGCTGGATGTGCTGGGGCTCGACGCGGGTGCGATCATGCTGCTGCCCGAGGATTCCGAGGCCCTCCCGCGTGTGGATCGCGAGAACGAGCTCGAGCGGTCCGCGGACATCGGCCTGAGCGACAGCTGGCTCGACAACCCCATCCCGCTCTCGATCGATCGTGAGTTTGATCGGCGTTGTCTCGCCGGGGAGGTTGTCTCGAGCCCGGATCTGCGTGTGGACGAGCGTGTGCTTGTGCCGGATGATTGCCGGACTGAGAACCTTGCAGCGTTCATTGGTACCGGCATGGTGTTCGATGATCAGCCGATCGGTGTGATCCGCCTGTACTCGCGTCAGCCTCGCAAGTTCACGAGCGCGGAGCGCAAGCTCATCCGTTCGATCGGCGAATCGGCCGCGGCGTCGGTGGAGCAGGCGCGGTTGCTCAAGATGCAGGCGCGGCAGCGTCGCACGCAGCGTGCCCTGCGTATCGCTGGGGCTGTTCAGAAGCGGATGTTGCCCGAGGTGACCCCCAAGCTGGCTGGGATCGACCTTGCGGCGAAGTATCAGCCGAGCCAGGAGATCGGAGGCGACTTCTACGACCTGTTCAAGCTGCACGACAAGCTCGGGATTCTTGTGGGCGATGTCGTTGGCAAGGGGGTTGTTGCGGGCATGCTGATGAGCGCTGTTCGCGCGACGGTGCGTGCCTACGCGGACTTGTCTGAGACGCTGGATGTCGTGATGACGCGCACGAACGACGCGGTGTGTCGTGACACGACAGTCTCCGAGTTTGTGACGATGTGGTACGGGACAATTTGCCCCGAGACCCGTGTGCTCTCGAGTGTTGTTGCAGGTCACGATTTGCCGCTGCTGCTGCGTCGCGATGAGCACGGGCGTTATGGGCTGGTCAAGATCGCGGGCGAGGGGATGGTTGTTGGTGTGATTCCCGGCGAGCGGTACACGATGAACGAGATCCCGTTGCAGCCCAACGATGTGCTGATCGCGTTCACGGACGGCATCACGGACGCGGCTGATTTCGAGAACCAGCGTTTCGGGAAGGGGCGTCTGCTCGATTCCGCGATGGGATTGCTCGAGGAGAATCCTGACGCTTCTGCGAATGATGTGCTCGAGCGAGTGTTCTGGTCGATGCGTCAGTTCTCAGGGCTTGCGTCGCAGGCCGACGATGAGACGCTGGTGGTTGTGCGGATCACGGATCGTTGATATCCGAAAACACAGAACGCCCGGCATGGGGCCGGGCGCAGGTGTGCGTTGTTTGGATGTTTGCTCAGGCAGCCCAGGGGCCGTCGTCGTCCTCGTCGCCCATCCATTCCGTCATTCGGAATGAAGCGTCGAGTTCGTCCGCGTGTTCTTTGAGTTCATCGAACTTCTGTTCGACGCGTGAGAGGGCTTGTTCGACGCGGGCGATGCTGTCCATTTCATCCGTTCCGGCATGACGCCATGATCGATCGGGTGATCGGAAGGGGATGGGAGCTGGTGGGTCTGGCTGCTCCGGTTCGTCCCGGTGGAGCTTTAGATAGGACATGCAGGGCCTCCTTGCGCCGAATGACGCAATGGGAAATGTGCATTCCGTATCGACCTGTGGTTCCGTTTGCTCAAGCTCAACCCTAGACAGGGGCTCGAAAAACACGGATTGGGACGATTATGCCAGCGCATGCATGACATATCGGTCCTTTGCGGTGCATGTATGCAGACAAATCGTGCGCGATTGGTGTCAGCTCGTCGCTTCGGGCTGTGAAGTCTGGGGGGGTGAGCGAGACTCACCGAGTTTGGGTTCTTCACCCCGTGCGATGCGTGACAGGTTCGTCCGGTGCTTGTAGATCACGAGGATCGCGAGGATGAGGGCGACGATGAAGAAGGGGATGCCGAAGTTGGGGATGTCTGCTTTGAGCTGTTCGACCTGATCAATGGTGAGTCGTTCCCAATCGGTGCGCGTGGAGAGCTTGCGTTCCATGAGGGTCTTGTATTGCGCGAAGATGATCCAGACCCAGAGAGGGAGCGAGGCGGCGGCGCTGCACGAGCCCAGGCTCACATAGCGCCAGAGCATGAGCACTATGATGTAGACGAGCAGGGCGCCCGCCGCGGGGAGGGTCATTGCGGGGAAGACCCCAATGAGTGCGCCGAGGCCCGTGGCGACACCCTTGCCGCCCTTGAAGCCAAGCCAGGGTGTGAACATGTGTCCGAGCACGGTGGCGAACATGACCCCCATCCACCAGAAGGCGTCGCCGGTTTCGACCTGCAGGGTTCCGAGCGTGCCCATGACTTGCCCGGCGATCGCTGTGGGGACCAATCCCTTGAGCATGTCGAGGAAGAAGCAGAGGAAGAAGTAGGGACGCCCGAAGACGCGGCCGAGGTTCGTTGCGCCGATGTTGCCCGAGCCGTGCTCGCGGATATCGACGCCCTTGAGTTTTCCGATGAGGAACCCGAAGGGAATCGAGCCGGAGACGAACGCGATGGGGATGAAGAGCAACCAGTTCATGGACGAGTGAGCATAGGGGTGCTCAGTCCACGAATCGTTCGCGGAGTGCGTCGACGATGTTGGAGAACACCTGCGACTCTGATCCCCGGGCATCGATCCCGAGGTATCGCAGGCGATCTGGATCGGCGGTGATCAGGGTCTGGTATCCCTCGCGGACGCGTTGGTGGAACGCGGCGCCCTTTGCTTCCATCCGATCGAGGAGGGGGTTGAGTCGGGATGCGGCGGTCTCCTGATCGACATCGAAGATCAGAGTTGCATCGGGAGAGACCCCCTGCATCGCGATCTCGGCGGCCTGATCGATCTCGGTGAAGGGGATGCCGCCCGCGGCCCCCTGGTAGGCGTATGTGGAGGAGACGAACCGGTCCGCGACGACAAGCTCGCCTCGTTTGAGGGCCGGGTCGATGACCTGCTCGCAGAGCTGGGCGCGTGAGGCCATGTAGAGGAGCATCTCGCAGCGCAGGCTCATCTCTTCGCGGTCGAGGTGCTCGAGGAGGGCGTCGCGGATCTTTTCGCCGATCTCAGTGCCGCCGGGTTCGCGGACTTCTTTGACCTTGAGTCCTGCGCACTTGGCGGCGTTGAGGAACATCTTGAGCTGGGTGCTTTTTCCCGATCCGTCGGGGCCGTCGAACACGAGGAACTTGCCCGGGAGCGCATCGACGACATCGCTCGGTAGTATTGGCGCGTCGGATTCGGGCTTGAAAGGCTTTGGTTCGCTCATGGTTTCGTGCTGTTGAACTTTGGTACTCACGGGTTTGAGTGTAGCGTCTCTCGCGCATCTTGCAGGCGTTGTTGCCAAGGACTTCCACCCAGTTCTGGATCGATGAGTTGCAGGCGTGCGAGGTGGCGGAGTGCTTCTGTTTTCTCAGAAGCGGAGCCGTTCTGCGCGATCGATTCGAGCATGAGCGCCCACGATTGCCAATAAGTGCTTGTGTAGTTCCCGCTTGCGTCGATCCTGGCGCTGAGGTCGCGCAGTTCCTCGAATGCGCTCTGCGTCTGATCGAGGCGGAGGAGCGTTTGTGCGCGGAGGAGGCGGAGCTCGTCGCTCGGTTCGTTGTCGCGTTCGGCGCTCTGGATGAGGGTATCGATCTGTGCGAGCGAGTTGCGTGGATCGTGGAGTGATTCGCTGATTACGCCCCGCTTTGTCCACAAGTCCGCGCTGGGCAACCCGAAGCGGACGGCGGCGTGTTGCATGCGGCGCTCGAGTCCGCGCCGGATCTGTGGATCGTTGTACCGGTCGAGCATGCCAAGGATTGTCTGCTCGTAGAGCTCTCCCGCGAGGACCCCCTCGCGTGTCTGTGGGTTGATGGGGTCGAGGGTATCGAGTCGGGCGAAGTCGGTGCGGAGCTTTGCGAGTTGTAATCGCCAGAGATCGATCGCGGGAGATTGTGGGTACTGGGTCGTCGCGATCTCCAGGCGCTCGCGGATGGTGTCGGGAGCTGAGTCGGTGCTGGATCCGATGGCGCTGCTGATTGCGCCGAGTGCACGAGGATCATCGGGGTATTGCTTTGCGAGTTGGGTCAACGCTTCGTTGGAGCGTCGGATCGAGTCGCTTGACCCGATTGCTCGCCCGAGCACGCCGATCTGCCAGAGCGCGTCGCGGATCGCTGAGTCTGTTGCGTCGTCGGCGCTGATGACGCGTTCGTAGAGGGCGAGCGCCCGGTCCCGCGTGGCGATGGTGCGGGAGAGGGCATCGGCACCCGCGACGAGCACCCCCGTGGGTGTGGGCTGGGTGTTGGAGCCGAATCGCTCATAGATCAGGGCGATACGCTGGTCGATGTACTCCACGATCGCGGGGGCACTGCGGGCGTTCTCTCGCACGCGGATCATCGGGGTCCAGGCGTTGGGCTGGTCCTGCTTGAGCCGCGCGATGGTGACCCCCTCGCGGAGGAGCAATCCCCATAGGGCATCGATGTTCCCCGTGCTTGTGGTGAACGGTGGCTCGGTAGCGATCTCGCTGAGGTTCTCGGGTTCTTCGCCCATCGATACGATCGCCAGCAGGGCTTGCGCACGCGTCAGCGGATCGAGCTCAAGCTCATCGCTGAGTTCGAGGAGTTCACGGAGCGATCCGATGGCCCGGTCTTGTTCACCCAGTGAGGCCTGCGCGAGCGCGACGGTGATGATCCGCAGGGCGTCGGTCATCGGATCGGTGTACATCACCGGCTCGAGCTGCTCGACGATGGTGCGGAGGGGTTGGGCGTCGTCTTTGAAACCGCCGCAGCGGTGAAGGACGAGGGTGCACTGTGCCCACAGGAGCTCGGCCCGCCCGTCCTGATCCCGGAGTGGTGCGACGAGAGAGCGTACGGCACTCGCGCTGTCGATCGCGCGGACGAGCTGGTCACGATCGAGGATGCTCGTCAGGGCGCTCTGGGTCGTGCCGGATTGTGCGAGCTCGCTCCATATCTGCGCGGCGGAGGCGATGCGTTGCTCGTCGCTTGCGCCGATCGAGCGTTCCGCAATCCTTGTGGAGTCGTCGTTGGAGATGAGATCCTCGTAGCGGACGACCTTGTAGTCATCCACGCCGTCGCCGTGGAGCGATCCGATCGCGTTCATGATCCCCGTCGGGTCGTCGTCGAGAAGCTGGACGCACTTGATCACGGTGTCACGCTGACCGCTGATGGGGTCCTGGGGGTTGAGCTTGTTGAGGGTTTGGAGGATCTCGCGTTGTCCCTGGTCCCACCCCATCTCGGTTCGTTGGATGGAGCGGGTGATCAAGAGGACGAGATCGGACTTGAGGGTGAGCGCTTTGGTCAAACCATCGACCGGGTTGGATCGACCGCGGGCGGAGACGGTGTCGAGCCACTCGGATACAGATTGTTTGTGCTCGGGTGTGGCGCGTGCGAGCTTGCCGTCGTTGATCGGCGCGAGGGAGTATGCGGACTCGTCCGATTCGCGGAAGAGGACGACCTGGAAGCGCTGGGTGGGGCTTAGGCGATCGATGGAGCGCATGAGCTGCGTTTGGAGGTAGGCGAAGGAGTTCGCGGTTGCGCCCGATCCGTCCACGACATAGACGAGGGTGCGGGCGGCTTTGGATTGCACCCCCGCGAAGGCGACGCTGGGCGGACTGGTGCTCTCTGGGCGTGCGATCGTGCTGGATGTTTCACGCATCGCTTCGAGCGTGACCGGGTCCATGGTGGGCGCGGGGCTGGGGCGGGTTCGATCCAGCGACTGCGCTTGCGTCTCGACGGTGTCGGGAATCTCGCGGGCGCTGGGGAGCGGTTGAGGGGGTGTCGTGTTTGGTTTCGTTTCAGCGGGGTCGGGCTGCTGTTGCTGCTGATCGGGAACGCTCGGTGGGGCGGGGAGGGCCAGTTCTGCGACCGGGATACGCTCCTCTGGCTTCTGACTCGCGCGGATCTGCATGCCGATGTATGCGACGATTCCCAAGAGCATCGCGTGCACGAGCAGCGAGATCCCGGGAGGCACGGTCCATCTGAGCCAGTTGCGGTTCATCCCCTCATCGTAGAGGGTTTCGGGCGGAGCGGTTCAGTTCGATCCGGGTGAGCGGTCAAACTCGGTGCGTTGTGCGGTCGCGGGGTCCATGCTCTTCTTTTTGCTGGCTTTGGGATCGCCATGCAGGTAGGGGTCTCGGGCGTGAGGAGGGAAGAACAGCCGATCGATGCCGATGGCGCCGCTTCCGAGGAACATGACGGCCAGTGACATCGACGCGAGCGCCAGCTGCCAGAGGAGTTGTGTGTACGCCGCGGGTGAGAAGAGGTCGTCCGCTCTGGGGATGAATCCGAGGAGCGCGTCGCTGGAATGGAAAGCTGCGGGCCCGAACTGGGTCATCCACATCGCAACGAGCATCACGAAGAGTGTGCCGAAGGCGCTGAAGCGTGTAAAGAGCCCGAGGACGAGGAATGCGCCCGCGACGAGCTCGGTGATGGCCGCGGCCCATGCGAGGACTTTGGGCCATGGTCGGGACGCGAGCTTGGAAGGCATGATGGGGGTGATTGGTTGTGAGTCCGGGGTCAGCCCGGGGTCCGCGGCCTTGGAGATCATCAATGCGATCGAGTAGATACGCTGGCACTCCAATGGCTCGGGGAAGTCGCTGGCGATGCGATCGCCGCTGGTGTTCTGGACTCGGGTCCAAGTGCCGGCTTGTGGGTAGAGCGCCGCGATCGATTCGATGCCCGCTGGGGGATCAGACGCGGGTGGTTCGGTTTGGGGCTCGTCGAGCGTGGGTGCTTGTTGGGGGACCTTGTTATCCGCGTCATCGATCGCTTCTTCGATCTTCTCGACGATGTCCTTTGCCTGGTCCTGTAGATCCTCGCCCAACTCTTCGCTTGTCTCTTCGATTGTTTCTATGGGCGGGTCTTCAGGCAGTGGTTCGATGAGCTCAGGGGTTTCTGACGCCGGATCGTTCGGGTTGGACGCCGGTTCGGCTTCGATGGGGCTGAGATGGACCCCGAGGTTGGCGAGGCGCGCGGCGTCATCGCCGGACACCTGCATGGTTCCGACGAGCTTGCCCGTGCCGGCCCATATGAAAGTGATCCCGAGGACGAGCCGGAGGATGAATGAAGGCAGTGTGAGTGCGATCGAGTCGCGCAGGCGCATGGTTTGAATCCCTCGTTCAGGTTCAGGGCGTGAAACTCGTCCCAAGTACATACAGCATACAGGTTTCTTGGAAACCACGCCGAATTAATTTCTCATCGGCGATGGGTGTTCAACAGCATCAATCATGCGGTTTGGGGGCTATATTCGCGGTTCTGGGGCGACCCGGGAGCGGATGCGTGCGTATCGTGTTTGGGGTCGCTGCCGACCCTGAAAACGCTTGCGGATGTGGCGGAACTGGCAGACGCGCTGGATTTAGGTTCCAGTGGGGCAACCCGTGCAGGTTCGATTCCTGTCATCCGCATTGCAGACACCTCGCGATCCGCGGGGTGTTTTTTTGTGGTTGGATCAAGAAAAAAGCACCCGATGCACAGAGGCAAAGGATGCTTCGTGGGGTATACGAGGCTGGTGTTCGGGCGTTATGGGCAACCCGCGTTGTAGGTGCTCAGGAACGCTGATACATCGAAGAAGTCGAATGAGCCGTCGTTGTTGAGGTCTGCCGACGCGTCGTTGCTGTTGTACGCGCTGAGGAAGGCAGAGACATCGAAGAAGTTGAGCGTTCCGAATGGCTCAGCGAGGTCAGCGTCGTTGCAGCCCGCGGCGACATCTTCGCAAGACCGCTGCTCGAGTCGGATGTCATCGACACCGGCTTCGACAATGGAGCCCTCTCCGACATCGGCAACATTGAAGCGGACGCGGACCTGCGAGGACGGGTTTGTGAAGATGGCATCGAGGTCGAACTCGTAGTTGACCCATCCGCCACCGGTCCCGGGGTCGCCCGGTCCGAGTTCGAGGATCGTGGTCCACGAGTTGCCGTTGTTGTTTGATGCCTGGATGGTCATCGAGTCATCGACGGCGCTGTTGCCTGCGTTGTTGTACCACATGGCGAATGTGAGTGTGGTGTTGCCGGCGCTGGCGTCGAGTGAGGGCGAGGTCAGTGTCGTGGTGCCGTCGTCAACATCGGAGTTGCCTTCGACATTGTCGGTGAGCCATGCGCGTCCGGACCCGTCTGCGTCGGTTGGTGGGTCTGCTCGTTCGCCGCCGCCTGCGGGGACTCCGCGGTTCCATTGGCCGTCCTGCGCATCGCCCGAGACCGACCAGCCGGTGTTGGTTTCGGCGTTGTCTGCAAAGAGCGTGGTGGTATCGGAGACGACCGCGGCGGTGAATGCTTCGCTGGCGCCCGCGGTGGGGAATGTTGAGGTTGCTCCGTTATCGCTGTCCGCCTGGAAGTAGTAGGCGATGTCATCGCCGCAGGGCACGACAGGCATTGTCGCGGAGTATGTTCCGTCGCCGTTGTCGCTCATGGGGATGGCGTTGAAGCCATTGCCCGAGTCGAGCATGAGCGAAACGCTGGACACCCCGACACCATCGCGTGTGATGGCTTTGGCTGTCAGGATCTCGCCGCCGGCCGGGTTGACGACACTGGGGAGCTCGCCTTCGTTGGAGACTGCGATCTGCAGCGGGGTTGCATCCACGCGAACCACAAACAGCCCGCGTTCGATGTCGGAAATGATGACATTGCCCGACGGGAAGAAGGGGTAGCTGGACCATGCGCCGTTGAACGATGCGCTGTCGGAGCCGGGGTAGGTATCGATGTACGCCACCTCGACGGGGTTGGTTGGGTCGAGGTTATCAAAGACGCGGAGACCCGAGCGGTAGTTTGCCTGGAACACGAACTCATCGTTGATGTACAGGTTGTGATCGATCGCGGGCAGGCCGGTGGTGTAGGTCCCGACGAAGACAGGGTTGTACGGATCCTCGATGTTGATCACGCGAGTGGTGGTGACCTGAACCGAGGAGCCCTCGTCGAGTTCGTCGTTGAGGTAGAGGTATTTCTGATCGGGTGTGACCCAGACCTGGTGTGCGTAGCCGGAGCTCGGGTAGAACAGGGTCGAGAGCGTCTGCGTGCTGTTGGGGTTTGTGACATCGACGATGCGGAGCCCTGTTTCGGTAAAGCCGCCGGAGAAACCGCCTGCACAGAACGCGAGTTCGCGCCCGGCGAGGGGGCCGGAGTCCCAGGTGAGGACCTGTGCGTCGTGGACATACATATCGGTCCACCCGCCGTCGAGCTGGGGCAGTTCGGGGTTGGAGATGTCGATGTGGATGAGCCCGCCGTTGCCGATGTTTGCGCCGACGACCCAGAGCGAGCCGGTGTCTTCGTTTGTGACGATGTTGTGCGTGGTGGAGTATCCGCCGCCGGTCCAGTTGCGGACGAGGCTCACACTGCCGTTATCGATGTTTGAGAGGTCCATGACCTGGATGCCCGAACCACCTTCGGAGACGCCGTAGGCGTAGTTGCCGATGACCTTGACATCGTGCCAAAGGGAGCTTGGGCCTGATACGGTGTCGACGATGACGGGGTTGGTCGGGTTGGTAATCTCAACGAAGCCGTATCCGCCCTCGAGCCCCATGATCGCGTACTCGCGTCCGCTGGGTGAGACATATCCCCAGCAGTCGTTGCCGGATGCGGTGTTGACGCCGGAGAAGTTGTTCAGTGGGATCTGGGAGAGCAGGGTGATGTTGCTGGATGCGTAGGGTCCTGCGCGTTCACCGTTGAAGGTGTAGATCGGTCCTTCGACCGCTGATTCCCGATCGAGGAGCTTGCGTACATCGTCGTCATGTGCCGAGGCGATTGAACCGACGCTGAGCGCAAGGACCAAACCAAGACGAACAGCGTTCCACGAACCGTGTTGAAGACCCATCGGGGCGTCCTTTCTGCATTTGTCGACAGCTACGAGAACCGTGCTGCGTCTGAAGGGGGGGCGTACAGCGCACACAAGCCCCTGTGCTTGAGTAAGCACCTGATTATTCGTGAACTCACCCATTGAGGTTGCTTAAATCCGTATTCACTTGTACGAAATTACAACGGGTGTATGATGCGGGCGATGAAAATCCCAAAACCACAGCTGATTTGGATGGTGTTAGGCACCATAACGCTTGCGGTCTCGGTGTGCCCTGCATGGGCTGGGTCGCTTGCAGTGTCACAGGAGCCGGATCGTCCAACACTGCTGCTCGTAGAGGATGGTCAGCACCCTCGTGTGACGATCGAATGGATCGCGGGCGGTGAGCCGCAGCGTTTCACCATGACCATGCCGTTCACGGCTCCTGTGGGTGGCGAGCAGCTTGGGGAGTCCAATGCGCTTGCGTACGCGACCCTCGGCGGGACCCGCATCGAGACCGGTGCGGGGCACCCGAAGGGCGCCGTCGTCCGCGTGGGTTTGACCAAGGCGAAGAACAGTCGTGCGTTTTTCAAGGGGATCGATCCGTACACGGATGTATCGATCGAGATCGCGGGTGTGCGTTTCAATCAACCCGTGAAGTATCACGAGGGCACGGCGTTAATGCATCTGAAGTATGCGTTGGCGGATCTAAAGGCCTGTGCTCTCCCGGGGACCGCCCGCAACCAGTATCTGCTCTCTGATCCGAAGGACACGCTGGGCGGTCGTGTGAAGGCGGGGGTCAACGCGACGCCGGGTGCTTTGGACGGTTCCGAGGAGAACGGCAGCGTCGAGGTGATCGTTCAGCCGGACGATCCCACGCTCGTCGATTTCCGTGTCCGTGTGCCGTACGGGCTCCTTCGTCACCTTCAGGATCCCTGGATTTCTGAGCTCCCGGGCACCTTTTTCGAGCCGATCCACTTTCATGCGGAGGCCGAGATGATCCCGATCGACGCGGCCCCGATCGTCCGAGAGCCGATCCCGCTGGAAGTCAACGAGCAATCCGGTGATGAATCGCTCGAAGACTGATACGCTGGTGGCATGAGCAAACTGACTCCGAATGATGAACGCGCGCTCGATGCCGCGTATGAGCAGGCCCTGAAATCGCGAGGTGAGGGCGGGATCCCGATCGGGTCTGCGCTGATTGATCGCGATGGACGCGTTGTTTCCGCGGGACACAATCTGCGCGTGCAGTCCGGTGATTCAACCGCGCACGCGGAGACGGTGTGCATCCGCAACGCGGGTCGGCGTCGTGATTGGCACACCCTGACACTTGCTTCGACGCTTTCACCGTGCGCCATGTGCACCGGAACCGCGATCCTGCACCGGATCCCTCGGGTAATCATCGGCGAGCACGAGACCTTCCTGGGGCGTGAGGATTGGATGTCACAGGAGGGGGTGGAGGTCGTGGTCGCGGACGATCCGCGATGCATCGAGTTGATGCGTGCGTTTATCGAGGGGCATCCTGAGCTGTGGAACGAGGATATCGGGGTTCCGCCGGGCGAATAGGTCTCACTCGACGGTGCCATACATCCGATCGCCGGCGTCACCGAGCCCGGGAACGATGAACCCGTTTTCGTCGATGCGTTCATCGAGTGCCGCGGCGTAGACCTTGACCTCTGGGTGCTCGCGTCGCATGCGTTCGATTCCCTCAGGCGATGCGACGAGGCAGATCATTCGGATATCGCTGGCGCCGGCCTGGCGGAGCATGGCGATGGCCGCGGCGGCGCTGCCGCCCGTCGCGAGCATGGGGTCGACAAGAATGACGGGGCCCGCATCGAGATCGCGTGGCAGCTTGTTGAGGTATGCGGTGGGTTCGAGTGTTTGCTCATCGCGTGCGAGTCCGAGGTGTCCGACGCGTGCTTCGGGCATGACTTCGAGTATGCCGTCGATCATGCCGAGCCCTGCGCGGAGCACGGGGACGATGGTGATCGCGCACGCGAGTACATTGCACTGGGTGTGCGTCATCGGCGTTTCGACTCTTTGCCTGCGTGTGGGGAGTTCGCGTGTGACCTCATAGACCATGAGCCCCGCGATCTGTGAGAGTGCGGCACGGAACGATCGGTGTCCTGTGTGCTTGTCGCGGATGCTTGCGAGTTTGTGAGCGATCAGAGGATGATCGAAGACGACGACGCCGGACTCGTGCTGCGTTTGCATATGCGAATTGTACCGAGATCTGTGATTCGTGCATGAAAAATCCCCGCCCGTTGCCGGGCGGGGATTGAACAAACAGATGTTGAGGATCATGCCCGTTTGGGCGTGATCAGATTACGGGCAGCCCGCGTTGTATGCGTTGAGGAACGCGCTGACATCGAAGAAGTCAAACACGCCGTCGCCAGTGAAGTCGGCGATGGAATCCTGAGCGTTGAACGCGTTGAGGAATGCGCTGACATCGAAGAAGTCGAGCACGCCGTCGCCAGTCAGGTCAGCGGGGCAAGTGCCGCCGGGAACCTGAACATCAGCGGTGAGCTGCATTCCTGGTGCCTTCCACATGCCGATGGTGACTTCGCCGTCAACCGGAGCAGCGTCCGAGACGAAGGAGAAGTTGTACATGGTGCCCCAGCGGATCGCGTTCCCGTTCGGGTTGCTGATGAATGGCTCAGCACCCCATGTGATCGAGTTTGCGCCCTCGGCGGGTGCCCAGTCGGCTCCGGAGATGAGCCCGTCAGGTCCGTCGTGGTAGTCGATGTCGTTGAAGTAGTAATCCGAGATCGATCCAGCGGCGGGAACCGAGAACGAGCCAACGCTGAGGTCGGAGTTCTGGTTGTGGACCGCGTAGTCGTAGCGGTAGGTGCCGTCACCGAGGTCGGTCACCTTGCACGCGACATGGAGGAGGCCTTCATCGGGAACGGGGACTTCAACGACCTCGACGGAGTTGTCGGGGTTGTTGGGGCCGTTGCCGTGGTCCTGCCATGCGTAGATTGCAGCACGGGCACGGAAGGTCGCGCCGGTGGTGCTTGCGGAACCGCTTGCCTGAACATTCATGCGCTCGTAGGAGGCGTTGTTCCAGTTCACGGGACGACCGAACCAATCGCTGGTCGGATCGTTATCGATGTAGGGAGTACCGTCGGGCTGGATTTCGTCCTTGATGACATACTGGCCTTCAACGAAGAACTGAGCGGCTGCATCGGGCATCTCGTCCGCGGGGACCTGGATGCGCTTGAAGATCGAGTTACCGCTCTGGTTGATCGTGGTGAAGGGGTAGACGAACTGGCCGTTGAATGCGTTGATTTCCGAACGCGGGCCAAGACCGGTCTGACCGCCGTTGAGGCCTGCCCCGTATGGGTCTGAACAGCCAGGGCCGAGAGCGGAGAAGGTACCGCCGGAGCCACAGCCGAATCCACACGCGTTACCCTGGAGGGACGCGAAGGAGTGCTTGACGAAGGTCACGCCGAGCTGCTCAAGACGGCCGTCTTTGAGCTTGTAGAGCGTACAGGAGATGACGGGGTGGTTGGGGGTACCGTCGATCCAGTTGAGATTGACATCGCCGGCATTACATGCGGTGGTACCGACTGCGTACGCACGCACGCCGCCAATCGCGCCGTAGTGGTTCACATCGTCGAGCGTGCCACAGACAACATCGGGAACTGCGGCGGCTACACCACAGCTTGCAGCCAGTGCTGCAATAGCTGAAATTCGAAACATCGTGTTTGTCCTCCAGAAATGGGGTTTTTTGGATACTGCACCCCAGCGTAACCGGGTCTGGAGTTGTTTGCCAAGTCAATTTCAATGAATTGAGCAATGAATCTGACAGATCAAAGGCCAAACATCAAAATCGGACCTGAGAAGGGTGACTCATTTGACGCATCGCAGGCCAATGACCATACGCTTTGATGTGCAGAATACTGAGACTACTCCAGCGCTCCGAATTTCCTCACTCGCACATCGATATGCGAGCAGCGGCACTCCGGCCCTGCAGATCGACGCGCTCACCCTCGATCCGGGTGAGCAGGTCGTGCTGACCGGCTCGTCGGGCTCGGGTAAATCTACGCTTCTGCATCTGGTGGCGGGGCTGATGGACCCGAGTTCTGGGACGATCGAGATCGCTGGGGAAGATATCCACATGCTTAACGGGCATGCCCGCGATCGGTTTCGGGGTCGATCCGTGGGGATGGTTTTCCAGACGCATCACCTGCTGACGGGCTTCAGCGCGGAAGAGAATGTGATGGCCGCGCTCATGTTTTCGGATATTCCGCGGGGCTCGCATCGTGACCGTGCACGAACCTTGCTGGAATCCCTTGGGATCCCGACCCCGGCCCAGCGCGTCGAACGGTTGAGTATCGGGCAGCAGCAGCGGGTCGCGATTGCTCGTGCGTTGGCGTGTGATCCGGCGCTGGTGCTCGCGGATGAGCCGACCGCATCGCTGGATCCCGATAACGCGCAGGTCGCGCTCGATCTGCTCCAGGACGCGTGCCGATCATCGAACGCGGCGTTGCTCTGTGTGACGCACGACCAGCGGTTCGTAGATCGCTTCGATCGGCATGAACACCTTGCCTCGCCCCTTGAGCAGCTCCAGGGCGCATTGGAGGGCGCGTGATGTCGATGAGTGATTGGAACATCGTGACGCGATCCATGCGTACCCGAACCTTCTCGAGCATCGTGACGATTCTGAGTGTCGCGATCGCGGTGGGGCTTGTCACCTTGCTGATCTCGATGCGTGACGCCGGGGAGAACAGTTTCAAGCGTGGCACGGGCAATGTGCAGATGCTGATTTCCAAGGAGGCCGGGCCGCTGCCGAGCGTGCTCAACTCCATGTTCTACGCGTCCCCGCCGACGACCCCGATCACCTGGGCGCAGTATCTCGAGCTCAAGCGTTCGTACCCGTTCGCTTGGACGGTCCCGACCCAGTTGGGCGATTCGTATCTCGATGCGCCGGTGATGGGTACGGATGGGTCGTTCTTTGAGTCGTTCCAGCCCGCGCAGGGCACGGACTGGACGCTCGCGACGGGCGTGTATTTCGATGAGCCGTTCCAGGTTGTGGTGGGGGCCGATGCTTCGGCGCGGCTCGGGTTATCTTTGGGCGACACCATCTCACTTGAGCACGGCGCACCCCGGTCCGAGGGCGGACATACCCACGACGAGTTCAGCTTCGAGGTCGTTGGGATTCTCGAATCCACGGGGACTGCGCACGATCGTGCGATCTTTACCTCGCTCGATTCGTCTTGGATCATTCATGCCCATGATCGACGCGAAGCGATCTTCGGGCACGGGATCACCACGAGCATCGACGATCTGATCCATGAAGACATGAAGATCACGGCTGTCTACGCGTCGCTCGGCAATCGCAAGGGTGCGCTTGTGCAGGTCCTTTCTGCGTTGCTGCGTGATCCGAACTGGACCGTCGCGAGTCCTGCGGACACCGTGGGAAACCTGTTCTCGATCGTCTCGAACATCGATCAGGTGCTGCTCGCGATGGCGATCGCGGTGATGCTCTCGTCTGGTGTGTCGATTTTGCTCGCGTTGTACAACTCGATGGAGCAGCGCCGCAAGCAGATCGCGGTGCTGCGGGTGCTCGGCGCGTCGCGTCCGCGGGTGTTCTCCATGGTCCTCACGGAGAGCGCGATCATCGGGCTCATCGGCGGTGCGATCGGGATCGCCCTCTCGTTCCTCGGCGGGCTGATCGTTACGAATGTTCTCGCGCAGCGAGTCGGGATTGTCATCGAACCCGCGCTGCCGCTCGACGGGTACCTGATGATCGTTCTTGCGAGTGTTGCCTTGTCCTGCATCGCGGGTGTGTTGCCCGCGATCGTCGCGTACCGCACGAGCGTTGTTCGGGCGCTGCGTCCGGCCATGTAAGATACCGATTGGGAGATCAACGACATGCGCTGGTTCTGGCTCTTCATCCTTGGGTTGTGCGTTCTTACAGGCGGGCTTTATTTGAAGCGTGTCCGGGATGAAACGCTCGCGCAATCTGAGCTCCTCAATCAGCTGGAAGCCGAGCGGGAGGCATCGACCCCCGCGAGGCGCCCGCGTCGTGAGCGGGATTCGTCTGCGCAGACGCAACCCGCGGAACAGGCCCAGCCCGAGGCAGACGCCGCAGGCGAATCCGAGCGGGTTGCTGCGGATCAGTCGGAGCCGGTGGAGCTGGTCGTTGAGCCGGAATCCGACACGCTGGCGGAGGTTGCCGCGGAGGAAACGCAAGCTCAGCAGGAGCCCGCTGAGGGGTTCGACCCGGGGTCGATCTTGGAGACGATGCAGGCGCTCAAGGATCAGCTCCCCGAAGAGGCGCACGCACGCACAGAGAAACCGTCCACAGAGCTCACCCCCGCCAAGCCCGACAGCTCGCCCGAACCGACGGGTGAGATCGTGATCGATCTTCCGGAGCCGGGCAACGCGAAGGATGAGGTCGCGGAGGCCGATGAGCCCCAAGGACCGAGCTATGAGTTGCGGGGCGATGGGTCATTCAAAGTCTTGGGCGCAAACGCATGGGTTCAGGGTGCGGGGACTGAGTCCGAGCCGTATGTTCTGAGTTGGGAAGTGCTCAAGTCCATTGAGAACACATACGACCCAAAGAACGGCAAGGACACGCTTCCCGATTGGCTGGACCTGCTTGATGGAAAGTTCGTGACGATCGAGGGCAACACGCTTGTGCCTGTCGTTGCGTCATCCACCCGTGAGCTGCTCGTGATGAAGAACCCATGGGATGGGTGCTGCATCGGCGTGCCACCCACGCCGTTCGATGCTGTTGAGGTGAGTCTGAATCACGATGTAGACTTCGGGAACTCGGCCGTTGGGTATGGCAGCGTTGTCGGGATGTTCTATGCGGATCCCTATGTTGTTGATGGGTGGGTGCTGGGCGTCTACATCATCGAAGACGCGAAGTATCGGGCCGGTGAGGGTGTCGTGTTTCCGGAGTTCTGACGAACGGGTTGTCGGCTCTCATCAAGCGCACGAACAGGCACGAAGAAAAAGCCCCCGGATGTCCGGGGGCTTGTTGATTGAATGGGTCGTGGCTTAATCGTCGTCGTCGTCATCCACCAGTGGGCCCAGGGTTTCGGGCTCAGGTTCGGGGCTGCTCTTGCAGGTCATCAGGACGATGGCGCCGCCGATCGCGGAGAGTGCTGATGCGACGAGGATTGCGAGCTTCGCGTGCTCCAGGTGTGCCTGTGAGTTGGCGTAGGCAAGGTTTGCGATGAAGATCGCCATGGTGAAGCCGATCCCGCCGAGCATGCCGGCACCGAAGATGTGTCGCCAGGAAACGCCGCGCGGGAGTGAAGCGACCTTGATGACGCATGCAAACCAGCAGAGCAGGATGATGCCGAGTGGCTTGCCGACGAAGAGGCCGAGGATGATCCCCATTGCGGCAGGATCGGTCAGGTTTTCGGCGATACCGCCGTGGATCTCAATCCCAGCGTTGGCGAGCGCGAAGATGGGGATGATGACGAACGCGGCCCACGGGTGCAGGACATACTCGATGCGGTGCAGCGGTGGCAGGACCTGTCGAGCGTTCTTAATGATGGCGTTGACCGAAGCTCGACGCACTGATGATTGCTTGACATCGTACTCCGGGTCGTCGTGGGCATTCTCGAACACATCGAGCGCCTTGCGGGTGGAGAAGACGAAGTTGATCGCGTTGACGCGAGCGTGTGCGGGGATGGTGAGTGCGAGGAGCACGCCGGCGATCGTCGCGTGGACGCCGGACATGTAAATGAAGTACCAGAGAGGGAGCCCGAGCACAAGGTAGAGCGTGATCCATCGGACCCGGAGCAGGTTCATGAACGCGAGGATACCGATGATGACACCCGCGTATCCGAGGTACTCGAGCGCGAGGTTCTCGGTGTAGAACACGGCAATGACGATGAGTGCGCCCAGGTCGTCGACGATCGCGAGGGAGGTGAGGAAGACCTTGAGTGAGTTGGGGATGCGTGAACCGAGCATCGCGAGGATCCCGACCGCGAACGCGATGTCGGTTGCCATGGGGATCCCCCATCCGCCGATGGTTTCCTTACCGGCGTTGAAAGCGACAAAGATCAGCGCGGGACCGATCATCCCGCCGAGTGCGCCGAAGATCGGGAGTGCCGCACGCTTGGGCGATGCGAGCTCGCCGACGAGGATCTCTCGCTTGATTTCCAAGCCGACGACGAGGAAGAAGATCGCCATGAGCAGGTCATTGATCCAGTGCGCGATCGAGTGACCCTGCCACCAATACGGCTCGTTTGGCAGCTCGTGCCATGCGTGCTTGTCGCCTTCTTCGTCGACATGTCCCTCGTTGTGCGGTGTGTCGGTGAACGACAGATCTTCGACCGCTTGCTCGACTTCTTCGGCCGCTTCTTCGATTGGGGAATCGGCGTGCGCGTCGGAATGATCATCGGCGTGTTCTGCGTCGCCTTCGGCGTGGTGGGCCGCATCGTCCGCGTGCTCTTCGTGCCCGGCATGGGTGTCGTGGGGATTATCCGCGACGGTGATCCGGATCTCCGTGTCGTTAAACAGCTCTTTGTAGCTGTCGTAGTCGTTGTTTGCCCAGATCATCGCGATCGCTGTCATCAAGAGCAGCACAATACCGCCTGAGCTTGAGAGACTCGCAAAGCGTTCGAAGGGGCGAGCGAGGCGTTCGCCGGGCTCGGGGACCAGGCCATGCTTTGCGGTAGGGATGTGGTGGTCGTCTGACATCGGTTCGTCCTTGTTGGATGCCAATGGCGGCAGGGATATTCGACCACCATTTTGAGGGGGTCGATAACCAAAGGGGTTACGCTTCTGTATCGTGTGTATTGAATACTGGAGTTCAGCGGGTGCGGGCGCTTCAGCACGATTTCACTTCGAGAACTGAGTCGCGTTACTGCAACCACCCGTAAGTGGGGGTAAAACGCGCAAAATTAACGCTGGAACGGGTACAGCTTCGGGAGTTGCAGGATCTGTGTGAGTTCGTCCAGCGCGTCTTGTAGTGCTCGAACGAGCTTGGGATTGAGCAGTTCCTCTGCGCTGAGCTCGTCTGGGTAGTGCTTTTCGATCCAGGATTCGAGTTTGGTGCTCAGCTCATCCGTCAGGATGACGCCTGTATGGACCGCGCTCATTTCCTCGTCATTGAGAACGACGCGGAGGCGCAGGCATGCTGGTCCGCCACCATTGCGCATGGACTCGCGGACATCGAGGTAGTGGACCGCGTTGATCGGGTTGTCCTGGGATTCGATCATGCTCTGGACAAACGCATCTACCCGTGGGTTTTCCTGGGTTTCCAGTGGCGCGATCAGCGCCATCGATCCGTCGGGCAGTGTCACGATCTGCGAGTTGAACAGGTAGCTCCCGACGGCGTCTTCGAGGGTGAAGTCAGTGTCGTGCGCTTCGACGAGGATCAGTGGCTCGCCCATCGGCGACGCGATATCCGCCACGAGCGATCGCGAGGTTGCGAACGCCTGCTCGTGGTACAGGAAGACCCTCTCGTTGCCCGTCGCGATGACATCGTTATGGAACACCCCCGCGTCGATCGCGTCTGGGTGCTGGCGCGTGTAAACGACGCGGGACGGGTCGAGCTGGTGCAGGCGGGCGATGGCTTCGCACGCGGCGCGGGTCTGGCGCGATGGGTACTTGCGTGCCCCCCCGGCAGGGTCTTCGCGATCGAACCCAAAGACGAACATCTCGACGCCCGGCTCGCCGTGCGTTGGCGCGAACCGCACATGGTTCGCGGCACCCTCGTCCGCGTAGCGCATCTGCAGCGGGAGCGGATCGTGCACGCAGAACTTGTCCTCATCTCGGAAGATCATCCGCAGCATCCGCGTTGTTGTGGGGTGCTCAAGCGATCGGTGGTAGTTCGAGATCAGGTTCGCTGGGGTCATATGGACCCGCCCGTCGGCGCAATCGATGCTGGGGGAGACCGTCGCGGCATTGGCGGCCCACATGCTGCTAGCGCTCCAGATTGCTGCGAGGAGTGTGGGATCGCTCTCATGGGCGTCTTTCAGTATCTTTTCGTCGGCGCCGGTGAATCCGATGTCCCGCAGCGCCCCCAGATCCGGGCGTTGCTGCGGCGGGAGGACCCCTTGGGTGAGCCCCAGAGATCGGAGGGTGTTCATTTTCGCAAGTCCCTGCAGCGCAGCGGCTTTGGGCTTGGAGATGCCTCCTGCGTTGGAGGCGGAGGCGATATTGCCCGGCGAGAGTCCGGCGTAGTTGTGCGTAGGGCCGATCAATCCGTCAAAGTTCACTTCGCGTGTCTGGGTCATTCATCAAGCGTAGGACCCTCAGAAGGGCGATCCTGCGTCAGATTGTGGATCTGGGCTTGACAAATGCAAAGAACCGGCGTTCCCTCTGTGCCCATCCTTATTTATACAGCCCAGTGCTGCACCCCGCCGATCACGAGGCAACACACGCTTTATGGCTAAGAAGAAAACCACAAAGAAGTCCGCGAAGAAAACGACCAAGAAGACGACCAAAAAGGCGTCAGGGCGCAAGTCGTTCGGGTCGAACTACAAGAAGGGCGACGCCCAGGGCAAGTCGCTGGTGATCGTGGAATCCCCGGCGAAGGCCAAGACGATCAACAAGCACCTGGGGAATGACTATGTCGTCCTGGCGTCCGTTGGGCATGTGCGCGATCTGCCATCCAAGAACCCCAAGGGCGTCAAGGATCCGGTTCCGGGCGTGAAGATCGAGAAGCGCTTCCAGCCGAGCTACGAGATCCTCAAGGGCAAAGAACAGGTCATGAAGGACCTGAAAGCGGCGGCCAAAGACGCGCTGAGCAGCGGCGGCGAGATCTGGTTCGCGACCGACCTCGATCGCGAAGGGGAAGCGATCGCGTGGCATCTCGCGCAGGAACTCAAGATCGATTCGAAGGACGCCAAGCGGGTGATTTTTCCCGCGATCACCAAGACGGAAATTGACAAGGCGTTCCACAACCCGCATCCGATCGACGAGGATCGGGTCAACGCGCAGCAGGCGCGCCGTATTCTCGATCGCATCGTCGGATATCAGGTTTCGCCGTTGCTCTGGAAGAAGGTCGCGCGGGGTCTGAGCGCCGGGCGCGTGCAGTCCGTGGCGGTTCGATTGATCGTGGAACGCGAGCGACAGATTCGCGCATTTATCCCGGACGAGTACTGGAACATCACGGGGTATTTCGCGCTCGATCAGGCCAAGGCCGGCGCGTTGGGCGACGAGTGGCGGAAGTTCCTTTCGGATACGGACGAGAAAGGCAAGGGCCCGACGGTCAAGGCGCAGAACGGCTGGCTTGGTAAGAACAACACCATCCGCGCCGAGCTTGTCGAGTTCGACGGCGAGAAGTTCGATCCGCGTATCCTCAGCGCGACCATCGTCCCCGAGCCCAAGACACTCGGTGAGGACGATGTCACCCAACGCCTCCAGAAAGTGGATGAGGCGTTCGCCAAGCCCGGATCGCACGATATCAGCGGTCAGGTACAGGCCATCGCATCGCAGATCGGATTGTCCGACGTGTCTTCCGAGGTGAAGGAAGACGAACGCGGCAAGGGGCCTGCTCGCTGGGTTCGCAATATCACAGGTGTCGCGAGCGCCGACGCGTCGTACACGATCGAATCGATCGAGACCAAGCGGACCAAGTCGCGCGCCCCCGCGCCCTTCATCACCTCGACGATGCAGCAGAGCGCATCCTCGCGATTGGGCTTTGGCGCACAGCGCACCATGCGTGCCGCGCAGGGGCTTTACGAGGGTGTGAATATACCGGGCGAGGGTCCTGTTGGTTTGATCACCTACATGCGTACCGACTCGACGCACATCGCGGGCGAGGCGTTGAGCGCTGTTCGCTCGCACATCCAGAGCCAGTTCGGTGACAAGTATCTCCCGGGCAAGCCCAACTTCTTCAAGTCCACGAACAAGGACGCGCAGGAAGCACACGAGGCGATCCGTCCCACGGATGTCAGCCGTCACCCCGACCAGGTCAAGAGCGCCCTCAAGCCCGATCAGTACCGCCTGTACAAGCTTGTCTGGGAGCGCTTCGTTGCGTGCCAGATGGTCCCCGCGGAGTGGGACGCCACGAGTGTCATGATCCGCGGCGGCGAGGCGGACAAGGCCGTGTTCCGCGCGACGGGGCGCACACTCGCGTTCGACGGGCATTACCGGGTTTCGGGCGTGCCGACCTCCGGCGATGAGCTCAACCTTCCCAAGCTCGAAGAAAAGCAGGGTCTGTACCCCTTCGATTTCCAGGTCGATCAGAAGTTTACAACGCCTCCCGGTCGCTACTCGGAAGCGTCGCTCATCAAGACGCTCGAGTCCGAGGGGATCGGTCGCCCGTCGACCTACGCGAGCATCATCCAGACGATCCAGGATCGCAAGTATGTCGAGCAGATCCAGCGTGCATTCTACGCGACGGACCTTGGTGAGGTCGTGACGGACAAGCTTGTCGAGGGGTTCCCTCGCCTGATGGATCTGAGCTACACGCGACAGCTTGAGGAGGAGCTCGATAAGATCGAGGACGAGCACCTCGACTGGATCGAGATGCTCGAGCAGTTCTATGGGCGTTTCTCCAAGTCGCTTGAGAAGGCGCATGAAGAGATGACGCACGCCAAAGCCGAGACCAAGCCGGCGCCCGATGAATATCGGTGCGAGAAGTGCGGGTCCACGCTCGTGTACCGCTTTGGGAAGAACGGCCGATTCCTGAGCTGTTCCACCTACCCCGATTGCGATTGGGCGTGCCCGTGCGATCGCGAGGGTCGCCCGCAGATGGCGGAGTTCGTGGATGTGAAGTGCCCCAAGACGGGGCGCCCAATGATCCGCAAGACCGGGCGATTCGGTCCGTTCCTGACCACTCCGCTCGAGGATGGTGAGACGAACGACGACGGCATGATCCTCAACATCGATAAAAAGGGGTTCGTCAACGCACCCAGCGTGCCGCCTCTGGAAACGGATCTAC
Source organism: Phycisphaerales bacterium (assembly GCA_965216865.1). Lineage (GTDB taxonomy): Bacteria > Planctomycetota > Phycisphaerae > Phycisphaerales > UBA1924 > UBA1924. The sequence goes on from OZ244206.1 coordinate 1,830,212, forward strand.
CATGCCCGACCTGCGACAGCCCGCTGTATCTCCGCAACGGTGCGCGAGGCCCGTGGCTCGGATGCTCTCGATTCCCCAAGTGTCGAGGCCGAGGGAAATGGGCGGCGTTGGAAGACGACAAGAAGTCCCAGCTCGAGTCCCAGCTCGAGGCGCACGAGAAAAAGAACCCGGTGATCACGGTCACACGGATGGACGGCACCCCGCTGACGGATAGCAAGGGCAAGCCGGTGCCCGAAGCGCCCAAGGTTGAAGAACTCTTGTTGCAAGAGGACCCGCGTGCTGCGAGCGCGTAAGCGCTGTTCTATGATGGATTGTGCCCAAGCCGAAGATCTCCAGTCTGACACCGAAGCGGATTGTTCGCTCGCTTGGTGCGTGGGTTCACGACCATCCTGACGGGTGGCTGAACATGCTCGGGGCGATCATCGGTGCACTGACGGCGATCGGTGCGGTCGGGTTCGCGTATTTTCTGGATCTCGTGCTCGAGTGGACGGAGCATCTTCAGTACATTCTCCAGGGCGAGGACGGCTCACGGATGTATCTCATGCCGGTCATCCCCATGGTGGGGGCGTTGATCAGCGGGATATTGGTGTACCTGTTCGCGAGGGAAGCATCGGGGCACGGCGTGCCTCAGGTGCTCGATGCGATCGTGCGTCGGGGCGGCAAGCTCCGCGCCCGTGTGGGCGTGGTGAAGATCATCACCTCGATCTGCACCGTGGGTTCTGGCGGGTCGGCGGGTGCGGAAGGTCCGATTGTTCAGATCGGCGCGGTGATGGGTTCAACGATCGGGCAACGCATCGGGGTCCCGACGCGTCATGTTCCAACGCTCGTCGGGTGCGGTGCCGCGGCGGGCATCTCAAGCATCTTCAATGCGCCCATCGCGGGCGTGTTCTTCGCGCTCGAGATTCTGTTGCGGGATTTCTCGCTCAAGGCGTTTACGCCGATCGTGATCGCGTCTGTCTTCGCGACCGCGATGACGCAGGTCATCCTTCCCCACGAGGAGGCGATCTTCGCGTATGAGCTGACGGGGTATCTGTTCACAGTCCGCGAACTCCCGAGTTATCTGATGCTCGGGTTGGTCTGTGCCGTCGCGGCTTGGGCGTTTGTTGAGACGCTCCACGCGAGCGAGCGATTTTTCGAACGCGTCCCGATCCATCCGGCATTGCTGCCCATGCTCGGTGCGCTGGTCCTCGGGTTGCTCGGCATCGCTGGGCAGCGTGCGACGCACGGGGTCGGGGAGAGCGCTCTGGTGCCGATGGACTCGAGTGTTCCCGTCTTTTTCGGGAATGGGTATGCGATGATCACCTCGTTGCTCGATCCCACGCACTACACGGCCGCGGATGTGACATGGGTCGCGGTGATTCTGCTGGGGATGCTGGCGATCGCCAAGATCGCGGCGACGAGCTCAACGCTCGGATCGGGCGGGAGCGGCGGTGTGTTCGCGCCTTCTCTGTTTGTCGGTGCCACGGTCGGCGGGACCTTCGGGCTGGTCCTCGAGATGTTCGGGCTGATCCCCGAGGGCGGGTCCCCGGCGAGTTACGCGCTGGTGGGGATGGCGGCGGTGGTCGCGGGCACGACCTTCGCGCCGATGACATCAATCCTCATGCTGTTCGAGCTGACGCGCGAGCCGCGTGTGCTGGCGCCGATCATGCTCGCGGCCATCATCTCCACGATGTTCTCCCGCAAGCTCATGCCCGATTCGATCTACACCGCCAAGCTAAGGCGCGAGGGCGTGCGAATCGGCACTGGGCGCGATCTGTCGATGTTGCGACATGTGCCCGTGAGCAGCGTCGAGTATGCGCCATTGCCACCCGAGCCCATCTACGCGTCGGACCCGCTGAGCAAGCTCATCACGCTCCACGCGCACCACAATGTGCCGGACTTCCCCGTCGTGGACGCGGACGGGCGGTACATGGGCATGGTGACGGGCACGGACATGCGGACGGCGCTGATCGATCGCGAAGCCATCCCGCTCTTGCTCGTTGCGGAGTTGATGCGGAACGATCTGCCGATCATCCAACCCGAAGATCATCTCGATACCGTGATGGACAAGTTCGCCCGCAACGAGGTGTCGTCGTTGGTGCTGGTGGATGGGTTCGAGGGCACAAAGCCCATCGCACTGGTCACACGTGTGAAGGTGATGGCGCGGTACAACGTGGTATTGGATGAAGCGTAAGGAAGAGGGCAATGGGAATTAGGCAATAGGCAATGGGTTTCAGCACATGCAACTCGAACCGCGTGCGGTTCCGTGCGGATCGTGGCGTATGAGACAGAATCGGTTGCTCTTGGGATTGGTGTTTCTGATCGTGGCCATGCTCATTGGGAGTTGGTTACTGCCCGCTCCGGGTTCAAATCGAGAATGGCACACTCCTTCGCGCCGTAGTTTGGTTCAGCTTCGCACGCTCGCACAGGGATGCATTGTTTATGCTGGAAACCACAACGATCAGTTGCCAGCACTCACTCACTGGCGTGAACTTCTGATCGAGCATGTCGAAATGAGCGATAGGCAGTTTCTTTCGACCGTCGCCGAAACGATCGAGGAGTCATACTTCATGGCACCTAATGCCACGATGTGGGATGAGCGATCGATCCTGCTCTATGAGAACCCGGATCACTGGGAAGACTTTGTAAATGTCGCATTCGGAGATGCATCTGCGGAGCAGATGCCGCACGCCGAGTTCGAGCGTCGTCTCGAAGCGCAGCTGCGCACAACCGACCCATAAATACCCAACATCGTGACAGGTTCACGCATGGTGTGCATCTGAGTTGGAATCCCAACTGAGAGGACACACCCATGTTGAGAGTCATGATGATCGGCGTACTGATTGTGTCCATGATTGGTTGCGCCACGATCCAGGCGATCGATGAGACCGTTGGTTGCCATCCGGACGCTTATCGCGCGGTGCTCGATAAGATCATCGAGTCGGACCAGCGCTATCGCACGCAGATCTCGTGGGCCACAACGGATGCGGAGGAGATCTCGCGTCTGGATTCGCTGCCAAATGATGAGCAGATGGCTGAGCATGTCCGTCGGAATCAGGAAGGCATCAAGCTCGATAAGGTGCTTGAGGACGCGCTCTGGGTGAAGCAGATCGAGATCGATCGTGCAAACACCAAGCGCCTGATGCGATGGATCGAGGAGTGTGGGTGGCCGAGCGAGGAACGGCTCGGGGAGGGGACTCCGAGCATGGTGCCTGTGTTGATTCACATGCAGATGGAGGACGCGGCATGGGTGCTTCCGATCCTGCGCGAGGAGGTGCTCAACGGGCGTATGCCCCCACGCCCGTACGCATCGATCTACGATCGCAAGCAGCAGCACGAGGGCAACCCGCAGCTGTACGGGATGATTCAGGCATTCGATTCAAAGACGCGGACGATCCTCGCGCCCGCGGTTCATGATCTCACCGCGACGAACAGCGCGCGTGCCGAGATCGGGATGGACCCGATCGAGGAGTACCGGATCACGGACATCGCGACGGCTGCGGGTCAGTAAGATCGGGGCCAGTTTAATCTCGCCACTTCTTCACAACGACATCGTTCTCGAACTTCACATGCACGGATTCGTGCACGGTCTTCTCGCTCCCGCCGGCGAAAACGAGGAAGACGGCTCCGCCCTCATCGGTGTGCTTGGTCCACTTCCAGGTCCAGGTCTCGGTCCCGTCGTCGTTGATCGCAGTCTCGGTCGGGGTGCCCATGAGCTCCTCGACTTCGGTCTTGGTGGAGTGGTTCGCGCGGACCTTGGAGATCGTGCTCGGCTGAACATACGCGCCGTGGATGTGCTGTTTCTTGCCCGATGTGACGAGGCACCCGCTCATGGTCAGCGGGGCAAGGACAGCAACAGCGGCAAGGGCGAGCGTGGGTGTGCGAGACATGGATGGGTCCTCATCGTCTTGGGAATGGGTGGATTGGATGAACCGTTCTATGGGGATCAACGCAGCATGATTGCACGCGATCCGGCAAAGTTCAGATTTTATCTGCAGCGCCGGCATCGGCACGAAGGGGGATGCCCGTGATGGTGGTGGTACACCTTGACCCGCGGCGGCGGCGGAGGTGGGGGGCGATGGTACCCGTGCTCGTGGACGGAGTAGCGCAGCCCGCACCCGACGAGGAGGAGGGGGAGGGCGCACGATACAATCAGCAGCGATGCTCTTCGGTGCTTTCGCATTGGGGAATCCTTTCGATCTGGTTTGATGCAACCAGACCGCAGTGGTTGGTGATCACTGACACGAAAAAGCGAAATCTGATCCGCAAGGATCGGCAGGTATTTCTATCATGGGCGTATGAGCACCAATCCCGCACGCAGCTACGACGAGTACCAGTCCTTCCGCGCCGAACTCAACGAGAAGATCCTTTCCCGCGGCACGACCATCACAAAGCGTTTCTTCACGCTCGACACCAAGACCTATGAGTCCGGTGCGCTGGATGTGAAGACGAAAGAGTTGTTGGGGCTCAGCGCCTCGATGGTGCTGCGCTGCGATGATTGCATCTCATATCACATCGATCAGTGTGTCCAGGCGGGTGCGAGCGATGAGGAGCTTTTCGAGACCTTCGATATCGCGCTGATCGTGGGTGGATCGATTGTGATCCCGCACCTGCGCCGGGCGGTGGCGTTTCTGGATGAATGCCGAGCACAGCAAGGGCGTGATGAATGAGCGGGGAAGAAACGGTCATCCTGCGCGATGGTCGATCGGTGCAGGTGCGCTTGTCGCGCCAGGGCGATGCCGAGCGGGTGCACGCGTATATCTGTGCGCTGGGGCGTTCGACGGACACGATCCTGACATGCGCCGAGGATCTGCCTCCGATCGAGCGGATCCAGTCGCACATCGAGATGATCCCGAAAGGGCAGTTTTACTCGCTGGTGGCGATTGATCCTGCCACGGGTTTCGTTGTGGGGAACGCGACCTTCCGGTTTGCGGTGCGCAAGAAACTCATGCACGCGGCCGATCTGGGGATGGGCGTGCTGCCCAGCCATCAGGGCGTCGGGCTGGGTCGGCGGCTGCTCGAGCGGTCGATCGAGGACATGCGATCATTCGATGGAATCGAGCGTCTGGAGCTGACGGTGCTCGCAACAAATACGATTGCGCGCCGGATGTACGAGCGTGCGGGCTTTGTTGAGGAGGGTGTGAAGCGTCGTTCGCTCCGGCAGCCCGACGGGCGCTATGAGGATGAGGTGATCATGGCGATGTGGGTAGGGGAGTCATGAATTTGAATCCCGAATCTGGAACCACGCTGGTAATCGATTCGAATGAGACCATACTTGATTTCACTATCAATATGGGAGATATATGATGCGCACGACTCAGTTGATTCTTACTGCCTGCCTTTTCAGCACCACGACCCTCGCCGGGGTTTCCGATTTTTATGTCGCCGGTGCAGATTCCCGGATCTATTCGGTGGATGGCGAGACTCTCCAGGCGACCGAGATCTTTCAGATCAATGGGAATGGCCAGATCGGGATAAACGAAATCCTGTTCACCGGCGGTGACACGATGCTCGCGAATATCACCGGGCAGCTCGTTCAGTACGACATGGTGACGGGGGTGCAGACCACGATCATGACCCTGAGCGATCACTACGACTCGGGTATTCAGCAGGCTTCCGGGCTCGTGCGGACTCTCGATGATCGCCTTGGATTTAGCGTCTTCGAATATGTCAACCCGAGCGGCACAGATCGTGCGTTCGCAGCATACGACCCGTTCACAGGCGAATACGAAGAGCTTTCCGGGTACGCGACTGATGATGTGGGGTATCTCGATGTGTATCAGGTTTCATCGACCATCATGCTTGGTCTCAACTGGTCGAGCAGTCATGTCACTGTGACAGACATCACTGATGGCTCGCAGGTTGATCGCTTTGAGCTCGATTTCGATCCCGCATCGTTCCTTGAGGTCGACGATCAGCTGTTCATCCTCGATGATAGTTCCGACCTGTTTACTTTCGATACCCTCACGGGTGAGACGGAGTTCTACGGCTCGATTCAGGGGGTCGGAGGGGCGACGATTGGTGCGACAAGCGGAGTCGCGTTTCGTATCCCCGCGCCGGGTGTGCCGATGGTGCTCGCGATGGGCGGGCTTGTTGCGGCTCGCCGTCGGCGCGATTGAACGCCATCAGTCCCGCTTGATCCGCTCCCACGGCCCAGTGATCGCCATCGTATAGCCGGGGTTTTGGATGTTGACAAAGAGCGTTGAGCCGTCGGCGCTGAAGGTCGCGCCGGCGAACTCGCTGTTGTTCTGTGCGTTGCGTCCGATGATGTAGAACTCGCCGTTGGGGGTGACGCCGATCATTCGTGGCGGCTCGTTTTCGTCTTCGCACACGATCATGTCGCCCCACGGGGAGAAGGTGATGTTGTCGGCGCGGTGCAGGATGCTCGGGTCGCGCGGCTCCGCGAAGAGCTCAAGGGTATCGACGCCGGTGCCTGTGTCGGGGGTGAGGCGCCAGAGCTGCCCGTGGTATCCTTTGCCGCCGGTGGTTGCGGCGAAGTAGGCCGATCCGTTGCCCCACCACATGCCCTCGCCCCGCGCAAATCGGGCTGCGCCAGCTCTGAATCCGCGATAGCGAAGGTCATCCTTCGGCGATTCAACATCGTCGAGCGTCACCCATGACACACTCGTCGGTGCATTGGGTTTGATCGCGTCCGCGTCCCAGTTACGCGTGTCGAGGCTCGGCGTGTGGTCGACCCGCAGCGCCTGGAGCTTGCCCCCCGCGTGCAGATCTTCCGGGTTGTTGGGGACATAGCGGTAGATGAGTCCGTCATGGCGGTCCTCGGTCTGGTACACGATCCCCGTTCTGGGATCGATACAGCAGGCCTCGTGCATGAACCGTCCCATGGCCTTGATCGGCTTTGGGTCCGCGAGCACCGGCTTGGTTGTCGCGGGGACCTCGAAGACATAGCCGTGGTCGTGCTCGAATCGCTCGCCCTTGACGCTGGCGGTCTCTTCGCAGGTGAGCCAGGTGTTGCGGGGGGTGATGCCGCCGGCGCAGTTGCGTTCGGTGCCCGCGAGCGACAACCAGTGCGATTCGAGATCGCGGGCCTTGGTGTTGTAGACCATGGTGGTGGTGCCGCCGCGGGAGGGTTTGCCCCGCCCCGGGTCATAGATCTTGGTGTTATCGAAGCCGAGCAGATCGTCGATGTGTCTGAACGGGCCGGTGGTTTTGTGCGCGTCCTCGATCTCATGGTTGCGGATGAGGATGGTGCGATCAGGGTCGATCGAGCCGTCATCGTTGATGTAGGGGAACGCGCCCATCGCGTCGTGCTTGCCCGGCACGCTCAACCCGTCGTCCATCACCTCACCCGTGCGAGAGAAGATTCGGTACGAGAACCCCTCGGGGAGCGCGATGATCCCGCGGGGGTCCTCGACGAGCGGCCCGAACCCCAGTGACGGATCGATTGTGGACGCGTCGGCGAGCTTGGACAGGAGCGTCGCGGTCGAGCCCTTCGCGAGCGACGCGGACAGCCCCGCGAAGCCCAGCGCGACCGAGCTGGAACGGGTCAGGAAATGACGGCGGGACACAGAACTCATGCAAACATGATATCGATCGGATCGAGAAAGAAACCGATCACACGGGAGAGCTTAGCGTATTTCATATGCACGAACCGCTCACAAAATCGTGCCGCTCAGCAGTATCAGGGCCACCACGAAGTAGATCGTAAGTCCCGACACATCCATCAGCGTCGCGACCAGCGGCGACGATGAGGCCGCGGGGTCCATGCCGACGCGGTCGAGCAGGAGGGGGAACATCGATCCGATGAGCGAGCCCCAGATCACGATCGCGAAGACCGCGAGCCCAACGGTGATCGCCAAAGGCCAGAGGTGCGGGGTCTCGACCATGGGTGTGAGCGAGAGGATCCACACGACGAGCATGCCGAGCACGCCCAGCGTGAGCCCCAGGAAGGTGCCCGTGAGAAGCTCCTTGCGCATGATCTTCCACCAGGCGCTCAGGGTCACCTCTTCGACGGCGATGGCGCGGACGAGCAGACTCGCGGCCTGGGTGCCGGTGTTCCCTCCGGACGCGATGATCATCGGGACAAACAGGGCAAGCACGACGGCCTTGTTGAGCTGTTCGTCGAAGAATCCCATGATCGAGATCGTGAAGATCTGCATGAGGAAGAGGCCCGCGAGCCATCCGCCCCGCTTTTTGAACATGCTGACAACCGGAGAGGTCATGTACGGCGCATCGAGCGCTTCCATACCACCAAGCTTCTGCACATCCTCGGTAAACTCTTCTTCCGCAACATCGGCGATGTCGTCGACCGTCACGATCCCAACGAGCAACCCCAGCGAATCCACCACGGGCAACGCGGAGCGGTCGTAGCGGTTCATGATCCGCACGGCCTCCTCCTGATCGTCTGCGGCAAAGAGCGCAACATACTCGTTGTCCATCAGCTCCTCGATCGTGGACTGGGGGTCCGCGAGGATGATGTGACGGATGTGGATGTCGTCGATCAGCTTTTGTTCGTGATCGATCACGAAGACCCAGTTGATGGTCTCCGCGTCGTGCCCGTACATGCGGATGTGCTTCAGCGCCCGCTCGATCGTCCAGTCCTTGCGGACACGGACATAGTCCGGCGTCATCAGACGCCCGACAGATTCGGGCGGGTAGCCGAGGATCGCCTGTGTGATTTTTCGGTTCTGCGGCGAGAACCGTGCGATCAGGCGTGTCGCGATCTCAACGGGGAGCTCATCGAGCAACGCGACCCGATCATCCGGGTCCATCATCTCAATGACGCGGGCGGATCGCTCCGTACCCAGTTCCTCGAGCAGTGATTCTTGGGCGGTCTGGTTCAGCGATGCGAAGGCCTCACCGGAGACTTCTCGTGGTAATACCCGGAAGGCGACCACGCCCGATTCGGGCGGGAGGGTCTCGATCATGTCGGCGATGTCTTCGGGCTCCATCACACCCAGCGCATCACGAAGCTCGCGATACGACTGGTCGTCGATCAGACGCTGCAGTTCCGGCTCGAGCAGATGCGTGAAGGTGGTCGGCACACAGGATGGTATACAGGATCCGCGTCCAGATAATCATGTGTCAGCGCGAAGATTATGCCCAACCGGCGTGTCTTGGCGATCTTCGCGGGCTTCGCTTGATTCGGACCGGCCCATATCCGACAAATGCACCATGCGGATTCCAAGCGGGTTTAAACGAATCGAAACAGGCATCGCCATCGGCGTGCTCGCGGTCTGCGCGGTCATCTTTATACCGCGGGGCGCCAATGCGTCCGAGCAATCCCGCATCCGGGAAGCGGGCGACGAGCTGCGCCAGATGGGGGAGTTATTCAGGCAGTTCCGGCGCAACAACGGCTACTACCCGCCCGACACGGTTATGGGGAAGCTCCCGCCGGAGATGCGTTCGCGATTCCGCGAGCACAACCCGTTCCAGGGCCTCACGCCGATCGGCGGGCAGTACGACTACGAGCATCACGACGACTCGGATATTCTCTGTGTGAGCATTGTCGGTTCGTCGATCATCGAGCCGCCGACATTGGATGACGCGATGGCGCTCGACGCCTATATCGACGACGGCGACCTTCGCACGGGCAACTTCCGAGCGGTCGACGGCGGGTTCGCGTACGCGTTTGATCGGAAATGACTGCGGCTTGCAGGACGCGATCGCGGCCCGCAAACTCGGAGCTCTCGGTCTTTACATCACGAGTGAGTCAAAGCCCGTGAGCCCCACGGGCTCCTTCGTATAAAACGGCTCGCCGGCTTCCGCACCGATGCGGGAACCGAAGTAGGTTGCGCTGGCCTCGATCCATTCGAGTGCTTTTCGGTTCTTCTCCGGCTGGACGAACTGGGTGTCGTAGGCGCGGATGGATCGCATCTTCTGATCGACGACGCCCGAGATATCGAAGACGAACTTCGGGTCCGCGACCCAGCGCAGGTGCGTCGCGTAGTAGTAGAAGACCCATTTGGGGTAGAGAGGTGGGCCGAGCTCTTTCTGCTCGCCCGTCCACGCGTTGATCGGTGCGGGCATCTCGATCTTGGAGAGCTTGGCGTCGAAGCGTGCGTCTTCGATGCATCGCGTCACCGCCCGGTGGTCGGGGTGGGCGTCTTCGGGGAAGGTCGTGAAGATGATCTGCGCCTGCCAGGCGCGGATGACGCCCGCGAGCGCGTGGCGGTTCTCGAGCGTGTGCTCGACGAACCGGTTGGGCAGATCGAGCAGCCAACGCTCAACCTTGCCCGTCGCGCCTTCCTTGAGGACCTCGAGGGCAGCCGCGGCTTCCTTGGTGCGGGTCTCGACACTCCCGAGTGGGGTGGGCTCGCCGTTGGTGACATCCAGGATGAGGATGTCGTGCCCTTGCTGGGCAAGCTTGATGATGGTGCCGCCCATCCCGAGTTCCTGATCATCCGGGTGGGGGCCGACGACGAGTATGCGTGCCATGGGTGCCTTTGCGTGCCTGTGCTTCCTCGCGGGAGACAACCCGGGATGCAAGCGGAGTATTCGCGCCTCAGTCGTACTTGTTCTGCACGACGACCAGCCCGTACAGCAGTGGGTTTCCGTTGTCATCGGGGACGGCGATCTGGGCAAGGACCACGGGCGCGGGTTCACGCTGGGCGAAGAACCCGCCGGCCTTGTAGGTGTCCCCAAACTCGTCCACAAACCCGCGCAGATCGAGCTCCGCTGTTTCACCCGATGCGACAGCGGGCATCGGGGCGGAGTACCGCTTGTTGAGCCACATGGTGCTCTCGGGGAGGTCGGTGGTTGTGGAGTTTGTGAATCGCAGTGTGGTCACATCGCGGAAAACCTGAACATCGAGCACCGTGACCATCGGCGCGTCCTCGGGGTAGACCGGGCCGGGCTCAGCGGTCAGCTTCTCGTTGAATAGCTGGCACCCCCCCAGCGGGATCGAAATCGCGGCGAGGGTCATGGCAGCAGAAAGGGCAAAGCCCACGCATCTGGATGTGGCGTTGTGCGTCTTCACACACCTATCGTCCCATGTATGGGCTGTCAAAGCAACTCATCCAGCCAGAATGCCACGGGGCCGAGCTTCGCCATCGCCGATGGGGCGCAGGAGATCGACCCCCGCGCGGTGGCCGCGGACCTGGTGGATCGCTTCGGATCCGGCGGCATGGACCCACGGGTCAAAGAGCACATCCCCGCGTTCGATGCCCCGTTCTTCCAGGCCGGGCTCGCCGGCTATTCAGACGCGGCCATGCGGATCATCGCCCGACGCCACGGCTGCCCGATCTGCGTGACGGAGGCGCTGCTCGATCGCACCCTCCTCGACGGCGGTAAGGGCTTCGCCAAAGCGGATCTGGGCGAGATCCACGACAATGTGCCCGGCGGCGACGAGGACCACCCGCTCATTGGGCAGATCATGGGGTCCGACCCCGCGGAGATGGCCGCGGCAGCAATCAAGATGATCGAGCAGGGGAAGCTGCGGAGTAATAAAGAGTATCGGAAGCTCGCGGAGCAGGAGCCATCAGCCATCAGGCATCAGCCATCAGGGGAAGATGCGCAAGAACAAGAACTGATGGCTGATGGTCGATCCCCTATGGCTTCTTCCCTCGGCTTCTCCGCCATCGACATCAACCTCGCCTGCCCCGTGAAGAAAATCTCCAAGAAATCACGAGGCGGGCATTGGCTCCGCGAGCCGGAAGGGGCGATCGAGATCCTCAAGGCGGTGCGGGAGGCGGTGCCGAGCTCGATCCCCGTCACGGTGAAGATGCGGCGCAGCTTCGACGACACGGAGGAGATGAAGCGGAACTTCCTGTACCTCTTCGACGCGGCCTACGACCTCGGGTGCGCGTGGGTGGTTGTTCACGGACGCACGGTCGAGCAGAAGTATGTCGGCCCATCGCGCTGGGACCCGCTCAAGGCGCTCGTTGATCGCAACCCCGAACGCATCATCATGGGCTCGGGCGATGTGTGGGATGTGAACCAGATCTTCCGTATGATCGCGTACACCGGGCTCTCGGGCGTGAGCGTGGCGCGCGGGTGCATCGGCAACCCGTGGATCTTCCGTCAGGCGCGGGATCTGCTGGAGGGGCGCGAGCCGCGTGATCCGACGATCGAAGAGCAGCGGGCGGTGCTCGAGCAGCACTTCGCGCTCGCGCTCGCTGTGAACAAGAACTTCCGTGACCCGGAGCTGCACACCGCCAAGAACATGCGGAAGTTCGGGATCAAGTTCGCGGCCCATCACCCGCAGGCACAAGAGGTGAAGAAGAGCTTCATCTATGTGAAGTCGCTGGATGATTGGCGGGTGGCGCTGGATGAGTGGTACTTGGTGTAAAATATCCTATGCACAAGTTTACTGAAGCAGGCATGGGTGATGCTCCTTTCGATTTGGTTGGGGTTGAGGATTTAGGCACTAACAGCGGACATTGTGAGTATTGCGGTAAACAAAACATCCGTTATCAATGCACAGTCCGATCGGCGGATGGCAGAGAGTCTCTGGTTGGCGCGAACTGTGCTGAAAAATGCTTTGATTACAAGCTCGGTAAAGCTGTCAAGGATGCGGTGAATGATCTTCAACTTGCGAACAACATTGCCAAGGCCAATGAGTTTCGCGAGCAGCTTGAGGATGCCGGTATAGCAGATTGGCTCAGATCGCGGCCGCATCCCTTCTCGAACCAGGCAGCATAAGGCAAAACATATTTTGATTATTTGTCTTTTTGCATTGCTAATCAGAATGTGGATGATTTGCTTCGAAACATCAATAAAATCAAGAGAGAATTTGAAGAAGCGAGGTGATGTCACATACACCACCCCCCTTCCCAACGACCTCATCGCTGTCTTGGTCAGCGAGTACATGGCAAGCATGTTCACCTTGAATCGGGGTATCTGATAAGGCATGAAACGGCTCGCTCGCAACCTGATCCTGTTCACGGCGCTTGGTTGCATCGTGTCGCTCAGCACGACATGGCTCGGCATCGAGTTCCTCGAGAACAAGTACAGCAACACCTGGATGAGCTTTATCAGCGCGAGGCACTGGCGTCCGACGGATCGGGGGACGACCGGCTGGTATCTTGGGCCCGAGAACAGCGATGGCGAGCGCTGGGGGATCATGGGTGTTGAAGATCATCGCGGGCGGATTTTTCAGATCCGTCACGACATGATGTTTGCTGGGCGAACGGGGGTTGAGCGCACATATCGGTCGGGGGTTTTCCCCGAGTGGACCGAGGTCGAGATGACCCCGACGACCCAAGAAGCAGAGTCGTATGCCCGGATTCTTGAACAGCTGAATGGTTCGCCGTTCCCGGCCTGGCGCGGCACGGTGCGGCATGACCGGCTCGGTGGTGCGGCGCAGTACTCGTATTGCTTCCCAGGGACGCGTACCAACTACCCCGGGGCATGGGATGTGCTGGTCGTGTTTCCGTACCGCCCGGTCTTCCCTGGCGTGTTGTACAACACTGCGATCTTTGGGACTGGGCTGTTCGCCTTGTACTGGGTTACTCGCCACTATTCGCGGAGGTACAGGCGTTGGAGCCGGCGATGCCTCGGCCGGTGCCCCAGCTGTGGATATGACACCCGCGGGCTCTCGACATGCCCGGAGTGTGGCGAGATCCTGCGTAGCGACGCTACAGTCAGCCCATGACCAATACCCAATACACCACTCCCCTCCCCAACAACCTCATCGCCGTCTGGTTGGGTGTGTTCGAGCGTCAAAAAGCCTTCGGCGAGCACGCCTTCAATCAGCTCGCCGACGAGCAGTTCTTCGCGATCCTCGCACCGGGGCTCAACTCGTGCGCGATCATCGCGAGTCACATCGCGGGGAACCTGATCTCGCGATTCACCGACTTCCTCACCACCGACGGCGAGAAGCCCGATCGTGATCGAGACTCGGAGTTCAACAGGCCGCGGACGCACACACCCGAGACCCGTGCCAGGATCATGGATCGATGGGAGGCGGGGTGGGGCGTGTTGTTCGACACGCTCGGGTCATTGACGACGGCGGACATCGGGAAGGTGGTGACGATCCGGTCTGTGCCGCACCCTGTACACGCGGCCATGGCGCGGGCGATGGATCATTACAGCTTCCACATCGGGCAGATCAACATTATCGCGCGCCAGCAAGTGGGCACGGAGAACTGGCAGTGGTTCACCCTCCCGCCCGGCGGCACCAAGGCGTTCAACGCAAAGCTCATGGGCGATGAAAAGTAATATTGGTTGGTGTGTCACCTCGTCCCCGTAGTCGCGGTATGGTTGTTGATGCATACCAGATATATCATTTCGTTTGTGCTCGCCATCTCAGCCCTGGCCGTCGGCGGGTGTTTTCAGTACCGCACCGCCAAGGGTGAGGCCGTCGAGAAGCAGCCGATGCCAGCTGGGGCCTGGGTTGTCCCGGAAGAGACTGAGGCCCTGCGTGACCTGCAGCAGAACACACCCGAATCGTTCATCGTTGCAAAGATTGATCGCGAGGTGCTCCAGCGAAAGCTTCCGAAACTCACATCGTCAGATCTTGATTTGGTTGAAGCCGCGATGGTCCGCCCGATCAACACATCACGGATCGAGCACGGCGGGCTCCTCCGCTTCTGGGGGAATACCGATTATTCTATTAGATACTCACGCACGCTCCGGTTCGGCTTTTTATCAACGACACTCGAGCAGTTTGAGACGGATGGGTCGTACCTGAGCGCCGCTGAGCTCGATTGGCTTCACGCCCGTGACGAGATCGGTCCTGATGACAGCATTCCTGATTTATCAGGTTTGTACTTGAGCTTGTATGGCATCTCTCGAACGCAAGAGGAACGCACTTGGAAACTCAAAGATGGGATTCGTCTTGGGCTGCCTGATCCAGTTGCGGATGATTCATCCGATCGTGTCGGAACGGTCCTGCATATCGCGTCGTTCTACGAGAACAAGTATGAGCATCTTTTGCTCGACCGATTGGAAGGGTACGGGTGGGCGATCGCGCACCTCGATCCGGAGATTACTCTCCGCGAGCCGAACGCGCTTGAGCTTCATGCGTACTCGACGAAGAGCAGGGCGATCCGTCAGGAATGGCTTGCGCAAGATCCGGAGTATCAGCGCCTGAAAGATGTTCAGGACGCGTATAGCGATGAGGACCTGCGTGTCCTAAGCGAAAGGCACCTCGCGGCGCACGAAGCAGTCGATGGTCAGCTGGTTCGTCCCAAAACCGGATTCGAGGTTTTCCCCGATACCGATCTGAAAGCGCACGGGCAAATGATCGCTCGGATGGTGGATGAGCGGCTCGCCGAGCACGCGTACGCAGCACAAGCACTCATCGAAGAAAGCGATCGCACCTTCCCAGACCTCGCGGCCAAGCCGATTGTTGTGATGGGGTTCAGCGCGGGATCGCTCGTGACGCCCGCGATCGCCCAGCGTCTCCGCGAAGCATTCCCCGATCGTCAGGTCGCGATCGTGATGGTCGGCGGCGGTGGTGATCTCCTCAGTGCCTCCATTGGGAGCACCTTCACCGACGGCGGGATCCACCTCGAACCGCGCGACGGCCCCGAGCCCACTCAGGAACAGCTCGCCGAGCTCGTTGCGCACTACCGCGCCGCGTCCAAGCTCGACCCCCTAACCCTCGCGCCGGTGATCCGGGACCTCCCGACCCTGCACCTCTACGCGACACGCGACACCGTCGTCCCGACATCGACCGCCCGGGCATTCAATGCCACGCACGGGCGTATCGATCGGCTGGTGCACCCGCTGAACCACGATACGCTCTTCCTGTTTCTGCCCGGTGAGGCTGGGAAGATCAAGTCATGGCTGCGTGATCACGGGATGATGGACTGATCAAGCGCCGGGTCCGATTCCGCCGATATCCCGCGTATGAGCGAGCAATCTCAATCTCATCGGGCGGACGGTCTCCCGCGAGCATTTGTGGTTGGGTGCCAGAAGTCGGGGACATCGTGGATGCAGGCACTGCTCGATGCGCACCCCGAAGTGTGCTCACGCGGCGAGGCGTGTTTCGGGCACGGGCTGATCGTTCCGATGATGAAGCACTTCCAGGCCTACAACGCCTCGCAACGAGCGGGCGAGCTCAATACATTCGACGGCGAAGACACCCTCGAAGTGATCCTCCACGCAATCCGCATCTTGCAGCGCAAGTGGGTCGACGCGAGCGAGTCGCCCGAGCGGGTGCGGGTGGTCGCGGAGAAGACCCCCGAGCATGCGATGGGACTCGGCTTGCTCAACGCGGTGTTTCCCCACATGCGACTGATCCACATCATCCGCGACGGGCGAGATGGCGTCATCTCCGGCTGGCACCACAATCTGCGCGAGAAGGGCGACGCCTTCAAGTCCCGTTTCCCCACGCTCGCGTCGTACACACGCTACTTCGTCGAGCACCACTGGGTGCCTTACATCAGCCGAGCACGCGCATGGGGCGACGCACACCCAGATCGATACCTTGAAATCCAGTACGAACGCGTGCTCGAATCACCAGTCGATCACGCCAAACGCATATTCACATTTCTCGGCGTCGACACGACCGCGTCCGTGATCGAGCACGCAGTCGAACGGACAAGCTTCAGGACACTCTCGGGCGGACGCGACCGAGGCGAGACTGACAACGCATCCCATTTCCGAAGTGGCACGGCGGGCGGTTGGCAGCATGATCTGGATGCCCGGAGCGTCGCGGCTTTCGAAGAACTCGGTGGTGATCTGCTCGAAGAACTCGGCTATCAACGGGCCAGATCGCTCAGCATGTAAAATTTCACCTTGGCGATTCGATGACGATCGTGATCGGACCGTCGTTCATGAGCTCGACGCGCATATCCGCGCCGAAGACGCCTCGTTTCACTTCCAGCCCCTCGCTGGCGATCAGCTCGCACACCCGAACGAACATCGATTCGGCCTCGGGCGGCTTCATCGCGCCCATGAAGTCCGGGCGCCGCCCCTTCTGAGCGCTGCCCGCAACGGTGAAGTTGGGTACCACCAACACCTGCCCGGGTGGATCGCAATCGAGTGCGCCAAGGTTCATCTTCTGCTGTTCATCCTCAAAGATCCGCATGTGCGCGACCTTGCCCGCGATCCAGTGTGCGTCCTTGTCCGTGTCGACGACCGCGATGCCAAGAAGCACAACAAGTCCGGCATCGATCTGCGCGTGCGTGGATCGTGCGCCAGTTTCATCGACAAGGTGAAGCGTTGCGGATTCGACGCGTTGGATTACGGCCCGCATGTGCACCCGCCGCCGCAACGCGCACCCGGTTGCTTGTGGTCCGGGTGGGTAAAGAAGAAGTTGTTGCCATAGTTCGGCTTGTCGTCGGGATCGGATTGGTGCTTGGTGTAGTCGAACTCTTCTATCGGGATGAGTCTCCCGCCCGCGAAGCACTGCCCGTTATACCCGAGCTCACGGAAGATATCCCAGAGCTCACCCACGGGGTCCGCGTCGTCGTTGGCGTGTCGTTTCTCACACTCAACGAGGACGGTCGGGGTGAAGCGGCGGAGCACTTCGGACCCGGCCTGGAAGATATCGCGCTCCGCGCCCTCCGTGTCGCACTTGATCAGATCGATCCGATCGAGGAGGTGCTGCGATGTGATCGATTCGAGTGTGAAGCAGGGCACCTCGACATCCCGGATCGTGATCCCGTCTTCCGCTTCCAGTTCGCGGATCGAGGCGCCGTGGGATGGGCCCTCGCCGGGGATGTGGAGGGTGATGGTCCCTACGCTCGATCCGACGGCCCCGTGCATGATCGTGATGTCGTCGGACGAAGCGTACAGCGTGCGGAGGTTGCTCGCGAGATCCGGCTGAGGTTCGACGGCGATCAGTCGCCCGTTCGGGCGGGTCCATTTGCTCATCCAATACGAATAGGCGCCCTTGTGTGCGCCGATATCGAGGACGACACACCCGGGCTTGAGCGTTTTGCGGATTGCTTCGAGTTCCGCCGGGTCATGGCGTCGGCGGTATCGGTGAGCACGCTGGATGAGCCGGAGCTTCTGGATCATGCTCTAGTGTAGTGTGTCCGGACGGTTCTTGCGTCCCGGATCCCAAGTCTGGTACAGTGTGCACTCAGGACCTATTGGAGGACAGAATATGCCCATCTGGATGCTCATCGCGCTCATCGTCATCGGTGCCCTCATCATCGGGGTGCTCCTGCTGATGATCGCGACCTTCATGGGTATGAAGACCAAACGCGATACGGGCACGATGCGAGGAACGCGCAAGTCCAAACGGACGCCGGACTCCAAGAACTCGAAATCACGATCTCACAAGAGCAGATAATCCGGGCTCAAGCCGACCGCGCCGGCGGCTCGTCCGAGTCGCCCTGCTTGCTGGGAGCTTCCGGCTCTTTGCCATTGGGCTTGGCTTTCTCTTTGTCCTTGGTCTTCTCTTCGTCTGAATCCGACGAGCTGGTGTATTTTACACGCCCGTGATAGATCGAAGCGACGGACTTGGAGATCGACTCGCAGATCATGCTGAGTTCGCGGAATGTCAGATCGCACTCGTCGAACTGCCCGTCCATCAATCGCTTATTCGCCAGCGTTCGTACGAGCGCGTCGATCCGGGCGGGGGTCGGGTCCGAGAGCGTCCGCGTCGCGCTCTCGATCGCGTCCGCGAGCATGACGATCGCGACCTCCTTGGTCTGAGGCTTCGGACCCGGATACCGGTAATCCACCTCATCGGGAAGCTGCTCGGCTTGCTCTTGAAGAATCTGCTCGGCAGTGCGCTCCTCGCCCGCCTGGGCGGCCTGCTCACGCGCGCGACGATAGAAGTACTCCACAAGCGTTGTGCCGTGGTGCGCCTCGATGAAATGGTGCAGCGCCTTGGGCAGGCCTTGCTCGCGTGCCATTTCCATGCCGTCCTTGACATGGCCAACGATGATCAGCAATGACATGGCGGGCGTGAGCTTGTCGTGCTTGTTGGGGCCGCCTGCCTGATTCTCGATGAAGTACCCGGGCTTGTTCATCTTTCCGATGTCGTGATACAGACATCCGACATAGGTGAGCAGCGCATCGGCACCAACAGATTCCGCGGCGCTCTCCGCGATAGATGCAACATTGAGCGAGTGGTTGTAGGTCCCCGGTGCCCGCTGCTGCAGTTCTTTGAGGATCGGCTGCTTTGGGTCACGCAGTTCGATGAGCGTCATGCCGGTTGTGATATCGAACGCACGCTCAATAAAGGGCAGTGTGAAGAGGGCGATCCCACCCACGAGCAGCCCCGAGATCCCTGCCTGGGCACTGGCGCTGAGCAGCGAAGAGAGATAGGCCGGCATCTCGACACCGATACTGGGGAGCGAGATGAGCTGATCAAGCATCGTCATCGACGCGAGCATGATCGCGATCACAATGGACATGCGGATGAGCGTCTGGCGTTCGCGGAGATCCCCGAGCTGGGCGATCGCACCCGCGACGCCGACGAGGATGACCGCGAGCAGCCCCATATGAGCACCGAGGGCACCCATAACGATCAGCGTGGCGACACCCGTGATCGCGAGCCCCGTCCGCTGGTCATACGCAATCGCGATCAGGACCGCGATCAGGACCATCGGGGTGATCGTCGAAAGCCAGACCATCCGCGGATCGAGAGCGCCGGCGATCGTTGCGATGAGAATCGCGCCCGTGACGAGCAGCGTCATCCAGCCGATTCGAGCGGGTTTGGAGAGAATCCGCGGGGAATAGCGTGAGATATAGCCACCCAGCAGCGCCGCGAGGGCTGCGATCAGACCATAGATGCCCAGCCCGCGTCGCAGGATGCGAATCGCGGCACCCTCGCTCGCGAGGTACTGCCGGTTTTCTTCGCGTGCGAGCTCAAAGCTCGCCTGGTCCAGAATGTCTCCGCGCGAATAGAGGCGTTGCCCGATCGTGATCGTGCGTCGGACGGGCTGAACCATGGAGGCGGCCTCGTCCATCTCCACGTTTGTCGCGGTGCTGTCATACACAAAGGTCGCGCGTGGTTGCGTCAGCAATCGGGATCTGACAAGCGCACCAGTCACATCATCGAAGCCCGCGATCCGCACGATCCGGCTGATCTCCGCCGTGAGCTGATCCTGTTTGTCGATATTGATCGCGTCCTCGCGGCTGATCAATGTGGAAGCCGCGTTCGAGTTCTCGGTTTCGCTGGTCTGGGGGATGGTGAAACGGAGGCTGATCTGCGTGTTCTGACCTTCTTGCGTCGCGACCTGCCAGTTCGAACGGGTCAGCAGCGGACGACGACGAAGGATCTCGTTCAGCCGCACGACCTTCTCGTTCCACGAGTTCAGCAGAATCTCATCGTTGCCGATCGCCTTGAGCGTGCTGAACATCGACTGGTCGAGCCGGAATCGTTTGCTGATCTCGGTGGAAACATCGGCGAGGTTCTCGACCCCCGCGAGCGTCCGGGGAAGGTTGCTCAGGTCCGCCCGCAGCTCCTCAAAGGCCGTGATGTCGGCGCTGAAGACGCGGGGGACATTCATCCGTGCGGCGGTGCGCTGGGTCTGGGTGAGTTGCTGATCCTGCGTGTTAAACTCAACCCGGGCAACGCGCGTCTCGCGCATGATCTGCCCAACCTCGATGCGGACCCGATTCTGCGACCACAGGGTGACCGTGCCGACGACCAATACAAAACCGAGGAAAGCCAACCCACCCCAGAAGAGCTTGGGGTCAGCGATCCAATCAGACAGTCGTTGCTTGAGGGTGCGTTCCTGAATCTGGACGACAGCACGGCGCGTGGACTTGTTGTTTGTCCTCGTGACGCTCTTGGTGCTGGGTTTGGATCCGTCTTTACCCATAAGGAGGCAGGCTTCCCGCCCGTGCTGATACTATTCCGTTCAGGTCATGTGCTCCAACTTCTCTGTGCGTGGGCGCAGAAAGCTTATCGACCCTTTGGATCAGGCGCTCGATTCGCGGAGCCCGAATCGCACCAGAATCAGGGTGCCGGTGTCCGAGATTCAGGTCCGAACGAGATTATTCGTCGTTTTCATTGCCGTGGCGACCGCTATGGGTCTTGACGCATCGGGGGAGACCGATCGTAAATGATGTCCCGCTCTGATACACGCTCTCCAGCGTGACATTGCCACCCAATCGGCGTGCGGCGTGTTTGACAATCGCGAGCCCGAGCCCGGTTCCACGCTTGGCGGCGGTCCCGCTTCGGGCTTCATCCACCTGATAGAACCGTTCGAAGACGCGCTGCTGATGCTCTAGTGGGATCCCGATGCCCTTATCACGGACTTCAATCTCCAGGCCGGTGGCGAGCTGATCCAGCGCATCCGGGGGCGGGGCCGTCCGATCGATCGGCACGGTCCCGATCGTCGCGATCACCCGCACCGAAGTGCCTTCGTGTGCGAACTTGATCGCGTTGCTGACGAGGTTGCGAAGCATGAGCTTGAGCAGCGACGGGTCGGTGCGGACACTCTCGATCCCATCCGCGATATTCATCACGAGGTGGACTTCGCGCCGCTGGGCACTCGGGGCAAAGTCCGTGAAGATGCTCTCGATGAGTTCATCCAGCCGGATCTCCTCCAGATTCACCGGGAGATCTTCGGCTTCGAGCTTCGAGAGGTCGAGCAGGTCTCTCGCGAGCAGCTCCAACCTTGATGCATTGCTCGTCACCATATCGAGAAGGCGAGCAGACATTTTGGGATCATCCTTTGCGGGCCCCATGAGTGTTTCAGCGGCCCCTTTGATCGAAGCGATCGGCGTGCGGAGTTCGTGGCTCGCATTCGCAGCAAAGTCCGCCTTCAGCGTCATCGCACGCGAGAGCTCCGTGATATCACGGAAGGTCAGCACCGCGCCAGCCGATTCCGGGACGGGATCCGCTGAGATGTCAAAGTCACGAAGCTCGCCGAGGATCGGGATCGCGGCTCGAGCGTGTCCCTGTTCCCCCGCGCGTGCGAGCGATTCGAGCTCATGGAGGACTCTCTGCGTGAACAACTCGTCGAATCGGTGCCCAATCATGGAGGTTCGGATTCCGAGAACAGCGTTGGCACGCGGATTCGAGATCATGACAACCCCGTCCGTGTCCGTTGCAATCATGGGGATGTCGGCTGCCTTCATGACGCCTAAGAGGAGATCCCGCTGCCGATCAAAGCGGAGGGCCTGCTCGTGCTGTTCCACGATCGCCCGCTGTGCATTGTGAATCGTCCGACGATCGCGCATGGCCAGCACGGGGATCATGATCGTGCCGATACCGGCCGCGATCAGGAAAACGGGGACGAGCGCCCCGAGCACAATCGAACCGAGCACGATTGTAAACACGAGCCACCACAGCTCCTGCGCCTGAGCTTTGTGCGGCCGCGGATCCATCGGTCCATCATATCGCAAATCAGGGGCGTTCAACGGATCAATACCTGATCACGCGTCCTGCTCGACGGTCTGCGGCGCATCGGCGCGGTAGCCAACCCCTCGTACCGTGGAGATCATCGAGGAGTAGGGGGCGATCTTCTTGCGGAGCGCCGTTACATGGACATCGATCGTGCGCTCGGTGACCATCACCCCCGGGCCGATCGCGCTGGAGATCAGCGCAGGACGGGTCATGACCTTGCCCTCATTCGAGAAAAGGGTTGAGAGCAAGCGGAACTCGGTGATCGTCAGCGAGATCGGTTGCCCGTCCACGCTCACCTGGTGTTCTTCCAGATCGATGCTCACGGCACCTAAAGAAAGGATGGAGTCTCGCCCGCTGACGCTCGTGCCGCCAGTTCGGCGTGCCATCGCGTCGATGCGCGCGAGCAGCACCTGCATGGAGAAGGGCTTGGTGATGTAATCGTCTGCGCCCGCTCCGAGACCTTCGATCTCATGGGCTTCTTCCGTCTTTGCGGTCAGCATGATGATGGGGACGGAAGCGGTCTCAGTCTGGGACCGCAGTCGGCGAGCGACCTCAACGCCGTTGAGCTCCGGCATCATCACATCAAGGACAACCAGATCGGGTTGACGAGATTTCGCCTGTGAGATCGCGTCAGCCCCGTTGTTGGCTGTGAGGACCGTGTGTCCCTGTTGTTCGAGGTTGTACGCGATGAGTTCGACGAGATCGGGCTCGTCGTCCACAACGAGGACTGTCAGTGGGGTGGTCTTGAGCCCGGGGTTCTTCGTAGACATCGCGCGAGTCTCCTGCGTACTCAATCGAGGCTGGGTGAGAACGCGTCCGGTATGTGAGTTGCCGATCGCGTGATGGATCCTATTCACGCGTCCCTAACCACAAATCACGGTATACGAACAGTTTACCGAATCTGAATATTCCGTAAGCAATGACCCACACTCTTTCGTGTAAATCCTGATGAAATGCCGACTTGATGAATGGTGATCGGACTGCACGCGTCATTGCGTCGATCGTGCCCAGCGGGTGCCTGCGATCGCTACAATCGGGCTCCATGGACCGTGAGATGGGCCCGGCGTTCAGTGGGTCAGCAGGCAGGAAGTGTGGATATGAGCAAGCGTTGTGTGCTTTCTATCGGGTTGATCAGCTGTGTCCTCGCTCAGGACGCGTTCGCGTCTGGGTTGGATTTCACCATCGCGGATGCCTCGCGACTTCGAGCGGCTCAGCCCGAATCGCAGGATTCGACCGGCTGGTATGTCGAGCGATCAGATAACAGTTCGCTTCGATTGAGCGCATTGACGCAGATGCGATACATGTATGGCATCCGAAAATCGGGCTTCACAGCCACCAATGACATCCAGACGACGGGCTTTTCGCTGCCTCGCACACGGATCGCAATCGATGGCAACATCGTTTCATCCCAGTTCAACTACCGGATCAGCTTCGATTTCGGAGATGCCGAGCTCTCTAGGGGAAACAACAACGGAGCGTTCCTCGCGGGCGAAACGGGGACACCCCGGCTTCTCGATGCGTATGCGCAGTACAACTTTACGGGTGATCAGGAGGGGTATTACATCCGATTCGGGCAGTTCCAGTCCGTTGTAGTCTCGGAAGAAGCGATCGATTCAGGGAATCAGCTCGCGATCGATCGTTCGATGATCTCCGAGATCTTCGGGCCCGGGTATACCCAGGGGATCGCGCTGGGGCGTGTATTAAAGGATTACGCGTGGGAAGTCTCGATCAACGACGGCGGACGGGCATTCCTTGTACGCGAGGCGGACAACACCAGCTTTACCGATCAGGATGAGAAAGACCTAGGGGTCTCCGCACGGTTTGACTGGAAGCTCAAGGGCGACTGGGAACAGTTCACGGATTTCACGAGCTGGCGGGGTTCGAATGAGGCCGCCAAGATCGGTGCGGGATTCCAGTACCAGTTCACTGGGCAGTTCAACCCCGGAGACCTGAATATCGCTCTCTTCCCCGATCCGGTGGAATCCAGCCAGCACATCACCTGGACGCTCGACTATCACTACGAGGACGACGGGTGGAACTTCTACGCGGCCTACATCGGTTCATGGACAGATTTCGAGTTCCCAACCGGCGGATTCCTTCCCACGCTCGCATTCCAGAACAACGCGCTCATGGTTCAGGGTGGGTGGTTCATCACCGAGAATATTGAGTGGTACACACGCTTTGAAGCGTTCTGGCTCGATAAAACATACCGCAACGCTTTCGGGCAGACCACCGGGTATATCCATCGCATCGCGACGATCGGGGCCACCAAGTATCTGCTCCCTGAGAGCCACGCGGCCAAGCTGAGCGCGGATGTGAGTTTCGCATTCGATACCCTGACCACCCTTTCAGTCGGTGGCACATCCGTCAATCTTCCAGACCCATCCGTCACAGGTTTTCTCGGGTTGACCGATCGGGAGCTCGTTTTCCGGATGCAGTTACAGCTGCAGTTCTGACCCTGAAACGGCGAAAGCTGACGGTTGAGCAAGAAAATTTCCTGATAAAGGATAAAAAGGTCGTTTGTATGTGCTAGTATCACGCGCGTTTCGCTTATACACTCGTTTGTATTCGCAAACACAAGCACAACCACGGCCGATTGAGGCCTATATAGAAGAAGAGGAGTCAGTCATGACCGAGAAGAACTTCACATGTGCAGCCCTGATGCTCTCCGCGATGAGTGGGCTTGCTATGGGTCAGAGCGGCCTCGATCTCGACCGCGCGTACGCCTCGCAGCTCCGCTCGGACGCCGAAACCCGCTCGAGCCTGTTGGGAAGCTCCAACGACGCGAATGTCAACATCGAAGTGATGACGCAGTTCCGCTACATGTACAACTCGCGTGACGAGCAGACGGCGGGCGCACTGGGCGACAACGAAGAAACAATGGGCTTTGACACACCCCGGACGCAGGTCCGCGTGAGCGGCAGTGTCACCGATGACATCTCAGCGCTTGTCGTGTTCGATTTCGGCGCAGCTGAAAACGGCACCACGCAGGGCACAGCGAATCTGCTCGTGGCTCAGGCCGCTTGGTCGCTCAATGAAAACTGGGCGATGCTCTTCGGCCAGTGGCATGTGCCGGTCATGGGTTCAGAGAACTTCGCACCCGAGCACACCCTCGCGGTGGACAAGTCATTCACAAACGAGTTCTTCAATGTGGGATACTCGCAGGGTGTTGCGTTCGCCTATGCCGGCGATCAGTTCAAGTTTGTCGGTGCGTTGTGCGATGGTGCGGAATACATCACGAACTACAGCAGCGTCTCCAACTCCGCGTACAACGCCGCGGGCGAAGCGGACTTGAGCCTCACCGGTCGTTTCGACTGGCTCATCGAAGGTACATGGGATCAGTTCGCGGACGCCACGAGCTGGCGTGGTTCGAACTACGGGATCAAGCTTGGTGCTGCGGCACACTGGCAGACTCAGGGCGATACCAACAACACCGGTGCTGGTTTCGGCAACCTGCCTGCAGGGCACGATAGCACGGAAGTCACCTTGTGGACCGTGGACGCTCAGGTGGAAGGCGACGGCTGGAACGCATTCGCTCAGTATGTTGGGCACGATGTTGACATCGAAGCGACTACCAATGTGAACTACACCAACCACGGCTTCATCGCTCAGGGCGGTATGTTCGTCTCCGATCAGGTCGAGCTCTTCGGGCGTTACGACATCGTCATGCTTGATGATGTGCTCGTTGCCGCGGGCACCGACGATAACTACCAGAGCATCACCGCGGGTATGAACTACTACTTCGTGCCCGAATCGCACGCCGCAAAGTTCACGCTTGATGCGGTGTTCGCGATCGACGAAAGCACCAACATGGATCTGCTCTTTGGCGGTGGTGGTGCCAACGACCCCAGCGCGACCGGGCTCCTCGGTCTTTCGGATTCCGAGTTTGTTCTCCGCGGGCAGTTGACACTCGTGTTCTGATAGGTAGAACCACCCACTTGAGGGGGTGGTTTGACACAATCTGAACAAATTTGACTACCGTAAGTTTGTACTTACTTGACTAGTGGCGGGGACCCCAGATAGGGTTCCCGCCGCTTCTTTTGCGCATATCTGACAAAAAATGTCCGATATGTGGAAAATAGTAAGGGCAAACATGGTTGTTTGTACTGACAAACGCCGATGCACTATGCACGATTCGGCGAATCGCCGATTCTTGAAATCGTTCCTGAGGGTGTTGGAGACCGCTCGGGATAAACAAGTCACGAACGGTCGAGGCATTGTACAAGGAGCCGCGGCCAATCAAAGTTGGAAGTCATCCGGAGATTGACACCATGAACAACAGCGCTCAAATCACTGCTGCCGCACTCATCGCCGCGGCCACCACCGTTGCCAGCGCGGGCTCGCTCGAGCTCGATCGCTCCTACGCCTCGGAACTCAAGGCTGACGCGGGTGCCCGCTCGGTCCTGAACCAGGGCAACCTCGGGAATGTCGAAGTTTCTGTCGGCGTTCAGTTCGGTTACAGCTACAACAGCCGTGACGGCGTCGCCCTCGGCGACAGCGACACCACCCTCGGTTTCCAGTTCCAGGAAGTCGAAGTCGCGGTTGAAGGCGACATCACCGACAACATGCGTGGTCGCGTGAGCTTTGACTTCGGTCCTGATGACGGCGTCTCTGGCGCTGCAGGCGTAAACCTCGAAGACGCGTACGCTGACTGGAATGTCAACGACAGCTTCGACCTCCGCATCGGTCAGTTCATCCCCGCGTTCTCCTCGGAAGCATCGACCTCGACCTTCCACACCGTGAACGCATACCGCTCGGTCACCCACGAGTTCCTCGGCACCCCGTCGTGGACACAGGGTATCCAGGCAACCTGGGGTGGCGACACCTGGGACTTCAGCGCCGGCTTCAACGACGGCCCTGGCACCTGGAACACCGCATTCAACAGCTCCGCAGAAGCTGACTTCGCGTTCAACGCGCGTTTCGACTTCTACAGCGATTCCAACAAGGATCGCTTCGCTGATCAGAACTCCTGGCGTGGCTCGGACGCTGGCTGGCGTCTCGGTGCAGGTCTGCTTTACGCGACCTACGGCGAAACCAACCCCGCAACCACCACCGCTGAAGCTGATGTCCTTTGGTACACCCTCGACGGTGCATACGAAGGCGACGGCTGGTCCGTCTGGGCAGCGTTCTACGGCACCGATGTCGATCCCGACACCGGCACCGATCACACCAACTACGGCTTCGAGCTCGGCGGCTCGGTGTTCTTCTCCGATCAGTGGGAAGGCTTCGCACGCTGGGACACCCTCCTGCTCGACGACGACGCGGGTGCAGGCCAGACCTCGGGTGAAGACAGCTTCAACTTCCTCGCTGTTGGTGCGAACTACTACTTCGTTCCCGAGAGCCACGCGGCGAAGCTGACCCTCGAAGTCGGCATGTCCTTCGACGAGACCGCGGACATCACCAACACCGCTGGTGACACCGGCGTGACCCCCATCGGTGGTGGCAACGGTTCGTCCGGCTTCCTCACCGACACCGCTGGTGAAGACGGTCAGTTCATGGTTTCTGCAGTCATGCAGTTCCTCTTCTGATCGATCGGATCTGATCCCGCTTGGGATCATCTGAGATACACAACATTGTTGTGAACCGCACCCGCCAACCATCTGGTTGGCGGGTGTTCATTTTTGGATAAATGATCGGCGTACAGGGGTACATGAAGGGTTAAAAGCTCGTTCTGTTAAGTATGCGTGAACAAACTTGGGGCGGGTTGTGGGCCCAACCAAAAAGACTAGTATGCACCATATGTACCGGTGGACGAGTTGTGCACCGGGCAGAAACGCCTTGATCAAGGGAACTGAAAGAATGAACACCAAGCTCACAGCAATGGCGGCCGCAGTCGTCGCAACGGCAGGCCTCGCACAGGCCGGTTCGGATCTCTCGCTTGCACGCTCGCACGAGCTTCACAACGACGCATCGCAGTATGACGCACTGCTCGCACAGAACAACCTGTCCAATGTGAAGGTGAAGGCACAGGTTCAGGCACGCTACCAGTACAACAACCGTGATGACGCGGGTCTGGGCGATAACGACACGACCCTCGGGTTTTCGCTCCGTCGCACTAAGGTCGAAGTCTCCGGCGATGTGACCGACAACATTTCCGCGAAGGTCAAGTTCGCGTTCTCACGCAGCACCGGTGCTGCATCGCTCGAAGACGCATTCGGGACCTGGCAGGTCAACGAAGACCTGAAGCTCAAGATCGGTCAGTTCAAGCAGCAGATCATCCGCGAAGAGACCGTCTCGTCCTCGCGCCAGCTTCTCGTCGAGCGTTCCGCAGTGAACGAGACCTTCAACCAGAACTTCTCGCAGGGCATCGAAGCGCACTTCGGTGGCGACGCTTGGCGTGGTGCGATCGGCTTCACCGATGGTTTCGGATCCGCGAACACCGCTTTTAACTCTTCGAGCGAGGCGGACTACGCCCTGAACGCTCGTTTCGAGTTCCTCTTCGGTGACGCCGAGTGGGATCAGTTCAAGCAGTTCACCTCGTGGCGCGGCAGCAACACCGGCTCCATGCTCGGTGCTGGTATCGCTTTCCAGACCATGGGTGATACCAACCCCGCGGCAACTATGGAAACCGACATGACCACCGCGACTATCGACTACTCGTTCGTTGGTGACGGCTGGAACTTCTACGCTGCTGGGATCTGGCAGAATGTCGACACCGGCACTACCGACAACGACGACATCGGCGTCGTTGTTCAGGGTGGTGTTTTCGTCACCGAACAGGATGAACTCTTCGGTCGTTGGGACGGGATCTTCCCCGACAGCAACCGTGCTCCGAGTGACGAGGACTTCAATGCTCTCGCGTTTGGTTGGAACCACTATTTCGTTGCCGAAAGCCACGCCGCGAAGTTCACCCTCCAGCTCGACTACTACCTTGACGAAACCAGCAACACAATCGTCTCCACCTCGAACTCTGGTGGGCACAACCTGCTCCCGAGCACTGAGGACGGTCAGTTCGGTCTCACCGCACAGATGCAGTTCCTCTTCTGATTCTGCTCTGCTGAGTCACAGACTCCAACCGCAGAATCTTCACTCCGGATGACTTCTGCCGGCGGCGATGGGAAACCATCGTCGCCGTTTTCTTTTTTGGGTATGCGATTTAATCGACCCCGGCAGGAATCCCGCCCTTGCGAGGATCGCTGGCGGACTGCCACCCGCGTCCGTCGGGATCACGCTTGATGAGCTGGACATTCCCGATATCGCGCCGCATGCGGATCTCGTTCCAATCGCCCTGAGCCGCACGGCGTGAAAGCATGGGCATCAGCCCAGGTTCTGCGAAGAGGACATCGGGCATCCATTGGTGATGGAGGCGAGGAGATGCGACGGCCGGGTACGCGTCCATCCCTCCCAGCGCGTTGAGCAGCGCCTGCATTGTCCCTGAGATGATTCGAGGCCCGCCCGATGCGCCGGCGACGGCGAGGACCCGCCCTTCGTCATCGAGCACAATGGTGGGGGACATGCTCGACAGTGGGCGTTTGCCCGGTTCGGGGAGATTGCGATCGGACTGCAGGAGCCCGAATGCGTTCGGCTGACCGCGACGGGTTGTGAAATCATCCATTTCGTTGTTGAGGATGAAGCCGAACTCGTCAACACCGACGAGCGATCCGAAGCTCAGGTTGATTGTCTCCGTTAACGCGACGGCACCGCCGAAGGGATCAACGACCGAGACATGGCTCGTTCCCCCATCCTGCGGGATCAGGTTCGGTGTGCCGTAGAAAGTGGGCTGATGGACTTCATCCGTGACGAGCTGGGCGCGTTCGTGGATGATGGAGAGGTCGAGCAGGTCATCGACGGGAACCTCGACAAAGTTGGGGTCCGCGAGATAGCGTGCCCGGTCTGCGAATGCGTGTTTCGAAGCCTCCGCGAGCAGGTGTGCCTTCTCGATGCTCATTGCGGGATCTTCGAAGGGATAGCTGAGGGCTTCGAGAATCATTAGGGTTTGGAGCATGGTCACGCCGCCAGAACTGGGCGGCGGCATCGCGATGAAGGCGTTGGCGTTCACTTCGCGCATCAGCGGTCCGCGTTCCTCGAGCGCATAGCCTTTGAGTTGTGTCCGTGTCATATCGCCATTGGATTGCTCGACGGCGTCGATGATCGCATCGGCGACGGGGCCCTCGTAGAAACCCGCAGATCCCAGTCTGGCGATGCGTTCGAGTGCCCGCGCCTGCATGGGGTTGGTGATGCGGTTGCCTTCCTGCACCTGACCCTTTCGGAGGAAGTGGTTCCACACGAGCGGGTACGACTCTCTCGATGCGGGGTCATCACTGAACCGATCGATCAGGGGTTGTGCCATGATCATGTAATGCTCGTCCACGATAAAGCCGTCGCGGGCGGCCGCGATGGCGGGCGCGAGTACGGCTGCGCGATCGAGCGTGCCGTGGTGCTCAAGCGCGTAGAGCAACCCGGCGACGGTCCCCGGGATCGCGACAGCCGCGCCGCCCGTCGTGCTCGACTTGTTTGTGCGTTCGTAGTATCCGGGATCGACATATGCCTGCTCACGATAATTGATGGCGGTGTGCACCCGCCCGTGAGTCGGGTCGTCGGGAAGATGAACGAGCATGAAGCCGCCGCCTCCGATTCCGCAGGAATAGGGGCGTACGACAGAGAGGGTAAAACTAGCGGCAACTGCGGCATCGACCGCGTTCCCGCCCATGGCGAGCATCTGTGCCCCTGCTTTCGACGCGATGGCGTGGTCCGCGGCCACCACGCCACGCGCGTAGACGCCGTTTTCGTGCACGACAGGGTCGGATACGCGTTTCTGGGAGGGCACGCATCCGGTGATCGGGGTGATGAGCAGTGCGGTGATCAGGAGTGCTTTGAGCATGGATTGAGTCTACCCGAACTCGCACAGATGAAAGAGCGCGGAGCAGGGTTCGAATCACTATAATGATGTACGCACGGATCGCGTCCACACACCCGCGGAGCACTGATGAACCTTTCGCAGTTCTTTGAACACTGGTCGATCGTTGAGAACCCCTTCAGAGATGAAGAGGCGAGACACGACGCGATCTTTGCGCGGATGGGGATCACGCCCAAGGTCCATTCTGAGCGTGTCGAGGATGAGACGCCGGGCATGTCTTCGCTCGCCCTGCCCCGCTCGCAGAGCACCCACCCGGACTTTGAGAAGATCCTGGGCGATATCTCGCACCCGTCGACCTCGATCGTGTTCGGCGAAAAAGGATCTGGGAAAACCGCGATCCGGCTCCAGCTCGCATCCAAGATCGACAAGCATAACCGGGAACACCCGGAGAGCCAGGTCTTCCTGATTCCCTACGACGATCTGAACGCGGCGCTCGATCGGTTTAACTCGACACTCGGATCAAAGAAGGACGGGAATCCCTTTGCTTCGATGCGTCTGGTCGATCATATGGATGCGATTCTCGGCATCGGTACGGCGAGAATCATGGGGGCGCTGATGCCCGGCGGGACCGACGCGCCGCGGGCGGACCTTGGTGAGCAACCCGGCAAGCGAGCAAGGAAGCTTCCCCAGACCGTGCGGAAGGACCTGCTCCTGCTCCAGGCCGTCTATGACAGCGCCGACACGAACGGACAGCGCACCGCGCAGCTCCGCCAGATGCTGAAACTTCCTCACGGCGGAGTCAATCCGCTGCTCGTGCTGCTGCTCTGGGTGGGCTGGGTGCCTTCGATCGCGTTGTTCTTGGCGGCACGCCTGTTCTTCGAGCTGCCGCAGGAATGGATGGTGATGGGGACGGACATCTTCTCCGGCGTGCTTCTGCTCGCATGGGGGATGCTGATGATCAAGGCGTTCTTCCTCGATCGGCTCGTTGTGAATCGGGTCGCGGGCAAGCTCAGCAAACAGCTCCGGATGGTGAACCGACCCGCCAATGGTTTTCTCGGATCGCTCCGTCGGATGCCCCGCGGGGTTCTCAACTCTGGTGTCCTCCCCCTCGACGATTCGGACGAGCAGCGCTACGCCATGCTCGCGCGGATGCGCCGGTTCCTCGAGCACTTCGGGTATACGGGGATGATGATCATCATCGATCGCGTGGACGAGCCGACGCTGATCAATGGTGATCCGGACAAGATGCGCTCGGTGATCTGGCCCTTGATGAACAACAAGTTCCTCCAGCTCGAGCGGGTTGGGATCAAGATGCTGCTGCCGATCGAGCTGCGTCACGCGTTGTTCAAAGAATCCAGCTCGTTCTTCCAGGAAGCTCGGCTCGACAAGCAGAACATGGTCGAACGCCTGAGCTGGACGGGCGCAATGCTCTACGACCTTTGCAACGCGCGGTTGGGCGTGTGCCGTCCCGCGAGCGCGGACCCGATCTCACTGATCGACCTCTTCGATGAGGATGTTTCCCGCTCGGACCTTGTCGAGGCGCTCAACAACATGCAGCAGCCCCGCGACGCGTTCAAGTTCATGTACCGCGTGTTCAACGAGCATTGCGCGAGCGTGACGGCGGAGGACGGGCGTTGGAAGATCGCCCGCCACACGCTCGATCGCGTACGGCGCGACGAGGCCGAACGGGTCATGCAACTGCAGCGTGGGATACGCCCGGCGTGATAAACTTAATCCCAGGTTTTATTGGCAAGAGCGTTCTTCGTGCGCATGTTTTATTTCACATATGAAAAGGGGACAACATGCGTCACATTTTTGCATTCGCACTTGCCATTGCTACATCAACCGCGGCATTCGCAGAAATCATTACGTTTGAAGAGTTTACGGCCACGAACGGAAGCGGGATCGGGCTGAGAAACCAGTATCAATATCTTGGTGTGGAGTTCACACTCGGTTTCGCTCATACATACGACGATGTAAGTGCTGGAGATCCTGGCGGATTCGGGATTAGTGCGGATGGCAATCACCAGTTCCTGGGTGTGAGGGCAACCGAGCCGACGATCCGTATTCAGTTCGACGCTCCCGTTCAGCAGTTCTCACTCCGTGCAGTTCAAGGCGGCATTCCGTTCACTGGCGACTCTCTGGATATTGTCGCTTGGGATGGTCAGCAGATAGTTGACACAGTTTTCACTTCCTTTGGGTTCGGTGAGGGATGGACCACCATCGAGATCGATGGCAGCTTTGATGTACTGACCCTCTCGGCTGGGGGATTTACAGGAAACGCGATGTTTGGTATCGACAATCTCCAATGGGCCCGCGTGCCATCCCCAGGAGTGCTTTCTTTGGTAGGGATCGCGGGTGGTTTGGCGGCTCGTCGACGCCGGGCGTAACTAAAGCCGTTCGATCTCCACCCCGCCGGGGATCGACCGCAGGAACGACTTGCCGTACCCGGTCTTAAGCACGCGCGGGTCGAGGATCACGACCTGCCCAGTGTCGGTCGCGCTTCGGATCAGTCGCCCGAACCCCTGCTTGAATCGGATCACCGCGCGAGGCAGCGCGTCGTCGCGGAAGGGGTCGCCGCCGGATTCGCGGATCTTTTCGCCGCGGGCTTCGACGATGGGGCGGTCCGGCGGGTCGAAGGGCAACCTCGTAATGATCACATTCCGCAGGGCGCTGCCGCGCACATCGACGCCCTGCCAGAAACTCGCGGCCCCGAACAGCACGCCCCGGTCGTGATCACGGAACTCGTCGAGGATCTGCGTGCGTGAGCCGTCGCGCCCGTGGACCCAGACCCGCATGCCGAGCGATTCCAACGGCTCGCGCAGGCGGTCGGCGGTGCGGTGCAGCAGCTTGTAGCTGGTGAAGAGCACGAACGCGCCACCGTCGGTTGCGACGACCTGATCGTGCACGCGAGAGGCGATGGCGTCGTCGAAGTTCTCTTCGTTAGGATCGCGGTTCCGCTGATACCCCGGGCTGGGCACGGTGGTGTCCACGATCACGCGGACCTGACTGCGGTAATCGAAGGGCGACCCGAGTTGGAGCGTGCGCGACCCCTCGGCTCCCAGTCGGTTGAGTGTGTGGGCAAAGGCGGTCTCGGCGTGCTCGGGCTCCTCATCTTCGCTGACTTGACGCGTCGAGAGCGTGGCGCTGGTGAGCACGACGGAGCACTCCTGCCCGAAAAGGTGTTCGCGGAGGAGTGGGGCAACCTCGATGGGCGAGCACGAGAGCGTGACCTTGGGCCCGCCCCGCCCGGTGCCCTGCGACGACTCGACCCAGTAGACGCAGTTGGGGAGGGTCTGCTCGATCAAAGCGTGCGCGTGGTCGCCGATCTCCGCGGCACGGATCGAGTACGCGTTGAGCTCGAACTGATCGGGCTCGCGGGTGACGATGTCCTTGAGTCGTTTGAGTCGCACGGACAGGTCGTTCATCGCCTGCGACAGGTGATTCTCGATCAGGTTGGGCTCGCGCATCCGCCCGTTCACCAGCTTGCCCGATGTGCTCAGGCGATAGAGGTCATCGAAGAACCCCTCGCACACGCGGCGTGCGTGGTCGACGAGCTTGTGGGCCTTGGCGATGGGCTCCATGTCACCCGCCTGCAGGGCGATGTCGCTGAGATAGCCCTTGCCGGTTTTGGCGTTGTAAAGCTGGTTGAGCAGGAACTGCACCCGCCACTCGGTCAGGCGGACCCCGAAGTGATCGGCGGCCGCGTCCTCCACGCCGTGGGCCTCGTCGAGGATGACATGGTCGTAGTCCGGCAGGAACCCGGTGCCCATGGATCGCAGCGCCAGATCCGAAAAGAACAGCGCGTGGTTGCACACGAGGACCTGCGCGCCCTCCATCTCGCGCCGGGCGCTCTGGTAGAAGCACTCGTTGTAGTGCGGGCACTTGCGTCCCATGCAGTTGGCGCTGTCGCTCATCACATGCGTCCACACGCCCTGGCGCTCGAGCTGCGGCAGCGTGGACAGCGTGCCGTCCTCCGTGTCGTAGGCCCAGTCCTCGATCTGATCGAGCGAGCGGCGCTGCGCGGGCTCGCCGAGGAGCTTGTTCTTGCGCTCGCTGGCGAGCTTGAGACGCCGGATCGACATGTAGTTGCCGCGTCCCTTCACGAGGACGGACTTGCATTGCCCGTACTGGTCCAGCGCCCGGTCCAGCAGCGGGATGTCCTTCTTGACGATCTGCTCCTGCAACGCGATGGTGTTCGTCGCCACGACGACGGTCTCGCGGTTCTGGATCGCTCGCATCATCGCGGGGACGAGGTACGCGAAGCTCTTGCCGACGCCCGTGCCCGCCTCGACGAGCAGGTGCGTGCGCTCCTCGAGCGTCCGCTCGACCGCTCGCGACATCGCGATCTGCGGCTCACGCGGCTCGTACCCCTCGCCGAGCAGCGTGGCGATCGGGCCCGCGTCGCCCAGGATGGATTCGACGCCGATGGTCACTTTGCGTGTTCCTGCGCTTGCTCTGCGTCCTCACCCTCCAGCTGCATCTTGAGCAGCTCCGCGTACCGCCCGTCGTGCTCCAGCAGCTCGTCGTGCGTGCCGACCTCGCGCACGCGACCATCCTCGATCACCACGATCCGGTCCGCGTGGCGGATGGTGCTCAGGCGGTGGGCGATGACGAAGCTCGTCCGCCCGCGCATCAGCCCTGCTAGCGAGTGCTGGATCAGGCGTTCGCTCTCGGTGTCCAGTGCGCTGGTGGCTTCGTCGAGGATCAGGATGCGTGGGTCGGCGAGAATCGCCCGCGCGATCGCGAGGCGCTGTTTCTGCCCGCCGGACAGACGCACGCCGCGCTCGCCGATGCGGGTGTCGTAGCCGAGGTCCAGATCGGTGATAAACCCGTGGGCGTTGGCGGCCTTGGCCGCGGCGATGATGTCCGCCTCGCTCGCGTTGCGCTTGGCGTAGCCGATGTTGTCGCGCACGGTGCCATCGAAGAGGAACACATCCTGCTCCACGATGCCCAGCAGCGCCCGGTACTGCTCGATCGGGATGTCCCGCAGATCGATGCCGTCGATGGTGATCCGCCCCTGCGTGGGGTCATCGAATCGCGCGATCAGGTTGCACAGCGTTGTCTTGCCCGCGCCCGAAGCCCCGACCAGCGCGATGGTCTCGCCCGGCTCGATCTCAAGGTCGATATCGAACAGCACCGGCTCGCCGCGCCCGTCATCCGACTCCTCACCGGTATCGCTCGCGTCGCGTTTTCTGGTCTGAGTCGGGTAGGCGTAGGTCATCCCCTCGATCGCGATCCGCCCGTTGATCTGCGTCGCCTCGATGCTGGTCGTGGGCGTGGTGTCCTCGAACTCGCGTTCCTCGGCCAGCAGGTCTAGCACCCGGTCCAGAGCAGCCAGATTGTTCTGCACATTTGTCGCGCTGGCGACCAGCGCCTCCAGCGGGCCCAGCAGCGCGAGCAGGTACGCCGAGAAGGCCATCAGGTCGCCGATGGTGAGCACACCGTCGATCACTGCGCCGCCGCCGTAGATCAGCACCGCGACCGAAGCCATGGGGATGAGCATCATCCAGATGATCTCCACGCCGCGTGCCCACCACCAGGTGTAGAGCTCCTGGCGTGCCAGCAGGTGCCCCTCGCTCGTAAATCGCGCGGCCTCCGCGTGCCTCCGGTTAAACGCTCGCACGACGCGCATCCCCGAGAATGCCTCGGCGCTCATGGCATCGATCCCTTGGCGGCGCGTGCGGATATCGCGGTAGAGGGGGCGGATCTTGGTGATCCATGTTTTGTGCGAGAACCAGATGACCGGGATCATGAGGATCGCGCCAACGACCAGGCGCCAGTCGATCAGGAGCAGGATGAACAGCGTACCGATGAGCTGGGAGATCGCGCGCCACGGGTTGTATATCAGCGAAAAGATCAGGTCGCCCACGCCGCCCGCGTCCTCGCGCAGGATCGACGACACGCCGCCGGACTTGAGCTGATAGATGCGGTGCAGCGGCAGGCGGGACGCGTGCTCGAAGACGCGCCGACGAAGCGACACCTGCACGCGCTTGGTGATGCGGGTGCACTGCCAGCGCCCCCACATGCCGATGATGACCGATGCGCCCGCGACCGAGACCATGGCCCCGCCGAGCATCCAGATCAGGCGCATCCGGTCGGCTCGCTCGACGCTGAACTCGCCCACGAATCCCGGCAGCCCGGTGGGGCCGGGCGAGTCGGTGATGATGTAGTCGATCGCGATTTTGGTCGCGTAGGGGATCAGCAGCCCGAGGAGCACTGAGACGCTCAGCGTGACAAGCGACATCGCGACCACGCCGCGGAACCCGGTCAGCAGTGAGATGAATGCGCCAAAGAGCCCGACAAACGAGCGTTTAGCCCGCTTGGCGCGTTTGGCTTCCGCCCGCTCATCCACATGCTCGTGCACGCGCTCTTGGGCGGCTCGCTGCTTGCGTTGCTGGAGGTACTTGCGGAAACGGTTTCGGCTTGAAGATCGAGAAAGGCGCACGGCAGATCCTATCCACCGTGCGCCCTCACTGCTTGGGGATTGTTCGGCTTATCCGCTTATCGACGACGACGGGCCATGAAGACCCCGCCAACACCGATCAGCGCGAGCGAGCCCGGGGATGGCACGGCCGCCTGAGAGAACACCACGCGGAAGATCGCGTCGTTGTGGTCCATGTCGCCGCTGGGGTAGCGGATGTCCTCCACCCCGACCACTACGCTCAGCGGATCGCTGGCATCGACCTCGAACTGGGGCCAGTCGGTCGGGTCGAAAGTCTCGAACGCATCGATGTTCCCGGAGATGATCTCGTAGCGGAAGTCCACGCGTTCGCCGGCGGCAAAGAGACGCGGGATGCGGTAGACCTGCTCGGGCGTCGCGTTGTGGTTGGTCCACAGGGTCTGCGGCGCAGACTCGAATGCCGTATCCACCCACTGGACCTCGCCCGTGTAGCCGGCGCTTGAGCCGCCCCAGACGATGTCGACCTGGGCGTTGCCGAAGGGCGCGAAGATCCCCGGGTCCTGATAGATGTCCGCATTCGCCCCGGCCGCGACGGCGGCGACGATAGCGAATGCTGCGTTGGTGCTCATGGTCTTCATTGGATCTCACCTTTCTGTGCCGTTGATCTGCGATGCCCTGCCCCCGAGCCCGGGCTGAGCCAAGAATCGAATTCAATCGCTTCTTCGCCAGTTGATCACTCGACGGATCTGGGTGGGTCTCCGTACGAGCCGTGCAACCCGACCCAGCTTCACTGGCGACAACCACCCGCGTCCGGTAAGGTATGGAACTGGATTGAGAAGTCTGTATAGAAAGGAATGGGCCCATGGTCGGCACCAATAAGATCGCATTGCACTGGCAGATCCTGATCGGGCTGATCCTGGGCGTCGTTGTCGGGCTGATCATTAACGCGGCGTGGGATGCAGGGACCTGGTCTTCGCTGGGGGTCGATGATCCCGGCGCGTGGGTCGCTGGCGGACCGGCCGAAGGCGCGAATGAGGGCGCGAACTTCGTTGCTCGCGCAACACGCTTCGTCCGCGATGCGAACGGCTTTATCGGCGATCTCTTCCTCCGGGGGCTGCGGTTCATCGCCGTTCCGATCGTGGTGTTCTCGCTGATCGTCGGCGCGTCGAGTCTCAACGACCTGTCCAAGCTCTCGCGCATCGGGGGCAAGACGATTGGCATCTACATCGTGACCACGGCCGTCGCGATCACGGTGGGGCTCGTGTTTGCCAATGTCGTCAAGCCCGGATCGACCCGGTTCATCTCCACCGAGACCCGCGATAGCTTTGTCGCCCAGTTCGGCGCGGACGCGGACGCGAAGGTCCTCGCGGCCCAGAAACCCGATGTGTGGGACACGGTGCTCAATATCGTCCCCAAGAACCCCTTCGAAGCCATCGCGGCCGGCAACATGCTGCAGGTCGTGTTCGCGTCGCTGCTGGTCGGGATCGCGTTGACGATGATCAAGCGTGAGAAGGCCAAGCCGGTCGTGGAGTTCTTCGACGCGATGACGGATGTGGTGATCAAGGTCGTGGAGATCGTGCTGATCATCGCGCCGTATGCGGTGTTTGCGCTGATCGTGGAACAGATCGCGGAACTCGGGCTCGACATCCTCGGATCGCTCGCGGTGTACTCGCTCACGGTTGTCGCCGGCCTCGCCACGATGATGTTCGTCGTCTACCCCATCGGGTTCAAGCTGCTCGGCGGCGTGGGCTACGGGCGTTTCTTCGCCGCGATGTCGCCCGCCCAGCTTCTCGCTTTCTCCTCCGCAAGCTCCAGCGCCACGCTCCCGGTCACGATGGAGTGCGCCGAGCAGCGCCTCGGGGTCAAGGAAGAGGTCAGCTCCTTCGTGCTGCCCATCGGCGCCACGATCAACATGGACGGCACCGCGCTCTATCAGGGCGTCGCGGCGGTCTTCATCGCCCAGTTGTACGCCATGGATCTGACCATCGCGGATCAGCTGACGATCGTCCTGACCGCGACCTTGGCATCGATCGGCACCGCCGGCGTGCCGGGCGTGGGCATGATCATGCTCGTGATCGTCCTGCAATCCGTGGGCATCCCGCTGGAGGGCATCGCGGTCATTCTGGGGGTCGATCGAATCCTTGACATGTGCCGCACGAGTTGCAATGTGACGGGCGATGCGATGGTCTGCTCTGTCGTGGCTAACTCGGAGGGCGCCCTGCTGTCCGAATCTGAGGTTGCGGCCCGGGCGGATCACCCGCTGGATGAGGACCCGATCGAGGAGGGGCGGCTCGATTGAGCGTGCCCCGGCCTAGACTTGCTCGATGAGCACGCAAACCCCCGAATCCGCCGGCATTGTCGATCCTTCCGCTGTCCTCGATGAGCGTTTCAAGGACGCGATATCGTCCGTTCTGCCGGATCTACCCCGTGAGCAGATCCAGACGCACATCACGCCCTCGCGCCAGCCCAAGTTCGGTGATTTCCAATCCAACTGCGCCATGCCGCTCGCCAAGCGTTTCCAGATGCAGCCTCGTGAGCTGGCCGCGAAGATCGCCGAGGCGATCGATGTGACCGGGATTGCCGAGCCCATCGACGAATCGAGCATCGCCGGGCCGGGGTTCATCAATATCACCCTGCTCACCAGCGCGATCTCCGATGCGCTGGGCACCATCGACACGCCCGAACTGGGGATCGTCGCGCCGGACGCACCGCCAACGGTCGTTGTGGACCTCTGCGGCGTGAACCTCGCGAAACAGATGCATGTCGGGCACCTGCGTTCAACCGTCATCGGCGACGCGATCGCACGCTTGTATGAGCGCCTCGGCTACAAGGTCATCCGTCAATCCCATGTCGGCGACTGGGGCCTGCCCATCGCGATGGTCGTGCAGAAGCTCATCGAGCTCGAGGTCGACGGGCTGGATCTGCAGGGCGTTACGCTCGCGCAGCTCAACGCGATGTACAAAAAGGCACAGGCGGCGTGCAAGGCGGAAACGCGGGCCGTGCAGATCCTCGAAAAGGTTGGCGGGCATCCCAAAGCACTCGCCGAGCTCGAGCTGCGGATCGAAGACGCCAACGAGCACATGGAGCGTGCCAAGGCGCGCCTCGTGGCGCTGCAATCGGGCGATGAAGAATCCGTCCGCGTCTGGCAACGGATCTACGACATTACGATGGGCGCATGCTTGCATACCTGCGCCCGTTTGCATGCCAATGTCACCGATGAGCACAGCGCGGGCGAGTCGACCTATCGCGACGAGCTCGGCGAGGTCGTGCAGGACCTGATCGATCGCAACATCGCCGAAGAAGACGACGGTGCGCTCGTGGTGAAGTGCGATGGGATCAAAGAGCCCACCATCATCCGCAAACGCGACGGCGGGTACCTCTACGCCACAACGGACATGGCCGCGATCAAGCGACGCGTTGAGAAGTTCGGCGGCGACATCGTCGTGTACTGTGTCGACTCGCGACAGTCGCTGCACTTCAAGCAGGTCTTCGCCGCGGCCAAGAAGGCAGGCTACGCCAAGACA
Organism: Phycisphaerales bacterium; assembly: GCA_965216865.1. Taxonomy (GTDB): domain Bacteria; phylum Planctomycetota; class Phycisphaerae; order Phycisphaerales; family UBA1924; genus UBA1924. The sequence continues at coordinate 1,871,083 of OZ244206.1, forward strand.
AGCGACGGTCACGACGCAAACCTCGTGCATGCGATGTTCGGGTCCGTCATGGGCGAGGACGGCAAGCCCCTCAAGTCCCGCTCGGGCGAGAACCTCAACCTCTCCGACCTGCTCGACGAAGCGGTCTCGCGCGCGGAATCGACCCTGACGGAGCGTTCGCCCGACATCACGGGCGATGAGCGCACGCAGATCGCGGAGTCGGTTGCGATGGCGGCTGTGAAGTACGCCGACCTGTCGATCGAACGGATCAAGGACTACATCTTCAGCTTCGATCGCATGCTCGCGTTTGAGGGCGATACGGGCCCGTACCTGCTGTACGCGTTGGTCCGCATCAAGAGCATCTTCCGCAAGGCCCAGGACGCGGGCATCGATACCTCGGGTCTCGATGGTGCATCATTCGATCTGCGTGATCCCGCCGAGAAGGCGCTGGCGCTCAAGCTCCTGCGCTATCCAAGCGTTGTCGAGGGCGCGGGGCTCAACCACGAACCGAACCGCCTGTGCGCGTTCGCGTACGAGCTCGCGTCGAGCTTCAGCTCATTCTTCGACCAGTGCCCTGTGCTCAAGAACGATGACGAGGCACTGCGTGCGTCCCGTCTGCGTCTGTGTGCCCTGACGGGTCGGATTCTTGAAGATGCCCTCACCACGATCGGGATCCCGACGGTCGAGCGGATGTAAACCCTGATTCTGTGTTCGGATTCAGGATTCGTTGATCGCATCACTTCCCGCGAACGAAGAATACGGCTCATGAGTACCGCCCCGATCACCGCCGCTGCTGTATCGAACGAAGACCAGATCGCGTCGCGTCCTGCGACGCGTGCGACGATCACGATCGGGACGCACTTCCTCGTCGATGTCTTCTCGTTCGTCGGCGTCTCCCTCATGCCGCTGCTCGCCGTCACCCTCGGCATGACAACGGAACAGAAAGCCCTCCTCCTTGCGCTCGGCTCGTTGTGCTCAGGAGTCGTCCAGCCCATCGTGGCGTGGGTCAGCGATAAGTTCGACACGCGGGTTGTGGGCACCCTCGGGTTCGTCGTTGCGGTGCTGTGCATCGGGAGCTTCGGTCTCGCGCAGAACTTCACCCAGCTCGCGATCCTGTACTCCGTCGGCGCTGCGGGCATCGGCGCGTTCCATCCGCCGGCCGCGGCGATCACCGGGCACCTGGGCGGGTCCAAGCGTTCCAAGTATGTCGCCTTCTTCTTCCTCGCTGGCATGGTGGGGGGGATGACGGGCAATGTGCTCATCCCTGAGTATGTCGCGATGATGACACCCCGCATCGACGGCGTTCCCGATACAACGAGCGGGCTGCGTTCGCTGCTCTACCTTGTCCCGATCGGTTTGCTCGCCGCGATCGTGCTGGCCAAGGCAACCCACTCCGTCGGGCACCGCCACAACGGCGCACACGCAACGCATACCGAGTGGGACACGCACGAGAAGCGCCAGCGTTGGTTCGCGGTGGGGGTGCTCTACGTTACCAATATGCTCCGGTTCAGCGTGAACATGGCGCTCGTCTACCTGCTCGTCGAATGGGCGGGGGAGATCACTTTGATCCGCAACGACGCGGGCGTGATGACTGAGGCGCTGGGACTCAAGGCGTCCAAGCTCAACGGGATTCTGCAGGCATCGATGCAGGTCGGCATGGGCGGCATGGGCATCGTCCTCGGGCTCATCCTGTCCGCGAAGTACGAGAAGTTGGCGTTTATCGCGTTCCCGATCATCGGGGCCTCGGCCCTCTTCATGATCCCTCGCGCGCACCTGATCGCGGATGGGATCGAGGTGCCCTTCGCCATCGGCGCCACGATCCTCACGGGCATGGGCTTTGGTGCCGTGATCCCGGTCAGCATCTCGCTCGCCCAACGACTTTTGCCCCATCGCACGAGTCTTGCGTCAGGGTTAATGCTCGGCGGAGCGTGGATGATCGCGTTCACTGGGCCGATTCTCGCAGAACTGGTCCATAAGGGACTCCTGAACAAGCCCAGCGCACCGCAATGGATGCTCGACGGCGCAGGGTCGCTCCCGGACTGGATCGGGAATCCATTGCTCGAAGGCATGGGTTTAACTGCCGGCTTTACCTGCACCTCGATCGTGTTATTGGTCGCGGGCCTGATCGCGATGCTTCTCCCGGGTGAAATCATTCGCCGTGTCGCACGCCACTGACACGCCCGAATGGGGGATTCTGTGTCTCTGTAACAGGTTTGCAACATGCTCGTGACAGGGTTGTGACAGCCGCGGGACGATCTGGTCTGTATAGATGTGCGTTCGACGATTGCATTTCGTCGCTTTGGATTGACCGCACACAAGGAGACCGCCATGATGCTCACGCTACTCGCACCCACGACCCTCGCCGCCGCGTTCCTGCTTTCATCGGGAACCACCACCAGCATCCGCACCACATGCCTGCCCAGCGATGAGCAAGTCGAGGTTCTCCACTGCGGGGTTGGTCCCGACATGGCGCAGCCCAATCATGAGCTCGCACAAGCCCAGCCCGTGATCGATGTCGTGTTTGTGCTCGATACCACCGGATCCATGGGCGGACTCATCGAGGGCGCAAAGCAGAAGATTTGGTCGATCGCCAACGAGATCGCACAGACCCAGCCCGCACCCAAGGTCCGCATGGGGCTGATCGGCTACCGAGATCGTGGGGATGATTACATCGTCCGCGAGACGCAGCTCACCGAGGACCTGGACACGATCTACGCCGAACTCATGAAGTTTCAGGCCCGCGGCGGAGGGGATACCCCCGAGTCCGTCAATGAGGCGCTGTATACGGCCGTCGAACGGTTCGATTGGAGCGATGACGAGAATGCGCTCAAGCTCATCTACCTCGTCGGCGATGCGCCGCCCAAGATGAACTATCAGGATGATGTGAAGTACCATGCATCGTGCAAGTTCGCGATGGAAAAAGGAATCTTCATCAACACCATCCAGTGCGGGAGCATGCACAACACCCGTCCGATCTGGGAAGAGATCGCCCAGCTCGCGAACGGGTCCTACGCTGCGATCCAGCAGGACGGCGGGGTTCAACGCATCACCACACCATACGACGAGCGGATCCGTGGGATCGACCTGCAGATTCGCGCGACCATGATCGACTACGGGGATGCCAAGGTCATGGCCCAGCAGAGCGGCAAGCGCGCCATGTCCAGAGAAATCGTTGCTGGGGCAACACTCGAAGCGCAGGCCGATCGAGCAGCATACAACTACAGCGAGGCAGGCAAAGAAACACTCTATGGGCTGCAGGAACTCGTGAATGACTATGCGAACGGCAAGGTGAAACTCGAAGAGATCAAGAAAGAGCACCTCCCCGAGACGATGCAGGACCTCTCCCTTGATGAACTGCGCCAAACCGTCGAGCGTAAGAAGAAGGAACGCGACGATCTTCGCGCCGTGATGGATGATCTTGCGGCGAAACGCAATGCGTATATTTCTGAAGAACGCGCAAAGATGGATCCGGACGGATTCGATATCCAGGTCGTCGAAACCTTGAAAAAACAGGCCGCCCAGAAGGGCATCGAGCTCGGTTCCGAAAAGGAAACCACGAAAGAGCCCGCGGGTTCGGAACCCCAGAGCGACGAAACGCCGAAGAAGAGTGCAGAGGACTGATCCGCATCGAACCGACGAGACCAGCCACCAAAACCACCCAGAACGCAGCATGATCAGGAGATCACCATGATATTCAACCCCCGCACACTCACCACCGCAACGATCGCAGCGATCACCCTCGCCTCCGGATACGCAATGAGCGACGATGTCGCGCTGACGATCTATTCGACCGCGACCCCCGGCGCGATCAACCCCGACCTCTACCGCCCCGTCCCCGGTAGCGGATCATTCGGGTACACCCGATACAACCAGATCCCCGGCTACGCCATCGTCAAGCAGCAACGCGAGCTGGACATTGAGCGCGGCGTCTCAGAACTCAACTTCTCCGGCGTCGCCGCACTCCTCGACCCAACAACGGTGCACTTCGAGTCGCTCACCGATCCCGACGGCACCACCGTGCTCGAGCAGGACTACCGGTTCGATCTGCTGAGCATGGACAAAATGCTCCAGCGCTATATCGATAAGGAGATCGTCCTCAACGGCAACGAGGTCACCCTCATGTCGGTATCGGGCGGCGGCATGCTCATCCAGGGCGACGACGGCGCGATCCAGTTCGTGCAGGGCTACGACGGCGTCAAGTTCCCCGCCATTGCCGACGGGCTTATCACCCGACCCACACTCAACTGGATGATCAGCTCCGATCGCGGCGGCGAGCAGGACACCCGCATCTCCTACGAGACCAAGGGCATCACCTGGTGGGCAGACTACAACCTCATCTACGAGGAAGGCCGCAACGCCAACGAGGGCACCATCGACCTGAGCGCATGGGTCTCGATTCTCAACCAGTCCGGCGGCAGCTACGAGGACGCAAACCTCAAGCTCGTCGCGGGCGATGTGAACCGCAGCCAGCCCCAGCAGCCCCAGTACGAAACGATGTACGCGCGCAGCGCGATGGCCGATTCGATGCAGAAGGGATTCGAAGAGAAGGCCTTCTTCGAGTACCACCTCTACACCCTCGGACGACCGACCACGATCCCCGACCGCTCGACCAAGCAGATCGAGCTCTTCGAGCAGGCCACCGAGATCCCCGTCAAGAAACGATTCATGTTCGACGGCACCCAGCAGTACATGTACTACGGCGGCGGTCGTCAGGAAAACGAACAGTTCGGGATCGGTGGCGACACCAAGGTCCAGGTCTTCCTCCAGTTCGATAACAAAGAGAAGGACGGGCTGGGGATGCCCCTCCCCTCAGGGCGCATCCGCGTGAGCCAACTTGACGAGGACGACGGCTCCTTCGAGTTCATCGGCGAGGACACCATCGACCACACCCCCCGAAACGAGGAAGTCACCATCAAGCTCGGCAACGCGTTCGATGTCGTCGGCGAACGCCGACAGGTGAGCTTCGAGCGCGGGCGCAACTGGATGACCGAAACCATCGAGGTCAAGATTCGCAACCAGAAGGAAGATCGCGTCGAGGTGCACATCCAGGAGCACCTCTACCGCTGGTCCAACGCGAAGATCACCGAGATCTCGCACGATCACGAGATGCTCGATGCACGCACCATGCACATCCCCGTCGATGTGGGTTCCGAGGACGAGGCCGTCGTGACCTACACCGTGCACTACAGCTGGTAAGGGAGCCCCATGTCGCTCGGCGTGATCATTGTGGTTGAAGACGACAACGCGATCCGGCGCGGGCTCGCCGACGCGCTGTCGTATTCCGGATACACCGTCCACGAAGCCCCCGACGGGGCGGCCGGGCTCGAACTGATCCTGAGCACCGACGCGGACTTGGTGCTGCTAGACATCATGATGCCCAAGATGGACGGGCTCGAGGTCCTCTCCCGACTGCGCCGCGCGAAACCCGCGCAGCCCGTCATCTTCCTCACCGCACGCGGCGAGGAGTACGACCGCGTGAAGGGGCTCAAGCTGGGGGCCGACGACTACATTGTCAAGCCCTTCAGCATCGACGAGCTCACCGCACGCATCGAAGCCGTGCTCCGTCGTTCACCCGGCCGCCCGAGCGGGCAACGCACCACGACCATCGCGGGCAGAGAGATCGATTTCGAACGCCGGGAGGTGGCGCTCCCATCCGGTGTGCGCCGATCCCTCACAGAGCGCGAGCACGAGGTGCTTAAGTTCCTGTGTTCCAACACCGGCCGTGCGATCTCTCGCGAGGAACTGCTGCAAACCGTATGGGGGCTCGACCCGCGCGGGACGCACACACGCACTGTGGACATGACGATCGCACGCCTGCGTGAAACCCTCGATGACGAGCCGGGTGATCCCAAGGTCATCAAAACCGTGCGGGGCAAGGGATACATGATCGTTACGGATTCCGGTGAACCTCGTGGGGAGGACGCGTGAACACTCGGCGGGTCATGACCTGGGTTATCTTCTGGAGCAGCGTTGCCCTCGCGTTGGGCGCGCTCGCGTGGGTCAGTGTCGAGGTGGTGTCCCTCGAACGACGCGAGGCGGAGTCTCGGGCACAAGCATCACGCGAGGAATCCATCCGCCGGGCCCTCTGGCGATTGGACTCCATGATGGCGCCCGTCCTCGCGATCGAGGCATCCCGCCCCATCGAGGACTACTCCAAGCTCCAGGCATGGTCGATCGACAGCAGCACCATGAACCAGCTCCGCGTGGGGACCCAGCTCGACACATACGCCACACGATACTTCAACTTCGCAGAGCGCACCGACACATCTGAAGGCATGGAGTCGATCAGGGGTGCTCCCGTGTATCTCCTCGACATGGGCAAGAGCCGGAATGAGGAAGAATCGCCTCAGGAGATATCAGAAGAGCGTTCGAAGGCCGCGGAATCCGATTTCGATGCCCGCAACCGGATCGCACAGATCGCCACGCAGAACGCGCCGCAACGCAGTGCGCTCGCAGATGACGCGGGCAAGGTGGCCGACGCGGAGCAGGCGACACAACCCGTGCAGACGGAGACGCTCTCCAAGCGTCTTCAGAAATCATCAGACGCGCAAGGATTCGAGTTGTCATCATCATCGATGGCGGACGAGCTCTCAGGCGATGTTGCCCCCCCGCCCGGTGCTGGTTCGCTTACGCCGCGGTGGATCGAACGCGACAACGAACTCCGCCTGGTCCTCGTCCGCGACGCGATTGTGAACAACCAGGCGGTATTGCAGGGGCTCGAGCTGGATTGGGAGAAACTCCGCGCGGACTTGCTCGGATCGATCGCCGATGTCCTTCCGGAGGCAACCCTCGCGCCGTCGAGCACCACCTCGCTCGGCGCATACCGGATGGCCACCATCCCCGTCGTGCTCGTCCCGCCGCCGGAGCAGTTCCGTGTGGCGTGGTCCTGGTCGCCCGCTCGCGTCGGGCTCGTGATGACATGGATCGCGATCATCGCAACCATCGTCGCGGTGGGTATCGTACTGCGTGCCGCGATCGTACTCTCCGAACGACGCGGGCGTTTCGTCACCGCCGTGACGCACGAGCTGCGCACGCCGCTCACGACTTTCCGTTTGTATTCGCAGATGCTCGCGGACGGGATGGTCTCGGATGATCAGGTCCGCGAGGACTATCTGAGCACCCTTAAGCGTGAGAGCGAACGCCTCACGGGCATCGTCGAGAATGTTCTCGAGTACGCCCGCCTCTCTCGCGTCCGATCGGGCAAGGGCAAATCCTCCGGCGAGCAGACCCTCTCCCCCGGCGCACTCGTCGCCCGCTTCCGCCCCGCGCTGGCGCGACGATTGAGCCAGGACAACATGGACCTCGTCGCCTCACTCGATCTCGATGCGTATCAGGATCGAACCATCACGGTCGATCCGCACGCCGTCGAACGCGTGATGATGAACCTCATCGAGAACGCGTGCAAGTACGCATCGCCGAGCGATGACGACGCGGACAACGACGAGCACGATACCCGCGTGCATCTGGATGTCTCGGTCAATGACGGCATGCTCGAGCTCCTCGTCGCCGATCACGGCCCGGGCATCGCTCCCTCCGAACGCGCCAAGATCTTCGGCGAGTTCCAACGCGGGCTCCGCGGCTTGGGCAACGCCCGATCCGGTCTCGGTCTCGGGCTCGCGCTCTCACGCGGGCTGGCTCGTGAGATGGGCGGCGACTTGGAACTCATCCGCCGACGCGGGCACGGCGCAGAGTTTCTGCTCACGATCCCACTCGACGCGTCCGACAAGGCCTGATCCGCATTCCGTGGGTTGAATGCGCGTTCGCATCTGGAACAGATGTCTACATGCGTGCCCGCGTTGCGAGATGAACCGATACTCGTTAAGCTACCTCTTCTATACAACGCGCTGTCAACGATGCCAGCGCAACTCGTGGGGGGTGTGGGGACACCCCGTTGAAAACAAGACGGTGACATAAAAGTCGCCCGAGGAGTCTCACATGCAAAGCAAACAGATGCTCAAAGCAGCAGGGGTTATCGCATTGTCCACAGGGATGCTACACGCATCCCCAGATGTGGTGTCTGCATCTCAATCACACGATGCGATCCAACGCGGCAAAGCAGCCCTCGCACAGAACCCAGATCTCAATCGCATCCCGAACCAGATCCTCGTTCGATTCAACACCAACGACGCGCAGCTTACCAACGCAGCGCGAGCGCTGGTCAACGGGCAACTCATCCGCAAACTCAAAGGGGTTGACGGTCTCGAACACATCGAGGTCAACTTCCCAACTGAGCGCGCGATCGAGATGCTCAACGCGTTGCCCTTCGTAGAATACGCAGAACCCGATTATGTCGTTAGGCCGATCGCAGCACCCAACGATCAGTTCGTTGGTTTGCAATGGGGCGTGAACAACACGGGTCAAGACATCCGAGGCGTGCTCGGCGTCAACGACGCGGATATCGACGGGTACGAAGCGTGGGACATCCGCACGAGCGCTGCGAATGTCATCGTAGCGGTCATCGACTCGGGCACGCAATGGGACCATCCCGATCTCGACAACAATATTTGGTTCAACTCAGACGAGATCGCGAACAACGGCATCGACGACGATAACAACGGGTATGTCGATGATGTACGCGGTTGGGACTTCTACAGCGGCGACAACAACCCCGACGACGCCGACGGGCACGGGACGCATGTCGCGGGCACCGTTGGCGCTGAAGGAAACAACGGGATCGGTGTCGCGGGTGTCGCGTGGGATGTGCAGATCATGCCCCTGCGATTCATCGGCCCGTTCGGCGGATCAACCTCCGACGCGATCGCTGCGGTCAACTACGCCGTCGATAACGGCGCTCGGATCTCCAACAACTCCTGGGGCGGCGGCGGTTTCTCCAACGCGATGCGCGACGCCATCTCAAACGCAGCGTCCAACAACCACCTCTTCGTCGCCGCTGCGGGCAATGACGGGGTGAACACGGACAACTCCCCACACTACCCGAGCTCATACACCAACGACAACATCATCTCCGTCGCGGCAACAGACAACCGCGATCAGATGGCGAGCTTCTCCAACTACGGCGCCAACTCCGTCGACCTCGGCGCGCCCGGCGTCGATATCGCGAGCTGCTACACAGGGGATGGGTATGTCTGGAACAGCGGCACATCCATGGCCTCCCCGCATGTCGCGGGCGCCGCCGCGGTCCTGCTCGCGGAGAACCCGTCGTGGAGTTACGCTCAACTCCGAGATCGTTTGCTCGATACCGTTCGACCCACGAACGCGATGAGCACCACCACCTCGACCGGCGGGGTGCTCAACCTCCACGCGGCACTCGATGGCGGCGGCGGGAACCCCGGGAACACCGCACCCAGCGCGAACATTAGTTCGCCCGGGAATGGTTCGACCTTTGTCGAGGGGACAAGCGTGAACTTCGCAGGGACCGCAAATGATAACGAAGACGGCAACCTGAGCGGTTCACTCGTCTGGTCATCCAACCTCGATGGGCAGATCGGCACCGGCGCCTCGTTCTCCACCGCGTCTCTCAGTGTCGGCACCCACAACATCTCCGCGAGTGTTTCCGACTCCGGAGGACTCAACGCGAGCGATTCCGTCTCGATCACGATCGAGCAGGATCAACCCAACGACACGCCACCCGCAACACCGGGGCGTCCCAGCGCGTCCATCAGCGGCGGCACGGTGAATCTCACTTGGTCAGACAACTCGGACAACGAAACCGGCTTCGAGATCCGTCGTCAGCAGCGTGTTGGACGGGCATGGACCAACACCACCGTCATCGGCACAACAGGAGCAAACGACAACAGCTTCTCCGATTCGCCGGGCAACGGGCGTTGGCGCTACAGCGTGCGTGCAATCAACAGCGCAGGCACTTCCAGCTGGAGCAGCTGGCGCAGCGTCCGGATTCGATAAGCATCTCGATACATTCAAACACAAAGGGGAGCCGATCGGCTCCCCTTTTTCATTCGGTTCCAAAGCACAGCCAAGCCGTCTCCTCATCGATCGTCTCGCCCGGATTGATGGCTTCAGACACATCCATCCCGCCTCGTCGGCGATGCACCGCCGCCTGGATCGAGTCGTCCGGGTCTGCACGCACAATGGGTACATCGGATCCGAACAGCAGATCCACCCCAGGTGCGAGACCCGATTTGAGCAGCGAGCGGATCGGCAACACCCGATCCAGGCGATCGGGGACCGCCCTGCGCAGCGCCTCCATATCCGGAAGCAGATGGCACGGCTGCAGCGATGCCTTCACGCCCAGATCCACGAATCGTCTCAGGTCCTTCTCATCGATCAGCTCCGCGTGCTCGATCCGGCAACCCGAGTGCTCGCAGCCGGTCTTTTCGATCGCATCGAGAACCGCGCGCACCGCGCCGTCGCCGATCGCGTGCGCCGCGACGGGCAAGCCGACATCCTTGCAGATATCGAGTGACTCCTGGATCTGCTCGGGCGTCATCATGGGGGTCCCCTTCGGGCGATCCGGGTGCCCGTCCGCATACGGGTGAAGCATCCACGCCGTCCGGGAGTTGAGGGTGCCGTCGACAAAGATCTTTCCGCCCGCGATGGAGACCCGCTTGTCGAACCCGTTCCGCTGCGCCTTGAGACTTGGTTTCAGATCGGGGATCAATGGGTACAGATCGAAACGCATATCCGCGATGTCACCCGATGCAAGCAGATCCGTCAGCACCCCACCGAGCCACGGCTGGGCCTTCAGATCGTGCACCTCGACAAAGCCCAACGCTGCGAGATGGGTGCACGCGGCTCGGACCATCTCGATGCGTAAGTCCTCGTCGGGTTCCGGGACTCGGTTCCACATGTGCAGCGCGGCGTGTTCGAGGAGGAGCCCGGTGGGCTGATTGTCGTCATCGACTTCCACGACACCCGACTCGATTTTGGTTGACGCATCGATCCGCGCGTGTGACAGCGCCGCGGACGACGCGACGAGCGCGTGATAATCAAAGCACCAAGCGACGATCGGGCGATTGCCGCCGACCTGATCCAGCTGCTCGCGCTTCGGCCAACTCGGATCATCCCAGCCCTCGGGGCGCACGCTGTGCGCGAGGATCCACTCGTCTTCACCAAGCGAGGACGCACGATCCGCGATCGCATCGAGCATGGCGATGGCGCTGTCGCACCCGCCAAGGTCGAGCATGGTCAGCGAGCGACCGAGCTGGAAGATGTGCGCGTGCGCTTCTCGCAGGCCTGCACTCACAACGCGCCTCCAACGAGCGATGCGATAACACGCTCGCACTCATCCGCATCCTCGACCGGGCCCGGCCAGTTCATGCGGACGACACCGAACTCGGCGCGGATATCGCTGCCCTCTTCATCCACGCCCACCGCGATGGGGTTCTCGATCTCGGCCTTCGTCAGGAGCTTGCACACCTCACGCAAGGCCTTGCGATCCGCGTTGAGTCGCTTGCAGAGGTGCGGGAGCGCATCGAGCAGCGGGTTGGGGGTCATCAGCTGTTCCCCGTCCGCCACGCCCCCCGAATCAATCTTCGCGAACGAGATCTGCCCCCGTGCCCAGACAGGCCGATCCTGACGCAGGTGGTACGCGATGTACCGGTCGCTCGCGATCGATTCGGGCATTTCTTCGATCATCAGATTCACCCGCATCGGGCACGAGAAAGAGTCCTCAGGAATCGCGAGCACACAATCGTCCGCTTCGAACATCTCGTGCTCGGCGCACAGGATCAGTCCGCCCGTGGACGGATCGATGATGTACGCGATTGGGGTGGGGGTCCCGTCGCAGAGGAGAGTCCCCGTCGTGTGTGCCCGAAGCAGACTCCGGGCGCGCTTGAGTGTATCAATGCTTGTGTCGTCCATGACTACTCCTGCGATGCCAATCGCTCGATCGCGGATTCAACCGTGCGTACCGAGCCGGGAACGATGGAATCGTCGCACGCGTTGAGCAACAGCTGATACAGACGAACCGAAACCCACCGCCCCAGCTTATAGCCGGCAGGGTCGATGTCGCCGACCACCCGGAACCCCACCGACTCATGGAGTTTCTCGCTCCCTGGGTTGGGCACGGAGACTCCCGCGAGGACGATCCGGTACCCTTGCTCGCGCAGGATCCCGAATAACCGTTCGTACAACGCTCTCCCGATCCCTTTTCCCTGCGCCCCGTCCACGATGTATACCCCGGACTCCACCGTCCAGTCGTACGCGTTGCGTGTTTTCCACGAAGACGCCTTCGCAAACCCCACAAACTTGCCGTCGTCGCTCGTCGCGATCAGCCACGGATAGCTTCTCCGGGTCGCGAACCAATCCTCTTTGATCGCCTTGGCATCCGTGCTCGCGGTGCCGAAATGCGCTACGCCGTTCATGATCGCGTGGTTCAGAACACTCGCGACATCCCCGCAATCATCGGCTTCCATCAATCGGATTTGCATGATCACCTCCGCAACGCAACATACAGCATATCACACGCGGAAGATCGACCCGAGTTTCTTCCCAAGCATCAACGAGGCGCCAAACAGCGTGATCGTCAGCAGGGTCATCCCCCACACCCCCATCGCCGACGCGATGTAGATCCCGTCACCCAGCCGGTTGGTGAACTCGAAGATCATCTTCGTAATCGGGAAGTGATCGCTCCGCTGTGCCAAGATGAGCGAATCAGAAACCTCAAGCATCGAGAAACTGAAGACGAGCAGCCCGCCCGCGATCAGGTTCGCCATGATCAACGGCACGATGACCTTCCGCACCGCCGTCACGCGCGACGCCCCGAGGTTCACCGCGGCTTCCTCGAGCTCGCCCGAGGTCTGCTCCAGACCCGAAACGGTCGAGCGCACAATATACGGCAATCGCCGGATCGCGTACGCGATGATCAGCAGGGGGAAGGGGTTGGGGTCCTCGCCGAAGACCTCGAGGTTGAGCCAAGTCCCCTCAAGGGGCCCGCCAGACCCGAACGGCCAGCGGAGGGTCATCGCGACATACCCGAACGCCATGACCAACCCGGGCACCGCCAAGGGCAGCATGCACAACGCATCAAGCAGCGAACGCCCCTTGATCGTTGTCCGCACGATCAGGTACCCAATGAGCACCCCGAACGCCATGTTCAACACCATCGCGATCAACGACAGGATCAGGGAGTTCTTGATCGAGTTGAACGATTCGCTGGCGGTCAACGCCTCGTTGAAGTGGCTGAGGGTGATGTCCTTGGGGAAAACCGTGCCGTACCACGAACCGGGCTCAGCAATGCTCGTTAGGACCACCCCGATGTGAGGCAGGATCGCCAGCAGCACCACGAACCCGAACCCCAGCGCCGCAGCCCAACCCCAGAACGCGGGCAACGGGGTCTCACCCCCCGCACGCGAGGCCTTGGAATACATCGCGTATCCCTTACGACCAAAGACCATCTTCCCCATCAGGTAGAACATCACCGCGGAAACGAGCAGCACAAGCGTTAACGCGTACGGCTCGGCGCTGTTCTGGACTTCCTTGAGCCCGTAGAAAATCTGCACGCTCGTGACGCCGTAGTAATCAAACATCAGCGGGGTGCCGAGCTCGGTAAAGCTCCAGATGAAGACAATCGTCGCACCCGCGAACAGCCCAGGGCGGATGAGCGGCAGGGTGATCTTGAAGAACCGACGCCACCCGCCCGCACCGAGGTTTTCGGCACTCTCGTCAAGAGCCGGATCGAGGTTCGCAAGCGAAGCCGTCGCGTTGAGATAGATGATCGGATAGAGGTGCAGCGCCATGACCAGGACAACACCCCAGAACTTTGCTTGCCCAAGGATGTCCCAGTCCGTGCCCAAGAGCGCGTTGAGTGCGCCCTCGCGCCCGAGCAGCGCCCGGATCCCGATCGCGCCAACAAACGGCGGCAAAATCAAAGGCACCAGAATCGACGCGTTGAGGATCTTCTTCCCCGGGAAGGTGTACCGGGCGCTGAGCACCGCCAGCGGGAGCGAGATCACAATGCACAAAAAGGTCACCGCGCACGCGATCTTGAACGCGTTTACGATCCCGCCCATCAGGTTCGGATCTTCAAAGACCAGACGCAGATGATCGAGGGTGAACCCCGATCCCGTCGCCGGATCCTCCGCGAACCCGCCTCGGACTGTCAGCCCGATCGGATAGAGCAGGAACACACTGAGCACGAAGAGCATCAGCGCGAGGAGCCCGTATTGGATGAGATTTCGATATGTGCGTGCGGACATAGAGGTCCAGTGTATGTATCTACCTCCCGATGGACCGCCCTCGGGTTCATGAAACCCGCATCAGCAGTCATCGGGCAGGGCGGGCGTGCAATTCAACGCCGGTTCCCCTAGAATAGATTGGTTCAGGGTTGGGCACAGGATGTCTCGCCAACCCGACAAGAACCCGAAAGGAGTTCACGATGCGTATTAATGTCGTTGGTTTGCACTTGGAAGTGACCGATCCCATCCGTCAGCACGCGGAGAAGAAGGCCGGGAAACTCGATAAGTTCAATGATCTGACCCAGCAGATCGATATCAAGTTCTGGAAAGAGAACTCCGCACAGGAAAACTTCACCGTTGAAGTCGTCGTTGATGTGATCAACCACCACGATTTCATCGCAAAGGCAGACGGGCACGACCTGTATCTGGTGATCGATGACGCGATCAACAAGGTCTCTCGCCAGCTCAATGACCACCGCGAGAAGCTCAAAATCGAGAATCGCGCCTGATCGACAGGATGTCCCGTGGGAGAACACTTCGCATGAAACTGACGGAGATCATCACGCCCGACTCGATCCGAGTCCCGCTCGAATCCACCGAGCGCGACGAGGTTATTTCCGAGCTCATCGACACGCTCATCGCGTCCGGTGCAGCCGACGCGTCGATCCGCGACGAACTGCTCGAGAAAGTGCTCGAACGCGAACGCAAGCACTCTACCGGGTTCGGGCGTGGTGTCGCCGTCCCCCATGTGAAGCACACCAGCATCGAAAAGATGACCGCCGCGATCGGGGTCACTGCCAAAGGGATCGATTTCAACTCCCTTGACAAACAGCCGGTGTACACCGTGTTCCTGCTCCTGAGCCCGCAGAGTCGTCCGGAAGAACACCTGCAGGCGATGGAGCTCATCTTCAAGAACCTGTCAAAAGACACCTTCCGACGAGAGCTCCGCCAAGCGGACGACGCTGAACAGATCCACAAACTCCTCGACGATGCCGATCACCACCGCGTCGGGGGTTGAGCCAAAGCCGATCATGACCGCTACCGAACCGGGATCCGCCGGGAACGCCCATCGTGAGTGAAACCTGCTCGTCCAAAATGAAGATCCAAAACCGGTACGGTCTGCACGCCCGTCCCGCGACGGATTTCGCGCAGGCAGCCGCGGTCTTCAAGTCAGACATCACCGTCAAGCACGATGACGGGGAGGCAGACGGGAAATCCGTGATGGAACTCATGATGCTCGCCGCAACACAGGGCACTGAGATCGAGATCCTCTGCTCGGGACCCGACGCGAAAGATGCGCTCACCCACCTCGCGGACCTCGTCGCACGCGGGTTCGACGAAAACGACGACTGAGTCTTATCCCCTTACGGCGACAATGACCCAAGCCCGTGCTCGCTGAGCTCGGTTTCGCTCATGCGGGTGATCGAGGCGCCGATGCTCCCCAGCCGTTCTTCCAGACGCTCGTACCCACGATCGATGTGGTAGACACGATTGACGACCGTCGTGCCCTCCGCGGCCATGGCCGCGATGACCAGACTGGCGCTGGCGCGAAGATCGCTCGCCATCACCGGCGCACCCGTGAGTTGCTTGACACCCGAGATGACCGCCGTCGTCCCATGACGGTGGACCTGCGCCCCCATGCGTGTCAGTTCCGCGACATGCAGAAACCGCTCAGGGAAGATCTTTTCCGTGATGACCGAGTTCCCGTTCGCCAGGCACAGCAAGGCCATGAACTGGGCTTGCAGGTCCGTCGGGAACCCGGGGTGCGGCTGTGTTGTGATCTGCACAGGCCGTAGCGGCTCCGGTGCACTGATCGTGCATGTCCGACGAAGCGGATCGCTCGGCGTCGTCCCCCTAGGCACATCCGTCGGGTCAACATGCACGCCCATCGCCTCGAACCGATCGATCGCGGACATCAGCGCATCCATCGGACAGTTCGTGAGCTCGATCGTCGAGCCCGTCGCCGCCGCGGCACACATATAGGTGCCGGCTTCGATCCGATCGGGAATAATCGCGTGATCGACGCCGCCGAGCGACTCAACCCCCTCGATGGTCACCCTGGGCGAACCCGCGCCGGTGATCTTTGCACCCATGCCATTGAGCATGTTCGCTAGATCCACGATCTCCGGCTCGCACGCCGCACATTCAATGATGGTCGTCCCCTGAGCCAGGGTCGCCGCGGACATCACATTCGCCGTCCCGAGCACCGTTGACCCGAAGGGGCCGCCAAGGAACACCGTGTCGCCGATCAATCGTCCCGATTGCGGCACGCGGGCGATGATATCGCCTCCCTCAAGCTCGATTTTGGCACCCAGCGCCTCGAGCCCACGCAGATGGAGATCCACGGGTCGCTGACCGATCGCGCACCCGCCGGGCATTGAAACCCGCGCGGTTCCCCGTCTCGCGAGCATGGGGCCCAGAACGCAGATGCTCGCCCGCATCGTGCGGACGATATCGTACCGGGCATGAACCTCGGACTCGTCCGTCGCCTGGAGCTTGATCGTTGATCCGTCACGGTGATTCTCAACCCCGAGCTCGCCGAGCAATCGGAGCATGTTGCGGATATCGGAGAGGTCCGGGACATCACGCAGGGTGATGGGAGCGTCCGTGAGCAAGGTCGCGGCGAGCAGCGGCAATGCCGCGTTCTTCGAGCCATGTATACGCAGAGACCCGCTGAGCCTGCGTCCACCCTCGATCACAAATACATCCATGCGTCGCCTCCCGCGTTCCTTCGCGTGTGAGTGTACCACCCCAGATCCCGATCCCGGCGTTTGGCTCTGGCGATTCTGCCCTGATCATCGGCTAAATCCCCTGATTGCCTCCTCAATCACACCCCGAACGGGCAATCCGACCCATCTTTGCCCAGCCCGCACAACCCGAATGCTCGTCCCAGATATCCCCACAAGTGCGCAATTTCCGCGTGCTGAGATGGCATCATCGGAACCGAATTCGACCCTTCACATGACACCAGATCCGGATTGTTCCCCGGATCACCACATGCAACCAACGGAGCGGTCCAATGAGCACTGCTGAGCAACATCTTGATTCAAACGAGCAGGCCTCGTTCACCAATGGCAACCGCGTCATGCAGGCGCTGCTGATCGCCGCGATCGCGGCATCCAGTCTTTCGATGATCTTCTCCGTTGGGACCGCGATGGCCTCAGCGGATCAGTCCACAGAGCCGGCCGCGGGTGTCGCGCTCAATGAGTAATCAGCGGGGTTCGCGGCGAATCGCCGCAGGAGCGAACGGCATGAGTCCATAACAACAACGCCCTCCCCGTGCCCACCAATGGGCAACCCACTCAGCGAACACCCTCTCACCCACCGGAGGTCCCCATGAATACCACCACGCCCAACAACTCTCGCTCGACGCTCAAACTCGCGATCATCGCGGGCGGTCTGACCACCCTTTGCACATCATCAGCGCTTGCTCAGGACTACGCTGAACTCCCAGAGTCCATCACCCTCACAGGCACCGTGCGTGACTTCCAGGAGCGAAGCGTTGAGGGTGGGCACACCGATTTCGAGTTCCGTCCATCAGGCGGCTTCGGGCACTACATGGGCATCGTCTCCGATTATCTCGGCGAGGACGACAAGCCCGTATTCGAATCCACCGGCCAGAAAGTCGGATCGCATTGGAAAGATGCCCGGGGCAACAAGCTGATTTCATCCAAACCCTACATCCTTCCCAAGAATGGGGATGTCCAGGGGTCCATGAACTCGAATGCAGGTGCGATCCACGACGCGAACGCATTCTCTCAGTGGTTCCGCGACACCCCCGGCGTCAATGTGTCCAAACCGCTCGATCTGACTCTGGTCCGCCAAGAGGGATCGAATGTCTATGTCTTCGATGACAAGCACGACCCAACCTACGCGAACCTCGGTGGATTCTTCCCGATCAACGGCGATCTTTTCGGCAACTCGGCCGGGGGCAGCAAGAACTTCCACTTCACCTTCGAGCTCCAGACCGAGTTCGTGTACGACGAGGACGCCGAGCAGACCTTTACCTTCACGGGTGACGACGATGTCTGGGTCTTCGTCGATGGGCACCTCGTCATTGACATCGGTGGCGTCCACTCCGCGGTCTCGCAGACCATCGAGCTTGATCGTCTCGAGTGGCTTGAGGATGGGCAACGCTACAAGCTGAGCTTCTTCTTCGCGGAACGCCATCGAACGCAATCAAACTTCCGCATCGAAACCACGATGCAGCTGAGAACCGTTGAGCTCCCGCCGACCGCGGCGCTCTACGACTGAGCCTGACCAAGCGCATGTTGGTGTTGGTGCGAGGCCGATCCGTCGAACACGGATCGGCCTCCTCCTATTTTGATTGCGTATTGATTGAGATCAGCGGACCCGATTCCGATTCGATCGGTTCCCCCGGACCCCGCCACGGATGATGTACACCGGGGTCTGGTTTTCAAGGATCCGATCCCGCCGGATCTCACGCCGGTGCTGATCGTAAGACGAGTACCCGTCGGTTCCCGGGAATATGAATGTGTTGGGGTTGTTGCTGACCGTGAAGTAATCCCGGTCGGTGAGCGAGGGGCGTGCCTGCGCCGGCCACGCGTACCAGCCAGCCGTCGCGTTGGGGACGCTGATCGAGAGCTGTTCGTCGCGCCGCCCATACTCAGGGGTGAGATCCCGCTCATAAGTATAGAACGAGCCTTCCGTCTGCACGCCCGGCGCAAAGAGCACCGCGCTCGAGTTGCCGGAGCTGGTCATCAAAGCCCGACGCGCATCATGATCGCTCGGCGTGGTCTTCCAGCGCCGCTGATCCTCATCACCAGCGGACGCACAGCATGCTGCCGTTCCCACGAGCGTGAGCGCACCGAGGCAGAGCAAACGATTCTTCATCTTCGATTGGGTATCCATACATATATACACAACCACAACTCAGGCTACCCTGCCACCGAACTTGAGATTTGATGCCCCAGCACGCTCGGGCCCATGCGAAAGACCCGCTTTATCGGGTCAGCAACGCCCCAGGAGCCGATCGATCCGTGCCCTCGAACGGGTGAGTGATCGTTCACCGTCGCTCCAGCGTCCGGACCCGATCGCGGCGCTGATCGCATTGAAGATGCGAACATATCCGCCGGGCTCTCGGAACCCCGGCGCGTTGAACCCATCGATGACCAGATCGCACCCCGCGATCAACGCGGTGGTTGCCGCGTCCCCCTCGCCGAACTGATCCCGGATCGCACGCATGTCCAGCGAGTCGGAAATGATCGCGCCCTCGAAGCCGATGATTCCCCGCAGGGTTCCGCTGAGATGCGCAGACGACAACGACGCTGGAAGTCGCTGATCTACACCACGATGGATCAGATGCCCAGGCATCACACCGATCGAATCCCCAAACCGATCGATCAGCGTCTCGAACACACGCTGCTCGCTGCGCGTGTGTGTGTCCGTGATGTCGCACAAACCCTGGTGTGTATCGATCAACGATGATCCATGCCCGGGGTAGTGCTTGATGCAGCATGCCACCCCCGCTTCGCGATGCTTCCGGATGATGATGGAAGCACAACGCACAGCGATGTCATGCGCAGCACCGAACGCCCGTTCCTTCTCCGCGATAATCGGAGAGTGCTCCTCGATCGCGAGATCCACGCACGGCGCGAGATTCAGGTCAATCCCAAGCGACCGCAGCTGTTTCGCGTGTCGCGTCGCGTACTGCTCCTGATCGATCTGTTCCCACGACGCGAACTCCGCAGCGGACACGCTCTCCAGAAAACCGCGTTCATAGGAAAGTCGAGAGACCTGCCCGCCTTCCTGATCGATCGCCACAATCAGATCCTCGCCGAGTTCATGACGCAAATCCGCGATGAACCGCTCGAGCTGCTGCGGGTTGATGATGTTGCGATGATGGTTCCCCTCGATGTCATGATCGAAGAGAATCACACCCTTGCAGTTGAGCCCCTTGAGCGTCTCCACATCAGTGCGTGCGATATCCTCGTTCATGGTGCACCCACGAATCCCGAAGATCAGCGACGACCCGATGAGCTCCGGCAGACTCACGCGTGCTCCCCGATGATGCGGGACAGGTGCCCGTTCTCGCTCCGGATCAAACGCTCTGCGTCATCGTGTGAGCACGATCGATGATGCATCACGATCGCATGCTTGACAGAGTTGCCTGCGCGATCAAGCAGTTCGAAGGCGTTGCCGCGATCGATGCCGCAGGTCTGCGCGATGATCCGTGCCGCCCGATCGCGGAGCTTGTCATTTGTCGCGCGGACATCCACCATCATGTTCGAGTAGCACTTGCCGAGCCCAACCATCGCCCCCGTCGTGACCATGTTGAGGACCATCTTCGTGGCCGTCCCCGCTTTCATCCGCGTCGAACCCGTGAGCACTTCGGGCCCTGTCCGTACCGCAATCAGCACATCGCACCACGGCGTCCGCTCGATCGGGGTGCAGGTCAGCAACCCCGTCCGCGCGCCCTTGAACTTCGCATGCTCCACACCGCCCAGCACAAACGGCGTTGTCCCGCCCGCTGCGATCCCCAGCACCGAGTCGTTCGCGCCGATATTCAGTTCATCGAGCTGCCCGTGCGCCCCGTCCCGCTCATCTTCACGGTGTTCAGACGACACGCGCAGCGCCCGATCCCCGCCCGCGATAATCCCGATCACCTGTTCCGGGTCACTCTGAAAGGTGGGGGGGCATTCCGACGCGTCGAGAACACCCAAGCGCCCGCTCGTCCCCGCACCCAGATAGATCAGACGCCCCCCCGAGCGCAGCGATTCGATCACCCCGTCTGTAAACGCGGCGATGTGCTCGATCTGATCCCGCACCGCGAGCGCGATCGTCGCATCTTCATGGTTGATGAGTTCCAGGCACGCACGCGTGTTCAGCGCGTCGAGATTCGTTGATCGCTCATTCCGCTGTTCCGTGAGCAGGTGCCCACGATCCGGAGGCGCCGGGTTGTTCGCGTGCTGTGACACGCGATCATCCTAGCGTTTATTACGCAGCCGCGTGTACGGAATCCGTGCCGAGCAGATCGGCTCGCAGCCATTCCCATCGCTCCTGCGCCGACTCCTTGCTCCCGATCGCGGAGCTCCCCCGCGCGGGGTGCGGCATCGCGTACACCCGCAGCCCATCGAGCTTCGAAGGGCAGTGGTACATCATCGCATTGGATATCGGCAGGCACTCCGCGTCGAACGCATCGTGACACAGCTCCCAAGCCACCGATCCCATGCACGCGATCGCGTTCAGGTTCGGCATGCACTCAATCGTAAACTGAAGCACATCACACAGGTGCGATCGCATGGGCGACCAGCCCGGTAGCCCAGAACCCGAGTCCCCAACCTTGATCATCCCCGCCAGCGCGGATCCATACACCACGCCGCAATCGATCCCACGCGTGTACAGTTCAAGACTCCGATTCGTGATGAACTCTGGAGCGTGCGCAAAGACACGATCCCGCCCCTCATCAATCCATCGCTCGATGTCTTCCGAGCAGCAGAAATCCTGATCCAGGATCAGCAGTTCGCCGTCCCAATCCCCAAACATCGACTCAGTGCCGTATAAGCGGGTCTCATCAGGGACATACTCATAGATGTTGCGGAAACGCCCGCTCGGGCAACGATAATCGCGGATCCAATCAGGAATCGTGGGTGTCATATCCCAAGTTTCGACGGATCAACGCGGATAATCGAGCGGAATCAAAGAAAGCACCCCCGGCAGGGATCGAACCTGCGACCTGCGCTTTAGGAAAGCGCTGCTCTATCCAACTGAGCTACGAGGGCGTCCGTTCCAAGTGTACTCCGATAAGCTGAACATGAGAAGCATCCCCCCCGATCGTGTTGAATCGGATCTCGCCACCTGATCGAACCCAACAGTCCATGCAACCCAACCCCACACATCAACCCGTCCCAATATGGCTCAAACGCACCCTGGCCATCGCCGGGCTCTACAACCTCTTCTGGGGCGCATGGGTCATCCTGTTTCCTGCATCGCTTTTCGCGATCATGAACCTCCCCCAGCCAACATACCCCGCGATATGGCAATGCGTCGGCATGATCGTCGGCGTATACGGCATCGGGTACCTCATCGCCGCCAGCGATCCCCTCACGCATTGGCCCATCATCCTCGTCGGGCTCCTCGGAAAAATACTGGGCCCTATCGGATTCGTCTACGCCGCCTTCATCACTCAGGAACTCCCGGTCGAGTTCATCTGGACCATCATCCCCAACGATCTGGTCTGGTGGGTGCCCTTCACGATGCTGCTCGTGCTCAGCGCGAAGTATCATCAGGGTGTCAACCTCACAGGAGACACAGCAATGACCTTTCAGGACGCGATCCAATCCCACCACGATCAGCACGACACCTCCCTCGCAGAACTCTCGGATCAGTCCCCCGTGATGCTGGTCTTCCTCCGTCACCTCGGCTGCACCTTCTGCATGGAAACCCTCCAGGACCTCAAAGCCCAGCGCAAGCAGATCGAATCCGACGGTATCAGGCCCGTTCTCGTGCACATGAGCGATGATGGCGATGCACAGAACCAGTTCGCGAAATACACCCTCGACGATCTCTCCCGCATCTCCGACCCGGATCAGGATCTCTATCGCGCCTTCGAGCTCAAGCGCGGCTCGCTCTGGCAACTCTTCGGCCCGCGTGTCTGGTTCCAGGGCATCCGCGCGATGTTCAGAGGCAATACCGTCGGCAAACTCCAGGGCGACGGGTTCCAGATGCCAGGCGTGTTCATCATGCACAAAGGCAAAGTCATCCAGAGTTTCAAGCATGCCGCAGCGGGTGATCGCCCCGAGTACACCTGCATGTCCGGCGAATGCAAACTCCCCTCAGCCACATGAATGAATCCATCGTCATGACGATTCTGCTCGTACACGCCGCGAGCACCAGCGCGATGACCGGGCTGATCTGGTTCGTCCAGGTCGTGCACTACCCCCTCATGGCCCGCGTCGGCGCAAAGGACTATGCCCTCTATCAGCACGCCCACATGAGCAGGACCACATTCATCGTCGCCCCGCTCATGCTCGCGGAGATGAGTACCGCGATCCTCCTTATACCGATGCTCGGCGGCGCGTCCTATCCGCTCACGCTCACCGGATTGGCGATGCTCGTGCTGGTCTGGATTTCAACCGCTGCGCTGCAGGTCCCTGCGCACAAGGGCCTGACTCAGGGGTTCATCGATCGTGCCCACCGTCGCCTCGTCGCGACGAACTGGGTTCGGACACTGCTCTGGACCCTCCGGACCGTCCTCGCCTGCGTATTGATCGCGATCAACTGACTACAATCTCCACCCCTCCGGAAACCCCCGCGAGATATGGAGATATCCCCATGAAGGCAGGCATCGTCGGTCTCCCCAATGTTGGCAAGTCAACTCTCTTCAACGCGCTCACCAACGCCGGTGCCCTCGCTGCGAACTACCCCTTCGCGACCATCGACCCGAATGTGGGTGTCGTGCCGATCCCCGATCCACGCTTGGACATCATCCAGTCCTATGTCAAGACCCAGAAGATCATCCCCGCCGCGCTCGAACTTGTTGATATCGCAGGACTTGTGCGTGGTGCGTCCAAAGGCGAGGGCAAGGGCAACGCCTTCCTGGGGCACATCAAGGATGTCGACGCCATCATCCAGGTCGTCCGCTGCTTCGAGAAAGCGCCGGGCGGCGAGGACATCACCCATGTCGACGGCACGGTCGATCCCCTCCGAGACATCGAGACCATCGAGCTGGAACTGATCCTCGCTGACCTCCAGACATGCGAGAACGCCCTACCCAAGGCCCAGCGCAACACCCGCGGCGGCGATCGCGACGCCATCGCACGCGTCAAGGTCCTCGAGAAGATCATCCCAGCCCTCGAGGAAGGCAAGCCCGCACGCTCGGTCGAGTTCGCCGATCCCGAGCACCAGCGCGCCGTCCGGATGCTCAGTCTCATCACCACCAAGCCCATCCTCTACATCGCCAATGTCTCCGACGACGATCCCAACGGCGAGGGCGAGCTCGCCCAGCGCGTCAAGGCCCACGCCGAATCGGTCGGCTCCGAGATGGTCCCCGTCTGCGCCCGAATCGAGTCCGAACTCTCGGAACTCGACGACGAGGACAAGGCCGAGATGCTCGCGGACATGGGCATGGAAGAACCCGCCCTGGCATCACTCGCCCGGGCCGCCTACCGCCTGCTCGGCTACCAGTCCTACTACACCGCCGGCGAGAAAGAAGTTCGCGCCTGGACCGTCCCCATCGGATGCAAGGCCCCCCAGGCCGCTGGCGTCATCCACACCGACTTCGAGAAGGGCTTCATCCGCGTCGAGTGCTACAGCGTTGACGATCTGATCGAGCACGAGAGCGAGAAGGCCATCAAGGAAGCCGGCAAGCTCCGCATCGAAGGCAAGGAGTACACCATGCAGGATGCGGATGTATGCCACTTCCTGTTCAGTCGCTGATTAGCCCCTGCTTTTCCGCGAAGCCCCCGCGTTCCCCGACGCCCCGAGGTCGTAGAGCACCGCGAACACCATCCCCGCGATCCAGAGGATGCTGAACTCGCCATCGTTGTACACATGGCAGATGCCGTAGGTAAAGGTCGTCGCCGGGAGGAAGAAGAACCCGAGCAGCGGCACCAGCCACCCGTTCCACGGGTCGGCCTTGGCGAACATGCCCGTGATCCAATACACGAACAGCAGCACTCGGGGCATCAGCAGCGTTCCGAGCACAAGCAGGCATCCACCCATTATTCATTCCTTTCGCGTGAGTCTCAGGAGTGTAGCACGCCGTCGGGAACGCCAGGTTTCCCCGGGAATCATGATAACGGATGTTCGCTGGACGATATTGGACAAATGAACCTCCGATGCGGTTCGTGGGTGTCCGATACGCACCATGTCGAGGGTTCCGCGCCCCCGCGGCGTGTGCCGCACGCGGAACCCGCTACATATGAGGAGGCTCGTCATGAGCACCATCTCCAGTGTTGGCTCCAGCGCCAGCACCTACCAGACGCAGTCGTTGCAGCAACAGCAGTCGCAACGACAGCGTCCCGCCGGGCCCCCGCCCGGGGCGCAGGAGCAGTTCACAAGTGTTGCCGAGTCCTTCGGGCTCAGCAGCGCTGAGGCATCATCGCTCTTCGGCGAGATTGATTCGGTCATGCAGGATGCGATCGAAAGCGGCGCCAGCCGCGAGGATGTCCAGAGCTCCATCGAGTCGATCCTTGAGGAGAACGGGATCGACGCCGACGAGTTCAAGGCCCAGATGGACGAGGCCTTCGCCGCGTCGGGTCAGCGTCCGCCAAGGGGGCCACGCCCCAGCTTCGGCGTAGACGACTCGACTGAAGATTCGTCTTCGACCGCGTTGAGCATCGCCGATTCGATCAAGAACCTCCCCACGGGATCGTTTCTTGATCTCGACGCCTGATCGGGCATCATCTGCATGTTGAATGCGGCGGAGCCGCTTCAATCTGCTTTTATATTTCTTTCGCTCGGTTCCGGTACACGCTGGGCGAAACCCCGAACGATCGTTTGAACGCGGCCCCAAAGGCCGTATCCGATCCGTACCCCAAACCGCAGCCAATCTCGCGAATGGATTTTTCCGTTGAACGGAGCATGTCTTTCGCCGCGTGCATCCGCAACTCGCGCAGGTGCGAAGCGGGTGACACCCCAAGCAATGACAGGAAGCGTGCATGGAATCCGCTCCGAGAGAGCCCGGATTCCAGCGCGAGCGATTCAACGCTCCAGTCGTGCCCGAGCCGAGAGCGCATGAGCCCAAGCACCGGGCCGATATAGGGATCATTCAACGCCCGCAGATATCCGCTTGATGGGGGGGACTCTGTGAGATGCTTACGGATCGCCTCGACGACGATGAGCGCAAGGTGACGGTTGATGCTGGCGCGATCGCCCGGATGCGTGACCCGTGCCTCATCGCTGAGCCATTGCACACAGTGCGACAGGCTGTCATGCTCGTCCGAATCCCAACGCAGATGCAGCACCGGCGGGAGCATATTTCGAACGAACGCATCATGCGGGCCGGAAAACCGGATCGCGGCCCCGATGTGCTCCGCAACGATCGGGCCCCTGTCATTCACGAAACCGCGATGCATCCGCATCTGTCCCGGTTCGAGCATCTCGACAATCGGTTGGGTCGTTGTGCCCTCGCTCGTACGCATCGTAAATCGGTCGCCGCGGAGAATGAGCACAAGATCGCCCTTCCGCAGCTCGGTCTTGAAATCGCTCTCCTCGTGCTCGAAGATAAGCGATCCCGACAACATCGCGATCAACCCGCCGCCGGCCACAGGGATCTCGACCCCGAACGGATCGCACAGACGCGAAGTCCCCGCGAACCAACCCTCGATACGCAGCTGGTCCAACGCCTCAGATACAGCATCCCCGGCCAGACTCGCTGGCGAGGCCCCGTCTGATGTCGCCCATTCCATGACCGGATCCTTTGGCATAGAACGAGAACGAAACGCTTTCGCGACTATTGCCGGGCAACCCCCCTAATTTATCCAAGATATGAAAAAGCACCCACGCCGTGGGTGCTTTCGATGAGCTGTATGCTGGTGTTCTTAATCGCGAGACTGGAGCTTGGCGAGCAGACGCAGCAACTCGATATAGAGCCACACAAGGGTGACCATAAGACCCCACGCCCCGACCCATTCCATATATTTGGGTGCACGATGCTCAACGCCCGCTTCGATGTATTGGAAATCGAGCAGCAGGAACAAGCTCGCGAGCCCCGCACAAAGAACGGTGAACCCGATCCCCATCGCGCCGGTGTCCGCGTACCCGTTCCAGATCCCGACGCCGAAGAACGAGAGGATCCAAAGCAGCGCGGTGTACCCAACAAGACCCAGGAGGGCCGTCACCATGATCTTCTGCACCAGCGGGCCAACACGCAAGATCCCGGTCGCGTACCCGGCAAGCATCGCAGCTGTGATCGCCAGTGTCGCACCCGCGGCCTGCATCGCGAGCATCGGGCCGTTGACTTTGTCAGGCGGGATGAACTGCAGGGGAATGACAAAGGTCGCTGCGCCAACAAACACGCCCTCTAGAACCGCGTGTGCAGGTGCGAGCACAGGCGCGATCTTAGGTGATTTGTAGATGACAAACGAGATGATCAGCCCCACGATCATCGATCCGATCGCAGCAGGCCATGCCCAACCAGGGATGCCATTGCCAGCCATCCACGAGCTATTAATCGCCTGCCAGACAAGAATACCCACGACCGCAACGATCGAGAGCAGGATGCTTGTCGCCGTGACCGTGCCGCCGATGGTCATCACGCTCTTGCGCTCGACCGTCAGGACATCCTCGTTTTCCAGAACCCGCATCGCGGGGTTTCGTGACTGAAGAATACTCATGGCAATATGCCTCCCAGGGAATGCGATTTCAGCCCATATTCTACTGCTGAATCCAGTTCTTGGTTCATCGGCTCAATGAGTTTCATGCCTGCCGATTTGGCATATTTGAGGATGTCGATGTGCGGATATCACACCTGTGCAAAGGTGTAGTTCGGCGATTCCTTTGTGATCTTGATGTCGTGCGGGTGGTTCTCGACCACCGTCGCGCCCGAGACGCGCACAAACTTGGCGTCATGGCGCATGTCGTCGATCGTCGCGCACCCGCAGTAGCCCATCGCGGATCGGAGCCCGCCGACGAGTTGGTAGGTGAACTCCGCGAGTTTCCCGCGATAGGCCACGAGCCCCTCGACACCCTCAGGAACAAACTTCTGCTGTTCCTTCGCGCCCGAAAGCAGCTTCTCAGCTTGTCGGTACCGATCGGCACTCCCCGCGTTCATCGCGCCCTCGGAGCCCATCCCGCGATAGGACTTGTAGCGACGACCGCCGCTGATCACGAGCTCGCCGGGCGATTCGTCAAGCCCGGCAAACAACGACCCCATCATCACACAATGCGCCCCGGCACCGATCGCTTTCGCGATGTCGCCTGAGAGTCGGATGCCGCCGTCCGCGATCACCGTCACATCGGATCCGATGGACCGCAGCCCTCGGACCGCGTTCATCACGGCCGTCACCTGCGGCATACCCACACCCGTCACCACGCGCGTGGTGCAAATCGAGCCAGGACCGATGCCGACCTTCACGGCGTCCGCGCCCGCCTCCGCCAGCGCGATCGCGGCGTCCGCCGTCGCGATGTTGCCCGCGATCACGCCGATGTCGTAGCGACGCTTGATTTCACGGACCGTATCGATGACCGGGGCGGAGTGCCCGTGCGCCGTATCGACAACAAGAACATCGACCTCCGCCTCGATCAGGGCTTCGACCCGATCAAACTGGTTCGGACCGACGGCCGCGCCCACCCGGAGTCGCCCACGCGTGTCCGTGCAGGCGTTGGGGAACTGGCTCTGCCGCTCGATGTCACGCATCGTGATCAGCCCCGCAAGACAACCCTGCTCATCGACCAGCAATAGCTTCTCGACTTTCAGTTCGTTGAGGATGCCCTCTGCCTGTTCAAGGGTCGTTCCCGCATGCGCGGTGACGAGGTTGTCGCTCGTCATCACCTCACGGATGGGGGTGTTCTGATTCTGTGCAAACTTGAGATCGCGCCTCGTCAGAATCCCGATCACACGCCCCTTGGAACGCAGATCGATCGATCCATCCTCCGTGATCGGGAACCCGGAGACATTGTGCTCCAGCATGAGTTCCATGGCCCGCGAGATCGGGTCGTCCGGGCCGAGCGTGATCGGATCGGTGATGACACCGTTGGCGCTTCGTTTGACCTTCGCTACCTCGCGTGCCTGTGATTCAATATCAAGGTTTTTGTGGACGATCCCGATCCCGCCCTCCTGCGCCAGCGCGATCGCAAGCTCGGATTCCGTCACGGTATCCATCGGCGCGGAGACCATGGGGATATTGAGGGTGATGTCCTTGGTCAGGCGGGTCGCGGTGCTCGCGTTGGCGGGCATCACGCTCGATGACTGCGGAATGAGGAGCACATCGTCAAATGTGATCCCGTCCATCACGATCTTCGAAGATGCGATATCGCCCGCCGCTTGCGTTGAGTTGCTCGCGCCGGTTTCGCTGTGGGTCTGCTCGGTTTTTGCAATGGTCTCCATGAGAGAGTATCCCACCCTGGCCCCCCCTTGTCCACAAGATCGCCCGCATCTGAGCGCGTTTCTGACTATCCTCGTTGCATATGCGCTCCGACTTGCCCGAAAACACGATCGTGGAACTTCCCGAGCACGCCATCGAGTTCACCCCCGGATCCCCCGACCCCGATCGGGCCGCGCTCGAGTGGGTCCTCGCGGACGCCCGGGGCGGGTTCGCGATGGGATGCGCCGACGCGACCCCGATGCGCCGATACCACGGGCTGCTCGTCGCCTCGCGCACGCCCCCCGTCCGGCGGGCCCTGATGCTCAGCGCCATCGACGAGCACCTGCACATCCCCCTCGGTGATTCCTGCGGGTGCCACCACGACACACGCCTCACCCGTTTCCAGTTCGAGGGCGATATGGATCGCCCCGCGCCGCCTCCAACCCTTGCGGGATTCTCCAAAGGCGTCGGTTCGTGCACATGGGACCACACCATCCCCTCACAGATCGGGACGGTGCGAATCCGCAAAGCCCTCACCCTGCTCGACCGGGCCAACGCGTGCCGGGTGGAATACGAGATCGAATCGGGGATCCTTAGCGCCGATCTCGATGAGGCGATGACACTGACCCTCTCGCCTCTGGTGGCGATGCGGGACTTCCACGAGCTCAATCACCCCGGCTCCATGACGATCGAAGAGTTCCAGCTCGATCCCATCACCCAGCCCGGCATCGAGGGCGTCACGATCCGCCGCGAAGGGCTCGACGCGGTGCTGCACATCCGCGGCGTGCAACTCAATGCACACCACAACCCGAGTATCTGGCGCGGCGTCCGGTACGAGCACGAATCCCGGCGCGGGCAGAGCGATCGAGAGGACCTGCTGAACCCAGTTCGCTTCACTGTCGAGCTCGATACGCGCGCAACAACGCACATCGCGATCGAGATTTCGCTCGAAGAACAGGCACTCGACCTGGATGGGTGCGAGACACGCCGAAGAACGCGCGTCCAATCCTCCATCGACCACGCCCTGAAAGCAGCCGGCGATCCGCGTGATCCAGCACTGCGTGAGACGATCGCGCGTCTCGCGGCGGCCGCGGACGATTTCGTCGTGGACCGTGTGTTTCCCCGCTCGACATCAACATCGATCATCGCGGGCTACCCCTGGTTCAGCGACTGGGGACGCGACACGATGATCTGCATCCCCGGGCTCCTGCTCACGACCGGACGCTTCGACGAGGCCCACGCGTGCCTCTCGACCTTCGCCCACGCCCGTGCGCACGGCTTGATCCCCAACCGATTCGACGACGACGCGGGCCCGGCGCATTTCAACACGGTCGATGCGCCCCTGTGGTTTGTCCACGCGTGCCGATTCTGGTCGATCGCCTCGGGCAAAGAACTCAACAGCGAACTCATCGGCGCGTGCGACGACATCCTCGATGCCTACACCCGCGGCACAATAAACAAGATCGCGATGGATCCGCACGACGGCATGATCCGGTGCGGCGATGCGCACACCCAGCTCACCTGGATGGACGCGCTACGCGACGGGGTCGCGTTCACACCTCGTCACGGAAAACCCATCGAGATTAATGCGCTGTGGATTAACGCGCTGCGTGCACGAACGCAGATGGGATCGATCGAAACGCTCCGCGCCGACCAGCTCGAGGCCAACGCGACCCAGGCCGAGCAGACCATCATCCGCACCATGACCGCCGGCCCGCACGGCGGGCTGGTCGATTGCCTGATCCCGCACAACGCCGTCCGGAGTTTCAGCTGGCGCCGCAGCGATGAGTGCCGCCCAAATCAGGCATTCGCGACAGCGCTCCCGGGCGTGCGGCTCCCCGAGCACATCGCGCGTGATGTCGTCTCGGCAATCGAACAGCACCTGCTGACACCCGTCGGCTTGCGCACGCTCAGCGCGGACCACCCGGACTACCAGGCGCACTATCGCGGATCGATGACCGATCGGGATCGTGCCTATCACAACGGAACGGTCTGGCCGTGGCTGATCGGTGCGTACGCGGACACCAAGCTCCGTGTGCACGGACACGACGAGACATCACGCAAACAGGTCATCGACCATCTCTCTACGCTCGCGGCGATGATGGATACGGACGCCGTCGGCTCGATCCATGAGATCTATGACGCGGAACCCGGCGCGGATGAAAAACACGCCCCGCAGGGATGTCCTGCGCAGGCGTGGTCGATTGCTGAAGTCTTGCGTGGATTGGTGATCGCGTCACGCGGGTGAATCTAGCCGCACCGGCTCTGGCCTTTACCCGCGCTGAGCAGCCGCTCGCCGTCCTCCGGTGTCATGGATCCCTCGGCGATGTACGCCGCGATCTCGCGCCGGGACTTCTCGACATTCGAGCTCACGACCATGCGTTTGATGGAACTGAACACGATCGCGATCACGGCGATGATGGTCCCGGTTCCGAAGATAATGAGCGGGATGAACTTGTCTTCGTCGCTCGTGATGTTGTGGAGGATGTCTTCCATCGGAACCGTTTCCTGCGTATGTAGTTCGTATCAGGCCGACGCGTGCCGTGCCTGTTGTTCCAGCGCGAGTTCACTCGCGGTCTTCGGGTTGCCCGCTTTGAGGAGTCGCTCGCCGTCCGCGGCGCTGATGGATCCCTCGGCGATATAGGCGGCGATCTCACGACGGGTCTTCTCGCGTTCCTTGGTTTCCGCGGTGCTTTTGATCGAGCCGAAGATGATCCCGATGATCGCAATGAGCCCACCCATCCCAAAGACGATGAAGATGGTGAACATACCCCTGTCGCTGCTGATGTTGTGAAGTATGGATTCCACAATGAGTCCCCTGTGTGCTCATTAGCCGCACATATTGATGCCGTTATTCCGCTTACCCGACGCCAGCAGGCGTTCGCCCTGTTCCGGGGTCATCGACCCCTCAGCGATGTATGCCGCAACCTCACGACGAGTCCGCTCATGCGCTAGACGCCCGACCATACCGGTCAGGGCCTTGAAGATTGAGACGATGGTAATTGATCCCGCGATCACAAGCACGAAGAAGAGTTCTTCCTTGCGGATGATTTCTTGGATGATGGCTTCCATTTCGTCCTCCCAAACAGGCACACAACTGGTGGTGCCCGGCTCCCATGATTGGGAAAAAGCCGCCCGGGCTTTCACGGAAACAATCAAATCATACTCTGGATTCGTGTTTTTGGGCATGAATTCCACCCAGACTTGGGGTCAGCCGGGTGAGGAGGGCTCAAATCTCATGCTGGGCTCCCAGATCCCTCTAAACGAGACTGGCATCCGACTTCTTTAGGAAATGGTGCGAGTACAGGAATTCTGTTCCATCAGAGATTGGACTTTGTTATCTTCTCTATGGGGACTGAGTATGTGCGATCTCAGCATCACTGCAGACGATTTCACGCAGAGGAATTCTGTGCTTAGTGGGGTGAAACGATGGGGATGAGAACCGCGATCAAAGCGCGTAGGGCTGGCCATTTTCAGAGTAGTTCGCTTGTTCCGGGGGCGATGCTGATAAGCGTCGTGTGCTCAGGCGTGCTCGCCGCCCCCTTGAACTTCGTGAACGAGGCACTCCCGCGGGGGTTCAACTTCAGGCTCGGGTTCAACTACCACCAGGTCGGTGCGGGAAATATGCTCGCCGATCTGGACAACGACGGCGACCTGGACATCCTCATCGCCGGCGGGCAGGGCGGGCTGATCGGCCTCTTCGAGAACGATGGCACAGGCAACTTCACAGACCGCTCATTCACATCAGGGATCGCGCCGATGGTCAACGCCTCCGGGCTGTCCGCCGCCGATTACGATAACGACGGCGACCTCGACATCCATATCCCGGGATGGTTTGTGCCCAGCAAGCTCTATCGCAATGACGGGAACCTGACATTTACAGATGTCGCCCAAGAGGCAGGGGTCGATCTCAGCGCGCCGTCAATGGCCGCCGCATGGGGGGATTACAACCAAGACGGCTGGTTGGACCTGTACGCCACAGTGCGGACATTCACCGATGGCGTCGAGATCGAGAACCATTTCTATCGCAACAACGGCGATGGGACCTTTACCGATGTCGCCACACAGCTGGGGGTCCATGCGCCCGGTGATCCCTCGTGTCTCCCCGCGTTCTTTGATTACGATCGAGACGGGGACGACGACATATATATAGGTACAGACAAAGGCAGCGATGATCCCGACGGGCTGCTGCTGCACAACAAGCTCTACCGCAACAACGGCGATGGGACCTTCTTCAACGCGACATACGAGGCTGGGGTCGAGGCATACATCTTCTGTATGGGCGTCGCGGTGGGGGATCTGGACTTCGATCGTCATTTCGACATGTACCTGACAAACATCCAGCAGGGCAACATCCTCTATATGAACAACGGGGATCGGACCTACCGTGACGACACCATCGCAGCGGGGATGGAAAGCCTGCGTGTCGGATGGGGAACCGTGTTCGCGGACTTCGATAACGACACACATCTGGACAACTATGTGTGCAACATTCAGGGTGCGAACCGCCTGTATCGGGGGAAAGATGTCTCCCAGTGGCCACTCGCCGATGAGGCACCCGAAGCCGGAGTGGATGTGTTCTGGGATGTCTACTGCGTCTCCGTGGGCGATATCGACGGCGATAACGACTTGGATATGCTCGTGGGGAATACCAATCGCCGAGCAAACCTGTTCATCAATCACTCAACCGACGCCGGGAAGAACAACTGGGTCCGGTTGAAGGTCGAAGGCACCCAGATGAATCAGCAGTGCGTTGGCGCATGTGTTGAGGTTGACGCCGAAGGCAAGACGCAAACCCGAGAGGTGCGATCCGGGACGAACTATAAATCACAGGACGAGTTCACCTTGCACTACGGGCTCGCAGACGCGGAGAAGATCTCCGAAGTGCGTTTATACATCTCTGGCACCCAGATGCGTGTCCTCAAGAACATGCCCGTGAATCAGGAATGGACGCTCTATACACCAGATCGCCTGGGCGATG
Organism: Phycisphaerales bacterium; assembly: GCA_965216865.1. Classification (GTDB taxonomy): domain Bacteria; phylum Planctomycetota; class Phycisphaerae; order Phycisphaerales; family UBA1924; genus UBA1924. The sequence goes on from OZ244206.1 coordinate 1,905,126, forward strand.
TCGATATGGACGGCGTCATTTCCACGGATGAAATTCGAGCCGCGATGCTCGCTCGCACCGGCCCCGGTGTCACCCTGACACCCGGCAACGAAATCTTCGATATGGACGGCGACTTCGACATCGACTCGGACGATATTCAGCTCATGGGGCTGGGGGTCTACACCCCAATGCCCCGATAAGGGTCAGATCCGCGGGGTCGCGATCCGACCTGAAAGCGACAATTCGAGGGATAACGCCCTTTGAGCCGTCGAAAATTAGATCCGTGTTGCCATTCAACGCTTTCATCGCAACCCGCAAACGGGTATCTTATTGAGAACGAGGGGAATTCATACATCGGGTTTCGCATGCGCGATCCCGTGGGGTGCTATGCCGTTCGAATCGGCAGGCAATAGGTGTGACCTATGGTGTGTGAGCACTGGACAGAGAGAGAAGGAGATCGCTATGCGTTCGCGTAAAGTTCATGCAGGCATGCTTGTGCCGGGCGTGACAGCAGTGTTGATGTGTGCGTGCGGGGCTGCTCAGGCAGGCCCACTCAGTTTCAGTGAAGAAGCGATTGCCCGGGGAATTAACTTCTCCGTTGGTTTTAACTATTTCCAATACGGCGCCGGGCTCATCATGAGCGATCTCGATAACGACGGCGACCTGGATGTTGTGGTCTCGGGCGGTTCAACCGGACGCTTCGGTGCCTATGAAAACGACGGGACGGGCCACTTCACCGATCGTTCGTTCACCGCAGGGCTGTTCTACATGAGCATGTCGTCGGGCATTGCCGCCGCCGATTACGATAACGATGGAGACATCGATATCTTCATCTCCGGCTGGTACACCAACTCCCGCCTCTACCGCAACAACGGTGACTTCACCTTCACTGATGTGGCCGTGAGCGCGGGCATCGTTGATCCAGATCAACCCAACATGTCGGCGTGCTGGGGCGATGTGAACCAAGACGGACACCTCGATCTGTATGTCTCGATCCGCACAGGGAACAACGCCTACCAGGGTTCAAACCATCTCTACATGAACAACGGCGACGGGACCTTTACGGACCAGGCCATCGCGCTCAATGTCGATGCAGAGGGTGATCCCACACTCGTGAGTACATTCTTCGATTTCGACCGGGATGGCGATGACGATCTCTACCTCGGCACCGATAAGGGTTCGGGCGGGTTCTGGAAGAACCGACTCTACCAGAACACCGGCGGCTCATTCACAGAAGTCACCACGCAGACCAGCGCCGAGGCATATATCGATTGCATGGGGATCGCGGTTGGCGACCTGGACTTTGACGGGTTCTACGACATGTACCTGACAAACATCCAGCATGGCAACAAGCTTCTGATGTACGACCCCATCGGGGGGGAATACATCGATCAGACCGCCGCAGCGGATGTCGCATCCTATGAAGTCGGGTGGGGCACGCTCTTTGCCGATTTCGATAACGACACCTTCCTCGATCTCTATGTCTGTAACATCGAAGGCCCGCTGCCCGGCTCCGACGGGGCCAATCGTCTATACCGTGGCGCACCCGTCGCGGATTGGCCCATGATCGATGAAGCCGTCTCGGCAGGAGTCGGCGAAACAGACGATGTGTACTGTGCCGCCCACGGTGATGTGGACGGTGATGGGGACCTCGATCTCATGATCGCTCGTGTTGGTGGCAAGATCAGTCTCTACATCAACAACACCAAGGACGCGTCAGACAACAACTGGGTCCGCTTCAATGTTGTTGGCAACCAGGGGAACCTCAATCAGTTCGGCATCGGCACATGCGTCGATATCGTGCACGACGGCATCCCGCAGGTGCGGCAAGTCCGGGCGGGAACCCACTACAAGACAACCTCAGAGCACTTCGTCCATTTCGGGCTTGGGGACTCCGACACGGTGGATACCCTCCAGGTCATCTATCCCGGAAACACCATCCGAAACCTGAGCAACGCGCCGGCGAATCAGACCTGGACCCTGTGGCCTGAGAACCGACTCGGCGACCCGAACGGAAACGGACGAGTCGATTTCGACGAGCTCCGCACAGCGATCCTCTCGCGGACTGGGCCGGGCAATCCGATCACGCCCGGGCTCGAGATCTTCGATATGGACGGCGACTTCGATATCGACAACGATGACCTCGCGCTCATGGGGCTCGGGACGCGAACGCCAAACTCCAAGCGATTCAATCCCGGAAACTGACCGCACGGTTTCAGGGCAAGTTTCTCTCGTCGGCCGGGCAGCTCGCCCGGCCGATTTCTTTGCGCCTTGCGCATGAAAAACCGGACATGGGCTCTCGCCTTCCCATGCCCGGTCTGGAGTTGGCCAGTTCAAAGCAACTCGGCCTCGTCCTCTCGAAGACGCCGATCGGGTGTACTCCACCCGATCGGGCCCGCCCTTGGAACGGTTGGGGACGATGACGATCCGCCCCAAGGACAAAGTCTGCAAACACCGATCTTCCGGGAAGTTCCCAATCAGATCAGATGTGTATCCCACCCGGCGTCGGACGCTCGAGTCATCAAGAAGGGTGAGCCCAGGGGCGTTCCACGACGCCGACACAGGGGGGGGGAGGGCATCACACCACCCCTGGGCACCCTCTTGTAGACCATCGCCGACTGCGCTCGTGATTGCCGGCGATGATGTCTGGGAGTCTCGTTGTGGGCGTCCGATGCCCCATCAGCATCGGACGCCCCAAGTTCCTCGGCGGTTCCCTCAACGCCGAGAATGTGATCTGTAGGCAACGATTCGTGCTCCCGTGCTCGTATCCATCTCCTTTTCAAACCTCTCTGAGACCGTTCTGTCTAGGTGGCCAATCAAGGCACACCGATCGCGCTTCGAGAAACCCGTGTTTCCCGAACGAATACCGACTGAGTTGTTCATCTGGATGAGCCATACGATCTGGCTCGTCCCCTTTTGTGTGCCTCGCTTTGACCAGGTTCGTGGTTCATCTCGGCATCAAATCTTTCGCATCCAACACCCAGATGGTTTCAAGGAGGAGTCAGATTGATACGGAATTGAATGCGGATATAGCCATCAGAAGCGTTGCGACATTCGTTTATTCAACTAAAAGAGTGCGGATTATCGTCCAAAAACCACGCTTCCGAAGTTTCGCAGATCGTTGGTTCTCGAAGTGATCAATTTTCTCGCAACCCGATGGAACCCATTGGAACAGTTACGAATTGATGCGATACCCGAAACGAGTCAGACACAATCTCGTATCATATCCGCGATGCCTGAATCATCCTCGGCACATCATCTCGGGGCCTGCCACTGTTGCGGTTTGGTCCACCAGATTCCCACGGTAGGGAATCGTTCGGTGGCGTGCTGCACACGATGCCACGCCGTCATTAAGCACGGCGTCCATCCCCGATCCACGAACCGGGCCGCCGCCCTCGCATTCGCGGCCCTCCTTCTCTACCCGCTGGCGCTCTGGCTGCCCGTGATGCAGATCGAGCGATTGGGGCACCACTCCGACGCTTCCATTTGGTCGGGCACGATCGCGCTGCTCGCGGAGGGGCACCTGTTCGTCGGGCTGGCGGTGCTCCTGTTTTCAGTCATCGCCCCCATCGGCAAGCTCGTCCTGATCTTCGCGCTGTGTATGGGTCAACGCCTGATCGCTCGCAATGACCGGGCGCGGGCCTATCGACTGATCGAGCTCATCGGCAGATGGGGGATGGTGGATGTGCTGCTCGTCGCGATCCTGGTCGCGGTGGTCAAGCTCGGCGATCTCGTCGATGTTACCCCCGGGCCCGGGGTGGTGATCTTCGGGGTCGTGGTGATCCTGAGTCTGCTCGCGTCCGCCGCCTTCGATCCGCACGCGATCTGGGAGGAATCGAATGAGTGAATCTGAATCAAAGTCCTCAGCCCAATCAGAATCGGGCGCGATCCCGACAGCCGTCGTCAAGCGCCGGCGGGTGTCGAGCGTGTGGATCGTCCCGGTCCTCGCGCTGGGGGTGGTGGGGTACCTGATCTGGTCGCAGGTCATGCGCGATCGTGGCCCGATGATCACGATCGTGTTCAACGACGCGGGCGGATTGGAACCCGGATCCGAGATCATCCATCGCGGGGTGACGGTCGGGGTCGTGCGCGAGATGGCGCTGACAACGGATCTGCAATCCGTATCCGTGACGGCCGAGCTCCGCCCCGACGCGTCCGGGCTCGCGGTCGATGGCACATCGTTCTGGGTCGTCCGCCCCGAGGTGAGTCTGGAGCGCATCGCGGGGTTGGAGACATTGGTTGGGCCGCAGTACATCGCGCTGCAACCCGGCGATCCGTCGGGGAACCGGGTTGGTTCGTTCATGGCCCTCGACGCGCCGCCTCGCATCGCGCCGGCGGATGATCGGGCGCTGCGGTTAACCCTCAACTCGGATCGCCTCGGCAACCTCAGCGCGGGCAGCCCGGTGCTCTATCGAGAGATCAAGGTCGGCGAGGTCCGCCACGCCCTGCTCAGCGACGACGCGACGGGCGTGCTGGTCACGATCGATATCGAGCCCCGCTACGCGCCGTTGGTCCACACGGAAACCAAGTTCTGGCGCACCGCCGGGGTCGGGTTCGACTTCGGGCTCTTCACAGGCCTGAGCGTCGAGGCCGACTCGCTCGACGCGCTCCTCCAGGCATCGATCTCCTTCGCCACCCCCGAACGCGAGAGCAAACGAGGCGATCGCGTCGAATCCGGCGCGAGCTTCGAGCTCGAAGACGGGGCGGATGAGGATTGGTTGAAGTGGATGCCGGTGGTGGAGTTGGGGCAGCCTTGACGATGTATGGGTTTATCCGACTTGCTTTGGTGAATCGGTGCGGAGGGTGTTGATGCGTTCTGGTTTCTTATATCGAGCAGTGCGGCTGCAATCTTGTGTACTCGCGTTGTTTTCCCTTGCTTGCACGTGCATGCATGCCGGTGCTCAGGGTCTACATCAATACGAGCCGGGTAGCGATGTAGGAGCGTCTGCGCAGATCAGCAACTATGTGCGCGAAGTGTTTCAGGACCGTGAAGGGCGGTACTGGTTCGGGACCAATGATGATGGTGTTGCCCGCTTTGATGGGGAAAGCTTGGTGTTCTTCACTGTGCGTGATGGATTCGGCGGCGTGGCCGTGCGTGGGATCGTGCAGAGCGACAATGGTGATATGTGGTTCGCGACCGAAGGCGGCGTCACCCGTTTGCGTTCGGGCAAGTTCACGAACTACACGACAAAGCACGGCCTGAGCCACAATCAGGTGTGGTGTCTGATGCAGGATCGTGAAGGAACGATCTGGGCGGGCACGCAACGAGGGGTATGCGCGTTCGACGGCACATCATTTGTCCCATTGCCAATCCCAATCTTGAAGAATGGCCAGTCATCATTCTCGACTACTCCGGGTACGGTCTATGCGATGGCCGAGGATCAGGATGGTCGACTCTGGTTCGGTGTGAATGGACGAGGGTTGTATCGATTCGATGGCGAGTCGTTCGCGAGTTACAACTCGGAAGATGGCCTTGCCAGTAACGATGTGCGATCGATATGTGCCGATCGCCAAGGCCGGATCTGGATCGGGTCCGATGGCGATGGCGTGAGCTGCTTGGAAGATGGTGCGTGGAAGAACTTCACGAAAGAAGACGGGCTGAGCAATAACCGCATCTACGAGATCTACCAAGATAAGGCCGGCGACATGTGGTACTCGACGCTCGGCGTCGGTGCATCGCGTTACGACGGGAAGACCTTCACTGCATTCCGTGAGGATCACGACCTGAAGATCAACGGGTTTCCTGCACGCGGGCATGTGCAGGAGTTCTACGAAGATCAGGATGGTGTACTCTGGATCGGATGCTCCGGCGGGTTGTTCCGATTCGATGGTGCATCCTTTGTGAATGTGAAGCGTGGTGGTCCATGGCCACAAGGCGCGGAGGTTCCTGAGTCTGACGATTCATCGCCGTGATTGAGGATTTCGCTTGGTCGAATGCGGCGGATGAGTATTGGTTGGAGTGGATGCCGGTGGTGGAGTTGGGCGATAGTTCGTCTGTGAGGTGATCGATGATGTATCGTTCAGTTGTTTCGTTGGCTGCCGTGCTCATTGTGCAGTCTTTGATCGCACCGAATGTCAATGCGAAGCCAGACCTTGGTGAGATGATCCGTGCGGCGCTTGATGAGGGGCAGTCTCCACAGCGTGAGTACGAGGGTGAAGCATTTGCAGCGATCCAGGCATTGCTTGAGGAAGAGCCAGAGCAAGGCTTGCTTTCGCTGAAGGCGTATATCATAGATTCTGAGTTGATCGAGCGGGTCATCGCGCTTGACATACTCAGGTATGCCGACCTGCATGCGTATGAGATCGCGCTGATCGTGATACCAGAGGTTGATTACTCGGACAAAGATGATGTCAAAGCGACGCAAAGATTGATTCGTCGCAAGTTGCCGATGGAGGCGGATGGGCCTGATTACTCGGTGATTTCGACTGTGCTTCCGGGTGCATTACCTGAACAACAGCGACAGATTGTGCGATGGCTCTATCAGGATGGCTTGTTTCAAGCGATAGATGGAGTGGCGGCAAGCATGACGGATGAGTACCGAGAATGGGAGCCATATCGATCTACGATTTATCATGCAAAGGTTCTCGAGGAGAGCGTCTGGAGAGAGGGCAGGGCGTTCATTCCAAAGGATTCAATGACACCCGAGGCGAGCATAAGCCTTGATGCATTGCTTCAAGCGAATGAGTGGTGGGTCCGTCTCGCGGGCGCGGTTGCGATGGGGCACTTTGAATACATGCGATCAGAAGATCGCATCGCGATGCTCGAAGATGAGCAGGATCCGGTGCTGCTTGAAGTCATCGAGCATTTTGGTTTGAAGATCGACTAAAAACCCGACGCGTCTCGTGGGATCGCGTCGGGCCTCCCGGGGGTCTCACGGCCGGGATCAGGGTGTGGGTTGTGTGGCTCGGCGATTGTTGATCAGACATTGGCCCAGCGGGATCGATCGAGACTCTCGTACATGATGTTCACGATCGACCATTCGCCGTTGACTTCCATCATGTGGAAGTAGTCGAACCAGACCGCCGGGTGCCCTGCTTAAGCGCAGCTTAAGCAGGCTCTTCAGATCCTCCCGCAACTCAAATGACGCGTAAGACCTACAATCCAATAACCGCTACAACTCATATCTGTGCCAACCAGCTTCATATATGAGCTTCGTGCGACACAGCCACCAAAATCTGCTATATTCCCGGCATGATCAAAGCCAAAATCATCGCCGCCGTCCTCATTGCCGCACTCGCCACCATCGCCCTCGCGGCCTGCAATGGCATGGCCTCGGACCCAGTCCGCCCCGACGGCCTCGACAAACGCCTCTCCCTCGAAACCATGAGCGAACACGACCAGCTCGATCCCAACGACCCAGACGCCTACATACTCGCCAGCGATGTCATCTCGAGCATCTACGAGGAACTCGTGGCCATCGATGAAAACACAGACGCATTCCACCTCATCAGCGAACCCCGTCAAGCGCTGTACGCCGTCTTCTGGGTCGAAGCCGAAATCAACAACGGCGGGCTCTCCCAGTACTACTACAACTCCTCGGGAAACCAAGCCGCCAAAGCCCCTCAACACCTTCGCGAACTCGGCCTCGACGAAGCCGCCGACATCCTCGAAGAAGCCAACGCCTTCTTCCCCAACGCCACCCCACCCGCCGACCGCCGAGCCCGCCTCGCCATCCTCGACGATGTCGAAGAGCAGGCCAGCCAGACTTGGAACGAACTCGAGGACCGCTACTTCCAATCCGGCATCGGCTTCCAACCCAACATGATCAACTACATCCGCGAACACCGCGAAGAGTTCTATAAACTCAACTAGCCGGGTGCCATGCAGGTTCTGCCCCCGTCTTCCCCTCCCCCCAATCCCCTCTCCTCTGCGTCCTCCGCGCCCTCCGCCACCTCCGCGTACCAATCTCCCCTCTTCGAGCCCTTCGCGATCTTCGCGTTCAACCCAACCCCCCGCATCACCCGCTTTGTGCGCACAAAACGGTCGCGGCGCGCGCACACTCACAGATTTTTCAAAACAGTTTTTACCCCAACACCCACAACACCTTACGCCAAAGCAAGCACCCGCTTACTGACCGCGATCGTGCGCACAAACCGGTCCGCGACCCGTGTATACGGGAGCACAAATGTCCGTCGGCTCCCAAAGCACCAAAGGAGCAAACCCATGCGCATAACCACCACCAGCGAACTCGCCCACGCCTCCTCCCCTTCTTGTACCTCCCACGCCCTCACCTCCGAGCTCATGGACGATCTGCTCGACCCCACCAACACCCCCGTGCAAATCTGCAAAATGCACGCCCTCACCCTGGCCGACCTCGCCGCCATCATCGCCTCCAACGACTTCCGCCAAGCCGCCCAAGACATCATCACCATCAACGCTGCGCGCACCACGATGATCGACTCAAACGACGAACTCCAATCGCGATCCCTTCAACGCGCCATTGCCCAGGACGCCTACCTCGCCGCCGTCGACATGGACCAGGCCACCAGTTCAACCAACCCGAAGCTCGCCACCATCCGAGCCCGCTACCTCGAGATTGCCCGCAAAGCCAACCCCGCAAAGCAAAGATGCACCGCGAGCACGCACACGCAGATCAGACACAAAAACAAGCCCGACGCGTCTCGTGGGAACGCGTCGGGCCTCCCGGGGGTCTCACGGCCGGGATCAGGGTGTGGATTGGGTGACTTGGATCGTCGATCAGACATCGACCCAGCGGGATCGATCGAGACTCTCGTACATGATGTTCACGATGGACCATTCGCCGTTGACTTCCATCAGGTGGAAGTAGTCGAACCAGACGGTGCCGGTCATTTTGGCGGCGGCGATGTTGCCTCGGATCTCATAGATCTCGATCTCGCAGCGTGCATCGGGCTCGAACCCCCAGTGCTTGTTGAACGACTCGCCGAGGAGATTGATCTCTTCCCATGTGATGCCGCTCACATGCTCGAACGCGGTTCCATCGGAGAGTTCTGCTTGTTCGACGGATCGTTTGGAGAGCAATGGGTGACAGGTGGATTGGACCTTGTCGCCGTCGATCTCGTAGAACCCAACGCAGTAATCACGCGAAACCTGTTCGATTTCGGATGCGTGCCGGTTGGAGAGCGCGGGCGGTCTCTTGCCCGGCTCGTCGAGGATAATGACGGCCGAGTCGCCCACCACCCATCGCCCGTTGAGGTGGATCATGTGGAGGTAATCGACGGCGTCCTCCATGATCACGCGTGCGGAGGCGGTCTGTTGTTCGACATCGAAGACCTCGATGTCGCAGCGCCCTTCGGAGGGGTTATCGAGTCGTTGGGCGCTCTCAGGGTCGGCGTAGAACGCGATCAGGTCGCGGGTGAACGGGCGGACCCATTCCTTGCTCGGCTGGCCCCAGTAGGTGTCGGCGACCATCCGCCGGGCGATGTTCTCGTGTAGGCGCGAGGTCGCGGTCTCCACATCCCCCGTGTATCGGGCGCGGACATACTCCTCGATGGCCTTGGTGACAGCGGCTTCGGAGATGGGTTCGGGGTTGAGCGCGATGGACTCGATTGAGTCGGTTGTTGCCAACTCGCGCTGGTTGGCGGCGGTGAGAGTCCCGGCAAGGGTCGCGATGGCGATCGCGGCGGTGAGGGCGAGCGGGGAAGGGAAACGGCGGCTTGTACTGTTCATGATTACTCCTGTTTATGAACAGTGATACGGTGGAGTTGCGTGCGGGTTGCAGAATTTTTCGCGCTATCATCCCGTATGAGCTTAATTGTCACAGGCACAATCGGGATCGACACCGTGGAAACACCGGGTGGCGGTCGTCATGAGGACCTTCTGGGCGGTTCCGCGGTCTACTTCGCGGCTGCTGCTTCCTTTTATACGAACACGCGGATGGTGGCCGCCGTCGGCGACGACTTCCCCGATGGGTTCATGGACACGCTCAGGTCGTTCGAGGGGCTGGATCTCGCGGGTCTTGAAGTCCGCAACGGGTCCAAGACCTTCCGTTGGGGCGGCAAGTATCACGAGGATATGGACCATCGCGATACGCTGTTTACCGATCTGGGGGTGCTGGAAGAGGCACCGCCTGCGGTTCCGGATTCATTCAAGGACTCGGAGGTCGTGTTCCTCGCGAACTCGCACCCGATGGTGCAGATGGGGATGCTCGATCAGGTCGCCAGCCCGACCCTGAGTGTCGCGGACACGATGGATCTGTGGATCGACATCGCCAAGCCCGAACTGACGCAGCTCTTGGGCAAGGTCGATGGGTTGGTCTTGAACTTTGACGAGGCCGAGCAGTTCACGGGTCATCGCAACCCCGTGAGCGCGGGCAAGCACCTGCTTGAGCTTGGTCCCCGGTTCGTGGTGATCAAGAAGGGCGAGCACGGGTGCATCCTGGTGCATCGCGACGGGATCTGCGCGTTGCCCGCGTACCCCACGGAGCATGTGGTCGATCCGACCGGCGCGGGCGATTCGTTCGCGGGCGGGTTGATGGGTCGGCTCGCCGCACGCGGCGGGCACGATCTTGGATCGTACGAATCGGTCCGCGAGGCGCTGGCGCACGGCACGATCGTCGCGAGCTTCAATGTCGAGTCCTTCTCGCTCGAGCGGATGCGCAGCATCACGCGTGGCGATGTGAACAGGCGATTCGATGAGTTTGCCCAGATGGTGCGGTTGGATTAACGCGTTTCGAGGGTGGCACGACTCGCGTCGAAGACGCGCAGTCGTGTTCTTGAAAGTCAGGTAAGACACTACTGCGCCGCTTCGCGTCGAGGAATGGCACCCGGAGCCGAAGATGTTTGGCAAGAAGAAACCCGATCGCTCCTACCTGCAGCCCTACGAGGACGCCACGCGTCGCGGCGGCGCGGGGTTTGAATCGCAGCTTTGGATGAGCAAGGATGCGCAGAACACCCGTTTCGGGGTGCTCTGCGACCTTGGTCGTTTCGGCGATCGGATTGTCGCGGACCTCGGTTGCGGGGTCGGGGACTTCCCGGTGTATGTGCAGGCCCATCGCCCCCAAGCGTTCCCCAAGTCCTATGTCGGGATCGAGGGCGTGCACGCGATGGCGGAGCACGCGCGCGAGCGGATCGAGGTTGAGGAGATTGGGCGGACGCTGATCGAGGTGGGGGACTTTGTGGCTGACGAGTCGCTCCCGGACCTGCTGGTGACCGACGCGGGTGCCGAGGTGTTTGTGTTCTCCGGCTCGCTCAATACGCTGACGCAGGATCGGGCACAGGTGGTGCTCGGGCGGTTCTGGGATGCGATAGCCGGGTCGGAGCGCGGGACGCTGATCTTCAACTTCCTCTCGTTGCGTCACAACAGGGACCAAACCCCCGCGAACCCGCCCGCGGTGCGGTTCGATCCGGTGGCGATGCTGGAGTGGTCGCTGGATCGCACACCCCTCGTGCAGATGCGTCATGAGTACCTGGGCGGGCACGATGCAACAATCGTGATGGATGTTGCAGCAGATTGAGTTCGAATCCCGATGATTCGAGCATGAACATCACCCAATACATCCCGGCATCGTTGATTCTTGGTTCTGTGCTCGCTGCGTCTGCCTCCCCCGTTTGGGCGGAGGGGCAGGGCGTGGGTTCGGTGGAGTTGATCCCGTTTCCGGAAGGTTCGACATCATTCGTCAATGCGTATTTCAGCGGAGATGGTCAGCTGAGGTTGCTGCATGATCTCGGTGGGTTGGATTCATACATCTATCAGTATGCCGATGGTGAATGGGCCGTCATTCGTCGAGAGCTGCGTGCAGTTGTCCCTGGATTGACACCGTTTGATGTGTCCGCGGATGGAAGCCGAGTTATGTTGAGTGATTTCAACTCGCGTGTGGAAGTGCTCGATGGTCTTCTGGTGACCACGATGCCCAGAGAATGGACATACCGGGAGAATCATCAAGGGCATAGCCATACGCGCTACGCGCGAGGGGATGTGTCAGCGGGAAAAATGTCAGGCGATGGGCGTGTCGTCACGCTTGTGGGGCTTGAAAGAGATGTTTCATCTGCGGACTCGCTTGTTTGGTTTGGTGGCGAAGAACTTGTGAACCTGAGTGCAGATCTACCTCGTGACGGCATGTACTACGGGACGGGGATGCCGAACGATGATGGGTCGGTCATTGTCTTTGGCTGGAATATGGGGTCAGCCCCGTCGAGCACTTCGGAGCAAGGGATCTGGCGCTGGCAGGAGGGGGAACTCAGCGAGATCAACTTGATTGATACATTTGAAGAGTTCAGGATCGAACTGATCGATATCAGTGCGGATGGGGGCAGGGTCTTTGGAAATGTCGTTGGTCCTGCTCGTGGTGGAATATCCCACACTGAACTCGATGAAGCATCTCCTTGGGCGCAACCACACTTTGGCCAAAGCATCGCTTGGATTTGGTCAGAGGATAGTGGGACTGAGGAGTTGATTGATCGGTCGAGATTCCTTGAAACATCGATCAGGTCTGTAGACGCAGAAGGATCAAGTGCGCTCATTTGGGCACGCCCGCGAGGGAGCCGATACTTGGAGCAGTACCTCTGGCTCGGTGGGAACAAGTTCATCGAACTCGATGAGCTCTTTCATTCCTTGAACATATCGATCGATGCGGATTTCTATGGGTTCAACGAGATCTCAGACGACGGCACCAAGCTCATGGGGCTCGCGTCGGTGGATGGCCAAATCTACTCGCACGCCATTATCGTCACGATCCCCGATCTCACGCCCTGAGCTTGATCAGATCCGCTGTTGATTGATCACGGTGCGTTCGAGGATCTTCTCGCCCGTGTGTTTGGTGGCTGCGGGTTCGAAGAGCAGCACGCTTGTGCCTGGGTCGGCGATGGGGTTATGCTCGAGGCCGCGGGGGATGACGATGATCTCGCCGGGCTCGACGAGTTGTTCGACAACTTCGTCTTGTTCGTCGCGCATCTGCATCCGTAAGCGTCCGGTGAGTACGAGGAAGAGCTCGTCTTCGTCGGCGTGGTCGTGCCAGGTGAACTCGCCTTCGAGCTTGGCGAGCTTGACCTGTTGCCCGTTGAGCTCGGCGATGATGTGCGGCGTCCAGGTCGCGTCGAACTGGGCGAGTTTCTCGTCGATGTTAATCGGTTCAATCGTCATGGGTGTTCTCGGGTTCGGCTGCGAAGCGGGTGTTGATCCAGTCGGCGATGAGCTGCATCGCGTGCGGGGCGAAGGTTTCTTCGATATCGTTGTACTCGCCCAGTGCGCCGGTCTTGGCGGTTTGGAACATGTGATTGAGCCCGGGGAGCGCCTTGATCGTCGCGTCGGGATGATCCGCCAGCAGCACACGCAGCCCGGCAAGGTTTTCATCGGCGGGGACCTGCTTGTCGAGCTGCCCGTTGATCGCGAGCACGGGGCAGCGGACCGCGTCCATGTAGTCGGCGGGATCGTAGCTGAGGAAGAATCGCAGCCAAGGCGAGGTATTCTGGGCGATGATGGTCTCGATCTGTGATTCGGGCCAACCCTGCTCCTCAAGCACCTCGGGCGTGAGGATGGCGCGGATCCTGGCCTCCGCGTCTTGGACGGAGGTCGAGTTGACGACCGCGCGAGTGAGCTTCATGGATAACGCGATGCTCTTATCGATCATCGCTTCGTCTGCACCCTGTGACTCCGCGATAAGCCGATTCTGCGACTCAACGATTTTGATCGAGGGTGTCCCGGGTCCGGCGAGCATGACCAAGAAGCCGACATCTTGATTGTCCCTGATCGCGATGGGCCCGATGATCCCTCCCTCGCTGTGGCCTATGAAACCGATGGCGTTGTGGTCGATTTCGGGGCGCGACGCGAGGTAGGCGAAGGCTGCGTTGGCATCGGTGGCGAAGTCGGCGGATGTTGCCTGACTGAAGTCGCCGGTTGATTCATTGATGCCGCGGTCGTCATAGCGGAGCACGGCGATCCCATGATTGGTGAGGTAGTCAGCCAGCACGAGGAAGGGCTGGTGGCCGAAGACTGTTTCGTTTCGATCCTGGGGACCCGAGCCGGAGATCAGAATGGCTGCGGGGAAGGGGGCGTCGCCTTGCGGGATGGTGAGCGTTCCGGCCAAGGTGACCCCTTCGGCGCTTTGGTTCTCGAAAGAGATGTCTTCACTCTGGTATGGATAGGGCTGGGCGGGCACCTGCGGGCGGTTGCGTTTGGGTGCTGGTGCATCGTCGGCATCACGCACGAGAGTGATAGTGACATCCTCACGCGTTGGGATCGTCCAGACCCCGGTGATGGTACCGTCTTCGTTGAGTTTGCCGCTGAACGAGCCCTGAGAGGCAGGGACAGTGTATGAGACGCGGTCCCCATCGCGAGTGAGATCAGCGATGGGGATGTTGTTGGCCAGCATGTCGGGCATCTCGAGTTTCGCGTGGGTGCCCGAGTCGCTCGTCTCGATGTGCACGATCAGGCGGAGGTTCACGCCGTTGCGTGGAATTGTGGATCGCCATGTGCCATCGAGTCCTTCGACGACTGGTTTGTTTGGTGGGAGTCCGCGCTGGAGGGTGAGCGGGAGCTTGGCTCCCTGGGAAAAGGTGCCGGACCAATGCTGGGCCTCGTCGTCCCATGTAGCCTCGTATGTTGCGCCGAGCCGGGATATGGCGAAGTGCATGAGCCCGTCCTCGACCGTGATCTCGCTGATGGCGATCTTTTGACCGGGTGCCTGGTCGGGGGATTCGAGCACGGCGGTGAGTTCGCCTGCATCATCGGTGCTGATGGTGACGATGAGCATCAGCTTGCCGGTGGGGATGGTGAGGGCGCCGTGCCAGTCGCCTTCAACTTGCTCGGGTTGGGCGAGAGTCAGTGGGGCGAAGAGCATCGCGACGAGTGTCACGAGTAGGGTCATGCGTGTGCGCGTCATGGTGAGATCCTGCGTTGAGCCGGGACCGGCCCGATTGATGGTGTACTGGGATTTGGGATTGATGTGATGTCTATTTCAGGAGCTGCACGGGTTGTGTCCTTGGCAGGATCACGCGGCAACGCTTGAGCGTGGTGTCAATCCGGCGACAAGCAGCACCGTCAGTGTCATGACCAGTCCAATCGCGATGAAGACCAAGCTCGCGATCTTGGCTTCAAAGACAATCCAGGAGCTGGCCATCAACAGTCCGCTGATGACCATGATGTAGCCGACGCGGCGTGTCACTTTCTGCCCTCGGGCGGCGTCGCCGGAGATGAGGCAGCGGTCGGCCTTCTGTTTGGGAACCCGATTCCCAAAGAAAGCGATCAACACTCCGAGCATCGCACCGATCATGCGTTGGCCGATGTCGCCGCTTGTGAATCCGGTGATATTGGTTAGCGTGATGCCAAGGGCCAGTGTGATCATCAGCGATGCAAAGTTGAGATTGTCGTAGATTTCGATGAGGACCTCTTTGCTGCAGCCTCGTGCGCGGTACACGGTGAGGATCAGTAGCAGCATGACGGGCATGAGCAGCCCGCCGGCGGGGATGGTGATCCACTTGGATGGTTCAACAAAGGTGATGGCCACGGACAAAGCGAGGTTCAGGGTCATCAGCGACCAAGCGATTAGTTTGATGGTGCGTGGCTTCATGATTCGAGGTTCTCCGTTGTGTTCTTTGGCGCATCGTCGGTGCGCATGTTCATGTTGAGTGCGGATGTGAAGCCGAGCATGGCATCCTGAAGCACGGACATCTTGATGCGGTAGGTGATGGTGCGTCCTTCTTTGGTTGCATCGATGAGGTCGGCTTCTTTGAGGACGCTGAAATGGGCGGACATGGTGGGCTTTGAGACTTTGAAATGCTCAGCGAGCTCGCCCGCGGTCATGGGGCGGTCTCTGAGGAGTTGGAGCACTTTTCGGCGTGTTGGGTCGGCGAGTGCTTTGAAGACGGTGTTCATATTCGATTATTAGCCAAATATCTAAATGAGTTCCACCCATTTCGGCTCGAATTGTGGAAATTATTGGAAATCAGTGGTTTAGCGGTGTTTACGGGTTCATTTTGGCGGTATGTGCGGAGGCGCAAAGATTTCTCACATTGTTTCAGAAACACCGCTTGTATCAGTGACAGAAATGAGTATGCTGGGACTCGATGACCGTTGAACCCAAACAACTCGACTCCGTTGGCGAAGGATTTGAAGCCGACACGATCGAAGCGGTGACGCAGGTCCGTGATGCGTATGCCCGCATTATCGAGACGAAGTGTCCTGGTTCAAAGGCGGTCACTGCGATCAGCGATGCGTTCGGGATTCATCGCAAGCTGGCGTGGCAGGTGGTGAAGGTGGCGTATGCCGACGATCCGTTTGTTGCGACGCGGCACATGCCTCCGAGCAAGAGTGTTCGTTTGTGGCTCAAGAGTGCCCGCGAGGTTGGTGTTGAGCACGATCTGATTGATATTGCGCAGAGCGCGTGCGATCGGCTTGAGTCTGTGATCAGCACGCACGCGAGCAGTCGCTCGGAGTTCGAGATGCTTATTGAGAGCATCGGGAGCTCGAGCGATGTGCAGAGCGAAGAGAAATGGCGTCAGCATACATTCCTTGGCAACAGCTACACCCTCGGGGTGCAGTGCCGCGCATTGATGTCGCTGAATGTGCTGCTCCCTAGCGAGGACAAAGAAGATCATTTTCATTCGGCGCAGATCCGCGGGCTGATGGGTTATCGCCAGACGCGAGCGAATGTTCGTTGGGTGGTGAATCAGTCGGTGCTGATCGACGATGACAATGCTGATAAACACACGATGACGCGTCAGGCGTTGGACCCGGAGGGTGCGGCGAAGTATGGCGGCGTGCCTGTGATCACGGATTTCTGCAGCGACCCGATGCCCGCGCTGGAGCGCGTGGAGGCCGATCGCGGGATGATGCAGGACGAGTTGCTCTCGGGCGAGGTCGGGCTGACCGGTCAGCGGACACTGGTGACGGGTGAGCTTCTTCGGAATGTCGCGCCCACCTATGCGACCTCGGAGGGGAAACGGGCGCACTTCGGTGTTGCGGTTCGGATCCCGACGCAGATGCTGCACTTTGATCTCTTTGTGTATAAGGGGTTGTTCGGCAAGGTCGATCGTGAGCTGGTGGTCTTCTCGGAGTTGGTGTCTCAGATCGCGTTTGATGAGCGTGATGTGCTGAGCGTGAGCGATGAGATCAGGCAGCTGGGCACCGGGGTATCGCTGGCGCAGGCGCCTGATATCGCGGGGTATCCCGATCTGGCTCGCTCGGTCTTCGATCGGCTGAATGCTGACCCTGATGATTATGAGTTGTATCGGATCCGGATGGCGTACCCGCCGATGCCGGCGTCCGTTGTGTATAGACACAAGATGCTTCCCAGGGATGGGTCGCATTGAGAATCGTTTAGTTCTTTCTTTCGTATGCGTGCCAAAACGAGGGGGGCACGGTGGTTTCACAGTTTAGAAAAATGGAGACAGAGACATGAATAAGGCAATGAACATGACGGTACTGCTCGGCGCGTTTGCTGCGGTGAGCAACGCGGGCTCCCTGAGCGTCAGCACCTACGACGACCTGAGCGAAGCATACTACGGGCAAGAGTTCCACTACAACGGTGTGACTTACAACCAGGTAAACAACGTGCACGGCGTTTTCCCTGACGGCAACACCTTTGAGCCCGGCAGTGGCGTAAACGGGCTCGGCGATGAGATCATCGTCGAGAACGCGACTCTTCTCTACAACGACTTCCCGGGGTGGGGCTCCGCGAACAACGCGCTGACCTTCGGCAGCAGCTATGTCGTTGGCGACAACCTCTCGCTCGGTGCGATCTCGACGGTCACCATGACACTTGACAGCGTCGCGGACTTCGCTTCGCTGGAGATGGCGTACTACGAGAACGGGCCTTGGGGCGGGATCGTGTACCACCTCGACGCGTTCATGGGCGGCTCGGTTGTCGCTTCCGATTCGTTCTCGATTTCGGATCTTGGCGGTCGTGACAACCTGGCTTTCGCGACCCTGAGCGTTGACGGCGCTGAGTTTGATTCGCTCCAGTTGTACGCAACATTTGGGAACGATTACACGGCACCACGAATTCTCGTGGACAACCTGACCATTAACAGTGTCCCGGCTCCTTCGGCCATGGCGCTGCTCGGGCTCGGTGCGATGGGTGCAACCCGCCGTCGCCGGAACTGATTGAACATCCCCGCGTCAGCACGCGGGACCGGTCCCCTCTTGTACGCGCTGGGGTCCTTCACGGGACCCCGCGCGTCTTTTTGTGCCTGTGCAGGTTATGGTCTACGATCGTTTATGGCCGGGAGCACGCTCAGCATCAAGGTAGGCGAAGATTTTGATCTGGCACGCGATGTGTGCAGCTACGGGTACTTCGTCCTGTTGCCGAACTACTGGGATGTGAAGAACCAATCGCTTTCGCGGGTCTTGGAGTTCGATGATGCGCCCAGCGCGTGCGTGATCGATCAGCGGGCGGATGGCTCGCTGCGTGCTCGGTTCGATCGGAAACTGACGCGTGAAGAACAGAAGAGCGCTCGCGAGCAGATCACACGGATGCTGAGTCTGGATCTGGAACCGAGAGAGATCAAGGCGTTCCACAAGCTTGATCCGCGATGGAAGAAGTCCGGGCGGGCGAGGTTGTTCCGATCACCGACGCTTTTCGAGGATGTGATCAAGACGGTGACGAGCTGCAATGTTGCGTGGCCGAACACGGTGAACATGAACCGACGATTGTGCGAAGTCTGCGGGCGCAGGAGCGCGTCGGGCGCGTACTCGTTCCCGAGCGCCAAGAAACTGGCGCGCACGCGTGTCGGAACCCTGCGTGGGCGTTGCCGGGTGGGGTATCGCGATCAACGGATTGTGGATCTCGCGAAGATGTTCGTGCGCGGTGAGATCGATGAGGATTGGTTGAATGATCCGTCCACGCATGATGACGACGCGTTCGCGTTTCTGCTGACGCTGCCGGGGATTGGACCGTATGCGGCCGGGAACATCATGCAGCTGCTCGGACGCTGCTCCCGGTTGGCGATTGATACCGAGACCATCCGGCACGCGAAGAATGTGCTCGGGTATTCGGGGACGGATTCGCAGATCACCAAGAAGATCAAGGCGCACTACGAGCCCTTCGGCGAGCACCAGTTCCGGAGTTACTGGTTCGAGCTGTGGCGGTTCTATGAGAGCAAGGCGGGGCCTTCGCACACATGGGAGCGCGATCAGGTGAGCACGACTTTTACGGCGGCGAATCTGTAACCTGCTCAGTGCGCTATTGGTTCGGGCTTGCTTGTCAGGTCCTGCAGCGCCGTCACATCCCAGAACCCGGCTTTGAGCGCCTCGATCGCGTTGACGGCCTGCATCGCGGCGGTCGCGGTGGTCACCATCGGGATGCCGAGGCGCACGGCGGTCGAGCGGATGCGACCTTCGTCTGTTTGCCAGCCGGTGCGTGTGGGGGTGTTGATGACGAGCTGGATCTCGTTGTTCTGCATGAGGTCGATGACATTGGGGCGGGCGCCTTCCTGGATCTTCTTGAGGATTTTGGGACGCAAACCGTGGCGTGCGAGCAGCTCGCCCGTGCCCTTGGTGGTGAAGACCTTGAACCCCATCGCCATGAGTGAGCGGACGACGGGGATCATGATTTCGCGATCGCTCTGGCGGACGGAAACGAAGACGCCGCCCTCGGTTGGGAACCGTGTGCCCGCGCCGAGCATCGCTTTGAGGTAGGCGTTGGGGAGTGAGACATCGACGCCCATGACCTCGCCGGTGGAGCGCATTTCCGGGCCGAGCACGAAGTCGACGCCGGGGAACTTCTGGAAGGGGAAGACGGGTGCTTTGACTGCGTGGTAGCCGGCGTCGGGGATTTCCTGTGCGTGCTGGTTTTCGAGGGTTTGTTTCATCATCGCCTTTGCCGCGATCGAAGCCCATGGTGCGCCCTTTGCTTTTCCGACATAGGGGACGGTGCGCGATGCACGGGGGTTCACTTCGATGATGTAGAGCTCATCGTCCTTGATGGCCATCTGGACATTCATCAACCCGCACACGCGGAGTTCTTTCGCGAGCTTGCGCGCGGTTTCTTTGATCTCATCGACGAGCGCCGGGCGGATGTTGGCGGTGGGGATCATGCAGGTCGAGTCGCCCGAGTGAACGCCCGCCTGCTCGATGTGCTCCATGACGGCCGCGACGAGCGCGGTGCCGTTGCCTTCCGCGTCAAAGTCCCCGACGACATCGATGTCGAGTTCGGTGGCCGCTTCGAGGAACTGATCGATGAGGATCGGGGCGTCGTCGAGTCCGGAGGCGTCGACGGCGGTGGTCATGTAGTGGCGCAGGGCTTTTTCGTCGGGGCAGATTTCCATGCCGCGTCCGCCGAGCACATAGCTGGGGCGCACGAGCACGGGGTAGCCGATGCGGTTGGCGATCTCGACGGATTCATCGATCGAACGGGCGATCCCCGATCCGGGGCGCTTGAGATCGAGCTTGGTGAGGAGCTGATCGAACCGGTCGCGGTCCTCTGCGCGATCGATCGCGTCGAGCGAGGTGCCGAGCATCGGGGTGCCGGCGAGATCGAGCCCGTGCGCGAGGTTCAGCGGGGTCTGCCCGCCGAACTGGACGATGGTGCCGAGCATGGGTTGGGTGCTTTGTGTGGTGCTCAACCACTCACGGATTGCGGGGCCATACTTCTCATTGGTTGTTGAGTGTGCATTGAGGTAGCTGTCGAGCGATTCCCATCCTCCCCAAGTCGCTCGATATGTCTCTGCGTCCCGGATGTACTCAACTTCCCAAACACGACCGGTTGTATCGATCACATCAAAGCTACAGCCATCGGTGCCCGAGCCCATGCTCATGACTGCGAATGGGCCAATGCCTGCTGCACGAGCGGCCTTCAAAAGGCCTTGCTCAAAGTTCTCAGGGATGCCGTCATGATTGGAGTCGTTTTTGCCAAGCACGGTGCATGGGGTTGCTGAGTAATCGACGCTTAACTTCTCGGTGACATTGAGCACATCCTCGAGCGTGAGCGGCTCGAAGAACAACAGGTCGCTCGTGTCGTAGTCCGTCGAGACCGTCTCGGGGTTCGAGTTGATCATGACGGCCGCGTGACCGAGCTCTCGCGCGGAGAACGCCGCGTGCACGCAGCAGTAATCGAACTCGATGCCCTGACCGATGCGGTTGGGGCCGCCGCCGAGGATGACGACTTTTTGTTTCGGGTCGGTTTCTGCGATGAGTCGATCAC
Source organism: Phycisphaerales bacterium (assembly GCA_965216865.1). Lineage (GTDB taxonomy): Bacteria > Planctomycetota > Phycisphaerae > Phycisphaerales > UBA1924 > UBA1924. The sequence goes on from OZ244206.1 coordinate 1,926,161, forward strand.
GCAGTTCGCACTCGGGCGCGACATCGACGATTGCACCCGATTCGTCCATGCGTTTGGAGCCGGGTTGGTAGGTCGAGTAGTAGTAGGGGGTGATGGCTTCGAACTCGGCGGCGCAGGTATCGACACACTTGAAGACCGCTTCGACGCCGAGCTCTTTGCGCTTCGCGCGGACCTTGAGGATGTTCTCCGAGTTGATGTCCCCGAGGTAGAGGTTCGCAAGCTGGGCGTCGGAGTATCCGAGCTGCTTGGCACGCTGCATGAGCTCGCGGTTCATGGTGTCGAGTGAGTCGATGGCGCAGAGCTCGTCTTCAAACTCGACGAGCTCGTTGAGCTGGTGGATCCAGAACGGATCGATCTTGGTGTATTCGCAGACCTTGTCGACGCTCCAGCCCATCTTGAGCGCGTAGCGGATGTAGTACATTCGTCCCTGGGAGGGGACGGCGAGCTTGCGGGTGAGCTTGTCTTCTTCGATCGGCCACTCGATGAGCTGCCCGTCGGCCTTGCGCCCGTCAGAGGACTGTCGCGCGAGCAGCCAGTTGTCGTTTTTGTCGAGCCCGAGCCCGTAGCGTTTCACATCCATCGAGCGGACGACCTTCTGGAATGATTCCTTGAAGGTGCGTCCGATGGACATGGCTTCGCCGACGGATTTCATCTGGGTGGTGAGGGTCTCGTCGGCTTCGGGGAACTTCTCGAATGTCCAGCGCGGCATCTTGGTGACGATGTAGTCGATGGAGGGCTCGAAACAGGCGCTGGTGGTGCCGGTGATGTCGTTGCGGAGCTCGTCGAGGGTGTAGCCGATCGCGAGTTTGGCGGCGAGTTTGGCGATGGGGAAGCCGGTTGCTTTGGATGCGAGCGCGGATGAGCGCGAGACGCGGGGGTTCATCTCGATGACGACCATTTCGAAGGGCTTGTTGCCGTGCTCGTCGGGCTCGGGGTTGGGGTTGACGGCGAACTGGACATTGGAGCCGCCTGTTTCGACGCCCACGCCGCGCATGATCGCGAGCGCGGCGTCGCGCATCTTCTGGTATTCCTTGTCCGTGAGGGTCATGATCGGCGCCACTGTGATGGAGTCGCCTGTGTGCACACCCATGGCGTCGATGTTTTCGATGCCGCACACGATGATGCAGTTGTCCTTCTTGTCGCGGACTACCTCGAGCTCGTATTCCTTCCACCCGATGAGTGATTTGTCGACCTGGACCTGATTGATCATGGAAGCGCGGAGCCCACGGCTGACGAGTTCTTCGAACTCGGCGCGGTTGTAGGCGATGCCGCCGCCCCAGCCGCCGAGCGTGAACGCGGGTCGGACGATCATGGGGAGCCCGTGCTGATTTAAAAAGTCGAGCGCCTCATCAAGGTGCTCGACAGTCAGAGAGTCCGGGGTTTTGAGTCCGAGGTCATGGACGATGTCTGCGAAGGTCTTGCGGTCTTCTGCCTTGTGGATGACCTCGCGGTTGGCGCCGATCATCTCGATGCCGTGCTTCTCGAAGATGCCCGAGTCGTGCATCTCGCAGGCGCAGTTGAGGGCGGTCTGTCCGCCGAGCGTTGGGAGCACGGCATCGATCGGGTTCCCGCGTTCCTTTTCCTTAATGATGATTTTTTCGACGGCCTCGGGCGTGATGGGCTCGATGTAGGTGCGATCCGCGAACGCGGGGTCCGTCATGATCGTTGCGGGGTTTGAGTTGACGAGGACAACGCGGTACCCCTCATCTCGCAAGGCCTTACACGCTTGGGCGCCAGAATAATCGAACTCGCATCCCTGCCCGATGACGATGGGGCCGGAACCGATGAGGAGGATCGTGTGGAGATCGTCGCGTCGGGGCATATGTGTGGGTGTCCTTCGATGGCCCTGCCGGGCTCTGACAGGGTCCAATAAAAAGGGAGTTGTGACTTAGTGCGCCTAAACCACATGAGTGTATGCACCAACTCGGGTGTGCGTCGTTTTTTCGTCCGATCTGTGTGCGAATTGGGCATCTGGGGGGATTGTGTCGGCTGGGTTCTGGATGAGTCGATGAACCCGGTTCGCTCGGCGTCGTAGGATGATGCACGCCGACGGATCGGCCGATTTGAAGATTGGAGAGACTCCCCCGTTTCGGATGAGTCACGGAGACCCAAGCATGTGCGGAATCGTCGCGTATATCGGGAACAAACCCGTCCAACCGCTCCTGATCGAGGGGCTCAAGCGTCTCGAATACCGCGGGTATGACTCCGCGGGTGTCGCTTCGATCGACGGGGGGAAGCTCCAGATCGCCAAGGCCGTCGGGCGGGTTGCCAACCTTGAGAGTGAGCTTGAATCCATTGGTGGCGTTTCCGGATCCATCGGCATTGCCCACACCCGCTGGGCGACCCACGGCGGGGTCACCCAGATCAACGCCCACCCGCACCGCGATCGTGATCATGGGATCGCCCTGATCCATAACGGCATCATCGAGAACTACGCCTCGCTGCGGACGCTGCTGGAGGCCAAGGGGCACGAGTTCCAGACGGAGACGGACACCGAGGTGCTGGGGATGCTGATTTCGCATCTCTACGACCCGGAGAACGGCGTCGATCTGGAGAAGGCCGTGCAGGCGGCGTTGCGTGAGGTCCGCGGCGCGTACGCGATCGCGGTGATCTGCGAGCAGGAGCCCGATGTCATGGTGTGCGCTCGCAAGGGCTCGCCGCTTTTGGTGGGGATCGGGAACGGTGAGTACATCGTTGCCTCGGACCCCGCGGCGATCATCGCGCACGCGTCGCAGGCGATCACGCTCGATGACTACAGCGTGGCCCGGCTGACGCGGGATGGGTTCCGCACGAGCACGGTGGATGATATTGAGATCTCCCCCAAGGTCATGCAGCTGGAGATGGATCTGGAAGAGATCGAGCTGGGTGACTTTGAGCACTACATGCTCAAGGAGATCTATGAGCAACCCGATGCTTTGCGCCGGTGTCTCAAGGGACGCCTAGACAAGAACGAGGGCAAGGTTGTGCTCGGCGGGCTGATGAGTTATGCGAAGGAGCTTGTGAAATCCCGGCGTGTGATTCTGACCGCGCAGGGCACGGCGCTGCACAGTGCGATGATCGGCGAGTACCTGCTCGAGGACCTCGCCAAGATCCCCGCGGAGTGCGAGTACGCGAGTGAGTTTCGATACCGCAACCCGCTGATCGAGGACGGCTCGGTCGTTGTTGCGGTGTCGCAGTCGGGCGAGACGGCCGATACGCTGGCGGCGCTGCACGAGGCGAAGGATCGTGGCGCGTTGTCGCTGGGTGTGATCAATGTGGTCGGCTCGACCATCCCACGCGAGACCGATGCGGGCGTGTACCTGCGTGTGGGCCCGGAGATCGGGGTCGCGTCGACCAAGGCCTTTACCGGGCAGGTCGCGGTGCTGACGATGATTTCGCTCTTCATGGCCCGCCGGCGCATGATGTCGCCCGAGGCGAGCGCCCGCCTGATGCAGGAACTCGATCGCGTGCCCGACCTGATCGAGCAGGTGCTTGAGACCGATGATCTGATCCGCAAGGTGACGGAGAAGTATGTGCATCGCGACAACTGGCTCTTCCTGGGGCGCGGGTACAACTACCCGACGGCCATGGAGGGGGCGCTGAAGCTCAAGGAGATCAGCTACATCCACGCCGAGGGGATGCCCGCGGCGGAGATGAAGCACGGCCCGATCGCCCTGATCGACGAGGGGATGCCCGTGGTCTTCATCGCCAACCAGGGCAACCAGTACGACAAGGTCCTGAGCAACATCGAAGAGGTCCGCACCCGGGGCGGGCATGTCATCGCGGTTGCGACCGAGGGCGATGAGCAGATCAAGGCCCTGGCGGAGGATGTGCTCTATGTCCCTGCGGTCGAGGAGTGTCTGAGCCCGCTGCTGACGGTGGTGCCGCTGCAGCTGCTGGCGTACCACGCCGCGGTCTTGCGCGGGCACGATGTTGATAAGCCGAGGAACCTGGCGAAGTCAGTGACTGTTGAGTGATTGTTGGATCGGGTAGTGCCGCACATGTGTGATTGAGCGTGCACCCATCTACAGTTGTTTGATGCGCTGGTACAAGTTCCAACTCCGTAAACCCAAGCGTTGGGCGCGACGCGCAAAGTCGGACGAGAACGCGGTGCCGAAACTCAATCGCGTTAAGGCACACCACAGGAGCGCTTGGTTCAAGTACTCGCTTGTGGTCTCGGCGTGCGCCTGGCTGATCGGAATAGTTATTCCGGTTGTGCTGCTGAATATTTATCTGCTGATGGACGAGTACAATCTGCTCTTTCTGATTGGGGTTGCCCCGTCGATCAATGAGGTGGTGCTCTATTCCAGGCTGATGATCTACGCCATGATGCTCTCTGTCGTGTTCATCAATATGACGGTCTGGGTCGAGCTCTGGTTGCGGCGGAGGGAGGCGAGAACCGCTATCTCCCATCGCTGCCATCTCTGCCCGCGCTGCGGCTATTCGCTTCAATCCCGCACGAACGATGATCAGCCATGCCCCGAGTGTGGTCAACGGATCTCGCGTCGCGAAGCGGTTCGGCTCTGGGCCCGGTTCTGCCGCTGAGTGTCCGCGTTTATCGGACATCCACAAAATCCAGATATTCGGACCCGCATTCTCTTATGTCACGCGTGGGAAGCGTCGATCTATCGGACACAGCCCTAGGGAGTCCGATACATGAGCGCATCACCCGCAAGAGCCATACAAACGATTCCGCAACCGTCCTGCGTGATCACCGGCAAGCGGGTCATCGACCGCCGTGTCGTGGAAGTCCTTCCCAAGCCCGATCTCACCACCCAGCGACTTGTGTTCCGCTTGCTTACGCCGCGTGATGAGGGGGCGTTTATCGAGGCGTTGGATCACTCACGCGCCAATGTTCGGCGCTGGGTCCCCGTGAATCATGAGGGTGAGTGCGATGCGCACTTTTTCCATCGCACCATGACCAAAGCGCGAGTGCAGGATATCGAGGGCGTCGCATGGCGACGCGCGGCGTTCATTGAGCACGGCGAGCACGCTGGGTGTTTCCTCGGGATGTTCAATCTGATCAAAATCCAACGCGGGCTCGAGTGGTCCTGCGAAGCCAACTGGTGGGTCGATTCCCGACTCGCGGGTATGGGGTACGGGTCTGAAGCCGCGCAAGGTGTGATTGACTTTGCACTCGCCGATCATCCGGCAGGGCTGGGCATGCATCTGGTCCGAGGGTATATCTGTCGTGATAACCTGGGTTCGATCCGCGTTGCGGAGAAATGCGGGTTCAAGACGACAGGGAATCGTGATCTTCTTGAGATCAACAAAGCCCTGATTCAGCATGATGAATACGAGTGCTGGGGCTCCTGATCGAATCCTTTCAAAAACCTAACACTTGTGTTCGATGCTTGTACGCGCTCGAGAATTTTCAAAGTTCTCGGCGTTGTCGTGCGTGAATTGTGACACAGGTGATCAATCACACGATGAAAGCATGTAAACCTTTGTAGGCAAGTATGTTGCGAATATTTGTTCGCAAGGAATTCGTATGCCGTGATTGCTTTGGTGGGGGGTGTCGACCGTTCACAAATTTGCCTTTTTTGGGCATGCTCATAGGGTCTAGGCCCACGCCAACGATCGGGATGTTCGTTGGCTCGCCACGGGCGAACTCGTCCGGCAGGCAGACACTCGATTCCGCTGTAAAGCGTTGTCACAGGGGTACTTCATGGCATCAGTCAGCTTCGATAGTCGCACCCTCATGATCGACGGCAAGCGCGTCTGGATCGTCTCAGGATCGATCCATTTCCAGCGCATCGCCCCGAGCGAATGGGCGGACCGCATCCGTGCCGCCAAACACGCGGGGCTCAACTGCATCGAGGTCCCGATTTTCTGGAGCCAGATCGAGACGCGTCCGGGGAGTTACGACTTCAAGGACAACAACGACATCCGTTCGTTTGTGCAGCTCATCCACGAGGCGGGGATGTACTGTGTGCTCCGCGTTGGGCCGTACATCGGCGAGGGATGGGACCTTGGTGGTTTGCCCGCGTGGCTGCTGAACATGCCCGATCTCGAAGTCCGCAAGCCCAACCAGCCCTTCCTGGAAGCGGTCGGCAAGTACTTTAACGCGCTGGCCAAGCAGCTCAAAGATCTGCAGGCATCGACGACCAAGGGTGCGCCGATCATCATGATCCAGAACGAGAACAAGTGGTTCTGCGGCGACGCGGTCGCGGCCAAGGGCTACCTGGGAGAGCTGGGCCGCTACCTCCGCGAAGCAGGATTCACCGTTCCCAAGCTCAACGCGAACAACCTGTGGGAGGGTGTCGAGGGCGACATCGACGCGTGGGCGGGCGAGGGTGATATGTTCGGGACCATGCGCCAGCTCAAGGCCGTCTGCCCCGATCAGCCTCAGATCGTGATCGATTATGGGCCACGCGCCCGCCCGAAGTTCGGCCAGCCCAAACCGGAGCCGATGGATGGGCTCATGCTGCAGCGTCAGCTCGCGGAGATCATGTGTGCGGGCGGACAGTACAACCTCGGCGCGTTCTGTGCGGGCGTGACCCCCGGATTCCTTGCGGGGAGTGATGAGCGTGGCGACTTTTCGCCGTTTACGCCGCTGAGTGATTGCAATGCGATGGTGGACGAGCACGGGCGGCTTGCGGCGGAGGGTTTGCCTGTGCGGCGCCTGAATCTGTTCGCGAGCAACTTCTCTCGGATATTGGCGCATACAGAGCACGAGCAGCCCCCGATCGTGATCGATCCCGCGAGCGACGATTCTGCGATCAATGGTCACGCTGTTACGCACATGCGAGGCACGCAGGGCTCGATCGTGTTTATTTTCTCGCCGCCCAAGAGCAAGCCGGGCACGCTGAACCTGCTCCTGAGCGACGGCGCGAAGCTTCCTGTACGCGTCGGACACCAGCGCGTCCACTGGTGCATGCTTGATGTGCACCTCTCATCATCGCACACGCTCGATTACACATCGCTCAATGCGATGGCGCATGTTGGGAACACGCTTGTTCTCTTCGGTCCTGCGAACGCGCTGGGCGAGGTTTCGATCAACGGCACGCCCCTGGAGGTCGAGGTTCCCAAGGCGCGCAAGCCGCTGGTGGTTGAGCATGAGGGGATGACGATCGTCGTCATGTCCGATGAAATGGCTGACGAGACCTACTTCCACGGCAACGACATCTATGTTGGCGTCGGTGGTTTGACGGTGGACGGTGAGCCCCTTCCTTCGGACAACGGCAAGACGCACACACACATCGACGAATCGGGCAAATCGAAGACCATCACGACCAAGGCACCCGAAGATTACCCTGGGACGAAGCTGCCCAAGGTCAGTCTCGGAAACTGGGAGTGCGCGATTCCGGACGAGCACATCTCTGGCGAGTCGCCGAGGTATGCGCAGATCCCCGGCCCTGCTGATCTGTCCGAGCTTGGAACCCCGTACGGGTACGGTTGGTACCGGGTCGAACTCAAGAACAGCGCAACCAAGAAACTCAAGGTCAGTGCTCCCGAGATGACCGACCGAGTTGCGATGTATCTCGATGCGGAACATCAGGGTGTGCTTGGCACCGGTCCCGGTGCTGAGAGAGAAATCCCTCTGGCGACCAAGAAGGGGAATCAGCAGCTTGTGATGCTCGCGGACAACATGGGACGCGCCCACGCAGGCACGGACCTGACCGAGCGCAAGGGCGTTTACGGGCACATCATCGAACGCGTCGCGTTCAAGCCCGGCAAATCGAAGATCGAACAGGGCGACCCCATCGATCTGCTCGCGTTCAAGTCGCCGATCTTCGGACTTCGCCCGGGCGATACGACCCTCCCAGACCGGATCACCTGGAGCTTCAAGCACCTGAAGAAATCGTCAATCTTCCTCGAGCTTCCGGCCCTTCCTGCGCGGGCATTGATCGTGCTCAACGAAGAGCCGTTCACGCTCGTTGCGCCCGGTCGTGCGACGACGGTTACCTTTGATGACGAGGCAACCAAGCGCGGGAACAATGTCATCCAGATCGCGTTCGAAGACAACGCGACGACGGAAGCCGACGAATCGTTCGTGGAGAAGATGCACAAGCTTATCGACAGCGATGGTGCGTTCCTCGAAGCGGCGAACCCGATCACGGACAAGTGTGCCTGGTCCTTTGCGAAGTGGGAGCCCCCAGCGGAAATCGACTTTGATCCCGTGACGAAGGCAAAGCTGAAGAATACGGACAAGCCCTCTTGGTGGAAGACGAGCTTTGATTCGCCGGACTCGATCGCGGCACTCGATCTGGACTGCTCAGGCCTGAGCAAGGGGCAGATCTACCTCAACGGTCACGCGCTGGGACGCTACTTCGTTGCGGACCCTAAGGGCAAGGATGTCGAGCCCGCGATGCCGTTGACGATCCCCGGCGCCTGGTTGAAGTCAGACGGTCCGAACGAGCTGATGATCTTTGATGAGCACGGGTTTGCGCCCGCGAAGGTCAAGGTTGTCGTCTCGCGTCGATGATCGGATCGAAAAGTTTTATACAAGCGAACGCACTTGCCCTTGGCGAGTGCGTTGTTTGTATCTGCGGGTGCCTGTATGCTCATATATGGCTATGAATTCTGTTGAACCCAAGCTCTGGCAACGCGCCGCGTCGTATGCCGCGCGCGCCCACAACCATCAGTATCGCAAGGACAAGAAGACTCCATTCGTCGCGCACCCATTCCGGGTCGCGATGGTCTTGCGTGACATCTTCGGGTGCGGCGACGAGGTTGCGATCGCGACTGCGCTGCTGCACGACACGATCGAAGATACCCGCACAGACTTTGATGACATTCATAAGCGGTTCGGGCGCGAGGTCGCTGATTGTGTCGCGTGCATGACCAAGAACATGCTGCTGATCGAGCCGGAGCGTGAAGAAGACTATGACAATCGGCTCGCGAAGGCCCCGTGGCAGGCGCGGATCGTCAAGCTCGCGGATGTGTATGACAACGGGCTCGATCTGCCTCGTCCCGGTATGCGCCGCAAGTGCATTTCGAGATGTAAGCGTGCATTGGATCTGACAGAGAACGATGTCGATCGAGAAGTCTTTGTGACGGCGCGTGTGGCCGTCCAAGAGCTTTACGATTCGTTGTGTGCTGCCCGCGATGGCGAGCGCTAAGGCGTTCGCGATGTGGCTCGGGCGCTTTCGATCTCATTCCTGATGCGTTCAAGCTTCTTCTGAACCGCAGCGAGCTCTGACTCGATCCCGGCCTTGGTGTCCGCGTCGTTCGTGGAAGAAATGTCGGCCTGTAACAGGAGTCGTTGACGGTCGTACAGGTCCTGCAATGCGATCATGGGTTGGAGTTGTTCACCAAGGATCAGGGATCCGCGTTGATCCGAGTCGTTTCTGAGGTCCGCGGGGTTTGTCCACACATCGATGATCGTGCGGTTCCAGCGCGTCCCATCAATCGCGCTGCGCATCCCGGGGCCGTACACGATCCCACGCGGCGCGATCAGTTCGGGCTCGCGTGGATCTGGCACCACCCCGTCGGGGAACGCGGCCTGAGCCCACGAATCGCGGTCGATGGCCTCGCCCACCGTATCGGCGGTTCCGATGCGGATGCCCCGACGATCCCAGCGTCGGTGTAATGCCGTGACGAGCATCTCTGTATCCATCCGTGCGCCACCGGTCAGATTCGAGTAGGCCCCGAGTCTGAGATCGAATCTGGTCGGGCGTGTGTTGCGGATGAGGGTGACAGGGAGGATTTCACCCGGATCGCGCGAGAGGATCTCGGCGCGGAGTGAGAATGTTCCTTCCATGAGGCGATCGGCGACGAGGGCAATCTTGTCGCCCTGCCTTAGCACCATCGATGCGGGGAACTCCGGGTTGTCGGGTATGGGGATGACCTCGATCGCGCCCATCTGGATCTCTCCGAACTGCACACCCAACGCACCCTTTGGGCGCATCTCGAAGCGTCTGAGGCAAGCGAGCCAGAGGCGTGAGCGTTGTTCAATGGAGAGATCGTTGTGGGTGATGTATCTCTCGAGCGTTTCAAGAGAAATCCCCGGATCGAGTTCCGCGAGCTCGAGTGTGGCGAGATCTCGCATGAGCCAATCAGGGCTATCAAGCTGCTCGATCCATTCCTCGATGACCTCGGGCTCGGTCTCGGGGGTTGTTTCGATGACGATTTCATCGGGTGCGGGTTGCGCGAGGGTCAGGCCGGCGGACGACATCACCAAGGCGATCGTCAGGATGTGAATCGGCGAGGGCATAACACCACACTATACCGCGCAGCGGTGAGATGGGTTCAGGGGTTGAGGCGATCGATCAGTCGCGCTTGGTTCTCGTCGATCCAGGCCGCTTTTCTCCAGACAGCGCTGAGCATGGCGCCGTGGTGCTCGTTGGGTGTGGTGCCCAACGACGCGAGGGCCTCATCGAGCATGACGCCGGGCATCAGCCCAACGGCGGTCCGCGCATTTTCACTCCCACCGGCATCGCGATACCCATTCCAGAACGACACGAGTCGTGCGGCATCGGGCTCGACAGCGATCTCCGCGCCGCGTTGTCCGGGCGAGGGGGTGACCATCGATACATGCACGAGTGATTGGGCAAGCTCGCGCAGACGAGAGCCGATCCGAGTGTTGTCAAAGTCGCAGACGGCGACAAGCGCATCGTTTCGGAAGATCATGTTCCCCGGGTGCCAATCGCCGTGCACGAGTGCAGGAGAGGGCGCGTTCGCTTGCGCGAGTTCGTGCGCATACCCGATGATCCTGGGGACATCCTCGGAGAGCTTGGGTGGGAGCAGGTGCTCGATGGGATTGATCGCGCTGAGACGCGCGAGATCGATTGATTCTGGCTCCGTCGCCGGGGGGAAGGTTGTCTCGACGCGATCCATTGCGCGGTGAGTCTCGACGAGCAGCGACCCCATCTCAAACGCGTGATTGGGGTTCGCATTGTCGAAGCGTTGCCCCTCGATGAAGACGAACAGCTCGTAGACATGGTCTGAGAACTGCACGAATGAGCTGTTGTCTTCTTTGGTACCAACCAGCGGGGGAACGCACAGCCCGTTGCGTTGACAGCCGAGGACCACCTCGTGACCAAACGCGACGAGTGCGGGCATGTCCAGCCCGCGTGCGCGGCGTTTGAGCAGCAGCGTGCCCCGTTCGGTGTCGAGGATAACCTTGGGCGAGTAGAGTGATCCTTCGGGCAGTTCGTGGATGTTGTGGACGGTACCGACCTGGTATTGTCGGAGGACACCCTCGATCTCGCGTTGAGAGAGCTGCTGACGAGATGCTGTCACGGCGTGCCCCTCAGCTCCTAAGCGTGAACGCGGGCGCGTTCACTCGACATTCTGAACCTGCTCCTTGATGCGATCGATCGCGCCCTTGATCTCGACGATCAATCGGCTGAGCTTCGCGTCGGGACTCTTGCTCGCGATGGTGTTCGCTTCGCGGAGGAGTTCCTGTGCGAGGAAGTCCATCGTGCGTCCGATGGGGCGGCCTGAATCGTCGCCGAGCATGTCGCGGAAATGCACGAGATGCTCGCCAAGACGCGAGATCTCTTCCGCGATGTCGGTTTTTTCAGCGTAGACAGCGATCTCTCGGATCAGCTCGCCTTGCTCGACCTCGGTGCCCGCGTCCTTGATCAGGGAGTCCATCCGTTCTTTGAGACGGCGTTCGTAGTCCGCGACGACTCCGGGAGCGAAATCCTTGATCTGCTCGAGTCGTTCCGCGATAAAGTCGAGATGCAGCATCAGGTCGTCATGCAGTGCGACTCCCTCGCGGGTTCGCATCGCGATCAGGTGTTCGAGGGAGAGCTTGACGAGCGGGATGATTCCTTCGCGGGCGCGTTGAAGCCGGAACTCCCCATCGCTCGGCGGGCACAGAACGCCCGGGAGCATCACCAGATGACTGACATTGACCTGATCAATCGAGACGCCGGTTGCGCTGGCGACCTGTTCCGCGTACTTGCGGAGCGCGGCGGCGTTAACCTCCTGCGCTGCGCCTTCGTCGGTGTCGGTGCATGTCACCGTAACGGTGACCGATCCACGCGAAACAGTGGCGCGGACGACCTGCTCAATCTCGGGCTCGAGCGACGCGAGGCGTTCGGGTATGCGGGTCCCGATCTTGAGGAACTTGTTGTTGACGCTCCGTACCTCAACGGTGTACACCGAACTGGTGTCATTACCGGAGGCATCGCCAAACCCTGTCATGCTTCGGATCAAGGTGCGGCTCCTGTGTTCAGCTCGGTTGATCTTCGTTTGTTACGGGCTCATCGTTGGCGGGTGCCGGGGCATCGGTCGATTCGTCCGTAGTAGGCGTTTCCGTGCTCGCATCACCATCAGATTCGATCTCTGGGGTCGATTCCATGGCATCCTCGATCAGCTCGGCGGCATTCTCGTCCTGCGCATCCTGAATCGCTTCAGCCGCGTCGCCCTGCGATTCGCCTTCGGGTGCGATCAGTGCTGGGGCGGAATCCTGAGGGATCTGCGGACGGGTTGCGAAGTTCAGAACGATCGCGGTGAGAAGGAAGAGTCCAAAGATTGTCACGGTCGCGATTGTGAGCACATCGCCGGTTTTTGTACCGAACGCGGTCTGCCCCGCGCCACCGCCACCGCCTCCGCCCGCACCGAAGGCACCGCTGAGGCCGCCGCCCTGCGGGCGCTGGATGAGCACGAGCAGGATCATCGCTCCCGAAACGACGAGGAACACGCCGACGAGAATATTCGTGACGACGGGGCTCCAGTACATCGCAAGGGTGGGGGTGCTCTGGGCGAGGGTATGGGTCATCGAGCTCAGGTCCACGATCGGCTCCTGGGGGGTATCAATCATCGCTCCTCGGCTCGCGTGAGCCGATCCGGGGCAGGGGCAAGTCTAGGCGCTCATTCGAGTTGCTTCATCGAAGAGGTCTGCGTTCACACGCCCTGAGGCACCCCTGCGCGGATGATTTCCAGGAAGTCGTCCGCTTTGAGTGATGCGCCGCCGACGAGACCGCCGTCAATATCAGCCATCCCCATGAGTTCCGCGGCATTCCCGGGCTTCATCGACCCGCCATAGATGATCCGGATCGCGTCTGCCGCATCCTGATCGTACATATTCGCGATCAGCTCGCGAATCTTCGCGTGCGCGTCTTGGGCATCCTCCGGGGTGGCGGTCTTTCCGGTCCCGATGGCCCATACGGGTTCGTATGCGATGACGAGGTTTGCGAGTTGATCCTTGGATACACCCTCCAGCCCCGCCCGGATCTGGTGCTCGTTGATCGCGTCAGTTTTTCCGGATTCACGCTGATCGAGCGTTTCTCCGACGCAGAGGACACATTGGAGCCCGGCGTCGAGTAGGGCGCGGGTCTTGGTGTTGATGATCGAGTCAGATTCCCCGATCACATGCCGGCGCTCAGAATGCCCGGTGAGAACCGAGCTGACGGCGCAATCTTTGAGCATCTCGATGGAAATCTCACCCGTGAACGCCCCGTTGGGTTCGAAGTAGGCATCCTGAGCGCCGAGGATGATATCGGACCCCGAGATCGCATTGTTGAGATCCCGGAGGTAGACGAATGGTGGGAAGATCGCGACATCGACACCGCCGGTCCCGGCCAATCTGGATGCGAGGGCCTTTGCGAGTTCGGTCCCGCTCTGGGCGTTCGTGTTCATCTTCCAGTTGCCACCGACATATGGGGTCCGATTCGACATCTTTGTGCTCCGAGAGGGGTGTTGGTCTTGGCGGAATGAGCGTTTCATTGTATGGTGTCATTCCAGCGTGCGCACATCGGCGACACCCCTTTGTGTCACAGATCGCCCGTATCCGTTTGGGAGAATGAAAAGGCATGATTAGTCAGCCAGACAACTGTACCGAAGTTGATGTTGTGATCGTCGGCGGTGGACCGAGCGGTTCGACCGTTGCATCACTCCTGAACAAATATAACCCTGACCTCTCCGTTCTGATTCTGGAGAAGGCTAAGTTCCCCCGTGAGCATGTCGGGGAGTCGCAACTGCCCGGTATCAGCGCCATTCTTCACGAGATGGGCGTCTGGGAGAAGGTGGAAGCAGCAAACTTCCCCGTCAAGCTCGGCGGTTCATACACATGGGGGAAGGACTCGGAAGCGTGGGACTTTGATTTCTACCCCGCCGAAGAGTTCACGGACGAGGAACGCCCCGCGAAATACGAGGGGCAGCGTCGCCATACGGCCTTCCAGGTCGAGCGGGACCGGTATGACGAAATCCTCCTCCGCCACGCCGAGGAAATGGGCACTACCGTGCGTGAGGAGACGATGGTCCGTGAGGTCCTCGTGGATGGCGATCGGATCGAGGGTCTCAAGCTCGATTCGGGCGAGATCATTCGGGCGCGTCATTATGTCGACGGGTCGGGACATGCTGCGATTCTCCGCAAGGCGCTGGGGATCGAGAGCGAGGCACCCACTCATCTGCGGAATGTGGCATTCTGGGACTATTGGGACAACGCGAAATGGGCGGTCGAGATCGGCGTGGGGGGCACGCGTGTTCAGGTCCGCTCGCTCCCCTATGGGTGGATGTGGTTCATTCCCCTCGGGCCTTCTCGCGCGTCTGTCGGGCTCATTTGCCCCAGCGAGTACTACAAGGAATCCGGGCTCACGCCGAAGGAACTGTACCTGAAGGCGATCAAGGAACAGCCCGAGATCCGTGAACTGCTCAAAGACGCGAAGTCGGACACGGACGGCAATGTGCTGACGACGAAGAACTGGTCTCATCTCGCGGATCGTCTTGCGGGCGAGAACTGGTGGATCTGCGGCGAGGCCGCGGGATTTGCCGACCCGATTCTGGCGGCTGGGATGACATTGGCCCACGGCACATCACGCGAGGTCGCATACTCCATTCTTGAGTGTGAACGCGGCGAGCACGATGCCCAATGGCTCAAGGCCATGTATGACGAGAAGGGGCGACGGAACATCCGTCAGCACATCCGCTTCGCGGAATATTGGTATGCCGCGAACGGTCGTTTTACTGATCTGCAGGAGTACTGCAAAAAGATCGCGAAGGATTCGGGTTTGAATCTGAACCCGGCGCAGGCGTGGCGTTGGCTCGCTCAGGGCGGGTTCACGAATCAGAATATCGAGAACGCCGGTTTCGGTGCATTCGATGTCGGGTCGTCCAAGCAGCTCATTACCCGTTTCTCGGGGCGTGAGAGCAAGTTCCAGATCACCAAGCTCAACGAGTTCAAGCTGAATCTCCGCAACGCGGACGAGGTTGAGATTGCACAGCTCGCCAACGGGCGAATCAGCAAGGTCACATGCTACAAGCGGGGTGAGTCCATGCTTCCCTACACGGGCGCGTGGAAGACCATGATCGATATCCTCAAGACGGAATCGGACTTCGAGACGATTTACAACCAACTCTCGGATGCAATCACACGCAAATCAGTCGGCGGGGCTGCCGGGTTGGGGATCTCCGTGTATCTGCAGACACTCGAGGTCATGCTCAACGATGGCTGGGTGATCGGCAAGCTGAACAAGAGCCGTCCGACAGGTACGCTCGCCAGCAGCCGGCTCATCCGTAACGAGTCCGAGGCACGCGAAGCGCTCAAGGATGCAAAGGCAACGATTAAGTTCGCCTTCGATGAGACCCCGACGGAGTAAACCGAGCGTCTTTACTCGCTGGAAGCAATACCCCGTGCCGGCTCGCTCTGCGTGCTGGGTGCGGGGTTTTCCTTTGGTTTCGCATCCGCGACCGGTTCGCTGGCATGAGCGTGGATTGCGGATTGGCGGGCGATCTTGATCGCGTAGACCCCGATGTAGGACGCCATGAGCAGCGCGAGCGCGTAGATGATTCGGCCGCGGAAGTAGGACAGCATCACTCCAAGGAGCATGAACGCGATACCGATCCCGTAAAGCGTGAAGACTGCGCCTTTCACGCCGAACGAGCGTTTGAGCATGTGATGCAGGTGATCCGCGTCTGGGTCGGACATTTTCTTGCCCGCGAGTTTGCGCCGGATGATGGCGAGCATCGTGTCGATGATCGGGATCGCGTAAATGATCAGGCCCGCGGCGACGAGCCAGGTCTTGCCGGTATCGCCCAGCGAGAGGATCATGACGGCGCTGCAATATCCGAGCAGGAGCGAGCCCGTGTCGCCGAGGAAGATTGACGCGGGATTGAAGTTGTGGGGGAGAAAGCCGAGACAGGCACCGAGCACGGCGAGCCCGAAGATGATGCGGGGAGCGTCGAAGATGCCGTCGTCGAGCATGGCGAGTGTGAGCGAGATGGCGATCAGGCCGACCATGGCGATGGATGTCACGCCGGTGAGGAGTCCGTCGAGCCCGTCGATAAAGTTCGACGCGTTGCACGCGCCGAGGACGAAGATCGCAATAATCGCGGTGCCAGACCAGTAGATGATGTCGAGTTCGATGCTTGAGCCGAGGGTTGGAATATCCATCGGCAAGGGGATGTGGTAGACAAGGTCTGGGTTGTCGAACAGCCGTCCGAGCGTTGGCTTGAGAACGCCCGCGGCGACATTGATGCCAATGTTCCCGAGCGCGAGCCCCGCCGCGGCGATGAGTTGACCGCCCAGTTTGACGCGCGGGGGGATCCCTGTCACATCATCGAGCAGTCCCACCAGGACAATCGAGGTCATGCCCAAGGCGATCCAGAGCGGGACGATCGGGTACGAAGTACCGTCGATCATGTGCTCGGAAGTCATCTCGTGGTAGGTGATGAGCGCGGGTGTATTGGCGCCGAAGTAACTGTACATGATCCCCGCGACAATCCCGAGATAGACGGCGACGCCGCCAAGATACGCGATCGGGAGCTTGTGGATCTTGCGTGCTTCCGATGGGTGATCGATGATCCCATTGGCGATGGCCAGCTTGCGAACGAGCGGCGTGCTCAGCAGTGTGACAATAAATGCGACGACGAAGACGAAGATATAGCCGGAGAGGATGTCGAGCTGAGTTCCGGCGGATTCCGCGATCTGGGCGGCACCCGTGACAGGAGCCGTCGGCTCGATGGGGATATTGATTTCCTGCGCCACCGATTCGAGCGGGTTCGGATCGAGCTGGTTGAGTGGAAGCATCATGAGACACTCCCCTGTGTGGAGCTCGATTCAGTCATTTCGCTGTGCAGGTCCTGGATCGTTTGATTGAGCGTGTACTTGGGTGCGAAGCCGATGGCGCCCCGTATCCGGTCCAGATCGGGCTTTCGATGACGCAGGTCCTCAAAGCCGACAGGGTAGGCGAGATCATACGGCACAAGTTCGAGTGTCGAACGCGAACCCAGCGTCGTGATCACGAGCTCCGCGAGATCGCGGATTGAGATTGGCCGGTCTGAACCGATGTTGTACACCCGGTGCTCGCGGGATGGGGAACGCATGAGCTGTGGCAGAGCGGATGCGACATCGCGTCCATCGCAGAAACAGCGCGTCTGGGTCCCGTCGCCAAAGACTTTGAGGGGGGCACCCGCGTGGGCAGCTTGAACGAACCGGGGGAGCACCATGCCGTAGCGTCCGACTTGGCGGGGCCCGACGGTATTGAAGAACCTGCAGCACACAGTGTCGAGTCCAAACTGCGAACTGAACCCGATCGCGAGATGCTCATCGAGCGCTTTGGCATGTGCGTATGACCAGCGGGTGGTTTCGGTGGAACCGAGGAGGAGGTCGTCAGTCTCGGAGAAGACGCTTGTGCCCGGCTTGCCGTAGACCTCGGAGGAGGACGCGATAAGCACTCTCGCGTTCCCGTTGTTGTGTGCGAACCGGAGGACCTCATAGGTCTCATTCACATTGGTATGGATCGAGCCGACCGGGTCGGTCAGCACGAGTTCCACGCCGACCGCGGCGGCGAGGTGATAGATCTCGTCGAACCGCTCGCCACTGAGTGCGGGGAGTGCTTGAGAGACGCTCGATTCAATGAAGCGGATCCGATCCTTGCATTGGGCGAGGTTCTGGATATGACCGGTGGAGAGATTATCGATGACGGTGATCTCGTCGCCGAGTTCGAGGAGTGCATCAATCAGGTGCGAGCCGATAAATCCGGCGCCGCCGGTGACGAGCACACGACGGGGTGTGCCAAGCTGCTCTCGCAATGGGTCCTGTGCACCCAATCCGATGCTCCTCGAGAATACAGATGCCTGCGATCAGACAGCCTGCGGTGTTTCTTCTGCGTGGTACTTGTGGGATGTGCGGATATTCTTTCGCATGTACCCGCCCGCGGAGCTTTTGACGCCGTTGACAAGGACACCGAGGAACTCGGCGCGTGTGTCGGAGAGCTCTCCCTTGAGGCGTGCGATCTGTCCGCGTTTCTCCTGGAGTGCTCGCGCGACCAGGATCGTCGCATCGACATGGGTTGCGATGGTCTGCGCATCTCCAGCGACGATCGCTGGAGCGACATCAAGGATGACGCAGTCGTACTCGCTTGATGCCTGGGCGAGGATCTGCCCCATCATGTCTGTGCCCAATCGTTCGACAACGCGTTTGTTGCGTGCACCGGCGGGAAGGATGCTCATCCCTGAGGGCAGTGCCTGGACGGCGTCGCCCAGCGCTTGCTCTCCCGCGAGTATCTCGGCGAGCCCTGGGGCTTCGGCGAGCCCGAAGGCGCTGTGGATGCGTGCGCGTCGGAAGTTGGTATCGATGATCAGGACCTTTTTACCCGAGGCGTGCATGGCCTGAGCGAGGTTGGTTGCGACACTCGTGGCTCCTGATCCGGGCATGGCGCCGACCACGAGCAGGGTGCGGTGATCATGCGAGGCCATCTTCTTGACGATCCTTGTCCGGAGCTGGCGGTAATGCTCTGCGAGCACGGAGTTCGGGCTGTCCTGGAACAGCGTCTCAAGCGACTGGTGCTTGACCGGGTCTTCTTCCGCGTCGGGGATCATGCCAAGGATGGGTGTGCGGGGGATCATGGCGATGTCCGCGGGGCTCTTCACACGCTGATCGAGCATCTCGAAGACGACCAGGATGCCGACGACCAGTGCGCTCGTGAGGAAGATGCCCGCGGGGATCATCATGTAGATGTTCGGGAACGAAGGTCGATCGGGGACATTCTCAAACTTGACGACCTTGATTCTGTTCGCCGTGTCGAGTGCGGTTGTCACATTGAGCTTCGCAAGATCGCCTTCGCGTTCGGCCTTCTGTTCGAGCGTGTTCTCGATCTGGCGGTTGATTTCCGCGATCTCTTCGGTCATCTGCGCGAGTTCGTTGAGTCGCTCTGTGAGCTCTTCCCGTTGTGCAACGAGGTCTTCGATCTGGGCCTTGAACTGGCTCAGGGCCATACGGGTCGCAGTGATACGAGATTCGAACGCTTCGAGGAGGAGTTCCTCGCGTGTGATGTCGAGCTGGCGTTTCGTGGCATCGAGTGTTTGCGTCGCGATCTTGTAGCTGCGATGATCTCGTCCGATCCCCTCGAGATCGAGGGAGATCAGCGTGGATTCGACATCGATGATTCGCTGCTTGAGGTTGAGTATTTGCGGGTACTGCTCGACCTGCTGGCGCAGAGTTGAGTCGTACACGATCGCAGTTTTCTTTTTCAGCTGCGCCTCATCGCCCTGCAGAATGATTTGGTATGCCTCGATCTGCTGCTCGATGCTCAAGATCTGGGCATTGATCAGGCGGAGCATCTCGGCCTCGGCGGAATCTTGCGTGTTCGCCGTATTCATGTTCATCTCTTGCAACAGACGGTTGCGACGATTCATGAGTTCCGTCACACGCGCGTCTGCTTCAGTGATGGACTTGCGGATCTGTTCCTTCTGCTTCACCGTGCTGGAGCTGTTACCGGATGTGAGGATCCGGAGGTAGTTTTCCTTGACGAGTCGCACAAGGCCCGCCGCGTCTTCTTTATCCCCGACGCTAACGGAGAGCTCGATCAGATACGAGTTCGGGATCGCGTTGGCGCGGATGATCTTCTCGATATCCTCGTACGCTTCGACAACATCGAAGCGTCCGCGTGTTTCGTACTCGCTGTACCACGAGGGTGCTTCTGCTGCAAGCCGCGGATCGCTCAGGATCTCTGCTCGGACGCGCTCGCCCTTGAGGGTTTCGACCTGCGTTCCGATAAAACGAGCCATTTCGTCTTCATCGATCCTGTCGATGTTCTGGACGGAGATATCCGTCTGAACCGGGGTGCACTCAAAGAGGACGGACGAGCGGAACTTGGGATAGAAAGTGAGGAAGAAGAAATGTGCGGCGACACCGATAACCGCCCCCGCGAAGAGCGAGAAGACAAGGATGTACTTGTACTTCTGGAGCAGCTTGATCGGATCGAAGCTCTGCGCTCCGCCACCACCGGGATTGCCGGGGCGAGGTGGGCCTGCCTGAACGCGTTGGTTTGGGGTGCTGCTCATTGTCGCTGCTCCGTGGTGCTCGGTTCGGATCAAACGATCGGTCCGAGATCATCAGTTATCGCACCCTTTGATCTTGGTGCGTATATGGGTTCATCGGTTCGTTTAGTTGTTGTCTGAGTTGAGTTCCGTCTCAAACTGATCAATATCGGCTTGCAGGGTAGCGTACGATTCTGGGGCCGAGCGGAGCAGGGAACGAGAATCGGTGATCTTTGATCGGGCCTCAACAAAGTCACCCCGCTTGAGTGCAAGCCGACCGGCCGTCAGGTTCATCGTCACGCTTGCGGGAATGGAGTTGATGAAGTTCCGTCCTTGCTCAATCATCTGCTCAGCTTCATCGTATTTGCCCAGTGCAATATAAATGCTGGCCACCGTTTCGTACGGCTCACTGAGTTGGATGTTCTCAGAAATCACCTTCTCGCCGTAACCCAGGGCCTCTTCGGGCTGGCCGAGCTTCACTCCGAGCGTGTAAGCGACATTGTTATTCATCTCCCAGTCGTCCGGGAACCTGGCAAGACCGGCGTTCCAGACATCAAATGCTCCCTGGAAATCATCTTGGGCGAAGAGCGATGTCCCGTGGAGTCGGTATGCGCGTGCTGCGATCTGATCCGGGGTTGAGCTCGACTGCAGCGAGGTGATGATATCGATTGCACGCTGGGGAATGGGATCCTCACGCATCAGGCGTTGGGCGATAAAGAAATCGAGCCACTGTCCGATAACACGGTTCGTGTTGCGGCGCTTGAGCGTGTCGAGGTAATCGATGTGCTCAGAAACCGGGCGTCCCTCAAAGAAGCGATCGAGGTTGCTTGCCCAGTTGAGGAGCTGGATGTTCTCCGAGACGGAAATATCGAAGGACTTCGTGATCTGCTGGAGCGCGAAATCTTCTCGACCTCGTGCCTGGAGGACGAGTGCCTGAGCAGCGAGCAGCCCGGAGTTCTCGTCGAGATTGCCGACGATGGCCGCGAGCTGATTGATCACACCGTTGGCCTTATCCGTGTCCGGGGGCGACTGGCGCACGAGCGTGTCGATATACGATGCACCATCCGAGGGGGCGCGTCGTTTGTCCCACGCCATGCCGTAGAAGATAGACGCGGACTTCCAGTGTTCACGGGAAGCGAAAATCCCGGCGATACGGGAGATGAGGATGGCATCATCGGGGCGCTGTGTGATGATCTCACGGGCGATGCTCTCCGCCTGAGCGACCCGCCCGAGGGCGAGGAGCTCGTTGAGCACCGAGTTGATCGATCGGTCGAGGGCCGGATTGAGCCTAATGGTCTGGATGAGGTCCTGGAGAGCTTCTTCACGCTGATCGAGCGCGAAGTAGCCTGCGGCGCGAACGCTGTGTGCACGCCAGCTGCTTGGATCAAGCTCGAGTGCTCGGTTCAGATCCGACAGCATATCGCTGCGGAGGGTTTCATCGCCGATCATGAGCTCCGCACGCTTGATGTACACGAGCGGGTTGTTCGGGTAGGCAGCAACGGCCTTGTTGAGTAGCTGCTGTGCACGGGCTTCGTCACCTTGCCCGCTCGCGATGTCGGCGCCCTGGAGCATCGTCAGCATGTCGTTGCTCTTGGAGGAGGGGAATCCGTCATACGCCCGTTGCGCTTCGTCGTACCGATCAAGACGCACGAGGGTCTCGATCAGTCGAGCACGGACCGTGTGGTTCTCGTCGTCCACGCCCGCGTCGACCACGGTCTTGTATGCCTTGGCCGCTTCAGAGTGGTTGTTGATCCGCATGTACAGATCGCCAAGAAGAATCGAGCCGATCATGGTCTCGGGGTCTTGACGATTCACGGCCTCGTTCGCGGCGCTGAGTGCCAAGTCCGGGCGTCCACGCGAAAGCATGAACTGGGAACTGGCGACGAAGGGCTCGGGGCCTACGGGCTCGGGCAATGAGTCGATGTACTCTGCGAAGATTTCGTTCGCTTGTGCGAGCCCCTCGCGACCGTTCACGATGCCTTGCTCTGCGTACCAGGTCGCATCGAGCTCGACAAACGCGATCTGGTCATCGCTTGAACGCAACGAATCGATCAGTGCGCGTGCGGCATTCCAGTTCCTCGCGAGGATGTAGAGACGCGCGAGCTGGTAGGTGTTGTCGATATCGTTCGGGTTGAGCTCGAGCATTCTTTCACGCTGACGAGTTGCGAACTCGCGGCCTTGCTGGCCACCGAACTGCGACTCCAGCGAGAGCCAGAGATTGAGGAAGACGGGGTCGTTCCCGGCATAGCGTTGGAACTTGCGAGCCTCGTTCAGGGCCTCCTCGAACTGCCCCGCACGCACCAGCGTGAGTAGGAACTCACGGATGACATCGCTGTTGTCCGGGCGGATCTCGAGTGCCTGATTGAATGAGTTGATAGCGTCATTGGTCTGTCCTGCGTCACGCTGCATGACGCCGAGCATCTGGTATACGGATGCGTCCGCGGCGCCAGTCGCTGTCGCCTGCTTCAGCAGATCGAGTGCGCGATCGGTTTGCTGCTGGCCGATCGCGAGTCGTGCTTGGTATGTGAGGGTTTCGACGCGTGTGTTCTTCGCGTGCTCAGCGATCGTTTTGCCGAGTTCAAAGTCGCCGCGGCGGAGCGCATCGACGAATGTGAGCTCGAGTACACGCTTGTCGTCAGGTGCGATTTCGTTGAGCTCGGTGACTGTTTCAGTCAGAAGATCTTCGAGGCCTCTGGATGATGCGATATTCGCGATCGAAACGAGACGATCGAGCAGCGGGCCGGGTGAGTCGCGCAAAAGCTGGATGAGGATCTGGGTGGTGTCGCCCGCGTCCAGAGCGCTGAGCATCCGCTTGAGCCCCTCGTCGTCGGGGTTCATCTCGACGGCTTTGGTAATCAGGTTGCGAGAGCCCTCAATATCACCTCGATCGAGCAGGAGCGATGCGAGCTCTCTGGCCACGCGCGTTTCGTAACCGAGCTCGATGACCTGTTCGCGGAGGTATTCGATCGAGCCGGCGTAATCGCCGGGGTTCTCGTCATCGCCCGTGCGAATCTGGCGAGATCTGTAGATAGCGGCGAGCGCAGGATCTTCGTTGAGTTCGGGGTTCAGTCGGCGCTGAAGCCGATCGTTCGCGTCGATCGCGGCCTGCATGTCCGGGCGCATTTCGAGCACCCGAGCGTACAGCTCGGCGGCTTTGTTCAGCTCCTGCAGCTCATCGTGAATCTGGGCGAGTGCGAGCATGCCGGGGATCTGGCGCGGGTGAGATTCAAAGCCGATCAGCGTATCGAAGGCATCGCGGGCAACACCGAACTGTCCCAGCTGGGAAGCAACGAGCCCCTCGTACCACAGCCCATCAGGATCTCCTTGCTGACGGAGATTGTTGTATCGGCTGAAAATCCGCAGCGCCTCGTCGTACTGCTTTTCGACGAGCGCGATACGCCCGTCAAGCATCATGCGGGTTGTATTGTCGTCGCTGACTTGCTCGCTGAACTGATCACGCAGCGCCTTGGCGTCCGCAAGAGCGCTGGAACGCTCCTCTTCCGTCAGCGCGGACTCGGCTTCATTGATTTTGAGTTCGCAACGGTTTGCGATGGCCTGACGCTGGAAGAAGAACTGACGGAAGCCCTCGTAGCTCAGGGGTTTGGTTTCGAGCGATTCGATCTGCTTGTACCAGGCGAGCGACTCTTCGGTGTCACCTGCGCGTTGTGCAAACTGACCCGCGTAGTAGAGCACCTCGGCGTTATCGCGATCACGCTCAATCAGCAGATCAAGAATACGACGCGAGCGGGAGTATCTGGAGAGGGGGTCGATCGCGTTCTCGATCCCTGCGAATGCGATGACATAACGCAGGTCAAGCTTCTGGGATGTGTTCTCAGAGAGGTTCTGGACAATCTGATCGAGCGCGGGGGTCAGGGCCGAGAATCGTTCTCTGATGATCTCGAGTTGTTCCTGCGGCTCCAGCGAGCGATCGAGACTGCGAGATGCGATGTCCGCTTCGTAGCGGACCTTCTGCAGTCGCATCTGAATCGAATCAGGATGCTCGGCGAGGTACTGTTCGGCGCGTTCGAGATTCTCACGCAGCGCCTCGATGCGCAGATCCTTTCGATCCTGTGATGCAGATCGATCAACCTGCAGATAGTTCAGATCGAGCATCGCAATGAATGATTCGGCGTCAGACGGATCAAGGGTTGTGACGCGTTCGAGATCTTCAATCCCGAGATCGAGTTTGCTATCTTCGAGGATGCCGCCGTTGGCCGCAATCTTGGAGATCGCGATCCCGCGATAGCGTTTGAGTCGTTCCCACTCCTGAATCTCGCCGCTGAGGTCATCGCGGAAGAAACCGAGGACCAGCGTTGTCTGCTCAATGAGCCGGTCCGCCAAACCACGGGAGTATCCACCGATGAGCTGGTTGTAGATCAGGGAGAGCTGGGCTTCGTGCGCGTCGATGTCATTGCGGAGAACCGTCGCCTTCTTTGCGATAGCACCGGACAAGTCTTTATTGAACCGATCGCGGTATTCGGTCTCCGTTTCGGGCACAAGCATCTCAAGCGATTCGATCCACCGATCGAGGTACTCGACATTGGTCGCGTCTTTGTTGACCGCCTTCGAGAACGCACGCTCGGCCTGCTTCACATTCCCTTCCGCGAGTAGCCGCTCTCCCTCTCGGATATTGTCCGCGGCGCTCTTAAACGCGACCGTATACGCGGCGAAAACCATGCCCAGCAGGGCGATGACGCCGACGATCAGGAGAATCACGAATCGTGTGTTGACGCGAGATGCCATGAATATCGTCCTCAGTCTACTTGCCCGTTTGGGCGGTTGCATGGGCTCATTCGCCCGTCTCAATCCCGTGATGCGGCGTGTTCCGCCGCAGCCGGGTATCAGTCTGTTGTGTTAACTTTCGTCCGGTTCGGCTTCGGTGCCTATCGCGTCGGGCGGGTAGAGCCCTTGCTTGACGCTGGTCCAGTCTGGCACGCATCGCATGATTTCGCCAATCAGCTCGCCGAGCAAATCACCAGACTGCTCCGCAAACTCATCGAAGGAATCGAGCCCGCTGGCGCTGACTTGTACTTTCAGGTAGTAGGCGTAATCGTCCTCGAGATTGAACGCGAGCTGGCGCACATCATTGGCGTTGGCTTTCGTGCCGCCGTTCGCGATGAAAAAGTAGCCCGCGTACACATTTCCCTTGCCGGGGTTGATGAACTCCGATGCGCGGAACTTGAAGGGTTTCTCGGGCGATATCCCGCGAGGCAGACGCACCCGTGATCCGGGCGCGTCGCTCATCTCGGGGTCATTGCTGAGCCGGACGGAATAGATCTTGCCGTCCACCCCCGCGTATGCCTCAGGGACACTCGGATCGACGCGCCATGAGCTCGTGTCCATCGGCAGGGGGATCACCCGCGAGGATTCACTCTGCTGCAGACCGCCTCCCACAAAGCATCGCTCAGGGACATGGGGGACCGTATCGATCATGCCGGTGTAGTACGCAACATGAAGGTCGAGGATGATCGGCTGCTCTTCTTCCTTGTGATCGTTCCGAACATAGAAGCGGGAGACATAGTTCTCGGTGCCCAGCGTATCGACGATCTCAGCACCCATGATCTGATCGCTGCCGATTTGGCTCCACGATGGTGTGACGCGTGGAATGCTCGAAACCTGACGGTCGTTCTCTGGGTAGATCGCGATTTTCTGAAGATGCACATCCTTCACCTGGATGTACGCGCTGATCCCACCGGCACTGGCGAGCATAAGCCCCAGCAGCCCGACGCTGAGCAGTTTTCGAGATCTCGATGTGCTTGGTTTCTCTGGGCTCATACAGCGGGCTCCGTCGCTTGAGGTTCTTCCGGACGGATCAGTCGGTTGAGCAGCCACGCGAGCCCGAGGAAGAGCAGCAGCGATGGCACAAGCAGGATGGTTCCGATCAGGGTGTGCGCATCACCCTCCGCAAGATCAGGGTTCACGAGCATGAGCAAGCCAAGCACCGTGACGCGGATCATGTTCATGAACACCGCGACAGGGCCAGCGAGCAGAATCAGCGCGATCCGCTGCCACCATTGCGAGCTCCCAAGAAGCGCGACGGCGATCGCCAGCGCGTAGAACGCCACGACCATCCGCATACCCGAGCACGCCTCAGCGACATTCATGGGGAGCACTTCGCCTGAACTCGTAAGGATCATCAGGGTATTGCCGTCGATATCAACGCTGAACCAGCCGAACGGTGATCCGATCAGGTTCAGCATCAGCCATGAACCCTGCGAGGCGAGAAGCTGGAGCTTGAAGGTGACCGCGAGCATGATGCCTTCCGCGATCGTGATCATCAACACGAGATACGCGATGGGCAGGAAGAGATAGCGGAAGGCCCCCGCACCGAGCAGCAACAGCACGAGCGATCCGAGCGAGAGGATCATGCTCATGCCCTGAAGCATGTGGTTGCGGACCAGAAATAGGTTGTACGCGTAGGCGAGGATTCCCAGGGCGAAGGGAATAAGCGCAGGCCAGAAAATGCTTGTGCCGGTGGCGATGATGCGATCACGCCGCTGCCAGATCATGTACCCAGCGATGAGTGGGATGACAAATGAATGCCCCCAGTCCTGAGGCTTATCCATGCTCAGCTCGCCCTGCTTGACGAACCATCGGAAGAACACCAGTGCGAATCCGATCAAACAGACGATCGCGATGGTGAGCCCGTCGCGCGTAAAGAGCCCACCGACACGCGATTGTGATTCATCGGCGGGGAGTGACTGATTGGGCTTAAGGGTGCTGCTGCTCATCCGTTCCTGTACTGATTCTGACCTGACCACGAGACCTCATGCTGTGACTCGTTCAGGATCGGCCCGATTCTCGGGTCGCTTTTGCCCGATCGTCGCACCGCGATGATTGGCGCGAAATCGTCCCGCTGCACTGAATTCGGAGGCTCCGAGTTCGAGTTGATCGCTTCTGAAATCGAGAAAGCGCAAAAACAAACGATCCCACCCCGGATGGGGAGGGATCGGTACGCTTGAGAGTTCATTGATGTTCGGCAAACTTGGCCGAGTTGGGACCAATCGGCACAGGAGTTTATCGCCCGAACTGGTTCGTCGGGGGAGCACCGAACACATCATTACCAAAGTTGCGGTCGAGCAGGAACCCGAACCCGTAGTTGGTCCGGAAGCCGCCTCGGAGGACCGCGAGCGGGGTGGCCCAGAAGGTCGTTCCAACATTGATCATGTCGTCGGCTTTGATGTAGATATCCGGCTGGGTCCCTTCAGAGATCGCCCGGTAGTTGAGCATAATCGTTGCTTGCTCATCAGGACCGACGATACGGGTCAGATCGATCCGTTCCGGGATGGCTGAGGGCGCGAAGTCCGAACCAGCCGCGATCGCGCGGAGCAGGGTGAGCCTGCCGACCGCGGGGAGGTTGTACACGCCGGGGCGATTCACTTCGCCTCGCATGTAGTAGAACCCAGACGGTGATGGGGGGACACGAATGATGTCACCGGGGCGGATCACAATGTTGTAGCGGGCATCACCCGCGATTAAAGGTTCGACGGGAACACGGATCACGCGCTGCGTAAACAGTTGTCCACGCGAGTCTTGGAGCATATTTGAGTCGCTGAAATCGATCTTGTTTCGAGCCGCGACCGGAATCGTCTCACGGACCCACTGCCCATCCACAAAACGCCAGCGTGCGGCTGGAGGCAATGGCTCGTTCGCGTTGGTGGCCTCGTCCGCCTGATCGCCGGTACCGGTGTTCCGATTGGTTGGCTCGATCAGATCAATGATCGGGTCCTGATCACTCGGCTGGTTGGCATGGGCGACGATCCCGCTGGAACTGCGCGAGCCGGACATCATGCCCGGAGCGGACAGGTCGTCGATGATGTCGAGCAGATTCTCGCCATCCTCCATCGGTTCGTCGTTTTCGGGATCCAGATTGCGATCTCTGGGATTTTCAGGCGCAAGATTCGTCGTGTTCTCATCGAGCGGGACTTGACGGATGACGAGGATTTCATCGGCAAACTCAGGGAATCCGCCCGCAGCGATCAACGCTTCATACAAACGGAAATCCGCGTTCAGGATCGAGTAGGGCCCAGGTGCGGCCACTGAACCAGTCAGGTGGAACACCTGCTGGCGACGCTGCTGCACAACCACCGAAACAAGGGGGTCGGCAACCAGGGGCGCCATTTTCTGTCCGATTGCTTCAGCGACTTCAGTTTCTGTCTTCCCAGAAACGAAGATTCGACCGAGCTGTGGGATCTGGATATAGCCGTTCTGATCGATCTGGCGCGGGAGCAGTTCGGCCTGCCCGCGGGTGATCAGGTCATAGATCGTGAGATCGAGGAAGTCGCCTGGCCCGACACGGTAGATATCCGTTTCAGGGATCAGGTCATTTGAGGTGATCTCGGAAACCTCGACATACTGGGCCTGCGGATCCTCAATCGCTCCGATGTGGTTGAGGATGGGGACGCTTGTGGGTGTGCGCTCCCATCGGCCGACGACGGAGGGGTCCATGTAGGAATCCCAACTGCATCCGCCGAGCATGGTGCCGAGCATCGCGAGGGCGCCGACGCCGAGGATGCTCTTGGTGCGAGCGGTCGTGTTTTGTATGTTCACATTCTGACGCACGGGCAACTCCTGCTTCTCGTGTGCGTGTATTGATCGGGATCGATCGATGATTCAATCGGTACGGTCAGATCCCGCTCGGGTTCGCACCCGAACGCATGATAGCGACACCACCGGGTCCGTGTGGGGGTCTCGCTGCATGTCTCAATCGACCAGTCGGCATGGTTCAGTTGATTCCCGATCCCCAAAAACCAGCAAAAGGTCCGAGAGTTTCGGGGATGATCGGCAGTTGATGCCCATCGAGACAGATCTGTCGAATTCCTGCAGGCGCACACGCTGGTGCATAGAATCCATTCGCACCTGTGAGACCCTCAATGCCAACACAGAACCCCACAGACACCCCGATCACGACGAACAAGGGCATCGACCGCACCCTGGCGCGTCACCCGCGCCGATTGGGCGGCGACCCGATCGCGAACACCAAATCTGTCGTTTCGCTCTCGGGGATGATCCTCAACAACGCCGACGACCAGGTTCAGCACTTGGCGCCGAAGAAAAAACCGGACTGGCTTCGTGCGAAACTCCCTGGTGGAGCAGGGTTTAAGAAAACACGCGATAATGTCCACAAGCACAAGCTCCACACGGTCTGTGAAGAGGCGGCTTGCCCCAACATGGGCGAGTGCTGGGAACGAGGCGTCGCGACGATGATGATCCTCGGCGACACCTGCACGCGTGCGTGCGGGTTCTGCAATGTGAAGACCGGCAAACCCCTCCCGATCGACAAGGACGAGCCCCGCCGGGTCGCGGAGTCATTGCGTGGAGCCGGGCTCAAGCACATCGTCATCACGAGCGTGGATCGCGACGATCAGCCCGACGGTGGGGCGGGAATCTGGGCAGAGACAATCATCCGAACCCGCGAGGCGTGCCCCGATATGTCTATCGAGGTCCTCATCGGCGACTTCAAGGGCGACGAGGCGGCCCTGCAGATGGTGATCGATGCGCAGCCGAACATCATCGCCCACAACCTCGAGACCGTGAAACGCTGTCACCCGGCGGTGCGTCCCAGCGCTCGTTACGAACGCACGATGGAACTCCTCATGCGCGTCAAAGCGCAGGGCGGGGTCGCGAAAACCGGCATCATGGTCGGGATCGGCGAACGCAAGGATGAGGTATTCGAGCTTTTCGAGGATCTCGTCCGGATGACGGGTGAGCACGACGGCCCGCGTGACGAGCACACCCCGGCCCGAGGCGATGCGTGCGACATCATCACGATCGGGCAATACCTGCAGCCCACCCGCAATCACCTGCCGATCGATCGCTGGGTCCACCCCGACGAGTTCGCGGAGTACAAGCGCGTGGGCGAGGAGATGGGCATCAAGCTGGTTGTGTCTGGCCCGCTCGTGCGATCGAGCTATCTCGCCGACGAGCAGGCGGATATGTTCTCGATGCTGCAGCGCGAGCGCTGATCAGTTTGCACTTTCTGATCGAACGGATCGGTCCGTGTGTCCCTGGGCGTAATGCCCCGAGACAGCGACGATCTTGTCTGATGGGTCTCGATCGAACTCGAGGATGAACCCGTCGAGCCCTTCGATGATGAACTGATCTTTCTCGATGCACAGAAGCGGGCGGAAGTCCGAGACGCCGATCCGCCGGTACATGAGGCGGTCGTCGTCGATCCGGAACTCGCGATCGGTGTAATCGCCCGCGTACGTGTTGAGCTCGGCGCTGCTCAGGGTAATCGGCGCGAGGCGCGCGTTCAGCGATGCGATCCCGAACCGCACCTGCTCATTGCCCGCAGCGAGGAGATGCGAGTATGCAGCGTGCAGCGCCTGGTCGAGCGCCTCTTCCGCGTCACACTCGATGTGCGGCTTCACGCCCGTGCCCTCCCAGTTGGTGTTGGTGATCGGGCTGATCGCGCGGGCGGTGGGGAGCACGAGCTGGTAGTACCTGTCGGTATCGTCCGAGTGGAGCAGGATGAAATCAACGGGATGGGCACCGCCGCCTGTCGTCTCGCCGACGATCGTGGCGCGTTCGAGGTTGCGGAGGTTGTAGCTGAACTCCTCAGCCGCGGAGAATGTCCCCTGGCTTGTCAGGATATAGACCGGCACATCCGGCATCGCGAGATCTGTGTTGATCTCGTCGTGCGTCCAGAACTCCTTTGTTGAGTCGTCTGGTCGTGAGTAGAGCGAGTTGAGATGGACGGGTTCTGCGGGGTCATATAGATAGGACGAGATGAGCGCGACGGCGCTGGGGTCGCCGCCCCCGTTCTGGCGCAGGTCGAAGATGAGTGTTTCGCACCCCTGCACGAGCCGCATCGCTGCTTCGACGGTGTCCTCGATGTACTGGGCCCCCGCGAAACCGCGCAGATCGATGTACCCGATGTTGCCATCGAGCCGTTCGATCGCGTTGAACCCGAAGGGCGCCTGTGGCGCTCGACGCTGCTCTGCTTCTTCTTCATCGCTTGGCGGAGTCCACCCCTCAGGGAGTCCCTGGACCGCGAAGTGCAGGTCTCTTGTGTGCTCGACCAATGCCATGCGGAGCGCTCCGGCGAGCTCGTCGCCCTTGAGCGTGTCGTACGCTCCAGATTCGAGCGCCGCGCGGAGCATCGACGCGGCGCTGTCGCCCTTGTCGGGGTAGACATAGTTCTCCTCGACAACTTCCGCGATCGCTTCGACGATCTCGTGCTCGATCGCGTCGTCTCCAAGCACGGGCGTGCAGAGGGCTATCGATGAGGCGAGCATGACGGTGGTAGTTCGGGTTCGCATGATTCTTCTCCGCTCTGAGTTCAGGGTACCCAATCAAGATGCGCTGTTTCATGAGGCCGGGCGGTAAATAAGCAGAAATAGTGATAAATATGAATAGAAGTGAGTGCAACGCATTGCTCCCGGTGTGCGTTAAACTCATCGCAAGGAGCGTGTGATGTCCCCTGAGAAGGTCAAAGAGCTTGTGATGGAGATCGAGCGGAAGGACCTCTCGACGGCCGCGCACACCTGGCGGGTCGTTCTGTACACCCGGACACTGCTCGAGGAGTTCGGGATCGATCGTGAACTGATCCGGCTCGTCACCCAAGCGGCGGCGCTGCATGACATTGGAAAGATCGATATCCCCGATCAGGTCCTGCAGAAACCCGGGAAACTCGACGATGAGGAGTTCGAGCTGATCAAGCTCCACCCCGTCACGGGTCTTGCTCGGATGATGGCCCTCGGGGTTTCAGACGAGCCGATCCTGAATCTGGTCCGGTACCACCACGAACGATGGGATGGGCTCGGGTACCCGTTCATCCTCAAGGGGGATGAGATCCCGATCGGAGCGCGAGTCTTCGCGGTGATTGACTCCTTCGACGCGATGACAAGCGTTCGACCGTACCGCAACGAACTCGGAGAACGCGCCGCAGAGAATGCGCTGGTGGAGTTGCAGGCGGGGATCGGGACTCGATATTGGCCCGAGGGTGTCGAGGCCTTTACGGAGTTGTATCACACGGGCAAACTCGACTACATCCTGCACTACTTCAACGATGAGGTGCCTGTCCCCGCCTTCGCTGCGGCACGCGATGAAGAGTTCGATGCCATCCGCAAACGCGCGGATAAGTAACTCGATTCAGAGCCCGGCCATCTTGCGCAGCAGCTTGTCGAGCTTGGGCGGCACGGGCATCGCGCTCAGCCGTGAGAGCCGAACGAGATCGAAGTCTTTAAACCGATCATCCGCTTTGATGTCCGCGAGGGTGACATCCTTCGATGCTGCCTGAACGGGGGCAATATCGAAAAGAGGACCCTTGAGATCGCCCTTGCCCGTGAGTCCGGGGTTTTCCGGGTCCTCGTAGACATCAGAAACCACCTTCGCGATCCCTGCGATGCGGCGTTCTTTGCCCGTGTGGTAGATGTACGCCTCATCCCCCTTCTTCACGCTCCGCATGTGCATGAGCGCGGTGGGGTTGCGAACCCCGTCCCAATGGGTGCGCTTGTCGCGAACGAGATCATCGTACGAGTAGTTATCGGGTTCGGTTTTGAGCAGGAAAGTCGCCATGTCAGATGATATTCACGGTTGTGCCGCCGATCCCCCAAGATCAACTTTGTCTGGACGCATGGTCTATAGGGTGTTCGCCCGACATCGGTGAGGAGAGAGCACCAGTCTTACACGCAGGGGATAGATTCATGCACAGGGCATTTACGCTAATCGAAATCGTCGTCGTCGTGATCGTCATTGGAATTCTGGCTGCGATCGCGGCACCCAAGTTCGTTGGGGCACAGGCAGACACGGAACTCACCTCGACCGCGGAAGACCTCCGCGCCATCGAGAACGCCCTGAGCATGTACTACGCCAAGAACGGGTCGTACCCACGCGATGTGAACCGCTCGCAAGCGGTGTCGGTGCTGGGGCCATATTTCAAGGCCGACAACCCGTTCGAGAAGCTCGCGCCAATCGGGGGTGTGTACGACTACGAGGGCCCTCCGAACTGGTCACCGGTGCAGATCTCGATCCGCTCGGAGAGCCGCGGGAGCCATTCGCAGGCCACGGCGCTCGAGCTCGATGAGTACATGGATAACGGAGATCTGAGCACCGGCTCCATCCGGCGCAAAGGAAACCGCACCTACTACATCATCGGCGAGTGATTGTGATCAACTGATCGATGAGAACTTCAGCGTCATGCGTGTCCGCAGGGTCTCGCCGGGCGCAAGAACCCGCACGCCCGTGCCGGGTTCTTTTTTTGCATGCATGTTGAAACCGTTGTTCACCATCGTGACCGGTTCGATGCAGAAATACTCGTTAGGCGATCCGTCTTCGTCTCTTGGGGTGTAGACCACGACATGCCCCAGTTCATCCGAGCAAGACATCGAGCATCGGATCCCGCTCTCGGGCCATTCCAGGGTGCAAGTGCCGCCAAAGCCCGCAAAGACATCATCCAACCCAGGGTTCCCCAGCGCATCGCCCGAACGGAGCAACGCACAAGCATCGTCGTCATGAATGTCTCCGACCGGGATGCAATCCTGGCAGTCATATCGGCCTTCGAGATCCATCTGGATCTGGACCTGATCAGCGTCGGAGTGCAGGTGCCGATGGAAATAGGGGTGGTGACCACAGCCGGCGGGGAAGGGGCGATCGTCGAGATTCGTGACCGAAAGGTCGATCTCAACGGCATGGGGCGAGATTTCGTAGCGCACAACGCCGCCAAACGAGAAAGGGCACGAATCGTCAGCGCTGTGTCGGTATATCAGGCGAGAGGTGATGGGGGAGCGGTCTGTCATGGACCAGGCGTGATCGCGTCCGATACCGTGGATTGCGGTCCCGTCTGAATGATTCGCGACAAGAGTGTGCGTCTGACCTTGAAACTCAAACGCCGCGTCCTGAACTCTGTTGGTCCATGGGATCATCAGAAACGAGCCCGCATCGGCTGGGTCACTCGAATCGTCCGGCATGCTCCTGAGAATGTCCGCCCAGCGTCCGAGTTGATCCTTGTACTCCAGCGAGACAATCGACGCGCCCGCACTCGGGGAGATCACGAGTCGCATGGTCTGAAGTTCCAAAAGGATGTCGTCGGATCTGCATGGCATCCGCAAGTCTAGGAGTAGCTCCCGGATCGAGGGGGGCGGAAGCCGGGCGGGGATGGTTGAGGGTTTCCGGACGGTTGAGGGTTGGTTTGTCCCGGATGGATCGCCTAACCGGATGTCGGATTGCGCAAAAGTCGCGCAGTAATGGACAGACGGGGTTGCCGCGTCGATATGCGATATGTCTGCTTCCCGTTGACGAACCTCTTCGGAGGCGGGGCAGGCGTGCCGGGCTTCAAGCCGGGAGGAGTTGTGCATGGACCCCAAGCACGAGCACACAACCAATGAGGCGCTCCCGAAGCGTCACTCGCCGAAGAAATCGGATTCGCCCGATCCGCGCGCCGAGATGAAGATCCGGAAGCCGGAAGAGGATGTGCTCGATGTGATCGAGTCTGTCGAATCGCAGCTCGGAGCGCTCAGAAAAGCGCACGAAGAGCACCGGCGTGCGATGCAATCGCTCAATGAGCAGAAGAGCGAACTCAACGCGCAAGTTTCTGAGATCGAGAATCGCGAGCAGGAACTGACAACGCGTGAGGTCGAGCTCGCGGAGATGCGCCAGGAGTTCGAGCAACGCGAGATGGACCTTGTCCAGCGTGCTTCGGGTCTTGAGCAGCGTGAATCCAAGATGGAAACCCATGCGGAGAACCTCGAGCAACGCGAGGCGGAGCTTGAGTCCCGCGACGCGGAGATCCAGCGTCGGATCGCGGAACTCGACAAGCAGCTCTCCGGTATTTCCAAGCGTAAGCAGGAGCTTGATTCGCTTGAGAACGAGGTTCTGGAGAAGCTGGCGCGTGAAGAAACAGCAGCGAAACAGCTCGAACAATCGATCGCGGAGCTCGAGCACCTGCGTTCGCAGCTCGGGGAGCAAGACTCTCAGATTACGGAACTAAACGCGACTGTTGCGGACCTAACCGAGAAGTATGAAGAACGCAGCGCAGAGCTCAAGAGCGCAATGTCCAAGCTGCGTGGACGCGAGATCGAACTGGGCGAGCGGAGCAAAGCGCTTGAGGAGCTGGCCGAGAAGTCGGGGAATGTTGAGCAAGAGCTCAGCGAGGCTCGTGAAGCCTATGAGAAGCAACTCACACAGGCTCAGGGGTCACTCGCCGAAGCGCTAGAGAAACTGGAACGCGAACAAAAGGTGTCCGAGGGACTGCGGGCACAAGTCGAGTCGCTCGAGCAGGAAAACGCGGGGAATGCGGAAACCCAATCACAGCTCAAGGCGATCCGCGAGCAGCTCACCCAGCGTGAGCAGGAGCTCGAGGATGCGAACGCGAAGCTCGCCTCGATGCGAAGCGAAGCGGACTCACAATCAGGCGAGTCCCAGGAGCTGATCCAGAGGCTTCAGAAGGAACTCAACGCCGCGAAGGCGAAGGTCGATGAGCTGAACGCACAGCTCGCGAGCATCGGCGCGGATACGGACGAGGAACTCACGCGTCAGCGTGAGAAATCCATAGAGCTTGAGCAGCAAAGCAAGCAGCTCGTCTCCGAACTCGAATCGCTGAAAGGTGAGCTCGAGAAGGCAAACACAGAACGCGCATCGCTGGAGACCGCGCAGGAAGCCCTGCGTACGGAGCGAGACGAGCTTCAGTCCAAGCTTGACGCGACACCAGATGAGGATTCTGAGCAATCGGTCGCCTACCAGAAACAACTCGAAGAGGCCGCCGATCGTGAGAAGGAACTGGGCGCGAAGCTTGAGGAGCGTGAGAGCCAGCTCAAGCAACTCGCTGAGCGGGTTGTCTCGCTCGAGTCAGAGATCGCTGAAGCCGGCGAGGGTGGCGGTGAACCCGACGAGCAGGCGCAGGCGAAGATTACGGCACTCGAGAACCAGTCCAGTGAGCTCATCGCGACGATCGAGAAGCTCAACAGCCAGCTTGAGGCCGAGCGGGCCAAGCCCCGTGAGCACTCGGGCACACCCAACGACGAGTGGAGCCAGCGCCGTCGGGAACGGCTCGGACGCATGCGGAAGCGCCTGCACGCCGATGCCGAAAAGGTCCGTTTGGCGACGGACGCGCTGCAGTCCAGGTATGAGCAGTGCGAGCAGGTCTTGACCAAGCGTGCGGAACTCGCGGAGGCCTACGAGGCAATCGCGAGCGCACAGCGCAAGGTCCGAAACAAAGAAGTCCGCTCGGGCGTGTTTATTGGGCTCTTCGCGTTGGCGGCGATCACCCTGATGCTCGGTGTCGGGAGCTGGTTCACCGCAGGGCGTGTCGCCCCGGGTATGTACAGTTCGCGTGCGACGCTCACGGCGACCGCTCCGGAGGGGAAACTCGCCGAGAGCGACCTCGCGGATTGGGAATCGTACATCACCGGTCTGATCACGGAACCGAGATTCCTCGAGGTCGCCGCGGATCGGATGAAGCGACGGGGGATCTCGGAGTTCTCAACTCCGGGCGAACTCGGCAAGCACATGGATGAATCGCTCGATATCGTGGCGTCGATGCCGGGCGAGATCGTTGTCGAGTATCGAGGAGTTGGCGCCGAGCGTGCCCAGCGGATACTGGACACCTTTGTGGTTGCGATCTCGGGTGCCGCGAACAATGCCCGTCCACGACGCGGGGATATCGCGATTACCAATGTGCAGGAAGGCGCTTCGCTGACGACCGAGCCGCTCGATACCAAGCGTCTGGAGATGGCGGGGATGATCTTTGGCGGGGCGATGGCTCTTGCGATGATCGTTGGCGGCGTGCTCTGGCGACGACTCGCGGCAGCCAAGGCCAAGTTCGAGAACGACTCACGGGTGCAGGTGCTCTATGACGAGGAGCAGTGGCAGGTGCCAACCTGATCCTGGGCTCATCGATATACATAAGGCGGGCGATCCGGATGGGGATCGCCCGCCTTTGCGTTTTGATTCGGTTTCGATGCTGCTTAGAGCGAGCTGTCCGAGCTGATCAGAACAGGCTCGAGGGCGTCGCGAATCTCCTGCTCGGCATCGGGGTAGATCGCGAGCTTACGCTGGGTGCTCAGGTTGAGATCAACATTGAAATCCTCAAGCTCGCCCGTCGGGGTGAAGGTCTTGATGACTTCGATGATGTTGTCATCCTCGTCGAGGACCACGAGGCGGAGCGGTTTGTTCTGCTCACTGGCGAGATTTTTAACGAAGAGGCGTGCCGAAGCCCAATCGGGGTTGTGCCATACTGCGGCGACGGCCTTGCTCTCAGTGCTCGTGGAGGTCAACGCGACACGCTGGGTGTTGGCGTCGAAGATCGTCGATTCAAGGTACTTGGCACCGATCTGATCATAAAGGTTGTTCACGAGGGCGCTGCTCTGGGCCTTTTGCATGGTCTGCTGGATGTTGATCATCACAACGCCCATGGCGATCGAGGCGGCGGCGAACCCAACGGCGGCGACACGCCAGACGCGATGCACACGCGGGCTCGTAGAGAGCTTGGGCTGGGATGTCGCTCTTGCGGGGGTGTTCGCGTCGATGCGTCCGATGACAGACGAGGCAGCGACACCCTGCTGGGCGATGCGTGATTCGTTCTCGTCTTCCCGGATCGCGGCGCGAACAGCGGCAACGACGACATCGCGAAGTTCGTTGGCGGGCTCTACCCCGGGGATCAGGTCTCCAAGGTCGGCCATACGCCGGGCTTCCTCGCGGACCCGGAGCTGAACGGGCGCAGGTGCGGCGTCGAATGCGGCCTCATATGCGGCGCGTTCGTCGTCCTCCAGAAGCCCGAGGGCGTGGAGCATCGTGTATTCAATGAGTTCGTGGGTATTCATGATTCCATTTCCTCCCCGGTGCGTTCCCTCAACCGGACGAGTGCTCGAGACAACGCGGATTTGATGGTCCCCAGGGGTGTTTCCAGTTCATCGCTGATTTGCCTGAGTGTCTGCCCACCCAGATATGCACGCAAAACTACAGTTTGTTGGAGCTCAGGCAGGGTCTCGATCTTCTTGATCAGGGCTGCGAAGTGCTCGTCATTGGCCATTTGATCGCCGGCGTTCGACTCGACCCATGCGCCAACACCCGATGCGAGCGCATCATCCAGAACTGCAGTTTTGATTCTGGCGCGTTTGCGCCGGAGTTTATCCACAAGGTGCCGACGCGTAAGTAACATCACCCAAGTGACAAGGGCTGCTTTTCGGGGGTCATACCGGTCCGCGGTCCGCCAGAGACGGACAAAGATCTCCTGAACGGCATCCTCCGCTTCCGCACGGGTCGGCATGGATTGATACGCCATACGAAATACCAACGACCCAAATCGGTCGTAGAGTTCGCCAACGGCGGTTTCGTTATTGCTGGCAATGCTTTGCATCAGCTCGAAATCAATCCTGTCCTGACCATCGAAATCCGAAGCCTCTAACGGCTTAGGAGCACCGGATTGATCGCCCGGCACTGGGGTTCCATTCGTCGAAACAGGCCCTGTTCCTGCATCGACACGAAGATGGGGTTGATCATTCTTCTTCATGTTCCACCGGGTTCACGAGCGCGCCCGGAGTCTGTGAAACCACACCACAGACCGGCGTCCTATACGAGTATCCGATCGTACGGATGCTTGCAACCCGTGTGTTTCCAGAGCATTTTCGAATTTTTGTCATTCTCGTCCGATTACCGTGCTTCGAGCAGTGCGGCAGACAGGCTGCATCATTTTCGGTATTTGGACGGAATTGTGGAATATTCAGGGCCTTCTGAGGGCTTTACCCATCGGTGAGGAATATGAAAATCGACACTTGCGAACCGGGGGTAAACCCGATATTTTAGAAGTGTGTCAGCGAGCTGCGCACGCAGCCGTGGGGAACAATGTGCCCAATATTCGCACTTCGTGGTGGGGTATGAGCACAATCAAATCGAACAGGTTGGGTCTGCCTTGAATGAGGTAACCAGAACATACCGTTTGCATGCTCGCGCATTTACGATGATTGACCTTCTTGTGTCACTCGCAATTGTGTCGATTCTGATCGCGCTGATGCTTCCTGCAATATCGATGGTGCGCGAATCGACACGCAAGGTCGTTTGCGCCTCAAATCTGCGCCAGATTGGCTTGGCCGTGAATATGTTCTCGGAAGACCACGGGGGGTTGCTTCCCGACAGTGAGTTCTTGCCGGAGTTTGCACGCAGCAATGCTTCTGTGACATGGCTTCCAGAACGCATGGATACCGTGCTGCTGGATCCACAAGAGTTTCCCCTGGAGCTTTCAAAGCGCTGGGACGGGCTCGGGCATCTGATCAAGGATGACTACCTCTCCGCACCCAACACCTTCTATTGCCCCAGCCATAAGGGCAGCTACATGTTCGAGGATGCCCAGAGCGAGTGGGCGCGCATCGACGCAGCCGACGAGATCATCGTCAACTACCTCTACCGAGGTATGGGCCCGAACTACAACCGTCGCCTCTACCGAATCGACGCCGCGGCCGCTCTCACAACGGACACGATCCGTTCCTACGAAGACCTGAATCACAAGGACGGGTTCAATGTTCTTCAAGCCGGACTCGCGGTGGATTGGTACGAGGACATCGGGAGCCAGATCGCGAATGATCTGCTCGCCCGAGGTGGGCAGAACGATCCATCAACCGTGCAGGATGCATGGGATCGTCTCGATGAGATCCCTGGGCTGAGCGAATAAGCAAGCCGACCAGGCAAGCGCGGATAACTTCGAACCACACATTTGTATGTCAAGACACCTGACGCGTGTCTCGTGTATGCTTTGGCATGCGCACCCTTGCTCCACCAAAGTCGCTCGTCGCTCGCTTGATACTGACCCTCCCGCTGCTGGTTGCGTGCATCAGCCCTTCGATCGCGCGTGCACAGCTCACAACAGATCAGCTCTACTTCGGCGTGGGGCGTCGTGTTGTCGTGCATGTCGGTGTGCCCGAGGGCAGCTTTGCCGAGCCCAGCATCAAGCTCTTTGACGCGGGATCACTCGATCCGCTCGCGACAGCACCAGCCGCGAAGGGACGCGTGGATCTCGCGAGTCTGTTTCCGATGCTCTGGAGTGAAAAACCCGAGCAAGTCATGCTCGCCCAGCTCTATCTTGATGGGGTAGCGCACGGAGCGCCGCTCGTGATTCAGCCGCTGATGACGCCCAATACCGCTCAACGGGTCGATCCGACCTCGCTTGGTGTGAGCGAAGGTGAGAACTCCGTCGTGATGTTCCATGATGAACTCCGTGACGCGCGCCAGGCCCGAGGACAGCAACCAGATGAGAACGACAAGCAGGTTTTTTCTGGTGTGCGGGTCTATGTGGAGCGTGAAGCGGTTTTTCAGACCAGCGCGGGCGAGATCGTGTTCCGATTGCGTCCAGACGCGGCTCCGAACACGGTCTTCAACTTCATGCATCTGATCGAGGGTGGGTTCTACACCAGCATCATTTTCCACCGGGTGAAGGCAACCCTCGATGACGGACGCCCGTTCGTGATCCAGGTGGGTGACCCCTCCGGCACGGGGTACGGCGGCCCCGGGTACAACATCGATCTCGAGGACTCATCTTTACCGCACGACTTCGGTGTGCTTTCGATGGCTCGCACAGCGGACCCGAACACCAACGGGTCGCAGGTCTTTGTGGGGCTCAGCCGAGAGGGGACATCGTTCCTCGATGGGCGCTATACAAGCTTTGCGCAGGCCGTCGCTGGTACGGACACAATCCTGAAAATTGCGGAAGCCCCCGTTGACGCGAACGATCGCCCGCTTGATCCGCCGATCCTGGAGCGGGCGTTCCTGCGAGATGCCCCCCCGATCCCGGATCGGATAACGCCGATCACGCGTGATGACGCGGGACGCTTCGAAAAGGCACAGCCCGATCGCTGATCGCCCGGCTCAGAAGCGGAACGAGACATTGATCGAGCCGAAGATCGCCGGGTCGATGTCCTGATCCGTGATGTCGTTGCCGTTGGTGTCTAGGAACTCGATGTTCCCCGCGAGCGATGTGCCGATGCGGGCTTTGATCTGGATCTGGTCCGAGGGGATGAAGTTCGCAAAGATCGAGACAGGGACGCGCCGGTGTGTCGCGACGCCCTCGCTGACAATGGCGGCGTGCATGTCGTTGAGCCGGAATGTTGAGCTGACATACTCGCCAGCGATGCCATAGGTGATCTGCTCATTTGCTTCGTATCGCAGTTCGAGTCCGGCTCGCTGGGATTCCAGGATCCACTTGTCGCTGATCTGGTATCGGATCTGGGGCACAGGAATGATGAGCGCATCGTCCTCGAGTTGGGTGCGGACCAGAACCCCCATGCCGAGCGAGAGTTTGTCGTCATATTGGTAGCGGAACCCGGCGGTGGCGAGGAAATCGAGTGTGTCCCCGAAGTCCGCACCGTCCTCGCCGGAGGAAAGGACTCCTGCGCCGAACAGATAGGACCACTGGCCCTCGCCACGATGGGTATATGTGAGAACGATTTCTGATTCGTAGACATCGTCGAGACCCGCGCCGATATCCGCCGCGTCATTGGCTACGGATGTCGCCGAGGGGGTGACATCGTAATCGAGGACCCCGAACCCGATGTTGCCGGTGATCTGGCCCCGATCCCCGATGCGTTTACGCAGATTGATCCCAGCTCGGTATGAGCCGAACCCGAACTCGCCGATATCCGCGTCCAGATCCGCGTCGGCGTGGAAACTCACGAAAGCGTATGGTGATATTGAGAGTGACGAGGATCCAGGGTTATCGATCTGTTCCGCGTCGCGCTGGGCTTGATCCGGTGTGTTGTTA
This sequence comes from Phycisphaerales bacterium, assembly GCA_965216865.1. Classification (GTDB taxonomy): domain Bacteria; phylum Planctomycetota; class Phycisphaerae; order Phycisphaerales; family UBA1924; genus UBA1924. The sequence goes on from OZ244206.1 coordinate 1,967,985, forward strand.
TCGGGCTGAGCGTGGGCGATCAGCGGGGCAGCAGCGATTGAGAGCAGGGTCATACGGGCGTATCGAGTCGGGTTCATGGTCTCTCCAAGTTGGTGTGCAGGTTTGATCATACCGATTCGGCGATGGGCTCGCCTTGACGCAGGAAAAGGGCTACACTTGCCCCCGTCATCATCCGATGATGACAATCCCTTCGGGGGACTAACTCAATTGGTAGAGTGCCAGCTTTGCAAGCTGGAAGTTAGGGGTTCGAGTCCCCTGTCCTCCACTTTTTCGATCATGCGACCCGCGCTCCGCGTGTCTGCCGATCCGGTCGGTTTGTCCCCGAAACGGAATGAGCAGTTCCCGCGTCGAGCATGGAGCAACCCACAATGCCCGAAGATCACGCGCCAGCTCGCGAGCGTTCCTACGACATCGCAGCGTTTTACCGGTTTGTGCCCCTCGATGATGCGGAGGACTGGACGCCGGTGCTGAAGCAGGAGATGCTTGATCGTGATGTCATGGGGACAATCCTGCTCGCGCATGAAGGCATCAACGGGACCATCTCGGGAACACCCGAGGCGATCAAGGACATCCTCGCGATTATCCGTGCGCATGAGGGGCTTGAAGACCTGATGCACAAAACCTCGCACGCGCCTGGGCATGTGTTCAATCGAGCCAAGGTGAAGTTCAAGCCCTCGCTGATCAACCTCGGTCCAGAAGTTGATCCCAACGAGCGGGTCGGTACCTATGTCAAACCCAAGGACTGGAACGCACTCATCTCAGACCCGGATGTGGTGCTGATCGATACCCGCAACGACTACGAGGTCCATGCCGGAACCTTTGAGGGCGCGATCGATCCGAAGATCAAGCGGTTCCGGGATCTCCCCGACTTTGTTGAGAAGCACTGCGACCCCGGTTCGCACAAAAAAGTGGCGATGTTCTGCACCGGGGGGATTCGCTGTGAGAAATCCACTGCGTGGATGCTCCAGCAAGGTTTCGAGGAGGTGTACCACCTGGAAGGCGGGATCCTCAAGTACCTCGAAGAGGTTCCTCGGGAGCGGAGCAAGTGGAAAGGTGATTGCTATGTCTTCGATGAGCGTGTCGGCGTCGACCACGATCTGAACCCCTCTGAGAACGCGAAGTTTTGCCCGGGGTGTGGTCATGCGTTAACGACGAAGCTGCGTTGTGCGCCGGAGTATGTTCCAGGCGAGCGATGCCCCAAATGTCCATAATGCTCACGCCGCGGAGCGGAAAGTGCCCGTTTCCGTTGCGAACACGATGCGGATGGGATTGATCGCATCGCCGTGACGAATCTGAGCGATCATGTCCTCGGCGTACTCGATGATCTGAGGCGATTGTGTCGGCGAACCCGGTTCATGCACAATGCAGGCGATGGATGCATCGATGGGAAGCTTCCCGTGTTCATCGGCGATGGAGAACGATCTCGCAATATCGCGGATCTTCGCCAGGCGTTTGAGGGCGTCATCCGCAGACGCGACTCGGGTCATCATGATCCCGAAATCCCCATCGCGAAGGTGCCCGATCGAGTCAAACGCGACGAGCTGGGTCGTCGCCTTCTGTGAGAACTCTTGAATCAGCCGCTCGTAGGCTGGGATGCCGTGCACTTCCTTGTAGGCATCGAGCCCCTCGAGGCTGAGCATCGCGACGGCGACCTGATCGCCAGAACGCTTCGCATGAATAATTGTCTCGCGGATCAGGGTCTGAACCCCCTCCGCATTCCAGAGTCGCGTCAGCGGGTCGATCATGCTCGAACGCCAGCTTTCACCGATCTGATTGATGATCGAGTCCTCGATCGTGTTCGCTCGTGGTGTCAATATCAGTGACTCGACGAGACGCCCGAACTGTTTCAGTATCTCGATCTCGTGCTGATCGAGCGATCGGGGTTCGAACCCGATGAGACAGAGCGACGCGACAGGCAGGCCCTCGGGTGTGCGGACGGGCACACCGGCGTAGAACACGATTCCTGGGTCGTCGGTGACGAGCGGGTTGTTTCCGAATCGGTCATCGAAGCGGGCATCCGGGATGACCAGCACATCATTGCCGAGGATCGTGTGCTGACAGAATGAGACGCATCTGCGCGTCTGTTCGACCCTGAGACCCTGGATCGATTTGAACCATTGGCGATGTAGATCGATGAGCGAGAGCGCACTGACAGGCACATTGAATATTGCTTTGAGGAGCATTGTCACATGCTCAAAGCGCTGCTCGATCGGGGTTTCGAGGAGCTGCAGTTCATGCAAGGCGACAAGCCTGTCTTGCTCTTTGGGATGGGGTAGATTACCTTCTTGCAACTTCAGCGCTCCTGTAGCATCAGCGGTACACATGTCTATCGACATCGCGCACCCCCCAGATGAGCGGTGTGTATGCAAGATGAGAACTCCAGCCGCCTGAGACGGGGCCCCCCCTGTTTTGGATACAAACCAAAGGAAGTACAGGGGTGAATTACCCCATGTTTGCCGGTTCAATGATCCCTCGGCACTCACCGAAACCGATGCGCCGGTATCCCTCACGCTCGCAGTAGGCCTTCATGATGATCTCGTCGCCGTCGGCGATGAACTTGCGCTCCTCGCCCGTGGGCAGCTTGATCGGGGTCCGCTGCGTGCCCGGCACCAGCTTGGGCGGGTTGGCAAAGGGGTCGCCGTCCCAGGTGAGTTCCAGCAGCGAACCGCGGGATTCGCGGGTCGTGCCCGAGACGGTGCCGGATCCAAGCAGATCGCCCGGGTTGAGGTTGCAGCCGTTGACGCTGTGGTGGGCCACCATCTGGGCCATGGTCCAGTACATGTCGCGGAAGTTGCCGGTGCTGAGCTTGATGGGCTCCATGCCCTGCTTCCGCATCTGGGCGGAGGCGAGCCAGACCTCGAGGGTGATGTCCACGCCGCCGGATTTGCGGTTGGCTTCGCTGTCCATGTAGGGCAGAGGCTGGGGGTCACCCTCGGGGCGCACCGCGCCTTCGCAGCGGAACGGGGCCAGCGCTTCCATCGTCACGATGTAGGGCGAGACGGTGCTCGCGAAGTTCTTGGCCAGGAACGGGCCCAGCGGCTGGTACTCCCACTTCTGCAGGTCACGCGCCGACCAATCGTTGAGGATGCACATGCCCAGGATGTGGTCCTCGGCCTCCTCGATCGAGACCCGATCACCAAGCTCGTTGCCACGCCCGATGATCGCGCCCATCTCCATCTCGTAGTCCAGCAGCTTGCACGGTCCGAACTGCGGCGACCCGCCGTCTTCAGTTGGGGCCTGCTGACCGACGGGGCGCTTGATGCGCGTGCCCGAGGGGACGATCGAAGATGCTCGCCCGTGGTAGCCGATGGGGATGTGCTTGTAGTTGGGCAGCAGCGGGTTGTCGGGTCGGAACATCGAGCCGACATTGGTCGCGTGGTTGATGGAGGCGTAGAAGTCGGTGTAATCGCCCGTCGCGATGACCGGGGTTGAGAGGATCGCTTCGGATGTGGCGATGAACATCTCGTCGCGATTCGGATGATCACGCAGTTCTGCGTTGTCCGCGTTGAGCAGACGCTGGAGCGTTCTGCGGAGTTCCGCGGTGTGTCCTGCCTCGGCGATATCTTCCGTGAACACCAGCCATTCGTCGTTGAGATCGCCGAGTAGTCCGTGCGCTGCGAGTGCGTCAAGCGCGACAATTTGATCGCCGATGCGGACACCGATGTGCGCGTGGACCCCGTCCGGGTCCTCCTCGTCCGCAGTCATAAAGGTGCACAGCGGGAGGTTCTGGATCGGGAAATCGCTCTGCGGGTCGTTGGCGCTCTCGACCCAGGACTTGAGGTTCGGGTCGTGTGTCTCGTCGATCGCGTATGGCATGCGGCATCTCCCAGAGGGTTCGAAAAAGGTGTAATGAGAGCGTATGCGTGCGAGTCTGGTTCGTCAGGCGCGGAGCGTGTTCATCACACCCGGAAGCAGTTCGGAAAGCTCGTTCGCCATCAGTCCGCCATCGCCCTCGTGCGACTCAGCCCAGCGTTCACCCGCGATCGCGTGCGCCTGCACGCCCAAAGCGGCTGCGTGCAGCAGGTCGATTGATGCGACTTCACGCGTCTGGGCGATGATGGACCCGATCACGCCCGCGAGGACATCACCCGTGCCGGCGGCAGCCAGCGCTGGCGAGCCGCGCTGACAGACCCAGACGCGGTGCCCGTCACTGACGACCGTGCCCTTGCCCTTGAGCACCACCACGCACCCCAGGCGCTGGGCGAGGCGAGTGCACGCATCGATGCGTTGTGATTCATCGCCGGCGGGGTCGCCCTCGATCGCGAGTGATTGCATAAGTCGCCGCGCTTCGCCCGGGTGTGGGGTGAGCACGGTGCTGGCGCGGATCTCGCGATCGAACTCGGGGAGTTGGCTCATCGCGTTGAGCCCGTCGGCGTCAATCACGACGGGGCAACCTTCCTGATTGAGCAGGCGCACGATGATCTGGGCGACGCAATGGGTGCTGCCCATGCCCATCCCCGCGACAATCACGGAGCAGGTCTGGGCCAACTCATCGAGGACAGGAGCGGCGTGCGACGCGTTTATTGATCGCGCGTGGTCGGTCTCAAGCCTGTAACCCGTGGCGAATGGTGCGAGCGTGAGGGTGTGCTCGATGATGGGGGCGGGTGCGGCGATCTTCACGAGTCCGCACCCGGATCGGATCGCACCCATCGCGGCCAGCGCCGGAGCGCCGAGCATGGTGGGCTCGAACTCGTCGTCCTTGTGCATCCCGGCGCAGCCGCCGATGATGGCGACGGTGCCGAAGGTGCCCTTGTGCCCATCGCTCGGGCGCTGGGGGAGATGGGGAAGGGATTCGATGCGATCGGTGCTCATGGTGCATTGTTCGCACGGGGATCGCTATGATCTTCCCGTGATCGATACACACGCCCATCTGACCTTCCCGGAGTACGCGGGGAAACTCGACGAAACACTCGCCCAGGCCCGTGATGCGGGTGTCATGGGCGTGATTTCGATTGCCTGCACGACGCAGGACTCGCACGATCAACTGCGATTGGCCGAGCAGCACGAGCATGTCTGGTGCACGGCCGGGGTTCACCCGCTGTACAGCGATAAGGAGCCGCACGATTGGGCTGCCATCCGGGAGATCGCCAAGCACCCCAAGTGCGTGGCGTGGGGCGAACTGGGCTTGGACAACAAGCACGAGCACCCGCCCCGCAGGATCCAGGACCCGGTGCTGGCAACCGAGTTGGCGTTCATCGAGTCGTGCAAAGCGGACGGGATCGACCTGCCGATCGTGATCCATTGCCGCGAGGCCTTCGATGATCTGCTCCCGATCCTGCGTGCAACGACGCTTGATCCGAGCCGCTTTGTGTTCCATTGCTTCACCGGCAACCCGGACGAGGCCCGCAAGGTGCTGGACTTCGGTGCGACGATCTCGTTCACCGGGGTGGTGACGTATAAGAACGCCAAGCCCGTCGCGGAGGCGGCCAAAATCGTGCCCAGCGATCGGATCCTGATCGAGACCGATGCGCCGTTCCTCTCGCCCGATCCCAAACGCGGGACTTGGCCCTGCGTGCCGGCGTACAGCCGATACACGGCGGAGTTCGTCGCCAAGCTGCGTGGGGTTTCGTTCCCTGAGTTTCACGAGCAGATCGACGAGAACACAGAATCGTTCTTTGGTATCGAGTACCCGAAACCCGACCCGGAGGTCATTGCGACGCCATGCACCTGTTGACGCTTGCACAGTCCGGCACGGATCTTGGTGGATGGTTTCACGCTCTTTCGCCGTTTGCGTTTCGAATCTCTGGCGGGTTCGGGTTGCGCTGGTACGGGCTGTCTTATGCGATGGGATTTCTTGCGGCGTTTCTCCTGCTTCGCTTCCTTGCAAAGCGAAACGCGACGGATATCCCGCTCTCGCGTGCCGCCGATGCGATGATGTATTTCATCCTTGGGGTTCTTGTCGGCGGGCGTCTGTTTTATGTGATCGGGTATGAGCCGAGCTTGTTGTGGGATTTCAGCTCGGGTGCGCCGTGGTGGGGTGTGCTGGCGATCAATCGCGGCGGGATGGCCTCGCACGGCGGGATCGTGGGGGTCGCGTTCGCATGCTGGCGCATCTCACGCGGATTCAAGGAAGAGAGCGGAAAGATCATCGGGCGGACGACGCCGATCCGCGTGCTCGATACAGCCGCGATGTTGACGCCGCTGGGGTTGTTGTTCGGTCGGCTCGCCAACTTCGTGAACGCGGAGTTGCTGGGTGCCGTTGTGTCCAAGCCCGGCGTGCCCGCGCCGTGGTGGGCGGTGCGATATCCGCAGGAAATCCTGTCGTTGCCCGACGACAAGCTCGCGCAATCGCCCGAGCAGATGATCGCCCTACAGGAACTCTCATTGGGATACATGCTCCCGAGCGATACGCAATGGGTGCAGGGCTACGAGCGGATGCTCGAACTGATCCAGCGTGGCGACGAAACGGCTCGGTCACAGCTCGAACCGCTCATCTCGGCGCGATATCCCACCCAACTCCTGCAGGCCGGGCTCGATGGCTTGCTAGTGTTGGTTTGTGTCTGGATTGTCGCGATGAAGCCCCGCAAGCCGGGTGTCGTCGCGGGGGTCTTTGGGATCGTCTATGCGCTTGTGCGGATCCCGATGGACCTGATCCGGCTCCCTGATTCTGGGATCTCTCAGTTCGGCGCCATCACTCGTGGGCAGGTCTATTCGGCACTCACGCTGATGATCGCTCTGATCGTCCTGATCTATGCGGTGCGATCGAAATCGGATAAGCATGGCGGCTGGCTGGGCTCACGCGACTCGCTGTAGCCCAGAGTTCATTATTTAAAAGAGTTCCGTGCATCAGCCGTGCGAAAACGGCCGTATGTGATATTACAGGGACCCACACAACATATCGTGCCTGCTCTGATGATATAAGGGGATATTTATGCGCTCAGATTTCATTTCACCTCTCTCGCTCGCTGTTCTGCTCTCTGTATCGGCGGGGACTGCGGTAGGACAAACAAGTTATCAGTCCGCACTCGGTGCGGGGCGTCTTGTCTATGACCTTCCGACCGACGACCTGAGCATCGGGCTGCACAGCGTTGGGGATTTCAACCACGATGGGTACCGTGACCTGCTATTGCATTCGCTGGTCAATGAGGTTGCCTGGGTGATGATGGCGGATGGGCAGGGCGGCTACACCGCGTACGGCCCATATGAGACCGGTAACTCCGACATGATCGTTGCGGGGCAGCTGGACGACGACGCTGAGCCCGAGGTGGCCTACCGCGAGTATGGATTTGGCTACGCCATCGTGTATGGGCCAGACGCGTCCCCAGTAGAGGATCAGGACTTCTCGATTTCGTACTTTGGCGGGATTGGTCCCGACGCGTTCGAGGGCGTTGTCAAAGCCGCGGATTTCGATGGTGACGGGAAAGACGAGCTCGTGTTCAACTCAACGGACGAGTATGTGTTCGTGCGTTGGTCCGCCTCGGAAACTGTGACCCCGATCGAAGTGAGCGGCCTTGGCGAAGAGAATGCGCTCTACGATCCCGCTGATTACGACGGCGACGGCGATCTCGATGTGCTGCTCTTCAGTGAAGACACGCAGCACTTCTGGATCATCGAGGGGACCGGGAGCGCTTCGCTCGGCACTCCACGCGAGATCATGCGGGCGTACCCCAGCATCGCGAGCGACGAACGCCCGGCTTTTGGGCAGCTTGATGAGAATCCCGCGATGGACATGATCGTCGCGAATACATCGCTTCAGCAGATGCACAACGAGTTCAACTTCGTGCTCGCTAGCGCGAGCAGCGTGGAGATCGATATCGATGAGGTAGCGCTCCCGCTGCTCATCACCGGCGACATCGACGGCGATGGTGGGGCCGATGTCGTCGTGATGCGACCGGACCAGTTCCCGCTCCCGCCCAACTTCAGTCCTGAGTATGAGCCGGGTGTGCTGTATAACCCCACGAGCGACGCGCCCTTCATCGCGGATCTCAGTGTCGGGCAACCCCGAGGTTCCGCGCTCTACGACCAGTTCAGCTCATTCGATGCGCCGCTTCAGCAGGTCTGGTCGTTTGATGTTGATTCCGATGGTGACGAGGACCTCGTCTGGCGGTGGTATAACGCCGCGATCGAGAACCGCCCCGGCTTGGGCGACATCCCTCAGCTCGGCATGCCTTCGTACGATGTGGACGAAGGGGCGCTCTTCGTACTCCCGATCGATCTCGACCTCGATGGGCACGACGAGTTCATCATCACCGGCTCTTCGATGATGCAGATATTCGATATGCAGGACAACACCATCGAATCGGTCTCCGGTTCCAGCAACCTGTTCATGCTGGTCGAGGCGGACCTCGACGGCGACGGGGCGACGGAACTGGTTGGTTCGGATACGAACATCAGCCGTCTGCGCGTCTGGGATGTGCTTCAGGACGGTACGCTGGGAAATCGGGTGCTGATCAACAGCGGCGAGGAAGACCCATACTACGGGCTCGAGGTCGCGGACTTCAACAACGACGGTCGCGACGACATCGCCGCGAACCGCATCGACGGGACCGTGGACATCTACATCGGTGGCGGCGACCCGCTGCTGACACCTTGGGCCCAGGTTCAGTCGAGCGATCCCAACGGGATCAAGCCCGGCGTGATCGATTTCAACCACGACGGGCTGCCCGATCTCGCGCTCTCAGCCGGTTCGAACAACAGCATCGAGCTGTATGCCAACGAGGGTGATGGCATCTTCAGCGCCGGACCGGTACTACTGCGGTCGGTCTCCGATTCCTGGCAGTACTGGATCGAGACGGGTGACATCGATCAGGATGGGAACACCGATATCGCCTACATCGACCGGTATTTCGCTGGTGATGTCGTCGTGATGTATCTGAATGCAGATGGAACGCTCGATGAGATCGCCGAGATACAGACGAACGATGCTGTCGAACTGGTGATCGAGGACTTCAACGGTGACGGCCTTCCCGATATGGCGATCGCGGGCAACATTATCGGCAGCGGTATATCGACCCCCGGCGTGATCCTGCAGACCGCCCCGCGTGAGTTTGGTGAAGTGATTTCTCTTCCCGGATATGGCTCAACGAGTGTGGCCGTCAGCGATCTGAATATGGATGGCGCGAGCGACCTGCTCTCGGTCAGCGGTTCAGATAGACAACTCCGCGCCTACTTTGGTTCGCTTCGCTCGTGCCCCGCCGACCTCAACGGCGACGGCGAGCTGAACTTCTTCGATGTCAGCGCGTTCCTCGTTGCGTTCAACGACGGAGACCTAGGTGTCGACTTCAACGGGGATGGGATGCTGGATTTCTTCGATGTCAGCGCGTTCCTCGCGGTGTATCTTGAAGGTTGTCCGTAATCCCAGCGTCTGAAGCGATGCTGATCATCGGCGGGTGATTGACTTTGCCAGGGATTGTGCTCCGCCTCCCCCTGAATACGGGGGGAGGCGGTTTATCGCGCGCTGAGTTCGTGGGGATGCTGCATGAACCAATGCGCCAAACTCTATAAAATGCGTATTTATTGGTTTGCATTAGAATAGAGAATGATGAAACCCCCCGAGCTTGCGTGCGTATAAACATCCACACAAGGGGTATACACACACATCCGATTATCCTGATTCATGCAAGGGGGTCATCTCATGCGCGCAACACATGGCGTTTTCGCAGCACTCACACTCAGCGCGGGGACCGTATGCGGTCAAGGGGAAATAGATAAGGCTCTCGGTGTGATCCAAGTCGATCTCGGGTTGCCCGCGGATTCGTTCGCACCGACGCACGATTCTGGGGATTACAACGGGGATGGCGAGCTGGATCTATTACTGTACAGCAGCTTTGCAGAAGAAGCGTGGGTCCTCATTGCAGACGGCGCCGGGGGGTGGGAAGCGGAGGGCCCGTTCGAAGTCGACGGGCGCTCAGGGCTTGCCGTGGGTCAGTTCGATGCGGACCCCGGGTTCGAGGTCGCTTATAGAAATATCTTTGATGGGTATGCGATCGCAATGGACCCAGGTACGGTGCCTGTTGAGTTCAATCAACCGGACTTTCCATTCTGGGATGATTCACCTTCGACCGATGCGTTTGGTCCGACCACCAAAGCAGCGGATCTCGATGGGGATGGCATGGACGAGATCATCATGAACTCATCAGGCGAGGTCTTGTACATCGTCTGGTCCGGAACAGTGGCGGTTGAGACCATCATGCTTCCCGGGTTTGGGGATGCGAGCGCGTTGTATGATCCCGCGGATTACGACGGGGACGGGATCATCGATTTGCTCATGTTCAGCCAATCCCGCGAGCGGTTCTGGTTGATCGAGGGCACCGGGGTCGGGTTACCAAATATTGTGCGCGAGATTGATCGGGTCTATCCCAGTCTCGCGGGTACCGATCGTGCGGTGTTCGGCGATCTCGACGGGATCGCGGGCGTGGACCTGATCGTCGGCGACACCAACGCGCGAACCATGGTCGCAGAGCTCAACTTTGCGAACGATTCGTATGTCTCACACCCGATCCTTCTTGAGGAGTATGGGATCCCGCTTGAGATCGTGGGGGATCTGGACGGATCAGGAGACGCGGATCTCGTCGTCATGAAAATCGGAGAATACCCGGGAGTCTTCACCTTTAGTTACATCCCAGGCATGGTCTATGACCCGATTAGTGACACGCCGACATTTGCCGGGCTCGATGTCGGGTTTCCTGTGAGCGATAATCCCTACCGCGCGGTCTTCTCCATCGATGAACCGCTCAAGAGCCTGACTTCCACGGACATGGATCGTGACGGCGATCTCGATCTACTGTGGTTCGGTAGCGACATCCCGAATGGTCGATTCGCGTATGGGATCGAGAACCGTCACGATGAGCCGGCAAATGATGTGATCGGGATGCCCTCCTATCAAAGTGTCGCTGACACGGTGCATGTGCTGCCCATGGATACCGATGGGGATGGGCGTGACGAGTACATCATGAGCGGCGAGCGCCACATGCGGATTCTTGATCTCGATGATGAATCGCTCGGGCGCATCATTCCATCGATGAACGCGTTCATGGCCGTCGCTGCGGACATCGACGGGGATGGGGTCGATGAGATCGTGAACAACGATCGCGGTGCGGACACGCTGCGTGTATACCGCTTCTTGAACGATGGAACGATCGGTGACATGCAAGCGTTCACATACGATGGACACTACGAGGGACTCGTAGCCGCGGATCTCAACAACGACGGATACACGGACATCGTCGCGCAGATCTGGAACGGTGAGTCGCACATCTTCCTCGGCGGTGAAGGACCAACCCTAACCTTTTCCACGAGCGTCTCACCGATCGACCCGCACTGCATCAAGCCCGCCGCGATTGATTACAACCGTGACGGCTTCATGGATCTCGCCCTCGGGACCGCAGAGTATGGCGGGATACAACTCTTCCTCAACAACGGGGACGCGACATTTACTGAAGGACCCATCCTCGAAGCGGGCAGCGAAGCACACGATCCGTATTGGATTGTCGCGGAAGATGTCGACCTGGACGGGATCACCGACCTGGTCTACTCGGACAACTATCAGTACACCGTGATCATGTTCCTCAACGAAGACGGCACACTCAACGAGACCCAGACTCTCTCGACAGGATCTGTTGTCGAGATCGTGATCGCAGATCTTGATGGGAACCGTCTCCCAGATATCACGACCGCGGGGAACCGGGCTATCTCAAGCACGATGAGTCCCGGTGTCCTGATCCAGTACACCCCGAGATCCATCAGCGAGCACATCGTTCTTCCCGGCGGGAGCACAGAAGCGATCGCGCTCAGCGATGTCGATCAAGACGGACAAAGGGATGTGGTTGCACTCTCCTCGCAAGAGCAGAAACTCCGCGTGTTCTATGGGCAAGCAGATCCATGCCCCGCCGATCTGAACGGGGACGGCGCTCTGGACTATTTCGATGTGAGTGTCCTTGTTGCGGAACAACCGGACTACAACTCCGACGGATCGTTTAACTTCTTCGATGTCAGCGCATTCCTGGTTGATTTCAAGGCGGGATGTCCGTAATGGGGGCTACAACATCTGCTTGAGATATTGACCGGTATAGCTTTGTTTCACCTTCGCGATATCCTCGGGCGTACCCGACGCGAGGAGTGTGCCTCCTAGATCGCCACCCTCAGGGCCCAGGTCGTTGATCCAGTCGGCGCACTTGATGACATCAAGATTGTGCTCGATGACGATCAGCGTGTTGCCTGCGTCCGCCAAGCGGTTGAGCACCCCGATGAGTTTGTTGATGTCCTCGAAGTGCAGCCCGGTGGTCGGTTCGTCAAGGATGTAGAGCGTGTGTTCGCTGCTCGGGGTCCCGTCGTGGCGGGTGCCCTTGCCCAGCTCGGTCGCGAGCTTCACACGCTGCGCCTCGCCGCCAGATAAGGTCGTGCTGGGCTGTCCGAGCGTGATGTAATCGAGACCGACATCCCGCAGGCACTCCGTGAAACGAAGGATCTTCGGGTGGTTCTCAAAGAATGAGCAGGCGTCCTCGACCGTCATGTCGAGCACATCGGCGATGTTCTTGCCGCGGTAGGTCACCTGCAGCGTCTCGCGGTTGTAACGCTTCCCGTTGCAGACCTCGCACTCGACGAAGACATCGGGGAGGAAGTGCATCTCGATCTTCTTGGTGCCCTGCCCGGCGCACGCTTCGCAGCGACCGCCGCCGTTCTTGGATGAGACATTGAACGAGAATCGTCCGGGTTTGTACCCGCGGATCTTCGCTTCTTTCGTCGCGGTAAACACCTTGCGGATCTGATCGAAGATCCCCGTGTAGGTCGCGGGGTTGGAGCGCGGCGTGCGCCCGATCGGCGATTGGTCGACCTCGATGATGCGGTCGATGTGCTGCAGCCCGTTGATGCGGGTGTGCTTGCCGGGCTTGGTCTTTGAGCCCATCACTTCGCGTTTGACCGCAGGTAAGAGGATCTGGTTCACGAGCGTGGACTTGCCCGAACCCGAAACACCAGTGACGCAGATCATCCCGCCGATGGGGAACGAGACATCGATGCCCTTGAGGTTGTTCTCCGCGGCACCCTTGACAACCATCGCCTTCTTCGCGGAGAGCTTGCGGCGCTGCTCTGGAACCTCGATCTTCCGACGCCCCGAGAGGTAATCGCCAGTGAGGGATGCCTTGGTGTTCTGAATGTCCTCGATCGATCCCTGCGCGACGACCGTCCCGCCGTGCACGCCGGGGCCGGGTCCGATGTCCACGATGTGATCTGCGGCTCGGATGGTGTCCTCATCGTGCTCGACCACGAGCACCGTATTCCCGATATCTGTCAGATGACGCAATGTGCGGATGAGTCGATCATTGTCGCGCTGGTGCAGCCCGATCGTCGGTTCATCGAGCACATAGCACGCGCCCACAAGACCCGACCCGACCTGCGTCGCGAGACGGATGCGCTGCGCCTCGCCGCCCGAGAGCGTCGCGGTGCGTCGATCGAGCGAGAGGTACTCGAGCCCGACGGACTCAAGAAACCGCAATCGGTTGGTGATCTCACGCACGATCGCTTCCGCGATGACTTCCTGCTCTTTGGTAAGCTTGAGCCCCTCAATGTACTTCACCGCGTCCGTGATATTCAGGCGTGAGAGCTCGGAAATATTGAGGATCGTTCCCTCGTTGCTCGGGCGACCGATGACGGTGGGGGAGCCGGCCTTGCTCATGTCGGCCTTGTGCTTCGATTCGATCGTGACATGCAGCGCTGCGATCCCCAGACGGTCGCCGCAACATGTGGGGCAGACGATCTCGTGCTGGAACTGATGCAGGTGGTCTTTCACCCAGCTGGATTCTGTCTTGTGGAACCACTCGTGGAGCATGGGCATCACCCCGCCCCATTGCTTGCGAGTTATCTTTGCACCCGGAGCGTCGGAGCCGTGCATGAGCAGCGTGTACATCTCTTCGCTCATGGCGCTGAGCTTGGTGCTCGGCGGGATCTCAAACGCTCGGCAGAACCGGCGCAGGTAGCGAGGGTAGATCATCCCGCCAGGCCCGTTCTTCTTCCAAGGCTGAATCGCGTTGTTGAGCAGCCCAACATTCTTATCCGGGACCACCAGATCCTCGTCGAACTCGAGGATTACCCCGAGCCCGTGACAATCCGGGCACGCACCGAACGGCGAGTTGAACGAGAACAGACGCGGCGAGAGCTCGCTGAGCGCAATCTCCGGGTGATCCGGGTCCGCGAAGTGCTCGCTGAACGCGTGATCCGTCCACTTCTCCCGATCGTCCGGATCGTTGATGCTGACCGTGACGGAGCCTTCCGCGATACGAAGCGACGCTTCGACGGACTCCACCAGTCGCTGGCGAGAATCTTCGTCGTCTCGCAGCACCACACGATCGACCACGGCTTCGACCGTGTGCTTCTTGTACCTGTGCAGCTTGAGAGGATTCTCGTTGTCTTCCTTGAGCGCATCGCGCAGATCGACCAGTTCGCCGTTGACGCGAGCGCGGACCCAGCCCTGCTTGAAGAGGTCCTCAAGGGTGTCCTTGTGGAACCCTTTCTTGGCGCGGACGACGGGTGCGAGGATCATCATGCGGGCGCCGTCGCCGAACCCCTGGATGTGATCAACGATCTGCGTCGCGGAGGACGATTCGATCGGACGCCCCGAGCGGGAGACCACCGTGCCATCCTTCTTGGTCTTGGTTGGTGCCCACGAGCGAGGTGTGCCGCACCGTGCGAATAAGAGGCGGAGGTAGTCATAGATCTCCGTCGTCGTCGCGACGGTTGAGCGCGGGTTGTGCGAGGCGCTGCGCTGCTCGATCGCGATGGTGGGGGGGATCCCCTCGATCTCCTCGATGTCCGGCTTCTTGAGCTGATCGAGGAACTGGCGCGCGTACGCGCTCAGGGATTCCATGTACTTGCGTTGTCCCTCCGCGAAGATCGTGTCGAACGCGAGGGATGATTTGCCCGAGCCAGACAACCCCGTGATGATCACGAGCTGATCGCGCGGGATATCGATGTCTACGGACTTGAGATTGTGTTCTTTCGCACCGCGTATGCGGATCGCACGATCGGAAACCACCGGCTTCTTTGGCGCACTCTTCTTCGTGCTGGTGCTGATGGTTTTCTTCTTGGCGGTGCGTTTCTTCTTGGTTTTCTTGGATGCCGACGCTGGAGGACTCAAGGCTGCGCTCCTGAAGGATCACCCGTTTCCTGCGATTGGTTCTGCTGTTGTTGCTTCTGGGTCTGTTCGATTCGAGCCTGCTCACGCTGGCTTGCTTGATGCTTGAAGAAGTAGATCACCCCGAGCATCGTGAACCCTATCGCTACCCCTGTGAGATATGTTCCCAGTTTCGAGCGGAACTGGGCGGGCGTGGAGGATGGATTGTGGGAGTTGGGGGAACTCATGCCACATTGTAGCGGCAGGGGTTCGTTAGGCGATCATCTTGATCGACGAGACCGCGAGAATGAGGGCTATCACCAGTTTTAGATGGGGCAGCTTCAGCTTATGCGCCAGGAAGGCGCCGAGGTACGCACCCACGAGTGCCCCGGCCCCCATCGGGATGGCGAACCAGATCGCGTCCATGACCCGCAGGGTCGACCCGTCGGGGAGCTGAATTGTTGGAAGGAGCGCCAGCTTTCCCGTTGCGCCGATCAGGGACGCGACCCACATGGCGCCGGCGCTCCCAGCGATCGCATGACGCAAGGGGATCTTGGTCATGTTGAGTAGGGGAACCAGCAGGATCCCGCCGCCGATCCCCAGATACCCCGCGACGGCGCCGGAGAACACCCCGACGAGCGCGATCTTCCACCACACCGGGGTTGGACTTTCATCCGGGTAGTCAGGGATTTTTCTGATCGTCGTGACGATGTTGTAGATGCAGTACAGCCAGATGAACCCTGCGAATGCATAGAGCGCCCATGCGCCTTTGCTCCCGCTCGAGAGTGTTACCCCCGCGAGCATCCCCCCGGCCATCGAGGGGATCAGGACCATCAAGAGATCTTTGCGTGCGGCCTTCTTCTTCGTATGAAGGAATGTGGAAGAGAGCGCAACGATGACATTGACGCACATCGCGGCCGCCATGTACACATGGTGTTCGTTTTTCGCGTCCTCATCTTTATACCCCCAGAACATCGCGAGCGCAGGGATCATTATGATCGATCCGCCAAGGCCCGCGAGTCCGCCGACACATCCTGCAACGAGACCCACGAGCATCCGGAGTCCAAACTCGATCAGGTCCATGCGTTCCTCGGGGGGTAGGGGAGTTGCGGGGGAAGTATTCAAGATAGCGTGCGCGCATGAAAAAAGCACCCCATAGGGGTGCCTTGATTGGAGATCGGGAGGTTTTACTTCCGGAATCGGCGAGCCGCGGCGATCCCGCCGAGCATCGCGAGTCCACCCCATGCCGCAGCGGGGAGTGGGACGAGTGCGCCCTGGAAGAGGAAGTCGTTGGTGTCACCCATCATGTTATTGGGCAACAGCCAGCCGCGCCCGACCCATGAATCGTTGTCGCCAGCGAGTCGGTGCCCGTCGGAAAGGAAGCGGAATGCATCGTTGCCATCGGACTTGCCGAAGAGATCAACGATCTCATTTCCGCTGCCGAAGTCGCCTTCGAGGGTGCCAACCATGACGCCATCAGCGGAGTCATTGTCTTCCCAGCCGTTCGCAACTGCGTCTACGACATATGTCACATTGAGTGCGAATGACCCAAAATCGGTACCACCGTTGGCTGAGTTGCCCGCGACAGTGCCGAACATGCGGAGTTCGATCTGCGATCCGGTGTCCACAACCTGAAGGGTCATTGTGGAGTTTGCCTGAGAGTCTCCGAAGCTGAAGGTCATGGGGTCTTCGACACCAAGCCCATCAAGACGAAGCCCGTAGGCCTGCGGATCGATTGCGCCACCGGGATGATCGAATAGGTCGAATGTGCTGAGGATTACATCGCCACCCAAAGCCGAAGTGCTGAGGATGCCTAATCCAATCGCAACAGATGTCATAGTGCTTTTTTGCATCGTTACTCTCCGATATGCAATAAACCCTCTCCGGTTTATGCTGGTCCTGCCCGCCTCAAAATCCCCTTTGATTGACGAGTCCTAATTACGATACCTGAGGCGATAAAGAGTTCTACTCAAAAAATGGTCGAATCCGTAAAATGCAGACAAAAATCCTTGCTGTTTCACGGCTTCAGCCAGATTTAGAGCGGTGCATCAATGATCTCTCGGACCCGAACATCGAACATATCGACTCGTCTACGGATTGATGAGCAATCGAACTTCGCCGGAACATCGCCTTGGAATTGTTCGATCGCGAGGGCAAAAATCGCTCGCGCCACATGCTCGGGTGCGATGGCTCCACCGACGAGATGTTCGTGATCGACCCAGCTCAGCGTCAACTCGTGATGTGATCCGTCTTGTGTGAGCGTGAATGTGTACAGCCACCCATTTGGGGTGTCGTGCTCGCCGTCGAGTGTGAACTGGTCGCTCTTCATGCGCGATGGTACGCACATGAAAGAGCCCCGGCGATGCCGGGGCTTTGGGTCTTCGATCAAAGAAGAGTTGGGTCGATCAGATCTCGCCGAGTAGGTCTGCGACCTCGTCGTCGACCGGGTTATTCGCTCGGTCGTCCTTGGGGCCACGCTTGGCCTTCTTCTCTTCCTTCTTCTTCTCCATCTTTTCCTGTTCGGTGAGTCCCTCGTACTCGTCGTGGTCCTCGTCCTGATCATCCGCGGCGTTCTGCGCGGCGACCTGTGCTTCGAGAGCTTCGAGGTCTTCTTCCTGTGCCTTGCCCTCTTGCGCGAGCTTGGCCTTGATGGTTTTGATTTTGTCCTTGTCCGGCGAGAGTACGAGCGTGATTGCACGCCCCATTCCCTTCGGGGCGACATCGATCTTGGCGACATCGCTCAGGTCTTGGCAGATCTGGAGAAGTCGCTCTTCGCCGAGCTGCTTGTGCATCATCTCACGCCCGCGGAATCGCTGGGTGATCTGGACCTTGTGACCGGCCATAAGGAATCGGCGTGCCTGGTCAACGCGGATCTGCACATCGTGCGGGTCGATCTTGATCGAGCGACCGAGGCGGATTTCCTTGAGCTCGTTGCCGTGGGTTCGCGCCTTGGCTTCTTTTTTGGATTGCTCGTACTTGTGCTTTCCGTAGTCCATGATCTTGCACACGGGCGGACGCGAATCCGCAACGACCTCGACGAGATCGAGCCCGGCTGCCTGAGCCATGCGCATTGCTTCGGATGTCTCTACGACACCCCGTTGTTCGCCTTGCTCATCGATCAGTCTGATCGGTGAGATGCGGATCATGTGGTTCACGCGGGTCCGATTGACGGGACCTGCACCTCTGAAGAATCGTCTGCGAGCGATATCCAAACTCCTTGGTTGAGTGAAGAAAAGTGGGCACTGCGCCCATCTGCACACCTATTGAACCAGCGAACCGGGGCGAAAGCAAGCGTCTGGCTCCCCACGGCGCGTGAATTTAAACCTGTTCATGCTCAAGCGACAAGATTCAGCACAAGAGAGATCACCAGCAGGGCCACAACAATGATGAATGGCGGCCAGATCAGGTGATCGACAACGGAAGGACGCCCCGTTGGGATGGTATTTTCGGGGATCTCGCTCGCGGGGGCCTGCTGGGCCTGAGCCGCGATCTGGGCCAGATCATCCGTATGGAACACATCTTTGTGGGCCAGAGGCGGGGTTTCACCCTGCTTGAGCGCCCGAAGATCGATGAGCAGGTCCGCACAGTTCTGGTATCGATCAGTGACACGCTTGGCCATCATCATCTCGATGATCTCGGAAACCCCGGCGCTGAGCTTGGGGTTCACATGGTCAGGCGGAACAAGCTCGCTTTTGAGATGCTTGTGCATCACGGAACTCGGGTTCTTGCCTTCGAAAGGCACAGAGCCGGTCACCATGTGATACAGGGTCACGCCCAGCGAGTAGATATCGGCGGGCGGGCCGATGTTCTTCTCGCCTCGGATCTGCTCCGGTGAGATGTAGTATGGGGTACCGAACGCACGCCCGGCTTCAGCTTCGGCGGCTTCGACATCACTCATGGCGCGAGCGAGCCCCATGTCCGCAAGCTTCACGACCCCCTCTTTGGTGATCATGATGTTCTTGGGCTTCACATCACGGTGAATGAGCCCGCGATCATGCGCGTGCTCGAGCGCCTCGGCGACCTGAATCGCGATGTCGATCGCTTCGGATTCCTTGTATCGCTTGTGGGTGACGATGTCGTCATGGACGCTTCGTCCCTCGACATACTCCATCACGAAGTAGTAGAGGTCGCCCTCGTTGCCGACATCAAACGCCTGGACAATGTTGGGGTGGTTGAGCTGTGCCGCGGCGCGTCCTTCTGCGAAGAACCGCTCGATGAACTGTGGGTTGGAGCTGAACTTCTTGGGGAGTTTCTTGATCGCGACGATACGATCGAGGGAGATCTGTTTGGCCTTGTAGACCGTCGCCATCGCACCGGCACCGAGCTTGCCGAGGATTTTGTACCCAGAGATGGATGATCCGGAGCGTTCCGCTTCGATCGCTTCACGCAGTCGCGCGATCTGGCGTTTGGTGACATACTCCTTGTTCACTAAAACCTGGGCGAGCGAGTTGCTGAGGGTTTCGGCCTTCTTGTCCTCGGTGCGTGTCAGCGTCAGGCAGTGCTTGACCTCTTCCGGTGTCGCGAGGCCTTGGTCGATCACGAGCCGCCCGATGAGCGTGTCAATGTTTGTGCCGTCCTTCGTGACGGCCATGATCGACTGTTCCGCCTCTGCGACAGAAATCGGGTCGTTATCCCCGATCGATTCCGTGCCAAACGGGGTCGTATCGTCCGGCGAATCATTGCCGGTGTTCTGGTTGGGGTTCGCTTCGTCACTCAATCGTGCGATTCCGGGGTCGTGTTGGAGTCTTGCTTGCTGCACACAAGTCTATTCGTTGCAATGGGCGCGGGTGTTTCCGGTGATGGGGACTCTATAAAGATATTCATCTCCGATTCATCACGAACGCGACCGATCGCATCGAAACCTATCGGTCTGTCACCATACCCGATCCAGCGCAATCGGGCATCTTCCTCCAACTCGTATCGGACCACTTCCGATCTGGGTCGGAATTGGCACTATACTGGAGCAGATTATCGAGTGCAGGAGATCGGATGCTCGTTACTGAATCTCGTCCACGCAACCTCCGCTGGGTGCACGCAGGACCATTACTTTACGGCGACTGGGGTACTTCCAGGCTCTATGTGCTTGGGCTCGCGTTTCTGTATACGGCGCATGCAAGCGTTGTATATCTCGCTGCGATCGGGCTGCTCATGCTCGCGGTCTCGTGGGCATACACCCACATATGCCGATGTTTTCCCGACGGTGGGGGCGTTTACACGGCAGCTCGGCAGCTCTCGCCAACGCTCTCGGTGATCGGATCGACTCTCCTGCTGAGTGGTTACATCATGACCGCCGCGATCTCTGTGATTGAGGCATTCCATTATTTCCATGTCCCCGATGGGCTGGTGCTGCCGCTCTCGGTCGTTTCCATTGTTCTCATCGGGGGGGTGAACTACCTAGGCGCAAAGTCTGCGGGCAAGTTTGCCCTCATCATTGCCCTGGTCGCGCTGGGCGTTTCTGCCGTAATGGCGGTGCTCGCGATCCCGTACTTCCTCGAGGGTGTGAGCACGATCGAGTTCGAGTATTTCAAGACCGTTCCCACGGCGGATGCGTGGGTGAGTTTTACCAAGATATGTCTCGCGCTTGCGGGGGTGGAAGCCGTCGCCAACATGACGGGGCTCATGAAGGAACCCGTAGGCACGGAAGCAAAGAAGACGATCTGGCCGGTTTCGATCGAAGTCGTGGGCTTGAACATGATCTTCGGACTCGCCCTGACCGCCCTGACCTTCTCGGTCATTGGCACTTCGCTTCACGACATGCATGTCCCCGACGAGATCCGCTTGATGGAGTCCCGAGAGCGGGTCGTGGAGACCTTCCCCGAATCATGGCAGGGGGATTTCAAGAACGGTAATCACTTTGAGCTCTCAGAGCAGCAACTCTCGACCCTATCCGAGGACACCGTCCATGCGTACGAGTTTTACGAGTCGCACAAGGAAGAGGTTGAGCAGTACACCAACGCATCCATGCGTGTGATCGCTGAAGAGACCGCGACGAATGCGTTGGGGGCTCAGCTCGGTGCTGTATTCGGGAACCTTGCGGGGATCACATTTGGGTTGCTCCTGCTGAGTGCAACCAATACAGCGGTCATGGCGATGGTGTCGGTTTTCTTTGCCATGGCCGCCGACAACGAGCTTCCGAAGGCATTCACCAGACTCAACTACTCGGGTGTCCCGTGGGTCGGGCTCATTGCGAGTGTGGTGATCCCGATTGTGGTGATCATGGTCGAACAGGATGTGACCGTGTTGGCCTCGCTCTATGTGCTGGGTGTGACCGGGGCGATTACGGTGACCGTCCTGAGTTCTGCGATCAATAAGGAACTGGATCTTGGACCCAAGACTCGGATCGCGTTCTGGGCTCTGGGGTTGTTTCTGTTCTCAATCTCGTTCACGATCGCGATTACCCAGCCGGTATCCACCGCGTTCTCCGGCACGCTCGTGGCCCTGGCGCTCGGGGTTCGAACCGTTCGGAACAAGGCGGTCATTGATACTGGCGACAAGCTCGAAGCGCCCGAGACCGGTTGGTTGAAGATGCTTCATGAGATCGAGATCAAGATTGATCCGGACAAGCCCAAGATCATGCTCGCGGCGCGTGGACGCTATCAGTCCGAGTATGCGGTCGATCTCGCGAAGAGACGCGAAGCGACCCTGTTCGCGATCTTCGTCCGCCCGATCCGGGTCATGGATCTGCGCCCTGGGCAGGCACCAAGGATCGAGACTGATGAATCCGCCCAGGAAGCGTTGGGGACAACCGCGATGCTTGCGAAGGAAGCCGGTGTCAACTTCGTCCCGATCTATGTCACGAGTCAGGAGATCCCCGACGAGATCCTCGACCACACCGTGACCTACGGGTGTGACACGCTGATCATGGGTAAATCGCGTCGTTCTGTCTTCTCACGCAAGCTCGAGGGTGATGTGGTGAGTGAGGTTTCACGCGGATTGCCCGATGGGATCACCATGATTACCCGTGCCGCAGATATCCCCCACGCGATGATGCCACCCGGCATGGGTACAGGAGCAACAAAGTGACCACTTCTACGACACCGGGGCCGATCTCCAATCGTGTCCAGCGCATCCTCGATGGCAACGACCCGGAGCTGATCGCAGAGATGCCCTCGGGCTATGCGATCCTGGGCAAGTATCAGCCCCAGGCGATCAATGGGTGCTGCATGTTGCTGCCTCGTCAGGACGAGTCGGGGGTCGTCGCGTCGTCACCCAACGATCTTGATGAGCGATCGCGTTCGCAGTTCTTCTCGGATCTCACGCTGCTGGGGGACGCGATTATCGCGGTGACGGGGTGCGAGCGGATCAACTATCTGGTCCTGTGCAATCAGGTCCCCGAGCTGCACGGTCATTGCGTCCCCAGGTTCGCGAATGAGGACCCAGAGAAGCGCAAGCAGGGCCCGTTCGAGGCCTACGACTTTGGGAATGCACGAGTTGCGGATGCCCACGGGGACGATCGGCGCCTCCATGCGGAACTGCGTGCGGAGCTCGTCAAACGGCTGAGCAAACGAAATATGTGAGCGGAATCGCAGCATGAAATCTCTCTCATACGCATGCGGGGGCTTTCCTGTATACTTTGGGATGGAAATGGGGACATGACTATGAAAGGAACCATCTCATGGCTGCTAACGAGAACAAACTATTGCTCATCATCCTCGCGATTTTGCTCCCGCCGGTTGCGGTCGGGCTGAAAACCGGAGTTGGTGGTTCACTTATTCTCAACATCATCCTGACCATCCTGGGCTACATCCCCGGGCTGATTCACGCCCTGATCGTCGTGCTCGGCTGAGATAGTCGGCGCATAAAAGAAGGCCCGAGCTACCGGTAAACCAGCGCTCGGGCCTCACGCACAGGACTTGATTAGTACGCGATACAGAACACGCCCGGTTCTGGGAGTATTCCCGCCGGGCGTGTATTCGTATTGGGATTTGGGTCCGATGCGTTCAGGTGTCTTTATTGAAACGATCGAGAAGGGTTTCGGATAACGGGTCGTATCCGCACTCGAAGAGTTTCATGTGCTTGTGCGTGTTGGGATCCGTGAAACTGAACCCGACATCGTGCTGTTTGCGTGAGATCCGTTGGGTCCACATGACCTGGGCTTCGCACCGATGCATGCCCTTCATGGAGTACAGTTCGAGCTGAACTAGCTGCCCAACTCGGAACTTCATGTCTTTTTTGTAGCTGATCCGTAACCCGGATGCGCTGAAGTCGGTCACGACACCCTTTGCGCAGTTAAAAGAGTGGGCGACGAAGCGGGGATGCTTGCGGTCCTCGGGTTTACCCCGTTCCTGCTCGAGTTTCGCGAGTGCGGCCCATTGGTTCATGCCCCTCTCCTCGGCTGGATATTCCCTCTACTCGACGCCGATCCGTATATCCTCTCAGTATGGATATCCTCAATGCCCTCCCGCCGCACGACCCAGAATCCCGCGATGGGGTCCCGATCTGGACCCCGCCCGGGGGACCGCCGCAGACGGATCGGATCCCCGCTGAGGTGTACGAAACGATGGGCGAGGAGCAGATTACCAGATTCTTCCACGCGTTTTACGGCCGGCTGGGCCGGTCGAGCATCGCGCACATGTTCCCAAAGTCCGAGAAGAATCTGATGCGTGCTGCGGACAAGTCCGCGGCGATGTTCGTCTTCCTTTTCGGCGGCCCGCACCTGTATCAACAGCGGTACGGACGCCCCATGATGCGGGCACGGCACCTGCCGTTTGTCATCGACGAACCCGCGCGGCAGGAATGGCTGCGCTGTTACCGCGAGACCCTCGACGAAGCGCCTGAGCAGTACAACATGCCCGCGGAGCACGTGGAGAAGGTCTGGAAGTTTGTCGTCGATTTCAGCGGGTGGATGGTCAACGCGGAAACACCCGCAGAAACGGAGTGAGTGATGAATCGATTGTTCGCTGTAAGTATGTGTGTCTTCCTGCTGGCCGGCTGTACAAGCACCCAGTCTCGGATCACGCTGTATGACGATACCGAAAAGGCGATGGTTAACGGCGTGCTCACCTCCTGGCACCTCGCCGCTGATCAAGGGCTTTACGACTTCTACTTCGATCAGATGACGGACGACGCGGTATTTCTTGGCACCGACGCATCGGAGCGTTGGACGAAAGAAGAGTTCATGGGATACGCGCGTGAACCCTTCAGCGATGGGAATGGGTGGACATACACGCAGGTCGAATCGCACATCATGCTCGATGAGGATGGGCATACCGCGTGGGCGGACGAAATCCTTGAGAACGAGAAGTACGGGATCTTGCGTGGGACATCGGTGCTGCGCAAGGTGAACGATCGATGGAAGATCGCGCATTACTCGTTGACCTTCCTCGTGCCCAACGAGAAGGCGGGCGAGGTGGTCGAGATCATCGCAAACGATTGAGCGATCAGTTTGAGCCGTATGCCTTGAAGTAGCTGTTCCGCGCTTCCCAATCGCCGATCATGAGCATCTCGCGTCCTTTCTCCAGCACCGTATCGGGCCGCGGGTTGGGCTGGAGCGTGTCGTCTTCGTGGTAGCCGATGATCGTGCATCCGGTTTTTTCGCGGATCCCGCACTCGGCGATCGACTTCCCGACGACTTCGCCGGGAACAGTGACCCGGAACACATCGAGTCCCTGGGTGACGGTGACGACACGGCTTTTCTGGAGCAGATTGAAGATGCTCGACGCGCCGATCGAGGCGTAGGACTGGACAAAGTCTGCGCCCGCTTTGTGAAGCGCTTTCACATGCTTATCGAGGGTGCAACGCGCGATGATCTCGACATCGGGGTTCGACTGACGGCACAGCAGCGTCAGGTACAGGTTCGTGTCGTCGTCATTGGTCGTGATGATGACCGTGGGCGTTGTCGCGATCCCAGCCTGCTCCAGAATCTCTGGGTCTGCGGCATTGCCAACGATGGTGATGTCTGGGTTGATGACTCGGTTGGGGTTTTGCTCGATGACGCGGTACTCGACACCTCGCTCTTCGAGTGCCTCCGCGGTTGCCTTCCCAATCCGACCGGACCCGATGAGGATAACGGGTTCACCCGAAACGGCGTAGATCGCGAAATGTTCGTCGTAGTTGAGCAGTTGCTCTTCAGATCCGACAACCATCATCACGGTGTTAGGGCCCACAACACTGTCGGGGCGTGCGGGTTTGAACTCACCCCGTTCCCAGAGCCCGGCGACACTCACGCCAAGATCGCCGAGGCGGTTCTCGCGGAGGGTTTTACCAACGAGCGGGGTCTTCGAGGCGTTGGCTTCCGCGAGGCGCAGCGTGCCGAAGGTCGCGACGGTGTGTGTGATCGCGTCGCCACCGGAGCTGCATCGTGCGAGCGCCTGTCCCATGATTTCCGGGAGTCGGATCGTGTTGCTGGCGCCTGCCATCTCATGGATCTGGGTCGAGACGGGGTCCTCTACGGTTGTCACGATGGGGGTAGTGTCGCAGACGCCGCGCGCGGTGATACAGACCGTGGTGTCCGCGGCATCACTCAGTGTCGATACGAGCATTGATGATTGGCGTAGACGCGCCGATTCATAGGTCATCGGATCATCGAGATCCCCACGCATGACCCTGTAGTTCTGATCGTGGAGCCGGCGAGCATGATCGAGGTTCTCAACAATCAGGGCGTATCGGTGACCAAACTGCTCGAGCTTCTTGATCAACGCTTCGGTGACCGGATCGAGCTGGGTGAGCAGAATATGGTCGCTTTCATTCTCCGGAATGCTCTGCGGCATGCTTGCCTGGGCCTGCGATTCGACCCAAGGCGCGTAGAAGAACTGGATAAATGTAAACGGGAGCAACACGAGCAGGAACAGCGTTCCGGAGAGGATCACGATGATCGTGAACACCTTCCCAAGGTCGCTCTCGAATGTGTGATCACCAAACCCTGTCGTCGACATCGTGACGAGCGTCCAGTAGAGTCCGGTGAGCCAGGTGTGCTCCTGACCCTCGTACTCCATGATAAAGTGAAAGATCGTTGTATAGGCGAGGATCATCCCGATGAGGACGGCGATGAACTTGCCCAGGGCCTTGAGGTTTCGCCGTGAGCTGCGCTGGCGGGTGAGGATCAGGATCTGGGCGGCGATAGATTTCATGCGTCTCCGGGTTCGGGCCCGTGTAGGTGTTGGATACGCACGCAATCGTAACACATCCGTGCGATCCGGGGTTATTCGGTGTGCGAGGCTCCCTGAACACGAATAGGATACCCGTGTTCCCGAATCGAGGATCTGCGCGATGAGACTATCCTCGATCGGCACGGAGGGCGAGCGATTACTGAGTTCTGGCACACCATCATGCAGATCCTGATCCTCCTGGGCGGTGCGCTCGTGCTCGGATTGGTTTGCGAACGATTGAAACAAAGCGCTATTCTGGGGTATCTCGCGGCAGGGACCCTGATCGGTCCCAATGCGATCGGGCTCGTTTCCGACGGGGAGCATGTACAGCATCTTGCTGAGCTCGGTGTGGCGCTTCTGCTGTTCACGATCGGGCTCGAGTTCTCATGGCCCCGTCTCAAACGACTCGGCATCGCGGCACTCGGAGGGGGCGCGGCGCAGATCCTGGTCACCATGGGCGTCGGGTTCATCGCCGCGAAGGCGTTCGGGATGGAGACCTCGACGGCCGTGACCATCGGGGCGATCGCATCGTTAAGCTCGACGGCCTGCGTCCTTCGTTTGCTCATTGCGCGTGCGGAGATCGAGAGCGTGCACGGGCGATACGCCCTGGGGATCCTGCTGATGCAGGACATCGCGGTGGTCCCATTGTTCCTGCTCGTTTCCGTACTCGGCGGCGAGGGCTCGATGAATGAGGTCGCGATCGGCATGCTCAAAGCCGTGGGCTTGTCCGCTGTGCTGGTTGTCGTGCTGTGGGTGCTGCTCAACAAGATCGCGCCGCTCGTGCTCGGCATGGACGCCCTGCGACAGAACCGGGATCTCCCGATTCTGCTCGCGTTTGTCGTAGGTATCGGTGCGGCATGGGGATCGCATGAACTCGGGTTGTCCCCGGCGTTGGGAGCGTTCGTCGCGGGGATGATCCTCGCCGAATCACCCTTTGCGACACAGATCCGTGCCGATGTATCGTCTATCAAAACGCTCCTCGTGACGCTGTTCTTTGCATCCATAGGGATGCTGGGCGACCCCGTCTGGTTCGTGGAAAACATCGGGCCGGTTCTCGCGATCCTGGCGGCCATTGTGCTCGGCAAGGCGGCGGTGATATGGGGCGTGTTGCGGGTCTTTGGGGTCCAGAGCCGGGTGTCGCTCGCTTCAGGGATCTGCCTGGCGCAGGTGGGGGAGTTCTCGTTCGTGCTCGCGGCGGCGGGTGCGGCCGGGGGGTTGATCTCCGAGCAGGTCTTTACGCTGCTGATCTCCGCAACGATCGTTTCGTTGTTCGTGACACCGTATCTCGTGATGCTTGCGATGCGGATTTCATCTTGGGTCCACCGAACGATTGGGCTCAATGGCGGGGCAGGCTCACTGGCCGATTCGGGCGCACATCATGATGAAAAGCAGCGCCTCGTAATCGTCGGATTTGGTCCCGCTGGTCAGGCGATCGGACAAGCGGCGAGCAAGCTCGATCTTCGCGTGGATGTTGTGGATATGAGCCCAACGACGATCCGTAGGGCCCGCGAGATGGGATTCCACGCGCACACGGCTGACGCGTCGCATGCAGATGTGCTTGAGCACCTTGGGATCCATCATGTCGATATTGCCGTCGTAACGATCCCTGATCCGCCGAACGCTATCTCGGTCATCAAGCAAATCCGCAATAGCGCACCCGGAGTGCATGTGATTGCGCGAGGCCGTTACCATCGCTATGTGTCGGAGCTCCGCAGTTCCGGGGCTGATGAGGTGCTCGATGAGGAGCAACTCGTCGGTACTCGTTTGGCGGCGCGGCTGCGCAAGCAGATGCGAATCGTTCAGAACGCCACCGCTTAAAATCGCCCCGTAGCGAATGGATGACCTCTTTTCCCGGTCGTCAATACGGCTCCTCAAGGGATTTGTGCGACGATGTTTTACACATGGGGACATGCGCCGCTGGTCGAGCACGCGCGGCTCAGTCAATAGAACACCGATAGCGAGATCAGACCACCCGCTGGGGACAGGGATCTGATTGAAGCGATGTAAGAACTAATCACTCAGACGGCGCATCCTCGGAGAGAAGATTGTCGTCGCCCTGAGACCGCGCGGTCTCTGTCGACATGGACTGAATCGTTGTGTCAGGGCGTATATCGCCCTTCGCCTTCTCATCCTTGTGAGCGGTATCAACGGGACCAGAATCGGGCTCGGTGGGCAGAGCGGGCTGGTCGGAGGGCGACACGGGCGAACTGTCCTCGATGCGGATCTTGTAGATCGGCTCGGGCATATCAATGTTGAACTTGTCGAACTGTGCCTTGATGTTCTGCATCGCGTTGCTGCGAACGACACCAAAGCTGGACTCCGATTGGTCCACCCACCCGAAGAGTTGGATCGTGATGCTCGAATCACCCAGGGTCGTCACAAGCGCGACGGGTTTGGGGTCCGCGAGCACGCCGGGCGTGTCGAGAAGGGTTTGAACTCCAATCTCGATCGCCTGCGGGAGGTTGACGTCATATCCAACGCCTGCGGTGAAGTTGAACCGTCTACGCGTGTCGCTCGTGTAGTTGATGAGTGTGGTCTTGAACACCGTTGCGTTGGGAATACGGACGATGTTGCCATCGAATGTGGTGAGCACGGTCGAGCGGGTGTTCATCGCGGTGACGAGCCCCTCGTGCCCGTCGATCACGACATGATCTTGCGGGCGAAACGGTTGGCGAAGCGAGAGCAAGACCGAAGCGATGTAGTTTTCGATCAGGTCTTTGAATGCGAAGCCGATCGCGATGCCGGCAACACCCGCGGCGCCCAGTACGCCGCCGACGAGTGCCATGGCGTCCAGGACCTCCAGGGCGAGCAGGATCCCTGCGAGAATCACGGCGCTCTGTGTGAGTCTGCGGATGATGTCCTGCAGGAATGGATTCTTCGTGAAACGGGCGTATGGCCAGCGGAGTTTGCCCACGAACCACGCGAGCAATGCCGCGAGCAGGAGGATCGCGATGGCGACCGGGATGACCGGGAGGTACGCGATCCACGATTCGAGGCGTTCAGACACCCGGTTCGCGGCACCAATGGTTCGGTCCTGAACATCGAGCGAGAGCTCGATCTGGTTGTCCACACGAGCACCAGTCGCGGAGAGCACCGCTTGCTCGGCCGCGTTGATGACAGATGTGTCGTCCGCTATTCCGGTGATGGTGATCGTGTTTCCTGAAACCCGTGCATCCGCATCGACGAGTCCGTCGATTCCTGTCAGCGCATCTTCCGCGGTCAGCTCCACCTGTGCGGGATTCTCGATGGAACTTTGGGGCGGATCCGAGATCGGATCGTCCTGCGCACTGAGCGACGAGATACCCAGCGAGAGTACAAGCACTGCGAGCAAGTGGAACCAACCTACGCGAATCATGAGAAGCCCTCCCGTTCTCCTGATTCTAGGGGCAGCGTCGTGCGCGGATGACTTAAATGAAGGAGCCAGAAAAAACCCGCTCGTGTGAGCGGGTTGATTGCTTTGGGACATGGCAAGAGTTATTCGACGACCCGCGGCGCGGCCGTCGATTGACGGATGATCAGCGTCTCATCCAGCGTGACCGTCCGGGAGGGGATCGGGTCGTCGCTGGAGAGCCGGCTGAGCAGCAGCTCGCCGGCGGTCTTGCCCGCCACGGCCGCGGGTAGTGCGATCGTGGTGAGCGCGGGCGTAGCGACCTTCGCGGGCAGCTCGTCGTTGAACGCAACGATCGACATATCACGAGGGACCTGCATCCCGAGTGTGTTCATCGCCTGAATAAGGTAGAGCGCCGTGATGTCGTCATACGCAATGACGGCCGTTGCGCCACCATTCTGCAGCACCATCTTGCAGTATGACATCGCGTTGTGGTCGAACTGATCGAAACCTGCGACGGGCTTGAGTCCACGATGCTCAAGGATCGAGACATACGCATCTTTCCGTTGTTTCACAGAAGTGTGCGGGATCCCGCGGGGGTTGAGGCGCTTGGTGTCGATGTACGCATAGGCGATCTTGGTGTGACCAAGCTCAAGCAGGTGATCGATCGCCTGGTCCATGCCGTGGGGTTCATTGAAGTTGACCGCGTCACCGCCGGGCCCGGCGAGCCCGTTGATTGAGACATAGGGCATGTTCTGCTCTTCGAGTTCGTTGAGGTCTGTTGTGTCGCGGACCTGCAACGCCACCGCCCCATCCACACGCCACGAGGGCAGTTCATGCCCGGAATAGTCCGGGTCGAGGAAGGTGGTGCAGACATGCTTGTCACCCTCAC
This sequence comes from Phycisphaerales bacterium, assembly GCA_965216865.1. Lineage (GTDB taxonomy): Bacteria > Planctomycetota > Phycisphaerae > Phycisphaerales > UBA1924 > UBA1924. The sequence continues at coordinate 1,998,338 of OZ244206.1, forward strand.
GGAGGACGCGGACGGCCTCGGACAGGGCTGTCCGGTTCACACCGTCTGATGCCCAGCCGACGACGGCGACGAGGTTCGTCTTCTTCGCACTGATCGAGCGCACCATGGGATTCGGGCGATAGTTCAGTTCCTCGGCGGCGTCAAGAACACGCTGGCGGACCTCTGGCCGGACCCGGAAGTTATGGGTATAGCCGTTAATGACGCGTGACGCCGTAGATTCTGCGACCCCTGCCCGCTCTGCGACCTTGGCAAGGGTGACGCGTTGTGTCTTTCGTTTTTCCATGTTTCACATTCCTGCCCAGACACACACACCGACCCACGCACCTGAGCATCGGGATTGGGGCTATGTCAGTTTAATTCCATTTAAGTGTAGGGGTTTTTGCTAGTTTCGGCGAGTACAAACTCTGATTCTGAGTTGGACGGAAGATTTTTCGGAATGAGCGGTTAGTATTGGTGGCTCGGCGAGATCGCGACCGGAAATGCGATCTGGACCCACCCGGGCTTGGAAGTGAGGACCCGATGCGTGCCCGAATAAAACCCGTCCTGATTGTGTTGGCTTTGGCCTTTGTGGCCCCGGAAGTATCCTTTGCCCAGGAGGGTGGGCCGCCACCCGCCAATGTAACCGTCGGTGAGGTCCGCGCAGAAACCCTCACACGTCGACGCGCCGTGACCGGGGAGATCCGCTCACGACTTCAGAGCGCTCTGGCGTCGCAGGTTGAGGGGTTGTTGGTCGAACTCGATGTGGAAGAGGGTGATCTTGTTGAAAAGGGGCAGGTGCTGGCACGCCTTGACTCCAATCGGGCGGAGATCGAGGTTACACGCGCCAAGGCGGACATCGAATATGCGCGGGCTGTCATCGCCCAGCGACAAGAAGAGCTGAGCAACGCGGAGCGTGATTTGGGGCGTGTCGAGGAACTCGATTCGCTTGGATCTGCTGGCGTTTCGCAGATCGATGATGCGCGCACACTCGTTGCTTCACGCAAAGCGCTGCTCGCGCAGGCAGAGGCAGAACTCGCGACGGCTGAGGGTGATCTCGCTCTCGCCCAGCGCGAGCTCGACGACATGACGATCTCGGCACCCTTCGCCGGACGCGTTATCGATAAGTCCACTGAGATCGGGCAATGGATCGGGCGTGGTGATACGATCGTTTCCCTTGTTTCGCTTGATAAGCTCGAAGCGAGGATTGATATCCCAGAAGACACCTACCCAGCGATCGCTGAAGCCCAGCAGGCAAAGGGAAAGATTGAACTTCGTCTTCCAGCGCTCGGGCTCGGTTCCGGGCAGGAGATTTATGGCGAAGTGATCTCGATCCTTCCCGGTGCAGATTCGCTCAGCCGGCTCTTCCCCGTGCGCATCGCCGTAGATAACACAAAGAACAATCTCCGCCCCGGGATGTCTTTGACGGCGTATGTGCCGACAGGTGTTCAGGGTGACTATATCACGGTGCACAAGGATGCCATTGTCCGCACACCGACAGGAGAGGTCGTGTACTTTTCCAACGACGGCGTCTCGGCGATTGCCCCCATCGAACGCCTCTTTGCGGTTGGTCAACGGGTAGCGGTTCGTTCGCCTGTCCTACAGCCTGGGATGATTGTCGTGACATCGGGCAACGAACGCATGTTCCCGGGACAACCCTTGAACATCCTTCCTGCACCCGAGCCGGTGGATCTGAGTCACACCCGCGGCAACAGCACCCCAGTCTCGACTGAAGGGAGCAACTGAACATGGACATCGTCCGCGCTTGCATCTCGCGCCCGGTCACCGTTGCCGTTGGCGTGTTCCTTGTCTTGATGTTCGGGATCATCGGCGCCGGGGCGATCCCCGTGCAGCTCACACCGACGGTTTCCAAACCCACGATTACCGTGACCACGATCTGGCCCGGGCGCAGCCCGGAAGAGGTCGTCGACGAGATCACGAAGGATCAGGAAGAGAAACTCAAGAATGTCGAGAATCTCGATCGCATGATCTCCAGCACCGAGCAGGGGCAGACGGTCGTCACGCTCGACTTCAAGGTTGGTTCCGACATCACCCGCGCCTTGCAGGAAGTCTCCGACGCGCTGCGTCAGGTCCCCGCGTACCCCGATGAGGTGGACGAGCCAATCGTCGTCGCCGCGGACGGTGTGTCTGACCCGGGTTCCGCGATCGCTTGGTTTATCATCGATCTCCCGGACGAAGCCCTCGCGAAGCACTCCGATTACGACCTGACGACCCTGTTCGACGAGCTCGATCGGGAAGTGAAGCCATACCTCGAGCGTGTCCCGGGTGTCGCGACGATCAATATCTTCGGTGGGCGCGAACGCGAAGCACGCGTCCTCGCGGACCCCGTCGCGCTCGCACAGCGCGGGCTGAACCATCTCGATGTCGTGCAGGCGCTGCAGGGCGAGAACACGAATGTGTCCGCGGGGACGATCGCGGAGGGGAAGCGCGACTACCGCGTGCGCCTCGTGGGGCAGTATGAAGACCCCGAGCAGATCCTCGACACGATCATTACCTACCGCGACGGGAAACCCGTCCGCGTGCGCGATGTTGCGCAGGTCGAAGTGGGGCACGAGAAGGAAACCGGGTTCATCCGCTCGTTCGCGCGCCCCGCGATCGCGATCAATGTCATCCGTCAGAGCGACGCGAATGTCCTCGAGATCATGAAAGAGCTCAAAGTCCGCGTTCAGGATGTCCGCGAGAAGATCCTCCCCAACCTGGGCGGGCGCACCGAGGCGGGCCCGGTCGGTCCGGATCTGCGCATGCGCCAGGTCTACGACGAAACCGATTACATCAACAGCGCGATCTCGCTCGTGACATCGAACCTTTGGGTCGGTGGCGGGATCGCGACGATCGTTCTGCTGCTCTTCCTCCGCAACTGGCGTGCGACGGGCATCATCGCCATCGCGCTCCCCATCTCCGTCGTGGGGACCTTTCTCGTGATGCTCGCGATGGGGCGAACACTCAATGTCATTTCTCTTGCGGGTCTCGCATTCGCGGTCGGTATGGTTGTTGATAACTCGATCGTGGTCCTTGAGAACATCGATCGACGACTGAAGCTGGGTGAATCCCCGATCATCGCGTCATGGAGAGGCGGCAAGGAAGTCTGGGGCGCTGTCCTCGCATCGACCCTGACCACCGTTGCGGTGTTTATCCCGGTGCTCACGATCCAGGAAGAAGTCGGGCAGCTGTTCCGCGATATCTCCATCGCGATCGTTGGCGCGGTGACCTTCTCGCTCATCGTGTCTGTCATTGTCATCCCGACAGCGTGTTCTCGCTGGTTGCGTCCAGAGTCCGCCAAGCCTGGGATCGTCAAACGACTCATTGGCGGCATGTTCGGGATCCCCGCGCTCTTCGCTAAGATCGTCGACCTCGCGGGCGATCAGCTCAAGTGGCTGATGACCGGTTGGCGTGCGTGGTCGCTGCGTCCGGGTGTGATCTTGTTCCTCACCATCGTCAGTGTCTGGGGCGGCATCAAGCTCATGCCCCCGCTCGACTATCTTCCAGCTGGCAACCGGAATCTTGTGTTCGGGGGGCTGCTGATTCCCCCTGGGCTCTCCGTTGAGGAACGCGAGGGGATCGCGAACCGGATCGAGCAACGCATCTACCCGTACGCGGCTGCGGATATCGATCAGCCCGAGACCTACGCGGATCTCCCCGACATCCAGATGATGCCCGGCATGCCGATCTTCGAGCCGGTTCCCATCGGGAACTTCTTCATCGGTGCGTTCGGGACAAACATGTTCATCGGCGCAACCTCGCAGGACGATCAGGTCGTCATCCCCATCGGGCACCTCCTCACAGGCGCGATGCAGGGCATCCCCGACTCGTTCGGGGGTGCACGACAGAGCTCGCTTTTCTCCGATGTCCGTGACGGCGGCGGGATCAAGGTCGAGATCTCTGGACCGAGTCTGGACCAGGTCAACGCGGCCGCGTCGATGATGTTCGGCGTCGCGGCGGGCGAGTTCGGCTACGGCAATGTCACCCCGACCCCCGCCAACTTCACGCTCCAGCAGCAGGAGATGCAGATCGTCCTCAACGATCGCGGGCGCGAGCTCGGGCTCACGACCCAGGGGCTGGGTGTTGCGATCCGCGGGCTCTTTGACGGCGCGTTCGTCGGCGATTACAAAGTCGGGTCCGAAACCATCGACCTCGTCGTCCTCCCGATGGGTGGACGAATGGACACGCTCGAGCAGATCCGCGATGTCCCCGTTGCCACACCCGCCGGTCCGGTGGTTCCGATCGATTCCGTCGTTGAGTTCCGTCCAACGCTTGCGGCGCAGATCATCCAGCGCATCGAGGAACTCCCGAGCGTGACAATCTCCGTGAACCCACCCGAGGCCATGCCCGTGCAGCAGGCGATGGACTGGATCCAGGAAAACATGATCGACGCGGCCAACGCTGCCGGTCTGGTTGATCGATCCATGCGCGTGCGTCTGGAAGGGTCCGCAGCGGACCTTGAACAGGTGCGTGCATCGCTGCTCGGCTCAGCACCCCCTGAGGGCGCCGGCACCGGTGGCATGTCCCTGCTCGCCGCGGGGCTGATCACCGTCATCTCGATCATCGCTGGCGTCGTCGTCTTCTTCCGCTCAAAGCGGTCTAAGAACCAATACGGAATCTACGGCGTCGTTGGTACCATCCTGCTCGGGCTGATCATCGCGGCGCTCGCGTGGGTTTCCGTCGGACACCCCGAACTTCTTACCGCGCGTCTCGTGTGGGCGCTTCTGGTGACCTATCTCCTCATGTGTGCGCTCTTCGAGAGTTTCCTGTACCCATTGGTGATCATGTTCTCCGTTCCGCTCGCCGTCGTTGGCGGGTTCGCAGGGCTCGCGATCGTTCACCACTTCTCCCTGATGGACCCTACCAAGGCACCTCAGAAGCTTGATGTGCTCACTATGCTCGGGTTCATCATCCTTATCGGTGTCGTGGTGAACAACGCGATTCTGATCGTGCACCAGTCGCTCAACTTCATGCGAGGCGATGAGGCGGAAACCGAGCATTCCGAGCCCATGAAGCCGATCGACGCGATCGTGATGTCATTCAAGACCCGTATCCGCCCGATCTTCATGTCCGTGATGACCTCGGTGGGTGGGATGCTCCCGCTTGTGCTCGTCCCGGGTTCCGGGTCCGAGATGTACCGCGGGCTGGGTTCTGTCGTCGTCGGCGGGCTTCTCGTCTCGACCGTGTTTACACTCCTGTTGGTACCGTTGCTGTTCTCGCTCGTGCTCGATATGTGGCGCGGGACCCAAACGCAGAGCGACGCGACCCCAACTCTCGCTGCGGACCCGTTCGCAGCAGGAGCGTAACACCACACGATCCGACGAGGATGTGAGACGAGGACGAGACAGATGAAGATGAACCACGCGACGCGATTGATCACGGCCTGCGCCCTCGGTGCGCTCCTCTCGGGGTGCACGACCCAGACCCGCGAAGAGCAGACCCAGGCACTCCGCGAGTCAACTCGCAACGCGGCGCGATCCGTCACCATCCTCAATGGCGACGGGGCCGGTGCCACCACCTGGTCGCAGGCGATCCAGAAGATGGCCGGTGCGGATGTCGTCCTCATGGGCGAGGTGCACGGGCACGAACTGGGCAACGCGATCCAGCAGGAGATGTTCGAGGACATCCTTATTGCGAACCCCAACGCGATCCTCGCGATGGAGTTCTATGAGCGCGACGAGCAGATCGCGCTTGATGATTACCTCGCGGGGATCACCGATCGCGAAGCCTTCGAAAAAGCAGCGGATCGCAACGAGGGCAACAACCCCTGGGCGCACGCACGGATGATCGATGCGTCCAAAGAGGCCGGTCGCCCCGTGATCGCGGCCAATGCCCCGCGCCGGTATGTCCGACTCGCCCGCACCGATGGATTCGATCGACTGCGTAAACTCAACGACAACCAGCGCGAACTGGTGGAGATCCCGGATCAGACGCCTCAGGGCGCGTACCGCGAACGGTTCATCGACGCGATGGGCGGCATGGCGTCCCACGGCGGCGAAGAAATGATCGAAGGATTCCTCCGTTCACAATCCACCTGGGACGCGACCATGGCCCAGAGCATGGTCGATGGGTTTGACCACGGCACCCCCGTGGTGCTCATCGTCGGATTCTTCCACGCCCAGTTCCCCTTCGAGCCGGGCAGCTCCGAGCTGGTCGATCAGCTCCGCAAGCGTGCCGGACGCGAGATCAACATCGTCACATGTATCACGCTGCCCGCAACGCATGATGAGATCCAGGACGAGGATCGCAACATCGCCGACTTCGTGGTGTATGTGGGCGAGCCGGAAGCAGGCAACTGACCATGCCGATTGTCAAACAGTGCCGCTGACCTGAGCCACATGCAGCGTGTCCGCGTACTGCTGGAAGCGTGTGGCCTTGCCATCGCTGACCCTCCAGACATGGACGAGCTGCGTGCGTTGGGGTTTGCCGGTTGCTTTGTAGGTGCCGGTGTAGTGCCCGAGTGCAACGATCGTATCGCCGGCATCGATCAACTCGTCGATCTTGACCCCGAAGCCGTCCCACTCGCCGATGCAGCGTGCGAACACACCGTTGAGCACCGCCTCGGGCCCGATGTACGGGTTCCCGTCGGCGTAGGGGAAGTTGTTCGCCTCGTTCCATTCGATCTGCTCGTGCATGCGTCCGAGCACCGCGGGCACATCGCCCGTTGCGAAGGCGTCATAGATACCCTGCACGACCTGCATTGGTGACTCGCTCATATGTGTCCCTCTCGATCAGTGCTCGCTCGCGGGCAGGTCCGAGTTCCACGCGTCGCGTGCGACCCGCCAGACGCCATCGTCGTCGTAGTGATAGATGATGATGCCCTTGCCCGTGTCCTGCAGGCGTGGACCGCCGGCTTTGGGGGTGTCGTCCTCGCGGTAGCTGTAGAGCGAATAGGCCCAGTCGCCGTTGACCACCAGTTCCAGCTCCGTCTTCTCCCATTTCACGGTGTACGCGTCGAGATAGGGCGTGGCCCACGCACGGAGCGTGTCCTTGCCTGTCATCATCGGAGCGTTGGGAGCCATGAACACGACATCGTCGGTGAGCATGCCCAGAAAGTTGTCCAGGTTGTTCGAGTTAATTGCCTCGACATAGGCATCGTGCGCCAGGTGCGCCGATGCGTCACGGTCTCGCGTGCTTGTGGTGCTGCAGCCCCAGAGCATCCCTGCGCCGGCGATGGCGCCCATCAGTTGGATCGTTTTCATTTGGTTTGGTCCCATGCATGGAAAAGAGAAGGGAGTCAAACCGCGGCCCCCTTAACAGGGGTATGGTACAGGATTTGGAATCGGCTTGCGCGTTAACGCAGCCGACGCATCCGCCACGCCCATCGGGCGTATTCCATCGCGAGATGCATCCGGGCGAGCTTGCCCTCGGGCGCACCCTTCGCGTCGAGGGCAGTCTTCGTGCGCCACTCCCAGTAGTCGCCGTTGAATCGGAACCTGGTCGCTGCGCCCAGCGTGAGCAGGACCCACAGCGCACCAACCGTATCGATACAGCGACCGATCATCACGCGGCTCCCTCGCGTTCATCACGCAGCGCCTGGTTGTACCAGTCCACCGTGGTCGCCAGCCCGTCCTTGAGATCCGTGATCGGCTCGTACCCGATCAGCTCCTTCGCTCGTGATATATCCGCAACCGAGTCTCGGACTTCGCCGACTCGTTCTGGTGCGTGCTCGGGATCGAGTCCTTCCAGACCCAGGCGGGACTGGATCATGGATGCAAGTTCGCTCACGCTGGTGCGAATTCCCGCACCGATGTTCACGACCTCGCCGTTGAGGTTGGTTGTGCTTGCGCCTGCGAGCAGGTTCGCGAGGACCGCGTTGCTGACATGGGTGAAGTCGCGGGTCTGCCCGCCGTCGCCGAAGATGGTGGGGGACTCGTTGTGGACCCAGCGTTTGATGAACGCTGGAATCACCGCGGCGTACGCGGAGTCGGCCGCCTGGCGCGTGCCGAAGATGTTGAAGTAGCGAAGGCAGACCGTATCGATCCCGTAGCACTTGGCCCACGATCGGCACAGCGATTCGCCCGCATACTTCGCGGCCGCGTAAGGCGACTCGGGCTCTGGCGCCATGTCCTCACGCTTAGGAAGCGTCGGGTTGTTGCCGTAGGCGCTTGACGATGCGGAGTAGATCACTCTGCCCGCGCCCGCCAGCTGGGCGGCCTTGAGGACCCGCATCGTGCCCGTTGCGTTGACGAGCCAGGTCCGCTCGGGCTGTTCGACGCTCTTGGGCACCGAGCCCAGCGCCGCGAGGTGGAAGACCCGCGTCACCCCGTCCATCGCCTCGCTCAGGGCGTTGGGATCGAGGATCGAACCCTGAATGAATCGAACATGCTCCGGGGCGCGGTCGATCAGCGTGCCGACATGGCGTGTGTCCGCGTTGGAAAGATCGTCAAGGATGGTCACGCGAGCCCCGAGCGATACGAGGGCATCGCAGAGGTGCCCGCCGATGAATCCGGCACCGCCAGTGACACAGACAGCGAGGTCCTGATACGCGTCTTGAACGCGATCTCGATACGCATCCGGGCTGATCTCGGGTTGTGTGCGTGGGCCGCTCATCCTTCGGGTCATCTTATCGCACCCTTTCGTCCGAAACCGCCCTTTGTTTCGCGAAAGTCGGGAACTCGAGGGATTTCGTCAGGCGAGCGGTTGCAAAGTCAAGTTACGCAAAGCGGCCCGATTCCACCGGGCCGCCTGCTGAATCTCTCTCTCCGTTCAATCCTTATCGATCGAGTTCGATCCGAAGTGCCTCACCCAATCGTTCATAGTCCTCCATCCGGTTATACAACTGCGCACTGATACGGATCATCCGATCGCACACGCCGGGCAGATCCCACACGGGGACCTGGAGCCCATGATTCAGGTACAACCGATCCCACAACCCCTCGCCGAGCAGGTCGCTCGGCTCGCACATGCCGGGCAGGGGGATCGAGACCATGGTGCCGACCATGGAATCGGGGACATGCTGATCGATTCCGATCGCATCGCACACAATCTTCGCTCCTTCAACGATCAGATCGTGATTGCGCATGCGGAGTTCGTTCCAACCTCCGGGCAGTTGTGCACCCATGTGCTCGATCGCGACGGGGATGACGAGGTTGCCCGTGTAATCGTTCGTCCCGGTATAGTCGAAATCGCACAGATAGGCGTTTCGCTCGGGGCGTGTTTCGTGCACCCGGCACGACAGCACGATGGGCTTGAACCCGTCCTTGCGATTGGGGGAAGTATAGATGAACCCGGTCCCTTTCGGACACATCAACCACTTATGACAACTCGCCGCGTACCAGGTTGGGTCGAGTTCGCCGATGTTCAGGTCGATCTGCCCCGGGGTGTGAGCCCCATCGAGGAACGATTCGATCCCGCGCCGCTTGGCCTCGTCCACGATCTCTTTCACCGGCATGATCAGCGAGCTCGCACTCGCGATGTGCGAGATCATCACGATTTTCGTCCGATCCGTCATCGAACCCACGACTGAATCGATCACCTGTTCCGGTGTGACATCGGGGAAAGGAATCTTCGCAACGGTTACCTTTGCGCCAGTTGCTCGGCAGATCTTCCCGAGCTCATTGAAAGTTGCCATGTACTCGTGGTCCGTGACGAGTATTTCGTCACCGGGTTCGAGTTCAAGATTGTTGAGCACCGTCGCGACGGCGAAGGTCCCATTGGGCACCAGCGCGATGTCTTGGGGTTTCGTGTTTGTGAATGACGCGATCGCGCTGCGCGCGTCATCGCAGTAGTCCTCGAGGTCCGCTTTGAAGAACCGGACTGGGTCGGATTCCATGCGGCAGCGGAGTTCCCGCTGCGCATCACGGACCACTTCGGGGGTTAACCCGTATGACCCGTTGTTGAGCATCGTGAGCCCCGGTTTGATCGGGAATCGCGCCGGCTCGGAGATCCGATGACGAACAAACTCGATGATCGGGTCAGGCCTGCCTGGATTCGGCAACCCCGCCGGAGAAGACGGGCTGTCGTTCGCGGGTTGGTCAACAGAAAACACTGATGGTTCGGGCATATCCAAGCGTATCGGGATCGGGTCACACTTTCCCACAATGGATAACAGGCGGACCTGCAGATTGTGGGGAACTCGCCGTCTTCGTGTATAGTCTGTGCATGAATTTGATCCAGACCCTCGCTGTGTGTGCGCTCGCCGCCCCCTCATTCGTCCTCTCGCCCGCGATCGCGCAGGAGATGACGCAGCCGACCCTTGAACAGATCACCCAGGAGCCCGATTGGATCGCGATGTCGCCCTCCAATCCCCGATGGCTTGTGGACGGTTCTGGGATTCTGTATCGAGCCCGCAGACCCGGGCGGGTGGGGCGAGATTTTTCGGACGATTACATGATCTTTACGCGCACGATCGATGCGACCGATCGACCCATTGCGCACAGGATCACCCCGGAAAACCCCGGCCCGTACTTCACCGCCCGCGGCGACTGGAGCGAGGACGGATCCCGTCGTCTGCTCAACCACAACGGGGACCTGTTCCTCTTCGATACGCAACGCGGCAATACGACCCAGCTCACCCGCACAAGCGATCGCGAATCCAGCGCGATGTTTATGGCCAATGACACCCAGATCGCGTTTTCGCGCGGAGGGAACTGGTACATCCGTCCCCTTTCGGGTCCAATCGAAGTGCAGGCCGCGGATATCCGTTTCAGCGATGAGCCCAAAGATCCAAAGGAGAAACGCGAGAAGGACATCGAAAAGCGAGATGGTCTGCAAAAGCAGCAGCGTGAACTCTTCGAGATCATCGTGCTCGATGACAAGCGCGAAGCGATGCGGGAGGACGATCGTTATGCGTGGGATCAGGCTGAGGACCCGACAGAGACGCCCGGTCCTTTCTATATGGGCAAAGACCGACGCTCGCAAGGGACTTGGTTGTCTCCATCGGGCTCACACATGCTCGTCGCGACCGCGCCGTCCAAGCGTCCCAGCGACAAACGCGACATCATGCCCGACTACATCAACGAGGACGGGTATGTATCGACCCGTTCTGTGCGCACAAAGGTGGGTTTGCAGACGGAAACTCCCGTTGCGTTTCACCTGCTGGATCTGATCAACGAGAAGGTGGTCGAGCTCTCATTCGACGAGTTGCCGATGATCAAGGACGACCCCCTCGCGTGGCTCAAGGAGAAGGGCGAGGACGAGCCGAGCGATTCGATCGAACAGGCCGAGCAGGACAAGGCGAAGGATGCCGAGAAGAAGAACGCCAAGCCCCGTCCGGTCTCGTCGCTCGGTACCCGCTGGTCCGACTCAGGTCGCTACGGCGCGTTTATGCTCAAGTCACACGACAACAAGGACCGCTGGATCGTTCTGGTTGATACCCAGACCCTCGACGACGAGGGTAACCCCATCGTTACCTGCGCCCACCACCTGCGAGACGAGGCCTGGATCAACTGGAGCTTCAACGAGTTCGGGTTCATCCCCGGCACCGACACCCTCTGGTATGTCTCCGAGGAGTCAAACTACGCCCGGCTTTACACATACGACACCGAGTCGGGCAGCGCCGAGGCCCTCACGGGGGACCTGCACGAGGTTCGCGGTATCACATTCACCCGCGATGGCTCGGCCGTGTACTTCAGATCCAATCGCAAACACCCGGGCGTGCAGGAGATTGAGCGCCTGCACCTTGCCACCGGGGCCCTCACGCCGATCACCAAGATGGAAGGCACCGTCTCAAGTCTCGCACTCTCCCCCGACGAGACCAAGGTCGTCTTTACCTATTCCAATCTCAGCACACCGCCCGAGCTCTATCTCGTCGATGTGACAGCGCCCGACGCGACACCCAAGCGGCTGACACACACCATCACCGAGGAGTTTCTCAGCACCGAGTTCAACACGCCCGAGATCGTCCCGATCCCCTCATCACATACGGAGCAACCGATCTATACGCGTGTGTATCTCCCCGACAGCGAGAAGTTCCCCGGCAAGCGTCCCATCGTCATCTTCTCCCACGGCGCGGGATACCTCCAGTTCGCCAACTACGAGTGGAGGAACTACACCCGCGAGCACATGTTCCACACCATCCTCAACAATGAGGGTTTTATCGTGCTCGCGCCCGATTTTCGTGCCAGCTCTGGCTACGGGCGGGATTGGCGCACCGCGATCTATCGCAAGATGGGTTACCCCGAGCTCGAAGATTTTAAGGATACGATCGACTGGGCCGTGGAAAACCACAATGGTGACATCGACCGCGTCGGGATCTACGGCGGCAGCTACGGCGGGTTCATGACGCTCATGGCCATGTTCCTCGAGCCCGAGACCTACAAGGCCGGTGCCGCGCTGCGGAGTGTGACCGATTGGCGTCACTACAACCACGGCTACACCAGCAACATCCTCAACACCCCGGACATCGACCCCGAGGCCTTCGACATCTCCTCACCCATCAACCACGCCGAGGGTTTGGAGGGCCACCTGCTCATGCTCCACGGGCTGCTCGACGACAATGTCGTAGCCCAGGACATCATCCGGTTGTCACAGCGCTTGATTGAGTTGGAGAAGGAGAACTGGGAGCTCGCGCTGCACCCGATCGAGCCGCACGGCTACAAGGAGCCGAGCTCATGGCTGGATCAGTTGCGGCGGATACATAAGTTGTTCAAAGAGCAGCTGCTTGTCGAGTAGAGGGATTACGGACACCCAGCAAGATATGTTTCGAGAAAACTCGACACATCGAAGAAGTTGAGCAGCCCATCACCATTGAAGTCGGCATCGTCCGACTGAGTTGCGAACCCTTCGATAAAGATCGTCACATCAAAGAAGTTGAGCACTCGGTCATCGTTCAGGTCGGCGGGGCAGGCGCCGCATGATTCTGTGACATCAAGTATGTACACGCTGCCATAGTCATCAGACAGGAATGCGATTTCGCTCGTTGCTGAGACATACAGCCCGTAGTGATGACTTCTAAATCGACCAATTTCACTGATATCGGTCAGATCGGAGATGTCGTAAACACCGAGGCCATGGCTGTGTTGGGCAACGAAAGCGCGGTCTCCTACGACATGCATGTCACGCGAAGTGATATCGTCATCAACTGGAAAGCTGGCCATAACGGTCGGGGAGCTCAAGTCTTGAATATCAATGACATGAAGCCCCGAGTACCAGCCACTGATGAGTGCTTTGTCACCCATGATCGCCAATCCAGTTGCAAGTGCACTCAAGGGTGTGCTTCCAACAACATAGGGCTGAGCTTCGTGAGTAAGTCGGAAGATGAAGAACCCGTCTCGGAATGTCGTGGCAAACACGGTGTCGTCGATGGCTTGGACACTTGTCAACTCGCTATCGGTATCAAAAAAGGCCATCCATACAGGATGATGTGGGTCACGGATGTCCACAACATTGAGGCCCGCAGTCCCAGCGATGTAGGCATAGTTCCCGTCGATAGAGACCCTCTTGCAGTAGCCGATGACTTCAACCGAAGACACATGTTCAGGATTATCTAGGTCAGTAATGTCGTAGATCTCAAAGTACTGTCTGCCATCCGCAATATACGCATATCCGTCGCGAACAACGACTTGCTCGGCTTCGTTGGGAGTAAAGAAGCTGCCGGTTTGTATTGGGGTTGCGGGATTCGAGATATCGAATGACTGAACGCCCCAGCCGCCTGTCGCAAGGAATGCGGTGTCACCGTAGATGCTCACCTTCCGATTCGATCCAAGCGGATCGAATCGAGTGATGACCGGAAACAGGGTGGGATTTGATACATCGTACACCGACAGGGTGTCGTTCCAGCCGGATACATAGGCCAAGTTGTCGATGACAATCGAACTGTCAGCGCCATTGAGCGCAGCGTGGTTCGATAAGCGGATGGGGTTGGCAGGATCGGTGTAGTCAAGAATGTTGAAACCATTTGAGAGGCCAGAGGCGTAGACATAGTTGCCAGAGACGGAAACATGATATACGAATCCCAACTCGCCTTCATTGTCGTCGCCGCTGTTTCCAAGGTTGCTGACGAGGACCATGTTGCTGGGGTCCGAGATGTCGTAGGCCGCAACTCCTTCGCGACCGTTCGCGATATAGGCGAACTGCCCCTCCACCGTCAGGTCCCAGGGGTCTTGCGGGCCGTCGACATAGTCGAGGTAGACGAGGTTGAGTGGATCTCGTACATCGTACGATCGCAAGCCGCCGTGGTAGTTCGCAATGTATGCGATGCCATCTTGGATATCGAAACCCTTCATGGACGCTAAGTCGAACTCAGAAATGAGCTGGGGGTCTTCAGGATCTGAAATGTCAACAATCTGCAGGTCGTCTCCGACATCGATGACATACATCAACTCGTCTTCAATTTCGACGAACTTACTGATGCTTCCCTCGCGGTATGTGGTCACGAGTTGCGGGGAGAAGATGTTGCTGAAATCGACGATGTGGATGCCTTCTGAGTTGTCGACGATATACACATAATCGTCTTTCACAGCGAAGTCGAGGAAGAGCCCTTCGGTTTCATAGGAGAACTCGCCGTTCAGAAAAGGAAGGTCGGGGTAGTAGAGGTTGTACACCTGAATTGATCCAGCAAGACTCATCGAATACAGACGGTCTTCGATCACCAGCAGGCCCTGGGCGGACTCGGACGCGGAGACTGTGTTGAGCAAAGCTTGGCTTCCGCATATGACACCATCGGTTGGATGTGCGGATGCGATGGCAAGCGGAGCGCAGAAGAGAGCCATGGCGGCCAACAGCGCTTGGGTAAATCGGTTTCTACTCATTGAGGAAGTGCTGTTGTGCATTGCATGTTCTCGATTCTGAATAAAGATTATATGGCAAGCATGTAAGGCAGCAATGAAAAAAATGGGAGCCGGTGCGCTCAGGTCATCGGAAGAACGAATGGCGATCGGCTTGGGTGCGATAACCCTTGAGCCCAAGGCGCAAGTATACTCAAGCATGCGAACTCCGATCCTGATCCTCGTCCTTGCCCTCCTCACCACCCTCGCCCACGCCCAGGGCACCCGCGCCGATTACGAACGCGCCGACGCCCTCCCCGGCGACTGGGGCTCCCTCGTCCGCAACGCGGAGGTGCGGGTGCGATGGTTGACGCCGAGCTATCCGGTGTATCAGTACGACCTGCCCGACGGCTCGTCCGAGTGGCGGACGATCGATCTGGAGACGGGCGCGATCACGCCCGCGCTCGATATGGACCGGATCGCGGCGCAACTCAATGAACTCGGTATAGAGGGATCTCCTCGCGTCACCTGGTTCGATGCGGTTGAACGCGAGGCCGACCCGTTGACGATCGTCTTCACCCTCGCCGGACACGGCGGGCTGTGGAGTGTCCACGCCGACGCCAGCAACCTGCGCGAACTCTCGCCGGAGGACTTTCCCGAGCAACTCGGTCTCAAACGCGTCAACATCGATCGATCCAACGGCGGCGGCCCAGCGACGAGCGTGTTCGTCCTCAACGCGTACGACGAACCCGTTGAGTTCCAATGGCTCGATTCCTCCGGCAACGCCCGGACCTACGCGACCCTCGAACCCGGGCAATCGCATCGTCAGGGCACCTACACCAACCACGCGTGGCGGGTCATCACGACGAGTGGGAAGACACTGGGCGTATACCTTGCGAGCGAAACACCCAGCGTGATCATCGCGTCGGAGCCGCCCGCGGTAGAACCAGATGTTGAGACACCCGAGTTTGGACATAGGAGAGGAGGGCCTACATCGCATTGGCTTAGGAATCCATCCCCGGATGGGAGGTTCGATGTGATTCTGCGTGGCGGTTTCTTGAGTGTGAAGAGGATCAGTTCTGGGAACAAGCAGGAACCAGCTGCGTCACTCGAAGAGCCGTACGAGAGCGTCCACTGGTCCCCCGACTCCACCAAGTTTGTCACCATGCGTGTCGAGCGAGCCCCGCAGCGCGAGGTGCACATCGTCGAGTCCACACCCGACGGCCTCGAACACGACACGCTGCAACCCAAGCTCATCACCTTCGACTACACCAAGCCCGGCGACCCCATTGATCAACCCAAGCCTGCGCTGTTCTCCGCAGAACAGTCCAAAGAGATCCAGATCGATAACAGGCCCATCGGCGACACCTGGAGCGTCAACCGCATCGAGTGGGCGCCCGATTCCAGCGCCTTCTACTACCTCTACAACGAGCGCGGGCACCAGACGCTCCGCGTCGTCCGCGTTGATGCAGCAACAGGGGAATCGCAGGTCATCATCGACGAGACCAGCGACACCTTCATCAACTACTCCAACAAGACCTACCTCAACATCC
This sequence comes from Phycisphaerales bacterium, assembly GCA_965216865.1. Taxonomy (GTDB): domain Bacteria; phylum Planctomycetota; class Phycisphaerae; order Phycisphaerales; family UBA1924; genus UBA1924. The sequence goes on from OZ244206.1 coordinate 2,014,515, forward strand.
TCCATGATCGCAATGAGATCGTCTGGATGTCCGAACGATCCGGCTGGAATCATCTCTACCGCTTCGACGCGATCACGGGCGAGCTGCTCAATCCCATCACGCAGGGCGACTGGGTCGTGCGAGCCGTCGATCACTTCGACCCCGAGACCGGTGATCTGCGACTACGCATCATGGGCTACCACAAGGATCAGGACCCGTATCACATCCACCACGCACGCGTCAACATCGACGGCACCGGGTTCACGCTCCTCACCGACGGCGACGGTACCCACGATATCGACTTCTCACCCGATGGGGCGTACTACAGCGATCGATACTCGCGCGTCGATCTGCCGCCCGTCACCGAGTTGCGGCGCACATCCGACGGCTCCAAAGTCGCCAGACTCGCCGAGGCGGACTGGTCCGAGCTCATCTCTGCCGGCTGGAACCCGCCCGAGCGGTTCGTCGCGAAGGGGCGCGATGGGAAGACCGACATCTGGGGCTTCATCCAGAAGCCGACTACCTTCGATCCGGATATTGAGTATCCCGTTATCGAGGCCATCTACGCCGGCCCGCACGGTCAGCATGTGCCCAAGTCGTTCAGCGTCTGGCGCGGCTCGCGATCGATCGCCGAGCTCGGGTTCATCACCGTCCACATCGACGGCATGGGCACCAACTGGCGCTCCAAGGCATTCCACGATGTCGCGTGGAAGAACATCAAGGACGCGGGGTTCCCCGATCGCATCGCGTGGATGAAGGCGGCCGCGAAGGAACGCCCGTGGATGGATATCGAGCGCGTCGGCATCTACGGCGTGTCCGCCGGCGGACAGAACGCGATGGCGGCGTTGTTGTGGCACAACGACTTCTACAAAGCCGCCGTCGCCGACTGCGGCTGCCACGACAACCGCATGGACAAGATCTGGTGGAACGAGGCCTGGATGGGCTACCCCATCGACGCGTCCTACTCCGCCAGCTCCAACCGCGACAACGCGCACCTGCTCGAGGGCGATCTGCTGTTGACAGTGGGGGAGCTCGATCAGAATGTCGACCCTGCGAGCACGATGCAGGTCGTCGACGCCCTGATCAAGGCCGACAAGGACTTCGAGTTCATCAACTTCCCGGGTTTGGGACACGGCACGATCGGCTCGCCCTACGGCCAACGCCGCATGCGGGACTTCTTCGTGCGATCGTTGTTGGGCGTTGAGCCCCGACGGGAGTGATGATGAAGAACGCACTCACGGATGGGTGCATGAACAACAATCGTCATGACCCGATTCAAGTTCAGTTAGTCGTGATTCAAGATCCTCAACACGATCGGTGAGCACCTGAATCGCGCGAAGCGAGACCCCGGCCATATCGGTTGCAGCGATATGGCGATCATCCGATCCGAGCCCAAACTGCGCATAGAAGTCTTGGGCGAACGGCCCGATGTGGCGACCATCATCGCCCTCAATCTTGTATGTCCAGTTATAGATCGGGAGATCGGAAACCCGCGTGAGCAGATCATCGCCATCAATCTCTCGTGCGTCCTTCTTCGCATCCCGGTCAGAGATCGAGATCCAAATACCACCAAGGCTCAGGAATGCGCCGGTCGAAGTTGCAATATGAGCACTGAGCGGGAAACTGACCAGGCTGTTGTCACCCAGCCAGATACCACCACGAGCGCGAATGATGAACTGGTCTGCTCCGATACACGAGATGTCCGAGTTCTGAGAATCACCCCATACGAAACTTCCGTCGTACGCAGCCACGGCGCGATACCCCGCGGCCATGGAATAGTTTCCAGATACATAGTTGTCTCGGCCGCCAGGGATGATTCCGCCCGTTGATGCAGAATCGATGGTGTTCCCCCATCCGCCTCCGATTGTGCCATAGAGACCCGCGGCGTCATTATTCAGACCGCCTCCCACGCTCGCGTACCCGTGCAGTGTGGGGTCTGAGTCGTTCAGCCCGGCGAAGTTTCCTGCACCACCTGCGATGACACTGAACGCGTCGTAGATTGCATTCGACTGCCCGCTTTGACCGCCTCCCGCGATGACACTCCCGCTCGCGTCGGCATCCACAGAGTTGCTTGAGTGTCCCCCCAAGATGATCGGGCTTGTCGCATCGGGCATGAGTTGCAGTGCAACTTCGTTATTCGCATGGATCTCCAGCCCCGCATCGAGGCCATTGTCGATCGTGCCGGACACCACGATATTTCCATCGACTTCAAGCGCCTCAGTCGGACCAATCACACCGATCCCAACAGATACATCTACAGTGATGTCACTCCCGTTGTCATCCCAAGGGCTCGATCCCGCCGGCCCTTGTGGTCCGGCTGGTCCTTGCGGTCCTGTCGCGCCGTCTGCACCATCCTCACCGTCAGCGCCCGCTGGTCCTTGTGGTCCGGTTGGTCCTTGCGGTCCTGTCGCGCCGTCTGCTCCATCCTCACCGTCAGCGCCCGCCGGCCCTTGCGGTCCGGCTGGTCCCTGCGGCCCTGTCGCGCCGTCTGCACCATCCTCGCCGTCAGCGCCCGCCGGTCCTTGTGGTCCGGCTGGTCCCTGCGGCCCTGTCGCGCCGTCTGCACCATCCTCACCGTCAGCGCCCGCTGGTCCTTGTGGTCCGGTTGGTCCTTGCGGTCCTGTCGCGCCGTCTGCACCATCCTCACCGTCAGCGCCCGCTGGTCCTTGCGGTCCGGCTGGTCCCTGCGGTCCTGTCGCGCCGTCTGCACCATCCTCGCCGTCAGCGCCCGCCGGCCCTTGTGGTCCGGCTGGTCCCTGCGGTCCTGTCGCGCCGTCTGCACCATCCTCGCCGTCAGCGCCCGCCGGTCCTTGTGGTCCGGCTGGTCCTTGCGGTCCTGTCGCGCCGTCTGCACCATCCTCGCCGTCAGCGCCCGCCGGTCCTTGTGGTCCGGCTGGTCCCTGCGGCCCTGTCGCGCCGTCTGCACCATCCTCGCCGTCTGCGCCCGCCGGCCCTTGCGGTCCGGCTGGTCCCTGCGGCCCTGTCGCGCCGTCTGCTCCATCTTCGCCGTCAGCGCCCGCCGGTCCTTGTGGTCCGGCTGGTCCTTGCGGCCCTGTCGCGCCGTCTGCTCCGATCGATTGGATGTGATTTCGCGTGCTGGGTGGAACTTCTTTTCTATTAGTTAAACTTCTCAGTCCGTCATGAGATTGTTCATCTCGAATGGGGTTGGGATTTTCTGGCGAAATGATAAGTGCATTATTGTTTTCGTTCTCATTTTGGAAGCCCGCTCCGAGATCGGCACCTGGCAAATGGGATTGAGTTTGTACCGCTTCAATGCTTTGCCCTCGGATCAAGTTCGGACTGACGACCAGAAGACCGCCAACAGAAACAACGCCAATCGCTGTCGACGCTCGTGAGTGACGAGCAAGAAATCCTATCAGCACGCTGAGTAAGAACGCCTTTCTCCATATCGACTCTCTGTTCTGTAGCTGATTCCGTCTCAAGCTGATTTCCCTCTTGCTTACTCTTCAGTTGAAGGCAGCATCGGCAATCGGAGGGATGCGCGTTACGGTTCAATGTGCAGCGAAAAAAACTGAGTATGCAGGCTGAGAGTATTCCTGTCTTGAGAAGCAACACCATGATTTAGGGGTGGCAGAAATGAACTTGAATACGGTGGCCACAGAACTGAGTTTTATGCACACATAAATGAGTGATGTCTATGTGCACCTCCGGCACTATTTGACTGCGCATAACTCGATCAGCCGTTCACGCCAGGACCTCGCCGGTAGAGAGGAGCAACTTCATCGCGCGTTCGCCCTTGGGCGTCGTGCCACGGCGGGAGTGATCACGGGCACCCACTGAAGTACGCACTGAGAAACTCCGCGACATCGAAGTAATCGAGATTGCCGTCGAAGTTGTAATCCGCGTAACTGTCGCTGGTGGTAAACAGGGTCACGAACTCTTGTGCATCAGTCAGATTGATATGCCCGTCACCGGTAATATCAGCAGGACAGTACAAACACTCGTGGCGGATATCCATGGCAACTACTCTTGAGCCGATATTGCTGATGACCACATGCCCGTCAGATGTGCTGAACTCAGGCAACTCAGGGTTGAGTTGGAAGGAGCAGATCTCGACAGGCTCTGAAGGATCAGCAAGGCTGTAGATATAAATTCTCCCATACGAAGACAGATCCCAATCACTGTAGCGAGAGAACACCCAGAGTTCATCGCCGATGGTTTCCATCCCGATGACAGAATAGTTGTTGTATGGGTAGATGGTTGATACAGGGTTTCGCGGATCGCGAATTTTGATCACCTCTAATCCCTCCGCAAATCCATGGGGTGGGTTGTCGCTCTCAGGTAGTTGCCGACTTGCGTAGATAAACCCATCACGAATCGCGATCGAGTTTGTTGAAGTCTGTGGCTGGAATGTCGCGAGGTGCTCAACTGACTCAGAACCAGCATAGTGAAATGTGTGGATCATGGGGTAGTTGATCCCTACTAGCGTATCGTTATCGAAGTAGATGCTATCAAGACTCATGCCAATCTCAGTAGATCCGAGAAGGTTCGGATGAGTTGGATCAGATATATCGAAGGTGTGCATCTCAGTGCCTTGATTGAGAACCAGAACATCATCGCCGTAGAACTGCATAGAGGAAAATGACACTTCGCCTGATGGAATTATTGAAAGCAGTTCAAAGGAGATTGGGTTCGCAGAGTTGTATATTTCGACTCCCATGTCTGTGATGAAGAAGGTTTGTTGGGGTGATCCGAGAACAAATCGCGGAACGGATTGGGTTTCCACCATACCGACATACGGCTGTTGCTGGACGACTCGGTAGTCGTAGATCTCTGTCATATAAGGTGGATTCTCTGAGAGCAAATGTACGAATGCCAACCCGTCTTCGAGACCGAGAAAACGCTCGCTCGATCTATCCTTGAGTGATGTGGTGAAGTTAGAGTCGTCATCTGAACGAATGTCTACAAGACTCATCGTGTCTGCGCCTGTGCTCAGCAGTGCAATCTGCTCGTTTGACCAGCGAATCCTGATGCTTGGTGTGAGATCGAGCCGCTTCACAACTCTTGGATGGTTTACATCGGTGAAGTCGAGGTGCATATATTGATTCATCTCAGGGTTTGACCCTACGACCAGCGGACTATTCGGGACACGCTGAATGAGTGCTTCGTCCTCGGATTCGCGATCATGGATGGTGCCGATACTTCGGTCATCTCGGACCTCGTACAGCCTTCTTCCATACCAATGATCCATTTCGATCCAACCATCGCCAACAAATCCGCATTGGACCCCTGCGCCATTCGGAGGCAGGAGCATCTCTATAAGTGTTGGGTTTGATGGGTTCGAAACATCAAGTATCTGAAGGACATCTTCTCCTGTAGATGTCATGCACAGGACAGATTGATGAACACTAATTCTCGAGTAAAAATCCGGCCCGTAGTAACGATTGGCAACCCGGGATTGAAAGAAGCTGGAGGTGTCAAAACGGCTGCTGTCAAAAATGCTCAGTCGGTCAGGCCAATCCAGAGTGTACAGATACCCATCGCTCGCAGCCATCGTGATGAGGTCGCTTGAGAAAGTACCAGTCCGGACGAGCACTGGATTGGCCGGATCAGATATGTCGAACACTTGTATCTTGCGATTGTCCACACGGATGTAGGCGTGACCGGAGGCATGATCGATCGCCGCAGTCCGAGCTTGTGTCATGTCTGTGCTTGAAAGCAGCTTGACATCGGTACGATTTCGAATGTCGTAAATCAGCATTCGGTTGTCGTAGGTGATCGCGACGAGGCTTTGTCCGTCTGAGCTGAGATGGATGTAGCTCTTGTCCGGTATGGGTGTCTGACTGATCAGGCGGTCTTCGTAGCAAGCCGGGTCGAAGTCCAACTCAAGTGGTTGGCCCCAAGCGATCTTCGACACGCTGAACGCTGTGAGAATAAGTAAGTAGACGAATATCGAGGAAGATCCATTCAGCATACTCTGCTCCGATGCGGGAAATTGAACAATGTCGCTACTGTAAGCGACTTTGTGTGAGTGCCCAAGAAGCGTTTAGGAAGTATGCTGGAAAACATCCTGTGTATTGATCAGTGCACTTCCGGCACCGGCAGATCCCGCAGGAACTCGATCAACCGATCGCGCGAAGGGCTCACTGCGTCCCGGACATATGCGCCCGCGACGCCGCACGCGGCCGCGAGAGATTCGCCCAGGCCAAGCCCGGCCATCTGCGCGAAGCTGAAGCCGCCGCCGAAGTGATCGCCCGCGCCCGTCGAGATGCGCGGCTTGCGGGTGTAAGGGCCGGTGAACCAGTGCGATTCGCCCGCCGCGTTCGCGCCGCCGGCGCCCGTGTGCTGGTGGATCACGACGCAGTCAAGCCCGAGCTTGGCGCGGATGCGCTCCGCGGCTTCGGGCACCATGCCCGCGAGCGTCCGGTTGTGCTCATCGTCGTAGGCATCGACACCCATGACGCGCGCGACGCGACCGCTCTCCGCGAGGTTCAGCCCGAGTGTGACGGGCATGCACGATTGCAGATGTTTGATCTTGTCCATCGCGCGGACGATGTCCTCGTCCGTGCGCTTCGCGGGGTCGCTCAGGTCGATGAAGATCCGGCGTTCGAGTTTGTCGCTGAGCTGTGGGAACACATCAGCGCACAGCCCGTCCCAGATCCCCTCGACTCCTCCGACGAGTGTCCAGTTGACGACGGAAATGAGCTTCACCTCTTCGATCATCTGGATCAGTCGATCGAGCCCGACAACTTCTTTGATGCGGTCCCATGTCGCGAGCTGAACGGACTCGGGCTTGCCGAGCATGATCTTGCCATCGTCGAACTCCAACGCGTCGGTGCGACCTGGAGGACAGAGCGGGATCACCGATTCGCACTTGTCAACGAAAGGTTGGTAAATCGGATCGACCTTGTTCCAATCGTCCTCGGTCGCGACCGCGCCGATGTAGGTGACGGGCGAGCCGAGCGAGCCCAGCGCCGAGGAGAGCAGCGGACCGTTCCCCCCGTAACGGGTGTCCGTCACCACGAGTTCGATATTGGCCGAGCGATTGGCCGCGGCACCACATCGGGCAGCGAACTCCGGGATCGTGCGTATGCGCTTGTAATCATCGTGAGTCATCGAATGTCGCTGATCCACGACATGGATGATGGAGTCGACAAACCCATCAAACCCAACGAGCGAGCGAAGGGTCTTGGTCGTATCTGGACATACCGATTCGAGCGCGTCCGCGGCACGATGCGCGAGTCCGGATCGAGTAACTGTTTCGTTTTGTGATCCCGATAATGGGCTCGAGACTGGGTTCATCTGAATGGAATCCTCATGCAAGTTCTTTCGCTGGCAATCGATAGCATAGCATGTTTCCTCTATCGGTCGAGAGGAGAATCATGCCAACCATCGTTTTCGCATCGCAGAACCCGGGCAAAGTCAGTGAGCTGCAATCGCTCACACAGGGCCAGAACATCGATATTATCGGACTCGCCGATTTCGAACGCGATTTCGATGAACCGATCGAGGACGGGGAGTCCTTTTTGGAGAACGCAACGATCAAAGCCGTCCAATACGCGAAAGAGACGGGCATGCACTGTCTCGCGGACGATTCGGGCCTGATCGTCGATGCCCTCGACGGCAAACCCGGTGTGATATCATCCCATTACGCCTTCGATGGCGACACCGAAGGCGAAGCCGCTTCGCTCAATCGTCAACAGCGCGACGATCGCAACAACGAGCGCCTCCTCCGTGATCTGGAGGGAATCCCGGACGATCAACGCACCGCCCGGTTCACCTGCACCATGGTGCTCGCGTCGCCCGAGGGGCTCATTCTCGCGCACACGAAGGGCGAGTTCGAAGGACGCATCGGGCAAGCGGGTGAGGTGCCACGCGGCGACAACGGCTTCGGGTATGACCCCTTGTTCCTGGTTGCACCGGGTTTCGATCGCACCAGCGCCGAGATGGAGCCGGGCGAGAAGAACGTGATCTCGCATCGGGCGCGTGCCGTCGCGTCGATGATCGAGACACTGGGATCGGTTTTCAATGATTCCTGAAAACTGAATCGTTCCGCGCTAGGATTATTCATGACCACGATCGACGCACCCCGTGCCCTTCCCGAACCGATCCGCGCGAGCAACTTCGACCCGCGCCTTGAGCCCATCCGCGACAAGGTCGTCGCGGGCCAGCGCCTTTCGCTCGAAGACGGCGCGGTCCTCTACGACACCCCCGACATCTGGGGCGTGCTCGATCTCGCCAAGCTCGTGCGCGATCGCATGCACCCGGGCGTCGCGTACTACAACATCAACCGCCACCTCAACTACTCCAATGTCTGTGCGCTCTCGTGTAAGTTCTGCGAGTTCTACCGCAAGAAGGGCGAGGACGGCGAGTACACCCGCGATCTCGAGTACATCCGCGAGCAAGGTCGCAAGGCCGTCGAATCCGGCGCGACGGAGTTCCACATCGTTGGCGGGCTCAATCCGTATCTCCCGTTCGAGTACTACACCGAGATGCTCCAGGCCCTGCGCGAGGTGGCCCCGGATGTGCACCTCAAGGCGTTCACGGCCGTCGAGTTGGTGCACCTGGCCCGCATCGCGAAGGTCTACAAGCGCGACGACACCAAGGCGGGCGTGCGCTGGGTGCTTGAGCGTTTGAAGGCAGCCGGTCTCGGTTCATTGCCCGGCGGCGGCGCGGAGGTCTTCGACGAACGCGTCCACAAGGAAGCCTTCAAAACCAAGATCGGCGCGCACGAATGGCTCGATGTCCACCTCGTCGCCCATGAGCTGGGGCTCAACTCCAACTGCACGATGTTGTATGGGCATGTTGACAAGGTCGACGAGCGCATCCGCCACTTCGAGATCCTGCGTCGATCGCAGGACCAGGCGCTGCAGCGCCTCGGGTACGAGGGCGACCCCAACGGGTACATCGCGGAGGGGATCAACGAGAGCGCCCCGTTCGATGCGCCGGTGATTACGCTCAGCGCCGAGGGTGCAACCTTGCCCACGCCGAGCATGTCGCAGCGCGGCGGGTACTACCAGACCCTCACACCACTGCCCTTCTTCCCCGACGGCTCAGCGCTGGAAAACCTCCCGGGCCCCGCGGGGCTCGAGAACCTGCGGACGATCGCCGTGGCGCGACTCATGCTCGACAACTTCCCGCACATCAAGGCGTTCTGGATCATGCAGACCCTCCCGATGGCCCAGCTCATGCTCGAGGCCGGAGCCGACGACATCGACGGCACCGTCGTCTGGTACGACATCACCAAAGCGGTGGGCGAGGGCACGCACCAAGAGACCACGGTCAACGATCTGCACAAGGCGATCGAAGAAGCCGGGTACGAGCCGGTGGAACGCGACACGCTGTATCGGCGGGTGGTGCGTGATGGGCGTGAGTGGCGAGTTCAGGAGTAGTGGAAGCTGTGCGTGAGCGCGTGATCCTTGAGCCCGAGGACTTTGGACCAGGCTGGCGTGCCTTGACAGCGTTCTTCATATCATCCATCGGCACGGGGTTCATCGCAGCGCTCGCGGCTGGCATCTCGGGAAATGATTTCGTCGCATCAATTGCTTTTATCATCGGGTGCGTTGTAGGCGGGATCTTTGTCTCCCCCTTGCTGGTTCCGATGGTGCTGACCAAGTCATTCTCGCCGACGGTTGTGCGAGTCATGGGGACCGCGCTGATGTTCTCATGCGCATTCGCTCTATTTGACACTGAGAGTTATCCGGCCCTTTCATTTATGGGCGGAATCATCGGAATGCTTGTTGGTGCGATCTGGGCATTGATATGGGTCCCGAGTTATGTCAATGTGATTGATCACGAGGCCTGTCAGTTCTGCGGCTACTCACTTGAGGGTCTCGACCAAGCCGCAGTCTGCCCCGAGTGCGGCTATTCAAGGTAAAGTTGCCAATGCTCGCAAAGCGATCCAAGCAACTCAATTCGATGATCACGATCTGGATCTTCTCGCTGCTCAGTGCTGCGGCGGGTTATGTATTGGCGATTGCGTCTACTTTCGAGGCCTACGAAAGCACAGCCTACATGGCAAGTGGGCTCATACACCTCATCGTGCTCATCCCCTCGCTCCTGATCACGAGAGTAAGTATGACGACTCTTGTCGTCACATCGGCGCTCTGCATCCTCTTTCCTCTATGGGGGTTCTTCATCGGAATCCCTTGCGTAGCGATTTGGGCACCATTCGCGTGCTCGTTCATATGGGGCATTGTGCTCATGGTGTCGCTCCGTCGTCCTGCTGCACTCGTTGTAATGCTCATGGTCGGTTTCGGCTCAAATCTATGGCTGATTGCCCAAGATTCATTCTCAGGTTTCGACATGTTGTATGAGACAATGGGCCAGCTTACGCCCGCATACACAGCGTGGTATTTGTTCATGCTCTTCGCGATGCCAATCATCATGTACTTCAAACCTGCGTCACGCTTTAAGGGGAAAGGCATCTGTCACTCTTGCGGCTACTCCCTCGCGGGCCTCGACCCAGCGGCCGTCTGCCCCGAGTGCGGCAACGCGAGAGGTGTTTATTCATGATCTTCGCTGCGATCCCGGTCTTGTGTGCGGTGTTCTTTGCGTTGATCCATTTCGGGCACGCTGCGTGCAGATTGGAGAGGGTATTCACGATCTGGGATGCACTGATCGGGGTGTGGTGCATTCTGTATGCGGTGTTTGCCCTGTGGTTCGCGCAACTCACCGGTGTGATGACGAGTGGGCCCGGCGGCCCGAGTATAGATCTCTCGCTCAGTCCCACTGCGATGTTCATCATGATTCCTACCATGATCACCGCGATCATCGCGTGTGGTGCTTGGCAATCTATCCACTTCGTATGGGTGATGCTACTTGCGGGTGCAGCCTCGGTGTATCTGTCAATCGAGATCCCGATGTTCGGCCTGTTGCTCATCGCACCGTTCATCTGGAATGTCGCATATGCCCTCCTCTGTCATGTCCATATTCGCAAGATCAATCGTGCGTTCTCCGAGTACTTCTGCTCATCCTGCGGCTACTCACTTGCGGGACTCGACCCAACCGCCGTCTGCCCCGAGTGCGGCTCACCAAGAACAAATCCCCCGCACACCCACGGAGCATGAGACCCGATGCCATCGTTCATGCCCAAAGCGACCCAGTACAACGAGATGTTCCACATCTGGTTCTTCTCGGTACTGAGCGCATTGGCGGGCTGTTTCATCATGCACCTCGTTTCGACCGAGACCTTCGAGCCCGCGTACGCAGCAATCGGGTTCGCGCACCTCATCGTCTTCCTCCCCGCGATGCTCTACTCCGAGCAGCGCTTACACACCATCGTCATTGCGTCGATCCTGTGCGTGCTCTTCCCGCTCTGGGGTGCTCTTGTTGGCATCATGTGTCTGGGGATCGGCGCGCCGATTGTGTGCTCGATGATCTGGGGCGGGGTGCTCGCTGTCTTCCTCCGCCGACCGATCGCGTTTCCAACCTTGTTCATGGTGGGATTGATCACCAACGCGATCCTGTTCCTTCCCGTGAAGCTATCGGGAGGCCGATCCGGATTCAATCCCGAGTCACAGTTCGGCATGGTCTTTTTCGCGTGGTACATCGCGATGCTCTTCGCGATTCCATTCGTGATGCACCACAAGCGCATCCCGCCCCGCCCAAAGTTCAGCGGCAAAGACATCTGTCCCACCTGCGGGTACTCCCTCGTGGGTCTCGGAGATGAACCCACCTGCCCTGAGTGTGGTACAGTTCATCACGCATGACACTCGATCGCCGACAACGCAAGCTCTACCGGGACAAGCTCGTCAAGCGTGATGGTCTGGACCCGCTGATGCGCGTCCTGATCGTGTTCCTGTGTTCCATCGCGTTCTCGGTTGTGTTCTTCATCCTCGAGCGGACACAGGCCGAGGAGTTCAGCCCGGTCAGCACCGGCGCAGTGTTCGGCGTTGCCGCCGGCATCTGCCCGGTCGGGATCATCATGGCCATTCTTGCCCTGCGCGTACGCATCAAGCACGCCCTGCTCTGGTGTTTCGCGGCCGCGTCTTTCGGCGGGGTGCTCGGGCTTGCGATGCTGGGTGAGGACTATGTTGCCCTCTGTGGAGGACTCTTCCTCTGCTTGACAGCAATCGTGCTCATGCTGTTTGGCCCACGCTATCGCACGCTGCGCTACGCGCAATGTCCGGGATGCAAGTACAACCTGGCGCTGCTGCCCAAGTCAGATGTGTGCCCGGAATGCGGCCGCGATAACCGCGACCTGGTTGAGGCGTTCAAAGATTTGGATCTGGCGAAGATGAAATCGACAAACTAACCAATCGGCGTGATATAAAACTTCCGCGACACACCCTCGACATCGTGGTGGTAGTAGAACGCGTCGGGCGATGCGGCCCTGACCGATTCGAGTACTCTGGGAAGTTCCTCGCGAGTAATGATCGTGCGGACCATCTTGAGCTGCTTGTTGAGTCGCCCATCAATGTCGGACTGCACCGTGTAGGTCCGGTGCGGCGACACCTTGCGGATCGCCTCGCCCACCTTCTCGGGCTTCTCGTCGATCACCACGAGCATCGTGATCTTGAACTTGTGGTAGAACGCGTTGAGCGTCTGGGCGCTCACGAAGATGTACAGGCTGGTGTACATCAGCGTGTTGACGAGCGCCGGGAAGTCCGCGACCTTGAGGTACTGCAGCAGCAGCCCGAAGGCCGTGGAAACGACGCCGGCGATGATGGCGATCGACCCGACCGGGCGAAGGTGCTTCATCGCGTAGTGCGCCGCGATGATATCCTCGTCGCCCGTCGAGCCCCGGTTCTTGAACGCGATGGCCTTGGCGAACCCCGCGATGATCCCGCCAAACAGCACGAGGGTGATGCGCTCATTCTGCGGCGCCGGGTCCGCGAAGGACATCTCGGGCAGGACAAGAAGCAGCACCACCACCGTCGAGACCACGATCGCCGAGCGGATGGCGAATCCCCGGCTGATCTTCTTGTACGCGAAGGTGATCAGCATGATCTGGAACAACGCGTAGAGCAGGATGAAGATGAAAGTCTTATCGAAGTAATATGCGATCGAGACCGCGATACCCTCGGTGCCCGTGAGGATGATGCCCGATGGGAACACAAAGTACTTGAACGCGATCGCGTACACGATCCCGGCGAACATCATGTACACCGCATCGATCGGCTTGATATGGACTGGGGGGCGTTTGGGTTTGCTCATGACGGGTAATGCCTCAATGCTCAATCGTGCGCGTTCTCATACTGTAGCCATTAAAAAAGCACAGCCGATTGGGCTGTGCTTATAAGGTCTTTCATTCTGTTTCGATCAGAAGTTCCAGCCAAGTCCCATGTAGTAAATGATATCGTTGGACTTGCGCCCCGAACCCGGTTGCGAATCGTGACGGTGCTCGAATCCGGTGTTGAGAGTCATGCCCGACTCAGCGTCCATCACGACCTCAAGCTCGGCACCGGTGTCCCAACGGAACTCGCCGATCTCGTCGAAGCTGGGGTAGTAGGTTGTGGTGGCCTTGAGCTTAGAGTTGTCCGAGAGCTTGTGGCGCAACTCAAGCCCGATCACACCCTCGGGGACCAGCTTCTCGTCGGCCTGATCGCCGATCTCGTAGTAGGCACCGATACCCGCGCGGCCGAGCAGGAGCGTGGTGTCCTCATCCTCGTAGATCTCATACGCCACACCGGCAGCCGCCGAAAGGCGATGATCCCACGCCTGAAACTCGTCATACTCATACTTGCCGTTCGCAAAGTATCGCCACTTGCTATCCGCGATCAACCAGTCGTTGTCGATGAACGCAACGCCTCGGGAGGTATCCTTGTTGCCGTCCGCTGTGCCGTAGATGTAGCTGATCCCGACATCGGTCTCGGTCTTCTCGTTGTACCGTTCACCAGAAATGGCAGCTCGAGCTGAGAAGGTTTCGCTGTTCCCCGATGCGCCGGTCAGGGCGACAACGGCCTTGAAGTCCCATCCTTCCGACCACGAGTCAGGGTTCTCGGGCATCTCTTCCTCGGACTCCGGTTGGAGGTAGCTGCCCGATTTCGTGCTTCCCTCGGATTTGATCGCGCCGCTTGTGACGGCCGCGGCTTCGGCTTGGGCTGCTTCGAGTTCCGCCTTCGCGGCTTCGAACGCAATCCGTGCCTGTTCCAGACGCTCAAGGGCTGAGGCTCGTTCGCTTTCTGTGTCATTTGCCGCAGATATCTGCACAAATCCGGCGCAGGCGATCAAGCCGGCAACTACTGCATGCTTTGTCAACATCATGTACCTCTCGTCATGTTTCTCTTGAAATGCCCCATCCCCTTGGGCGTGGACCCGTTAGCGAATGCACGCCAAAGCGCCTTGTCAACCCAGATAGACTGAAACCACGCGTCTCGTTTCCCGTATGCAGAAGAATACCTATGCCGATTTCGCACACATGCCCATGCTGTTGCAAGGAACTCGGTCCCATCCGTGCCGTTCCAGATCCACGCTACGGATTGGGTGTCGTGATCTGTCCGAGATGCTCGACGGCGAGCGTCCGAACGCGACATCCCGATCGCGTCTATTGGCAGCATATAAGACGGTTGCGCAAGAGCTTGCAACAGCTCGTCTTAGCGATCGTCTTCACGGCACTCGCCACGGGTGCGACGATCGGGATGGCTCTTTGGCTCATCCCCGAGATCACCGCTCGCCCTCCGCAGTACATCCCCCCCGATTTCACGAATCCCGCGATCCCATTCCAAATCGGGATCGCTCTGTTTATCGTCACTCTGTCAGGGTGTATCGCTCGCACAATCTACGCCCACATAAGATTTCTGAGCGTGATCGGGATGTTCGTGCTGCTCATCGGCGTATTTCTCAACATCGATTGGCTGATCAGCCGCCTTATGTTTTTCACGGCACTTCTTTTCAACGCCACACCAAACTTCACCATTCCCAACAAAGACGAGATCATCCGCAGACACCTCGCGATTGTCCTCCTGATTCCACCGTTTATCCTGGGCATGGGGATCGGAGTGATATTCAATAGCATGATTGCGCGGGGAGCATCCAAACGCGTCGTCCGCATCCGTCGAAAACTCCGCAAGCGCCGATCCCGACTCGATTGAGACTGAACCATGAGCAACACGCACACGCCGCAACACCAGCCCTCCGATCAGATCCGCGCCGATCGCGCCTGCGTCGGATGCGGATTCAATCTCTTTGGGCAGACTGTGACCCGCGAAGAGCACTACGGGCTCGCGATCGCGCGCTGCCCCGAGTGCGGCACTGTTGCGGCGCTCCAGCAATACCCCGCGATGACCCATTGGGTAAACAGGTTCCGAATGATGTTCGCCGCGATCTACATCGTTGTGCTCCTCGCGTTCTTCATCGGGAGCACGATGGGGATTTCTGGTTTCAGTTTCGGCGCATCCAGTTTGGCAAGCCAAAAACTTGGGGATCACATCAACAACAGTTTCAGCACTTGGAATGCGCAGCAGAACAACACACAGCAGACGCTCGCGGGTCTGCCCCCGGGCTTCAACTTCGCAACATCCTATCTCACGCCGGAATACATCGAAGAAGAGTTGCCACGCGTACTCGAAGAGTTCGGCCCGCTCTGGGACGGCATGGATCGTGAATGGGTGGTCGTGATGGTTCCCGCAGTTCTTGTGTGCTTCGGGATCGGTGTGTTCTGGTCCGTTGCGCTGCTCGGGGCATCACGCAAGCAGGCGCTGCTTGTGCCATTGATTTCCTGCCTGATCGGTGGTGCATTCATACTTGCAGCAAACCGCCCGGACTATAACAACGCGTGGACTTGGAACCTCGCTCACCAGCTCTACATCCCCACGATCGTACCTCTCGCGATCATCATCGAGTTCATCGCATTGAGTCTGGGCGTCTATGCTGGGCGTGCGATCGCCCGCTTTGCGATCTGTATCGCGCTCCCCCCGCGTGCTCGCGTCCCGCTCGGGATCCTGTGGTCACGCGACGGGCTGACCATGCCCAGCGCGAAAAACTGATCGCTCACCGATTGGATCAAGATCAGCGTGTCTGCCCGTCGCCGCGCACGACCCACCGCTCGATGGTCAATCCCTCAAGCCCCATCGGCCCGTACGCGTGAACGCGGCTGGTCGAGATCCCCAGCTCCGCGCCCAGCCCGAGCTGGAAGCCGTCATTGAAACGGGTCGAGGCATTCACCAGCACGCACGACGAACGCACCCGTCGGCAGAAGTCATCCGCGGTGTGCTGCTCCCGAGTCAGGATCGCTTCGGTGTGATCCGATCCAAACCGCTCGATGTGGGCGATCGCATCGTCGATCGATTCTACCGAGCGGGCCGCGAGGATCAGATCGAGGTACTCAGCACCCCAGTCGTCGTCGCTTGCAGGTGTGGCAGATGGGATGAGCGACCTGATCGTCTCGTCCGCACACAGCTCGATCCCCGCTTCATCTAAACGCGGGGCAAGCTTTGTGCTCAGCTGCTCGGCGATGGCCTCATGGATGAGCAGGCATTCTACTGTGTTGCAGGTCGCCGGGTTGCTGGTCTTGGCGGTGGTGATGATCTCGACGGCCTGATCCAGGTCTGCGTCCTTGTCTACATAGATGTGGCACACGCCCTTGTAGTGCAGCACGGTCGGCATGCGTGCATGTTCGTCCACGAAGCGGATCAGGTTCTCGCCGCCGCGGGGGATGACCAGATCGATTTCGTCGTTCAGCGAGAGCATGGTTCGAACTTCCTCGCGGCTGATATCGCAGATCGATTGCATCGCATCGGCATTTACACCGTGCTCGGTGAGCGTGTCGCGGATCAGCTCGGCGAGAATCGCGTTCGAGCGGCTCGCCTCACGCCCGCCCTTGAGGATGCAGGCGTTGCCGGAGCGGAAGCACAGGGCGAACGCGTCGACCGTCACGCCCGGGCGTGCCTCGTAGATCATGGCGATCACGCCAAGCGGGGTCCGTTGTCGTTGGACATGCAGCCCGTTATCGAGCGTCTGCTCGCGCGTTACTTGCCCGACGGGGTCCGGCGCGTTGGCGATCTGATTCAGCCCTGATATGAGCTGGTCGATCGAGTTATCCGTGAGTCTCAGACGCTTGAGTTTCGGGGAATCGATCCCGTTCTTCTCCGCCTCATTCATATCCTCGGCATTCGCAGCCAGCACCCGTTCACGGTAGACATCGAGCTTCTCCGCCAACGCACGGAGCACGCCCGCGCGGGTTTCGTCCTCTAACACCGCAACAGGGTTCGAGGCGGCACGGGCTGCTTTGGCAATGTTCGTAATCGTTCGTTCTGCTGTCGTCATGTTGTCCTTCGATCTGGAGAGTTGTAGCGGGGGGGGGGATGCGAAGATGTGTATCAGTGAAAACTGGTTTGGCTGAGAATCACTAAATCCTGCCGATGGATCACTTCATCGTTGATGTGATATCCGAGGATGGCCTCAAACTGTTCTGAACGCTGCCCCATGATCTGGTCGATCTCACGGGCGCTGTAAGTGCTGATCCCACGAGCGAAGACTTCACCGCTGGGGTTGAGGATCTCGACGAGTTCCTGATTCGTGAAATCGCCATCGACACTTGTGATGCCCTTTGCGAGCAGGCTTGCGCCCTTCTGGCGCAGTGCTCTTTCGGCACCCGCGTCAACCCGGACTTGTCCCCTGGGTTTACAGCCGTGGGCGAGCCACGATTTGCGAGCACTGGGGATGTTTTCAAGATCATCGATGGTAAAGCGGGTGCCAATGTTCTCCCCGCTCAGGCACCGAGAGACCGGGTCGAGCACCCGGTCGGTCGGGCCTGGCACGATCGAGGTTTCGATGCCGTGGGCCAGCAGCGTCTCAACCGCGTTGAGCTTCGAGCCCATCCCGCCGGTTCCCGAGCTGCTCTGCTCATCGTTCACATGCGGGAGCGCATCAGCGATACCGCCCAGTTCTGTGATCACCTCGTCTTTGCTCGCGTGCCGTACACCGCCGGCAACAGAAATAATCACGGCGTGCCTAGCCCTGATCGCAGAGCCGATGAGTGATGCAAGCGTGTCATTGTCGCCCACCCGGATCTCATCAATGAGGATCGAGTCGTTCTCGTTAATGATCGGAACGACGCCCGCATCGATCAGAGTCTCGAGGGTGCGCAATGCATTGAGGTAGCGCTGCCGATGAGAAAAATCGTCGGCCGTCAGAAGCACCTGAGCGATCGTCTGGTCATGGATCTGGAATGCCTGCTGATACGCGTGCATGAGCACGGGCTGCCCGATCGCCGCGGATGCCTGAGCCAAGTGCAACGCGCGAGGCATGTGCTCAAGCCCGAGCTTGAGCCGCCCGCAGGCGATCGTGCCCGAGGACACCACAATCGGCGCGTAGCCCATTCTGGTGACACGCATCACATCATCACAGATGCGTTGAAGCGTGGGGAGGGATAGCTCTCCATCGGGCGCGAGCACACCGGAACCAATCTTGATGACAACTCTTGGTGCGTTCGGTTCAATCGAGCTTGTGACGCTTGGTGCTTCTGGCTGCACGGGTCCTCCGGGGGATGCTGCTACTGAATAACGAAAAAAACTCGCGTCGATTACGGCGCGAGCCTTTTAAATGTTCCGAAGTGTGAAGATTAGTTCTTGTCTTCGTCTTTCACTTCATACTCGGCGTCGATGACATCGGAGTCGCCGCCCGAGCTTGCGCCCGCTTCTTCCGCGGGGGCATCGCCGCCCTCAGCCGCGGCCTGCTGCTCGTAGATCACCTTGCCGAGTTCCATCGATGCGGACTCGAGTTCCTTGATCCCGGCTTCGAGTGCTTCCTTCGTGATCGAATCGTCCTTGAGCTTGGATTCGAGGTCCGAGCTTGCAGACTCGATCTTCCCACGAACATCAGCACCGACCTTGTCGCCATGCTCCTCGAGCGATTTACGCACCTGGGCGATCATCGCGTCGGCACGGTTCTTGACATCAACGAGCTCGCGACGCTTCTTGTCTTCCTCGGCGTGCGCCTCGGCGTCGGCCTTCATCTTGTCGATCTCGGACGAGTCGAGCCCGCCGGAGTTTTCGATCCGGATGTCCGCCTGCTTGCCCGTGCCCTTATCGACCGCCGTCACCTGCAGGATGCCGTTGGCGTCGAGCGCGAACTCGACCTCGATCTGAGGCGTGCCACGCGGTGCCGGGGCGATCCCCGCCAGCTCGAACTGTCCGAGCGACCGGTTGTCCTTTGCGAACTCGCGCTCACCCTGAAGGACATGGATCTGCACGCTCGGCTGGTTGTCGGCCGCCGTCGAGAAGGTTTCCTTCTTCGATGTCGGGATCGTGGTGTTGCGCTCGATGAGCTTGGTCATCACGCCGCCCATGGTTTCGACACCCAGCGAGAGCGGGGTGACATCAAGCAGGAGCACATCTTTCACATCGCCCGTGAGCACGCCGCCCTGAACCGCAGCACCGATCGCCACGACTTCATCCGGGTTCACGGTCTTGTTCGGATCCTTGCCGAAGATTTCCTTCGCGATTGTCTGGACCTTGGGCATACGCGTCGAGCCACCCACGAGGACGACCTCGTCGATCTTGCTCGTATCGATCCCAGCGTCTTTCAACGCGTTGATACACGGGGTTTTGAGACGCTCGAACAGATCGTCACACAGCGATTCGAACTTCGAGCGGCTCAGCGTCTGCTGGAGGTGCTTGGGGCCCTCGTTTGTCGCGGTGATAAACGGCAGGTTGATCGTGGTCTCCTGCGAGTTGGAAAGCTCGATCTTCGCCTTCTCCGCGGCTTCCTTCAGGCGCTGCATCGCCATCGCGTCGCTCTTGAGGTCCACGCCCTCGGCCTTGCGGAACTCTTCCGCGAGGAAGTCGATCAGGCGCTGGTCCCAGTCGTCGCCACCCAGGTGGGTGTCGCCGTTGGTCGAGAGGACCTCGAACACGCCGTCGCCGACATCGAGGATGGACACATCGAATGTACCACCACCGAGGTCGAATACCGCGATTTTCTCATTGGCCTTCTTTTCGAGCCCATACGCAAGGGCCGCGGCCGTCGGTTCGTTGATGATCCGCTTGACCGTCAGGCCCGCAATCTCGCCCGCGTCCTTGGTTGCCTGGCGTTGGGCGTCATTGAAGTACGCCGGGACAGTGATTACCGCCTCGGTCACGGTTTCGCCGAGGTAATCCTCCGCGGTTCGCTTGAGTTCGCCCAGGATCATGGCACTGACCTGCTGGGGGGTGTACTCCTCATCGCGGATCTTGACCTTCACGAAGTCGTCGCTGCCTCCGGTCACCTCGTAGGGGACAAGCTTCTCTTCCGAGCTGACCTCGCTGTGACGGCGACCCATGAAGCGTTTGATCGAGAACACCGTGTTCTTGGGGTTCGTGACCTGCTGGTGCTTCGCCTGCTGCCCAACCAGACGCTCGCCTTTGTCCGTGAAACCCACGACCGAGGGGGTCGTGCGATTGCCCGAGCTGTTGATCAGGACCTTGGGGGTGTCGCCTTCCATAACGGCGACGACCGAGTTCGTGGTCCCGAGGTCGATTCCGATGATTTTGCCCATTGCTGGCCTCCTTCTGTGCTCGCCGCGGCAGGAAGTTTCGATCCCCGGCGACGGATTGTTCTGGTTTCGTCTCCTATCCAGTTGCAATCGTTGTGCCAGTCCGCCCCACCGATCACGACGCGAGAATCGGCAATTCTGCGTGATCATCAGGCTTTCGGGTGCCGAAATCGGCGAGTCCTGCCACTCTGGCAGATACAGTCTGGGATGACGGATGTGCTGTGTATTGGGATGACCGGGATGCTCGCGGGGTGTGTGTGCTCCCTCATCAGGGCTGGGTCTCGGGCCGCATGCCTCGGACGCAACTCATCCCGCCTCAAAGCGCTCGCGGATTCGATCCCGGATTCGGTTCGCCCACGCCTGAGTACCCATCTCTGCGATTACCGTAATCTGAACCAACTCACGCAGACCCTCGATACCCTGCTCATTGAACCAACCGCAGCGATCTGCTGGGTGCATTCCCCCGCTGAGCCCGTGCTCAGCGTGATCCATGATCGATATCCTGCGCTGGACATGCTTCGTGTGCTCGGTTCGTCCACACAGCGAGCTGCTGCACATCCCAAAGAGATGGAACGGTTCGTAACGCTCGGATTCATCATCGAGCAAGGACGATCGCGCTGGTTGACACACGAAGAGGTCTCATCGGGGGTGTACGAGGCCTTCGTCTCAGCGAGACGCGAGTCAATCGTCGGCGTCATCGAGCCAGGGGATATGCGTCCCTGATCAACCATCGTGCTGATAGTTCAGCGCCGCCTCCATGACCGGATCATCGCCTGCAAATGTGGGGGCGGAGCGCCACGGGATGAGCACATCCGGGTGGACCGCATCGGGGTCCCCTTCCACTTTCTGAAACCATCGCGTGGAATGTGAGATGGTTAATCCGGAGTTCGGCAACTCGAATCGTGAGAGTTGGCCAAAGTGGTTGGGCTTGCCTCCGGTCGGTTCGCCGATCAGGATCGCGCCGCAGTTATCTCGCAGCTGATGGCTGTTGCTCATCGCGCTGCTGAATGTCTGACGCGAGATCAGCCCGATGATGTTGCCCGGATCGCTGAATCGTTCAGACTCTTCGAGTGCTTGCCAGAGCGGCCAGATGACTGTCTCGTCGCCACCGCCGTTGAAACGCAGATCGATGATGATCCGTTGCGCATCGAGCTCGTCGCACTTCGTCATCACGAACTCGACGAACTGCGCCATCGGGAGGTTCTCCGCTTCCCGGCAGCGGTTGTACGCGATATAGAAGGCCTGGTGCTCCGGGATAAAGTCACTCTGGTAATACCCGCCCTGCTTGCGATACGCGATTGGCCAGGGATGATCGAGCAGTTGCACAAAGCTCACCCATTGGTGCCGCGTTCGTTCATCAATCGTCTCGATTCTGTGGTTCGTTGTCTTGCCATCGACACGGAGGACAACCTGGATCTCCTCCGCACGATGATCATCGATCACATCAACAGACTTGAGCGCTGGGAGAAGGGTTGCAAACCATGCGCTTGTACCGATCCGTTTGGATTCGTTCTCGTACGCGAAAAGCACCGAGACCCGATCGAGCACCTCAACGATCTCAATACCCGCGATCGAGACGATTTCCGCTCCGATGAGATCACCGTGCCCTTGAGTCGCGGAGCTCACGAACACCCCATCATCCATCACCATCGGTCGGATGGGGAGCCGGCGCATCCCAGTTCCGATCGAACCGAAACCCACATTGGTGTGCGCATCCCAGTTCCGATCGAACCGAAACCCACATTGGTGTGCGCATCCCCACCCAGCGCGACAAGCCGGGAGATCTCCATGGCCATCAGTTGATCGTCGATCGTGCCAACGCGCTCATACACCTCGTCGAGAGTCGTTTCGAAGTCTTCAACACTCGTTTTCGTGTAGAAGTTGGGATGCCGCGAGAGCAAACCTTCCGCGAGTGTGTCCAGGTCGGATTCCCACTGGGCATCGCTCAGGGGATCGCCCGCAAATGAAAGCGTGATGAAGATTGCCAGGACAACGATCACGATCGCCTGCAAGTGTCTCATACTCGCAGTGTACCAGAGTGCCGCAGAGGCCCAAGCGTCAGTCTTCGCCGAATCGGACCTTGGCGGATTTTTTCAGGTCTGAACTCAGCGTGAGCCCGATCCGCTCGAGGGCAGCCAGATTGATCGCGAGCTGGGTGTCGGAGGGCTCATGAACCCCCAATGCCTCTGCGTGAAGCATGTCCGCGACCCGCAGGCCCTGTGCCTCGGGTTCAAAGCCGACCCCCAGTGGTGCGCCCGCACGCACCAACGCGTGCGAAAAACCAAACATGGGAACCCGATCGCGGATCGAACGCAGGAGCAACGCTTTGACGAGCGCGGAATCAAAGACGGCCGTATCCGCTGCAGTCCACACGATATCGATCTCTTCTCTGAAGAGCGCATCAATGCTTTTGGCGGCGGTAGATCCCGTCGAATCAAGGTCGATCGCCTTCAGGACCCAGTTGGTGGGCAGCGCCGCTTGGAATTGATCGCGGAGTGCCTTTGAACTCTCGGATGATTCCCGATACAGCATGCCCACGCGTCGACCATGGATCCCTGATCTCTCGATTAAATCAATCTGCGTTGCGATATCCGGGTCTGTGCTGAGGCCCGATGTTTTAGCCCTGCGTGTTAATCCCAGCCGATCAGGCAGGGGTGTCATGCAGTAGTACAGCGGCGTCGTATCAGGAAGCACCTTCGCAAGGCGTGCGGCCGCTTCCCCGCCGATCGTAATGACCGCACCTGAGCGCTTCGAGAGCGAATCAAGATCCGCATCACTCAGCGAGACTTGAGTCGTGGAGTGTCCACGATTCTTGAGTGTCCTCTCCGCCTTGTCGGCGGCATCAACATAAGGGCGTGCGTCGCTGCTCACCACAATCAGCACATCAGCGCCCATAGCAGCGGGGACGATGCCCGATAGGGCGCAGAGCATCATCCATCCCAAAAGAATGGGTCTGAGCCATGTTGCGGATTGGAGATTCACATGCGTGCTCATCGTGTCTCGATCTAAAAATCCATATGCAACTGAACGAATGCCGTGCGTCCCGGGACCTCAGCCGCGAAACTCGTTGCAGACTGATCGAAGATTCTCAATGCAGTCTGGTCGAGCAGATCTGTCACACCGATCTGTAGTTCCGCGTGCAACCCTTCAATCGCGAAGGTCGCGTTCAGATCCAGGCGATGGTACTGCTCAATCTCGCTGACAAAGGTCTCGGGCGTTGTGTTTGTATACCGGTAGTTCGCGTTCAGGGTCAACCAATCGTTGGGCATATATCGCAGCGTGGACCCGAGCTTGTGCTTGGCAGGAAGAAAAGCGCGTGCGTTCTGATTGGTGAGATCAAACTCGAAATCATTATACGCATACCAGACCGAAGCACTGAACCGCTCGCGCTGATACTTGAGTTCGCTCTCGAAGCCCCATGCACGCGCTGCGCCGATGTTATCGATTGTGAAAAACAGTCGCCCGACAGATGGGGCTGGCTCAGGAAGCGTGATCGCGCCCGTCAAATCCTGGTAGTACTGCAAGTACGCGTCCGCACGCAATGTCAGCCCATCGCTGAGCTTGCCGGTATAGCCGAGCTCCATCGAATAGAGCTCCTCGTTATCGATGTCTCCCGATGGGATAAAGTTGACCCCGAAAAGCCCTCCACCGAGCGGGAGACGCTCTGAATCCAACTCACGGAGCCCTGTTTGGGGGGTGCGAAACGCCTTGGCCAGGGCGATGCGCACAACATGGTTCTTTTCGCTATCCAGCGCCCGCAGCAGTGCCGCTCGCCCAGCCCAGTCAACCTGAGTCTCGGAATACCAGTCGACCCGGATTTGAGATTCGAGCGTCCACCGATCATCGATCTCCCAGTGATCGCCAACAAAGAACCCGATCCATTGCTCGTCGCTGGTCCCCGAAGGCAGCGCGTCCGTTGTACGCACCTGCGATATATCCAGTGAGATGAAGCGGGCCGTACCGCCCAGCGTCACAGTGTGGTCATCGCCCCGATCGAACGAGTATTGGGCATCGATGCTCTGATCGAACGCGTCGTATGCCCAGAGCGAGGGGCGGTCGGATTCGATGTATGTCCCATACCACTGGATGTACCCGCTGCTGCCGTCCGCTCGCTTCTGTTCGTATTTGAGATGCCCTGTGAGCAAGTCGACCCGATCATCTTGATCGACTTGAACGGCAAGGAACGGCGCGTCCGCACGCTCTACATGCGAAGCACCGAGAGAGAAATCGATCGTGGTCTCGTCATCGATCGTGTATTCGCCCGCGAACCGCATCCGCGAGTTTCGTCGAAAATCTTCTGAGATTGCCGGGGCGGAAGTCGTCGTGCCCAGGATCAGATTGTCCGAGTTGCTCGGCTCAATGTCGTTGTACTCAGCGGAAATTCGCCAGGCGAACCGATCATCCGCGGCACCAATCCGTGCGAATGAGCGAAAGTCTCCGTGTTCCGTGATCCGCGTCGTTAAGTGAACACCTGTCGTATCGCGTAGATCCTGTTCGATCACATTCACAACACCGTTGAACGCGTTTGCACCCCATGCCGCCCCCCCGGGGCCACGGACGATCTCGACCCGATCAATATCTTCAAGGAAAATGGGCAAAGTCGGGAAGTCCACCCCGCCGTAGATCGGGTTGCTCGCGTTTCGTCCGTTGACGAGGAACAGGGTGCGATCGCTGAAGGTCTGATGCAGACCGCGCACCCCGAGCGCCCATCTGTTTTTATCCAACCTGAGCGCATCAACGCCCGGCACAAAGTCGAACAACTCCGGGAGTTCTCCGATGCCGGAATAGTGGATGTCATCACTCGATATGGTGCTTACGGGCACAGGCGCAAGATTTGCCGATTGCTCCGAGCGCGAAGCGCTGATCACGATATCAAAGTCTTCGAAGAGAAGATCGACCGTTCCCCCGAGATCCAGGTTGTCGAAATCACCCAACTCGCCAACCGGGTCCGCGGCTTCGATCGGCACCCCAGACCCTGTTTGGGTGGGGTCCTCGCTCTCCGGACCGCTGGCAGCTGTCGCGCTGGCGATCACGAAAAATGTGACGGCGTAGGTGCCATAGCGAAGAGGTTTCGACGAAATCGCCGGCCCCCATCGGGTAGTCAAGTCTTGAAGTGTCATCGCGATACCTCCACGGGTGCGTCCGCATCGGGGGTATCGGCAACCCAACCACGCAAGTTCATCGCAGAAGCCCGTATTTTAAAGGAGAATCAGAACTGGTCCAATCCCCCCAACTTGATGATCGACTTGAAGTTGCTCTCCTGGAATGTCGATGACGAAAGGACGAACTCATGCAGGCCCTGGGGATCTTAATGAACCAGACTCACAAGCACACAATGAAACTGGGGTTACGCGAACGCGCCGTCTTTGCAGTCGCTTCTCTCTGCATTCTGAGTGTTCTGACTGTTGCGGTGTTCAGTGTGCTCCGGACAAACCGGCTGCTCATGCAGAATCAATCCGCAACGATCGACGGTATCAGTTCTGGGCTCGTGACCGCGATCGAACTCCCGCTCGCCGTGGGCGACACGCGCGAGATGAAGCGTATCTCCGAGGAGTTTCTCGGCCTCATCCCCGACGGCCAGTTCATCCGGATCGAAGATCACGCCGGACGAACCATCAGTCTCTCCGAACGCGAAACCGGGCTCTACAGCAAGTACACACGGGGAGACACGCCCGGGCTCAGTGAGATCCACTTCGAGGTCAACGCCCTCGGCATGGATGCTGATCTATTCGGCATCGAGGACATCAACCTCACACCGCAGACACCAGCACAGAACACCGCCCAAGCGGATAAGAACGAGGACCTCCTCGGTGTCATTTCCGTCGGTGTCTCTGATGACATCCTCCAGACCTCCATGCAGGCCCAGTGGTTTGCGATGCTCATCACCATCGGGGTGGTCATGTTTGCGACTATGCCGATCAGCTACTTCCTAGTCGGTACCCTTACCGTCCGTCTCCAGAAGCTCATCGATGCATCCAAGCGCATCTCAGAGGGAGATTACTCCCAGAGCATCACCGACACGCGTCTCGACGAGATCGCGCAACTCGCCGGTGCCTACGAGCACATGCGATGCGCGGTCAAAGAACGCGAAGAGCAGGAGCACCAGCAACAGGAAGCGCTCCGAGTCGCTCATCTGGAAGCAAACAAGGCAAACCAGGCGAAAAGTCAGTTCCTCGCCCACATGAGCCATGAGATCCGCACACCGATCAACGGGATCACGGGCATGCTTGAGCTGCTCGCCATGACCGAGCTGCAGGAAAAGCAACGCAAGCATATCCGCACCGCGATGTCATCAGCCGATGCGCTCCTCAGCCTGATCAACGACATCCTCGATTTTTCAAAGATCGAGGCAGGGCAGATGGAGACCGAGCATGTCGTCGCGGATGTACATGACATCTTCGAGGGCGTCGCCGAGATGCTCGCATGCAAGGCCGAGGAAAAGAACATCGAGCTCATCTGCGACATCGCACGCAGTGTTCCCAAGTTCGTGATCAGTGATCCCACCAAGCTCCGCCAAATCGCGATCAATCTCGTCAATAACGCGATCAAGTTCACCAAAGAGGGTGAGGTTGTGATCCGCGTTACCGCCGAGTCGGATGGAGATTCTGCTTGGGCCCTCCGGGTCAGCGTGACGGATACAGGCATCGGTATCGAGCCAGAACAACGCGATCGCCTTTTCAAATCCTTCTCACAGGTCGACGCTTCGACGACCCGTAAGTACGGCGGGACAGGGCTCGGGCTCGCGATCTGCAAGGGGCTCGTCGAGATCCTCGGCGGCTCAATTGGAATCAATCCCGATCGCACCAACGGGTCGGAGTTCTGGTTCACATTCCGTGCCGGTGTCTGTGACAAAGACTACGAGCCCACTCCCGTCTTCCATGGCGATCTCCACGGGATGCGGGCCATCATCCTCGATGATAACCAAACGAACCGCGAGATTTATACCGAAGCGCTGGCCAATTGGGGGCTCCGCCCGCAGGCCTACGAGACCGGTCATGAAGCAATCGAAGCACTTCGTGTGGCGAATGAGCAGGATCCGTTCAAGATCATGATCCTCGATATGCAGATGCCAGAGATGGACGGTGTCATGGTGGCCGAGGCGATCACATCGGATCAACACATCGACACGCCGACGATTGTCATGCTCACCTCCATGTACAACCTCGTCGAGGACGAAGACCTTTCCAAGCTCTCAATCACCTCCTGTCTTCAGAAACCCATCCGTCTCTCAACGCTGCACGATGCACTGGCACAGTACATCTCGGGCACGCAGTCGGGCGATCAATCCGCGCCCGCGGACAAGAAGGGTGAAATGGAATCTCTCAAGGGTGCCCGCGCACTCGTCGCCGAGGACAATACCGTCAATCAGATGGTGATCAGCGAACTCCTCAAAGCAGCGGGAATCGAAGTGAAGGTCGTCGACAACGGTGCTCAGGCGGTCACCGAGGTGTGCGCAGATCACTACGACTTTGTGCTTATGGACTGCTCCATGCCTGAGATGGACGGGTTCGAGGCGACCCGATGGATACGCGAGCAAGAAAAATCTGACCGCGACGGCAGGCGTGTCCCAATCATCGCATTGACCGCGAATGCCATCCGAGGTGATCGAGAGCGATGCATCGACTCGGGCATGGACGACTACCTCACCAAACCCATCAACGCCCGTCGGCTCTACAAAACCCTGAGCATCTGGGTCCAAAAGATGGCACGCGTGCAAGACGAATCGGCCCCGCAATCAGCCACAGCAACTCAGTCGACGACCGAGGCCAGACCGATGTCCTCATCCCAGTACAAGATCGACCACGAAGGGGCGTTGGAACGATGCGCCGGGAACCCCAGAGTTCTCGTCATGGTTCTCGAGGAGTTCGCCCGAACCAACGCGACCGTCGAGGGTGAGCTCTATGCGCTTGTCCGATCAATGAACTTTGACGATCTCGCACTGCAGGCCCACTCGCTCAAGGGCGCGGCCGCGAACATTGGCGCAGACGATCTGTCCGCCAAGGCCAAGACCCTCGAAGTCGCAGCGAAGAAGAGCATGCCCGAGGGGTTGGAGGAAACAGTTCGCTCGATCGCAGGGGAGATGGACATCATCCGATCCGAGATCGAACGCATTCGCTCGGAGTACGAGAGCGCCGCCTGATCGCGAGTTGTAAGAGATTCCAGCATTGAAAAAGGGCACCGGTCAATCCGGTGCCCTTCGCTAAGTGTTGATCCATCGCGATCATCACTGGCCTTGCGCCAGTGAGTATCCGCGCTGCCCATCGTACATCTTGATCGGAATAAACTCCGTGATCGAGAACTTCTCGGCAACCTTCGCGAGCAGGTGCACCGTCGGGCCCTGTCCAATATGTCCGATCCCATCGTTGAGTTCGAATCGCACGCAGCAGTTGTTGATGATCTCCGTGTAAGGAGAACCGGTCGGCCATACCTGTGTGCCGCGGTTCGAGATCACCGTCAATCGGAAAGGGGTCCCATTACAGATCCGCTTGAGCCGATCTGCCAGATCCAGCGGCGTCAGCGTCGTCTCAAGGAAGATATCGCACCCAACAATCTGGCTCTGCACCTGTTCGTGCGTGACCATCATCTTGTTGACGCTTGGGCGCGATGGCGGCGTATGGCAGATCATGTCACCGCCGGGCACCGTACAGGGCGAAACCGTCTCGGGAGATTTCCCGAGGTTCTTCGCGATCGCCTGCGCAAACGCCGTGGTTCCGACAGGATCGCCCTTGCCTTTGACATCCCCTGTATGAACCCCTGATTCCAGGGTGTAGAGCAACGCATTCTCGATCTCCGCAGCTGTCTCACGGAGCCCGATGTGACGGAGCATGATCAACCCCGAAAGCAGCAAGCTCGTGGGGTTCGCCTTGTCTTGACCCGCGATATCCGGCGCCGTGCCATGCACTGCCTCGAAGATCGAGATCTGGTCTCCAATATTCGCAGAGGGTGCGAACCCCAGCCCTCCAACGAGACCCGCCGCAAGGTCCGACACGATATCGCCTTGCAGGTTCGTCAGGACAATCATCCGATACCGATCCGGACGCAGAACCAGATTCATGCACAACGCATCGATAATGACATCTTCAGTTTCAATGTCCGGATAATCCTGACTCAGGAAGCGGAACCGATCCAGGAAGGTCCCGTCGGTCATCTTCATGATGTTCGCTTTGTGCCCACAGGTGACCTTATTGATCCCAAAGGACTTGGCCGTTTCAAACGCAAAGCGGTTGATCTGGTCGCACCCCGGGGTCGAGATCAAGCGTTTCCCGGAGTACGAATCCGGTGTGAGTCGGTGCTCAATCCCGCCGTAGGTATCCTCGACATTCTCACGAACGACATAAAAGTCGACCGGAACGCCCGCTCGCGAGAACACAGTCTCAACGCCCGGCAAAGACTGGAAATGTCGTAGGTTTGCGAACGCGCCGAAGGTCTTTCGGAGCGTGACATTAATCGACTTTCCCCCGCCTCCGATCGGTGTTCCCATGGGCCCCTTGTAGAGGATGCCGGTGGATTCAATCAACTCGATCGCCTCGTCCGTCATGCCTCGGGTTTCGCCCGTCGCGAAGACCCCTTGCCCCATCTGGACTTCCTTGAACTCGACTTTGTCGAGCACGCCGGCTGCTTCAAAGATGTGCATGCACGCACGCGTGATCTCAGGGCCGATGCCGTCGCCGGGGGCGAGCGCGATCTGGAGCTTATCGCTCATATTCCACCTCTTTCGGGGGGTCGTTGGACTCGATACACAGGTTCCTATCGGCACGATAGGCCCCTCGGGTCAGATCTGATACCAAGTGGACAACAAGAACCTGAATCCAAGTCACGCGTGAGTCGCCCGCCGGAGTCGTTCATCGAGCGCCGCCGCGATTGCTCGCTCATCGTCATCTCGTGCGGTCGGCGGTTCCTCGATCCAGATCTCTGTCCCCGCTGCCCCGTCTGCCTCGTGCAATGCACGATAAATCGCCTGGGCATAAGGTCCGACTTGCGCTGGAACGCGGATCAGCTCGCCACCCTTCGGGTGGGCAGCGATCGACCATGCGATCAGGGCCGCGTGGGACGGCGCGGTTTGGAGCGCACGCGTCGAGACGAGCCGGGCCGAGGTGCGGGGCTGGTAATGGGCACCAATCAGCCCCGGCGATCTCGTCTGCTCATCGTCAGTCTGATGGGTGCTGACCTGCACATGCCCCCCGAGTGTCTCGCTGATCCGGTGCGATCCGATCACGCCCGGGCGAAGGATTGTGGGTGTGGAGCTGCTCAGATCAAGCACTGTGGACTCTATACCCGCCCTGCAGTGCCCTCCGTCGAGCACGATCAGATCGTCCGAATCGAACGCATCACGCACATGCTCAGGAATGGTGGGGGAGATGTACCCGCTCGGATTCGCGCTGGGACCCACGATCGGGTTACCGAATGATTCGATCAGTGCCAACGCGACCGGGTGCTCAGGGCATCGAACCGCGACCGTTGAGCCGTTGCCGGTCACGATATCGGGGACGGATCCCGCTTTGGGTAAGACGAGCGTCAGCGGGCCTGGCCAGAACTCCCGGGCGAGTTTCGATGCCTGTTCCGTCCAATCCAGCACAACGCGTTTCGCCATGGCTGCACCAGAAACATGCACGATCAGTGGGTTGTTGCTCGGGCGTCCCTTGAGATCAAACACCCGTTGGACCGCGTCCGCACGGAGCGCATCCGCACCGAGCCCGTACACGGTTTCCGTCGGGAAGGCAACAAGCAACCCCGCGGTCAAGCGCCGGACACCCTGTGAAATCCCTTCTGGGCCCGCAACGATCTCACTCATCGCGTACGGAGCCCTGCTCGGACTCGTCCTCGCTGGGCGATGTGTACTCGAGCGCAGATTCGCCCGGCGCGAGCTGGTTCGCATCTGGAACGATGAAATCGATCCGGTTGCGTTGCAGGATCGTGCCCATCGCAGCGTGCAGATCGACGATCGCTTTGTTGTAGTTTGTCAGCGCCGCGGCTTCTGCGATTTCAGCGGCCGCGAGGGTTTCCTGTTGACTCAGTTCCAGGTTCAGTCGTTCGACGCTATAGCCCGCGTTCGTGAGTTCCTTCTCGACAATCAACGATCGCAGCGCTTCACCCTGCGCGACACGGGAAAGCGTCGATTGTTCGATGAGGGCTCCGTTCGTTTTTACGGCGTTGAGCGCGTTCTTGATCTCAAGCACGATCTGCTGCGCTGTCTGTCGGTATGCCACGACGGATTGCATCCGCCCCAGTCGAGCCGCGCGGTATGCCGCTTCGCCGGCACGATTACCGATGGGCTGTTCGAAGCGTGCACCGATCAACCAATCATCGATAAACCGATTCTCGCCAGCGTCTTGATACGCGTCCCCGAACGAGTCGTCAAAGCCGAGCAGGCGTGCCTGCGCGGTTAGGTCGAGGCGTGGCATCCGTTGGTTTTTCTGCAACTCCTGCTGGATCGTCGCATCGTCGATCGACAGCAGCGCCTGCTCCATCTCGGGGCGTTCCTGCACGCCCGCGGAGATCGCGTCGAGCAATGAGAACGAGATCGGCTCCGCGAAAGCATCCTCACTGGGAACAATCAATGTCTCGGAGCCGACCGGGAGGCTCGGGTCGTTGATCAGCGATTTGAGCAGATCACTCGCCAAACGCAGATTCGTGCGTGCGACAAGCAAATCAGCCCGGCGTCGTTCAACCTGAGCGACTGCGTCGGCGACCTGCGCCTGACGGGCGTCCTGCACTCGCCGAGCCTTGATATCGTCCCGAACCTTGATTCCGCGATCCACAAGCTTGGAGCGGATCACAAGGACCTTGTACGCTTGAACGAGATCCCAATATGCTTTTTCGGTTTCCGCGGCGGTGCTGATGAGCGTCGACTTGAGTGACGATACGCTCGAGCGCTCAGCATTCCGAGCCAGATTGATCGCCGCCATGTTCGCATCACGCCCGAAATCACGCAGCAGCGGTTGCGTCAGACCGAGCACAAAGTCGGCGTTGTGGGCCGGGTTGGGCATCGGGGATGTGCCGAAAAACGAGCTGTCAACATTGTTGTACCCGATGTCGTTGCGGATCTCGAGCGTTCCGCCCGTATTGAACTGGCGTTCCACCCCGACGGACCCCGTGGCATTCTGCGAATCATTGCGGACTGCCCCGCTTGATCCACCGAAGCCCTGTCCCGCCTGGGGGATCGATGAATCCTGATACTGTCCTTCCGCAAAGAACAACCAGTCGAACTGTGCCTCGGCCTCAGCAAGTGCCGCCTGTGCAATGGCAGGGGAGAATCGTGCGACTTCAACGCTCAGGTTATTGCCAATGGAGGACTGGATCGCCTGCTCAAGCGACAACCCGATCAGGGTGGTTTCCTGCCCGAGCAAGTCCTCGCCCACGAGGTGCGCGATCGGGCTGCTTGCGTCGGGGTGCTCTGCCTGAAGCTGCTCAAGGTATCCATCCGTGGAAAACTCCTTGCTGATTTGCTCAAGGTGGTCTTCACGAATCTCGAGTTTTTTCAGATCCAGCATCGGCGATATGTTCTGCTCGCCCGGGTTCGCCTCCGCGTGCGCAATCTCGCGTTCGATCGCGTTGAGCATCGATCGCTTGAGAATGTGCTCCCCGTCACGCTCGATCGGAGAACTGCAGCCTGATAATGCGATCAGAGAACTGATTGAGAGCGAGACGATCTTGATAGGGTGCTGTCGCGGTGTCATAGCCAAACGATAGGTTGGATACAATCCCAAAGTCGTTGATGCGTTCACAGAACCTTGCACCCTTCAACTCGCGTAGACTAAAGACCCGGACCCCGTCCGGCCACAACGGGGACAGGTTCAGGTAAGGAGGCCCGCCGTGCTCAAGACAACCCAATGCCCACGACACGCCCGGATCGCACCCGTGATGATCGCGATCGGGGTTTTCTCAAGCGTGCTTCTCGCGCCCACAGCACTGGCGTCGAGTACCTTGGTCGCTCAGGACGGGATGGGACATATGGTCGTCAATCGCGACGACGCAGCTCTCCGCTGTGGCGATCAGGATGTCTTTTACGCCATCGCTCGGCTGAAGTCGGGCACCCTGCTCCGAACCGCAGGCGAATCCGGTGCCTACACCCGCGTTGTCATGCCCGAGCACATCGGTGGATTTGTCCCGGCCACGGAGGTTGAAGCGATCTCTGGGGCGAAGAAAGTGCGTCTGAGTGTGGATTCCAAGCTCCGTGCCCCGTCACATCTGATGGGGCTCCCCGGTGCATGGAAACAGCTCTATTCGACGGCACTCCCGGCCGGCACCGAACTCGAGATCATCGAGAATCTCACAAATGAGGCAGGCGGTGTCGTTGGCTACAGGGTCAAAGCCCCCAAAAGCCCGAGCGGTGAGCTCCCAATCGCGTTCATTCTCACGGATGATCTACGCCCAGCTCTGAGTTCAGAGATTGAGGGTGGCAAGCAGGACCCCATCCCCCCGAGCAACAACGAAGAGGCCGAAGAATCAACCCCGGATCCTGAGCCGCTCCCAGAGACCGAGCCCGAAACAGATCAGGATACTCAGGCCCAACAGTCCGGCAGCGATTCCTCAGCGGTTGATACCTCCCTGCTCGAAGAGCAGGTGACAAGCGATCCCGTCGAGATCGAGAACAGCACGCCCGTTTCAAACGCATCCGAGCCCAGCGTGATCAGGGCGAATGAAGCGCGGATCCCTGCCTCCGAGTTGGAATCGCTTGAAGCTGCTTTCGAGGGCGCCCGCAGCATGCCGCGTGCGGAACTCGATGAGGCCCTCGACGAACTGCTTGCGGAGTTCAAACGCACGCGTGCCGAGGCAGGTGATGACGAATCGCTCGCCCGCGCCCTGGATCAACGCATCGAATGGATTCAGATCCGCATGCAGACGCGGGATCAACGCCGCCGCATCGCCCAGGCGCTCGCCCAGTACGACGCTGGCGCGGACGAGACCGCCAGAGCGATCAAGGACTGGCAGCAGGGGCGGGCATATCAGCTCGTCGGTCGCATGGTGACTTCGTCCGTCTACACCGGCGCGAATCTGCCGCTGCTCTACCGTGTACAGGGCACCGATCCGATCACCGGGCAGCCCCGCACAATCGGTTACATCGCCCCAAAGAAGGATCAGGATCTGCGTCACATGCTCGGTCGCGTTGTGGGCGTGCTGGGAGTGATGCGGAACGACGCGTCACTGGGGCTCAAGGTTGTCGAGCCGGAACGCGTTGACCTCATGCCTGAGTGATGTCGTCTTCAGAGCACCATCACCCTGATCACGATCCCGCGTCCTTGCCGAACGAGGACCGCGCGGGTGGTGAGATCGTACTCGCCAATGCACTCTCAACGAGTGATGACCCAATCAGCGCCGCGACCGAGGCCGCATCGCGCTTGCAATCCAAGCTCGATACCCCCCCGGACCTGCTCATGGTGTTCGTTACGCCGCACCACGCCCAGCGGATGGGCATGATCGCGGACACCTTGCGCGATACCCTCAACTCCAATCACATGATTGGCGTGTCCGCATCATCCGTGATGTCAGGAACTGCGGAGATCAACGACTCTCCCGGGATTGCACTTCTTGCTTGCAGTCTACCGGGTGTAAGGATTTCTCCGTTCTGGGTCGATCACATCTCCCCGCGCGATTCCACCGATGAGCGAGCGGCCAAGCTCGCCGAGCAGATCGATGCCGGCGTGGATATGCGTGCCGCGTTCTTCTTCGCGGACCCGTTCTCCGTCCCACTCGTCAAGCTTATCCCCGCGCTCTCCGCCGCCCGGATGCAGCATATCACCGGGTCCGGGCGTGTCGAATCCATCGGAACGATCCTCGGGGGCATGGCTTCTGCAGCATCCCGACCGGGAGGGAACTCGCTCCTCCTCGACGGCGATGTTCGCTCCAGCGGCGCGATGGGCGTCACCCTCTCCGGCGAACTCCAGATCGACACGGTTGTTTCCCAGGGATGCAGACCGATCGGCAATCCGATGATCATCACCAAAGCGAGGGGGAACCTGATCCTCGAGCTCGCGGGGGTGCGAGCGGTGGATGCCATCCGCGAGATCGTTCAAGTTCTTTCCGAGCACGACAAACAACTCCTCGCCAACGGGCTGCTGCTCGGGCGCGTGATCGACGAGCACAAATCCCATTTCGGGCGCGGCGATTTTCTGATTCGCAACATCATGGGCGGCGACGAGGATTCGGGTGCCGTCGCCGTCGCGGACCTGATCTCAGCTGGGCAAACCGTGCAACTCCACTTGCACGACGAGCAGACCGCACGCGAGGACCTGTCACTCCTGCTCGATGGGCAGCGTCTCTATGAAAAACCCGCAGGGGCGATGCTGATCTCCTGCACCGGGCGCAGCGAGAAGTTCTTTGAGGAACCGGGGCATGACGCGCGAGCGATCGCCCATGCGTTCAATCAATCTCCCGACGGTGCGAAACGCGCCAAGTCGGGAGAAGAGCTCACGACGGATCAGGGTATCCCACTCGCGGGGTTCTTCGCGGCCGGTGAGATTGGCCCGATCGATGAGCACATCTTCCAGCACGGGCACACCGCCGTCGCGGGGCTCTTCCGCAAGCCGGATTCATGATCCTGACCGATTAGAGCAGCCCGAGTTCCTTCAAGTCATCCGTTGGCTCGTTGAACGAGCACGAGCCATACCCCGTCGCGAACGATTCGCGAGATTGCGCGAGCTGTGCGACATTGATCGCGTGATCTTTCCACGCCACACGCTCGTCCTCGAAGGTGAATGACATGGGATCTGTGTCGTTGAGCAGTTCCACTGCCTGCGCCTCTCCGAACCCTTTGTTATACCGAACAAGGGACGCCGCGAGGAAGACATTGATGAACCCGTGCATCACACCCCGAGGCGCGTCGGGCTCATAGGTCAGCGCGTGCTCCGATCGGATCGGGTGGTGGAGGCCCGCCGTGGCCTTGAACGCGACATCGGCCTGATCGCACGCCATGATAAAGCGGGCGATGTCCTCTGACGATGGGTAGAGGTCGGGCGTGACCCCACCGCAACGGATCTTGGCAACCGCGCCAGTTCCTGCGATCGCCGCGACAAACCCGCGTGGGTCGCCGCCGAAGATGATGCTCTGTGGGATCTCGAACGCGGGGACGATCATCTCGGGGATCGTTTCAAGCGCGTCGTCGATATCGCCGGGTGACGCGACGCGCATCTCGATCGCGTCCACCATCGCCAGCCCGTTGGCCTCGTTGTCGTGGTGCTCGTTGAACGCGAAGATCTGATCGAGGTTCTCCTTCAGGTCTCCGATGATGATCGCGCTGATCTGCCACGGGTCCTGGAAGTCCGCGTGCTCGCGGTACCCGCTGGTTGCGTATGTTCCCGGCATCAGCGCCGAAGCGTGCTCGGTCAACTCACTCAACCGGTTGGCCGGGCAGATGAATCGCGAGAGGAACCGCTCGTACTGCGAGCGAAGATCACGAGCGTAGTTCTGCGTCGCCGTGCCCATATCGAGCTTGCTCGGCGGGAACAGCCCCGCGTAATCAATCAACCCCGTCATGAGTGTTTCGATGCTTCGGATCATGTTCGAGTTCTCTTTTCCGGATGGTGCGCTGGGGTTGAGCATGCTGTGTCTCCCGTTTCAATCGTCGTCTTTGATCTCAATCCCGTCGGGCAATCGAGTCCCCTCGTGCATCAAACGCTCCCACGGGTCAAGAGATCGTATGGGCGTAAGCTCGGGATCGAAGAAATCTCCCAGTGCACGCCTGTAGAGCGCGATGCGTCGGTTTGTAGGAGCGTGCCCCTCGTGGTGCCCGTGATCGATGAGGAATCGCCATTTGCGACCCGGGTCCGCGTCGATGGAGTTGAACACCGCCGCGGCGCAGTGGGCAGGAACAACCTGATCCTGACGCGCGAGCATCGCAAAGGTCGGCACGCGAACCCTTCGCCCGTGCACGATCGCATCACAGAGCTTCAACCGCTCCATCAGTTCCTCGCGTCGATCTGGATTCGCGTCGATCACGCGTTTGATCTGCAGCGCCGCGCCGGATGGGCTGCCAAGACGCGTCGTCCAATCACCGAGCGAGGGCATCGCGATCGCCAAGCGATCGATGATCGATTCGCCGCGGAGCTTCCCGATCAGTTGCCCCGCGCTGATCACGGCCAGCCCTCCGCCCAGCGAGGAGCCGTGAAGATACACACCGTGGTGTTCGACTGAATCGTCGACGGGAATATCCGTATCCGTGTCCCGGTGCAATAGAACATTCCGCATCACGCGGCACGCATTACACACATCGGCGACACCCTTGGGCAGGATCCAATCGTCGTATGACTCAGCATCGAACCCATGCGTGATCCAGGTGTTGCCGTGCTCGTTGCTCTGTGTGAGATCGCCACAGGTGGTTTGTGATCCTGGGTAGCCCCGAAGTCTTATGAGGAGCACCGCGACCCCGCGATCCGCAACGCGCTGCCATCGCCGAGCGTTGATGTCCAGTGGGTCCGGGGGCATGTCCCCGTGAACTGTGACCAACGAAGCTTTGACAGGACGCCCGTCGCTTGGCAGGACCAATCGCGCACCGATCGTCACGCCGTCGGCGGAGTCGAACTCATGCGTGGCGCTGGGATCACTCGGATCCAATACGGCCCGCCGCGTGAGGACGGGGGTGTGATGGACGAGTGATTCGAACCAGCGTTTCCAGATCGGCGCATGATCCGACGCGGGCACAGGGTCCCCGATGTGCGCGAATGTGCGCACCATCTCGGGGTTCGTGCTCGACGGGAGATCCATCCGCCAATCTCCTGGTGATGCCCCTGAACTCAATCGTTCGGGGTCAGTTCCTGCTGTGCATCCTGATACGCTTTGTCGATCGCTTCAAGATCGATTCGTGCGGTCCAGAGCTGCGAACTTGGTTTTTCGCCTTCAGGGGCGTTTCCGCGTTGCGCTGTCCAGATCATCCATTCGCCGTTGCTCGTGAATGCGGGGAGCCCATCAAAGCCACGCGCTTGGGTGATCCGGAGCCTAGCCGTGTATTCAGGGTCATAGGTGCCCGTTGCATCGATCGCATAGATCTCGTAGTTGCCGTGCGAGACCTCGCTCGTCGCATACAGAAGGTATTTCCCGTCGGGCGTAAAGAACGGGCACCAGTTCACATGCTCGTTGTCGGTGAGTTGGATTTCTTCCTCGACCCCCGTGATCTT
Organism: Phycisphaerales bacterium; assembly: GCA_965216865.1. GTDB lineage: Bacteria > Planctomycetota > Phycisphaerae > Phycisphaerales > UBA1924 > UBA1924. The sequence goes on from OZ244206.1 coordinate 2,052,981, forward strand.
CCCGTTCTCATCGAACTCAAGCACGGATACGAAGATCTGAAGCAGGTTGTCGCCGCGACGATCCGATCGGTAACAGATCGATTTCCCATCGGGTGAGAAGAAAGGGCCGCCATCGTACCCGTCAGCGGTGACGAGGGGGGTGTGAGTCTCATCCGTCGTGTCGTAGACCCAGATGTCGCCGTTGTTCTCGCCGGGCTTGAGGCGGGTATAAAGGATGTGACGCCCATCGGGTGACCATGACCCTTCCGCGTCGTATCCCTCGCGTGCCCAGATCACCTTCTCGTTCACAAGCGTGGGGACGGACACGATGTCACTCATGTCGAGTTTGGGCGGGGTGGTGTCGCCGGATTCTTTGTGCTCTTTCGCGCGTGCCTTTGCTTCGTCGCTCAGATCGTACTTCATCTGAAGATCGCCAGTAAGAATCTCCATCTCGACCGGGAACTGCCACGAGTAGCGCGAGTTCTCGCGCTGATACCCCACGACATCGGACCCGGTGGGGGCCGTGCGTGTGGAACCGAAGAGGATCTTCATGGGTTCGGTGGGGTGGAACCACCCGCAGGTGTTCGATGACCCTGGCTTAGAAACAAGCCCGGCCGGTCCCAAGCCCGTGATAGTCCCATTATCGTCCCGATTGACGCCGGCGACATACATCGAGTAATGCGCCCCGGCCTTTTCGCCCTCTTCGGGGACAGGGATCGCCTGAAAAATGATCATGTTCCCATCCGGCGAAAAATAGGACTCGCCCGCTTTGATGTACTTGGTCTCGGAAGTGAGCTGGGTGTAGTCACTCAGAAACTCTCCCTCCAGAGCCGGCCATTGATCATCCCAGCTTGGGTTTGGGTTGGTCTTTTCGGCGTCCTGAGCGATCGAAAATGCTGAACACGCGGCGACGGCACACAGCGCGAGCGTCAAAGTCTTCATTGCGGGTCTCCTATGGGGTCTACACTGAACCTGCATGGTTGATACTAGGTCTCAACAACCCATTACTCGCGTCCGCACCGAGCCCATCCCGTTCTTTGCGTACAAGCCCCCAACCGACCCGATCCGTGTGATCCACGAGGACGATCAGTTCGTCGTCGTGGACAAGCCGGCCGGGTTGCTGTCTGTGCCGGGCATCGCACCGGAAAAGCAGGACTGCCTGCGATCACGGATCAAGGACATGTTCCCGCACGCGAAGGGCCCGATGACCTGTCATCGTCTGGATCTCTCCACCTCGGGGGTGATGATCCTTGCGCTCGACAAAAAGACCCACGCAAACCTGTCCGTCCAGTTCGAGTTCCGACGCACCCAGAAGCGTTACATCGCGCTGCTTGAAGGACACCTCGACACGGACGAGGGGCTCATCAACTGCCCCATGCGGAAGGACATGGAGATCCGCCCGTTGATGCTCGTGGATTATTTCGAGGGCAAACCCTCGCAGACCCAGTACCGCGTGTTGTCGCGCGAGACCTATCGTGAGCGCCCCGTGACCCGAGTTGAGCTTGAACCCAAAACGGGACGCACGCATCAACTCCGTGTGCATGCTGCGCATCCGCGTGTCACCACCGTTGGGACCTTGGGGCAGAAGAACGACGGCGAAACGACAGGGTTAGGTCATCCGATCGTCGGCGACGAACTCTACGGCGATGCAACCAACGCGGATCGCCTCATGCTCCATGCCTCCATGCTGACGATCCACCATCCACGCACGGGCAAGCAGATGACCTTCAAAGCGTCTGACCCATTCTGAATCAGAACACCAACGCGGGCAGGTGCGGCGCCGGCCAGCTTAGGGCAGTCGATTCCATGAGCTTGCGGAGCTCAAGGATGTCGTGATCGCCGAACGCGTTGCGATCGAACGAATCGATATCCAGCACGCCGTAGCACGATCCGTCGTCGTTGAATAAAGGGATCACTACTTCGGATCGGTCTCGCGGATCGCATGCGATGTAGTGCTCGCCCAGACTCTTCACATCATGGACGAGGATCGGGCGTTTCTTTTGCCAGGACATCCCGCACGCGCCATGCAACTCGATGGGTGAGCACGCCGGTTTGTCGCGTGAAGGCCCCAGAATCATCTGATCCGCGTCGGGATCTTTCTCATAGAACCCGACCCACGAGACGCCATAGTCCTTGAAGAATCGCCACATGACATCGCAGACATCGCGCATCCGACGATGCCGGTTGCCCGAGACTTCGGTGAGTGCGTACGCCACAGGTTTGTAATCGCGTTCAAAGACAGGCATATCAGATTTTAGATCCTCTGCCAACGAAAAACCCACCCCGCGGATCGCTGGGTGGGCAATGAGGTTCTGTCGTTCGCTCGATCAGATCGTTGCGCTGGTGAAGGGCAGCAGTCCGAGGAAGCGTGCACGCTTGATCGCGCTGGCGACCATACGCTGCTGGCGGGCGTTGGTGCCCAGACGCTTGCGGCCGTAGATCTTCCCGTTGGGGGTCATCATGCGACGCAGGGATTCAACATCCTTGTAATCGACATACTCGATGCCCTTACCGCTCTCAATGGTGACTTTGCCTGTCGGGGCGCCGCCGAAACGATCGGGCTTGCTTGCCATTCTGCTCATAGTACGAATCTCCGTCATGGACTTCGTGGCTCAGCCTCTGCTCACTCGGCAGGGCTCAGCGACGGGGAGGTGCTCAAATACAGTCCCTGAAACTAGTTCAGGGCGAGGACTTTACGCACGCGACGCGTCTGCGTCGACCGGGTTCGACAAGGATTCCGGATGATACGCGTAAGAATCAGGATTCTGATCGGGTTTCGACATGATCTGATCGATCGAGAACCGCCCCGGTCCGCGAAGGACCAGATAGGTCGCGGGGATGAGGAACACGATGTTGCGGATCACCTGGCACCAACCGACACTGGAGCCGCAGATGAAGTTCTCATCTCCGAAGCACGAGCAATCGGCGCTGACATCCGTGAAGATGACATACAGAAGCGCGTAGATGAACACCCCGAGCAGCGCCCCGATCCCGAGTGCGGCGGATCGCGCACGCAACCCGAGGATCAGCATCAGGCCAGCGAATAGCTCAAACCAGGGGATGACGAACGCGCCGATGATGATGAGTTCCGGGTGGGTCTCCGAATCGACGACCTGGAATCCTTTGATCGCTTCGGCGAAGGACTGGATCGCGGGGATCTTGTTGTACGCGGCGAAGACAAACACCGCGCCGAGGAAAAGACGCAAAGGGAGTTGGAGCAGGATCGATTCGACCATGCCCGTTTGAGGGATCGCGTGCTTACTCATGGGGCGCTCCCTTCTTCCGTCGGGAAGCCGGCGGCGACCCAGTCCGTGTATCCCACACCCATAATGCGTAGATCGGTAAAGCCGATCTGCGCGAGTCGTCGTGCGACATTGTGCGACGCGTCGCACTCACCTCCGACGCAGTAGATGACCACCGTAGATTCGGGGGGCATCGAGTTGGCGATCGAAAATGCGCGATCAGAGTCCGTGTCGAACAACGACGACGCGAGCCACGCGGAATACTGGATGTGCCCTTCCTCGAACTCATGCTCGTGTCGCGCATCGATGAAGTACGCACCGTCTTCCCAGAGTTTGTACGCCTGACGGAGGGTCAGGGTGCCTTCCGGCACGGGCGCATCAAGAATCGCGTCGGAGACTTCTATTTCAACGGGTGAATCTGAGACGGGTGGATCCTCAGGGATCTCGTTAATGTCGGTATCTGTGCCCGACGGGGTGACCTCGGGTTGCTCGGGAGGATTCTGGGTGGGATTTCGTCCACCGGTCACCCCACCTTCGGTGTTGAGATCAACCGTGGAGATATCAACCGGCTTGATCACGAGCGCGTGAACCGTCCCGAACAAAAAGGCTGCTCCCACAATCGAGAGCAGCCCGGAAGTGATGTGCATGCATCGCATGGATGGAAACTCCAGAGCGAGAACGGGTTACTGAGCGCGGAGCTGACCGTACATCTGCATGGTCAGTTCCTTCTCGTCGGCAACATCGGTCGTGATACGGATCGGGGTGTTGAACCGGGGCGCTGGTGCGACAACGGTACCAGTGATTTTTACGATCCAGTCGGTTTTCTCTTCGTTCGCGGGTTCAAAGGTTGTTTCGGACTCAAGCGCGATTGTGTTGAAGGCAACGCTCTCGAGGTTGAAAGCCGTCCCGCTCTTTGATTTCACATGGAACTCTTTCTCGAAGGTATCCCCAACGACCATGCGACCCATCGTCACGCGGACCGGGTCCATAGCGAGATCGCCAAGCACGCGTGCGATGACGGTGCCGGACATGATCGAGCGGCGCTCATCGTTCGTGCGGATCGTGACATCGGCGCGGTGGTTGTCAGGGCTCGCGCCCTCTTTGACCGTCACGCGGATAACGGACATGCGAAGGGTCTCGCCTTTATACTCAACCTCGCCCTTGTCCTCGACTTCGATGTCGAAGATATTCGGCTTGGCCACGGTCGCGCGGGTGACCTTGAAGTCATCCGTGCGACCATACACCTTGAACTCTTTGGTCGCGGACGAGCCCTTCTGGACGGCCTCGAAGGGAATGATCTTGGGATCAAGCACAACGATCGGCTTCACGAACGCGCGGACAATCAGAGTCTCCGACGGCGTGGTTTCCGAATCTGTAAAGACGGTGATGTTTCGTGCGACCATGCCGTGCTTGCCTTTGGGGTCGAAGGTGACATCAAGCGTTCCGGATTCGCCTGGCATGTAGGTCTTCTTTGAAAGCTCGGGCACTGTGCAACCACACGAGGTCTTCACCTGCGTGATGGTGAGTGGGCCAGAACCCGTGTTTCTGAAGAGATAGCTGAGCTTGACATCCTCTTGGTCAAAGATCTCGCCCGCATCCTGAGTTTTGCTTGAGAAGACGAGATTCCCTTTGTGCTCAACGCCCGGCTGCATGACAGCAGGTGCATCTGGGGCGAGGTCCTTGCGGTCGAGGGCTTGCGCCATCACGCCTGATGTGCTGATCGCGAGCATCCCCGCGCTGAGAGTCAGGACCGATTTCATGTTGTGCCGCATACTCAAAGTGCCTCCCGTTTCCGTCGTCGATACCCAGATGAGGGCGATCGAGCCTATCCATCAATCTATATCAAATTCGCCGGGATCCTGCTCCCGATCGAATGAAACCGCGAGATGGCCCGCGCATACACTGATTTTGACCCCGAAACCCGGCATTTTCAAAGCACTTTCCAAAAAACCGGACCTAGAGCCTCTTCAGTGCACGCCTCGGGCACACACCTCATCAATGAAAACGCCCTTGAAAGCAGGATATTGCGTTCAGGGCGCGTACTTCGAAGATTCTCTACGGCTGCTCAGCATCCACCCTCATTAAAACTCGTGAGGAACGCGGACACATCAAAGAAGTTGAACTCACCATCACCATTGATGTCAGCAGATTCGTCCTGCGCGTTGTAGGCGGACAGGAAGGCCGATACATCAAAGAAATCGAGTTCGCCATCGCCATTGAAATCTGCGGCCGCCACACAGGCTTCGACGGTAAAGGTGCGAGATTCTGTCAGGAAGTTGTTCCGGATCGTTTCTTCCCGCACCCAGGGCGTCGGGTCCGTGACCTCGACCTTGATCTCGTTTGTCCCTGAATCGAGGGAGAGGGTCGAGAGATCGAGTTGTGTCTGCCCGATCGCGCTGATGATGATGTTTCCGTTGAGGTACCACACAACATCAAGATCGTGCCCGTTGGGTTGCATGGGCTGCACCCACGCGACATCACTCGCTGTCAGCACCGACCCGTCCGCGGTGCCATCGTCAATTGGATTGACTTCGCGATAGATCTGATGAATCAATCGCTCGGCACTGGGCAGGTTGAACGGGCGGTTCAGGCTCCGCATCATCGAGTTGTTTGAAGGGCGATACACCCCAAACTGGGAGTAGCTCGAACCCTCGTAAGTGCTCACCGTGCCGTCAAAGCCAGAGACGAACTCATCCATCCAGCGCCACCATTTGGTCTGATTGTCGAGTTGCGTCTGACGATCGAATGTCGATGAGTTCCGTGCGCTGGGCTCGTTGCCGCTGTATGTGGTCGGTCCGCCGTAGGTGTACTCGTCGGCGAGATCGCCGAGTGAATGACCCATCTCGTGGATCGCGATCTCAACCGCAGCGCCGTTCTGCCCGGCCGCGGTCCCGAGGTTGTTGCTGGCATACCCCGCGCCGCCGTACTTGGAGGAGTTGGAGATCGCGATAACCTGATCGATATCCGGCGCGCTCGCGGCCGCCTGATACGCCTTGCTCACACTCACGCAGAGCAGTCGCTCGGTGCCGTTACACCAGTACGCCATGTCCAATGCCGTGTCGCGGCTGATTCCCTGGCTTGGGTCATTGTCCACACCCGATTCGTTGGAGACCACCTCGACCTGCGTCCAACGGAAGTACGGCTCATAGGTGATGAAGGGCTCGTAGCGGAAGAAGTTGTTCTGGATGCTGGTCGCGTCCGTGTGGAACTGGGCCTGCTCTGAGGCCGTGTAGCCGTCGCCAACGATCACAAAGTCCAACCGGTTATCGGGCACACCCCGATTTGCAAGCTCGACCGCCTCGATGACTTCCAGCGCCGCTTCATCCGTGGGAAGGTAGAAAACCCCGCCCTCGAGGTGTCCGTGGTCGCCCTGCCAGCAGCCGTGGACCTTGGTCATGGTGTTCGTATCGACATCGACCCCGCCCTGCTGGGATTCGGGCTCATGGGCGATCGCGGTGCCCGAAACGAGTGTAAGCAGGATGATTGAGCGCAGACCCAAGGTATTCATGGGGATCTCCAGGTGCAGTTTCTAAGCGTCAGGCCGCGACGCGAACGCGTTCAAGGCAGCGAAAAGCCGCCCCAGCCAACTTCGGACAGATCCCGATACGGATGGAGCGGGGGTTCGGTTGCGATACATCAAGAGATCACACGAACCGGACAATCAGCTTACATGCACCCTTGGACATATGCATTAAGGAATGCGGACGCGTCGAAGAAGTCGAAAACCCCGTCACCCGTGAAATCCGCGTTGAGATCGCCTCCGTTGAATGAGTTGATCCAAGTGGAAATGTCGAAAAAGTTCAACGCACCATCTGCGTTCATGTCTGCAAGGCACGGGCCTGCCAGCGGTGCCACCACGCTCACCGTGATGGGGCCTGAACCGTCATCATCGAATACTCCGAGTTCGGCGTGCTTATCGACCGGCGGCTGGTTTGATACGAACGAGAACGAGTAGGTCGTGCCCCATCGGATCGCGTTGGCCAGTGGGTTCTGATCGAAGCTCGCGCCGGTTTCCCACGAGGCGAATCCGCTGACGACACTGAATCCCCAGTCCGTTCCGTCAATCTGGTTGTCTACCTCGTCGATGTACTCGACATCATGGAAATAAGGATCGGTCGCGTTGCGATTGAAGCCGATGGGAATACGGAGCGCGTTGATGCCCCGCGCCGCGTTTATGTTCTGCACAGCGTAATCGTACCGCCACATCTGATGACCCAAGCTTGTCGCCCTGGAGCCAACAATGACTTGCCCATCACCTGCAAGGTGTGATGATGAGATCATGATGTTGGGGTCGGGCATGCCCGGCCCCTGCCCGTTATCCCGCCATGCGCTGATCGCCGGATACCCCGAGATGGTGCCGCTGAGCAGTTGTGGTGAGTTCGACCCGGGCGTAAACATCACACGACGATAACTGGTGTTGTTGTCTCGCGCATCGGGGGCTTCTTCATTGCTGATGTACTGCCGCTCAACAAAGTAGAGCGCCGAGGTGTCACTCAGATCCACGATGCGGGCTTTCAGTCGCTTGTACACGGCGTTGCCCGATTGATTGATGGTGGAGAAGGGGTAGGGAAAGTCGCCGCTCCACGGATCGATCTCGATGCGTGGCCCCATACCACTCTGTCCGCCCGCAAGCCCGGCGCCGATGGTGTCCGAGCAGCCAACCCCGAGCATGCCCGGAGTGCCGGGTGTGCACCCAAGCCCACAGGCATTACCTTGAATCGGGAAGAAAGTATGCGAGACAAAGCTCAGCCCGATCTGCTCAAATCGGCCGTTCTGGATGCGGTACAGCGACGAAGTGAACACCGGGTGATCAGGCGAAGAGTCTACATATGTGAACGGGGCGTCCCCAACATTGCAGGTCACATCCCCGAAGCTATAAGACTGGTAATCACCGACAACGCCGTATGTCTGCCCGTTGGTAATCTCGGAGCAAATCAGGTCCGGTCCGGCGAGCGCGTGAGTGGAAAGGAACCCAAGTGAAAAGATCAGTGTGCGAATCATGTACCACTCCTGTGCATGTATCTGAGCTTTCAGTTTACCACAACACAGAAGGAGTTCGAAATCTAATCTTGGAGATGCCTACCGAACGAGACCGCTCTGGAGTGGTGTTTTCTCAAGCGTCCCCGGATTGAGCGGGTTCAGTTCCCCCGAATCTACCCGCTCGCGCCACCCGTCGATCGCGTCGTACACATCTTCTGTGGTCTTCGCTTCGCGCAGCGCGTTCTTCAGCGGGCGGCAGTGCCCCCCATTCAGCGGTTTGCCCAGCAGGTTCGCCTTCTGACGGAACACATGACGCGCGTGATCCGCGTCGCGGTACTCGATCATCCGATCGAAGAAATCACGCAGCATGTCGAGCTTCTCGTGCTCGCTCGGATGCAGATCGGAGAGATCAATCGACGCAATTGCTTCCTCGTCACCAGGATCCATGCCCAACTCGATCACGCGTTGTTGTAGCGCCCAACCGAAGCGGAAGAGCCACGGGTTGGAGAACGACCCGCGCCCGATCATCACCCCGGCGCATCCCGTGGTGTGCATCATCCGGATGACATCGGTCTCGTGCTTGATGTCGCCGTTGCCGATCACGGGGACATCCGGGAACCGTTCGCGCACATCGTCGACGACGCGCTTGATCCCCATCAGATCGCACGACCCCTTGAAGCGCTGCTCGGTGGTCCGTCCGTGCACCGTGATCATCGACGCGCCGCGTTCGATCAACCCGAGCGAGAGCTTGCTCGCGATCCCCGCGTCCTGCGCCTGCGCGTCCCACCCGAGTCGCATCTTCGCCGTCAGCGGCACATGCCCGGGCATCGCCGCGCGGACCTTTTCAAAGATCGCGAAGGTGTTGCCCAGATCGCACATGAGCATCGACCCGCCGTTTTTCTTCGTGACTTTATCGACGGGGCACCCCATGTTGATGTCGACGACGGTCGCGCCGTGCTCAGCGCACCACGCTGCCCCCTCCGCGAGGATGTCCGGGTCCGACCCATACAACTGCATCCCGATCGGCTTATCAAGGTTGTTCGTCTGGGCAAGGTCCCGCGTGGTCTCAGCGCTGAGCAGGAGTCCCTTGGGGCTCAGCAGGTCCGTACACGCGAGTCCCACCCCGCCCAGTTCGCGACAGGTGATCCGCCACGCGAGCTCGCACCAACCCGCGATCGGAGCAAGCAACAGATTCGATTCGAGCTGAACCGATCCGGTGGGTGCCTTGAGGATGAGTGGGCGCGCAATCACGGGGTGATGATAGCCACAAGTCCTTGCGATTTCATGTGTTAGTTCATGATCGACAGGATGATGAGCAACGCGATTCCGCCCATGATTCCCGCGAAGATGTCGTCGAGGAGGATGCCCCAACCACCCGCGATGTTCTGCATCGCGCCCGCAGGCCAGGGCTTCAGGATATCGAATGCGCGGAACAGGAAGAACGCACCGAGCACTGCGCCCATCGTGGTCATCGGACAGTTGCAGATCCCTGCAGGGATGAACATGAGCGTCAGACATTGCCCCGCGGTCTCGTCCGCGACCACCTCGGAGGGGTCCTTGCCCCATTTGGCTTCTGCCTCGTGCCCCAGCAGGACGCAGGCTGCGGAGTAGATGATGCAGATCAGCGCCAATACCAAGAAGTAGACCCACGAGAGCGGATCGCCCGGCCCGATCCCCAGCATGATCAATGCGTACGCGATGATCACGGGGGGAAGTGATCCCCAGGTCCCCGACGCGGGGCGCATGTGCCCGAGACCGCCGGTTGTGAGGAGCATCTCGGATGATGGGGACATCGTGATCATGGGTTAACCCTTGCTTGTTTCTGTATTTAGCGCTTCTTTGCTCTCTGGCCGCCCTTGTTGGATTTGGGGCGTTGCTTCGCGCTGGGACCAGACACCTTGGTGGATTTACGGGCCTTCTTGCCCCGCATCGCTTCAAGCATCCGCGTGTTCTCTTCGATGGTGTGTTTCGCGGCTTGGCCAATATAGGGCAATCCAGAAAGAACGGTCGTGATCACGGTGGCCCAGACAAGCAGGAGGATCACCAGACGCCCTGAACTGCCTGGGACAGGCGACCCGAGCGCGACGATCAAAAGCACGACGGGGATGGTGATGCTCTGGAGGATCATCTTGGCTTTGCCGAGTGATCCCGCGGAGAAATCGACGCCGTCTGCCTCGTAAACGCCTCGGATGGAGGTCACGAGGAGTTCACGCATGAGGATCGCGACGACCATCCACGGCGCGACACCGGAGACCTGAAACTCTGTCGCGTTGGGCATCAGGGTTGCTCGGAACGCAGGAGTGATGAGCATCACAAACGCCCCGATGACGAGGAGTTTGTCCGCCATGGGGTCCATGATGCGTCCGAAGCGGGTGATCGCGTTCCACTTGCGAGCGAGGTGACCGTCCAGGGCGTCGGTGATCGCGGCGATCACAAAGACGATCACCGCCGCGATGATCAGCCCGTTGCCCTCGTGCCCGATCTCTCCAACCCGATCAATACCAGTAGGTTCCGAGCTCAGGACGCGCGAGGGCACACCCGAGAGCAACCCAATAAACACCCACGCGAGCACCACCCGAAGCAGGGTGAGCAGGTTGGGGATGTGGACTTTGCGATTGGGTTGTTGTTGGAGCATCATTTGCGGTGCGTTCATGACGGCGATGATAGTGCCCAACAACCCGGGATGTCGCGTGTCCGGTGGAATCGGGCGCGTTGTTCCCGTGAGGGAAGAATCCGCGTTTCGCGTGCCTCAAAGCGGTTGGTGAGTGGAAGCCAACCGCCGCGGGCACTATCCTCACGATCACAGAAACCCGCGCGTTCTCGCGTGGGTGATCTTGTGGTTCGGATCGTCGACGAAGAGCACGCGTCGCTCGGCATCGGTCTCGACCACAACACACGCTTCGGGCCGGTCCGTCGCGTGTGCTCGAAGAGGTTCTCACCCGATTTCGGGAACGAAAGAGACACGGTGGAACAGATCATCGATCCGATCGCGCTGTACCTCATCTGCGGTCTCGGAGCAGCAGGCATCGCAATTGCCCTGCCGCGCCGTGATCGAGAGGGCGTACGCACCATGACTATCGTGGGGGGGCTGCTGCTCGCAGCGGCCTTCGGGCTCGGCGCACTCTTGCTTGGACTCAAAGCAGGAGAAACCGAGAGCCCGCTCCCGAACTACTTCTTCTATCCGTTCGCCGCGATCGGGCTCGGCGGTGCGCTCCGCATGATTACGCACAAGCGCCCCGTCTACTCCGCGCTCTACTTCATCATGACGATCATCGCGAGCTGCGGCATGTACCTGCTGCTCTCCGCGGAGTTCATGGCCTTCGCCCTCGTCATCATCTACGCGGGCGCCATCCTTATTACCTACCTCTTCGTCATCATGCTCGCCACACAAGCGCCCACGGGCAACAAGGACGAGCTGCTCGACGAGGTCGACGCGGAAGCACGCGAGCCCTACCTCGCCAGCGCGATCGGGTTTGTGCTCATCGGGTTGCTCACCGCCGCGATGTTCCGCGGCATCGGTGATCTCCCCGAACCCACGGAATCCATGACCCTCGCACAGGCCGAGGACGCCGTGCTCGTCAATCTCCCCAAGAAAATCGACAAGATCCTCGATCGCAACGATCTGCTTCCCGATGGGTGGCGCGTTGCACGCGATCCGGAAACGGGCAAGGCGATGCTCGATGTCGACGCACGCACGATCACCATCGAGCTCATCGACGGCAAGGACTCCCACGGGCACGCGAATGTCCTCGCGACCCGCGTCCTCACGAGCGAAGATTGGCCCGCGGACCTCAGCGCCAACAACCTCGATCGGCTCGGGTACAACCTGCTCAACGATCATCCCATGATGATCGAGGTCGCGGGGATCATCCTGCTCATGGCCATGCTCGGCGCAACGGTCCTCGCTCGCAAGCATGTCGAGCTCGAGGAAGACCTCAAGGCCGCCCAAGCCCGCAAGCTCGGCGCGTACATGGGTGACGAGCAAGGAGGCGCGGCATGATCGATTCGATCCTCAACATCATCGAACCCGCCCAGCTCGCGTTCCCCGAGCCGGTCGAAGCGTCGATCATCGCGCCGTACCTGTTCGTGTCCGCTGCGATGTTCGCGATCGGGCTTATCGGGTTCCTGACCCGCAAGAACATGATCGTCATGTTCCTGTGCACCGAGCTCATGTTCCAGGCTGCCGGCCTGGCGCTGATCGCGTTCGGTCGTCACCATCTCGGTGCGGACGGGCAGACCTTTGTCATCTTCGTGCTCTGTGTCGCCGCGGCGGAGGCCGCGATGGCGTTGGCGCTCGTCGTGTTGCTCTTCCGTCATCGTGAATCCCTCGGCGCATCCGCCTGGAAGGAACTCAACGGATGATGACTTCCTCGCTGATTACCTCGTTGACCTCGTCGTTCGCGACGCTCGCGCCCGATGCCGCGGGTCACGCTGCCCACGCAGAACCCGGCGCGATCGGTGCGGGTCCCAACTGGGTCCTGCTGATCCCGTTCCTCCCGTTCGCTGCGTTCACGCTCAACGCGCTGTACGCCGCGTTCGGGGTCAAGTCCAAGCTCCCCGCATGGACGACCGTTGCGACGCTCGCGGGTTCGTTCCTCGCGACCCTCGCGATGTTCATGAACTTCGAAGGCACGCCCTACACCGTGCAGGCCTTCGAGTGGTTCAACCTGCACTACGGCGATAAATCCTTCGTCGCGAACTTCTCCTTCTATGTCGACACACTGACGATCTACTGGATGCTGTTCGTCACCGGGCTGGCAACACTCATCGCGCTCTACGCGAGCGAGTACATGTCCCACGATGTCGGGCAGGGCTACAACCGGTTCTTTGCCGCCTTCGCGCTCTTCGTCGTCTCGATGGCCTGCCTGGTCATGGGCGACAACCTCCTCATGCTCTACCTGGGCTGGGAAGGCGTGGGTCTCTGCTCGTACCTGCTCATCGGGTACTTCTACAAGAAGCCCTCCGCGGTCGCGGCTGCGAAGAAGGCGTTCATCGTCAACCGCATCGGTGACCTCGGTCTCGCGCTCGGTGTGTACCTGACCTTCGTCCACTTCGGGACAGTGCAGTACGCGGAACTGTTCTCAAACGAAACGCTCCTGTCCTACACTGCTGCCGCATCGCACGGTGACTTCTCCGCGATCCCCGGCGAGGCCCAGTGGATCGCCCTGCTCCTCATGATCGGTGCGTTCGGTAAGTCCGCCCAGTTCCCGCTCTATGTCTGGCTGCCCGACGCGATGGAAGGCCCGACCCCCGTGTCCGCGCTCATCCACGCCGCGACCATGGTCACCGCGGGGATCTACCTGATTGCACGCATGTACCCCGTGTTCCTCGTGTCCGAGAACGCGCTCCCGATCGTTGCCTGGATCGGTACGATCACCGCGTTCCTCGCCGCGACCATCGGGATGGCACAGTTCGACATCAAACGCATTATGGCGTACTCGACCGTGTCCCAGCTCGGGTACATGTTCGCGGGTCTCGGGTTTCTGACCCCTACGGGTGGCGCGTACCATGTGCTCACCCACGCGTTCTTCAAGGCCCTGCTCTTCCTCTGCTGCGGTGCCGTCATGCACGGGTTCGCGGGTCAGCTCGATCTCCGCAAGCTCTCGGGTCTGTGGAAGGTGCCTGGTTGGCGCATCGTCTCGATCGGGATGCTCATCGGGTGCATCAACCTCGCGGGCGTGCCGTTCACCGCAGGGTACTTCTCAAAGGACACCATCCTCGCCGAAGCATTCGTCACTCCCGGGTACGCGTTCCTGGGTTGGGTGCTCCTGCTCACCGCAGGAATGACGGCCTACTACACCTTCCGCGTCTTCTTCCGAGTGTTTGTCGGCCCGGTGGAATACCACCCGGGCGATGAGCTCCACGACCACGATCATGGGCACGGCGAAGAGCACAACCACGACGCGGGTCAGCACGGCGATCACCACGCCAACCACTTCCACCCGCACGCACCGGGGTGGGCAATCAACACCGTCCTCATCATCCTCACCGGGTGCTCGATCCTCGCGACCGGGCTCTACTTTGTCGGCGGCGACAAGGACGCGCATACCAAGCATTACGCCGACACCATGGTGTCGGAATCGTCCGCCTCATACCACTCGCACTACGGCACGCACGCGTTTGAGTATTACGAGAAGGACCCAGAGCACTACCCCGAGCCCGGGCATGGCCCGCGCGGCTCGATCGACAAGGCGCTCTCCATGCCCATCACCGGCGGCGACCCGCACAAGATGATGTATTACATCTCCGGCGTCATCGGTGTCATCGGAATCGCCCTCGCGTTCCTGCTGCATTACCAAGGACGCACCAAAGCGTCCGAATGCAAGATGGACGCGATCGCCAAACGCTTCGGTCCTATCCCCAGGTGGGCAGAGAACAAGTGGTATGTCGACGAGTTCTACCACGCGATCTTCGTCAAACCGCTCCGCATCATCTCCCATGTGTTCCACTGGGTAGACAAGCTGCTCGTTGACGGGATCGTCAATGTCTTCGGGTTCCTCCCGCGTGTGTTCGCATGGATCATCCGCCCGAGCCAATCGGGCGTGCTCCAAGGCTACGCGGTCTCGATGGCCGGCGGCTTGGCCATCATCCTCTTCGTCGTCCTCGTGATCGTCGCGCGTGCAGGGGGTGCCTCATGAGTCTCGATGTCTGGTCCCTCATCGTCCTGATCTTCTTCCCCGCGTTGGTGGGGATCCTGATCGGGTTCGTCAAGAACGAAGACAACGCGTTCCGCATTGCGCTCGCAACAACTATCGCATTGTGCGTCCCCGCGATTGCCCTGCTCGCGAACTTCGACTTCTCGCACGGATCGATGACGCAGTTCGAGCACTCGATCCCTTGGGTTCCCGGGTTGGGTCTTGAGTTCTCGATCGGTATGGATTCCGTGAGTCTGCTGCTCATCCTCCTGAGCGTCCTGCTCGGCCCGATCGTCGTGCTCGCGTCCAAGACCGCGATCACCAAGGATCGGCGGATGTACTACGCGTGGCTCACCGTGCTCCAGGGCGCGATGGTCGGCGTGTTCGCCGCTCAAGACCTGCTGCTCTTCTACATCTGTTTCGAGTTCACGCTGCTCCCGATGTTCATCCTGATCCGCAAGTACGGATCAACCAACCGCATCGCCGCGTCGACCAAGTTCTTCCTCTACACCTTCACCGGGTCGATGATGACCCTCGCGGGTCTGATGTATGTCGTCTGGTTCGTGGCGCAGGATTCCCAGCTCGGACGCTGGACCCTCGATATCGCCGCCCTGACGCACTACGCCGGGAAAATGAGTCTGACCGAGCAGGGCTGGGTCCTCGCCGCGATGCTCGCTGGGTTTGCTGTCAAAGTGCCGCTCTTCCCCGTACATACCTGGCTGCCCCTCGCACACACCGAAGCCCCAACCGCGGGTTCCGTGATCCTCGCGGGTGTACTGCTCAAGCTTGGTACCTACGGGTTCTACCGCTTCGCCATCCCCCTCGCACCCGAAGCATTCTTCGAGTACGCACCGGCCATCGCGATCCTCGCGATCATCGGGATCATCTATGCAGGCCTGATCTGCTGGGTCCAAGAGGACATTAAGAAGCTCGTCGCGTACTCCTCCGTGAGTCACCTCGGGTTCTGTATCCTCGGGCTCACCGCACTCAATGTCACCGGGTTCTCCGGGTCGATCCTCTACATGCTCTCGCACGGGTTCTCGACCGGCGGGCTCTTCCTCATGATCGGGTTCATGTACGAGCGTTACCACACGCGTGACATGAACACGGTGGGGGGGCTCGCGTCCAAGATGCCCGTCTGGGCGACCTTCATGGTCTTCTTCGCGATGGCCTCCGTCGGTCTTCCGGGACTCAACGGGTTCCCGTCCGAGCTTCTCTGCCTGATCTCCGCGTTCCAGTCCGACGCCGCGTGGAACGCCGCGGGCGAGCCCGGCGCGTGGGGCGCATCGCTCGGCCCATGGTTCGCTGTCTTCGCGGGCACCGGGATGGTCATCGCCGCGATGTACCTCCTGTACATGGTCGGCAAGATCTGCTTCGGTGCCTACAAGGAACCCGCGGATTACCACCCGCACGACGAGCTCCCGACGGACCTCAACACCCGCGAGATCATCACCCTGACACCACTCGCGATCGGGTGTGTGCTCTTCGGTCTCCAGCCCACCATGCTCCTCGACGCGATCAGCGAGCCGGTGAACAACACCGTCCGCATCGTTGAGCAGGCAAACGGGATCGAACCGGGTGAACCAACAACTCGTTTGATGATCAACGAACACGCCGACGATCCCAGCGATCACGGAAACGACCACGGAGGAGCTTCGCATGACTGAGAAACTCGCGATCCTCTGGCCGGAGATCTTCCTCTTCATCGGCACCTGTCTCGTGATGCTCACGGGTCAGTGGCCGTCCCGCGCCATCCGCCAGTTCACGCCGTGGATCTGCGCGACATCATTGATGCTCGCGTTCTTCGCCGCGATGACCTCGCCACCGACGCAGGGCATGTTCCCCGCGATCGTCCCCTACGCGAAGATGATCATCGCAACTGTCGGGATCATGATCCTCATGCTCCTCTCGGGGACCGTCGATCGTCAGCTCGAGACTGATGTCGACAACGGCAAGCCTTTCCAGTCCATCCGCTCAAACCGTGGCGAGTTCTACGCGTTCTTCATGTTCTCCCTCACGGGGCTCATGCTGACCGCGTCCGCGGACGATCTGATCTGGCTCTTCCTCGCGCTCGAGCTCACCTCGCTGCCGACCTACATCATGGTCGCCGTCTCGCGTGAAGAAGACAGCGCCCTCGAAGCATCCGTGAAGTACTTCTTCCTCGGTGCACTCGGAGCCGCGATCTTCCTCTACGGGTTCGCATTGCTCTACGGTGCGACGGGTTCAACGAACCTCAACGAGATCGCGCAGGTCTTTGCCAGCGACGGCGTATCCTCGATCGGCATGATCGGGATGCTCATCGCCGTCATCGGTGTGTCCTTCAAGATCGCCGCGGTCCCCATGCACTTCTACACGCCCGATGTGTACCAGGGCGCCGCGTCGCCAGTCTCCGCGATGCTCGCGTTCGTGCCCAAGACCGCCGGGTTCCTCGCCCTCATGTTCCTGCTGGGAACCGTTGGGTGGAAAGACGGGCATCTGCCCATCGAGCTCGAAGCAACCCTGTGGATCATGGCCGCGTTGACCATGACCGTGGGCAACATCCTCGCGCTCCTCCAGTCCTCCGTGAAGCGCATCCTCGCGTATTCCTCGATCGCCCACTCCGGGTACATGCTCGTTGGGATCATCGCGGGCCCTGGCGTTGAAGGCGGTGCGTTCTACCAGAACGGGCTCGCCGCGGTGCTTTTCTACCTGTTCACCTACGGCGTCATGACCGTCGGCACCTTCGCGGTTCTCGCATCGCTTGAGCATCGCAACGGTCGCGAAGCCGACCATATCGACGACATCCGCGGCATCTGCAAATCGCACCCGGTCCTCGGCTGGACATTCGTGATCACTGTGCTCTCGACGCTCGGCTTCCCGCCGCTGCTCGGTTTCATCGGCAAGCTCGGGCTCTTCTCGGCGGGCATCAGCGCCGGGCATTACGCCCTGATCGTGGTCCTCGGGATCAACTCCGCGATCGCCGCGTGCTACTACCTCCGCCTAGTCGCCGTCGCGTATATCGACGATTCCGAGAAATCGGGCGACCCGGTCTACGCCACCCCGTTCTTCATGCGTCCGCTCGCCGGGCTCGTGAGCGCGGGCGGTGTCATCCTCTTCATGGTCATGTCCGGCCCGATCGTCGACGGCGCACTCAACGCCGCGACCTACAACGCGCCCGAGCATGTCGATCATGATCACGATGATCATCACGCACACGACGAGTCTCACGACGACGAAGTCGCGATCCTCGACGATTAAGGAGAAGTCCACCCCCATGCTCGACGCGATCAGCGCAGTTCTCGTTCCCGCACTCGCCGATGCTGCCGGTTCGGCTTCGGGCTCAGGTACCCCCGAGCATGTCGTGTACTTCTCCGTCGCGGGCCTGACAGCGCTCCTAACCCTCACGGTCCTCGAGGTCGTCCTCGGGATCGACAATGTCGTCTTCATCGCGATTCTCACGGACAAACTTCCCAAAGAGAAGCAGGGCAGGATCCGCAACATCGGACTCCTGCTCGCGATGGTGATGCGCTTGATCCTACTTGGGCTCGCGTACTGGATCGTCAAACTCACCGAGCCCCTGTTCACCGTGTTCGATCGCGGATTCTCCGGCAAGTCGCTTTTGCTCTTGGGTGGCGGGCTCTTCCTGATCTTCAAAGCCGTCAAAGAGATCCACCACCTCGTTGAGGACGGCGGCGCCCACAAGGACGACCCGCATGTCCGACCAGGGATGAAGAAGGTCGCCGCGACAGTGGGGCAGGTGCTCGTCCAGATCCTCATGCTCGATCTGGTGTTCTCGCTCGATTCCGTGATCACGGCTGTCGGGATGACGAGCAACTACTGGATCATGGCCACCGCCGTGATCATCTCCATCGGGGTCATGCTCGCGTTCGCCGGCCCGATCGCCCGGTTCGTGAACAACCACCCCACGATGAAGACCCTCGCGCTCGCGTTCCTCGTGCTCATCGGGGTGCTGCTCGTCGCGGAAGGCATCGGCGAACACTTCAACCGAGGCTACATCTACTTCGCGATCGTCTTCGCGTTTGTGTTGGAGATGATCAACATGAAGGCCGGCGCCCGTCGCAAAAACGCTGTGCCCCGCGTGCCCGAGCCCGAACTGGATCACGAATGATCAGGGGGCCGGGTTGAGCACCATCACCGCGTGCGGCCCGATCCCGTCGATCTCAAAGATCCCGCCCACAATCTCAAACCCGAGCTTCTGGTAAAACCCAAACGCGTTCTCACGCGCATTGCACCAGATCGGATCGCGATCAATCGCCCACACCCGATCGCGAGCATGCTCGACAAGCACCCGCCCTAGCCCGGTGCCCCGCGCTTCGGGAATAGATGCCATGCCTCGGATCCGCCATGCCTTGGGCTCGCCGCCCGGGTCAGTCGGAGGCTGCGCGTGGCGGTACATCGACAGGATCGCGAGCACATCGCCCTGCGCGTTCACCGCGCCCAGATGAAAGGTGTCCGCATCGTCGTCACCCGGATAAACAAGCTCTTCGGGTTGTTGGTGGGGGCGCAGGACGCGCTGACGCACCGGGCGGGTCTGCGCAGCGCTGAGTTCACGGATCTCAATCGTCATCCATAGGTTCTCCGACGAGGTGATGCTCGATCGCTTCGAGGAAGGTCCGCCCGAACTCGTCGAGCTTCTTCTGCCCGATCCCGCGGATCCCCAAGAGCTCATGGCGGTTGGTCGGCTTGTTCAGCGCGAGCTCCACGAGCGTCGAGTCATTAAACACGACATACGGCGGCACGCCGCGTTCCTCCGCAATCGACTTGCGAAGCGCCCGCAACGACTCGAACAGTGCCTTCTCGTCTTCATTCATCGGACGACGCGACACCACCCTCGACGCACGGGTCCGTCGGTTCCGCTCGCTCTTCTCGGATCCCGTTCCGATCGGGCGGGCGAGTTCCACCGGCTCGATCCCCTTCATGACGCTGACGCCGCAGTCGCCGAATGCGAGGGTCTCGAATCGATCCTCGACGACGCGGGTCAGCGCGTCCGCTGCGATCAGCTGGTCAATGAACGACATGACCTCCGCCTTGCGCCGCGATCGGAGCATCCCGTGCACGCGCAGGTTGTCGTGCCCATACTCGCGGATGCGCTGCGTCGCGCCGCCTCGCACAACATCGCAGATGTGCGACGCGCCGAATCGCTCGCCCGTGCGGGCCACGGCGCTGAGGATGATCTGTCCAATCCGTTTCGAGTCTTCCTCCGGCGCGGTCTCGCCCAGACACACATCGCACGCCCCGCAATCGGTTTGCCCCTCGGGCGGGGTGTAGTTCTGCCCGAAGTGCTCGCTGAGGAACTTGTGCCGACACGAGAAGCTCGCGACGAACCGGCGCATGTCACGCACGAGCTGGATCTGCGCGCTGGGATCAACCCCGGTGTCAGCCGCGTTCATCTCGATCAGTCGTTCCCAGCGCCCGCCGTCGCTCGGCGCGTACAAAAGCAAACACTCCGCATCGAGCCCGTCGCGCCCCGCGCGACCGGTCTCCTGCTGATACGCCTCGATGCTCTTGGGCATGCTCGCATGCACAACCAAACGAACATTGCTCCGATCGATCCCCATCCCGAACGCAACGGTCGCGACGACGATATCGAGCGTTTCGTTGCTGAACGCCTGCTCGATCTCGTGGCGCTTGGACGCGTCGAGCCCCGCGTGGTACGCGTCGGCGTCGAGCCCAAGCGTGCGGAGCTCATCCGCGATCTTCTCCGTGTCCTTGCGGCTCAGGCAGTACACGATGGTGCCGCCACCGTCGCCCGCGCTCGCGTGACGCCCGACCGCCGCCGCGATCTGGTGTGCTGCGTTCTCCCGCGCCTGGATCCGATATGTGAGGTTCGGGCGATCGAAGGTCCCGATCATCACCTCGGCGTCTTCGAGACCGAGCTGCTTGACAATGTCCTCGCGCACGCGTGGTGTCGCAGTAGCCGTAAACGCCTGCATCGGGACCCCGGGTGCGATCTGCCGCAGCTCCGCGATCCGCCGGTACTCGGGACGGAAATCGTGACCCCACTGGCTGATACAGTGCGCCTCGTCGATCGCGATGCACCCGAGCCGATCCTGATCGCTCATGATCCCGACGAGTGTCTTAAACGACGGCGTCACCACCCGCTCGGGCGCCGCCAGCACGAGATCGAGATCACCCGTCACGAGCTGTTTCGCGATATCGCGCGATTCATCGAGTTCCAGCCCAGAGTGCATCGCCGCGGCTTTGTACCCCTGGAGCTCGAGCCCCCGCACCTGATCCCGCATCAACGCGATCAATGGTGAGACCACGATGGTTGCTTTGCCGGTGATGAGTGGTGGAACCTGATAGCACAAGCTCTTCCCGCCACCAGTTGGGAGGATGGTCAGGCAATCGCGACCCTCGATCCCCGCAACGATCGCCCGCATCTGCAGTGGGCGGAGCTCGTCGTAGCCCCAGACGCGCTTGACCGCGTCGAGAATCGACGCCTTCTGCTCGTCCGTGAGGTCCTGTTGTTCGATCATCCCTGACACGCCAAGATCATAGCAAAATCGCGGCGAAACGGACGATTTCGGCGTGCTGAATCGGGCATGAGCCACCAGATTCCGAGGATGATGCGATTTTCATCCGCCACTCATCCTCATCCCATACGCGTCACTAATCCTCTTACATGAGCACACGGGGTCGGCAACGCCCCGCTTGATAACACCACCATCATGCACGAAAGGACACAAATACATGTCTGACAAACTCAAAGATACCAAAGTCGCCATCCTCTCCACCAACGGCTTCGAGCAGAGCGAGCTTTTCGAACCCCTCAAAGCACTCAAGGAAGCCGGTGCCGATGTGAAGATCGTCTCGCCCCATTCAGATTCCATCAAGGGCTGGTCGGGGGAAAACTGGGGCGATTCCATCGATGTCGATATGACCATAACCGAAGCACTGGGACGCAGCGACGAGTTCGATGCGCTCGTCCTCCCCGGCGGCGTCGCAAACCCCGATTCGCTCCGCACAAACGAGGACGCGATCGAGTTCACCCGTTCCTTCTTTAAGGCGGGCAAACCGGTCTCAGCCATCTGCCACGCACCGCAGCTCTTGATCGAGTGTGATGTGCTCCAGGGGCGTGAGGTCACGAGCTACCCGTCCATCAAGACCGATCTCAAGAACGCCGGCGCCCGCTGGGTCGACAAGGAGTGTGTCTGCGATCAGGCACTCACAACCTCACGCTCGCCGGACGATCTCCCTGCCTTCATCGAGAAGACGATCGAAGAGATCGCAGAGGGCGTCCACGCGGGCCAGAAGACCGCATAACAGCTTGAACTACGCAGCTACAGCACGGCTACACGCGCCCCTATGCACCCGGCTCGTCGCCGGTATTGCATGGGGGCGCTTCCGATTTGGTATAGGATGTGGGCTTTCTTCCAAGGAGCCCAGCGATGCCCAGACTCGAAAACAAGACCGCACTTATCACCGGCGCAGCTCAGGGGATCGGACGAGCGATCGCTCAACGATTCATCGAGGAAGGGGCGCGTGTCATCCTGACCGATATCAACGATGCATTGGGTCAACGCAGTGCCGAGCTACTCGGTGACCGTGCTTCATTCATGCACCTCGATGTCCGCGATGAGGGCGAATGGTTCACCGCGGTTGAGTCGATCGATCGGCTCGACATCCTCGTCAACAATGCCGGAGTGACCGGCTTTGACCCGGTGAGCCCGAGACCGCACGACCCAGAGCACGCAACGCTGGAAGATTGGCAGGCCGTGCATGAGACCAACCTCTCGGGGACCTTCCTCGGCTGTAAGCACGCGATCATGAAGATGCGATCGGGGAATCATCCCGGCTCAATCATCAATATCGGCTCACGATCCGGCGTGGTCGGCATACCTCGCGCCGCGGCGTACGCATCGAGTAAGGGCGCGATCCGCAACCACACCAGAACCGTTGCTTTGTACTGTGCCGAGGAAGGGCTGGAGATACGGTGCAACTGCATTCAGCCCGCCGCCATCCTGACACCGATGTGGGATCCGATGATCGGGACCGGCCCGGATCGTGAATCGAACATCACGAAGCTGGCCGCCGACTGCCCGATCCAACGCTTCGGGACGCCAGAAGAGGTAGCCCACCTCGCGGTCTATCTCGGCAGCGATGAATCCGGGTACACCACCGGCGCGGAGTTCACACTCGATGGAGGCATGCTCGCGGGCACCGCCCAGACGAGCAAGTGATCGCCAGAGCAGGGAGCAGCACGCACGAATCCTACGAAAGTATTTTCCGCCACAACACAAGGCACGGATACCATTCAATATGCACGCTCACGATCAACGAACAATCGCCCATACCCTCCGCACCGCCTGCGAACATGTCGGGCTTGCAAGCACACTCGATGCGGCCAACACACTCGCGGGGCTGTGCAGTTGCCCGAGCGACACCACCGGGCATGAGGGACTCGAATCCGCAGCCGAGCAGATCGCAGGGATGAGCACGGCACAGATCAACGATCTCATCCGCGTGGGGACCGCCCATTTTCACCTTCTCAATAAGGCAGAACAGCTCAACATCGTTCGTGTCAATCAACAGCGCGAGCGAGACAGCGAATCGGGCAACCCGCGCCCCGAGTCGATCGATCAGGCAATGCACAAGCTCAATGAGCACGGCATCGGCATCGAGCGCACCAAGCAACTCCTCGAACAACTCGACATCCAGCCGACCCTCACCGCGCACCCGACGGAGACCCGACGACGCACGATCCTCGACAAGCAGGCGGACATCGCGACCTGCGTGATCGCCCTCCGCGACGAGTCACTCTCTGCACGCCGACGCAAAGAGATCGCCGAACGCCTGGATCGCATCGTCTCGGTCATGCTGCTCACCGACGAGATCCGCGCCCAGCGCCTGGGTGTCCCAGACGAGGTGATCAACGGCGTCTACTTCCTCTCGACCACCATATGGGAAACCGTGCCCCGACTGTTCCGAGACATCGTCCACGCCGCCCAGCGGGCATTCGGAGAGGAGCAGGCCCAGATTGTCGCCAATGACCTCCCCGCGATCCTGCGCTACCGGTCCTGGATCGGTGGCGACCGCGACGGCAATCCCAATGTCACGGCCGAGGTAACCCGCGATACTTTGCGCCGCATGCGCCAGGCGGTCCTCAAGCTCTGGGACGACGAACTCAGCAAGCTCCGACACGCACTGAGCGTATCAACCCGACGCACGGATCTCGGAGATGAAATCGCCCAGCGGGTGCAGCAAGACCTGCACTGGATCGACGATATGGAGCACTACGGGCAGCGCCAGTTCGAGCCCATCCGCGTCCGCATCGTGCAGATGCAGGCACGCATCGCACGCGACCCGGAGTATCGCGCCAAAGACCTGCTCGACGATCTCACGCTCATCCGTGAAGCACTCCACCGGGCGGGCCTGTCCGATGTCGCGGAAGAAGGGCTGCTGAGCGACGCGATCGTCCGCGCCCGCGTCTTCGGCTTGCACCTGGCCACACTCGACATCCGTCAGCACTCACGCGTCCACGAACACGCGATCACCGAACTCCTCCGGATCTCCGGCGTCTGCGAAGACTTCACCAATCTCAACGAAGACGAGAAACTCGAACTCCTCCGACGAGAACTCCAGACGGCGCGTCCGCTCACCCCACGCGGGGCAACGCTATCCGAGGACACACGCGAGCTGATGGACACGCTCGATGTGGTCCGCGAAGCCGTCGAGCAGGAGCCCGATACGGTCCGCTCGTGGGTCATCTCCATGACCCACGATGTGAGCCACATGCTCACACTCTTGCTGCTGATGAAGGAAGCGGGGATCTACCGCCCCGGGACCAACGGAACCGAATCCATCTCGCGTGTGCATGTCGTTCCGCTTTTCGAAACCATCGACGATCTCGAACGCGCACCGTCGCTCATGACCGAAACCCTGACCGACCCCGTCTTCCGAGCGCACCTCGACACGATCTGTGCGGGCGGGCCGCTGGAGCAGGAGGTCATGCTCGGATACTCCGACTCCAATAAGGACGGCGGGTTCCTGATGGCCAATATCGCGCTCGCGCGGGCGCAGGACGCCGTCGCGAAGGTTTTCGCAGAGCAACAGATCCAGCTCCGCTACTTCCACGGTCGCGGCGGCACCATCGGACGAGGCGGCGGTCGCGCCGGTCGCGCCATCATGGCCGCACCACCGAACGCTCGCACCGGGCGCATGCGCTTCACCGAGCAGGGCGAGGTCATCACCTTCCGCTACGCGCTGCCCGACATGGCCCGCCGTCACCTCGAGCAGATTGTCCACGCGGCCCTGCTCGCGTCATCCGACGCGTGCGAGACCCCCAGCGATCCCGAGTTCGATGAGCTCCTGCTCCGACTCGCACAACAAGCACAAACAACATACCGCGATCTCATCGACGACGCGTCGTTCTGGGAATGGTTCGTCGGCGCTTCACCCATCGAGCACATCGGGAACATGCCCATCGCGTCACGCCCCGTTTCGCGGGCGCAGGGCAAGGCGCTCACATTCGATCGCCTCCGCGCCATCCCGTGGGGGTTCTCGTGGATCCAGATGCGGGCGCTCGTCCCGGGGTGGTACGGGATCGGCACCGCGATCGCGGACGCGTCCGAGTCCGATCGTGCAACCCTTCGCGCCAACGCGCACCGCCCGTTGATCTCCACGATCCTCGAAAACGCATCGCAGGAACTCGCCCGCGCACGAATGCCCATCCTCGAACGCTACGCCAAGAACGCGCCCGAAGGCACCAAGATGTTCCAGCGAATCCACGCCGAGTACCAACGCGCCAGCAGCGCGATCCTCGACGCGACCGGCAATGAGGACCTGATGGCCCACTCGCCCGTGGTCGGGCGTTCAATCGACGAACGAAACCCTATGACCGATGTGCTCCACCTCACGCAGATCGAACTGCTCAACCGGTACCGGAACGCGTCCGACGACGCGACCCGCGCAACGATCGCCCCGATCATCCAAGCAAGCATCAATGGGATCGCGGCTGCGATGCAATCGACGGGGTAACCCGACTATTCTGATCAGTCTTATTCATCAACCGTCGAGTGCAGCGCCATCGGGTTCCCCTCGGAATCCTCGATCAGTGCCCGGCACCCATGCGGCCCGATCGCGTGCACGCCCTGCACGACCTTCCCGCCGAGCTCTTCGACCTTCTTCACCGCGTCGCGGATGCGCCCATCGACATTGTGATACACCAACACCCCGCCCCAGCGCGAATCACTTTGCCCTGGCTGACGCGGCACCAGGCACCCGCCGTTGCCTGTTTCGTGCTCAAGGATCGCGAACTGGATATCCCCGAACGATTCCCGCTGACAGGTGATGTTGCAGACACCCTCATAAAACGCGCACGCACGATCGAGATCATCCACGAAGATATCGCACCAGACGAAGCGGTTGTGTTTGGTGTTGAGATCAGACATGGTGGTTTCCTTGTTGGAGATCGATTCGATGAGATATGGAGTGTTCCCACGCAGCAAGAAGCAATCGGAGTTCTTGCATCATCTCATGGTGAACCGGCTTGATCTGGTCTCGGCAAGCTCGCTCTGCGGTATTGATGAGGTGATAGATAAGGCGAATGGTGTCCAATGACTGCAGTTCGTATTCGCTTAGAGTGCGGGACGGTTCTAGCCACTCACTTAAAACTGGCGTGAACGATATATACTTGTACAAAAGCCCTGAAAGCTTCACAGGACCATTGGTCTGATCAGAACACCACTCAAGATCAGGTATCGCAGGTCGGGTTGAGTAGCTGATCTCAAAGCCCACCCAGCGGCGGTTAAACTCTTGATGCAAAATCAAGAATCTCTTTGCTGGATGGGAATCCGA
The DNA here is from genome assembly GCA_965216865.1 of Phycisphaerales bacterium. Classification (GTDB taxonomy): domain Bacteria; phylum Planctomycetota; class Phycisphaerae; order Phycisphaerales; family UBA1924; genus UBA1924. Next base: position 2,079,616 of record OZ244206.1, read on the forward strand.
GAAACTCAGTATCGGATTGTTGGCTGGGTCGATCTTCATCGTAGAGTAGTAAGTCAGTATACAAAAAAGGGCACACCCTTCCGAGTGTGCCCTTCTCTCTTAGAAACAAATCCAGCCTTACGCCATCTGCTTGCTCTCATTGAGCTTCTTGCGGATGACCGTGTGCAGGATGCCGCCGTTCTTGAAGTACTCGATCTCCACCGGCGTGTCGATGCGGCACACCGCGACGAACTCGAAACCCGAGCCGTCGGGGCGGGTGGCCTTGACCGTCACATCGCAGCGTGGCTCGACCGGGTCGGGCATCACGATGTCGAAGGTCTCGTCGCCCTTGATGCCCAGCGATGCCGCGTTCTGCCCGTTCTTGAACACCAACGGGAGCACACCCATGAACACCAGGTTGCTGCGGTGGATCCGCTCGAAGCTCTCGGCGATGACCGCCTTGACCCCCAGCAGCAGTGTGCCCTTGGCCGCCCAGTCGCGGCTCGAGCCCATGCCGTAGTCCTTGCCCGCAACAACAACCAACGGCACGCCCGCGGCCTTGTAGTCCTGGGCCGCGTCGTAGATGTACTCCACCGGTGCCGACGACAGGTCGTCGCCCTTGGTGAAGTTGCGAGTCCAGCCGCCCTCGGGCTGCTTGTCGCCCTGGCGGGCGATCTGGTTCTTGACACGCACATTGGCGAAGGTGCCCCGCGTCATCACGCGGTCGTTGCCACGCCGTGAGCCGTAGCTATTGAAGTTGGACTTGGCCACGCCCTGCTCGAGCAGGTACTGCCCCGCGGGGGTTTCGGGTTCGATGCGACCGGCCGGGGAGATGTGGTCGGTCGTGACCGAATCGCCCAGCAACGCCAGGCAACGCGCCCCACCGATCGTACCAAAGCCGGGTGCTTCCTCGGTCATGCCCTCAAAGAACGGCGGGTTTTGGATGTAGGTGCTCTTTTCTTCCCAAGGGTACAGCTCGCTCTCGCTCACAGGCACCTTGTTCCAGGTCTCGTTCTCGGTATAGACCGCGCCGTACTTTTCTTTGAACTGCTCGGTCGTCACCGCGTTGCGAACGACCTCGTCGATCTCCGCTCGCGTCGGCCAGATGTCACGAAGGTACACATCCTTGCCGTCCGCGGTCTGCGCGATCGGATCGTTGGCCAGATCCAGATCGACCGTGCCCGCGATCGCGTACGCCACGACCAGCGGCGGGCTCGCGAGATAGTTCGCCTTCACCGCCGGGTGCACACGACCCTCGAAGTTCCGGTTCCCCGAGAGCACCGAGGTGCACACCAGATCGCCATCCTTGATGCCCTGCTCGATCTCCGGCGGCAGCGGCCCCGAGTTGCCGATGCAGGTCGTGCAGCCATACCCGACCGTGTGGAAACCAAGCGCCTCAAGATCGTCGGTCAGCCCCGCACGCTCGAAGTACTCGGTCACCACCTTCGAGCCAGGCGCCAGCGAAGTCTTCACCCACGGCTTGCGGCTCAGGCCCAGCTCCTTGGCCTTCTTGGCCACCAAACCCGCCGCGATCATCACATCCGGGTTGCTCGTGTTCGTACACGAAGTAATCGCCGCGATCACCACCGAGCCGTGACGCAGCGTGACCTCTTGCCCAATCTCATGCGGGTGCGATGCCTCGGTCAGCGTGACCTTCGCAAAGCCCTTGTCCTTGCAGGCCACTGCCTCTTCCGGCGGGTTGACTGGCGCGTTCTCTGCCTGCCCGCCCTCATCGGCGAAGCCACCAAGATCGACCGCTTCGCTCGGAGCCGTCTTGCCGAAGGTGTCCACCATGTCCTTGTGGAACTGGGGCATCATGTCCTTGAGCCCTATCCGGTCCTGCGGACGCTTCGGGCCCGCGAGCGACGGCTCGACCGTGGAAAGATCCAGCTCAAGCACGCTGGCGAACTCCGGCTCCGGCGCGTCCTTGGTCCAGAAGAACCCGCTCGCCTTCGCCCACGCTTCGGTCAGCGCGACCTCTTCTTCACTCTTGCCAGTAAAGCGGAAATACTCGATCGTCTTCTCATCGATCGGGAAGAACCCACAGGTCGCCCCGTACTCTGGCGCCATGTTGGCGATCGTTGCTCGGTCAGGGATGCTCAGCTCGGCCATGCCGTCGCCAAAGAACTCGACGAACTTCTCAACCACGCCGTGGGCACGCAGCATCTGGGTCACCGTCAGCACCAGGTCGGTCGCCGTAGCACCCTCGGGCAGCTTGCCCTTGAGCTTGAACCCGACAACCTCCGGCGTGAGCATGTACACGGGCTGCCCACACATCACCGCTTCCGCCTCGATGCCACCGACACCCCAGCCCAGTACACCCACGCCGTTGATCATCGTGGTGTGCGAGTCCGTGCCCACCAGCGAGTCCGGGTAGACCCACTGGGTCCCGTCCTGCGCCTTGGTCAGGCAGCCGCGTGCAAGGTACTCCAGGTTCACCTGGTGCACGATCCCCGTCGCGGGCGGTACCGCACGGAAGTTGTCCAGCGATTCCTGCCCCCACTTGAGGAACGAGTAGCGCTCGTTGTTGCGCTCGAACTCCTTCTCCGCGTTGATCGTCAGCGCAACACGCGTCGCGAAGTCATCCACCTGCACCGAGTGATCGATCACCAGATCGCACGCGACCGCCGGGTTGATCTGCTCCGGATCGCCGCCGAGGTTCTTCATCGCGTCGCGCATCGCCGCGAGGTCAACAACACACGGCACACCCGTGAAGTCCTGCAGCACCACACGCCCGGGCATGAAGGGCATCTCGACCCGGTTCACATCGCCAGCGTTGTAGTTGGCGATCCCCGAAACATCGTCGTTGGTCACGATGAACCCGTCGAGGTTCCGCACCATCGCCTCCAGCAGGACTCTGATGGAGTAGGGCATGGTGTCGATGTTGCCCACACCCTGTTCCTGGAGGGACTTGAGATTGATGTAGCTGTAATCGCTGCCGTTGACCGAGAGCGTGTCTTTCGCGTTAAACGGGTCGCCTGCCATGGTGTTGCTCCTTGTGGAAGTGGGGGACTCCTGATTCCACAAGAAGTATGGGATGCATGGCCCCATGAATCAAATCAATCCGTTTTACGATAATCATTAATTCAATTGATGCAATGCGACACGGTCGCAATGCTTAGAGCAAGTCGATCAGCATCTCTTCAAACACCGCTGATGCCCGGCTGGGCAGCCGATCGAGCGTCCGCACCACCCCCAGTTCGCGGGTGAGCCCACCATCCTTGCACCGCACCCCCATCCCCGCGGGCAGCCCGTGCTTGCTCACGAACCCCACACCGATGTTCGCCCGCACCATCTGTACGATGCTCTCGATCGAGCGCAGCTCCATCACCACCTCCAGCGTGACCCCGTGCGCCGCCGCTGCCTGATCGATGATCTTGCGAACCGCTGACCCCGCCTCGAACGCGATCACCGCCTCGCCCTCAAGCTCCTCCCAGCGGAAGGTTTTCCGCCCGTGCAGCGCGTGCCCCTCGGGAACGATCAGCATCAACTCGTCACGGATCTCCTTGACGATCATCAGCTCATCCGCACGCGGATGCTCGATGGGCAAAGTCACCACCCCCAGATCCAGCTCGCCCGAGAGCACCCCCTGCGCCACCGCGCTGCTCCCCGCTTCGCGGATAGAGAATCGGAGACCCGGATGCTTTTTTCTGACGGCTTGGATTGCGCCGGGCAACAGATACCCCGTCGCCGTCGCCCCAGCGCCCACGCGGATCGAACCCGTCTCAAGCCCAACCAGCGATCGCACCGCCTCGGCGGTCTGCTGCGACGCGCGCAGCGTGATCTTCGCGTGCTCCACAAAGACCTTGCCCGCCTCGGTGGGTTGCACCCCGTGCCCCGTGCGATGGAACAACTCAGTACCCAGCTCGTCTTCGAGCTTGCGCAGCGCCGCAGAAAGCGCCGGCTGCGTCACGCCCAAGTCCTCCGCGGCCCGGGTCATGTGCCCGTGCTCCGCGATCGCGATCATCTGCTGCATCGAACGCAGATCCATCACCCGTCCCCCGCGCCATCACCAGTCCCCAGCGCATCGATCAACACCCCAATGTGGGATTCATAGTTTCGCCACCGCTCCTTCGAGCTCGAGTACATCGGCTTACGCACCTGATCGCTGCTTAAAGTGCTCACCGCCCGATCTGTCTTGTGCGACTGCGCGCACGCGTCGTCCCACTCAAGCCCGATGAAGTCGATGATCCGGCGTGCCCCGCCCTCCGCGTCCGCGATCAGTTCCTCGTAGCGCACATCGAGAATCGGAATCGACTCGATCGACTTCCAGTGCGCCATATAGCGCTCGTACACCCGATACTGGTTCGCCAGATGTAGTAGGTCATAAGAATACCCGTGGTTCACATCGCCGACAAAGTCGAGCATGAAACAACTGATGCACACATCCAGCGGGTTGCGGACGCAGTGTATAAACCGCGCCCCTGGGAACATCTTGCTGATCACCCCGACATGTTCGTAGTTGTTGGGCAGCTTATCCGTGATCCGCTCGACCCCGCTGCCCTTCTCGCGCTTCGCCGCCTTCTCCATGACCTTGAGCGCCTTCCGCGCGTGCCGATCCAGCGTCGCGGCTTTCAGCTGCTCCGCGATCGCCACCCGATCGTCCAGCAGCTCGTTCGGATCCGTCAGTTCCCGCGCCGACCAGTACGAATCGAGGAGTTCCCCCGACCCGTAGGCCTTGGGGTGCGACGCGATGATTTGCTCGACCAGGCTCGTGCCCGAACGCGGCATCCCAATGATGAAGACGGGTTTCTCACTCTTCGTTCGCGACTCGGGGATCGACGGGTAGCGATCCACACTCCACGCCTCCAATCGTGACTTGCAGGTCCGGATGATCCGGTCGGAGCTATACCCAGTATCCCTGAGCTCACCCCCGCGCCGCGCCTGCTCAAAGGCCTCGTCGAATCTCCCCGCACGATCGAGCAGCTTCGCAAGGTGCAGGCGGAGTTCGGAGTGCAGCAATCGATCAAGCCCTCGCCCATCATCGTGCGCCGCCAGCGTCTCCCGGATCAACGCGATCCCCTCATCCGCTCGTCCGATCGACCCGCAGAGGTTCGCGTACACGCCAGCGAGCTTGGGGGAGGAGATCCCGCGATCCATGGCACCCTTCAGGATCTGCTCGGCGCGTTGGGCATCGCCTCCCAGCCACCAGATCATCGCCGCGGGCACCAGAGCGTCCGGGTTGTCGGGTGCCAGCTCAATCGCCCGATCCGCACACCCACGGGCCTCGTCACGGTGCCCCAGCCGATTCAGGGTCTCACCGAGCTTGGTATACATCGCGAACTGAGTGTCATCGCGTGCGATCGCCTTCTTGAGGTTCCGCTCCGATTCATCGAGCATCCCCAGATCGCATTGCGCGGCACCCACGAAGTAGTGCCCGGGAGCCCATTGCGGCTTGAGCTTCACGATCTGCTGCCCAATCGAGAGCATCTCCCGAGAGCGTCCCGCGGTTTCGTGTTCCTGCGCGAGACGCGCCAAGCCCATCGCATCCTGTTTGCCTGCTGTTCCACTCATCAGGAAAGAGTCTAGCCGATGCAAATCCACCCTGAGCCGGCGCAGAGTCTCTCACGCCACGCTATCCTATATATGAACACGCTCGCAACGACGCGACGATAAGGACGCACGCATGACGACCCCGCGCCAGATCGCACAGCTCATCACCATCGCCGCAGTATCACTGCCCGGCATCGCGCTGGCCCAGAGTTCAGAGTTCGAACTGACAGATTCCGGCGAGTGGACCCAGACCCAAGCACCCGAGCCCGGCACCGATGCCGCGTTCATGGCCGAAATGACCAGTCTGATCGCGGAGGGCAAGCCGGGCAACGCGTCCGACAAACTCGGGGACTGGCTCGATCGCAACAAAAGATCCCGAAACCCATACATCCCGCAGGCGTACTACCTCCACGGGCTGGCACGGTTCGAGAATGATCGAGAGTACAAAGCGCTGTACAGTCTCGAATCCATCATTCAGGACTTCCCGGACTCGCCCTACTTCCTCCGCGCCGTCGAGCTGGAGTACCAGATCGGTCTCAGCTACATCAACGGCAAGAAACGCCGATTCCTCGGGATGCGGATCGAAAACGCCCGCCCAACAGGCGAAGAACTCCTTATCCGCACCCAGGAACGAGTCCCAGGCTCGGAACTCGCAGAAGAAGCCGCGATGGTGCTGGCGGACCACTACTACAAACGCCGCGAGCTCAAACTCGCCGCGGACATGTATGCCATCTTCCGTCAGAACTACCCCAACTCACCCCGTGTGCAGCGTGCCATGCTCCGCGAAATCGAAGCAAACATCGCCAGGTTCAAAGGCCCACGCTACGACGGCTCTGGCCTGCTCGATGCGAAACTTCTGATTGAGGAGTACCAACGACAGTTCCCCGCAGACGCGATCCGCTCAGGAATCACAGAGGGCCTCGATGCCTGGATCGACGAATCCGCTGCCCAGCAGATCCTCGATACCGCACGCTGGTATCTCAAGGTCGATGACGATGCATCCGCAAAGTTCGTGCTCGCTCGACTCATTCGCAGACACCCCGCGACCGATGCGGCGGACGAAGCGCTCGATATGATGCTCGAGCGTGAATGGGTGGTGTTCGAATCGGAACCCCCCCAGCCAATGGATGCTGAATCGCCAGACCCCGCAACAGACCCCGCAACAGATCCTGAATCAGCGCCCGCATCCGAAGAGGAACCCTCCACATGACCGGGTGCTTCGCAAAAATGTGTGTCGCAGTCATCTCCGTCGCGATGATTCCATTCATCCCCGGGTGCTCTGCCTCACCCAATCAGGGGTATGCTTTCGATACCACATTCGACGAGTCGATCAAGACCATCGCGGTACCCATCTTCCGCAATGAGACAACCTCACGCGGGATCGAGGTGCAGCTCACCGAAGCGGTGATGAAACAGATTCAGCAGCGCACACCCTGGCGCCTCACCCCAGCCGATCGCGCCGATACCACCCTCGTGGGCGTCGTCACCCGCACGAATCTTCGAGCTCTTTCAGACGATCCCCAGACCGGGCTGGTGCAGGAGCAGGCCGTCCAGATCACCATACGCTTCGAATGGCGAGACAACCGGACCGGCGATGTGCTCGTCGCACGCGATAACTACAGCGCCTCGGCCGTATTTCACCCCTCCCGATCGGTGGGGGATCGGCTCGAACTCGGGCAACGAACCGCGATCGATGAACTCGCCCAGGATCTCGTTTCTGATATGCGATCTGGGTGGTAACGCTCATCTTGCGGGCAATTCCGATCCCAACCCCCAATTCACGCGTATAGACCCCAAAGGGTCATCGTGCAGACGCGCTATGATCCGACATCTGGGCTTCGTTTTCAGCGATCATCGCCCCTGGGGGGAAATATAAGCCTCCGCTCGGCCGATGTTCTGGGGAAGCCCTGCTCGAAAACTCGCGATCCGAAACGCAGGGAACGGATCGACCCCGTCGCAACGGACGAAAACATCCACGAATACATATGCCTGAAAATACACCACAAGACAACAAGAACCCCAAGGACCCGAACGGGCAAAAGCCGCCCGTACCCAACAAGCCCCAAAGCCGTGGGATGTTCGGGTTCTTCGCGATCATGCTCATGATCCTCATGCTCGTCATGTTCCTCTCCTCAGCGGAGAAGGGGACCAAGATGACATGGCGTGAGTTCGAGAACTCCTATGTCGCTGGAAACATCAAGACTGAGTCCGTGACACTCCACGATTCGGCCATTACCGCGATCCAGACACAGCAGGAAACCGGCGCAAAGGACAAGCTCGTCCGGGTTGAGCTCAACACCGCCGACCGCGAACTCAAAGCACAGCAACTCAACGAGCTCACCCAAGGCGAGTTTGAGTCCAAATCGCCCTCCGGGTTCGTGCAGTTCCTCTATATGTTCGGCCCCGTCATCCTGCTCATTGCCCTTATCTGGTTCATGCTCGCACGGGGCATGCGTGCCGCCGGGGGTGGAGCGGGCATGATCGGCTCCTTCGGCAAGTCGCGACACAAGACCATGACCAAGGAGATGACCGGCGTCACCTTCAAGGATGTCGCAGGCATCGAAGAAGCCAAGTCCGAAGTCACCGAGATCATCGAGTTCCTCAAGAACCCCAAGCGATTCACACGCTTGGGCGGCCGCATCCCCCGAGGCGTCCTCCTCGCGGGGCAGCCCGGCTGCGGCAAGACGCTGCTGGCCAAGGCCATCGCCGGCGAGGCCGATGTCCCATTCTTCAGCATCTCCGGCTCCGACTTCGTCGAAATGTTTGTCGGCGTCGGCGCTTCCCGCGTTCGTGACCTTTTCAAGCAGGCCAAGGACTCCGCTCCCTGCATCATCTTCCTCGACGAGATCGACGCCATCGGCCGACGCCGAGGCGGCGGATTCTCCGGCGGTGGGAACGATGAACGCGAGCAGACACTCAACGCGATTCTCGTCGAGATGGACGGCTTCGCCTCCGGCGACGGCGTGATCGTCATCGCCGCGACCAACCGCCCCGATGTCCTCGACCCCGCACTCATCCGACCCGGACGATTCGATCGCCAGATCACCGTCCCGCTGCCGGATGTTGCCGGGCGCTTGCAGATCCTCAAAGTCCACGCCAAGAAGGTCAAGCTCGGCCCGAATGTCGATCTCGAGAAGATCGCACGAGGCACACCCATGTTCTCCGGTGCAGATCTCGCGGCCATCATCAACGAGGCGGCGATCTCCGCGACCATGCTCGACAAAGAGTTCATCGAGCACGAGGACCTCGAAGAGGCCCGCGACAAGGTCAAGTTCGGGCGTGCCAACAAGTCACGCGTCCGTGAGAAGGAAGAGAACAAACTCGTTGCCTACCACGAGGCAGGGCACGCCGTTCTCCAGGCACTCCTCAAGGATGCCGATCCGCTACACAAGGTCACCATCATCCCCCGTGGCTCCGCCGGCGGCGCGACCTTCTCGCTCCCAGAGAAGGACCGCATGGGCTACTCGCTCAAATGGCTCCACGCCACCATGCGTGTCCTCTGCGGCGGACGCATCGCCGAAGCCAAGGCAATGGACGATGTCTCATCGGGTGCATCGGGCGATATCCAGCAGGTCACCCGTCTCGCTCGCGCCATGATCCTCGAATGGGGCATGAGTGCCAAGCTCGGTTTCGTCAACTACGCAGGCGAAGACTCCCGCGAAGCATACATCCCCGACAAGGACTACTCCGACGACACCGCCAAGGTGATCGACGAGGAAGTCCGTCGCATGGTCGACGAGTCGTATTCCCAGGCGGAAGAGATGCTTCTCAACAACTGGGAGAAGGTCGAAGCCGTCGCCCAGGCGCTACTCAAATACGAGAACCTCACCGCCGACGAAGTGCATGCACTCATGCGTGGCGAGTCACTCGGTCGCTCGACCGTCGCCGATCTCCTCGGCTCCGGTCCGTCCGGCCCAGCAAAGGGCAACGCACCCGCCGATCCCAAGCTCGCCGAAGACGGCGAGACGGATATACCAGGCGATACGGTGCCGGATCCGGCGTGAGTGAATCCATGATCCATACATCCCCGGCTTCGGCCGGGTTTTTTATAATTTGAACTCCCGCTATACTTGCCGGAATGGAGTATGCAGTTACAAAATCAGATCGTGCGCCTGAGCACATCCCTGAACATTCGCGTTCGCAGTTTGAAAGCAAAAACAATATTCGCCGTCTCTACAAGGGTAACGTGTTGGTTCTGATTGTGACGCTCTTGATGACGCTTGCGTCGTTATTCGCGACAGTCACACTCGGCATCTTCCAGCTTGGTATCATCACGACATTTAGGTTTCCCACAATCCCGGGGCATCTTGTCGCAAACACGCTTGAGATCCTGTTCTGTATCGCATGGCTGGTCCTTCTCATCCCACTCCACAATCAAGACGGGCAGCCATACCGCAAGTCAGTTCGCATGCTGCTTCAAATGAGCTTGTGGGTGCTGATTGTCGCTGCCATCGCAGACTACCTGTTCTTCTTTGGAAATCTCAAGCCAGTTCCAGCAGCTATATATTTGATATTGCAACTCGCGACAATCATCCCGACACTGGCTCTCTACCCATTGCAACTGCTCTATATTGACGGAATCGCGAAGTTGACAGACAACGCTAAGACACAGCAGCGGGTCAAGATCTGGATTTGGTTGACGCCGATCCTCGTCAGCATCGTCGTCCTACTCATTGCGTTCATCAACATTCAGTTTTTCTGGCTGCTCATCGTCACAGTCCTTGTCGTCGTGATTCAGTACTGGAACATGCTCGAGTACACCCGACGCGATCTCAAGAAGATCATCGCCGCACCTGTGGAGAGCTGACTGGTGCATATTCAAGGAATCGAGTTCATCACGAATGCAACCACGCAGCCGAACTTCCAGGCCAAGATGGTCTTCAATGAACACGGCGCGATCTTCTTCCCCGTCACCCGGGAACACCGCGACCAGTCCGGCCCCGACATCCAATACGCCGACAACTACAAGGGCAACGCCCTCGCCGCGATGATCGCTCCGGGCACCATCGAAGTCCGCTTTCACCGAGACTTCAGCGATCAACAAGTGGGGGAGATTCTCAGATCGATCACAAATCACCCATCGCTCGGTTGCTTACGCGGGTTCGAAGCTACCTATCAAGGCCGCCCGATCCCGCGCGAGCGATGACCTTTACTTTGCGTGATCTCTGCGTTCAACACGACAAAGCATCGCCTCGTACCACGAAACGCTCACACGCCCATCGCAACAATCGCGTCTGCAAGCTTCACGAATCCTGCTCGATCCGCACCCGCGCCGTAGTTCACGATCCCGTTCTCCTTGGGCGCGTGCTCCACGCATTCCTCGTGGATGTGCATCATCACCTCATTGAGCTTGTCCAGCGCCCGCTCCTTCGGCCATGAATCATGCGCCGCGTTCTGGTGCATCTCGAAACACGAGGTCGCCACGCCGCCCGCGTTGGCCGCCTTGCCCGGCCCGAAGGTCACACCGCGATCATGGAAGACCTCCCGCGCCCCGTGGGTGCACGGCATATTCGCTCCTTCAGCCACAAACTGGCACCCGCGGTCCGCGATCACCTTCGCATCATCCTTTTCGATCTCGTGCTGCGTCGCGCATGGCAGCGCCACATCATGATCAACATGCGACCACGGCTTGTCCTCACGGAAAAACGAACACCCATCACCCTCCCAGTCCTTAAGGCGTCCGCGCTGGTTCTCCTTGAAATCGATCAGCTCCTTGATCTGCTCCTCACTGAAACCCTTCTCACAGATCAACGCGCCGCCAGAGTCCGAGAGTGAAACAACCTGCGCGTCCTTCTGGTGCGCCAACTCCGCGGCATAGAGGGCCACATTGCCCGCGCCCGAGATCGCAACCCGCTTCCCGTCGATCTTCTCGCTCCGGTGCTTGAGCATCTGCTCCACGAAGGTCACCGCGCCATAACCGGTTGCCTCTGTCCGCCCGTGCAGCCCGCCGAGCCCCATCGGTTTTCCAGACAGCACGCCGTCGCGGCGCTTGGTGATCTTCATGTACTGTCCGTAGAGATAGCCGATCTCGCGACCGCCAACCCCGATATCGCCCGCGGGGACATCGATGCTCGCGCCGATGTGGCGGTGCAACTCACGCATGAACGCCTGGCAGAATCTCATGATCTCGTTGTCGCTGCGTCCCTTGGGGTCGAAGTTGCTCCCGCCCTTGCCGCCGCCAATCGGCTGCCCGGTGAGCGCGTTCTTGAAGCACTGCTCATACGCCAGGAACTGCAGCGTGTCCTCGTCCACCGTCGGGTGGAAGCGCAGCCCGCCCTTGTATGGCCCCATCGCGTTGCAGTGCTCGATGCGCCACCCAAAGTTCAGTTCTACACCGCCGTCGTCGTTCACCCACTCCACCCGGAACCGGATCACCCGGTCCGGGATCAGCAATCGCTCGAACACGCGCGCCTTGCGATAGCTCTCGTTCTCCGCGATGATCGGCTCCACCGATTCCGCGATCTCCTCGATCGCCGACCGATAAAGCTTCCCGGGCTCAATCGCATCGATCAGCCCGCCAATATTGAGATCCGCATTCGCAGTTGTCATGTCATCCTCTGTATCTGATTGAGCGTGTAGTTCGAACCCGTGCCCATGACCACGCTTTCGCTTACAGCAGATGAACAGACGCGTACGCAGACTTCGGCAATGAACGATATCACCGTCACGCCAGCCCACGACCCGTCACTCGGACGAATCTGGGTCCTCCGAGCCGTCCAAGTCCTCGAGCAACCACGCGAAAGTGTTTTCCCTTTCTTTGCGGATGCACACAACCTCGAGAAACTCACCCCGAGCTTTCTCAAGTTCCATGTTCTGACACCCAAACCCATCGATATGCGATCCGGCTGCGAGATCAAGTACAAGCTCAAGGTCCGTGGTATCCCCATCAACTGGAAAACCACGATTCACGATTGGGCACCGCCACGCCAGTTCGTCGACAACCAAGACTCGGGTCCGTACGCCCTCTGGCACCACACGCACACATTCGAACCCACCGAAGACGGTCGGGGCACGATCTGCACCGACACCGTCCGCTACCGCCCCGCCGGCTGGATCCTCGCCCCCCTTGTGAACCGGTTCTTTGTGCAGCGTGATGTCGTCAACATCTTCCGCTACCGATTCAAGAAGCTCGAAGAGATCTTTCCGCCGAGCGTATGACTGCTCAAAAACAACCCCGCGCCAGTGCGCGGGGTTGTATTCTGTATCGAGTTGTCGAGCCCGATCAGCGGCTGAGGCGTCGCCGAACACCCAAAACACCCAGCAATCCAAGCCCGGCCCACCCGGCGGGAGGCAGGGGGACGACAGCAACATTTTGGGCAATCATCGAGGTCATAACGAGTTGATCGTTTGCAGGCGAATCTCGGTGTGTGTTCAGGATACCTGGCGGTGCATTGCCCGGCAGGTTTATACTCGTCGGCCAAAAGTTGAAATTTATGAAGTTCGTCTGTCCGATCAGGTCCGCGCCCAGATCGAGCGGCCCCGTGGCTTCCCAGATCCCCAGACTAATATGGCCGTCGGCGAATGAAAATGTTCCGTTGTTCGTCTGCGCGTCCTCGATGGTGATCGCGAAATCGACAAACGGGCTACCCGAGCTACCAAAGAACTCCGCCGCGGTCGCGCCGGCGGCAATGTCAAGGATGGATGTATCGATCGTGAGGCTACCCGTAGCGCTGGCATTGCTGCCGTTGATGCCCTCCCAGACCATGTCGAAAGTGACAAAGTCGGCCAGAGCAACCGAACTTGTAACAAACGATGCGGCGATGGCTGCCGAAACGATGCGTGGGCGATTAGACATGTACGGTCTCCTCAATCAAATAAAAATGAACTCAAACAAAGCCTGTCAATGAAATGATCTGCGTGATCGCGACAGGGTAGCGAACGAGCATCATAATAGAGACACACGAAGTGGGGGAGGTGATTTACCCAAAAAAACAAAATGATACATGATTTCTTCACAAAATTCGGGCCCGCGTTGCCTCTGCGGCGAAAAAAAGCATGTAGTATCAAACAGAATATGAACAAAAATTGGCTGTGCTCATCGAGACTGAACACCCGACCAGGCGGCGAAGTACGATCTGCGGGATGAAAATACATTTGTTGATCACTATCTTTGTGTTGATTGCCACGATCGTGTTTCTTGTTTTGGTCTGGCCCGAGTCGACCCGCAACGACCGCTGGGACGATGAGGCCCAGCTGCTGACGATCGAGCGTGCTCAGCCAATCATCAAAGCGATTGATGTGTATCGCGTGGACCACGCCGACGAACCCGATTCGCTCGATGACCTCATCCCCGAATACCTCGAAGAGCTCCCGCTGCCGCTCGTGGGCGGACAGGCGTGGGAGTATCACAATACGAAGCGCGCCTACGAACTCAGTGTCCCATCATCAAACCCCAATCCACCCTCGCTGCTCTGGATGATGATCTTCGGGCCATCCTTCGACGATCGTTACTTTGTCTATTGCCAAGGCCGAGACACATGGGGCATGGCTGATATGTAGATCAGTCACTGATCGATGCATCTACAGACCCTTCGCGTACTGCTGCTCACGCGAACCCTAAGCATCAGGCTTGCCCTTTTCCCGGAGAAGCATTTGTACTCTTTGGCGTAACGCCGGCACCACCTCACGCTCGAACCATGGATTCTTTGTGAGCCAGATGTTGTTTCGCCCTGATGGGTGCGGCAGCACCACCGCCTCAGGGAGCAGCGATTCCCAGTCTCGCACCGCTTCGGTGATCGAGCCGTACTCGCGCCCCAGATACCGGCGGATGGCGTATTGCCCGATGTAGATCCGGAGCTCAACGCCCATGAGCCCGCGCAGGATCCGATCATGCCACAGGGGCGCACATTCAGGGCGAGGTGGCAGATCTCCGCCCTTGCCCTTCCCGGGATAACAGAAACCCATCGGGATCGATGCCACGAGACGCTCGTCATAAAACGATTCGTCGCTGATCCCCATCCATGAACGCAAACGCTGCCCGCTCGGATCATCCCAGGGAACCCCGGCCTCGTGCGTGGCCTTGCCCGGGGCCTGCCCGATGATCACGATCTTCGAATGCGCCGACCCCGTCACCAGCGGGCGTGCGCCCAGCGGCAGATGCGCTTCACACACCGTGCACCCACGCGCCTCACTGATGACCCTGAGCGACTTCGCCATCCGCTCCAAACTCCCAACAGGTTGTCCCCTTGACTCTCAGGACGATTCACAAAACCCCTTCGCGCCCTTCGTGTTCATCCAAGCTCATTGCGGGAAACCTTCACAGTCTTCATATTCAAAGTCTTCGACCAGCCGCGTCCCTCATTCCTTGAGCAACGCTGTATCACTCGCCGCAACTCACGATGAAAATAGGCGCAGCCCAGTCCAGCTTCCGGAGTCTCAACTCGGTCGTCTTGACGGGTCGCTGATCACGCTCACCGCCGCCGACGCGCCGCCAACAACCCGCCCGCACCAAACAGCGCCAGCGTGCCGGGTGTCGGGATCCAGTACTGAATGTACAGCACCGATCCATCCAACAGCGTCGCCTCGGCACCGCCCGGGTTGTCGACGAAAGTGTCGTACAGCTCGACCTCGAACACCCCGTCCTGCCCCTGCAGGAAGTGGAAGCCCAGGCCGCCCCAGAAATCAACCATCGGCACATACGACTGCCCTTGCCCCGGCCCGTCGTTACTTCCAAAGAGCGCCGTGTCGAAGCTCTCCCCGTTACTCGACCGGAACTGCATCCGCAGATCACCCAGCCACGAGTCCCCAATGGTCTCGACCTGCAGATTCCACCCGATCCCATGGATATCCGAGTGCGCATACGCCATCGCATCGAGCACCTGGTCCACGCTCTGTCCCAGCCCGTCGTACGCGTTGAGTCCCGAAATGTCGATCGTGGTGCTCGCCAGCCAGTGATCGCCGTAGCCCACCGCATCAAAGCACACATCGCATGCAACTGTCTGCCCAGCGTACACACTCAGCCCGATCACCAATCCTGCAAACTTCATCATCCTGTCTCCCACATGTACAACGATATAAACACCACAAAAAGCGTAACACATCGCCTGGAAAACGAAAAGCAGGAAATCAAATCAAGTCGAGCGATACCGCAGTCCGCAAAGGTCAGCGCACCTCACTCCTCAAACAACGCCGTTCCGCTCGCCAACTCCCGCGGCGTACCCTCCACCCGTTTAGGTTCTGCCAACGCCTTGCCGCTCTTGGCACCCGCGTCCTCGAACTTCTTGAGCGTCGGCATCATCCGTGAATCGATCGAGCCCACCAGTTTGTTGTACCGGTCCACGCTCTGACGGATCGAATCGCCGAGCTTCCCCGCGTGCTCGAATGCAGTGGCTGCCCGGTCGTGGAGTTCCTTGCCCAGCTCAAAGAGTTCGGCGGCTTGCTCTGTCAGCGCATGCTCACGCCAACCGACCGCGACCGCACGCAGCAGCCCGATCAGTGTGCTCGGCGACGCCAGGATCACGCCCTGCTGCGCCGCCACATCCAGCAGATCCGGGCGACGCGACAACGCCGCATCGATAAAGTGATCGCCCGGCACAAACATCACCACGAACTCGGCGCTCTTGCCATCGAACATCGACCAGTACTTCTTGTCCGCAAGCTTCTTCACCTGCTCGAAGGTGTGGCGTGCGAAGCGCTGCATCTGCTCCTCGCGGATCTCGTCGGTGGGGGCGTTGACCGCCTCAATGTAGGCATTGATATTCGCCTTGGCATCGACCACGATCACACGCTCATTGGGAAGCGTCACCACCATGTCCGGACGCAGCAGCTGCCCCTGCTCATCGCGGACGGAAGTCTGCTCGCTGAAGTCGCAGTAGCTCGTCATCCCCGCCAGCTCCGCGACCCGCCGCAGCTGGATCTCGCCGTACTGCCCGCGCACCTCGGGGCGCGAGAGCGCCTTGGTGAGACGCGCCGTTTCTTCCTTGAGCGACTCGTTGCTCTCGCTGGACGCTTTCACCCGTTCGTCGAGCTGCGTGATCTGCTCGCGTGTCTTATGCAGCGTCTCGCTGATGGGCTTGACCATCGCCTCGATCGCCTGCTTGCGTTTGTCGAGTTCGCTCTGTGACAGCTGGTCCGCGTCCTTGAGCCGATCGGCGATGAACTTGCCCAGCGCCTCCTGATTCGCCTGCAGCGTCTTGCCCCCGAGCGCCTCAAAGTCCTGGCGCAACTGTTCACGATTCGTCTTGAACTCCTCGATCAGCTTCCCCGCCGCATCCAGCCGCTCCATCAGCTTCGCCTGCTCGACCGACAGCTCAGTCACCCGCCCCGCCGACTCCTCCGCCCGCGCCCGCGCCTCACTGAGTGACGCCCGCACCTGCTCCAGATCGTCGGCCACATGGGCATATTCCTGCCGCGCACGCTCCGCCTCTGCGCGAGCCTCAGCCGCGTCTGCTCGCGCTTCGTTCCCGCCACGAATCAGCACAAAGCACCACGCCCCTAGCCCCAACACCATCACACCCAATACACCAATTGCGATTTCCATGTCAGGAGTATATCAGGGGAGGAGTTCGCGCTTTCGTGTTTCGTGATGAGATGTGCCACAGATCTGTGCGGAGTCTGAATGAATCTGATATTTCCACAATTTGAAGCGCTTGCGATTCCACAGTCTGAGATACATTCAAACAGTCTGCACCAAGCGATAGGGGAACGCGATGAACAGTAAAAACACAATCATTTTATCCAGCGCGATCGTACTGATTTTTCAACTCATAGGATGCGGAAGGCATCATCTCCCAAGGGCACAGTCTCGTGCTGAGTTGGAGTCGGGATACACCTACATCCCATTGGACGCGTTTCCGATTGATTTCTCAGACTGCGACGACCTGCAGGAAATCGATCAAAAAGAGTTCTTCAACTACCTTCCCGATAACTCGATCCGAACCTCGATCAGACAGTTCGATCTGAAAGAGGGAAAACTATCATTCACACCAGTGACGCTCACAAGCTCAGGATACACCTACGAGGTTGTATCGGATTACATCAACTCGGACACGATCAGTTTTCCTGTGCGCATTCTTCAGTCCGCTGTGTACGGCACACAGCGAAGATTTATCATGCCATTCGAAACGCCCCCATCCGAGTATGAGGGAAAGGCGCTCGTCGAAGACTCGACATCATTTCATGTTCTCTTTCGAGATGAATCAACCCCATCTTCGTTCGAGAATAGTGTGAACGAAAAACTCGGAGCGCAAGAAGTAGGCGAGCAAGATGCGTTGCAGGAATACAAACTATGGGTCAGCAAACTCAGCATCCACCTCTCGGAGAATCAGAACAAGCTGGATGATCAGGTCATCGCTCTCAGTCTAATGAACTCTCCAGCGGGTCAGCAGACCATTGATCCTGACCAGCAGGATACAGCAGAGTGGGGAGAGCCCATCCCATACAACGCGAACATACCGATTTATGTCGGGGTTGGGCTTCGTGTGACGGCCGATGTTGTCAGTTTCAAAGCCGGGGTTAATGTTGGGCTCACTGCCCTGACTGCGAACTTAGATGCCGAGTCTCTCCAAGGAACACTCACAGTCCAGACACTCGGAGTCAACGGCCCGGAAATCTCCGGCTCACTCCCGCAGGACGAAGAACTTAACCGCACGACTGTCCGCGGAGCACTAACTTCCATCGCGACGATCAGGGCAAAGCTCTACCAGCAGAACACGATTCTGCAACCCAGAGTACTTGGGATGTATCTGCCATTCCCCGCTGATCAACAACTCATCAATCAGATCGTATCAGCGATCTCAAAGCACCCCCCCAAGTGGGAACCCGTCATCATCGTTAAGAATACATCACCATCTACCGAGTAAACTAGGAGTGGCTAAGCCCACGCTGCCCCTGCCAACTTGGCACCCGCCACCCCAAAACCGCCACTCCTGACACCATTTCGCCCCGGCGAACCCCGAATTCCATCGAAATTTGCCCCCGGACCTCCCCCCGGATCGGCACGCCCTTTGCCTATATACGGGCACATGATGGTCTCACGGACCCATCCCGATCACGCCGGCGCACCCGGACGACTCAACCTCCTGCTCTCATCCGCAGGCTGGCAGGAGTCCCCCTGGGTCGAACGCGTCCCCGCGATGCTCACCCCCATGGGCGTCCAGTCCCACATCGCCGACTCCGCGTCCGCCGCCCAGCGTGTGATCGAATCCAACCCGATCCACATCGCCGTGGTCGATCTCGCCCTCCCCCTCGACGAGCGTGATCCCACCGGCGAAGAAGCTGGCACCCGCGTCCTCAACCTCCTCGCCCGCCTCGCATCACCCCCGCCGACCGTCGTCATCAAACGACGACGCACCTCCCGCGACGCCGTCCGCGAGATGAACGCGGCCCTTCGACTCGGCGCATTCGCCGTAGTCGATCATCCCCACGCACAGCGTGATATCGAATCCCTGCTCGATGTCCTCCGTCGATGCATGTCCCGCCATTACAAAGACCGCTGGCCCGGTGCCAGTTCGTAGTTTCAGTTCCGTTCATATACACAACCCCAGTGGCTAGTGGCCAGTCCCTAGTCCCTTAAGAAGAGAACCAGGAGATACCACCATGGCAACAAAGACCAAGACCAAAGTCGCCGTCCGCCCCCTGCACGACAAGATCCTCGTCGAGCGCGACGAAGCAGAAACCGTCACCAGCGCGGGCATCTACCTCCCCGAGTCCTCCACCGAGAAGCCACAGTTCGCAACAGTCCTCGCCGTCGGCGAAGGCACCCTCAACGACGCCGGCGACCGCATCCCCCTCGATGTCAAGCCCGGCGACCGCATCATCCTCTCCAAGTGGGGCGGCACCGAGCTCAAGCTCGACGGCGAAGAGTACCTCATCATCAACAGCAGCGATGTCCTCGCAATCGTCGACTGAGAAAGGGGAGCCATCAGCCACCAGCCATCGGCCATCAGCAAGTGTGCACCCAACCACTCTTCCCTGATCCCTGATGCCTGATCCCTGATGCCTAGATATGAACCAGGACCAACTCCGACAAGCACTCAACGAACTCAACGGCGAGCGCAACGCGCACTTCGCCCTCACCGGCATGCACGAGTCGGCATCAATCCTGACCATCACCAACGCCATGCTCATCCCCGAAGAGACAGACAAACTCGTCAAAGTCACCGACGGCAAGAGCGTGTACATCATCGAAGCCGAGCGAATCGCATACATCCGCATCGGCCTGTAAAAACCAAGAACCCGGTGGCACAGGCGTCTCGCCTGTGCTCTTCGAGAAAACAAGGAGCCAACCCATGGCCGCAAAACAGATCGCATTCAACACCGACGCACGCGAGCGCATCCTCAAAGGTGTCCAGAAGCTCGCCAACGCAGTCAAGGTCACCCTCGGCCCATCAGGCCGCGTCGTCATCCTCGAGAAATCCTTCGGCGCACCAACCGTCACCAAGGACGGCGTCTCCGTCGCCAAGGAAATCACCCTCGACGACCCATACGAGAACATGGGCGCACAGATGGTCAAGGAAGTCGCTTCCAAGGCTTCCCGCGAGGCAGGCGACGGCACCACCACCGCCACCATCTACGCCGAGTCCATCTTCACCGAAGGCCTCAAGAACATCACCTCCGGCGCCAACCCCAACCAGATCAAGCGCGGCATCGACATGGCCGTCTCCGCCATGATCGAAGAACTCCACAACATGTCCAAGCCCATCAAGGACTCCAAGGAGATCGCACAGGTCGGCACCTGCTCCGCCAACCAGGACGCAGAGATCGGCAAGATCATCGCCACCGCCATGGACAAGGTCGGCAAGGACGGCGTCATCACCGTCGAAGAAGGTAAGTCCCTCGAGACCGAGGTCGAACTCGTCGAAGGCATGCAGTTCGATAAGGGCTACCTCTCACCCCACTTCGTCACCAACCCCGCGACGATGGAAGCAGAGCTCGAAAAGCCCTACATCCTCATCCACGAGAAGAAGATCAGCAACGCCAAGGACATCCTCCCCATCCTCGGCAAGGTCGCCGAGTCCGGCAGCCAGCTCCTGATCATCGCCGAGGACATCGACTCCGAAGCACTCGCAACCCTCGTCGTCAACAAGCTCCGAGGCACCCTCAAGGTCACCGCCGTCAAGGCACCCGGCTTCGGCGATCGCCGCAAGGAGATGCTCCAGGACATCGCCACCCTCACCGGCGGCACCGCCATCATGGACGAGCTCGGCATCGACATCGAGAAGCTCGAACTCAACGAACTCGGCCGCGCCAAGAAGGTCACCGTCTCCAAGGACAACACCATCATCGTCGAAGGCGCCGGTAGCTCCTCCGACATCAAGGGCCGCATCGACATGATCCGCGCCCAGATCGAGAACTCCAGCAGTGACTACGACCGCGAGAAGCTCGAAGAGCGCCTCGCCAAGCTCGCAGGCGGCGTCGCCCAGGTCAATGTCGGCGCAGCCACCGAGGTCGAAATGACCGAGAAGAAGGCACGCGTCGAAGACGCACTCCACGCCTGCCGCGCCGCAGTCGAGGAAGGCATCCTCCCCGGCGGCGGCACTGCGGTACTCCGTGCCCGCCGCGCACTCGACAAGATCCGCAAGAAGGCCACCGGCGACGAGCGCATCGGCATCGACATCGTCCACCGCGCCGTCTCCGCACCCGTCAAGCAGATCGCCAAGAACTGCGGCCTCGACGGCTCCGTCATCGCCAGCAAGGTCGAGGAGAACGACGACAACACCTTCGGCTACAACGCCCTCACCCACGAATACGGCGACCTCGTCGCAATGGGTGTGATCGTCCCCACCAAGGTCGAACGCGTCGCCCTCCAGAACGCCGCCTCGGTCGCAGGCCTCCTGCTCACCACCGAAGCCGCAATCGTGGAGATCAAGGACAAGCCCGTGGGTGCTGGACACTCGGGCGAGGACTTTGATTACTAATTCAATTTGACCGGGCCCTGTCCGGTGGGTAAAACCCTTAGGTGCTGCGTGTGAAAGCACGCATCACCCTTTGTATGAATGATTTAAGTCGAGACTCTCATTTCGAGAGCAATCACACATGATCTGTACACACAAGGGACGCTTCCTGCTAGGGGGCGTCCCTTTTCATGGAGAAGAAAATGGCGACTAACTTCCCTTATGTCAACACGATTGGTCCATTGCATCAGTTTTTAAAGAAATTGCGCACTCGGTTTCCAGACGTGGTGACAGTAGACACTCTGAAGAAGCAAGGCATTGCGGCAAAGAATGAGACATACATTATTAATACACTGCGTTTTCTTGATTTGATTGATGATGAAGGCAACAAGAATAAGGAGCGAGCTAGGTTTTTTCAGGCTGGAGATCCTGAATACTCCGTAGGCATGGAGGAAGCTGTAAAGCATGCATATGACGACCTGTTCGATACCAACGGTGACGCAACATGGGGCATGTCAAAGCCGGAGCTTGTAACGTTCTTCAGAATGTCTGATGATACCTCTGAGATTGTAGGTCAACGTCAAGCAAGCACTTTTCTCGCTCTCGCAGCTGAAGCCGGGCATGGCGATATTCCTGATGTGAAAGTTGCCACTGCTCCTAATTCGACAACAAAAAAGAAGACAAAGGGGTCAAAGAAAAAGAAAGTTGTATCAAGCGACCCCTCTGTGACTTTGGATGGCGCATGCGGCGGTGGAAAACAAAATCCACTTGGTGATATGTCTTTTTCGTTGCGGATTGAAATGAATCTTCCAACTACTGATGATAAGTCGGTATACGATGCATTGTTTACTAGTATTAGGGAGAATTTGATTGAGCCGCATACAAATAACTGATGTTGAGCTGATTGCTAGAAAGGCGATAAGCTATACGGATGCTGATCAGGTGCATGACGAAGATGTGCATCCGTTTGTGAGGCGAAATATTCAGGATTTGCCATCCAGAGTAAAATATTTGTTTGACAACGCAGCTTACGAAGAAGCGTCGTTTAAGGCATACACATATTTAGAGAAATTTGTAAGTGAGCAATCGGGTATCGAAGATTTTGGGCGTTCCTTGATGATGGCGGCGTTTAAAGAATCAGATCCAAAAATTCAGATAGCTGATACTACTACGAAAACGGGTGTTAATCAGCAGGAGGGGATGAAGTATCTGGCTGCTGGAGGAGTAATGTATATTCGAAACCCGCGTGGTCACGAAATTAGCCTGGGTGATTCTCCAGATGACTGCCTAAACTTCTTGTCGATGATTTCTACCTTGTTGCGTGAGATTAAGAAAGGCATTAAGGCGACTGCAATGGCAAAGAGTCTGCAATCTAATGGGTAATGCAGGGTGCCATGCATGTGCTGGGTGCCCTCTTCCGCATCTTCTGTGCCCTCCTTCGACTCAAAGACCGAAGGGCCCCCAAGCACAACCAGCTCCGATCCACTAACCCCCGCAGCAACCAACCCACCCGATCCGCCTTCGCCGGCCAACCCCCTTCGCCCTCCGGATCGAAGGAGACCACTGTCTCATCCCCACCTCCCCAAGAAGGGTTGCAGGGGACCCCTCCCCTGCACACGCCCGTGCCCTCCGACCAACCTGGGCGTCGATTATCTCGAACTGATCGAGTCGGGATCAAACAACCCAAGGCTGCATCCGATCCCCGCGCGTCCCGGTATACCCAACCGGGTCGAAGTTCTCTCACGCAAAAAGGAAACCACGATGCACCCAACCCCACGAACCATGATGTTGATCTCATTGTCCGCAGCGGCGGCCCTGCTCCCCGCGTGCACCACGACCAACACAACCACAACAGACACCCACGCGAACGCGGACGAGCCTTGCCCCCTCCGCGCCCGCCTCGACGAGCACGGCTCACTCACCAAGGATCAGATCGTCCCGCTGCTCCACACCCCCGAAGGCCGCGAACAACTCGCCCGTTTCGCGGACGAGTACGACACGGTCTACTTCGACGGCCATCACCGGTACGCCCAGATCGTCAGAACCCAATCGAGCACCGAGATCCCCGTCCTCACCTTCTACTTCGGTTGGCAGCACCCCGACTACACCTACCCGCGTCGCATCATGTTCATGGAGAACACGATGGCTGACACTTTCGATGTTGATTTCGACACCGACTCGATCAATGTTCAAGTCGCCGCGCCGAACCAAGAGCCGCGTGCGTACACCCTCGATTGGAACCCGGACGCGATGGCGCCCTGGGGATACATCCACACCAAGTCCGATCGCATCACGCTCAACGAGTGAGTGTGATTTCCGTCCGATCAATACAACAAAGCGGCCCACCAGCCCGGTGCCATGGGAATGACGACATCTCATGCATGCCCGTCCAGTATCGTCCGCGCGTTATCCCGTATTGCCATCCATGGGCATGCGGAACTCGAATCGGATCTCGCCATCATGCTGGTTCATCCGCAGCGTGCCCCCGTGAGCTTTGGCAATCTCGGAGGCGATGTACAGCCCGAGCCCCAGACCGTCACGGTTCGAGTTGACGGCCGCACGCCTGAACGGTTGAAACAACTGGCGGGCGATCTCGGCGGGGATCTTTTCTCCGCGGTTCGCGACCTCGATCACGAACGAGCCGTCTAATACGCACGCGCGAACCCTGACCGGCTTGTCCTTTTCGCCATGGTGAATCGCGTTTGCCAACAGGTTAGAGATCAGCTGATTCAATCGCGTCAGGTCCACCCGAACCGGCGCGTCGAGCTGCACATCACGCAGGATCTCCCGATCGGGATGCGCAACCCCGACCTCATCGATCAGGTGTCTGATCGCTGCGGCCAGGTCATGCTCCTCCGCCGCGATGCCAACCCCGCCGCCCAACCGGCCGCGGGCCAGATCAAGCACATCCGCGATCATCGAGTTCATACGCCCCGTACATTCGCAGATCACCTCGCCGATCTCATTGACTTCCGCGCCGTACTCCTCATCGGTCAGTTCCACCCCCGAAACTTGGATCGCCGAGAGCGGGTTCCGCAAATCATGCCCCAGCACCGCGATGAACTCCTCCCGCAGCACGGACGACTCGCGCTCGGTCAACAGCGCCTGCTCGCTCTGCTCCAACCGAACCTGCGAATCCAGATGCTGGGCGATCAGTTCCGCGAACAAGCCGAACATCCCAACAACCTCCGGCGAGCTCAGCCGGTTCGGATACCGATCCAGCGCACACAGAGTCCCAAAGAACTCGCCATTGGGCAGCACAACCGGTACCGAGATGTAACACTGGATTCCCATCTGCACAAGCGTTGGGTGATCACAAAAAGTCGTATCCTTCGAAACATCATCCAACACAACAAGCTTGTTGTTCCGGCGCACACCATCACAAAGCGTCGCATCGATCGGGATCTCACCCCCGGCCTCAAGCCCGAGCTGGATCTCGTCAAACACCGCCCCCGCGATCCACCGCTCCGGGGTCACCCGCGCCACACAGGCAAAGCCCGTCTTGCTCAGCCGGCACGCGACCTCAAGCAGTCTCTGGATCGGCTCCACACGCCCGATCGCTTCCACTTCCTGCGTTAACTGGCGTTCTTGTTCGGCCAAACTCTGCGTCATAATTAGACCCGCGGTAGTGTTTCATGGAGTATCGACACGATGGCAGCGTACAATACCGGTGCCAGCACAAGGAGTGAAGATGGACAATCCTATACGCGTCTTCGTGGTGGATGATGATTCAAAGCTCCTGACTGTTTGGGAAAGGTTTCTCAAAAGGAGCCCCGGCATCGAGTGCGTCGGGACATCACTCGGAGATGTCGCCATCGCAAAGATCATCACAGAGTCCCAGGCGCAGGTGGCCATACTGGACCTGAGCATCCCCCAGATCGATCCGCTCGATGTCATCACCGAACTGGCCCAAGCGCCCGTGCCCACACGCGTGCTCATTTACAGCGGCCGCTCCGATCTCGGTCTAAAAGAAAAGCTTGAGCAAGCCGGAGCATGGGGATTCGCGGACAAGCTCGAAAACCCACACGCAGTCGTGGACCGCATCCGTCAGATCGCAGAAGGCGTAAAAGTATTCTAACCCCGAACGCCCCCCTCGCGATCTTCGCGTTGAACTCAATCTACTCTGCGTCCTCAGCGCCCTTTGCCACCTCAGCGTACCTCCCCTCCCCCGAGCGTCGCACGCTTTGTGCGAAAACTCCCCCCGCATCTCACGCTTTGTGCGCAACATCCGTGCACTACCCAACACCGCGCTTGTGCCGACGAATAAACATGCGACAATTCCCGCATGAAAACAGCAAACCAGTTCGCCGAGTACGACTTCAGCACCGCATTTCCCGAAGAGACCAACTCCGCGCCCACTCGCTTCCCTCGCGCTTGCGGGGGAGGTGCCGACGAAGTCGGCGGAGGGTGTCTCACTCCCAACCCCAATCCTCAATCCCTCACCCCGGATCCCCCTCTTCCTCCCCTCACCGACGCCCTCCTCGAAGACCTCGTCAACCCATCCATCTCCGTCTTCGACCTGTGCAACGACCACGAGCTCTCGCTCAAACAGCTCGATGCCATCACCAACTCCGAGCAGTTCCAAAGGGCCAAGCGCACCATCGAATCCGTCTCCCGCGCCCGCCGCGAGCTCATGCAACCCGAGGCCGAAACACTCGCCCTCGCACGCATGACCGACCTGCTCAAAGACAGGCCCGAAAACGAACGCCACGCCGAGACCGCCCGCAAAGTCGCCACACAGATCCTGCGTGCGGCCGCCAAGGACGCCAGCAAGCAGCGCACGCCGACGCGCGACCAACGCGAAGATCCACCAACCTCATGCCGTAAAAGCACGAAAAAACCGCGCCCGAAGGACGCGGCTCATGGCACACATGCACATCCAAACTCAGACCTTCGGCCCCTTGCCCTTCACCAGTCCCATCACAAGCGAGATCAGGAACAGCACCACGAACAGGAAGAACAGGATCATCGCAATGTCCGTCAGACCCTCCGCGATGCCCCCGAAACCAAAGATCGCCGCGATGATCGCGACAACAAAGAAAACGACAGCCCATCTCAGCATGACTCGTTCCTTTCAAAGTCCCCGGATAATCCCGGGTACGCACCAGCATACCGCACCGCGGCTGCAGTCACGCCAAAAAAACGCGTGAACCTCAGTTCACCGACCGCCACCGAGCCCAATATGTCGCCTGACGAGCCTTTCGCGTTCGCGACACGAACGCCCACATGCTCTACCCACCCCGCAGGATCTTCTCCATCTTCCGACCACGAGCGAGCTCATCGATGAGTTTCTCCATCTGCCGACACTTCCGCGTTAGCGGCGTCTCGATCTCCTCAATCCGATAGCCGCAGACCACCCCTTTGATCTCCTTGGCCTTCGGGTTGAGCTTGGCGCGTTTGAAGAACTCCTTGAAGGTGACCCCTTCATCGATCTGATCCTGGATCTCCTGCGGGGTGAACCCCGTCAGCCATCCGATGACCTCGTCGAGTTCCTCCTCCGTCCGCCCGTTCTTGACGATCCGGTCCAGATAGAGCGGATAGATCTTCCCGAAGATCATCTCCGCGATGCGCTTGTCGTGCTCGGGTGTCGTTGTCGCCATCGCTTATCCCTTCTGGTCAAAGATCGCATCGATCTCGTGCTTCTGCGCCGCATCCGCACCGCCTTCTGCCTGCTCACCGAGCATCTGCATAAACCGCTTCGTGTCCTCCATCGAGTTCACATGCGGGTACGGCTCATCAGGAACATCGGCCCCCAAAAACTCGCAGAGCGGCCCGTAGCCGTCCCGCGCTTCAAACACCAAAAGCCGATCCGCCGCCACGCCCGCGATCACCTCGGCGCAGTGCTTCTCAAAGCACGCCATCATGTGCTCCCGATCATCCATCCGCCCATCGAACAACCGATTGATGTTCCCCGCGAGCATCGGTCCCATCGGTGAAACCGCGAGCTGCTCATTGACCGCTGGGTTCAGGATGGTCTCGTTCACGGATGTGAACCACTTTGCCGCATCTCGTCGCGTCAGGATCACCTTCGCGTCGGGATAGTGGGCCATCAGCGTCCGCCAGTGCGTGCACGCCGGCCAGTCGACCGTCGCGTTGTACCCCTCAAAGGCCTGATCCCAGAGAGACGGATCGCCCTCAGCTTCTCCTTGCCCGATCCGGGTCCAGAGCGCAACCCGATCCGGATTGGGCAGCACCTCGCTCATATGGTGACACGGCCCGAACCCGATCTTCTCCAGTGCCAGCTTGAGCGAAGCGGTCCCAGTCCGCCCGTACCCGGCACCAATAACGCGTAATCCCATGTTCTGTCCCCTGCTTTCTATAGTGAGTGTGGTCCACCAGCCTACCAGATCATTGCGACTTCGGGTATATTCATCTTCGCGATTCACGCACATACGAGGAGTGGGGACCAAATGACAACGACTCAGTACCCAACGCCCGAGCAGCTCGGCGATACCGCCCCCGACGCGATCCGCGAGCACATCGATCACCTGTTCCGTGTCTTCTTCTGTGATCCGGAGGAGACACAGCCCTCGACGAGTTTCTGTTACATCACAGACTCGCCGCACCCGCTGGGCAACTGCGCGTTCTTCTCGCGTGATGCGGGGTTGGATGAGATCCGCAACACGACAGAGCGACTCATCGCGTGCGGGTGTCCAACCGCGATTGTCCTGATGAATGACGATCAACCGGAGCAGACCGGTGCGATCGAATCGCTCGGGTATGTCTTTGCCGAGGGGATGCCGCTGATGTCCGTGACACCCGACACCCTCAAACCGACGGAGTTGCCTGAGGGCTATACCTTCCGCGAGATCCCGCTCGAGGAGGACGCGGCTTGGAGTGAGGCCGTCTCTACCGGCTACGGGCTCCCGCTCGAACTCGGTGCGTGCTTTGGGATCAAGGTCGCGAGCGAACGCTGCGAGCCGGGTGTTGCCCGCCACTTCGCGGTCGAGCACCACGGTGAGCTGGTCGCGACCTCGATGTTGTACCTGCACAACAACCTCGCCGGGATCTACGGCGTCGCGACGAAGCCAGAGCACCGTGGCAAGGGGCTTGCGGCCCATCTGACCGCGGAACCGCTGCGGATGGCGTGGGGGATGGGGTTCCAAACGGGGTTGCTGCAGGCGTCCGCGATGGGCGCTCCGGTGTACGCGCGGATCGGTTTCCGCTCGCACGGTGACATGGCGTTGTTCGTGCGGATTCCAGAGGGGGAATAAGGCAAGCTTGATGGTGTGAGATCGGTTACGATGGTGACATGAAACCAATCATCGTTTCCGAGACTATCAACGCCCCGATTGAGCGGGTCTTCCAGATCGCTTCCAATATCCCCGACGCCGCGGAGACGATCGAGGGGATCACGGGCATTGAAACCCTCGCGGAAGCGCCTCCTGCCCCCAATAACAATGGCGTAGTCGGGTTGGGATACGCATGGCGCGAGACGCGGATCATGTTCGGCAAAGAAGCGACGGAGGACATGACGATCACGGCGTGGAACCCGCCCGAGTCGTATGTCGTCGAGGCGCGTTCGCACGGCTGTCATTACCTGTCGACAATCTCGTGCGATCGGGTGGACGATCAGACGACGCTGATCACGATGGACTTTGGCGCGACGCCCGAGACCTTTGGTGCGAAGGTGATGATGGTGCTCTTCTCGTTTATGACGAAGAAGCTGACTCAGTGTCTCGCGGATGACTTCCGTGATATCAAGGCGAAGGCCGAGTCGGCGCCCGCGTCAGATCTCTGAGATGATCTCTGAGTATGGGAGACGCGACTTTGGGAGTTTCGCGTTGTAGTCCTTTGATTCGTCGCGATACCCGATGGGCACGATGACGAGCGAGTGCATCCCTTTCGTATCGAGCCCGAGTTCCTTGTCGAGTCGTTTCGTGTCGAACCCTTCCATCGGGGTTGCGTCGATGCCCAGCGCGGATACGCCCAGCAGGAATGAGCCGAGATTGAGGTACACCTGCTTATCGAGCCAGTGCTCTGCGTCACCGAGTTCTTCTTTGTGCAAGTTGTAGAACATCTTGCGTGCCCCGTGCATTTTGTCCTTGGATGCTTCGGGGGCGTCGTACCGGCCGTCCTTGTCTTCCTGATCGAGCACCTTGAGGAGGTAGTCCTCGCTGAGCTCGTTGCGTGAGGCGAAGACGATGACATGTGATGCGTCGAGGACTGCGGATTTATTGAACTCGAAAAGGCCTTCGGTTGCTTTGGCGACGCGTGCCTTGCCCTCGTCTGTTCCTGCAATAACGAAGTGCCAGGGCTGGGCGTTGGTGCTCGATGCGGCCAGTTGGAGGAGTTTGCGGATTTCTTCCAGGTGCTCGTCTGAGATGGTCTTGGAGGAGTCGTAGCCCTTCGTGGTGTGTCGCGATTTGGCGTAATCGGTGATTGTGGGGGTTGAAGCCGTGGTTGCGGTCATGTCGTGTTCCTTCGCGTGTGCATCCGTCCTCTGGTTGAGGATGTCCGTAGGCTGATATGAACCACGCTTGTCGTGTTTCTATTCCGTTGTAGAGGATACGAAACGACGCCCCGCAACGCGTGTCGGCTCTGACTTTGCTCGCGAGCGCGAGCTCCTACCCACCGAGCCGGGGACGCGATACGAGGCGTCGTTGTGTGATCAGTGCGACGCGTTCCACCACCGGGCTCCTGGAGCCTGCCCGAACGACGCGCGGCACTGGGATTTGTGTGAAAAGCTCCCGCAGAGTCGCTTAACTCTGCGGGAACGAGCAGGAATGGATGTGTTAGTCGTCGTCCCCGTGCTCACCCGAGGTGACATGGTCTTCGCCTTGTTCGTGTCCCACGGCGTATCCGGCGCCAGCGCCCGCCGCGGCCGCGGCTGCGACGCACCCTGAGAGCACCATGGCAGTGGTGCTCGTCAGGATGATCGCTGCGTAGAGGGCGACTCGTGTGGGGTCGCGATTGAGAACTGTGATCGTGGTCTTCTGGTTTGCCATCTGTCGGACTCCGTCCAGTGTTCGGCACGCGGCTGCTCTCCGAGCGACCAGTTGTTCGTGTCGATGCTGGACTATCGATCATGAGAATGAATCGGTCCTAAAGGAATGATGAAATCTTGCTCATAGTGAGTGGCGGCATGATTCTTTGTGAGAAGGATGTGTGTAAGTGACTGTTGAATAGGAGTTTGTGTGGAGTGTGTGGTCGCGGCGTTTGCTGTTTATTTCTGTGTGCCTTTAGAAGATTTGTCGTGTGTGGAGGTATGAGTGCGGTCTGCGCGGCGGGTGCACCTGCGGGAATGGTGCGGCGCAACTCTGTTCGCGTCACTGAAATCGACTGGAACATTCCGTGCCACGCGGTCATGTTTCATTGTTTCCGCGGCGCGCGTGTTCGATGTGGGCGTGAGTATGTGTGCGCCATGCTGGGGATGGTCTGGGTGTCGGGGTGCATTGTGTTTTGCGTTGACATGCATTGGTGCGATGGTGCCCGATGTGAAGGAGCGGTGAGGTTGCGGGTGAGTTGGAACGGATGGAATAATCGGGTGTCTACAATCGTCCTTCTTGAAGAAGGAGTTTCACTATGCAGACGCGTCCACTGGGGCAATCGGGGATTGAGGCATCAGTCGTAGCCATCGGCACCTGGGTGATGGGTGGATGGATGTGGGGCGGTGCGGATGAGCAGGATTCAATCAACGCGGTGCACGCGGCGATCGATGAGGGCATCTTCCTGCTCGACACGGCACCTATTTACGGCTTCGGCCATTCTGAGATCGTGGTGGGCAAGGCGATCAAGGATCGACGCGACAAGGTTGTGCTGGCGACGAAGTGCGGCATGGTGATCAACGCGCCGGGTGGACGGAGCGTCGGTCGATCGACGGCGGCTGGGCCGAGCGAGAACGGGCATCTCGAGATCAAGATCTACAACCACCCAGAGTCAATCCGTGACGAGGTCGAGTTGTCACTCAAGCGACTGCAAACGGACTACATCGATCTGTATCAGACGCACTGGCAGGAAGAGGACACGCCGATCGAGGAGACGATGGGTGAGCTGCTGCGGTTGAAGGAAGAGGGGAAGATCCGTGCGATCGGCGCGTGCAACGCGACGCCGCAGATCATGGATCGGTATCGGAGTGTTGGCCCGCTGGACACGGATCAGGAACAGTATTCGATGATCCATCGGAAGATGGAGGGTGGATCGTTCCAGGGCGAGGACGGTCTGCCGAATCAGATGGACTATTGCGCAGAGAACAATGTTGCGATGCTTGCATATTCGCCGCTGGTTCTGGGGCTGCTGACGGGCAAGGTTGGGCCGGATCGGGAGTTCCCCGAGTCGGATCTCCGGAGCAAGCAGAAACGGTTTAGCAGAGCGAACCGACAGAAGATCGCGGATCTGCTCGGGCAGTTCCAGCCCGTGGCGGACAAGCACGGCTGCACGATGGCGCAGTTGGTCATCGCTTGGACGGTCTCGCAGCGTGGGATGACGCACGCGCTCGTTGGGGCGAGGACCCCAGAGCAGGCGCGGGACAACGCGGGTGCGGGTCGGATCGTGTTGGACGATGAGGACCTGTCGCTGATGAACGGGTTGGTGCGGAGCGACGCGACAGCGCTGGAGATGTGATTATGTCTGAGCCGCGGAAGATCGGTCGTAAGGATCTGAATGCGTATCGGCGATTGCGGGTGGCGATGTTGGATGAGGCGCCTTGGGCGTTCGCTTCGCTGCCTTATATTGAGTTATCGAGTCATCCGAGCGTCGTGCAGCAGTGGCTGGATGATCCCGGCAATGAGCTGGTGGTGATCGATCACCCTGAGAAGCGCGGTGAGCTTGCGTCCGCGGTTGGGATCCAGCGTGAGACGAAGACGCAGTTCCGGCACAAGGCGGTCGCGTGGGGTGTGTACACGCTGCCTGAGTATCGCGGGCAGGGGTTGGGTGAGGCCGCGATGCGGTACGCGATCGAAGTGGCGCGTTCGTGGGGTGGCGTCGAGACTCTCCTGCTGCATGTCACTGGGGTCGCGCGTGAGGCGCTGGAGCTGTATTCTCAGATTGGGTTTGAGACCTGGGGTGTCGAGCCAGATTGTGT
This sequence comes from Phycisphaerales bacterium, assembly GCA_965216865.1. Classification (GTDB taxonomy): domain Bacteria; phylum Planctomycetota; class Phycisphaerae; order Phycisphaerales; family UBA1924; genus UBA1924. The sequence goes on from OZ244206.1 coordinate 2,111,944, forward strand.
GCGATTGCATGGCGAGTCGTACGATGTGCACCGGATGCGCCTGTCGCTGTGAGTCGCGATTCAGAGGCATCCGCCCTGATAGCGAATCAGGAACTCGGCGATATCAAAGAAGTTGAACTGGCCGTCGGGGTTGAGGTCCGCGATCGGATCTGCGGCGTTGAATGCAACGATGAATGCGGTGACATCGAAGAAGTTGAGGGCGCCGTCCTGGTTGTAGTCAATGGCGCAGGGGAGAGCGCACCCGTTGAGGGAGAGGACGCGGACGCCGGCCGACGCGCTCGCGATGTATAGGTTGTTGCTGTCTTTGATGAACTGACGGTATCGCGCTTCGGTGGATATCGGGAGCGGCTGTGCGGGTGTGTGCGATCTGAGGACCGGCGCGAATGGGTTGGTGTTGTCGTAGATCGCGAATCCGCCCGAGCTCATGGATACATACAGGTTCTTGTCTTCGATGAGGATGTCGTGGACATATGCGTCGAACTTGCCCGTCGGCGTGGTGAGATCGGCATCGAACTGGGCGAGCTCGATCGGATGTGTTGGATCGGAGATGTCGAAGATGCGGTATCCCATGCTGTTTTCCGCTGTGAAGAGGAGGTTCCCTTCACGGTGCGCGGTAGGGATGCTCGGCGATCTGAACGATTTGCCGAGGATGGTGCTGAGGTAGGTTGGTTTCTGTGGGTCGGAAATGTCGACGAGATACGCGACGGCGTCTGATGAGATGAGCGCGAGATCGCCCATGAGTGTCAGGTGTCTGAGCGCGTCTTCGATCGGGAGTGTGCCGATTGGTGTGAGCGATGAGTCGGGCTCGATGGCGAATGAGTGCAGCCCGGTGGTTGCGTCGATGATATAGGCGAACCCGGATTGGGTTTGGATATCGCGGGGCGGAGATTTGGTGGTGTAGGTTCCCAGTGGGACTGGGTTGTGCGGATCGGTCATGTCGTAGGCGTTGATGCCGGTGAAATACTCGGTGACATACGCGGTGTTTTCGTGCACGGCGACGCCGGATGGGGCAGGGCTGGGTGTGCTGAATGGGAGCTCGGCGATCCACCGTGGTCGACGCGGGTCATTGATATCGATCACGGTGCAGGCCACGGAGTTGCTGTTCGCGTTGGTGCCCACAGAGATGAGTGTGTTGCCGATTTTCTCGAGGTACTCGTCCGCGGATTCGGAGTTCACCCCCGCGAGTGGGTTGGAGGGGATGTCGTATATGGCGAGCTCGTCGTCGCTGAGGACGACGAAATGATCATCGTGCTGGCGGATGAGGTTGGCGTTGATCATCCCGTCGTTTGGTCCGAATGATGCGATTAGGTAAGGGACGGTATCGAGTGCGTAAAGATCGAGCGAGCCGTTGGCTGCGTAGAGGATTTCGCTACGGATGGTCGCGTCGCTCATGCTGATGGATTCGAACGCGTGTGTCACGAGTTCTGGTCTCGGGATGTGATTTCTCGTGATCTCGAGGGAGTTGGTGTCGAAACTGAAGATGTATGGGGCGTCGTAACGGGAATCGTAATCGAGATTGGGCCCCGGCCCTTGATGCGTGAGGATGGGCTGTAACGGGCTGGAAATGTCGTAGCGGGATCGATCGCGTGTGATGAGTTCGTTGTCGTCAATGAGCGCGGGGGTGCTTGGGAGTCCTGTGGGCAGGAACGGATCGAACGCGGGTGACATCGGACGAGCGAGACTGAGGCCCGCGGTTTCATTGACATACATGTACCCGTTGGCGGTCGGGATTGGGCTGTCGTATACATTCAGTGTCATCGAGCGTTTTCGGAAGAACCACGGATCGGCTTTGTCTTCGATGTTGACGACGAGGATGCCGTCGCCGGTGCTCAGGTAGGCGACATCGTTGTGCACGGTCACGGCGAGGGGTTCCTGGCCAAACACGCGGTCGAGCCGGCCTACCAGTTGGGGGGCTTCCGGGTTGGTCAGGTCAACGATGGCGAACGAACGGTTGTCCTCGATGATGTACGCGTGCCCTTCGTGGATTGTGATATTCGTGGGGTTGTCGAGATCCGCGATGGATCCGATGAGGACGGGGGGCTGGCACTCGAAGCTCGGCGTTTGTGCGATGGCATCAACGGTGGCCGATGCCATGCAGAGCGCGGATACGAGTGTGGCTGTTGTGGAGGGTCTATACATGCGATGGGCCGTGCAAAGGGATAATGAACTAAACATATGGGTTACGGGCACCCGGCCTTGTACGCGACGAGGAATGACGAGACATCGAAAAAGTTGAAGAGGTTGTCGTTGTTGAGGTCGGCCGTGGGGTCTTCATTGATGAAAGATTCGATGAAGATGGTGACATCGAAGAAGTTGAGGACGCCGTCGTCATTGAGATCGATGGGGCAGGTGGCGCACTGGTTGAGATCGAGCGTCAGGATCCCTGCGTTGCCGGCGCTGATGTGCAACCGGTCGTTATTTCTCGTGAACTCGCGGAATCGGATGTTGTTGTTGACTTCGGGTTGCACGTGGAAGTGGTTGAGCAGCACGGGGTTGAACGGGTCGGTGTTGTCGTAGACGGCGAATCCGAACGAGCTCATCCCGACATAGAGGCGGTCCTCTAGGGTGAGCAGGTCGTAGACGAGCCCGGTGTAGGTGGTTGCGTCGATCATGACATCGGCATCGAACTGCGCGAGCTCGATCGGTTGCGTTGGATTGGAGAGATCGAAGATCCGGTACCCGTTGTCGAGGTCGGGGGTGTAGAGCAGATTCCCGTCGAGGTGTGGGCGTTGGATATAGGAGCGCGAACCAGGGAGAATCTCGATCTGCGAGAGGGTGTTGGGATTAGTGGGATCGGAGACATCAACGATGAAGAGGGCGCTGGCTCCGGATACGAACGCGAGGTCGCCTTGCACGCCGATCCGGTGCGCAGCTTGCCCGAATGCGAGTGAGCCGATCGGCGTCAGCTCGTTTGTTGCCGAAAGTTCGTAGGTCGTGAGCCCCGCGTTGCGATCGATGGCGTACGCGTGATCGCCTGCGATGGTGATGTCGCGTGTATTGGGCGTGCCCGCTTGGTTGGCGCTTGTGTTGTATGTTGCGATGAGATCCGGCGCTGTGGCGGAGGATACATCGAAGACCATGAGCCCGTCGCGCTTGGCGGCGATGTATGCGCGGGCGTCCTTGAGTTCGATGCCGAAGGGTTCATCGACGGGGAAGTCGGCGATCCATTCGGGTGATTGGATATCGCTGAGATCGAAGAGGCTCGCGGCGAGTCCGGCGGTTTCGATCTGGCCGGCGGAGGCGATCGCGAGATCGCCTTCGACCTCGATGTGGGTGTGCTCGTGGGTGGTGTTGATCATGGAGATCGGGTTGGTTGGGATGTCGTAGATCCCGATGGAGTTCCAGCCGACGACGACGAAATGGTCGTCGATCTGGCGGATGAACTTGGCGTTCTCGAAGCCCGGGCCCTGATCGTGGTGCGCGAGCCGCGCGGGGACTGGGGTGTTCGTGTAGAGACTGATGCCGTTTTCGACGGCGGCGAAGATGAGGTCGCCACGGAGGGTGAGGTCGGATGGGAAGACATCCTCGAGCACCGTTGTGGTGAACGCGTCGATCGCGGGGTGGTAGGTGTGGATGGCGGTCTCGTTGCTCTTCTCCTGCACGATGAGGTTGGGGTATTCGAACCGGAAGCGGTCGGGCGAGACGCCTGGGTCGTTGGGGCCGGGGTCGATGAGCACGGGGCTCGTGGGGTCGGTGATGTCGTAACGGGCGAGGTGCGTTGTGAGGAGGTGATCGTTGATGACACCGACGGCTTGTTCGTTGGATGCGAACCCCGTTTCTTCGAGGTAGACGGGACAGAACTCACGATCGTACAGGCGCATGGAGCTGGTGTATCGGTAGTCGTTGATGATGACCGATCCGCCTGCGCCGCCAGCACGCATGTACCAGGGCTGGGACTTGTCCTCGATGTTGATGATGGCATTGCCGAGGTAAAGGGCGTCCTTGTGGACGGTGAACCCGCGCTGGTCGTATGTATCGACATAGATATCGGTGTCCGCGATGATCTGCGGGTTGGTCAGGTCGCTCAGATCGATCACGGTCAGCCGTCTGTTCGACGCGAGGTACGCGTAGTTGTCCACGATGGTGAATGACTCGGGGTAGGGCGTTTCGTAGAGCGCGCTGATCAGGGTTGGTGGCTCGCACCCGAACGCGTCTTGTGTCCCGTCACCGGCATTGAGTGCATTCGCGGGGGTCATCAATATTAAAATGAACAAGGCATAGCGTATTGAACATGAAATCATGGAAGCATGGTAATGGAGGGTGGGTATGTAAACAAGACCCGAGTGTGATATCGGGTGTTCGGGTATGAAAAAAGACGCCCGATTGCTCGGGCGCCTTGTGCCAAGTGTGGCTGTGGATATCAGTATTCGATGCTTTGGGGCTTACGGGCAGCCGGCATTGAACGCGTTGAGGAAGGCGCTCACATCGAAGAAGTTGAAGGAGCCGTCGCCGTTGAAGTCGGCGCTGGGATCCATGGCGTTGTATGCGCTGAGGAACTCTGAGACATCGAAGAAGTCCAGGTTTCCATCGCCGTTGAGGTCGGCGGTGCATGTCGCGTCGCAGCTCGCCACTGAGAGCGAGACGGCGTCGACGCCTGCTTCGACAACGGAGCCGTCGCCAAAGTCAGAAGCGATGAAGCGGATGCGGAACTGATCGTTGGGCGTGAATCCGGGGACATCGCTCAGGGCGTATTCGACCTCGTACCACCCGCCGTCGGCTTGATCGCCGCCGGGACCAACGGTTTCGAGGTTCGACCAAGTGGAACCATTGTCGTCGGAGACTTCAACAACGAATGTGTCCGCGTTGGGCGAAGCGCCGAAGGTGTTGCTGTACCAGCGTGCGTATGACACGAACGCGGCACCGGTGGCGTCCATTGTTGGCGAGGTGAGGATTGTGTCACCGCCATCGACATCGGTATTCTCGCCGGGTGTGCCGTTGCCGGTGACATAGCATCGGCTCGAACCGTCGTAGTCGGAACCTGGATCGCCGCGTTGGGCGTTCCCTGTCGGGATCACGCGTTCCCAGCGTCCTGATGCGCTGTTGGGTGCGTCACCCGAGACAGACCAGCCCTGATTGGATTCGAAGTCGTCATCAAACGCGACGACAGGGGCGCTGGTCGCTGAGATGATCGAGTAGGTGCTCGCGGGTGCGTCAGACGGTGAGGTCTGGGTGATACCGGAGGTACTCGTGCCCGCGATGTAGAAGAGGATCTGCGAACCACAGTCCGAGCTGGGCAGGTCGGCTTCGAAGTTGTTACCGCCGGAGTTGCTCATCGGGATGGCCTGGAAACCTGAACCGGTATCGACCATAAGAGTCGCGGTCGAGGGATCGAGCTCGCCGGTGACATTCGTGATCTCGGCGGTGATGGTGGTCCCGCCCGCGGGGTTTGCGAAGTCGGGGAATGCGACTGGCTCGATGTTGATGAGGTTGAGGGGGGGCGCCGGCATGTTCTTGGCACCAAACCCGCCATCGATCTCGAAGTAGTGGGGCGTTCCGTTGCCGATGTCGGCATCGTCGTCGTCGAGCGTGAGGTAATCGATCGTCATCTGCGGCGTGATCAGTGTGCCCGAGTGGACAAGGATCGAGTTGAGCGCCCAGCTCATCAGGAGCTTCTGGTAATCATCGGGCTCGGTGATGGCGAGGAGGTTGCGTGTGCCCCAGACCGCGCCGGAGTAGAGCGGTGCACATGCGTGCCCGTCCGTGGCGCAGGGGTATGTCAGGTTGTTGACGGCGGTGCGGAGTGCGCTGCCGCAGGACCCGAAGAAGCCGATCCCGAGATCCGGATCATCAAGGATGATGACGGACATGACATCGCCTGTGCCCTCGCCGTACTGGCCTTGGCCTGAACCGCCCGCTGAGACGAGATGGTGCCCGTACTCGTGGTGGACAACGGAGGACCAGCCGGTGTTGGGGTTTGATGAGCCTGAGAGGCAGAAGTTGATGGTGTCGATCCCTGGGTCGTACCAGGCGTTGCCAGGGCAGAAGCCATCGGTGCGGTTGACCCAGACTTCCATCTCGGTGCCGGCGACGAGCGGATAGGAGGGGTTCGCCTCGAGAACCCAATCGCGGACGCGGTTGGATTCGACATACACATTGACCTCTGAACGGACCTGCTCGGAGTTATTGAGCGAGTTAAAGAGGATGTTGATGGGGTTTGACGGGTCCGCTGTGATGGACTCAGCAGTTCCTGAACCGAGGTAGTTGTTGATGTTGAACCACTGCCCATCGAGCTCTGCGTCGATGGTGACATTGCCGGATCCGCCGTTGGGGATGGTGAAGTTGCCGTCCACATCGGTGATTGCCGAGCCGCCGCCCTGGAGGTTTACATTGAGGTAGGGGAGGGGTTGAGCGATTTCGTCTTCGCAGATGTCCGCGGCTGGGCCGTCGGATGCCATCCCGGAGACATTCCCTGTCGCGTCAATGGTGCAGATGATCGAGTCCGCGTGGAGGACTTCGCCGGTGGCGGCGTCGGTGATCATCTCGATCTTTTCGTAGCCATCGATATCGAGTATGGTGACATCCGCGACCACTGGTTCGTGTGGGTTCGCTTCGTTGCCGGCGTAGATGACGCGATCGGTGGACCAGATCTGGATGGCGCCGTTGAACTGGTCGTTGGCGATCTCAAGGAGATTGTTGTGGTTCGCAGCAGCGCGAGCGATGACTGGGTCGGCGTTGAATGCGCTGAGGTCGAAGAGCTGCGAGCTTGCGAGCACGAGCGGGTTGTTTGCTTCGTTCCGCGTCAGGAGCACGAGCTTGGAGCCGTAGACGGGGAGCCCGTTACGGGTTTGTGTGAAGTATGTCGCGGTGAACTTGTAGGTGTCGGTTTCCGGCTGGTACATGACCGGCATGGTGTGGCGACGATCCTCGAATGGGCCCTCGGGGATGAGTTCGGCAGCGTCGACGCCCCACATGTCGGCATGTTGGGAGACGAAGGATTGGACAGACTGTGCAGCGGTTGCGCCTTGGGAGAATGCGCGGCCGTAGACTCGGCCGATGCGTCCGTCCTGATGCGTCGAGAAGTCTGCGCGAGGGTTCGCAGACTTGAAATCGAGCATGGCGCGAGCTCGTGTTGGGGTTGCGGTACCGGCGTTGAAGACGATGTCTGCGGCGCCGGCCGTGAGTGTTGCGACGCTCAGTAGCGCGAGCGGCGCGGTGCGGGTGATGGTGCGAGCGATGCTCATGTTGGGGCTCCTCCTGCTCTGGGGACAGATATGGGGTTTTCGGGACACCCGTAGGGTGACCTGCGTTGGGGACTAAAAGTTCTGCTGAATCGATGGGATTCAGGGTGTAACAGCCCGCGAATGCGGAGTTGAACGGCCCGAGAACCGGGCGTCCGGGGCACACGACTTGCCGGACCCAAAGTACTGGTTCCGGGGCATCAATGCAAGCAGTCAGAGCCAGAGTGAGCAGAAAGGGGTAATTTTGAAAGGATTTTGATAGGTGGATTTACCCGCGAGTCATCGCGGCGCGGGTCATATAGAGGAAGAGTTTGGTTTGGCGGTCCTCATCGAGCATGTCGTAGATCTCAAGCATGAGGGCCTCGCGTTGTTCGAGGGTGGGGTTGAGTCGGGTGTCTTTGATGTGCTGGATGACCCGGTTGCGGATCCATGCTCGTTGCTCGGGCGTGGGCTCAATCGCGTCGTAGATTGCGGTCATCGCCCCCTGGTATCGGCGGAGTGAATATTCGTAGGCGCGTGCGATGTCTTGCTGGAAGAGCTGATTGTTCAGACGGTTCTCGATGCGTTGATAGGTTGACCGATCAACAGGCTCGCCGTTCATATTGCGAGCGTTTTCCGGGGTGTTGGCGCTGACCCATTGCATCCAATACTCATCGAGGATCATGTCAAAGCGTTCTTGCTGGTTCATGTCGAGCAGGGGCTCGAGTTCGTCGCGCAGCGGGTCACGCTCCATGTCGGGGTCATACTTGAGACGGATCTGTGCCATCAGGGTCTGTGCGTAGGCGGAGTCGCCCTCGGCGTTGGCATCGGTGATTTGGCGGAGTGTGTCGATCTCGTCCACGAGGACCTCGGTGAGTTCGAACACCCGGGCGGTACCCAGTTCGCGTGCGCGGGCAAGGTCGTCCGGGTCATCGCATACGCGTGCAAACGCGACGAGCTCGGGTCGTCCCTCGACAGGGATGAAGTTCCCCGACATGTCAGTGATGACGATGGTGTCGAGTTGGTCTCGCTCGACCTTTGGGCCGCGGAGGGTGTCTGCGGGCTGGGCGTGTGCGAGGGGTGAGATTGCCAGAAGGAGTGCGATAGCGGTTGGTCGGAGCATATTCACAGTGTACTTGATGGGTGGGGGGCTATGAAAGTTTCATGTTCAACAATGACCGAAGGAGCCATGGGTGCATGAAAAAGCCCGCCGCTGATGCGGCGGGCTCATGAAGTTGCTGAAACCGATCACTCAGGCGGCTTATGGGCAGCCGTTGTTGAAGGACATGATGAAGGATGAAACATCGTAGAAGTTCCAAGCACCGTCACGATTCAGGTCTGCTTCGGCGAATTGCTCCGCGAATGAGCCGAGGAAGAGACTCACATCCGTAAAGTCGAGCGCTCCGTCATCGTTGAAGTCTACGGGACAGGGGGCGCAGGACTGGATGTCGTATACCCGGAATCCGCCCTCATAGAGTGATGTGTAGGCGTATCCATCGCGGATGATCATTCGGCGTGCTGACGCGGTTGATGCGCTGTTTGGGCGTGACGCGATATGGTCATAGACGATTGGGTTGGTGGGGTCCTGATTGTCATAGATGACAACCCCCTCGTCGCCGTTTGCCACGATCAGGAGTTGATCGACGATGGAGATCTGGTGGGCGATGCTGTCGAAGGATTGGTTCCACCCCTCGGGCCTATCGGCAGCGTTTTCCACATGTCGAATGAGTTCGGGATTCGCTGGGTTCGAGATATCCCAGATGCGGAACCCGTCGAAGAACTCAGCGGTGTAGAGCAGTTCGCCTTCGATGGTCGTTGACTTGATCCCGCCATCGACCTGGTTGAGCGGTTCGATCGTTGAGAGCAGGTCCGGGCTGCTTGGATCGGAGATGTCGTAGATCTGCGTCGTGGTCGTCTCGCCCGCGATGGAGATGATGGCCAGATCCGTATCGATAAACATGTGATCCACACGCGTGATCGTTTGCGTATGGGAGATCAGTTCGGGGTTGTGTGCGTCTGTGAGTTGGTAGATGTAGAGCCCGCGGAGTTTGTCGAGAACGAACAGGTAGTCATCGACAATCTTGACATCTCGTGCTTTGTTCCCGGTGTCCAGCGTGCCGATGGGTTGCGGGTTCGATGTGTCGGAGATATCAAGGATCCATGTCCCTCCGTCGCTTGCGGCGATGTAGGCGGTGTGACCATAGATCGCGGACGAGATCGCGTCGTGGGGGATGAGCAGGCTTCCAAGGCGTGTCGGATTAGTCGGTGAGTCGATATTGAAGATATCAATCCGCCCAGCATCGCTCGTGACGATCGCGGTCTGCTCGTTCAGACTGATGCCGTTGGCGGGCGTGGGTATGCGCACGCTGGCGGTCTGGCGGGCCTGATCGAGCGTATAGGCGATGAAGCTGTGCTCGAACGCTGCGAAGAGTGTGTTTCCATTACTCGCGAGTGAGCGGGTCAGCGGCTCGTCCATTGGATTGATGTCGAGACTTTCCGCGATCTGCAAGCTCTGGTTGATGGACGAGGTGTCGTACATCTCAAGGGTGTAGTCGCCGATTACAAGCAACGCGTTGCTTCTTGCGGTGTTGAGCTTGTGGAGTTTGGTGTGGTAGTTGATCTCATCTTGAAGCGATGGAGCGAGCGTGTTGGAGATGTCAAAGACATACACACCGTCTCTGTTGCTCAGGTACGCGGTTTCGCTTGCACGGTCGACATCGACGGTTGTGAAGTCGATGGCGTTGAGGAACACCGGGTCTGAAAGGCGTTGCGGGACCAGCGGGTTGCTGAGATCGACGGCGGCCATCTTCGTGGTGTAGGCGATCTTCCCTTCGGCGTACGCGAGCGTTCCGATATCGTCCATGTTTCCCACGAGCACTGGGTTGAGCGGATCTGCTAGTGAGTAGATCTGCGATGGGCCGGCGTACATGTAGCCGTTGTGAATCAGCGGGATATCGATACTCGCGTTCGCGAAGGTGTTCCCCGCGGCTTGGGGTGCGTCGGGGTTAGAAAGGTCGATGGTTGTGATACGCGGCGAGTTGTCAGTGAGGTAGAGCGCGTTGTTGGTGGCGGTGATCTCAAGGAATCCGGTGTCATTGAATGAAAGCGTATTGATCAGTGTGTAATCTGGCGCGGTGCTGAGATCGAGCGTGATGAGTTCGTTGCCGCTGTCGTTGAGGATGTAGGCGCGGTCGTTGATGACCGCGAAGTCTGTCGGTTGGTGAAGTTGTGAGTAACCTCCTTTCTGGGTTGGGCCCTGGCAGAGTGTGCTCTGGGCGAGTGCAGTTGACGGGAACGCGAATGCGACGACAGTCAGGATGGTATGAAAATAGTCCATTTGCCCAAGTTAACTTTACTGGGGCCTTCAATCAAGATTGATTCGTGAAGTGGGGTGACAAGCGGGTATGTCGCGAAACTCCGTTTTCGCAGGATGGTTTATGCATCGATAGACTTGGAGTTCAGGCAGAGTATGGCCGCCACCGTTGCCCCGATGGAGTTGGCGACGAGGTCCCATGCTGTGTTAAAGTAGCCACCGACATTGGTTTCGGGCATGGAGAGGACAGCGATGAACTCGATGACCTCGTTGATCGCGCCGAGCCCGATGCCCATGAGGGCAGCGGCGATCGCGGTGGGGACGGTGCGGGGGGCGTTGAGGAGCGTCAGCAGTGCTTGGAAGCATGCGATGGTGGCGCTGAAGAAGCCGAAGGTATGGACGATCTGATCGTATTTGGGGAAATCCGGATGGATCCGAAGCGAGTACAGGACGGCTGAGGTCGGGCGCTCGGCTTCGGTGCTTGCGGCGCGATAGGCGTCGGTGAGTGAGGGGTCGACGGGTACGGTGCCGCCGCACATGTGCAGGAATCCCCAGATAGCGAGGAGCCAGAGTACCAAGGGGGTAAAGTGGATGGCGCGATGCAGTGCGTGCACGACCGCGATGAAGACGAGCATGACGACGGCATACATCAGGAACTCGGTGTTGCCTTGTTTGAGTGCGAGCCCGGAGCAGACAAGCATGTACAGGGCGACAAATGCGATCAGGGGTTTCGAGATCGAGTTCTTGCGTTCGGGCGTGGGGTCGGTCATAGTGTGTATGTCGGATCAAACGCGTGTTTCACGCGAGGAGGCGGTATGAGCGAGCATCCAGAGCCGGTTGTGATCGGTGCCTACCAGAGCGAGTTTGAGGCCAACATCGTGAGCAATATGCTCCGCAACGAGGGCATCCCTTGCGAGGTTTCCGGTGGGATGCTCGGTGGGATGCGTGCGGAGGCGCCGGGGTTCGTCGAGGTTCTGGTTCCTGCGGAGTTCGCGGAGAGGGCTCGGGCGCTCATCGATAAACACCAGGATCGTTCGGATCAGTCCGACACCGACGACGCGAGTTGAGTTCTCGGACCCTCAAATGGGTGCCCATACTCCGCAAGAGGTGCGAGTAGGCCCTGCCGAGGCCAGATCCAGCGATGTTTCAGAACTCGGGTCGAGATCGAGGTCGATCGAACTGATAATTCAGGAAGATGTTCGGGCAGTGCTTCCAATCCTTCTTCCATGTGCACCCCCTCGCTCAGGTGGGGTGGGGTGATGTTGTGAAATCGATGGAAGCAGCGTTTTCGGATCCCAAGCACATCATCGTGCTGGGAATCGTCGCGGGGTTGCTGGTGGTGATGTATGCGAACTATCGCATCGCGCGCTGGATCGAGCGCAAAGGCGACGAGCATCATCATCACCCTGATTCCCACTGATAAATAACGGGACCATTGCAACACTGACATCGGTTTGTACGGATTGTTTAGTGCGCCACCAACGGGGGCGGTTGTCTAGGTGGCCGATACTGATGATTTCAATTAATTGGGAGTGGCATGATGAAAACCGTACATAGAGGATTCTCGCTCGTCGAGGGGTTGGTCGTTGTTGTTGTGGTGGGGATGCTTATTGCGATCCTGGTGCCGATGCTCGGCGCGTCGAAAATGCGGATGCGTGCACAGACGAGCGCTGAGAAGCTGATGACGATCGGTCAAGCGGGGATGATGTACGCGCAGGACAACGCGGATCGGTTGTTCGGTTACAGCTGGCGTGCGGGTGAGGTCTACACCATGCCCGATGGTCGTCAGAAGCAGCCGAGCAGTGATACAGATGCTTCGGTGTATCAGAACTTAGAGATACTTCAGCGTCGAACCGATCGTGCGAACGGGCAGTTTAGGCTTGTGTATAACCATGGTCGGTTACCGCATCGGCGCTTCACGCACCTTGTCCTGATGGACTACATGAACCAGCCGTTCGGGAGCCACCTCTTCATCGATCCCAACGATGGTAAACAGCAGGTTTGGACAGATAATCCTCTGGACTATTTCTCAGATTCCAGTGTGCCGTATGCGAATGGGATACCCGTAGGATACGACAACGATCCAAACTGGTCGCAGTTTTCAGTTCTTCAGCGTTGGACATTCGGGTCGAGCTATCAGGTTGTCCCCGATGCGTGGCAGCCCGATCGTGGGAATCGGTACATCCCGGTGCAGGACACGCCGCACCTGTTCCAGATTGGGGGATTCGGAGAGTTGAACCTCTCCGAAGGGCGTCGTCTTCAGAGTGTCCTGCACAACGCGAACAAGGTGTGGATGTACGAGGAGTTCGACCGTGAACAGACGCACCCGCTGTACTTCGGATATGATCAAGCGAAGGTCGAAAAGCTCATGTTTGACGGCTCGGTGAACAACTGGGAGAGCGGTCGAGCGGCGCCCTCGGTGGTGCCTGAGTACGGCATATTCCACTGGCAGCAGACCTATGTGCCGCTGGACAGGTTCCCCGTCCCAGTGGGTGGTCTGGGCGACTCAACGGAGATCAGCCAGCGTTGGCGCTGGACCTTCGGCGGTCTTTCGGGCATCAACTACGGGGCGTTCTCGTTTGATTAAGCCGGATTCGCGCAGATCACGCCGAGTTCCTGCGGATTGCGGGTTTGGACGCTAGGATTGAACCGGACGGGATCGTCGCGGGGACGCGCGTTCCCGGGTTGAATCAATCAGGAGTGAACAATGAAGACATTCGCAATCGGTGTAGTCGCGCTCATGGCGCTGGTGTTTGCGGCCTTTGCGGTCAAGCCCGAGCAGGGTGAGATCGCTCAGCCTGAGTCTGAGCCTGCGACCAAACAGGTTGAGGCGGAACCGAAGGCGGAGAAGTCAGATGAGGAGCCATTCGTGTATATCCAGATGAAGACTTCCCAGGGCGATATTTTCATCGAGCTCAACAATGAGCTCGCGCCGATCAGCACCGAAAACTTCGTGCGTTACGCCAACGAGGGCTTTTACAACGAGACGATTTTCCATCGTGTGATTCCCAACTTTATGATCCAGGGCGGTGGGTTCGACAAGGACATGAAGAAGAAGGAAACCCACGAGGGCATCGAGAACGAGTGGAAGAACGGGCTGAGCAACACGCGCGGCACCATCGCGATGGCACGCCTCGGCGGGCAGGCGAACTCGGGTACTTCGCAGTTCTTTATCAATGTTGCCGACAACGCGTTCCTCGATACGCCGCGTGACGGCTCGGGCTACGCTGTGTTCGGGAAGGTCGTGAAGGGAATGGATGTGGTTGACGCGATTCGTGTCGTTCCGACTACCACCAAGGGCCCGTACGGCGATGTGCCGGTCGAGCCCGTTGTGATCGAGAAGGTCACGGTGCTTGAGCATGACAAGGCGATGGAGCTTGGGCTCGCTGAAGCCGACGGCTGAGTTCTCGGGGATTTGCAAGATTGAATACAGACGCCCGTTCCGCAAAGGAGCGGGCGTTTTTTGCGCTCCGTACGTTCTTTTCGGCGATTCGCGACAGGAATGGTCCGAGAACGCGTCCGTTCAAGCGTGGGCTGAACATGGTCGATGAAACTTGAGCGGCCTGATTCCGTATGACGATTGTGGGTCTGACAGCATGAACAGGGACGAGAAATGGATTTGACCTGCACACACACATCATCAGAAGACATCGCGACGGGCAGCGCGCTCGACGACACGGGGATTATCCCGTTTGCGGACGATGGGCCGAAAAACGCCCCCGCACCGGTCTTGGGGCAGCAGCCCGAGCGTGCTCAGGATGAGGCGCAAAGCGGCACCCAGCTTGAGCGGGCGTCGATCGCGGATCGCGAGCTTGGTATTGAGCGGAATAAGTGGGAGCGTCGCGGGAAGTATGCGTGCCCGTGCTGCGGGCATGGTTCGAGCCGGGTGGTTCGGGTGCGTGTCCCCAGCCACGCTCGCTGGTCAGCCGTGTGCGCGGTGTGCGCGGCGATGCTGCTCGCGAAGATGCCCGGCACGATCGTCGGGGGCATGGTGCGCCCAACGCGTCGACGAAGAACGAGATCGGCGGGTCAGACCGCCCATGGGTTTCGTCGCGTGGGTCAGGTCGGTTATCGACAGGCCGGTTGAAGAGCAGGCTCGGTCGAAGACGAGCAATAACTGAATGAACTCCTCTGCCCGGCGTTTGTGTGCCGGGTTTTTTTGTCAGTTGTCGCGTTTGTGGAGTTCGATATGTGTGATGAGTTGCTCGACTGATCGATGAGGATTCGTGACGAGCACATGGGGGTACTCTTTTTCCGGTTCCGCGTCGAGTCTTTCTTTGAATGCCTTGAGAGTTGTCAATGCGGTGGGTAAGTCGCCTTCGTCGCTTGCTTGGAGAGCCTTGATGACTTCCCCCGAGTCATCGATCGCGAGTGGGACTCTCCAGCGAAAAAACCGCGATGGTTCCTTCCAGGTTTTGTGTCTTCTGTACGCCATGGCGCCGCCACTGATTAAAAACTCCCGAGCTTGTTCGTAGTTGCCCTGGATGAAGTTCGCGCACGCTGCGACGCGCATCGTCCTCCTGACACCATTGATATTCAGATTCTCGGGTATGTCGCTCCAGTGCTCCCTCGCGATACGAGAGAGATCGTCCACGAGTTGGGGATCCTGGAACACATCGAGCCGATCATCATGACTCTTGGCAAGTTCCGAGAGGACGGTCATGTACGCGGTGCCCAGATGGGGAGTGGACTTGGATCTGTCAGCGATGTCATCGAGTATTTGGCGAACTTCTTGGATGCTTCCGCCCCATTTGGGACGCCTCGCTCTCGCGAGGTTGTAATGGGCTCCCGAGAGATCGGGGCGTACCTTTGTCACCTCATTGAACCAGAAGTACTCATCGCGATCGGGGTGGTGCTGTCTGCCCATCGTCACCGTGATCATTATCTCCTGAGCATGTACCCATTCCGGGCGGGTCTCCCACGCCGCGGTCAGGAATGCGTCCGCGTTCTGCAAGTATTGATAGAACATGCTCCAGCGAGCATCATTAATGGTTCCTGCGAAGCCGTTTGTTCGTGCGGCCCACGCCTTCTTTGTCATCAGGAGTCCCATGCTGGTGTATGCGACCCATGGATCTGTTTCCGCATCGAAGAGTCGGTAGCAGAGCTCTTCTTTCTCAAGGAGATCGAGCGAAACAGATGTGTACGCCATCCGGGAAATGATGTACGCCATGAACTCTCTGCTCTCGTGTGGTACACCCTCCAGCGAAGCAGACTCGACGACGAGGTTCAGTCCGGTTTCGTACGCGTCCTTTGTATCCTCGTCATCGGCAAAGCCAACACTGCTGAGGATGTGTGCCGCTCGCAGCCATGCGACGCCTTCAAAGAACGGGGGGTACCCTGCGTCGCTCATTCTTGCGGCAATCTGCTGCATATCACGCCCGAGCTGGATTCCCTCTTCGGGTGTCACGCCGCGTGCAAAGCGAGCGCCGATGTGCCTGTATTGTGCGTATAGAGGAGGATCTGGATCGAGCTTGAGCAATCGTGGATACATCTGCGTGATACCGAGATCGATGACATCGTATGTGTGCCCAAAGCCAGTTCCGGTGCGGAACATGATGTCCATCAGCTCCGTGAAGGCTTCTGCTTCTTCCGTTGTTTCAAAGGTTCTTTGCTCACACTCATCTTTGAAGATGGACCAGTAATAGTTGTATCCGGATTCTCTGAACGCTTCTTCGGATGTGTACACGGCTTCTTGTGCCACAGCGAGCGTTGCCGGGATCAGAAGTGAAACGAGTACAGCTACGAGGGTGATGTTGTATTTCAGCATGATTGAGATACTAGCTCTTCGGTGGAAAATTGAAAAACCCGGCTGGTGGTGGGTCAGCCGGGTCGGTGGGTGAACTGAGCGTTGCTGGGGCTCTCCCGTCGGAGAGCGTGATCCTTGAGTGCTTCGCGTCCTTGCGGAGCATCGCCGTCCTTGGTGGGTCAAGGGGGCGGACACACCCCTCACCAGCTCAGCGCAGTTCTACTTGAATGTCTCGACCGATTGCTCGGGCGTGGTGGTGGAGTCTCGTCCGCGGCCTTGCGTCGGAGACATGGTGAACGAAAAGAGACTTGTACGACCCTGTGCTTCGCGCCCTGCGATGCGTTCGGGTCGGGTTGATCGGTTCATGACGGGCGCTTCTGCGCCAGTTTCTTGGAGAGCTCGGCCATCTTCGCGAGTCGATCGTCGAACTCGTTCTTCCATTCGTCCCGGGCACGGATTTCCAGCCTGTCCCCTGCACCCAAGACGATCACTTCCTTGGGAAGTCCCAGGTGCTCCAGTTGCCAAGCGGGCAAGCGGATGCGGTTGTTGGCGTCCACATCCACTTGTTCCGTCACGGAGTGCAGAATCACATCGAGTTCGGCCTGGTCCTCGTCGGGTGTCAGACTCGGATCGCGACGACCGGCCGTGAAGAGCTCGTTGTGCATCTTCTCGGTGTAGAGGCGGAGTGATCCCGTCTGCGGCCAGGGCACGCAGAACCAGGTCGCTCCGTCGTGCTCCGGCGACCAGCGATTCCGGAACTTTGCAGGTATAGCCAGACGCTGCTTCGCGTCGATATTGGCTTCTGCTTGTCCGGTGAATGGCACGGTTTGGTTCCCCGATGTGGTTCATTCGTGGGATTATCGCCCACTATCACCCACAACGCAAGCCGAGTCGCCCCCAAAATGGGAGATTCGGGAGATCTGCGCGAGATTGGGGAACGATTGTGGATAGACACAGGGGATGGGGATGAGTGGACTGTTGTTCTATGTGGTTTGCTCGGCATGACTTAGAAATAATTTTCGTGATTTGCCCACAAGAGCACGAAAATGTGTGAAGATAGGGCAAGCGCTTCTTCCACCGGCTTCAGCGCAGTGGATCCAGGGGAACAGGCAGGCTGTGAAAGGTCTGCTCGTGTGTGAATAAGGGCGCAAG
This sequence comes from Phycisphaerales bacterium, assembly GCA_965216865.1. Taxonomy (GTDB): domain Bacteria; phylum Planctomycetota; class Phycisphaerae; order Phycisphaerales; family UBA1924; genus UBA1924. The sequence goes on from OZ244206.1 coordinate 2,129,312, forward strand.
GGGGAGTTCAGCGTCGATGACAACGAAAGAACAGGCTTTGGTCCAATCCGCGCTCGAGGTCTTTGTCTCTGGTCTCTATTTGATGACGGCCGGTTTTGATGGTAAACGCGGCGGGATGTTTGTGAACTATGTGCAACGCTGCGGCACAGACCCCGCGATGATCTGTGTTGCCGCACCGAAGGGGCACGCGATCGATACGCTGATCCGCGACTCGCGTGCGTTCGCGATCGGTGTGCTCAATGGTGGAGACCGCCTGATCGAGCGTCGATTCCAGCGTACGGATTCCCCGCCCAGAGAAACAGCGCACGAGGGCGACCGGGATCCGTTCGATGCGATCGAGACACGGACGCTCGTGACGGGGTCGCCGCTGATTACACGATGCAAGCTCTGGTTCGATTGCGAGGTAGCTCGGCGTGTTGATCTGGAAGCGGAGATGGAGCTCTTCGTCGGCGTGATCGTCGGGGTTTTGAATGATGGGCAGGTTGCAAAGATCGCGCGTCAGCCAGAGCAGGGTTGATCCATCACCTCATTGAGAAGTTTGAGGAAACGCGAATCGAATGCTTCGCGTGAGAATCGCTGCGCGTTCATCCTGCACGCCGCGTCTGGATCCTCATTCGGTGGCGGGCATCGCTCGATCGCGATCGCGAGCGATTCGGGCGTGGGGTCGTTGAAGAAACACCCGGTTGAGCCGTCGATGACCGAGTCGAGTGCGCCCCCAGCGTGCTGGGCGACGACGGGCGTGCCGCACGATTGCGCTTCGACGGCGGTGATCCCGAAATCCTCGATCTGGGGGAAGAGGAAGGCGCTGGCGCGACGGTAGTGGTCGCGGAGTTGTTCATCGGAGACCTTGCCGACGAATGAGATGAGGGGGTTGTTCTTGGCGTGCGCTCGGAGCGTGGGCTCGTGTGAACCCGAACCCACGATGACGAGTTTGCGATCGAGCTGGATCGCGGCGTCGATTGCGAGATCGACGCGTTTGTAGGGCTCGAGCGCGGAGACGAGGAGGAGGTGGTCGTCGCGGGTGACGGATGGGTCGGGCGTGAAGTAGTCCGTGCGGACGGGTGGGTGGATGACGCTCGAGTCGTGTGCGTAACAGCGCCTGATCTCGTTGGCGGTGTGGTTTGAGTTCGCGATGAAGTGGGTATGTGGTGCCGTGGTTCGACAGTCCCATGTTCGCAGGCGTTTCGCAAACACCTTGAGCCCGAATGCGCGGAGTCGGCCTTTGAGATCGGGTGAGGTGTAGTTGCTCGATTGGGACCAGAGGTAGCGAGCGGGGGCGTGGCAGTAGCAGATGTGGGGGAGACCCGATGGGGGCTGAATGGACTTGATCGCGGACGAACTGGTCGAGATCACCAGATCGATTGGTTCGTCGGCGTGGTCGCGATGGAGCTTGGTGCTCAGTTCTCGGACGGCTTTGGGGTATCGGGGGAGAAGCCAGCGCCGGAGTGACTCGGGGTGGTTGTTGAGCGAGGATACGGTGCGAGGGAGTGCGTCAAGGGTGTGAGAGAGCGGGGCCCCGTTGTCGAACATCGTGTAGATGCGGGTGATGGTGTGATTCTGGGTGAGGAGGAGTGATGCGATTGCGTCCAGGACCATCTCGCCGCCTCGGTATCCGACGAGCCAATCGTGCGCTAAAGCGACCCGGAGGGGAGGTTTCGCTGGAACAGAATGGGACGATTGAGGGTCTATCATGTGTACAGAGGACGCGGGAACGGCTGGGAGATCTGTTGTGACGAATCAGACGAACGCGTTGACGGACTCGGATCGTGGGATGACTTCCGCGAATCGGCTCGGGCTCGATTACGAACGCGAAGCGGAGAAACTGGGGACACCCGTGTGTCCGATTATCGACGCGCACGCGCACATCAACGGCGAGCGTGCAGCTCAAGTGTACAAGCGGGTGTGCGATCTGTATGGGATCGAGCGGGTCTATTCGCAAACTCAGCTCGCGCAGGCGGACGCTGTCCGGGCGGTGATGGGCGATCGGATCTCGTTCGTTGCAATCCCCGAGTACATGCACGCGGATCGGCAATGGGCGCATACGGAAGGGTTCCTTGAGAACCTGGACCATTGGCATGCGCGTGGGGCGCGGATGGTGAAGTTCTGGGGCGCGCCGCGTTTGCGGGATTATGTCGCGACGATGGGGCTGACGCCCGAGGAGATTGTGCCCTTTGATTCGGAGTGGAAGATCCGTATTGCAGAGAAGGCGAAGTCACTGGGCATGATGCTCATGGTGCATTGCGCCGATCCGGATACCTGGTTCCAAACGATGTATGCGGATTCATCGAAGTACGGCACCAAGGCATCGCAGTACGAATCGCTCGAGCGACTGTTGGAAAAGACGGGGATGCCCTGCATGGCGGCCCATATGGGCGGATGGCCCGAGGATCTGGGGTTCCTCAGTGGGTTGCTTGATCGGAACCCGAAGCTGATCCTCGATACCAGCGCGACCAAGTGGATGATCCGCGAACTCAGCAAGCACGACACGGCGGAGCTCGCGGCGTTCCTCGATCGCTATCAGGGGCGGATCCTCTTAGGTTCGGACATCGTGACGAGCGATGATCACATGGTGATGTCTGACCCGGACAACCCGGCTTTCGGGAACCAGCTGGCGAGCAGCGAGCAGGAGGCCTTTGAGTTGTATGCGTCGCGCTATTGGGCGTTGCGGACGATGTATGAGACGGGTTATCGGGGTGAATCGAACATCGCGGACCCGGACCTGAAGATGGTGGCTCCGGACCGGTTCGACGATCTGAGTGCTCCATCGCTGCATGGGCACCAGCTCGATGCATCGCGTCTGCAGACGCTCTATCGCGATGCGTGCGAGCAGACACTCGACCGCTGGTATGCTGGTGAGAACCCCTGGGCGTGTTAATTCCTGCGATTCATGGGCAGAATCGCGGATTCAGTCCTTGTGAGTGCTGGATTCATCCGTTAATCTGGACTGGTGCTCGGAGCGATCTATTCGGCTGCCGATGCGTCGTGTAGTGATTGAGTGGACGCGGTGTTCTGCTGCGTTCTCGCCCGAAGGATCGGGTGGTTAAGACAAACAGGAGCGATTCGATGAAGCAAGGGTGTGCCCTGGGGCTTGTGCTGGTCAGCATGTCGGGATTAACCGGCTCGGTGATGGCGCAGGCGAGTGTTGTGACGGATGATCAGATCATCGGTGATTTTGAGCAACCCGAGTTGCGTGAGATCGCTTTCGATATTGATTCAGGACTTGTGCGGATCGAAAACCCGCAGGCGGGCTCGCGCCAGCTGCAGGTCCCGGTCTGGGAGCAGGTCATCGAGGTTTCCGATGCGGACTGGCTGCGACTTCGTTTCAGCGATGTCCTTCTCGCCCGGTCTACCGAGAATGTTCGTGAGAGCTACCTCAAGATCACCTCGTTGTACGATGGTCATGAGCAGTACCTCGATATGAAGTCGCTCAAGGAGTGGGGCAACACAACTGCGTACTTTAACGGGAACGCCGTCAAGCTTGAGATCATGGCATCGCCAAACTCGACCGGTCAGGTGAACCGGGTTCGCGTGACAGGTGTTCAGGCGTCCGCGCCCTCAGACGGGCTCCGCTCGATTTGTGGGAGCATTGATGATCGCGAGCTGAGTTATGACAACCGTGATGCGCGGCTGATGCCGATTGGTTGCACCGCGTGGTTGTTCGATGACCACGGCAGCCGCATGATGACCGCGGCGCACTGTGGGCCTGCGGGTGGCGATGTGATCCAGTTCAATGTTCCGTTGTCAAGCTCTGGCGGCTCGCCTCAGAATCCACCGCCGCAGGATCAGTACCCCGTTGACAACGAATCTGTGCAGGACAGCATCGGCGGGATCTTCATCGGGAACGACTGGGCCTATTTCGGAGTGTTTGATAACTCGAACACGGGGATGAGCCCTGGCACGGCGTACGGTGTGCATCACACTCTCGCAACCACGAATCCCCCCGCGGATGATCGTCCCATCCGTATCACCGGGTATGGATCGACGAGTTCGCCCGTGCCGGCGAGTTGGTATCTTGTGCAGAAAACCCATGTCGGGCCTTTCGAGTACAATGTCGGAAACATCATCAAATACTCAACGGATACCACGGGCGGCAACTCGGGCTCGGCGGTTCTCGACGAGAACAACCAGACCGTGATCGGTGTCCACACCAACGCGGGGTGCAACACCTCGGGCGGGAATCAGGGGACGAGTCTCTTTAACAACGATCTGCAGAACGCCTTGGCGAATCCGCAGGGCATCACCCGCCCGCGTGACATCCAGGCTTCTCTCGTGATGCAGCCCACGCATGTGCAACCCGAGGGTGGCGATGAAATCGTTCTTCGTATCGATAATCTCCAGGGTCACACCATCGTTGGTGCGCCCCAGTTCATCGTGAACGCGACGGACGGAACGAGCTTTGTGCAGGACATGACGGACAACGGTGACGGGACATACTCGGGCACTTTCGGTTCGTACTACTGCGGAAGCAGTGTCTCCTACTCCTTCGAGATCGAAGATGAAGAGGGCACGATCGTGAGCATCCCCGAGACAGGCACCTTTACTACGGTGGCGCTCGATGATCTCGTGATCGCGATGGAGGATAACTTCGAGACGAACATGGGATGGACGCCATACACGACCGGCGGGTCAGCATCCTTCATCCGTGCGACACCGATTGGACATGGGCTTGGCGATCCGGACAGTGACGCTGACGGTTCAGGTATGTGCTATGTCACCTCGAACATCAACGGGCTTGATGTCGATAGCGGTACTGTTTGGCTGCGTTCGCCGGTGATCGATATCACTGGTGTTGAGGATGGCGTGATGCGCGTATCAGCGTGGATGACTGGGACGGCTCCGGACTCGATGAAGATCGAGGTCAGCGGTGACCTCGGTCTTTCATTCCAGGAGATCATGTCCTTCTCGAGCACAAACGGCGAGTGGATGGATATCGCCATCGATATCGAATCCTTGAACTTTCCGACCAACTTCGTGCAGATGCGCGTGAGCGTAACGGATGCCGGTGCCGACACAACGGTCGAGGGTGGGATCGATGCGTTCCGTATCTCATCCGAAACATGTGATGATTCGGGTTGCCCCGCCGATCTGAATGGTGATGGCTATGTGGACTTCTTTGATGTGTCCGCGTTCCTCAGCGCGTACAACGCCATGGATCCGCAGGCGGACTTTACGGGTGACGGGAGCTTCGACTTCTTCGATGTCTCCGCGTTCCTCGAAGCGTATGGAGCGGGTTGCCCGTAACACGGGTCTGACTGGTTCAACAACAAAGCCCCGCGAGCGATCGCGGGGCTTTTTCGTGTGCGTTCCGTATTGGTGTGGCTCAGATCACTGGACCGGTTTGGCCAACGCGGCCATCGCGTCGAGTCGTGCCTGAAGCTCCGGAGATGCGGATGGGTCGAGCTTTGAGTCGAAGCTCAGGTCCATGCGTGCCGGCGTGAGCGGATCGGCGAACCCGGGGGTGGCACGGGAGAGACGAAGCGGAGCTGCTCGAAACGAACCCGAGATCGAACCCTTGCCTGGTTTTTCACCTGGGAGCATGAATCCGGCGCCGTCATAGATCCCGATCTGCCCGTTGGAGATGATCCCGTAGCGGATCGATGCGTTCGCGGCGGTCGGCTCGATGGGCGTCTTGCCGGGTTTGGGATCCAGAAACAGGTGTATATGGACGATCGTTCCCGAAATCTGGGACCAATCCGCGTTTGTTTTAAAGAACGATGTCAGTTGAGCATCTGAAAGATCGGTGAGATAGATGTCGGCGGTGTTATCGTCGTGATAGGTGTAAACGCGTGTTTTGAGGTTTGTTTCGTAGACAGACCCGGTGGTATCGGAGATGATGGTGGAGGTTCCGCCGGATCCGCCTCCGCCTCGGAGGGCGTTGCACCCCGCGAGGGTGAGTGTCATCGATACGGCTGCGGCCGCGACAATTGCGGTGCGCCCGGTCTGGCAAATGCTCATTGGTGATCGGTATTGGGTCATGGATCGAGCATAGCGGGAATTGGATCACTTGAGGGGGCGAAGGGGCACGAATGTGCACCTGAACCAGTACGCGAAGCGAACTGGTTTTGGGGATACGGGATGGAAATCGGAAGAAAGGACAAGAGCATGGCACGCATGAAGCAAACGATCGCGAGTGGGGTCCTCGGTGTGATCCTAGCCTGCGCTGGTGGGGCACAGGGGATGGCGATCGAGCATACGGTCGAAGCCCCAGCAAAGAAATCAGGCGCTTCCAGCTCGTCCTCTGGTTCAAAGAGTGGATCAGCATCCAAAAGAAGTTCTGGCGCGAGTCAGAGTAAGGCGGCACCTAAGAAAGCCGCGCCGAGCCGCTCGCGTGCGCAGCCCGCGGCTCGACCGAAGTCACAACCGAAGTCCCGTCCGAGTTCGCAACCAAAGAGCCAGCCAAAGTCTCAGCCGAAGTCCCGTCCGGCTTCGCAGCCCAAATCTCGGCCTGCCTCGCAACCGGCGAACCGCCCATCGGCTCGACCCAGCACGCAGCCTAAGCGAACGACACCGAGTAGGACGCAGCCGAGCCGCGTAACGCCGAGCAGGACCTCACCAACCAAATCGACACCAAGCAAATCGACACCGAGCAAATCGACTCCGAGCAAGACCGCGCCGAGCAAGACGACGCCGTCACAGGTCACTCCATCTCGAGTGTCGCCGGCCCCGAGCCGCTCACGCCCCATGCCGGCCCCCTCGTCGACACGGCAGAAAACGACGCCGGCCACACGCCCGAGCAATGGGGGCACCAACCAAGGGAGGCCTGTTGATACGGGTACGGAGACACCGCGTCCAAGTGTGACGAAGGATCCTTCGCCCGTTCGGCCCATCGCAAGCGGAAGAACAGAGTCTTCAGCAAAGCGGGTACTGAGCGGCGGGCGCGCCGTGACACGCGCTAAGAAGCAGGGGGCCCCCAGTGGGTTTGATCTCCAGGAGGCGAGAAACTCCTTCGCCCGTCGCATGGGAGGCGGAAGCAAATCGGGCGTCGGTGGGATGATGGACGGCCATCCCGACGAATCGGGCGGTGGTCACGGTGGCGGTCATGGCGGCGGACACGACGGTCATGGCGGTGGTCATGGTGGCCACAACGACCATCACGGCGATGATTGGCATATCGATATTGATATCAACTTCTGGTCGCATCCCACATACTGCCCCACAGGGTGGTGGTATGTCTGGGGCGATTACGACCACGATGGGCATCTGGATTATGTGTGCACGAATGGGTCGTATTCCGTCTATTGGTACAACTGGGGTGGGTCTTATTGGGATTGCTCACCCTGGTATGGATGGTACCCGTCGCGATATCGCAGCTACTGGTGGCAGTACTCGATTCCGGGATCGTACAACGGGATTGTGTACGGCACAGATGCTGAACTCGTAGATGAGCCGACCAGCTATGTTGCAGAGGTTCCTGACACGATCCCAGAGGCGGTCCCGCTGTCAGCGGTCGAGGTCGCTCGATTGGAGATGTCGATTGGCAACCCCGATGTCGCGATCGAAGCCTACCGGGCCCATCTGAGCAGCTACCCTGAAGATTGGTACACGCTGCGGGAACTTGGGATCGCATTGATTCGCGACGGGCAGCGTGGTGACGGGATCGCGATGATCGGGTACGCCCATAGTCAGGACCCGCTTCTGGCGTACGACTCGATCCCGGTTGAGCTGTTCGAAGGGGATGAACGCCTGATGCGTGATGTTCTTGTGTCGGTTGTGGGCTGGGCTCATCGGAACCCATCCAGCAGCGCCTGGCTGGCAGTGGCGATCATCATGCAAGGGGAAGGCCGCAACGCCCCGGCGATGCGAATGGTTGATCGTGCTCAGGATCACGGGCTCGGTTTCGAGGTTGCAGACCAGATGCGGTCAGCCCTGAATCAGCCCTGAGCCGGCTTTCGATCAGGCGGTTTTCGTGGCAGTATCTTCGAGATCCTCATCTTTCGGGATGAGGTTTTTCGCGGGTACACCAACCGCGGTCGCGCCAGGAGGGACATCCTTGATGACGACCGCCCCGGCACCGATCTTTGCTCCATGACCGACATTGACCGGGCCAAGCACGCATGTGTGGCAACCAATGTAGACATGATCGCCGACGACGGGTCCGCCCGGCCTGGCTCCGGCACCGATGGTTGTCACTTGATGGATCGCGCAGTCCGCGCCCACGGTCGCCCACGGGTAGACCTGTATGGGGCCAACATGCGGGATTAGGAGACCGGGTCCGATCTTCGCACCTTTGTCCAGGTTAATGTGGGTAACGGCCGTAAGGATTTTCTTCAAGACCGCTGCGATGATCTTGGGAATGAGCCACACGATCTTTGGTTTCTTGTTTGCGAGACCGCGCTGGAGCCGGTAGATCGTCAGTGCCCAGAACCCCTCAGAGCCCCACCCCGAGTACCCGTGTTTCTTGAAGCGCGCAAGATCTGCACGCCAGGCACGCCACTGAGAGTCTCCGGCCCATTCTTTTATTGTTGTGCCGTCGTATTTCATGCGGTTTTGAGCTCATTTGTTGATTGGGAATCTTCTTCCTCGTCATCCTGTGCAGATTGGTGCCGTGCGTTATGCGCTTGCATCATCATGCGTTGGATCGCTTTGGGTGAGACGAGCGTATATACGGAAACAAGGGTCGCTCCCATAATCATAAACGAGGTGTTCGGCATCGCGTTGGCGAGCGAGTCGATGACAAAGAGCAGCACTCCCATCCCGATGGCCCACGCGGCACCGAGTGGGCCGATGAAGATGTGTTTGCGGGACTTGTGCATCGAAAGTGGAAATAGCGGCGAGATGAAGGTCGCGTATGTGCAGACAAGCCCGAAGAGCCCGGTAGTACCGATGAGGATTGACCACCAGGAATCGGAAACGGTGATGTCATTTCCAAAATCATCACGAATGCGCCATCGGCCCCATCCCCCCCAGCCAAAGATGGGCCGGTTTCTCATCACATTGTCCACAATCATCTGGTCGTTTTCGAGACGCATGTTCAGGGAGCCCGCCCGTTCTTGGCCCAGTGGTTCAACCATTTGAACGAGTTGTTGCCCTTCCCAACCCAGTGAGCGGAGCCCGATGTAGCCCAATGGCGCAATGATCACGACGAGCAGAAGCGGTCGTAGGCGTGTGGTCTGGATGAACTCTGCGGTTGCGATGAGTCCGAGCAGGAGCAGTGCGGCGCCGGTTGAGCGGAGCATGATGGTGACGATGACGAGCCCGATGGCGATCCAGGAGATTGGGATTCCCCAGATGTTTCGGATGGCCTTCGACCGCCAGAGGATCCAGGCGACGAGCGCCGCGGCAGCCATCCATGCGGCGAGCGCGAGCCCGTGTTGCATGAAGACCTGTGGACGCCAGCCACCCATGCGTTTGGTCATGACCCATTCGGATGAGGCAGGGAAGAAGCCATAGACCTTCTTGCACAACTGCGGGCTCATAACGATCTCGAACAGACAAAGCGGTGCGTAGACCATTGCGCTGACAATCACGGCGACGCACAGGTCACGCAGCGAGGGGAGGTCGGTGAACAGCGTGCGCCCAATCCAATAGGCGACGCCCCATTCGAGGAACCGATTGGCGGTGACCGAAAACGCATCGTACGGGCCGAGCCCGTTGAGTAGTGAACTGATCCCGGGCGCAATAAGGAACCCGAAGAAGAACAGGTCGAGGAGCTTTGGTCGGAACTTGATGAGATCACCAAACGCGAAGATGAACGCGGGGAGCAGGGCGCCGATCCCCGCGGCGAGAAGCTTGGTGTAGTTTGGCAAGCCCGAGAACACAACCCCGGTGGGGGGAAGGATGAGGTTGCCGCCGATGATTGAAAGGAGCACAACTCGACGGACCGGCATGACCATCCCGAGGATGATCATGAGGAAAGGCCAGGCAAAGAGGGCGAAGATGGCAAACTTGTTGGGTAGGTCCATCGTTCTCTCTTAGCTTTCGTCGGCTTTGTTCCAGAGCGATCGGATCTCGCCCTTGGCGATGCGTCTGTTCGCCTTGATCACCGCGATCGCGTTCAGCGGAAGTGTCGCCAGTGCGACGGGCAAGAGTTTGAGTTTGCCCTTGAACGAGTGGTGCTTGAGCTGGAGGAACTGCTTGTAGATGTGGTGCCGAGGAACCGCCCAGAACCCTCTGGATTCAAAGGTTGACTTGATGAGCTTCTGGCTCCACTGCGGGTCTTGCTCTTGCAGTTCTCTCATCAACGCCCCGGCGGGTTTTTCGGGGGTGCTTTCCGCCCAGAGCTTGGTGTAGATGATGGCGTTAATCGAGAGCCCGATCAGTCGGCGTGTTTTGTTGCGGACGATCTCACTCGGACTCATGTATGACTCGAAAACGACCCTGGCATCGTCAGCGCGGACGATCAAGTCTTCATCTCCGGGGTGCGTGAACCCCTTGGTGACGATCTGGGCTCTGACGAAGGCGTCCTCGCCCATCAGAACCGTGGGAAGATAGAGTGAGCGGATGGTGTCCGCGTAACCGCAGTAGAGGCAGCCGGCGAATATTCCCTTCATGCCTTTGCGGAGCGAAGTGGCACCGATCGACAGGCGATCCTTTGCGCTTTTCTGTTTCTTGTTTTCGATGTGCTTCGTTGGGTTCCCGCCCGCGACCACACACCCCTCGGTATTGAGGAGTGTGTTGATCAGGTCGTATAGCACGCGATCATGAGCGAGTTTGATGTCCGCGTCGGTGAATACGAGTATGTCCGCATCCTTGGACGAGAAGTTGTCTACGTAGTTATTCCAAGCGTTCTCTTTGCCTGGCTCTTTGATCTCGCAGACACGAGCAGCAAAGAAGCCCGCGTCTTCATCAGACACGGGCTCGTGCTTTTCAACCGCTTGTTGTGCGACTATTGCTGTGTTGTCCGTACAACCATTGGGCACGACAACGATTTCTGCTCGTATTGGGTGCGAGTTCGCATCATCCGAAGTGGCGTCGAGCTTCTGGGAAAGCAAGGACTGAACGGTTCTCGCGATACCCTTTTCTTCGTTGTACGCCAGGATGCCAATGGATATGGTGATCATCGCATTCAGTTCTTCGGTTCATTTCACCGCGCAACTCAATCAACGAGCGTGAACTGTCGCGATTGAGTCTCGGACTCGAACCATTCGATGACACTCGCTGCGGTGAAGCGTGAATCGAAGTTCGAGCGTGACAACTGGCGTGCGTGGGTGATGAAGTTCTCGAAATCGCCATTGATCTCGTTCTGTGCGAGGTAGAGCTCAAGCCCGACCTGCGGCGGAGGGGCGTCGAGCTCGGTGCTCACACCGGTCGGCTCGATGAGTTCGAACCATTCATCGGCCTCGGTGAGTTCGATGCCGATGCGGAATGGGCGATCGTGCATGTTGTAATGGTTATAGACATTGTTCTCGATCAGGACCTGGCTCGGTGAGGCACCATCGAAGACCTGGATAAACGGCTTATTCAGGTTCTGGTTGTGTTGTGTGGTGAGGTCACGGTAGAACGCGTTGCTTCTGATCCGGACATTTTCGATCAACATCGATCCGGTCGGCTGAGCAATATTGAGAGTGCCGTGCCAATCCAGCACCATGTTGTGCGCGATGTCGAGGTCTTTGACCATGAGCTCGCGGTCATTTTTGATCGCGATCACATCTCGGTTCGCACCGATCGAGTTGATCGTAAAGTAGTTGTTTGTGAACTCTGCGCCGTTGATGTTCGAGATGGTGAAACCGAACGAACGCGGGAGGTTGTCGGCGATATCTCGACCGTACATCACGAGGTTGTGGTTTGCGTATCCGGATACGCCGTTCTCTTCGGGGTAGGAGCCACCGCCGAAGAGCAGTGCGAGCGGGTTGGAGATGAAGAGGTTGCCTTCAACGATCCCGCCTGGACGGAGTTGGAGTCCGTGCGATGATGCATCGGCAATGATGTTGTCCTTGACCACTATGCCTGAGCATCCGTTCTGCACATAGATGTTGTGGTTAAAGATGGTTGGTTCGGCGCCGAGGTCTTCGTTGAACCCGTTGCTTGTGATTACGGAGTGCTGGATCGTAAGTCCGTTTACGCCTTGCACATAAAATCCCTGAGCGTGTCCTGATGTCGAGTAGGCATCTGCGACGACGCACCCATTAAAGCGAAGCCCGACGAGGTTATTTGTCGTGGGATATGCCTGAAGGATGACATTGTCTTTAAAGCCGAGCACGCACATATCCTCGAACAGGATGTCGTCGCACTCAGCGAGCCAACGAATACCGACTGGATTGGAGTCGCTTGAGCGATCTGCGGGTTCGATGTGGAGCCCGACAAAGGCGATATGTTTTAGCAGATCTGTCCCGGTAGCCTGAAGACCTTGCTCGCCGTCGGCGGGGCGGATCTGCGGGCGCTCAGACGAGTCGCCGTATGCACCGATGACGAGGCGTTCATCCTCCGCTCGACCGCTTTTGGTTGGTCTGGGCATGGACTCATACCACACATCCCCACGCTTGAGGAGCATCCAGTCGGGGTAGCCGTCGCGGAGGAGTTCGTAGGCGCGGGCGAGTGATTGGACCGGTTCGTTGGGGTTGAGGCCTGAGTTTGAATCGCGGCCGGTGGAACTGGAGACGAAGACGAGTCGGGTGTCCTCACTGGGTGAGAACTGCGTCCAGAAAGTGGCGGTGTCGTTCTGTGCGAGCGCGGTTGCGGGCGTGATCGCGAGGGTTGCGGCACCGCACAGGGCGACGGCCAGCATGCCACGCGTGTTTCGGCGGTTGAGGAGTTTCTGCACGAGTTGAGAGGGAAGGTTCGTCATTGGGGTCTCCGGCAAAGGTATCGGACAAACCGGTCGGGTGGTTCGCACGAAATCGCGAGGGGTGCGTGAAAATGGGCAACTCAACTTCGAGTCTGCATAATGGAGCAGGGTGATGTCAAGGAAATAGAAGTCAGCCGATCTTCCGCACATGTTACAACAGTAAAACAGAGTCCGATAACCGCGTTGGGTTTGAGTTCTGATCGGGTCTCATGAAGCCCGTGATCGTTTCCGATTCAGATCCGGGCCGGGGGCTTGATGTTCGCATGCTCAGGGCAATGGTTCGCGGGGAACCCCTGTGAAGAAAAGGAATTGTGACAATTTAGGTGGGATCCCCGTCGACCGCTTGATTCGCGCGGTCTAGAGTTAAGGCCCTACTCTCGGCATGTGCCGAGGGTGTTTTGATGAACCGTGTAACCACATGGGGTGCGTTTTCTGGCCGAGAACGCGTGTTCCGAAAGTGATTTCGGAACGAACCAGCCCGGTGTGGGAGGTGGAGACATCATGGCCGACAAAGAAGTCATAGAAAAGTTTAAGATCATGGCCCCGGGTGGTCAGGCAACGCCTGCGCCGCCTCTGGGTCCGGTGCTGGGTGCGAAGGGTGTGAACCCTGGTCAGTTCATTCAGCAGTTTAACGCCGCAACCGGCCAGCTGAACGGCAAGGTCGTTGGCTGTGTCGTGACGGTCTACAACGATCGCTCGTTTGAGTTCGAGATCAAGTCATCGCCCGCAAGCGTGCTGATCAAGGAAGCCGCCGGGATCCCAAAGGGATCGGGCGAGCCCAACACGAAGAAGGTTGGGAAGCTGACTTGGGAGCAGTGCCGCAAGATCGCGGAAGAAAAAGGTGCGGACATCAACTCGCACGATCTCGACGCCGGCGCTCGCATCATCGCGGGTACGGCTCGTTCTATGGGCGTTGAGGTGGAGGGCTGATCATGGCGAAGACAAAGCGTGCAAAGGAAAACGAGAAGCTCGCGCCTACCGAAGCACTCGAGGCAAACGAGGCATTCTCGGCTCTGAAGAAGTTCATTCCCACCAAGTTTGATCAGGCCGTTGAGGTCTGCATGCACCTTGGTGTTGATGTGAAGCATGCGGATCAGATGGTCCGCGGTTCTGTTTCCCTGCCCAAGGGTATTGGTAAGGCCAAGCGCGTCATCGCGTTCTGTGATTCGGCGCTCGTCTCCGACTGCCTGGAAGCCGGCGCAGTTGAAGCGGGTGGCACGGATCTGATGCAGAAGGTTGACGGCGGCTGGTTCGACTTCGATGTCGCAATCGCATCGCCTGACATGATGCGTGTGATCTCCAAGCTCGGTCGCGTTCTTGGTCCAAAGGGTCTGATGCCCTCGCCCAAGAACGGGACAGTCACTCCCAAGGTCGCGGAAGCGGTCAGCGAGTTCGCGGCGGGTAAAGTCGAGTACCGTGCTGACAAGGGCGGGAATGTTCATGCGGTCATCGGTCGCATGAGCTTCAGCGAGAGCGATCTGCTTGAGAACTATAACTACTTTATCGAGACGATCGAAAAGGCTCGTCCCTCTGCTGTAAAGGGTGAATACGTCAAGCGTATCACTATCAGCGGGACGATGACCCCGGGCGTTCAGATCAAGACCGCGGCAGCGGCGGAATAAGGAGGACATCATGAGTAAGCCTGTCAAGGAAATGATGATCCGTGAGTACCGCGACCTGCTGGGCGACAACGAGAACGCGATTGCCATCGGGCTTCGTGGGATCGAGTCGAACGACACGAACGCGATCCGCGCGGGTCTTGCGAAGAAGGAAATCCGCGTCACCGTCATGCGGAACAAGCTCTTTGGGCAAGCGTTTGGCGAAACCGGCCTGGCACCGCTCAAGGATGTGCTCAAGGGATCCAGCGCGATCGCTTATGGCGCTGAGTCCGTCGTCGATGTTGCTCGCGAGATCGTGGGGCTGCTCAAGCAGTTCCCTGATATCGAACTCAAGGGCGCGGTGCTCGACGGAATGTTGTTTGAAGGCGACGCGGGTGTCAAGGAGCTAAGCAAGTTCCCAACACGCGAAGAAGCGATCGCTCAGGACATCACCCTGATCCTCGGCCCGGGGCGCAAGCTCGTCGGTGCTGTCAAGGGTCCGGGCTCGAATCTCGTCGGCGTCATCAAGGCGATCGAAGAGAAGCTCGAAAAGGGCGAAGAGATCGCCAAGGTATGAGCATCTCGGATGCTCGGCGGTCTTCCGTTCGGGCATTCGTTCATGAAACCCGTTGTCACCCGACTGGCCCTATTTGCGTCCCCGTGAGTTGTATGCGGGGTGGGTTAAAGAACCGAACGGTTCGGTCCCTCTCGGGTGAGCGAGTCTGGCACGCGGCACCAGTCGCGATGCATTGAAACGAAGGAGTTGGACCATGTCCGACGAAGCAACCAAGACTTTCGACGAAAAAATCACCAAGCTCGGCGACGAGCTCGCAGGCCTCACCCTCAAGGAAGCGGTCGATCTGGGTGACTACATGAAGGATACCTACGGCATCGAGGCAGCAGCCGGCGGTGGTGTGGTTATGGCAGCAGCAGCTGGCGGCGACGACGCTGGCGGCGCAGCTGAGAAGACATCCTTCGATGTTGTCCTCAAGAGCCCCGGCGGCAACAAGATCCAGGTCATCAAGGCGATCCGCGAGATCACCGGTCTGGGCCTCAAGGAAGCCAAGGCAATGGCAGAAGAGTCCGGCGCCAAGGTCAAGGAAGGCGTTTCCAAGGACGAGGCCGAAGAGGTCAAGGGCAAGCTCGAAGAAGCTGGTGCAGAAGTCGAGCTCGGCTGAACATACAAACCCCCCTGTTCTGGGGTTCTCAAAGAACACCGAACGCTTCGCAGACATGCGAGGCGTTCGTTTGGCTCGAGCGTGTGGTGTGGTGCCTGCGTTCGAGGGGATACGGTGAGCGTAAAAGTCCGATCGCTCGAAGCTCCGGGTGTTTGCTCGGGACCTGTTCGGTCGGTGGTGATAGAATCAGTAGCGTCAGAAGTTGGTTGTTGGTAGCAGAGGATCGATGGGGCAGACACGCTTCGGATGATCTCGGATTGGGCTGCTCGGAACTTTGGTTTGCATAAGTAGTTGCAAACGGGGTGCCGAGTGGCATTGTTGCGCTGAGAGGGCTAGAATATTTTTCCGGTCTTCACTATTCGGCGCGACAGACCAGGACGGTATGGGCATACCACACAACGAACGGCATATCCGGCCGGTGCATCTACAGCACTGGTCGTGAACAGAACCATCACGAGGTGCTTGGATGGCAGCGACCAAAGTGCGCGATATGGAGCGTACCCGCAGCGTTCGGAGTTTCGCGAAGCGAGGCGACACCACAAAGATCCCCGATCTCTGGCAAGTTCAGGAGGCCGCCTATGAGCGCTTCCTTCAACTTGACAAGGATCCCGACGAACGAGATCCCGATCTCGGTCTCGAGTCGCTCCTGCGCGAGATCTTTCCGATTGAATCGTACGACGAGACGATGTCTCTTGAATACGCGAGCTACTCGCTTGAGCAGCCACGCTATACATCGGACGAGTGTCGTGAACTGCGACTGACATACGGATACCCGTTCCGTCTTCGTTTGCGCCTGAAGCGTGAAACGCACGGCGACCTCCCCGAGGAAGATATTTACCTCGGCGAGTTCCCTGTCATGATGGGTGGCGGCGAATACATCGTCAACGGTGCGGAGCGCGTGATCGTTTCGCAGTTGCACCGTTCGCCGGGTGTCGACTTCTCGATTGAATCGAGTGAAGGCGACCGCCCGCTGCACAAGGCACGCGTCATCCCCGAGCGCGGCTCGTGGATCGAGCTTGAAGTGACGAAGAAAGATGTGCTCGCGATGCGCATCGATCAGAGCACCAAGCTCACCGCGACGACCTTCCTGCGTTGTCTCGATGAATCCGTCGCGAGCACCGACGCGATCATCAGCCTCTTTTATGAGGTCGCCGAGATCAACGCCAAGGATGTTCATCCCGAGGATTGGGCCGCCGCGTCGATCATCGACACCGAGTCGGGCGAAGAGCTCGTGCATGTCGGTTGCCAGATCGGTGAAGAAGCCGCAGAGGCGATTAAGGCTTCCGCGCTCTCCACGATCCGCGTGGTACAGAACCCGAGCGATTCGCTGATCCTCAACACGATCGCGGAAGAAAAGCTCGAACAGTTCGACGAGGTCCCGGGTGTCGAGAGCGATTACGATCGCGCGATGCTCAAGGTCTACTCGCGTCTGCGTCCGGGCAACCCGCCGCAGGTCGATAAGGCCAAGCAGCTCTTCCACGAGAAGTTCTTCGACGACAACCGGTACCGCCTGGGCAAGGTTGGTCGCTTCCGCATCAACCGGAAGTTCGATATCCAGGACATCCCGGACGATCAGTTGTTCCTGCTGGGCATCGACTTCCTGAAGGTCGTCCAGTACATGCTCGATCTTCGCTCCAACCGTATCGACCCGGACACGGGTCGCCCGGTCGCGTTCATCGACGATATCGATCACCTGGGCAACCGTCGCCTGCGTACGCTCGACGAGCTCGCGGTTGAAGAAATCCGCAAGGGCCTGCTCAAGCTCCGCCGCACCGTCCAGGAGCGCATGAGCGTGAAGGATCCGGAAGAGGTCGCGAAGATCGCGGATCTCGTGAACTCCAAATCCATCTCCAGCGCGATCGACTTTTTCTTCGGTCGCTCTGAGCTTTCGCAGGTTGTTGACCAGACGAACCCGCTCTCGACACTCGTTCACGAACGCCGACTCTCGGCACTCGGCCCGGGCGGTCTGAACCGCAAGCGTGCGGGCTTCGAGGTTCGAGATGTTCACACATCGCACTACGGTCGCGTGTGTCCCATCGAGACGCCCGAAGGCACCAACATCGGTCTGATCTGTTCGCTGGGCATCTACGCGACGGTCGACGAGTTCGGCTTCCTCCGCACGCCATACCGCGTGGTCGAGGACGGCGAAGTGACCAAGAAGGTCGTGAATCTCCGTGCGGACGAAGAAATCCGCTCGGTGCTCGCGCCAGCAGACGCCCTCGACGAGGACGGGCAGTTCAAGCCCGGTCTTGTGCTCGCTCGTTCGGACGGCGAAATCGCCGAGCTCAAAGCCAAGGAAGTCGACTATGTCGATGTCTCGCCCAAGCAGCTCGTCGGTATCTCCGCGTCGCTCATCCCGTTCCTTGAGCACGACGACGCAAACCGTGCGCTCATGGGTTCGAACATGCAGCGTCAGGCCGTGCCGCTGGTGAAGGTCGATCCGCCTTGTATCGCTACAGGTATGGAGAAGGAAGTCGGGAAATACTCCGGCATGCTCATCCGCGCCAAGCGGGGCGGCACCGTCACCTATGTTGATGCGGAACGCATCATCATCGATAACGCGGACGAGTATGTCTTCCGCAAGTTCGTTGGCCTCAACGAGCGGACCTGCCAGAACCAGAAGCCCATCGTGAAGAAGGGGCAGAAGGTCAAGGCGGGTCAGGTCATCGCCGACGGTGCTTCGACAAAGGAAGGCGAACTCGCGATCGGGCGCAACGCACTCATCGCGTTCAACACCTTCGACGGGTACAACTTCGAAGACGCGATCGTGATCTCCGAGCGTCTCGTCAAGGACGACGCGTTCACGAGCATCCACATCGACTCGTTCGATGTTGAGGTCCGCGAGACTAAGCTCGGGCGTGAAGAGTTCACCCGCGATATCCCCAACGTCTCCGAGCGGATGCTCCGCAACCTTGACGAGAACGGGATCATCCGCGTCGGTGCACGCGTCGGGCCCGGCGACATCCTGGTTGGTAAGGTCTCACCCAAGAGCAAGACCGAGCTCACCCCGGAAGAGAAGCTCCTCCACGCGATCTTCGGTCGTGCGGGCGAGGATGTGAAGAACGATTCGCTCGAAGTCAGCGCCGGCACCAACGGCATCGTCATCGGCACCAAGAAGTTCTCGCGTCGCGTTCACATGAACGAGTCGCAGAAGAAGGCGCTGAAGGCGGAGATCGCTGAATACGAAGCAGAGCAGGACGCGCAGGCGATCAAGCTCTTCAAGGAGATGACCCACGCGATCAACGAGGTCGTCGGGACCGAGATGGTCGACCCGATGACCCGTCAGAAGGTCGGTGCGTCGGACATCCCCGAGGTCATCATCGAGCAGATCAAGACCTTCAACACCAAGTGGATCAAGGGCAACAAGGACACCAAGGAAGAGGCCGAGACGGTGTACCGTCAGTACTGGCCTCGTATCGAGGCGGTCGAAGCCGAGAAGCAGCGTAAGGTCGCGCACATGAAGCGTGGCGATGAGCTGCCCAACGGCGTGCTCGAGATGGTCAAGGTCTACATCGCGACCAAGCGGACACTCTCCGCGGGTGACAAGATGGCGGGTCGTCACGGGAACAAGGGTGTCATCGCCCGTGTGGTCCCCGAGGCGGACATGCCGTTCATGGACGACGGGACCCCCGTCGATGTCCTGCTCAACCCGCTGGGCGTTCCTTCGCGAATGAATGTTGGTCAGATCCTCGAAACCCACCTCGGTTGGGCAGCGCAGGTCCTGGGTTTCCAGGCCGTGACTCCTGTCTTCGACGGTGCGAAGGAAGAAGAGATCCACGCCGCGGTCCGCGAGGCGAACGAGCATGTTCGCAACCGTTGGGCCGAGTGCGAAGAGAACGGCACCTGGCCGCACCCGCGTGAGCTTCTCGCAGAGATGCCCGCGGGCGGCAAGATCCAGCTCTACGACGGTCGCACCGGCGAGGCGTTCAACCAGAAGACAACCGTGGGCTTTATGTACATGCTCAAGCTGCACCACCTGGTCGACGACAAGATCCACGCCCGTGCGACGGGCCCGTACTCGCTCATCACCCAGCAGCCGCTCGGTGGTAAGGCACGCACGGGTGGTCAGCGCTTCGGTGAGATGGAAGTCTGGGCGCTGGAAGCATACGGCGCTGCGTACATCCTTCAGGAACTGCTGACGGTGAAGTCGGACGATGTCGAGGGTCGTACCAAGATCTACGAGTCGATGGTGAAGGGCACCAACAAGCTCGAGGCGGGCATGCCCGTCGCGTTCGATGTCCTTTGCAACGAACTCAAGGGTCTGGGCATGAACCTGACACTCGAGAAGAAGCAACTCGAGGGTGGCAGCCTGCTGTAAAGCGTGCTGCTTGACGGCGTCGGCCCGTGACTGAGCGGGTTGGCTTGTTCTCCTCGAATGTTGAATGAACTGATACGAATCACTCCTGTATGGGAGACTGAAATATGGCTGAGAGTGTATACGATCGCGTCAACGACTACTCGTCGGTAAAGATCACCCTGGCGTCGCCAAACGACATCCGGGCCTGGTCCTACGGCGAAGTCAAAAAGCCCGAGACGATCAACTACCGTACCTACCGCCCCGAAAAGGACGGTCTGTTCTGTGAGCGGATCTTCGGCCCGGAGCGCGACTACGAGTGCTCCTGCGGCAAGTACCGCGGCACGAAGTACAAGGGGTACATCTGTGATCGCTGTGGCGTCAAGGTGACCCACTCGCGTGTGCGTCGCAAGCGCATGGGTCACATCAACCTCGCGGCACCCGCCGTGCACATCTGGTTCTTCAAGTCGCTCCCATCGCGCCTGGGCACCCTGCTCGCGATGAAGACGAGCGATCTCGAGAAGATCATCTACTACCAGGACTATGTCGTCACGCGTCCGGGTGATACCGAGCTCAAGTACAAGCAGGTCCTCACCGAGGACGAGCACCGCTCGGCGCTCGAGCAGTACGGCAACGAGTTCACGGCGATGATGGGCGCGGAAGCTGTCCGTGAGCTCATCGACCAGCTCGATCTCGACGCGATCTGCGACGAGATCCGCGCGGACCTCGCGGCGACCCGCTCCAAGCAGAAGACCAAGGATCTCGCCAAGCGCCTCAAGCTCGTTGAGCAGGTGCGTAGCAGTGAGAACGACCCGGCATGGCTGGTGATGGATGTCATCCCCGTCATCCCCCCGGACCTGCGCCCGTTGGTGCTCCTTGAGTCTGGCAACTTCGCGACGAGCGACTTGAACGATCTGTACCGACGGATCATCAACCGCAACAACCGCCTCAAGAAGCTCATGGACCTGAACGCACCCGAGGTCATCATCCGCAACGAGAAGCGCATGCTTCAGCAGGCGGTCGACGCGCTGTTCGATAACAACCGCTGTCGTCGTCCGGTTCTTGGTTCCTCCTCGCGTGCCCTCAAGTCCCTCACGGACATGATCAAGGGCAAGCAGGGTCGTTTCCGTGAGAACCTCCTCGGTAAGCGCGTCGACTACTCGGGCCGTTCGGTCATCGTCGTCGGTCCTGAGCTCAAGCTCAACCAGTGTGGTCTTCCCAAGAAGATCGCGCTCGAACTCTACCAGCCGTTCATCATCCGCAAGCTCAAGGAGCACGGACTCGCCGACACGATCAAGTCCGCCAAGCGGATGCTCGAGCGTCGCGACGCGGAGGTCTGGGACATCCTCGAAGAGGTCATCTACCAGCACCCGGTCCTGCTCAACCGTGCACCAACGCTTCACCGCATGGGTATCCAGGCGTTCGAGCCCGTCCTTGTTGAAGGCAACGCGATCAAGCTCCACCCGCTCGTCTGTGGTGGGTTCAACGCGGACTTCGACGGCGACCAGATGGCGGTCCACCTGCCCCTCTCCGTAGAAGCGCAGACCGAAGCGCATGTGCTCATGCTCTCGACAAACAATGTCTTCTCGCCCGCGAACGGTGATCCGATCATCAACGCGTCGCAGGACATCGTCATGGGTGTGTACTTCATCACCACGACCCTGCAGAAGGCGGAGGAAGTGGAAGAGAAGGACATCCCGCGCTTCAAGGATCGTCACGAGGCCATCCTCGCGTTCGATTCCAAGAAGATCGGTATCCACGATCTGATCTCGGTGCGGCTGACCGGCTTTGACAAGCTCGTCACCAAGGAACGCGGCCCGATCGAGGCGATGCCCGAGAACGGGCGACTGATCACCACCGTCGGACGAATTATCTTCTCCGAGATCCTCGGCGAGGGCATGCCGTTCTACAACTGCGCGATCGGTAAGAAGGGGTGTGCCCGCGTTATCGACGACACCTACGAGTACTGCGATCGTACCGCGACGATCAACCTCCTCGACGACCTCAAAAATGTCGGGTTCAAGAACGCGACCATCGCGGGTCTCTCGTTCGGCATCACCGATCTCCGCATCCCGCAGGAGAAAACGGAGCTGCTCGAAGAGGCCCAGAAGAAGGTCAACCGCGTCGAAAAGAACTTCGACCGAGGCATCATCACCGAGCGTGAACGCTACAACCAGCTGCTCGATATCTGGTCGCACTGTCGTGAAGAACTCACCAAGGTCATGATCGATACGCTCAAGCACGATCGCCGTCACGAAGACGGCTCGTACGCGAGCATCACCGAGAAGGAAGGCAAGCCGTTCCTCAACCCGGTGTACCTCATGAGCGACTCGGGTGCTCGTGGTAATGTCTCGCAGATGCAGCAGCTCGCCGGCATGCGTGGTCTGATGGCCAAGCCTTCGGGCGAGATCATCGAGACTCCGATCCGCGCGAACTTCCGCGAGGGCCTGCACATCCTCGAGTACTTCTCCTCGACGCATGGTGCTCGTAAGGGTCTGGCGGATACGGCGCTCAAGACGGCGGACTCGGGATACCTGACCCGTAAGCTCTGTGATGTAGCTCAATCGATCATCGTCTCCGAGCACGATTGTGGTTCACGCCGAGGCATCATGAAGCGAGCCATCTACAAGGGCGAGCAGATCGATGTCCCGCTCAGCGATCAGATTCACGGGCGTGTCTCGGTCAACGCGATCACCGACCCCAAGTCGGGCGAGAAGATCGTGGACGCGAACGAGATGATCTCGGACGAGGCTGCGAAGCAGATCGAAGAGCTCGGCTTTGACGCCGTGCTCGTACGCTCGCCGCTGACTTCCGAATCGCCCACAGGGTGTTCGGTGCTCGACTACGGCATGGATATGTCGACGGGCAAGCTCGTCGAAGAAGGCATGGCCGTCGGGATCATCGCGGCACAGTCCATCGGTGAACCCGGTACCCAGCTCACCATGCGTACCTTCCACTCGGGTGGTATCGGTACCCGCGCTGTTGTTGATACGGAGTACCGTTCGCTCAACAACGGTACGGTCGAGCTGCGTGGGTGCAACGAAGTCGCCGTCAAGGACGAGGACGACAACGATTGCTTCGTTTCGCTCAAGCGGAACGGCGAACTCGCGATCCTCGATGCCGACGGGAAAGAGCTCGAGAAGACCAAGATCCCCTACGGCGGGTTCATCTACTGCAAGAGTGGCGATACGGTCAAGCGTGGCTCGACCCTCGTCAAGTGGGACCCGCACCGGACCCCAATCCTCGCAGAGAAGTCGGGTCGTGTCGAGTTCGTCGACATCGAGATCGGCGAAACCGTCCGCGAAGAAGACGCGGGGCGTGGTCAGAAGGCGCTCGTCGTCATCGAGCACAAGGGCGATCTGCACCCGCAGATCAACATCGTCGACGCGGATGGCAACATCCTCGACTTCCACTACCTGCCCGCGAAGGCGCGTCTGGAAGTCACGGACGGCGAAGAGATCGAAGCGGGTCACATGATCGCGCGTCAGCCTCGTTCTGCCGCGGGTTCCGCGGACATCGTCGGTGGTCTCCCCCGAGTCACCGAGATCTTCGAAGCACGCAAGCCCAAGGATCCGGCCTTCATGTCCGAGATCTCGGGTGTTGTCGAGATCCTCAGCGACAAGCGGAAGGGCAAGATGACGATCCGTGTGGTGTCCGACTCGGGCATCGAGAAAGATCACCATGTGCCCAACGACAAGGCGCTGCTCGTCCACGCGGGCGACTTCGTCCAAGCGGGCGATCCGCTGACGGAAGGTCCTCTGGTTCCCCACGACATCCTCAAGATCCGTGGCGAAGAAGCCCTCTGGCAGTACATGCTCGACGAAGTCCAGAATGTGTACCGCGCTCAGGGCGTGCCGATTAACGACAAGCACATCGAGATGGTCCTCGCGGCCATGCTCCGCAAGGTGCGTGTCGAGAACCCGGGCGATACCGAGCTGCTCCCGCACGAGATCGTGGACAAGTTCACCTTCCGCACAACCAACAACGCGATCGCGTCCAAGGTCCGCATCACTGATGCGGGCACGACTCCGCTCCGCGTTGGACAGTTGTACGAAAAGGACGAGGTCAAGGAAGCCAACGCCAAGGCCGAGGCCGAGGGCGGCGAGATCGCCAAGGCCAAGCGTGCACGCCCGGCTGCGGGTCGCACCCTGCTCCTCGGGATAACCAAGGCAGCGCTTTCGAGCGATTCGTTCCTCTCGGGTGCATCGTTCCAGGAATCCACGAAGGTCCTCACCGAAGCATCCCTGCGTGGTGCGGAAGACGAGCTTGTGGGTCTCAAGGAGAATGTCCTGCTGGGCCACCTGATCCCCGCGGGTACCGGTTTCCGCAAATACCAGGACATCCGCGTCAAGACGCTCGTGTCGCCTGAAGAACTCGAAGAGGCGATGGCCGACGACGACTTCTACGACGACGCGATGGACAGCGCGGAAGACATGATGGCCGACGACGACTTCGGGACACCCCAGGTCGAAGTGAAGGATGTCATGGTCGGCGAAGGGTCCACCGAGACCGCGGAAACCACCGAGAGCTGATCGGGTCATCACCCCGGTTTCAAGTGTCAAACACCAAGGGCGTCCCACACGGGGCGCCCTTTTTCATGCATGTATACAAGTCTCAACGCGTCGCGCCTATGCTCGTCACATGCCCGATCCATCACTCTTTGAAGTCTTCCCGACCCCCTCCGATGCGCCGTTCGTGATCGAACACATCGCCGAGGAGTTTACCAGCGTCTGCCCCGTCACCGGGCACCCGGACTTCGGGGTCATCACCCTCCGATACATGCCCAAGCCCGGCAACTCCGGCGGCGTCTGCATCGAGCTCAAGTCCCTCAAGCTCTACTACCACTCCTTCCGCAACGAGGGCATCTACTTCGAAGCGGTGACCAACACCATCCGCGACGACCTGGTCAAAGCGATCGACCCGCAATGGCTGCAGATCGAGACCAACTGGAAGGGCCGCGGCGGGATCCGATCCGTGATCCGCGCGGACTTCGGGGATGTGCCGGGGCATTTCCTGGGGCGGTGAGTGAGGGGTTACCTGAACACCCTTGGTTGATGCTCATGGGTTTGAGGTGATCCCAGCAGCAGTTTGCCTTCGAAGATGTGGTATTCAAATCGGACTTCGAGACTCTGCCCTGATTTGCTCTCAACCGCAACCCGGATGATGTTGGTACCTACGCACGGGTCGATGCTGACGATTCCCAGGCTGATGATTTTCTCTTTCTTCACCGTCTCGGCGATCGACTCGAAAAACTGATCTCTGAAGGCATCATGCCCCATGTCAGCGATCATGTTGAACGGATCCCCAAATCCAATGATCGAGTATTCCTTGTTCTTGTGCTGAGCAAACGCGTACATCGCGACTTCAAATGTACCACGATCGATCAGTTCATCCCTTGATACAGAAATCGACGCTTCTGCATATTCGATTAGCTCACGCTCAGTTTGCATCACGGATAATCCTGCCGCGTCGGGCGGATCACCACATCACACACATGCATCCCCGCGGGCTGGGACACGATGAACCCGATCGTGCGGGCGACATCCTCGGGGACGAGGACGGGTGCGAACTTCTCCATGAGATCGCCAAACGAATCAGGGTCGTACCCCGCGACGCTCTGGAACTCGCTCTTGACGATGCCCGGCTCGATCAGGGTCACGCGGATGCCCTTGGGGCCCAGCTCGCGACGCGCGGCTTCCGCGAGGGAGTTCACGCCGAACTTCGTCGCGCCGTACATCGATGAGAACGGGGAGATGTGACGCCCAACCGTTGAACCCAGCACCACGATATCGCACGCGTGCTCGGACCAATCGCGCTGTTCGTTGAGCGCGAGGAGCTGCTCGCCCGAGCGCCGGATGAGCTTGGAGACGCCCAAGAGGTTCGTGCGGATCATCTCCTCCCATTGGGAGGTGTCCGAGGTCATCACGGACCCGTTGAGCCCGCGCCCCGCATTCGCGATGATCAGGTCCGCGGGTTTCCCGTAATGCTCCTGCGCCGCGTTGAGCATCGCGTCGATCGTGGCGTCCTCGGACGCATCGCCGGGCACCCCGATGGCGCGAGGGGTGTCGTTGATGGCCCCATATTGGTCCGTGAGGCGCTGAGCGAGCTCATCGAGTCGGGATTCACGCCTGGCGTTGAGGACAACCCCAGCGCCGCGGGATGCGAGATCGACGGCGATGGCTTCGCCGATGCCCGCGCTGGCGCCTGTGACGATCGCGACGCGGTTTGCAAGTGTCTGATTCTGTGCCATATTCGTCTCCTCGGGTTTCCTGAGTGTACGCATGCTCGAATGCCGATAAGATCGGTATACGAAGTTTGAACATCCCTCGGGCGTGAACCAATCCCCCCGATGACCCGTAGGAGTCCGCATGCACAGGACATTCAGAACCAATCGTGTTGCCCGTGGCGTGCTCGTCGCCTCGATACTCGTCTCGCCCATGCTGCTCATGAGCACGGCGGGGGGGTGCAAAGCCATCCGTGAACGCCGCGCACAACGCGCCGCAGAGCGTGAGCAGCAGCGCCAGGCAGAGAACAACGCCCTCCCGAACGAGAATACGCAGATCAGCAGTGCCCAGCAGGACTGGATGGCACGCCAGCCCATCGCGAGCGATGAGTCTGAGGAGCCGCGCCGCGTGACGGAGACGGATTCGGGGATGCGGATCGTGGACGAGCGGTCCAACCCGGTCGATGCGCCAGAGCCGGAGATTGTCGTCGAGGAGGTCAATCGTCCCCTCGCCCGCAATGTCCCGCGAGACCAAGCGATCTACGAGCAAGCCGTCCAGCTCCACGCGTCGGGCGATCTGCAATCGGCACTGCGTGAGCTCGAGCGTGCGATCGCATTCAACCCCCAGTTCACCCTCGCGTACCTTGAGTCGGGCGACATCCTGATGGAGCTGGCACAGTACGAGCAGGCCGAGCGTCAGTACGCGATGGCCGTCCGCAATGAACCCCGCAACTACATGGCCCAGTACCGCCACGCGCAGGTCCTGCACAAACTCGGCGCGCTCGACGAATCGAATCGTGCGTACCTGCGTGCCTTGTCGATCCGCCCGAGCTCGTTCGACGCGAACCTCGGGATCTCGACCGTGCTCCTTGAGATGGGACGCGCCGAGCAGGCGCTGCCGTATGGGCAGCGCGCCGTGCGTGCCGAACCCCCGAGCGGGCGGGCACGCATGCACCTTGGCAATGTATACGCGGCCCTCGATCGCCACGAAGAAGCGGTGATCGAGTACCAGCAGGGCGCGGAGATGATGGACGCGCCGACGGCGGGCTTGCTCTTGAACATGGCCGAGTCGCTCAATCAGCTCCAGCGCTACGCCGAGATGGTGGGGGCGCTCGATCAACTCGTGCGGATCGAACCCACTGAGCTCGCCTACGAACGCCTCGGTTCGGGGTTGTTCCGTCTGAAACGCTACGACGACGCGCTCGAAGCATTCCGGAAATCAACCGAGTTCGACCCGGACCACTACCCCGCGTACAACGGGATCGCGGTGTGCGAGCTGAATCAGTACCTCTGGTCCTCCAAAACCGACGGCGGCGCCCGCGAACGAGCCGTCGAGGCGATGCGGCAGTCCCTAAGGATCGACGCGAAGCAGCCACGCATCGTCGAGCTGCTGCGTCGATACAAAGACCCGAGCGGGACAGAACGATAAGTTCAAACAGACCGATCTATGAAAAAGGGCGTCCCATCAGGACGCCCTTCTTTCATTCGTGATCGCGTGGGTCAGTTGCACCCGTTCGCGTAGAGCTGGAGCAGGATACTCACATCGAAGAAGTCGTGGTTCCCGTCCGAGTTGAGGTCCGCACGCGGGTCGAAAGCCGCGAACCGCGCGAGGAACTGCGAGATATCAAAGAAGTTCAGCACCCCGCATGGTGGGACATAATCGATCGGACAGGTATTGTCCGTCTCGGATCGACTGACCCATGTGACCATGTTCCCGAAGAGGACCTGGAAGTTGGGGTCTTCTATCT
The DNA here is from genome assembly GCA_965216865.1 of Phycisphaerales bacterium. Taxonomy (GTDB): domain Bacteria; phylum Planctomycetota; class Phycisphaerae; order Phycisphaerales; family UBA1924; genus UBA1924. Next base: position 2,157,077 of record OZ244206.1, read on the forward strand.
GACTTGCGCCGATCGTGGTCGAGAAGTTCACGACGCGCCCGCCGCAGATATCCCAGCCGATCGCAGCCCCGCCGGTTTCTTCGCCAATGATCCAGTCGGAGTCATAGAACACCGTTGCGTCGAGCTTGGGGCGGAGGAAAGACTCGGTGCCATTGAAAGATGTCAGGGGCATCGTGAACGAGTTCGGTAACCCATCTGTAAGAAACGGTTCGGGGGTGTTGAGTGTGAAAGTAATGTCTGCCGTTGTTCGATAGGTGGTCGTTTCCTCGACGGGCATCGCTGCTGCGAGTACCTGAAACACATCGCGGGCCGCGACCATCCAGACGACCCATTCCGAAAAGATGATCCCGCCGCCGTCTTGAGTGAAATCGAGGATCATCGATTGGGCATCGACGGGCATATCGCTCTGCGTCCAGTTGCCGTTGCCTTGGATGTAGAGCACATCGTATGGGGAGAGGTCAACATTCGTATCGAACTCCCAGTAGTTGGGCCCGATCGTCGCGGTGTGCCCCTGGTTTGCGAGGGCCGAGACGAGCGCCGCGTCCGTGGCGGGCGACCCGGCGGAAACAATAAGGACATTCCCTGCGGACGCGATCGATGCGACTAGCGCAGCTGTGAGTGCGAATGGTAATCGAGTGTGCATGATGTTCCCTCTCATAGCGTGTGTTGGTGTCCTCATCGTATCACACAGTGGACTTGAGTCGACACAAAAAAACGCCCCGGAAAGGGGCGTTTGTGCGATTTTGGATATCGGATCAGGGGAAGATCCCGCGGACCTTGTAGACGCTGCCGATGTGGTCGAGCGCCGAGGCGAAGGCCGCTTCACGCAGCGAGCACTTGAGCTCGTTGCGTCGCTCCATCGTGCGTTGGGCCGCGACAACCATGTGCCGGTTGAGCTCGCGGTCGACCTGCTCAGCGGACCAGGTGACGGCGTTCTTGTTCTGGACCCATTCGAAGTACGACACCGTCACACCACCCGCGTTCGCGAGGATCGCAGGGATGACCTCGATGCCCTTCTCCATGCACTTACGATCGCCAGAAGGATCACAAGGAGCGTTCGCGGCTTCGACCATGACCTTACAGTCGAGCCATTCTGCCTGCTTCTCCTTGATCATCTGCTCGAGCGCACCCGGGATGAAGACATCGACAGGCGTGCGATAGAAGTCTTCCTCTTCGATCGAGTCGGCTTCGGCGTATCCCGCGATGCCGCCATTCTGCATGGAATAGGTGTACAGCGCCTTACAGTCGATCCCGTTGTCATTGCGGATGAAGCCGGTGTGATCGCCGACCGCGACGATCTTGGCGCCCATGTCCTGGAGGATCTGTCCGCCCCAGCCGTTCACATTACCAAAGCCCAGAAGCGAAACCTTCATGCCCTGGAGGGGGATACCGATCCCGGGGAGCATCTCGGCCATGGTGTCGGCAACGCCCTGACCGGTTGCCTTCTCGCGACCGGCGGACCCGCCGTACTCGACCGGCTTGCCGGTTACGACACGAAGCGCGTCGTGGTGCTGGTGCGAGGAGGACATCATGTAGGTGTCCGCGAACCATGCCATGATCTGGGCGTTGGTCCCGACATCGGGTGCGGGGATGTCAACATCCGGGCCGATCTGGTCCATGATGGCGCTGCAGTAGCGACGGGTCACGCGTTGCAGTTCGCCTTCACTCAGTTCGCGTGGGTTGACCTTGACGCCACCCTTGCCGCCGCCGAATGGGATGCGGACGACGGCACACTTCATGGTCATCAGGAATGCGAGCGACTTGACATCGTCAAGGTGCACATCGTGATGGAAGCGGAACCCGCCCTTGTACGGTCCACAGGCGTTGTTGTGCTGGATTCGGTAGCCCTTAAAGAGCTTGTGGTGCCCGTCATCCATTTTGACGGGGAAATGCACCATGTACTCGTTCTTGGGCTGAGCGAGGATGATGCGGGTGCGGTGCTTGAGGTTGATCAGATCCGCCGCCGCGAGCATCGTGTTCACGGTCTGCAGGTACAGGTTATCCGGATCGTCGGGGAATCCGAGTTCGTCGGTGACCGAGCCGCGGGGGAGTTCGGTCGCGGTGGCTGTTGCAGTCATGCGTTTGCACCCGTTTCAATCGGCGATGTTGATCGCCTGATGATCAGCAGCTGACGCTGTCCTCCTAGATCCCCACGAAAGGGGGGAGAACCATCCGCTCTGCTGCTCAGGGCGGATGCTCAGCTTCCCAATAAAGCCGAGTGCAGATTCAGATCGTATCCTGCATGGTTGAGCAAGCCCAACTCAGACAAGCTCGGAAAGTATTTTCAGAGAGTGAATATCGTCTGAATTTGCGGGTTGTGGCCAATCTCTGCCATTGTTTCATGAGAACACCGCAAATCCTTGGCCCGGAGGCTTTTCCCACGCGTGGATCCGATCTATCCTTCCTTTCCCATGACTGTTCATGGGATCGGCCAATCCGGTCTTCAGGAAGGTCCTGAAAGCCGGGGGTACATCAACCTCAGACGCACCCATCTGGGTGCAGCCGAAATGCTCGATTAGAGGGCAGATCGGTGTGAGGGCACACGCGAAGGCACGGCCGAGCCAGATCGCGGGAGCGCTCTCACAAATACGCATTCGCGTATGAAAGGAAGTAGAACGCATGATCGACGAGAACCTGATTGCGTCGCTGGGTATCGCTGACGATGAGACCATGGAACTGCTCGGTGCAGCATTCGGCGATGCCGAGGCAGACACCCGCATGGATTCCATCCTCTCGGACCAGGCGAGCGACCTCAAGCCCGGCAAGCTCATCAAGGGCAAGATCATCGGTTTCGCAGGCGACGATGTCGTCGTCGAAGTGGGGCTCAAGAGTGAAGGACTCATCCCGCGGGAAGAGTTCGCCTCGATGACCGATCTCAAGATCGGCGACGAGGTCGATGTTCTCCTCGAATCGCTCGAGGGTGACGACGGACTCATCGAACTCTCCAAGCGCAAGGCAGATCGTCAGATCGCCTGGCAGCGCATCGTGGATACCACGAAGGAAGAGGACATCGTCGAAGGCACCGTCATGCGGAAGATCAAGGGTGGTCTTCTCGTCGACATCGGCGTGCCAGTCTTCCTCCCCGCATCGCAGGTTGATATCCGTCGCCCCCACAACCTCGACGAGTTCATCGGCCGCAAGGTCCGTGCAGAGATCCTCAAGATCGACACGGAACGCCGCAACATCGTCATCTCGCGTCGCAAGCTCGTCGAGCGCGAACGCTCCGCGGCCAAGCAGCACCTCATGTCGAACCTCGAAGAGGGCCAGGTCGTCACCGGCACCGTCAAGAACATCGCCGACTTCGGTGCGTTCGTTGACCTCGGCGGCATCGACGGCCTGCTCCACATCACCGACATGTCGTGGGGCCGCATCAACCACCCGAGCGAACTGCTCAAGATCGACGACAAGGTCGAGGTCAAGGTGCTCAACATCGATCGCGACAAGGAGAAGATCGCGCTGGGTCTCAAGCAGACCGAGTCGTCACCTTGGGAAGAGATCGAAGGCAAGTACCCCGTCGGCGCTCGCGTCAAGGGCGAAGTCGTCAACATCATGTCCTACGGTGCGTTTATCCGCCTGGAAGACGGTATCGAGGGGCTCGTCCACATCTCCGAGATGTCCTGGACACGCCGCGTGAATCACCCCAGCGAGATCGTCAACCCCGGCGACGAGATCGATGTTGTTGTTCTCGAGATCGACAAGAACAAGCAGGAAATCTCGCTGGGTATGAAGCAGACCGAGGTCAACCCCTGGGAGCTCGTCTCCGAGAAGTACCCCAACGGCACGATCATCACCGGCACGATCCGCAACCTCGCCAACTACGGCGCGTTTGTCGAGATCGAGCCCGGCATCGACGGCTTGCTGCACATCTCCGACATGTCGTGGACCAAGAAGGTCACCCACCCCAACGAGCTCTACAAGAAGGGCGACGAGGTCCAGTGCGTGGTGCTCGATGTCGATCGCGACAAGCAGCGCATCTCGCTGGGCGTCAAGCAGCTCACGGAAGACCCCTGGGTCGACGCGATCCCGAGCGCATACCAGCCCGGTATGGTTGTGCGTGGCAAGATCACCAAGATCACCAACTTCGGCGTCTTCGTCGAGCTTGAGGATGATCTTGAGGGCCTGCTCCACATCTCCGAGCTCGCCGACCACAAGGTCGAGAACCCGCAGGATGTCGTTTCCGTCGACGAAGAAGTGGATGTCAAGATCCTCCGCGTCGATATCGACGATCGCAAGATCGGCCTCTCGCTCAAGCGTGCACAGTGGGGCGATGCCTCCGGTGGCGACACGGGCGGCGACGACATGGGCGGCGGATCCTCCGGTGGGTTCGGCGGCGGCATGGACCTCCCGGCCCGTGGTGGTATGGACGATCACGGATCCATGGGTACCGACAAGATCGAACTCTGATCGAGCGATAGCTTGATTGAGCACAAAACCGCAGACGCCCCGACCGAGGACTTGGTCGGGGCGTCTTTTGTGATCCCAGGGGCGCGGACGATGCTCGTGTATAGGGACGGCGCGATATCTCGCGTCGGAGCGTCACACGACTACGCTGGGGCGGGGTTCGGACGACCACAACACACACACACATGCGTCCGAACCATTGATCTGTTTGAGCGGGCTATGCTCTTCGTGGGTGATTGTTTGGGTTTAGCACATCGCCACGAAGCTCAACAGGGTGAGCACAAGGATGCGTCGACGGACAGCGGTCATCACGACAAGTTCTTGCATAGCGGCCATTTGGGTATCTCCTATTTTCAGTTGTCACCCAGAGTAGTACAACTCGCGTGCCAAACCTGAGATCGAGCGTGCGATCCCCGACCCTGGCGCCCCAAACCCGATTCTGGGCCATTGAGAGCCGTTGAGCGTGTGGATCCCACGCAACATGTTGCACGAATACCACACCGGGAGTCAACACCGATGATGAGAAGACACACAGGATTACCGATGCAACGCCCGATAACCCTCCTGATGCTGTTCATGTTGGGTGCGATCCATTCCGCGGCAGCGGGGGCCCAGCCAAGCATCGAGCCCGGCGAAGCACTGCGGATCTATTCACAGATCGATGCATGGGTCCGGGATTGGGATCTTCCCAGTGCCGATGCGCCCGAAGCCCAAAGCGACCCCCTGCGAGCTGTCACGGTCACCCTCCGCATTGACGGGCGAGTTTTCGGACGAGGAAACGCAGCATCCGCTGATCCTGATCCGACGCTTGTCTGGAGAGCAACCAGCAAGGCGATCAATGCTGTGAACGCCAAGCTCACTCAGGACCGCGATGCGATGTGGGAAGCATTTATCCGGGATCTCTCGAAGCGGATCATGATCTCGATTGAGCTGGGCGATGAACTCATCCCCCTCTCGGAGAGCGAGCTTGAACTCCCCGGCTTTGGCTATTCGCCTGGGTCGGTGGGTTTCGTTGTTCGATTGGGTGAGAAGCTGGACACCATCGGACCGGGTTCGATCTTACTCAAGCGGGGCGATCCGTCGCGATCGGTGTCGGCACTGTCGTTGGCGCTCTCCGACGATGCGAATCTGGTGATGCAATCGCCTCAGGAACTCCATGAGCAGGGATTCCGTTTTTATCGCTGGATCCCGATGTCCATCGCCCAGCCCGCCCCCGGTCTCGGAGGCGTGTTCCTCGATCGGGGTGATCGCACTATCGACACGGGTGAGATCTCGGTCCGTTCAATCGGGGCCATGAGCGATCGGGTCGCGAAGCATCTGGTCGGGCGACAATGGGAGGGGATCGAGGATTACGGCTTTATGGGTACTCTGGACCCGGTGACCGGCACCACAGAATCACCCTTCGCCGGTGCGTTTGAGCAGGCGCTCGGGGCCTACGCCCTGCTGCGATACGGCAACGACGCGACAACGCAAGAACAGCGTGATGCCGTTGTCACGGCACGCGAGGTTCTCCGCGAACTCGCACGCGTGGAGCAGCAGGAGGTTACGCCCTGGGACGATCCGCTTGCCACATGCATGATCGTGATCGCGCTCTCCGAGGTACCTCTCGAACTCATTATCAGTGACAAAGACCTCAGCACCCTGCGCACCAGCGCGATTCAGACGCTCGACACAATCTATTCCAACGCGGATGGGTTCGATCCGATACTTCCTGAGGCCGCACACGGGCTTGTAGCCCATGCGCTCGTCGCGTGCGCGAAGATCGATCCCAAAGATCGATCGTCCCTCGCCTCGGACGCGATATCCCGTGTATATCTCGAGACGCCCGCCGAGATGCTGGTGTCACAGATGCCCTTCCTGGCGTGGGCACAGATCGAGCAAGCCGGGGCTGACCAGATCGCAACCGGCGCTGCTCTGCGTCAGATGCGCGACCTCGTGTGGGAGCATCAGCTCAAACGAGCGGATCTGGACTGGGTTGATCGTGATCTCGCGGGGGGGATCGTGTTTACCCGTTCCTCCGCTCCCCTCCCGAGCTGGTCCGCGCTGCGTCCACTGACCGCGATCGCATCCATGCTAGGAAACGAGCAAATCACCCCGGGCGGCATCAGCTCGGGCGAAGTCCCTCGCGAGATTGGTCGGCTTGTAGACTCGATCCGGTTCGTGCGTCAGCTCATCGCGGAGGGCGAAACGATGCACATGTACGCCGACGCGGACGATGCGGACTGGGGGGTCAGGATGGCACTCTGGGACCAACGCATGCCCATCGAGTCGAGCGCAATGACGCTTCTGTTACTCGTAGAAACTGAGGAGAGTTTCGACGAACTGATGCACCGCTGAGAATCGCGATTTCAGGCGTCTGAACGCAGATAATTGGTGTTGAAAACCGTGCGGATTCCAAGCGGGTTTTTGCCTCTGCGCCTACAATAGATAGACCCCGAAACACCGATTGCGAACACGCGCAGGACGGGTGGTTCGGGAGCGGCAACCGACCCGCGCGGAGACCCTGCATGAGCGATCATTTCGACGCCGACGGCACCCCCGATGAGGGCGCCTCGACGCCCGATCAAACCGATACACCCGTTGAGCTCAAAGCCGTCGATCTGCAGATCGAACGCGAGCTTCAGGATTCGTATCTCACCTACGCGATGAGCACGATCATGGACCGGGCGCTCCCCGATGTCCGCGACGGTCTCAAACCGTCGCAACGTCGCATTCTCGTCGCGATGAATGATCTCAACCTGCGTCCGAGCAAGAAACACCTCAAGTGTGCCAAGATCTGTGGCGATACCTCGGGTAACTACCACCCGCACGGCGAGTCCGTCATCTACCCGACCATGGTGGGCATGGCGCAGAAGTGGAAGATGAACACCCCCGTTGTCGATCCGCAAGGGAACTTCGGTTCGATCGACGGCGACCCGCCCGCGGCGATGCGATACACCGAAGCGCGGATGACCGCTGCCGCGGTCGACATGATGCAGGACATCAAATTCGACACGGTGGACTTCGCGCCCAACTACGACGATCGTCTCCTCGAACCGACCGTGCTGCCTGGTAAGTTTCCATACCTGCTCATCAATGGCGGGATGGGGATCGCGGTGGGCATGGCGACGAGCCTCCCGCCGCATAACCCGACGGAGATCCTCGACGCGATCGTCCGCGTTGTGAACAACCCCGAGATCGAGCTCGGCGAGTTGATGCGTGACGAGCTCGATGAGGACGGCAATGTTGTCCGTCGCGGTGTACAGGGCCCCGACTTCCCCACGGGCGGACGGATCCTGGGTCGCAAGGGCATCCTCGACGCATACTCCACAGGGCGCGGGCGCGTCACGGTGCGCGGCAATGTCCATGTTGAGGAGTTCAAAAAGGATCGTCATCAGATCGTCATCGACGAGATCCCCTACGCGCTCGTCCAGAACACCCTCGTCGAAAAGATCGTCGAGGCGGTCAAGGACGATCGGATCAAGGACATCTCCGATGTCCGCAACGAGTCCGGACGCAACGCCCAATCGCGCATCGTGATCGAGCTCAAGAAGGGCGCCGATCCGGGTGTTGTTGAGAACCAGCTCTACCAGTGCACGCCGCTGCAGCAGACCTTCTCGATCATCAATATCGCGCTGGTCAATCGTCAGCCGCGCACGATGGGGCTCAAGCAGCTCATCGAGTGCTATGTCGATCATCGCATCGAAGTGATCCGCCGGCGCACGCGTCACTTGCTCCGTGAAGCCAAGAAGAAGGCGCATGTTCTCGAGGGGATGATCTACGCGGTCGTCGATATCGACGAGATCATCCAGCTGATCAAGAGCTCGCAGACCCGTGAGGAAGCGATCCAGAAACTCATGGATCGTCGATACACCATCCCCGCGTCACACCCCGCGGCCAAGGACATCCCGCAACGCCTCATGAACATGATGCGCGAGTCCGACGAGGACGGCGGCGTGCTCCTCACCCGTGTGCAGGCGGAAACCATCGGCGGGATGCGACTCATCCAGCTCGTCGGTCTCGAGATCGAGCGACTCGTCAAGGAGTACACCTCGATCATCGAAGAGATCGAGGGCTACGAAGCGATCCTCGCGAACCATCGCATGGTCCTCGACATCATCGTCGAAGACTGCGAAGAGATGAAGGACCGGTTCGGTCGCGATCGTCTCACCACGATCGAAGACGCGGCCGGCGATATCGACATCGAAGCACTCATCCAGGAGCAGGAGATGGCCGTCACCATCTCGCATTCCGGGTATGTGAAGCGCGTGCCCCTAGAGACCTACCAAGCGCAGGGACGAGGCGGCAAAGGCATCAAGGCGAGCGACTCGAAGGACGACGATTTCATCGAGCACCTGTTCGCTGCTTCGACGCACGATCATCTGCTGTGCTTTACCGACACGGGGCGTGTGTTCAAGATCAAGGTCTACGAGCTCCCGGAGATGAGCCGGACGAGCAAGGGACGCCCGATCATCAACTACATCGATCTCAAGGCGGGCGAACGCACCTGCGCCTACCTCGCGATCAAGGATTTCGAAGCGGGGAGCAACTACCTCACCTTCGTGTCCAAGGGCGGGATCGTCAAACGCACGGCGCTTAAGGCGTACGCGAATGTGAACCGCTCGGGCTTGATCGCCGTGGGGCTCAAGGACGAGGATGCGCTCCTCGATGTCCGTATGACGACGGGGTCCGACGATCTCATGCTCGTCACTTCGGGCGGGATGGCGATCCGCTTCCCCGAGCAGGATGTCCGCGAGATGGGACGATCCGCAGCGGGTGTGAAGGGGATCGAGCTCCGCGAGGGCGCGGAAGTGATCGGGATCATGAGGATCCCCATGATTCAAGACGAGAACGATCCGGAAGTGACCCATACCGATCCGGAGTTCATCGAACGCGAGTTGTGCCTGCTGACCATCACGGAGAACGGGTACGGCAAGCGTACACCCGTGGATGATTACCGCGTCAACCCCGAATCGGGCCCGATGCGGTCGCAATCACGCGGCGGCAAGGGACGAACGGATATCAAATCCACGGATCGCAACGGCAAATCCGCCGCCGCGATCGGGGTGTGCTCGGACGAAGATATTGTGGTGATTTCCCGCAACGGGCAGCTCGTGCGTATGGCCGCGTCTTCCATTTCCAGTTATGGTCGTGGAACACAGGGCGTGCGTGTCGTAGGGCTCAAGGGTGGCGACTCGGTCGTCTCCGCTGCTCGGATCGAGGATTCCGAGGAAGATGAACACAGCACCGAAGCCGATACCGCCGCGACCGGCGAGGCGACGGAGTAAGGACGATCTATGGCCATCGACTGGTCCGACAACATTGTGATCGCGAACCTCGCGGATGAGCCAGCCCTCAGCGATGAGCTGTCCATGATCTGTGAGCGCGTGGAATCTACGGGTGAGAGCGATCCCATCCCGCATGCGGTTCTGGATTTTCACGAGGTGAGCTATGTCAACTCGTCCAATATCGCACAACTCCTTCGTTTGCGGAAGAATCTCGAGGCGCGTGAGCGCCAGCTCGTTCTCGCGGGTGTGAGCGACGAGGTCATGAGTGTGCTCGTTGTGACAGGACTCAACAAGGTCTTCCAGTTCGCGCCGGACATGCTGACGGCGATCGCGTCGATCCAGATCGCCGAACCAGAATCGGAAGACGCGTAAGCAACTCGTTTCGATCCTGGACACCGGAGGCGTGAGCCATACCCTTGCGATAATCGTGATCAGGATGCTGAGGGTTCAAGCGATCCCGCGCTGGACATGAACAGGGCCGTGATGTCGTCCGGCTGGTGCAGGGATCCACTCTGGGCATCAAGATGCGACTCGAGCGTCGCGATCGCATGATCGAGCGCGTGCTCGCCGGACCCCGCATCGGTGAGTTCCTGGATGTAGGTCAGCGTGGGGCGTTTGCGTTCGTCCCCCTCTGCGTCATGCTTGGGGAAAGCAACTTCGAATCCATCTGAGTAGATGATGAACACATCGCCCGGGTTGAGTTGGTGCGTGGTCTGTCCGAACTCAAGCTCGGCAAAGACACCCAGCAGCGGTCCCTGCGACTCAATCTGCTCGACCTCCCCGGTGCCCGCACGAACAAGCAGTGATGGCGGGTGCCCCGCGCCGGCAACGGTGATGGTGTTGTCCCGCTTGTCGTGGATGGCGTAAGCCGCCGTCGCGAATCGCGCCTGCTCACCCGCGTTTTTGGTCATGGTGATATTGAGACGACGCAGCGCCTCCGCGGGTTCAACGATCCTCAGCGCGTCGCCCTTGCCCTCGGTCTTGTGGAGTCCCTGAGAGATGACCATGGTCATGAGTGCCGCGGGCACGCCGTGCCCGACCGCGTCCGCGAGGAAGAACCCCGTGTGGTGCTCATCGAGCTCGACGATGTCGTAGATATCGCCCGACACATAAGAGGCAGGGCGATACACGATTCCCATATCGATCCCCTCGATCTCGGGGAGCGCCTTGGGCATGTATTCGCGTTGGATGGATGCGGCGCTCGCCAGCTCTTCGTGAAGCTTGAGCATCTCCGAGTTCACGGAGTTGATCGAGAGCTCCGTGAGCATGAGCTCGTTGGCGAGCTGCTGGATCGCGGGCTGGCGCTGGGCGAGGGTCCAGAGGATCACCGCGGCCTGGGCCGGATCGATGTCGTCTGTCTCACACATGATCCCGGCGCTCTGGAACATCAGGCGCGATTGTGCGTGTGATTCGGGAATCAGGACGAGCGCAGGGCAAAGGTGCTCGCTCAACGCATCGATCATGCGGTTGAGGGACATGTCGGAGGATTCGCTGTCGACGAGAATCAGGACGGGGGCCTGCGATCCCCTGCGTTTGGGGGTTGCGTCGAGCAGCAGGGAGAACTCGATCAACTCCACCCCGATCCCCCGCGGTATCAAATGCTTGCGTATGCGGTGGATGATCGATAGTGCCCGCGGAGCCGGGTCCGATGTGGTGCTCGCGACAAGCACGCTTGGTCCCTGATGTGGCGTTGCCGTAATTCGAAGTCCCACCGGTCATTCCTCCTCAGTCGGTCTATCCGATTGATTCGGGTGTGTAACCCATGAGGATCGAGTGGATTCTGTCCGCGGGCGTCTGTTTGGCGTTATGGGCAATCCTGATCGATCGCACACCCAGACCAGCCCGCCTGATCGTTCAGATCGGGTGTGGATATTCGGACCATGAGATCATCAGGGCTTATTCCGTGATCGACTGGAGGGCCTCGGTATTGAGCTCGATCTGATCGCCCATATCGAGCTCAAGGCGATCGAGTGTACCGCCCGCAAACTCGATCGCGTATTGGGCATTAAAGCGTGAGGAATACTTCGCCAGTCGCATCTCATACTCGAACTGTGACTCGTCATCGCGTTTGGCTTCTTCGACGCTCATCTCGTGCATCGCCGTGATCCGACCCGTTGGGTCGAGGAAGATGATGTCGATGTCGAAGGTGCAATCGCGCATGAGGAACGAGCGGACCTTGGAGTCTGGGAACGAGAAGAGCATCGCTTCGTTTCGCCCGAGTCCAGGATGATTGCCAAGCCCGACGGTGCGCGACTCGTCGTCCGCGACGATGATGCACGAGAAGGTCTCGTCGCCAATCTCCACATCGATTTTGCCATCCACGATCGCCTGAGGCTGCGCACAGCCCACGCCCATAAACAGGGTGCACACGAGCAGGAACAATGCAGGGAGGGTCTTGGTGGGGTTCATCACGATCTCAGCCATCGGGCATCCTCTTCTCGGAAGACAATATCGTTCGTGGGAAGTGTATCGGGATCGAACGCGTCGAGAAACTCAGAAATCGACATCGGTGTTGGTTCGGGGACGATCCCGCACCAGTGCGCGATCAGGCCGATGACCCGCTCAGGACCGCCCAGTTCGGAGTAGCTCGCGATGTGCGTATCCTGATCCCGTTTCGCGAGACGGCGTCCGTCGCTGGAAAGGATCAACGGGAGGTGCGTGTACTCGGGTTCTGGCGTATACCCCAACGCACGGTAGAGCATGAGCTGGCGGGCAGCGGAGTCGACCAGATCGCGCCCACGCACGATCTGGGTGATTCCCGACGCGTGATCGTCCACGACCACGGCGAGCTGATAGCTCGGGGCGTTGCGTTTCGTCCAGACGATGAAATCCCCGCCGAGCGATGAAGCGTGATATGACTGATCCCCCATGCACGCGTCTCGGAAGGAGACAGGGGCAATATCGGGGATAAAACGCCAGCTCGTATCCGGATTGTTGAAATGATCTGGGATCGGGTCGGGTCGGATCGCGTCGAAGTGATCGGTTGAATCCTCGCCCTTATGAGGCGCATTCAGAGCCGCCTGTATCTGTTTGTGACTCAGATCGCACGGGTATACCCGTCGTGATGCGGCAAGGGTTTGCATCGCGGTTCGGAAGCGATCTGGGTGCGATGATTGAAGAATGGGTTCTTCGTCCCAATCGAGCCCCAGCCACCTGAGGGTGCTGATGCAGTCCTCGATCATCCCTTCGTGGACGCGTGATACATCGAGATCCTCGATGCGCAAGATGATGCGCCAGTTGCGTTTGCGTGCAGTTGCCCAGTTGATTAGAAACGCGAACGCGTTGCCGAGGTGCATCGCGCCAGTGGGGGATGGTGCGAGGCGAGTTGTATCGAATGATGACGAAGAGGGTTCACGCACGAGAGATTCTGGGTACACTCATGGTGTTCGGCAACCCCGGCACGAGGAAATCTGTACCCCGTGTCGTGGGGCGCGATGCCCGGCGAATCAGGAGGAGTCATGACCGAGCAAGCCGTCGAGAAGTTGAGTGAAGCCCAGATCGAGGTCGCGCTCGAGTCGCACCCCGCCTGGGTTGAGCTCAACGGCGAGATCCAGCGCACCTTTGAGTTCGAGGACTTCCTTGGCGCAATGAAGTTCGTGAACCAGGTCGCGGAGTACGCAGAGCGTGAGCAGCATCATCCCGATATCCTGATCCGCTACAACAAAGTCACGCTGAGTGTTTCAACGCACGACGCGAACGGGATCACCCAGAAGGACTTTGATCTCGCGGACGCAACCGACAAGCTCGTTGGTTGAATCTCACATGCCTGATCAGGGCGTGTCTACTTCTTCTGTCTCAACGCCATACACCAGGTCGAATCCACGATTCAGTTTGGTCAGCACGCGGATGATCTGCTCATCACTGATTTCTTCGTCCTGTCCGAACAGGTCGTAGATCTCTTCCGCCCCACCGAGTTCGATCGCTTTGACGAACACACCCAACGCGGGCAGCTGCCCAATCTTGTCCCATAGGTGCGCGTCTGGGAGGGGGTCGAAGGGTATTGCTCTATGGGCCCTGCGTATCCCACCCTCGAGATCGCCCATGTACGCATAGATCCGCTCTTTCGGGTCGGTAGGGTCGTTCTCGGAGATACCCAACATGATCCAGGGAGAGGTGTCCATTACGAAGTGCAGCAGGGGTTCATCTTTGTAGTGCGCATAGTTATAAGAGCCGTCGTTGTACCCGTTCTCGACACGATTTCCATCCTTGTCGAAGACGACCTCTTCGCCCGTGTCCTTGACATAGACCCTGTTCTCAGTCTCCCCACGCATCCGATGGATCGCGGATTCGCTTGTGTGTGAGAGGATCTCATAGATGATCTGTTGATCTTCGAGGGGGATCTCGCGTTCGTTGATCCGACCGACGACTTCTCCGAGACGGAGCTGAACGAGGGCCGTGAACGCGAAAGTGCGTTGCATCTGCTCGCGATCTGCGTCGTGCTCTGTAGACTTGTTCGCCTCGGGTTCATTTGCCAGCAAGGGCGATGCGACCATGCAGGCGCAGAACGAGAGAGTGATCATGGAGATGCGTGGTATCAGCTTCATGCACGCATTGTATCAACGCAGCTCAACGGACCAGTACGCATCATCGAGGAAGGCCTTCCACGACGCGTATTTATCCGAGTTGAGCCGGATCGAGATCAGCGGGTTCCGCTTTGGTTGGGCGGGTTTGCGGATGAGCTTCATGTGCGCCTGCTCGGGGGTGCGGCCGCCCTTGCGGGAGTTGCACTTCACGCACGCGCACACGAGGTTTTCCCATGTGTCCGGGCCGTTCTGAGAACGCGGGCGGACATGGTCAATGGAAAGCTCGCTCGTTGGGAAGCGGTTCCCGCAGTACTGGCACTTGTTGTGATCGCGTGCGAAGAGATTCCGCCTGTTGAGTTTCACGCGTTTGGACGGAAGCTTTTCACAAGTGATCAGACGGATGATTCGGGGCACGGCGATATCAAACCGGACCGTTTTGACCCAGTCATGCAGGTCGGGCTCGAACTGCTTGCGCAGCTCGCTGAGTTCGGCCCAGGTCGCGAAGTCATAGTTCGCGTACGAGCCGTCCTCGGCGTGGATGACCTCCGCGGCCTCGCGGGCGAGCAGGATGAAGGCGCGTTTGGCGCTGATGACCCGCGTCGCCATGTAGTGGCGATTGAGCACGAGTACCTTGGCACCGAGCCCGTCGTTCTGATTGAGTTGGGCGGCATTTGCGTCGACACCGCCAGCAGGCACGGCGTCGACGCTTCGTATGTGATCCACACTATCGTCGATTTGGACTTGGTCTGCCCCTCGGGCGCCCGCCCGGAGCGATCGCGCGGTCGAGCGGGATCTGGATGGACGCGAGCGTTTGGACATGGGGGTGGATCCGAAAGTGCCTTATCTATCTATATCTACCAGTTTTTAGGTCTCTCTTCAACCCAGTACGCGTCAGACGGGATAAAGGATCGGCAAAGATCGCTTTACGCGGGCAGGGATGCACAAACGCCCGATAGCTCAGCCATCGGGCGTTTTCGATCCGAGACCCCGGATCGATGCGTAATCTGGATGAATCAGATCAGTGACGGAAGTGGCGGATCCCCGTCGTCATGCAGGTCACGCCATGCTCGTTGCACAGGTCGTAGGTATCCTGATCGCGTTTGGATCCGCCGGGATGGACGATCATGGTGACCCCCGCATCGATGAGGACCTGCGGCCCGTCGTTGAAGGGGAAGAACGCGTCGGAAAACGCGATTGCACCCTTTGCGAGCTCCCCAGCCTTGTGCACCGCACCCCGACATGACGCCACCCGGTCCATCTGCCCAGCGCCCGCACCGAAGAGTCGCACCGCGCCAGAATCGGATTCCGGGTCGATCCCACCGATGAGAACGGCGTTGGAGCTCAGCGATCGACACATGTTCTCGAGCATCGCTGCAGCGTCGATCCGCTCGGATGACGCCTCAGGTCCTGCCGCGTGCGTCCATTCGCTCGGGTTGGGCACGATCAGATCACGCTCCTGCATCAACGCCCCGCCGGGGAGGAACTTGAGTTCGCGACTGATGTTTGGTGCGTTCTGAGCAACCTTGAGGATTCGGAGGTTCTTCCACCGCTCCTGCAAGAGCGAGAGCGCGTCGTCGTCATACCCCGGCGCGATCACGATCTCAAAGAAGGTCCCGTCCGCCGCGATGCGCTGGGCACCCTCAAGATCGATGGGATTCGTCGTAGCCAGGATCCCGCCAAAGGCCGCCATCGGATCGCCCGCGATCGCGCGATCGATTGCGTGGGCACAGGTCGATGCGCTCGCAGCCCCGCACGGGTTGGTGTGTTTCACCACGCAGGTGTTGAACGCGTCGGGCGCGGTGCGGGCCATTGCTCGAACGAGCTCGAGTGCTGCGGATGCATCATTGATGTTGTTGTAGCTGAGGGGCTTGCCATGGAGCTGCTGGGCATCGAGGAGGGTTCCCGATGGTGCGCCGATCTGCTTGTAGACCGACGCGTTCTGGTGCGGGTTCTCACCGTACCGGAGTTCGTCATGGCGACGGAACGCGATGGGCATTGTCTCGGGGGCAGCCGTCTCATTGCGAAGGAGCCACTGCGAGATCATCGCGTCGTATGCGCCCGTCTGGGTGAACGCTTGGGCGGCGAGTCGCTTGCGAAGTTCGAGGGTTGTCGCGCCGTCGTTGGATTTGAGCTCGCTCAGGAGTTCGTCGTATTGGGAAGGATCGGTCACGATCGCGACAGAAGCGTGGTTCTTCGCGGCCGAGCGGACCATGGACGGGCCACCGATGTCGATCTGCTCGATTGCCTCGGGTTCGGTGACGCCCGGCTTGGCGATGGTGGCCTCGAAGGGGTAGAGGTTCACGACGACGAGATCGATGGGCTTGATGTCGTGCTCGTGCATGGATTGCACATGTGTATCGAGATCGCGACGCGCGAGCAGCCCGCCGTGGACCTTTGGGTGGAGGGTTTTCACACGCCCGTCCATCATTTCTGGGAAGCCGGTGAGCTCGTCGATGGAGACGACGGGTATCCCCGCATCCTGGATCGCCTTGGAGGTGCCCCCCGTCGAAACGATCTCGACGCCTAGGTCGTGCAGTGCTTGGGCGAGATCGACGATCCCGTCTTTGTCGGAAACGGAGATCAGCGCCCGCGTGACCTTGACGAGTGTGTTCGTCGAAGCGGTGGGGGCGCTGGCCGCAGCGTCTGCTGTGGAGTTCATGATGTGCTCGCGTTGTGCGGGGTTATGGTGGAGTGAGAGTGGTTTGGCTTATCGGCGTCCGAACTTGGACACACTGCCTTCTCGTGTGATGACATAGACATTGCCGTCGACCTGCGAATCGGTACGGATACCTGAGACGCCGCTGAGAGGGGTACGGGCGAGGATGTCGCCACGCTCTTTGTCGATCGCGAGCATCTCGAACCCTGAGTACACAATCAACTCAGAATCATCGACGACCGTGAGGACCCACCCGCCGATCTCCGGGTTGTTCCACACGATGTCACCTGTCGCCGCATCAATAGCCATCAGGCCCTGATCGCGGGTGGACGCGTACACGATGCCCTCGTGGAGGGTGTGCTGGACGGTGACGGGGGCGCTGGAGCGGACGCGCCAGAACCGGTACCCATCGACGATATCGAACGCGTACAGGGACTGGTCGAGCGACGCGATGTAGAGCCCGAAGTAATCTGTGAGGAGATTCGTATCGGATCCCCCCGCGATTCGGGTGGTCATGCCGGTGTGTGCGTTCGTTGCATCGAGGGTGCGGATCTCGCCTTTTTCGGAGATCGCGGCGATCATGCCATCGCCCAGATCGATCGCCGGCTGATGGATCGGGCCGTCGAACTTGTAGGACCACAGCTTGAAATCGTTTGTCATCTGGAACGCAAAGAGCTCACCGGAGAGTGTGCCAAATATGGCGAGGTTGTCCATGAGCAATGGCGGTGTATTGACGAGGGTGCCCAGCGAGTCGCGATCAAGAGTGTTGCCATTCTTGATATCGACCTCCCAGAGTTCGGTGTCGCTCGCGGTGTAGAGGATCCCATCGCGAAGGACCGGATCGACGAAACGCGTTGTCGGGCGATCGATCTGTCGAGACCAACGCACCTTGCCGGTGTTTGCTTCGAGGACGGAGAGGGTGGATCCTGATCCGATGAATGTGAGCAGGTCGTCGTACGCGGTTGCGTGATCGATGACGGCACCCTCCGCGAGTGGGGGGTACCCGGTCCATTCCCACATATAGCCAAGCTCTGCCCAGCCATCGTGATCGATCTTCCAAGCGTTGCGAGCGGGTGCGGAAGCGGTCTGGGACGATTCAGAGTCGATTCCTTCGTCCCTGGAGCTCGATTGCGTACTCGAGCAACCCGAGAGGGATGCGAGCGCGATCGAGAGGGCGAGGGTGCGGGTCGTGCGGTTGAACAGGGCCGAGTTCTCGAACATCGAGCGGTCTCCATGGTGCGTGGTCATCGCCACCTGAATCGGGGCGGAGGGGTCAAAGATGATAGCGAGCCGGGCGGGAATGCGGGTGCCGCGGCGGGCGATTTCTGGGCTCGGAAAGGGTCGTGTGTGACTGTTCGCACCCGATCGCGTAGGGTTCTGGCATGTTCACAGGCATTATTCAGCATGTTGGGCGCGTCGAGTCCGTCACCACGAGCCCATCCGGCGTCCGGATCACCATCGATCCGAGGGGTTGGGACCACCACCCCAAGCCCGGCGACTCGATCGCGAATAACGGGTGCTGCCTAACGCTCGTGGACCCGATCGCGGATCACGGCGGGCTGTTCACATTCGACGCGATCCCCGAAACCCTCGACAAAACCACGCTCGGGTCGTGGGGAGCGGGGTATCGGGTGAACCTGGAACGGGCGCTGCGGATGGGCGACACCCTTGATGGGCATCAGGTCCAAGGGCATGTCGACGGCACGGGGGAGGTGCTGGGTGTATATATCGAGGATGGATACCGGATCCGCATCGGGCTGAGCGACGAGCTTATGCGGTACATGATCCCCAAGGGCTCGATCACCATCGACGGGATCTCCCTCACGATCGCGGCGATCGATGCGGACGCGGGGTGGATCGAGGTGGCGCTGATCCCCGAGACCCTCGATCGCACGAACCTGCGTGATCGAATGGTGGGGGACGGGGTGAATATTGAGTGCGATGTATTGGTGAAGACGATCGTGGAGACGATGGCTCGGATGGACATGAACACTCGCGATTCAGTACACTGAACCCATGCGTGTGCTCGGATTCGATCCCGGACTCTCTATCACCGGCTACGGGTGCGTAACGGGGGATGTGGTGCGCCCGAGCATCGTCGAGGCGGGGGTGTTCCGGCTGACCAAGCGGGGTGAGCCGCTGGCGTCGATCGGGGATCGTCTCGTCGAGCTTGAAGCAGATGTGCAGGAGCTGGTCGAGCGGGCGGCGCCCGATCTGATCGCGATCGAGGGGATGTTTGCGCACAAGGACCACCCGGGGACGGTTGTGAAGATGGCCCATGCGCGGGGGGTGATCCTGCTCGTGGCCCGGCGGGCGGGGGTCGAGGTGTGCGAGCTCAAGCCGGCGGAAGTGAAGAAGGCGGCGACTGGTTCTGGTCGAGCGACGAAGGAGCAAATGCAACTGAGTGTGCAGGAGATGTTCGGATTGCCCGAGCTGCCCAAGCCCGCTGATCTTGCGGATGCTTTGGCGATCGCGTCGTGCGCGTTGCGCCGGTTTCAGTTTGAGTCCATGACACGCGTTTGACGCATAGAATCACCCGATGAGCGATACGAACGCACCAGAACAAGTTGTCGCACAGGTCCTGATTGTAGAGGACGAGCCCGAGCACGCGGATGTCATGGCGGAAGCGCTGCGACGCCCGGGGCATATCTGCACCATCGTGCACGGGATCGAGGACGCGGCGAATGAGCTCCGGCACGGCTCGTTTGATGTGATTGTCACGGATCTCCGTATGCCGGAGAGTTCCGGGAAAGAAGGCGTCAACGGGGACGGCGGGAATGCGGGGATGCGTGTTCTTGAACTTGCCGGCGAACTCCAACCCGACGCGGAAACGATCATGGTCACCGCGCACGGCGATGTGCCGACGGCTCGCGACGCGTTCAAGCACGGGGCGTTCGACTTTGTTGAGAAGCCCCTGGATCTAGTGGTTTTTCGCTCGGCGGTCAACCGGGCAGCGGACCAGGCGGTCTTGCGGAGCGAATCGGGTGAGCTCAAGGAGTTGATTCAGCACGACGGGTTCGAGGGGATCGTCGCGGGCAGCGAGCCCATGCGGAAGATACTCAAGACCGTAAAAACGGTCGCGAACTCCAAGATCCCGGTATTGATCACGGGCGAGAGCGGGACGGGCAAGGAACTGATTGCGCAGGCGGTGCACAACAACTCGCCCAGGAGCGCCAAGCGGTTTGTGACCATGAACTGCGCTGGGCAGGCGGAGAGCCTGCTCGAGGATCAGTTGTTCGGGCATGTGAAGGGCGCTTTTACCGGGGCGGAGAAGGACCGCGAGGGCGTGTTTGCGTACGCCGATGGCGGGACGGTCTTCCTCGACGAGATCGGGGACATGCCTCTGGCGATGCAGGCGAAGCTGCTGCGGGTGCTGGAGAGCGGCGAGGTCGTGCGGCTGGGAGCCAATGATGCTCGCCATGTGGATGTTCGATTCGTGAGCGCGACGAACCGGGATTTCAACACCATGACCGCGGACGGCTCGTTCCGTCAGGATCTGTTCTTCCGGATCAACGGTGCGCATATCCATCTTCCACCGCTGCGTGAACGGCGCGAAGATATCCCCCGGATTGTGCGTCACGCGATTGCGAAGTTTGCGGGTGACCTGTTGCCGGGTCAGGCCACACCGGAGATTACGGACGCGGCGTTGATGCGATTGACGGGGTACGCGTGGCCGGGCAATGTGCGTCAGCTGATCAATGTTGTGGAAAACATGGTCGTCATGGCGATTGGTGATCGGGATGACGAGGCGGAGACGGTTCGTGTGGATGTTGCGCACATTCCCGCGGAGATCTCCAGCATGGACACGGATGGGCTACCCGAATCGTCCACGACGCAGGCGGGATCCCTCGCGGGCACCAGTCTTGAGCAACTCGAGAAGCAGGCGATCCGTGAAACGCTCAAGCTGACCGGGGGGAATCGCGAACAGACCGCGAAACTCCTCGGGATCGGCGAGCGCACGCTTTATCGGAAGTTGAAGGAATACGGATTGCGCTGATCGTGCCGGTGCTGCATGTGAGCGACTTTGGTCCCCCCCATTATCAAGTGAGTGTGGGCATTTCGTGCTGTCTGGACTTTCACGAGACCTCAATCCTGAGTGAACTCGGCTCCAAAACGATCCGATTTCAGTGTTGAATCGAGGGGATCCATGCTGGTGGTAACCTGGCATGGGACTATGAAATCGCTTGGAGAGAATCTCTATGTCGCAGTACAGTCTAGATCAGGTCATGATGTGTCCGACGCTGCCATCGCTACCAGCGGTTGCCGTTCGGCTCTTGGAACTCACGGGCGATCCTGATGTTGCGATGGGTGACATCGCGAAGCTCGTGCAGCAGGATCAGGCACTCGCTGCGAAGGTGCTTAAGACCGTGAACTCGAGTTTCTACGGGTTGTCAAGCCCTTGCAGCTCGATCGATCGGGCAATGGGCTACCTCGGACTCAACACGGTGAAGTCTCTCGTGTTGGGTTTCAGTCTCGTTGAAACGACGAAGGATGCAGAGGGCGGGTTCGATCTTGAGTCTCATTGGCGTCGAGCGATCATCGGCGCGACCGCGGCAAGGATTATCGCGAAACGGGTTGGCGGGCTCGATCCTGAGGACGCGTTTACCGCCTCACTGTTTCAGGATATGGGCACGCTCGCGTTTTACATGTCTCTTCGAGCGGAGTACGGCAAGGTTGTTGGCGCGGTTCCGCATTGGGATCTGTGCGAGCACGAACTTGAAACCTTTGGTTTTGATCACACCCGAGTCGGTGCCGAGCTCGCTTCTCGGTGGAAGCTGCCTTCCGAAATCACGGATGCGATCCAGTTCCATCACAATCCCGACGCGTGCACCAACCAGAATCAGATTCTGGCACAGGTCGTCGCGAGCGGTGCGCTCACATGCAACTGTCTCGATCCCAATGCTCCGGGTTCTTCGATGCAGATGCTCGAGCAGCGTATGAAGGCCTGGTTTGGGAGCAAGGCGCCAGAGGCCGAGGATCTTCTCGGCGAGGTCAAGGAAACCGCCGAGACGCTCGCGAAGATGTTTGGGCAGGAGATCGGCTCGATCCCCAGTGCCGCTGAGCTGATCGCCGAGGCACAGGAGCAGGGGCTTGTTCATCAGGTGAGCATGCAACGCGAAGCGGACCAACTCGCCCGAGAGGCACTCGTGGACGGGTTGACACAAATCGCCAACCGAAAACGATTCGATGCGGAACTCAAGCGTGTGTATCAGGCCTTTGTGAACGAGGGTACACCTTTCGGGATCATCTTCTTTGATGCGGACCGGTTCAAGGGCGTGAATGATACATACGGGCACGCGGCGGGCGATGCGGTGCTGATCGAGCTCGCGCAACGAACCACCGATGTCATCGGCAAGAATGGGATCGCCTTCCGTTACGGCGGCGAAGAGTTTGCAGTCATCGTCGAGTCCCGCGATATCGACTTCTGTGCCGAGCTGGCGGAGAAGGTGCGTGAGGCGTTCGCGTCCAAGCCATTCGATCTGCGTGGGGTAGAAGGTGCTCCAGATGAGCTCAAGGTCACAGCAAGTATTGGTGTTTCCAGCACAGACGCGGGGAGCCCGACCCGTCTCTCCGGCGGCGAGCAGGTAGTGCACGAAGCGGACGAGAGCGTGTATGCAGCGAAGTCCGACGGTCGCAACAATGTCAAGGTTCACGGGCGATACAGCCAGGTGACCGTCACTACGGACACCGGCTCGGTCGGGCAAAGCGCTGACCCAACGGTCAGCAACGCGGATGTGACCACTGCCAGCTACCGAATTCTATTGGTCGAGGACGATGCGCTTGCGGCGACCCTTGTCATCTCGTTGCTCAAACGACGCGGCAAGATCGAGGTCGAGTGGGTCAAGTCCGGCACGCAGGCATGCAACCTGATCGAGCAGGGCAAGCTTGAGGGGCACCGCTTGCCCAGCCTTGTGTTGTGCGATTTCAACCTGCCCGGGTGTGATGGGCACGAGGTTCTTCGCGTCATGCGAGAAAACGAGACACTCAGCGATGTGCCTTTCTTCATGCTTACGGGCAACAACGATCAGCTGATGCGGGACGAATCCGTCCGGCGAGGTGTATCGATGTATGTGCACAAAGATGAGTTCTGCGCCGATGTCAACAAATGGCTCGGCGAGATCATGAACGCGGGCAACACCCCGTCGGCCAAGGCGGCCTAATCGATCACCAATCGAGAGGCGATCGCCACGCGCTGGTCATCTCATCCACTCTCGCATCGAGCGCATCCCATACGAATCGGCCCGATTTGTTGAGCACCCCGAGCACCCGCATCGGGGTGTTTCCGAGTGCGCTCTTGATGCTCTCGGGATTCTCGACTTCGAGGACATAGCACGATGGGGATTCATCGAACGCGATCGACCAATCGAGCGAAGCGTCTGCGTTGAACCCGATCGATTCATCATTCGACGACCCCGCGATGAGCATTTCCGCGATGGCGCAGACGACACCGCCGTCGGACACATCGTGGGCGCTGCGGATCAGACCCTGTGTGATCAGGGTGTGGATCTGACGCGCGATTTTGGGGCCAGTCTGCAGATCTACACTCGGCATGGTGTCGTCGGTGATGAACCCGAGCTGGTGCGCGTGCGAACCCGCGAGTTTGCCCTGGGGTTGCCCGACGAGGACGAGGGTGTTGCCGGGGGTTTTCGCATCGGAACTGACGCAGGTGTCGAGATCGTGCACGATGCCCATCCCCGTGATGAGGAGGGTGGGGGGGATCTCGATGGTTTCGCCGCTCTCGGTGGTGAACTGATTATTTAGGGAGTCCTTGCCGGACACGAACGGAGTTTTGTAAGCCTTGGCGCCGTCGTAGCATGCGTGTGCTGCTCGTACGAGTGAGCCGAGGTTCTCCTCCTTGCCGCACGAGGGCCAGCAGAAGTTGTCGAGGATTGCGATGCGGTCGGGGTCGGTGCCGGTGCAGACGAGATTACGCACGCACTCGTCGATGGCGGCGAGGGTCATGGCGTAGGGGTTGTCGCTGAGCCCGGTGGCGAGCCCGCACCCAACGGCAAGCCCGCGGTTGGTTCCCGGCACGGGTTCAATGACGGACGCGTCGCTTGGACCGATCCCGCGCGGGCCGTTGAGTGGTTTCATCACGGTATTGCCCTGCACCTGATGATCGTACTGACGCACGATCCAGTGCTTGGACGCGATGTTGGGGTGCGCGAGCAGGGCGAGGAGTTGTTCTTTCTCGCTCGCGGTGCTCGGTGCTGTCTTTGGCGCATCGCTTGAATTGGGCTGCCACTTCGCTCTGCGGGTGGGCATGGGGATGCCGTCGTGGAGGAAGTGCATGGGCAGACGCCCGACCTCGTACTCGTTGTAGTTGAGGATGAGCTGCGCGCCGTCGGTGCCGAAGTAGCCAAGGTCGGCCAGTTCGACATGCTCCTCGTCGCAGATCTTCTGGAGCGCTTCGAGGTTTTCCTCGGGAACGGAGAGGACCATGCGTTCCTGCGCTTCAGAGATCCAGATCTCGGTGTAGCTCAGGCCCTTGTACTTGAGGGGTGCTTTGTCGAGCTCGACGAAGGCGCCGATCTTTTCGCCCATCTCGCCGACAGCGGATGAAAACCCGCCCGCGCCGCAATCCGTGATTGCGGAGAAGAGCGGGCCGCCCTCGAAGTCGCGTGCCCGCATGATCGCGTCGAGCGTCCGCTTTTCTTCGATCGCGTTGCCGATCTGGACGGCGTGGGAGAACTCATCGGCGTGGGTGTCGGTGAGTTCGGCGGAGCTGAAGGTCGCGCCGTGGATGCCGTCGCGTCCGGTGCGTCCGCCCAGCGCGATGATGCGATCGCCGGGCTTCGCATCGCCGGCGATGAGGTCGGCGGGCATGATGCCGATGCAGCCGCAGTAGACGAGCGGGTTGCCGATGTATCGCTGGTCGAAGGAGACGGCCCCGTTGATGGTGGGGATGCCCATGCGGTTGCCGTAGTCGCGCACGCCGGCGACGACCTGGGTGAGGATCTGACGAGGGGGCAGGCACCCGGTGGGGACGCTGTCCGTGTCTGGGTTCGCGACGCAGAAGACATCGGTGGAGGCGATGGGCTTGGCGGCCAGCCCGGTGCCGATGATGTCGCGTATGCACCCGCCGATACCGGTGGCCGCGCCGCCGTAGGGCTCGAGGGCGCTGGGATGGTTGTGGGTCTCGACCTTGATGCACACAGAGTGGTCGTCGTCGAAGCGGACGATGCCGGCGTTGTCGACGAAGACAGACTGGGTCCAGTCGAGGCCTTCTTCGATGAGTTCGAAGGTGGCGGCGGCGACGGTGGCCTTGAGCAGGTTGTTGATGGTGACGGAGCCGTCGTCGTTCACCTCGTGGTGGGGGCGCGAGGCCCAATCGATGCCGGGGATCTCCGGGCCGGTGTAGTTGATGGTGGCCTTAAGGGTCTTGTGAACGCAGTGCTCGGACCAGGTCTGGGCGAGGGTCTCGAGCTCAATGTCCGTGGGTTCACGGTCGAGGGCGATGTACTCGTGGCGGATGGCCCGCATCTCGTCGAGCGAGAGGAACAGGTGTCCCTCGCGTGAGAGCTTCTCGAGCCCCGCGTCGTCAAGATCACGGATGTTGACATGGGTGAGGTGGAACTCGTGAGCGTGGCCCTTGGGGAGCTGCTCGGGGTGGAAGGGCACGGCGTGCACGCCCGCGACGACTGGATTCGCGAGGAGCCGGTTCGCGATCGTCTGGGCTTTGGAATCGGAGACCCCGATCAGGTCGTACCGGTACCCGGTGGAGACCTCGGGGCGGGTGCCGATCAGTGCTTCGATCGCGTCGGCAACGGATTGTGCGGGCGGGTCCATGACGCCCGGGAGCGGGTGGATCTCAACGAGGGCGCCGCGGGCAGGGCTGGAACCGATTTCGGCGCGTTCCACAACGGGGTTGCAGAGCAGCTGCGAGGTAATCAAGTCGAGCTGAGCGTCCGTGAGGGGCGATTCGATGAGGTAGATGCGTGCGGAATGGGCACCCTCGAGCTCATACCCGAGCTCGTTTGCACGGCGGAGCAGGGTTTCGGCGCGAGGGTCTCCCGCGTGCTCAGTGGGGTGAATCTCGATGCGATGGACGAGCTGCTCGTCCTGGTCGCGGCGGGTTGTTGACGCGTCGGCGGGTGCGGCGGGGGTGCTCATAAGTGGATCGTAGACCCGGCGCGGGTGGAGGTGGCGGGCGCGGGGGGTATGATGCACGATGATGACCCGCAAGGACGCGATTTCGGATGACTCATCGGGTGACGCACCCGCGGTCGAACTGTTCACGGATGGTGCGTGCTCTGGGAACCCCGGCCCGGGCGGGTGGGCGTTCCTGCTCCGGCACCCTCGATCGGGCAAAGCGGTCGAGCGCAGCGGCGGCGAGCGGGAAACCACGAACAACCGGATGGAGTTGACGGCGGTCATCGAGGGATTGTCCGCGCTGACGCGTTTTTCTGTCGTTGAGCTGTATTCGGACTCGCAGTATGTGCTCAAGGGGCTCAAAGAATGGATGCCCGGGTGGAAGAAAAAGGGTTGGAAGACCGCGAGCAAGCAGCCGGTCAAGAATGTCGACCTGTGGAAACAGCTCGATACCCTCAAGGATGAGCACGAGATCCGTTTCCATTGGGTCAAGGGGCACGCTGGGCACCCCGAAAACGAGCGGGTGGATGAGCTCGCCGTGATCGAGCGGGACAAGTTCGCCCGGCGATGATGCCAGTATAAAGAAGGATGACGCGGTTCGGTCTGTGCGGGTTGGGGGACCTGCGCGATGGGCGTGCGTTTTTTGCTTGCCATCCTGACCCGCACGACCCGCACGCATTTCGCATTGTCACCCTGCACGGGCGTGAATCGGGCGCTCGGAATCGTCGATGAACAGGGAGGATGCGGGCGATCGTTCGTCCGCATCGAGCTTGGACTGCACCCGGGAGACAGCCGTGGAACTTGATGCCATTCTTCGTCACGCGCATGAGGCAGACGCTTCGGACATTCACATCGTCGCTGGTGAGCCCGCATCATTGCGTGTGCATCAAGTGATGACACCGATGAGCGAGGAGCCGATGTCCCCCGAACTCGTCGCAAGCATGTTTGAACAGATGTCCGGCACGGAGACACGCGAAATCTTTAAGCGTGAGAAGGACGCGGACTTTTCATAT
This sequence comes from Phycisphaerales bacterium, assembly GCA_965216865.1. GTDB lineage: Bacteria > Planctomycetota > Phycisphaerae > Phycisphaerales > UBA1924 > UBA1924. Next base: position 2,184,030 of record OZ244206.1, read on the forward strand.
GAGGTTCCAGGGCTCGCCCGATACCGTGTCAATGCGCACATGCAGAAGGGCGTGATCGGGTTGGCGCTTCGTGCGATCAAGACGAAGGTGCCGCCGCTTAACGCGCTCGCGCTCCCCGAGGTCATCGCGCGCTTGACCTACCTCCCGCGTGGTCTGGTGCTCGTGACGGGCGATACCGGTTCGGGTAAGTCCACCACGCTCGCGGCGATGATCCAGGCGATGAACCAGCGTTACCGCAAGCACATCATTACGCTCGAAGATCCGGTCGAATACCTATTTGACTCGGATCAGTGTCTGATCGAGCAGCGAGAGCTCGGACGCGACATGATTAGCTTTGCCTCTGGACTCAAGCACGCGCTGCGTCAGGACCCCGACATCATCCTCGTGGGTGAAATGCGAGACCTGGAGACAACGGGTCTCGCGATCAGCGCGGCGGAAACGGGTCACCTCGTGCTCTCGACCCTGCACACGGTCAACGCGTCGCAGACTGTTTCCCGAATCATCGATATGTACCCCGGCGGTCAGCAGAACCAGATCCGCTCGATGCTCTCGACAACGCTGCAGGCCGTGATCTCGCAGACCCTGTTCACTCGCTCCGATCGCCCGGGCATGGTCCCCGCGGTCGAGACACTGCTGTGCACCCCGGCGGTCCGGAACCTGATTCGCGAGAACAAGATCTTTGAAATCCCCAATGTGATCGAGACCAGCCGGGCAATCGGGATGTGCTCGCTCGACGGCTCGATCGCGGAACTCTACTTCAATGGGACGATCTCGAAGGAAGACGCGATCGCGAAGGCCGTCTTCCCCGACAAGCTCGAGCGTCAGCTCGTAGCCTGATTTCCATATTCGATTCGTGATGATGAGGAGCTGAGATGCCCAACTACCGTTTTCAGGTCAAAGCGCAGGACGGAAAGATTCAATCCGGCACGATCGCAGCCGACAGCGCGACCGCTGCCGCTGCCATTTTGCGCAACCAGGGCGTCCATGTTCTCGCGGTCGATCAGGACAAGGGAAAGGTGCAGGGCGGTGGGCTCGCGGACGCGTTCGCATCGATCAACTCCAAGAAACCCACGCAGAAGCAGGTTCTCGACTTCACGACTCAGCTCTCCGTCATGATCCGGGCGGGGATCAACCTCCGCGCGGCTCTGGATGGGATCGCGGATCAGACCGAGCACCGTCAGTTCAAGAAGGTCATCAACGAGCTCAAGGCGGATGTGGAGAGCGGTAAGCAGTTTTCCGAGGCGCTCCAGCGTCATCCGAAGCTCTTCGGTCCTCTGTACATCAACATGGTCCGCGCGTCGGAAATGTCAGGTTCGTTCTCGGAGATGCTCGATCGGATCGCCGGGTACATCGGTCAGCAGATCGAGACTCGCAAAATGGTCGTCGGTGCCTCGATTTATCCTGCGATCATCGGATTGATGGCTGTGACGGTCACGGTGTTCCTGCTGACCTTCGTGCTTCCCAAGTTCTACACGATCTTTGAGGGCAAGGAAGATGTGCTCCCTTGGGCAACGAACTTCCTGATGATGCTCTCGCAGACGCTGATGAAGCAGTGGCCGTTCCTGCTGGGCGGGCTCGCGGTCTCGGGCGGCGCGTTCTTTGCTTTCGCGAAGACGGATGTCGGGGCGTTCTGGATCGACAAGATGAAGCTCTCGATTCCTGTGCTGAGTGCCATGTTTCGATCGTTGTATATCACCCGGTCGTTGCAGACCATGGGGCAGTTGATCAACGCTGGTGTGCCGATGCTCGATACCCTCACGATTACCGGTGAGATCTCTGGCAATAAGCTGTTTGAGGGCATGTGGCGCAAGGTGCACGGTTCGGTGAAGCAAGGCCGGAAAGTCGCGGAGCCGTTGCAGGGGTCCGGGATCCTTCCGAAAGCGGTCGTGCAGATGATCGCCGCGGGCGAGGAGTCCGGTAAGCTCGGCGAGGTGCTCGACGAGATCTCGGTGTTCTACGCGAAGCAGCTCAAGGACCACATCAAAGCGGTTACCGGAATGATCGAGCCCATCATGATCATCATAATGGGTTCAGTCGTCGGATTTATCGCGATGGCGATCATCCTTCCCATCTTCAAGATGAGCCAGATCGTCTCGTAATGGAAGCTGTAGGATGATGAATCCCCTTAACCACCCAATCCGACGCGGCGTACGCCCGAAGCGCAGGGATGCGCAGGGGTTCACCCTGATCGAGACCTCGATGGCCACGGTCATCATCGGTGTCGGGGTCCTGGCGATGGTGGATGCGCAATCCGCGTTCATCGTATCCAACCAATGGTCCTCTCACGCGGCGAGCGCGACCTTCCTCGCCAATGAGATCCGCGAGTACACCCGCAATCTTCCGAAGCACGACCCGGTGACGGGGATCTCGCTTCAGGACGATGGTGATGGCAATATGGTGATTACGGGTTGGGGCGTTGACGCCGGCGAGGTTGTTGTCGATGACTTCGATGATCTCGACGATTTCAACGGGATCACATTCTCTTTCATCGGAACGGCTGACCTCAATGACAACGACCTGCCGGGGCCCATTAACTCTTTCGGTGAGGTTATCCCGAATCTGACGCTCGACGGCTCAGAGGAGGGGTCGACTACCAATGGCGTGTTCAGCGGACAGGCGATGCAGGGTTGGTCGCAGACGATCATTGTGGAGAAGGTGAATCCGTTCGATACCTCGGAAGTTCTCGATGAGGCATACTTCGAGGAAGAAAACGGGTCGTTCCCGGGGCGTGAAGTGGATGAATACCCGCTACGCATGAGCGTGCAGGTGTTCTATCAGGGGGTCAATGACACCGAAGCAGAACTGGTCACGACAGTTACCTGGATCGTGCCCTGATCGGAGATTGACACCATGCGGAAGATCGCAACGAAAACTCAACGCAGGCATGGCAAGCGGCTCCCGATCTCACGGCGTGGGATCGCGTCCGTGCTGTCGATGATGTTCCTGATCATCTTCGGCTCCCTGGTCGCGGCGATGGCCGTCGCGTCCACTGGCAATATCCGTACGGCGAATATGCACCTGCATGTGATGCGTGCGATGAGCGCTGCAGAAACAGGGCTCGCCGTTGCTGAGCATCGGTTGAACGAGGCCTCGTCGCGTTTCATCGTGGCGGAGAGCAATCTCGATGCGGATATTACTTGGGCGCTCTGGAAGGGTGACTCGGGATTGATCGGGAGTTATATGGTCGCGCCGCCCCGCGACGGGTATTCCGAGAGTGTGGATCCTTCGGGGATCGCTGAGGCGTTGGTGAACTCGCACACGGCTGATGTGAACATTCTCACCGGTTTCGATTACATCGATACCCCGGCGATATCCACCGCGCCGACAGACATCACCTCGGGCATCTATGAGGGCAGCTATTGGGTGAATACCCCACCGGTTCTGTTGTCCGAGTGGGAGGATCCTGAGAACTCGAACCCGCCACCAGCGTATCAGATCCGATACGCTCCGCTCGCGGGTGGGAACATGATCCGCGTCATCGTTGAGGGGATCGTGTACGACTTCCAACGCAACAATAAGCCGATCCGACGGATCATCACGCGTGATTACCAGATCATCAAAACAGTTGATCAGGCAATCATTTCGCATTCGAAGATCCTGATCGGAAAGAATGTTCAGATCGAGGGTGAGCTCGGTGCTCGTTTCGATGAGGTCGATTTCGCCGCGGGTGATCCCATCGTGATGCGGTCGGATTTCCTTGGTCTTGATCCTGTTCTCGATACCAAGATCCAGGAGTTCTTCCTGGGATTGAGCACGAACGATGTTGACGGAGACAACCGCCTCCGAGTGGGACACCCGATCGAGGGAGCGGGTATCCCCTCGGATGCGGATTTCGATGGCGACGGTGAGAATGATGGCGCATTCAATGACGCCACGCAGGATGGCTATATCGACGAGATCGATATCTTCATCCGTCACTACGACACGAACGGTGATAACCGCGTGACCCTCTCCTCAGATCTCATCGCGGGGACTCGTGCTGGTCTTGATGGCAGCACGCCAGAGTTTGTGGGCTCCGGCGGTGAGGCTATCGATGAAGATCTGGCCCTGTTGATTGACGGCGGGCACCCGGACCGAAACGAGAACGGCGTCTTCGGCTTCCTTGATGTGAACAACGATCGCATCTACCAGCCCGAGGACGAGGACCCGTTCGATTACGACGGCTTCCACAATGTATATCCTGATGAGGAGCTGGGCTGGCGCGACGGGTACATCGATGCGATGGATCGGTACGCGAAGGTGCACGGTCGCCTGGTCTTCAAGGTCGAGGCGAGCGATTGGGAATCAAATCAAGGCGCCATCGAAGAGCGTTTGCGCGGAGCGATCGTTCCTGAGGATGATGAGTCTGCGCTTGAGTTTGGCGCCGATGACTTGACGCTTCCCGATATCAACGCGAGCAGCTTCGCAGATACCGAGAACGCCTTGATCGCGGCCGCGGATGGCGACCCGTTCTGGCAGCAGGTCGCGGATCAGCTCGGGACGGATGTCTCGACGCTCAGCACCTGGACTCTGGATATGAACTCCGCGGATGAGGATGATCCTCACCTGTTCCCGGTATGGGAAGATTCGGACTACGACGGGCTCCCAGATAACCATCTTTGGGCTTACTTCGAGAACGCGCCGTACAACTCGCCGAGCTATTCGGATGTGTACTGGCGTCCGGTGTTCGAGAACATGGTTTTCCGGAATGTGAAGGTGCCTGTTGGGCTCAATGGTTTGTTTGTGAACTGTACCTTCGTCGGTTCAACGCATGTCGAAACCTATACGCAGAATGTGCATCCGCTCTGGTCGGAGTATGGCGCGAACATTCTGGACACGGATGGTCGTCCGACACCCAAGTTCCCGCGCTTTGTCTATGGCGACGATGCAGGCGAGGACGCGAGCAACGCGCCTCCAACGCTGCCAAGCACGGCGGTGCCGCCGGATCAGATGATCCTCATGACGAATGTCTCGATCTCTCCGCTGGATACGGGCGATGTGCCTCAGAGTGAGATCGGATCGTTCGGGGAGAGCTACAACCTGCTGCCGGATCCGATTGTGGTCGACGGCAAGCGTGTTGTGGATACGAAAACACTGTCGAACAATGTCCGCTTCCATGATTGCCTGTTTGTGGGGTCGATCGTGTCGGACACGCCGGTGGAGTACACACAGGTTCGTAACAAGCTGCAGTTCACGGGGGCGACGCGTTTTACGACGGTCCACCCCGACGAGCCGGATAACTCGAACCTGAACCCAGACGACAACGATATGGACACCATCCTGACGAGTTCGATGATGCTCCCGAACTACTCGGTGGATCTGGGCTCGTTCAACTCGCCTCCTGAGCAGAACATTGCGCTTCAGGGCGCGATCATCGCTGGCGTCCTGGATGCGCGTGGGAATACCACGATCGATGGTGCGCTGCTGCTCACCTTTGATCCGACGCATGGCGAGGGGCCGCTGGTGGATGTCTTTGGCAACCCGATCGGGAATCCTGCAGGGTTCAATGCATCCCTCGGGTATTTCGGTTCTGGTGACGGCGATTACGAATCCATCGACCCCAACGATCTCCCGATTGTCGGTGGTGTACGCATCATCGGGTATGACACGAACGGCGACGGTTTGGCGGATGTATCGTACGAAGAGCCACAGCCCGCGGGATCAACACCGGTGCCTTTCAATGGCTTCGGGAAGATTCGCGTGCGTCACAACCCGAATATGCGTCTTCCCTCGGGTCTCTTGCTCCCGTTGTCGATGCCGCCGGTTTCTGGTTCATACCAGGAGGGAACCTACTGATGCAGATGCGTCGTACCACATCACGAGCACCGCGACGCGGGTTCAGCATGATCGAGGTCCTGATCTCGCTCACGATCACTTCTACCTTGCTCACCGCGACGATGGCCGCGTTGAATACTTCCTTTAAGGGGTATCAGGTAACGAGCGAGGGCGCATCGACGAATGTCGTTGCACGCATCGTGATGCAACGATTGACCGCGATGATCCGTACTGGCGATTCGTTCGGGCCGTACCCGGTGAATCCGGTCCTGACTCCTGAGATCGAGTCGGATTACATCGAGTTCGTCTCATTCCGTGAGCTCTCTACAGGCACAGAGCGAGTAACACGGCTTGAGCGTCGCGAAGCGACTGGAAACGACGGTCCGTACGAGCTGTGGTACATCGTGACGACCTATGTGGACGGGACCTACGAGGATCAGGATACCGCGCCGCTGCTGTCGGGTCTGAATGATGTGAAGTTCGTGATGGAGTACGATGTCGGTCCGCGGCTGAAGCGGGCGACGGTGGATCTGATTATTCAACCAGACGACATGCAGGATCTGACCGTCGGTTCCTCGCTCGCCGCACCGACGATCCGTCTGGTCGCGAGCGCATCGCCACGCCTCAACGATTAATTTTCGCTGGGTCGTCTGGATTTCGCGCGAGTGTAATCCGTCTGCTGAGTGTCGTGGAGATCGGCGGGTAGTTCATCTCGAAGCGAGTGCCCTCGAACGCGTCGAGTGGTTCCTGGATGCGATCGGTGACGAAGGTCAATAGCTTTGAATACCAGCTGATATGGGGTGTGTACGCCCCCTTGGCCGTCTGCGCGATGCTTCGGTGTGTTTCGTCGATGTGGATTGATTGCCGATCGAAGAACTCTTCCCGGTTGATGTGCGGGTAGGTGAGCCGATCGAGCAGATGAGTCACGGGTTCGCCGACGGATTCGATGTCTTTGTGCACGAAGTAATCGAAGAGTACCCGCTCGACCGGGGCTTGCAGCAGCACCATAAAGCCCGCGGTTTCGAGGTGTGCGCTTTCGATCGGGGTGTAGCGGGGGTAGATGTTGGTGAGATAACTGCCGAATACGCAATCCGTCATCCCCAGGTTCCCCACAGGACCGGCTGCGAGATTGAAGCACTTGTAATCACCATTGACTTCGACCTCGATCTCCGGTTCACGCGGCTCACAGAAATCGGGCAGGAGCTGGAGCTGCCCTTCTTCGTAGCCTCGTGGATCAAGTGGCTCTTTCTTGATGTGTACGGCGTTGCCGTCCGCGTCATGCACAGCTTCGTAGCTCATCGGCCATGGTCTTTCACCCAAGCGGCGGAAGCCGATATACCCGGTGACATGTGCGGCGTCGACCATGTCCGGGTCTTCCTTCGAGGGGAGCAGGAAGACGGTCACGAACCGAGTTTGTGCCTGTACGCCCCAGACTGAGCACGCGCCCTCAAAGAGTGTGCGTCGAGCTCTTTCCCGGTCTTGTTGCGTGGCTTTCTCGGTCTGGTTGGCGAGAAGCATCGCGAGCGTTTTTCGACTGCCGGTGCACGCCGCGATTGAGGCCTCGTAATGATCTACGGACTCGATGAGTTGATCGATCAGGGATTGGTCCGCGCCGAGTTCAATGCACCTTGCCGCGAATCGCAGCAGGCTCGATTTCCCGGGGACATCATGAGCGACACTGGTGCTGTCATCTGCCCGGACGATCCGTGAGAGTCTCCATGCGAGCCCTCGATTGAGCCCCAGGTCGCGTGCGAGCTCTCGCGTCTTGGTTGGATCGAGGTCGCTGGCCTCGAATAGGTCGAGCACGCATGTTCGCACATTGTAAAAGGAGTCAAGGACATCCCCTACTGAGGCGGTTTCTGCCCCCCTTGATTTGGTGTTTGTGGGTGTCATGCGGTGTGAGGCTCCGGTTTCATATGGATGCATAGTACAGGGTAGTGGGGTGTTTGACAATGAGAAAATGTCATACAAAATGTCAAATTTGACAGTTGACTCTTGTCACTCACCGATGTAATTTGATCGGAACACCTCCTGAGGGAGACCGAACTCGGGTGAGTTCTACAACGACCACGTCACATACAAAGAGAAAGAACAAGGAGAGAAGACATGAACCGCACACGACAGATTTCACTGGTTGGCTTGGCATTCGCATCCAGCATTGCATGCGCAAGCGTGGATGTTTCGGTCGGGGCAAGCGCACCGACATACGGCACCACACTCAACTTCGATGAGGCGGGTGGTCCGACTGGGAGCGGGATCGCGAACGACTCATGGTCGGGGATCGGGGTCAGCTCACTGTACGGGCTTGACGGGAACACATTCGTTGACAACCTGAACGCGACCCCCGGATTCGGTTGGTTGCCCAACAACAATGTGATGGTTGGCAACTTTGGTGTTGCGATCGAGTTCGACACGGACGTCACGGAGTTCTCGGCGCAGGTGTGGGACAACGCCGGTCCCGCGGACTTCATCTCAGGCGGGATGATCGCGATCGCAGAGAAGGACGGCGTCGAGGTTGGCTCGTTCTTCTGGGAGTTCCCGATCTACGGCCCTGGCGGCGACAACTGGTTCAACTTCACGACGAGCGGTGGCGACACCTTTGATCGCGTTGCATTCGTCGGTTTCGCGTTTGTAAGCCCGCAGACCATCATCGACAATATCTCATTCAATACGGTGCCAGTTCCGGGCACCGCGTCGCTTCTCGGGTGTGGTCTGTTGACCCTCTCGCGTCGTCGCCGTCGATAAAACTCTCTTTTCCATCGGTGCACCCAACACGATGCACGCGCTGTTCCCGTTGTCTTTACCGGGGCAACGGGACATTTCTGAAACTGAAACCACAAGGACACGACATGAAACCACTGAAACTCAGCACTCTGGGCACGGTATGTGCGGCGACGATCGCGTGTGGATGGGGGCATACACACGCGCAGACCGCTACTTTCCTGCCGGATTTCCACTTCGCGAGTGACCTGTCATACGACGGGACAGTTGCAACGGGGAATCTGGTGGGGCCCTACGAACCGTTCATTTGGAGCGAGGGTAACGGGGTTGAACTCATCGGTGGTGGGACACTGGATGTCATCGGCGTCGCGGCGGGTACGCCGGATATCTCGCACGATGGTACTCGGGTCTCGGCATCGATTATCGATGAGACGGGCTCGTACCTCACGCTCGGTTATTGGGAGAATCAGCAGTGGAACTCTGTCGTTGAACTTGGCGAGCCCGGGACTGCCACGCTTGATTCGAACATCGGATCGGCGTGGGCTCTGTCCGGGGACGGAGAAACGATCGGGGGGTTCGTCTGGGGTGCTGGCGCAAACTATGGAGACGCCGTACCTTGTACTTGGTCGGAGACAACCGGGCTTGTGATGCTTGATGTAGATCCGGGTCGGAGTGCTCGTGTAGACGCGTTGAACCTCGATGGCTCGGTCGCGGTGGGATGGGAAGAACGCCCCGATGGTGCGTGGCAACCCACCGTGTGGCGACATGGCGTGAAGATGCGACTGTCGCCGAATGAGGCCTTCACCGGATGCGAGGGTGTCAACTCCTCGGGAGATATTGTCGTGGGGTACTCCTTTGAGGTCTCAACACAGAATCGAGTGGCAACGATCTGGCGATGGGACGGCAATGCGTACATTGAACAGAAACTCCCATTGCTTCCCGGCACGCCGGCTTTCAACGGTTGGGCGGTTGCGAACAGTGTTTCGGACGACGGTTCCATCGTTGTCGGATCCAACTATTACAGTTTTAATCCCGGCGGTACTGCGGATGGGATCGTGTGGACCGAGGAAACCGGTCTCGTTAACGCGATGGACTATTTCACTTCGCTCGGCTTTGAGTTCGACGATGAGATCGACATCATCGGGGTGTACGCGGTTTCTCCTGACGGATCGACCTTCATTGCCGACTACTTCAATAGTCGATCCGGTCTGGTCGGGAGTGTCATCCTACGACTGCCTCAGGCGTGCGCCGCGGATTTGAACGATGATGGGACGCTCGATTTCTTCGATGTGAGCGCGTTCCTGGGCTTGTACCAATCTCAAGACCCCGCCGCGGATTTGAACGGCGATGGCGTGCATGACTTCTTTGATGTATCCGCATTTCTCAGCGCGTATAACGCCGGCTGCCCCTGATTCAGATCAAAAGCACAACACAAGGAATACCCCATGAAAACTGCTTATCTCACCATCCCGATGATGACACTGATTGCGCAGAGTGCAATCGCTCAATCGGTCACTGTTCTCCCCAGCAACTATTATGTTTCTGACCTGTCGTATGATGGTCGTTACGCGGCGGGAAACCTTGCTGGGCCTTACGAGACTTTCCGCTGGAGCGAGCAGACCGGGCCTGTCCTGCTCGGGCGATCCACGCTTCCCACGCTTGGAGTCGCGGCGGGCTCACCCGATATCTCGTACGACGGGCGATACATTTCTGCGTCAATCACGAACAGTGCCGAGACACTGATGACCCAAGGGTACTGGGATATGTACGCGGATGGCTGGGTCTCGCTGGATGTCGTTAACGAGCCGGATGCGCAGGTTGTGGACGGTTCCATCAGCAGCGCGTGGGGACTTTCGGGCGATGGATCCACGATCAGCGGGTTCTATTGGAACACTTCGGTTGGGGCGAGCCCGAGCATCTGGGAGCCGGGCATCGGTTTGACTCCTCTCGAGGCTATGCCAGGGCGGAGCTGCCGCGTCAACGCGCTGAACTTTGATGGCTCTGTCGCGGTCGGATGGGAAGAGAGCGCGACCGGACCCTGGCAGCCACGGGCTTGGCGGGATGGGGTCATGCTCGATCTAGATAACAATGATGTTGGTTCGCTTGCCGAGGCGGTCAGCGCTGATGGCAGATTTATCGCTGGAAATCTGTATGATCTCAATGTGATCTCCCGTGTGCCGGCATACTGGGAGTGGGATGGGCAGGAATACACAGGCCATATGCTGGGGTTGCTGCCCGGTACGCCCGTAGGTACGGGGTTCGGAATCGCGCGTGGGATTACCGATGACGGAAGTGTTGTGGTCGGCACAAACTACTACAGTTTCAGCCCGGGGGGAGCTGCGGATGGTTTCGTCTGGACTGGGGACACTGGTCTCATGAACGCGATGGATTACTTTGCGATGCAAGGAATCGATCTTTCAGGGATCATCGATGTCCGGTCTGTTGATACTGTTTCGCCGGATGGTTCAACATTCGCGGTGTCGGGTATTGAGTTCGAGACGCTTGAGGTGCGCACGGCGCTTATTCGTCTTGACACACTGTGCGCAGTGGACTTTCAGCGTGATGGCCAGCTCAACTTCTTCGATGTCAGTGAGTTTATTCGACAATACAACGCGGAAGAGGTCGACGCAGACCTGAATCAGAATGGACGACACGACTTTTTCGATGTGTCCATATTCGTTCAGCAGTTCGCGAACGGTTGCCCATGATTTACTGCTGGAGTGCCGCTGCCTGAACGCTCCCTCTCGGTCAGGCACGGAGTTCCGCGTATCACAAGAGCAGCGCTCATTCAGTAGCGCTGCTCTTGCTATTTTTACTTGTCACCGTACCCGTTCGGGTGGCTCTGGAACCATGACCACGCGCTCCCAACAACTTCATCGATATCGGTGATCTTCGCGTCCCATCCGAGCGTTGATTTGATCTTTGTGGGATCGTTGTACAATGCAATCGCGTCGCCGGCGCGTCGCTCAGACTCGTGCACGGGGAAATCCACACCCGAAACGCGGCGGACTGAGTCGAGGATCTCACGGACGGAGTAGCCCTTCCCGATCCCAACATTGAACGCCTCTACTTGTCCGATCTTGATTCGATCCATGGCACGCACATGCGCATCGATCAGGTCTTCGACATGGACATAGTCGCGGATATTGGTTCCGTCGGGGGTGGGGTAGTCTGTGCCGAAGATCGACATCGACTCGCGTTTTCCCAGTGCGGTGTTGAGCGCGACGGGGATGAGATGGGTCTCGGGCGCGTGATCCTCGCCCAGCACGCCCGTCCGATCGGAGCCCGCGACATTGAAGTAGCGAAGCATCGTGAGCGCGATGGGGTTGTCCTCGCGCTGCCGTTTGGTCGCGTACTCCTTGAGAATGTGCTCGAAGTGGAGCTTTGTGGAGCCGTAGGGGGAAGTGGGGGACTGGGGGCAATGCTCGGGGACAGGGATCATGCCCTCTGGCGGATCGCCGTAGGTTGCGCATGAGGATGAGAAGATGAATCTGGAGATGCCCTTCCCATCGTGTGCTGCATCGCACGCATCGAGGAGTCCGATCCCGGAGACGATATTGTTCCGGTAGTACCACAAGGGGTCATCGACGGACTCGCCGACATATGCGAGCGCACCAAAGTGCATCACGGTGTCGAGATTGTGCCTGTTGATCGCTTCGAGCACGGTGGGGGTTTCCCCCAGGTCAGACTCGATAAAAGCGAACTGATTGGGGTATTCCGCCGCGAGCAGGTTCATCGGGGTGATGTGCCCTCGATGGAGGTTATCGATTGCGACGACATGATGCCCGTCCCGGAGTAGGCGTTGGCAAGCGTGTGATCCAATGTAGCCGGCGCCGCCGGTGACGAGAATACGCATTTAATCCCCTTCGTTTCGATCTCGGAAATGAATAGAGGTCCGCATGGTTATTGATCGACGGAAGCCCCTCGAGTTGGACGATTGTACGACTCAGGCATCATTGAGTTCGGATCGTTTCGGGCAGTACTGAACGCGGTGGGGGCGGAATCCGTACAATGGTGCTCGGTCCTCTTACTCGTTCACGGAAACCGATGGCAGATTCATTTACTTCAGATTTTAAACGGTTCTTTTCCAGGGGTTTAGCGATTTTGCTGCCCACGGCGGTCACCTTGTGGCTGCTCTGGCAAGCGTTCGGGTTCGTGTATAACACCGTTGCCCAGCCGATCAACAAGGCGACGCGGATCACGGTGATCTGGGTTGTCCCCAAGGTTATGGATGAAGAAAAACTGCCTGAATGGTTTCAGGTGACACCAGCGGAGATCGCGGAAGCGAGGGCCAACCGACCAGAGATCCGTGAAAATGTCTCAGACGCATCGGTTCGCCTGACGCTCCGCCGGGAGTATCTGCAGAAGTTCTGGCGTGAACACCCGTATCTGAATCTGACGGGGCTCTTCATCGCCATCATGCTGATTTACCTCGCAGGGGTTCTTCTCGGGAATATTGTCGGCAAGTCGCTCTACTCGAAGGTTGAGCGGCTGATTACCCGAATTCCTGGCTTTAAGCAGGTCTATCCCCATGTCAAACAGGTTGTTGACATGGTGATGGGCGATAAGAAGATGGCCTTTTCCAAGGTCGTGGTTGTTGAGTATCCACATGATGGCATCTGGACGGTGGGTTTTCTCACCGGGAACTCGATCCGTCAGATCGATGATGTCGCCGGGGATCGTGTCGTCTCCGTCTTCATCCCGACAAGCCCGACGCCGTTCACTGGGTTCACGATCAACCTGCCTCAAAGTAAGGTGAAGGAACTCTCGATGACCGTTGAAGAGGCGCTGCGGTTTGTGATCACGGCCGGTGTGTTGGCACCCGGCGATATGCCCTCGGATGAGTCGGATCCTGCGCTGGCGGAAATCGCGCGGCAGGCAGAGAAGCCGAACCCGAAGGATCGTGACACGATGTGATCATCCCTGATCGCCGTACCTTTTTCCTCGGAGCGCGGCGATGAGTTCCGGCTTATCCATATCTGATCGATGCTCCAGATCGAGTTCCTTCGCACGCTCGTAGAGTTGCTCCTTCGACCAGTCCTCGTATGAGTTGGGGCGGTCTGTGGGCTGATCGCTCGAGTCCGAGTTCGCGATCTTCGCGGCGGTCTGCTTGTTGTACCCCTTGTCTCGGAGGGCCTCGTATTGATCATCGTTCTTGATGCTTGGTCTATCTTTCTCAGACATCGTTCGCTCCTTCAAATTCCGCGTCGGGTGGCGGGGCTTCCCTGAGCCGGGTTGTGATCAACATGTTGACCCGGGTTTCTTTTCGGGACGGGCTTGGTTGGCGCGCCCGGAACCGTCGGTTCTCCAGAACGAACCAGATCCGGATCGTGGTTCTTCACACTGTTGCAGTTGCAGCCGGCATGATCGCACCCGGAGCCCTCTGCACAACCCTGCGAGCAGAACCAGCTCTCGCCTTTCTCGACCCCTCCGAACTGATCGCTCCTGCAGTCGCACCCCTGATGCGAGCAGGCCTGTGATTGATTCGATGCTTTGTAGGTCGACATATCGTGTCCTTTCAGATTCGTGTTACTGGGATATAGACATGTTCAGACATGAACATCGAATAGCGGTGAATCGTTGATGAAAATGGCGTTATGTTGAACGCGGGAAGTGTGGTACAGTGCTCAGTGGTGCTCTTTGCACTTTAAGTTCAAGTTCATGCATGATTCACCGTGATAGGAGACAGCAGAGCGATCGTGTTTGGTGGAGGTATCTGCCATGTGTACGAATCGAATCAGTTTGTTCTTGATGCTTGTACTCGGAGTACTCCTTGCCAGCGGTTGTGCTTCGAGCATCTCGCCCAACCCAGAAGTCGCGCACTCGTTCGACGATGAGCTCGGCGAGTTCAGCGAGTTGCCACGGTCGCGGATGGGTGCGCTCCCATTCGAGGGATTGTTCACGCTGTACGACAGCGTGGACCCGCAGGATCTCGGCACCCACAGGTATGCATCCGGACCGCTTGATTTTGATCAAGAGCAAGAACGAGGCATTGTGTACACGCGGCGTGCAGGTTTTTTAGATATCGCGCATGTACGCAACGCGGCCGATATGACCGCCTATATACATGCTCGCGCCCGCCTTGCGATTGAGCGCGGGTGGGACGAGTTTACATTTCGAGGGAACGAGCCGAGCACCTACCGCGTTGAGCTGTGTTATCCGCCGGATTGGTACGACATGAGCATCCATGATCGTCATCGGCTTGGCGAGGAGCTTGCGATCCGAATCGCTCAGCGCGTCGCGTTCGATGCGATGACATGGCACGAGATCATCACATGGCACGGGTACAAAAGCACGATCCTGATCCCCGAGAACAACTCCGCGTTTACGCATGACGATACGACGAGTCACGCGTTGGGGATCGAGCTCGCCGGGGTCGCGATCCGCAGTGGGCGGGATTACGATTTGGAGTTCTCACGCTTGCTCGATGAGTCGATGGTGAATCTGGGAGCCGTCGGCGAGGATGAACTCAAGCAGGCCATGTCGCGCGTCGAGGGGGCGTGGTATGACAGCTTCTCGGGTCCGAAAGTGCGGATGCTGGACATCGGGACGGGGGATGGCTTGATCGAGCCATGGATCGTTGAGGGACACGGGGAAGACCTGTATGTCTTTGAGCTTGTGCAACTCGATGATATTGAGGGGCGCAGCTTCACCGATTTTTATCGGGTGTCGATCGATCCGAATGTTTTGGAGGGGTTCAAGGTGCGCGATGTGATCGGTGAAGATCGTGAGTATGTATATCCAGCCACGGACTTCCCGGTGCTTGTTGCGGATATCGCGGACCGGCTCGATATCGATCGGGTTGACGAGATTCCGATGCACGCGATCGGGCGTTAACTTAGGTAAAATGAGACGCCATCGGCACTGTTCATTGAATCCCGACTTGGAACAAGATTCGCACACGATACAATCTCTCTGTCATCCAGAACGCGCGGCACGCGGCTGCGTAACGATACTGAGAGATTGCCGTGCATCGATTCATCCACTCCATTCTTATGACTTGTGTCGGCACGATGTCGGGCGTGAGTAATGCTGACGAACCAATCGCTTTACGCCTGATCGCAGACACTTATGTTGAGGGTGGGCTGGAGATTGTCGGGTATGACGCTCAGCATGATCGGCTGCATGCGATCGGGCTTCACGGGCGCTATGTCCTCGATTTCGACGATGAGAATCGTGCCGGCATCCTGAGCACGAGCGTTTTTTCTACAACTCAGCATTGGGATGCGACATCTCTGGCCATCGACCCAGTGGGACGCGGGTTCGCAGCGGTGTCGTGGATACCCTCACCACCCGATTCCATGCCGGGGGTGGTGCAGATCATTGATCTGGCGAGCGGCGATCCGGTGTGGCAGTTTAATATTGGTTATCACCCGGATTGCGTGATGTTCTCGCCGGACGGTTCGGCTTTGTATGCTGCGAATGAGGGAGAGCCGCATACCACGAATCACAAGGGCGCGATCACGATTGCGGATCTCGATGGGATCGAAGCCCCGAGCGATTTCGCGGGTTTCAACACGATCCGAACCTACCCGATAGATGATCCATACCTTGCAGAGGGCGTGGATGTGTCCGTGCTCCGCGTGAAACCCGAGCACGCAGAACATCCCGGCGTGGATATCGAGCCCGAGTACATCGCGCCAACGCCCGATGGCGCTTGGGTTTCGTTGCAGGAGAACAACGGCCTCGCGTTCTTCGATCTTGCGTCGCGGCAGTGGACCATGGTCCGTTCGATGGGCACACTCTCGTTCCCATTTGATGTCTCAGATGATGATGGTTTTCGCCTGTATCCGGGCGATGGATTCGGGCTGTTGCCGCTCCCTGATACGATCGTCATGTACGAGGCCTTGGGGAGATCGTTCATAGTCAGTGCGAACGAGGGGGAAAAACTTGATGGGCACGAGATTCGTCTTGGAGATGCGATCGATGAAGGGCTGATCGATCCGGCTCTGGTCGAGCGGCTGCATGCATCGATTGGAGACCTGAGCGAGCGTGGTGCGGATCGGGTGTACATCAGCACGATCGATGGCGACGGAGATGGCGACGGAGATATCGATCGGCTGTGCGTCCAGGGTGGACGGAGCGTGTCGATCATCGATGCGGCGAGCGGGGTGACGGTGTGGAACTCCGGTCCGCAGATCGAGCTGATCACGGGCATGGAGTTTCCAGAATTGTACAACGCGGGTGATACGCGGAGTGATCGGGCAGGCCCTGAACCGGAGGGCATCGCGATCCATACTCACGATGGTCGGACGCTCATGGCGGTGGGGCTCGAACGCACGAACGCGATCATGCTCTATGACATCACGCTCCCGTATTCACCAGTGTTTCTCGACGCGATCGCGCTGAGCGAGGGGTGTGCGGGGCCGGAAGGCATGGCGATGTTCGAGCGAAACGGTCGACTCTTGCTTGCGGTCGCGAGCGAAAAGGGCGGTTGCCTCTCCATTTTCGAGATCGGCTGATCCGGATTCGATTCTTCAGGGCAAAGAGAAAGCCCGCTCTCTTTCGGAGCGGGCTCTGTGAATGAATACCGGAATGAATCAACGCGATCAGCGTCGACGGCGTGTGCCGATCAGTCCACCCATCGCGAGAAGCGAGGCGGCGCCTGGAGAGGGAACACCGCCGAAGTTATCCCAGTACACATCGTATTCACCCGCGATACCCTGGTTGTGTGCATTGAGGATGACATTGTCAATCATGTGAGCGCCCTGATTGTCAACGCTCCCGATCGAGGTGCCGTTGATTGAGAAGAGTACATCTGTCGCGGTCAGTTCGATCTCGAGGGTGTACCACTCGTCGGTTGCCGCGTTTTCAAAGCTTGTTGAGCTCCAGCCGAGCCCCGACTGCCACCAACGGAACCCGGTATACGCGTTGCCGTCGCCGTTGTCACCCGCGACAACATACTCGATGATCGGGTAGGTGAGGTTGCCATTGCTCATCGTGGTCCACATGCCAGCGCGAACGCCGTCGTTCCAAGCACTGTCGACAAAGAGGTCGATCGAGATTGTCGTGCCCGATGGCGAGTTCACATCGTACTTGCGCCCTTGGTAGTTATAGAAATCACCATTCTGACTTGTGGGACGGTTCGCCTGATTCCCGTCGGAGCGGATGCCCTGGTGCAGTCGGTAGTCGCCGTCAAACATCACGCCAGATTCAAAGACACCCGGTGCGTAACGATCAGTGTACCACGCGCCAGGGGCCTGGGACGACGAGAGCACGACATCGCCAGGGTTTGTGAAATCCATCGAGAAAGTGCCTGCGCTTGCGGCGCCCGATGCGAGTGTGAGTGAAGTCAGGATCAGTGTGCTGCGATTCATGTGATTCTCCAATGAACAAGGTGAGGATGCTCTCCCGGACGAACGGGCGAGTTGAACCCCGCATGGATGCTTTTCAGCATCCTCGCGAGTGTGAGAGAAAGAGAGGGATTCGTGTTGCAAACCCCGAGCAGGTCTTTCGTCCTGCTCTGAGGGTTCCTCACACTCGTCAATCATGAAGTGAGGAGGGGGTGGGACACGGAGAGCGTCCTGGCGAGTGTGAAGAGATCGAGAACGAATGATGGGAACCCGAAGGGCGAGTACTCAGTTGCGTCGTCGCCGGGTTGCGAGTAGTCCACCCATACCAAGGAGCGCTGCGGATCCGGGAGTTGGCACGACCGCACCGGACACGACATAGCCCTCGTCGCCCGAGACATAGTTGCTCAGGGTATCGCCGAACACCCAGTTGAAGCCGAATGCGTTGTTCGTTCCGAGTTCATCTGGTGCGCCAGATCCCACGGAGTTGCCCGGGTCCGTAATGTAAGACGCGGGTGGGGGAGCAATCTCGAGTGTCGCGATGTCTGCGAAAGTAAGAGTTGCGCCGAACATCGCGTGCACCCAGGATGTTCCTGAGTTCCAGCCCGGTGTTTCGTACACCTTCGCGACCTTATCAGAGAGGTCCCCAAAGCTCAGGTCGTAGCTCCGGCTTCCGTCGCCGTTGGTTGTGAAGAGCGACTGGAAAGCTGGGTTGGATGGCTCGTTCGCGATGACAGCGTAGTTCCCCCCGCCGTCTGTGACCCAGAGGTTGAAGTAGGGTGCGACGGCGGCGCCACTCCCCGCGGTGAATCGGCTGACATCGTCATGGCGTGTGATCTGCAGACTCGCGATGTCACCGATGGTCTGGCCGTTGAGGTCGTTTGATCCCAGTGCTGCCTTCATGCCGCCTTCATTGATCACGAACTCAGTTGCGGGGACCCCGTAATCGGTATTCGACAAGATGCCTGGTGCGCCTGAGCCGCCATTCCGGATAACGAAACTGGTGAACCCCGCGTTCGCAGCGCCAGCTGTAATCGCGAGCATGAGTACGGTGCTGGTTGATTTCTTCATCGTAATTCCTTTACCTTTGTAGAGCGTGAGAAACAGACATTGAGCACGGTGTGCCCGAGGAGAATCCCGCCACGCGACTTTCGTTGCGCGACGAGCGTGAGAAAGAGAGAGAGAGTCCGTAATGAATCCCGAAGGGCGCGGGTCGACGCCCAACGAGTGTGAGAAAGAGAGTTCGTGTTCAATCCCGTTGGATGCCTCTCGGCATCCGACGAGTGAGAGAAAGGGAGGGTGATTCAGTTCAGGATCGGGTTCCTTTGAGTCCGTTGCGGGTTGAGACCCATCAGCTCAAAGCTCCGATCGATGGGGGAGTATGTCTTTCGGCGGTCGAGTTCTTGGTCGATTACCGAGCGGATCTTTGGTTTCCGGAAGTTGTATATGGCCATCAGGAGCAGCGCTTCGCCGGACATCGAGTTGATCTTCTGTGTCGTATGATTCATTTGCATGATGCATGGCTCCATTCTGACTCTGGTACTCGACGATGGACACGGATGCGTGCCCGATTGCAGATCGAGTCTGCCTTCGGTGTGGTTTCATGAGTGTCGGTGTGGCAGAACCATTCACTGACCTCTCTGGGATCCGTCAACACGCGGACCCCCAACATTGAAAGATCATGGACCATGCGATCTGGGGCTTTGGGCCGAAAGCATGAGAGCTGATCGATCGAGTCACATTCGGCGAGCATCCTGAGCAAATCAGGGACGCTCTTGGATGTCCGTATCATCTCGACACAGACACTGGTTGGTTCTACCGCGACACAGGTGTGCATCGCGGCGATGGTGCCGATTCCTTCGACAAGGATCCATCCATGGTTCTTTGCGAGTTTGCGTATGCCCTCTGAGCACCGATCCTCGCAAACCACCATGCTGACCTTGTTGTGTGTTGCTTGTCCTTGCATGATTGAGGTAATGCAAGTGCCGTGCCAAACCCAGCGAGTGAAGTTCGCGACAGAGGGTGCAGCAAGGCACAAAAACAAGGCGTCATTCGTTGTGCGAATCCGCAACAGATTGGCGCGGTCACGATCATGACTCGTGTAGATGCAGTGCATGTCACGCCCATGTCTCGCCTTGGTGTGCCCATGTCACACTCTGAATGTGACATGGTGGGACCAGCGTCCGGAGCGCATAAAACAGCCCGGCGGAAACCGGGCGAAAAAGGGTCGCTGGAATGTGCTGGGTTGTTAAAACACCGGCTCTGTGCGAGTCAGATCCATATTGTGTCGTTTCAAGACTCGATACAGGTGGCGTCTGCTGATACCGAGCGAGCGCGCGGTGGCGGCCTTGTTACCGCTGTGCTGGAGCAAAGCGTCCTGGAGTTGATCCGCCGAAAGCTCTTGGCCGTTGCAACTCGTGCGGGCGCGGATTTGTTGACGAATACGAGTCGGGAGTGTGCGTACATCAAGCGCTGCACCCTTTGAGAGTACAAGCGAGCGTTCGACGATGTTACCGAGTTCCCTGATATTGCCCGGCCATTCGTACGACATCAACGCTTCGAGGTACTCGCTCGTTACCCGTTTCTTTTCGACATGCAAGAGCGAGGCCTTTGTTTCTACAAGCTCGTCAAGGATGTCCGGAAGATCAATGAGATGATCTCTCAGCGGTGGCATCGTCATCTCGATCACCGCGAATCGGTAGTAGAGATCTTCTCGGAACTCGCCGCAACGGACCATGGCGGGAAGATCTCGGTGGGTCGCAGTGATGAGTCTGATATCACAGTCTGTGCGTTCGACCTCACCGACGGGAAGCACGCTCCGTTCCTGAATGAACACAAGGAGCTTTGCCTGCTGCTCAAGCGTGAGTTCGCCGACTTCGTCGAGAAAGAGTGTCCCGCCCTCAGCGGCTCGGATAAGGCCCATCCGATCGCTTGTTGCGCCCGTGAATGCGCCCTTCTTGTATCCAAAGAGCTGCGATTCGAACAGTGCGTCTGGGAGTGCCGCGCAATCAACCGGTACAAACGGCTTGCTCGCCCGTGGGCTCATGGCGTGGATGCGTCGAGCCATGCGCCCTTTACCAGTGCCGGTCTCTCCGCCAATCAGCACGGTCACATCGGATGACGCAACTTGCTCAGCGAGCGATTCCTCGATCTGGTCTGTTTCGTTCATCTGTAAACCTATCTCCATCGGTTCACAGAGAAATCAAATACCCACCAATGCGGGTTGTAGCATCCTTCATGGCACATCTGTAAAGGATGATCCCGGGAATGATCCTTGTTCACAGCCTCAAGTCACAACTGTGGGCAGTTTGCTCTCTCTTTTCATTCTCTTGTCCCCCCCATGCCGACATTCTGTCGAATGATCGAGCACGGCACTTCCTACCCAACCAAATCATGCCATACTTGTGTCTGGGTTTGGGTAGAAATCTGTAATTATTCACAAGTTTGAGGCATTTGTAGCCAATTTCACCTACATGCGTGTCTAAGTGCATTGTTTTCATGAGCTTAGAATCTCCCCCTAATGTGGTGGAAGTTCAAGATCTATGCACAGGTGTGAGATGATGCGAGTGCCTCAGAGTGATTGCCATTGATACAAAGTCATCTTGAACAGCTCACTTGCAATGGCGGATATCGCGATATTGTCATGAATGGGAACACTGGATTTGCCTATGCCTTCGTATTCAGCATGAAACGGTGCGTATCGGTGGGAGCCGAGTTTGAAACGAGTCATGAAACGCGCTGCACGCACAAGAAAACCCGCTCCCTCTCGGAGCGGGTTTTCAGAATGAAAAGATCAAGGTCGTGCGACCAGATCAGCGTCGGCGGCGAGCGCCTGCCAGTGTGCCGAGCACGAGGAGTGCGATCGGGCCTGGGGTGGGGACCGAGCCGGGCGACCCGATCAGTGAGATCATGTCTCCGGGGACACCGAGATTGTCATTGAAGAACGCGATGGACTCGTACGCTCCATTGACGCCGAGTACCGAACTCGTGGGGGAGGCAAATGTATCGATCGTGGCGAGTCCGCCGGAGAGTGAGCCGGGGGTTTCCTGGGAAGTCACGACGGTGTTGTCCGCGAGGAGGAGGAAGATGGAGTCGCCTGTCTGTCCGAGCCCGCCGCCGCCGTTGGTGATCCCGATCTGTCCCGAGTAGTTCCAAATCGTCTGGAACTCCTCGATTGCCGATCCGTAGGTGTCATCATTGTTTGCGCCGTTGTCATCAGAGATGATGAAGATCATCGATTCGCCCGCGGCGAGGGAGAATGACCCGAGCTGCCCGCCGTCTGCCACGGATGCGCTGTCATCGTCGTACCAGAACATGGATGTGTCGATTGCGGCTGCACCGAGGTTGGTGATCTCGAACCAATCCTCGGTCCCGTCTTCGCCGGAAAGACCGACAAATGCCTCGGTGATCCGTACATCTGCGATTCCTGCTGCGGCGATTGATCCGAAGCCCGCGATTGCTGCGATTGCGAATGCCTTTTTCATTGTTCTCTCCTACTCGTCATGTGAGTGACTCTCTCTTTGCGATGAACGCAACCTGCGAACACCAACGGGCCAAGAGTAGGTGGGTGTGCAGGAACAAAGCTTTGTGGTTTCGTTATGATTGCATGATCGTTGCGCTAAGAGAATTCTTCACACATTGTTCATATTCATCATCGTGATTGTGCGGGGTGTGCGTGTGTACAGTCCGCGCATGCGAAAGAAGAAATCCAACTCATTCAGAGTCATGTCACGAGCCTTTACGCTCATCGAGCTGTTGGTCGTCATCGCGATCATCGCGTTGCTGATCGGGATCCTTCTGCCCTCACTCGGCAAAGCGCGCGATACGGCAAAGAAGATTCAGTGCATGTCCAATCTGCGACAACTTGGGATCTCATTTAATACATACTCCGCGAACAACAAGGGGTATCTGAGTTCGGGGCCGTTCGACAATCGAATCCGCAAGCATGCGCGTGGGTACTGGCTTGAATCACAGTGGGATCTGAATCCTACGGACACGCGAAGCACCGTGGTACGCATCGGGTGGCTGCGTGATGTCGTTGAACTGGGAGGGATCCGCGCGAGCGACTTTCTCTGTCCAACAGCCCCGGCGCAATACAACCAGAATCTCAATGTCTTTCGCATGAACGATGGCGGGTACGGCGATCCGTTCACCCACGAGACGCGCGATATCCTCATCGATCGGGGGTATAACACCAACTACACCCAGTCGTGGTACATGGCGTATACCCAGTGGAAGGATCCACGCGTTGGACGCACCGGGCAGCCTGCGGATGAGATGAACGGGGTATACGGACCGCTGCGGGATCACTCGATGCAGATCGTTTCGTCTTCGATCGTTCCGATGATGGCGGACGCACGCATCGACGGTGAATCAGACGACACGAATGACACAATCACGATCGATGGAGAGTTTCTCCCCGCGACCAAGGCGTTGACGGATGGGCCATCCTGGCGGGAAGGCCTGAGGTTGACATCACACAGCTTCGCGGACTTCGGCCCCTCGCACGGCGGGAGCAGGTCATTCTTCAACCGTGGACATGATCGTGTTCAGGGCAACATGCTCTTCGCGGACGGGCATGTCGCGACGATCACAGACGCGAACGGTGACAAGTTTTTCAGCTACGAAGAGGAATCGCCGAGCCCGACTTTGCGGAGCAATGGGCTCCCGGTGTACCCGGATTTCAACACAAACGATGTCTTCACAGGAGAGTTGCTCACCGGTCGGTACCGGTAAGCACGCAGTGAATGCCCGAATGGGCAATGGAGAGAGTTATGAAACAAACTGTACTGATGGCGTTGGCAGGCATGAGCCTCTGTGCGACGGGTCTGCAAGCGCAGGTCGTGATTAATGAGGTCTACGAGAACCCTCCCGGGGACGCCCAGGGCAACGATGATGTGCTTGAGTTTATCGAGCTCTACGGCGAACCTGGGCTCGATCTGACGGGGTATGCGATCGGGCTGTTCAAGGGAGGCAGCGACGGCGACCTCGGCGAGCCCAACAACATCCCCGATGTGTACGCAGAGCTCGATGAAGTCTTCACACTCGACGGGCTGACAATTGGCGCAAACGGGTTTCTCGTGCTGTACAACGGCACCGATGCGCAGTCGCTGATCCCGCTGTTCGCGCCCGAGGCGACGACGGGTGTGTCGTTCTTCGATGCCCATCTTCAGAATCCCAACGACATCAATGGAAATCTGCAGAACGATTACTCCTCGACCTATCTGCTCATCCGCAATCGACCCCATCACAGCATCGTCGATGGCGTGAGCGTGTATGAGCCGGGCTACGCGATCTGGAAGGATGAGAACCCAGATGTCGATTTCGACGGCAAGGCGGACTTTGGGATTGAGATCCCGCTCAATCGTGATCTTGGCATCCCGTTCGCGCCGCCACCATCGCAGATCGAACCCATGCAGATCATCGACGAGATCGCATGGTCCAACGCGGGCGGAAAGGAATATGTCCGTACTTCCGAGCACGAGATTTCTGAGACTGATGGGTTTAATCCGGACGCGGCAACCCGCTTGCGATACCTCGGGGCGAACCCGATGCTCGGTTCGCGCATCAACAGCGACGACGAGGTCGTGCCCACCCGCACTGCGGACGAGTCGTGGATCTACGGCGAGGTCGCGGGCGCATCGATCGATTTCACCTACGACCCCGCGGCGTACGGCGCGCCCACCGATCCCAACGGTGACGGTTTTATCGATATTGCGATCGAGAGCGGGGGGGATGTGTTCAAGATCACCCCTGGCGACTTCAACGATCATGACGCGACCGGCATCTCTCAGTTCCGGTTCGTTGTGGGTGATCTCGATTTTGATGGCGACGCGGACGCCGACGATCTGGCGCTCTTCGATGCCCAGCTCTTGATGGCGGACTTCGACGCGACCGAGGACTACATCGATCCGGATTCGGGCATGCCCATCGCGGACCCAAACAACCCGGGCATGAACTTTCAGACCTATATCTTCCAGAACCGGCTCGCGAATGCCTACCTCGCGGCTCGTTCGCTCGATCAGACCGACGGCGTCGACTTCCCGAGCATCGCGGACCGTGATGTGCTCGCGGGGCTCGTTGGTCCGGTCATGTGCAATGACGCGGACTTCGCGTCACCCTTGGGCGAGCTCAACTTCTTCGATGTCTCCGCGTTCCTCAGCGCGTTTAACGCTTCGGACGCAAGCGCAGATCTGAACGAAGACGGTGTGTTGAACTTCTTTGATGTATCGCTCTTCCTGAGTGCCTACGGCGCAGGCTGCCCGTAATCAAAGCCATATCGAACTCAGATATGAACAGCCCGGCGATCTGCCGGGTTGTTTTATTTGATGAGCACTCGTTGATCCATTCGTATGCACAAGATGAGTTGCGTGCGCCGGTGCCGTCACAATTGCATGCCGAATCTATGGGGCTCGATCGTTGGGGAGAGAGGTTACGCTTTGTCCCGATGCTTGTATCGCCTTGCGGGGATGACCCGCGCGCTGCGGTCGTAATGGACATACTGCCAGAACCACTGCAGCATCGTCATGATTCGGTTGCGGTACCCGATCAGGAAATAGATATGCACGATCGCCCAGAGGAGAAACGCGGGGTACCCCGCGAATCTTCGACCTGCGATCTCCGCAACGGCTCGGTTGCGTCCGATTGTTGCGAGCGACCCCTTGTCCCGATAGACGAATGGCTTACGGTTCGGTGTGCGTGTCCTGAGCTCGGACTTGATCGCTTTGCCGACGAACTTGCCCATCTGAATCGCTGCGGGGGCGACACCCGGCACGGGCTTGTTGCTCTTGGGGTCGATGCAGTACGCGATATCACCCACAGCAAAGATATTGGGGTGACCTGGGATACTCAGGTCGGGTTCGACTTTGAGCTTCTGGTCGCGGGTCCGTTCGCAGTCGAGGGAGGACCCGATGGTTTCTCCTGCGACACCCGCGGCCCAAACGATGGTTTCGGTCTCTATGCGTTGCCCGTCGGAGAGGGTGACACCCTGCGCATCCATCTCGTCGACGGTGGTGCACAGCATGACCTCGACGCCGAGCTCTTCCAGATCTTTCTTGGCGCGTGCGGATGTCTCTGGGGTGTAGGCATTGAGGACCCGATCTTGTCCTTCGATCAGGATCACACGAGCGCTAGAGGTGTCGAACCGTCGGTATTCATCGCGGAGGGCCTTGCGGGAGAGTTCCGCGAACGCGCCGGCCATTTCGACCCCGGTCGGGCCTGCGCCGATGACGACAAAGGTGAGGTGGCGTGAGCGATCCTCTTCGTCGTCGATGAGTTCGGCGCACTCGAACCCGGAGACGAAGCGTCTGCGGATCTCAATCGCATCAGCGATCGACTTGAGGGGTGGGGCGTGTGTTTCCCAATCGTCGTGCCCGAAATATACAGAACGGAGACCGGCAGCGAGCACGATGTAGTCCGCTTCGATCCTTTTCCCGGATGACAGGGTGACACAATTCGAGTCCGGGTCGATCGCGGTGACTTCCCCCATCAGCACATGCACATCTTTGCGTTTGGAGAAGACCTTGCGTATCGGGGCGGCGATGCTTGCTGCGGAGAGGGCCGCGGTCGCGACCTGATAGAGCAGGGGCTGGAACAGGTGATGGTTCTGACGGTCGATGAGTGTGATGCGTGCGCCGGAGCCCTTGAGCGCCTTGGTGCACTCGATCCCCGCGAACCCGGAGCCGATGATCACAATGTGGGGTTGGGCGCTCATGAATCGGGACTCGCTCTCGAAGTTGGTATTAGTGATCCCATCCCATCGCGGATGCGTCGTGCGGGTTGCCGTAGGCATCGATGATGATCGCAGCTGGGGATTGATCCGGTTTGCACGCGTGAACGCTGCCTATGGGACCCAGCAATGGGGTAGGGCACTCGTCCATCGGGTGATCGGGGGAGAGCGCGATGAGCAACTCGTAGTCTTCGCCCTCAGAGACGGCGGCGTGCCAATCGTTGCAGCGGTGCGAAATGGGGAGTTTGGTCGCGTCGAGTTCGATCCGAACACCCGAGGCGGTGGCGATGCGGTGGGCGTCGCGACCAAGGCCGTCGGAGAGATCCATCATGGCGTGGGCGTTGGTTCGGGCGGCCCACTGGCCGACGTCGAGGCGGGGCTCGAAGCGCAGGTGCCAACCGGATTCGAAGCTGCCTCCGATCTGGCCCGTGACATAGAGCAGGTCGCCGGGCTTGGCGCCGGATCGGAGGATGGGCATCGTGCCCTCGGGCATGACACCGCCCACTGTGACCGTGAGGGTAAGCGGGTGGTCGTTGCTGTTGTGGCTGGCGATGTCGCCCCCGATCAGCGGGCAGGACCAATGGTTGGCCCAGCGGTGCATGGCGTCGAAGAGGGCGTCGGCGTGGGCGTAGCCCTTGGGGAGCACGCCGGTGCCCAGGGCCCAGGCGGGGGTGCCGCCCATCGCGGCGATGTCGGACACGGAGCGGGCGATGGCCTTGCGGGCGATGAGGTCGAGGTCGGTGCCGGGCTCGAAGTGGCGACCCTCGACGAGCTGGTCGACGGTGAGGAGTTGGATATCACCCGAGGGTGTCTTGATGACAGCACAGTCGTCGCCGGGGCCGACGAGCAGTTCGCCAGCGCCGAGGGTCAGCGATGCGGAGTGGGCGTAGATGTGGCTGTGGAGGTCGGATTCGTTCACACAAGATCGTAGGGTGATCGGGTGTGATACGAATCGGGTTAGCTGTTCTTCACCTTGCAGGTGCTCATTCCCACCAATCGGTACGCGGGGCAGAAGCCAACGAGCCCGGTGAGGACAAGCACGGCGCCGATGATCGCGGCGATGATGCCGGTGATCTCGCCCGCGGCCACACCGAGCCATATGTAGCTTGCGATAAGCAGGACAATGCCCAGAATGAGTCGCAAGGCACGATCGACGCCGTTTTCATTCGCTTTCATCGCGGTCTCCTTGTTGTCTTCGTGTCTTCGCCGCTGGGTGCCCTGCTTTGACCCGGAGGGCAAAGCAGGTTTTCGGAGGCTCTGATCCTGCTTTATCCGCCTTCGGCGAATTAGAGCAGGATACCCAACGCTCACGCACCCGCGGCGGCGTTGGACTCTTCCAGGACGCGGTTGGCATAGTCGTTCATGGCGTCGCGGAGCTGCTCGAAGCTGTCGAGCACATACACGATGTCCTGGAAGTGGTCGATTTCGAAGGGGGTGTTGATGACCTGTTCCAGATCGAATGGGCGGCGTTCGATTTCGCCCTTCGTGTGCCCGCCTTTGCCCTCAGGCGCGGTGAGGGCGTACTCGGATTCGGAGTGCGATGAGATGGTGCCCGAGCCGTAGACCTTGAGCTTGCCGCCTTCTGAGATGAGGCCGAACTCGACGGTGAACCAGAACAGGCGTGCGAGGGCTTCCTCATGCTCAGGGCCTGCCAGCAGCGCAGCCTTGCCGTAGGTCTGCAGGAAGTCTGCAAAGACCGGGTCGGCGTGCAGCGGGACATGCCCGAAGACATCGTGGAAGATGTCGGGCTCGGGCAGGTAGTCCATCTTGTCCTCCGGGCGGACGACGATGGTCGAGGGGAACTCGCGTCGGCTCAGGCAGCTGAAGAAGGCCTTGGCGGGCAGGTAGCCCGGCACGCCGTGCGAAGCCCAGCCGGTGAGGTCCTTGAGGTACTCGTTGATGCCGACGATCTCGCGTCCGGGCTCGTAGGGATCCTGGACCTTGCCGAAGAGCAGCGGCACGCGATCGGGAACGAGATTGATCGCGTCGAGGCCTTTGAGGTAGGTTTCAGAGGCCTGGTCTTCGAGTACACCCTTGCGGCGTTCCCAAAGGGTCTTCCAGACGCGGTGGTTTTCCTCGGAGTACTTCTCGTACTGCTGCGTGACATAAAAGGATTCAGTATCGATCTGTTCGGCGGGCAGCCCAGCAGCATCGTCGGCGGCCTTCTGGGCCCGCACGAACTCTTCGCCGTCGATGATATTGTTGTATTTGATGTCTTCACGCATTGATGGACCTCCTGTCACACGCTGGTGATGCCCGATTGTGGTGTGGGGGCTCCTTTATTATAGATTGACGGTCTGTGCATGCCAGTGCGTGTTGAGAGTGCAACGGGTTTCGCGGAGCTTTTATCTGTGCGCAGAGGTAGAAATTGATGGGATTTAGGGTGTGACGCGGGGTGTGTGGTGGACTATACTCCCGACCCGAGGGCCTGTAGCTCAGCCGGCTAGAGCGCACCGCTGATAACGGTGAGGTCGACAGTTCGAGTCTGTCCAGGCCCATTCGTCGCCTTGTGCGACAAATCGAACACAGATGCAGGGACCGGCAAAAAGCCAGGTCCCGCCTCTGTTTTTGGGGATTCACACGCTTCATTTGCTTCGTTGACACTCGGCTTTGACTCCGCGAGGGAACAGGATGTTGTTTTCTTTGTGGATATGGATATGTGTATCTCGCTCGAGCGTATCCAGAAGTGACAGGCAAGCGCGATATGTCCCGCATGCATCAGCGGGGACCCGATACTCGTCTGTAAGCGTCCGCATTCGATCGAGCATCTCGCCTGCACTGTCGTGATCGTGAATCATGCAGTCGATCGGGCGACGCACGCTCCATGGCGGTCCGCCCTGGATCTCGCTCTTGCGTTCCAGGCGACGCAACCACGGAAACAGCACCCGCTCCTCGCGGATCATGTGATCCTCCAGATCGTCGGCAAACGCGTTGATGCACTCGCTGAGTTCATTGAGTTCTGGGTGGGCCGTTCCGTGCGCATTGACAAGGCGGGGCATCATGGCCTGAAGACTCGCGAGCGATTCTCGTGTAAACGCGTGGTGGGTCGCCTCAATGTGATCCGCCAGTTCCGTCATCGTCATCGACGACGGGTCGACCTCGTTGGATTCTGTCACGGATGCGTTGGCATTGAGAATGGAACGCAGTGTGCATTCTGGGTCGAGCTCTCGATCCTTGCACGCGTCCTCCAGCGATACCTCGCCGTGGCAGCAGTAATC
The DNA here is from genome assembly GCA_965216865.1 of Phycisphaerales bacterium. Taxonomy (GTDB): domain Bacteria; phylum Planctomycetota; class Phycisphaerae; order Phycisphaerales; family UBA1924; genus UBA1924. The sequence goes on from OZ244206.1 coordinate 2,213,741, forward strand.
CAGTCGATACGATTCGAGCAATGGGATCGCGTGCGGGCAGGCCTTCGCGATGTCACCCATCGGCGTGGAAAGCGTGATCGGTGTGTTTGACATGTCGTTCTCCTTGGGTTCTTCCTTTTCGTGTATCACCCCAAAGATCGATTCCCTGACCCGTTTCTCGGGTCAGCCCGTTTGTTTGTCTGTGGGCAGCCCGAGCGTGACCCTTGCTTGGCTTTCGCAGAGGGGTTTGATGTCGCTCTGTGTATCGAGGATGTCCCTGATCGTCGTTGTGGCGAATACCTGCACCGCGTTCGCCACCTGCTTGTCGATGAGCGAGTGCAGCGGACATAGCCGCGTGTGCCCCGAAATGCCAAGCGGGCATTTCTCTATACGCTGAGGCGATGAGTCGAACGCATCGAGGATTTCGAGCACCGTGATTTCATCGCTGGCCTTCGCGAGACTGAAGCCGCCGCCCATGCCGCGACGGGCCTTGAGCACGCCGGCCCGTGTCAGCGTGCGAAGGACTTTCTGAAGATACGGGATCGGGACCTTCGTCCGTTCAGAGATATCGCTCGCGGACGCATGTTGGTCGTCGGGCAGCGTCGCCAGATGGACGGCCGCCCGAAGCCCGTACTCAGCGGATTGATTCAGCATGGTGCACGCCTTTCTTTTCTGATCGCATCCCGCATCCCTTCGAAGCCAAACCGGATGATTTTCTCACCCGGCCCAGTGATCGTATCAAAGTTTTCCCATAAGTGGAGTTGACTGTCCACTTATGCATGATACCCTTTAAGTCGATATGTGGATACATTAATCCGCAATAAAAGTGAGGTCACCATGGCACACACGACGCAAACACCCGAAAATCAAGCTTTAAACGCTCAAAAAAGCGATCCGTACCGCTGGGCGAGCATCGGGATGGCCTCCTTCATGGGCGTGACCCTGCCCATCATTCTCGGACTCGTTGCACTCGCCCAGCCCAGCGTTTCCACGGTCGAGATGACTCCAGTTGCGGCACAGCCACAGAGCGGTGTGCTTGCACAAGCACAGCAGCTCGCCTCTGGTCGCGAGGTTTTCAGGAACGCATGTGTGGTATGCCATGGGCAGGACGGCGAGGGTGTGCCACGCCTGGGTAAGCCGCTCCGCAACAGTGCTTATGTCCAAGACACAAACGACGAGGCATTGTTCGAGTTGATCGCCGAGGGTCGGAAAGTGGACCACCCGCTCAATACCACGGGCGCATTGATGCCCCCGCGCGGTGCCGTGGGTCTGAACGACGACCAGCTCCATGATGTCATCGCCTATCTGCGGGACATGCAGGAACCGGGCGAGCCAACGGTCTCGGTCGACGCGTGGGATCTGACAAGCGAAGAAGGCGGCGGACAGGTCGCGCTGCAGTTGGATACCCATCCGGGCTATCAGCTCTACATCTCTTCATGCGCCGCGTGTCACGGGGAGGGTGCTGAGGGTATCGAACAACTCGGGCTCCCATTGACCACCAGTGGATTTGTTCGTGGTGAGACTGACGATGCGCTCGTGAAGTTCATCAAATCGGGTCGCCCCATGTGGGATGTGAACAACACCACCGGCATCGACATGCCCCCCAAGGGTGGCAACCCGGCCATTACCGACGATCAACTCCAACAGATTGTGGAGTATCTACGAGCCCTTCAGGAACAGGCGCTCGCTTCCAACTAAGTCAACACACCCGCCGGTTCACCATCGGGAACGGCTCCCGACCCAGAACGCGGCGAATAGAACTGAGGTGAATCGATGAGTCACGCTACACGAAAAGCAACACCCCTGTTGCTCGCGGCCCTCTCAGCCATCGCCGTCCCTGCAACTGTCACCAGTGCACAGTCCATAAGCGACGTACAGAAGGTGGCCAAGGAACGCGGGCTGAGCACCGCAGACCTGGTCGCGGCTGCCAAGACCTATGTTCCCACCGGTGAGAAGGACGAGTATGTCATGTTCGCATCCAGCGGACATGCGGGGCAGGTCTTTGCGATCGGCCTTCCGAGCATGCGTCTGCTCCGCTCGATCGCCGTCTTCACGCCCGAGTCCTGGCAGGGCTGGGGCTTCGGCGTGGGCAACGAGATCCTCGAAGAGGGCTTCCCGAGCGGGAAATCCAATCTCTGGGGTGATACGCACCATCCGGCGCTTTCAGAAACCGAAGGCGATTACGACGGCGAGTGGTTGTTTATCAACGACAAGATCAACGCTCGCGTCGCGGTGATCGATCTGCGAGACTGGGAAACCAAGCAGATCATCAAGAACCCGCTCACCCTGAGCGATCACGGCGGGACTTTCGTCACTCCGAACACCGAGTATGTCATTGAGGGCGGGCAGTACGCCGTCCCGTGGGGCAGCGAGTACGCGCCGATCAGCGAGTACAAAGAGAAGTACAAGGGCTCGGTGACCCTCTGGAAGTTCGACCGCAACCGCGGACGCATCGATACGAGCAAGTCGTTCGCAATTGAACTGCCACCGTACTGGCAGGATCTCTCCGACGCGGGCAAGCTCGCCAGCGAGGGGTACTTCTTCATGAACTCCCTCAACACCGAGCAAGCAACCGGCGGCATCCAGGACAAGAAGCCCCCGTTCGAGGCCGGCGCGAGCATGAACGCGACAGATTTCCTGCACATCATCGACTGGCACAAGGCCGAGAAGGTGTATCAGGCAGGCAAGGTCGAGATGATCAAGGACTTCCCGGTCATCACCCTGAAGACCGCGCTCGCCGAGGGGCTCCTCCATGTGACCCCCGAACCCCGAAGCCCGCACGGTGTCGATGTTGCGCCAAAGGGTGACTTCATCGTCGTCTCCGGCAAGCTCGATCCGCATGTCACCATTTACTCGATGGACAAGATCAAGAAAGCGATCGCATCGAAGAACTACTCGGGTAAGGACGAGTACGGCGTGCCCATCCTCGACTTCGACTCGGTTCTGGAAACACAAATCGAACTCGGGCTTGGTCCACTACATACACAGTTTGGTCCCGATGGCTACGCGTACACCTCACTGTACCTTGACTCCGCAGTTGCCCGTTGGACGCTCGGCGGCAGCTACGGTTCTTCGAGCCCGGAACCGGATTGGACGCTCGTACACAAAACACCCGTCCACTACAATGTCGGGCATATCGCCGTTGCTGAGGGTGACACTGTATCACCGGACGGCAAGTACCTCGTGTCCCTGAACAAATGGTCCGTCGATCGCTTTATCACGACCGGCCCGCTGCTCCCCCAGAACCTGCAATTGGTCGATATCGCCAACAAGGGCACAGACATGCCCGTCCTTTATGACATGGCGATGGGCGTCGGCGAGCCTCATTACGCACAGATCGTCAAGGCCGACAAGCTCAACTCCTGGGAAACCTACCCGGGCGTCGGCTGGGACCCGCATGTGCAGAACCTCAAGCCCATGGCCCCCAAGAAGGGCATGGAACGCGTGCAGCGCAATGACGACGGCTCGGTCGACATCTTCATGACCGCGATCCGATCGCATTTCAATCCTGAGCACATCTACCTCAAACAGGGTGACACGGTGCGTTGGCACATCACCAACACCGAGCGTGCCTTCGACGCGACACACGGCTTTGCCGTTCCGGTGTACAACATCACCGCGTCCCTCGAGCCGGGCGAGACCGTCACTATCGAGTTCGAGGCGGACACCGCGGGGACATTCCCGTTCTACTGCTCCGAGTTCTGCTCGGCCCTCCACCTCGAGATGATGGGCTACCTCATGGTCGAGCCCAGCGAGGACTGATCACCCCAATCGTCCGGGGCGCGAAAGCGCCCTTGGGCGATTTCCGGCGGGCATCGCCCGCGATAAGCAAACGGAGTACACCATGCCACGCTTCATTGAAAAGATCATCGGACCACGCGTCAACCAGTACGAACTCAGGAAACACGGGCTCAAGTACGGGCTGCCTGGTGGGCTCCTGCTTGTCGCACGCATCCTGCTGCTGGTTTCACTCTTTCTTCCGTATTGGCAGATGGACCTCGTCGCGCCGCAGTATCCCGACAATCTGCACCTGACCGCCTTTGTAAATCAGCTTACGGGTGATGTTGAGGAGATCGATGGCCTGAACCACTACATCGGGATGCGTTCGCTGCACGAGGCGGCACAGATCGAGCGAACCGTGGGTGTGTATGTGATGATCTTCTTTGTCGTCATGCTTGAGCTGGCGAGCTTTATTCACAGCCGCTGGACCGTCCTGCTGGTGATCCCCGTGATGTTCTTCCCATTCGTCTTTCTCATTGATCTGCATCTGTGGATGAGTCATTTCGGGCAGAACCTTGATCCGAACGCGCCGTTGTCGAACGCGGTGGACCCCTTTGTTCCGCCCGTGCTCGGGACTGGGATGGTGGGGCAGTTCAAGACGGTCGCCTGGCCGGGTGTCGGGCTGATCCTCTCGGGCATCGCGTCTGTCGTGATGCTGATTGCTCTGTTCTTCCATCGGCACGCCTACCTCCCGCTCGTCAAGGCATCAAAGAAGGCATGAGATGCGCACGCTGACCCTCTTCATCCCGATCGCGATCAGCATCGCGATATCGCACGCGCTGGGCGCACCGGCATCGGAGATCCAACGCCTGATCGATGAAGCCACGCCGGGCAGTGTCGTCGAACCAACCCCCGGCGTGTACGAGGGTTCCATCCGGATCACCAAGCCCATGATCCTCAATGGGAATGGAGAAGTGACCATCGACGCCGGCGGCGAGGGCAGTGTGATCGAGGTGACCGCCCCGGATGTCACCATCAAGGGATTCAACCTGTCCGGATCGGGTAAATCCGTGAGCAACGAATCCGCGGGAATCAAGGCCAACAACGGTCCGGTCATCATCGAGGATAACCGCATCTCCGATGTCTACTTCGGCATCGATCTCAAGCAATCGCCCGGTTCGATCATCCGCAACAACACCATTGTTGGCAAGGATCTTGAACTCGGGCGTCGCGGCGATGGCATCCGCCTCTGGTGGAGTCACGAGTGCGTAATAGAGAAGAACACAGTCCGCGATAGCCGGGACATGGTCTTCTGGTACTCCGAGGGGCTACGGATCAGCAACAACGCCGTGATCGACAGCCGGTACGGTCTGCACTTCATGTACAGCCACAACACAACCGTGCGCGAGAATCATCTCACCGGCAACTCGGTGGGCATCTACCTGATGTACTCCAACTCGATCCGTTTAGTGCAGAACCAGATCGACAACAACCGTGGTACCAGCGGCTACGGGATCGGGCTCAAAGATTGCGATGATATCGATGTGGAATCCAACCTCCTCGCGGCCAACCGGGTGGGGATATACATCGACAACAGCCCTTCCTCCGCAGACTCCACCGGTTTGATCCGTTCGAACAAGATCGCATTCAACGATGTGGGGATGCTCGCGACACCCAACACCCACGACAACACCATCTACAACAACGGATTCATCGAGAACGAGGAGCAGGTCAGCGTGCACGGCGGTGGGCAACTCTTTCTCAACAAGTTTGCCAGCGATGAGAAGGGCAACTTCTGGTCCGATTACAACGGGTTCGATCGCAACCAGGACGGGCTCGGCGAGTTCGCCTACGAACCTCGCAGTCTCTTCCGCACCATGCTCGCCCGCGAGCCCAACCTGCGCCTGTTCGTGCATAGCCCGGCGCAGCAGGCGATCGAGCTGACCGCACGCGCCTTCCCAGAACTCGACCCCGACCCGATGCTCTCCGACCCCAAGCCGCTCGCACTCCCTCCTCGCTTCGACCTTCCCTCTCTCGAAGCTGGGGCGGGCGGCTTTCGTATGGCACTCGTCTCATTCGGTCTGGTCCTATTCAGCGCACTTGTCATGCTCAGACTGACCGTAGAGCGCAACAGCACGCCCGTTACAGGGAATAAACGCAATGATTGAAGCACGACACATCACAAAGAAGTTCAAACGCGTGCTCGCGGTCGATAACCTGAGCTTCGATCTGAAGTCCGGCGGATCGCTGGCGCTCTGGGGCAGCAACGGCGCTGGCAAAACCACGCTCATCCGGTGCCTGCTCGGGGTCTTCCCTTGCAAGGGCACTGTTCGAATCGACGGGATCGATGTGCGTAGAAAGGGAAAGCAGGCACGAGCACAGATCGGCTATGTGCCGCAGGAACTCGCGTTTCACGACGATGCAAAGCTCGGGTCCGCAATGCGTTTCTTCGCGAATCTCCGCGGGGTCGAGCTGGCTCAGGCGGCGCGATCGCTGCAGGTCGTCGGGCTCAACGGGCACGAATCCAAACGCGTCCGGGATCTCTCGGGCGGCATGAAGCAACGCCTCGCCCTCGCGATCGCCCTCATTGCTGATCCACCCATCATCGTCCTCGACGAGCCAACTTCAAACCTCGACTCGTCGGGGCGTGGCGAGGTCGTCGATACCCTGCTCAGACTCCGTGAGCAGGGGAAGACGCTGATCTTTGCGTCCCACCGCCCGGACGAGGTCATCACGCTTGCGGATCGGGTGCTCGTGATGGAACAAGGGCGGCTCGTGCAGCAGACCACCCCCGAGCTGCTCTGGCCAAGCCGTTCATCAATCCGATCCGTTCGCCTGTTCATCGAGCAGGGCGACGAGCATCAGGCGGCAGAGATCCTCCGTGAGGGCGGCTTCGCCGTTAACCATGGGAACAGCGGGCTGACTGTCGCCATCGAGCAGCACCGCAAAGCGGAGCCGATGAACCACCTCGGGGCGAGAGGGATCACCGTGCGCGACTTCGAGCTGCTCCGCGATGTCCACGATGACGATGAGCCCGAGATCCGGGTTCGCACAGAACAGATCAGCGAGGCCCTGCGATGAGTACGATGAATCTCAATGGCGTATCACGCCCGGACAAGCAATCAAAGAGCAAAGTCGCACACCTCTCATTCATCCGATCGATCATGCTGATCGCTCGGCGCGAGTTCCGCGACGCCCTTTCAAGCAAGTGGTTCCTGCTCTATACCATCGCGTTCACCACCCTGGCGATCGGTGTTTCGTTCATGTCGCTCGCCGGATCGGGCGAACATGGGTTCGCGGGGTTCGGGAAAACCGCAGCGGGGCTGCTGAACCTGATCATGCTCGTCGTGCCCCTGATGGCACTGACGGCCGGCGCGGGGACAATCGCCGGCGAACGAGAACGCGGAACCCTTCTCTACCTGCTCGCGCAGCCGTTGTCACGGACGGAACTGCTGCTCGGCAAATATGTCGGGCTGGCGATCGCCCTGACCTGCTCGCTGTGCATCGGTTTCGGGCTCAGTGCGGGACTCCTTGCATGGCGTGCAGGCGGGGTCGGGGCCGGATCGTTCCTGATGCTTGTCGTATTTGCGAGTGTGCTCGCGTTATCGATGCTTTCGCTTGGCGTGCTGATCTCGGTCCAATCGCGGCGCGCGGGCGTCGCGACAGGTATATCGCTCTTCGTGTGGCTCGGGCTCGTATTCCTGAGTGATCTCGGGCTCATGGCCGGCACGGTGCTCTTCAAACTGCGCGTGCAAGAGGTCTTCGCCCTCGCGATCATCAACCCGCTCCAGGCATTCAAGATGAATGTCATCATCAACCTCAACGCGTCGCTCGATGTGCTCGGCCCGGTCGGAATGTATGCTTCTCAGGAGTTTGGCGCATCGCTCCCGTGGCTCCTGACGGGCGTCATCGCGCTCTGGTGCGTGCTCCCATTGGCCATCGCGGTCATGATCTTCCGCAAACGAGGAGGTATCTGATGAACAAGCTCACACTTTCGCTGCTCACAATCTCACTCGCGTTTGTGTATGGTTGCGGCGAGACCGACCCGGATGCACCACCAAATATCTTGCTGGGCGACTCAGTCTGTATTGAGTGCGGCATGATCGTCAGCGATGAGCGCTTCGGGACCGCAACCATCGTCGAGGGCGATCGCGGCTCACAGGCGTTGATCTTTGATGATTTCAACTGTCAGAAGATCTTCGAACTCAAACACCCCGAGCTAACGATCATCACACGCTGGTCACGCGACTACGAAACGCTTTCGTGGTTCCATACTGACGAAGGCTGGTTTGCTCAGTCCATCCAGATCCGATCCCCCATGGCCTCGAAAGTCGCGGGCTTCGAGTCGCTTGAGCGGGCCGAGGCGTTTGCGAGTTCAATCGAAGGCGAAGTAATCACATACGAGGACTACGAAACCTCTAGTGAGCCGTAATCTCAACCTGTGCCGCTTTCAGGGCTCTTCTCCGAACGCTGGGGAGTGTCACGATACCATACGCCATGAATACACATGCACCCCGGCGCCATCACTCACTCATGCGAACCCCCTTCGCCCGTCTCTTGGCATGCCAGCTCGCGCTCGCGTGCACGCTTGTCGCATGCGACGATGCGGGTGTGCAGGAAGAGCAGATCGCCAAAGGCATCGAGGACATTCCTGCGGCAGCGCACTCAGAACAACCCAGCGATGGGCAGCACGCACAGCACGAGACGCCAAAGTCATCCGATTCGCGTTTCCCGTGGGTCGCGCCCGAGGGGTGGGTGTTTGACGAGACCCCACGCCAGATGCGCTTCGCGACCTACATGGCGCCAACCGATGCCGGCGACCAGGAGATCGCGGTGACCCGGTTCCCAGGGCGGGTCGGTGGTGAACTCGCGAATATCAACCGCTGGCGTGGCCAGATGGGACTCGCACCGATCAGCGAGGGTGAGTTGGAGGAGCACATCGAACGGTTCTCGATGGAAGGCTACGACGGGTATCAGATCCGCATCGAGTCCGACAGCGGCGCGATGCTCGCATCGGCGGTCTTTGACCAATCGATCAACCAGACCTGGTTCGTGCGTGCGACCCTTCCCAGCAGCGAACTCGCGGACCAGCTCGAAGCGGATGTCTTCGCCATGGCGCGATCCATTGCTCGATAGAACCGGAATACGAGCATGCTCAAGCGCATTGTCTCACTCCTCGCGTCGCTTCGGCTCACCGTGCTGTTGCTGACGCTCGCGATGATCCTCATCTTCGTGGGCACGCTCGCGCAGACCCAGCTCGGTGTCTGGCAGGCGGTCGACACCTATTTCAGGGCGTGGGTCGCGTTCATCGATCTCGGCCACATCTCTGGGGCCGAGCCGCGCGGTCTCGGCATCCCCTTCCCCGGCGGGCTGAGCATCGCGGGCCTGATGATCGTCAATCTCCTGGCGGCACACATCGTCCGTTTCAAAGCAACACGCAAGCGGGTTGGGATCATCGTGCTGCACGCGGGGCTGATCCTGTTGCTGATGGGTGAGTTCGTGACCGGGTTCTTCGCCGACGAGGGGCTCATGTCGATCGACGAGGGGCAACGCAGCTCGTTCCTCGAAGACATCCGCGAGGTTGAAATCGCGATCATCGACCCGAGCCACCCGGATCATGACCGTGTCGTCTCTGTTCCAATGAGCATGATCATCGACGCGTCACGATCGGGCGAACCGATCCGTGACGAGCGTTTGCCGTTTGCCATCCGCATCGATCAGTGGATGCCCAACGCGCAGCTTTTCAAACTCCAGCAGCCCCACATCGCAACGAGCGGCATCGGGCTCGAAGCCAGAGCAGAAGGAGCCCCCCAAGTTTCGGGGGTTGATGGCGGCAAGACCGACGCGCCGGCGAGCTATGTAACGCTCCTGCACGAAGGCACCCCCATCGGGACATGGCTGCTCTCTTCGGTCCTGACCGATCTGCAGGGCGTCGATCTCGGCGATGAGACCTACGGCATCTCGCTGCGCTACACCCGCACCTACCTGCCCTACGAACTCCACCTAATCGACTTCAGCCACGACACCTTCACAGGGACCTCCATCGCCAAGAACTTCTCGAGCGATGTCCGCATCATCGACCCCCAGCACGGCACCGACCGCGAGGTGCGCATCTGGATGAACAACCCGCTCCGCTGCGCCGGGCGGACCTTCTACCAGGCCTCCTACAAGCCCGACGGCAGCGGCACTGTTCTGCAGGTCGTTCGCAACCCGGGCTGGCTGATGCCTTATCTTGCCTGCATCTTGGTGACGCTGGGCATGACCTGGCACTTCCTGCAATCGATCACGGCCTTTCTCCGACGCCGATTACGAGAGGGCCCGATCGCGTTCGATGCCAAGACCGCACCGAAGCCGAGTGTCAGCCGGTTACTCCCGGTTGTTGTGGGCATCGTGGGCTTGCTGATCGCATTCAGCGGGCTGCTCAGACCACTGCCGCAGAGTGATCTGGATACAAGGGCGTTTGCGCAGCTGCCCGTATCCTCCGGCGGGCGGATCAAGCCACTGGACACGGCGGCACGGTCGATGCTGATGGTGGCAGGCGGCAAGCAAACAACGCAGTCCGACGAGGGCGAGCTCAGCGCCGTACGCTTCATGATCGACCTGATCGCCAAGCCAGAGAACATCACGGGTGTCCCGCTTGTGCGTGTAGACCATCCGGATGTGCTCGCATTGATCGACAAAGACCCGACCCAGAGCGGACGAATCCCGCTGGGCGTCATCGAACCACACTGGCAGAAGATCGCGCAGCAGGCGCGCCAGTCACTCTCTGTCGAGCCCAAGGCACGCGACGGTTTCCAAAGGGCGGTGATCCAGCTGCACGACCGGGTGAACCGGGTGCTTCAGTACGCCCAGATGCGACAGCCGTACGCCATTCCTCCCCGTTCAGCAGACGGGCAATGGCAGCCGTTCCATGACGCGTTTCTCGATGATCAGGGGTCGGAGACGCCCCACCCGAGCGTCGCGTACCTGACCACGATCATGAACGCCGCGAACCAAGGCGACGCGGACGGGTTCGAGCAGAGTGTCGATTCTTACACACAACTCCTCGAGGATTCGATGCCCGGGGTGATGCGCAAGATGCGGATCGAGGTCTGGTTTAATCGGGCTTCGTTGTTCACAGGGACGACCGCGGTGTACATCGTCGCCTTCCTGTGCGTGTGTGTGTCCTTCATCGTCCGAGCGGGATCGCACAACGCGCACCTCGCCGAGCGGTTCCGGTCGAGCGCCTGGGTGTTGCTGGTCGTGGCCGTCCTCGTCCACACGCTGGCGATCGGGATGCGAATCTACCTGCAGGAACGCCCGCCGGTCACGAATCTCTACTCGTCGGCCATCTTTGTTGGGTGGGCGTCGGCGCTGGCGGGCATCTTCATCGAGCGTTTGTTCCGTTTGGGCATCGCGGTGCTCGGGGCGACCACGATCGGTGGGGCGACGCTGATCATCGCTCATAACCTCGGCAATGACGGCGACACCATGCAGATGATGCAGGCCGTCCTCGACAGTAACTTCTGGCTCGCGACGCATGTCATCACCATCACGCTGGGATACTCCGCGACATTCCTGTCCGGAACCATCGCCGCGGCATACCTCCTCGGGCGAATCTTCACACGAGCGATCACGCCGGAGCGCGAGCGATCCATGATCCGCATGGTGTACGGGGTCGCTTGTTTCGCGCTCCTGCTCAGCTTCGTGGGCACCGTTCTGGGAGGTATCTGGGCGGATCAATCGTGGGGCCGATTCTGGGGGTGGGACCCAAAGGAAAACGGCGCATCACTCGTCGTCCTGATCAACGCGATTATTCTGCACGCACGCTGGGGTGGGATGATCCGAGCGAAAGGCATTGCAGTACTGGCGGTTGCGGGAAACATCGTGACCGTATGGAGCTGGTTCGGCACCAACATGCTCGGCGTTGGGCTCCATGCCTACGGCTTCATGGATTCTGCATCGATGTGGCTCGCTTTCTTTATTGCGACTCAGTTGCTTTTGATGACAACAGGTTTAGTTCCCAAGCGTCGAGCGGAGTTGCCAAAGACGAACCCCGGTTTGCCTTAAACAATCTCTTCCGGTATCGTGAGTATGTAGATGGGGAACCATGATCAAAATCAATCTGAGACCGCCGCGGGCCCTCGCGGACGGGGACGAGCGATCTCGATGCTCGCGCTTTTGTGCGCTGTTGCGTTTGGTATCCTCGGCGGCTTGGGTGCTTTTACCTTTGGATACGGCGAGGGAACCGCGTATCTCAAGAACGACCCTGCCTCGTGCGCCAACTGCCATGTAATGCAGACGCATTACGACACATGGATCAAGTCGAGCCATCACGGCGTGGCGACCTGCAACGACTGTCACCTTCCCCACGACTTTGGGGGCAAGTGGCTCACCAAAGCGGACAACGGTTTTTTTCATTCGCTCGCGTTCACGACAGGTGATTTTCACGAGCCAATTCAGATCAAAGAACGCAACAGGCGGGTGACCCAGCACGCGTGTCTGTACTGCCACGACGACTTTGTTGATCACATGCTTCCCGCGGAACCCAACGGCGAGATGCTGTACTGCGTCCATTGCCACGGCGATGTCGGGCACGCCGGGCGAGAGTCCGGCTTTGGCGAGCGCGACTGAACATGCCATCCATCCCGAAAGAGGACACACGCATGAACTCCGATGAACACACCATGACACTCAAGAGCCGGCTCCCCAAGACCCGCTCCGGGCGTGCGATCCTCCTCGTGCTGGTATTCATCGTCGCGGTTATCGCGACGCTTACGGTCACATGGGTGCTCATCACCATGTTCGGGCACAAGCAGGAGGCACGCACGCCGTTCGTCCGCGTGACCGAAGTTACCGAGATCAGCACGGACCCCGAACCATGGGGGCAGAACTGGCCGCACCAGTATGACGGATGGAAAGCCACAGCCGGCGATAAGTTCTACGGCGGCTCCAGCGCCCTGCCCGAGAGCAAGCTTGATACATACCCGTGGCTCAAGCGCCTATACGCCGGGTACGCGTTCAGCATCGACTATCGCGAAGCACGCGGGCATGCCTACATGCTCTACGACCAGGGCGTGACCGAACGGATCACGAAGAAGCCACAGGCCGGGGCGTGCATCCACTGTCACGCATCCAACTCCGTCATGTACCGTCGCATCGGTATGGAGGCGATGGGCCAGGAGGTCACAGAGGAAACACTCGCCGCGGACTTCAACATGCCCGCAGTGATCCGTGGATTCCAGGAAGTCAGCCAGATGCCGTACGACCAGGTGCTCGCGCTCGTCAAACAGTCCCCCGACGGCACACCCGGCGAGAACGAGCCGGCGGTCCCGCAGGCACCGATCGGTGGGTTCACCGGCGAGTTCAGTGGCGAAGAGGTCCCCGAAGATCACCCGGCACTCGCGGGTGGCGAGGCCCACCCCGTATCGTGCATCGATTGTCACAATCCCGACACCATGTCCATCCGCGTGACCCGACCGGGCTTCGTGCTGGGCATGGCGGCATTGGCCGAGAGCGACGAGCCAACCCCGCATCTCCCGAGTGTTGAGCGGTGGCGACGCGGAGATCGCGCCGAGCCGTACGATCCCAACAAGGACGGCACGCGTCAGGAAATGCGATCGTTCGTCTGTGGGCAGTGCCATGTCGAGTACTACTGCGCCAACAAGGACACGCTCGAGTTTCCATGGGGCAACGGGCTCAAGATGGAGCAACTTGAGGCCCACTGGAATGAGAAGAAGTTCCCCGACGGGTCGGATTTCTACGACTACACCCACGGCGAAACCGGCGCAAAGGTCCTCAAGGTCCAGCACCCAGAGTTCGAACTCTGGAGCCAGGGCATCCACGCCCGCAGCGGCGTGAGCTGCGCCGACTGTCACATGCCCTACCAACGAGAAGGCGCGATGAAGGTCTCGAGCCACAATGTGCAGAGCCCGCTCAACAACATCAACAACGCGTGTCAGCAGTGCCATAACGACGACGAAGTCACGCTGCGTGAGAAAGTCGAGACGATCCAGGGACGCACACTGGCGCACATGGACCGAGCCGCGGCCGCGATGACCGACATGCTCGACGCGATCCTCGAGGCCAAGGCCGCGGGCGCATCGGAAGAATCGCTCGAGCCGATCTACGAACTGCAGCGGAAAGCCATGTGGCGATTGGACTACATCAGCAGCGAAAACTCCCGCGGGTTCCACGCGGACCAGGAAGCGGTGCGCATCTTGGGCGAGTCCATCGATTACAGCCGACAGGCGCAGGCCCTCGCGGTCCGCCTGCGAGCACCCGAAGCCCCGAGCACAGAGGGCATTCCCACCGAGCCGGTTCAGGGTGTGACGCCGACAGAAAAGGCACCGACGGACGGCTGAGCTCTACTCGGCATTCCAAATAAACGAGCTCAGGCAGGCATTCGCAGTGGCATGGACCAGCTACTTGCGTTTGCCTTTGCCCTTCTTACCGCCGGGGCCATCTTTGCCCTTCGCATCACGCCGATAATCGGTCTTCCCGCGATCACGCGACTTGGACTTGCGCGAGCGCCGCGTGCCGCCGGGTGCTTTTTTGAATCCCGCGCCTTCCGCTTCGCCGATGCCGCCGAACGCGTCGCCGCCGAGCTTGAGCTTCGCGGCGGGGCCCTTGAGTTTCCCGCCCGCGCGTGAGGCGCCGTCAGTAATCACCAGATCCATCTGACGCAGCGCGAGATCGACATTCGCGATGTTGACGCGGACACGATCGCCGATGTTGTAACTGCGACCCGAGTGCTGATCGACCATGGCGCCGGTTCGGTCATCGATACGCCAGGTGGGGGGGCGCTTGGACCGCGTGGTATCGCCGACGAGGTCCTTCTTGGCGACCATACCATCCGCGAGGTACTTCTCGATCTGGACATACACACCCTTTGGCGAGATGCCGGTGATGAACCCATCGAACTCCTCGCCGATGTGGTCTTCCATCAACTGGAGGACCAGGAACTGACGCAGTTCACGCTCTGCAGCGGTCGCGTTCTGCTCCGTGCTTGAGCAATGGTTCCCGATGTCCATGAGCTCGTTCTTGTCGGGGCAATCATCATCGTTCTTGAGATTGCGCCCGAGCGCTTTCCACTCGCCGTCGGATGTTGGGCGTTTCTGACCATTGTCCGTGCGCCGCAGGTACGCGACGAGCGCCCGATGGAGCGTGAGGTCCGGGTAGCGACGGATGGGCGAGGTAAAGTGTGAATACGCGTGCGAAGCGAGCGCGTAGTGCCCGATGAGCGCGGGGGAGTACACCGCCTTGGTCATCGTGCGGAGGACGGCCATGTGCACAGCGCGCGCGGAGGTTGTCCCCGCGGTTGCGTCGAGCAGCGTCTGGAGTTCCTCACGCGTGGGCGACTTGGGGATCTTGAACCCCGCGACCGTCGCGGTTTTTCGAAGATCATCCACATCGCCCGGTGTCGGTTCCGGGTGAGTACGCCGGAGCACGGGGACTTCGAGCTTCTCGAACAACGACGCGAGCGCCTCGTTCGCTTCCACCATGAACATCTCGATCAGGGTGTGCGTGAACGCGTCGTCCTCTTTCTGTGCGTCGACGACCTTACCGTTCTCGTCGAAGACGAGCTCGACCTCGGGAAGATCCAAATGGATCATGCCCGCCTTATGCCGGCGTGCCTGGATGAGCTTCGCGAGCTCGTTCATATCCCGCACACTCTGGATCAGCTCCTCGGTATGCGGCGTGTCCGTCTTCGCGTGCTTCTTCGCTTCTTCAAGATCCCCATCGATCAGCGCCTGCGCCTCGAGATAGGTCATCCGCTTGCGTGACTTGATCAACGATTGGCACACGCCCCGCGATTGCACATTGCCCATCCGGTCGTACCGGATGATGCAGGTCTTCGCGTACCGCAGCACGCCTTCCTGCAACGAGCAGATCCCGTTCGACAAGACCTCGGGCAGCATCGGGATGACCAATCGAGGGAGGTACACGGAGTTCCCGCGTTCCATCGCTTCTTCGTCGAGCGGCGACCCGCGTGGGATGTAATGCGCCACATCCGCGATGTGGATCCCGAGCTCCCACCCGCCGTTGTCGAGGCGCTTGAGTGAGATCGCGTCGTCGTAGTCCTTCGCGTCCGGCGGGTCGATCGTCGTGATGAAATCACCCGTGAGATCCCGGCGCATATCCAGCGCCTCGATCCCTTTGGACTCGTACAGGTCCATCTCCTCCTCGAATCGCGCCGTGGCCTCTCGTGCCTGCTGCACACAGACCTCGGGGAACTCATTGCTCGGCAGCGAGTACGCGGCGATCACCGCCTGCGTCTCCACATCGGGTTCACCCGCAGCGCCGAGGACCTTGGTGACGACCCCGACCGCGAGTCGCCCGTTCTCGGGGTACTCGATGATCTCAAGGACGACCTTATCACCGTTCTTCACATTCTTGGATTCCGCGTCGCGGATCACGACGGGGTCCGTGAGCTCACGCCCGTCAGGGAAGACAATCCAACGCCCGTCGCGTTTCTCGATCTCGCCCGTGAAGTTCGCGCGTTTGCGTGCGACGATGTCCAAGACCTCACCCGCGTACTGGCGCTCCAGGGTCCCGAGCCTGCGCTCACGCCGCTGATCGCGCTCGAACCAGATCTTGACGGTGTCGCCCGAGAGCGCCCCATTGGTGTACTGCGCGGGGATGAAGATGTCCGAACCGTGCTTTTTCTGGGCGGGAATGACGAACCCGATCCCGGATTGGGTCCCGCGGAACTGCCCGATGAGCTCGCCCTCGTCCGGGTGGAAAGGGAGCTGGATTTTGCCCGTCTCATCGAGATCGATGACACCCTCTTCCGCGAGATCGCGCACCTCGTACCCGAACTCCTTGACATCATCGATGTTGAGTTCCTTCGCGACGACGGGGATGGGCTTGGGGCGGTAATCCTCGTGCGAGATGTGTGAGATCAATCGATCCCGGTGTCGGCCTGACATGCGTGTCCAATCCGTTGTGTGTTCTGGGTTTCCGTACAACGGATCTTAGAGCCGATCCGCGTATTTCTGCAACGAGGCCTCAAACTCCTCGGGGGTAAACCCGAAATCAGCGATTATCGATGCGTTGTCAGAGACCGAATCACGCCCGCCCATGATCGCCATCCCCTCATCGAATGGCAGCAATCCGCCAAGCCCAATCAGCTTGGCGAGCCGGGCTTGGAACGCGGCCACGAACCAAGGCAACCCCAGCGCCGGGCGATGTTTGGGCTCCGGGCTCAGATGCTTCGCGTAGGTCCGGAGCATTTCCGGGAACGCGTACTGTTTGGCTCCGGTAAGCTCGTAAGTCTTTCCGATCGTTGATTCGTTGCTCAAGGCGTCCACGAAGACCTTTGCAACATCTTCAACATAGACCGGGGCAACATGGGGTGCTTCGAATCCGAACCCATCGTCTTTCCAGCGTGAAAAGTAGGGGATGAAGAGGTAGGGCGGCGCCTGACCACGAACCCACTCCACCGCCATCTCGGTGAACTCGCCGTCGTACCCATGAATCAGACCAGGCTTGACGATCGTCCAACGCAGCCCGGATTTCATCGCGATCTGTCCCGCCCGGTGCTTGGTGTCTCGATACCCCGCTCGTTTGTCGGGACCGACCCCGAGGGCGGACATGTGCACATACCGCATAGTGGGGTTGTTCTGTCGGCACGCCTCCACGATTGCACGCGTTCCATCCACATGGACCTTCTCAAAGGACTGATTCTTGGTCTCGCGGATGATCCCCACAAGATGGATGCACGCCCCGCACCCGCTGACGAGATGACGCAGCGCATCAGGATCGTCGAGTGTCCCATCGCAGATCTCGATCCGTCCGTCATCGATCGCGGATGCATCAAGGACCTTACGGGCCTTTTCCGATGATCGAGATAGGGCTTTGACGCGGTAGCCCTCGTCGAGCAATCGTGCGATGATGTGCCGCCCGACGAATCCGGTGCCCCCGGTGACGGCGATGGGTTGTGCTTTGGGCTCGCTCATTGGGTCAGGTTTCCTCTCCTCAGAGCGTACCCGCTCTGCGTATTATCGTGTGTGACTTTGATCGCAGATTCCATCGCTTTCGCCTATCACAAGGGCCCTCGTGTGCTCGATGGGGTTTCGTGCGTGATCGAGCCGGGCACCCTTACCGCGATCGTGGGCCCCAACGGCGCGGGCAAGAGCACGCTGGTGCGTCTGCTCGCCGGCTTGCGGAACCCAGATAGAGGACAAGTCCGCCTCCAAGATCGGAATCTGTCTTCGTTCTCGCAGCGTCATCGGGCGCAACGGATCGCGTTCCTTGAGCAACGCCCATCTCTCGCGTTCGACTTTTCAGTGCTGCGAGTCGTCTCCTTTGGCGCATTCACCGGCGAGCGGGATTGTGCACTTATCACGGATGCCCTCGACCGGTTCGAACTGTCGGGCATTCAAGACAATCCGTTCGCGTCCCTGAGTGTTGGGCAACAACAACGGACGGCCTTTGCGCGTGCCTGGGTCCAAATCGCGGGAAGAACCGACGCGTACCTGCTCGCGGACGAACCGTGCTCCGCGATGGATCCGCGTCACACGATCCAGACGATGCGGGCGATGCAGGAACTCGCTCGGTCCGGGCTTGGTGTTGGGGTCGTTATTCACGATCTGAACATCGCGACACAGTTTTCTGATCGAGCCATCGTGCTTGATGAGCGAGGTCTCGTAGCTTCGCACGGCACGGTCGAAGAAGCGATGACACCAGAAGTCCTTTCCAGGGTGTTTCAGGTGCAAATCGATCGCCATGAGCTTCCGGAACACGCTGCAATGCTCGTGGTACGCGATACATAAGGATTTTGCATCCGGATACGCTTTGGGTCGATATAATCCTCTCGTGCGAGGATTTATCAACTTCATCGTGTCCAACCCCATCCTGCTGGTTGTCATCATCGGAGGGCTTTTTAATCTCGGGGTTCGACTCAATCAAAAGGCGAAAGAGCAGCGTTCAAAGCGTGCTGCGCTCGCTGAGATCCAACGGCGTAAGGCAGAAGCTCTCCGCACTGGCAAGCCCATGACCGAGCCGGTCATCGTCTACGACGAGCCACAGAAGAAGCCACAATCCGCGAAAAACGACGATCGTCAGGCTCGCATCGAGGCGTTGCGTCAGCAGCGAATGGCCCAGCTCCGTGCGATGCGAGAGAAGCGTTCCGGTGGGATGTCGCAATCGCCCATCGGCGGGGCAACGCAGCAGGCTTCAAGCAGTCAGGCTGCCAAGCCATCCTCCCGCACAGCGACCCCGCGTCCCCGCACACAGCGTGTGCCAACTCTGAATCAGCAAACCGCAGCACCCCTTGGGCAGCAACGCCCTCGGGTCGTTGCTCCAAAGCCCAAACCAACCCCTATTCCCAAGGCGACGCCCGGCGTAGACACACCTGCGCCCATCAAGGAAATCGTCCCAGGCAAGAACCCGATTGCGGTGCCCTACGGCGCTCGCCCCAGCACTCGGGACGAATCCGACGCAACGAGCGCGAGATCGATGCTCCGTGATCCGAAAAAGGCTCGTCAGGCCATCGTCGTCCGAGAGATCCTTGATGCGCCGATCGGGCTTCGAAGCCCGGACCCGATGCACGGCGGGTTCGATCGATAAATACGCCGCAGCCCAAGTCTCATGCGCTTTGACCGATCGGTTCGATATAATCATACATGGACGCAGGGACACGCACAGCAACACCGATTTTCCTCAGCACGGCCTTCGCCATGGTGATTTCAATTCCCTTTGCTGGGTGCGGAACCTTCGATGGCACGCCGCGTGGAACCGAGTCGCTACTTCAGGTGCTTGTCCCGCAGACCTCTCCGTCAGAAGCCGCAGAGATGGCCACCGATCCTTACAGCGCTGAGAACCGCTACAAGGGCATTACCCTGCTCTCCAGCGCTGACTTTGGCGGCCAACCGATCTATCTCGAACTGTATGTCGATGGACTCAACGACGACGATGCGAGCGTTCGCGGCGCTTCCGTTCGTGCCCTCGGGCGCCACGGCGACCCGGAGCACGCGCCATTCATCATTGAGATGCTTGAGGACTCCGATGACTTTGTTCGGCTCGAAGCGGCACGGGCACTTCAGCGGATCCATACCGCCGACGCGATTGAGCCATTGCTGACCTTGATTGAAGAAGAGAATGAACCCAATACCGACATTCGCGCCGCTGCCGCCGACGCGCTGGGGCAGTACCGCGAGAAACGAGTCGTGCTCGGATTGATCGGTGCACTGCGTGACTCACGCCTCGCGGTCAATAATCGTGTTCAGCACGCGCTCATGATCCTCACAGGTCAGAACTTTGGGCTCGATCGAATCGCCTGGCTGGATTGGTATAACAAGACCAGCGATGTCTTCACCGGGGCTCAGCCGTACACCTACCCCATTTTCAATCGCAAGAAGAAGATCATCGAGTACCTTCCGTTGATCCCACCGCCACCGAATGAAACGACCGGCTCACCGGTCGGGATGGATCCGGTCTTTGATTCCTGATCGCCACAACCCTTTCAACGCGCGTCCGAGAACAAACCTCAATCCGGCATAAAGAGCGAGCCGCACGCGATTCTGTCCGATGAAACCCATGAGGCAGTCCCCCGGAGGTATGTGTGCGCGCTGTATGTCGAACCAAGCAAGAGTTATACCTGGATTCCGATGCCCCCGATCCCTCGATCGGGGCGGGACAGGCGCTCATTCGGCCCACGCATGTGCTAGTGGACACGGCAGATGTATGTGTTGCCCGGGGCGAAACCGAGTTTGAAGGGATTCTTGGGCACCAGTTCGTAGGCGTTGTCGAACAGTGCGAAGATCCGTCGTGGGTTCCCAAACGCGTTGTGGGCCTAATCGATATCACCAACCCTGATTCTGAACTCGCCAAGCGTGGCTTGGGGGCACACGATCCAGACCGCAGGATCCTCGGACTCCGAGGGCGTGACGGATGCCTGGCTGAGCGGTGCGTGCTCGAAACGAGGAATCTCACAGAGGTCCCGCATGGTGTAGAGGACGAGCATGCGGCATTGGCGCTGTCCATCGCACGGGCCATCCACGCGGGGCAGATCGCACACATCGAAGGACGCCCGTTCGTGTCTGTTCTCGGGGATGGGCTGATCGGGCTGCTGTGTGCACAGGTCATGACACGGCGCAACGCATCCGTACGCCTATTGAGTGATCATGAACACGCCCTGGAGTTGTGTGCGAAATGGGGTACGAAGCACCGCCATCTCGATCGTGTCGGGCGGCGCGGGGATCAGGATGTCGTGATCGAAACGACCGGCAGCGCCGAAGCGTTCGATAACGCGATCCGCATGGTCCGACCTCTGGGGACCGTTGTACTTGCGGGGAATGCAATCCCCAACCCCCAGAGCACGATTCCGATCGATCACACGCTGATCGCGGAGAAAGAGATCCGAGTCATCGGTGCACGCTCGGGTTCGCTCAGTGAGGCGATCCGCGCGATGACGAGTGGCGATATCGATCTCACAGGACTGATCACCAAGAGGCATAAGTTCGAAGACGCGATCGGAGCCCTGCGCTCAGCGCAGGACCCCGAGAACATTGGTGTCCTGGTTGTGATGGATTGACAGTTTACTGAACGATCAATGGTGCCCCGGGGATCCCATCCCCGGCGCCCGGCCACATCGAAGCGATCACACCCGCGGTGATCATCGCGAAGATTACACCATCGACAAAGCTCGTGAAGATAAACCGCGTGGGTTTACCCAAGAAGAAATCACCCGCGAGCCCACCCATGCAGTGCCCAAGAATCCCCGCTGCACCTGCGACCTGGAATACAGCAAGGTAGTCCGCGCCCCCCTGCGTGCTCGCCGCGGTGATGTACGCGACAAAGATCGTGATCACGAGATACGCGATAAAGGTCTTGAGCAGATTGAGCCCAAAGTTGGGCTTTGCCCTCATCACAGTGATCGTACCCCAGGGCCCCTTTTCGAAGCGTTCCTTGTATTCGTCGGATCGCATCTCATCGGAAGTCTGGCAGTTCGGGAACATGTACAGCCCGGACGGGATGTTCATCTCGATGACCTTGCTCGTGAGTTCCGACTCATTCGTGAGGAACTTGATGTCCTTCTTGTGATAGGGCAAAAGCATCCAGATGATCGAGCTTGCAAAGAAGACACAGATCGTCGCGACGAGTATGGGTAACCAAAGATCCAGCAGTGCAACTTCCATGACACGTTCCTTTCAGCTAAAGAGGTGCGTGATGCGTGTGCACCAATATACCATGATTCCTGTGCGTATGAAAAAACCCGCGTTTCCGCGGGTTTAGAGTGGACAGTTTGTTGAGCGGGATCACTGATCCTGCATCGGCATGGAATCGAGAACCTGGTCGATCAGTCCATACTCGATCATCTCCTGGTCATCGAGCCAGAGATTGCGATCGCAGTCACGATGGATCTTCTCTTTGTCCTGCCCAGTCGCGTCGGCGTAGATCTGATACAGACGATCGCGGAGACGGAGCATTTCCTTGGCCTCGATCTCCAGATCCGTTGCCTGACCCTCCATAACGCCGGAAAGCAGCGGCTGGTGCATCAGATTTCGAGCGTTCTTCAGGCAGTACCGTTTGCCTTTCGTTCCCGATGACGCGATCACGGATCCCATCGATGCGGCTTGGCCGATGATGTAGGTGCAGACATCGGGCTTAATGAACTTCATCGTGTCCACGATGCCCAGACCCGCGGTGACGGACCCGCCGGGCGAGTTGACATACAGGTGGATGTCCGCATTCGCGTCTTCGTTCGCGAGGAAGAGGAGCTGGGCGACAATAAGGTTCGCCATGTCGTCCATGATTCCGCCGGTCACGAAGATGATCCGGTCTTTGAGCAGACGCGAGTAGATGTCGTATGAGCGCTCGCCGCGACCGGACTGTTCGATCACGATCGGGACGAGATGGGCGCTTGGGGTGGTCATATGTATTTCACCTCGATCGGTGTGGTGTTCGTGGGTTGATTCAACGCGTTCGACAGATCAGGACTTATTCGCACTTGCGATCTTGAGATCCTCAGGCGGCTCGGTCAGGACCTCGTCCACGAGCCCGTACGCTTTGGCTTCCTCGGCATCAAAGTACTTGTCCCGTTCGGAGTCTTCCTTGACCTGCTCGGGAGATTGTCCGGTGTGCTTCGCGATGATGTCTGTCAGGAGTTGCTTGCTCTTGATGATCTGCTCTGCCTGCAGACGGATGTCTTCGGCCTGCCCAGTAATCCCGCCGTAGGGCTGGTGAATCATCACCTTGGCGTGCGGGAGGATGAACCGGCGCCCCTTGGTCCCAGCGGTGAGCAGGACGGATCCGCCCGAATATGCCCGACCGATGCAGTAGGTCGCGATCGGCGAGGAGAGGAAGCGCATGGTGTCGTAGAGCGCGAGCGTATCGTCGACGGCACCACCGGGCGAGTTGATGTAGAAGTTGATTTCCTGATTGCGACGCTGATTTTCCAGATAGAGCATCTGCATCATCACGCGTGAAGCGCTCGCGGGGTTGATCTCGCCGACGAGGAAGACGATCCGATTCTCGAGCAAAAGCTCGTCGATCGTCATCTCACGGGTTCGTTGGTAACTGACTGAAGCTGCAGGCATAAGTCTTTCCCTGACATGCGTCTATGCGTTCTGGGCGTCGCGGGGTGGGGTTGACGAGCCCCGATTCGCTGCCCGTTCGTCCTGATTCATCGGCCATCTGGCACATATTCATCATATGCCTCGCCCAATCGGGTTGAGAAATCGCACGCCACGCGTCTCTAATAAAGGAATTGCGAAACCCTCGCGATGCTCCTATTGTTCCCATCTCTCTCCACGCCACGAGTTGGCGTGGGTACGCAAACCCTTGATTCTGTGAGACATCCGTCGTGCCGACAGCCGTCATCAGTGATATCCATGGCAACGCGACCGCACTGAGGAGTGTCCTCGCGGACATCGAATCGCGTGGGATCGAGAAAATTGTCTGTTTGGGCGACATTGTCGGGTACGGGCCCGAACCGCTCGAATGCATCGATATCGTCCAAGAGAAATGCGATTGGGCGCTCATGGGCAACCATGACTTCGGGGTTCTCTACGAACCGACAAACTTCAACGCGACGGCCGAGGCCGCCGCATTCTGGACCCGCGAGCAGTTTGACGCAGAACCCGATGAATCCAAACGCCAGCGTCGCTATGCATACCTCAGCTCGCTCAAAGTGCGTCAGGTCGAGGATCTCTGCGAGGACGGTACGGAGGTCCTCGCGGTTCACGCCTCGCCCCGCCGTCCTATCAACGAATACATTTTTCCCGATGATGTGAACGATGCGCCCGACAAAATCGACGCAATCTTCGATCGGGTGAACCGTGTCGCGCTGGTCGGGCACACGCATGTTCCAGGCGTGTTCTCCAACGAACCCGATTTCTACCCACCGAACGAGATCGGAGACGAGCCGGTCTTCAAGTTCATCGCAGACGAGAAGGCAGTGATCAATGTCGGCTCCGTCGGGCAACCCCGTGATTTCAACCCGCGTGCGAGCTATGTCATACTGTCCCCCGGGCAGGTCGAGTTCGTTCGCGTCGAATACGACATCAAAGACACCGCGGACAAGATCAAGGCCATCCCCCAGTTGCACGACTGGCTCGGCGACCGTCTCTTTGAGGGACGCTGATCGCGCGAGCAAATTCATAGACTGAGTTGAACGCATGATGCACACGCACAATCGATATCCAACCCGACTCGCGGCATGGACTCTGATGATCCTGTCGGTCCTCGCGTTCACCACCACCCGTGTCTCAGCCCAGCAGGACATCAGCGGAGAGCCCGTAGCCGAAGCACCCGCGATCTCTGCTCCAGAGTATGTTGTGCGCCCCGCAGGCCAGGACGCGGCAGATTTCACGCCCCTCGGGAATCTCGATGACGATTCTCAAACGGTCTACCTCGAGTTCTCGCCATACGGGGCAGGGATCAAATCGATTCAACTGCCCGACGAGTTCGAGACAGTCAAGTTCGAGAACCACATCACCCTTCAATCAGAGCAGGTGAACAGCGACAACCTCCGCGCGGTCCCATTCGCGGCTGCGTGGCTGAGCCTCAACGGATCGATGATCGCGATCAGCGGCAATGATATCGAACCGCTCTGGCGCGAGATTGAGCCTGGGGTCTTCGAGCTTTTCATCGATGACACAGAAGGCAATCCCGTCGCCCGCCTCGAACGCCGGTTCACACTCAAGCCAGAGAATCGACACGGCTTTATCCTAACAGAGTCCATCGAGAACCTGAGCGAAGCACCGATCCGTGCCGTGCTCGACACCTTTGCGATGGTCGATCTGCCCAAGGCTGCTTCGAGCTATGGCGGAGATCGCAGACGCATCAGGTACGGATACCTGAAGTCTCCTGAGCAGCAGGGCACCTCGATGAAGGTGCATGTGGATGACGAGTTGCTCAGCCGCAACAAGCTGCTCGGAAAACGCGTTGAAGCGCAGTATGGGAAGGCGTATCTCGGATCTCGCCAGGTCTGGCCGAATGAAGAAGTCCTCCCTGGTGCACAGCGACTGAGTTGGTTCGGCTTCACAGACAGATACTTCGCGGTGCTCGTCCACCCGGTGTTCAATCCCGACTCCATCACGAGCGCAGATCAGAAGTTGCTCGAAGGCATCACACGCATCGATCGCTACATGCTCGAGCCGTACGCAGAAGCCGTGAACGCAACCCAGGCGCTCATGATGCGATCGGCACAGATGGAGATCGCTCCAGGCGAGACAGGCGAACGCGAGCTCGGTGTATTCGCAGGCCTGCGGAACAAGTCCCTGCTCAATGGTGAACCCATGCTCGCGGCCCTCAACATGCCCGAGATGATCGTTTCCAACCTTGGCGGGATCTGTGCACCATGCACCTTCCAGTGGCTCGCGCACATCCTCATGGATGTCCTCACCTTGTTCCACGACATCGTCCAGGACTGGGCGATTTCTATCATCCTCTTGGTGTTCCTCGTTCGTTCGTGCCTGCACCCTGTTACACGTTGGTCTCAGATCAGGATCCAGAAGTTCTCCGTGCAGATGCAGGCGATGGGACCCAAGCAGAAGGCCATCCGAGAGAAATACAAAGACGATTCGAAGCGACAGCAGCAGGAAATGGCCAAGCTCTGGCGGGAAGAGGGCATTAACCCAGCCGGTATGCTCGGTTGCCTCCCCATGTTCCTGCAGACACCTGTCTGGATCGCGCTCTACGCCACCCTGTTCTTCGCGACGGAGCTTCGCCACGAGGCAGCGTTCTATGGTGTCTTCCAGAGCTTCGGCGGATGGGGTTTCATGAGTGACCTCGCGGCCGCAGACGGAGCCATCCCACTTCCGCAGGCCATGCACTTCAGCTTCCCGCTGTGGGGAAGCGTGACCTCGATCAACATGCTTCCCCTGTTCATGGGGGTGTTGATGTGGGCGCACCAGAAATACCTCACTCCACCGAATACTGCGACTCTGTCACCGGAGCAGGAAACGCAGCAGAAAATGATGAAGGTCATGATGGTCGTCGGGTTCCCCCTGATGATGTACGCTGCCCCATCAGGTCTGGCACTGTACTTCATCACGAACTCCGCGGTGGGGATCGCGGAGAACAAGTGGATCCGTCATCACATGAAGAAGCACGGGATGCTCGAAATCGAGAACATCAAAGCCGAGCGTGCCAATAAGGGCCCCGGGTTCATGCAGCGCATGATGCAAGCCGCAGAAGCGCAGCAGCAGATCCGTGAAAAAGGCGTGAAGCCCATCAACCCCGCGTCCAAAGAGTTCAATCGCAAGCAGAAGTAACGAAGAGAAGGCCGGAGGATCGTGCGTGCCAACCGGGACGACCATCGCCGCGATCAGCAGCGCGCCAGGCAACGCCCCCCGTGCCATGATCCGCGTGTCCGGGGTGGATACACGCGAAATCGCGCACGACCTGATCGGGATCTCGCTCGATCAGCGTGGTGCGATCTATGCCCGCCTCAAACTGAACGAGCAATCAAGCATCCCGGTCACAGTGCTGCGATTCCCAGGCCCAAAGAGCTACACGGGCGAGGACACCATCGAGATCCTTCTTCCCGGCGGGTCCCACATCACCCAGCGTGTGCTCGCACGATTACTCGATGACGAGCGGATCACACTCGCAGAGCCGGGCGAGTTCAGCGCCAGAGCGTATATGAACGGACGATTATCGCTCAGCGAGGCGGAAGGAATCGCATTGCGTATCAGCGCGTTGCGAGACGGGGCACTCAAGGCCGCGGATGCGCTCTTGGACGGTCGGTACGGCGAGCGTTGTCGAGCATGGGTGGATGACATCGCTGCCATGCTCGCGCTCGTAGAAGCGGGGGTAGATTTCTCTGATCAGGAAGATGTCGTACCCATCGCGCCGATGGAGCTGCACGCACGATTGGGAGCGATCATCGAGGATCTTGTTCGCGAGTCTGGCGCAAGCAGCGGCGGGCGCGTCGTAGACGATCGCCCGAGTGTTGTGCTCGTCGGGCGTCCAAACGCGGGGAAGAGTTCGTTGTTCAACGCGTTGCTCGGGCAGGATCGTGCGGTTGTCAGCGAACGCGCAGGGACGACCCGCGACGCACTCCGCGAACGCCTGGATCTTTCACGCGATGCACCCGGCGCGGGAGTGATCGAGTTGATCGATCTCGCCGGGCTAGACGAGCATTCGATTGATGATCTCGATGCGAGCGCACAGGAGCTCGCCAGATCGATCCTTCTCAACGCGGACGCGATGCTCTGGTGCGATCCGACAGGCCATTTCGAGCAGGTGGGATTTCAGATGCCCTCAGACGCACAGGTGATTCGTGTGCGCACCAAAGCAGACCTGCCCAAGGGGGATCTTCCCAACTCGGGTTTGGATGTGTGCGCGTTCGATCCATCGACGCTCGGGGTGCTCCGGCGTGCCATCGCGGATGCTACAAGCGTTGCAAGCGGTTCGGGAGTGGGGGTGTTCGTCCCGAGGCATAGACGCGCACTGCGTGCCGCGATTGATGCGATCCGAAACGCCAGAACGCAAGTTGACCCTCACGCCTCCGCCATCGCAAATCCGGAGATCATCGCCCTCGGATTGCGCGAAGCGCTTGACGCATTGGGCGAGCTCGTTGGGGAAGTATCGCCCGACGATGTGATCGGGCGTGTCTTTGCGACCTTCTGCGTCGGCAAGTAATGAGGATATTCTCGGGCAGTGTCGCGGTATGAAGTCCGCCCGCGTGCAACCCATCTTGGGTATTTTTCCCTGCTCAGACTCTGGATGAACGGTCTGTTTCGTACACAACACGCCGATACCTAGAAACTGCCCCTTCGAGCATGGTTCAGCTCGATCCTGGACTGGCGAGCGCCGAATCACAAAGCGAGGTTTCAATCCGCCCGTGAGTTTGCGGGACGCAGGAGCATGCGTGATGAGTATTCGACTCGGCGAGTTATTGGTCGTTCAGGGCGTGATCACCCCCGAGCAACGAGACAAGATCCTTGAACTCCAGCGTGCCTCGCAACGCCCGTTCGGCGTGATAGCCGAAGAGCAACTCGGGATCGCTCCTTCAGCGATCGAGCAGGCATGGACGATCCAGTACGCGATGATCGCGCCGCGGATCGATCCGAGTGAGCATGAAATCCCCGCGCAGGTGCTCGAACTGGTGACCAAGCGTCAAGCGTGGCAGTTCGGATTCGTCCCGGTCTCCATGGACGAGGAAGAGATCACGCTCGTCGCATCACGAGAGACGCTCGCACGATCGCTGCGCTTTGTGAACTGGCGCCTCCACGGGCTCTGCACATTCGCGATCTGTGACCTCAAAACGCTCGAACGGGGGCTGGATACGCATTATCCCTTCCCTGGAGCGGATATCGATCTCGTAGACCGATTCGGCAGAAACAAACCGGCTGCCTGAGTGGCCAAACTCCCGGTCCGATGGGCAAAAAATAAACGAGGCCGATCTTGCGACAGGCCTCGCTCATTTCGCGTTTGTGAGATTCATTTTCGAGCGGGCCAACGATTCACCCGTCTCGAGGCTCCGCGTTAGCGACGCGTCGCACGACGGCGTGCGGTCTTCTTCGCAGCCTTCTTACGGGTTGCCTTCTTCTTAGTCGCTTTCTTCTTGGTGGCCTTCTTCTTAGTAGCCTTCTTACGCGTGGCCTTCTTCTTGGTGGCCTTCTTGCGTGTTGCCTTCTTCTTGGCGGTCTTTTTAGCAGCCTTCTTCTTGGTTGCCTTTTTCTTTGTGGCTTTTTTCTTGGTCGCCTTCTTCTTGGTCGCCTTCTTCTTGGTGGCCTTCTTACGCGTGGTCTTCTTCGCGGCCTTCTTGCGTGTCGCCTTCTTCGCGGCGGGCTTCTTGCGCGTGGTCTTCTTTGCAGCCTTCTTGCGGGTTGCTTTTTTCTTGGTTGCTTTCTTACGGGTGGTCTTCTTGGCGGCTTTCTTGCGAGTCGCCTTTTTCTTTGCGGCTTTCTTTGCCATTTCGAGTCTCCTCGTTGGTCCGAGTTCGCTTCGTACTGAAGCAGATTGGTTCTAGTCGAATATCGACTCTCAACAAACGCGTGTCAAACAAACCAGAAAACACATCGACTTATTCCGATGTTTTTCATCAAGAAGTTGCGCGTGCATTGCGCACTTCCAGTATGAGCATACACGAACACCGCGCGCAACACACGCACGCGTTGTGCTTCCGCGCGGTTTGCATTGCCCGTTCATAACGTTTCAAGCACACCGCATCGAGAGTGCGCATTCGTGAAACGATCACAACGCGCAGCCGCAATGTACCTCACTCATCAACGGATTCATCGCCATCAGAACCATCGCGCGCATCTGTTGCACACGCGTCATGAACCGCGCAAACGCGACTTGGGCTTCCGCAACGCTTGATCGATGCTCTTTTGAAGGATGGGGTGTGTTTCGGCGCAGATCGCAGCGCAATCGACGCAAGTTCGGGTGGATTTGCGTATGGTGTGCATGCAAAAAGTTTGCGATGAACGCTTGCGCAGCGAACTCATGTGGCAATGATTCAATGCGTTGCGCACTCAGATCAATATATCGCATCGCATGAGGAGTCATCATGATCGAGTCATCGTCAAACACACGCGTGCATCAGTTCGACAACGGACTCGTGCTCATCACCGAACGGGTAAGCGGGGTGCAATCACTCGCGCTGCGCTGCGTATTGCCCGCGGGAGCAGTCTTTGAAGATATCCACAATTTAGGCGCATCAAGTGTCTGCGCAGAGATGCTTATGCGCGGCGCTGGTGACCTCGATTCAAAGGCACAAGCGATCGCGTTCGATCGTGCGGGCGCACTGCGCGATGTCGAAAACGCGATCAGGTTCATGCAGATCAGCACAACAACACTCGGTCATCGCGCGGCCGATGCGCTCCCTTTGCTGATGGATATGGTGCGTCGCCCACGCATGAGCCAAGAGTCATTCGCACCTGCGCAGGAACTCGCAATGCTCGGCGTCGCGTCTCTTGAAGATGATCCGCAGCATCGCGCAGCGCTCAAAGCGCGTGAACGCCATCTCCCCTCGCCGTATAACCGCAGCACCTATGGAACCAAAGAGGGCATCGCCTCGCTCACTCATGAATCGTTGTGCCAATGGTGGAACACCCTCGCGACTCCGCGCGGCACCATGTTGACCGCAGCGGGTGATGTCGATCATGATCAACTCATCGAGCTCGTCGGTGAACAATCAACCGGTTGGGCCGGCGAAACAAGCATGCCAACACCCGGCGACAACTCTACACGTGGATACGGGCATCTCGAAGACGACTCCAATCAAGTTCAGATTCTGGTTGTGCACGACGGCCCAGCGATCGCACACGCGGACAACCCGCTCGAAAGAATCGCGATCGCGGTGCTTTCGGGAGGGATGTCGGGGCGACTCTTTACGGAAGTGCGTGAGAAGCGGGGGCTCTGCTACTCTGTGTCCAGCTCTTACCGAGCCGACAAAGACCGCGGCGTTGTCTCCAACTATGTTGGCACAACGCCCGAGCGTGCTCAGGAATCACTCGATGTGCTCCACGCGGAACTGCATCGCTTGAATCAGGGAAATGTCACGCAAGAGGAACTCGCCCGCGCAAAGACCGGGCTCAAAAGCAAGCTCGTCTTCGCAGGGGAATCGACCAAAGCCCGCGCAGGAGCGCTCGCAGCGGACTACTTCAACCTCGGCCGGATCAGATCTCTTGAGGAGATCGTCGCGCAGCTCGATGCGGTCTCACTCGATGAGCTCAATGTCTACCTGAAACGACGCGATCTGGGCGACATCACGATCCAGACGCTCGGGCCCTCCGCGCTCACGCCACCCTCATGATCTGAATCTCTCGATTCAATGGGCGTTTTGTGCGGATCGCATACGGGGATCGACGATATCCTTGGATGTGAATACACAGAAGCCATCGATGATGAAAGCATCAGACCAAAATCGCAAAGCAGAAACCATCTCAAGGCATCTTGGGTGCGATCACCCCTACATGATCGGCATCGGAGGATGCGGCATGTCCGCACTCGCACGACTCATGTTCGATGCAGGCCTGAAGGTTCGCGGTTGCGATTCCACCCCATCGCCCGTCACGGATGCATTGAGACAATCCGGAATCGATGTGGGGTTTGAAGAAACTTCCGGAGCACTCCCGGAAGATGCACGCGTCGTTATCGCGTCCGCGGCGGTCAAACACGATCATCCCATGATGGTCGAGGCCGCAGCCAGAGGACTGAGCATCATCACATACCCCGAAGCACTCGGCGTTTGCATGCGTGGGCATACAGGGGTCGCGATCGCCGGCACCCACGGCAAATCCACAACCACCGCCATGCTCGGTTGTGCGCTCACGGACGCGGGGCTCGACCCGTCTGTAATCGTTGGTGCGACATGCACTCAGCTCACCAACGGTGCCCTCGCCGGCTCGGACGATCCCGTCGGATATCGCGTTGGGGAGCAGGAAATACCGATCGGCCCCCGTGCCGGCTCGCCGGGGGCGTTGCTGGCCGAAGCGTGCGAGTTCAATCGCTCATTTCATCATCTGCGCCCAACCGTGGCGTCCATTGCTTCGATTGAGGCCGACCATCTCGATATCTACGGATCACTCGACGCCGTCGTCGAAGCCTTCGCAGAGTTCGCACGCCTGGTCGCGCCAGCGGACCAGGGCGGCAAACTCATCATCGCCTACGACGGAGCCCACCGAAGAGAGGTGACCGCGGGGGTCGAGTGTGAGGTCGAGACAATCGGGTTTAATCCCGCGGCTGATTGGGTTCTCTCGTATGAACCCACCACAGGAAAGGTCAGCGTCCGAGACCCCGACGGCGTGACGAAAGAGTGGGGGCTCTCCATGCCCGGCGAGCACAACGCTTTCAACTCCGCCATGGCCTACGCGATCGGGCGTTCACTCGGCGCGGATGCAGACACGCTCGCAGCATCGTTCGGCGCGTTCATCGGGCTCGATCGCAGGCTCCAACTGCTCGGCACACGCGATGGTGTCCGTGTGTACGACGATTATGGGCATCACCCGACGGAGATCGACGCGACACTCAGGGCGCTCGCTCAACGCGAGCAGCCCCACGAGAATGGCGGACGCCTCATCTGTGTTTTTCAACCCCATCAGCATTCCCGAACACGCTTCTTCCTCGAGGAGTTCGCCAACAGCTTCGAACAGGCGGACATCGTCATCGTGCCTCATATCTACTTCGTGCGTGATTCGGAGATCGAAAAGCACCGTGTCAGCAGCGCCGATCTTGTCGATCGGCTCCGAGACAAGGGCGTCCGCGCCATGCACCTGTACCCGTTTGAGGCAATCATCGAACAACTGGAAAATGTCTGTCGACCGGGCGATCTGCTCGTGGTCATGGGGGCAGGACCGGTCTGGAAAGTCGGGCGTGGATACCTTCAGGGAGGTATCGCGTGAGCACGGCTTCGCATCAGCTCGATATACAGGAAAACGCACCGATCTCCACATGGTTCCACATCGGCGGGCGGGCCAATCAACTCGCACGCCCAACCAACCAGGAAGATCTGCTCGCCTGCCTCACGATGGACGACGAACTCCGTGTGCTCGGTGAGGGCGCAAATCTGCTCGTCGATGACGAAGGAATTTCCAATCTTGTCGTTTCTCTCCAGCAAGGCGCGTTTATCGATACGCAGATCGACGAGACAAAGGGGATTGTCTACGCCGGCGCCGGAGTAGCACTCCCCGGGTTGATCAACCGGTGCGTGCGATCGGGTTTGGGAGGATTGGAAAAGCTCGCGGGGATTCCCGCCACAGTTGGCGGAGCAATCATCATGAACGCTGGGGGCGCATTCGGAGAAATGTCCCAGTTTGTGACACGCGTATACGCGATCGATCGCGTCGGCCGCACGCACGAGTACGATCGCAATCAGATCGACTTCGCATACCGCCAGTCACACCTCAACCACCTGATCATCACCGGCGCGGTGTTTGAGCTCGAGCCGGGAGACCGCGACCAGATCGCGAAATCCCGAGCAGCGTGCATGAGCTATAAATCGAAATCGCAACCCCTGGGCGAGAAATCCGCGGGATGCGTGTTCAAGAACCCAACACTTCTAAATCCTATTGAAGGCATCGGCGACGAGGGGCAGCGTGTCAGTGCAGGCATGCTTATCGATCGCGCAGGGCTCAAAGGATTCAGCGTTCGCGGAGCGAGCGTCTCGGAAGTCCACGCAAACTTCATCACCACAACTCCAGACGCCCACGCACACGAAGTCATCGAACTGATCGCAAAAATCAGAGTCCGAGTCGCCGACATTTTCGGCGTGCAACTGCAAAACGAGCTCGTCATCTGGTCTGATCGTGCGGAGCCTCTCTCATGACCAGCGTACTCATTCTCGGAGGCGGACCCGACGCGGAGCGTGATATCTCGATCGCGAGCGCCACCGGGGTCCATCAGGGATGCGTGGAAGCGGGTCTGGATGCCACGCTGATGATCGTGGACACGCCGAGCATCGATGAGATTCGTTCGTGGGACGCAGATGTTGTCTTCCCGGTCCTGCACGGCAAGTTCGGCGAGGGCGGAGAACTCCAGCACCGGCTCGAATCCGCAGCGGTGTGTTTCGTCGGAACCGGGGCCGCCGGGTCTGCGCTGGCAATGGACAAACTCGCAACCAAACTCTTAGCAGCGAAACTGGGCATTCCTACCCCCGATTCGTGTGTGCTCGATGGAGGGCAACTCCTGGTCGGCAGCGACATCAGGTCTCCGATCGAACTCCCTATCGTTGTCAAACCAGTTCACGACGGATCAAGCGTTGGGCTGCATATCTGCAGAACGGACGAGGACTGGTACCATGCTCAATCGCAGATCCGTGCGGACATCGAACTGCACCCCCAGCGGACTTACATGATCGAGCGGTTTACACCCGGGCGTGAACTGACGGCATCCGTCATCGCAGACCCCGACCAGCCAAATCAACTTCAGGTATTGCCGCTGATCGAGATCGCTCCCGAGCGGGGCGTGTACGACTTCGAAGCCAAGTACGAGCGAAACGACACGAAGTACACCGTCGAACCTGATATCGATCCTGAGATCACGCGTTCAATCCAGAAACAGACGCTGCGGATCTGCGAAGCACTGGGTGTACGACATCTCGCTCGTGCCGATTTTTTACTCCGCGATGATCGCACATGGGTCATGCTCGAAGTCAATACCATACCGGGGTTTACGGCGACTTCACTGCTGCCGAAAGCCGCTGATGCGATCGGTCTCAAGATGCCGATGTTGTGTGAGCACATCGTGCGCTGTGCCAAGCAAGACGAATGCCCAATCACGACCCCCACACGGTGAGGATGAGCCGATCCATGGCCAAGAAGAAGACAACGAAACGCAAAAGCACCAAGCGTGACCCCGAGATCGCGGAGCGGAACAAAAAGATCGCGATCTGGAGTGCCACGCTACTGCTCACGGGCACGGTCTTCGTCGCGGGGGCGATGGGCGTGGGAGAACTCGATCGCACCGCGGCCGAGGCGATCGTCACCGGTACCCCCGAGGTACAGATCAACTGGCCCACCCTCAGCGACGGTACGGTGTGGATGCCCCATCAGGAACAACAGAACATTCATCAATCGATCGTCCGCTCGATCGAAGGCGGAGCCGCCCTCTCCAACGAGCCGCTCCGCGAAGCGGTGATCACACTGCAGCGTTCCGGATGGGTCGAGGGCATTCCGCAAGCGCATTGGACAAGCGACGGAACAATCGTGCTTGAAGCGCACTGGCGAATCCCTGGAGCTGTCGTCCGCGTGGGACAACGCGAGGTGCTCATCGATTGGGATCGATTTGTCCTTCCACTCGATTACGCAATCGGACAAAGCAACCAGCGATACTTTGTCAATGTCGATGCACCACTCCCCAGAGTGGGCGAGCAATGGTCAGGCACGGATCTGCAGGACGGAATGGCGTTGCTCCGCGAACTACGCAAAAACGGACTCCTGGAACAGGTAGACGGGTTCGATCTCGGATCCGGCAGCAACTCCGGCACGATCAAGATCATCACAACACGCGGCACCCATGTCGTTTGGGGGGCAGGCCCAGGACGGGAACGCCCCGGGGAACAGGTCTCAAGCGTGAAAATCGAACGCCTCAGTGAGATCTACAAGCGTGCAGGGCTCCTTGACGGCGGCGTGGGGTACATCGACATCCGAGGCGACGATATCATGATCAAGAAATACTCGGACTGAGCCCGAGTCTGATCGATCATGAACGACCCAACTCCAAAAGACGATCTTGAATCATCAAAACCGCGCGGGCGATACATGCACCCGCCCGATGGCTCAATGGTCGATCGAGATATTTTCGGAAATCCCCCGAAGCACCACCGGGACTGGTCCCATCGCCGTGGCGAACCGCGAATGGTGGCTCTGCTCTGGATGATCTACCTGATGGGCGCGACCGTCGTGATGTTCTCGACCATGTCACGCGCACACACGATCAGCACCGGGATCACCCGCCCCGCGGCTCGAACGATGCTGATCCTCATCGTGATCGGATTCTGCGTGCTCTATCCGATGCTGCGTTTATCTCAGCGTCATCCAACGAACGGGAATGTATGGTTCGCGTTGCGCGACGCGTTCGTGCTCTTTGTCCCCTTGCAAGCGGTGCTTTGGCCACAGGTTTCAGCCATCCTTGCAAGCTGGTCATTCACCGTTATTGCCGGTGTGTCGTTGTTCTTCGGGTGCTGGATGATCCTCATCGCGGGCATGCTTGCGTTGGCGATGCGATCGATCGCATACAACGACAACGCGGTCAATCGCGGGATCTGGATCATTCTCTTTCTCGCAATCGTTCTTGCCGCCCCAGCCGCCGGGCTCCTCGGCAACATCACCCCACCCCCCCCGATCGACCAGCCCCGTATCGGGTGGCTCCTGAGCCCGCTCACCGGGGTGCTGGAACTCGTGCGGGATCGCGAGCAACTCGGCGTATCCACGAAGATCTACCCGCAGCAGATCCGAATGATGCTCGCCATCGGCTGCGTGGGTTTGGCGCTACTCCTCATCGCCAGGGCGCTCGAGGTGGCCCACGCGCGGGTTCGGGCTTAGAATACCATCTGCGCTGGGTAGATCCCAGTGTGTTTTTCAATCGCCCTCACACGGGAGCTTGTCCATGGATGTCATCACCCCAACCGAGAAACAGAAACTCCAGGAACGCCTCGATGCGCTCCTCGCGAACCGCTCCGTGATCAGCGAGCGCATCGCGGAGGCTCGGGCACTGGGTGATCTCAAGGAAAACGCTGAGTACCACGCGGCCAGAGAGCAGCAGGGGATGGAAGAGGCCGAGATCAAACGCCTTCAGGAACGCCTCGCGAGCGCCCATGTGGTAGACGAATCCAAAACCGCCCAAGGGGTTGTATTCATCGGATCGCTCGTCAAACTCCGTGAGGAGGATGACGACGAGATCGAGACCTACCGACTTGTCGGAGAAGCATCCGGCTCAGATGACCCCGATATCATCGAAGTGACGGCCACATCGCCGATGGGCGAGGCCCTCATGAAGGCACGCGTGGGCGAAATCGTCCGTGTGAATGCCCCTCGGGGTGTGAAATGCTTCGAAGTCGTCGAAGTAAGCTGATCCACCCGGAACTTCTGGACTGAAAATCACATCTCGCGCATCCCAAAGATTGTCAGAAGCCGCAGTCTGAGGCGGTATTATCGCATCGACACCCTATGAGAGGATGAGCATGGCCACCGTGACAAAAAGCGTTTCTTCCAGACCTATCCAGATTCTGCGCCGATTGATCCCCGTTGCCATCACATCATCAAGCGTGCTCGCGCTCGCTGGATGTGGGTACTCGAGCTGGGCCGAGCCCCACCGCGAAACACGGGCGCTCGTTTTGCCGCATGTCGCCGGCTCGGCCCTCGACCTGAGCAGCGGCAATGGAAAGATCGAAGCAATCTCGACCGATCGGAGTGATGTCAGCCTCGAGGTCACGCTCAAGTCGCCCAGTCTGGAACGACTGAGCGAAACACGCGTGATCACCCATCGTGCGGCGGACAACACCCTCCACATCAGTATCCAATGGCCGGACGGGAAGCGTTTAAAAAACGAGGGGGCATCGATCTCGATCAATGTTCCAGACGCCCACGACATCCGGGCGCATTCAAGCAATGGCTCGATCACCATCGCGGGGCTCAGCGGGCACGCGGATCTGAAATCGAGTAACGGTTCTATCCGGGTCGATACCCACGACGGATCGGTCTTTGCGTCGACCAGCAACGGAAAACTCTACGCGGAGCAGGTCTCGGGTGATATCGAGATGTATTCGAGCAACGGGAGCATCTCAATCAGCGACGCCTTCGGCCCCATCCGCGCTGAGAGCAGCAACGGCAGTGCCGTCGTGACCTCCATGCCGGGCAATGCCGGTCCTGTCCGCGTACGCACAAGCAACGGTTCAATCACCCTGAATCTCGGAGAGGGGCTCGAGGGGATCCTCAAGTGCGACACGAGCAACGGAAAAGTGACCGTGACAGAACTCAACGGTGCAACGCTTGTGGAATCGAGTAATCGCTCAGTCGAGATGCGATTTGGTCAGAGCGACGAAATATCCGCAGCCCGAACAAGCAACGGCTCGGTCCGCGTCCAGGGACGCTAACCGAGCCGTCGTGTTTCAGATCAGAGATCCGTCAATGGGCGACTGAACAGATTCAGTCGTCCTTCTTTTGCGCCTTGACCAACGCCTTGACGGCCTCGGGAAGCTCGAAGACACTCGGGTCGATCTCGTCGTAAGAGACCTCATTGATCGTGATCACGAACTCTTGCGGCCCAGCCTTCTGAACGAGCTTAGTGGGCTGCAAGGCACCGCCCATGTCCTTGTACTCGCGCATGTACGAGGTCATCTGAAGCTCACCCATCTGCGTGGGAACCTTCGCCTCCATGCCGATCATGTAACCCTTCTCGATGCTGTAGTACTCGAAGCTTTCCTTATCATCGTTGTCCACAAAGCGAATCTTGTGCGCCTGCTGACCATCGAACTCAACTTCACCCGCGTGCTCGATGACCTTGTGGTCGTTCTTGTAGTTGAGGCGTGATGCGGGGTTGGTTTCATCGCGAAGAGCTTCTGCTTCATCCTCGGGAAGAAGACGCGGGCCACTCATGGCATCGCTCGACCAGGCGATATCGCCATTCATGCCCTGTTTCTGCTCACCGATCATCGGGATATTGATGAGCACAAAGAGCTTGTCGGGCGCGTGGACATAGGTCTCCATCGAACCGGTGATGCCAGCCGCGGGGATCGAGAGCCCACCCTTGGTGTGAATGTACTTTGCGGATTCCATCAACTCGCGTCCGCCGACAGCTTCGAAGGACTTTTCAATCACATCGATCGCCTTCTCATCGTGCTTCGACTCGGCCTTGGCTTCGGGCTCAACGACGAGAGTGCTCGCGTGGAGTGAGCCAGCGAGGCCCGAGAGGGTGATGAGCGACGCGCCGATGACAGCAGCTTTAAGAGTGTTCATGCGTTTCATGCTTGCAAATCCTTTAGGGGTCATGCACGCATGACGCGTGCGGGTGATGTTTGAGTATGTTCGTACATGGTAGTTCGGAAAAACGGTATCTGTTTATTGCACCGGGGCGGTTTCCCCGATCCATTCCTTCGCCCGCTGCTCAGGCGTATCGATGCCCATGAGCAGGTCCTCGCGGGAAAGTTTGACCTCAAAGTCCGGGACCACGCCGCCGTGCTCCATGCGAGCTCCGGTCGAGGTCACAAAGTCCGCGATGGCGTGCAACAGCACATCGCCCGATGGGAGCTTGTCCATATTCGAGGGCAGGGCCATACCAGCGCTGCGCGTCCCGAACACCTTGACTCGCCCGAGGGATTGGAGCCCCCCGGCAAAGACTTCACTCGTGCTCGCGCTACCCTCGTCCTGAAGAATGGCAACGGGGCCCGTGAACGGCTCGAGCGGTTCGCCCCAGGTCGTCACGATCACCGGTTCGATATTGAACGACATCTCCGCGCCACGCATCGTCATTGTCCCGAGCGATGCTTTCTCATCCATAATGAACCGGCCCATCGCGGAGGAGAGCGCCCCAACACCGCCCGGATTGCCGCGGAGATCGATGATGATTCCGTCGCAATCGCGAAGCTCATACATCGCGCGTTCAAACTTGGGGGCGTTGGGGATCATCCAGATATTGAACCGGATGATACCGATGCTCAGAACACGGTCGTCGTCGTTCACATAGT
The DNA here is from genome assembly GCA_965216865.1 of Phycisphaerales bacterium. GTDB lineage: Bacteria > Planctomycetota > Phycisphaerae > Phycisphaerales > UBA1924 > UBA1924. The sequence continues at coordinate 2,253,003 of OZ244206.1, forward strand.
TCTGGCGAATCCATTCCAACTGGGTATTCATCGGGGGGAGATTGCCAAACTTGACCGTCTCACCCGGGCGGGGTTGACGCTTGAGCTCAAGCGTGACTTCCTCGTCCGCACCATCGAGAAAAGTCAGTTCAACCGTTGAGCCCGCGCGTCCCTCAATCCGAGAGTTGATCGCGCCGACAGCATAGATGCCCATCTCCTCTTCGCTCAGCGCTTCACGGAGTTGATCGATAAGCGTAGAGACCTCGCGATCTCGGATCCGTTCAAGGACCCACCCGGTTTTCACCCCGGCGCGATCTGCGGTTGAGTCTTCACGGACACTGCTGACGACTGCCTGCCCATCGATGATCTGTATGTTGATGCCCGTGATCGCGTCGCCCATGCCATCGCCGTTCGAACGCGGCGCGAGTGCATCGGTAACATTGACTTCCGCGTCCGTTTCGGGTGCGTCCTCGTGGCTGTGCACCGATTCCGACGCGGGCTCAGGATCGGCCGCGTCCGCGGGGATGATCCCAAAGTGCGACTGGCCCAACTCATTGAGCATATTGGTCATCACCTGCCGGAGCTCCGACCGATTCATCGCAGCCGCTGCCTGCGGGCGATATTCCTCACGGACAGCGTCCCAATCGACGCCGTTAAACTCGGGGTCAAAGTGAGTATCGTTCACAAGCTGCCAAGCGGCATCAAAGTCCGCGAGCGCTTCCTCCTCGCTGATCGTGCGTTGCTGAGGAGCAGATTCGACCGTATTCGATGAGCTCGTCGCGCATCCAAACGGGATACTGGAGAAAGCAATCGCGATAGCTGCGGCGAGAGCGCGAAATGAAGCTTGAGTTCGTTGATTGTGCAAAGTGAGACTCCTGAGTCCTGTTCGTGCGTAGTCGTGACTCAGGAGTATATAACGCCCAAATGGGCCCGGGTTTCAGGAGTTTCATCTATCCCGGATTGCTGTGATCTCGGATTGCTGTGCTAGCCGTGCACCGTAGAGAATACCTGCACGCACCACCCGGGCACACGCTTGTGCAAGCGTTTCATTGCGCGGGTCTTGCAGATGTAATAGATTGCACTCCCCCCCTGAACGAACAGAGCAACAAGGATCATGATCACATAGGACGCCGCCATAACGAGGTGCTCAAGCTGGGCGATTCCATCGAACTGACTCGCCAGTTCGGGCATGCTCTGAATAGTGGGGTCCGATTGGATCGAGGACATCACCATCGATTCGCCGGTGGGTTGGAGCAGTTTGAAGATCGCGAACGCGATCAGCGACCCTCCCAGTAGCAGCTGATTGATCGCCAGCTTGCGGGGAACCGTGGTCTCGAGCTTCATCAACCTCCGACGAAGCGACAACTCCCGGGTCCCGATTCCCGCGAGCACGATGCAGAAGACCATCATCGGGATATTCCCAATGCTGAACGGAAGGGTCAGCGCACCGGCGAGCAGCGTCGCCCAGCCCGAGAACGATGCGTAACTCGCCGCCTTGCGGATCGGGCGTGCAAGCCGAACGATCTCTTCAAGCGCAGCAAAGTGCCGCTGATCCAGCTCAGGTGTATCCGAACTTCGCGCAAGCGACAGCTTGGGGCGTTCATCGAGTGGGGTCGCTTGCAGGGTGCTCATACTGAACGGATCGGAAGGATCTGTCCCCTGATCGAGCCCCACTGAAGCCAGTAAAAAGAATGCTCAGACACCGTGCTCAGCGATCGTCGTAATGCGCAGGGTCACTCGAATGAGGTCCGAATAAACAAACAACCGCCCCGAAAAGGGGCGGCTGCGGGAATTGGGATACTTCACCCGAGATTAGCGGCGGCGGCGTGATGCGATCAGGCCCGCAGCGCCAAGCAACGCAAACGATCCAGGGGTCGGCACGGGGGGAGCAAGATCGATGCTCACGGCTTCACCCGAGTACAGGTAAATGGTCGCTTGTGGCGCACCCGCATCGAAGTCATACTCCGCCGAATCAGTCATCGCGAAGAAGAACTTCGAGGATTCAGCGTCCAGCGCCTCACCGAAGTTGTACGAAAGCATGTCGCCATCAACGCTGCGCGAAACAGTCTCGGCTGCAACCTCTCCGTACCCATCCTCGTCACGGTACTCAACCCGTGTCCGCTGTCCATCGAATCCGGTAATCTCGATGTGCTTGATCTCACCCGACAAGTCGGTGTTATCGTTGAAGAAGCGGAAGTTGAAGGTGAGGTTGCCGGTTTCAAATGATCGAACCAGTCGAGTCATGAAGGTGCCCTCGTAGAGAAGGCCAGAGCCTTCGCCCTCGATGCCACCGATCGCGAACTCCTGATAATCGTCAAAGACGATCTCGCCAATAAGTTCGCTCATGTCCCGGTTGGTGATGCCGCTGAGTCCATCGTAGAACTCGCCAGCATTGAGCTCATAAACAGGCCCCGCAAAGGCCGTGCTTGATACGGCAATGATCGCCGTACCGATGATCGTCTTGTATTTCATGTCTTTGTTCTCCTCTCGAAGTGCACTTTGGTATCCCTTACTTCGAAAAGTACATCAGACTCCACCGAGTGCCAGCAAACTCGGACCTTTTTGTTCCCGGACCACGACCGGGGGCGACTGAACCACGATGCACAACAAAAAACCGCCCAAAGTGGGCGGTCTAAGGAGTTTATGAGATTCGTGAATCAGCGGCGACGGCGAGTGCCGATGAGCCCTGCGGTGCCCAGCAGAGCCAGCGAGCCGGGCGTGGGAACGCCGGGAGTCGCAGAGTCGACAATCAGCGAGACTGATTCGCCGGATTCCAAGTAGATCGTCGCGAGCGCGGCGTCCTCGTAGTACACATCCGTGTTCAGCATCGCGAAGAAGAACATGGAGTCGTCTCCGGTGTCCAAACCATCCGTGAAGGAAAAGTCGAGGATGTTCCCGTCGATCGAACGCTCTGCAGATGATGGCCCTTCATCAGCCGCTGGGATCGTATCGCTGCGGTACTCAACGCGGGTTTGGAAATCACCAAAGCCGCCGACTTCAATGTGAGAGATGCGTCCGTCCAGGTTGGCGTTCCCATCAAACACACGGTAGTTGAAGTGCAGATTGCCTGTGGTATGCGAACGAACAATGCGGGTCATCAGCGTGCCCTCGTACAGCAGCGACGATGTTTCGCCCTCAGTGTTCGAGAAGATGCTGAAATCAATATACTTGTCCGAAACTGTGGTTCCACGGATCTCGATGAAGTTCGAGTTATCGATGCCGGAGAGCCCGTCGAAGACTTGGCTCGGTGCCAGATTGACTACGGGACCAGCGAGAGCGGTCGAGCCGGTAGCAAGGATCGCGACGACTGAGATTTTTTTCAAGAAGTACATACAGACTCTCCTCTTTGATTGTTTGCCGTAAACACAGTGGCTATAGCAATATACAGCCGATTCGTGTCCCGGCAACGAAAGGATCGGGGTGTGTACCCAAAAACAGGTGGTTTCGCGCCGGAAGTGCCCTAAGCGGCTGAAAAACATGAACTTATCGCGCTGGCGAGCGAGGGATTCTGAGGGTTTTCATGGAAAACACCCTTCAGGCAAACCCTGTCCATCCGATCCCGCGCTGGATCACAGCGTACAACCCGCCGATAGGGATACAGTCGCTGTACCCATGCATACATACCAGCATTCATGCTGGAGAGGGAAGGTTATCGGATGAAGGGCATGATCCTCGCAGGTGGGCTCGGGACGCGTTTGCGACCCATGACCCTCGTCACGAACAAGCATCTGCTCCCGGTCTACCACCAACCCATGGTGTACTACCCGATCCAATGCCTCGTGAACGCGGGCATCACCGAGATCATGATCGTGACCGGCGAAGAGAACGCGGGCGACTTCATCAAGCTACTCCGCAATGGCAAGGACCTCGGGCTCGATCGAATTGAGTACGCCTTCCAAGTGGGAGAAGGCGGGATCGCGGATGCCCTCCGTTTGGGGCGTCATTTCGTCGGCGACGACAAGGTCTGCGTCATCCTCGGCGACAACATCATCGAGCACAACATCAACGACGCCGTCGAGGATTTCCGCAGCCAGCCAGACGGCGCCAAGATCCTCCTTAAAGAAGTCCACGACCCCGAACGATTCGGCGTTGTCGCGTTCGATGACCACAACGAGATCGCAAACATCATCGAGAAGCCCAAGGACCCGCCGAGCAATATGGCCGTCACCGGGCTCTATATGTATGACTCGGATGTGTTCAACATCTGCGACACGCTCAAGCCCTCCGATCGCGGCGAGCTCGAGATCACGGATGTCAACAACGAGTACCTGCGTCGTGGCAACCTCACTTGGGCAAAGCTTGAGGGCTGGTGGACCGATGCGGGGACAATCGAGTCGCTGCATCGCGCGACCAACCTCGTCGCAGAAACCGGTGCGAACAAAGTCAACGGCAAGACGCCCGTCCTCTCCTGATCGAAAGCAGCAACGACATGGGACAGATCATCCTCGTCACAGGCGGCGCCGGGTTCATCGGCTCAAACCTCGTCCGGTTCATTCTCGAGAACCGCCCGGACGATCGCGTCATCAACCTCGATGGACTGACATACGCGGGCAACCTCGAATCACTCGCAGAATTCACCGACAATCCACGCTACGAGTTCGTGCACGCGGACATCAATGATGCAGAGAAGCTCGACGAGGTCATGCCGCGTGTCGATTGCGTCTTGCATCTCGCTGCGGAATCGCATGTCGATCGCTCGATCCACGATCCGTCCCTGTTTTTGCGAACAAACATCATCGGCACACAGATGCTGCTCGATTCGTTCAAGAAGCACAAAGGCAACGACGGCCGCTTCGTGTATGTCTCAACCGACGAGGTATACGGCGAGCTCCCGCTCGACGATAAGTCTCAACTCTTCACCGAGAGCACACCCCTCAAGCCCAACTCGCCCTACGCCGTCTCCAAGACCGGCGGCGACATGCTCGCGCGTGCGTATTGGCACACCTACGGCATGGATGTCTGCATCACCCGATGCTCGAACAACTTTGGTCCATACCAGTTCCCCGAGAAGGTCATCCCGCTCTTCGTCAACAACCTCATCGAGGGAAAGAGCGTGCCGCTCTATGGCGACGGCTCAAACATTCGTGACTGGCTGCATGTGCTCGATCACTGCGAAGCGATCTGCCGTGTCCTCGATGATGGCAAGAGCGGGGAGGCCTACAACATCGGTGGCAACAACGAACGCTCCAACCTCGAACTGACCAAGATGCTCATCAAGCTCTGCGATCGCGATGAATCAGCGATCGAGCGTGTCCCCGATCGACTCGGACACGACAAGCGATACGCGATCGATGCATCCAAGATCAAACGAGAACTCGGCTGGGAACCAACTCGTTCCGCATGGCCCGACGCACTCGAAGCGACGGTCCAATGGTACAAGGACAACCGGACCTGGAGCGATCATGTACGCTCAGGTGAGTACCGCCGGTTCTATGAGCAGAACTACGCTTCGCGCGCCTGATCTGGTTCACTGCACAGCAGGAAGAAACCTCGATATCAGTCCAGCTTGCGGAATCAGGGCTTTGGTGTAGACTTCCGGTCCAAATAGGATAAAGAAATCTCTATAGCGGTTGACCGATGTGGATGAATCGGTATGATTTGTCTTGCCATGCCGTATTAATTCTTACAAAACAAGAATCAATGCGGCCAAACAGGCAAGGATGTCCGAAATTGGTATCCTCAGAGCATTCCAGTGATGCATCCAAGAGCGACGGGTGCGCGCAAACTGAAGGGGTGACAACCGTGAGTGAATCCGCAGCAGCTACACCAACGGCGAGCGCCGAACGGGCCAAGGGCACCGACGGGCTTGAGGCGTTCGTATACGACGACAAGATCGTGCGCATGTTCTCATGGGCAACGATAATCTGGGGCATCGTCGCCTTCCTCGTCGGGGTCATCATCGCGATCCAACTCGCGTTCCCCGAAGCAGGTTTCGGGATCGAGTTCCTCAGCTTCGGGCGTCTGCGTCCGCTGCACACCAACGCAGCAATCTTCGCATTCGCCGGCAACGCGGTGTTCGCGGCCGTCTACTACTCAACGCAACGGCTCTGCAAGTGTCGCATGTGGTCAGACAAGCTCTCCAAGCTCCACTTCTGGGGTTGGCAGTTGATCATCCTCTCCGCCGCGATCACGCTCCCGCTCGGGTTCACCCAGGGCAAGGAGTACGCGGAACTCGAATGGCCGATCGACATCGCCATCGCGGTCGTCTGGCTCGGGTTCTTCGGCGGCAACTTCCTGATGACCCTGATCAACCGGCGCGAACGACACATCTATGTCGCGCTCTGGTTCTACATCGCGACCATCGTCACCGTCACGATGCTGCATGTCTTCAATAACCTGTGGATACCCGCAGGGCTCGTCTACCTCTTCCAGAACGGCGAGATGCCCTCACCCGAGCTCGCGCTCAAGTCCTACCCGGTCTACGCCGGTGTGCAGGACGCGCTGATGCAGTGGTGGTACGGCCACAACGCGGTGGCCTTCTTCCTGACTACGCCCTTCCTCGGGCTGATGTACTACTTCCTACCCAAGGCCGCCGAACGCCCGGTATTCAGCTACAAGCTCTCCATCATCCACTTCTGGTCGCTCGTCTTCATCTATATCTGGGCCGGCCCGCACCACCTGCACTACACATCCCTCCCCGAATGGGCCTCAACCCTCGGCATGGTCTTCTCGGTCATGCTGTGGATGCCATCGTGGGGCGGCATGATCAACGGCCTGCTCACCCTGCGTGGCGCATGGGACCGCGTCGCGTCCGAGCCCATCCTCAAGTTCTTCGTCGTCGGCGTGACCTTCTACGGCATGTCCACCTTCGAGGGGCCGCTGCTCTCGGTCAAGGCCGTCAACTCACTGAGCCACTACACCGATTGGACCATCGCCCATGTTCACTCGGGCGTGCTCGGCTGGAACGGCTTTATGACCTTCGGCATGCTCTACTGGATGATGCCTCGCCTGTTCCAGACCAAGCTCTGGAGCAAGAAGCTCTGCGCCATGCACTTCTGGTTCGGAACCGCGGGCATGGTCCTCTACATACTCGCCATCTACAGCGCCGGCATCACGCAGGGGCTCATGTGGCGTGCCTTCGATGAATCGGGCCGCCTCAGCTACCCCGCGTTCATCGAGACCGTCACCGTGCTCCTCCCGATGTACTGGATCCGCGTGGTCGGTGGCCTGCTCTACCTCACCGGCGCCGTCATCGGCGCGTACAACCTGTTCCGCACATGGCAGACTCGCCCAGACAAGTACGAAGAGGTCGTGCACTACGCACCCGCACTCTCCAAGGGACCGATCGTGGATCCCAAGGGCAAGGAACGCCTCCACGCCAACACAGCGCTCGGCGTCGCCGGCGACAAGGTTCTCCAGGGCGACTGGCACCGAGCGCTCGAACGCAAGCCCGTCAAGTTCACCATCTGGGTCCTCGTCGCGGTCGCCATCGGCTCGCTCGTCGAAGCGATCCCCATGTTTATGGTGTCTTCCAATGTCCCGACCATCACCACGGTCGAGCCCTACACCCCGCTCGAGCTCGCAGGGCGCGATATCTATGTCTCCGAGGGCTGCTACAACTGCCACTCGCAGATGATCCGCCCGTTCCTCTGGGAGACCATGCGCTACGGCGAGTACTCCAAGCCGGGCGAGTTCATCTATGACCGCCCGTTCCAGTGGGGCTCACGACGCATCGGCCCGGACCTCGCGCGTGAAGGTGGTCTGCGAGACCACCTCTGGCACTACCGCCACTTTAAGAACCCCAAGGATGTCAACGACAAATCCATCATGCCACGCTACCCGTGGCTGCTGAGCCAGACGGTCAACTTCGAGGAGATCCAGGGGCGCGTCGATTCGATGGCGCTGCTGGGTGTGCCCTACGGCGAGCTGCTCATCGACAACAACGCCGTCGATCACGCACGAAATCAGGCAGATGAGATCGCGGCAGAACTGGAAGTCCTGGGTGGGCCTTCGATGGGTGAAACCCGAGATAAGAAGGTTATCGCCGTGATCGCCTACCTGCAGCGACTGGGCACCGACATCAAGAAGTCCGAGCCCGAGGAGACAGCTATGGGGGGTGATCAGCAATGAGCATGTCCAAGATCATGTCGTTCCTTGAACTCTCCGTATACCCAAGCATCGCGCTCGTCTTCTTCCTCGCCGCGTTCATCGCCGTCATCTGGCGCGTGATGACCACGACGAAGCAGGATATCGACGACGCCGCGAACATCGTGCTCGACGACGACAAAGTCGTCGCGCCGCGTCACACCATCAAGCAGAACAGCGCTCGCAGCGCAGACGAAGGGGTGAGCCATGTCTGAACACGATAAGCAACCACTCGGTCCGCTCGAGGAGCACACCGACGAACTCCTGGATCACAACTATGACGGCATCCAGGAATACGACAATCCCATCCCAGGATGGTGGCACCTGATCTTCATCGGTTCGGTGATCTTCTCGGTGTGCTATGTCGTCGTCTGGCACATGACCCCGATCATCCCAACCCTCGAGGAACGCCACGCCAACGCGGTTATCCGAGCCGAGGAGGCGCAATACGGCCCGCTCAAAGACATGCCCCTCGGTCAGGACAAGATCCTCGCCGTTATGGGCAACGAGAAGTGGCTCAGCGCCGGTGAATCGATCTTCAAGGGCACCTGCGCCGCATGTCACGGCGCGGAGGGCCAGGGGCTCGAAAACCTCGGCTTCAATCTCACCGACGACAAGTATGTCAATGTCACCTCACTCATGGACATCTATAACATGATCAAGAACGGGTCACCCAACGGGAAGATGCTGCCGCAGACCCAGTTCGATGAGAACGAGATGGTCATGGCCGCCGGCTATGTCGCGATGATGCGCGGGCGAAATGTGCCCGGACCCGAGTCCCAGATGGTCGGTGAGGTCATCCCGCCGTTCCCCCAGCCCGAGCAATCGGAGGAAGCGAGCGACGGCTGATCCCGTCGCAAAGCTCGTCGCGTTGGTTCACGCGTGCTCGCAGGCACTGGGGTGAATCGGCCGGGAGGCGATTACGATGTCGAGCGAAGAAACACTGCTAGCACCGAATGAACGGGTCCTCTCGACCCTGAACCCCGATGGTTCGCGCCGTTGGCTCAGGCCTCGCCCGTCGCCCGGCACCTTCCGCCTGGCCCGACGCATCGTGGCCTACGCGCTGATCGTCATCTACTCGGCACTGCCCTGGATCACGATCAACGGCAAGCCCGCGATGCTCCTTGATGTGGTCCACAGACGGTTCACATTCTTCGGCAAAACATTCCTGCCCACCGACACGCTGCTGCTGGCACTGCTGCTCATCATCCTCTTCATCGCCATCTTCCTCATCACGGCGCTCTTTGGTCGCGTGTGGTGCGGGTGGGCCTGCCCGCAGACGGTCTACCTCGAGTTCATCTACCGCCCCATCGAGTTCCTGCTCGAAGGTGCCCCCGGTAAAAAGAAGCCCAAGAAGTTCGTCGCCTTCCGCAAAGTCCTGCGGATCGTGATCTACCTCGTGATCTCGCTGCATCTGGCCCAGACCTTCATCTCCTACTTCGTCGGCGCAGAACATGTCGCCGACTGGATCTGGGGTGCCCCGACCGATCACCCCGTCGCATTCGTCATCGTCGCCGTCCTCACCGGGCTGATGATGTTCGACTTCACCTACTTCCGCGAACAGGTCTGCTGCGTCGTCTGCCCCTACGCTCGCATGCAGAGCGCCCTGCTCGACAAGGACTCGCTCATCGTCACCTACGACAAGAACCGGGGCGAGCCGCGCGGCAAGAAGAAACGCGTCAAGCAAGCCGAGGGATCGGGCGATATCGCGTTGCCACAGCTGGGCGACTGCATCGACTGCACCATGTGCGTCCAGACCTGCCCGACTGGCATCGATATCCGCGAAGGGCTCCAGCTCGAGTGCATCGGCTGCGCCCAGTGCATCGATGCCTGCAACACCGTCATGGAGAAAATCGGGCGGGCACCCAACCTCATCAAGTACTCCTCCGAGCGGATCATCGAGGGCGGCAAGACCCACATCATCCGCCCACGCATCATCATTTACCCGATCATCCTGCTCGCCCTCACCATCGCGTTCGTGTACCTCCTCAAAACAAAGGCAAGCGCCGATGTCCTGCTCATCCGCGAGCAGCGCACACCCTTCGTCTTCGTTCCCGAAACTGAAGAGGTCCGCAACCAGGTCCGCATCCGCATCACCAACCGGACCGACAACACCCAGACATACAATGCCCAGGTCGTGTCGCCCCAGGGCGCACGCATCCTCGGGCTCGAATCGTTCTCGCTCGGAGCAAGCGAACAGGACTCCAGGGAGTTCCAGATCCTTGCACCATTCAGCGCCTTCGCCGACGGCGAGCTCAACGCCCAGGTCCGCGTCACCGACGAGTCGGGCGATTTCGAGCAGGTCCTGCCCTTCAAGCTGCTCGGCCCGATGAGCAGACCCAAAGACACAAGCGGAGGCGCATCACCATGACGAGCAACAACGCCAACCAACAGCCCGCAAAGAAAAAGGGCTTCTTCAACCTCGGCAAGCACTGGCCCTATGTGATCGTCCTCATGCTCCTCGCCCACGCATCGCTGATGATCGGCACCATCGTCTATGTCAGCAGCAAGAAGGACACCTATGTCGATCCGGAGTACTACGCCAAGTCCGTTGATTGGGACAGCCAGCGTGAGATGAAGGAAGCCGTCGAGCGCGAGGGATGGAAGATCGACATCCGCACCGAGTTCGTGGATGAGGATGCATCCCAGCGCGTCGTGGAGTTCCAACTCGTTGAGATGGACGGAACCCCCATCGAGGACGCGCTCGTTGAGCTGGTGTGCTACCACCCCAACGCACTCGACAACCGTTACGACACGGTCCTCATCCATGACAAGAACGGCGTCTACACCCGAACCCTCCCCATCGATCGCACCGGCATCTGGGTCGCGGAACTGACCATCCAGCGTCAGGGGATCAAAGCCCTATTGACCAAAGACCTCGATGTCATTTCCGTCCCCCAGACCCCCTGAGGTATTCCATGACGCTCGTGCAGAGTGACATGCCGACCATGCTCCCGCTGATGATCGCGGTGCTCAGCGCCTCGCTGCTGGGGTCGCTGCACTGCGCCGGCATGTGCGGCGGGCTCATGTTCTTCGCCCTCGGCTCAGATCAGGAATCGACCAAAGGCAAACGCACACGCCTCCAATGCGCCTACCACGGCGGGCGCATGCTCACCTACACACTCCTGGGCGTCATCGCGGGCACCATCGGGCAGGCGATCGATTTCGGCGGCTCCTACCTCGGGCTCCAACGCGCCGCGGCCATCTTCGCGGGCGTCATGATGATCGGCTTCGGCGTCATCACCCTCGCACGCATCCGCGGCGTCCGCATCGCCCATGTCAAGGTCCCCGGGCCCCTGCGCCGCTTCGTCGAGCGTTCCCAGCGGGCCGCATTCGCACTTACACCCTTCAAGCGTGCCCTGAGCATCGGGCTGCTCACCACGCTGCTACCCTGCGGATGGCTCTATGCCTACGCCTTCATCGCCGCCGGCACCGCTTCACCCTTCTGGGGCGGCGTGACCATGATCGTCTTCTGGATGGGCACACTCCCGGTCATGGTGTCGCTGGGCGCAGGCATCCAGTTCCTCGCTGGGCGACTCAACTCCAAGCTCCCCTACATCACCGCCGGAGCCGTTGTGGTGGTCGGCGTGATGACCGCCACCGGGAGCCTGCATGTTCCCGAGATGACACGCGAGGGCCTCGGCGTCTCCGAATCCGCGAATACCGCCCCAAGCATCGATGAGGTCCACTGCCCGCTGTGCGAAACGGGAGAGATGAAAGATCCGGAGGGTTAAGCATGACCCGAACGATCGCATCGGGTAGCGTTCCCGCGATGCCCGAATCCGCATCCAACACAAGTGCAGAGGTGCTCTGCGACCACTGCGATCTCCCCGTTCCTGCGGGCCTGATCGACCCCGACGCGGAGCACCAGTTCTGCTGCGGCGGATGCGAATCGGTCTACAGCGTCCTCCACGGCGCAGGGCTCGAGGGCTACTACGGCATCCGCGACGCCGTCGCCAAGGACAACCAGCCCGCCGCCTCCAGCAACCAGAACTACGAAGAGCTCGACGACCCCGCGTTCCAATCCGCTTGCGTCACCAACCTGCCCGGCGGCGAATGCGAGACCGAGCTCCTGCTCGAGGGCATGCACTGCGCCGCCTGCGTCTGGCTCATCGAACGCCTCCCACGCGTCTGCCCCGGCGTGATCGAGTCACGCGCCAACATCCGCACCCGCAGCGCCGTCGTGCGCTACGCCCCCGACCGCGTCCCGCTCTCCCGCGTGGCCCAAGCACTCGACAAGCTCGGCTACGCCGCCCACCCAGCCCGCGGCGCGGGCGCTCGCGAAGCACGCCGCAAGGAAGACCGAAAATTCCTCATTCGCGTCGGCGTTGCCGGCGCCATCGCGGGCAATGTCATGCTCCTCGCCATCGCGCTCTACGGCGGCGCACTCTCGGGCATCGACGAGTTCTGGGAACACACCCTCCGCTACTACTCCATGGGGCTGGGGCTGCTATCCCTCCTTTGGCCCGGGCGCGTCTTCTTCCGCGGCGCGATCGCGGCCCTTCGCACTCGCACAGCACACCTGGACATCCCCGTCGCCCTCGCGCTGGCGGTGGGGGGGATCTGGGGCAGCTACAACACCCTCACCCAATCGGGCGAGATCTACTTCGACTCGCTCAGCGTGCTCGTGTTCTTCCTCCTCGTGGGCCGCTGGGTCCAGCACCGCCAACAGCGCGGCGCCGCCGATCAGGTCGAGCTCATGCTCACGCTCACCCCCACGAGCGCCGAGCGACTGCTCGACGACGGCACAACCAAACGCGTACCCATCGAAGCCATCGAGGTCGGCATGCGTGTCCGCGTCGAAGCCGGCGGCTCCATCCCATGCGACGGCATCATCGAACAAGGCACCACCCAGGTCGATAACGCCCTGCTCACCGGCGAATCCCGACCAGTCCCCCGCGCCGTTGGCGATGAGGTGATCGCCGGCGCAACAAACCTCGGTTCACCCATCGTCGTTACCGTTTCCGCGATCGGTGATTCAACCCGGGCCGCGAAGCTCATGGCACTCGTCGCGTCCGCCACGGCAGACAAAGCGCCCATCGTCCAGTTCGCAGACCGCGTCGCCGCCCGCTTCGTCGTCGCCGTAATCTTCCTCGCGACCATCACGCTCACGCTCTGGACCATCCGCGCGGACTTCCGCACCGGCATCGAGTTCGCGACCGCCCTGCTCATCGTCACCTGCCCCTGCGCCCTGGGGCTCTCGACGCCCATGGCCATGTCCATCGCGCTCGGACGCGCCGCCAAGCAGGGCGTGCTCATCAAATCCGCCGCCGCCATCGAAGCCATGAGCAACCCGACCAAAATGAACGCCGTCATGGTCCTCGACAAAACCGGGACACTCACCCAGGGCAAAACCCGCGTTGTCCGCTCCGAGTGCGATCAGGGCCTGCTCATCAGCGCCGCCGCTATCGAATCGGGCTCGAACCACCCGCTCGCGCGTGCCATCATCGACGCCGCCGCCGATACACCCATCCCGCCCGCAGAAAACATTACCCAGACCGCCGGCGCCGGAATCGAGGGGCTCGTTGATGGTCGACGGGTGCGGGTCGGTTCGCCAGCGTTCATCCGTGCCTCCGCGCAGCCCGATGCAGCTACCCAATCCGCAATCGATTCCATGCTCGCCCAAGGACTCACCCCCGTCGTCATCGCCGACGAGCACGGGCACACCGGCGTGCTCGGCATCGGCGACCCGCTCCGCGAAGACACCACCGATGCCATCAGCGCCCTCCGCGCACGCGGCTGGGACCTGCACCTCTGCTCCGGCGATCACCCCGAGATCGCAACCCGGATCGCTTCGCAGGTCGGAATCGAGCACGCCATGGGCGGCGCTTCGCCCGAACGCAAGGCCGAGCTCATCCGCGCGCTACGTAATCAGGGCCACCGGCGCATCGTCATGGTCGGCGACGGCATCAACGACGCCGCAGCAATGGCACTCGCCGATGTCGGCATCGCCGTCCACGGCGGCGCAGAAGCCGCGCTCCAGGCCGCCGATGTCTACCTCACCGCACCCGGCGTCATGCCCATCGAGACCCTGTGCGATCTGGGCCACCACACGATGAAGACCATCCGCATCGGCCTCGTTGTGTCCCTCTGTTACAACACCGTCGCCGCATCCCTCGCCATCGCCGGGCTGATCAGCGCCCTGATCGCCGCCGTCATCATGCCAATGAGTTCCCTGAGCGTCGTCGCCCTCGCCACACGCCCGTGGAAATACAGAGGGAGGTCCTGATGTCCGTCATCCTGATCATGATCCCCGGCGCGATGGTCCTGGCCGCGCTCGGCGTCTGGGCGTTCATCAACGCCGCCAAAAAGGGCCAGTTCGACGACCTCGACACACCCGCGATCAGGGCGGTGTTCGACGATGACGACGAACGCCCGGGCCAACGCGAGTCTGGCCATACAATCCCGCATGAAACTGCTCCCCAAGATCACCAGCCTCCCGCGGCTCATTGACGAGCTGCGGGTGCTCGTGATCTCGCTTCGTGATCCCCGCGCTGGCTGGCGGCCACGAATCGTCGGGCTGCTGCTGCTGGCCTATGTACTCAGCCCGGTCGATCTCATCCTCGATGTCGTCCCCTTCCTCGGGCTACTCGACGATCTCGTGCTTATACCCCTCGCGTCCGGACTGATCCGCCGCCTGCTCCAGCCCGAAGTACTCTCCGATGCCCGCCAGCGGGTCGAGGCCAAGCCCACCCGCGCTCGCGTTGCCAGGGCCGGCATCGCCATCATCATCGCGGCGTTCGTGGCCCTCTGGGTCATCGCGGTGATCGTGATGATCACGGTGATGGGCGATGGGGAGCCAAAAGAAAACACCGGGCTTGGCCCGGTGCCATCGAAAAGTGGAGCGAAGGAGATTCGAACTCCTGACCTCATCATTGCGAACGATGCGCTCTACCAACTGAGCTACCGCCCCATCGGGTCGAAATCATAGACGGAAAACCGCGTTTGTCGCGTCTCAGGCCGGGCGGAAACATGATTTTGAATCCTGTTCTCGACAAATGAGAACTCATTCTCAATAATAAATCCCAATGAACGAACCCGATCAAAGCCAACTCCCCGCCGTCGACATATGCGATGTCGCATTCAAATACCCCCCCTCAGGCGTGGGAGAACAGGGCATCGAGGTCCTCAGCGATATCACCATGCGTGTCCAACCCAACACCCGGCTCGGTATCCTCGGCCCAAACGGTGGTGGGAAGTCCACGCTCATCAAGCTCATCCTTGGAATCCTCGAACCCAACGCGGGCGAGATCACTGTATTCGGACAAAGACCATCTCAGGCAAGACGCAAGGGGTTGATCGGATACCTCCCACAACGCATCGGTGCAGACCTCGACTGGCCGCTGAGTGTCGAGCAAGTCATCGCCATGCCCCTCCGCGCCAAGCTCAAACCCTGGCAGAAGCTCAGCGACGAAGATCAGGCATCGATCGATCGCGCCATCGAACTGCTCGAGGTTGACCAGCTCCGCGATCGCCGTATCGGTGCGCTCTCGGGCGGGCAGCTCCAACGCACCATGATCGCCCGCGCGATCTCCACCCGACCCAAGCTCCTCGTCCTCGACGAACCAACGCTCGGCGTCGACATCGCGGGCCAGCAACGCTTCTCATCACTCATTGACACGATCAGCGACGAACTCGGCCTCACGACCATCGTCGTCACCCACGACATGCGGGCACTCGTCGCAGTCGCGGATCGCGTCGCCTGCCTGAGCAGGACGCTCCACTTCCACGACACACCCGACGGGCTCACACCCGCTGTCCTCGCGCAGGTCTTCGCGCACGATATCGAACCAATCCTCGGCGCCGTCCACATCGACGCCCATGCCGCGGATGACTGCGACGATCCCGCCCACGCACACCATCATGATTGCGGGCACGACCACAAGGGGGACGCATCATGAGCATCTTCCACGCAGATCATCTCCCTGCGCTGCTCGCCGGGTTGGGTGTCGCCCTCATCGGCGCACCCCTGAGCGTCTTCGTTGTCCTCAAACGCCTCGCCTTCATCGGGCAGGGCGTCTCACACGCCGCGTTCGGCGGCGTGGGTGTCGCGCTCGTCCTGGGCTTCGCAGGATCAAGCGTGACCGACAGTGTCATGCAGTCGATCATCATTCTCTCCTTCAGCATCGGCGCGGCACTGGTCATCGCCGCATTAGGGCGATCGAACAAGGGGCGAATCGATACCGCGATCGGAATCGTGCTCAGCGCGTCGATGGCGCTGGGATTCATCCTCTTCAACATCGCCGAATCCGGCCACGACCACGACGATCACGGACACGCCCACGGCGCCCATGCCGACGAGCACCATGTCATCGAGGAGATCCTCTTCGGGAACATCCTCGACGCAAACTGGAACATGGTCTGGGCCACACTGGGCGCGTGCGCTCTGATTCTCACCGCACTGTGGTGGTTCCGTCACAAGCTCGTGTTCTGGAGCTTCGACGAGCCCGTCTGCGCCGCCTACGGCGTGCGTGAACACCGCACCGGGAACCTCCTGCTCATCTTGCTCGCAGTTGCCGTTGTCATGTCGATGCAGGTCGTGGGGGTCATCCTCGCCGCGGCGATCCTGGTGCTCCCCGGCGCCGTAGCACTGCACCTGAGCTCACGATTGCGCGTCGTGATGATCTGGTCCCTCGCCATCGCATTGGGCGGAACGGTCGTAGGCTTCGTGATCGGCAACGCATCCCACTGGCCGATCGGTCCGAGCATCGTGCTCGTGCAATCATGCGCGTACCTCGGGGCGCTCGGCTCAAACAAGGCGATGCGCGCGCTACGATCCTCATGAGCAGGCATCAACAGGAGTTCCCATGAAAGCTGAGACCATCCTCGCAGAGTTCAATCAGATCCGTAAGGACATCCCAGAGGACAAGTCCGACATCGAGTGGCTGACGCTGCACCACGCGTTCTGCTTCATCTCGTACAAGATGGGCGACTTCCAGAAGTACCTCGACGAGCAGGCCGAAAAGGGTGCCTTCGACGAGTTCGACGACTAAACCAGCTACCTCGACATCGCACGCACGAAGTCATTGAACATGTCCCACGCGTGCTTTTTCGAGATCGGCTCACCCGAGCCGTCCGCGATCCGCGCGTCCGCGAGCTGCTCAACATGCCGCCAATACCCGAGCAGGGTCGACCACGCCCATACGAGCGATCGGTCCGGGTCGTAGATATTCGTCGGCTCACTCGTCAACCCGTTGAGTTCCACGATCCCGAGATCCTCACCCTTCATCAGCGCGTCGTATGACGAACAGCGGACATCAAAGCGCCCGATGTCGAACCCGCGTCCCTCATCATCGCGGAACCCAGCCGCGATCGCGTCAATCCTCGCCCTCAGCTCGGGTGTGATCAGCTCCGCGCCATCCGTGAACATCGCGCCCTGCGCGTGATTCCCGAAGGATCCGAGCGTGATCCGCTCGCCGTCTTCAGGGATCGAGTGCTGCTGTGCGCGGAGCCGCTCAATGAACATCCGTGCCTGCGCCCGATGGCGCGGGTGGTTCAGAATCAACTGTCGCAATGATCGTTTCCCATCGCCAACGATCTCGGGAAAGTCCTTCTTATTGACCGAGTAAATAAAACCCGCGGGTGAATTGGGATCCGTGATCGTGTCCGCGTGGCGGACCCACAGAATCCCAACCTCGATCGGGCCGGGATGGTACCGCTGCAGAACAAACGGCTCGTGTTGATCCGCGCAGTACCGAACCAGATCGTGATGGTCTTCAAGGACACGAACACCCTCGCCGCGTGCACCCTGATCCGGCTTGGCGATGATCGGATACCCGCCCAGGGCCGGGTTCGTCGAGACGCACTCGCCCGCATATGAGGCCCGCCGCCGCGCATCCCGATCCGGGCCGATGAGCACACACCGCAGCACGCTCGGGTCATCCGGGAATCGCGCATCGAGCTCAGACTTGCGTTCCTCCTTGAGCCCACCATCCCGCGAGTACCCCGGGTTGACCGCAGTCAGCGGGCGAAGCCCCTTGCCAGACGCGATCCGGGCGAACGCCGCGAGCAGGGTGGTCAGGTACAGCACCCCGCTCGGGTAGTACTCGTGATTCGTCAGGCGCTGGAATCGCCCGCGGATCCGCTGCCACCCCTCACGCGTCACCACCAGACGCACAAACCGAAGCGCAGCAAATGTGATCCAGAAACCAACGAAGAGCCCGATCCAGTCACCGACCTCCGCGAGCCGGAGCGTGATCGTGGCGCCGATGCACCCAATGACAAACGCGGGGATGACAAACAGGAATCCGCGCACCCACCCGAGAATCGTCCACGGACGATCGAGATGGTCCGCTCCGCGCACCAGCCACCAGGTCCGCCCCACGAACATCGCGAGCAGCGCGAGCCCAAAGTCGATGTCCATGAGCACGACGAACACCGTCACGATCGCGATCCCAACATTGGGTCGGACACGGATCAGGATCGTCGCCGCGATCAGGACCAACCACCAGGGCAACGATCGGATCCCCATCCCCACGACGCGCACAAACGCATCCGCGCCGGTCCGATGGGGCACCGGCGCGAGATCAACATGATCTGTCTCGGGTTCAACACCCGGTGCGTCATGGCGATCAAAGAACGGGTTGAGGTAATCCGCCGCGAGCGTGCTCTCATTGTCGATCATCGGGATGAAGTGCATCGCGTCGAGCATCACGAGTCTCGCGCTCTTCATCCGTCGATAGTGATCCTCCGCTGCACGATCCGCGATCAGGAAATCCTCACGCCCATGCATGATCATGGTGGGGGTGTCGATCGATTCCATCAACGCGCCCAGATCGCGCTGGTCCGTGTCGTCGAAGAACCGTAGGAACGCGTTTCGCTCGCCCATCGGTCCGAGGGCCCCAAAGTGCGGGTACAGGTGCGAACCATGATCGAGCACCAGACGCCCGACCTTGTACTTAAAGTGCTCAAAAGCGTACGAGCCCGTGCCCTCGTTCTCTTGTGTACCAACCGCCGCGAGCATCGTGAGCGTTGCGACCCGATCGGGGTGCTGCTCGATCATGCGGAGCCCGACCGCGCCGCTGTTGGACCATCCCACGATGTGCACGCGCTGCTCGTCGCCCATCGCCTCGAGCAAACGCCAGAGAATGGCAGCGTAAGTATCTGATCCGTAATCCTCGAACACGCTCCCACGCGACCACGGCTCGTTTTGGGACGCGAACCCCGGCAGATCCAGATAAATGACGCGTCGCCCGTTCTCGCTGAGCTTGGGTGCGAACTTCTCGAACCCATATGCCGCGCCCGGCGATCCATGCAGCAGGAGCACCGGCGGGAGCGTTGAATCCGGGTCGCCCTCGATCACCACCCGATACGGCAGCGGGTTCACATTCACCGGCAGCCCAGTCGTATCCACCTCAAACAACGGCGCATCATGTTTGTCGAGGAACATGTTCCCCCACACGATCCGCGCCTCGTCCATCTGCCAATCCGCGATGTTCGACGCGAGCAGCAGAAACAAATAGATCCCGACAAACCATTTGAAATGAGACCGCACGAACCCGCGCTTCACGCGTGGGGTGTGTCGCTCATTGGTCGATGGGGTTTCAGGCATTGTGTGTCTGATTGGTCGTCAACGGCACAAGATTTCGCTTCCGGATCTCCGCCGTCCCCAGCTGCCCGCACGCAGCCATCGTATCACGACCCTTTGTGCGCCGACGGTTCACGAACACGCCGTGCTCCATCAGGCGCAACACGAACGCGTCCACCTGATCCTGCGTCGGCGCGGGCCAGGGCGAGTTACGCCTCGGGTTGTAGGGGATGACATTGAGCAAGCCACCGTGCCCTTTGTGCTTCTCGCGACCATGATCGCGGATGAAGGGCGCCATCCATTCCGCCAACTGGTCCGCGTGCTCAAGCTCCGCGTTGACGCCGGGGATGAGCACATACTCGATCATGATCTTGCGTCCGCCACGCACCTCACGCAGATCGATGAGCACCTGCTGCAGCTCCGCCATATCCCACTTGCGATTGATCGGCATCAGCTCCGATCGGATCTCATCGTTGGGCGCGTTGAGCGAGAGCGCCAGCCCCAGCTTGCCCCACCCGGGCTGCTGCACCTGCTGCTCGATCCGACGCAGCCCATCCACGCGCCCGACCGTGCTGATCGTGATGGCGCTCATGGGGACGCGTGCGCCGTGATGATCCGTTAGACACGCGATCGCCTTGAGCACCTCGTCGAGGTTGTCCATGGGCTCGCCCATGCCCATGAAGACGATGTTGTCGATGTGGATCCCCTCCACAAACTCAGCCGTCCACCATTGCTGGACGATCTCGTCGGCTCGCAGCGAACGCATCAGCCCCATCTGCGCGGTCTCGCAGAAATCACACCCCATCGCGCACCCAACCTGCGAGCTCACGCACAGCGTGTGCGTCTTGCGCCCGGATCGCCCAAGCATCGGGATGATGACCGACTCGATATCGTCGAAGTCGATCCCCTTGTCCGCGAGCCGATGGTTGGGGTTGGGGAGGCGCTGGACAAACTTGATCGTAACCCCCTCATCCACAAGCTCTTCGTGACGCTTCACGATCTCGGGCACGACGATCTTGGCGGGGGCATCATGGGCGGAGCCATCACGAAACACGGCGTGATACGCCGATTTCGCCCGCCCAGGGCCAACTCCCTCGAGCGCGCACGCCGCCTGATACTGCTCCAAAGTCAGTCCCAGCGGACAAATGGGGTCAATTTCGGTCGCTCGAGCCATAGGAGCAAGGATAGGACCCAGACCGACCAATCGGAAACCAACAAGCCCCTTTCTGCTCATCCAGCGGCGTTTTCAGCACAATGACTCGGTTTCTCGCACAGATTCTCCGTTTCACGATTGCGTGAGGAAGGTGCTTTCGTTAAAATGTAACTGTTACGCTCTGTCGTTATCGGCACTCCTCTCAAGCCACAGGATGGGCAACGCCATGCAACGAAATCGTCAATGCAACGACAACCATGCTCGCAGGATCGCAAAGTCAGGGTTTACCCTCATCGAACTCCTCGTCGTCATCGCGATCATCGCGTTGCTCATCGGCATCCTCCTCCCCGCGCTCGGTGCGGTGCGCGAAACCGCAAAGACCACAATGTGCGCCGTCCAGCTCCGATCGATCGGCCAGGCAACCGCGATGTACGCACACGATCACAAAGACCGCATCTGGCCCCGCAGCGAATGGGTCAAGGTCGAGGTCGCGCCAGACAAATGGGAACGCGGCGCGATCTTCGACTATGTCAACGACGCAGACGAAGTCCTCGCGTGCCCCAAGAACAACCGACAGGCAGCAACCTCAACAGGCGATGATCAGCAGTACTCCGATCTCTTCGGGGATTACAAGGATGTCGGGGTCGACTTCGATTACTCACTCGTACGAGGCGTTCAGGGCGCCAAAATGTACAAGGGCTATATCAACACATTCGCCTATCTCGATCGCACAAAGGGGTTCTCGGGCACCAGCAGCCAGTACTACACCGCGGACAACTTCGTCAGCAACGCCGGTTACTTCGAGAAACTCCCCATCTTCGTCGAAGAACACACACAGTTCTACAACGCCCACGACGAATACAACGACGGGGACTGGGCACGACTCGATCAGATCACCGAGAGACATCAGGATCAGGGACACATCCTCTATATCGACGGCGTCGCCCGCCTCTTCAACGCCAGCGCCGGGAAATCCGAGTTCGAGGAAGAACCCGGCGATTTCACCGCCGACGACATCTACTACTCGGTCCGCGAGAGCGGCACCCAGTACTACCTCCAGATGAACGCGGACCCCGAGGCAGCCAACTGGGGATTCCTCAACGACAAGTAATCAGCCACTTCGAGCGGTTCTCCCCAAATCGGACACGCCAAACGCACTAGTATTCAACCCTGCCGAATCACTCGGCAGGGTTGTTTTTCAGGGAGTTTCTCATGTCGTGGATGAAGATCAAAGACGCGTTCAAATCCGACCCCGGACAGACCATCACGGTCAAAGGATGGGTACGCACCAAACGCGACTCCAAAGCCGACGGCGGGTTGTCGTTCATCGCCGTCCACGACGGCACATGCTTCGACCCGATCCAGGCCGTCGCTCGCCACGACCTGCCAAACTACGACGAGGTCGCAAAGCTCAACACCGGCTGCTCCGTCGAGATCACCGGCCAGCTCGTCGAGTCACAGGGCAAGGGCCAGTCCGTCGAGATCCAGGCCACCGAAATCAAAGTCGTCGGCTGGGTCGAGGATCCCGACACCTACCCCACCAGCAACAAGCGACACAGCTTCGAATACCTTCGCGAGGTCGCCCACCTGCGGACCCGCACCAACACCTTCGGCGCCGTCGCACGCGTACGCCACGCGCTCGCGATGTCTGTCCACAACTACATGGACGAGCTGGACTACTACTGGGTCCACACACCAATCATCACCGGCTCCGACTGCGAGGGCGCAGGCGAGATGTTCCGCGTCTCCACACTCGACTTCTGCAACATCCCCAAGACAGAAGACGGCGAAGTCGATTTCTCCAGCGACTTCTTCGGCAAGGAATCACACCTCACCGTCTCGGGCCAGCTCAATGTCGAGACCTACGCCTGCTCGCTCAGCCGCGTCTACACCTTCGGACCCACCTTCCGCGCCGAAAACTCCAACACCTCGCGGCACCTCGCCGAGTTCTGGATGATCGAGCCCGAGATCGCCTTCGCCGACCTGCACGACAACATCGATCTCGCCTCGGGCATGCTCCGCCGCTGCGCCAGCGACCTGCTCACCCGCCGCGAGGATGACCTCAAGTTCTTCGACCTGCGTATCGAAAAAGGCATCATCGACCGTCTCAAGATGATCGCGGACGCTCCAGTCAAGACCATCACCTACACCGACGCGATCAAAATCCTCGAAGAATGCGGCGAGAAGTTCGACTACGACGTCAAATGGGGATCGGACATGCAGTCCGAGCACGAACGCTACCTCACCGAGAAGCACTTCAAGCAGCCCGTCGCCGTCATCAACTACCCCAAGGACATCAAGGCCTTCTACATGCGCCTCAACGACCCCGGCACCGACGGCGCACCCGCGGACACCGTCGCCGCGGTCGATATCCTCGTCCCCGGCGTCGGCGAACTCGTCGGCGGCTCCCAGCGCGAAGAACGACTCGATGTCCTCGATCAGCGTATCGACGAGATGGGGCTCATCAAGGACGACTACTGGTGGTACCGCGACCTCCGCAAGTACGGCACCGTCCCCCACGCCGGCTACGGGCTCGGCTTCGAGCGACTCATCCAGTTCTGCACAGGCATGCAGAACATCCGCGATGTCATCCCATTCCCCCGCGCCCCCCGACAGGCAGAGTTCTGATGCGACTGCTCGGATCGATATGCATCGCCATCGCTGCCCCGCTCCTGTGGGCGGACGCCCCCCTCCCCGAGAGCGCCATCGAGGCGCTCCGCGTCAGCGAGGTGGTCGCATCCATGCAGTCCGCCATCGAGCGCTCCGACTCCGGCGCATACATGGCCCAGATCAACCCAAGCGATCCGGTCCTCGCGACTGAGCACCGCGCATGGTTCGCGGAACTCTCCGTCGCCCCCGTAGAAAACCTGCGTATCGAGATCGACCCGAACACCGAGATCCTCCTCGAGAACGACGGCTCGATCATCGCGCCTGTCGTCTACACCTGGCAGGTTCCCAGCGAGGACAAACCCAGACGCTACGACATGCCCGCACGCTTCGCGCCCATCGGCACCCCCCAAGGACAATGGCATTTCATCGGGCGCGCATGGGACATCGCGATCACCGACACCCCGGGCGTGAGGATCTACGGCGACGAGGAACACGCCGACATCGCAAACATGGCACGCGAACGCGTCCCGGTGCTCCGCGACGCGATCGCAAAGGACATGGGAATCGATCCGAACGGGGGAGATCTCCACGAGGTCGTCGTCAAGATCTACCCAAAGATGCGTGAGCTCCAGGCATCGATCTACCCGTCCTACACCGCTGGGATCTCCGGCTGGAACGAGCCCGGCGAATCCATCAAGATCCTCGGTCGCGATAAAATGAAGCAGGACCGCCTCGATCCGCTCCTCGCACACGAGATCGGCCACGCCGTCAGCTTCGAGTACGGCCCGCAGATCAACCTCGCACCGTGGTGGACACTCGAAGGCATCGCCGAAGTCGCCGCAGGCTTGTTCCGCGATTCATGGGAACGCAAAAACCAACGCATCGCACAGCTCGCACAGACAGACAACCTACGCGATTGGAACCTGCTCGCAGATTTCAAGGGCGAAGCAATCAACCATGGCATGCATGTCTACCTGCAGGGATGGTCCATGATCGACTACATCGATCGCTCCTTCGGCAAAGATGCCCGCAACGCCTGGTTCATCCAACTCGGTCACGGCGACACGCTCGACCAGGCATCACGCGAAGTCCTCGGTCTTCCTTTCGATCAGCTCGATGCGCAATGGCGTGCATCCCTGCAGGAAGTCGAACTCAAGGACTGATCAGGGGCTGACACTCGCGTTACGCAGCGGATCGGTATCCTCACCGGGTGCGAGCATCCGGGTCGGCGCTTCCGTAGGCGTTGGCGTCGGGGTCGCACGCACGAACCCGAGATATATCCAAAGGATCATCGCAAGCAGCGTCGTCCAGAGCGCAACATATCCAATCGAATCGCGAACGACCGCGGGCCGATCACGCACGGGCTTATTCACAAGCACCACAAGCCGGGCACCAAACGGGATCGCCCGCTCGCGCCCTTCCTTCCATGCGACTTTTCCCGCACGAATAAGCACACGACGAGCGGCCTGCCAGATCGATTCGACTTCAGAAATCGGCGCGTCATCGTTCTCTTGTTCTTTCGACGCGATCATCGAAGCCGCAACGGGTGTCGGCTCCGGCGTCGAACGCGCGGGCGTGGGTTCTGGTGGAATCGCAGGGACGGTGGCCGGCTCGGGCTCAGCGGCTTCCTCCGCAGCTTGAGTGGGTACTTCCGGTTCTGTCGGATCCTTCCGCTCTTCGCTCGCCGAGACCGCATTCGAATCAAGATCAAGCTCTCCAAGATCGAGCTGGTCCAAGATCGATGTTGCGTCGTTGCTGCCCAACGCATCTGAACCGATGAGGTCACCCTCCGGTGTTTCAAAATCACCGCTGAGGATATCGTCACCGATCCCCGCAAGCGTCGCGTCCAGATCCGCCAGCATCGATGCGGTATCCACAGACTCCGAACCGGCAGCATCATCGACCGGCTCAGGTCCAGGTGCTTCGCCGCTGTCCTCGGATTGATCGCTGGATGAATCCCCCATCAGCTCATCGATCGCCGCAGTAAATGAGTCCGTCTCTTCAAGCACATGCTCAGCGGATGCCACAGCATCAGGTGCTTCGCTCTGCGCCTCGTCCGCATCATCACTCGGATCAGCAACTGGGCCTTTGGCGCTTTGCTCATCTTCAATGACATCGGCGTCAGGTTCTGTGGTGGATTCTTCGGACGCGTTGACAAGTTCATCAGCAACACTGCTCAGCAGCTCATCCGCGTCCATGGACGCAGCAACATCCGCCGCTTCGTCCGTGGGGTGTTCGTTCTCCGCCGAGACGCCATCCGGCTCCGCGGTTTCGGACGCATCCTCGTCTTTGGGTTCCAACTCATCCAGAGACTGTGCGAGTTCTTTGATATCGTCGGCGGCTTCAGTCTCCGTGTCCAGCGAGTCCACTTCCTGTGCGAGTGCATCAAGCTCCTCATCCACGCTCGGTTCCGATGTCACGCCCTGCTCGATCGCATCGAGCTGTGCATCCAGATCCTCAGAGCTGATCGCAGATACGCTCGCGTCCTCAGACGCCGCCTCAACATCATCAACCGGTTCTTCTTCGATCGCATCCTCGGGCGCATCGTCGTCGGCTTCTGCATCACCCGACTGAGACTCCGGCTCATCGTCGAGCAGCGTATCGATCGCGTCCTCGATCAATGACTGCGCATTCCGCTCGACCGAATCGATCGCCTCGAGTGTCTCATCACTCAACGCCTGGGAATCAGCATGATCAACCATCTCTGGATCTGCGACATCAGCGCCCTCCGGCTCCTCTGCCGGACGCGCGGATTCCTCCCCGCTCAGCAGCGAGTCAATGGCGTCGTCAAAGTCCGAGCCCTCTAGATGGGAGTCTTCTGTGCTCAATCTGACGCGATCATCGGGTGAATCGTCCGCTTTCTCAAGGGCTATCGGCCGTTTTCTCCCAACCGTCTTCTCAAACGCCCGCCGATCATTCGCGCCTATCCTCGATCATGCACCATGAAGCCCCGATCGCCCATTGCGTGATGTTCTCGGACCTTGCGTCCGCTCGGGCAGGCGATGCACTCGAAATCGGAGCCGAAGAAGCCCACCACGCCGTCAGGGTCAAACGCCTGCGCACCGGAGAAACGGTGGGGGTCCTCGATGGGTGCGGACGATTCGCGATCGGCACACTCGACGAGATTGCGGGTTCAAGATCCAAACCCCTGCTGAATATCGGATTGCAGTCCATCGAAGTGGTCGATCCCATCCGCCCCGCCCTCTCGGTGTGCGCAGCGCTCCCCAAGGGCGATCGCCTCGATCGAATGATCGATCAACTGACCCAGATCGGGGTATCCGCCTTCCGCCCATTACTCTGCGAGCACGCCCAGCGGAAACCCGACAACTACCGCCCCGAAAAGCTCGAGCGGATCGTCGAAGAGGCCATGAAACAATCCCGACGCGCATGGCGACTGGAGATCGGTGAGCCCATCTCCTTCAACGACGCACTCGAAAACCCAGGCGCAATCGTCGCGGATGCGTCCGGAGAGACATGGGGGCCGGGCGATACGCTGGGCAAAAATCCGACACTGATTGTCGGGCCAGAGGGCGGCTGGAGCAATACCGAACGCGGAATGATCGTTGATGCAGGCGTGCGCGTGTGCCGCTTTGGTATGCTCGTGATGCGGATCGAGACCGCGGCAGTAACCGGTGCATCGGTGATCATGAATACACCGAATCCGAGTTGAGAAACGGACGGGAGACGAGATGAAACGCAACCCAATCATGATGTGTGCAGCAATGGTGTTCCTCGCACCAATGGCCCTCGCACAATCAATCAGTGCCGAGCACCAACGCAAAGCAGAACTCATCGCCGATCGCGCAATGAGCTATCTCGAATCGAGACAGAACCCAGTCACCTTCGGCTTCGATGATGACCCCGATGTGCAGACCCTCCCCGCGATCACAGGTCTCGTCGTCACAGGATTCATGCTCGATCCAAGAGTCGACGAACGCCATCCCACCGTCCTCACCGCAACGCGATACATCCTCAATCATCAGCAGCCCGACGGCGGGATCTACAAGGACATCCTCCCCAGCTACAACACCGCGATCTGTCTCTCCGCCCTCGCGCTCGTCAACAAGCCCGAAGCCCTCCAAGGGATGCTCGCCGGACGAGAGTTCCTCAAGACCCTCCAATACGGAGACTTCAACAACAACAACCCCGAGGACCCCGGGTTCGAGGAGTCCATCGACATCAACCACCCGTACTACGGCGGCGTCGGGTACGGCAAGCACGGACGCCCGGATCTCTCCAATCTGAGCTTCTTCCTCCAGGCACTCCACGACACCGGCACCTCGACCAACGACGCGGCCTACCAACGGGCACTCGTCTTCCTCAACCGTGTACAGATGAACGACGACATCAACGACATGCCCTACGCCGATGATTCAGATCAGGGCGGGTTCATCTACGCCACCGTGCCCAACATCGAATCAGTTGACGGGCTCGCGGGCCAATCACAGGCAGGCACAACCACAGAAACTCGCGAAGACGGCACCGAGATCGTCCGCCTCCGCGCATACGGATCGATGACCTACGCAGGGTTCAAATCCCTGCTCTACGCAAACATCAAAGCCGACGATCCACGCATCACCGAAGCACGCAAATGGATCGAGTCCAACTTCGTCCTCGACGAAAACCCCGGCATGGGCATGCAGGGCTACTACTACTACCTCTGCACCATGGCAAGAGCGCTCGACGCACTCGGCGAAGATGAGATCAACGGCATCAACTGGCGCGAAGCCCTCATCGACACACTCTACGAAAATCAGTTCCCCGGCGGGTCTTTCAAGGTCCACGAATCACGCTGGATGGAGAACAACGACATCCTCATTACCGCATACGCCCTCATCGCGGTCCAGCACGCTCGCAACTGATCCCAATCACTGAAATATCCCGACGACATCCATCATCACATGACGAACCCGCTGACGGATCGTCGGTTCATGCACACGCCCATACCCCCTCGCGCCGAGCGGACCCATGGCTTTGATATAGAACGCGTAGGCGTTGTCATCCGGCGATTGAGCGGGGTAATAGTTCCGGAACTGCGCCACACGGATCGGGCGATGCACATCCGTGTCGTTCAGGTGCACCGATTCGAAGATCAGTCTCCAATGCCCCTCGTGCCTTACAACCCCGCTCGCCATCTTCCATGGCTTGGTGGGGCTCAACGCCTTCCCGCGCGGGAGATCCTTGCTCAATATGTACCCCGGAAAATACTGGTCCATCGAGGCATCAGGGTAATCAACAATCTCACGCGATCGGAATCTCGGGTGGGGATACAGCCCGTCGCGTTCGCCCTCGTTATCGACCGTGCGGATCTCGATCTTTGATGACAGCCCACGCACGGACCACCAGGGTATGGGCTCGGTCTCGATCGAAAAAGTGTCGCTCGTCTGGTCGTACACCAACGCCACCACCCGCGAACCCGGCAGCTTTGCGCGGCACTCGATCAATCGGATCAGGTACAACATCCCGATACCAATCAAGACGATCAACACCACATCCCGAACGAGGCGGAATCCGCGTCGAAATCGGTTGGGCATCACCCTCGATCGGGACATCTATCCCTCCATTCGCACAAGCAGCACGACACAATGCACCTCCACGGCCTCGTTGCGTCCCACCGCATCCACCTGTTCGTGCGTCTTCCCCTTCAGGTTCACCCGATCCACCTCCACCCCGAGCCCCGCCGCGATGTTCGAACGCATCAAGTCCTTGTGAGGACTCAGTTTGGGGCGTTCACAGATGATCGTCGCATCAAGATTCCCGATCTCGTACCCCGCGTCCTTCACCCGTTCGGCTGCAGCACGCAGAAACACACGAGAGTCCACAGATTCATTGCGAGGATCATCGTTCGGGAAGAGCTGCCCAATATCCGCCGAGCCGATCGCACCAAGCAACGCATCCGTGATCGCATGCAGCAACGCATCCCCGTCCGAGTGGGCCACAGGGCCCCGATCGTGCTCAATCTCTACCCCCCCAAGGATGAACGGGCGTCCGGGTCCACGCTCGCCATTGGGTTCGAGTCGATGCAGGTCGTATCCGTGTCCGATGCGGTATGGGAGTGTCATGGGCGCAATGATCTCAAGTTTGAAAGGATTGTGAACCGAGTTTGGTGGTCATCCGTACCCGATTGTACCGATAGAACGCACAGAACCGGGATTATGCCCGCATAGAACTGATCACGCTATACTGCAGCGAGGGCATAACGCCCCGCCGGAGAGACCCGAATATGCCGATCCACGCACGCCGACGCACAATGCTCACCCTGACCCTGATCGGGGGGACCCTCGGGACCGCACTCTTGGGAGGCTGTTTCAAACAGATGTTCACCAACTCCCCGGGCGGGAACATGCGCTCAGACGACACATACACATACATCTCGACACCGTTCGAGCCGCTCACCGTCACGCTCTACGACTTCCGAGACAACGAGCCCCTCTGGACCGTTGATGTCCCCGTCGGCCAAAAGGTCACCGTCCGCTTCCTCGAAAACCAGGCGGAGCAAGGCACAAACCGTCGTCCAGACATCATGCAGTGGGCGATCTACGACAAAGACAAACGACGCGCCGATCTCACAAACAAGATGGCCGTTCCCAGCCCAGACGCACGCCTTCTCAAGGTCTCCATCCGCGACGGCATCGATTACCCCGCCGAAGACCCGGACCCCATCGAGTTCAACGACCCCAACCGAGACTGGGTCCCCGTCGAACCCCGCCGCTACAGAGGCGTACCACTCGACCAGAACGCCCGACAGGGAACATACATCTCAGACGACTGAGCATCACACACAGCATTGATCCCTAGCCGGCCAAATTGGCCGGTTTTTCATGCGCGATCGCATAAGATGAAACAGGACATCACCAGGAGCCCCCAATGACGACCCAGACCACATCGCTCGACCTCGCACGCCGCGTCAACGAACTCAAGCCCTCGATCACCGTGTCGCTCAACAACAAAGCAAAGGCGATGAAGGCGTCAGGCATCGATGTCCTCGGCTTCGCCGCCGGCGAGCCAGACTTCGATACACCTCAGGTCATCAAGGACGCCGCCATCAAGGCCCTCAACGACGGCCAGACCAAATACACCCCAACACTCGGCGACATGCCCACACGCCAGTGCATCGCCGACAAGCTCACACGCGAGAACAACATCCCCGGCCTCACCGGCGAACATGTCGCCATCGGCGTCGGTGGAAAGCATGTCCTCTACAACACCATCCAGTGCCTCATCGACCCACCCATGCCCGGCGAGGACCCCTGGGAGATGATCCTCCCAACCCCCGCATGGGTCTCCTACCGCCCAATCTGCGAACTCGCAGGCGGCGTCGTCCGCGAGGTCGTCGCAGGCCCCGACACCGACTTCCGCATCAGCCCCGCCCAGCTCCAAGACGCCATCACCCCACGCTCACGCGTCCTCGTCCTCAACTCACCCTCCAACCCCTGCGGCACCATGTACTCCGAGCAGGACCTGCGCGACCTCGCCAAGGTCATCAAAGAGGGCTTCGAACGAGCACCCCAGCTCGTCGTCCTCACCGACGAGATCTACGAAAAGATCGTCTACGGCCAGCACCCACACTTCTCCATCGGCTCCATCCCGGAGATCGCCGAGCGCGTCGTCACACTCAACGGCATGTCCAAGGCCTACGCCATGACCGGTTGGCGCATCGGTTACGCCGCCATGCCCGGCGAGTTCGGCAAAAACCTCATCAAGGCCATGGGCAAGCTCCAAGGCCAGATGACCACCAACATCACCAGCTTCAACTACCCCGCCATCCGCGAAGCCCTCACCAACCCGCAGGTCGAGACCGAAGTCGAAAAGATGCGACAGGCCTTCGCAAAGCGCGCCGACCTCATCATGTCCCGCCTCAGCGAGATCCCCGGCGTCAAATGCCCAACACCCACCGGCGCCTTCTATGTCTTCCCAGATGTCTCCGCACTCTTCGCCAAGACCAGCGCCAAGGGCACCAAGATCACCAGCGCCACAACCCTCTGCGAAGCAATGCTCGAAGAAGCCCACATCGCCTTCGTCCCCGGCGAAGACTTCGGCGGCATCTCCGGCAACCACCTCCGCATCTCCTTCGCCTGCAGCGAAGACCAGATCAACGCGGGCATGGACCGCTTCAAGGCGTTTGTTGAGGGGATGAGCTAATCAACAACACGAACTCCTCTTGGGTGCCACTACTCGCCGCAAAGCGGCGCAGTAGTGCTCTTGTCCGCGCCTCTGCATGATGTCCTATGGGGGGGGCCAGCTTTGACCCACCAGGGCAAAGTAGGTCTTTCGTCCGTGACCTCCCAACGACTCTTCTCTGCGCCTCTGCGTAACCTTCGCGCCCTCTGCGTTCAGTCCCCTCTTCTCCCCCCCTTCGAGCCCTTCGCGATCTTCGCGTTCAACACCAAACGATCTCAAGGCCGTTCCACCCCAGTCACGGCTTCAACATACCCATCCAAGTCCTGAAGTTCAAAAACAAGAGAATCAAATCGGAACGCATTGAGCTCATCGTGGATCAGCACCGGTTCGTCATCGAATCGCAAGGCCTTTACGCCCTCAAGTCGCCAGGTCTCTAACTCGCTGAGATGATCTATCTCCTTCGCCGGGTCAGCGTACCCACACCGAATCGCCAGAGCACTTAACCCGCACTCCACATAACTCCCCGGCCAGCGATGGCTGCTCGTCCCGCACCAGTTGTAAAACCGCGGCTCGACGCGAATCACCGCCGAACCGTCAACAAGCACCCGATCGACTACGACCCCTTGTGCCGTGCTCACACGCAGAAACATATCCCATGTCTCCACATCAACACGCGGCTCCACGCCCGCGGGACGCAACTCACACCCGTCCTCAAGTTCCAGCACGCCCCCCGATACGGATCGCACCGCGACAGGATGAACCAAGGGCGTATCCCGCTTCCATGTGCCCTTCGATGCTGCAAGAAAGAACCCAACCGCAACGCAACTGAGCACGACCACAGTTGGCCAGAAGAACCATTTCATATAAAGCATTACGGCAACGATCTCATACTGTTGCAGTCGTTCTACAACGCCGGGTGCCGCGTGCCCTACTCTGACCCGCCAAGGCAAAGCAGGTTCTCTTGAATCTCCCGTTCCTGCTTCATCGCTGCGTGAGTGAAGCAGGGCGCCCAACACCCTTAGTAATCCGCCGCACTGCGCGGCTGTGCCGCGAGTACGGCACTCAAATCTCTTATTCTTCTCGGCGACCTCTGCGTAACCTTCGCGCCCTCTGCGTTCAGTCCCCTCTTCGAGCCCTTCGCGATCTTCGCGTTCAAAAATCGACCCCACAGTGACCGGATCTGTGCGCAGAATTCTGTACATGCGCCCCTTTCCCCTTGCCACAAACATGCCGCGTGCGAACATGACCGCATGCACACCGACACACTCACTTCCGATGCGCTCCTCGAGGACATCCTCGATCCCAACCTCAGCGCCCCGGCCATCTGCCGCGCACACAACATCACACTGTCCCAGCTCATCGAGTTCCTCGAAGGACCAGACTTCCAGCAACTCACCCAGGCCACCCGCCTGCTCTCCGAATCGCGCACAAAGCTCATCGCCCTCGACATCGCCCCCCGCGCCATGCAGGCCCTCGATCAGAGCACCGAGACCACCGAAGAATCCCGCTTGCTCAACGAGACCATCCGAAAGTCCGCCACCAAGCTCCTCGCCATTGCCCGCCAATCAACGAAGAGCAACCCTCGCATCACCCAAATAACAGACGGCGACATCAACGCAGCCAACGGTGGGGGGGACCATCAATCCCCTCCAAACGAAACGATCCATCCCTGTCAAAGCGAAGCAGCTCTCCCCCCAAGCTCCTCCCCTGCATGTCGAAGATCCGCCGAAGGAGGAGCGAAGCCGGCGGCCCGCCTCAGCCCAAACGAAGGGGATGCACCAACCACCCAGGCCCACGCATACGCACCGCACCCCTCACCCGCAATCTCAATCGCGCTGCGCAACACGCCCGTCAAGGCCATGACATCCATCGCCGGTTCAGCTCTGCCTG
Source organism: Phycisphaerales bacterium (assembly GCA_965216865.1). Classification (GTDB taxonomy): domain Bacteria; phylum Planctomycetota; class Phycisphaerae; order Phycisphaerales; family UBA1924; genus UBA1924. The sequence goes on from OZ244206.1 coordinate 2,286,368, forward strand.
CCAATCCAGCCGCCTCGCACACCCAGCTGCACCAAAGACCACCGTAAACGCTCTTGCCCATCTTTCCAGAGTGGAGCGCCGGAGGGCGGTTGGGTTTCCTTATGCAGTAACAGTTCCAGATCAACCGCCCCAAAATACGCGATAACCGATGAAAAAGATGAAAATCAGGTCATTTGAGGCGAATTCTCATGATGAGCCCCTTGTGTCAACTGTCCGTAACAGTTACATTGAAGGGGCTGCCAAGACAGCAATCATGTCAACCGCTGCCGCACAACGCAGCTTAAGAGAGAGAAGAGGATACACATGAAGACCATCACCACAATCGCAGTTCTCGCTGCCGCTGCATCATTCGCATCGGCTGACATCTTCAACGCCGGCTTCGAGGCTGGCACGGGCGCAGACGCCGATGATTGGAACGAAGTCATCGGCGGATCCGCAGGCAATGTCGAGCGGAGCTTGGCCATGCCCAACTCCGGCGATTACAGCGCGTACATGTCATTCGATCACATCAACAACGCAGCCGCGGGCGGCGCATACTTCATCGAGCAGAACCAGCCCGTTGGCAGCATCACCGCGGAAACCGACTACACCCTCTCCTTCTACGCTGCAGTCGACTCGACGAGCTTCGTCGGCATGGACACATTCGTCCAGATCCTCTGGCTCGATCAGGACGGCAGCGATGGCGGCGGGGTCCGCGGCGAATCGCTCACCTCACTCATCGGCCTGGGGATCAACGACAGCTACCAGCAGTTCTCCCTCGATCTGACATCCGCAGCGGGCGCGGACTCATTCCTCCTCCGCTTCCAGCTCTCCGCGGGTGCGGTCGACGGAATCGCCAACGGCCTCTATGTTGACGATGTCGCACTCACCCCAGCACCCGGCGCGCTCGCTCTGCTCGGGCTCGGCGGACTCGCAGCGGGTCGTCGTCGCCGCTGAGTTTCAGCGAAACGCAATCACACAACGCACTTCACACACGCCCAGACACCCGTCTGAGCGTGTTTTTCATATGAAGCATGAAAAGTTCAGTTGATGCATCGCGGCCAAGTAGCCGATAAGTCCAATATGGACACGCAGACACCAACACTCCGACTCGTCGGCGACATCGAGATCAAAACCTGTCCAGAATGCAGCGGGCGCGGTCATGTGCCCTGCCCGATGACCGTCGCGGTGCGAACCCTCGGCTTCAACGCCGTACCCTCACTCCAGCCCAGCACCGGACACCCAATCCCCTGCCCAAGCTGCCACGGCAAGAAGATCGTCACCAACGCCTGATCACGACGATCTGCATACCCTTCCCCATGCCCACACGCACGCGAAGGGAGCCGATCGAAGTGTCGATCTCGAACCCAGATAACAACCCGAAGAACAGCAACGACGAACTCCAGTTCATCCAGCGCGTCTTCGCGCACGAGTCCGACGCGATCAACGCGATCGCAGACGCCGTCGATGAACGCTACACACAGGCCATCGACCTGATCGTCAAAACCGCAGACGCCGGCGGCACAGTCCTCGTCTCCGGGCTCGGCAAGAGCGGCCACATCGGCGCCAAGATCTCCGCAACGATGGCCTCGCTCGGCATCACCAGCCACGCGGTCCACCCCACCGAGGCCGCCCACGGCGACCTTGGCCGCTTCCGAAAGAACGACCTCGCCATCTGCCTGAGCCACTCGGGCGAGACACAGGAGCTCGTCGCCCTCGCATCGATCCTGCGTCAGGACAAGCTCCCCATCATCGCCATCACCCGCGGCCCCAAGGACGGCAAAGTATCTTCCCTCCAGCGCATCGCGGATGTCACCCTCGAGGTCGGCGTTACCGACGAGGCCGGCGACGGTGCCTACATGGCCCCGACCAGCTCGACCACCGGCGCACTGGCCATCGGCGACGCCCTCGCCCTCGCCGTCGCCCGGCGTCGCTCGTTCACCAACGAGGACTTCCACGCCCGCCACCCCGGCGGCACGCTCGGCTCCCTGCTCAAACCCGTAAGCGAGCTCATCCGCTTCATCGCAGGCAAGAATCTCCCCATCGCACGCGAGTCCGACACCGTCGCCGATGCACTGTCCGAGGCATCCAAGGTCGTCCGCCGCCCCGGCGCGCTGCTCGTCGTGAATGGGGACGGCAAGCTCGCTGGCATCTTTACCGACTCGGATCTGCGACGCCTGATCCTCCGCAACCCGGACGAGCTCCGCAAGCCCATCGCGGAGGTCATGACGCGTGACCCCAAGGCCCTGTCCATCGACGCGTTGACGCGGGAAGCGGTCGCGCTGTTCCGAGAATACCGCGCGGACGAACTCCCGATCGTGGATGCGGATCACAAGCCCGTCGGGCTTTTGGATGTGCAGGACCTGATCGCCATGAAGCTCGTTGAGGACGACGCGTGAGCGACCAACCGACCCAGCCCATCGCCCGCACCTTCAGCGATCCCGCATCGATCCAGCTGATCGTCCTCGATGTCGACGGCGTCATGACCGACGGCTCGATCAACATCGATGACGACGGGCGCGAGACCAAGCGATTCCATGTCCGCGATGGTTACGCCATGAAACTCTGGATGAAGCAGGGGCACCATCTGGCCATCATCACCGGGCGATCCGGCATGGCGCTCAAGCATCGTCTTGATTCATTGGGTGTGCCCGAGGACATGGTGATCCAGGGGAGCAGAGACAAGTCCGCGGACCTGGACATGATCATGGAGCGGTGCGGGGTCAGCGAGGAACAGGTGGCGTGCATGGGTGACGATTGGCCCGATCTGCCCATGATCCGTCGGGTCGGCTACCCGATGTGCCCCGCCGATGCCGAGCCCGAGGTGCGGTCACGATGCGCCTATACCGCGACGCGTGCGGGTGGGCATGCCTGCGTCCGAGAAGCGATTGCGCACCTGCTTGGAGCCCGCAACGCCTACGCGCCTCCGGCTTGATGGAGCGTTTGTTCCGGTTGTAGTGGCGATCGCCTCAGTTTCGGGGGCGATGGGTTTGCTCTTGGCTGTGCTGAAATGGAACCTCACTGTAGAAGAGGCCAAGTTCGGCCTTGCGGAGAGGAACACCAGCATGCACAGCACACACATCGCCATCATCTCCTCGGTCGTCGCGGTCTCTGGGACCGTAGCGAACGCGGATATCGTCCGGGTTGACGAGTTTCGTTCTGATCAGGTTGAGAGCTTTGAGCACCTGCGGATGGATGTCTTCCATCGCGGTGATGTGGAGGCCTTCGGCAACATGGGCACGCTGTTCAGTGTCGGCGAGACGGGGTATCTGCATACCACCGGGTCGTGGTCATTCCATCAGCGTGTTGCGGCGTTCGACGGCGATCGCCTGCTCGGCTCCAACGCCGGGATCGGCTATCGGTTCGACGAAGCGCAGCGGTCGTTTGGCGGCTTCTTCACATCGATCACGAGTGACGCTGACGGTGAGATCCGGTTCTATGACGGTGAGGATCTGATTGGCACCGACACACTCGATGCCCCGATCGACACCGCTTGGGCATGGAACGGGTGGTCGAGCGATCAGGAGTTCGATCGTGTTGAGATCGAATCGAGCTACATCTCCAAGGGATATCTGCTGCACGACGCGATCCGTGTCATGAGCAGTGCGGTCCCGGCGCCCGGCGGCGCAGTGCTTGCCTTCGGTGGCTTGCTCGTCATCGCCCGTCGGAAACGATAAACAAGGAACTGATCTCCGGTGTTGCAACGATCAGCCCGCCTTGTGCGGGCTGATCGTGTCTCTTTTACTTTTTGGGAACACCGAGCGGGGCTCGCTTGGGCTCGCCATCTCGTCGCGGATAGTCTCGGGGCGTGCGGCGGAGCTTCTCGATCACAACGATGCGTCCGGTCGGAGTATCGACTGTCCCGGCGTGTGCGGCGTGGAGCAGGTGCAGCGCTTGCTTTGCGTCCGCGAGTTCTTCCTCTGCCCGTTTTCCCTTGGTCATCAGGACGAGCCCGCCGACCTTGGCGAGCGGGACCGTGAGCTCGGCGAGCATGGGGATCTGTCCGACGCCTCGTGCCATGACGATGTCGTAGTGTTCGCGGTGCACATTGTCTCGGCCTGTTGCGGTCTTCTCGCCGCGGTCCTGCCCGAGAGTTTCGGCGCGGGCGCAGATCACCCGGACATTGGAGAGGCCGAGGGCCTGCGCGGTCTGATAGAGGTAGTCGCACTTCTTCTTGGTTGCGTCCATCAGGGTGAAGCGCAGTTTGGGCAGCGCGATCGCGAGTGGGATCCCGGGGAGCCCGCCACCGGATCCGATGTCGATGATGGTTGATCCTTCATCGAGCTCGGCGAGCATTGGGATGAGGGTCAGCGAATCGAAGATGTGCTTTGACCATGCTTCGTCGGACTCGCGGATGGATGTGAGGTTCATCCGTGTGTTGGCGTGCATGAGCATGGCGAGGAACCGCCCGAGGGCATTGATCTCGGCGGGCTCGAAGGAGATGCCGTATTGGGCGCATTGTTCGACCCATCCACTCGGTGGGGCGATGGTGGCGATTGAGTCGAGTTCGAGATCGAGCGTCCCGCGATCAGCGGGTGATTGCTCGCCCGCTGAACCCGATTGATCGTCCGAACGGCTTGCTTGGTTTGAGTAGGTCTGGTCCTTCATCGTCATCAGCGTATTCAAACGAACTGCGGTAGGGGGGCTTTGGTCGATGAAATGCGACATTCATGATCAAACCGGTCATTAACCAGCAGGTAATCAGGGAAGAACCGCCTGCGCTGAGAAATGGGAGGGTGATCCCGATGATCGGCAGCACCCCCAGATTCATGCCCACATTGATGACAACCTGCGTTGCGATGAATGCGGGGAGGCCGACGGCGATGAGTCTGCCGATCGGTTCGCGGCAGCTGGCCGCGACGATGAGTGCGCCGATGACCCAGAGCGCGTAGAGCATGAGCATGACGATCCCGCCGATCAGACCGAACCGTGCCACGACGACGGCGAAGATCATGTCGTTTTCTCGTTCGGGCAGCGCGTTGTAGTGCACGAGTGCGCGTGCGGTGGGCTCGGGCGTGCCGGTGATCTGGCCGGCGGCGATGAGCATCTGTGCTCGTGAGGATTGAAAGTTGATGTCGTAGTTTGTGGACTCGTCGCCCTGGAACTGCTTGACGATCGCGACGATGCGGTCTTTCTGGTGTGGTCTGAGGAATGGGTACGCGATCGGTGCGCTCATGGCGGCGCAGAGCACGATCAGGATCAGGTGTCGCAGTCGGGCGCCTGCGGCGATCAGCATCGCGAACAGGGCCGGGACAAACAACGAGGCGGTGCCCAGGTCTGGCTGCACGGTGATGAGCCCGACGGGAACGGCGGCGATGATGCCGGGGATGATGAGTCCCATGAATCTGCGGTGCTGGGTGCGGAAGCGAAGGTATTGGGCGACGGCGAGGACGAAGGCGATCTTGGTGATCTCGCTGGGCTGGAAGTCGGTGATGCCGAGGTTGATCCATGATCGCGCGCCGTTGCGTGGTGTCACGATGCTTGATGGGATGCCGGGCACGAGCAGGAAGACGAGCAGTGCGATGCAGACGGCGAAGTAGAACCATGCGAACGCGCTGACGATTTTGTAGTGAGGGAGCATGATCACGAGGCATGAGACGAGTCCCATGACCATGAAGATGAGTTGTTTGAGCGCGGTTGTGGAGAGCTCCATGAAGTCGGGGTCGAGATTCTTATTGAGCCCGATGTCGATCGAGTAGATGCCGAGAAGGGAGAGGAGCAGGGATGCGAGGACGGTGATCCATCCCCAGTTCACTGGGCGGAGTACGCGCGAGATGGGTTCTGGGTTGCGCCCGCCGCCTTTGATCAGGCGCATGATTGGATGAATGCTGGAGCCCTGGCTCATGCGTCGGGCTCCGATTCGTCTTCAGTGCGTGGCAGGTAGCCTTCCTCGATCAGTGCGCTGATGATCTCGTTGTTGATTGGTCCGGAGACCTTGCCGCCGGATCCTGCGTACTCGACGATGACGGCGATGGCGTACTTGGGTGATTCGCCCTCGGGCGCGACGAGGGTGACATTCCAGGAATGATCGCCCATGCGCACGATGCGCGGTTCCTCGGGCCCGTTGCCCTCGGGCGTTTCGTCGGGGTCGAAGAGCAGTGGGGGCGCGGTGGCGGTGCCGGTTTTGCCCCAGACGGTGATACCCGGGTGATTGAATATGGCCACGCGTTCGGGGCCGAGATCCTCGTATGCGATTGCGCGCCCGGTGCCGAACTGGCGGTTCTCGACGACCTGTCGTAAGCCTTGGAGCGCATCACGCACTGCCCATGATGGTGTGCCGATATCGCGTACATCGGGTGCGAATCCGTCGCGGACAATGCTTGGTGTGATGCTAACGCCGGCGCGGGCGATTGTGGCCATCGCGTCCGCGGCGTGCAGCGGGGTCCATGTGATTGGTCCCTGCCCGATGCCCATGAGTGTTGCTTCGTCGAGGTTGATGTCCGAGCCGTCGTTTGGGCCGTTGAACTTGCCGATCGACCCTGGCCATTCCGTTCCGATGCCGAGCTCGTATGGTCGTCCGACATGGAAGTCCTGGTAGGCCTTGGCGATCCGTTCCGGCCCGAGCTGCCTGCCGAGGGTGTAGAAGAAGACATTGCTGGAGACCATGAGCGCATCGACGCCGTCGAGGTCTCGTCCGAGCTGATCGGAGTGCCCGCCGTACAGGCCGTCGTACTGCTTGTAGATCCAGGATCTGAACTTGTTTGGCTGGTTGTCGAGGAGGTAGCCGCGGTCGTGGATGCGCTGTCCCTGCTGGTAGACGCCGCGCTTGGCTGCTTCGGTGAGGATGAGCGCCTTGGCGACGGAGCCGGGGGGGTAGGGCTTGGCGATGGCCTTGTTGACCCATGGGGCGTGGATGGTGTTGTAGAGTCGCCGATCGGTCTCGTTGAGCACGCCCAGCGACTTCCATTCCGACTCGGAGATCGGTGGGTTGGGTGTTGACACCATCGCGAGCACTTCGCCCGTGGCGATGTCGAGCACCACCACGCCCGCGTCGAGTTCTGTTCCGACGGGTGTGTATTGTGGCTGCTCGTTCTGGTGCCATGGTTGCACGCGTGTGAGCCCGACGCTTGGGTCGAGTATGGCACGGATGCGGGCTTGGAGCATGATGTCGATGCTGAGGTTCACATCCTTGCCATGCTGGGGAAGGAGTTCTTCTACCTCACCGGTTTGGAGGTTTTCGATCCGCACGCCCCGCAGGCCACGGAGGGTGTGCTCGAAGGCCTGCTCGATTCCTGTTCTGCCGACACGATCCCCCGGGAAATACTGCCCGCGGTCGGTGCCCTTGCTGGTGAGTGCTTGTGCGCGGAGCGTGTCGTCTTGCTGCAGGGCGTCCTTGCGGCGTTGTATGTCTTCGAGGTATAGGCCGTCGTCGATTCGGCCCAGGAGTTGGCGTCCGATGCCGTCCACCCGGACAACGACGGGTTCTTTGGAACGGAGTGGGGGCGGGAAGCTTGATCGGTCGATCGCGACTGGCATGAGCTCGTATGGTGTGAGTCTTGCAGTTGCGTCGACGACTTTGACGCCGGGGTAGAGTGGTACGGTGAGTGATTCGAGCACGCTGGGGTCGACTCCCTCGGAGACGATTGGTGCCCGCTTAGAGATCATGCGGAGGACGGCGAACCCGAGTTCATCGGAGATATCGGGGATGATGGTGTGGGCCGCGTGTTCTTCGGCGATGGGTTCGTTTGCGATGCTGCGGAACCTTCTGAGGTCGCTTTCTTCCGGGACTCGTCCTGTTCGTTCGAACTTCTCGAGTTCGCGCGTGTAGACGCGGGCGGAGTACTGTTCTTTCATCGCGCTGACGCGATCGATGATCTCCTGTTTGCGTTGTGCAAAGTCGTCCGGATCGATGCCGGAGATCATGATCAGGTCTCGTTGCATGCGCGTGACTCGCGCGCTGAGTGCTGCCTCGAATCTGTCGATGAGACGCTGCTGCTCATTCTCTGGCAGTGTTTCCCAGATGCTCGGGTTTGCTCGCTGTGCGAGTCTTGTTGCGTAGTTGCGGATGCTCGTGCTTGCGGTGCGTCCGTTGCGCGTTTCGTAGACCCAATCTCCGGCGAGGACGCGGTAGTCGATGGCGATGTTGTAGGATGCTCGATCCCCGGCGATCACGCGTCCTTTGCGATCGAGGATCCTCCCCCGTGTTGTGGGGAGCCATGTTGTGGTCACGAGGCGTTTTTCGGCTTGTGCGCGTGCGTCTGCGCCCTCGACGACGGTCATGTATCCCAGGCGTGCTGAGAGGCTGCATATCGCGACGATGCACAGGAAGACGAGCAGGAGGACCCGCCGATGAAACATGCTTGGGATGTACAGACGGACTTTGCTCATGTGCGCACGCGAACGCCTCCTTTGATGAGGGTACGAACCATGTATCGTCATGGTGCGTCCAAGTTGCCCACAATGAAAAAACGCCCGCGTGTGCGGGCGTGGTTGGATCGATGTTGGTTGTGATCAGCGTTCGCTGATTGGTGTGTAGAGTGCGTTGTGGGGTCCGACATAGTCCGTAGTTGGGCGGAAGAGTCTGTTGTCGCCGAGCTGCTCGATGACATGGCCTGCCCAGCCGGCGATACGCGAGAGTGCGAACATTGGTGTGAAGAGGTCGAGCTTGAGCCCGATGCAGTGGTAGGTGGTTGCGGAGTAGAAGTCGACATTTGGGTAGATGCCCTTGGCGGCGTACTCGCGTTCCATGATCTGCTCGATCTTGTGTGATTTTTCGTAGAGGTCGGAGTTGCCGGTGTCGTCTGCGAGCTGCTTTGCGAGGGTCATGAGCTCTGCGGCGCGGGGGTCCTTTGCCTTGTAGACGCGGTGGCCGAAGCCCATGATTCGCTCTTTGTTGGCGATCTTGTTCATGATGTAGGGCTCTACATCGTCGACGGATGGGATCTCGTTGAGCATGCGCATGACGCCCTCGTTGGCGCCGCCGTGGAGTGGGCCTCGGAGTGAGCCGATAGCTCCGGTGATGGCGGAGTACATGTCGCTCATAGTTGAGATGATGACGCGAGCGGTGAATGTTGAGTTGTTGAGCCCGTGGTCTGCGTGTGTGATCATGCAGATGTCGAATGCGCGTTCCATTGCTTCGGTGGGCTTTTCACCGTTGAGCATGTAGAGGAAGTTTGCGGAGAATCCGAGGCTTGGGTCTGCGTCGACGATGTCGAGGCCGCGGCGGTGGCGATCGAAAGCGGCGACGATCGCTGGTGTTGTCGCGAGGATTTTGAGCGACTTGTGGCGTGCTGCGTCGACGCTGTTCTCGTTTGGGGAGGAATCGTCCATGGCCATGGAGCTGACGAGCGTGCGGAGTACATGCATCGGCTCTGCGTCGACTGGGCAGTTCGTGATGCGCTGCTTCATGGCGTCGCAGAGTGCGTAATCCTCGCGGAGTTCTTTGTTGAACGCCTCGAGTTCGGATTGTGTTGGGAGTCGCTTGTTCCAGAGCAGGAAGACGGTCTCCTCGAACGAGCTGTGGGAGGCCAGGTCGCCGATGGCGATTCCGACATACTCAAGGATCCCTTCGGTGCCGTTGATGAACGACATCTCGGTCTGGGCGGCAATCACGCCCTCGAGTCCCTTGGAGAAGGTCTTTTCTGCGGTACTCATGGAGTCTTTCCTTCGACTGTGCCGACGAAATCCGAGATAGATCGTCGGCAGTTGGTGAACGAACAAGCGATGGGGACCCGCTGATATCATTGATAGTTGGGTGAAATGAGCGGGACAGGATCATAGGCACGATCCGATTGGTGGGCGTACCATGCCCCCGTGTTGATCCCGCTGGGCACAGACCGACCGAATCGTCGCAAACCCGTGGTGACGCACGCCCTGATCGCCCTGAATCTAGGGGTGTTTGTGGCGATGGCGATCCTTGGCGCGATGGATGAGAATCTCGCGGAGCAGGTCAATGCCTGGGGTGCGGTGGGTCGTGATCTTGAGTATATGGGCGAGGTGTATCACAGGTTCGGGATTTGGCAGCCGATCACTTCCGCGTTCCTGCATGGCGGGTTCATGCACATCTTTGGGAACATGATTTTCCTGCTTGTCTTTGGCCCGAGTGTTGAGGACCGGTTTGGGCGGTTGGGGTTTACCCTGTTCTACTTTGGTGGGGCGGTGATGTCCGGGCTGGCGCATATGGCGGTGGAAATGAGCCCGGCGATCGGTGCTTCTGGGGCGGTCGCGGCGGTTTCGGGTGCGTATCTCGTGCTCTTTCCGCGGACCCGGATCAAGTGCTTCGTGATCTTCTTCATCATCGGGGTGTTCATGATCCCGTCGTGGTGGCTGATCGGGTTGTACATCATTCTGGACCTGTTCAGTCATCTCATTACGCCTGAGAACGGGATCGCGAATGTCGCGCATCTTGGGGGTTATGCGATGGGGATCGCGGTTGCGTTCTTCCTGCTGGGCACCAAGATCCTGAAGCATGAGCCGTATGACATGCTTGCGATTCTCAAGCAGCGGAAGCGTCGGCGTGAGTTTGTGAACGCGACGCGGATCCATGATCAGCAGATGTCGCGTATCCGCGCGGATGCGCGGGAGATGACGCCGATCGATCCGCGGGCGGAGCAGATAGCGAAGTCTCGTGCTGAGATCGGTTCGCTGCTGGGGCAGGGCGAGCAGGGTCGGGCCGCGGATGCGTATGTGCGGATGCTCGAGGAGTTTGGTCATGACGAGCAGGCGCCGTTGACGCTTCATCGCGATGCGCAGTATCAGATCGCGAACACGCTGTATCAGCGCGAGGATCGGGTGACTGCGGCGGAAGCCTTTGAGCGGTTGCTCAAGAGTTATCCGGCTGATCCTGAGCGGCACATCATTCGAGTCCTGATCGCGCGAACGCGTGCATGGGATCAGGGGGATGTTGCGGGCGCGATCGAGATGCTCGAGGCGCAGCTGGAAGAATCGATCGACAAAGAGTCTGAGAATCTCGTGCGAGACGAGCTTGAGAAGTTTCGCGAGCACGGCCCGTCAACTGAGCAGGAGCCCGACACATGAGCAACCATCGCACCCGAGTCAAGGTCTGCGGGATCACGAGTTATGACGATGCGATGTACGCGGTTGATGCGGGCGCGGACGCGATCGGATTCATCTTCGTTGCGGGCACGCCGCGGTTTATCGAGCCGGAGAAGGCCGCGGGGATCATGTTCTCGCTCCCGCCGTTCGTGAGCACGGTGGGTGTAGTGCGTGATCTGGATGTGGACGCGTTCTGCGATCTTGAGCAGAAGTGTCCTGCGCATTCGATGCAGCTGCACGGGAAGGAGCCCGTGGATGTTGTGAAGCAGTGTGGGCCGGGCGTGATCAAAGCGTTTAAGTATGAGGACGCGACGATCAACTCGCAGTTGACCCGGTGGGGCAAGGTCGAAGAGGTTGATGCCTTGTTGATCGATGGGTCTGATGGCGGTGAGGGGAAGGCGTTCGATTGGTCGAATCTCAAACCGCACATCGAGAACTACGCCAAGCCGGTCATCATCGCGGGCGGGATCGATCCTGAGAATGTGACGCGCGTGATCGAGACGCTCCGCCCGTATGGTGTGGATGTGTCGACGGGGGTTGAGGACGAGCCGGGCAAGAAGAACGCGGAGAAGATCGCGAAGTTGTGTGCGGCTGTTCGTGCTGCCGACGGTGTCTGATCAGATCCCGAGTGTTTGGACAATTGATTCGAAAACGGCGCGTGTGCGGTTTTCCGTTGCGGGGTCGATGTTGACCTGCATGAGGACGCCGCCGCCCTCGTATCGGGTTGTGACCTTGATTTTGTCGTATGAGCTTGAGGCGTTGGAGAGCGCGACGATCCGCCCATCTGAGGGTGAGACTGCGTATTCCTCGATGATGTGCCCCTGGCGATGGAGCATGGCTCGGGTCGCGGCGTTGACGGTTTCGATCGCGTATCCCGGGGGGAGTTCGGCGTTGAGCTTGCCGAAGCGGTATGTGGCATAAATTGGGGTTTCGCCGTGCCATGCGCGGGTCTCTCGGACCGCGGGTACGGTTTCGCACCCGCTCAGGGGGAGGAGCAGGGCGATCAGGGGCGTGAGGATGGGGATGAGTTTCAGATGCCGCATGGGGTTGGTTATCGGCCTGTGGGTGATCTGGGGTTCAGGAATCGAGGATTGATTCGACAATTGTTGATGTGACTTGACCTTGTGGTGATTCGCGCCTTGAATCGCAACCCGACCCACGCTGTGTGGGCGGTATCGATGTCCCCTGTACGACCCAAACGCTCAAAGGAGAGCTCATGGCGATTCGGATCAAATCTCGCGGCAACGAGAGCGCGGAGCAGCTCATGCGCCGTTTCAAGAAACTCTGCGAGAAGGAAGGTCTGACCAAGGACATCCGCAAGAAGGAATACTACGAGAAGCCTTCTGAGCGCAAGAACCGCCTGAAGCGTAAGGCCGCGCCTCGGCGTCCATAACGCTGCACTGTCTGACTTTTGATGACCCACCTTTCTGGTGGGTTTTTTTGTCCTGCTGATCGTCTGGATCCCGAGCTGGTTGTGGGGCCGGGAGTGGGCTCGGGTCTGTGTTCAAGAAAGCTCTTTCATTCTTGTTTCATCGGATTCTGTCCAGTATGCCGAACTATAGTTGCAGCCCTTTCGAGGGTGGTACTTAATCCTTTTTCACGCACGCACCCCTTGCCCCGGGTGTCCAAGAGAGTTCACGCTGCGGAATGCAGTGGCGGGTTCACAGCCGATCGATCGTGGGGCTGATCCTCGGTTCAGAATCCGTAAAACACACGCTGCTTTGATGATGCAGCATCAGTAGAGGTTAAACACGATGAGTATGCAACTCATGCCCACGCTCGCATCGATGAATGGTGTGTCGCCGGCGTACTACCTTGCACCGATCGGCGGCATCCTTGCGCTGGTGATGGCCAAGATGTTCCAGATGTCGGTCATGAAGAAGTCCGAGGGTGACGAGAACATGATCGAGATCGCTCAGGCGGTCCGTGATGGTGCCATGGCGTATCTGACACGCCAGTACAAGGTGGTTGCAGGCGTCTTCGTCCTGCTGATCATCTTCCTGGGCATCATGTTTGCCATGAACCTGCAGTCGAAGTTCACCCTGATCGGCGTGCCGATCGCGGGTTTGTTCTCCGGTCTCTGCGGCTGGTTCGGCATGAAGATGGCCACCAACGCTTCGGCACGCACGACCTGGGCTGCGAAGCAGTCGCTTAATGAGGGTCTCACCGTTGCGTTCCGCTCCGGTGCGGTCATGGGTCTGAATGTCGTTGGATTCGCGCTCATCGATATCTCGGCGTGGTTCTTCATCTTCAACCAGTTCGATCTGGTTGGCGGCGGGATCACTGAGATCACGACCATCATGCTGAGCTTCGGTATGGGTGCTTCGACACAGGCGTTGTTCGCACGCGTCGGCGGTGGTATTTACACCAAGGCCGCGGATGTTGGTGCGGACCTCGTTGGTAAGGTCGAGGCCGGTATTCCTGAAGACGACGCTCGTAACCCAGCGACGATCGCGGACAATGTCGGCGACAATGTCGGTGATGTTGCGGGTATGGGTGCTGACCTTTACGAGTCGTACTACGGCTCGATTCTGGCGACCATGGCGCTCGGTGCTGCCGCGGCGATGACGCTTGCCGGTGGTGTTGAAGCCGGTGCGCTGGGCATCAAGCTTGCGGTCACCCCGATGGCGCTGGCTGGTCTTGGTATCTTCTGTTCGATCATCGGCGTCTTCACCGTGAAGGCGAAGGAAAACGCGTCGTTCGCTCAGCTGCTCAAGGGCCTGCATAAGGGTGTGTATGTCGCTTCGGCGTTGATCATCCTTGGCTCGTTCGGGCTTCTCTGGTACATCCTCAAGGACGCACCTGAGCTTGAGGGCATCACCACTTGGTGGGGCCTGGGGCTCTCGATTGTTTCGGGTCTGATCTCGGGCCTTGTGATCGCTCACGCGACCGAGTACTACACGAGCTATGAGCACGCACCGACACGACGCATCGCTGAGCAGGCACTGACCGGCCCGGCGACCGTGATTATCGCGGGTATTGCTGAGGGCATGAAGTCCACATGGGCTTCGCTGCTGACTGTTGTTATTGCGATCATCGCGGCCTTCGGCTTTGCCGGCGGTACCGAGTCGTTCCTCATGGGTCTTTACGGTGTGGGTATCGCGGCCGTGGGTATGCTCTCGACGCTGGGTATTACCCTGGCGACCGACGCGTACGGTCCGATCGCGGACAACGCGGGCGGCAACGCTGAGATGACCGGGCAGCCTCCGATCGTGCGTGAGCGTACAGACATGCTCGATTCGCTGGGCAACACGACCGCGGCGACCGGCAAGGGCTTCGCGATCGGTTCGGCGGCGTTGACGGCCATGGCGCTGTTCGCGGCGTACATCCAGATCGTTCAGACCCAGATCACAACGCAGGCGGAAGCTTTCGAGCAGAAGTCCGCGGATGTTGTGAATGCTCCGGTCGATGCCCCGATGGGGTACGCGATCTACCAGGGCTACAACAAGTTTGCGGTTGTTACTGGCGAGGGCGAGACCGCCAATGTCGACGGTGGCATGCTGCTTGATGTGACCCTGGACAGCGGCAAGCACGGCGACAAGATCCACGACATCGCCAAGCACGATGTGTTCCCCCTCACGGGCGATCACGACGCTCGCTACGAGATTGGCGGGGCCGGCTGGACCGCGACGCTCGCATCGTCTGAGCGTGGCATGATCAAGGATGTGCTGAACTTCTACAACGTCACGCTGGCGAACCCGAAGCTGCTCGGCGGCGTGTTCATCGGTGTGCTCCTTGCGTTCCTCTTCTGTGCTCTGACCATGAACGCTGTTGGTCGTGCGGCCTACGCCATGATGGGCGAGTGTCGACGCCAGTTCGGGTTCATCCGACAGGCGCTTCGGAACCAGGGCATGAGCGAGGAAGAAGTTGCTGATCCGGACAACTGGCCCATGAAGGGTGTGGACCTCGACGGTCACCACTACCCCGACTATGCCAACTGTGTCGCGATCTCGACGACGGGTGCTCAGAAGGAGATGGTCATCCCATCGCTTCTGGCGATTCTTGTCCCGATCGCGGTGGGTCTGACGCTGTCGGTCCCCGGCGTGATGGGTCTGCTCGTTGGTGGTCTGACCTCGGGCTTCGCCCTGGCGGTCTTCATGGCCAACGCCGGTGGTGCCTGGGACAACGCGAAGAAGCTCCTCGAGTCGTACGGTGCGACCACTGCTGACGAGATGGTTGCCGGCACGGGCAACTCGACCAAGATCCCCGCGAGCGTTCGCGATGCGATCATGGCTCGTGCGCAGGAGGCCGTCGCGGCTGGCCATGGCGATGAGATCGTCTACGGCAAGGGCTCGGACGATCACAAGGCGACCGTTGTCGGTGACACCGTTGGTGACCCGTTCAAGGACACCTCTGGTCCGGCACTGAATATTCTCATCAAGCTGATCTCGATCGTCTCGGTCGTGTTCGCTGGGCTCATCGTCGCGTACGGCGATATCCTCGGCGGCGTGCTTGGGTTCTGATTCGGGCTTGTGTTTAGACTCTGAACCGGCTCCGGGATTCCCGGGGCCGGTTTTTTGTGTGCTGAGATCTTGTGCCGCAACCGGTTCACACGCGATGCGGATCGGGTTAGGATCTGATCGAACCGAAACGGAGATTTCCAGATGATTCGAACGACACGATTTGCCCTGATGTCGCTGCTGACGATGATGCTCTTTGGGACGCATGCTTCGGCGCAGCGGGAATCCTTTGTGACGCAGGTGCATGATCGCGTTGATGCGTTGATGAGCTTCGAGGAGGGTGAGGCAAGCCGGAAGGCGATCGAGAGCCGTATGGGCGAGCTTGCGAGCTTTGCGGATACGGTTGTGTCTCGTGCTGGTGTGCGTCAGAACGAAGCGATGGTTCGATGTGAAGCGGCGATAGGGATCTTTGAGCTTGTGTTTCGTGCTCGGCCAGATGATTACGGGCAAGCGATTGAGCAGTTTCGCGAGCATCCGGAGTTCATGGATGAGCTCGGCTTGCTTGTTCATGAGAAGGATGATGCTCGGGGTGTGATCTCGCTTGCATCGAGACTCATCGAGGAGCGTCCGGATCAGGTTGATCAGTTCCCGGCACTCGCCGCCGCGTTGTGTGTTGTGCACGACGCGCAGGGCGGTAAGGCGTTTACGATTCGGATCAACGAGCACAATCCTGAGAGCGTTGATCCGGTCTCGATCTTTGATTACTTCGTATCCAACGCGGGCGTGCTGACAATCCATCCCAACGCGCTGCCGGCGTTGGCGTTGGTCTATGTCGTGGATACAACCGAAACGCCCGAGCAGATGCAATGGGCGTTGAATCGATTCCGTACGAACCCGGCGATCGACAATCGTTTCTTTGAGATCGAGTACGATTCGCTTCACTTCCAGCAGAACCGCCCGAAGCGTGTAACGAGTGAGCCGGGCGAGTACAACATCCAGAAGATCAATCAGTATGGCGGGGTTTGCGCGGATCAGGCGTACTACGCGATGAGTGTTGCGAAGGCGTGCGGGCTTCCTTCGGCCTATGTGACGGCGAGTGGTGCTGATGTGTCGCACGCGTGGGTTGGTTATGTTGAGAAGCGTGGTCGCAGGGCGGCGTGGAACTTTGATGCGGGGCGGTATGAGGCGTATCAGGATCTGCGAGGGAATATTTACAACCCGCAGACACGGCAGCGCGTCTCTGATGGACGGGTTGGGATTCTTGGGGATGCGATGAGCAGCACCAATGATCAGGTTCTGGCATCGCTTGCAGCGGGGCATGCGGTTGATCGGATGAATGAGGGGCACTGGGGGCTGGATGAGTCCATTGAGCTGGATGATCGTGGTAATCTTCGCAAGCCGCGAACCAATAGTGTTGATGACCGTCTCGATCTGCTCAAGGCATCATTGAGTCAGTGTGCGGGCGTGCCGCGGGCGTGGGACCGGGTTGTGGATCTCGCATCTTCGGGTGAGATGGATGAGAAGCAGATGGATGTTTGGTCACGTGCTGTGATGCAGCTTGCGGGTCGCCAGCATCAGGATTTCGCTTTCGATTTTCTTGCTCAGTTGATTTCAACTCAAGACGATGCTGCGCGTCAGCATGAGATGTGGGAGTGGGCGTTCGGTCAGTTCCGCAAGCGTCCGGATCTTGCTTCGGCGGTTCGCTTTGAGCAGGGCGTGTTGTGGGCGGAGAACGAAAATCTTGAATACGCTTGGCTGGCGTACGACGATGTCGTGAACCAGTTCATTAATGATGGACCGATGGCTGTATCCGCGCTATCGATGATGTCGCAGATGCTGAGTGAGCAGGGGAAGTCCGATCAGATCATTCCTGTTCTTGAGAACGCGGCGCGGCGTGTGAAACAGCCCGGCGATATGAGCAGTCAGTTCGCGGTTCAGTCCAACTACTACAAAATCCACAAGATGCTTTCGGATGCTTATCGACAGGTGGGTCGCAGCGCGGATGCGCAGCGGGTGCGTACGAAGATCGGTTTGTGATGGTTGAGTGTTTGGTGCGTAAAAAAAGCTGCCTCCAGTGTTTGGAGGCAGCCGTAGGATGCAGATGCATCGGTTTCGTATTGCGAGTTGCGCCAACGGCAACACCGTCGAGCCGCCGCTCTTACGGGCGCAACCCCTTCATACAGTCATACTTAGTCACTGAATCACCTCCTTGAAGAAAATGCCAGCCCAGCCGTCGCGGTGTATAGCCGCCGCCGGAGTTTCTTTCCCCGCGCCGTCGCTCGGGGCTCAACGCTCGTCAACTCTCGTTGACGCTCGTCGCGGTGCGTTTCGATGTGTTCGTGCGTGGTTTTCACGCTCGTCTTCATCGTTCGCGTTCCCGCGATGGTTTTATCTTCGACATTTTCGGGGCGATTGCAATAGCGGATGCGAGATATCGCGATTTTCCGGGCGAAATGACGCGATTCATCCACATCAGGGCTGGAGTCGGCTGGCGCACCATGTTCCTGGGGTGTATGCGTCCGCTCCGCGCTCTATTGAGTTGTTGCGTGTGAGGATGCGTTCCCATCGGGCTCGGTCGTGGATGCGACCGACGCCGCCGTTCCAGAGTTCGACGGATTGGGCGTGGATGCGGAAGCCGCCCCAGTGGGGTGGGCGGGGGATTTCGACCTCGCGTTCACCCATGAGGTCTGCGGGCGAGAGGCCGAGTGTGTCCATGACCTCGCTGACTTTTTCGAGGAGGGCCTCGCGTGAATCGATGGGCTGGGATTGGTCGCTGACCCATGCGCCGAGGCGCGATTCGAGGCGTCGGGAGGCGAAGTAGGCGTTTGATTCTTCTTCGCTCGCGTGGGTGATGGGGCCTCGGATTCGGACCTGGCGTTCGTCGTGGTCCCAGTGGAAGACGACGCTGGCGAAGGGGGCCTTGTCGATCTGTTTGCCTTTGGCGCCGTTGTAGTTGGTGTAGAAGAGGATGTTGCCGTGGTCGACCTCGATGGCTTTGCAGAGCACGATTCTGGCATCCGGGTAGCCGTCCGGGTGGAGGGTGCTCAGGGTCATGGCGTTGGTGTTGGGGGTTTTTCGTTCTTCCCACGCCTTGTCAAACCAGGATTTGAAGATGGGGAACGGTGACTCGGGGAGTGACTCTGGGAGCCCTCCCTCGGCGTCGTAGAACTCTGCGCCAACGGTTTCTGTGGACATGCTATAGGGTATCCTCCACAATCTTCACGGATGTGGTTCCGCCAATGCGGATTCGCTCAGAGCAACCTGTCGGTTGCGCGATCTCGCCCGAAATCAGGCGAGATTCCGCGTACACTCTGCACTGTGAGTGATTCTACGATGTTCGAACCCAAGTCCGGCAAACGGCGCGGCGATCAACGCCCGCAGACCCTCGATATGGGTCGGTTGTTTGATCGCACCCCGCCCCATCACATCGATGCGGAGCGGTCTCTTATTGGGTCGATACTCCTTGATCCGGCGGTGCTGAATGATGTCGTTGAACTCATACCCAACGGGGAGATGTTCTATCAGGAATCGCACGGGACGATCTATCAGACGCTTGTGGAAACCTATGAGGCGCACCAGACGGGCGATCTGGTCCAGCTGACGGAATCATTGCGGGCGAAGGGTGTGTTTGATCAGGTCGGGGGTGCGTCGTACCTGATGGAACTCGCGGAGGCGGTGCCGAGTGCCGCCAACGCGGTGTATTACGCGAAGCGGATCGCGGACAGCGCACGCTTGCGCAAGCTGATCGACGCGGCGGGGCAGATCCTGTACGACGCGTATAACCAGGGCGGCGGCGGAGTTGATGCGGCCAAGGGTGTGATCGATCTGGCTGAGAAGCGGATCTTTGATATCGCGTCTGAGGATGTGAACGCCGAGCCGGAGACCCTACGGGAGTTGCTGCTTGCGGAGATGGAGCGGATCGAGCAGGCGGATGGAAAATCGGTCTCGGGGATCTCGACGGGGTTCAGCGATCTCGACGAGATGCTCTCGGGGTTGCAGCCCGAGGAGATGGTGATCCTTGCGGCGCGTCCGTCGATGGGGAAGACCGCGATCGCGCTGAACATCGCGGAGCAGATCGCGTTCGGAGGGGCGACGCCCTGGTCTCCTCGTCAGATCAACAACCCGACCGCGGTGGGGGTGTTTTCGCTTGAAATGGCGCGTGGCTCGCTTGTGCAGCGTTTGCTTTCAGCTCGATCGGGTGTTGATTCGAATCAGTTGCGGACGGGGCGGGTGAGCGACGCGGAATGGGACAAGCTTCATCGCGCGAGCGCGGAACTCGCGGAGGCGCCGATTTTTATTGATGACACGCCTGGTATGACGGTGCTGACGATGCGGGCGAAGGCGCGCCGGATGAAACAGCGGCACAACATCGGGTGCATTGTCATTGACTATCTGCAGTTGCTTTCTTCGCCGAGCAGCGCGCGCGAATCTCGACAGGCGGAAGTTGGCGAAATCTCACGATCTGTGAAGGCGCTCGCGCGTGAGCTCAAGGTCCCGGTGATCTGTCTCGCGCAGCTCAATCGTGGCGCGGAGCAGCGTGAGGGCAATCGTCCGAAGATGTCCGATCTGCGTGAGTCTGGTTCGATCGAGCAGGACGCGGATGTGGTGATGCTGCTGCATCGTGAGAGCTATTATCATCGCGGCGAGCCCGCTTGGGATCCGACGAGCCCGGAGTTTGATGAGGATAATCGTGAGAAGCTCAACCTCACGGAGCTCATCATCGCCAAGCAGCGTAACGGCCCGACCGGGACTGTGAAGCTGACCTGGGATGCGGGGACTGTGCGGTTCAAAACGCACGACGGGATGCACACAGGCGGGTCCTACGGGTTTGCGAAAGAGATGGAGGGCGGGTCCTACGGGTTCGACGGCCCGGACTTCGACCCCGCGCCGGCGCAGGGCGGGGCGGACTTTGGTGATCCGCCGGCTCCCCCGAAGCACACGTTCGCGCCCGGGAAGAAGACTGGGCCCGAAGCCGACTTCCGTGATGGGTCGGGGAATGATGTCAGCTTTGATGATGAAGAGCTTCCGCCGTTCTAAGTGTTTACTCTGAGCGATCGATCTGGTACATTCGTGCTTCGAATCATCGAAGAGAGGGAATGAACCATGAAGAACTATCTGGCAGCCACCGCGTTGGTTGCGTCCGCATGTCACACGCTCGTCGCACAAGTCGATCCGAGTTATTCGAGTATTACGAGCGAAGTCAGTCTTTCACTCACCGGCGATAACGGTTCCGATATGGATGAGGTTATCGACGATCAGGGTGCGACGCTCAATCCACTCAGCGCCGACGCGATCGCGGGGTTCAACAACTCCAACGGCGTGTTCGACGGCTCCATCAACGCGAACGCGTCGTTTACCGATGCATCGAGTGGTTCGTTCTCCGCGAGCTCTTCGTTCATGGGATCAGATTCGGGGTTGCCCGACGCGATGGGCTCATTCGGTCACACGCTCTCGAGTGAGTTTGAGTATCAGTTCTTCATCGACGGCGAGGGAACAATCGAGATCGATGGCATCCTCACGAACAGCAGCACGGTATTCGAGTCGTTCATTCTTCTGAGCATGAGCAGCGAGAGCACCATCGGCGGCGGTTTCTTCGGGTTCTTCTTCAACGAGAGCATCACGGACACCGCCAACACAGGATCAGTCGCGTTTACTCGATCGATCCCGCTTGAAGCGCCATCGGGGAGTTACCGGCTGCGCGTTCTGATCTCATCGAGCGGGAGCGGGCAACGCGACCAGGATCAGATCAACGCATCGATTGATGCCTCGTTCCAGATCTTTGCGGACGCCGTATGCCCTGCGGATCTCAACGGCGATGGGAATCTCGATTTCTTCGATGTGAGCGCGTTTCTGACGGCGTTCAACGCGATGGATCCGATCGCGGACTTTACCGGCGATGGTGCGTTCAACTTTTTCGATGTGAGTGCGTTCCTGAGTGCGTTCAGTAGTGGTTGCCCGTGATTGTGATCAACGGTTGAGGTCTCTGTCGACTCGGCGGCTGACTCTTTCGTGGCGCATCTGGTCGCGGTATTCTGCTTGTTCCGTCATCGATGGGATGAGGAACAGGTCGACGATCTGGCCGATGAGCAGCAGCCCGCCGGTGAAGAGCCAGATGAGGCCGGTGATCCATTTGCCGTTGTAGAAGCGGTGGATGCCGCAGAATCCGATGAAGCAGCAGCACCAGAGCAGGTATGCGATTCCGGTTGATTTCATGGTGATAGACCTCCGCGTGTGATTCGGATTTTGAGTGTCCGGGTTTCGTGATCAATCGCCGAAACAGGTGTAGACGCTTCTTGCCGCTGCGATGAGGGGATGGTCGGTTGGTACCAGTCGCTGTTTGTTGGCTGCGGACTGGATGTCGACATCTCCGAGCACGCCGCCCTGCATGACGACGAGGCGGTTTTCCTTGCCGAGTTTGAGGAGTTCCATCGCGTGGTGGCCGAACTGGGTTGCGAGAACGCGATCGCCGGCGACGGGGGTGCCACCGCGCTGGGTGTGGCCGAGGACGACATAGCGTGATTCGATTTCGGTGCGCTGCTCGATCTGGTCCGCGAGCCACTTTGCGATGCCTCCTAAGCGGATGGCCTCTGGGGAGTCTTCGACGACGCGGTCAACGATTTGCTCTCCGCCTTTGGGTTTGGCGCCCTCCGCTGCCGCGATGATCGTGAACCGCTTTCCTCGCTGGGAGCGTTGGATGCATTGGTCGCACACGATATCGAGATCGAACTCGATTTCTGGGATCAGGATGACATCGGCCCCGGATGCGAGGCCTGCGTGGAGGGTGATCCAGCCGGCGTTGCGACCCATGAGTTCGACGACCATGACCCGGTGATGAGAGGCGGCCGTGGAGTGCACTCGATCGAGCGCTTCGGTTGCGACATGCACCGCGGTCTGGAATCCGAAGGTGATGTCGGTGCCGTGCAGGTCGTTATCGATTGTTTTTGGGACGCCGATGCAGTTGATGCCCTGTTTGGAGAATGGCTCCGCGACGGACATGGTGCCGTCGCCGCCGATGACGATGAGCGCTTCGATTTTCCGGATCTGTAGGTGTGTGACGCAGACATCGGTGAGGTCTCTGAAGACCGTGTTCCCGTTTTCATCTGTCCCCATGGGGTATCGCTGCGGGTCGGACTTGTTGTTGGATCCGAGGATGGTGCCGCCCATGGTGAGGATGTTGGACACTTCATCGAGATCGAGGCGTTTGATTCTGTCCTCGATGAGGCCGAGGAATCCGTCTTCGATGCCGAATACCTCGATCCCGTTATTGATGGCGTCTTTGACGACGGCGCGGATGACTGCGTTGAGCCCCGGGCAGTCGCCGCCGCCCGTGAGGACAGCGATTCGTTTGACATTTGACACAGGTACTCGATCGTTGATTGTGGCCATGGTGGAGATGATATCGGAGATCGAAGTAGAGTGGCTCCCTGTGAGGGGCTGAAATCATGAAACTTCTCTGTTGGGCCAAGTGGTATGGTGTGCGGCTAGACTGTGAGAATTGATGCGCGGCGCGTGCATGTGCAGGGAATCGTTTTTGTATCAGATAAAGGAGAAACAGATGTCAGTTATCATTGCAGCGGGGACTCTTTGCCTTGCGCTCACATCGTCGTTTTCAGGGCTGCTCGAGCCTGAGAAGGTTGGTCTTGAGTACACTTTCAAAACGGGAGAGCCCCTTTCGTACACGCTCACGAGCAAAAGCGAGATGACCCAAGTCATGATGGGGAATGTTGCATCGATGAGTGATGAGACCGTTTCGCAAATCACGCGCGAACGCGTCGGCGAGAAGGATGATGGCTCACTGGTTATCAGCCAGCGTGTTACTTCGTTCACGATGATGGAGACCTCGCCCGGCGGGCAGTTCTCCTTTGATTCGGAGAACGATGAAGACGCGGGTAAACGCACTGACCCGCGCGTGCGATCTCTGGTTGAGACTCAGCCTTGGGAAACACAGTATGTTCTTACGCCCAATGGGGATGTCGTGGGTGTTGAGAATCTCGATGAGATTCAGACCAAGATCAATGGGATTGATGAGGCAGAACTTCGCGCCGAGATCGAGGAGAGTTTCTCGGAGATGGCGCTGATCCGCGAGGTGGATCCGTTCATCGATGTGCTTCCGGAATCGCCGGTTGGAAAGGGCGATACCTGGGTGAAGGTCTTCAAGGTTGATGATGACGAGATGAAGATGACCGCGACTCAGAATATGGAAGTTTTGTCGGTGCTCGATTGGAAGGATGGGCACTATGTCCATGTCAGGTTTGAGGGCGAGCTCGACATGACAATGCCCGAGGAGTTCCCGCCGTTTATGAAGGTGACCGAGCAGACGATCAAGGGGTTCTACATCTTTAATACACACTACGGAACGGTGACGGAGTATTCTGGCAACATGAGCTTTCGTTTTGAGGGCTCGCCGGGTGAGGGGCTCGGGGACATCATCATGACGCTGAATATGGGCATGAGCTATGAGATGAACGATTGATCAGGCATTAGACATCTGCGGTACGCATCAGATGGCACCGGGATTCTCCCGGTGCCGTCGTCGTTTCGGGCGGGAAGTTCACGGAATCCACTACAGGTGGAATCATCTGTGTTGCACGATCGTTGTGAAGCGTGTGAAACTTGTCGTTCTGACCCCCGATTCATGCACAAATGGGCAGCCGGAACCGCCCATTCCGGTACCATAGAAAGCGTTCATGGATGAGCACCCTTCCCAACCTGCCGAGTCGAACCAGATGCCCGCTGTCGCGGCGTCTGAGCGGTTTGATCCGCATCTCTATCTGCACCCCCAGACCCTCTCGCGGCTGTCGACGATGGAACTGCGGGCGAAGATGATCGTGGAGGGGGTGATGGCGGGGCAGCACCGATCGCCGTATACCGGTGTGTCTATCGAGTTTGCCCAGCATCGTCCGTATGTTGCGGGTGATGACATCCGTCATCTGGACTGGAAGGTCTACGCCCGAACGGACAAACTGCAGGTGAAGCAGTACCAGCAGGAGACCACGCTGGACCTTGTGCTGCTCGTGGATTCATCGGGATCGATGCGGTTCGGATCGCGATTGTTTTCGGATGCGTCGGGTTCGGCTCAAGATGTTGCGCCCGATGGGCGTCCGAACTGGTCGAAGTTTGATCATGCGACCGCGACCGCTGCCGCAATGGCGTATATCACGATCAGCCAGGGCGACCGAGTGGGGTTGGCGGTGTACGCGGATGAGCTGCGTGCGATGGTCGAGCGTTCTGCACGCAAGTCGAGCTGGAAGCAGATCGTCGATGCGCTGGCGACGCACCCGATTGATCGGGAGACGAATATTGTTCGTGTGATGGATCAGACCCTTGCGAAGATATCCAACAAGTGTCTCATCGTGGTCGTGTCTGATTTCTTCGAGGACCCGGATCAGATCCGGTCGGCGTTCGCGAAGGTGAAGCATCGCGGGCACGACCTGATCGCGTTGCAGGTGCTGGACAAGGCGGAGCTGAGCTTTGAGTTCGACGACCCGGCCGCGTTTGAAGGGCTTGAGTCCGAACCGACCATACGGATCGATCCTCGTGCGTTACGCAAGGCGTATCTTGAATCGATCAACAAGCACATTGATCTGGTCTCGCAGCACGCTCGCTCGTTCGGGTTCGATCACAAGGTTGTTTCTACGCACAAGTGGCTGGGGCCGACGCTTGCCAAGTTTGTCGCACGCCGCAACGCGGCTTCGACCCTGAGGGGGTCTTAGCCGGTGCCTTTTTCCTTCCTCCATCCAATGCTTTTCGCGATCGGGGCCGCGTGTGTCTCGATCCCGATCATGATCCATCTGCTGAAACGGCGGCGGCGGGTGATCACATGGGGTGCGATGCGTTTTCTTGAGGAGGCCTACCGCAAGCGGCGTCGCATCATCACGCTTGAGCAGTTGATCCTGCTGTCGATGCGGTGCCTACTTGTGCTGCTCATTGCGTTGGGTGTTGGGGCGCTGGTGTTGGGTGGCGGTGGGGCGTCTCGCGTTGCTCGGACGCTGATTATTGTTCTCGATGACTCGATTGCCTCTTCGCGCGTGGTGAAAGACGGGACGGTGCTTGATCGGAACATCGAAGCCGCGATCGATCAGATCGATGCCCTCGATCCCGCGATGGGCGACCGAGTGGTGCTGATTTCCGCATCGGCTCCTGCCCGTGCCGTTGTTCTGCCCGCGAGTGATGACCTCGGTGCCGTCCGGGCTTTGGTTGAGCAGTCGGCATCGACAGATGCGGCCTTCGATCTGGATGGGGTGCTGGGGCTGATTGCACAGTTTGAAACCGATCCGGATCGTCCGAGCGAGTCCTTGCTCCTTATTGCGAGCGATACGCGGGCGTTTGATCATGCGATTGAGCAAGTCCGATCTGATCCGACGCGTGTGCGGGTGGATTCGGTTGTCATTCCAGAACCGGGTCAAGAGGCGGCAATCAATGTTGGGATCGTCAAGGCCACGCCAACGCGTTCGCTTGTCGTTCGTGATGGGCTCTCGCTGCCGGAGTCCGTGCAGGTCGAGCTTGTCCGCACGGGCGATGTTTCATCCGCGAGCGACACGCAAATCGAGATCGTTGACATGGATGGCGTCCGGCGGGGTACGGGTCTCTTGGCATGGCGCACGGGTGAAAGGGCGGCTGCTGTCAATATCGCGATTAACACGAGAGATCTTGATGCGGCCGCAGCCACCAGCGCTTTGCTTCAAGTCCGTACGAACGAGGATGCAAACCCGCGCGATAATGAGGCACTGATCGCGCTGCCGACCCGGAACACCCTCCGTGTTGCGATTGTTGATCGACCTCGGGCGGCTTCTGGTTCGGCCCGCAATGACATCCAGCCGTCCCGGTGGGTTCGGGCAGCGCTGGCGCCCCGTTCGGACATGGGGGTTCAGATCACGAGTATCGATGTCTCACGGGCAGCGGCTCGTTTGGCACCGAGCGTGGATGCGATCTTTGTGCTTGCGCCGGCAGAGTTGAACGATGCTGCGTGGGATCGGCTCTCGCGCCTGCGTGATCAGGGGGTGATGCTGGTCATCACGCCGGATTCGCAGTCCGAATCGCTCGCATGGTTTGATCGGGTGCAGCAACTCGCTGCGGATAGCTTTGCCCCGCTACAGCAGATTGTCTCGCACGAGGTCCCCGTGCGAGTTGATCCTTCTCTCTCTGAGCAGAGCCTGCTTTCAGGCGTTTCGAGCGAATGGGATCAGCTCGCAGGGGCGGTTGAGATTCATCGGTCTCTTGCGCTGGGTTCGAATGCCACGCCGATCGCGACCCTTTCTGATGATTCCCCGCTCGGTGTTCAGGTTGTCTCGGGCGATGGATCGGGTGTGCTTGTCTTCCTCGCCGTGCCTTTCGATCTGGGTTGGTCCAATCTGCCGGCGCGTCCTCTGTTCGTCGCCATGATGCAGGAGTTAATCCGCCAGGGCGTCGGTATCGGGGAAACGCGTTCGCCGGTCATCGCAGGAGCGTCGATTACCACTCCCGATTGGTTTGAGAGTGCCCGTCGTATTGAACAGCAGGACCAGCCGCAGCGAGTTGATCCCGATCGCAGCGCCGGGGCGATTGCGTTCCGTGATGCCCAGGGGCAGGTTCGTGCGATTCAGATTATCCAGCCTGATGCTTTGGGTGCGAGCGCCGATCGGGTGGATCCGGCCGTGATCGATGAGCAGCTCGCCCGCTTCATCGATTCGGACGGTATTCGATGGCTGGGATCTGCTGATGAATCGTCGGCGTCCTCCGAGCTTGCAACGAGACGCGGCTCGAATGCGAACAGGATCGCGTTGGGGATCCTGTGGGCGGCGCTCTTCATTGGTGTGCTTGAGTTCATTCTTGCTCGTCTCTTTACTCAACGCCTCATCGCGAGCGAGCAGGCCATGGGAGCCGAGGGGCGGGGGGCGCGAGCATGAACGATCTGCTCAACTTCCTGTTTGGGCTCGGAGCTTCGGGTGATGGTCAATCGCTCGGCTTCGGCACGCCGGATGCACAGCTCGTTTTCGTTCACGCGATACCTTCATGGGCGATTGTGCTGGCCATGATTCTGCTTGCGAGTGTCTCTGTCTGGTCGTACAGGGCTATCCCGGGTGGCAAGGCCGTCCGTGCGATGCTCGCGTTCTCTCGCGCAGTGGTGCTTGGGATTCTCCTGCTGCTTGCGCTCGGCCCCCGGATCGAGCAAACGATCATTGAAACCGAACCTGATTGGGTGCTCGTTCTTCTCGATCGATCCGGGTCATTGGAGATACCCGATGCGCCTGGCGGTTCCGTCACGCGTGAGGCGCAGCTCCGCGCCATGCTCGCGAGCGCCTCGGATGAGTGGGGGAGGCTCGGGGAAGACAAGCGTGTGCTCTGGATCGGTTTTGATGATCAACGCCGAACATTGAGTGAGGATCCACTGCTGGATCCAGAAACGCTCGAGACCCCAAGCGGGCAGGGTACAGACATTGATGCTGCGATCCGCGACGCGCTGCGTCGGGTTGCGGCGCGTCCGATCTCCGCGATCGTTCTCGTTTCGGATGGGCGTTCGACTCGACCGATTGACCCGGAGTTGATTGAATCTCTCGCTGATCGGCAGATCCCAATCATTTCGGTGCCTCTTGGGGATGCAGATCCGATCCGCGATCTTGCGATCGAGCGGGTCGAGCACCCGGATGCCGTGTTTGCAAAAGACCTTGCGCCCATCCGTGTACACCTGAGTGGGCGGGGGCTTCGGGAGGAGGACCTCACACGCGATCCGATCTTTGTTGAGCTCGTCGATCATGAGCGGAACGATGTTCTTGACCGTGTTCCGGTGACGCCTGATCAGCTCGGTCTCGGTGCGGACGAAGCAACACCGATCACCCTCATGCACACGCCCGAAGGCGACGGGGAGCGCCGCCTTGATCTTCGCATTGTGTCGGATGGGTCTATTCTGGACCTGAATGCGGGGAACGATGCGCAATCGATCTCGATGCGGGTCGTCGAACGGCCGCTGCGGGTCCTCTACATTGATGGGTATCCGCGATGGGAACACAGGTACCTCAAGTTCATGCTGCTTCGCGAGCCATCGATCGTGAGCTCGTCGATGCTGCTCTCGGCGACGCGTCGGTACATTCAGGAGGGTGATGAGCTCATTGCGAGTTTGCCCGTGACGCTTGAGGAATGGGAACCGTTTGATGTCATTATCCTTGGGGATGTTCGTGCTGAGCTCTTTTCATCGCAGCAGCTCGAAACTCTGCGTGAGCACATTCTGACACGTGGCGCCGGGCTGCTTTGGATCGCGGGCCCGAGCGCCGTCCCTGATGCGTACCTCGGCACGCCGCTGTCCTCGCTGCTCCCCATGCGATCGGACGCGGGGGGATCCCAGTCTGTTTCTCAGGCGTGGGGTGAACCGGTCACCATGAGTGCAACTCCTGAGGCGACTCGCCTGGGCGTGCTCCGACTGAGTGATGATGGCGACGGATGGCTTGAACGCCTCAGCAGCCCCGATACCGGCTGGTCCAAGCTTCAGTGGGCGCAGGCGCTCGATCCTTCGAGTTTCAAGCCTGGCGTGAGTATTCTCGCGCACGCGCGTGCGGTTGATACGGGTGAGCAAGCCCCGATCATGACCATGATGCGATATGGCGCGGGTGTCAGCGCGTATGTCGCGACTGATGAGATCTGGCGATGGCGTTATGGACGCGGTGAGGACTTGCCCGAGCGTTTCTGGCTCCCGATCGTCCGAGCGCTGGGTCGGGGCACGGTTGCCCGGCGCGCCGCACCTGCACAACTGGTCGTCACGCCATCGGAACCCGGCGTGGCACAGGCAACCCAGATTACGCTCCGTGTGTTTGATCAACAACGCATCGAGGCACTGCCTGAACGGGTCCGTGTCCGGATTGGTTCGCTCGCCGATCGTGGTGAGCCCGTCGAGATCGAACTCGCCGGCGTGGGTGAGACGCGTACGGGAGTATGGGTTCCGGGGCGTCCTGGTAACTTTGAGATCCGGCCGCTTGGGCTCGATGCGGATATGGTCGCGATCAGTCAGCGCACGCGCGTTTTCGATCATGCCGACGAACGACGCACGCTGGACGCGGACCACACAACACTCATTCATCTCGCGACAGAGACTGACGGTTGGGTGGTAGAGCCGGACTCATTTGCGACGATCCCAGATCAGTTGCCGAATCGCGCACGAACCCTTGTAACGCCTCCGCGGAGGGCATCCTTGTGGGATCGTCCAGTCGTGCTGATTGTGTTGATCTCGCTTCTCACATTTGAATGGATCGGACGCCGTGCACTGCGTCTTGCATAAAGGAAGTACCGTCTCGATATGAGCAATGCGCCCTCTAGCCTGAGCACCATACCCACGCTTCGACGAAGGATGCGGTCGATCGCGTCGCGTGTGCGCTTGCTCATGGTGCTCAGGGCGCTCATTGTGACGATTGCGATCGTGAGCTTGTCTGTGCTGGTGCTGGCGGGCGCGGACTATCTGCTCCGATTACCCAGTACTGTTCGTCTTGTTGTTCTGATCGGGCTCGTCCTGTTCGTGCTGTACCTGATGTGGACACGAGTGCGGCCGGCGTGGTGTGCTCGGCTGAGCGAGACAGAGACGGCGTTGATCATCGAGCGACACAACCCTGCGATGCGCGGATTGCTCGCGAGTGTGATTGATCTGAGCAAGAACGATCCGCAAGCGGTTGATGAAACCCAGCTCAGCCTGCGTGAGGCTGCCATACGCACCGCGACCCGTCGCCTTGAGCAGGTTCGCATGCCTCCTGTCCTTCGTGTGGGGGTACTCGCGAGAGCCGGATCGGCCCTGGGTGTGATCGCTCTTGTTGTTGTGAGCATCGCGATGCTCAATCCCCCCTTGTTGCAGGCCGGGATCGGGCGGATCCTGACGCCTTGGTCCGATGTGCGATGGCCCGTGCGGTATGCCATCTGGGATGTAACCCCGCGTGAGACTCGGGCGGTTGATGTCCCGCTCCCGCTGCGTGCTCTTGTCGGGACGGCTGCGAGTGATCTCGAGAATCCCGCACGCGCACTCGTGAACTGGCGTGTGCTCGATGAGGATGGTGATCCGATCGGAGACTGGTCGCGGACGCTCCTAATGCCCCAACGCAGACGAGATGCGGAGAAGGGCATACCCATCTATGAGCAACTCATCGATCCACGCGATCGCGCCTCGCGTCGTCCAGAGGATCAGCGATTCACGCTCGAATACCGGATCAACACCCGTGATGATCGAACGGAGACGCGTCGGGTTGTGCTCGTTCGTCCCCCCAAGCTTCTGAAGACTGAGATTGAGATCGAGCTTCCTCAATACGCGGCTGAGATCGAGGGGACGGGTGTCGTGGAATCGGGCCTGTTCTGGCCGGAGGGTGCAGAGACCCGTGTTGCGCCAGTCCTTGAAGGCTCGCGTGTACGGATTCAATGGGTGTTCTCGAAGCCTATCGCGGATGGTTCATCGCGACCGGTTTGGATCGAGCGTGTTCTGGCGGGTGCATCGGTTGAATCATTTTCGAGACCAGACGATCGGAGTATGGAGCTTGTTTTCACGGCGAATGAGCCGCTGTTATTCGAGCCGATCGTTGCGGATCGATCTGGTGTGCAGGTGCGTGATCGGATTACCTTTGCGTTGGATGTAATCGAGGATCTTTCACCGAGCGTGCGTCTGATCGAGCCCACACGAGATGAGAACCTGACAATCAATGCGCGTATCACGATCGCCGCGGAAGTCAGCGACGATCTTGGGCTTGCTCGCGCCGCGTTGCGTGCGCAGCGGCACACAGTACCAGTTGGCTCGAGTGGAGCGCCCGCAGAGCCCGTCGGCGATCCTGTAGTCGTGGAAACGGTTGAACTGAATATGCCTTTGCAAGCATCGCCCTCGAAGCTGTTCGATTTGACGCCGCTCAATCTCAGCCCGGGAGACGAAATCCATGTCTGGGCGGAAGGGTGGGATCTTCGCGCGGATACCGATCAACCGGAACTCGGGTACGCACGCTCGGGTGAGCGGGTCTTACGCATCGTGAGTCAGGAAGAGCTGATCGAACAGGTTCGTCGATCGCTCGATCCTCTCCGCGAGAATCTTCGTTCTCTCGATGAGCGTCAAAGCCAGGTTCAAGATCTGCTTCGGGACGCGAGCCCCCGAGCCGCGGATGAACAACGATCACTGAGCGAGCGTCTCCGTGCAAATCAGAATGCGCTTGATCAACTCAAACGAACGATCCAACGCAACGCGATCGAGGACGAGACTCTGCGCCAGACGATCGAGGATGCTTCGAGCGTGATCGATGAGGCCGCGAAGCAGAGTGAGCTTGCCGACGATCAGATCCGACGCGGTGAGACAGCATCCGGCGAGGAGAGCCAACGCCAGGTACGCAATCGGTTGGGTGAGCTTTTATCCATGCTCGATCAAGGGCAGGACGCATGGCTCGCGCTCCGAGATGTTCAGCAACTCCGAGATGAGCTGAACTCCATCCGCGAGCAGACACAGGAGCTTGCCCAACGCACGGCCGGTCAATCGTTGGATGAGATGAGTGCCGAGGATCGCAGCGCTCTTGAGCAGATCCTTGAACGGCAGACCGAGAATGCGGAGGATGCCCGGGACGCCATCAACCAACTCGATCAGCGTGCGCAAGAGCTGCAGGAGAACGATCCGACGCAGGCGGAGGCGCTGCGACGAGCCGCCGAGCAGGCGAGGGCGGCTCAGATTGAGCAGAAGCTTCGCGAGGCGGGCGAGCAGATCGAGCAGAACCAGACGAGCAGCGCGACGCAGACACAGGAAGAGGTGCTTGAAGAGCTTGAGGAACTCCTCGAAGAGCTTGAGAACACCATCCATAACCGGGACAACGCGTTGCGACGCGAGCTCGCATCGATCATGGATTCGCTCAAGCGGCTGATCGATGCGCAGGAGCGAGAGATCATCCGACTCGATGCCATGATTGCAGAAAAGAACTACGAGGGGATGGATCAGCGCCTGATCGCGTTGATCCGCAATACCCTGAGTGTCCGCGATGAGGCGCTTGGTGCGTTCCCCGAGACTCGCTCGATTGCGGATCATATCACCCGAGCTGGCAATGCCCAGAGCGGAGCGATCAACGCGCTCCGAAGTGAGCCCATCGCTCCCGATCAAGCTCAGGCCGGTCAGCACAGCGCTCTCGCTCATCTGCGGAATGCGTTGGAAGAAGCGCAGAAGCTGGATGACGAGGCGGCACAACGCCAGATGGAGCGGGCTCGTGAGGAACTGCGTGAGCAGTATGCAAAGATCATGGATACCCAGACGCGGATCCACGATGAGACGCTCGCTTTGGGGGATGAGAACCTGACTCGACGGGCGAGATCACAGGCACGAGCACTGGGGGCTGAACAGCGGGACCTCGCGGATGAACTGCGTGCCATGCTCGATGAGCACGATGGATTGAGCGATGCTCCGGTGTTTACTTTGGCCCACGACCAACTGGATCAGCTCATGACTCAAAGTGCAGTCGGGCTCGACGATCGCCGTATCGAGGACCTGACGCGTGTGAGTCAACGCAGAGCGATGTCCGTGCTCGCCTCGTTGATCGATGTTCTGGAAGAGCAGCAGCAACAGCAAGAGGATTTCGAGGATGGGCAGTCGCAGGGCCAGCAGGGCAGTGGTGGGTCTCAGGGCGGGGGCGACGAGCCATTGATACCACCAGTCGCGCAACTCAAGCTTCTTCGCTCGATGCAGCAACTGGTGATGGATCAGACCCGGTCGCTGGCCGAGGCGGAAAATGCAGATCCTTCGCAGATCGAATCGGTCGGGAAACTCCAGAAACAGCTATTCGAGCAGGGTGCTGCGTTGATCGAATCGATGAATCCGGCGCCCGCAGAACCGGAAACCCCGCTTCCCGATGGAGATTCCGGGAACTCCGAGCCGATCGAACCGGTAGAGACTGATAGCCCATGAGTGTGCGTTTCCCAGCCATCCCGATCGTGCTTGTGTTCGGTGTTTTCGCCGGTGGGGCGTTCTCGCAACACGATAGCGAGCCCGCGGGGGCGGATCCTTTGCCTACGCTCGACGAGTTGCTCGGGCTTGAGGAGCAATCCCCGGGTATCGATCCAAACGACGACGCGCTCGATGCGGTGTTGTCTCCGGCTGAGGCGGGCGAGGCACT
The DNA here is from genome assembly GCA_965216865.1 of Phycisphaerales bacterium. Classification (GTDB taxonomy): domain Bacteria; phylum Planctomycetota; class Phycisphaerae; order Phycisphaerales; family UBA1924; genus UBA1924. The sequence goes on from OZ244206.1 coordinate 2,319,813, forward strand.
CGGGCAGGCGATCAATCTGATGGATCGGGTCGCGCAGCGGATCGACGAGGGCAACGATGTTTCGATCGCGACCCAGCGTCTGCAGGAGGACATTCTTCGCATGCTCGATCAGGTGATCGAGTCCGCGCAGAACAATCAACAGGGCGGCGGGGGAGGTTCGTCCAGTGCGCAATCCTCGTCCTCCAGCAATCAACAGCAACCCAACCAGCAGCAGCAACAAGGCAACAACCAGCAGCAGGGGGCTCCCGGAAATGAATCTGGGCAGGAATCAATGCCCGGCGGGTCTTCTGTCGCAAACCCCGGCGATGCCCTCGCGCCCGACGGCGTGAGCTGGGGGGCACTCCCGCAGCGCGTGCGTGATGCGCTCTCCCAAGGGTTCTCTGATAAGTATTCCGAGTTGTATCGAACACTCACGGAGGAGTACTACCGTGCACTCGCGGAGGATGAAAACCCATGATCCGTTCGCTGTCACTCCCGATTGCGTTGTTCGCGTGCACGCTCGGTGCCCAGCCGAGCGAATCAGGTGGCGGAGCGCAGAATAATCCGCTCGCACGAGAGATCACCCCGGCTCTCGATGAGGCGGTCAGCGCGGGGATCGCGTATCTCGCGCAGACACAACAGCCAGACGGCGCGTGGGAATCAGGACGCTATGGGAAGAATGTCGCGATCACATCGCTCGCGTGTCTGGCGCTGATGAGTGATGGGCACATGCCCGGACGCGGCGAGCTCGGCGATGTCGTCGATCGCGGCGTTGATTTCATCTTGAGCACCTCCAAGGAATCAGGGCTCATTACTTCAGAGGCGAATAACGGGCCTATGTACGGGCACGGCTTCGCGACCCTGTTTCTCGGCGAGGTCTATGGGATGACGCCCGGCGGCGACAACAGCCGCGCTGATCGTGTTCACGAGGCGCTCGTTAAAGCGGTTCGTCTGATCGAGCAGACACAAAACGAGGAGGGCGGATGGCGTTACAACCCGGTCCCTTACGACGCGGATGTGTCCGTCACGATTTGCCAGATCATGGCTCTTCGGAGTGCTCGGAACGCTGGAGTTGAGGTCAACGCGCAGGTCATCGACCGTGCGGTTGAGTATGTTCGTCTTTGCCAGAACCCCGACGGGGGATTCAAGTATCAGCTCGGTTCGGGAAACAGCGCCTGGCCCAGAACGGCTGCGGGTGTTGCTTCGCTGTTCTACGCCGGGATTTATGAGGACGACGCGATCGATAATGGGCTCGAGTATCTGAATAAGAACGCATTGCCCGGCAGCACGAGCCCATCGCGATCGCACTATTTTTACGGACAGTACTACGCTGTCCAGGCGATGTATCTGGCGGGCGGGGAGTCGTGGGAGATATGGTGGCCGGCGGTGCGTGCTGAACTGATCGCGACACAGAACGATGATGGCTCATGGGATGACCGATCCGTTGGACCTCCATATGGCACGGCGATGGCGTTGATTGTTCTGCAGATGCCCAAGAGATACCTTCCGATTTTCCAGAAATGAACTCACTAAGTACCATCATCCCGATCTCGATCATCGCTCTTGCGGGTTCGATGTCCCATGCGCAATCGATCAAGGGCGGATGGACGATCTGTACGCGTGATCTGCAGCTTCGCGATACGCTCATCGAGAACGCGAACGAGCGGGAGCTGACCCTGATCAACGCGTACGGAATTCGATCGGTTGTACCGATGGAGCAGGTGTTGTTCATTGTGAAGTCTGAACGGACCAGCAGCATCGAGGAAGATGAGTTGGTGGGGGCGCCTTTGCCCGAACCGAGTCCGGTGCGTCTGATCTCGCTTGTTGATGGGCAGACAATCCGTGGGAGTATTCAAGAGTCCAGCTTGCCCGAGCAGCTCGCGATCTCTCTCATCGCGGGAACGAGCATACACGGTGATGCGAACATTCCACTCGAGCAACTCCTTCAGATCCGCGATCAGACGAGCTCCAAGATCACCCCCGATGATGATCTCATCGACGATCTTGTGATCATGCGGAACGCGGACCGTGTGACAGGCTTCATAGAGTCGATCGGTCCGAAGATTCTGGTTTCTGTCGATGATTCTCTCGTTGAGCTTGATCTCGATCGGGTGGAGCAGATATTTATCGCAAACGATCCGGAGCCGATTGGCGGTACCTATTTACGATTCTCGGATCGTGAGATCCTCCGCGTCATTGGGTTTGATTATGCCCCTCAAACACCGATCGAGATCAGCATCGATCCGACATCTCTCGGGCTTCACGATACCGGTACGACAGACTGGCGATTCGACCCGGGTTCCTTGGAAGCCCTTTGGGTGGATGATGCTTCCCAGCGCGTGTTTGCATTGAGTGAGATCGAACCCGAGTCGATCGAACCGATGGGAGATCGCGTGTGGGTACCCGCCCCGGTTGTGATGAATCAGGACGCCTCGCACGAGGCGTTGCGATCAGTTGATTTCCATTCTCCCGCACGGGTTCGATATCCAATGCCCGCGGGGGCATCGCGTTTTGCGTGCTCGATCGAAGCACCCATCGAGATATGGACAGATTGTGTCGTTCGGATCATCGCGGATCGAAACGGGCGAGAGCGTCAGCTTTTCGAGCAACGCCTCAACGCGGATTCCCCCGACGCCGGTATCAATGTCCAGCTGCCAAGCGGGACGGAGACACTGATAGTCGAGATCGACCCGGGTGAGCACGGCCCGATCCAAGATCGTGTACTGATGCATCAGCCACGCATTCTTGGTCTCAACTAATGATGGGTCAGAAGATGTCGTAGCGTTCGAGGATCTTCGTGATCTGTGCTGCTGTGTCCTTGGAGTGATCAACCTGCTCCGCACACCATCCGAAGTCCTTTGCTCCTTGGATGTTCTCGTTGGTATCGTCGAGGAACAGGATCTGGTCTCCTGCGGCACCGACTCGACGCTCAAAGGCCGCGAATGCCTTCTCATCGGGTTTCGCGAGCCCGAACAGATGACTCGCGTGCTTGTGTTCGATCAAGGACGCAACGGGAAAGTCTTCTTCCATCCGAGCCCAATGCGACGCGTTTGTATTGGAGAACAACGCAGTCGAGAGATCCGCGAAGTTGTTGAGTTCTTCGATAATCTCATCGACGCCGGGATATTCTTCGAGCAGCCACGCGTGATGAACCGCGGCGACATCATCGATCGTGTGGAAGTCTTCGGATTCCTTTGCGATCGCGCGGAAGAAGGCCTTGTCGCTCATCTGTCCGGTCTGGAATCGCTTTGATAACGCTTCCTGCTTAGCATGGCATTTGGATGCGATCGATTTGCTGGGGGCGTTGATCCCCGCGGCTGCGCATCCTTCTTCCCACGACCGACATATTTTGAGGATCACCCCGCCCCAATCAAAGCAGACGAGTCGTATGTCATGATCCATGCGCGTTCTCCATGTCCTGCATCGCCGAGGTCTTCATCACCTCGTCCATCACCGTTGTCGCGAACGACCCGCGTGGGAGCTCGAAGGCACAGCGGATGTACGCCCCGTGCTCATCGATTCCGCCTTCGACTTCCGGATCGATGACGGGAATCCGCAGCGGGCGACGATCACCCCCGATCATGGGGTACGCGTCGCGTTGCTCGCATAACTCCATATCTTTCGGCGAGATACCCGCTCGGGCAAGGGCTTCGAGCTCTCGGGAACCAACTTCTCCACCTGGGCGTGGCATCGTTGTGCCCCACATGGGGCCTGAGGGGGCGATCTCGAAGCGATCCATCCGCTCACGGAGGGCCTCGGCGTCGGAATCGAGATCCTCGGGGTTGATTACAAAGCTCGTACGGTTCTTGAACCGGAAAGCGAGATCCCCGGGCTCAAGCGTGTCGAGGGTCCCCGATTCCACCCGATGATTGAGGACCTGATTGAAGATCGCGGATTGGAACGAGGAGATGAAGAAACCTGCGGCCGTCGGATCTATCGCCCGGATTGCCTTCTCTGGGGCATCGCCTCGCGCAAGTGCACGCAGGGTGTGATACTCAGCTTTGAACACCTTGGGCATCATTTCTGCCGCGTCCGCGTACTTTCCGATCGAGTATGCCTCGCGAGCATCGCGGCTGCCCTCGGGTGCGAGCGGGTGAGGCGAGAGGAGAAGATCCAACGCGGATTGATAATCGGCGAGGATGAGCGCCCGTCCGACCAGATGATTATTCATCTGGTTTCCGAACCGCTGCACCCCGAACCGGTTGGGCACGCCCACGCGTGCGAGCATGTCGAGTGACGCCTTGGCGTTTCGGACGCTCAGCGGATCAACATCTCGGACCTTGATTGAGAATCTGTTCCCGGCGAGATGCCCGCGCTGGAGCTTGTTTGTGTGCAGATCAATCCAGAGCACGCGTGCGCGATCGTGCTGGAAGCTCGGGAAATCCTCCGGGTTCATCCCGGGTGCGTGGATCGAGATCACCTGGCGTGTGACCGCGTGCTTGTCTTTGAGGCCCGCGTGTCCAACGGCCTTGCGGCTCACTCCGAAATGTCTCGCGAGCGTGTCTCGGAGTTGGAGGGTTGACAGCCCGCGTTTCTCAACGAACAGGTAGATGTGCTCGCCTTCACCCGCAGGGGCGTAGAGGGGGATTTCCTCGACGAGGAAATCATCGGGACGCTGCTTGAGCGTTCCTTCGATCCCTTGAATCTTGTGTGTGAGATAGACGGGCGATGCAACCCCCGTGGTGAACGAGCCGGGTTCGAACATATCGTTGCTCATGGGATTACTCAAAGTCGTCTAGAGGGGGCATGATCGCATTCTCGATCACTGCGTCGCTCACATAGATTGGGACATCTCCCGTGATGCCGAGCGCGATTGCATCGCTCGGGCGTGCATCGATCTCGATCCGTTGCCCATCCCGATCACTGAGAACCAGCACCGCGAAGAAGGTGCCATCGACGATATCTGTGATCGCGATCGATTCCAAGGTTGCTCCGAGCTGCTCGATGGTGTGGGCGAGCAGGTCGTGCGTCATCGGGCGTCCGACCTCAAAGCCAGACAATCTCCGGTCAATCGCGATCGCCTCGGAAGTTCCGATGACGATGGGAAACGCGCGGGGTTCGTCATCGATGGGGTGGGATTCACGGAGCTCGATAAGCTGAGCACTCGTTGTTTCACGGATGAGAATCCGTGCAAGATGCATTTCGATCAGCATGCCTGAGTGGCCGGGGAGTGACATGGGCAATTGTAGGGACGAATTCACCTCAGGGTCTGGATCGAATCGTCCGTAGGCATCGAAGTGATGAATCAGTACAAAGGAGGATCGATGTTTCATCAAAGGAAAGCCGTCGTTGTGGGCTCAGCGGGGGGAATCGGGACCTGTCTCTGCGAAATGCTCAGCGATTCGGGATGGACACTTGTTCTTGCCGGTCGAAACGCTGAGAACATCGAGGCACAGCACCGGACACTCGGTGGGTGCGTTGATTCACCTCATACGCTCGATGCGAGTGACTTTGACAGCTTCGATGATCTGCTGGCTCAGCATCATGACGCGACCGCTCTGGTGAATCTCGCTGGCTCAATCTTACTCAAGCCGTCCTCGTCTACGAGCCGCGAAGAGTTCGATCGGACCGTGTCCCAGAACCTCACGACTGCCTTCGCCTGTGTCCGTGCAGCGGGCAAGCACATGCGAAAAAACGGTGGGAGTGTCGTTCTGATGTCGAGTTGTGCCGCCCAGATCGGGTTGAGCAATCACGAAGCAATCAGCGCGGCAAAGGCAGGGGTGGATGGGCTCGTGCGCTCCGCGGCCGCCAGCTATGCCAGCAACGGTATACGATTCAACGCGGTTGCGCCCGGTCTCGTCGAGACCCCACTCGCATCCGGGATCCTATCGAGCGATCCCGCCCGCAAGGCGAGCGAGTCCATGCACCCTCTCAAGCGTATCGGGCAGCCTGAGGAGATCGCGCGCGTGATCAAGATGCTCATGGAACCCGAGAGTTCGTGGATCACGGGGCAGGTCATCGGCGTCGATGGCGGGATGGCGACTGTGCGTCCCAAGTGAGACTACTTTTATGCCTCTCTGGATTCGATCCTTCTTCCGAGTTCTACGAGCAACTCGACCGGTGCGCCGATCGAAACGACATGCACCTCGCCGAGGAACTCGATTGCTTCCATGCGTGCCATGCCCGGCTTCAGCCCGGCAAAGGTCACTGTCCGATCTGCATGAATCAAGTTTGAACCGATCGGCTTGCCGCTCTGGGCATCGAGCCCGCTTGGTGTATCAACAGCGAGAACCTGCACGCCGCTTCGCGTCCCAGCGGCGTTGATCCATTGCACGAGTTCGCCGGCTTGCCCCTCGATGGCTCGCCCGAGCCCGGTACCGAACAGGGCGTCGACGATCAGTGTGAAACTCAGGTGTGTCTGCTGGTCGAGAAAAGCATCGATACCGATGATCTCGATCCCCATCCTTTCGATGATCCGCAGGTTTGATCCTGCATCGCCGGCGTATTCTTCCGAGCTGATGGTCCGCACAACACTGATTGGGATGCCGTGGTTGTGCAGATGACGAGCGAGCGCAAAGCCGTCCCCTCCGTTGTTGCCGGGGCCGCAGCAGATGAGCACACGCGGTCCCATCACCTCTGAGAGCATGTCCAGAACATGACGACACAGCCCGATCGCGGCGTTCTCCATCAGCACGATCGAGTCCATGCCATATTCCTCAACCGCTCGGCGATCGACTTCGCGGGTCTGTGCGACGCTGAGTTCATATATCGCTGGGGCCGGGCTTGGATCGTGGGAGGGGACAGGCCCTTGGACTCGGAATCGATCGGGTTCACGCGCGCTCATGGGTCATGATAGGTTCACGGGTTGGGGGTATAGAATCTGCCATGCTTCTCGATATTGCCATGGTGGTCCTGATCGTCAGTGCGGTGCTCTGCACGATGTACTGGATCACCGTGACGATCCAGGTGCAGCGGACCCGATCAATCCTCCCAACGGCGCGGGATGGGATCATTTTGGCGGAACGCACTCCGCCAACCCAGCGTGTGTGCGTGATCGTCCCTTGCCATAACGAGGCTGGGAATATCGGGACCCTGATCGCGTCATTGAAGGAACAGGATTATGACCGTTTGCGTGTGGTGCTAGCGCTCGATCGGTGCACCGATGACACGCTCGGCGTGGCGACGCACGCCATCGGCGATGACGATCGATTCGAGGTCGTCGAGATCACCCAATGCCCCGACGATTGGGCAGGAAAGGTCCATGCCGCGCACTCTGGGTTCACCAAGTCATCGCACGCACGCAACGCGGAAGTCCTGATCTTCACGGACGCGGATACTTCGTTGGACCCGTCGTGCGTCCGTGCCTGCATCGCGCTCATGCGTGATCGCAAGCTTGATTTCTTGAGTCTGCTCTCCACCCTGAGCACGGATGCGTGGTACGAACGCATCGTTCAACCCGTCACCGCCTTCGAGCTGGCGCGTCAGTTCCCGCTCCTGCGTGTGAATCGCACGGATGAGGGACGGCGTGCGTTCGCGAACGGGCAGTTCATGATGTTTGATAAGAAGGTCTACGACGAGATCGGTGGGCACGAAGCCGTCAAGCACGCGATCCTGGAAGACATCGCGTTCTCGCGCCGGGTGAAGGCCAACGGCTCGATCGGTGGACTTCTGATGGCGGATACCATGCTCCGCTGCCGCATGTATGACAACTGGGGTGAGTACACGCGCGGCTGGAAGCGGATCTACACCGAATCAGCGAACCGTGAGATCAAGCGCCTGCGACGCTACGCGCTTCGCACCCCGATCGTGACAAGTATTTTTCCGATGCTCGCGTTGACGCTCGTGATCCTGTCATTGCTCAACGATGTTGATCTCATTGGGGTCACAATCGGCATCGTCGCGCTGCTGAGCTGGTTTGTTGGGCTCATCGCGGTGTATCGGATGAGCCACGCGCCCGTTCGCGATATCCCGATGTCGGTCGTAGGGGCGATGCTTACCGGGCGCATCTTCTGGCAGGCCGCTTCCGATCTCGCCACAGGGCGTCCGACCCTCTGGGGCGGTCGGAGCTATGTTCGCAAGGCGGAGGGATAACCCATGTCCATCCCAAGACTCGGCCGGCGGGTGCGACGCATGGGCGATGATGCCCGTGTTGAACTTACACCGATGATCGATGTTGTCTTCCTGCTGCTCACTTTCTTTGTGTTTTCGATCGTGCTGATGATCCGTGCGGATGTGCTTGATGTGCAACTCCCGGAGCTGACTGCGGGCGAGAATGCCGAAAGGGTCACACCGATTACAATCGCGATCGACGCTCAGGGGAGCGTGTTCGTGAACTCCGAGCAGATCGCGCAGGATCAGATCATTCCCGCTGTCAGCGCTCTTCGTGATGAATCCCCCGGTTCTCCGATCCTCCTTGCCGTCGATGTCCGGTCAGACGCTGGCGTGCTGATCGAGCTTGCGGATGCGCTCGTTGGCGCCGAAATGGGGGATTTTTCGATCGTGGGACGCGAGGCGACCCCGGATCAACCCACGGAATCTGAACCCCAGCAGGGTGATCAGCCGTAGAACCTGATATGGCCACGCAGACCGGCCCAACCCAATCTTCGTTGACCAGCATCTCCGTGCCGGTGCTTATGGTGTGCCTTGTGCTGAGTCTTCTCGTGCATTTGTTCACCGCGGGTGGCTTTGCGTCGTATGCGAAGGCGCTTGAGGGTTCGGGCCTCGATGCACCCGAGAACATCTCGATTCCTGATATGCCAGTTCGGCCGCAACCCGAGGACGATCCGCTGCGTCTTGGACGCGAGGACGCGAAGTCAGCGTCGATCACCTGGTTGGGGGTGCTCAAGAACCCGACCGAAGGCGATGCGCCTGAATCCGAAGTTGAGCAGGCCGAACTGGCGATCAATACGGGCGTGCAGGACATTTCGCAGCCGACCCCCGTGCAGGCAGCACCCCCTGTCGAAGTGATCCCCCAACCCGAAGCCCAACCCGAGACCCAATCCGAAAACCAGCCTGAAAAGCAGCCTGAAAAGCAGCCGGAGCAACAGCCCGATCCGCTTCCAGATCCGAATCGTGAGACGACGATCGAGGAGACCCAGGAACCGATCGAGCAACCCGAGCAGACCACGCCGATCGAACCCATTGAATCCGAACCGGAACCATTGATTCAGCAAACTGAAGCGGAGCAGGTAGACCCTGAGCCACAGCCGGAGCCTGTCGAACAACCCGCACCTGTAGAACCAACGCCGGAAGTGTCCGTGGAGGATGTGCAGGAAGAGCAGCCAGCGACAGAAGTGGCGACAACTACTGAATTAGAGATCGCAAAGCCAGAGCAACTCACGAGTCCCAAGCCGCAGCCGGAACAAACAACACCCAGAATGCAAGCGGAGCAGGGCAAACCTGGCGAGGAAGACGACCGCGAGTCCGTAGCATCGAAGATCAAACGCGCCGAGACGCACGATGTCAGCGCCCTGAATCGCCCGTTGTCATCTGCGGGTCTGGAAATCAAACCTGTCGAGCCGCGATACCCCGCGACTGTTCGTTTTACCCAACTCCCGCGGAACCCGATCCTGATCATCCGGTTTAACGCGCAGGGCCGGGTCGTCTTCGTTGACTTCATCCGCGATGAGGAGAAAAAGAAGGTGTACGACACGGGGAGCAGGGCAGTAGACGAGCCCCTGCTCAGCGCGGTGTACAAGTGGCGTGCCTCGGGTGAGCCCCTCAAGAAACTCGACCCCGATGATCCGAAATCGTTCATTGAGATATCGATGAAGATACTTTTCCGTGATGAGAAGGATTAACCGCGATCGCGTTCGTCATCGATGCACGCCATCAGATATGTCATCGCAATCGACTCGTCATGGAGTTGGGCGAACCAGTTCGCGAATGAACGGATTCGTTCACAGTTTTCTTCGCCGAGCCGCTGTTCGAAACGGGATTGCTCCGCCCGGTCGGATCTGAGCCGCACAAGCTCAAGCTGATATTCAGGAGAACAGATCAGGTGCAGCTCATCGTGCAGGTTATGACTCCTGAGCGAGTCAAACTCGCCTTTATCAAGCCAGAACCCGCTGCTTGGTTCGTAATCAATCCGGAACCCGAGCCCCGAACCCGCCATGCACTTACGCATGATCCGACCCGTTCGGGGCGAGAGGACGGTGCCTTCATGATCGTCTTCGATGTCGACAGGGATCGGTGACTCGAATGAAGCGATGGGTTTCGGGAATCCAGGTTGCGCACGGAACCATTCCCAATATTTGACCAGATCGATCCAGACGCCGCCAGTGGATGGGCACTTGTGCCCATCCAAGCCAGGCATGAGCTCAGTGGGTATGAGATCTGCTTGTGGGTCGCGTGGTGATTTCATATGTTGGGTTCTTCGGGAAGATCGGGAGTTGCTTTCAATCACTCCATGCGAACACAATGAGTGCCGCAAGCGCGAGCAGTGCAAAGGTCCACATCGCGAGCGCCTTGATGCTCGCCTTGCGTGCGTCCTCCTCATCGGTCCAGGCGCTGCTGCTTGGGCGAACGCCCTGGATGAAGAAGACGCTCGTCGCGCTCAGATTGATGCACACGATGTTTGTCGCGACGAGCGTCGCCGCCTCCCCGGCTTTCAACCACCCGCCCGCGCCCGCGAGCATGCCCGTCGCCGCGGTGGGCGGGAGGAGCGCCACCGCGACCATCACCCCAACGATCGTCGCGGGTGCGCCCGATGTAAACGCGATCGCGCCCGCAGCACCCGACGCGAGCGCGACAAGCACATCGCCCAGATCGACGATCGTTCGTGCCGTGAGCTCGTCCGTCATGTTGTCGGGCTGCACGAAGAAACCGAACGCTGCGGAGCACGCGATCGCGATGCTCAACCCGACGAAGTTCGATCGGATCGCGCGCCGGATCATTTTGAGTTCGCCCAGTGTCGTCCCCAGCGCGAGCGCCATGTTCGGCCCGAGCAACGGCGCAATCACCATCGCGCCGATGATGATCGCGGGCGAGTCTTTAATGAGACCCACGCTTGAGACGATCGCCGCGATCCCGACCATGATCATGAAGATCGGCGTCGTTTTCGCGGAGTCCTCGATGTCCTCGACCAGTTCCTCACGCGACACCCGACCGAACTTCGGCGTCCACGACTTCTCTTCGATGAGATTCGGGTCCTCTTCTTCCTCGGGTTCGGGGAGCTTGGGGTGCGTTGCCTCAACCGGCAACAGCACGATCCGGAATCGATCGCAATCCCCGAAGTCGTCCTGCAGCGCATCGGAGATCGGCTCGACGAGTTCCGCTCGCAGCAGCACGCTTGTCAGGCGTTTTTCATCTTCAAGATCGGTGTACCACACACAAGGTGGGTTCGCCTCATTCAGCAGTTCAAGCAGCCGCGGATGATCGTCGCATGTGGTCACAACCTGAAGGAGGCGTGTAGGCATGCCGCCAGTATATCTTGATCGTGTCGCTCGCGTATGAAATCGGGTTTACTTGTCGCTCTCACCGATGGTGACCGAGACCGTCGGCGATGGCTCCGCGTCGTTCTCGATGTGCAGACGCTTGGTGCGGTGCTGTGACCAGTCCGTGACCTTGAGATCGGGGGATTCCGGTCCGGTATGGGTCTTGATCACATCGTACACCGTGTCGCGCTGGGCTGGGATGAACCCCGCGTTGCGGATGAGTCGGCAGAGCACCGCCTCGTCGAGGCAGTAGGTCGTCCCCGCGGAGGATACGACATTCTCCTCCATCATCACGGAACCCATGTCGTTGGCACCGTATCGCAGCGCAACCTGTCCGATGTGTGGGCCCATCGTGACCCACGACGACCCGATCGAGTAGATATTGTCCATCATCAGACGGCTGACCGCCTGCGTACGCAGGTACTCCGTCGAGCCGGCCAGACGCAGACGGCGACCGAAGCGGTTGTCCATGCCCTTGGTGCCGCTGCCGTCAAGTTGGGCGACCACATCGCCGGGGAACGGCAGGACCTCGCCCGTTTCGGGATCTATATCGTCCTGCGTCGGCCAGTGGGGGAGACGCCCGAGCGCCGTGTTGTCCGGCTGGAACGGCCATGAGATAAAGCCGAGGTAGTGCCCGCCCGTCTCCGGGTTCTTGACCGTCGGATCGCTCGCGACCTGCGTAGGGACCTCGCCGGTGCCGAAGTCGCGGATGGCCTTGTCTTGCCAGTGACGCACGGAGCGCATGTGGTGGATCCGGTCCGCGTACCCCTCGATGTGCCCGTACATCATCGATGCGCTGGTGAACATCCCGAGCGAATGGGCTGCGTACATCACCTGCAGCCACGCGTCCATGTCGCACTTGCCCAGCCCGATCTTGGTGCGCACCGCGGGTGCGAAGATCTCGCCACCGCCGCCGGGCAATGAGCCCATACCGGCTTCCTTGAGCCGGATAAGCACCCACTGGACCTTCTCGACCAGCGTCTTGCCGGGTGGGTTGAAGAAGTGGACGAACTCGATCAGTTCGGGCGGCGAGAACGCATGGATCTTTACATGCGGGAATCGCTCGCGGATGCCGTTGAGCAGCTCCAGGTACCAGTCCAGCGGCAGGTTCGGGTTCATCCCCCCCTGCATCAGGATCTGCGTCCCGCCGATGTCACTCAGTTCCTGCACCTTCTGGTACAGCTCTTCATGCTCGAGCGTGTACGCGTCGTGTTCGTCGCCCTTGCGCTTGAACGCACAGAAGATGCACTTGGCCGTACAGATGTTGGTGTAGTTGATGTTGCGATCGATGATGAAGGTGCGGACACGATCGCCGTGGATCGATCGGCAGCGGGCGTCCGCGTACCGCCCGAGCGTGTGCAAGGGGGCGTCGATCAGCAGCTCAAGCCCCTGCTCGGGGGTTAAACGCGCCTGCCCCTCGGACACTGCACGAAGCAAGCCGTGGTCCTGCGCGCTCAGGTGGGCGAACTCGGGGAGTGGTTGATAGATCGTGCTCATGCGGGCCTCGTGCCATGCGTACTTTCAAGAATCATTGAAAGTATAGCGCCCCAAACCCCGTTCATCAATCCCATCACGCGTGTTCAAGACGCCGGGCGGGATCCGGGCTAGGCTCGCATCGACAGGAGATGACCCATGAAGATCGCGTATGTCAGTTGCCAGAACCTCCCCGAGCCCGATATCGACGAAAACCCACTCGTGGAGGGGCTCAAAGCCGCGGGGCACGACGCGTCCGTCGCGGGGTGGGACGACGAATCCGTCGATTGGTCTCAGTTCGACGCGATCCTGATCCGCGCCACCTGGAACTACGCGTGGCACCTCGAAGCGTTCCGCGCGTGGATCGCCCGCGCCAACAGGCAGACGACCCTCATCAACCCGATCGAGACGCTCGAGTGGAACCTGCACAAGGGGTACCTCAAGGAGCTGCAAGCCGCGGGGATCCCCATCATCCCGACAGCCTTCTTTAAACAGAACGCGTCCGCGTCGATCATGGAACTGTGCGAATCGCGAGGCTGGTCCCGCATCGTTATCAAGCCCACCGTCTCCGCCGGTTCATTCGGCACGCGCGCCTTCGACCTGTGCAAGGGCGAGGCACCCGCAGCCCAAGCGTTCTTCGATGAGATGATCGCTCAGCGCGAGATGATGATCCAGCGCTTCGTCCCCGCCGTCGAAACCGTCGGCGAGACGGCCCTTATCGTCATCGACGGCGAGCTGACCCACGCGATCGAAAAACGCCCACGCTTCGACGATCAGGACGAAGAGGTCTACCTCCGCGAATCCATCTCCGACGAGATGCGCGACATCGTGCCCAAGGTGATCGATGCGGCCAGCAAAGACCACCTCTACGCCCGCGTCGATGTGATCCCCGATGACGACGGATCGCTCATGCTCTCCGAACTCGAGATGCTCGAGCCGTCGCTGTTCTTCCCGTACTTTCCCGACGCGGTGGGTGTCTACGTAAGGGGGATGGAAAAGCGGATGGCTGTGGCTCAGTCCTGACCGGTCTTTGCGAAGCGCAGATCATCCTCCACACCTTCGAGCTTCGCCTGCCCCTTCTTGTCAACCAACGAAACGACCACCGCGACAACGAACCCGATCACAAAGCTCGGCAGGAGCACATCCAAGTCTCCGAGGTACCCCGCCATGTCTGTGAAGAAGGTCGAGGTCATCTCCGCGCCCGCCGCGAGTTCCTCCGGCGTCGGCGCAGGCGGGTCGAGACTCTTGAGCACCGGCGGGATGACAAAGCTAAACAAGGGCACGCCCATGAAACCCGCAACCATGGCGCACTTTGAGCCCATCGAGGTGAGCTTGCTCCAGAACAGCGACAGGATCATCGTGGGACAGAATGTCGCCGCGATCCCAGACCATCCGAAGATGATGATCCAGAACAGCGGCTTCTCACGATCTCGCAACAACAGGCCGATGCCGATCGCAAACGCAACGAGTGACAACGCGATCGTCACCTTTCGGGAGAGCGAAACGAGCGTCTCGTCGCTCATATCCGGGTGGCGGGTTTTCTGCCAGTAGTCACGCACGCCCGCAGATGATGCCACAACGAGCAGCGAGTCGATCGTGGACATGATCGCGCTGAGCACCATCGCGATGAACACACCCGCGAAGAACGCCGGGAGCAGCTCAAGCGACGCGTAGGGGAGGATCGCTTCGTGATCGCCCCCCAGTGCTTCAGGCGTGAATACCGCCCGCCCAAACAATCCAACGAGGACCGCGCCTGAGTCGGCGAGAAGCGTCCAAACGAGCGCGAGCGTGGCGCCGGGCACGATCTGCTGCTCGTTCTTCATCGAGATGTATCGCACGAACACCTGAGGCGATCCCCAGAACCCGATCCCGATCGCTGCGAGCCCAACGATCGAGACAATCGTCGCGGTGGTCCATCCGCCCGTGCTCGGCGCGACGACACCCGCGGCATCCGCCTTGCCCGGCCCGTGAAGCGTGAGCAGATGCGGGTCAATCGATCGGAGCGATTCCATGATGTTCGTGTATCCACCCGCCTCAAGGAGGATCACGATGGGTAACCCAACGAGACCGAGGAACATGAGCGATCCTTGGAAAACATCCGACCACACCACAGCGGTAAAACCGCCCTGGGTGATGTAAAGCATCACGACGGCGAACCCGACGCTTGCGCCGAGCAGGTGATCCCACCCGAGGAAGCTATTGAACGCGTCGCCCGTCGCGAAGACCTGGGCGCCCGCGTAGATCGGCACGAAGATGACCAGCGCACCGGCGGCGATCAAACGCAGCCAATGCCCGCTGTCGCGGAATCGTGATTCGAGATAATCCGGCACCGTGATCGAGTCGTAGCGATCGGTCAATCGTTTGAACCGTCGCGACATGAGCAACCACGCACCGCCAACACCGATCATCTCGCCGAGCACAACCCAGAACGCCTTGGCACCCAAGGCATAGCCCATCCCCGTCAAACCGATGAGCAGCCACGCGCTCTCGCCCGTCGCACGCGCACTGAACGCAACATGGAAGAACCCAAGGTTCTTCCCAGATGCGAAGTAATCGCGTATATCGTTCATCCGCTTCGACGCGAAGTACCCGATCGCGAGCAGGATCCCCGCATAGATCGCGATGGCCAAGATCTTCATGATGGCTTCAGTATCGATGGTGCACCTCCAGAGTGTGGAAGTACACCTTAACCGCGATCACCCCTGATCCGCAACTCTACCCGCGCGGGTGCAGGTTTCGGACGGTTTTATGCAGCGACGAGCGATCCACATGCGTGTATATCTGCGTTGTCGTGATGTCCGAGTGCCCCAGCAGTTCCTGCACGATCCTCAGATCGGCCCCGCCCGCAAGCAGATGCGTCGCGAAGCTGTGACGCAGCATGTGCGGGTAGGTCTTGGGCAGGCCTGCCCGCTTCGCCCAGTGTTTGACGATCTGCCAGACCCGAACCCGCTCGATTGGTTTACCGGTTCGCGAGAGGAAGAGCTTGCCCTTGTCGCGTCGCTCGGCTGCACGCTCCGCAGTGATCAGCATCGGGCGGCACTCGTCGAGATACCGCTCAAGCGCGCGCTGTGCCGGTGTGCCCATCGGGACCAGTCGTTGCTTGTCGCCTTTGCCCAACACGCGGACCACGCCGATCTTTTCCATGATGTCGATCAGCCCGATCTGTCCGACCTCGCTGGCGCGCAGCCCAGAGGCGTACATCAGTTCCAGGATCGCCCGATCCCTCAACCACAGCGGGGGCATGCCTCTCGTGGTCTTCTCCGGTGCTTGGGGCGCTTCGAGCAGCTTGCGTACCTGTGATGGGGTGAGCACGCCGGGCAGGCGTTTCCACTTTGTTGGTTGGTCGAGATAGTCCGCCGGGTTATCGTCGATCTGCCCCGTCGCGAGCATCCAGCGGAAGAACACCTTGATCGTGGCGAGATGGCGCGAAATTGTCGATGCGTTGTATCCGCGTTCGCTTGACATCGTCCTGACATGTCCGATGAGTGCATCAGGAGTAGTCGCGGTCGGGTCCGGGATCCCCTGCTCGTTGAGTTCGATCATCAGGTGCTCAAGATCGCGTGCATACGCCTCGATCGTGGCAGGTAGCAGCCCGCACTCGATCCGCAGGAAGTTGATGAACCCGCGCCTCGACCGCTGCATGGGCTCGCTCAATGAATCGACGCGTTGTTGGGATGCACTGCGCACACCGGAACATCGGCCAACCGATACCGGCGCGCACACAAACGCCCCGGGCGAGTCAGCCCGGGGCGTGGAGTGTCAGCTTACGATCTCAGCTGGTCTTACCCGAGGAGGGAAAGGACCTGCTGGGGCTGCTGGTTCGCGAGTGCGAGCGTGTTGGTCGATGCCTGGACCAGGATCTGGTTCCGGGTAAGCGACGCGGTCTCGGCTGCGAAGTCGGTATCACGGATGATCGATTCAGCCGCGGTGGTGTTCTCAAGTGCAACACCGAGCGAGCGGATGGTCGCACCGACTGTGTTCTTCTGGAATGCACCCAGACGCCCACGGGTCGAAGAAACCTGCTCGATTGCTTCTGCAACGATCTTCTGAGCATCCTCAAGGTTGTTGCCGTCAACAACATTGAAGGACTTGCCCGATCCGAGATCATCAAGGTACCCGAGCGCGGTGTTGCCGAGCTTACGGGTCGAGATGTCACCGATACCCAGCGAGGTCTTGCCGGAGATATCGATGTTGGATGCGAGCTGGAAGTCAGCCCCGCCACCGTCGATCTGGAAAGCGGTGATGCCGCCGAGTGTCTGCGACGCGGTCGTGGTCGCGGTAAACTCGAGATCGATGAAGTCCGAGGTGACGGAAAGGGTCTTGCCACGACCGACGGCCTGAAGACCGTTGATCGTACCGCCGATGTCCTGCCCGTCGTCGCGAACGCCGTTGGCTGCCGCGGTCGAATCCCATGCACCCTCAGTGGTGAGGCTGGATGTGTCTTCGAAGTCCGCGGCGTAGCTTGCGATGTTGCCACCGCCGCCGTTTGCCAGATCCGCATCATCAACAACAGTCACCGAGACGAACTCGTTTGAGCCGAAGTCGGACGATTCGAGTGCGATGGTGTTTGTAGCGCCTGATGCGGTCACGCCGGTAACATCGGAGACAGCGTTGATCGCGTCTTCGATCTGTGCAACGGTCGTGCCGGATGAGAACTGGAGTTCGCGGCTGCCGAGGGAGCCGGAGATCTCGATGGTGAAGTTGTCACCACTGCCGTTGAGGTCGAGCGTGGTGCCGCCGACGGACAAGAGCAGACCTGCCTGCTGTGCAGACTGGGTGATGATGGTTTCGACGGACTGCGATGCACCGTCGAACTTCGCGCCGCGAACATTGATGTCGGTGACACCAGCGTTCACATTCGAGACATTGTAATCAAAGTTGCCGTTCAGGAGCTTGGTGCCCTGGAACGAGGTTGCGCCAGCAACACGGTCGATGGTCTGGAGGATCGAGTCGATCTGGAGCTGGTTTGCTTCCTTCTCCGACTCGCTCAGGCCCGCGTCGTTGGCAGATGTGGTCAGAAGACCCTGGAGTTCGGTCAGGAGGTTCGAGACTTCCTGAAGACCGCCTTCCGCGATGTTGACGACCTGGTCAGCACGCTCGGAGTTCTTGAGTGCGGCGTTGATACCGCTCTTCTCCGAACGCAGATTCTCACTGGCGATCAGACCCGCGGGGTCATCCTTACCACGGTTAATCCGAAGACCCGTCGACAGACGCGAAAGCGACTGACCGAGCGAGTTGTTGTTCTGACCAAGCACGCGCTGTGCGGTCAACGATGTGACATTGGTGTTGATGCGACTCATTTGCTGACAACCTCCGTGTTACTTGCCGAGGAGTTTGTTGTCCCCCGACTGGTGCACAAGGTCTTGCCCTTTGCACCTGCCTCGCTGCTCCTTCGCACAAGGCATGGTCCACCTGAACTCTGATGGACGCATTGCTGATCGTCGCGCAGGGGGGGTGAGTGAAGTCGCACACTCATTTTTCTGGCCTCTTTTTCGTACTCCTGTTATCCGGACGCAAGCTGCTCATCGCAGCGGGCGCATGAAAAAGCCCCCGTTCATGGGGGCTTTTCGTGGTGTTAAGTTCCTGTATTGTCGTGTCTTAGCCGAGCAGCTGCAGCACCTGCTGGGATTGCTGGTTTGCGAGGGCCAGCACACTCGTGCCCGCACTCTGAAGGATCTGAGCACGGGTGAGCTCGCTTGTCTCCTTGGCAAAGTCAGCATCTCGGATGATCGATCGGCTGGCGCTGAGGTTCTCATACGCTGCTTGCAACGAGCGATTGTTTGTGTCGAGCACATTCCGCTCGAACGCACCCAATCGCCCTCGAAGGATCGAGACCTCATCAATCGCCGCGTCCACGATGTCCTCGATCGCCGAGAAATCATTCCGAGACGCCGCGTTGTCCAGTGAGTTGGTCTGCCCCTTGGTCAGGGATGACAGGAACTGGAGTTCGCCGTTGACGAGGGTCCCGCCGAGCGATTCAGACGCGGTTGATTGCACACCGATGTTCGCCTGTTGGAGCGCGGAGATTTCCGGGCCAAGCTGGAAGAGCGAACCACCGCCGGTGATGTCGAACGCTGCCGCAGTCAGGCTTGGGTCCGTCGCGAAAGTCTCGTTGAGCAGGAGTTCCATGCCAAGAGATGGCGAGTTGATCGACACATTTAACCCCTCACCCGTGGCGAGGATACCGTTGATCAGAGCTGAAACATCAGCACCCGAATCGCGATCCACACCCGAGAGCAGGTTCGAATCGCCCCAGGGAACACCATTGGCGGGGATCTCGGAGTTCGAGTCGAGCTTGTAAAGCGTCCAGTTATCATCAGCCGGTGTAGATGGACTATCGATGCGTTCAACACTCACGAACGCGTCCGATCCGTATTCCGCCGAGCTGAAGACGATACCTGAGTTCGCGTCGCCGTTGATCAGTGCTGCCTCGACCCCCGTGAGCTCTGAGAGCTGGTTCACGGAGTCCACGACCTGGGCGTATGTCTGCCCAGACTCGATCACGAGCTCGCGAGAACCAAGCGGTCCACGGACCTGGATCGTCGTACGCGAAAGGATCGTTCCGTCCGTACCGCCGACGGCTGAGTGGTCGCCGCTCAGGTACAAGTTGCCCTTCTGGGCAGACGAGATGACATCGACATCAACATTGATGCTGGTGCTGCCTACAAAGCTCGCCGCGGTGATCTTCGCGTTGCTGATCTCAGTATTGCTGATCCCCGATGTGATGTAATCGAGAGACCCGTCGAGGAGCTTGAGCCCCCCGAATGTGGCGGTGTTGCTGATCCGTGTGATGGACTGGATCGCGGAATCGATCTGCAACTGATTCGCATCGCGTTCTTCATCGGAGAGCGCACCGGTATTGGCCGCCTCCACGGCGAGCGCCTTGATCGAGTTGAGCAGATCGGTGATTTCCGTGAGCGCACCTTCCGTTGTCGCGATGACAGCACTGGCCCGCTCGCCGTTTTTGATCGCCTGCTCGATATTCGAGATGTCGGTACCGAGCCGTTCCGAGATAATCAGACCCGCTGGGTCGTCCTTGCCTCGGTTGATCCGTAAACCTGTAGAGAGACGCTCGAGTCTGGTGGATAGATCAGCCCCAGATTGGTTGAGGCGCTGCTGCGCGATCAGACTCGGGATGTTTGAGTTTATGCGTGTCATGGCAATCCTCCGTGATTGCGAGTGAAACCCCTCTCTGGGGGCACCTGGTTATGCAGTGTCCTTGTCCTGATTCGTGACGCTCGTTGCACCAACGCCGGGCTTGACGCGTGTTGCGCCGAGCATGGAATCGGGCAGGCCCTGCTCACGCACTTCGCGTCGAGCGGGACCGGGCTTGATCGTCTGCGCCAGCGAGTCGAGGTCGCTCGCACCCAGTCTGGCCGCCTGGGTGTTTTCTCGCTTGATCGCGTCGTACACCTCTTTGCGATGCACGGCGATCCGAGTGGGGGCGTTGATCCCGAGACGGACCTTGTCGCCCCGGATATCGACGACCGAGATCTCGATCTCGTCCCCGATCATAATGGTTTCATCACGCTGCCTTGAGAGCACAAGCATGCGTTGACTCCTTGCTCTCTTCCGCGTGCCGAGTGTGCTCTCGGTCCGCGGTGTGGTTTTCGTTCATCGATCGAGGGGTTCGTTCGACCCGACGATGTCGTATAGACAGATGGATCACGCCGCGCTCTCCGAGCGCGTACACACGAACGATTCGCGTGATCAGTCCTCTCGCGGACAGAAGATCAGGCGGAAGCGGTTTGGGTTGCACCCGACGCGACCCGCATCAGCGGATGACGGGTGGTCCAGCGCTTCTCCGCCATGACGATCTGCTGTCCAACCTTGGTCAGCGTGTTGATCAGCAGCGGGCCTTGGAAGTTGCCCGTCAGCTGATCTCCGATCTTGTTGACAATAACGAACACCTGCGCGTCCTCGAGCTTTTCAAGACTCAGATCCGACATCTGCTCTGGGCGGATGGGGACAGAGTAGTCCTGCTCGAAGAAGGTCGGATCCGTGACCACGAAGGCCAGGTCCGCGTCCTCAACGCACTGGAGCCAAAAGAAACATGCGTCGTCACCAGGCTGCAGCAGACAGAATCGCTTCCTGTCGCCAAACCCGAGTAACCCTTCAGGGAAGGTGATCACGCGATCCTCCGCGATCTCGATCACCCCAAATCGTGTGGTCCGCACTTCCATGTGTGCGCTCCGATCAATTCGGCCGGTCCAGTTCAGATCGACGCCGGCGTCCTCGCCGGGCGACATCCTGTCTTGATCCCATGCCTGGCCGAAAGAGCATGGGATCTCGATCCAATCCGCGTCGCCGGGTTTTCACCCGACGCGCCATCTCTCCTGAGTTACCCCAGAAAGTCCAAGAGTGTCCGTGACTGCGATTGCGCAATCACGCTCATCGTGGCTTGCATCTGCAACTGAAGTTGCGCGAACCGTGACGATGCTTGCGCATAGTCCAGATCCCGCAGCTGTGATCGCATCGCCTGATCCAACACGCTCTTGTCCTCTTGACGAAGCACTTCCTCGTCAACCCGTCTTGCGTATCCCCCGACCAGTGCCTGCGACTGGATCAAGTCCTCAAGGGATCCCTTCAGGTTTTCGGACGCAATCTGGATGCCAAGCGTGTCGTCGCTCCGCAAAGCCTGAGATAAATCCATTAAATGGGTAAACAGGTTGTTCACACGAACGCTCGCACGGTCACTCGATGTCAGCGTGTTGCCGCCAGGGCTCAGATCCGCATCGAGCAGCCCCAACTGCTCAGCAGCGGCTGACCGTTGAGGTGAGATTGAAATCGCTCCAGATGCCCCGATCGCGGCATCCTGTGTGAACTCAAGCCCGTTCGTAGTCGCCGACAACGACACCGCGAAATCCGTCGTCGGACGCCCAGCTGCTGTCAGCTGCGTATCCGCCTGCGAGTTGATCGCGTTGATGAGGGTCCCAACCGTCGCGATATCGCTGGAACTCAGATCGATCGTGATCTCGAACCCATCTCCGAGTGTGATCGAGAAATCCTCATTCTCTGTCGCAACGCCGCTCCCCTCAGCGATGTCGATCCCTCGCCCATCATTAAACACACTGAGTGGGGTGTCGAGCGCGTACGAGCGGATCCCGAGCAGGGTCGCGGTATCGTTGCCGCCGGCAACCTCCGCGATCGAGAGCGCCAGATCCCGCGTGCCCGCAGTTTCTGTGAATACATTGAGTGAGGTGCCATCATCACTGATCCGCACGCGGATCCCGTCGCTGGCAGCTTCAATTGCGCTTTTGACATCGCCAAGCGTGGTGGCACCAGAAAGATCGACCTCCATGGTCTGCCCATTGTTGCTCAACGAGATCTGATCCAAAGCGGAGCCGCCAAGACCCTGCAGTGATGAGATCGGTGTCGTCCAGCTCAGCTTGGCGTCCAGATCAAGGCCGGTCCCGCTCGCAGTCGTAAACGAGACCGCGGGATCCTGAACAAGCCCCAGGTCCGCGCCGACATATGAGCCCTGCTGGTCTGTGAAGTCGAGTGTCCCGCCGCCCGCGATATCAAAGTCGAGTGCGCCGCCGGAGATGCTTACCCCACCGGGCCCGAGGATCGATACGCCGTTGTCCGCTTCGTACTCAATAATCGCCGCTTCGAGCGTGTCTGCGACATCGCCGATAGTGTCGGCTCCGCTGAGATCCACCGTAACCGTTGGGCCGCCGTTGTAACTGAACTCAACGATTCCCTGCTCGATTCCCAGATCGCGAGCTCCGTTGAGATCACTCAAACGCGTGTCGAGAGTCAGGTCTGGATTGAGATCGACGGTTCCTTCAATTCGACTGCTCAGCGCACCGATCGCGTTATCTGCACCGAGGGTGATGGGGATATCCGAGATCGCACCCAATGCCGCAGTGAGCCCGCCGCGTTCGCCCGTGAACCGATATCCGCCCCCAAAGGCGCTCACTGGCGCTCCCGTGGGATTGGTCCCGCCGAAGACATACCCAACGAGTGATTCGGTATTCGCGATGTTGAAGAGCGAGCTGACAAGCGAATCGATAATCGTGGCCTGCCCAGATCGTGATTCCGAATCTGAGGGGCTCGAGAGCTGCTCGGAGGCAATCGAAATCGCCTCGTCGATGAGCGACTTGGCGTCGCCGAGCGCGTTATCAATGATTCCGAGCGAGTTGCCCGCAAACTCGAGATTCTTGAGGATCTGTTCGGTGTGCTCAAGACGCCCATCGAGGATCGACACGGTCGCGCTGCGAATCGGGTCGTCACTCGGTCGCAGGATGTTGAGTCCCGTGGCGAGCTGTTCGTTGAGACGAGCGAGCGAATAGCTTGTCCGCCCCAGCGAGTTCAGCGAACTCTGCGAGAAAATGAGGGTTGGTGCCCGTGAATAACTGGTCGGGAAACTTGTCATGTCAAAGCCTCCGTCTTTCTTAGAGCAGCGCGAGCAGCGTATCGAACATCTCTTGCGCGGTGGTGATGACCTGGGCCGCGCCCTGGTACTGTCGCTGATAGCTCAGCAGGTTGATCGATTCCTCATCGATGCTGACGCCCGATACGCTGGCACGCTGGGCATCCAGCGATTCTCGGATCAGGGTGTCTGCGTTGGTCTTGTTGCGTGCCGAAGCGCTCTGGGTCGCGATGTCCGTACCATGCTGAGACCAGAACTTCTTTATCCCCAGCCCGTTGAGCCCATCCACCGCTTCCTCGCCGAGTGCGCCGATGAGCTTCGCGGTCCCATTCGCGACAAACTGGTCGCCCTCCATGCGTCCGAGCATGACCTCGACATCCTCGATCACATCGATATCCGATGCGTTATCGCCGGTGAAGAACGAGTTGACACCCATGACCGCGAGCGCACCCGATGTGTCCTCACTGAATGAGAAGGAGTACCCCGCATCGCCGGTGATCTGGAGTTTTCCGGACGAATCGAAACTCGCGTTGATACCGTCGATGGCGTCGAGCGCGGCACGGATATCCTCCGCGCTCGTGTCATCGCCGAATCCTGCGGCTCCAGTGCTATCAATACCATCGAGATCAATATCGATCCGGCGCGTCTCTATGGACCCGTTCTCATTTCGGACCGTGATATTGAACCCGCCGTTGACCGCCGCGAACGGAAGGTCCGCGAAGGTGTCGTTGTTCGGGTCGTTCAGCGCGAGGGTCTGATCGCCAGTGGGGATCTGCAGCGTCGCCCCAGTGCTTGTGAGCCAGTCAGCGTTGATGCCTGTTGAATGAAGCTTGTTGACTTCGAAAATCAGCTGTGAGGCGAGGGTGTCGAGCTTTTCGAGCGTCTCATCGATCGCACCATCGCGTGACGCAAGCAGCCCGCCGATCGATCCTCCGGTCACAGGAAGCGGGGTCGAATCAGCGGTCACCTCGACACGCACACTGAGCTCGCCGTTCTCATCCGTGGCCCGGGTGATCTCGATCCCGCGATTGCGTCCGCCTTGGATAATCGGCGTCGAACCCGAGTAGATGTCATACGCGCCGGCGTTTGTCTCGACGACCGTCACATCGATGAGCTGGGCGAGCTCGGTCACAAGCGTATCGCGTTGATCGCGGAGACCGCTTGCTTCTGCATCGCCGATCTCGCTCTCCGTGATTGTGTTGTTGATCGATGCGATCTCATCGAGAATCGCATCTGCGCGGACCACCTGCGCATCAATCTGATCTTCGATCTGTTGACGCTGAACGGTCAGATCCGACCGCATATTCCGTATAAATGAAGCGATCGCCTCTCCCTGGTTCCGGATGGTTGCCGCAGAATCGAGCAGGGTAGTCGCTTCGGTCCAGGTGTTGAAGAATCCTGAAAGCTGTGACGACATATCAAACTCGGTCCCCTCGTTGAGGATCGTTTCGAGCTGGGAGAGGACGCCGTATTGCTGGGCGCTGGCGTGCTCGGCGGAGTTGCCCTCCCAAAGTCGTCGCTGGAGCGCCTCGTCAATCTGACGGCGCACTTCCGTTACCGCGACACCCTGTCCTATTTGGTATGGATCGCTCACGCGCCCACGGATCGCCTGCAGCATCGCAATCTGACGCGTGTACGCAGGGTTGGCAGCGTTCGCCATGTTCATTGACGCGACCTGCAGCCCGAGCTGCGAGGTTGTGAGCGCCGAACGGGCGATATTGATGCTTGATGTCAGACTCATCGCATATCCCCTTTATTCAGCTCACAGTGTCCAGCCCGCTGACGACCTGCGTCCGTCCAGCATCAACAGAGCCCGCACGCGAGTAAGTCCCCGAGTGCGAAAGCGAAGCGCTCACCTGTCTCATTAGACCTTTCATGTGCGTCGCGAGCTGCTCGGAAGCATGCTTGATGGCTTCCTGCTCCTCACGCACCCGCTGGATCAGTTCCTTCAGGCGTGTGCGGCGTTCGTTGATCCGAGTACGATCATCATCGCCAAATCTGTTGAGGAGTTGGTCGAGCGTGTCGACCGGCTCATCCCGCTTGGCGATCATCGCTTGGCGCTGCTGTTCAATCTTCGCGATCCGCATGAGCGTCTCGCTCGTTCGCATCGTGATCCGCTGCAACGCGTGCACATCGGCGTGCGTCAGCGCTTCCTTGTGCTCATGTGCGAGCCCGAGGAGCACGCCGTGTTCATCTTCCAGCTGCGAGAGTATGGCATCGAGGCGATCCGGGTCGATCGCGCCCTGTTCTCTCTTTGCCGGACTCATGGTTGCTGTGGTTTTCATGGCGTGCTGCTCCGATCAGGCATTCAGGTCCATGCCGGCGGGGTGCGTTCCGGTGTCGAGCTGGGGAAGATGCTTCGTAAACTCCTGGACCAACCGATCCACGAGCGGAAACTGAGATGCGCGGGTGATCTCGTCTGCCATCCGGTTGTCGAGCAGCGAGCCGAACTGTTTCTCCGCCTGAGTGGGGCCGAAGGGTGGGGGGGCGTTGTTGCTCTCCCGCAGCTGGGCAAGGATGGGCTTGATAAAGCTGGTCGCGACCAGACCCTCTGCTGCTGTCCTGGCCTCAGTGTATTTCGATTCGGTCGAAACGCCATCGCGGGCATTGATCCTGGACTGAACCTGCGCGATGCTCTTGGGGCGGGACAGCAGGTCGAGTGAAGTGGAGTTCATGGTTGTACCGATCGTGCTCATGGCTCCTCCTTACTCACGCCCATCGATGATGAGCTTCGCGTGCAGATTGCCAGAGTCATGCAGCATCTTGAGGATGTTGATCTGCTCCGACGGGGGGATATCCAGCTGGTCAAACGCGGCGATCAGATCCTCCAGACGCATCGTGTCGACCTGCTCATCTCCCGCGTAGATGGCTGTGAACTCGTTCGTGGTCTCGACCGGCTCTCCTGGGAGAGGCGGGAGGGTTGTCGTGATTCTCAGGTCCTTGTGCGTGATGACACTCGGGGATACCTGCACATCACCAGTGATCACGATGATCCCCGTGCTCGTATCGCAACGCACCTGTGCCGGCAGCTTGCGAAGAGCGCTAGAGATATCCGTTTGCATGATGTCGCCGAAGAAAGCTGCGGGGCGTGCCCGTTCAGTGGGCGGGACGAGCACACGGATCGTGCGACCATCTACGGCCGTAGCAATCGCATTATTCATGCTCGACGCGGTGAGCAGATACTGCTGATTGATCTCAGCACTGATCGTGGAAGCGGCCCCCAAACCCGAGAAGCCCTGATCGATGATGATGTCAAAGGAGCCGTTGATGCTCGGTGTCGTGTTGATGTCGCGCACCATCTGCGCCCCACGCACAACCCGCGCACTGGTGGGTATGTCTTCATCCGGGATCGTGATGTCACCCTCGGCGAACGCATAGACAACGCGTTCACGCCGTGGCCCGACGAGCGGGGTGATGAGTAACCTGCCCCCCTCAAGACTCTTCGCGGAGTTCAGCACGGAGATCGTGACATCGTACGCATCGTCACTCTTTGCTCCATCTCGTGGAATGCGGCAACTGACCATCACCAATGCCACCGACTTGCCACTGCTCAAATCATCGACCGGAACAGGGTTACCGAGGTTCTTCAGGGTCTCCGCGAGCGGTCGTGCCATGACGAGTTCTGCAGCCGAATCGCCCGTGTTGTTGAGCCCGACCACGAGCCCGAGTCCCTGAATGACCGAAGCCCCCTGGCCCTTGACGCGAGAAATCTCACGCAGCGTCTTGCCCGCGTGTGTCGGCGACGCGATCAGGGCCAGTGAAACGATGAATATGATGTTGACGATCCTTCGTCGCATAAGTGGATTCCTTCCGTTGCCATATACGCGAATAGCGTGCCAATCTGCAGGGTCTTCATGAACAACGAAAAAGCACGCGTGAGCGGGTCGCTGCACGCGTGCTGGTGGTGGGCGAGGTGATGTCTATATTGAAACTCAGAAGGCGAAGACAGCGTCAAGAACTCTGGTGATGAGCCCTTTCTCGGCGGCTTCTTTCAGATCCCCTTGGTTCTCAAGAATGATCCGCAGATCCGCCATTTGGCTTGAAAGAACCGTGTTCTGCAGGGTGATGTCTTCTTCGCGAACCATCCCTGAGAGAACAAGCTCAGAGATTTCGTTATCGCGTGCGATCGTCTTGCGCGCTTCAACAAGCATTGTCCCGTTGGGCTTGATCTCTCGGACAATGGCGCTGATACGGGCCGTGAACTTGTCTTTCCGTTCGTAGTCACCCTCCCCGGAAAACTCTCGCGATGTTGCCAGATCGATCAGATCGACATTGTTGATGTCACCCTGCTCGACACGCAACTCCAGCAGCTTCAGCCAGCTCACCATCGCGTCGATGTTCGCCGAGCTCCGCGATTCCTTTTCGGTTTCGAGTTTCTGCGAGCTCGTGGTGCTCGAGTTTTCATCGATAATGATCGTGATGATGTCATGCTTCTGGATGACCCGTGTTTCGGGTTCTTCGATGAAGTGAATCGAGACATCGCTCAGCAGAATCGTGGGTTCGTTCGATTGGGCTTCGTTCGCAGAGGAAATGAACAGGCTCTGTGCCTGGGCATGACCAGTGATGAGAAGTGCCGGGATCAGCGAAAGGATCGTGCGTTTCATGGGTATACCCTGCGGGCCGTGCCCGATCTGGAGCTTTGTTGATCTGGTTGCAGAATCACGACCTGGCGAGGACCAGCGACGCGTGCATGGAACTGTTGGGTTCTGTCTTTCGACTCAAGCTCGATGATGTCACCCAGGCGTCCATTCTGTTTCGAGCGGGCAAGCATGGACACACTGACGCTTCCGGCGAGCGATCGGGCGTTAACGAGCTGGCCCCGCTCGACCAGAATCGGCGCTTCGAGGTTTGTTGTCAGGATCATGCGTCCGCTGTCGATTGTGGAGATCGTAATCATCCCGATCGCACGGTCTGGGTCGGCGATATGCTCCGCGACACTCAACCAGCGCTGCTCGACCTTGGAGTTCTCGTGAGAAATCACGCTCGATCGTCGGATCTGCTGGGTGGTGACGCGAACCGGGCGCTGGATGAGCACCTCAAAACGGAAAGAGCGATTGAGCACAACCCGCTCATCTTTATAGATCACGACGCCTAAGAGCATCTGCTCGGATCGCCCGATCTCACGGACCTCAACGATGCACCCGTTGATCGGGGTGTTGAGATCATCCATGTCCTTTGCATTAAAGCGGATGCGAGACTGCTCTGAAGTCGTGTCCAATCGATCGATGGTCCAACGCTCGAGCTGTTGACGAAGGGTGGGGTAGTCTGGGGCGGTGCTTTTCTTCTCGAGTTCCCTTGGCTGAGTTTGTACACCTTCGCGTGAGCGGACTTGGGTGATCCGCACATCCGGGCCAACAAGCACGATACCGCCCTCATTGATCCCCTGTGCTTCCTTGATCAGTGACCTGATCGTGGCGTGTCTGATGATCGACCAAGCCCCTTTTTCGATCGGCTTTTCGAGTTCGATCGCCAGTTCGCTGAGTTTGGACGCCTGCTCGCCCTTGATTCGGGCGACATCCCCGAGTGTGGGGGAATTGGTGGTTTCATCGAGTCGCACCGTGGATCGCAGCTCAACCCGCGTCACGCGCGATGACACATCATCTGCACATGCAAAGGATGAGATCAGGGAGATCAGGATGAACACTGCTGCAAGACGAAACATGTTATTCCTCAGTGGTTTACGGGTTAGCGGCGGAGCTGGGCGACGGACTGGAGCGTTTCGTCTGCCGCACGGATGGCCTGGGAGTTCATCTCGAACGCCCGCTGGGTTCGGATGAGTTCGATCAGTTCTCGCGATGGGTCGACATTGGAGCCCTCAAGTGTCGAGCTTCGTATCTTCCCGAAGTTTTCTGTGCTCGGTTCGCCATCAATGGGTGGCCCGGATGCCGCGGATTCGACCCAGAGGTTCGAACCGATCGAACTCAGTCCCTCCGGGTTCACGAAGATGCTGATTGCCAACTGACCGGCTTCCTGAACATTTGGATCGCCGCCTGTGGTGTAGGTCACTCTCCCGTCAGCACTTACGGAAATATTTTCTGCTTCAGGCGGGATGTTAATCGCGGGGTCGAGGTAGCGCCCATCGGAGTTTGCAAGGACCAGATCGCCTTCTGAGTTGCGAACGAAGTTCCCGTTGCGGGTATACGCGATGCCGCCGTTGCCCAGCGAGTCTTCGACGCGAACCTTGAAGAATCCGCGTCCCTCAATCATCATGTCTGTTGGCGAGGTGGTGCTGATCGGTGTACCGATCGTAAAGTCTTGCTGCGTACCGCTCACCGCGACGCCAAGCCCGACATACAGACCCGTGGGGCGTTGATCACCGATCGCGTTCTCGACGCCCGGCTGAGCCCTCTCCAGATACAGCAGGTCTTCGAAGTTCACACGCGAACTTTTGAATCCTTCCGTGTTCACATTCGCCAGGTTGTTGGCAATGACGTCGAGGCGTGTGTCGAGCGCACGGAGCCCTGTTGCTGCGGATTGCATCGCGATGATGGCCATAGGTCTATGTCCTTGTCAGTTCAGGGCTTAGGAGAGCCGTCCGAATGTGTTGATTGCTTGGGAGATCAAGCGGTTCTGCATGTCGATCATCCCGATATTGCTCTGGGCGCTGCGAGATGCACTCTGGATCTTCATCAGTGCGTCAATCTCGTTTGCACCGGAACCCTCCAGCATGTACTGGCGGATCTTCCCACTGCCTTCAATGGTTTGCAGGGCTGAGCCGTCTTTGCTCGCGTACTGTCCGCCTCCGATCGGGCGAAGGATGTCGCGGCTGGGCACATCGGCAATCGCGAGATTCGCAACTGGTTGTCCGTTTTGAAGGATCCGCCCGTCGCTCCAGACTTCGAGGATGCCCTGCGTCGGGTCGATCTGGATCGAGTCGCCCTTATCTGACAGGACCGGGGTGCCGGTCGCGGTCATGACCAGTTGGTTCTCTGCGTTAAGCGTGAAGCGTCCGTCGCGGGTGAGCGCGGGGTTGTCGGGGTCGCCGACGAGGAAGAAGCCGTCGCCTTCAATCGCGAGATCGAACTCGCTGTCGGAAGAAATCAGCTCACCCTGCGCAAAGTTAATCGTTTCAGGCGCAGAAAGTACGCCAGACCCAAGCCGTTCGAGCAGCGTGTTCGAACTGAACTGGGGGAGTTGATCTTCAATCCGCGCGGCTTCTCTGAACATCGTCCCGGCGAGAAGCGGCTTGAAACCAGTGGTGTTGATGTTCGCAAGGTTATTTGTGAGCGTATCTTGCGCATGGATACTCGTGAGAGCACCCGAAGCGGAGATTTGAAGCCCGTAGTCCATGGCAATACCCCGGCGTAAGTCCGGCATGGCCCTGTTCATCCGTGAACAGCAACCCGCCGCATCTGGGTATGCACAAATCGCGTGCCAAAGTGTGATGGCTCAGGGGCAACCGTTGTTGAATGCCGTGAGGAAACCGCTGACATCGAAGAAGTTGATCATCCCGTCGGCGTTGAAGTCCGCGATTGGGTCCTGCGCGTTGTAGGCCACGAGGAATGCGCTGACATCAAAGAAGTTCAGCACGCCGCACGGGGAGGCCAGATCGGCCGGGTTGCAACTGCATGTGGAGTGGTCGCATTGATTGAGATAGATGTAGAGATCGTTGCTCGCGGAATGAACAGAGGCGACATCGGGCCCGCCATCGCTGTTGAAATCGGCGATCGCAACCGAAACCGGGCCATTTCCTGACGGAAAATCATACTGAGGAGCGAAGGTGCCGTCGCCGTTGCCGAGTGAGACAGCGATGGACTGTGGTGATGTGCCGAAGGTCGCTGTGACCAGGTCGAGGTACTTATCGCCATCCATATCTGCGAGTTGCGTCTCTATCAAACCGTTGCTGAGCGCGCTGGTGATCTGGGGCGCAAACGCACCCGTGTTGTTCCCGAGATGGACGCCGACCAGATCGTCGAAGATGTGCACGACGATGAGGTCATTGTCTCCATCGTTATCAATATCTGCGATCTGTACATCCCGAGGGCCATTGCTGGTCCCGAATGGATTGGGTGGCCCGAAGGATCCATTGCCGTGCCCCAGAAGCACGAAGACTTCATTCGTCGTCAATCCCGTGGCTGCGATGTCCGGGATGGAGTCATTGTTGAGATCGGCAACAGCAAGCGAGTTGATACTGGAGAGGATGTTCACGAAAACGGGTGAGGCGAAGGTGCCATCGCCATTGTTGAGCAGCACTCGCACGGAGTTGCCTTGGCTGCTTGCCACAATGTCGATATCGCCATCGGCGTCAAAGTCATCCACGCCCAGATCGTCAGGTGTCACGAAGAAACCGGCATCAAAGTCGCCTCCTGAAACGAAGCTGCCGAGGCCATCGCCCAGCAGGATGGTGACCGATGAGTCGTTCTGGTTGCCGGTTGCGATATCGAGGTGGGAATCGGCATTGAAATCAGCGATGGCGAGCCCGACGGGCTGATCTCCTGTCGCGAAATGGACAGCGGGCATGAAGCTTCCGTCGCCCAGCCCGAGATGCACCGAAACACGATCGGCGAACTTCTCGGCAACGATCAGGTCGACGTTGCCGTCGGCATCAAGATCGGCGTTGGTCACCCGGGCAGGCTCGCTGGTCGAGCCGAGGAATCGTGTGGTTGCTGGTCCGAGCAGGGTCGCCGGGTCGCAGGGACCGGCGTGCAACACAGAAAAAGTCGCAATAGTTGCAAGATAGCTTACGATCGACTGGCGCATGGTCTCCCTTACATTGCACGGCGTGCGTTCTGAGAGGATACCAAATCATGGCACGAATCAACCGAGAAAACTCGGGCATTCACGGAGTTCACACGTTACGGGCAGCCGGCGTTGAACGACTTGATAAAGAGACTCACATCAAAGAAGCTGTTATTTCCATCTTGGTTCAGATCCGCGGCAGAGTCTTGGGCGTTGTACAACGTGATGAACGTGCTCACATCAAAGAAATCCAGTTCACCAAAGGGCTCTGCGAAGTCCACATCGCAGTTCCCGCTGGGCAATGAATTGGTGACCGAGAACCCGCCCTGGCTCAGCGGGGTGAACACGAGATTGCTCTCCGCGAGCGGGAATAGGAACGGTGAATCCTCGGGGAAGAACTGATAGATCGTCGTGTCATCGGTTGTGAACGGGATGTCCTGAGCAAAGCGGACCGAAGATCCCACTGACGCATCGGATACGCCGACGATCAGATCAGCGTTGAGATTATCGTCGCCGAGCGGCAGGTTGCCCGAGTAGCCGTACGTGAATGTGCCGTCTGCCAGCAGTTGCACCTGAAACGTGTACGTGGAGTCTTCGTTCGAATCCGCTCGAACGCCGTCCCAGGTGATCACGGCACGATCGTGGAATACGCTATAGCGTACCGCGCCGCCATCGTTCGTCTCGATGTCGCTCCAGAACGGGGCGAGGGTTGGTTGGCGCAAATCATCCAGATCATCGCCATCGGGCGAGGAAGGCAGCTCTTGCTCGGTCCCGAGTGTGATCACGCCCCCGACGTACACCCAGATGGTGTTGTATGAACCGCCGTCGAACGAGAAGTTGAACGGTAGGTTGATGCTTGTCTGCCCGGACTCATCGTCGTCATCCAGCTCGGGCAGCACGTTTCCGGTCTGGGTCTCCCAGATCGGTGGGAGTGCGAGGGCGGGAGTGATGTTGAGGAGAGCAGATGCAAGCAGGATCGCAGTAGTCTGTGTTGGTGTGTGCATACCAACACCGTATGGGTTCGTGCGCAGTAAGCAAGTAAGTTTGAGTTCATTCTTACTTCACGTCTAGTGCATCACACGCTGTGCGTGTGGTCGCCCAGCGTGTCGTTCACCTTGCCCAGCCAGTCGCTGTAACCATCACGCCCCATGAGCCCGAAGGTGGCTTTCTTGCCGGTTTCCACCGCGGGCTGGTCGTAGGCGTCGATGCCGAGCATCAGCCCGGCATAGGCCGTCGCGATCTCCCAGAGGGCGATGAACTCGCCGACATGGTGGGCGTCGACCCTGGGGAACTTGATCGTGTAGTTGGGACGCTGGGATTCGACCAGCGCGTACTCGGTGGCCCGCTTTTCGGCATTGAGCAGATCGACCATCCGTTTGCCCTCAAGGTACTCGATCGCATCGACGCCCATCCCGGTGGGGATGGTGAGGGATTGGTCGTCGCCGAAGTCCTCGACTTCGCAGAAACCGATGACCTTGTCGTTGGGTCCCTCGCGGTAGAGCTGGACTTGCGAGTGTTGGTCGGTGGTGCCCAGGGCGCTGATGGGGGTGAAGCCAACGAAGACCTCGTTGCCTTGCGTGTCGAACTTCTTGCCCAGTGACTCGGCCCAGAGCTGCGCGTACCAGTCGCCCATGAGCTTGAGACTGTTGGCGTAGGGCATCATGACATGGTTGGGCTTGCCTTGGTCCACGCCCAATCGCACGAGCAGGTGGGCGAGCACCGCCGCAGGATTCTTTGATGCGTCCTCGTTTGAGCATCGCTCGTCCATGGCCTTGGCGCCATCGAGCAGCGCGTCGATGTCGATACCGGCGATGGCCGCGGAGAAGAGCCCAACTGGTGAGAGCACAGAGAATCGGCCGCCGACGCCCTCGGGGACGGGGAGGGTGGTGATGCCCGCGTCGTCACAAATCGATCGCATGGTGCCCTTCTCAGGGTCAGTGATCGCGACAACATGATCCGCCCAGCGCGATCCGACTGAATCTTGGAGGATCTTGCGGATGATCATGAACTGGGACGCGGTCTCCGCGGTTTCGCCGGACTTTGAGATGACATTGAAGAGTGTCTCTTTGGGATCACAGATCGAGAGGATCGCGTTGAGGTTCGCCGGATCAACATTGTCCACGACAAAGAGGCGTGGCCCGGGGCGTTCCGAATCGGAGAGCAGGTTATAGCTGGGCGAGTTCAGTGCCGATTGAATCGCGATATTGCCAAGAGCCGAGCCGCCGATGCCGAGAACGATCACATTCTTAAATCGTCCCTCGCTATCGTTTGCAACTGCATGGGCCTGGTTGAGGTGGGTGTCGCGCATCGGCGCGTTCCAGAGCTCGCGCCAGCGTTCCCATCCTGTCCCACGCGAATCGTTCAGTGAACGGGTGAGTTCCGTGAGTTTCTCTGCATGCGCAGAGATGGTGTCGTCGGCGAGCCCGTGTTCACCGACACGGGAACGAAGGCAGTTTGCGTAGTCGATTCTGAGCATGGATATAGGGTATGCCCCGGGGATGGATGCCGGTTGTGATCGGGTTCAAAGAACAATCGTTTATGAACAGTCAACGAGCGTCGTGCTGGGCTGGCAGTGGAGGGCTACCCTTGAATATGGAGCATCCTTGGCATGACGTTCGACCGGGGCTGAAGGAGAAAAATCTCCCAAGCCATTTCCGCGCCATCATCGAGATCCCGAAGGGGTCGAGCAACAAGTATGAGCTCGATAAGCCCACCGGGATGCTCAGATTGGACCGGGTGCTATCCAGCGCCGTCTACTACCCTGCGAACTACGGGTTCATCCCCCAGACGCTGGCAGAAGATGATGACCCGTTGGATGTTCTGGTGTTCTGTACGGAGAAGGTGCCGACGATGTGCATCTGTGAGGCCCGCGCGATCGGGGTGATGACCATGATCGACGACGGCGCCCCCGATCACAAGATCATCGCGGTGCTCATCAACGACCATGAGTTCGAGGACTACCAGACGATCCAGGACTTCCCCAAGCACACCTTCAAGATGCTCAAGCGGTTCTTCGAGGACTACAAGCAGCTCGAGGGCAAGAGCGTTGAGGTGGACGAGATCCAGCCGGCGGCCCTGGCGCACGAGATCATCGACGCGTCGCTGGTGCGGTACTCGGAGGCGCGACAGTCCGGCGAGCTATGAAAAAAGCCGCCCCTTTGGGCGGCTGTTGTGATCTTGAGTGAGCGCTGCTTAGTTTGAACTTATCTCGTTGACGATGCGTTCCAGGTCGTGCATGTCGACGGCTCCGTCTTCGTTCATGTCCAGGCCACGGTGGTCATTCCTGACAAACTGCTCGATGAACCGCTGGACATCGGCCGCGGTTATTGTGCCGTCACCGTTGAGATCGGTCGCAAGTGTCATGGATGCGTAGTTGTCGTTTGCCGAGTCGATCTCGTAGAGCTGCTGGAGATCGATCCGCAGCGGGTCGGCATCTGTGAGTTTGCCTGACACGATGCGCGTCGCGAGGAGCTGGATGTTCATCTTGCCAGAGGAGATGTAGTCGGAGGGCGTGCTGAGCTTGAAATTCCACCTGTGGATCGTTTTGCGATCGATCACATCGGACACATCGCTCTGGTTGTCGTGGTCGCGGGTGTACCAGTCCGAGTAGTGGTCCATATCGGTATCGTCGAACACGGCCCGCCGGGTGCTGGTGCTCATTGGCTCACTGTGGGTCACGGAGAGTGTTTCGTAGCTCGATGTTGAGTAGTTGTAGATGGA
This sequence comes from Phycisphaerales bacterium, assembly GCA_965216865.1. Taxonomy (GTDB): domain Bacteria; phylum Planctomycetota; class Phycisphaerae; order Phycisphaerales; family UBA1924; genus UBA1924. The sequence goes on from OZ244206.1 coordinate 2,355,414, forward strand.
AACCGTGAAGGTCGCAGCATCCCAAGGGCCGTTCCCATCAATGATCTCGGCGATGAAGGCGTAGTCAGTCGCGTTTGTCGCGACGTTCGTGATCGTAAACTCCGCCTGCGTCGATGCATGCACAATGGTGTTCGCACCGAAGTATGTCGTCTGCGCGGCGACATCGTACGCGTGCTCCTCAGCGAACATCATCGCATCGAGCGCCGTTCTGCTTGGTGATTTGCTGACATCCGGGTTGACGACGACGGATGTCAGGTTGTAGTCGTACACCTGACTGAGAGCGTCATTGGTGGCATCCCAGTCATTCTGTTTGCCATTCTGATAACCGCTCGTGCCAGGGTTTGCCCAGAAGATGAGTTCGTTTGCTCCTCTGGACTTGCAAAGCGCGACAATGTCACGAACGGCGTCCTTTGTTGTTAAGTTGGCTCGGTGCTGGTCATTCGGCACATAAACACCTGTTCCTACCGCGGGCACCCACGGAGAGAATCGCTTCGGCGAGAGCCCGGATTCGAGGGTATCGAACTCGTCGAAAGAGAAAATGGCGTGGTCGAGCTGCATGCGAGCGGTGCGCAACCATGCTTCTGCATGAGTCTCCGGGGCTGTGGCGGGACAGGAATCCGTGTCGCTTAAGGTATCGAACTGGTGCTCCTGATACGGCGGATAGAGCACCGGTGCGTGCATGTCCGCGCTTCCGGAACTGGCTCCTTGATTGGAACCATACCGCTGATCGGCTCTATCCGAGCAGTCTCTCGCGCCGCGGTCACCCCTAGAGATTGACGGGTAAGTTTCCGAGTACCAAACGGAGGTGCCGTAGTTGCTCCAGAGCACATCGCTGCCCCACATGCTGTCGATCGCATTGCCGAAACCAGCTTGAATCAGCCCATCACGGCTGGACTTGAGCATGCCCCCTACGCGGTGCAGGATCGGAAAATACTCATGGTCCCAGCACGGCTGAGGGCAGCAGTACGGGTTGCTCATGTTGCAGTTACATGATGTGAGGTTCCATGCAGTTTGAATGGTGTACTGATCAAAATATGTCGGGATCCACGCGGGCATGTTGGTGAGATCCGCGTCATAGAACAGCTCATCAGCTGTTGTAGTAGAGGGTGTTGAGTCCCAGAGATGGAAGTTGCCGTACAGGGTTTCAGTATCGAATCGGGTGTCATTTACTATCGATTGCATCATCGCAATTGGTTCTAGACCGCATGCGGCTCCGGGAGCGAACTCCTCATCAAAGAACACACGGGCGGGCTTCGGAAACATTGTGTACGCCGGATCTGCGACGACATTGATTTCGATCTGGTTGATGAGCGATGAAGCGAGGTTGTCGCCATATGTATCCGCCAGGCCTTCGCTCCGCCACGGTGTTCCGGTGTTTCCGGTGTTTCTGCCGTAATCCTGGTCATCCCAACCGTTTACCATCGGATCTCCGGGGGCGGTATCGAACGGGTCTCCGTTCGAATCGAGTGGTAGATCGAGATCATCCCCTGAGCTCTGGGAGAGCTTTGACTCTCGGATCCAGTTCTGGATGAAGATCGCGTAATCACCGCCTGTGTAACCGTTCGAGATAATCCTGTCGGAGATGTATGTTGCAATGTCCGCGAGCACGGTTGTATCGATTGTTCCTGAGCCGTCTACAAGGCCCGATGTCACATGGGGCGGCACATGGATCCATTGATTCATATTTGGAGATGTTTTAGAAAAATCCGTGATCGAGCTGCTCAGCTCCCATGTCCAGAACCGAGGGGTGGTCTGTGTGCTCAGCCACCCGTCGGTGCTCGATGCATAGCTTTGCAGCTTCGTGCGTTGGATGTTGATGGTGCCCTCGCTGTATGTGGTCTGGGCGAGTGTGCTACCCGCGCACATTGCAATCAGGGCGATACGGGAACTGTTCATCATGTCCATGTCATTCTCCTTTCAATGTATGGCATGTCCAATCGAACATAACTGCGATCGTTGGCGTGGAATGTGAGCGTTGTGCTATTTGCAGGGATGACCATAGAGTTGGGTAGAGTCGCGCAAGAATATGTATACAAAACCACAGAGCGGAGACGGCTCCCTCTGATCCGGTTGCGAGTTATCCACTTGGGATCACGGATCGCGCGGTGGATCCCCAGAACCGGGACGGGGCTATCATGACCCGTGTTCCCCGAGATCGATCGCATCCTCGTGACCCGTGCCCAGATCGCCCAACGCGTGCAAGCGATGGCGGAGGAGATCGTGCACGATCTTCGCGCCGATCTGGCCAAGGACGGGCACACGGAGCTCGACGAGGACCAGATTGTCATCATCCCCATCATGACCGGGGCCATGATCTTTGTGGCGGATCTGGTTCGTGAGCTGCCCATGAAGCTCTCGCTCGGGCTGGTGGCTGTTTCGAGCTACCCAGGCGAGTCGGTGACCAGCAAGGGGGCCCATCTGGCGTCTGAGTTGCCGGCGGATCTTGAAGGCAAGCACATCATCGTGCTTGACGACATCCTCGATTCGGGGCAGACGCTGGCGACGGTCAAAGGGCTCCTCGAGGCGCAGAACCCTGCCTCGCTGCGGATGGGGGTCATGCTCGATAAAAAGACTAAACGCACGATCGATGTCCCCGTGGATTATGTGGGATTCGAGATCCCCGACGAGTTTGTTGTGGGCTACGGGCTGGATTTTAATGGCTACTACCGCAACTACCCCGAAATCGCGGTCCTCAAGCCCGACATGATCCCCTCGCGTTGAATCGTTCCAGCCACGCAATGAAAAGAGACCGCTCCCTCTCGGAGCGGTCTCTCAGTAGATTATCAATGTTTATACGGATCAGCGCTGGCGGAGCTTGCGGACACCCGCGAAGCCTGCGAGCATCCCGAGCCCGGCGAGTGCTGCCGGGGGAAGCGGGACGACATTGAGCATGACATCATCAACATTGATGCCGCCGGCGATGTCGATGTTGTTAAACCAGCCGTAGCGGTTCCCGCCGGCGACGCTGCCCACCAGATCACCCGCGTTGTTGCGGATTTCCTGGAAGATCAGGTTGCCGCCAGCATCGTACAGATTGAGTGCAACCGCAAGCGAGCCATCGCCGGCTTCGAAGAAGCTGTGTTCGAAAGTGTACCAGCCCGAATCAGCGATCACGGCGTGGTTGATGGTGTCCAGATCTTCACGGGGCTCGAAGTTGGTGTTATTGCTGCCACCTACAAGCAGTTCACCGGTGGAGGAATCCATTGCGACATGGAAGATGAAGTCTCGGAGGTGACCGCCAGTCGAGGTGTTCGAGGCCACCGAGTAATCGAAGCCCTCACCTGCGGCCCAGTTGGTATCGAGATAAATCGCGACGCTCGCCTGATACGGACCAGACCAGTTATCCCGGTACCCATCGAAACGGGTAAACCCGCCGGTGTCGTCGGATTGGGTAAACTGTGCATGGTACGATCCTGAGGCAGAACTGATGCCATCAGTTCCACTGGCAACGCGATTCACGCCGCCGTACCAGCCGTTAGAGCTGTCGAACCAACCAGAGGTGTCGGATTCGAATCCTTGATTAAAAACTTCTCCTGCGAACGCTGGGGCAGAGAGCCCGATCAGCGCAGCAATACATACTGCTTTCTTCATGTTGTCATCTCTCCAGATTCAATCAGTCGATAAACCAGTCAAAGCCCCCGCGAACTCCGAAAGGGTGTCACTCTGATTTGGTTCAGACTCTCTATCATCACTGTTTCAGCATCTGAATCAAGAGAGGCATGGGCAGAAACATAAAGAAATATACCTAAAGACTTTGCCTATTTTAACATCTGGCGTATTGACTGTGTAGCCCGTGTCTGTATTCATAGTTTTGCAAAGTGTGGATCGTCGATGAACTCCGTCAAACAATCAGCATCTGAGCGTGTACTCATCGACGATCGTCCGCATATCGCGTTTGTTTTCACGCAGATGTGGCGACTGATTGTGGTGATGCTTGTGGCGTGGGGCGGGTTTCGTTGGTTGAGTCTGCTCACAGGGCAAAGTGTTTACTTACAACTGAGTTGGGTTCCACTTGTCATTCTGTGCGTGCGCTTTGTATTTGGTTGGATCGACTGGATCGCGCGTCGGCATGTGTTGACGGAATCATCGATCCTCGTAACTTCCGGGATCTTGCGCCGGGTGCGGGTGGAACTGCCACTCCGGCGTGTCCAGCACACCATCCTTGTCAGACCAGTTGGTGAGCAGGTCATGGGGCTCGGATCGATCGGAGTTACGACGGCGGGGACAGGTAGTATCGATCTCGTTTGGCGCGGTGTCGAGCACCCTGAGCGGGTACTTGGTACGATCAGGGCACAGGTGGATCGCATGTCAGCACAAGGCCCGGGCAAACACATCACGCCCGTCATTGGGATCGTCGGCGGGATCGGTTCTGGGAAATCGACTGTGGCTCGGGTCTTTGAGGAGCTCGGTTGTGTGATATCGGATTCCGACGCGTGCGTGCGAGAGCTGCTGCTGAGTGATCCGGTCAAATCACAACTGCACGAGTGGTGGGGAGAGCGGATCTTTGCTTCAGATGGATCAATTGATCGATCGCGTGTGGCACAAATCGTATTCGAATCCGATGAAGAGCGGCGAAGACTCGAGGGCTACATCCATCCGCTGGTGCATTCACAACGGCACGAGTTGATCAGCAGAGCACGCGAGAATGGGGCTTCTGGGGTGATCGTGGACGCCCCGTTGCTCTTTGAGGCCGGGGTAGATAGCGAGTGCGATGCGATCGTCTTTGTGGATACTCCGCGTGAAATTCGCCTTTCAAGGGTCAAAAGCACCCGCGGTTGGGATGAATCCGAGCTGGATCGACGAGAAAATGCGCAGATGGGACTTGAAGATAAGCGGAATAGATCCGATTATATAGTCAGCAATACCGGCATGCCCGATGAGCTTCACGGGCGGGTCGCTCGGGTGCTCGCGTCGATTCAGAAGGATCTTCGTCAAAGGCAACCGCACGATTGACTGCCGACTCGATACACATTGACAACCCGGGCCCCTATTCGATGCGTATTGTGTGCGTCGTCAGGTTCACCGGCACACCATAATCCTTGTTGTGCCCATGCAAACTCTGGGTTGCGTCTGAATCCGGGACTGAATCCCAACCACTGAAGTACAGAACCAATCACAACTCCGCTCGTTCTGAGCGCAACTCCAAATCGGGTGCTGACGCGCCCAATCCACATGGCACGCACAGGTGATCGAACGAACCGATCTGCGACGCCGCCCTGAAAAGGACCATCGATATGGCCAAGTCGTCCGAGGTTGTTGAGCAAGAGCCCAAAACCACCAAAAAGAAACGAACGACCAAGAAAAAAGTCACCAAGAAGGTCAGCGCCGAACCGAAGACGGCACCCAAGCCCAAGGGTGAGGAGTCTACAGCGCCCAAGAGTAAGAGCGAGGGATCCAAGCCGACCTCGACGGCAGAGCCAAAGAGCAAAGGCGGATCCGACTCCCAGAACGGTGGCGGTCAGCAGTCCGGCGGGCAGGGCTCATCAAGCCAGAACTCATCCAACCAGAACTCGGGTGGCCAGAACTCAGGGGGCCAGAACAACGACAACGACGGAGGCGGACGCCGGCGAAAGCGCAAGAAGCGTCGCGGATCCGGCGGTGGCGGTGGTGGACGCCCAAAGAGCTCCTCGAGCGCCTACCCCTCGCATGTACTCCCGAGTGACGAGCAGCTCGAGCGCGAGGCCGAGGAACTTGAACGCATCGTTGCGGCCTCCGGCGGGAAGATGGTCGACGATGGATTGACGATCTCTGATTTCCAGAAGATGGACCTCAAAGAGATCATCGAGATCGCAGACAAGGAAGGGCTTGAAGAGTTTCACCAGTTACCAAAGCAGGACCTGATTTTCAAGATCCTCAAGGCCCGCGCCGCGAAACAGGGAATCATGTTTGGTGAGGGGACCCTGCAGATCATGTCCGACGGGTTCGGGTTCCTCCGGAGTCCCGAGCTGAGCTACCTGCCCGGTCCCGATGATATTTATGTCTCGCCGAGCCAGATCCGGCGATTCGGTCTTCGCCGCGGCATGACGGTACGCGGCGCGATCCGTCCGCCCAAGGAGAGCGAGCGGTACTTCGCGCTGCTCAAGGTAGAGAAAATCAATGGGCAGGAGCCGCAGGTCGTGCACGACCTGGTCAACTTCGAGGACTTGGTCCCGATGCATCCCGAGAAGCGATTGCTCCTCGAGACTTCGCCCGAGTCGATCGAGATGCGGATCGTGGATCTTGTTGCTCCGATCGGGATGGGACAGCGTGCGCTGATTGTTGCGCCGCCTCGTACGGGTAAGACAGTGCTCATGCAGAAGATGACACAGTCAATCACCCAGAACTACCCCGAGGTGAACATGATCGTCCTGCTTGTGGACGAACGCCCCGAGGAAGTCACGGACTTCAAACGCAATGTTGGCAAGGATGTCGAGGTTGTCGCAAGCACCTTTGATGAGCAGTCCAACCGGCATGTCGCCGTTGCAGAAATGGTGATCGAGAAGGCGAAGCGGATGGTCGAGTTCGGGCAGGATGTTGTCATCCTTCTTGACTCGATCACGCGTCTGGCTCGTGCATACAACTCGGAGATCCCGCATTCGGGCAAGATCATGTCCGGCGGTCTCGATTCCAACGCGCTCCAGCGCCCCAAGAAGTTCTTCGGTGCCGCGCGTGCGATCGAGGGTGGCGGGTCATTGACCATCATCGGCACGGCTCTTGTTGACACCGGGTCCAAGATGGACGAGGTGATCTTCGAAGAGTTCAAGGGCACTGGTAACTCCGAGTTGCACCTCGATCGTCGACTCGTCGAGAAGCGGATCTATCCCGCGATCGATGTCGCGGCTTCGGGCACGCGTCGCGAGGAGCTGCTCATGGATCCCAAGGAGCTCGAGCTGGTGTATCGACTCCGCAAAGTCCTCGCAGACATGAATGTCGTGGAATCGATGGAGTTGCTTAAGTCCCGACTCGGGAAGCACAAGACGAACGCCGAGTTCCTGATTTCGATGGCGATGGGATAACCGAGGATGCAGCAGCGCTGGTTCACATTGGCGTTGCTCGCTCTCATCGCGGGGGCATGGAGTCTCGCGTTGGGGGTGCTCGGTGTATGGCTGATCATGGAAACCCACGCTGGTGTACTCTCTAGCACCTGGGTTTCGATGAGTGCCGGGCTTGTCTCGTTGTGTGCCGCTCAGCTCGTGTTCCTGATGTGTGTCGTTGATCGCGTGTTCCCACGCCCGCACGGGCTGATTCGTGTCTTGCTCGAATCGGGGAATGCATTGATCCTTGGGGGATCCACACTCGTACTCATCCCGGCGGCACTGATCGCGAGCGTATGATCACCATAAGCGTGTATAGTGGACTCGTCTGATCGCCGTACTCGTTGCAGGATTACACTCACCCATGAAATCACACATCTGTTCGGCTCTGATTCTTGTTGCCAGCTCCGGAGGGGTGCGTTCGTTGTACGCTCAGGACGCGCAGCCGAGCACCTCGCCTACTTTCGCTCAGCCAGGCGATGTCAATCGGTCCCGGGTTACCTTCAAGCAGGAACTCCCTTGGTTGCTCAAGCGTGCGGCGATTCTCGATCTTCGCCTCCATGAATCCCCGAGCCCGATTGATTATGAGTTTTCTGCGATCCTCATGGAGATGGCGTTGTCGCTTGATCCACAGGATGCCGAGTTGGCGAGAGATCTCGCACAGGCCGCGTGGCTTGCGGGTGATGAACAGCGAATGCTCGATGCGACTCGTCAGATCATCCGTATTGATCCCGGAGATACGGTTGCACAGCTCCGTTTGATCAGCGCAAAGATCAACGAAAAACAAACACTCGAAGAACGCAAGGCGTTGTACGATCGGTTTCTTGGCGATGCGGGCAAGACGCTCGACGCAGCGGTGCGATCACGGCTCGCGCTCGACGCCGCATTGCTTGAACGCGAAGCGGGGAATACCGCGGGTTTCCTTGAGCGATTGCACCAGGCAACCCGACTCGATCCCTCGCACAAATCGGCCGCTTCGTTCGCGGCACAGTATTACGCAAGCGTCCGAAATGACCATGTGACCAATCTGGATTATCAGATCCGCCTGCTCAAGGCAGACCCGCTCGACGCGAATGTGCATATGACGATCGCGAAGATGCTTGCTCGTCAGGGCGCGATCGAGGAATGTAAGCGATTCCTTTACAACGCAATCAAGCTCTTTTCGCTTGAAACCGGGAGTATCCCAGAACAGATCGAAGAGATCCGAATCGCGATCGAGTGGCAGGCGGATGGGGCCGAGGTTCCGATGGGCCCACTCGATGCAGCGATCTCCGATCAGCGTGCCGCCGCGCAGGCTCGGATCGACGCGTACATCGAAGCGCAGCTCCCAATCGACGGGCTGCTGAAGCCCTCGGACCTGAGATACACACTCGGGATCAACAAAATGCGGATCTTCGCGGCCCACGCGAACGATGAGCACGAAAAAGTCCGCTCCGTCCTCGATGACATCGAACTCACAATTACAGAAGATATCGCCCGCTTTGCGCAGATGGCCTCGGCGCCGGGCGCGAATGTCAACGCCCTACTCTCTCAGGTCGTTATTCGAATGCTCGATCTCAATACCATCCGAGCGATCGTGGGGCTGGATGCGGAGCGGATTCGTGAAGAGCTTCAGGCGATGCGTGAGCAACTCCCGGGTTCTGCGGATCAACTGGATCGCATCGAGCCCATGGCCCTCTTCGCCGAGGGACGATACGAGGAATGCTTGCAAGCAACCGATTCGTCACGCGGCGTCGCGGCGATCGACCTCATTCGGGCGCAGAGCTACGAACGCCTTGGACGCACAGACGAAGCGATTCAGCTTTACATGAAGCTCGCTCACAATAATGTGATGGAGGCGATAGGTGCGTACTGCTATACCCGACTCCAGCACCTCGGTGTCGCGGATCAGGTCCTGACAGATGCCGGTCGCGAGATGATTATCCTTGCCGAGCGGGTGCCGGGATGGATCGAGAAGATGCTCGAACGGCCCAGTTCATTCCAGTACCTGTCCGTTGAGCACGAAAAGGGCGTATACCACGAGGGCGATCGGCCTCGGCTCACGATCCGTCTGCAGAATACCGCTCCGGTTCCGTTAGCGGTTGGGCCCAACGCACCGATCAACTCACGCTTGCTCGTCGAGCCGGTGGGAGTGGCGACACAAAACAATAACTTTGCCGGGACACCCCGATCCAAGGTGATACAACTCGATACCCGTCTGAGACTCGAACCGCGTGAATCACTCAGCGTGTCGATATATGCGGATTCCGAGAGCACGGATTGGTTAATTGAGCAGCAACCGGGAACTTCGATGCGACAGCGCTGGCGTTTGATCCAGGGGTTTCGCGCGCGTCTCACAGATACCGCGGCCATGCAACAGCAGGCCTCGCCAGACCAGAATATCTTTGGAATCGTGAACTCACCGCTCGGGTTGACGGCGGAGACCTCGCTCGTGCAGCGGCCTGGTTTGCTTGTCACCGATGTCGAGGCCGGAGAGCTCATCACGATGCTACAGAGCCCGGACAAGGATGCTCATCGCCGTGCGATCAGCGCAATCAGTGCTCGGATCGTGAATCCTGCGGCGGGCGATGCTTTCGATGAGGACGAGCTCGATCGTCTGGTCAACGCGATCAATGAACTGTACACCCGTTCGGACGAACAGACTCGCGCAGCGATGATGCTCACCCTCCCGCAGCGTCACCAGCATGCCGCGATGATGGGGTTCGATGATCATGTCGCGTCTTCGCTCTTGAGTGATTCACTCATCGAATCGAGCGTCGATTCGATCACGCTCGCCTGCGCACTTCTAACACGCACGGATGCTCCGGATTCTCCAATCTTTGAGACCATCGTGCATGTCTCAGACCCGAATGTGAAACGCATGGCAGAAATCGTGCATCGGCGTCTTCGTTCGGGTTCGCCGATACTGGGAACCGTAGGTCCGGGAGTCGATGCGATGACACCGAGCTTCGATGGGCTATGAAACTGATCCACCACGAGGATCGTGATGTCCGATGAACTCCCATCCAGTCCGCGTCGATCGTCATTGGTTCGACGCTCCGGGTATGTGGTAGGGGGGATTCTGCTCTGTGCGGCCGGAGTGTATTTTGTGTCGAACCCGAGCGAACTGGGTTCGTTCCGTGATCAGATCCTGCAAGCGCCTCTCTGGGCCATTGTGTTGGTATTGCTCGGACCAGTACTGAACTGGATTTTTGTTTCACAATGCCTTTGGGCATTGAACCGGCGTCACGGGGAGATCGACCGGCTTGAGATGCTCGCGCTCGTAGGGAGCGCATGGTTGCTCAATCATCTCCCGATGCGACCCGGGCTTGTCGGGCGCATCGGATATCACGCCAAGGTCAACCAGATCCGGGTTCGCGATAGTGTCGAGGCGAGTGTCTGGTCTCTAGTCCATGCGATCATTGCCAACGCGATCGGGCTTGGCCTCGCCCTGCTCATCAGTCCCGGGGTCGGGATCGCACAGATCGCGCTCATCCTGAGCATCCCGATCTTCGCCCTCATCATCGCGGCGATGCTCGCTGAAACAAAGAGCGATCAGCTCGGACTGATGATCCGCGGACTCATGTGGCGATACGCGGATCTGCTTGTGTGGATGCTGCGATACGCGGCGGCCTTCGCCATGCTGGGTGTCGAGATCACGCCCGTCCAGATCGTTCTGATTACGGCAGTCTCACAAGCTGCGCAGGTCATACCCATCACCGGCGGCGGGATCGGATTCCGCGAGTGGGGAGTTGGGCTCGCTGCGACGATGTATAAAGGCACCGCTGTCATCGATATGAGGACAGCCATCGGTGCGGATCTGATCAATCGAGTCGCGGAGACGATCATCGTCGTTCCACTTGGGCTCTGGTGTACCGCGATTGTGACGCGTCGGTTCCGCGCGACGATGAAAGAGCGTGGCTCACCCGAAGATGAGTCTGTACGCCATCCCGAGCAGAAGGATGACGCCGGGCATCCCCGCGAGCAGCACCCAGCGGATGATTGAGAACTGACGCGCATCGAGTGGTTCGATCGTTGCGATCGGGCGGGCGTCTGTCCCCGCACCTATCAGGTCGTCCATGCCCGCGAGCCACGCGATGGATGAATCGAACAGGGTCCGATTCCCAGCCCATCGCTTGGTGACGCGTCCATCGATGACCCGCTCGCTGCCGGAGAACACTGCATCACCAGACCATCCGTTCGACCCAATGACGATCAGGCGTTGTTCCTGGCCCCGAATGGTTCGTTTCGCGGATGCCCCAAGTGTCCATGTATCGCGTTGGATGTCGTCTGTCTCGTTGTAGACTGGTTGATTGGGCATGACCTGTCGCGATTGTGACGGACGGCGCCAGAGTGTGATCCAGTTGCTCTCTCCCCAGATTTCGTCGTTTCCGAGCGTTGTAAGCAGCGGGGCGTTGTCGATGCCTTCCGTTTCGTTGATCTCTAACGGAATCGCCCATGTCAGCACGGTATTGAGGCCTGCGATCGCTGCCGCGATGGGGTGCGAACCCGATTCGGGGATGAGTGTTGTCACCGGGTCCGCCATGCGTCCCACCGGGCCCATCCGCTCATGCAGAATCGGGTGACCCGGATCCGGGATGATCCCGAATGATTCAATCGCCTGTGCGATCGGATCAGTGCGTCCTGCGTTGGGGAAGATCGAGGGCGCGAGGGAGACGAGGACATCCTCGCCCGATCGGAGCAGTCGATCAACGACCTCACCCATCGCCTCAGTTCGTTTCACGCCACTGAGCCCGCTCTGCGAACTCTGGGTTGTGGAATCGGGGGCGATGATCGCGTACACGCGTGGACGGTTTCCGAGAGGATCGACGGCATCCAGACGCGGATGCTCTGGTGATTCGACAGCGGCCCAATCGACACAATCGATCCCGCGCTCGCGGAGTTCAAGGACGGTATCCGTGTATAGCTGGGAGGCACCAAGCAGTTCACCGGGCATCCCGGAATGTACGAAAACAAGTACAGGTTGTGTAGGTGCAACCAGTTTGGCGATGGCACTCGCGATGTGATCCTGTGTGCGTGGGCCGACGAAACCAACGACGGAGAGCCCGGCCTGTTCAATCGCGGCGCTGGGGAGGAGTAGCGATTCAAGATCGACCGCCGCAACCCCTTGTTCTGGCGGGCCGACAATGAGCAGGGTCTCGCCCGTTTCCAGCGCCCGACCAACCCTGACGGCGTCGATGCGCTGCAGGCGTGCGACTCGATCGAGGGCCTGAGCGAGACGATCGCGGATCGATTCTGTCTGGGTGACGAGCGGCCCTGCCATGTTGCGAGGCCCCGCGTCGAGTTCTTCAGCGTTCGCAAACGCGTCGAGCTGGGCCGCGAGGTCATCGAGCTGGTTCACCTGCTGGAGGAGAACCTGTTCGATCGGCTGTGCATAGGTATCGAAAGGAAAGATGTCGTCGGGGCTCGTGTCGCCATTGATATACGGGGCGAGCTGGGTGAGCATATTCTCGCTTTGTGCACTGATATCCCGAGCCGCGATGCGGACGAGGGCCGCGCGTTGCTCGAAGACCGCGCGGTTATTCATGTTTGTAGAGGTTGTTGCCGGGATCGCATCACGCAATGCCACCAGCGTAGTACTGAGAGCGGAAAGCTCGGTGCCAACGCCTTGCATAAGCATAGCGGATTCGCGGAGGGCACTGAGGTTCGCGTTGATCGTGCCCCGTTCGCGTTCTGCGAGTTCACGCAGGAGCGATCGCGTTTCATCAATACCCTGCGGTGAATCGAGATCGATGAGCTGAGAGCGGATCAGATCACTCGACTCGTCGTAGGCCTCGATAACATCGGCCACCAGATCGAGGGATTGCGAGTCCGCGTTGCCAAGAGAGACCGCGAGGATGATCCGGGTTTCGTCTGTAAGACGATCCACGATTCGTTCAGCACGATCCGAGAGCTTGTGCACGCTCGTCGAGGTGACATCGAACCGGGCATGTTGGAGGTGCGCGATATATCCCGAGAACCCCGCCGCAGCGCCGGTGAGGAGGACGAAGATCGCTGTCGTCAGAATGGTGTACGAGCGAGGGCGGCCCAATCGTCGGATCTCGAGCGAACCCGCACCGAGCACGAGCATCCAGAACGATCCGATCAGAAAGAACGCGATCGTGGCGGTGTCGATGACTCCCTTCGCGAGTTCCGAAACACGCTCAGTAATCGAAATCGAACGCAGGATCTGTGCCCAAAAGACTCCCAGCTGGTTCGCGATGACACTCGTGAGGACCATCAGGAGGATCAGGGACATCACCGTCCCGAGAAACGCGAGGGTCTGCGATGCGGTCAGTGTGGACGCCAGCATCCCGATCGCGAGATAGAGCATCCCGACGAGAAGGAGCATGAGATATCCCGCGCCGATTGGACCCCAGTCCGGTGCAGGGTCTGAGACAAGGAAAAGCACGATCGGGTATACGAACGAGGGCACGAGCATCAGAATCAGGTACGCGACGGATCCGAGGTACTTGCCCAGCGTGACGCTCCAGTCCCCCGCGGGCGCGGTACGGAGGGCTTCGAAGCTCCCAGATCGGTATTCCTCGCTCATCAATCGCATGGAGACGGCCGGTGCGATGGGGATAAGCAGCCAGCCGGCGTACATGAAGAAGTACCGCAGCGATCCCGGCTGACCCGGGATCAGGGTCTGGTTGACGAACAGGACCCCGGTGAGGAACGCGAAGAGCGCAATAATGATCCATCCCGCAGGAACGCGGAACATGGAACTGAGTTCGCGTTGGGCAATTGTCAGCGTACGACTCATGACACGCCCCCGATCTGTTTCGTATCCGAAGCGGTATCAACGAGTTGCACGAAAAGCGACTCAAGGGTCGGCATCTGTGTGCGAAGCTCGCGAATGAACAGACCGTTATCTTCAGCAGCGGCGGCGATTGCCTCGCGCAGATCCACCTCCCCGGGCTCGGCTTCGAGTTCGATGATGGACCATCCCTTATTTGCGTCGAGAGGCTGGTTTGGTCCGGGCTTGCTCATTGCGACACCGGGGACAGTTGCAAGTGTTCGTAGTGCGTGATCGATGCCGGCGCTGGGGTTGGTGCGGACTTCAATGATGTATTTGGGGCTTCTCTGGGCACTGTGGATAAGTTCAGACGGGGTGCCGTCCGCCCGGATCTCTCCCCCGGCCATGATGATCACCCGATCGCAGGTCCGCTCGACTTCGGGGAGGATGTGTGAGCACAGGAGCGTTGTCCGATGCTCTGAGAGTTCACGGATCAGGGACCGGGCCTCGCGGATCTGGGTCGGGTCGAGTCCGTTCGTGGGCTCATCGAGGATCAGGACCTTCGGGTCGTGGACAAGGGCTGCGGCGAGCCCGACACGCTGACGGTACCCTTTGGACAACTGCCCGACTCGGCGACGGGCGACATCCGTGATCCGGGTCTGCCCCATCGAGTGCTCGATCCGAGAAGAGATGTCGCGACCCGCAACGCCGTACAACTTTGCGCGATGCTTGAGATAGCCCCTGACGCTCATTTCCGGGTAGATCGGGGCTGATTCTGGCAGATACCCGATCACGGACTTGGCCTTCGTCGATTCGCGCTGAATATCGTGCCCAGCGATGGCAATTCGCCCGGAATCCGGGGTTAAAAAACCCGTGATCATACGGATACTCGTGCTTTTTCCAGCACCGTTTGGGCCCAATAATCCCGCGATCTGTCCGCTCGGAAGCTCAAATGAGACCTCACGGACGGCTTTGAGTGAGCCGAAGGACTTGGAGATGCGATCCACCAGAATCATGCGTGTTTCACAGCCTTTACTGGCACATGGCCGATATGGGGTCGATACTGCCTGTGTGTCTCAATGCATTCCTGAGTTGCGTATCTGGATTTGTCACAGGCACAAGTCGAACCGTAGTGGGGTCTGGTGCGAACAATACATAGGGTATACGCAGGAGCCCCTCGTTGCTGATTCAGGCAACTGATTGATCTGAGCTGCCGCGTCATGGTAGAAGTCCAACCCAAGATCGTCATCGTCGGCGGAGGTCCACAGGAAGCGAAAGAGCTCAAAGAGCTCGTCGGCGATCGCTACGAGATCGTCCATCAGCCGGATGATCAAGGCTTGCAGTCTGTCCTCCGTGCTTTGGGTGAGGGGATCTGCATCTTAGACACAAACGGACGCATGGCGTGGAGTAACGAGTATTACAACGCGCTCGATGAATCTATCCGCCGCGAGGTCCGATCGCTCTGTGTTCAGGCGGCTGACTCGGTTAGCTCGCTTCATCACGATGCCCGTGGGTCGCTCGTCACAAAGCACGAGATTCAGAGCGAAGACGGTAATCGAATCTTCGATGTCTACATAACAGGAATTGCGGAACGCGATGACGAGGGGCTGCATGCGGGGCGGGTCGCAGCGATCGTTCGCGATGTCACGCTCAACAAGCTCGCGCAACGCAAAATGAACGCGATCGATCGCGCCGGGTTCGAGCTTGTCCGATTGGATGTGGATGAAATCCGCGAGATGAACGCGATGCAGCGTCTCGGGCTATTGGAATCTCGGATCATCCGTTGCGCGAAGGAACTGCTCAAGTTCGACCACTTTGCGATCTTCCTGATTGACGAGCGGGATGAACGCCTGCGCCTCGTGATGCAGTCCGGCCTTCCCGAGGAAATCCAGGATCTGGATCTGTACCTTGAGAACGAGGGCTCGGGCATCTCGGGTCATGTCGCTGCAACGGGTGAGAGCTATATCTGCAATGATGTCACAGTCGACGATCGTTTTCTCCCGGGGTTGAGCGGCGCCCGCTCCAGTCTCACGGTCCCGCTGCGGGTGTGGGACCGGGTCATCGGGATTATGGATGTCGAGTCCGTGCATCCCGGCGCGTTTGATGAGCAGGACCGCATGTACTCGGAGATCTTCGGGCGTTACATCGCGATGGCCATGCACATGCTGCAGATGCTCGTGACAGAACGCACGGCCACCAACATGTCCGCATGTGACCGCGTCTCGGGCGAGATTAATGAACCGCTTGAGGACATCGAGCACGAGATCAACTGGCTCACCGAGCGTGAAAAACACGCAGACCCTGAAACCAAGGATCACATCAAACGCATACTGATGGATGTTGAATCGATCCGCAATCGTGTGCGTTCCGTTGCGTCTGGGCCGCAGACCCTTCTGGGTGTGGATCAGGCGATGCTTGAGCGTGAGAAGGATCCGGGTCTGATCGGCAAGCGCATCCTCATCGCGGATGATAACAAGAAAATCCGTAAAATCATCGGGGAAGTGCTCCAGCATCGCGGGTGTGAAACAATCGTGGTCAAAGACGGTGTCGAGGCGATCGCGAAGCTCAAGCAAGTCAAAGACAACCCCTCTGCGGCTTTCGATCTCGTGATCTCTGATATCCAGATGCCAGATCGCAATGGCTATGAGGTCTTCAGCTCCGCCCGTAAGCATTGCCCGGGTGTGCCGGTGATTCTGATGACCGGCTTCGGGTACGACCCGCACCACTCGATCGTGCGTGCTTCGCAGGACGGACTTCAGAGCGTGCTGTTCAAGCCGTTCGAGATCCAGTTGCTCCTGACGCAGGTGCGTGAGGCGCTGGGTGTGAGTTCAGAGTCCGATTGACCCGTCAATCAAACCCGCTCGGCGATCAGTATCCGATCCAAGCCGTCGCTGTCCTTCGCGATTCGTGCGCGTGTGAGCATGTCGTGATCCGTCGCGAGCGCCAACGACTTGGCCGCGTTGCAGGCCGCGATCTCGATGAGGAGCATCCCGTTCTTGGAGAGCAGTTCTGGGCCTTGCTCGATGAGCGGCTTGACGAACTGCATCCCATCATCGTCGGCACGCAACGCCATCGTCGGCTCGTGGTCCTTCACATTGGGCTCGACGGCGTCCCACTCGTGATCCGGGATGTATGGCGGGTTCGAGCACAGGTAGTGCAGCGATCCCTTCTGCCCCGCGACCGGGTGCGCGAAGATCGGTTCGAGCAGGTCGCCCTGCACCAGATCGACGCGTTCATCGAGGTCATGACGCGTGATGTTCATCTGCGCCACTTCGAGCGCGTCGGGTGACTTGTCGCTCGCAATGACACGCGCGCCTTGCAGATTCTTGGCCAGCGCGGCCGCGATGCACCCGCTGCCGGTGCACACATCCGCGATCATCATCCCCACCCCCGCGTCGGATTCACGCAGCGTGCGGTCGTCCGGGTTCTTGCGTGCGTGGTTGAGGACCTCATCGATCAGCGTCTGTGTAGAGGGTCTTGGGATGAGCACGCGCTTGTCCACGTGAAAGCTCATCCCGAAGAAGGACTCCTCGCCGACGAGGTACTGGATGGGCTCGTGGTTGAGCGCCCGTCGCACCAGATCCCGCAGCGTTTCACGCTCGATGGGCGACGCAGGGCGATCCGTGTCCATGTACAGGCGCAACCGATCGCACCCGATGATGTGCGCGAGCAGCATCTCCGCCATGCGACGCGGCGAATCGAGGTCCTTGGACTCGAAGGCCTTCGTCATCCACCCGAGCAGT
This sequence comes from Phycisphaerales bacterium, assembly GCA_965216865.1. Taxonomy (GTDB): domain Bacteria; phylum Planctomycetota; class Phycisphaerae; order Phycisphaerales; family UBA1924; genus UBA1924. Next base: position 2,372,888 of record OZ244206.1, read on the forward strand.
TCACGGGTCGTCCAGGTTTGCGGGGCGGTGGGGGGCATGGAGGTCGATTATAAGCGATCGAACGGGCTCGGAACGGCGTGCTGATCGAGCCACTCCTGAGCGAGCCTTTTGATGTCGGTCTCGACTTCGTGCCTCTTGTCTATGTATTCCTGCCCTTGCATCCAGTTTGCATAGTCGTAGGCCCATTGATAGTAAGTCTTAGAGAGATCACTGAGATGTAACTGTTGGAGATCATCGTCGTCGAAAGCCAGTTCTTGGAGGTCTTCCACGATGTAGTCTGCGATGCCGAGGGGATCTACCTCTCCAGGCTGAACAAGATTGCGAAGATAAAAAGTGGTTTCAATCAATAAGGACTGTAAATGACTTCTTCTGACCGAACCGCCGAGGTCATCGATCTGTGATGCAAGCATGATCTGCAGGTCGTAGACACTCTCGCCACTGTCGTGAAGGTACACGCGGAACGCTTCACTCCAATACCCCGCATCGAGGGCTTTGTGTACTAGCTCAGGTAGAAGACGATAGATTTCATCGCCACGGACAGAGCACATCGCGTGCATGTATTCGAGCAAATCAACGAGTTGGACTTCTTGCTTAGTCACTTCCCGTCGTACCAGTTGCTCGACACATGAGCATCGACCTTGAGCGGCACCTTCAGATCCATCGCCGCCTCCATCCGCTCCACGATTAGGTCCCTGGCCCGCTTCGCGTGGTCGTAAGGGGTCTCAAAGACCAGCTCGTCGTGGATTTGGAGGATCATTTTCGTACCCTCCAGCGGCTCGTCGGGCTTGGCCTCGCGGATCAGGGCGTGCAGGTCGATCATCGCCAGCTTGATCAGGTCCGCGGCCGAGCCCTGGACGACCGAGTTGATGGCCATCCGCTCCGCCAGCGCCTTGCGCTGCGGGTTGCGGTCGTCGATGTCGCGGATCGGGCGGCGCCGCCCGAGCATGGTTTTGACATACCCGTGCTCGCGTGCGAAGTGCACGCACTCGTCGAGGAAGCTCGTGATGTTCGCGAACCGGGCCTTGTAGTTGTCGATGATCTCCGCGGCCTCGTTGTTGCCGATGTTGAGTCGTCGCGCGAGCCCCCATGGGGTGACGCCGTACACGATCCCGAAGTTGACCATCTTCGCGCCCGAGCGCTGCTCGCTCGTGACCTGATCGAGCGGGATGTCGTTGATCTGGGCCGCGACGGCTTGGTGGATGTCCTCGCCCGCGTGGAAGGCCTCGATCAGCGCGGGGTCATCGGAGAGGTGCGCGAGGATACGAAGTTCGATTTGCGAGTAGTCGGCGCTGATGAGCTGCGCCCCATCCGGTGCAACGAACGCACGCCGGATTTCGCGCCCGATGTCGGTGCGGATCGGGATGTTCTGCAGGTTCGGGTCCGATGAGCTCAGGCGCCCCGTCGCGGCGACGGTCTGGTTGAAGCTCGCGTGGATCCGCCCGGTTTCGGGGTGGATGTCCTCGGCCAGCGACTTGAGGTAGGTCGAAACGAGCTTGGTCAGCTGGCGATACTCCAGGATCAGCGACGGGATGGGCGTCTCGATCTCCGGGTCCTGGGCGAGCTTTTCGAGTACTTCGGCGTTGGTCGAGTACCCGGTCTTGGTCTTCTTGAGCGGCTTGATCCCCAGCCCCTCGACCTCGTCGTCGGGCGCGTTGAACAGGGCCTCGGAGAGCTGCTTGGGCGAGTTGAGATCGAAGGTCCGCGCGATCGAGTTCTTCGCCTCGGTGTTGATCTCCTCGATCAGCTCGTCGATGCGCTTCTGCAGGCGCTGTTCCTGGTTGTTGAGCTCGGACTTGTCCACGACCACGCCGTTGATTTCCAACTGGGCGAGCACCTCGACCAGCGGCATCTCGACCTCGCGGTAGAGTTTTTCCAGCTCGGGCTCGGCATGGATCATCGGGGCGAGCTTCTGGTCGAGCTGCAGCGTGATGTCCGCGTCCTCGGCCGCGTAGGGCCCGGCCAAAGACAGGGGCACCTCGTCGAAGCGTTTCTGGCTCTTGCCCGTGCCGATGAGGTCCTTGATCGAGATCGGGTTGCGTTCGAGGAAGGCGAGCGAGAGCGCATCCATGCCGTGGCTGGAGCGCGAAGCATCGAGCACATACGACGCGATCATGGTGTCGCCGGCCATCGACTTGGCGTCGGCGGGGACTACACCCGCGAGCTTGATGCCGCAGTTGTGGAAGATGATCTGGTCGTACTTGATGTTCTGCCCGACCTTCTCGATCTTTGTGTCCTCGAGGATGGGGCGGAGTGCTGCGATCACCGTCTCCTCGTCGAGGTGCGTGTCGCCATCAGGTGCGCGGGTGGGGATGTAGTACCCAACGCCCGACTCGATCGACACGGACACGCCCGCGAGCGATGCCCACATCGGGCGGATGTGCGTTGTCTCGGTATCGACGGCGATCAGCTTGGCCTTCCTGAGCTGCTTGACCAGCGCGTCGAGGTCCTTCTTGGTCGTGACGGTGTGGTAGTCGCCCTCGACCCCTTCGACACTGGCGGCGCTGTCGCTGGGCTGGTTGAAGAGCCCGAAGCCCTCGTCCTGGTTGACCTTGGGCTTGGTTTTCTTCGGGGTGGTCTCCGCAGATTCGCCGGAGATGAGGCGTTTGAGCTCGTCCTGATACCGGTTGAACCCGAGCTCCTTGCACACCTCGATGAGCTTAGCCAGATCGATCCTGGCGATGTCCGCGTCGGCCACCTCCATCGACACGGGGACATCGTGTCGCAGGGTGACGAGTTCCTTGCTCAGCGGGAGTCGTTCCTCGGCTTCGAGGATGTTCTCACGGCGCTTGCCTTTGATCGCACCGTCCTTCGCGGCCTGCACGATCGCATCGAGGTTGCCGTGCTCCACAAGAAGCTTGGCGGCGGTCTTAATGCCGATGCCGTTGACGCCCGGGATGTTGTCGGCCGTGTCGCCCATGAGCGTGAGCAGATCGATCACCTGATCCGGACGGATCCCCAGATCCTCCATCAGGTCATCCTCGGTGATCAGCTCGTCCTTGTGCAGGTCGTACATCTGCGTCGCGGGGGTGCCGAGCCCGAGCAGCTGCTTGAGGTCCTTGTCCTTGGAGATGATCCGCACGCGCAGGTCCGGGTGGGCTTCGGAGTAGCTCGTCGCGAGCGTCGCCAGCACATCATCGGCCTCGAATCCTTCGCAGCCGATGACCGGCACGCCGATCGCCTCAAGCGTCTTGATCGCCCGCTCGACCTGCGGCATCAGGTCCTCGGGCGGCGCATCGCGGTTCGCCTTGTACTCCGGGAAGAGCTGGCTGCGGAAGGTCCCGTGGTCCCCGCCGATATCGAGCGCGACGGCCACATGCGTCACCCGCCCCTGATCGTCGGCCAAGTGCGTGCCGTCGTTCTTCAGGAGCTTGATCAGCATCCCGATGAACCCGTAGGTCATGTTCGTCGGCTCGCCCGTGACCGGCGAGGTCATGGGCGTGCGGATCGCGTGATACGCGCGGAAGAACTGGGCGAAGCCATCGATGAGGTAGAGCGTTTTCATCATTGGATGATACGCAACACGCAAATCCGAAATGTCACTGATATCCGGTCGTGAAATGAGTGACATCCATCTATAAGTGCAGAATGGCAAAACTGCAAGCTCCTGAACTTCAGCGGCTATTCGGCCAAGCTGTTCGTGAAACTCGAGAGTCGCGGGGTCTGACGCAAGAGCAGCTCGCGTTTGCATCGGGAATCAATCGGTCATACATCGGTGATATTGAAAGGGGGGCACGGAATGTTTCCCTGCTAAACATAGTGCGGTTGTCTAATGCACTGGGCGTGTCAACGTCTGCTTTATTTGAGGCAATGGGGGTATAATGACATTATTAAGTGATGTTCGCAATTCTAGAGACTCGTTTAAAGCCGAAGAAATTGTTGAGAAATATTCTTGGGTTGCTGACGAAGGGCGGTCGTGTGTGATCAGTCCGGATGCAGATGGACAGTTGTGCGGGTTGTTGATGTCATCAGCTTTTGGATGGAAAATTTCAGGATTCTATGATGGAAAAGTTTTACTCTGTGACAAAAATGTAAATCCCAGAGATCTAGTCTATCTTGATATGGAAATTTATCGTGATGAAGTCATGTCGATGGGCAATCACATGCTCGCGTTTAACCGGAATAGATTGCCCGAAGAGTGGGATGGTAGGTTTAGCCAATGTATATCATTCAATAATATTCGCGGGCATGATCGCAGGGTGTTTCGTCGCAAGTACCCGTTTGCGACTATTCATGGATTGCTGGTGCTGGCGAGTGCGGTGAAAAAAGTGCCTTTGACTGCTGATGCTGTTGGGCCATTAATGTTTGCAGATGGTGCGTACAAAATAATGCTGCAATACACGGAGAATGCATGGGATTGGATGAGGTATCTTGGAGTTGAGAAAAAAGATAACCCACTACATCGATACTTTTTGAGTCCAGATTTAGCAGTTTATCAGTTGATGACAAAGATGCTTGAATTTTGGGAAAGACGAGACCAGCTGAGTGTGACTGGTCAGCGAGGTGATCGCATTGCCGTCACAGAAAGAGGTGGAGAGCAGTTGCCAATTAACTTGCTGTACAGTAAGGCAAGTGACTCATACAGCTATGAGAATGAAGCAAGGGGTCGTAGCGAAGAGTTTTTGGAATACTTAGGTGAGTTGACCAAATGGAAATATGAGCCCAAAAACTGGTCTTGGGGTAACTGGTCTAAGCATATTTTTGCGAAAGAGACGCTTGAGGTCACTTCAATTCCACAATTCACAGATGCAATGAAAAGAAATCCAATTTCTCTAGCCATTACTGCTCAAAACCGGCTTGAAATAGCATTTCCTCACGACCGTCAGCCAGATCCATTTTCGAGCGATCAATCTGGCTGCCGCGATGGCGGCCCACATCTGTTTGGAGGCGGTCCAAAGTAAGTTCGCAGTATTCAGTGCTTATGTCAAACCCAATGTAGTGTCTATTTAGCTGAGCTGCTTGCACTGCAGTTGAACCGCAACCCATAAATGGGTCGAGAACAACACCATCCGGTGGGCAGAAGCACTGGATCAAATCCCTAGGTATAGCATCAGGAAACACCGCTGGGTGTTTTCTTTTGAGCGGATTTTTGTCTCCGGCCATAAGGTAGTTCCAGATTGTTCCTCGGCATTTGGTTTTATTTATCTGGCGTGTGACAGTCTTAGTAGTGCGTCCATTCGTGAGGCGATTGCCGCTGCCAGTCATGGTCTTGCCACCATGCTTGCTGGGGATTTTCAGGGGCTCCTTGTTGAAATATGCGGGCTTCTTCCCTTTAAGGAAGAGCGGGATGTACTCATGGTCAACGCGGAACCGCTTTGTCCACCAAGCGCCTTCTGTGCCGTTCTTTCTATAAATCACACACTCAAACAGCTTGAATCCGAATGAATCACACCAGTCGATAATCGTTCGGAATGATGTGAGCGATTTGCCAAAGTCTTTCGTTTGGTCTTGGATGACCATCGCTGCGATGCCACCCTCTTTCAAGACACGGTGTATCTGTTCACCGGTAGCATGCAAATCAAAATCGAAGCCGTTGTAGTCCCTGACAGCATCGTATGGAGGCGACGTGACTACAAGATCGACGCAGTTGTCGGGGAGTTCGGACATGCCCTCAACGCAGTCGCCACAGTGAATTGTGTCGAGAAAATCAGTGATCTGGCTCATTCCAAATCTCCTCAAGGGTTAGAGATATGGTAGTATATCATGTACGGCTTTCGTTCGCAAGGTGACTCACATCCTTCCCCGGCCAGCTGAACGCCTCCTGCCCCGTCACGGTTTCGTGCAGAATCGTCAGGCGCCGTGAGTACGCCTGCGACTGCTTGATCCCGCGTCGCCCCATGGCCGTCAGCGAGACATCGACGAACTTGCCCAGACGGAAGTGCTTCACACCCGCGTCGGTGTGCCAGGAGAACGGCTCGGTGGTGCCCGAGAGGGCGGTGCTCGCGGCGAACATCGTCCCGGTGCCGACGATCGCGCCGGTCATGATGCGGGTGCCGATCGCGGTCTTGGTGTGGTCGCCCATGGTGACGCCGAGGAAGGTGGCGCCGGTCTTTTCCATGCTGCCGCCGGCGGTGGGGCGGGCGGTGACCTCGCCGTAGGTGTTGAGGAGGTTCGAGTTGGTGGTGTCGGCCCCGAGGTTGGACCATTCGCCGATCCAGCTGTCGCCCAGATGCCCGGCGTGGGCCTTATTGGCGTAGCCCTGCATCACGGTGCCACCGATCTCGCCCGCGACTTTGCAGACCGGACCGATCGCGGTGTTGGGCTTGATGTTCGCCTGCTCGAGCACGGTCGTCCCCGGGCCGATGTAGGCGGGACCGGTGATGATCGCGCCGGGGCGGATGGTGGCGTTCTCTTCGATGACGATCGGGCCGGCGGTGGCGTTGAGGATCACGCCGGGCATGACGATGGCCTCGCGTGAGATGGCGATGCCCTCGGTACCGATGAGCGTGACGCCGATGGGCTCGGCCTCGACCTTGACCATGTTCTGCCCGATGACTTGCAGGTCGAACTCCAGCGACGCGTCGCGGAAGTGCCGCCAGTCCCACGGGCGAGAGATCAGGTGTTTGCCTTCGATCGCGATGGGGGTCAACTCGGGCTGGTTCCCGCTGAGCAGTTCTCGTACGCCAGACTGGGTTAGGCGGACGGCGATCATGTCCTGCGTGCCCTCCTCGACGATCACCTGACCGACCTGGATCTCGCCTATAGCACGCACAGGCAGCGGGCATCGGGCGTTGATCAGCAGCACCTCGTCGTCGCCCTCTTCAGGAGGGGTGTTCACTGGGAGGGTCGTGAGCTCACTCGTGAGTTCGACCATGGGCTGGGGGACGACGACGCCGATGGGCTCAAGATCAAACGCTTGTGTGAGGCGTTCGGAAATCGTCATCGCGCCCGTGCGAATCGCGAAGGTGGGGCGGAGATCGTTGAGGGGCGAGAGGATGCCCTTGCCGTCGTCGAACAGGATCGCTTTGGTTTGGTCTGCCATACCCGCAGAGTGTAGCGCGGGGAGGGTTAAATGTGCCGAGCGAACCGGGTCGGAACGGTGCTGGCGAACCCAAAGAAAGGTCCGAGCGCGAAAAACAGGAAGGACAATAACAGTGCGCTGATCCCGGTGTAGAGCGATGAGAACAGCCCCTGCTGGAGTTTGGTCCCTGCGTCCCAGACGAGTGAGGAGTCCCCGATTCCCCGTGCCGTGAAGATCGCGATGACGACGATCTGGGCGATCAGCATGACGAGAATCGACATCACCACCATCGTCAACGGGTTACGCCGGATGAGCATGCCTCGGACCGCCATGATGAAGTGCACCCCGAGCAGGTACCCCAGTGCGTGCGGGCCGATGACGGTCAAGGTCCCGCCATCCACGGCCGGGATGGGTTTCAGCAGATCCATGACGATCCCGAGCAGGATTGCGCACCAGAGCGTTGGCTTTCTGGGCGCATTCATGGCAACGAAGACGAGCAGCGGCACCACCATGCTCGGATGCACCCCGCCGGATCCGGCATCGAAAACCGGGAGCAGCGCGAGTTCCAGTCCAAAGCACACCCAGCCCATCAGGATGAAGACGATCCAGTTCATGGTCGGCCCCCCTGATCACCGGTGTCGGGGATACGGAGGGTGACCTCGGGCAATCGACGCAGATCCTCGAATGTGGGGCGCACAACGATCTGCGGACGAAGTGGTTGTTCCGGGTCGGGTTCGACGCGTTCGATCGTCCCGATCATCAGCATCTGGGCACTCGTCGGCCATTGACTATCAAGGAGTCGGACTTCCTGCCCGATCTCGATGCTGAGCGATTCCTCGAGCGCGGGGCGTGCGACTTCGCCCCGGAGTGTGCCGTTGCCTGTGGGTCTGAGGAAGCAACGAACCTGATTTTCGACTTCGTCGTCGAGGAGGACAACGCCCATGATCGGTTGCGCCCCCGGTGCGGTGATCGGCAACACCTGAGCGGTCTTGCGATCCACGCGGCTCACACGCCCCACGAGCTGGGTGGCTTCAGATACAACCACGGTGCCTTGCGTCAGCCCCTCCAAGTTGCCTGTGCGGATGAGGAGGATGTCGCCAGCCAGATTGCCCACCCGAGGACGGGTGGCCTGCTTGATCCGATCGTTGCTCAGGGCCGCACCAAGGATGTACTGGTCCATCTGTCGCGCCAAACGCGCGTTCTCCTCGCGGGTCTGGAGCAGCTCAACCTTGGTGCGTTCGAGTTCGTTGAGCAATGCCCGCTCGCGTTCGCTCGCGGCGGGGTTCGAGATGCGGGCGGGCACGATCGTGTCGACTGCGATGGTCAGTGGGTGCGTGATGGGGACAATCGCGACCTGGACCTGCGCGGAGAACCAATCTGTCCATTTCAGCCAGTTCGCAGGGAGGAACGAGAGGATGAACAGCACCCCGACCGTGATCGGCATCGACCATCGCACGATCAGGGATTGCTGGTGCATGTGCTGCCTCGTCTTGAGCGTGGGAATCAGACCCGAGCCGAGCGTGAGGGCCCGGATCAGATGTCCGAGTTGTTCTCGAGGGTTTCCTTCCACTCCTCGATATTCTCGAGGTAGATCGCTGTGCCTCGCGCAACACAGGTCAATGGATCTTCCGCGAGGGTTACTTCCAGACCCGTCGCCTTGTTGATCTCGATGGAGAGCCCTCGGAGGAGCGAACCGCCACCCGCAAGCATGATCCCATTGTCCACGAGGTCCGCCGCGAGTTCGGGTTCTGCCCGCTCAAGCGTGCGTGTGACCGCTTCGATGATGTTGTAGACAGGTTCGTGGAGCGCCTCACGGATCTCTTCGCTGGTGATCTCGCATTTGCGAGGCAGTCCCGACACCATATCTCGCCCGCGGACTTCCATCTTGGTTTCTTCGCCGACGGGTGCCGCGGACCCGATCTGGATCTTGATCCGCTCGGCGGTCTGCTCACCGATCATCAGCGAGTAGTTCCGCTTCATGTGGGCGATGATGGCTTCGTCCATGTCATCACCCGCGACGCGGACCGATTCGCAGTTCGCGATGTCTGCGAGGGTCATGATGGCGACCTCGGTCGTGCCGCCGCCGATATCCACGATCATGGATGCGGTGGGCTCGGCGAAGGGCAGCCCGGCGCCGATCGCCGCCGCGATGGGCTCTTCGAGCAGGTAGGTCTTGCGTGCACCCGCGTGCTCCGCGGAATCGAATACGGCCCGTTTTTCGACGGCGGTAATGCCGGAGGGGATCGAGATCACCACACGCGGGCCGAGCATGCGAACGCGCCCGGTGACCTTGGTGATGAAGTAGTTGAGCATCGCCTCGGTGATCTCAAAGTCCGAGATCACACCGTCCTTAAGCGGACGGATGGCGGTAATCGACCCGGGGGTCTTGCCGAGCATTTCCTTGGCGACCCACCCAACGGCCTGTCCGTTCTTGAGAACCTGATTGGTGCCTTTGCGCACGGCCACTACGGAGGGTTCGTTCAGAACGATCCCCTGTCCACGCACAGCGACGAGGGTGTTGCATGTCCCCAGGTCGATGCCCATGTCCACGCCGAACGGTCCAAGTAGGCGCTCATACCACACTGGTTCTAGGTCTCCTTGGGGTGCCCCCCGCAAGATGATGGGGTCCGACCCCATCGCGTGTGAATATAGGATAGCCGTCAGGATACCCCATGATGTGATTCAGGGTGGGGTCGATCGGGCGAATTCTCGTTGCGATTCACGCCCAGCGCAAATCCGGCGTGTCATCCCACTCGATCAGTCCCGTCTCGATAGGTTCTCCCTTGAGATCATCACCTCAAGCGTCTGGGCCACCAGATCAACATCATGCGGGGTCATTGTGGTCGAAAACGGAAGGGCAATCGTCCGCTGGCTCACACTCTCTGCGATCGGGAAACTTCCCTCCTGATATCCCATCGCTCGTTTGTATATTGGTTGCAGGTGGATGCAGGGGAAGTAATCCCCGGCACCGATCTCGTGCATCCGCAAGCCGGCGATGACCCGATCTCGCTCCTCGCGTGTGTATCCGGCCGCGAGCCGCACCACGAATACAAACCAGCTCATGATCGAGCACTCGGGATCGATCGTCGGGAGCGTGATCTCGGACACATCGAGTAGGCGTTCGATGTATCGATTCGCCGTGTCGTTGCGGAGTTCGATGAGTTCGTCGAGGCGCTCCATCTGTGCGACGCCCAGGGCGGCACTGATCTCCGACATGCGATAGTTGAAGCCCAGTCGCTCGTGGTGCAGCCACGAGCCCGCGGTCGACCCGCCGGCGATCGAGCCGCGTCCTGCGACGGCACGCCCCTGATTTCTCAACGAGCGGCAAACATCGGCTAGCCGATCGTCGTTTGTGACAATCATGCCACCCTCGCCTGTCGTGATTTGCTTGTTGGGGTAAAACCCGAATACTCCCGCTCGGCCGAAGCTGCCCGCCCGGGTTCCCTTGTACACCGTGCCCAGAGCTTCGCAGGAATCCTCGATGAGGGGGATCTCGTGGCGTGCGGCAATTTTTTCGTATGTATCGAAATGCGTGGGGTTTCCGAACGCCTCAACCGCAAGTATCGCTTTGGTTCGGGGCGTGATCGCTTTTTCGATCAGTTCCGGATTCGCGTTCAGGCTCGTCGGGCAGATGTCCACAAACACGGGCTTGGCACCCACATAAAGGATGGCGTTCGCTGAAGCGATAAAGCTGAAGGGGGTCGTGATCACCTCATCTCCGGGCCCGATCCCCAAGCCCACGAGCACCATGTGCAGTCCCGCGGTTCCCGATGAGCACGCGATCGCGTGAGTCGTTCCGCATCTCTTTGCGACCAGCGCTTCAAACTGCTCCTGCATGGGGCCGATCGAAAGCCGGCCGGATCGGAGGACCTCAAGGACAAGGTCCTCTTCGTGTTTCGTGATGTCCGGTGAACTCAGCGGTATCTCATGATGCGACATACGCGCATTGTCGGCGCTATGTGCCTCGCTTGGCAAGGCGCAGACGCGAGAATCTCGTTTTCCTTATGCCTGTTGCACATTCCGGGTCAGACGCTGGGTCAGTTCGCACAGCGGAAGCCCATCAAACGGGCAGTCCGCCTCGACCGAGATCTGAGCCCCAAGTCGATCCTTGAACCGTTTGGCGGCCGTGATAACCGTGGAGTGGTTCGGACGCCCGATCGCGTGGGCGATCTCGGGGAAGCTTTTGCTTGTGAGCTGACGCGCGAGATGGATGATGAGCTCGCGGGCCAGAACGACCTTTTTACGACGCCCCTTGCCCTTGAGATCGCTGATCGAGACGCTCAGCTCGTCGCAAACTGTCCGGATGATCAGATCAAGCGAGAGCGGCGCACTGGAAACGGCGGCTTCGTCCCCGCATCGCAGGGCCAAAGCCTTGCGGATGTGCCCGGCAGTTGGGGAGATCATCCCCCCTTGGCACGATTCACGATCGAGCAGTTGGGCTACGGCTTGGATCTGGACCAATGCCCCCTCGATGTCCCGCACGCTCGCACCGCGACCGATTCCGATACGATCACAGATCACCCGGGCGCACGCGTCATCGACGATCATGCCACGCTTGTGGGCGACCACATGGACAAGCCGGTGAGCCAGATCCATGTCGGGTTCATCGACACGGACGACGAGACCCGCGCTGAATCTCGAGGAGAGGGACTGATCGAATCTCGCGATCGTGCGTGGGTGCGCGTCGGAAGCGAGGATGATGCGTGCCCCGCCGAGCGACAGCATATTGAAGATCTGGAGCAACTCATGTTGCGTGGCCTGTTTCCCAGCCATCAGGTGGATGTCGTCAATGCACAGCAGATCGAGATTGCGGTATTTCCTCTGAAACGCATCCACGGTGCGGTTGCGGATCGCTTTGACGAATCCGTTAGTGAATGCCTCGCCGGTGGTGTAGCGGACCTTTGCACCGGGGCGGAGTTGACGCATCCGGAGGGTTGCGCCGCGGAGGAGATGTGTTTTTCCCACGCCGCACGAGCCATGGATAAACACCGGGACACCTGCATTCGGGGATTCGATACACTGACGAATAGATTCAAAGGCGAGCCGATTCGACGCCCCAACGATGAACTCTTCCAGACGCGGGCAGCGTTCCTGTGCCGAGTGTGAGCTTGGTTTGCGTGTGTACTCGACGCGATTCGCGATGCGTTCAGGAGACGATTCAGGTTGATGCTCAGCGTTTTCTTCCCGATTGGCGTGCGCGGGGTTCAGTTCGGGCTTGATACGGAAGCCGATCGTTGGCTCGGTCGTTCCCAGAGAGAACTGTGCAGCGATTCGCAGTGCTTCGCCCAGTCGCCGCTGGATCATGTCGAGCGTAAACGCATCCCCTGCGCAGACCTCGATCGTCTGCGGATCGATCTGCACGATGCTCGTGCGTTCATTCAGGTATCGGCGGACACGATTGGCGCCCAGCGCCTGGGTCAGATGGTCACGGATGCTGGCGCACGCGTCGATCTCTGTACGCGGAGCTTGGGTGCGTGCTGGCGCGGGGGCCTGGGTCGAATGATCCGTGATCTCTTGGCGTCCGGGCGTGCTGGGGCGCTCGAATCGAAGCGGTGCGGCTTCTGATCCAGCTCGTTGAGGTTCTCCGTGATGGACTGCGTCTTGCAATGAGTGGTGCACAACAGCGCCTCTTGGTCATCCTGGACCGCCCGATCTGGGGTGCCTGCGCGATCCGATCGCGCACCTTGCACCCCGGCTGGGCGAGCAATGCGTCGAGAAAAAAGAGTCCATTCACCAATCGACAGGTCATCGTGAACACACAGATACATTTTCGCCCGGTAAAACCAAGCGATGATCTGCCGTCAAGCACAAAGTAAAAATGTGCGTCCCCACGGGATGATCCCGCGACCTGCTGCTACCGGTCGATCCTGACCAGCGGGGGGGAGTGTAGTAGTTCACGCGTGCGTTCGCAACCGCTCGGAGTGTTTGAGAAACGGATTGCACATCGCAGTGTTTGCGTTTTCAGACACTTGGGAGCACAGAGTTTTTTTCATCCACCGAAGCGGGCGGTTATGCACAACGCGCGGGTCTCGTTGTGAACAAATCTGAACGAAAATCAAATGTGATCTTGACACACTCCGTCGCATCGACTGATCGTGCACGACTTACGAGCCAAGTGATGCCACAAACCCAAGCCGTGAATCGAAGCGTGTATACCCGAGCGATTCGTAGATGCGCATCGCGGGTATGTTGCGTGTGTCCACAGCGCATGTGACTTCTTGGGCTTCAAGGTGGCGCATCCGTTCCGTGCCATATGCGAGCACAGTGCGTCCGAGCCCGAGCCCTCGCGCGGGGGCCCCGATGCCGAGATAGACAAGTTCGATGCTCGAGTTGTTCGGGCAGTGGGTGAGCAGGCAGCAACCGACGGGCTGGGCGTTCAGTTCAATGAGCAGCCAGTAGCGTGGATTGAATACACCGGTTGCGATATGTGAATCCACGACATCGTCCATTGAACGCATCCCGCACAGTTCTGGGCAATCGAGCGTGTCGATGTAGCTCAGTTCCAAGGCCTGGATCAGTGCCGCACGATCAGATTGTGGGTCATCCGCATTGAGACTTCGGATGGGACGCACGCTGATCCCTTCAGGCCAATCCGGCTCTGGGATGTGGGTCCTCGGGGCGGGCGTCATGCGCTGGCGCATATACGCGAGCTCGCCGACGAAGATCATTCCGGCACCGAGGAAGACCTCGGGCGCCCAGGTGTGCTTGGGCTCGATCAGGCATTGGGCGAGCCGAGCGTGGGCCGAGGCTGATTTGAGTCCCTTCAGGCATGCCCGCAGCGCGGCGCTGATTTCATCGCGTTGAGCGGACTTTGGGCCCAGCCAGCGGTTGGTCTCGGGGCTTGAGTGGAAGAGCATGGCCGTCGCACCCTCACCCAAAACAGCCAGGCAGGCCTGCCGGATTCGCGGATGGTCGGGTTGGGATCGATCGATTACGCCCCAGAGGAGATCCAGGTCGATCCCGTGTGCGGCAGCGGACCCGATCAGGTTGCGTGCTGCCTGTGCCCGATTCGGGCCCGACACGAGCCGCTCGCAAGCGCTTTGTCGTAAGCTGGAAGGGATCCTCTCGCCCTTGGGAGATGCGCCGCTCGTGCCGGCGTTGGGCTCAGATGGGGAGAAGACGCTCATGATCGTGGAATACTGGGGGTGAAAAAGGAACAGAAAAGCGTCCGGGCTCGTACAGATTTGACGCCCGTACAGGGAACAGTACACTATGATCCCCATCTCGGCACGCTTGGATGCGTCTTCTCGTCGTTCGTTTGTGCCGATTCTCAATGCTCGATGAGCCCTGAACCCATTGATGATCCCATATGAGGGAGCACGCGATCATGAACCGATCCCACGACTGCCAGACCCGTTTGAAACGATTTACCCGCGGCCTTTCGCTGCTTGGGGCCTCGGTCTGTGCGTTTTCATTGCTGTCGAGCGTCCCCGTCATGACCCATGCTGCGCCCGAGCCAGCTCCTGTCGCAACCCAGTGGGAGTTCACCTTCGAGCCCGGTCCGCTGCGGCTCGCATGGGTTGAAGATCAGGGCGAGCGGAAGCCCTTTTTCTACATGACTTACCGTGTGACGAATCACTGGGGAGGGGTCAAGCTCTTTGCACCCGATGTCTCGCTGATGTCGGATAACTCGAATGTGCGTCGCTCAGGGCGGGGTGTTTCGAGTGCCGTGACCGCAGAAATCATCCGTCGATTGAAAAACCCATTGCTGGAATCACAGACGGATATCGTCTCGAATGTCCTCCAGGGCGTTGAACACGCACGAGACGGCGTGGTCATCTGGCCAGCAGAGGACCTCCAAGCAGATGAGCTGACCGTTTTCTTCGGTGGCTTGTCGGGCGAGTTCCAGTCCTACATCACCGGGCGCAACACATCCGACCCCCAGCGATACACCCTCCGGAAAACGATGATGATGCGATTCGCAACCCCGGGGCAGATCTCGGGTCAGGGCGATCGCCCGTTCGAACTCGTCGAAAAACGCTGGGTCATGCGTTGATCGGCCCGCCCGATCGGGTCTTGGTCGGGTGAATCGAGACGCACAAACTGCTGGACTTCAAGGGAATGCGGGGCTACGCTTGCCCCCGCGACGCGTGCATCCCGCCGCGTGGCACAGATGAAACACAACGGGCAATCCTGCCCGATGCATTGACGGAGAACCTCTGTTATGGCACATAAAAAGGGCCAGGGCTCAACGAAGAACGGCCGCGACTCCAATCCCCAGTACCGCGGGGTGAAGCTCTACGGCGGCGAGTTTGCTAAGCCGGGCGCGATCATCATCCGTCAATGCGGCACCAAGTTCACACCGGGCTTCAATGTCCGCAAGGGCAAAGACGACACCCTCTACTCGGTCAGCACCGGCAAGGTTGTTTTCCAGAAGAACGGCCGTGTCCATGTCGATCCCATCGAGGAAGACATCGCTCGTCCGCAGTGGCTGCGTGATTACCGCGCCGCACACGCGAACTGATCGCGACGATCAATTTAAAGCAGATGACCGCACTCGCAATGGGTGTGGTTTTTTTATGGGGTGAACTCGATGGTGTGCTCGGTTCGGGCGGATTCGATCGCGGCTTCGAGGATCTCCGCGACGATCAGGTTATTCTCGATGCTCGAGAGCGGATCGACTTCGCATTCGCCGCGTACCAGGGCACGCAGATAGGTCCACTCGTCCTGAAGGTGGGCAGGCTTATCACTTGGTACTACCGTTTGGGGTTTCTGATCCGGCAGGCGTGTCTGCAGCAAATCCCACTTGGCGGCATGGATGGACATCTTCGTTGCGTGGATGTCCATCTCCTTGTTGTCGTGCGTCCAAGCCCATGATGCCTGGATCACCGCGGTCACGGTGGGGTAGGTGAGCACGATCGTCGCGTCGTCGTCGCAGTTGGGATAGAGATCGGGCTTGAGCTGCTGCGTGGTTGCCTGCACGCTTGTCGGGCGCTGATTGTTCATGATCCAGGTCATGATGTTGGCGCCGTAGCACCCAAAGTCGACGATCGCACCGCCGCCGTTGAACGCGGGGTCGGCGAGCCATTGGACAAACTCGTCGCTGCATCCAATCTCGATAGGGCCCTTATGCCCGTGACGGAAGATGACCCGCGTGGGCATTCCCGCCTCGCCTGAATCGATCATGCGCTGGGCCTCGCGGACCGAGGCGTACCAGCTCGTCTCGAAGTTGGTGAGCACATGCACGCCGTGCTGGTTGGCCAGCGATGCTATCTCCTGCGCTTCTTCAAGGGCATAAGCCAGCGGTTTCTCCAAAAGTGTGTGCACACCGCGAGGGGCGCAAGCTTGCACCGCCTCGAGGTGTCGCGAGATCGGTGTCATGACGCTCGCGGCTTCGGGTTGGGTCTCGTCGAGCATTCGATTCAGATCCGCGAAGAACAGTTCTGGATCGAGGTCGTACTTCTCTCTGTATTTGACGAAGAGCGCGTAGTTGGGGTCGTAGATACCAACAATGGAGAGGTCGTCGCGGGATGAGGCGTTCCAGAGGACGCTCTCGACATGACCGTGGTCGAGCCCGATGATGGCGATCCGGAGCGGGTCGCCATCATCGCTCCCAAGACTGGGTGCGACTACCAAAGCAATGATGGTTGAGACGAAGAATCTGAGCATGAATATCATGTATCGCACGATACACGATGCGGTCAAGCTATGCGGTACTCGATTCCAAGGCCTGCCCACAATCGCTGCAGAATCGAGCGTTTGTATCGATCGATGCGTTGCATGATGGACAGTTCATCTTCGCGACCTTGAAGCCACAGTTCGAACAGAACTTGGAATCCGGTTCGATTGGCGTCGCGCACGATGGGCACGGGATGTCATCGTCGAGGAGCGCAGAACGGATCGCGGTGGTGGTGATCTGTGCAGCCGGAGCGGATTCTTTCGCGACATACTTGGTTGTCTGTCTGAGGAAACCCACGCCGGTCAGTTGCATGCCGATCCCGAAGATCAGCAGCCCGGGTACCCCGAGTGCGACGAAGAGAATCGGAGGCTTGGCGTTGCCGCCGCTCATCGCCTGGATCATCGAAAGGATGAACTGGCCCACACCGATAATGAGCATCAGCCCGCCAATCACAATCATGGTCGGGCCGAGGACGCGAAACGAATCGCGGGCTTTGTGGTACGGATCTTTCGACATCAGGATGTGATTCTACTCCATTTTGGCTGCTTTCTTCTTCCGATGCTGAATGGTGCCGTTGATCGTGCCCCAGAGCACCAGCAGACCGAGGAGTGCAAGGATGATGCCTCCGGGTGTGGACCAGATCCACTTGAGAATCACTTTGTACAGTCCGCGTCGACCTTCCGTGCTGACCTCGTCGCCGCCCTGTGGATTGACGAGCATCCAGGCCCCGAATCCAATCAGCGCGGCACTGAAAACCAGCCCGCCAATAAGATCCTTGTAGCTCCATGATTCTTCCTGAACAGTGTTTTCTTCTGACATGATGTGTCCCCTAAGCGAGTGGAATAAGGTCGCATCATAACACAGTCATGAAAGTTTGCAAGCGAGTATAGCTCGGGTATTGATATAAGGGTTTGTTACGCGGCTTCTCTGCCACGACATCTAATCTTCTGGCGATCGCGTGGTTACGGACAGCCTTCACCGAAGGCAGTCAAGAATGCACTGACATCAAAGAAGTTGAACATGCCGTCACTGTTGAAGTCTGCTACTGGATCTTTTGATCCGAACGCGGCGAGGAAGGCCGAAACATCAAAGAAGTTCAGCTCTCCGTCCATCGTCAGATCGGCAGGGCACGGATCGATCATGACGCACTGGTTGAGTAAGACGCTTATGTTGTTGCCGAACTCGTTGGCGACGGCCATGTCAAGGTCACCATCGCTATCAAGATCGCCGAGCATGACTCCCACGGATCCGCCGCCGGTGGTGTAGTCGATCGGGGCCGCAAATGTCCCGGTTCCGAAATTAAGCAGGATACTGGCGCTGCCGCCGCCATTGGCCACGGCGATATCGAGATCGCCGTCGTTGTCGAGATCACCAACATCGATCCCGCGCGGCGATTCTCCCGCTGGGTAGAGCGAGTGTGCGAGGAATGTGCCGTTACCCAAGTTGAGCAGCACGCTCACATTGTCGGGCCCCTGATTGGCGACGATGATGTCCAGGTCGCTGTCGCCATCGACATCCCCCAACGCGCCGCGGCGCGGCTGGTCACCGACCGCGTAGTCCGTGGGCGCGCTGAATGTGCCATCGCCGTTCCCCATCAGGACACTCACGCTATCACCGGTGAAGTTCACCACAACGATATCGATCGCGTTGTCCGCGTTGACATCCCCGAGTGTCACACTCGTCGGGCGCCCACCCGCGGTGTGCTGGACCTGATCTGTGAATGTCCCGTCACCATTACCAAGCAGGACGCTCACCCCCAGACCTATGTCGTTGACGACCACCATGTCCAGATCGGTATCGCCATTGAGATCGGCGAATCGGATGCTTCGAGGCGAGAACCCGGTCGCGTAGCTCACCAGCGGAGCAAAGGTGCCGTCTCCGTTGTTGAGCAAGATGCTGGCGTTATGCTCCAATGCGTTCGCGACACCAATATCCAACTCGCCATCGTCGTTGACATCTGCGAATGTCATGTCGATCGGCCCATCACCAGTTGCATAGTTCACCTGCGAGGCGAAAGTGCCATTGCCGTTGTTGAGAAAGACGCTGGCGGTATCGTTCGCGAAGTTCACAACGGCAATATCGGGCAACTGATCGCCGTTGATATCGCCTATGACCGTGCTGCGTGTCGAGTTGCCGGCGGTGTAGTTCGCGGCCGGGTCGAATGTCCCGTCGCAATCCTGGGCCATTGTTTGCGTGGCGAGTGGATTAATAAGTGTTGCGGCGAATGCCGCCCGTAAAGCGATCGTCAGTGAGCAGTGCATAGGAATCTCCAAGTAGAGAGAGTCCTTCCAATGTACTTGGTTGGCTGATCGTGCTCAAGAACTATCTGTATGAGGAGCTTTGACGCGTGGCTTAGGTGTTAAAATAGGTAGTTTTAGGCCATGCGGATCTTCGCCGCGCTCGTGATGATCTGCTCGAAATGCTCGAACCCCACCTGCGTCGCCCCGTCGGACCACGCTTCCTTCGGGTTCGGATGGCACTCGACGAAGAGCGAGTGCACACCGATCGCGGTCGCGGCCTTGGCGAGTTGCAGAGCCCGATCCGGACGCCCGCCGGTCTGCTCGCCGCTGCCCGGGAGCTGGGTTGAGTGGGTGACATCGAAGCACACCGGAGGTGAGCCCGCGTTGGAGAATGGGCTGCAATCGAGTTCCATCATGTCCGCGATCCCGATGAAGTCGTTGACCAATCGGTGATACCCAAAGAAGGTCCCGCGCTCGGTGAGCATCAGGTTGTCGCACCCCGCTTCGGTTGCTTTACGGACCGGGCCTGCCATTTCGCGAGGCGAGAGGAACTGCCCCTTCTTGATGTTCACGCCCTTGCCGTGGGATTGGGCTGCTTTGGAGGAGGCGACAACCAGGTCCGTCTGTCGGCACAGGAACGCGGGGATCTGGATCAAATCCACAACCTCCGCGATCGCGTCTGCCTGATCGGGTTCGTGGATGTCGGTCGTGGTGGGGACCCCGAGTTCCTGTTTGATGGCTGCGAAGTGCTCGAGTCCCTGCTCGATCCCGATGCCTCGTTTGGAGTTGATCGAGGAGCGGTTGGCTTTGTCGAAGCTCGCCTTAAAGATGTAGGGCAGCCCGAGCGAATCGCAGACCGCCTTACAGTGGCGACCGACTTCAAGACCTAACTCAAGGGATTCGAGTGTGCACGGGCCGGCGATGATGGCGAGGGGCTGGTTTTCACCGATCGAGATCGGGCCAACGGTGCAGTGGCGGGGCGGTGTGTTGCTCATGGGCAACCATAGGTCACGCGATTCGGATTC
This sequence comes from Phycisphaerales bacterium, assembly GCA_965216865.1. Taxonomy (GTDB): domain Bacteria; phylum Planctomycetota; class Phycisphaerae; order Phycisphaerales; family UBA1924; genus UBA1924. The sequence continues at coordinate 2,392,730 of OZ244206.1, forward strand.
GGGTTATCTCGGATCCGCGAGATCGTGTCGGATCATCAACGCGGTCGGCATCGGCGGATACTTCATCACGATGCGGTATCCGTGGAAGTCGTTCGCGTCCCACGCCATGCGTTGGTACACGCGCTCGACCATCCTGCTGTATCCCGGGATCAGCGGGGTTGACACGACGGGTGGGCAGTGCCCGATGGCCTCGATTTCCTCGGCCATGGGCAGGAAGTCATCGATCGGATCGTCCTCACCCACCGGCTCTGGGCCGATGCCGATCTGACTGAGCAGGAGTGCTCGCGGGTCCTGGGCGAATCGCAGGTCTTTGTGGATCAGGATGTCGCACAGCGCCCATTCGCACGGCGTGTTGAGTGGGGCGAGGTGCTCACCGAAGCTGTTCTGTGGATCGCGATAGATCGGAGCAAAGTTGCGGATGCATTCGCCGTACATCCATGTATTGAGTCCTGTGTTTCCGACTGGGCCCGGCGCGAGCTGCCAGCGCACGGTGTTGCCCGAGCGGATCTTGGTGAACTTGGGCACCGGCTGGGAGCAGAACTCCTTCATCAGCATGAGCTGGTCCTCGTCGCTTCCCAGTTCGATGGGTTCGACTTCGGGCGGTCGCATGGCGCTGCCATCGTCGTTGTATGCGAAGCGGGTCATCAGCGGCACACTGGCCTGGGATCGGAGTCGGCGGACATCAATCAGCCCACCCATGCTCGCGGTATCGAGCATCTCGGGGTTCTCCGGATTGGGGGCGAGGAAGAAGGATGCCATCCGTACGCGGGCCTGGATGCCCCAAATGCTGGAGTTGCATTGGTAACCCATTTTGCGGGTGTTGTGCAGGTTTTCCGTCGGCACACGAGATGGCGCGTTGCTTGCGAGTACGAGTTGTAGCGTGGAACGGTCGCCGACATGCGTCTCGACCATCTCGTCGAACTCAACGAGGCGGTCGCGGGCGGTCTGGACAGTCGGGCTGGGAGCTCCGTTGGACTCGAATGCGCTGAGGATGGTGTTCATCCCAGTTGAGCCCGGCAGATTGGTCAGCACGGCGTGCGGATCGCTGATCGTGATCAGCTTCGAGAGCTTCCAAGCGAGGTTTTTGTTGATTTTGAATCGCCTGGCGATGTCCTGCGGACGAGTGATATCGGCATCGACGGATCCGATCATCTCTGTGAGTGCCCCGCGTACGCGTTGAAACGCTTGATCGAGCGCTTCTTCGAAGTCGTCCTGTATGTGTGGCTCTTGCGTGGCGTTTGGGGGCATATGGCATCCTACCTTGATCCGAACAAACGATCAGACCCGATTTTACAGCGCTCGGGAGGGGCGTTGGGGAGTATATACGATGGTGCGTGGTATGTCACGAGAATAATTTTGCAAAATTTCCCATGGGAAACTTGCAACGGCTCATTGACCTCGATACATTCGTGTCATCAGGAGTCGGCTGGGTCGTCGTCTCACAAAAACAGTTCCGGATCTCGCGGGGATGGGTGATACTACATCGAGCCCGGCAGCACTCACGGACAACGCAGCACTCCGGCAATCACTTCGCCGGCAAAACACACTAGAACGGAGAGAACCATGAATACCAAGGCCATGATCGGCGCACTCGCGCTCACCGTATTTCCTGCACTTGCTGGCACCGTGAACGATGTCCTCGTGGAGGTCCACGGTGATGTCTACTTCAACGGCATCAACCGGGGCGATTTCCAGAATGTCAATGTTGGCGAAACCATGACCTACTCCTTCGAACTCAGCTCGATGGACTATGTCGACGGTTCGTTCCCGGTCCGCGGTTACACCATCGATCTGTCCACATTTCAGGTGGCATTTTCTGGTGGTACTGTGATTCAAGCCGCGAACCCCTATCCCGCCGGTTTTACCCCTTCGTTTGTGGTTCGCAACAACGATCCGCAGGCAGACGGCTTCTTTATCACCGACGGCTCGGTTGATGGTTTCCCGAACGGCGTCGTTACCGATCAGGCCGGCGTGTTTGGCAACTTCCTTTCGACCTTCAATGTGTCGTATGTTGGTGATACGCTTGATTCGCTCGACATCCTCGATGCGGCTGGTACCTACGACTACACGGGGCTGACCGTCTTTGGGTTGGGCATCGATGATGGTCCGTTCGAAAACGCTCTGGGTGCTGATTTCACTCACATGACGATCAGCGTGATCCCGGCACCCTCAGGAATGGCATTGATCGGGCTTGGCGGATTGGTCGCCACTCGTCGCCGTCGATAAGCGGTGTATTGAAACGCGCTGTCTCCGCCTCAGCGTTTCGTGATTTCTCTTTCGATGAAGACTGTCCGGAACTAGCCGGGCAGTTTTTTTACACCCTCGATTTATCCCCGAATCATGTGCATATTTGGATTTCGTTAATATAGTTGGCTGTAAAGCGAACACCCCATTGTGAGATTTCTCTGTAACAAATTTCGCATTCAGTATGAAATTTCGACCACACCGTGGGCGAAATGTGTATCTTTATGACTTATCAGTCGCCCTCTCTGAGATCGCTCAGAGCCGGGGGTCATGGTCTCACTGAGATTTCGATCCTTGTTGCTCACCCGCCGAGTTCCCTCCTCGGCGGGGCGATCTCTTTTTTGGGTATGAAGGTTTGCGGAAAATGGAGATTTATGGGCTGAGCGTGCTATCCTCAGCCCAGCCGGGCGAGTAGCTCAGTTGGCTAGAGCGTTCGCCTTACACGCGAAATGTCGTGGGTTCGAGTCCCTCCTCGCCTATTTTCCCGGCCTACGGCCCAGACGGGTCCTGAGGATGATCGATGTCCGTGTTCTATACGCGGGCTTCGTTTGTTTTTGTGGCGTGCTTCATGTGGTGCGGTTTGCGATACACTCGGAATATGCCCGATTCCGGTGCGTTCAGTGGGGTGTAACGGAACACACCTGAGGGTGCGGGCGAACGGTCAAGCGAGGTGACCCATGGCGAAAGCAGTCGCAGATCCCGAAGAAATCCGTAAGTTTGCCCAGATGCTCAAGCGCTTTGGGACGGGTATGGAGCAGCAGATGACCCAACTCAATGGGCAGATGTCCAACCTGAGTCAAACCTGGCGTGATCAGGAACAGGTCAAGTTCCAGAAGGATTTCGAGGACACGATGCGTCAGCTGATGCGTTTTCGAGAGTCGATCGATCAACAGGTGCCTTTCCTGATGCGGAAGGCAGACCGTCTCGATGAATATCTGAGGCAGCGCTGAGTATGTGCGCCAAGGTACGCGTTACAAACACCCAGGCGCTCGTCGATTTTCGCCCGTCGATTATCCAGTTTAAGGAGGATGTGGAGCGTGCGTTGACCAGCCCGGGATCGGACGCGATGCGGGTGCTGTCGTGGTTGCAGGGTGATCGGTTGTCGCACTGGAAACGAGAGATCCGCGTGCGTTCGGAAGCCGCGGTTGTTGCGAAATCGAAGCTCACCCAGCAGATCAGCTCGAGTCAGCCGCGCCCGTCCGTGGACGCACGGAAGGAGTACGAGAAGACGAAACGGCGCGTGCATGAGGCGGAGGAGAAGCTCGAATCAACGAAGCGGGCGATCAACAAACTCCGCAAGGAGATCGACTATTACCGCGGGGCGGTGCAGGCGATGGCATCGGTGGCGCGAGCGGATATGCCCCGTGCTTTGGGGCGGCTTGATGGGCAGATCCGTGCGCTCGATGAGTACACACGATTGCAGCATGAAGAACACAAGCCTGAGGGCGATACACCCCCCGATGGAGCGGATGGGCAAGGAGATGGATCATGAGCCAGTCTGTTGGCAAGGGGATGCTCGTGGATGCGGTAAAAAACTACCGGATTGCCTGGAGGCGTTGCAACGCGTCGTGGGATGATCAGAACGCCGATCGTTTCGCGGAAGACTTTGTGAATAACTTCGACCCACTGGTTCGGCGAGCGATCGATGCGATGGACCGGTTACAATCCGCCTGCGATGAAGCGAGACGAGCTGGTGAGTGAAGAAGATGTGAAACAACGGGGATTAGCGTCGCGGGCAGGGATTCTCGGGATCGATGCTCAGGTGCAAGCGATCCGTTCGTTGATCGATCAGATCGATCTGGCGATCGATGCGATCAAACAGTCGAGAGCCACTCGGGAACAACGCCTCAGCGATGCGAAAAGCGTGTTTGATCAACGCAGCGCGAAGCACGATGAACGGTTGGCCCGTGCTCAAGCGGAGATCAAAGAACAGTCCGAGTCTGCGAAGCGGAGTGCTGAGGAGAAGCACGCGAAACGGATCAGCGAACTCGGTAAGGAACGAGACCGGGCGATCAGTATCATCCAGCAACGACATCGCAGTACGATCGAAAAAACGAAGCGTGAGGCACAGGAACGGGTGTGGCTTGCGGACACCATGTCTGAGTCCGAGACGCTGAAGATAGAACAGCGTCGCAAAGGCGACCAGAATGCGATCGAAGACCGTATCAAGCTGATTGATTCCCTCGAGCAGACACTCGGTGGCTCGTTGAGCCACTCGGTCCTGAAGCAACTCGAGGAGATTGATGATTCGTACAGGGTGCCTCGCGAGGACTTGACATTCGAGCGGGTGGACGAGGCAATCGAAAAGCTCGGCTTGGCGGTTGATGTGTGCGCAAACCCCGGGCTGGGGGGCATGTTGCGATCCAAAGCGAAGAAGGTTGAACACGCGAATGAAGCGAATAGGGCGCTTCATGTGGCGAGGGCCACGCTCCAGGAGTTGCAGATCAAGCTCGGGATGGAAATCGATACCCTGATGGATTCGTTACATGAACGGCACCGTTCTGAAGTCGCCAAGGCCGATCACAAGTTGCAAGCGATCTCCAAAGACAGCGAACGCAAGTCCGGGGCATCCATCCGTGAAGAGACGCAGAAGTATGAGTCTGGTGTTGAAGAACGCAACGCAAAACGAGCCTCTGAACTTGGTGAGATTGATACATGGGTGGAGTCGCAATCGCGCCTCGCAGAGTCAAAGTATCAGGATGCAACCACGGAGGCACGGGAGCAGTTCGAGAACATCCGTTCTGAGGCGGAATCGGAGTACGAGCGGGTGTGTCAGGGTGTGCGTGAGTCGCTCGTGCCCGCAGTACGGTCATCAATGGAAATCGTCCGCGCGAATGCGGAGCTGGCAGGCGATACGAACCCGCGATTTGAATCCATGCCCGGGCTACCACAGCCAGCGCAAGTGCCCGGTGTTGTCAGATTTGCCTCGCTCGCAGTAAAACTGAGCGAACGAATTGATGCGTTGCCTGCAGATATCCGTGATGAACTTGGGCTTCCAGATCGGATCGATACCCCGGGTGTGCTTGCGCTGCCGGGGGCGAGTTCGTTCCTGATCCGTCATGGTCGAGAGTCACGCGATCAGGCGTTGTCATCCATGCGGAATGTCATCACTCGCATCCTCGCGTCATTCCCAGGACGCAAGGCGCGTTTTGTTCTCTGTGATCCGGTCGGTATTGGCCAGTCGTATGCGGGGTTCATGCGTCTGTCGGATCTCGATCCGTCGCCCGTAGGTCAGCGGATCTGGGCCGATCCGAATCAGATCGAACGCCAGCTCGTGGACCTCACTGAGCACATGCAGACGGTCATTCAGAAATATCTCCGCAAGGACTACTCGACGATCGAGGAATACAACGAAGCGGCGGGGGAGATCGCAGAGCCGTATCGGTTCATCGTGATCCCGGACTTGCAGGTCGCGCTGACGGACAACGGTGCGAGCAAGCTTAAGAGCATCCTCGAATCCGGGCCACGCTGCGGTGTATATGCGATTCTTTGCGTTGAGCACAATGCGAAACTCCCCGCAGAACTCAAGGGTTCGCTTGACGATGTGCCGGCGACGCTGCATCTAGGAGCTACGGGCAAGCCGTTTGAGCAGGGGCCGGACACCGAGCTCGAACTCACCCTTGATTCCGAGCCCGAGGATGCACTGTTCTCGCAGATTCTCGATCGCGTTGCACGCGCGAGTGAGGACGCGGGGCGTATTGAGGTCCCGTTTGATCGGTTGACGCCTACGAACGATGACGAGCTCTGGTCGCGTGATTGCGCGGAGGAACTCGTGGTCCCGCTCGGTCGATCGGGTGCACGCAAGGTGCAGGAGCTGCGGCTTGGTTTGGGAACGCGTCAGCACGCGTTGATTGCAGGACGGACAGGTTCGGGTAAATCCACGCTGTTGCATGTAATGATCACTGCCGCGGGCATGTGGTACGGTCCCGATCAGCTGGAGATGTACCTGATCGACTTTAAGAAAGGCGTCGAGTTCAAGGCGTATACCGGTGGGCGTTTGCCTCATGTCCGTGCCGTCGCGATCGAGTCTGATCGTGAGTTTGGTTTGTCCGTTCTCCAGCGGCTCGACGACGAGCTTACCACACGCGGGGAGTTGTTCCGCAAGCTCGGGGCACAAGACCTCGCGGGAGCACGCAAGCTCGCGCCGGATGAGCATCTCCCACGCGTGCTTTTATTGATCGACGAGTTTCAGGAGTTCTTTACGGTTGATGACGAGGTCGCGTCCGATGCGTCGTTGTTGCTCGACCGATTGGTTCGTCAGGGTCGTGCGTTCGGGGTGCATGTCATACTCGGTTCGCAGACTTTGTCGGGCGCGTACTCGCTTGCGCGTTCGACGCTTGGTCAGATCGGGGTACGGATTGCGCTCCAATGTTCAGAAGCCGACTCATACCTGATTCTTGGTGAAGACAACAACGCAGCGCGTCTCCTAGAGCGTCCCGGCGAAGCGATCTACAACAATGCCGGCGGGTTGATCGAGGGCAACTCGCCGTTCCAGACGGCGTGGCTGCCCGATTCCGATCGCGACGCGGCTCTGACACGATTGCCCGCGCCGACGGTTGAACTCGAGCCCACGGTCGTATTCGAGGGCAATACCCTTGCGAAGTTCGATGCGACCCGCGAGTCCTTCGAGCATTCGAACCCAGATCGATCCACTCCTCGGGTTCTTCTTGGAGAGTCCGTCGCGATTGCGCCACCCGTCGCGCCGATGTTTACCAAGCGTTCAGGCGGGAACATGCTTGTCGTTGGACCTCAGGCCATGTCTGCGTACGGGATGCTGGCATCCAGCGCGATCACATTCGCATCCACCCCTGGTGCTCGGGTTGTCATCATCGACGCGACTCCCGAGGAAGACCCCGAGCATGCGAGAATCCAGCAGGCGATTGCCGGGCGTGGAGACAATATTGAACTCCACCGTGCGCTTGTTGCGGGTCGGATTGTTTCTGAAGTGAATGAGATCGTCCAATCACGATCGGGGCATCCGTGCGATCCCGTGCTATTCATCATCGCTGGCCTGCATCGTCTGCGTGAGTTGCGAAGAAGCGAGGATTACGGATTCTCCCTGGATGACGATGCTGGATCATCGCCGGATAAGGATCTTGCGAATGTACTGCTCGAAGGACCCGCGATGGGCGTTTGGACGATCGCCTGGTGCGACACTTTGACAAACCTGGAACGCACATTCGATCGGGGCACGATCCGGGAGTTCGGGATGCGTGTCCTCATGCAGATGAGTGCCTCGGATTCGACGATGCTTATGGATTCTTCGGCCGCATCGAATCTGGGTGCGAATCGGGCACTCCTCACGGATGATGTCGAAGGGACGGAGATCAAGTTCAGGCCCGTGCAGGCGCCTGGAGCATCGAACCGTGAGTGTTAATCCTCCGGTTTTTCCGCTGCTCTGCGGATCCCGTTGAGCATGCCCGAAAACACGAAATGGTGGAGTGGGAGCACCGAATACCAGTACGCGAGCCCGAGGAGTCCTTTGGGTTTGAAGAGTGCGGTCATCTGGAGTTCAGTTGATTCACCCTTTGGCGTGAGTACGAACTCCAGATTCGCGGTGCCGGGGAGTTTCATCTCGGCGCGGAGGGTGAGTGAACGATTCTGTTCGATGCCAATGACACGCCAGAAATCAAGAGTTTCGCCAAACTCGATCTTTTCCGGGTCGCGTCGCCCCCTCCGCAGCCCGGGCCCTCCGACAAGGGTGTCCATCCAGCCGCGAATGCGCCAGAGCAGATCTGCTGCATACCAGCCGTGCCCGCCACCGACCTTGCACACGGCACGGAAAACCTGTTCAGCGGTTGCGTTGATCTCGATGGTGCGTTGATCTTCGAAGAGCGTCCCCCCCGCCCAATCCGGATCGCCAGGCACAGGACCCGCGACAGACCATCGCGTTGTGACGGCGTTCATGCGGATCCTTTCGAGCGAGCTTCGGATCGACTCCCTCGCCCCCATCGCTTGATGGGGCATCAGTTCCTGAACAGAGTTGTCCGTAACGACGACTTTGTTTTTCAGCCCCTCTGCCAGTGGGCGTGCGATCCGGTATGACACGGGTGTGACAAGCGAGATCCATCCAGAACTCAGTCTGGGTGTCAGAACGGGGAGCGGGATGATGATGCGTCGGGGGAGTTTGAGTTCCTCCGCCATGATCCGCATGAGCTCGCAGTAGCGGTGGATGTCCGCCCCTCCGATCTCCAGAGTTCGGCTCTCGGTTTCAGGGACCTTCAGACAGCGAACCAGCCAGTGGAGGACATCCGCGATAGAAATCGGTTGAGATTCTGTCGTGACCCATTTGGGGGTTGTCATGATCGGGAGTCGCTCAACCAGATAGCGGAGGATCTCGAAGGACGCGGAGCCTGAACCAATGATCATGGCGGCACGGAATACGGTGCAGGGGATGCTGCTCGAAGACAGGATTCGTTCTACTTCGCGGCGGGAGCTCAGATGCTCGCTGAGGCCATCGCCCATTTCACCAAGCCCGCCGAGGTAAATGATGCGTCCGACTTTGGCGTGTAGTGCAGATTCGACGAATCGGGTGGCGAGCATCCGATCCCGTTCGGCGTACTCGTTACCAGATATCTCCATGGAGTGGATGAGGTAATATGCCGCGTCGCAGCCCGCGAGATGCTCGTGGAGGTTGTCGTCCTCAGCAAGATCGCATTTGGCGATCGAGACTCGATCGTCGTCCACCCAAGGGCGAAGATCGAGTTTTCGTGGTTCGCGAACGATGCATCGAACACAGTATCCGGATTCCAGAAGGGATTGGACGAGACGCCCGCCTACATACCCTGTCGCGCCGGTGACCGCGATTAACGGGGGGTTGGTTTGAATGGGGTCCTGTGTGATCGTTGCCTCCGAGGTTCTGAGTTCGATCATGCTGGAGAACGGATGCAGGATCAATGAGGCGCGATCCGCTCCCCATTATCGGCTATGGTACCCGAAGTGAATCTGCTCGATTGTCTTTACATACCGTTGGGTCTGTTATCTGCACCGCTTTGGATGCGCAAGCGTCGTGAGGGCTGGGATCAGCGATTCGGCCATGTCGCCGATATGTTCGATGATTCGACGATCGGTCCAGATCGACCACGCATCATGCTCCACGCCGTTTCGGTGGGAGAGGTGAACGCGCTACGGGCGATCGTGCCTCTTCTCGCGACCGATGCGGAGGTCTTTGTTTCTGTGACGACAGATACGGGGCTGGCGCGAGCGCAATCGTTGTTTGGGGGCTCGGCGCATGTGCACATCGTGCGATACCCGCTCGATTGTTCGTGGATGGTGGATCGCTTTCTCGATCTGGTGCGCCCGGATGTGGTCGGGCTCGTCGAACTCGAAGTCTGGCCGAACTTCATCAAAAGATGTGTAAAACGGAGCATCCCGATCGGGATCATCAATGGGCGGCTCTCCGAACGCTCATTCAAGGGGTATCGCAGGATCCGCTCGCTGCTCCGCCCGACCTTTGCCCGATTGTCCTTTGCGTGCGTGCAGGATGAGGCGTATGCGAACCGGATCGGATCGATGGGCGTTCCAGAGGAACGCATCCGCATTACCGGGACGATGAAGTGGGACTCAATCAGTACAGTTTCGTTGCATGAACCGAGCGATCGAGCAAGGACGATCGCGTCGGAAATGGGGGTTGATTTGGGACGCCCGATCGTCGTTGCTGGCTCAACTGGACCCACGGAAGAGCTGTTGATGCACGAATCGGTCCCAGACGATGTTCAACTCATCATCGCTCCTCGGAAAACGGAGCGATTCGAGGAGGCCTCGGCCACAGTGCCGGGGGCGACCCGGCGATCGAGCGGGGCTCGTGCTCCGGAGGGAACCACTCGATTCATCCTTGATACGATCGGCGAACTCTCTAGCGTGTTTGAACTGGCCGACATCGTCGTGATGGGCAGGTCCTTCAACGATCAGTTCGGGTCAGACCCGATCGAGCCCGCTGCCCTTGGAAAACCAGTCATCATCGGGGCGAGGTATGGGGACTTTGAATCGTCGGTCGGCTTACTCAGATCTGTCAATGGGATCCGGATTGAGACTCGGGAATCGCTCTCGTCCGCGATTTCGGAGTTGCTGAGAGACCCGGATCAACGCCGCGCGATGGGAGAGTCCGCCCAGTCTTGTGTGAGGGATCAGCAGGGGGCATCCGCTCAGCACGCTCGTGAACTGATCGGGCGTGTCAAGAGGGTGTGATACGGGATGAATTTCGCTGGTTGTGCGATTCTCATCGCGTGATTTTCACGAGATTCGTGCGTACACTGTCTCTCTGGCCCGCGACGCAGCGGTTCGGAGCCCCTATCCGTGACGGGATCCAATTCCTCAGATCGGTGCTGGGGGAGTAGCTCAACGGTAGAGCAACGGCCTTTTAAGCCGCAGGTTCAGGGTTCGAATCCCTGCTCCCCTATTTGAAGACCTGCCCGGCCTTGCAGGATCATTCGATCCGCATGTCAGGTTGCGCGAACAAGGATTGTCACGCGTGAACCGGGTCGGTGCCCACCCCGATCGACCCCAGGGGGCCTCGTCCGTGATCGAAACTCCTGTCAGCGCGAGCGATCGCTCAAATCAAGTCATCCACGCGAACTGGAGCGGTGGGCTGTTGCACCTCTGGTGCGAGACGCCTTCGCCAGCCCATGTTGAGGGTGTCAGTTCTGAACTGCCGCTCCACTCATGCTCGGTGCGTCCGACGGATCTCCCCGCCTGGATCCACGGCGAGGATTCTCAGATCAACCTTCGTTTGCCGGTGGTGGATGGCAGCCCTGTCCCCAGCGCCCCGATGTCGCGTCTTATAGGACGCAATGACGACGAGGATAACGCGGCATTGCTCGCAGAGTTTACGGTTCCGACGGTCGCGATACGACCGATCGATGCGGGGCGGGCACTCGAGTGGCTAATTGAACACAATGACGATTCTCAAAGCGAGAGCGTCGATCAGTTCGGCGAACTGGGTGCGGGGATCCAGTATTTCGTCGCAGCGTCGCGTCTGGCGTCTCATCTGCTCGCTGGGCACCGTGTTGTCCCGATGATCATGCAGGACGCGCAAGGCGATCTCAGTGCCGGTTGGTGGCCCTGGTTGAGCGACGGTATGACCGCTGCACGCGTGCAGAAACTGGTGAGTTCGATGCCCGGTGTCGCGCGTGCTGTCACGGACGAGCATGCGCATGACGCCTGGTCACTCACCACGGATTTCCTTGCCGCGGTGACTGATGCTCGCGCCCGTGCGACGATGATCCGCGAGAATATGTTCGACACTGTCGAGGATGCTGACCCGGAGTCGGACCCACAGGTAGCGTGGCTGCTCGGGTTGCTCGATCAGACGGAAGAGGTTCCGAGTGTTCAAGGGCAGCGGGCAGATATTGTTCGCAAGGTTCGCCGTTGGATATCAGAGCTTGAAGACCGTGGCGAATCAAGCGTCTGGCGTTTCGGCTTGCGGATCGCGGAACCCATCGCGGATGGGTTGGCGGCGGATATCTCGAAGCCTGACGATACCGTGAAGTGGTCATTGAGCTTCTTCCTTCAAAGCGTTGACGATGAAGAGATCGTGCTCCGTGCGTCGGACATCTGGTTGATCCAGCGCGAGCGCGTCGTGATCTCTGGTCTGACATTGGAGAACCCGCAGGAACTCCTGATGGCCGAACTCGGACGCGCGAGCCGGCATTACAAGAAACTTGAAGACGCGCTCGATTCCAGCGAGCCCATCGAGGTGCTGGTCGATTCGCAAGAGGCGTACCGGTTCCTGCGTGAGATCAAACCGATCTTGGAGGAGCAGGGCTTCGCGATCCAGAGCCCGCCGTGGTGGGAATCGCCGAGCGGGCGACTGGGTGCGCGGCTCAAGATCGAGTCCGATCCCGCGGAGGGCATGTTTGACGAGAACGGCGACCCGGACGGCGCGGGAGCGCAGCTCGGTCTCAACACGCTCGTCGGATACCACTGGGAGATCGCGATCGGCGACACGACCCTTACCCTGCACGAGTTCGAGCAGCTCGCGCAACAGAACGCACCGCTTGTGCGCATCGGGGGCAAGTGGGTCGAGATCCGGCCTGAGGATGTTCAGAACGCGATCAAGTTCATCTCAGAAAACCCCGGCGGCGAGATGGAACTCGGTGAGGCAATGCAGCTCGCTCTGGCGTCCGACTCCGCCCAAACAGGGCTCCCCGTCACTGGTCTGGAGGCGACTGGCTGGGTGGCTTCGCTGCTGGGCGGAGACGAGAACGGTGCATCGCTCAAGCTGCCCGAACTCGACACGCCGGAGAACTTCAATGGGACTCTGCGTCCCTATCAGGCTCGTGGTATGAGCTGGATGGCGTTCATGGAACGCTTCGGGTTTGGCGCCTGTCTTGCGGACGACATGGGGCTCGGGAAGACAATTCAGCTCCTCGCGTTGCTCACACATGAACGCAAGGTGGCGAACGGTGAACGCGTAGACCCGACGCTGCTCATCGTACCGATGTCCGTGATCGGGAACTGGATGAAAGAAGCCAAGAAGTTCTCTCCTGATCTGCGTGTCATGGTGCATCATGGTGTCGAGCGAAAGCTTGAGGATGCCTTCGTCGACGAGGTGAACAGGTCCGATCTGATCCTGACGACTTATGCGTTGGCGCATCGAGATCGTGAGACGATCGAGAAGGTGAAGTGGGGGCGGATTGTCCTTGACGAAGCCCAGTACATCAAGAACCCGGCGGCGAAGCAATCTCAGGCCGTGCGATCCATCGTGGCACCAAAGCGTGTGGCACTCACGGGTACGCCTGTCGAGAACAGGTTGAGCGAGCTGTGGTCGATCATGGATTTCCTCAACCCCGGGTACCTTGGGCAATCGGGGACATTCCGGAAGAAGTTCTCGCTGCCGATCGAACGCCACCGCGACCAGAACAAGATGGCCCGCCTGCGCTCGATGGTGTCTCCGTTCATTCTCCGTCGCGTGAAGACCGACCCGACGGTGGTCTCGGATCTCCCGAGCAAGATCGAGAGCAAGGAATGGTGCCCACTCACGCCCGAGCAGGCAAAGCTTTACGAGAGCTGCGTCCAGAGAATGCTCACGGATGTGGATCAGAGCGAGGGAATCCACCGGCGTGGTCTGGTTCTTGCCGCACTCATCAAGCTCAAGCAGATCTGCAACCACCCGGCACAGATGCTCAAAGAGACCGACCCGCAGTTCGGCAAGGTCATCGATCCGATGCGGTCGGGCAAGTGTGTTCGATTGCTCGAGCAGACATCCGAGCTCATCGCGGAGGGCGATCAGGCGCTGATCTTCACGCAGTTCCGCCAGATGGGACACATCCTGAGCAACATGCTGCGGCACGAACTCGGCAAGGATGTACTCTTCCTGCACGGTGGGACCTCGCAGGGTAAGCGTCAGAAGATGATCGACGAGTTCCAGGAAGCGACCGGGAAAACCCCGATCCTGATCCTCTCGCTCAAAGCCGGTGGCGTGGGTCTGAACCTTACCGCGGCGACGCATGTCTTCCACTTCGACAGATGGTGGAACCCGGCGGTGGAGAATCAGGCGACCGACCGAGCGTATCGAATTGGACAGACCCGTACCGTGCAGGTGCACAAGTACATCGTCCGAGGTACGCTCGAGGAGCGTATCGATGAGATGATCGAGTCGAAAATGGAACTTGCTGAGAACATCATCGGGCACGGCGAACGCTGGCTCACTGAGCTCGGCACGGACAAGCTGCGTGAGCTCCTCACTCTCCGTGCGGATACGATCGCAGACGACATGTAACCCGAGGGCGAATCGATGGCGAAGAAAAAGACATCATCATCGTCCGACAAGGACAAGGGCACCAAACCTGAGGCCCCACGGGAAGATCGCGTCGTGAATGTTGTCGCGAAGCCCACCCTTAGTGCGCATGTTCCGACGGCACCCAAGAAGGTGAAGCCGCAGTACGCGTCTTTCCGTTCTTCGCGCAAATCTCTCGTGAACCCGCGTCGGGTACGAGGGGGTGTGAAGTTCAAGCTCAAAGCAGGCGAAACCCCGCGGAGCTGGGTCACCCAGCGTTTGCTGCGTGTGGCGGAGCAGGGCGCGGAATCGGATGTGTACAAGGACGGGCTTGAGTACGCACGGCTCGGTCAAACCAAGCGGTTGACGATCGAGGACACACTCTGTGAGGGTGTGATTCAAGGTCGGAGTGACAAGCCGTACACAACCCTGCTTGCGCTCAATCAGTTTGATGCTGAATCACAGGAGCGTGTGGTCGCGGCAATGGCGGATCAGGTTCGGTATGCCGCAAAGCTTCTTTCGGGTGAACTCCCCAGCAATATCGAGGATGTTTTCGCACCACTCGGGCTCAAGCTCTTCCCGGCAGAACCGAGTGATATTCGCCCGAAGTGCACCTGCCCGGATTGGTCCGAAGAACAGCCATGGTGTAAGCACGCGGTGTGTCTGACTGCGCTGCTTTCCGAACGGATGGGCGATGACCCGATGCTGATTTTCGGGCTGCATGGGATGCCTTCTCAGGAACTGATCGATGGGCTGCGTCAGAAACGAGCGGTCGGTGTGCAGGGATCAGGCCCCGCGCCGGTCCTTCTCCAGCATGTTCCCGGGGTCTCGGATGTGCCCTCTGCACCGCTCGATGATTCGATCGACTCATTCTGGGAAGTGGGGGACGAGTTGCAGCAACTCGATACGCCCATTGAACCGCCGGCTTTGAACTGTGTGCTGTTGCGCCGATTGGGGGCGAGCCCGTTTCCCGAGGGGAAGTTCCCTCTGATCGGATTGATGGCGACCTGTTATCAACTCATCGGTGATGATGCGATCAACGAGGACGACGCTGATCCTCAGAGTACTCCGGACGAAGACGAGTAAGAAAAACCCCGCCGATGTACGACGGGGTTTGAAGAAGTTGTGGTCTTCGTTTCAGGTGTTACGGGCAGCCGGCGTTGTATTGCTGGATGTAGAGTGACACATCGAAGAAGTTCCATACGCCGTCGTTGTTGAGATCTGCGCTGTCAACCTGCGCGTTGAACGAGCCGATATAGAGCGAGATGTCAAAGAAATCGAGCAAGCCGTTATTGTCCAGGTCTGCCGGACACGGTGCTTGGATTGTGAATGTATCAATCCAGGTCTGCCAGCCGAAACCGCGTTGGTACATGCCGACGATCCAGAATGTCTTGTCGTCATCCGGGTCCACTGCGATGTCAAGGTAATCACCCCATCGGCCGTTCGCGACTGTGTCGCCAAAGGCGACTTCAACGGGTTCGCTCATCGTTCCGAGCGGATCGCTTGGGAATCGCCCTGAGATCCGGACACTCGCATAGGTGCTGGGGCTCGAGCTGGCGGTAATCAGACCGACATTGTGATCACGATCCGAGTAGATGGCGGGGAAGAAGTAGTGGCGTCCGTTGTCACCCGTGATTTCTCCCTGTTGAACAAGGTTTGGATTGTTCCCGGAGTTGGGCCAGCCATTCATATTGATGTGATACCAGCGGGCAACGGTCTGGCCGGGAGGCCCATCGATCGCGTGAGCCGCGTACAGGTTTCCATCGCGGTAGTGGACATTCATGATGCGTCCATCAAGTGTGGAGATGAAACCACCATTGTTGTTCGCGTCCTGAGAAGGGCCATCGGCACTGCTCAGCTGGTCAACAGTCACGCGTTGCCAATCGGGGTTGTTGATCGGATCGTTGATTGTCCATACACGCAATGAACTCGAGTTGCGGCGAGAGACAAAGAAACATTGTGGCGCGGGGCCGAACATCTGCGCGACCTGCAGAGACGCGCCATTATCCGGGGCGAGGTCGTTAAAGGTTACAGGGTCGCCGTTGAGCATCGGGGCTTTGGGATAAACGCGGAAGAGCTGCCCGCCGAAAGAACCAGATCCGAGCGGGAAAAGGTTGCCGGTGACATACCACGCATTGTCATCGAACCCGAACCCCGGGTAATCAACCCAGTAGTCATCGCCCCCGACATCGATGACGGAGGGGGTGCGGTACTTGTACCAGACACCGTTTGGGTCCGAGTCATCCGAGACCGCGATATCGATCCATGAAGCGCCACTCGTTTCCAACGCGACGACTACGAATCGCTCTGCCTTCTGGTCGTAGAACACCTTGGGATCAAAGACGAAGTTCGAATCCGCGCCGACGGGTTCAAAGAACCCGGGTGAACCCGGTGTTCCGAGGTGTGTAGAGAAAACCTGGTTACCAGTATCCTTATCGTAGAACGCGATCGCCGCGTTCACGGTTTCAACGATGTGGTCAGGGCCAACTGCAAGGGTCGGGTCTGGTGGAGACCACTCGGTCTGCGCGATCCCTTCGAACCCGGTACCCCCTGCGTGGTTGACGCGGTCCATCTCGACGGCTTGACCGACGGGGAGTGTGCGAGCGTTGTCGGGAACGAACTCGAGCGATTTATCGCGTGAGTGCTGATAGAGCTGATGCTTGATCATCCCGATCTCGCCTTCGAATGGCTCTGAGATCTGGATCTGCGGCGACACGGTCCGGGTGTCGTAGATCTCTGCTTCGATCGTTGTTCGGACAAACGCGTCACGGTTGTTCGGATCGATCACGATCGATGGTGGGCGCTGGTCCTTCGGCAGCGGCGCTGGAGACCCCTCGGGTTGGAATGATGCTGGTTCGTTGCTTGCATCGCGAGCCGTTTGGTTCGTGCACCCTGCGAGCATCGTTGAGCCAACGATGAAGGTGAGCGAGCACACCGAGATCGTCCGGTGAGACTTGGGGTTGAACAATGTCGGAGGCATGGTTGAGACCTTTCTGATGCGTCGCTCAAGTGTGTGCGAACGAAACCCTGACGAATAAAAGTCAGTCTTTGCAAAGAACATCGGTTTGGGACACGGGGTCACCTGATCGGAGCCCCCATAGTGATGGCCGGAATCGACCTCAAGACGAATGAACCGCCCGAAATTGCGCATCGGGACGGATTCATCACTCTATACGGGGGTTTCCCCAGACGGTTGTGCTTTGGTATTGAAAAACTGATCGTGAACTGGGTTGGAGGACGCGGTTTTCAGGTCTACGATTGTCCTCTCTGCGGAGCCCGGAGTGACGGACGCGGCGATCGGCATCTGCTGATCAAAGCCGAGGCACCCCGATGGGTTCACGCTTGCGTCTTGGGGCCACCCTCGACACCGCAGCCGCGTGAATTCCGCTCCAAGTCTCTTGTGTTCAGGCACTTGAGGCGTATGTGCTGCGGCGACGCACGCTCGATCCTGTCGAGGGTGTCTGAGCCGACAGATTTGACGGTTCGGATACCTGCAAAGCAACTCGCTTTGCATAGACAGGAGTTGAAGCGACACGCGGCAGACAACCGATGCAAAGCACTCGGATGGGACGCGTCCCACCGGAGACAATCTTTGCCCCATGGTGTAATGGTAGCACAGCTGGTTTTGATCCAGTCGGTCCAAGTTCAAATCTTGGTGGGGTAACTTTTTTCTTTTCAGTACTTTGCGTATTAGTTCGCATCTGCCTCGTCGCTGAATCTTGCGATGAGCGATACACCCAACGCAACCAAGCTCGAAGCGATCATCCTTGCCGCAGGCAAGGGAACGCGGATGCAATCCGATCTGCCCAAGGTCTGTCACGAGGTCGGTGGGCGTCCGATGGTCTGTGCTGTAGTCGATGCGTGTCTCGATTCGGGTTGCGATCGCATCGTGGTCGTCGTGGGGTACAAGCAGGAACTCGTTCGCGAGGCGCTTGAGTCGTACGGTGATAAGGTCGAGTTCGCGGTTCAGCACGAACAACTCGGCACTGGTCACGCGGTGGTAAGTGCTGTGGATGCGTTCCCCTTCGAGGATCGTGCGGAGACTGATGTGTTCGTGCTCTGCGGCGACGGTCCACTGATCCGTTCCTCGACACTCGATACGATGCTGGCGTTGCACCGGTCTAAGAATGCGGCCGCGACACTCGCGACGAGCGTGATCGATGATCCGAGCGGGTATGGGCGCATTGTGCGTGACACCGACGGGCGCTTTGAGCGGATCGTTGAGCAGAAGAATGCGAGCGAGGACGAACTCAAGATCAACGAGGTCAATCCGAGTTACTACTGCATGAACGCTCTCGCGATGTTCGAAGCGCTTAAGCAGGTGAACCGGAACGAACTCACGGGCGAGTACTACATCACGGATGTCTTTGAACTCATGCTCAAGCGTGGACTGCCCGTTGAGGTGATTGATGCGGTCCCCGCGGAAGACATCCTGAGTATCAACACGCTCGATCACCTAGCACATGTCGACGCGATCTATCGCGATCGGCAGGGCTCGATGAGCAACTGACGAGATCACATTCACCCCCACGCACACACCGAAGGGCATATCAAGCATGGCAGAGCTGAAAGTCTTCGCAGGACGCAACTCAAAACATCTCGCGACGCGAGTATGCGACGAGATCGGTATCGAACTGGGGCGTGCACGCACGAACCTCTTTCCTGACGGCGAGGTGTTCGTCAAACTCGACGACGATGTCCGCGGGCGTGATTGCTATGTCGTGATCTCGACATGCGAGCCCGTGAACGATAACCTGATGGAACTGCTTGTGTTCTGTGATTGTCTCCGCCGGGCGAGCGCAAAGCGTGTCACGATGGTGATGCCGTACTACGGGTACGGTCGTCAGGACCGCAAGGACGAGGGACGCGTCCCGATTACTGCGAAGCTTGTCGCAAACCTGATTACCGCGGCACGCGCAGATCGCGTCCTCGCGATGGATCTGCACGCAGCACAGATCCAGGGGTTCTTCGATATCCCGGTGGATCATCTATCCGCCACCCCCGTGTTCTTTGATTACTTCATGTCCAACCGGGCCGAACTCGGGGATTTATGCCTCGTGTCGCCGGATGTCGGAAATGTCAAGGTTGCTGAATCGATGGCCAACCTGCTTGATGCAGATCTAGCGATTATCAACAAACGCCGCCTCACGGGTGATTCAGTCAAGGTCGGCAACCTCATCGGCGATGTGGCAAACAAGACCGTCCTTATGTTTGACGACATGATCTCGACAGGCGGCACGGTCGTCGAAGCCGCGAAGCTTGTGATGGACGAGGGTGCATCGGATGTCGTCTGCGCTGCCACGCACGCGGTCTTGGCTGGGCCGGCCATGCAGAAGCTGGCAGACTCCCCGATCTCCAAGGTCGTTGTTACCGACACGATCCCCGAGGGTGGACGCTGTGATCAGATCAGGGATAAGCTCGTGATCCTGTCCGTGGGGGAGATCCTCGGGCAGGCGATCACGAGAATTCATAACGATGAATCGATCAGTGCGCTCTTTGAGCGCACCGCGGGTGCGAAGCGCTGATCGAGAACGAGTACACCAAAGAGTTGATTGTTTAGATTAAGGAGAAAACGATGAGTGACACAACGACTCAGCTGAGCGCAAAGAAGCGCGAACGCACCGGATCCCGCTACTCGCAGCGGATCCGCAACGCCGGCGGGCTTCCTGCCGTTGTCTACGGGCACAAGGAAGAGCCAATCTCAATCTCGCTCGATGCGCATGAGGCAATCATGCACATCTCCCGTGGTGAGAAGGTCTTTGAGCTCGACATCGAGGGGGCTTCCCAGCATGTTCTGCTGAAGGACCTCGGTTACGACTACCTCGGGACCAACATCATCCACGCGGATTTCGCGCGAGTTGATCTCAATGAACGCGTTCAAACCAAGGCGCACTTGCGATTCATCGGTGACGCACAGGGGCTCAAGACCTCCGGCGCCATCATGATGCACCCCTCCACGGAACTTGAGCTCGATGTGCTTGTTTCCAACATCCCGGATCACATCGATGTTGATGTCTCGGAGATGGCGGTTGGCGACATCATCCACGCAAGCGATGTCAAGCTCCCGCTTGAATCGATGAAGCTTCTCACCGATCCCGAGACCATCGTCGCCCAGATCGTCATGAAGGCGGTCCAGGAGGATGAGGGTGAAGCGGGTGAAGTTGGTGCCGACGGCGCAGAACCCGAGGTCATCAGCGAGAAGAAGGAAGACGCTGAATAATGAAGCTGATCGTTGGGCTTGGTAATCCGGGACTGCAGTACGAGAAGACACGGCATAATGTCGGTTTTCTTGTTGTCGATGTGCTCGCTTCGCGTCACGCGACTGGGCAGGTCCCCAAGAGCCGGTTCAACTCCATCACCCTCGATGCGCACATCGGCGCGGAGAAGGTGTTGCTCATGAAACCCACGACCTACATGAATCTGTCGGGTAAAGCCGTCGGCGAGGCGGTCCGGTTCTTCAAGCTCGATCCGAGCGAAGACCTGATCGTCATCGTGGATGACATTGCCCTGCCGGTAGGTCACACCCGTGTCCGCAAGAACGGTGGTTCGGGTGGTCACAACGGGCTCAGCGATATCGATCGCATGCTCGGCGGTGACGGGTACATGCGTGTGCGTCTCGGTGTCGGGGCGGTCCCCAAGCTCATGAACCAAGCAGACTGGGTTCTCAGTCGGTTCATGAGCGAGGAGCGTGAAGACATCGAACGCGGTATCACCCGAGCCGCAGACGCGACGGAGTGCATTCTCGATGAGGGCGTGGTGAAGGCTATGAATACCTTCAACACAAAGCTCAAGAAGCCTAAGCCCGAGAAACAGCCCAAAGACGATCAGGCAGAGTCCAGCGAATCCAACAACAACGAAACCAAAAACGAAACCAGCTCATCGAGCTGATCAAAACCATTGGAGATACACATGTCCACAGACACCCAAACCCGCACCGGCACCTACGAGGTCATGTTCCTCGCGAGTCAGGCCGCGGCCGCATCATTTGGCGACCTCGTCGCTCACATCAACCACCTCCTTGAGCGTGCGAATGCAGATGTCGTCGCGATGAAGAAGTGGGACGATCGCCGTCTCGCTTACGAGATCGATAAGCAGAAGCGAGGCGTCTACATCCTCGCGTACATCAACTGCCCGACTGATATGGTTGCGCATCTCGAGCGCGATGTTCAGATCTCGGATCAACTTTTGCGCGTCCTCGTGACCAGCGCTGATCATCTCACAGAAGAGGAAATCAAAGCACACGACGACCGCACCGGGCTTGATACAGAAGCGAAGCTTCGCGCTGAGCAGGGCGATACGGCGGAGTCCGAGGGAAGCAGCAAGGTGCGTCTGGGCGCACCCGAGCAGGCACCCGTTGCACCGGCAGCCGAAGCGCCTGCCGAGGCACCCGCGGAAGAGCCCGCCGATGAGCCTTCCAAGGAAGAATCGGCTGAGTAAGCCGTCCTGGAAAACCCACTGCCACGCCCGTATTCACCGGGCAGGGCAATGATCCAAACTGCCGGTGCGGACGATTTATGAGTCGTTCGCACCGGCATCTGTTTGGTATGCTACACTGATCGAGATACTGACTGATAAGGGAGAACACAATGGCAGGCAGCTTCAACAAAGTCATGCTTATGGGCAACCTCACTCGCGATGTCGAGATCCGGCACACCGGGAGCAACACCGCTGTGGGGAACTTCGGGATCGCCGTGAATCGGCGTTACAAGACCCAGTCCGGCGAGCAGCGGGAAGAAGTCACCTTCGTCGATTGCGAAGCATGGGGTCGTACCGCAGAAGTCATGTCCCAATACCTCTCCAAGGGACGGTCCGTGTTCATCGAAGGGCGACTGAAGCTCGATCAGTGGGAAGACAAGAACGGCGGTGGGAAGCGTTCCAAGCTTTCCGTCGTCGTCGAGAACTTCCAGTTTGTCGATTCTGGACAGGGCGGCGGTAACCAAGGCGGCGGCGGTGGTGGTGGGGGCGGCGGATACGCTCGCTCCGGAGCAGGCCAAGGCGGCGGCGGTGGCGGCGGTGCCAATATCGACCATGACGACATCCCATTCTGATTCGCACAATGCAGATCACACAACCGCCCAAGGGGCGGTTTTTTCATGTATTCGGGTTTTAATTCCAGTCGGGAGCGTTGGATAGGGAGATTGACCGGCCCTACGATCCCCTCCCGATCCGGAAACTCCGGATCCCTCTAGTTGGGGCATCGCAACGGGCGGTGCTCCTCAACTCGCTCGGAATCATCTGGGCAAGGACAGCGAAAGGACCATTCCATGGCACGCAATGTGAAGCTACTGCTGACGGAAAATGTCGATAACCTCGGCATCGTCGGTGACATCGTCAATGTTCGTATCGGATACGCTCGCAACTACCTTCTTCCATTTGGGTACGCGACCGAGCCGAGCGAAGAACTGATTTCTCAGCTCGCCGACAAGCGTGCGAAGGCGGAGAAGGAGCTCGCTGAGCGTCGAGCACAGCGAGAGGAAATGATCGGCAAGCTCAACGGCCAGGAACTCACCCTCATCCGCGCTTGCAACGATCAGGGCCAGCTGTACGGCTCCGTCACCCAGCAGGACATCGCGTCCGCACTCAAAGAGCTCGGGTTCTCGGTCGCCCCGCGTGAGGTTCGCCTCCCGACGACGATCAAGCGGATCGATACCTTTGATATTCACATCAAGGTCGACTCGGACCTCGAAGCCGACATCAAGCTCTGGGTTGTTCCTGATCGTGAACTCGAATCGGATGACCAGGACGAGATGGAGTTCGACAACGAAGGCGAACTCATCGTCAAGGACAAGAAGAAGGAAGATGCACCCGCTCCTGAAGCCACGGCAGCTTCGGGAAGCGAAGAGTAACTTCAGATCCTGTGATCACAAAGGACCATCCATGAACTGGATGGTCCTTTTCTTTGCGCTCTATGTGTGTGGTGTTCAGCATAGAAAAACGCCCGCATTGTGCGGGCGTTTAAACGGTATGGAATGATCTGTGAGTTTGCTCAGAATCCGGTTGCATCGATCGGGGGACTGAACTCCGCGATCAAAGTATCGCCGATGACGAACTTCTCAATCTCTACACCCTTGGTGACGATGAACATCAAACGCATGCGCTGATCAGCGCGAGTCGTGCTCAGCGACGGGGTGTCGTCCAGCCCTGAAAGGGTATTGCCCAAGGTATAGCGGATCCGCATCTCAGAAGCGTCTTTGTATTCGTACCCAATGGCATCGTACTCGTTACCCATGGTGTCGATGACCTTCACGGGTTGGTCGAGTGGGGCAATCTGGGCGGCTTCGGTGAGAAGCCCGAACGGGGAGTTTGCGCTGACATCCAGCTTAAGAAGTGCCTGGTCGTCTGCGATCGCGTAGCGTTCTACACGCAGCTTCTTGCTCACACCCGCGTTCTTGCGACCGACTTCAGATTTGACATCCCAGATGCCTTGGCCGCCAACCACGAGCTGGTTGTCATCAACCGTGAAGCCGCGTCGAGCGGATTGCATGCCGAGGATGTCCAGCATGCGGGCAGATACATCGAAGAACTCGTCATCTACATTGGATGTGTCATAGGTTACGGCGTACTTATCTTCGTACTCAACCTCGGGTGCTTGTCCCCTGAGAATCGATCCGGTGCGCACCACTCGATCGCGTCGTGTGGTGCTGGGGTAGTTCACCGGCTTGGCGAGCTCATCGGTGCTGACGCGGATATTCTTGACGAACAAAGCGACAGGGGTGCTTCCAGCGGGGACGATGTACTCGAAGGCCATGGGGACCTTTGACTTACCACCCGTGGAACTGATATAGACATCGTTAGCGTCGAAACGCCAGCGTCCAAACTGCCCGGGTTCTGAAGATTCCGAGATCACCGCAGATGGGAAGATGGTAAAGGTCTCCCCCGTCGCGTCGTCTTCGGCAAGGAGTCGAACATGCCCATTGGAAACAATGAGCTGACCAGCACCACGCTTGCCGCGTTCTTTGGCGCCCGCTTCAAACTCAACGACATAGCCAAAGATTTGGGCCTTGCCGACTCGTTGTTCGTTGATGTCGACATATCGCTGTGGTTCGGACCGTCCATCGATCTTGAGGAGCTCGGCGCTCTCAACCCCCGATTCAGGGCCGACTGTGTATGTTCCTCGGATGCTGAAATCTTTCGGTCGGAGCGCGTTGCGTCCCATGCCGTCGGGGGAGACGCGTGACGCGAACCCCGTCAGTTCGAGTTCGGGGTACCAGTACGCAAGGGGCTGTTCGGTGCTCATCGAGCCCTGTGACAGGTTGCCGTATGTCTTGGATACGATCGAATCGACAGGGATCCAGAGTGTGTCGTTCTTCACGAGTGAGCCAGCCCCTACGGCCCGGTCTGCGGAATAGAAGAGCGGTTGGTAGCCCATAAACTCTGTCGATACGCGCATGTTACCGATGCTGATCACAAGAATGCCAGCGCTGATGATGCCCGTTGCGATTCCGAACACGGCCCCGCCGGCGTAGTCCACCATGCTGCTGTTTTTGATGTTGTTGGGGATGAGCTTGTCCGTTGCGAGTCGCAATAAGATCAAGACAACAGCGAACGGGACCACGAGTGCAACGCCCCAAGCGACGGATTCGATGAATGAGAAGAATCCGCGTTCTGGGCTCAGGTTGACCAGGATGAGCGCTAAGGGTTCCCAGAACCCGAACGCTACTGCACCAGCAACGAAAACGCATAACGCGTGGATCATCGCGTTGAAGATGCCTCGCACCATCCACGCGTATCCGACGGCGAGCACGAAAATCACGACAAGGATGTTCATGAACATGTGAGTTGCTCCCACGGGGTGTGCACCCCATGCTGGGTGATGTGTCTTGCTCTAATCAAATTTACGCGGGTTGTGGTTTCGAGGATGCAGGCTTGTTCCCAGAGGAGCCACCGCTTTTTCTGCTCTTTGAACTGCTCGAGATGCGTGACACCTCTTCGATGCTGGTGACCCCCTCGACGGCTTTGCGGAGGGCGGCCTGCTGAACGCTGGGGAGGGACCGTTTCCGCATCGCGGTACGCAGGCCCGTCCAGTTCTCGCTCGCGATCATCTTCCGTTCCTCGTCACCGATTGGGAAAACCCCGAAACAGCCCGTCTGCCCCTCATACCCGATGCCATTGCAGGCGGGGCAGATTTCGGGCTTATTACGGATGAGCACCTGGCCACCCTTCTTGAAGAGTTGCTTGACCTTGTCCGCGGGGAGTCCGAGCTTCTTGAGCATCTCGGGGGTTGGCTGATACGCGACCTTGCAGTTGTTGCAGAGTGTGCGGAGCAGTTTCTGGGCGACCACGCCATGGAGCCCCGCAGCGGCGAGCTTCGCGTCACCAACTCCACGAACATAAAGCTGTATGGCGCTGATCGCGTCATCTGACTTGAGCGAGAGGTAGACTCGCGTGCGATCATGGTCAGAGTTCGCGATGTTCTTCGCGGTGCTGGCGTCCGGCAGATCGCAGACACCAACAACATCCGGGTCTCGGCGCAGTGAGGATCGCACGGTAGTCGCGAAATCTGCGTCTTCCTGGGTCTGATCAAAGGTGATTTGTTTCACACCCTCGATGGCGTCTTCGGTTTCATACTCGATTGTCTGGATGTTTGATGTGTAGGCGTCGTGGAGCTTGAGCATCGAATACATCGTTGTTGTGCGCCCGTTGTCATTGGGGGCGGCGAGCAGCACGATGCCCTGGGTTTCGTTCGCCCATTCCTTGACCATTTCGTACTGGGAGTTCGTCATCCCCAGCTCGCCGGGATCTCGGCGGACCGCCTTGGATGGGTTGAAGATCATGGTGAGGACCATGCCGTTCTTTGACCCGCTTGAGATGCACTTTACATTTTGGGTGCTCATCGACTCGCTGGAAGCATCGATACTGCCGCTCTGCTTGCGCCGACGATCGGTAACATCCAAGCCAGCCGCTTTCTTCCAGAAGTCGATGATCTGGATCGCGTCGCCCTGTGGGAGTTGCTCGCCCGGTTGACGCACGCCATCGACAAGCATCGATACCCCGTATGTCTCTGGGTTTACTGGGAGAATATCGATCTGTGATGCACGAGCTTCGTTCGCGTTGAGGAGGATCTCCTCCGCAGCGAGGCGAACCGCGTACGCGGTTGATTCCTTTTCTGGAGGGGCGATCTTCATTTTGTTCGCGCCAACGATCGTGAGTTCGGAGCTGCCCAGCTTCTTGGCGGCCTTCTTCTCCTCACGCTTGGCAGCGACATCCGACATGTTCAGTTTGAGCTTCGCATGCTCAGGGATCCGATCGTCCTTGTTCGCGACACTGGCAAATACCAAGATATCGATCCCGAGGATGATGATTGCGCCAAAGAAGGCGACGAGGAGCCCGACGATCCCACCTACGGGCAAAAGCACGATGAGCGCGAGCGCCGCGACACCAAAGATCATGTGGATCAGGTTCCACTTCTCCTGGCCAAGGAAGAACCTTTGCGCGTGCTTATCGAGTTTCGTCGAGATCACCCATGCCCACCCGATGAAGGGGGCTAAGAGCAGGACCGCCTTCCACCAAGAGACCAAGATGTACGCGTCGCCGGCCGCGAGCGTCATCGACCCAAGCGTGAGCGAGCCGAGTGAATGAGTTATGGGGAGCATCATCGTTTCGAGCACTGTTATGTCCTCTAGTTGCCGTGTCGTCTGTGCGTGGGCAGCCAAGCGTGAACTCGCCTGGAAGATACCCAGATTGTAGTGGTTTCTCGGGCGTAACACCACGAGCATCTTGAGCTGCGGTGAATGTCCTTCGAACCGACTGGTCTCACGCGAACTTCTTGAGCTTCATTTGCAGCTCATCCACATTGGGCGAGGCCTCGATCGCGGTCCGCATGTGAATGTACTCGGCCTCAACCAGTTTCACGAGTGAGTCGTTGAAGTCGACCATACCGATCTGCTGCGCCTCAATCGAGTTGAGCACATCACGAAGATCACCCTCGCGTTCTTCGAGGATGTACTTGCGGACAACGCCGTTGTTGATCAGGATCTCCAACGCCGGGATACGGAAGATGTTCTCGTGGAGCGTTGGGAGCAGTTTCTGATACACGAATGCACGCATCTGGTACGCAAGGATCTTGCGGACCTGATCGATTTCTTCCTGCGGGAAGAGCCCGTAGATGCGTGAGAATGTCTGGGTCGTGCTCGACGCGTGGATGGTACCGAAGACAAGGTGACCCGTTTCCGCGGCGTGAAGGGCGGCTTCGAAGGTTTCCTGGTCACGCATCTCGCCGATGAGCACCACATCGGGGTTCTCACGAACAAGAGCACGAAGCCCGGTCTTAAAGTCGAGACAGTCGAGCCCGATCTCTCGCTGATTAATCGTGGCCTTCTTGTCTTCAAAGATGTACTCGATCGGGTCTTCGAGGGTGAGGATGTGAACGCTCTTGCGCGCATTCACATAATCCAGCATCGATGCGATCGTGGTGGACTTGCCCGAGCCCGTCACACCACAGAGCAGCACGATCCCCTGCGGTTGCATCGCGATATCTGCCATGACTTCTGGAAGGTGCAGGCCTTCGAATGGCAGGATCTCACTGGTGATGTTTCGCGCCGCGACGGAGATGGTGCCGCGTGCTTGGAACAAGTTGACGCGGAAACGATGCTTGGCATCGTAGTTGTACGCAAAGTCGACCGAACCGAACTTATGCAAGTCCTTCATCTGCTCGTCCGTCAGGATCTCTTTGGTGATCTTGAAGAACTCAGAAGCGCTTACAGGCTCAACATCGAGTGCTTTGAGCGATCCACGCATGCGGACTTTGGGTTTCTGATTCGATTTCATGATCAGGTCCGAGGCACCGAACTTGATCGTTGCTTTCAGGAAGTCGCCCCATCGCGTCGCGTGGGGGTCCTTGCGGTTCATCGACGGGTCCAGGTCCACATGCCCGGCGGTTGCGCTCGATGAGGGGGCGTCAGTCACACTCATGTCTTCATCCTTCACTGCACGCCGGGGGCGTGGGTTGAACTTCGTTCCTGCCCGCAATAACCGATGGGCGGTACTCGGCGTGCTGATGCACGCCAGATGGGGGTTGGTATTCTAGTCGGCGCTCAGCGGATCGCCCGGAGAACCCGGTGCCGAGTTTGGATCCCGACGAGTCGGGTGCGATCATTAAATTGATCGCAAGGTCTTATTCGCCCGGGGCATGCTGCCGGTTCCCATGGGGCGGGGTGTCAATCTGGGAGATCATCGAGACCCGGCTTCGGAATCACTGCGAATCAAGTAAAAAGCGGGGCCTTCCGACCCCGCTTATTGGGAACATGGTTGAGATTACTTTGCGCCAACAGTCTCGGCTTCACGCTCGTTCGTGCCCAAGAAGTTCGCTTCCAGTTCGACGCGGATTTTTTCCATCGCCTTGTTCTGGATCTGACGAACGCGTTCCTTGGTCACGCCGATGATCTGCCCGACCTGTTCGAGGGTCATTGGCTTCTCGTGCCCACCGGACTCAAGACCGAAACGGTGCTCAAGGACGGTTTTCTCAACATCTGAAAGATCCGCACGGTTTGACATAACGATCTCACGAACCTCGCTCGCGGTGTCTTTCTCGAAATCCGCACGCTTGGTTTCAAGGAAGTCAGACTTCTCAAGCTTGGGATCAAAGTCAGTGGGGAAGCGCTGGCGGTACTTGCTGAGCTTCATCCCCTGACGGGAGAAGGCCTTGAGGATCGCTCGACACGCGTAGGTCGAGAACTTGAACCCGCGTCCAGCATCGAACTTGTCGACCGCACGCAGTAGGGCCATATTGCCCTCCGAGACGAGATCCGCAAAGTCGACCTCGCTCATACGAGTGCGCTTTGCCATGGCGAGGACCAGCGCAAGGTTGGTTTCCGCGATCTGCTCACGGATACGCTCGGCCTTGCGATGCCACTGGAGGAGATGATCCGCCTGCTCCGCGGTCGGGCGTTTGTCCGGGCGTGCCCAGACTTCCTGCTGAAGCTTGTACACGCGGTAACGGGAGTAGTTGAACTGGTGGAAGAGGACGCGTTCTTCGGCACCGGTCAGAATCACCTGCTGGGAGGATTTCACTGTCCTGGTCCTCGAGATCGAGGAGATATCGTCCATCACGGGGTGGTACCAGCTGGTATCAGGCAATGCGATATCGGGCGCATCCTCGTAGATGTTCTGTTCTGCATCGTCCTCGTAGAAGACTTCAGAGTCAATGAAGTCCTGTTCTTTGGCGAGGATCTGATTCAGGAGTCGTTCGTCTTCATGTGAGAGCTGACGCGAGGTCTTGCCTGCGCGGGTTGAGGTACGCGATACCCCAACGCGGTGCTTGCGACGCATCTGCTCGAGTGGGCTTGGGGTGTTGCTCGTTGCTTGCATCATGCTGTCTCCGGCCGGCACTTTCCTATGCCGGCGTGTTCTTTGCTTGCTTTCACGCTCGGTAAGCCGAGCATTCGTTTGGGGCCTGGCCCCAATCCCAGGGTCGCGATCAAGGATCGGACCCAGCCGTGGACATAAACCGTGTTGCTTTGAGCAGGACTGACCCCGAATCGGGGAACGATCTCTACGCAACCCCAGAAGTGGGGATGCATGGATCAGGGAAATAATGCCCTTTTCTGCAACCGATTTGTCTCCAGTTCACACCTTCTCGGGCGTGCCCTGGTTCCCGTTCCTGCTTGTGATGCCACACACATCCGGTGTGCGTGGGAACGACGGCTGCCGGGGTCCCGTGTTGATTTGGCCGAGCCGCTTGGGTGTTGTGCCATTTCATGGCTGGGTCAAGCGATCTTGTCGGCGAGTGTGGGGAGCCGGGCAGGATGTCGAGCAACAGAAGAAGTTGCTCATTCGGAGTCGTCGGTTCATTCGACGAAAAGGCGAGTAAACCCATTCGCTCTCAATGAATACGAACTTCATACCACTGAGTTTCGATCATCAAACCGGATCGACACAAAATACTGAGTTGTCAGTCGGAAATAGGGAGTCCGACCCGATCGGCATGCCGAACACGACGCGAACAATGCGGTGCGTGCGTGTGTTGTGCGATCCGCCTGCCTTGGCGAGTTCAGGATTTCCCGATCTCGATCGGAAAGACCCTACACCCAGCATCCTGCTTGGGTGTCATGTCCGGGTTGCTCGGAACCCTCGTTCCCGATCCGCTGTGATGGATCAAGGAGGGTTGCGATCGGTTGACGACCGATAAACTCGGTCCTATTGTCTGCCGTTGGGCGATCTCGAAACGGGTCGCTTGACCAGTTGGCGCGATCGTGGTGCCCGCGTACCGGGTCGCCAGTATACACATCATGCCATTTACAAACAACAACTCATCCCAGTTTCGTCCCGACCAGGCCCAATTTCTTCTGAAATTGGGGGTTTATCCGGCACAGATTTTGTGTTCTTCGCGGGTCATCCACAATTCACCCCAATTTTGACTTGGGGGTCTTGTCAGATTTGACTTTGATCCGCGAGGAGAATCCTGAATTCAAAGGAGTCACCCATGTCCTTCAAACTTCCCGAACTCCCGTACGCATACGACGCGCTCGAACCCCACATTGACGCACGCACAATGGAAATCCACCATACGAAGCATCATCAGGGGTATGTCGACAAGGGCAACAAAGCACTTGAAGGCACAGATTGGGCGGATAAGTGTTACGGCGAAGTGCTCGCTCGCATCAATGAAATACCGGAAGATAAGCGCACCGCCGTCCAGAACAATGTCGGCGGTCACGCGAACCACTCGCTCTTCTGGTCCATCCTTTCACCCAACGGCGGCGGTGAACCTTCAGGCGAGCTCGCGGACGCGATCAATGAGGCTTTCGGTTCCTTCGACAAGTTCAAGGAAGAGTTCGCGAACGCAGCCGCGACCCGTTTCGGGTCTGGCTGGGCTTGGCTGGGCTTTGACGAGAACGGCAAGCTCCATGTCGGTTCCACGCCGAACCAGGACTCCCCGATCATGTTCGGGCACAAGCCGATCCTCGGACTCGATGTCTGGGAGCACGCGTACTACCTGAACTACCAGAACCGGCGCCCGGATTACATCGGCGCGTTCTGGAATGTCGTGGACTGGGACAAGGTCGCTGAGAACTACACGAAGTTCAAGGGCTGAGACTGTTTCATCGATCTCACGATCCACAACCCACGCATCGCGTGGGTTTTTTCGTCACTATGATTGGGTTGTGAGTCGCAAGAACTTCATCCTCACCCTCTGGCTGATCGCGCCTCTCGCGACCTTCGCGGGTTTGTACGCGATGATCTTTGTCACGCTCGACAACGACAAGCCCATGAGCGACGCAGCGCCGATTGGCGCTGGAGCGGGCGACACGGGCAACGCGAACGCGCTCGGGCAATGGCTCGCAGGACGCAACCCCGACGCGGTCTCTCTCGCAACCAAGGCGAAGCGTGAGCGGCTGATGATCTCTCCAATGGATTGGCCGGGTGGCGTGGAGCTCCGCATCCCTTCGGGCGCAATCGAAGTGGGAGATGAGCCATTGATGCTCACGCAGATCTACGACGAGCAAGGCCGATTCAGCACGACGATGGTCGAACTGAACGCGGGACTGGGCGCGTATGTCAGAGTCCTTGATGCGGAGCAGTTTGCTTTGGGCAACCGGTTCGTGCTCGCGACATCGCTGCCCGTGATCAATGAGGATTCGACGATCACGGATGACGCGGGGCGGGCCCTCCGCGTGATCACCCTGCCGACGGTCATCCCGCCGAGCGAGGTGGGGGTGAATGATCCGCTCCCGGTGTTGGTGCCGATTGATTCGGCGTATGTGGGTGTAGTGCCGTGAAGTGGACTTTGAGTAGAACGGATTGATTAACTCTGCAGCACCCGCAGATGCTTGAACTTCCCATCGAGCACCTCATCGCTCTTCGTGCTCAGCCACCCATCAAGAATCTCCGCGTACACACTCCGGAAATCGCAGGTGTACTTGAGATCGCCCTGATCGAGACTCGTGAGTGATGGGTGCGTCGAGTGGAACCCGCCGCGGACTTTGGGCCCGAACATGAACATCGGGGCCGCGGTGCCGTGGTCGGTGCCGTTGGACGCGTTCTGCCCGACGCGTCGCCCGAACTCGGAGAAGGCCATCGTCACAACGCGCGAGTCGTTGCCCTGCGCTTTGAGATCATTCTGGAAGGCACGCACCGCGGCGGAGAACTGTCCGAGCAATCGGGCGTGCCCGCCCAACTGGTTCGCGTGGGTGTCGAAGCTCCCGATTGACGCGTAATACACGCGGGTCTTGAGCCCTGCGCGGATCATCGCGCCGATCATGCTCAGCTGCCCCGCGAGCGCGTTGTTGGGGTAGTTCACAAGCGGCTTCTCACTCACGGCCCGTCGGATCGTGTCCGATGAGACTCGTGCGTCCATCGCCGTGCGGAGGAGGAACGCGTTATTGGAGTCCTTCTCGTGCTCGATCCGCTCGTTGACCATGTCTGTGAGTTTGCGGTGCTCTTCGACGATGTCTTCGTTGTACTTCTTGCCCGCCCACGCGAAGAGCTCCGCGGACTCAAACGACACGGGCATCATGTTGCGCCCCGTGAGCATGAGCGGCGCCTCGTTCCCGATCGCGATGGGGGGCTCGACCTTGTCGTCCATCGAACCGTCGGGTGTGCCGCTTTCGCCCTTGCCGTACCCGCAGCATTGGGCGTCGATGTACCGCCCGAGCCAACCGTCGCCCGTGCCGGTGGTCTCGCCCGTGTGCCAGATGTCCATGGAGGTGAAGTGCGATCGGTTCGGGTTGGGGTACCCGACACCCTGGATGATCGCGCACTGTCCCTCGTCGTAGAGCTCGCGGATGCCGGTCATTGCTTGATTGAGCCCGAGATCGACCGCGCCGTTTGACCCGTTCTTGCTCAGAATGTGGAGCCCGTCGGGCTTGATCCCGATCGATGGGCGCAATCGGTAGTACGCATCGTCGCGATAGGGCACGACGGTGTTGAGCCCGTCGTTGCCGCCGGAGAGCTGGATGATGACGAGTATGTTGTCCTCGTTCACGCCTGCGATGGATGACAGTCCTTGCTCGGCTTTGGGCATTGCAAACGCGGACGACTGAATAAACGCGGGTACGGTGAGCGCGGCGGATGCCAGCATCGCGGAGTTCTGGATGAACGCCCGGCGGGTGTAGGCCTTGGCTTGAGTTGGATCGTTGTGCAGGTTCATCGTGTGTCCCTCTCAGATTCAGCAGAGCTGGTACTCAGGCATCGAAGTCGTGAGCATCAGCATCGTCCGGATGCCGTCGGTACTCGCGGGTTTATCGACTTTGTATGCTGCAGATACAAGGTGGTCAGATGCACCGTACGGTCTTCGTCCCAGCACGAAGTCCATGATTTGATTCGCGACGAGTTCATCGGGCGGATCACCCTGAAGTCGAGGGTCGTTCATGCAATCCACGATCAGGCGCGGGTCGTATGGGGTCCGATCGACGAAGCGTCGGTTCGACTGAGCCATCTGTCCGGTCAGCATGTATACGAGCGTGTTCTGGCGAGTGAAGAGTGTCGAAGTGTTGATCCATGCCCGGCCGCCGTCCCAGCCCTTCACGCTGGGCGGTAGAAACAAACTCTGGCCCATCTTGTCGATCGCTTGCGAAAGGACGACCAGGTTTCGCACCGGTGTATTGAGCGTTCGCACGGCGCCCACGACGAGATCAATCGGGCTCTTGATTTTGTTGCCCATCACGCTCGGATCGTAGAAATGCCTGCTCAGGAACAGCTTCTTCAGGACCGGCTTGATTTCAAACCTCGATTGTTCCATGACTTGGCTCAGGGCTCGTACGACCGTGCGTTCGGCGCCCTCGAGGGCCTTGGTATCCGTTGGGATTTCTGAGACAAAAAACTTGTAGAGTTTGGCGCAGATAAAGGGGGCACAGTGGGGGGATCGAATGATCGCATTTACAAACCCGTCGCCGTCGATGTTGCCACGCACATCAAGGACGCGTTTTGAACCTTCATCGTGCTGGTTCTTACTGAAGAAAAATGCGTCATCCCGATAGGTATAACCGGTCAGCGCACGGGCTCCTTCTTTGATGTCGCGTTCAGAATAGTTGCCCTCGCCGAGCGAGAAGAGTTCCATGATCTCTCTTGCGAGGTTCTCGTTGGGGGCGTTTTTGCGGTTCTGGTTGTTGTTGAGATAGCGGAGCATCGCGGGGTCGCGGATGATCGATGTCAGGAGTGTGCGGAAGTTGCCGAGGGCAAGCCCGCGCAGCATCCGGTTCTGCTGGTACATGTGGTACGAGTCCTCGATCGTTCGATAACTCGTCGCGAAATGGCCGTGCCAAAAGAGTGTCATCTTTTCTTCCAGCGGTCGCGGCGTCTGGATCATTCGCGTCAACCACCAGTGTCGGATCTCACGCATCTGCGCACGATCCTCGCGCTGGGCGCGTTGTCGCATCTCGCGGAACCTATTCAGTGTGTTCTCGTCGCCTGTCTGTTGAGCGAGGCGGAAGGCCATGTTCTCCTCGCGGGAGCGTGGCGTCATGATGTCCTTATCGAACAGGGTTGGCCCGTCGTTTTCAAAGGGGATGTCCTCATAGTCGATAATAAAATCGACCGCCTTCTTTGGCCCCCATGACGCGAGCGTACGGATTTGCTCGTCTGTGCCACCGAATCCCGCACGCCAGAGCAGGTGCCTTGCTTCGCGATACCCGAAGTCCTCGTCCGAGATCGGGAGCAGGGAGGTCTCAACGCGCTCGCGCGGCTGGGTCTGAGTCGTGTATGTGCCCATGACGCAATCTCCGTGTGTTGTCCGTCCAACGCAGCAAGGTCCAATGGATTGCATTGGGACGCGGTGCTGGGCGGTTTCACACTGAGATTACTTGATTTTGTGACCCCGAGCGAGCTTTATCGCCCATACGAGCGCGCAGGCCGTCGTCGCGAGGAGCGCCGCGCCTGACACCTGATGCAGCGTCGCCACGAGAGCTCCGATGGGATCGATCGCATCCGCCGTGTGCAGTGTGTCCGCTGTGGGCAGATCTGGGTCATCGCTCGTCCACGCGAGCGAGAGTGTGGCGAATCCAAGCGCGAACTGCCAAGTCACGATCCCATGCATCAGGATCCCAAAGATGCGGATCGGTTTGCCGGACGGGTCTGCTTTGCCCGCACGGATGCAGAACGCACCGCCGATGATCACGAGAGACATCACGACAAAAGCAAAGCCCATGTGTGAGAGCATCGCATGAGACGAGTGCATGTGCCGCGTGAGCGCTCCGAAGACGAGTTGGATGCACAACGTGATGAATGCCAGGATCATCACGGTTCGTGCTTTCTTCGCATTCGCAACGACGGCATCAGTCGGGGATGCTTCCATCCAGGTCCTTGTCAGCATGACCGCGATGACGAATGCAAGCGCGAAGACCAGTTGGGCAAAGACGCCGTGGATAATCGCGAACGCGGTGCTGGCATCGGCTACGCGGACGATTCCGAGGATGCCCTGGGCACTGACGGCGAGGAAGAGCACGATGCTGAGTGCTTTGGGAAGCGTCTGGACGCGTGAAATGACCACGCGGAGCATCAGGACGATGGTCGTGAACCCCGCGAGTGTGCCGAACAGGCGGTGCGAGTGCTCAAGGAAGATTCGTGGCTCAGCCATGAGTTTTAATGGGAAGAGCACCGATATCGCGCCATAACTGGTTACGGCATCTGGTACGGCAAGCCCGGAATCCGTGCTCGTGACGGCTCCGCCGACCGCGATCAGCGGGATGTAGGTCAATGCGGTGACCCACGCGAATCGTGAGAGCCACTTGCGAGATTCAAGCGTTTCGGCCTGCTTCCCTCTGATGATCAGGGCTGCAAGCAGGGCGACGACGATCGAGACAGTCATGGATCCCAAGATCACCACGAACGCGTTCGGCGCGAGACTGTTTGCCTTTTCAGACATTTCCGCGGTCGATTCCGGTTGCTCTGTAATAAAGGAACCCAGAATGAGCAGATTCACCAGTCCTGCAACCAATCCGGACACAGCGCCAGCTTTGACTCGCTTTGATGGGGGCACTCCGGGGATCCAGAGCATGCACATCGCAAGCAGCGGCACCAGTAGCAAGGGGATCGCGACCGCGTTGGAAACTCGCACCCCCGGCATGTGAAGGATCCACGCGACGACCCACATCAGGACAGCCGCGCCGAATCCGATCGAGAGCGCTGGGGCGAGCACTCCCGCGGATTGAGGATTCGAGTATCCTGTATTCGGAAGTTCTTGTGTGCTCGTCATTTGAGAATCCTTCCGGTGTAGTTGAAACTGAGTCGCAACGATTATTGCTGTCAGATCGTGTGCGATTGCCGTATTCTACACAAAAACAGACAGAATTTCGGTTGGGCAGCACAGTTTACGCGGAATCTCGATGCTACCCTAGTGACCAGTAGCGCCCGAATGCATTCGGGCATATCGCGTCATTGGACGCTTGTCTATTTTGACACCGGTGGAGATTCGCCTTGAAACCCATCTTCCCGAAATGGATGAACGCGCTTCCCACGCTTCTCTTCTTCGTCGTCAACGGCGGGGTCGTGTGCGTGATTGCTGGGTTCTGGTACTACGCGACACCCAAGTTCTGGGAGGTGGGCTACATGCCCGAACAGCCCGGATCGGGGTTCAATCATCAGATTCATGCTGGCAAACTCGGCATGGACTGTCGGTACTGCCACACGAATGTTGAAGATTCGTGGCACGCCAATGTCCCTGCGGTTGAGACTTGCATGAACTGTCATGTCGAGAACCGTCTGAATACGGAACTCTCGACTGCGACCGATGAAAAAGTTCAGTTCATTCGTGATGCCTACAACGAGGGCGTCGGGATCGAATGGCGCAACATCCATGTCGTGCCGGATTACGCGAACTTCCCACACAACGCGCATGTGAACGCTGGCGTGAGCTGCTATTCATGCCACGGACAGATCCAGGGCATGCCGGTTGTTGCTCAACAGGAATCACTCTCGATGGGCTGGTGTCTTGATTGCCATCGCAACCCGGAAGAGAACCTTGTTCCGAAAGATAAGGTCACTGACCTGTACTGGGTTGAGAATCACTGGTTCAACAAGATGAGTGAAGACGGGGAAACCCTGATCCCGCTTTCGCCTGAGGAGCGTGCCCATCAAGGCATTAACCCGCAGGACCTTGTTGATACGCTCAAGCGGAACCCGCCCGAGCACTGTGCCGCCTGTCACTATTAATGACTACAGAGTCGCAGACGCCGGCAAAGTCCCTCGCACACGATTGAACCAACACCCCTCGGGGTGATGAAGAGACGAAACCATGAGCAACCTCGATCAATGCCCATCGAGCAAGGGAAAAGAAGAGATCCCGACCAAGGCGCCTGAGCTGGGCCGCCTTTCCGGCCGCGCCTATTGGCGATCTCTTGACGAGTACTCCGGGACGCCCGAGTTCAAGGAGTTCGTGGAACGCGAGTTCCCGGTTGATGCTTCCTTGATGTCCGAGCCTTCCCGTCGGAGCTTTGTGAAGATCATGGGCGCGGGTCTCGCGCTCGCGGGTGCCGCGACTGTTCCTGGGTGTCGTCGCCCGGATCGCAAAATCATCCCCTACGCCGAGCATCAGCCGGAAGTTGTTCCAGGCAAGCCGCTCTATTTCACCACCGCGATGCCCCTCCCCGGCGGCGGTTGCGAGGGACTCCTGATCGAGACCCACACGGGTCGTCCGACAAAGGTCGAGGGCAACCCGCTCCATCCCGGCAACCAAGGGAAATCCAGCGCGATGGCGCAGGCGAGCATCTTGGGGCTTTACGACCCGGAACGACTCAAGCACCCGGTGTACAACAATCCCGCACAAGGTAAGATCGTCGGTACATGGGATGACTTCGATCTCTGGGCAGGCGAGCATTTGGCGAAGTTCGATGCCAATAGGGGGCTCGGGCTTGCGTTCATCATCGACAAGCAGAGCTCGCCGACGCGTGAGCGTATGATCGCCGCGGTCCGCAATCGGTTCCCACGAGCACAGTTCGTATTCTGGAACCCCGCTGAGTCCCGCGCCGCGATCGACGGCTCTGCCCTTGCGTTCGGATCACCCCAGCATGTCAGCTACGACTTCAATGGCGCCCAATGCGTGGTCTCCGTCGGGTCGGACTTTATGGCAGGTGGTGCCGGATCGCTCAAGAACGCGCGTACCTTTGCCAGCACCCGCAAGGTGATCGATGGCGGCGACGACATGTCGCGTCTCTACGCTGTAGAGGCGAAACCAACCTCGGTCGGGTCGCTCGCGGATCATCGTTTCCGCGTCGCGCCGTCGCAGATGCACAACTTTACGATGGCGCTCGCGTACGCCGTCTCCGGGCTCACGGGGACAAGTGCCGCGGGCCTGACCAACGCATCGGTCGAAGGCATCTCTCAGCACGACATCGACGAGATCGCCAAGGACCTCGTCGCGCACCGTGGGCACGCGGTGGTTGTCCCAGGCGATCAGATCGGGACCGAGGCGTGGGCGATGTGCATGGCCATCAACAACGCGCTGGGCGCGTTGGGTTCGATGGTCAAGACCACCGCGATGTCCGAGTCGCTCGCGAGCAACGGGGCCGTTGAACTCGCGGCCCTCACGGGTGCGATGAACAACGGGCTCGTCGATACCCTCGTCACGATCAACTGCAACCCTGTTTACGACGCGCCCGCATCGATCAACTTCGCGGATGCGTTCGCGAAGGTGCCCAACACGGTGACCTTCGATCAGAACATCTCGGAGACCGAGCACCTTTCGACTTGGTCGCTTAACGGGACGCATTACCTCGAGCAGTGGGGCGATGTCGTTGACATCGACGGGACTTACTCCGTCATTCAGCCGATGATCGCGCCGCTCTATGATCCTGCACGCTCAGACATCGAGTTCCTGAGTATGCTCGCGGGCCAATCAGGGGTGCACGGCATCGACTTGGTCAAGCAGACTTGGTCTGGTTTGGGCAACTCGGGCGACAAAGCATGGAATCGCACCCTTCATAACGGGTTCCTCAGTGCAAAAGCAGCGAACACCGCCTCAGTCCGCAGCGGCGCAGTTTTCAGCGCAGCTTCGTCCGCAGGTATGCGCCCCGCGCCGGGTCAGGAATCCATGGATGTGTTGTTCTACACGAGCAACTTCAACCACGGCCAGCTCGCGAATAACGGATGGCTGCAGGAGTCACCAGAGTTCGGGACTTCAGTTGTTTGGGACAACCCGATTGTCGTCAGTCCGTTGACCGCGAAGAAGCTCGGGGTGCTCCCTGAGCATTCTTGGCAGGACGAGTACAACCCGTACACCAAGCAGCAGATGCCTCAGGCGCAGCGCGTCACCATTACCCTCGACGGGCACGAGATGGAAGCCGCGCTCTGGATCCTCCCAGGCATGGCGGACAACACCGTCGCCGTCAAGCTCGGGTACGGGCGTG
This sequence comes from Phycisphaerales bacterium, assembly GCA_965216865.1. Classification (GTDB taxonomy): domain Bacteria; phylum Planctomycetota; class Phycisphaerae; order Phycisphaerales; family UBA1924; genus UBA1924. The sequence continues at coordinate 2,431,967 of OZ244206.1, forward strand.
AGATGGTCGGCAAGGTCGGGTTCAAGGTCGGGCACAACACATACAAGATCAAGCCCGCAACCGGGACGCTCGCGACCCGTGGTGCGAAGATCAAGAAGGCAGCGGGCACCTATACAATCGCCTCAACCCAGAACCACTGGTCCATGGAAAGCCGCACCTCCATTGTGCGTGCGATGGACAAGTATTGGTGGGACAAATACGCCGACAAGAATGTCGAGTTTACGGACGAGATCTACGGTCGCGACTACGAGGACCTCAATATCGCTGAGAAGCTCGGCGAGCTGAGCCACTCTCCACCCATTATCAGCATCTACGAAAACCCGCAGAACAAGTCGAAGCGCGATCCCGATCCAGAGGAGCGTGTTTACGACTACAAGCTCAATGACGATGTGCCGCCTCGCTTCGCGCAGGGCCCGCAGTGGGGCATGTCGATCGATCTGAATGCGTGCATGGGTTGCAACGCGTGCACCATCGCGTGTCAGAGCGAGAACAACATCCCAATCGTCGGCAAGAACGAGGTCGCGAAGGGCCGCGAGATGACCTGGATCCGCATGGATCGCTACTTCGTCGGCGATGACCTCAACAACCCAGACGAAATGATCGTTCAGCCCGTTGCCTGCGTGCATTGTGAGAACGCACCGTGTGAAACCGTCTGCCCGGTCAACGCGACGGTTCACGGCGACGAGGGCACCAACGACATGGCGTACAACCGATGCATCGGTACACGCTACTGTGCGAACAACTGCCCCTACAAGGTACGCCGATTCAACTTCTTCGACTATGCACCCGTCAAGTTCAACGGCGGTCTCGACTCGCAGTACACCTCCAAGGAGATCGCGAAGGAGTTCGAAGAAACCGTTGGGCAGGATCGTACCTTCAACCAGAACTTCATCCCGCCGCGCCTTCGAAAGAAGCTCGACGAGATCTCCAAGATGCACATGAACCCCGATGTCACGGTCCGCAGCCGTGGTGTCATGGAGAAGTGCACCTACTGCATCCAACGCATCCACCAGGCACGCCAGGAAGTCAAGATCCGCGGGATCTGGACGGATCGCGATCAGGTCGGACCGATCCCCGATGGGTTCTTCCAGGTCGCGTGTCAGCAGGTCTGCCCGAGCGATGCGATCAGCTTCGGCGATATCCTCGACCCCAACGCACGCGTCTCTAAGGAACGCGACTCGGGTCGCAGCTACCTGCTGCTGGGATACCTCGGAACGCGCCCTCGCACGACATACATGATGCGTGTGCGCAACCCGAACGAGGCGATCCGTCACCGCGAGCATGACCCGCTCGACCACGGCGGGAGCCACGGCGACGACACACACGGCGGTGGGCACGGCGACGACCACAACGGACACGACGATCACGGCGGCGAATCCCACTCGTCGTCCTACATCGATCGCACCAAACGATTCATGGATCAGGGATACTCAATGAGCCTCAAGGTGCTCAGCGGGGTTCACGCGTAAAGCAGCGGAGCACGATCAGCAATGAGTGACATGCAACCTGATGAAAAGATTACCAAACAGGGCTCCGGCGAAGTGTCGGTCCAGCCTCTGCCCCGCAGCATGCCTGTGGTGCCGGGCACAACGGACGACGGCACGCTGATCGAAGACCCGAGCGTTCGCGCACCGTTGGTCCTCGGCAAGCGCACCTTCCGCGAAGTCACCGACATCGTGTGTGGCTACGCCGAGGCGCCGATCCCCAAGATCTGGCTCACAGCGTTCACGATCTGCTCCATGATCGCGGCGTTGGGCACAGGGATGATCCTTTACCTGATCATCACGGGTGTCGGTGTCTGGGGTCTCAACAACCAGGTCGACTGGGCGTGGGACATCACCAACTTCGTCTTCTGGATCGGTATCGGTCACGCGGGCACGCTTATCTCCGCGATTCTCTGCTTGCTCAAGCAGAACTGGCGTACAGCCGTCAACCGTTCCGCGGAAGCGATGACGATCTTTGCGGTTGTCTGTGCGGGCATCTTCCCCGGCATTCATGTTGGTCGTGTGTGGTTTGCATGGTTCCTCGCTCCGGTCCCCAACTCCAATGCCATCTGGCCGAACTTCCGTTCGCCGCTGCTTTGGGATGTCTTCGCGGTTTCAACCTACGCGACCGTTTCGCTGCTCTTCTGGTACATGGGCATGATCCCCGATCTCGCCACACTTCGTGATCGCGCGGCCGCCCGTCTCCACAAGGGTGTCTCGCGAGAGTTCAAGATGCCCATGCCGATCGGCGACGGGCTCCCCCTTGGGTTCATGCCTCGCCCGGACTCGATCCGCCTCTTTATCTATGGCGTCGCATCGCTCGGGTGGCGGTTCTCCTCGCGTCACTGGCACCGCTACGAGAAGGCATATCTGATGCTCGCGGGTATCTCCACGCCGCTCGTGCTTTCGGTGCACTCGATCGTTTCGTTTGACTTCGCAACCTCGGTCATCCCGGGTTGGCACACCACGATCTTCCCGCCTTACTTTGTTGCGGGTGCGGTCTTCGGCGGATTCGCGATGGTGCTCTTCCTGCTCATCCCGCTGCGTGTGATCCTCCCCAACTTCTCCGATCTGCTGACGCTGCGTCACCTGGAGAACATGGCCAAGATCCTCTTGCTCACAGGCACGATGGTTGGGTTCGCCTACTCGATGGAGTTCTTCATCGCTTGGTATGGGGCAAACCAGTACGAGTTCGCGGTCTTCGCGAACAACCGCGTGAATCCCGCGGAAGCGCCGTACTGGTGGGCCTACTGGACCATGATCACCTGCAATGTGATCTTCCCGCAGTTGTTCTGGTTCCGAAAGATGCGTCAGAACCCGCTCGTCATCTGGATCGTCGCGCTGGCCGTTACGATCGGGATGTGGTTCGAGCGTTTCGTCATTATCGTTACATCGATCCATCGCGCGTTCCTCCCCGGCGAGTGGCATATGTTCTTCCCCACCTGGGTCGACATCCTCACCTTCGTGGGCTCGTGCGGGATCTTCATGACCCTGTTCCTGCTGTTCCTCAAGTTCCTCCCGGTGTTCGCCCTTGCAGAAGTCAAGGTCGTGATGCCCCAGTCGCACACGGATGATCACCATTAAGGAAGGGCTCTGGAAATGAAGATGATCAATGATTTCATGACCGCTGCCGCTGATTACTTCCCGATGCTCATCGGGAAGGGGTCTCCGAAGTTCGTGACCTCGTCGGGCAAGCCCGTGTACGGGATCGTGGCGGAGTTCGACGAGACTCCCAAGGTCTTCAAAGCAGCGCAGCATGTCCGCGATGCGGGATACACCAAGTGGGATGTCCACTCGCCCTTCCCGATCCATGACATGGAAGAAGCGATGGGGATGAAGTCGACCAAGCTCCCGCTTTTGGCCGGCGGTGCCGCCATCGCTGGCGTTGCGACCGCAGCGGCATTGCAGTGGGGCACCTCGTTCGTGCTCTACCCGACCGTGGTGCAGGGAAAGCCCTTCGAAGCATGGCAGCCATTCGTGCCCATCATGTTCGAACTCGGGATTCTCTTCACCGCGTTCATGTGCATCTTTGGGATGCTCGCCCTCAACGGGCTCCCACGATGGCACCACCCGCTCTTCACACACGACCGGTTTATGCGAGTGGGCAACGACAAGTTCTTCATTGTCATCGAAGCGACCGACCCGGACTTCGATCCATCAAAGGTGAAGAAGGTGCTCGAAGACGCGGGCGGGACACACATCTCGCTCATCGAAGACATCGACTAAGGCAAGGCAGACACAAGACCCATCACGATCTACATCGTGTTCCAATCAAGACGACAGGATTCACAATGATCCCATCAGTCAAGAAAAACAAGCACACCACTCGCAGCGCACTGGCGTGCATGCTGGCGTTGGGTGCGATCGCGGCACTTCCGCTCGGCGGGTGTCGGGGCGATCGAACCGATAAGCCCCCGCGACGGTTCTTCCCCGATATGGACCTTCAGCCAAAGCACAAAGCTCAGGCCGAGACCGAGTTCTTCGCTGATGGCATGACCCAGCGCCCCCTCGTCGAGGGCGTCGTGCCATTCTCAGACCACTCGGTTCTGCCCGATGATGGTGATGATTCTGAGTGGACCCAGATGCGTCGTCAGGATCGCGCGAACATGCTGCGTGAAGACGAGACCTACTACTTCGGGCTCGTATCGGGTTCCACGCCTGAGAATCCGAGCTGGGCTCAGCGGATGCCCGTCGAGGTCACCGCGGAACTCATCGCAGAGGGTGCCGAACAGTACAACATCTACTGTGCGATGTGCCACGGGTATGACATGGTCGGCAATGATTCTGGCACGGTGGGGCGTCTGATGAATGTCCGCCCGGTCAACCTTCTTGACGACAAGTACCGTGATCGTGCCGGCGAGTTCGGGGCGGATGGATATATCTACCATGTCATCCGTGAGGGGCTCTGGTCTCCGGATGGTTCGAACCGCATGCCGGCGTACGGCTACGCCGTTGATGAGCAGGAGGCATGGGCGATTGTCTCGTACATCCGCGTGCTTCAGGCCGCTTTCGACGCCGATGGAAACAGCACCGTGAACGCATCCTCGGGTGCTTCCAATAACAACGGGGGAGAGTGATGGAGCACATCGTCACTGAATCCGCGAACCATCCCGCACCCGAAGCAACCGCGCTCAGTGGTGCCGAGTGGCAGAGGCGTCTGGAGAAGATTGCCGCTGATCCTCGCATGAGCGAAGAGAACACGACGATCGCCAAATCGCCGATCGCTGTCCCACTCTTCTTCGCAGGGCTGGTCGCAACGATCGTTTCTGTCATCAGCGGGTTTTCCATGTCCGGTCACGGCATGCACATGCTCGCGTCGATCGAGGTCGGGCTCTTCACCGCACTCGCGATTTCGCTGGGCGGGATGTTCTGGGTCATGGTCTTCCACTCGCTCAACGCGGGGTGGTCGATCACCCTCCGCCGTCAGTTCGAAAACCTCGGGTCCGTCATCTGGTTCCCCGCGGTCCTGCTGATCATCATCGCACTTATCGAGGTGTTGTCCGGCGGGATCATGCTCAAGTGGATCCATCATGAGGGATACAACCATCTCCTCCATGTGAAGGAACCCTACCTGAACTCGTCATTCTTCATGATCCGTGTTCTCGTGTATGCCGCGGCATGGATCATCATTTCCCGTTGTTTCATCGGATGGTCGAAGAAGCAGGACGAAACCGGCGACCGTCGTCTGGGTCGCAAGTCACGCCGCGTCGCAGGTTTCGCGATCCCCGTGTTTGCGCTGACCACGACCTTCGCCGCCTTCGATTTCCTGATGTCCCCCGATTACCGGTTCTTCTCCACGATGTGGGGCGTCTACTACTTCGCGTCCTGCGGGCTCGCGGGCGCATCGGGCGTCGCGATCATCGCGTACTTCCTGCGCCGTGCAGGCAAGCTCGAAGGTCTCGTCACGAGCGAGCACTCGCACGACCTCGGCAAGCTCGTCTTCGCGTTTACCGTCTTCTGGGCGTACATCTCCTTCTCGCAATACTTCCTGATCTGGTACTCCAACATCCCGGAAGAAACCGCGTGGTTCTACAACCGCCAGGAGTACGGGTACAACTGGCTCTTCTGGGTCATGGTCATCGGTCACTTCGTGTTCCCGTTCCTGTTGCTCATCTGGCGTCAGACCAAGCGATCGCTCAACCTGCTCGCCATCATGAGTGTCTACATGATCGTTATGGTCGCGCTCGACATGGTCTGGATCCTTCGCCCCATGGCAGATTTTGCGGCGACAACCGTTGATGGTTCAAGCATCGTCCGCATCGCACTGGACCTCGTCGGGATCTTCGGGATCCTCGCGATGTACTTCGGACTCGTTGCCATCAAGGTCTCCAAGGGCCCGCTGCTCCCACTCAAGGACCCGATGCTCCACGAGGCACTCAAGCACAAGAACTATGTCTAATCCCGCCCGATCCGTGGATCGGATCACGCGGCTTGAACGAAATCAGGGGTTGGTAAAGCCGGCCCAACAATCAGGTCAAACCGAGCATCGAGGTGATGCTCAGATTTACCAGGAGGCACTCGCATGAGCGCTGACGGACACGACAACTGGCACCAGCACACCGCCGCCGAAGGGATGCCCCAGGATGAGCATGGGTCGCAAGCAAGCGCCAAAGCGCTCGGGCTGACCTTCATCTTCATGGTGCTCGGCGTGCTCTTTGTGATCATCGTCCTCAAGGTTTACTTCGACAGCTACATGTCGTCGTACCGTGCGAAGATCGACGAGAACACCGAGCAGGCTGCGGAGATCTGGCATCAGAAGAATGACATGCTCAATGAGATGGCCCCCTCCGTACGCGTCGCGACGGAGCAGGTCATCGCCGAGTATGCATCCACGAACTAAACCAGACCACGCCCTCGATACCCCACAAGAGTCCGATGAACCTCAACGCCACGACCAAGATGCTCACCACACTCCTCGCGATCGCGAGTGTATGGTTTGCCGCGCCCATCGCGTCGGCGCAACGCATCCTTGATCGTGACGAAGTGGTCGAACTCAACGGTGTCGAGGTCACGGAGCATTTGGGCGACGGTGTACCCCTCGATGCGACCTTTACCAACCACAACGACGAGACGGTCGTCTTCGGCGACTACTTCGATGGCGAAACCCCCGTGGTCCTCGTCATGGTGTACTACCAGTGCCCCGTTGTATGCCCGACTGTCCTGAGCCAGCTCACGAACTCGCTCAACGAGCTCGAGTACATCGCGGGTGAGGACTACCGGGTTCTAGTTGTGTCGTTCGATCACGACGAAACCACGACCATGGCATTGGGCGAGCGGACCAAGTTCCTCGACGCGTACAACCGCGGCGGAGAGAGCAACGCCCGCGCGGGGATCGCGTTCCACACGGGCGATGTGCTCAATATCCGCCGACTCGTGAACTCGATCGGGTTCAACTTCAACCCAACGGACGCGGGTGACTACGCCCACCCGATCTCATTGATGATCCTTTCCCCCGAGGGACAGGTCTCGAGATACATGTACGGGTTCGATTACCCGCCTCAGGAACTCAAGCTCTCGCTTCTCGATGCCTCACAAGGGAAGATCGCCCAGAGCTTCGGCGATCGGCTCCTGCACTTCTGCTACGCGTTTGACCCGAACGCCGGGGTGTACTCGCTCCAAGCTTTCCGCGTGATGCAGATCGGCGCGGGACTCACGGTTCTGATCCTCGCGATCGGACTGACACTGTTGTTCATCGGTGATCGAGCACGCCGTCGGCGTTACCTCGCGAAGCAAAGCCAGAACACAACTGACGAATCAACCAACCCATCCGGCTCGTATGCCGGAGCAAAGACAGGGCATGTGTCATGATGATGCCAACCCTTGCGACCGCACAAGTGAGCGGTCTTGAAAAGCTGATCTTCGGGCCCAAACTCCCCGCGAGCGAATCCGCCGCGTGGGCAGACGGGCTCTTCATGATGATCACCTGGTTCTCGGTCTTCTTCTTCGTCGTGCTGATGGGACTGATGTTCTACTTCATGATCAAGTACCGCCGGCGCGAGGGCGTCCCGACGGAACCGAGCCCACACCATAACACGCTGCTCGAGGTCTTCTGGACAGTGGTCCCCTCGTCATCGCTGCTCGTGATGTTCGTGCTCGGATTTCAGGGCTACACCCAGCAACTGGTGTCACCTTCGAACGCCATGGAACTGCGTATTGAAGGTAACAAGTGGAACTGGCTCGCGACCTACCCCAACGGGGCAAAGTCGCCCGAGTTCCAGCCGCTCTCCAAGAAGGAAACGCAAAGCGCTGACGGGATGTCAAGCTCGGTCACCCGTGGCAAGGACTACCCGATTTTCTACCTCCCCGAGAACACGGCGGTCAAGTTCCGCATGAACTCGCAGGATGTTATCCATTCATTCTGGATCCCCGAGTTCCGCGTCAAGCGTGATGTGATCCCCAACCGGTACACCACCTACGGCATCCAGACACCCAAGCTCACAGCGGCTGACACATACATCCATCAAGACACCGGTGAAGAAATGATCGGTCGTGACATGTGGGTGTTCTGCGCCGAATACTGCGGCGACGAGCACTCCCGCATGGCCGCAACCATCCGCATCGTTCCTCAAGACTACTTCGATCAGAAGATGGAGGAGTGGGGCGTTGTTGGTCTGCCTTGGGAAGAGGGCGAGAAGATTTACAAATCCATGTGCGCAAGCTGTCATCAGATCAATGGCACCAAGCTCGTTGGCCCACCATGGAACGAAAGTTCTGACGGAAGTGGGCAGTACGGTTGGGGCTATCCAGTATCGCTTGCAGACGGTTCATCAGTTGAACGCGACCCAAACTACTATCGCGAATCGATCCTCGATCCGAACGCCAAAATCGTGAACGGGTACGCACCACAGATGCAGAGCTACCAGGGGCAGCTCGACGAAGACGATATCAACAACATCATCGCCTACATCCAGACGCTGTCGACGGTCGAACCGAACCCGCATCTGGACGCTCAGGGCAGTGAATCCGAATCAGACGCAGGCAACCAGGCGGAAGAAGCCGCCGGGAGTGAATCATGAGTACGCTTGATACACACGCCGGACACCACGACGAGGGGTCCTACCTCTCGGGTCCGCCCGGGATCATGGCCAAGATCTGGCAATGGGCAACCACGGTTGACCACAAGAAGATCGGGGTCATGTACCTCTTCGCGGTTCTCTTTATGTTCTTCGTCGGCGGAACCGCCGCATTGCTTGTCCGCTATGAGCTCATCGACCCAATGCGCGATGTGATCACGCAGTCCGTGAATGCAGACGGCGATCTCGTGGAAACCACGACCTCGACCGGCGAAAACCTCAGAGATCTCTTCTCAGGCCTCGGGGTTGCTGGCGATCTCACCGGCACGCAGATCTACAACCGCGCCTTCACCCTCCACGGCGCCGTGATGGTCTTCATGTTCATCGTTCCATCGATCCCCGCGTCGCTGGGCAACTTCTTCCTCCCGGTCATGCTGGGCGCGAAAGATGTTGCGTTCCCGCGGCTCAACCTGCTCAGCTGGTATATCTATCTGTTCGGTTCAGCGTTCGGCATCCTTTCGATCTTGATGGGCGGTGTCGAAACTGGGTGGACCTTCTACACGCCGTATTCAACCACGACAGATGCAGACCATTGGCGTGTAGTCCTCATGGTCACCGCCGCGTTCATCCTGGGTTTCAGCTCAATCCTCACGGGGCTGAACTTCGTCGTCACGGTACACAAGCTCCGTGCTCCGGGGATGGGGTGGTTCGATATGCCGCTCTTCATCTGGGCGATTTACGCGACCTCAATCATCCAGGTCCTCGCGACCCCCGTGATCGGCATCACACTTTTGCTGCTCATCTTCGAGCGCATCATGAACATCGGGATCTTTGACCCCGCCATGGGCGGCGACCCGGTCCTCTACCAGCACTTCTTCTGGTTCTACTCGCACCCCGTCGTCTATGTGATGATCCTTCCCGCGATGGGCATCATCTCCGAGCTCCTCGCGATCCATGCCCGCAAGCACATCTTCGGGTACCGCGCGATCGCGTTCTCATCGCTGGGCATCGCGGGCGTGTCGTTCCTCGTCTGGGGGCACCACATCTTCACCGCGATGGGCGAGCTCGCCGCGATCCTCTTCTCGGGTCTGACCTTCCTCGTTGCGATCCCGACGGCGATCAAGGTGTTCAACTGGATCGCAACCCTCTACAAAGGATCGATCGTCCTCAACACACCGATGTGCTACGGGCTGATGTTCCTCTTCACATTCTCAATCGGCGGCCTCACGGGTCTCCCCCTCGCAACCCTCGCGACCGACCTGCACCTGCACGATTCGTACTATGTCGTCGCCCACTTCCACTATGTCATGATGGGCGGTACCGTGATCGCATTCATGGGCGGCATCCATCACTGGTGGCCCAAGATGTTTGGGAAGATGTACAACGAGCCCGGCGCACTGATCGGTATGGGACTCGTGTTCATCGGGTTCAATGTGACCTTCTTCACCCAGTTCTTCCTGGGGACGCAGGGCATGCCACGCCGTTACGCGAACTATGTCGACGAGTTCCAGACCCTCCATCAGATCTCGACCTACGGGTCATGGATCCTCGGGCTCGGGTTCCTCGTCCACCTCGCGGTCTTTGTTCACTCGCTGATCGCAGGCGAGAAGGCACCCGCGAACCCATGGGGTGGTCTCACCCTCGAGTGGGAATGCGAATCCCCACCCATCGAGCACAACTTCCACCACGAGCCGATCGTCAAGCACGGCCCGTACGATTTCGAAACAACCGTGCCCCCGCACTGGGATCCCAAGGATTACCCGATCCACCCCGATGCAGGGAAGGCAGCGCACTGAACCGTTGAATCTGACCAGCCGACCCTCGGATGAATCGAGGGCCAAGCAGGGGCTGATACATGAGCACGATGACTGATACCAACCCGACCGATGTTCCACAGAGCATCCTCAAAAGCCCTAAGCACTGGCGGAACCGCATCGCGGGACACCACTGGCGCAGCGGCGACGAGGAGTTCGATGCTGCCAAGCTCGGCATGTGGCTCTTCCTCACAACGGAAGTCCTGCTCTTCGCGGGCATCTTCTGTGGATACGCTGTCTTCCGCATGATGTATCCCGAGGCCTGGGCGAACGGGTCGCACTACCTCGACTGGCGATTCGGCGCGGCCAACACCGCCGTGCTCCTGCTCTCGTCGTGGACCGCCGCGAACGCGGTGCGTTGCGCCCAGCTCGACAAGCAGTTCTGGCTCCGCGTGAACATCATCGTGACGATCGCCTGTGCCGCACTGTTCATTTTCATCAAGCTCAAGTTTGAGTACATGGTCAAGCTTGGTCAGGGTAAGGCACCCGGCACATTCTTCTCGTACCCCCACGCGCACGATGCGCACGAGCCCCTCTGGTGGTCGCTCTACTACATCGGTACCGGGATCCACGCGCTGCATGTCGTCATCGGTGCCGCTCTCTTCGGTGTTGTGCTCTACTACGCAAAGCGCTACCAGGCATACGGCCCGACCCAGTACACGCTCGTCGAGAACGCGGCGCTCTACTGGCACTTGGTTGACCTCGTCTGGATCTTCCTCTTCCCACTCCTGTACCTGATCCACTGATCCCATCACCGTCGATTCCCGCTCGGTATAAACTGAGAAGAGATACCCATGGATTACACAGAACACACTAAGGCAGAGAACGTGGCCCAGCTCGGGTGGGATCCGGAAGATCCCCACGGGATCAACCCGCATCACGGCGAGCATCATCACTTCATCGCCGACTGGCGTATGCAGGTGGGTGTCCTCGCGATCCTCCTGTTCTTCACATTCCTCACCGTCGCGTTCTTCCGAGTTGAGGTATGGGCCGAAGTCGCCTTCGGCATCCATCTCCCCGGTTGGGTCAACATCGCAGGGGCGATGTCGATCGCAACGATCAAGGGCATCCTTGTTGCCGCATTCTTCATGCAGCTCAAATACGACAAGGTGCTCAACACCTTCGTGCTGCTCTTTTGTCTGCTCTGTGTAGGGCTCTTCCTTGGGTTCTCAATGATCGATCTCGGTTCTCGCCACCTCGTCAATCCGATGGCAGCGGGCGAGATCAGCACTGGCGGCACAGGGGTCGGTCTGAACTCCGCGCCTGCCGATGAAGATTTCTCCGTCCGGATGAGCCCCAAGGTCAATACCCAGGGCATGGGCATTATTTACGAGGCCCGCCTCACAGGGACCGACAACAAAGACCACCACTACTGGGGGTTGGATAAGTTCCGCAACGACCCCAATCACTCCGAAGCGGAGTTCTGGGAGATCCACTACGGCGATCACGCGACCCATCGCGACCCGATGGATGAGCATGACTACTTCACCCAGCTCGGGTTCGGGCACCACGCCGAAGAATCCGACGCGAACAAGTCCCGAGGTCGCACCGGCCTTACCCCTGGCATCTTCTCTGATGTCCCTGTGGACGATCATGGAGCGCACGACTCCCACGACGATGGGCACTAACGAACCCAACAACGACCGAAACGCACCGCGAGAGAAGCGGGGCATCTGGTGGATCCTTGCAGCCATCTCCGTTGTCGCGATCCTTGTTGCCGGGGTAAATCTGACCAAACGCATTGGTGCGTACTACGAACGAGTCGATAACCCGCTCTTTGCGTTCATCGAAGTCGTCAGCACCCAGTTCTCATTCGCAGATCAGCAGATCTCAATCAAGGAACATCAGCGCGAGGACGGGACCCTCGGGCTTCTCGTCAGCTACGGCGATCAGACCCTCGATCTCGATGTCGTCTACCCGCCAAAGCACACCCTCCCAACGCTTTTCGATCGACAGCGAGAATGGTTCGGGATGTACTTTTTCGCTGATCGGTCCGGGCTCACCCTCAGCGAGTTCGAAGAAGCGATTTACACGGACGAAGTCCCGCTCCGGCTCGCGATCGTGACCCGCACGCCCTTCGGTGTCGATCCCGCTAAGGCACCCCGGTATGAGGGGATCGGACGCAACGAGAACGAAACCACAGGAGAGGCACGCCGTGACCTCTTCCGGTACGATTTCTACGAGTTCAAACGAGACGGATCGATCGAGTACGAATCAAAGCGATTCCCCGAGTCCGGAAAGAGCTTCATGCGCCGCAAGGTCAACGCGGAACTGAAAGGTGAGCCCGAACCCCAACGGGCAGAGGATGAGATCAAGGAATACACATGGCAGTGGGGGGCCGCGATCAAGGTCACCAACAGACCACCACCAATAACTCAGGAACGCCAAGCGCTCCGTGACGCGGGGTGGACGCTTCCTGTTGCTGCGGGTGGGTTCCTGATGCTCGTCATCTCATTCTTTTTCGCGATCGCTCCCGCACGCGTGACAGAAGACGACGCCTGATCATTCAGTTGAAAAAACGAGTCCATGAAAAAGGCCATGTGCGACGCACATGGCTCTTGAGTTGATTGATGCAATCGATCACTTAGTCGGATCAATCTTCGGTCGCGTATCGACCGGCCGCGACGAGTTGTTGCTCGGAGCGACATTGTCAATCGATGGGCTCGAGAGCGCCTCATTGCGTGTGGACGGAACGAGGTAGATCTCGACGCGTCGGTTCGCAGGGGTGCCCTTGCCGGGGTTGTTTGCGATGATCGGGCGATGCTCACCCCAACCCATCACACTCATGCGGCTCCAATCGAGCCCGGCATCCCCGAGTGCCCGACGCACCGAAATCGCACGATGTGCTGCGAGGTGCATATTTGTGGGGTGGTTGCGACGCGTGTTCGCACCGGGCTTCTCGTCATCAGTATGCCCGACGATCTCAACGTCGTACTTGCTCGCAGCGTTGTTGCTCAGCACGCTCGCGAGGGTCTTGAGCGATTCCAATGCGGAAGACTGAACCTGATCCGAACCCGAAGCGAAGGTGAGATCGGAGACGAAACGGAGCATCCCGCGTTCGCCGTCGTAGACGATCATGTCGGGGTACTCCGATGCAAGATCACTCAACGCACGATCCGTCGCGGGGTCGAGTTGTACAATCGAGAGCGAGTTCATCCGATCTTCGAGCGATGCGAACGCGTTCTGCGATGCAGCAAGCTGATCCCGGAGGTTGCTGTTCTCGCCGCGGAGACGACCGATGACGCCTTGTGCATCCCCCGCGGACCCCTGGAGCTGCGAGTTATTGGATTCTAGGGTACCCAGCCGGTTCTGGAGATCCTGATTCTGGCTCCTGAGTGACTGGTTTGTCTCGTAGAGACGGTCATATTCCTGCTGGCTCACACAGCCTGTCCCCAGACCCGCGACAGTAACGAGCAGGGTGGTCAGGGCGAGCGTGCGTCCGTTTGTGATGCGATGGGTGATCTTCATGATCTGCTCCTGGTCAGTACATTCTGCGGCGCATCAACGCGAACCCCGCGCGGTGCGTACGCGACTCCTACATGGTATGAGATCCGAGTGCCGCGAGCAGCGCCGTTCATTGAGAATCACACACATCGCAGCCCAACTCGAATCGGCACATATCATCTCTCGGCATGAATCCCACGCCACGCGACGAACACGCCCCGTACGACTCGGATGCGCTCCTGCACGGGTGGCTGTCAGATTCCCCACAAACCCCTTCTTCGACGCGCTATGTCCGTGTTGATGCCGCGGCGATCGCAGACGCGGATCTCGGGATCATACAACACGCGACTCTTGTCCTTGAACGCACGGAATCAGGTGTTGTCATCTCTTATTCGGGCACATCAAAATCCCTCCCGGACCCGTTTCTTGACCCGAGCATCCCGGTCCTCACATTGTCACAACACATTCTCATGCCGGCTCTCGTCAATGCGCACACGCATCTCGATCTCACCCACATCGGCCCGTTAAGCCACGAGCCAGATGACGGATTTGTTCAATGGGTCAACACAATCCGAACCAATCGAGCAACTGATGAAGATCATATCAAGCGTTGTGTTCGACTCGGGATCGAGTATTCACTCGCCGGTGGAGTCATCGCGGTAGGCGATATCGCTGGCGCTCCCAACGGACGACTCACGGAATCTCCCGCACGCACCCTCGCAAGCTCCCCACTTATGGGGGTGTCATATCTTGAGTTCTTTGGGATCGGAAAAAACGCTTCGGGTGCGGTTGAGCGTATCAGCTCGTATCTCCGGGATCATGCTCCCGAACTGATGCGGTCTTTGGAGACTTCTGGCATACGGTTCGGACTCCAGCCGCACGCGACAAACACGATCGATCTGGGGGTATATCGCTGGATTGCGATCGCCGCTAAGGCGAGAGGGCTCCCTGTGAGCACGCATCTTGCGGAAACACCCGAAGAACGCGAGTTCATTGCGAGCGCGTCAGGCCCACAACGCGACATGCTTGAGCATCTGGGCGTCTGGGACGATTCGATCCTCAGTTCGATCGGTAAAGGGAAGCATCCAATCGAACATCTTGCGCCCGTATTGATGATGCATCCCATGCTCGTTGCTCATGTGAACGATGCCACGGATCATGGGATCGAAATACTCGCCAAAGCACGAGCGAGTGTGGCGTATTGCCCGCGTGCTTCCGCATATTTCGGTGCCGCAACACACTTCGGACCGCACCGGTATCGAGACATGATCGAGGCCGGGGTCAATGTGTGTCTCGGAACGGACTCGATCGTGAATCTTGATACGCCGGATCGAATGAGCACGCTCGACGACATGCGTCTTCTCTGGAGTCAGGGGGATCACGATACGATTCGTCTGATTGCTATGGGGACTCATCATGGCGCATTCGCTCTGGGGCTCGATCCGAGCCGATTCTCGCTGAAGACCGGTGCGCATCCTGCGGGGATTATCGCCGTAGAGTGCGCCGGTTCAGATGTTCATACGAACCCATGGGCTGGAGCAATGCGTTCGAAATCGGCACCAACTTGGGTGTTCCGGGCCACATAATCGAGAACAATTCCGATTTGATGCGTACCATTCCTGTTAAATAGAAACGGAGCAGGCGAACTCCTATGAGCAAAAAATGGCAGCGCAATAAAGCATGGGAAGATGCGAACCTCACGGGCGCATGGGTACCTTTGCGTCTCGTTCTCCGAGCGTTCAGTTCGATCCCACTCGCGGTGGTTTTGCTGCTGTTTGTTTCGTTGTACGCGACACTCGCATCGGTGCCCGTCGGCATGCTTGCGCGCATACCGACGCTACTGATCGTCAGCGCGATGTATCTCGCCCTGCTCGGTATCCCGATCTTTTTCTGGTTTGTCTTTGTACGAAAGGTCATGGGCGATCAGTCCAGAGCCGCGCGGTTCATCCTCTCCTTTGCCGTTGTGATCGCGATGGGTATCGGGTTGACCATGCTCTGGACCAGCATGATCTGGCCGAACCTCAAGTACCACACCAGTGATGGGTCCGGGTTCATGCTCTTCCGTTCGGTTGTGGAAGAATACAAATCCACCACCGTACGGCGGCTACCGATTCTTGAAATGACCGAGCTTGAGTTCTACGCATGGTGGCCGATGCGGCTGGCCCTGCTTCTCTTTGTTGTAAATATGATCGTGGCGACCGTTCGTCGTATCGAGTTCAGCTTCAAGAACCTCGGTGTGCTGAGCGTGCACACGGGCATCGTTGTCATCGCGCTCGGTTCCATCTTCTATCAACGATTCAAACTCGAGGGCGATACCCTTCTCCCCGCGGGGACCGAAACACTCCCAGGCCCATCGCAGCGTGCATTTTATGATCGCGAGGATGTCGCGTTGTATGTGGCGCAGGCACGCACACCGAATGCACAGCCTCGCTTTGAGCAGCGTGCGCTCGACAAGCTTCCGCTCTACAACGCCTACGGGTTGAATGCAGGAATTCCGGAGGGCGTGACGACCCTTTCGGAGATTATCGATCGCGAGTTGGAAGAAACCGATGACGGGCGGACACTCAACCAGGTGATTCCCGCCGGGATGGGCACACTCGTCGATCCGGATATCAGGTTCCGAGTTGTGGGATTCGCGCCGTACGCGACTTTAGACACGGAGTGGTTCCAGGCGTCGCCCCCGGTCGATGGCGAGTCAAACCCGTATCGGCGTGTCGATCTTCACTTCAACCGCAACGCACCCGAGGCGATCGTTGAGGACTCGCTCCCATTCGTAAACTTCAATCTGTTTATCGGTGATCCCGCGAACCGAGTGCGATCAAACGATGTCATCGCGCTTGAATATACCCGCGGTATGGAATCCCAACGCTGGGAGGATCTTCGCCAAGATTTCCGTGTAGATTTCCAGCACGGGCTCATTATCGAGATCCCGGAAACCGGACGCCGGATCGCGGTCCCGGTCGCCCCCGGTACGCGGATTCCTGTCGTGAACTCTCCTTGGACAGTCGTGGTTGAGCAACTCGCTCCCGAGCCGCCGTTCCCGATCATTACACCGGGATACGATGGTGCGACCAGCTCCGTTGCGATCTTGAAGATGATCAAAGCTCCGAGCGGTGATCAGCCCGCGAAGGAGTTCACCCGATGGGTGTTTCACCGTTTCCCAGAGCTCAACCAGGATCTGACGCCAACGCCAGGCGGCCGCCCTGCACGCACAGACCCTGATCCGAGCATTCGTGTGGCGTATATAGATGCGACCAAGCTTCAGCTCTACCTCGATGAACAGGCCGATGGGGCTGGGGGCGAGCAGATTCGGGCAATCATGCGCCAGGCGGGTGGCAGCGTTCGGACCGCCAATATCACCCAGGAAAAATGGTTGCTGGATCTGATTCCCAACCCGCAGAATGACCGGCTGGATCTGCACATCGCTGCAGAATGGGAACACGCGGACTCCATCCAACGCCCGTTCCCGGTGCGAATGGAAGATCGCGATAAGTCGGTCGCTGGGTCCTATCGAGAAGCGCTCGTCGGAATCGAGGTTTCGCTCGATGCAACCGACCAACGCGAGCACTGGTCCAAGGTGGTCTGGCTCCCCTTCGCTCAGTATGTTTCGATTCAGCAGGATCAACGCACAAAGGTCACCCTACCGGATGGGCGGAACATCATGCTCGTCTTCGGGCGCTATCAGCGGGAGTTCCCCGGCTTTGAGTTGGCGCTCGTGGACTTTGAGATGATCGCCTACGACCATCGCGGTGCTCCGCGGGATTACCAATCAGTTGTGCGGGTGATGCCCAACCCGTTTTATGGTGGTCCCAAGCCCGAGTTCGAGACTTTCGATCATGTCGTGAAGCTCAACAACCCCTTGCGAGCACCGTTCCATTGGGATCCGGAGAAATCGTGGCTGACGAACACGATTACTCGGCTCCGGGCTGGAATGGATCCGAACCAGTTCAAGCTCTCTCAGTCGGGTTGGGACCGAAACGGTTGGGAACAGTCCCAGCAGATGGTCGATCAGGGCATGCTCGACGAGCCACGAGCCAACTTCACCATTCTCGGCGTCGGCAACAATCCCGGGATCCACATCATTGCGTTCGGTTCCATCCTGATGTCGATCGGGATCCCATGGGCGTTCTACTTCAAGCCCTATCTCGTGCGGCGTGAGAAGCGCAGGCTCGCAGCATTGCACGCGAAACCAAAGCCCAAGGAGGCACACGCATGAACCAGGTCATCATTCGATGCATGAGTCTGTTCGCGATCGCGCTGGGGGTCTCGTTCGCACACGCGCAACAAGCTCCCGACGGCAATGCTCATCCAGAGTCGCAGATCGTTTCGGGTACCGCGGATCAGGTGGTGAATCCTTTCGGGCAGCCCATCGCGATCGGAATGAGCACGGAAGAGAAAGCCGCGTTCGCGGACGAGGTCGACCTGTCGCCGCTGGAAACATCGACAGTGTTCCACAACGGGCGTGTCAAGATTCTCACAACCCTCGCGGAGGAAACGGTTTCCAGACTGACGGGGAAGAACAAACTCTTTGATCTCATCGTTGAGCAGAACCCGGATGGGACCACCAAGTCCGTTGAGAAGATCAAATACGATCCCATGTTCACGATGTTCGACATCATGATCGATCCGATCTACTACCTCGATCGGCCGGTCCTCGGGATCAACTATCTGCCCTTGCGTCAAGCGATTCTCTACGAGTATGAACAAGACCCGCGCAATGAGGGCACGGCGTTCAACCGAGAAGGATGGCTGAAGACCGGGATGGTCTCCCCTCGAATGGCGGATCTGTACATCGAAGCGGCCTTCGCGAAGTATGAATCATCCGAACCCTTCCGGGCGGCGGTCGGCAGGCTCGATCAGAGTAAGAATCTATTCCTGAACGCCGTGGTCAATCTCAACATGGTTGCACCTGCTAACGCGGATGATCCGTGGAAGCATCTCGGTTCACTCGCGTCAAACACTCCTGCACGCGAAGCCGCAACACGCCTGACGCTTGCTTGGCGTGCGAGCGATGCGGAAGGGGTTAATCTTGCGGCGCAAGAACTTGCAGACGCACTCGCGCAGATCAACCCCGAGACCCAGCAGGCGGCGAGCCCAAAGCTCGAAGCGATCTACAACAAGGCACATGCGTTTGAGATCGGGCTGTGGGTGTATCTGCTCTCGCTCGTCGCGTTGATCCTCGCGTTCGGCACTGGACGAAAGTGGCTCGCGATGACCGGCGTCGTCTTGTTGTTCATCGCGATCGGATTCCACGGATTCGGGTTCACGCTGCGATCGCTCATCGCGGAACGGTTCGCGATCCAGAACCAGTTCGAGTCCATGACGGGTATCTCGTTCTTCGCGGCGCTCGTCGGCGCTGGGTTGATGCTTTGGAAAAAGCAGTGGCTGTTCGGTGCTGCCGCGGCCGGAACGGGGTTCCTGATCCTCATCACCGCGACGACCACAGGGATCCCCGGCGAGACGATCGAACGAGAAGCCGCGATCCTGAATACATCCGTCCTGCTCAAGTACCATGTGACCACCGTGCTCACGAGCTATGGACTGATCACGCTGGGATTCATTGTCAGTCTGTTCTATCTCGGCACCTATTACAGTGCCAAGTTTGTGAAAGGCGAAGCGCCCGCGCTCGCCACGGGCGCGCTGAGCACGATCGATGACGGCTCTGCTGAGAAACCAATGGGCGTGCAACGCACACTCAAGGACCTCGACACCGCAACGATGACGATCCTCCAACTCGCGTTCTGGACGCTCGGCGTCGGGACCCTTCTGGGCGCGTGGTGGGCGGACCACTCGTGGGGGCGCTGGTGGGCGTTCGACCCCAAGGAAACCTGGGCGCTGGTCACTTGGATCGTCTACTTGATCGTGATCCATGTTCGATTCATGAACCTCAAGGATCGCGGGCTCACCACGGCATGGCTGAGCGTTGCGGGGTTCATCGTGATGCTCTGGACCTACTTCGGGGTGAACCTGCTGCTTCCGGGCTTGCACGCGTATGCGTAAGCATCAACGATTCATGGACTCAAATCATTGAGTTTCGCCGGACTGAAATCGCCCTCAACCATCTCGATAACTTCTCCATCCCGATCCAGCAAGACCGCGTAGATCGTGTCGGTCGAATCGATCATCAGTGCTTGGTTGAACAGGCTCACATCGGTGTAGAGCGTGATGGTGCGTGCGCGTGCTTCGGTGCTGGGGATGCCCGAGCGCATGCCGCCGTCGATGAAGCCGGCCATCCAGCCCCATTTGCCGCTTGAGATGGTGGGGGTCTCGATGACCCGGACATCGGGGATCGCGGAGTCGATCTCGTCCATCCGATCGAGCCAGGTATTCACATTCGTCTGCTGTTTCTGCTTGTAAGCAATCAGGACGAGCAACGGACGCCCGTTGTAATCATCGGGGAGGGTGACCTTCTCTTTGTTCAGGTTCTCGGAGGTAATCTTCGGGAAGTAAGGGGAACGCACCCGCTCCGCCTGATTGCGCAGTCCGAGTGATTGGTGACGGCACGATGCAATCATCAATGACCCCGTCGCAAGTGTCAGAATCCCTGTGAATGCGCCGATGCGCTTGATGATCTTCGATGACATGCGTTGCTCCTTGTGCGTGCGTCGTTGCCTCGCCGTGTTCGCTCGCGTTCAATCAATCGATGCAGAACCCACATGCACAACTCGACGAGTCGTTCTTCGAGCGATCCGCCCCGATCGTCGCGCGGGATCTGCTCGGGTGTGTGCTTGAACGCACCCTCGACGATGGCACGCGACTATCCGGGTATATCTGCGAGACCGAGGCATATGTCGGACCCGAGGATCGCGCATCGCACGCGTTCGGGGGACGCAGAACCCCCCGCAACGAGTCCATGTGGGCGCCGCCGGGCACGGCGTATGTGTATTTCACCTATGGGATGCATCATTGTTTTAATGTGTCGTGTTTGAAAAAAGAACATCCTGCGGCCGTACTTGTCCGGGCGGTTTTCCCTAATTTGGGTACGGACATGATGCGAACACTTCGGACAACCAAGCCTCGTAAGCATGCATTAAAGGATCGTCATCTGTGCGACGGCCCCGGCAAACTGTGCCAAGCATTCGCGATAGATCGCACTCTTGACGGTGTTCATCTTCTCCAATCAACCCAGATTGCCATTTTGCAAGGGGTTGCGATCCCAGATGCGGAAGTCGAGTGCACGCCTCGGATCGGAATTTCGAGTGCGCAGGAGTGGGTTGAGAAACCTTTGCGATGGGTGACGCGGATGGATCCGGGCTGAGGCTCGGTGCGAAAAGATGCAAGGAGATGCCCTCCTTTCCCGATAGACATGGAGACGCATAGAATCCTGCACGTACCAGGCGTGCGAAGAAGGTGTGCAATGAGCAGTCACGAAGTACAGATCGATCTCAAAGACATCATGGACCGGGCCGGAGGCTACTCGCCGATGTGTTTCCCGTTTATCCGCGATGGGCTCGCGCATACCGTGGAGATGGTCCACGGCAACCGTGACGATGAGACCATGCTCGAACTCGGACTGAGCGATGAATCCCGTCATGTCTCCGGGCACGAGCTATGCATCGGGCTCAAGGAGTACGCGATCGATCGCTACGGGATGATGGCCAAGTCCGTGCTCAACAAGTGGGGCATCTACTACACGATCGATTTCGGGAAGATCATCTTCGCGATGGTCGACGCGGGGCTGATGCGGACCACGGAAGAGGATCAGATCGAAGACTTCGACGGCATCTACGAGTTCGATGATGTCTTCCCAGATCCATCCCGCGGTAACCGCCCGCTCACAATCAACTCCTGATCACAATCCTGATTCCCAGCGCGAAATCACGATACCGGCTATGCTATCGCTATGTCCGATGAGCCCAATACCAACGCCCCGCAGCAAAATGACCGCGAAGCGCCCACCTGGTCGCGCATGCACCTTTGGCAGATGCAACCCATCCGCGATGTGCTGCTCGGGCTGGGCATCTTTGCCTTGATCATCATTGGTCAGAAAACATCTGTGGTTACGGTGCCCTTGCTGCTCGCGATTTTGCTCGCGTATCTCTTCGAGCCGGTCATCGTTTGGATCATGAAGAAGTTTGGCTCCTCGCGTCGTGTTTCGGTTATTGCGATCATGGTGGTGCTCATCGTTGGTGTGGTGCTCCCAATCACGGCGGGCGGGGCATACGCCGTGGGGCAGTTGTTCACATTCACGACGAATACGATTTCGAATATCGATCGCGTGAACGAAGCACTCAAGGGGCAGGATGCGGACGCGGAAAGGGCAGTTCTCGCGGGCACCGCCGAAACAGAGTCGGAATCTGTTCCGGACGCATTTCTTTGGGTCTACGACGAAATCCGGCAATCAGAAACAGACGAAGACTCATCGATGGGGAGGGCGCTCGACGCCGCGATCGATTGGATCGCGACGAACCAGGAACAGATCGCCAAGACCACCGCGAGTGTGAGTGTGGATCTCGTGAACCGGATCTTTGGGATCATCGGTGCCGCATTCGGGTTGTCGTTCATGGTGTTCGTGACCGCGTTCTTTTTCTTCTTCACCGCGACAGAGTGGGTCCAGCTCAAACAGTTCGGGACCAAGCTTCTCCCGGATAAGAACCGTGATCGCATCATCGATCTGCTGCAGAAGTTCGACGCGGTCATCTCGGGGTTCATCCGTGGACGCATCACCATCGCGTTTATTCAGGGGATCGTGTTCTCGATCGGGTACTTCCTCATCGGCGTGCCCGGTGCGTTCATCCTCGGCCCGGTCGTCGCGATCATGTCCATCGTTCCCTACCTCGCGCTCATCGGGCTCCCGATCTCCGTTTCACTGCTTGCGTTGCAGGGGCACGACGGATTCCGAGGCGAGTGGTGGTGGATCGTCGGCGCTCCCACAGGGATCTACTTCATCGGGCAGGCACTCGATGACTATGTCTGGACCCCGCTCATCCAGGGCAAGAGTACCGGCATGGACACCCCGACGATCCTCTTCGCGTCACTCGCGGGCGGCGCGTTGTTTGGCGTGTTCGGGTTGTTGATCGCGATCCCTATTGCTGCGTGCGTGAAGATCCTGATTCAAGAGATCTTCTGGCCGCGCTTCAAGGAATGGGCGGAAGGGCGTGCAGATGATCCACTGCCGATTGAATGAGGTTTACTTATGCTGTTCAAGAAAAATCCGGCAGCTATGCCGCAGCTGATTGCATTCGCGTTCTTTGACTCGCCAATTCATCCCAATGTTGATGATATTTGCAAGAATGGCTCGAAGCTTCTAAAGGCCGCTGGGCACTCTGAGCGGCACAGCATTGAGGTGCTTGAACAGTCTCATGACCAGATTGGATTCCTTGTTGGTGAGAACTCTGGCTGCGTGATCCAGCGAGTTCCGGAGCGGTTTCCGATTGAGAAGATCGACCCTCAAGATCCGAATCGTCAGCGTGTAGTTGATGCCCAAGAGCACTGGGCGCTCATACTTCTGACCGAAGCGCCTAATCGATCTCATTAAACTCTCTGTGATGCTCCAAGCGATAAGCATGTCTCACCGAGTCCGAGCGATCATTCCGAGCCCGTTGGGTGTTGTTTTTCGTGCGAGTGAGTGGGCGAAGCCCATGCGGTTGCTGATCGAAAATCAACAGGTGCCTCTGAGCCACTGGGTTGGATTTGAGTACCTTGAAAACGGAGCAACAGTCGATGCGGCATCGGTCTATATGGACGAACTGTTCGGCCTCCCGAACATCGAAATACAGGGTTCTCCAAGGTCTTCAGACGAGACTGTTGATCTGATCGAGTGCGCCGTCATCGAGACCATCATGAACGGCCCGATCCATAAAACAACGAATCAATGGCTCACAAAGGGCGGTGTGCGATACAAGGTCAAGTACACCAAGTCGTGTTATGATCCGAGACGCAAAGCGACCCAACTCGTTGAGATCTAGATTCATCTTTCCAAGATCTGATCGAGGTGATACTGCAAGTGCGCGAAGTAGTCCTCGATGAGGTACCCGAGCGTTGAGGGCTGATCCGCTGGCAACTCGCGGAACGCAGTGCGCTCGTACGAGTGCTCGTTGTGGAGCTTGTCGAGCACATGCGTGGGGATGCGTTCAACCACACCACAGATGTGCATATTGAGAGCACTCCACAGCGTGACGAGTTCCTCCCAATCCTGTTCCTGATACCCCTGAAACTCAACCCACGCTTCGTGCGCGTACCCATCGAACACGATCGAGTCGTTGACCTGCGCCTCGATGATGCGCTGGTGGTTAACGCTCGCGCTGTCGATCAGGTGCCCCAGGATCTGCTTGCGTGACCACGCCCCCTCCTCGCGCGGCTTCGCCACAAACGACTCCTGCATCTCGAACAAGTCTTCCGAGATCCCCGCAATCCGATCCGCATCAAATCCAAGTGTGGATACTGGCATACCTGTCACCTCTTCCCTGGTGGCTAGTGGCTAGTGGCTGATCCCTTGTCTCTTCTCCTCACTTCCTCTTCTTCCGCTTCTTGATGCTCTTGGACTTGGTGGACTTTTTCATAGAGAATCCCGGCACGCCCATGCCGCCCATGCCCGGCATCCCGCCGCCGCCTCCGAGTGCACCACTCATGGCCTTGGCCGCGGCCATCTTCCCGCCTGCGCCCATCGAGCCCATCTGCTTCATCACCTTGCTCATCATGGTGAACTGCTTGGACAGCTGCCCGACCGCGTTCGGGTCCGAGCCAGAGCCCTTCGCGATCCGCACCTTGCGGGAGTGCTTGATGATGTCGGGTTTCTTGCGTTCCTTCGGCGTCATCGAGAGGATCATCGCCTCGGTGCGGTCGAGTTGCTTCTCGTCGATGTCCATGCCCTTGATCGCGGACCCAACACCAGGGAGCATCCCCAGCAGCGATTTCATCGAGCCCATCCGGCGCATCATCTTCATCTGCTTGAGGAAATCCTCCATGTCGAGCTCGCCCTTGGCCATCTTCTCTTCGAGCGCCATGGCTTCCTCTTCGGAGACTTCTTCTTGTGCCTTCTCAACGAGTGACACAACATCGCCCATCCCGAGGATTCGGCCGGCCATGCGTTCCGGGTGGAAGGGCTCGAGCGCATCGAGCTTCTCGCCCACCCCGATGTACCTGATGGGGGCGCCGGTGACCTGCTTGACGGACAATGCAGCGCCGCCACGGGTATCGGAGTCGAACTTGGTGAGGATGACGCCGTCCACTGCGAGCTGCTCGTGGAAGGACTTGGCGCTATTGACCGCGTCCTGCCCCGTCATCGCATCGACCACAAGGAAGGTGTGGTGCGGATTGAGCATCGAACGCACGCCCTTGAGCTCGTGCATGAGCTCATCGTTTACATGCAAACGCCCTGCAGTATCGAGGATCAGGACATCGACCCCCTTGGCCTTCGCTTCCTTGAGCGCGTTCTGGCAGACCTTGATCGCGACGCCGACCGCTTTGCCGTATTCAGCGGTCTTGTCGTGCTCGCCGTAGAAATGGACCTGCGATCCGCCGGGCAGGTCATCGTTGGCCTGCTTCGCGACGGTCTCGAGCTGATCGACCGCTGCGGGACGCTGCAGGTCCGCTGCCGCGAGCATAACGGAACGACCCTGCTTCTTGAGCACGCCCGCGAGCTTGCCACAGGTGGTCGTCTTTCCTGAACCCTGCAAACCACACATCATGATGACGGTGGGTCCGGGCGACATCTTGAGGATGCCGGGAGGTGCTGGCTGTTCCTTCGCGTCCGGGTCGCCGCCGAAGAGCTCGATGAGGCGTCGGTGCACGATGCCGATCATCTCCTGCCCGGGCTTGAGCGACTTGGTGACCTCCTGCCCCTTGGCGTCCTCAAGCACCTTGGCGCAGAACGCCTCGGCGACCTCATAGTGCACATCTGCTTCGAGCAGCGCGTTGCGGACCTCGTCCATCGCCTCTTTGACATTGGACTCGGAGATGGTGGCGTTGCCCGAGAGCTTCTTGAATACACCGTTGAAACTATCAGAGACTCGATCGAACATAAAAACTCCCGCACGGGTGCGTGCGTCGTGGGTTCGTGTTTCGAGTCAGGGCCGTGACCGCAGCCGAAGCATCATAGGGCAGCGGATGGGATAGAGTTCATCAATGTCTACACAGGAATCCCAACCCGAGAAACCCGTCTGGGAGGTCAAAGTCAGACCGCTCGGTGAAACGCACACGCCATGGGAGACGATGACTGTCCGTGCGAGTTCGATCATCCAAGCGGAAGCGATCATGCGTCGCCGCGGGTTTGAGATGGCGAAAGACTCCGCGATGCGATCCGACGGGCAACCCACCTTTCTTCCCGGGAAGAACTATGCGCTCACACCTCTTGTGTGCTCAAAGTGTGGCTACTCGTTAGAGGGACTCACGCTTGATCGAGCATCCGTGACATGCATCGAGTGCACGCACACACAGCCGCTCATCGCATATGTGCCGGAGGACTCCGGGATGATCGATAAACACCACCCGGTCATCGGGCTCTTTGCAATCATCGGCATCATCGCAACGATCCTGTTCCTGCTGCTGATCTCCTTGCCCATCATCTTTACGATCCTGTGAAAAGAAAAACACCCGCCGATTTCTCGACGGGCGTTCAGAGAGAATTATTATTGACTGTGTGGGATCAATCCTTCGACAGGATAATCACCGAGTACGGCCCGATCCCGACATTCGCGTTGTAGCTCATGCCATCCTTCGCGCCCCAGCTCGCGACCGTGTCGTACGCGTACCAGTTCCCGAAGCCCGAGTCGTACCCGCTCCAGTCGGAGTTGAAACGCACCTTCCAGGTTCCGCTGCTTGGGAAGCCGATGTTGTAGCTGCTGAAGCCGGTGCCCGAGAAGTTGGCGACAACGATGACATCGTCGCCCGAGCCGCCGCTGTCCCAGCGATGGAACGCGACAAGCTTATCGGTATCGTTGACATGGTGGACATTTACGCCGTTGCCCTTGAGCCCGGCGGTCTTGCCGCCGTCGTTCTTCCGCAGTCCGATCAGATCGGTGTACATATCCACGATGCCCGAGTAGGTCGTCGCCTTGCTGAAATCGAGCGGGTCGGTATCCGCAAAGTACCCGTCCTCGAGGAACTCCTGCCCCTGGAAGATCATCGGGATGCCCGGGCTGGTGAACACCAGCGCCGCACCCAGCGTCGAACGCTTCTTGCTGTACCAGCTGCTCGCGTTGCCCGGCCAGATTTCCTCTGGCACACGCGAGTGCCCGTTGGCGACCTCGTCGTGGCTCTCGGTATAGATCACACGCTTGAGACGATCACCGTTGTCGATCTTCGCGATCGCGTCACGGACCTCGTACATGTCCCGGTTCGCATCGGTTGACTCGATGATGTTCTCACGGATGGGATGGACAAAGTCCGCGTCCCACTGCGAGTCGAAGCCCGCACCGCCTGCGCCGGTCGTCTTTGTGAGGTAGTCGTTGTTCTGCAAATCTTCGGCGATCGAGATCTTCCAACTCGAAGCGCTGTCGATCTCGTTATTGATGTACTGCATCAGCGACCAGCCATCGGCGATGTTGCCGCCGCCACCGTTGTTCTGGGTGCGGATATTGACCGTTGAGTCCCAACGCAGCCCGTCGGTATTGAACTCATTGAGCCAGTACAACGCGTTGTCTTTGAGGAAGGTCCGCACCTCGCCACGCCCGTAATCGGGCCGTGTATCGCCCCAGGGGGTGGGGGCCCGCCAGTCCTGGAAGAAGTAGATCCCGCCGTAGCTCCCGGTCGATGAGCCGTCGAAACGCCACATATCCAGATCGCTCGGGCCCAGATGGTTGTACACGACATCGATGATCACCGCGATGCCACGCTGATGACACTCATCGACAAAGTCTTTCATGTCTTCCGGATCGCCATAGATACTCTCGGGCGCAAACGGGTGCGCCGGGTTGTAGCCCCACGAGTAGTCGCCTGCGAACTCTGCCACCGGCAGCAACTCGACGGCCGTGATGCCCATGTCTTCGAGATGATCGAGCTTGCTGATGGCTGACTGCCATGTGCCCGGGTTGCCGCCGGGGCTGTCGTTGTAGGTCCCGATGTGCATCTCGTAGATGATCAGATCCTGCCAGCCCGGGGTCGAGAAGCTGCTCCACGAGTAGCTTGCCGGTGCGGTGATGATCGATTCGCCGACCGAGTTGGTGACATCTGTTGCGCGCGGGTCGTTCTTCCAGAGCGTGCCGTCGATGACATACTTGTAAGTCTCACCACGCTGGTCGCCCGCGACATCGACCGACCATGTCCCGCCAGCTTCGCTTACGAGTGGGTTGGCCGTTGTGCTCCAGCTGTTAAACGAACCGGCCACCGACACGGTCGTCGCATTCGGTGCCCAGACCCGGAAAGTCGTATCGCCCGAATCGACCCAGGCACCCATGCCAGACTTGCTCGATGCGATCAGTGACGCGGTGTGTGTGTAGTTGCTCCCACCGTTGTTGTCATAGATGTGACCGCCCCAGTCGTCGTAACCGTGGAAGTAGTATTCAATCGTGCTTCCCGGCGCGTAGCTCGTCGAGGGCGTGTATGTCCAGAGCGAGTTGCCGCCGGTATTGCCGCCATAGCTCATCTGGTGCGTCGTCCACGACCCGCCGTTGACTCGGACTCCGACCTCAGCGTGCAGCCCGTAATAGTCCTGATTCATCAGGATCGTGAAAGTTCCCGGGTTGCTGGCATCATGATGCGCATATGAGCCGTACACCCCGATCCAACTGGGGAACGCGAATACTTGGCTGCTCGTTGCGACGATCGCCACGACGGAAAGCCACCCAGTAGCGTTCATGCGTGTTCCAAACATGGAGTTTCCTTTCTGTTGCAGTTCCTCATCGCGCGCTGGGCGCGATTTTCGAACCTACTTTCTCAAACCGCGTCCCACAAGTGCGCACGAAAGAACTTGCCTAAAGCGGGTTCGGGGGCGACGGATTGGGTTAAACAACCCAAATAAAGGGGTTTATCGACGAATAGCGAGGGTGGTGATCGTGAGATAAATCACGAAAGAAATTTCTGGATCCATGCAAGAAAAAAGGCGCAGCTGGTGCGCCGTTGCTCAAATAGTTGAATGAAGTAGCGTTTTAAACGGATACGCGAAGATCCACCGTCTCCAGATCCCGCTGGAAGAACGGCACATCGCTTTGTGTCAGGGGCTCGAGCTGATCGAACCAGGTCGCGCTTCCGTCATACTTCGCAAAGAACGGTTGACGCACGAGCTCGGGTTTGCGTGCTTGCAGGAACTCAAGCATGAACGCCTTCTCGCCCGCGACCTCGGTGATCCCGAGTATATGTACCTTTCCGGGATGGCAGCTCATGCTCGGCCCGCGGACCGTGCGCGCCGTGCCGGGCACCCGCTGATACGCCTCGCGGAAGATCTCCCAGCATCGTTCCAGCGGCATCTCAAAGTAGTTCTTCGCGCCCGTGTCACGCTCAACGAACATGTAGTAAGGGATCATCCCGAGACGCGTGCCGGTGATCCACATATCACGCCACGCCATCGGGTCATCATTCACATGACGGATGACGGGGGACTGCATCCGAATGTTTGCGCCAGTGGATCGGATGCGCGAGATCGCAGTGCGCGCGATCTCAGGATCAAACTCCACCGGGTGCGAGCAATGCGCCATGAACGCGACCTGCTTTCCTGCCGCGATGATCCGCTCAAAGAGACGCAGCATGTCGTCCGCGTCCGCGTCCGAGACAAACCGCTGTGGCCAGTATGCGAGCGACTTTGATCCAATCCGGATCGTGCGGACATGGTCGATCTCGAGGAGCTGCTCGACATACTTCTCAAAGACTTTCGCCTTCATCACCATGGGGTCACCGCCGGTAAAGAGCACATCCGTGATCTCACGATGCTGTGACACATATTGTCCGAGCTGTTCCGCTTCCTTGTTCGCGAACTTGAGCCCGTCCATCCCTACAAACTGCGCCCAGCGAAAGCAGAATGTGCAGTAGGCGTGGCAGGTCTGCCCCTGGCTGGGGAAGAACAACGCCGTTTCGCGGTACTTGTGCTGCATCCCGGGGATGGGCTCGCCGTTGATGTGCGGCACATTGTGCGTCATCTGCCCCGCGGGGTGCGGGTTGAGCTCCAGGCGGATCTCATTGACAACCGCGTTCATCTCATCCTTGCCGGCTTCGCGTGCGATCGCGTCGCGAACGCGCGCGTACTGATCATCCTTAAGCATCTCGCGCTGGGGAAAGGTCAGCTGAAAAATCGGATCGTTGGGGACGCGATCCCAATCGATAAGCTCATCCATCAGATACGCGTTCGTCCTGAAAGGAAGCACCCTTGCCACGGTTTCAACAGCTTCACGGAGTTCCGGTTCCAAGGTTTCCCATTGCGGGAACTTGGACACATTCGAAAGGGTGATCGCGCGATAGCGTGGCTGGGTATCAGTCATGCGGGCTCCTGCCGGAAGTCATGTCGTGTGTCAATCCCGGATCGAGCTTGCGACCACCATGTGTGATGAACGCTGCGCCCAGCCGGGCGGAGATCATAGGCCGATTGATCGCTTTTGTTGCGTTATCGCTTAGACTGCAACCACTTGTGAAGTTTCTGCTTGCTCCAGGTGTTGATGCACTGATCCTTCGTCAGCCACCCGCGTTGCCCCGTCAGCACGCCGAATCGGATGTTCCCATAATCATCCGCACGGTGCACATCGCAATCGATCGCGATTTTGCAACCGGCTTCAACCGCGGCACGCACATGCGTGTCGCGCAGGTCCAGGCGCATCCAGTGCGAGTTGATCTCCAGTGCCACATCATGCTCGATCGCCGCCGCGAAGATTTCGTTCAAGTCGGGTTCCAATCCGGGACGACGCTCGATCAGCCGCCCCGTCGGATGTCCGATGATGTGCACCATCGGATGCTCAATGGCCTTAAGCAATCGCTTCGTCGCCTGTTTGGGCTTGGCCCGCAACCCCGCGTGGGGCGAGGCGACGACCACATCAAGCTGGGCGAGAAGATCATCGTCATAATCGAGCGTGCCATCGACCAGGATGTCCACCTCGCTGCCGGGCATGATCGTGATGCCCTCGACCTGTTCGTTCGCCACACGGATCGCCTTGATGTGCTTGTGCAACCGCTCCGGCGACAGCCCGCCAGCGACGGCTGAAGACTGCGAGTGATCCGTGATCGCCAGCGTATGGAACCCGCGCGACTTCGCGATCTCCGCGGACTCCTCGATCGACATCTTGCCGTCCGAGGCAGTCGTGTGCGAATGGAGCTCGGCCTTGATGTCCTCGACCTGGATCAGTGCCGGTGTCTCCTCAAGATCCAGCTCCCCCCGGTCCTCACGGATCGTGGGGGGGTAAAACGGCACACCCAGCTTGCTATAGATCGCGTCTTCTGTTTTGCACGCCAGCGGCTTTTCCCCGCGTTCCTGCGGCGGAGTATTCTCGCTGCCGTCGTCCTTGAACAAGCCATATTCGTTAAGCGTCATGCCCTGCTTGATCGCACGCTCACGCAAACGCACATTGTGCTCCTTCGAGCCCGTGAAGTACATCAACGCCGCGCCCCATGCCGACTCGTCCACGATCCGCAGATCGACCTGCACCGCCGTGTTGTCCTCCGCGCCCCATCGGCTCGACTCGTCCTCGATCGCCACACGGATCGAGGCCTTCTTCTCGCCATTGGCCAGCACCTTCATTACGCCGTCCGCTGTTGTAAACGCCTCGCGTGCAGCTTCGGGGTCACTTGTGGCGATCAGGATATCGATGTCCCCGATCGTTTCCTTCCCACGGCGCAGCGAGCCGGCGAACGCACAACGCTTCACGCCCTTCACGGCGCTCATCATCTCAACAAACCGGTCCGCGACGCCCTGCGCGATCCCGATGTGCAAGCGCCCACCGCTCTGCGCCATGAACTCGATCGATTCCTTGATATTGTCGACGGTCTTCTGTCCCATACGGGGCAGCTCGAGGATGCTCTCGTCTTTGATGATCTTGAGCAGGTCGTCGATCGACTCCACGCCCTTCTCGTCCCACATCAGCTTCACGGTCTTGGGTCCGAGCCCTGGGATCTCGAGCACCTCCATCAGCCCCTTGGGGATCTGATCTCGCAGCTCGTCGTATTCGCTCATGTTCCCGTGCTGGGCCAGTTCGATGAGCTTGCTCGCGGTGCCCTTGCCGATCCCTTCCAACGCGACCAGCGCTTTGGTGTCGCCATTGCTCGCGAGCGACTCGATGTCCGCGGTTGTGTCCTTGAGGACCCGTGCCGCTTTGGCGTGCGCATTGACCCGGAAACGATCGCCGCCGAGAAGCTCGATCATCTGGGACATCTCATTGAACATGGTCGATGCGGCTTTGGTAAAACTCATACCCAATCGTAGGGGTGATCGGCCAGAGACTCACCCCACATCGCCGATGCCCAGCCATTGACCGTGCGCTTTGAGCATCCGTCGCCGTGCCAGAGCATCACCCGATTCCTCCAAGGTGGGCGATCGCGCGATCCAGTCTGCAGCATCTCGCCGAGCCATCTGCAAGAGTTCGATATCTTTCATCGGATCCGCAACCCGGAACGGCGGCGCCCCGCTCTGACGCGTGCCAAACACATCACCCGCTCCCCTGATCTCCAAGTCCCTCTCCGCGAGAATAAACCCGGAGGAGGTCTCGACCATCGCATTGAGTCGTGCAGCGCCGTCTTCCGTCTTCGGGTTCCCAATCAGGACACACACACCGGGTTTCTCACCTCGTCCGACGCGTCCACGCAACTGATGCAGCTGCGCAAGCCCAAACCGGTCTGCGTCCTCGATAATCA
Organism: Phycisphaerales bacterium; assembly: GCA_965216865.1. GTDB lineage: Bacteria > Planctomycetota > Phycisphaerae > Phycisphaerales > UBA1924 > UBA1924. Next base: position 2,464,427 of record OZ244206.1, read on the forward strand.
TCATCGTCGCGTTGGGTACATCGACGCCGACCTCGATGACCGTCGTCGCGATGAGTGCGTCGATTTTGCCTGCACGGAATCGGTGCATGATGTGCTCACGAGTGTCGCGTTTGAGTCGCCCGTGCAACGCCGCGATCTTCACATCGTGCAACTCGCCGCCTTCGAGATCTTTTTGAAGGGATCGAAGATCTGTTACCTTCGTTTCTCCCTTCGAGCCCGGCTCGATCGCAGGCACCACGATGAATGCCTGGTCGCCTTGCTTGATCTTCTCATTCACCCAACCATACACCGTCTTGCGCTGATCCTGGGCAACCTTCTTCGTGATCACGGGCTTGCGTCCGGGGGGGAGCTGGTCGATCGTTGAGATATCCAGATCGCCAAAGATCGTCAGCCCGATCGTGCGCGGGATCGGGGTCGCGGTCATCACAATGACATGCGGCGTCTCCGCTTCGTGCTCCTTCCCGCCCTTGACACGGAGCTTGGCCCGCTGCTCCACCCCAAACCGGTGCTGCTCGTCGATCACTACCAGCGCAAGCGACTGGAACTCGACCTTGTCGGAAATCAGCGCATGCGTGCCGATCACCAGATTTACCTCGCCGGATGCGATTCGCGTCAGCGCTGACTCACGGTCGACGCTGGGCATCGACCCCGTCAGCAGCTCGACCCGAACGCTCGAACCCTTGAGCATCTCCGTGATCGACAGAAAATGCTGCTCCGCGAGCAGTTCCGTTGGGGCCATCAGCGCTGCCTGATGCTCATGCGCGATCGCAAGCAACATCGCATCCAGTGCCACCGCGGTCTTACCAGAGCCCACATCGCCCTGCACCAACCGATTCGTGGGGGTCGTGATCGCCACATCACGCGAGATCTCGTCCACCACCCGCTTCTGAGCAGCCGTCAGCTCGAAAGGCATCCGCGCCCGGATTCGCTCGTCGATCTCATCCGTGCGTTCGAGCGCCGGCGCAGTGAGGGTCCGGCGCAGATGCGCCCGTTTCATGTGCACCCCGAGCTGGAGCATGAGTAACTCGTCGTACGCGAGACGCCGACGCGCCGATTTCACTTCGTCTTCGTGCTCTGGCGCGTGCATCATCCGGTACGCCTCGCTCAGACTCGGCAGCGCTCGCTCCTCTCGATATTCATCGCTTAAATGGTCTTCAAGGAGCGATGTCGCAGGATCAAGGACCTTCTTCACGATCTCCCAGATCTGCTCACTCGCAAGCCCTTCGGTCGCGGGGTACACCGGGCGGTATGCATCGTCCTCGACCCGTTCGGTTGATTCTTCATCAAAAGGGAGGATCGTGAACTGAGGGTTAGCCATCTGCAGCCCTGGCCCAAACTTCGTTGGTTTTCCCTGCACCCGAAGCCAGGTCCCCACGGGAATTTTCTTGGCCAGGAATGACTGATTGAAGAACACAAGATCCAGACGCCCGTCCCCGTCGTGCAGCACCGCCTGGAAGCGGGCCTTCCGCCCGAACCCAGAGATCTTGGTCGCCGTGATTTCCCCGACGGCTGAGCTGATCACGCCGGGCTCAAGCTGAGCGATTCCCGCCTGCGCCCGCACCCACTCGTGACGGTGGGGGAGATGAGCGATCAATTGCCCGACATTGCGAACACCGAGGATTTCCAGCTTCTTGGCCTGATACTCCCGCACACCAGAGATGTCGTATATAGATGTGGTCAGTGTGATCGACACCCCGATCACCCCAGCCCCAGAGGATCATTGTGTGCAGGCGCATCATCCGACTTCACCCGCCCATCCGGATTCGTCGCCGGGTCGATCTCTCGCAGGTAGTCCCAGGAATACAGCCCCGTCGCGTGCCCATCGGAGAAGGTAATTTTGATTGCGTAGTTCCCCACCAGTTCCGCATCCACCGCGGTCACCTCGCCCGACCCACCCGAGCTTGGGAGGATCGTCAGCGGGTTCTTCTTCATGGACTTGCGAAGTTCACGCATGTCCGCGCTCGGTGACAACCGGCGTAGATAGGGGATCGGATAAACGGACTCTCGTTCGTCCTGCCAGACGATTGTCAGGGCGGTGTCCTTTTTCAGATCCAAGTGCTGGGGGGTATGCGTCTGTTTCATCGCGACTACAGTGTAGAACGACCAGCGCACGGAGGCCTACCTATGCCCGCGACGAACCAGATCGATCGACTCGTGACCGCCATTGACATGCACGCGACCCCGGCGTGTGTTGGCATCGATCCCGTCTACACCAAAATCCCGGATTCACTCCGAGGAGGCGATGAGATCAGCGCGATCGAGTCATTTTCTCTTGAGGTGCTCGACGCGATCAAAGGCACCGTTCCCGCAATCAAGCCTCAGAGCGCCTGTTTCGAGCGATATGGGAGCCCTGGGTACGCGATCCTCGAGAAAGTTATCGCAAGGGGAAGCGATCTGGGCTTCGTGGTGATTCTGGACGCGAAAAGGGGTGACATCGGTTCCTCCGCCCAGCATTACGCGATAGGAGCCGCGGACATGGGAGCCCATTTCATCACGGTGTCGCCTTACATGGGGCCATCGACCATTGAGCCGTTCCTAAACGCGGGGCTCGGTGTCTTCGCCCTCGCCCGCACCAGTAACCCCGATTCCGACGAGGTACAACTCAATGAGCTCGCCGATGGACAGCATGTCGTCCATGCGATCAGTTCCATGATCGCGAAGATTGGTTCGACACAGAACGGTGTGAGCGGGCTCAGTGCTCTCGGGGCCGTCGTTGGAGCGACCAAGGCCGCCGACGAGATGGGAAATCTTCGAGACCTCATGCCAAACCAGATGTTCCTTGTCCCAGGAGTCGGAGCGCAGGGAGGAACGGTTGATGATGTCCGTCCCATGTGCCGTCCGAAGGCGGCATGCGCCGGACAGCTTGGGGTCATTGTGAACGCTTCTCGCTCGGTCCTGTATCCAGAGAGTACCGAGGTCGATTGGCAACAAGGCGTCGCGAACGCCGCTAGCTCGTTCGCGAACGATCTGCGTGCGTTGTACACCGAACACGGCTGTTGATGTCAAAAAAGGAAAGAGGCCGCCGGTTGTTGCACCCACCGAGCGGCCTCTCTCTGATTCGTCACACTCAACATCGCGTGTGAGCATTCAAGTTGTGGGTCACGCAGGTCCGGCGGGTGCGTCGGATCGTACATGTGTCCCCGATGAGCTGATTCTGCTCGAATACGAGTTCATCTCGCCGGGACAATCTGCCACGGGTTTGTTACCAATGCCAACAGATCGCGGTGAATCTCCCACAAATTGGTGGTTTTGATAGAATTCCTGCTATGCAGGAATCGTATGCAATGAGTAAAGGTGTGATATCAAAAAAAGTTCTCAACTCGCTGGGTTTTGCCCAAATCGGGTTCATGTTGTACCCGAGACACCATCAGCAGATAACCCCCTGCGAGGAGAGGATCAATGAACTTAAAAATCATGAGTCTGGGCCTGGCTGCTTGCGCGACTGTCGCAAGTGCAGGTACCTTTTTCAGCGAAATCGAGGATAATAACACCCTCGCACTCGCAAACGACATTGGCACATTCAGTGCACCCGGCGGATCTGTCGCGATCGATGGCACACTCTCTGAGAGTGATGTCGATTGGTTCGCGTTCAGCCTCACCGATTCCGCATCGTTGTCATTCTTTGCCGCGTTCAGCGCTGGCGATGGTGATGGCATCATGCAACTCGTTACAGGCGCCGGCGATGTCATCGCATTCGATGACGACTCGGGTGTTGGGCTGATGCCCGCGATCCAAGTTGCTGATCTCGCCGCAGGTGACTACTACATCGGTTTCTCAGGATTCGGTGATGTCGATTCGACCTCAGTTGATTCAGATGAACTCGCCGATGGTTTGGGTCACTCCGAAAACTTCGGATACAAGCTCAGTGTCGGCTTTTCGATTGTCCCCGCTCCGGGCTCGTTCGCATTGCTCGGTCTGGGTGGTGCGATCATGACCCGTCGCCGTCGCTGATCCAAATCCATTTCTGAAAATGAAGTACAGACCGGTCCTATACGGGCCCGGTCTGTATTTTTGCACCCAGTTTTAGGGTGATTAGGGTACAAAAAGCTGCGATTGTCAACGAGCCAATAGGATTTCATCATCTGAACACGGCGCATTGATGTAATTTCATGAAGCGGAAGCCAGTCTTGGGTCCATTGGCTTGTGCACCATGTCGGTCATTCAAAGGACCCGGAGGGTGAGAGTATGAGAGAAAGAGTGGCGATTACCCTCGCTCTGTCGGTTGCCGGTACAGCATTTGCTGGCACCTTTTCAGAGTTAGAGAGTAATAACACCATCGGTACCGCGAACTCCCTTGGGCTGTTCGATGTGCCAGGTGGCAGTGTGGTCATTGACGCATACCTCGGTGATAACGATGTAGATTGGTACTCGTTTACACTGGCGGATACATCTTCACTTGCGATCTTTGCCGCATTCTCGGCAGGTTCCAGTGCGGATGGCATTTTGCAGTTGGTGACCGATTCAGGAGATGTCATCGCATTCGACGATGACTCAGGGGTTGGCTTCCTGCCGGCATTACAGGTCGAGTCTTTGGATGCAGGGACCTATTACCTCGGTATGTCGGGGTTTGGGGATGTGGGCAGTGATTCGGTAGATACCGATGAACTGGCCGATGGCATCGGGCACAGCGAAGACTTCGGTTACAAGCTTGCCGTGGGCTTCACGATCGTCCCCGCACCAGGTGCATTAGCACTTCTGGGCATGGGCGGACTCGCGATGTCTCGCCGTCGTCGATAAGACACGGTTCCAAAAGCCTGAAATAGACACAGCCCAAGTCAAGGACTTGGGCTGTTTTCATGTATTCATATCGCACCTGATACGATCACATCGGTTTCTGATCGATCGTGATGTCGTAGACATGAAGTAGCTTGTTCTTGTCGTAGACCATTTCCTGACGCGACTTGCCGACGACATCGTAGAGCGGGGTAAGCTCAATCGCATCAACGGGGCACGCTTCTTCACACATGCCGCAGAAGATGCAGCGGAGCTCATCGATCTCGAACTTCGCGGGGTACTTCTCACGATCGTCCCATGGGGATTCCGCGGCTTCAATGTGAATGCAGTTCGCGGGGCAGATGGTGGGGCACATCATGCAAGCAACGCACTTCACGCGACCCGCAGGGTCTCGATTCAGACGGTGGACCCCACGGAAGTTGGAGGGCTCAAGCCCGCCGTGCTCAGGGTCGTAGTGCTCGCGTCGCTGCTCAGGGTACTGGAGCGTTCTGCTCGTGTGTCCCTGCCCGAAAGATGTAAAGAAGTGACGCATGGTCGTCCCGAACCCCTTGATGATGCTCGGGAAGTAGACCGCCTCGGATGTGTTCATCGGGGCGGGTTCGATCGTAATGATGTCTTCGTCGCGGATCGGCATACTGCGCGGAGTATAGCGGCTTTTCAACGCGTGAGTGGGGGTTGAGCGCGTACTTCTCACACGATTTGCGGCATACTATCTAAGCATGACCGATCGTCGCTCAGGACCGCCGTTGTTTGATCTCATGCGTGAGCGTGGAGAGCGTCCGCAAGCACCCAAGCCGCAGGAAGCACCACAGTCGACTCCGACAACCGCCCCCACGGACAAGCCGATTCAGCAGCCAGATGCAGTCGCAGCACCTGTCGCCCCGCGTCAGGAAAGACCAACCGCATGGGACACATCAGGCGGCGTTTCTCGGGCAGAGCGATCCGCCGCTGCGATGCTCGACGAGGAACCCCAGACCGAATCGGGGATCACCCTGTCGGTAGCGAAGTTCTACACCCTCGTCGCGATTGCTCTTGTGCTTGTGGTCGGTGCGTGGGCGGGCGGGTACCAGATCGGGTACGGCGATGGCAAGGACGAGATGGCCCAGTTCCTCCCGGATCAGCCAGTCGTGAGTCCGCAGGGCAATCAGTCCCCAGCCAACCAGCAGCCGGTCAACACGCCGAATGTCTCCACGAACCAGCCGATCAATCGACCGGAGCCCTCAACGCAGGGCACCTCCGAATCGACACCCGCGCTGACTCAATCAGCCAGCGCCATCATGACGCCCAACGGCTTCCGCCAAGATGATCCGCGAACAGTTGGCATGAACTATCTTGCCCTCGCAACCCTGCCTACCGAACAGGCTACTGACGCAATCAACTTCATGAGTCTCAATGGGGTCACAGTCATCGGGGTCCCCGTGCTGGACTCTCGGGGCAACAGCGCCAACAATCCTTCCCGCTATTCATTGTATTCACTTGGGCTTGCGATCCCCGGGAATCGATGGAGCGCCATGAGCAACCAGCGACTCGAGCATCAGCAGATGATCGCGAACCTGGGCGCCCGTTGGCAGCTGGAACGACGAGGAGGATCAGATTTTTCCCGCACCAACTGGGAAAAATATGATCCCTGAAATGAGATAGGCATCCACGCGAGATCGCGTGACAGAAACACAAGCGGAGCACGCCATGAGCATCGATCCCTCACTCAAAACCGAAGGTAACCTCTCCACGGTGCGCAATGTCATGACCCGCGCCGAACGCATCGCCGCGCTCAAGGATGACGGCAAGTTCAAGGACGGCAAGAGTACCGCCCTGGGGCTTCCCAAGACCAAAGTCAAAGAATAACTCGGCTCATCACCAGCCGAAACAGCACCTGCTGCCATTCATGGCTGCGTGATGTTCAATCACGCGGCTTTTCTTTTTGAGCGAATCAACTCACAAATCTCATCGCAAGGATGAAGTTATGACCCAGATCGACGGCATGGACCTGAGCTCACTCGTCTCCGATCGCGCCAGCGCTATCGACGCGTCCGGGATCCGACGCATCTTCGCGCTGGCATCAACGCTCACAGATCCGATCAATCTGTCGATCGGGCAGCCAGACTTCCCCGTTCCCAGTGCGATTAAGAACGCGGCAATGAACGCGATCGAGAACGACACCAATGGGTACACCCTGACGCAGGGCCTCCCGTCGTTGCTCGATAAGGTGAACGCATGGCTCCGCACCGATCTGGGATGGGACACCAAAACAGTGAACACCCCTGGGCACGAGGGCCCAGTCTCCTTTGTCACATCAGGGACATCCGGTGCGCTGCTGCTCGCGTTCATGGTGCTGCTCAACCCGGGGGATGAGTGCATCATCCCCGACCCGTACTTCGTCGCATACCCACACATCGCGACGCTCTGCGGCGCCAAGGCCGTCACGGTGGACACCTACCCGGATTTCCGGCTCACCGCCGAGCGGGTCGCGGAGAAGATCACGGACAAGACCAAGTTCGTTCTGTTCAACACCCCGAGCAACCCATGCGGCGTCGTGCCCTCGCGTGAAGAATGCGCTGAGTTGCGTGAACTCTGCAAGTCCAAGGGCGTGCTGCTGATTTCCGATGAGATCTACGACGAGTTTGCGTTCTCGGATTTCACGACAGACACCGCTGCGGGCGACCTGTCACTCAGACGGTGCCCGAGCCCGGCGCGTCTTGATGGCGCGGACGAGGACATCTTGCTCATCCGCGGATTCGGAAAAACCTACGCGTGCACCGGGTGGCGTCTGGGGTACGCAGCAGGGCCCAGGGCGATCATCGAGCAGATGGCCAAGCTCCAGCAGTACACATTCGTGTGTGCCCCCTCGCCGTTGCAAGCGGGTGTGGAGGCGTGCTTCGAGACGAGCATGAGCGAGCAGGTCGCAGAGTTCGAATCCCGCCGAAATCTTGTGCAGGAGAAACTCGGGCATCTCACCGAAATCGCCACCCCCGGCGGCGCGTTCTACGCGTTCATCAAAGTCCCCGAACACCTCGGCATGACCGGGGCTCAGTTCACGGAAAAGGCTATCGAACGCAAGGTCCTCGTCATCCCCGGCGGCGCCTTCTCCGCTCGCGACACACACTTCCGGATCAGTTTCGCGACACGGCGCGACAAACTCTCGCAAGGGCTGGATATCCTCGCCGAGTTGATGCAGCCGTAACGAACTGGATATAGATTTAGAACCTGATCTGCAGGCGGGCGAAGAGCCCCTCTTGTGTCAGTTCGGTGTTCACAGTCCCGACATCGAAGTTCGAGCGGATGATCCGGTACCCTGCCGTGAAGTCCACATTGCGTGTGATCTTCAGGTCCGTCGCGGCGTTAAAGTCGATGAGCGTATCTCCTGACTCGATCGGGTGTGTCAACGCGCTGCCTGTAATCGCGAAGTCATCGTTGACATCCCATCGCACGCCCGACCCAACCATCGGCATCAGAATCGCTCGGTGCTCCGAGTCGATGCTCGTCGAACCGCCTACATCCTTCACACGCTTCGCGATATTCGCGTCTATCGCTTTGACACCTGAAAGGAACGAGAACGACACATCGTCCGTCTTGAGCGCTTTCCACGCGAGCGAGAGATCGTACAGGTCGTATTCGCCCTCGCTCTGGGTGACACTGGCAACATGGTTATTGCCAGAGTTCCCAAAGCCACCCGCACTGCCAGCGATATTGCCGTCACGCAACGCCGTGGTTCGTCCGACATTGAAACTCAATGAATCGTCAAACTTGAAAGCGGGGTTGTCAGAAGAGTGGTGTGTTGCCCATGATTCAACATACAACGGATGATCATCCTGCGTCACTCGGCGGAGAGTTGGGTCGAACGACGGCAGTTCGAATCGAGTATCGATCCATGACGGGTCAATCCCCGCTGCACGAAACTCGGTGAGCTGTTCAGCGCTGATCGGTACAAGCCCATTGTTCGTGAAGTTGTGATTGAAGTACGAGCCACGACCGAGCAACATCGACGGGAACCAAGCGGTGTCGTCTTCGAGACTGACGACAGCTTGCTGCGCCAGGGCGGTACCCGTCAGCGTCATCATTCCCAATATGGCACTCATGCGATGCATCGCTTGGAATTGTCTCCAACTACGCGTGAAAAGTCAAATGATCGGACTTACGCGTGCTGATGTATAAATCGTGTGATCTCCTGTGTTGCCTTCAACAATGGTTCAGATCTTGGTGTGGAAAAGGTACTCGGGTTGGGCATGTTGAGCACATGATTCGCCCCCTGCAGTACGAAAAGGGGGGTGTCAAGTTTGTGAGCAATCGCTAATCCCGCGCCGATATCGACCGCGTCATCCGCGTCGCCGTGCATCACGCATACTGGAACCTTGCCGCGCGAGGCTTGCACAATCACATCGTGATCCGCCGGCGACTCGATCTGTTCGCGCATCCAACCCGCATCGATACGGAGCTGCTGCTTTGTGCGCGCACTCTCCGTCATGGCGTACCCACGCTCCAGCATTGTGCGCTGCTCGTCTACACTCATCCGGCAACACCGATCCACCGCGTTGATTGTAATCGCACCGGATAGTTTGATTTCATCCCGGTGACGCCCCGCGCTGAGCAGCGCCGTGGCGCCGCCTCGTGAGTGACCAATCAGGAACAAAGGCAGATCGTTCCCCGCAATATCTCCATCACGCACCGCACGCACGACACGCCGGACATCTTCGACCTGGCGCGTCCATGTGTCGAGCTCGAACAGATCTGGACGCGCGAAGGTCTCGATGTCGTTCGTCATCCCTGATGTTGAGAAGTTGAACCGGTGCAACAGGATCCCACGCTCGCACAAATCATGTGCGAGCAACGGGATAAACCCGTAGTCCTTGTATCCCTTGTACCCATGCAGGATCACGGCGCATGCGACGGGGTCTTGATTCGGGAGATGGGTATCGCCGAGGATCTCAAGACCATGCTCGTTGATGATAGTGAATGGGGTGCTCATGCGTGCTCCTTTGGGAAACGATAGCGCGTGCGTTCGGTCGCCTAAGATTGGACTTGATGGACGACGCCCCACAACAGACCGAATCGACACGCGAGCAGTCACCTCAGGAACAGAAGGAGTGGGGGAAGAAACCGCCCAAGGGATCCGAGCACCATCTGCTCAAGGGCCCGCGTTTGCGACGACAGGAACTCTACACCACATTCCGGATATTCTTCGAGTTTATCCGAGGGTTCCGTCGTCTCCACTTCATCGGCCCATGCGTTACCGTGTTTGGCTCGGCCCGATTCGACGAGAACCACGAGTACTACAAGCTCGCGGTTGAAGTGGGGGAGAAACTCGCCGAGGCCGGTTTCGCCGTCATGACAGGCGGCGGCCCGGGAATCATGGAAGCGGCCAACCGAGGCGCCCGAAATGGCGGCGGGTTGTCGCTCGGATGCAACATCGAACTCCCCATGGAGCAGTTCCCCAACCCCTACCTCGATCGGTACATCGACTTCAACTACTTCTTCGTCCGTAAGGTGATGCTCGTCAAGTACTCCGATGCGTTCGTCGTCATGCCCGGCGGGTTCGGCACCCTCGACGAGATCTTCGAGACCGTCGTCCTCATCCAGACTGGCAAAATCGAGAAGTTCCCCATCATCATCATGGGTCGCGAGTTCTGGAATCCGATGCGTGAGTTTATCGACAAGTCACTCATAGAGGGCGGAACGATCTCACCCGAGGACATGGACCTGATCCATCTCACGGACGACCCGGACGAGGCGATCGCGATCATCGCGGAAGCGCAGGCGCGGCGGGGTGGAGCGTAACTACTAGTTTCGCATGTACGCCCTCCACCCAAGCGGGTGTGCGTCTCCAAAGTCATTTTTCCGGTAGCTGTAGTTGAGCATGAGCTCGGCGTACTCGGATATGTGATCATCAGTATCCTTGAGTGCTGCGACAAAGTACATGAACCGTGGGTCGTCTTCTGTGAAGCATGTCGAACGAGTTGCTGGAAGCGATTTCAGGAACCACAGCCGCAACTTGGGATCGTGTGATTCGGCATAGAGTCGAAACCGCTCGATCCAGTCTTGTATCACTGGTGTCCCCTCGACAGGGCGAATCCAGATGAACACAGGGCATTCGCCTTGATAATCTAGCTTTACAGCTGCAAGTTCCCAGTACTCTGGGTTGCTTGGATCAGCAGCAATCAATGTGCTGAGCGCGAGATCTGAGATACTGATCTCTTTCTCTTTGAGCTTCCGATCATCAAAGATCAGCTCGTTTCTGACAATCTTGATCAGTGATTCAAGGCTATGGGTTCTTGCAAGAGTCGTGTCATCATCGTTGAGAAGACGAAGCTGTTTCGAAAGAACCATGAGTACGAAGTGGACCCTCGTCGGATCGGATGACAAGAGCCAGCTTTTCATCCGTAGATTGATCCATTCAATCTCTTGTGCATCAAAGTATTCCATGCCACCAATCAGTAACTGCATGTTGCGCTCGTTCCGTGCATCTTCAGGCGGTTCATGGAAGGTCATGCATCGCTGGTAGATGGTCTTGATGTGCTCTGAATGAACCAAGAGTGCACTCGCAAAATCATCTAGCGGATGCCCCCTCATCGCTGCTTGGTACAGCACCTCGGGGTCGAGCTTGTCACGAACCGCGAAGGTCTGGTTTGGGAGAAAATCGCGCACAGCGGGAGGCGGATTGATTAAAAGATAACCTCGAACAAACGGATCGTGTAGTTCCAATTCACGGAGTTTTTTCGCTTGAGCAGCGATCAACAAGCTCGACGAAAGCTCCAACTGCTCTGATACCAAGAGGGCATCCGGATCACCATTCTCCGCAAATCGTATTGCGTGATACAAATCGAGTATGATGCCTTGCATCATCCTCTCGCTGTCAACTCCCGCGAAGATACCGCCGGCAAAGTACTCCTCATCAACAACCGTGTAGCTCCAAATGAGCGCAGTCCTCCTGCGATCCCATCGCTGACGGAGCTCTCCGTTGTACCCCTCGACAAGCTTCCGAAGGAACCGCCTTGTTCGTTCCTCGGATACCCATGCGTCTTCATCCTCGCCATGTGCATTGAGATCATAAAGCCGCTCAGAAAGAGGTGAGTCGTACGTAAAGCGTTTCTGTATGACCCAATCCTCTGGCAGCACATCCCACCCAAGCATCAGCACCCATGTCGGCATCAACGCAAAGGCGTCCGTCTCTTCCACGCGCTCCAGATTCACAAAGCCGTACGTCGCAAACCCGACAAGCAGACACGCGAGCCCGAAGGGCCACTTCATTCGTCGTGCTTTGCGCAGGTGCCGATCGGATTTGATCGCCTTGCCGCACTCGGGGCATTGCGGGGTGTCGATCCCCTCCATGGCGTAGCAGCAGCGAGGGCACCGCAATCGCCCACGCGAGCGATCACCGATGATCGCCCAGATAAGCAGCATCGACGCGAACAAAGCGAGCCCGAAGATCACCGCGGTGACGATCTCGTCATCTTCAAGGGTGAGATCACTCGTCCGCTTCACGATATCGAACGCGAACCACCCCGAAACCGCAGAACCGATGATCCCGAGCCCCATCGCGACCAGAGCCCTCGCGATGCCCTTGCGATGGTGCTCCGAACGAAGCCGCTGACGCTTGCGTGCGACATACTCCGACATAAGTCGCAGGAACAACGAAAAGCTCCAGCACGCGAGCACGGTGCTGATGATGAGCAGGATGACGATCGTTTCTTCCATTACGGTTCATATCGAAGAGTTCATTCGGCTCATGCGTATCCAATCAAGGCATGATGTATGTCATCATAGAATCCCGCGATCCATTGCACGCGTGATGGCCTGATCCCGGACATCCTCGTTCGGATCTTCCATGAGCACCTTGATCATCGCGTCGAGCTGATCGTCGTGCTCCGATCCGGGGCGGTGCGGGATCTGCCTCGCGATCCAGAGGCGGACATCTGGGTGCCCGTCGCGGATCAACGGCTCGTAGGTCTCGATCCAGTTGAGGACCCGGGAGGCAGGTCCACGGCTGAGTTCAATCCGGGCAATGCGGATCGTGTCGTCGCGAGACTTCGGATCGAGCATCGCGTCTCGCAGAAGCTGGAAGTAGGTTTGCCCGTCCGCATCGATCGCGCCGATGGTGTCCAGCGCTTGGTGCGAGATCAGGTAAGTGTCTGCGCCATCCATCGCTTGGCGCTCGTCACCGAGCGCGTGCGTTCGGATGGCGATGATCAGCTCATTGATCCGACCGGGACTCCATGCGAGAGAGAGCCGATCATCAAAGGCAAAGATGCTTGAGAAGATGTTTAACGCTGCTCTACGCAGCTTAAGATCGCCATCCTCCAGCCAACGCATTGCAAGCGAAATCGGTTCACTGAGCTCATCCTCAGGGATCGTTCGCATACCCCGGACAATGCAGGTGAAGACAACTGGGGTCTCCGCGTCTAGATTGGACTCATGCCAAGCCATCAGTTTGAGGACGCGCTGTCTCAGGATTCCAATCTCGAGCTCGATCTCTGAAAGCTCGTACGCGAACTGCTGATCGGGCCCGGTGTACGCGGCGAGATCGTGGAGCTGCTTGAACCGTTCGGGGAGATCCCCGAGCAATCCGGAGAGGTGATCGACCTGCTCCGCGTTGAGCCCTCTTCGATAGACAAACATCTGTTCATCGCCTGAGAACGCGTGCAGGATGGTCCATTCTCGCACCGTCTGTAGGGTCGTCCCGCGCCACATCCCGAGAGAATCGAGGATCGCGAACTCGAGTTCCGTGTCCATCGGGACAGTGGATCGTTGAATGAAGTTCAGCAGGTCTTCAATGCACGCAGCGTAGAGTCGCTCAACCCGGTCGTCCTCTGGGATCCAAACCGGGGTTCGAGTGGCACCATAGGAGGTCGTATCCCATTTCTCGCGTTGAGCGCATGCGTTTAGCAGCGCCATTCGGCGCGGCTCCCATCGTGCGTGTGGGTCGTCGATCATCTCATCGATCAGTGATTCAACAAACGCACGCCGGTCGTTTGTGGTGACTTCAGCTTCCCGAATCCGTTCGGTGAGATGGTGCTGGTCGGTGCCGATCCCTGTGTCATGGATCCAGTTCGCCGGCAACCGCTCCCAGTGCGAGATCAGGACCCGGCTGGGCACAAACCCGGCCACCCCTTGGTTCCGCAGCTTGGCGTTGAACCCGATCCCAATACCTCCGAATACGAGGAACAGCAGTGCAACAACAAACGCCCAACGCGGGCGGCGTGTTCGGTAGAAATACATTTCGAGTTGCACTTCTTTCCCGCACTCGGGGCACGGCAGCCCGTTGGAGTCGCGCATGTCGTACCAGCATCGAGGGCATCGTATCCTGCCGCGTGATCGATCGCCGATCGCGCCCCACACAATTAGCAGGCACGCGAACATCATCATCCCGATACCGATGGCGCCGAGCGGAGTGAGTCGCACGCCTCCGATGTTGGGGCGTGAACTGATCCACGCGGCACTATACCCGGCAAGAACCGAACCAAGCACACAGATACACACAAGTGTGCCCGCGAGCCACCTCGATCTAGGGGAGTACTGAGCGTTCAGGCGATCGAGTTTTCGTGCGCGTGCGTCCGACCACCAACGGACAATCAACGAAAACGCCCAGCACGCGAGCATCGAGCAGATGATCCATAGGGCGATGATCGAGTGCTCTATCTGCATGGGGGCTCCGTGTGCGCGTGGGGTCTACCCCTGATACCCGCAAAGCCTCCTGTCGGTTTCACACGACGCGCACACCTTCGCTTTTCGTCTTCTCTACAAACAGCTCGCTCAGTCGCTTTGTCATCGCGCCCATCTTCCCATCCCCGATCACACGCCCGTCGATCTTCCCGACCCACGCGAGTTCGCCCATCGTCCCCGTCGTGAAGCACTCGTCCGCGTTGTAGACATGCGTCATGGAGAGATCCCGCTCGATGCAGGGGATGTCGTGCTCGTCGCATATGTCGATGATCGTCTGACGCGTGATCCCCTCGGGGCACGCCGCGGTGGTGGGGGTCTGCACGACGGGCGTATCGTCCCCAGCGTGGGCGGGGAAGGGCGATACGATGAACACATGCGTCGCGTTCGCTTCCGCGAGGAACCCGCGCTGATCGAGCATTAGCGCGTCGTCCGCGCCGTGCGCGTTCGCTTCGATCTTCGCCATGATCGATTGGATCAGGTTGTTGTGGTGGATGTTGGGGTCCATCATGTCGGGCGCGAATCTGCGTATGCTGCTCGTGCACATCTTCAACCCGCTCGATCCCTCCGCGTCGCGATACACCGGGGGCTTGTGCTCCGCCAGCACGATCAGGGTCGGTCCCGATTGATTCAATCGCGGGTCCATCCCCGAGGTGATCTTCGTCCCACGCGAGAGCGTGATGCGGATGTGTACGCCGTCGTGCATGTCGTTCGCTTCGAGTGTCTTCTTGATCTCGTTGAACAACTCATCACGCGAGGGGATCTGCGTGAACGCGAGCGCCTTGGCGCTGCGCCGGAGTCGCTCAAGATGCTCGTCGAGCTTGAAGATCGTCCCGTTGTAGACCCGCAGACCCTCCCAGACACCGTCGCCGCCCTGAACCAGCGAGTCAAAGGGTGAGATCCCCGCCTGATCGCGAAGGATGAGCTCGCCATTGATATTGATCTTCAGATCCCGATTCTTTTCATTGAACTTCTGTTGCATGCGACAAGCGTAGCAACACGCACCCGATCGTGCTCATCCATCCATCCGCTTCGCCCGCATCGTCTGGCCCGCGTACCGGATCTCTAGCCAATCTTGATCGCCGAAGAAAACCCTGGCTCCGCGTGATCCTGCGGGGCGGAATACAGAGATCGATTCTTCAACGCGACCACCCGCTCCACCCATCGGAATCAGGTTTCGTGCAGACTCGTCTCCAAACTTGAGGGTGAGGCAACCGAATCGCGCCGACCAATCGATAGCAATCCGTTGGTCGAACGTCTCCGATCCGTACACGCCCAGATACCGCTCCGTGATTGCCTGATCCGTCTCGAAGATCTCCACGCCTTGATTCAGCCCGGATTTCTCAAGGTATCGCATCACCCGGCTCGCCCCCCCGGCCTGAGCGTGACGGTACAGCGAGATGCTGTGCGGCCCCTCAATCGCTCGGGCACCGGGCATCGACTCGATGAAGCCCCGTACGGCCGCGTGTTTGTCGAGCGTGGCGAGTGTGAAGATCGTTGGCCGAGCACCGTGCATCAACAGCAGCTCGGTGATGTCCTGCCGTCCCGTGTGCGAGCACGCACCAATCGCGGTTTCGTAATCGCCAAATCCCCAATCCCACGCGGACTTCGCGAGGTCCGCGTCCTCATCGAGCATTTCACGGACAGTCTCGATCCGCGCATGACAGGCACCCACAAAGGCACGCACGCGTTCCGCTTCTGCTCGCACGCGCGAATCGGCTCTCTGTTGTTCACTTTGTTTCTGGAACAGACCGCCTGCAAAGGCAACCCCGCCAGCGAGCGATACCGACCCCGCCGCGATGAATCCCCGTCTGCTTGTTTCCTGCATGCTTGCTCCTAGCGCCCCCCTCAGGCATTGGGTTCTACCTGTAACAAGGCGCTGGGTTGCTACAGCTTGTGCACCGCGAGCTGATCATACAGATCCCGGCATACTTCAAGCACACCCGCGAGCCGCTCCGGCACGCGCTCATGTTTCGGCTCATACGGCGCGAACCCGGTGGATTCGTACACGCTCGAGTACCAGTGGGGGGCCCAGACCCCGTCTTCCTCGCGTGTGCCAGACTCCCATCCCAGCATCGCATGATCAAATGGAACACCGACTCGCTCGCACACCTTCGTGAGCACACCGGCAGGGTCAATGAGCACATCGCGCGAATCGACCACAACGGGCGTCGTACCTTTCTCTCTCTGCAGCCACTCGAACAATTCCACCTGCTGTGGCAACCCCAGATCCTCCGGCGTCGGGCTGTCGATGATCTTGATAAAACTTGTGATCATCGCCGCTGGATCACGGATCAGGAAACAGTTGGTCAACTCCGCGATCCAGTCCCGCCCAATCCCCTCGGTCAGATGATGCGACATCATCTTCTGATACCAGATGGATTTCCCATTCGGGATCGATCCCGTCAGTTGCGCAGCAACCTCACGCCAATCCGTCGGCTGCGAACGCATCACCTCGTCGTACACAGGGTGCTCGCGCCGTTTGTTCTCGTTGAGCTCGCTCAAGTAGTGCGCATACAACGGCTCGTCACTCACAAAGCAATCCGGGCGAGCGCCCCAGCTCCGCATCAACGCCGTCGAGATATTGCGAGGCCCGGACCACATCGCGATCCGGATCGGTTGAGCATCAGAATCATCACACATGGGGGCATTCTACAGAGACACGCCCATGCCTGCATCACTTGGAGGCAGAATCCATATCGTCGATCGAGGGCACAACCGGTCGATCGATCCCGCCGAACTGCGGGCGGATCCCCATTGTGCGGAAGATGACCGGGCGGATCCGCTTGATCTCGGGCATATGCACCCGTGCGAGCAGGATCAAGGTTCCCAACCGCACCGCTGCGCTTACGAGGAACAGGGCGTAGTACGCGCTTACGCCCTCGCCCATCAATCGGAAGATCAGCGCGCCTGAACTCGCGCCGAGCACGATTGTGCAGGCGTTGAGCGCGGTCTGAGTGGTCAAGACGCTCGTGCGTTCATGCGCAGGGATTGATTCGAGCAAGAGCAGCATCGTGGCCATCTCGTAGCACGCCCACATCATCCCTGACACAACCTGGATCCCCATGATGAACCATGGGTTTGGTGAGATCACCCAGACCGCACTCATCGGGATGATCCCGATGCCTCCAATCCACAAAAGCCTCGCAGGCCCGTGTTTCTTCGCAAATCGTCCGATGACGGGCATCGCGATCACGCGTCCCATGAATGATCCGCACAAGAGCCCCGCGTAGATCAGGTAATCAAAACCGAGTTCTTTGAGCATATATGGCGTAAAGAACGGACCGGAGACCTGCACCGCGAGCGTGACGCCGAGCATGTACAGAATCAACCGTCCACCCGAGACCGCCTGCGGCCCACGCAGGATAGTCCGCATCGGGACCCGTGTCTGCCCCTTGGGCATCGGTTCGGGCTCGCTCACGCGCGTGTGACACCAGGTCGAAGCGAGTCGTGCCACGCCCGCGATCGCGAACAGGACCGCGAATACGAGCAGGTACGACCCGCCCTCGTCGCCCTGAGTGAAGTGTTTGCGACCGTAGTACAGGATCAGCCCCGCACCGATGAGCGAGAACATCAGTGCCGCTTGTGCTCGGCGGGTCCGCCCCGCGAAGTACTTCGCGCGCACGGGACGGGGAACAACAGTCCCGATCCAGGTGTTCCACGCAGGGCCACCGCCGAGGTTGAACGCCCAGTACAAAGCGACCATGACGAAGATCAACCAATCGGGCATGTGCCCAACGATCGCGGCGATGATCATGGGGACAAAGCTCAACGCCTGCAGCGCCGCCGCGAGCACGACCCAGCGTTTGTGCGACCCCAACGCTCGTACAGCGCTGGGGCCCGCGAGTTGGAGCAACGCTCCTGCGAGCAGCGGCACTGATCCGAGCAACCCCGCGAGGGTCTCGCCCATCCCAACCGCGAGGGCAAAGGCGACGAAGTACGCCTCGCCGCACCCGACCATGATGGAGAATAACATCGCGTCCCGCGTGCTGAAACGCAGATCGCGTCGGATCTCGTCGGGTGTGCGTCGGTTCTCGTCGCTCAAGGCATCCTCTGCGTCATTGGGTGTGGCAAGCAAGCACCTTGCTCATCACCCGAGCCCATGGTATACCTGATGCATGCACCTGATATCCATCCTCGTCGCACTCATCCAACTCATCATCACGCCCGTATCATCAGACACGCCCGCACCGGAACGCGTGAACCTGAAGACCACGATTGACGAACAAGAGTACACCTGCGCCATCGTTATCAATGAAGCGGCAATCAAAGGCGGCCCCGCCATCCTCTTCCTCCACGGGTACGGCGAGTCCGGTACCGACAACGATAAGCAGCTCACCGTTGGTCTCCCCACGCATATGGACAATGACCCGGAGCGTTGGCCCTATGTCCTCATCGCGCCCCAGAAACCCATCTTCAACTCTGAGTGGGAGGACCACGAGCAGGCCGTGCTGGACTTCCTCGATCAGGCGATCGAGAAGGGGCTCATCGATCCGGACCGCGTCGCGATCACAGGCCTGTCACAGAGAGGTCACGCCACCATCATCTTCGCGAAAGACCATCCCGACCGGTTTGTCGCCGCTGCCCCTGTGTGCGGGTATCTGCGTCCGATCTTTAACGAGCCGCGCCAGCGCATCAACCACCCGAAAGCGGACGCCGAACTGCCCGAGTTCAACCAAGCAGCCCTACAGCTCAAGGACATGCCAATCTGGTTCTGGCACGGCGAGATCGACTCCATTGTTCCTGTAGAAGAATCACGCGCGATGCACGAGGCGCTCCTCGCAATCGATGCAAACACCAACTACACCGAACTCCCCGCCGTCGACCACGATGCGTGGGACCCCGCATACTCAAGCGAAGAGCTCGCGGATTGGTTCAAGTCATACCTGATCGATGATGAATGAAAAAAACTGCGTTTTTGCATACACGAGAGCGATATCCGGTTTGATCAATAATCGATTACACTGAGTTCATGCAGAATCACGCACGCCTACTGATCGTCTGTCTTCTCGTATCACTCACGATTCCCACAACGCTCACGCACGCAATCTCGCATCACGAGATTGCAGTTCAGGATGACTCAGGGGTTGAGTACATCCATAAGCAGATCGAGATTGGCGAGCACGAGTACGCATGGACCATCATGATCCCACCTTCCGCGGAGAAGGGTGGGGCGGGGTTGCTCTTCCTTCATGGCAGAGGCCAGTGCGGCGACGACGGCGAGCTCCACATCAAGTACGGACTACCGCCCGCGATCGAGAAGAATCCCGAGGCGTGGCCGTTCGTCGTGCTCATCCCACAGAAGGAGTCGAATGCCGATTGGAACTACCATGAGGATGCCGTCATGCAACTCCTCGACGAAGCAATCGAGGAAGGTTATGTCGATCCGGACCAGATCGGGATCATAGGACTTAGTCAAGGCGGACAGGGTTCCATGGTGTTCGCTGCGAACAATCCTGATCGATTCTCAGCCGTCGCGCCCGTCTGCGGGTACGCCCACATCGCCCATGACGAGAACGGCGACGATACCGAAATCCCATCGATCAAAGAGTACCAAAGACTGATGCTCGATCTCGCGAGCAAACTCAAGACCACACCCGTATGGTTGTTCCACGGCGACGAGGACTCCGCCGTTCCGGTTGATTGCTCTCGCGTGAAGAACCACGCGCTCAAGTCAATGGGCGCCGATGTCAAATACACCGAGTTCCCCGGCGTCGATCACAACGCGTGGGACCCCGCGTACGAGATGAAAGAACTCGCGGAGTGGTTCAAAGAACGCCTGAGCGAGTGATCAACGAATCACGCCTTAACCGCCTCGAAACGCTCACGAACCGTGCTTCGGCCCTTCGTGCGGTATTCCTCACCGATCGCGCTGATGAACTCATCCAGAGGCATTGACCCGAGATCCTTCTCAATTCCGAAAGCACGCACCGACACGGCGCGATTTTCCGCATCGCGCGGCCCGACAACGACCAGGTACGGGATCTTCATCTCCGACCCGTTCTTGATCTTCGCCTGGACGCGTTGGTCGTGATCGTCGAGTGTCGCGCGGATCCCGATCGCGTGCAGCGCACTCATGACCTCATGCGCGTAATCGTTGCTCTTCTCGGAGATCGGGAGGACACGGACCTGCTCGGGGGCAAGCCAAACAGGGAACGCGCCCGCGAAGTGCTCGATGAGCACCCCGATGAACCGCTCCATCGAACCGAACGGGGCGCGATGGATCATCACCGGGCGGTGCTTCTCGTTGTCCGCGCCGATATAGGTCAGGTCGAAACGCTCGGGCAGGTTGTAATCCACCTGCACCGTGCCCAGCTGCCACTCGCGACCGATGACATCCTTGACGACGAAGTCGATCTTCGGTCCATAGAACGCCGCCTCGCCGGGTTCTTCCGTGAAAGGGACACCGAGCGTCTGCGCCGCCTCGCGGCACGCCTGCTCCGCCTTGTCCCAGTTCGCGGGGTCGCCAGTGTACTTCCCGCTGTCCGGGTCACGCAATCCAACACGCACGCGGTAGTCCTTCATGCCGAGCACCTTGAAGATCGTCTTCACAAGCGTCAGACAACCCTGGACCTCTTGGCCAATCTGATCTGGCGTGCAGAAAAGGTGCGCATCGTCTTGCGTGAACCCTCGCACGCGCGTCATGCCGTTGAGCTCACCCGATTGCTCCCAACGATACACCGTGCCGAACTCCGCGAGTCGGACCGGCAAGTCCTTGTATGAGTGGGGCTGGGACGCAAACACCTTGATGTGATGCGGGCAGTTCATGGGCTTGAGCATGAACCCCTCGATTTCACCTGTGTGCAAGTGGTTCGAGAGCTCCGCACAAGTACACCCCTCATCGCTCAGGTGTGCCATGTGGTCCCGCTCGATCAGCGGCGGGAACTGGCTCTCCGCGTAGTACGGGAAGTGCCCCGAAGTCCGGTACAGGTCGAGCTTGCCGATGTGAGGCGTAAAGACCTCGGAGTACCCCTGTTTCGTGAGCTCCACCGAGATGAAGTTCTGCAGTTCCTTGCGCACTACTGATCCGTTAGGCGTCCAGAGGATGAGCCCCTGCCCGACTGTTTCGTCGATGTGGAAGAGCTTGAGCTTTTTGCCCAGCACGCGATGGTCACGCTTCTTCGCTTCTTCGAGTCGATCGAGGTACGCGTTGAGATCCTTCTTGCTGAAGAACGAAGTGCCGTACACGCGGGTCAGTCGATCCGAGTTCTCATCCCCGTGCCAGTAGGAAGACGCGAGTGACATCACCTTAAATGCGCCAATACGCCCCGTGCTCGGGACATGCGGCCCCCGGCACAGATCCTCCCAGTCCTTCCCGGGTTCACCCGTCGCGTAGAAGCTCAGCGAAAGAGAACCTGCTTCGTGCGCACGATGCGCGTTGTCGAGCTTGTACTTCGATCCCTCGCTCTTGACCTTCTCAAGCCCCTCGGAGTATTCAAGTTCATAGCGCGTGAATGGGCGGTCTTCCTTGACGATCTTCGCCATCTCTGCTTCGATCGCCTCGAAGTCACCCTCCTTTAGCGGTCGGTCCTCCGGGAACGCGATGTCGTAGTAGAACCCGTTCTCTAAGGGCGGCCCGTACACGAGCATCGCCTCGGGGATGATGCGCTGGATCGCTTCGGCCATGACATGAGCCGTTGAGTGGCGGAGCAGGTTCAGAGCGTTCGGGTCGTCCTGCTTGTCGCGGGTCTTTTCCGTGACAAGCGAGAGGGTGCAGTCCTTATCGATCACCGTGCTCAGATCAGACAGCTCCTCATCAATGATCGCGCCGACACACGCCTTCGCGAGACGCTCGCCGATCGACATCGCCACATCGAAGGCACTGACGGGGTTATCAAACGATTTCACCGATCCATCGGGGAGGGTAATCTGAGGCATTGTTCCTGCTCGCTCTCGTGTTGAACGCGTAATGGGGAGTCCGTCCTGAGGATGATCCTATGAAAAACGCCCGGCAGCGGCCGGGCGTTGTGTGCTATTTCTGCAACATAAGCCAGCCGCCTTCATCTGGGCGTGGTGGTAGTCACGGTGGTCGTGGTCTGCTGGCTCATGCAGGAACTCTAGGCAAGGTCGTATCCGCGGGACTCAACAACACCCGGTCCCACAGCATGCCCCATCGGGATTCACCGCCGCGATATCCACACTTGTGATGTAATCCGCTACAGATTCTCCTGAGGGCAGCTCCGCGACAACCTTCTTATACAACGGATCATCCGCGTTGATCAGCGCTTTCACATATTCGGGCTTGGGTGTCAGGTTCACCCCCTGAAGCCCGGCTTCGAGCATCTGCTGCTGCAGATCCTCGATCAACGCCGCGCCCGCGATGCACCCCGCCCACGATTCCGCGATTCCCTTCACGGACTCGGGAAGCTGCTTAAAGAGCGCTATGTCGCTGATCGCCACCCGTCCGCCTGGCTTGAGCACACGGGCGATCTCGTTCCAGACACCCTGCTTGTCCAGCGCCAGATTGATCACGCAGTTGCTCATAACCACATCGACGGAGTTGTCCGCCACTGGCAGGTGCTCGATCTCGCCCAGACGGAACTCGACATTGCTCAGCCCCGTGGTCTTGGTGTAATGCTCCAGATTCTTGCGGGCCTTGCTGATCATCTCGGCGGTCATATCCACGCCGATCGCCCTGCCGGTCTTGCCAACTTTGGGACCCGCGAGGAACAGGTCGAACCCGCCGCCCGATCCCAGATCAAGCACCGTCTCGCCATCCTTCAAGTTCGCGATCACATTCGGATTTCCGCACGAGAGTCCCATGTTCGCGTCCGCAGGCAACGCTTCGAGTTCTTCTCGCGAGTATCCGATCTGCTCGGCCAGCACATCAGGGTCAATCGACTCGGTGACGCCACAAGCGCCGGCACAGCAGCTGCTGCCCGTTCCCTCGGCCTTATTGCTTGTTGACGCGATATGCGCGTAGTCGCTCCGGATCTGATCGCGGACTGCTTCGTTCGTACTCATGTGTTCTCCTTGCCGTTTCCTTCTCACTGCCCTGAGGCGGTGGGGGTTGAATGAATGGTCTGTTTGGGTGCACAGCACGACAGATCCGGGCAGCACCCTTCGCGCTGCATCCGAGCGAGCTCGTTGGGATCGATCGCGTCAATATTGATCAATGTCTGTTGGTCCATGCGGATCCGCTCATCATCCAGCGCGTGGGCGCGGATCGTTGCGAGCGCATCTTGCACAATCGCATCGGGCGTGTCGGGCTGCCGGTAGTGCACCCATCGCCCCTCACGCCGTGACTCAAGCAATCCCGCATCCCGCAACTGCCCAAGATGCTTGGAGATCGATGCGTTCGAGAGATCGATCAAGGCCACCAGCTGGCAGACGCAGCGTTCCTGGCCCAAACAGGCGGCCAGCAGGCGGACGCGATTTGGATCCGCGAGTGCACCAGCGATGCTGGTGAGTCGGTCGATCGGATTGGCATGTTGATTTCTCATTTTCTTAAACAAGAAAATAGCATGTGAGTGCGATCTGTTCCATGCCCCGCCGAGAAAATTCGAGCTGAATCAGAAACTTGTGTCAATTATCAGATATATCGAAACTCGATATATACATCTGTGGTATATTGTTCCGAAGCAGACGCAAGGAAACCGCCATGCTCAACCTCAAGCAAGACCACTCCACACTCGTCGTCCTCTCAATCCTCGCCGACGGCCCTTCCTACGGCTATGCCATCACCAAGGCCATCGCAGCCAAATCCGACGGGCACTTCAAGCTCACCGCCTCGGGCATGTATCCGTTGCTCACCAAGCTCGAGAAGCAGGGCCTCGTGACCACGAGTTGGGAAGAAGTGAAGGCCGAGGGCGCCGACCCCGACGCCAGCGGACGCAAGCGCAAGTGGTACACGCTCAGCCCCAAAGGGCGCAAGCAGCTCGACAAGCACATCGAAGCCCACAAGCAGATGCAACACCTGCTCGACAACTTCCTCTCATCCCCGGGCGCGACGACATGAAGCGCAGTAAGGGGATCAACCCGCCGAGCAATCGCGACACGATCGAGTCCTGGCTCGATGTGCTCGTGTCGATGCTCAACCTCCCGCCCTCGCAGCGCGATCAGGTGCGCGACGAGCTGGAGGACCACCTGCGATCCCGCGTCGACGACCTGCTCATCATGGGCAAGCCGGAACCCGAAGCGATCCAAGCCGCCATCCACGAACTCGGCGAGACCGCCGAACTCGCCAAACTCATTTCATCGGCCTCACGCACACGGACCCCATTCAGGAGATTCGCCATGAACGCCACATTCTTCGTCCTCGCCGGCTCCATCATGACCGCGAGCATCAGCATGATGATGCCCACGAGCACGCACAACGCAACGAACACAATGATCGCGCACAGCGGAGAAGCCGCACCAGCCCCAGTCAATGTTGCGGACCCGTTCGAGTCGGCCATGGTCGATGTCCGGAACGCGACATTCGGAGAGCTGTTCGATGAAATCGAGGCGCACGCAGACCGCCCACTGATCATCCACTGGGATATGCTCGAACAGTTCGGTTTCAGCAGCGACACCCCCATCAACATCGACTCCAACCCGATCAACGCGAAACTCGTGTTCACCATCCTCGCAGAGCGGACCGAGCAAGTTTTCTACAACTCGATGGCCGCCTTCGAACGCCCCGATCGGATCGAGATCGGGAATCGTGACCAGTTTGATCGACGCACAAGGGAAAAGAGGATCTACGACCTATCTGTTTTTACGCGGCCCGTGATGTCTGACACATCAGATCGTAAAAGCAGTATGGCAATTCAGAATCAGCATACTGTTCAGCGGGTGATGGAACTCATGCATTCACATGTTTCGTCAAGGGATTGGACATCGTTGGGTGGCTCGCTCGCAACGAGTTCCGTATTGAACTCAACCCTCGTCGTCACCGCCCCCGAACGGATGCACGAAGAGATTCGGGTCCTGCTCGATGAACTCAAAGCCCAGCATGAATCCCAGCAGCGTGAGCAGGGCACGCAGTCACGAGAAGCACTCGATCGAATCCGCGCCGAGTACGAGATCTCGAAAAAGAAGTATCTCGAGAAGTCCAATGACTATGGACGCATTCAACTTCAAGGGCAACAGATCGAGCAGAGCATCGTACAAGGCGAACTCAGCGGGCCAGATTTCGAGAAATCTCAGGCACAGCTCGGTGATCTCGAGCTCATGCTCAAAGAACTCAAGATTGAACTCCAAGAGCAGGAGCGCCGATACGAGAGCCTGCAATCGCTCCTGATCCATGCCGAGAGCGACCAACTCAGGGCAGGTCTCAACTAGTCGACGGATTCCCGCTCTACCGGAAGTGAGGTAGTATTCACCGCAGCCGATTGAGATCTGTCTGCCTGATCGTCCAAGATCAATCCGGTCAGGCACTCCACATACTCATATACTTGTGAACTCAATATGGTTTCTTTGCCAGACAGAGTTCATATAGATAAAGGAGCATGTGATGACCATTCAACTCGGCGATACGGCACCCGATTTCACGCAGGACTCGACCGAAGGGCCGATCCACTTCTACGAGTACATCGATGGCTCATGGGCCGTGCTTTTCAGCCACCCCGCGGACTTCACCCCCGTCTGCACCACCGAACTCGGCGCCGTCGCCAAGCTCAAGGGCGAGTTCGACAAGCGGAATGTCAAGGTGCTCGGGCTCAGCGTTG
This sequence comes from Phycisphaerales bacterium, assembly GCA_965216865.1. Classification (GTDB taxonomy): domain Bacteria; phylum Planctomycetota; class Phycisphaerae; order Phycisphaerales; family UBA1924; genus UBA1924. The sequence goes on from OZ244206.1 coordinate 2,490,463, forward strand.
ACGGGCTCGGCGATCACGAGGCGTGGTCCAAGGACATCGAGGAAACGCAGGGTGCCGCGCTCAACTTCCCGCTCCTCGCCGATCATGACCGCAGCGTCGCCGATCTCTATGGCATGATTCATCCCAACGCCAACAACACACTGACCGTCCGCTCGGTCTTCATCATCGGCCCGGACAAGAAGCTCAAGCTCTCGCTGACCTACCCCGCCAGCACCGGACGCAACTTTGACGAGATCATCCGCGTGATTGACTCGCTGCAGCTGACCAGCGAATACCAGGTCGCGACTCCCGCCAACTGGGAAGACGGAGAGGATTGCATCATCGTCCCGTCCGTCAGCAACGACGAGGCGGAGAAGAAGTTCCCCAAGGGCTTCAACGAGATCAAGCCCTACCTGCGCACCACCCCACAGCCCAATCTTTGATGATGCATGGGGTTGCTTGGAGGGCTCTTCCCCGGAGGGGGCGATTGATTTCGCCTGACACCGATCATTCCCCCATATCTTGTGGTATCATCACCAGACCAAAGGGGATCCATACCGCATGATCTGCCCATATTGTGCCCACAACCAGGACAAGGTCATCGACTCCCGCTCCACCGAAGGTGGGGCGGTGATTCGTCGTCGTCGCCATTGCCTCAAGTGCGAGAAGCGATTCACCACCTACGAGCGCGTCGAGCCCGCTGGGCGATTGATGGTCGTCAAACGCGACGGATCCCGTGTCCCATTCTCTCCTGAAAACATCATGCGAGGCGTCTCCAACGCCTGCGGCAAGCGTCCTATCTCCGAAGACATCAAGCAGGCCCTCGCCACCGCCGTCGAGGAAGAACTCCACGCCGAGTTCGAGCGCGAAGTACCGTCCCAGCTCGTCGGCGAGCGCGTCATGGCCAAGCTCCGCAATGTGGACAAGATCGCCTACATCCGCTTCGCCACCGAGCACCTCCAGCTGTCCACGCTCGAAGACATCCAACGCGAGCTCGACGACCTGTCCTCACGACCAACGACAGGCGTAAACCAGCAGGACCTCTTCGCCGCCCGCTCCGCGAAGTAGTTCCGTTGCCGGGTGCCACTACTCGCGGCTTGCCGCGCAGTAGTGTCTTCAGAACTTCCAAAGAGCACTACTGCGCCGCTTCGCGTCGAGTAGTGGCACCCAGAGTCAGTTCGCATACAATCACCCATACGCCGACCCATCAGACGAAAGGTGATCGACCATGGCATCCAAAGTCCGCAACACACCAGCCGAATGCTTCGAAGGCCTTGCTGAGCAGGGCATCCTGAAAGACGGCATGATGTGCATGGTGGGGGGCTTCGGGCTCTGCGGCATCCCCGAGCAGCTCATCATCGCCCTGCGCGATACCGGCACCAAAGAACTCACCTGCGTCTCCAACAACGCCGGCGTCGATGACTGGGGGCTCGGGCTGCTACTCCAGACCAAGCAGATCAAGAAGATGATCTCGTCCTATGTCGGCGAGAACGAAGAGTTCGCCCGCCAGTTCCTCGCCGACGAGCTCGAGGTCGAGTTCAACCCGCAGGGCACCCTCGCCGAGCGGGTCCGCGCCGGCGGCGCGGGCATCCCCGCCTTCTACACCGCCACCGGCTACGGCACCATGGTCGCCGAGGGCAAGGAGACCCGCACCTTCGCCACACCCAACGGCGGCGAAGAACGTCCCTATGTTATGGAGACCGGTCTCTTCGGCGACCTCGCTCTGGTCAAGGCCGCCAAAGCCGACGAGTTCGGCAACCTCGTCTTCAATGTCACCGCCCGCAACTTCAACCCGGACATGGCCACCGCCGCCAGGTTCACGATCGCGGAAGTTGAAGAGATCGTGCCGACGGGTTCGCTTCACCCAGACGAGATCCACCTCCCGGGCGTCTATGTCGACCGCGTCGTCAAGACCGACAGCGAGAAGCGCATCGAACAGCGTACGGTGAGTGCGTCGTGAGTGCTGAAGAGCGCAATGGAGATGACCCCTCAGGTGTTTCAGGGATAGTTGTATTTATGCGGGACTACCTGAGTTTCGCACAGCCCGCGATGATCCTCATCCTTGCAGCGGCGTCGTACATCGCGTCTCAGATCATCGGGTTCATCGCGATCAGAAGCATGGCGTATGCGAACTCAACGACGGTAATATCGAACGGTCGAGCCGTTGACTCCGGACAGGGTTTTTCCATGTTCCTCGCGGGGATCGCTTCCTTACTGGCATACGGCGCGGGCGTGCTCGTCCTCTGGGCGATCGCTCGCCTCATCGCCGACGCGATCGGGAGAGGGGCAAGCAATGATTAAGCTCAGATTGGTGAGCCAATCATGATCCGCAAGATATCCGATCAGGTAATCATCCACGCCGCAGGCGATGTTTACCGGTTCCTCGCAACCGCGGAAGATACCGACGGCGCCTACGCCCTCTGGCACGCCACCATCCCACCCGGCGGCGGTCCACCTTTCCATGTCCACGAGAACGAGGACGAACGCTTCGACATCCTTTCGGGTTCGCTGCGTTTTCGGGTTGGTGACGAAGAACTCGACGCGTTCGCGGGTGATTCCGTGCTGACTCGCAGGGGCGTGCCACACACTTTCGCCAATCTCACCGATGAGCCGGTGCAGGCATTGATCCATGTCACGCCCGGCGGGATGGAAAAGATGTTCCACGAGTTCGGTAAGGTCGTCGTCTCACCCGACGCTGTCCCCGAGCCGGTTACCCAAGAGCACATCGACCAGATCATCGAAGTCGCCAAACGCTACGGCATCGAGGTCCTCGGCCCACCGATCGGAGGTGTAAGTTGAGCGATCCAGATATCCATGAAAGTGGGGAACTCGAGCGAGGACAATCTTTCCGATCGCATCATCCCGCCCATGATCAACGATCACACGCTGTAATACGATTCTTGAACGAGGCGCAGCCCGCCAAGCTCTTGGTTTGGAGTGCAGCCATGATCATGCTCGCTGCTATCTGTGGGATCACGCGTGTGTATCTCAATACGGGGATGTCGTTCAACGATGCCCAACAGTTTTACGAGAACGGTACGGGTTCGCTTTCATACATCACAGATTTCGCTGCCCAAAATGACAGAAGCGGAGTCGTCAGACTCAAGAAATCACTCGCTCTGCTTCTCGGCTTCACTGCTTTCATCACTGGCGTTGTAGGTGGCCTACTACCCATGTGGGCAGTAGGGCGTTTGATTTCAGACTCGATCCGCGAGGGGTACAAGAATGACTGAACACACAACTTCACCCACTCCACCCGAGCCAAAGGGCAAGCCCTTCTACCTCAAGCCCAAGTTCATCATGGGCGCGATCGCCGCGGTCATTTTTCTGATCCTGATCATCCAGAACTCGCAATCGACCATCATCGATGTCTTCTTCTGGGAAGCAAACGCCCCCGCCGCGTTGCTCTACCTCATCTTCTCGCTGCTGGGCTTCACCGTCGGCTGGCTCGTTTGCCGATCCCAGAACGCCCGCGCCAAGCGCAGCAAAAAGTAAAAACGCACGGAGCCGCGGCGAGAGGGGATGCCATCGGCTCCGTGCGTCTTGTGAGTGCATCGATCTACTGAGTTCCGTCGTCCCCAACGCAACCCCAGCGGTCCTCGAAGCACCCCCCTTGAATCAGCATTAAGGGCAGCCCGCGTTGTATGCGCTGAGGAATGCACTCACATCGAAGAAGTTCCACTCGTCGTTACGATCGAAGTCCGCGATCGGGTCCTGCGCGTTGAACGCGTTGAGGAAGGTGCTGACATCGAAGAAGTTGAGTTCGCCGTCGTCGTTCAGGTCCGCGGCACATGCTGCAGGTGGTGCAAAGTCCTCGATGAGGAACGCACCGAGTCCTCCGCGACGGAGCTCTCCGAAGCCAACAATGTCCCCTTCGTTGTTCACGCCCAGAGCTTGGTACAGAACACTGAAGGGACTCTGTTCCGTGAGGTAGTCGTTGAGGTCATACATCTCCCCATCGGCATACACCCACGCGTGGTTCGGTTTGCCCATGAACGAACCGTCCCAAGCATGACCCACGATCATGCCGTTGTCGTTCACATCTGCGGCCTCGGAAGTGTCCCATCCGTCGAGAGTGCCGAGTGTCTGAACTGGATCGCGATCATCTCCAGTGAAGATGCAGGCGTTCCAACTGAGGGTAGTTGAGTTGTATCCGCTGTGTCCCACGATCAGCCCGTTGTTATTGATCGCGCGTGCTTGAGAGAAGTTTCGTCCGGGAGGTGAGATCTCGGGGTACTCGTAACCCCCGCGATCATCCGGGGTCGCGTGGGTCGCATCGTCCGGGTCGCCAAAGAAAAAGGCGCTGCCGACGAGTTCACCGTTGTTGTTGACGCCGTAGTTCGCGCCGCCCATGTAGAAGGGCAACGATCCCTCGGTTGTTGCGGGATGAATCTGATCCCAGATGAATCCCTTGGAGAAACCTGCTGTGAGTGGTGCCTGCCCAACAATAAGTCCGTTGTCGTTGATATCCCACGCGACGGAGGTGCCTTGAGCACCAATAGCGCTGTGGACATTGACGATCCCGCCCCGTCCGTCCCAATATGTTGAGAAAGCGGTGGTCATATCGTCCTCGCTGTACCCAACGATCTCACCGTTGTTGTTGATCGATTCAGCGACGGACCAGTTCATTCCTGGGAGGGCTCCCAGCGAGGAGACAGAACCGGAGGCATCCCACCGAGCCGCAAGGGGGTGCCCGAAGGCGTTGACGGATTGGCCGACTACTTCTCCATGATCGTTGATGTCATGAGCCTTGGCCTCTCCGCCGCCGAGGGGAGTGAGTTCGATCACATCGATCGCTTTGGCTGAACCCGCAAGGGCACAGATCGCGCCGATGATGATTCCTGTTGTGTGAGTCAGTTGCATGTTGATCTCCTGAGCCCCTCAGCCGACACGGTACGGACCCGGTGCACACCGTTGTGATCGGGTCATTGAATGAGACAATACAAAGAAAATGATTTGAAATCAACACTGAAATCAAATACACTGCAGAAAATCACCCGATGGGATCGGTATCGCATCCGGGGCTCAATAACCGGCATACTTAGGCGAAATCGATGCATCATCCGCACTTTGGGCCAGAATCTCCGATTTCAAATCACACGCGACACGCCGTGCCGGGTATCGTGCGCGTCATGCCCAGCGCTGTTGCCCAGACCACGCCCAAATCCATCCCAAACCCGCTCACGCACGAAGAGCAAGCGATGTGTGAACGCGTTGCAGCCCGATTGCACGCGGACCTGAGTGTGCTGGTTGGTCAACTCCCCGAATCCGCACGGAACGGGTCGGGGATGTCCAAGCACCTTGATATTGTTCGGAACACGACCCAGCGCGTTGCCCATGCGCTCCGAGATTCATCGCCGAGCATTCAGACCCTCGTGAAGCTCCCGGGGACCAAAGGGCTCGAGCAGCTTCTGGTCGCGATGGGGGAAGCAGGGCTCAAGCCCCAATCGATCGAGCTCGCGCAGATCGCGGTGTCGCAGTTCGAGCAACTGATCTCCACCCTCGCGGGCTCGCACACCAAACTCATCAATCGGATCAACGCACCGGGCACGACGAGCTCAGATTCGACCCTCGGGGGCATAGACCAACGCCGGGTGCTATTCGAATCCGCGATCGGGGTTACGGGGCGATCTGCACAGACATCTATAAGTCTCTACGCGTTCCGAAGATCACCCGAGAACCCTGGGGTCCTTCAGCGGGCGCTCGCATCAGGGTTGATCAAAACCACCGTGATGCCCGGCGGGATGCCCGTCGTGATCCGCGCGGGCGACACGCTTCAATGGGATGATCCAGCGAATCGTTCGTTCGATCTGCTCGATGACTCCAAGCCCGAAGGCAACACGCCTCAGGCACTCATGAAGGAGTTCACGACGCATCCACTCCCAACCGTATCGTCCCAGGGGCGATCGGACAACCTGATCCAAGTGATCGATCCGGCCGACCTTGATGGCCCGCAGACGATCGATGTCATCACCGCGATGCGATCGAACCATCCGTTCTCCGATCCGCAAACCGGGAAGATGACCCTCGATGAGGTGTGGTCGCTGGTGAACTGCCCAACCGCGCAGCTGGTATTTGACATCTATCTCCATCGCGAACTCGAGCGTTTGGTCCGCCCCGCGATCGATGCCCAGCTCTGGTACCCCAACCTCTCATCCCCCGGGGGGCAGCGCTGGATTACCCGATACCCTTCCCCGCCTCGTCTGGAACTGCTCGGTGAGGGCATCTCCCGTGCCCAAACCAAGCTCCATCCCAGGCACGGCGAGCTCACGGGTCTGTTCTTCGATCGTCTCGGGTGGGATCCGAGTGAATATGTTGGGTTCCGCTGCGAGGTGATCTACCCCGTCTGGCGCGCTGGGTATTGCATGAGTTTCCAGCCTGCGGATGCCCAATGCCAGTACGATGATTGATGGGGATTTCTTTCTGGACTCATTGCGAATCGTTCTCAATCAGCGTACAATCACGGAGTCAAATGTCCTTTTCAGGCCTTTGAGCCGGGGTACGCATGATCGCAACGAATCAGAATCACGATGCAACGATTGAGCCTAAACCGGTTTCGATCCCCCTGTCTCAGCTATCCCGAGGACAGCGTGCCACGGTGAACACTGCCGAACTCGATGAACAAGACACAAAGATGCTCCGAGCCATGGGGCTTCGTCCTGATGCATCCATCCAGATGTGTCGGATGGGTGAACCATGCATCGTTTCGCTCTCGGGCGCATGCGGCGGCGGTTGCCGGATCGGTCTCGCGAAGGACATCGCGTCCCGCGTCCTCGTCACCCCGCACGCCTGAGCGCTGAATCTGCGATGAGCGTTCTAGATGCTTCTCCATCGATCGATCGCCGACATCGCACCATTGCGTTCCTTGGGAATCCCAATGTCGGGAAGACGACCCTCTTCAATCGCATCGCGGGGATCCGCGCCCACACCGCGAACTTCCCCGGCACCACCCAGGAAGCACGCGTCGCGCACATCGTCCGCGATGATGTCGAGTCCACGCTGATCGATCTGCCGGGTATCTACTCGCTCAATCTCGATCTCTCCGAATCGCGCGTCTGTGCCCAGTGCCTTGACGGGACTGCGGCGCCCAAGGGCGAAGAAGCGCACAAACCCGATGCGCTTCTTGTCGTGATCGATGCAACGAACCTGATGCGGAACCTGACGATCGTCGCGGAATCACTCGATCGACGATTGCCGACTGTTGTGGCGGTCAACATGATCGACGCGGCGCGTCGTCGTGGGATCGGGATCGACGCGGATCGGCTCTCTGAGATGCTCGGGTGTGAGGTCGTCGTCTGCTCCGCGCGGACAGGCGAGGGCGTTGAGCAGGTTCTGGAGGCATTGCAGCACGCCCGGATCCCTGATCGAACCGCTCCGACGGATCAATCCGGAATCGAGCGTTGGTCGCAGGATGTCTACCTCAACGCGTGTGCGCCGCTTGAAACACTCGACGATGATCATGTGACCGACCGCCTCGATCGCGCGTTCACGCACCCGATCCTCGGCGTGTGCTCGTTCGCGCTCGTCATGACGGGGTTGTTCTATGTGATCTTCAAGTTTGCCGCGATCCCGATGGACCTGATCGATGTCTGGTTCGGTTCATTGGGCGGGTGGGTCGGCAACATGCTCCCCGACGGCGCGATCAAAGATCTCATCGTCGACGGCGTCATCGCAGGGGTGGGGGGGACGGTCATCTTCCTCCCCCAGATCTGCCTGCTCTTCTTCCTGCTCGCGTTGCTCGAGGGCACCGGGTACCTCGCCCGAGCCGCGTTTGTGATCGATCGCTTGCTCCGCCCGTTCGGTTTGTCCGGGCACGCGTTCGTGCCGCTGCTCAGCTCGCACGCGTGCGCGATCCCCGGGATCATGGCCACCCGCGCCATCCCCGATCGCCGCGACCGACTCGCCGCGATCCTCATCGCGCCGTTCATGAGCTGCACAGCTCGTATCCCCGTCTATGTGCTCCTGATCGGGATCTTGTTCCCCGATCAACCAGGCACCCAAGCGATCGCATTCACCGGGTGCTATGTCCTTGGCGCACTCGGTGGGCTGCTTACATCGTTGATCGCACGGCGCACGATTCTCAAGGGCAAGTCGCGTCCCATGGCGCTGGAGCTCCCGAGCTATCGAGTCCCGGACCTCAAGTCGGCGCTGCTGCTCACCCTCGACCGAGGCACAGTCTTCCTCAAGAAAGCTGGCACCCTCATCGTCGCGATCTCGATCGTGCTCTGGTGGCTTGATGCATATCCCCAGCACGAAACACCTCAGGAAGAGGTCGCCGCAGTAGTTGACGGCGAAGCAGGTGGTTCGATTGAGGTTGATGCGCATCAATCGTTCTTGCAAAAGATCGGCTCAACAGTTCAGCCCGTGTTCGCACCGATCGGTTACAACGATGAGCTCACCGTCGGCGTCCTCGCCTCCTTCGCCGCACGCGAGGTCTTTGTTTCCACCATGGCCGTCCAAGTCGCGGGCACGGACGATGTCGAAGACGAAACCGTCCTCGAGTCCATCGAGAACGCGACTCGCGACGACGGCTCCCCCATCTTCAACGCACCGACCGCCTGGTCGCTCCTCGTCTTCTATATCTTTGCATCGCTCTGTCTCCCTACCACGGTCGTAACAGCCAAAGAGTCCGGCGGCTGGAGATGGGCATTCCTCCAGCTCGGGTGGATGTCCGCCGTTGCCTACGGCGGTGCCCTAATTGCCTACACCATCGTCGCATCGGTGGGGGGATAACCGATGCCGATCGGAGACTGGCAGTTCTGGGTAGTGACCGCGATCGCGCTGGTGGCCGTGTTCTCGCTGTTTCGGATGGTGATGCCCAAGAAGAAGGGCAAACGCACCAACCTCACAGTGTCGGCGAAGAAGCACCTTCACAAAGACTCGTCTGATACTGGATGCTCCCGCTGAGCACGCCCATGCTCAAGCAGCCGCCGACCGATCCTGCTCTTGCCGCCCCAAAGAGCGAATGCGAACGAGGGCAGCCCAACAACAAGAAAGCCAACAACCGGTGAGCGGAGCTGAAAGAACGATCCGTCGGCATGTCGCTGCGTGATCACGAAATCGATCATCGACAGGGTCATCAAGACACCAAGCACACCTGCGGAGATGCGGAGGCACCAGACGCTTCGTTCAGGGTACAGAATAAAAGTGAATGCGCCGCCGAAGAGAATCCAGATCCCGGCATAGACGACGATGGTCGATGGTGTCCAATCCGTGATGATGAATCCGATTGAGATCAGCGAGAGCACCGTCATAATGCTCAGCAGTATCCAGAGTATTCGCCTTCGAGTTCGATACGGCATGGTTTGGGATGGTATGTCTATAATCCACCATGCCACTCACACGCGATGAAATCACCAAACGAGCCGCTCAGGAACTCCACGACGGGTTCGTCGTCAACCTCGGGATCGGGATGCCGACCCTTGTTGCCAACCACATACCCGAGGGGATGGAGGTCTGGCTGCAATCCGAGAACGGGCTGCTCGGGATCGGCCCTTTCCCGTCCGAGGACAAGGTCGACGCCGACCTGATCAACGCGGGCAAGCAGACGATCACGGCCGTCCCCGGTGCATCTTCATTCGCATCATCGCAATCCTTCGGCATGATCCGAGGCGGGCACATCGACATGTGCATCCTCGGTGCCATGCAGATCTCCCAAGAGGGCGATATCGCCAACTGGATGATCCCCGGCAAGATGATCAAGGGCATGGGCGGCGCCATGGACCTCGTCGCGGGCGTCAAGAAAGTCGTCGTCACGATGGAGCATGTCTCCAAGCACGGCGACCCAAAGATTCTCCGTGAGTGCACGCTGCCGCTGACGGGCAAGAACTGCATCGACATGATCATCACGGACCTTTGCGTCCTCGAGTTCGATCACGACGCGAAACGGTTCAAGCTCACCGAACTCGCCCCGGGCGTGACGGTTGAAGAGGTCATCGAGAAGACCGAAGCCGAGATCATCACGAGCGATGAGACGGCGGTGGTGAGCGTGTGAACCATGCCGAAGTACCGAGCGATTGGTCTCAATCTTGATCGTGAATCTCAGAAGGAAGTCGTCGACGCGATGTCGCCGAAGTTTGCTCTGAGTGTTGTATACGCACGCGGGATATCTTCAACGCATCCGGTCATGCTCGAAGAACTCGACGAGGCAGGCGAGGTCATCTCTTCGACGGAGTACCCCGCAAACATGCATGCAATCCGAGCGCAGGTGCCAAGCCACATGCCGCAGAACTCCAGGTTGCTCGAATCGCCCATCTCGACGATCGCGCTTGGAGTTTTCCTTGGTCTTGTCTTGTTCATGCTGTTCACGCTCCTGCTCTCGATGTGCTTTGGTGGGAATGTGCATCTCGATTTCTGATGGGTTCCAATCCGATCGTGTAAGTGTGTGCTGCAGATCTCTTCGTGGATAACTCTTGATTTCATAAGTGGTTTCACCCACAGCACACCCGGAAATCGGGTGTGCTCAATCATTGGATCTAAACTGTTTCGTGCAGGATTGAGTAAGAAGTGGTACGGTCTGCAAACGACACGGAGGTCCGTACACATGCCCTTCTATAAAGCAACCGGCCGAGATATGGACACGCTCGAGCCCAAGTCATTTCAGATCAGTGCACGCTCGGAGTTCGAAGCAATCGATACCGCCGCGATGCAGGGCATGACCGATATCAAACTCCATCCCTACTCGGATCACGAAGTCCTGATGATGGACTTCAAGTGTTTCCTGAATGCGGACTCAAAGCCAATCCAACGCCGACGCCCGGAGCGCATCCGTCCGACGGAGACAAAGCCCTTGATCGCAGGTGCCATCGAAAAGGAGCAGATTGCAAGTGAACTCCGCTCACTTCTGCTCCGTCATCCGATCCCAACGGTTGCCATCGCTGTGCTGATTGCGATCTGGATCGATCGCGGGATCACGATGCTCGTTTCGATGATCTGATGGATCAGGGCCCTTCGTTGTCGACCGGGACATCTTCCGATTGATCATCGGGGGTTTCGTTCGGATCGACCGGTTGTGTTTCAACTTCGGGTGGGGGGGGGAGGTATCCCGGGACCCAGTCGGCGGGGTCGTCACCGAGTGCGTTCGCGATCGCGATACCCAGTGCGTCAGAGATATCCACTTCTTCGGGGATCTCATGTATCGCAGCTTCGTCTGCCTTTGCTTTCGCTTGTGCGATCACTTCACGCAGATCATCATCTGAGACTTCATCCGCAGAGCGGAGTGTAATGTTGAGTTTCTCGGGAACATTGATCTGGATGTCATCGCCGTCGGGTGTCGCGGTGCTCACACTGTCGAGCACGGATTCGAGGGTATCGGGATCGATTGATTTCTCGCGGAGCCCCTGTGCGTATCGCGCAAGCTGCAGGCGTCCCTCGGCTTTTTCCTCTTCCGAGAGTCCGGAGTCCTTGAAGTACATCGCGTCAACGCCGCCGATGATTGCGGAGCCGAGCAAAGGTGACTCCGCGATTGATTCAACGACGAGCACAAGCTCTTCAAAGCCGATTTCTTTATCTTTGAATTGTGTCATGAGCGTGTTGACATGCGCCATGATCTCGCCTTGCTCCGCGTCGTCGATCTTCATCTCAACGAGCGCGGTTTCGATCCCGGATTCCATCCAGCCCGCAGCCCATCCTCGCCACATGCGGATAACAAAGACTGTTGCGATAATCACGACGATCAGGGCAATACCGAGCACCGTGAGGCACCCAACGAGCATATTCCCTCGTCTGTTCGTTCGTCGTATGGATGGAGTGGTTCCTTGCATGCGTGCCCCTCGTGGTTCGATCGTCTGATCCGTCTATGGTAGTGCACATCCTCATTGGGAATCTCTCTCCCAGTTTTTCTCGTTCTTTCCCCTCTCGGAGCACCACAATGCACTGGTTCGACGCACACCTCGATCTCGCCTATCTCGCTGAAAACGGGCGTGACATGCACGCCCAGCTCGACGACTGCCGAGGGCGCTTCCAGCCGGCGTCCGTCACCCTCCCCTCGCTCATCGAGGGTGGAGTCCGCGCCTGTCTCGGCACCGTATTTACCGAGGCGATCGACCCGACCAACGCAGACTCCGAATCGGGCCCATTTACCTACCCATTCGAAGACGCTGACGCCGCCTACCGAGCCGGAATGCGCCAGCTCCTGCTCTACCGCGCCTGGCGCGACGCGGGACTCATCGCCCGAATGCCACTGCGGGGCCATCCTGCAGATTCCTCCGATGCCCCCATCCGCCTCGGCGTCCTCGTCGAGTGCGCCGATCCGATCACCAGCCCCGACGAGCTGGACCAGTGGGTCGACATGGGCGTTGTGGCCATCGGCATGGCCTGGTGGCACCAGTCCCGCTACGCCGGGGGCAACGGCACCGATCACCACAAACCCGGAAACGGGCTCACCGATTTGGGGCGTGAACTCGTCAAACGCATGGACGAACTCGGCGTGGTGCACGACCTCTCGCACCTTTCACAGCGCGCCGTAGATGATCTGCTCGAAGCAACCGACACGCCCGTCATGGCATCACACAGCAACTGTCGGGCACTGATGGGCGACCCGGACAGCAAGCCCAACCAGCGCCACCTCAGCGACGAGACCATCAAAGAGATCACCAGCCGTGGGGGTGTGATCGGGCTCAACCTACTGGGTGACTTCATCACACCCGGATTGAAGAAGGGCGAGCGGGCCAACATCAGCGACTGCGTCCGCCACATCGAGCACATCTGCGCCATCGCCGGCTCACGCGGTCACATCGGTCTCGGTTCTGACATGGACGGCGGCTTCGGCGCCGACGGGCTCCCCGAGGGAATCAACACCCCCTCCGATCTCACACGGATTACCGACGCCCTGAGCGACCGTGCCTGGTCGGACGAAGACATCGCGGCCTTCACCCACGCCAACTGGGAGCGATTCTGGCGCGGAGAATGAGCTGCGTACTTACTACTTTGCTGCCATGACTCGGCAATGCCCGCACCATAGCTCAGGGTGATCGAGCAGAGTTGTTTTTGCGTCGGGAGCGGGCGCGAGTCGGCTCAACGGATTGAGCATCTTCTGTTGATACTCGACGGAGTTGATTGTGTAATACGATCGATCTCCCGCGTTGGGGTACTGCTCACGCAGGATCTGTTGGATCCGTTCGATTCTTGTCTCGGGGTATGGGTGCGTGGCGAGCCACTCGATAGTGGCGGGACCATCGGACGCCGCCTGCAGGACTTCCATCACCCGCAGTTGCCCGCTCGGGTCATACCCGGCACGCTCCATGTATCGCATCCCCAGCATGTCCGCCTCGCTCTCATCGTCGCGTCCGTACTTGAGAAGAACAACATTGCCGCCAATCGCGACGGCGGGGAGCGCGAGCTGTCCGTACTGACGCACGCTCGAATCGGTATCGCTGACCCCGACTGCAGCCGCACCAAGCGCTAGCCCCACATTAAGTCCGATCTGTTTGCTCATCCGCTGATTCCCGTGCCTGGCTGTGACATGCCCGATCTCATGTCCAAGCACGCCGGCCATCTCTGCTTCGTCACTCAACCGTTCCGCGAGCCCACGCGTGAAGAAGATCTTGCCCCCGGGAAGCGCAAACGCGTTGATGACATCTGTGTTCAGAAGGGTGAACTCCCAATCCAGTTCAGGGACCCCATTCTCGACGCCTTGTGTGAGTTTCATCCCGACTTCCACGACATAGTCACTCGGGATTTCCGCATCGACTTCGCCGCCGAACTGCTCCGCCAAACCCGCCGCGGCCTCCGCACCCAGACGCTTCTCATCTTCCCATGAGTAGATCATGAACGCACGCTCGCCCGTCGCAGGGTTCACGGAACACCCAACGGGCACAACCATTAGCACCCCGAGCAGCGCGAATCCCAAAGTCTTTGTCCAACGACTCAATCCCGTGATCATCGCTCATCCTTTCGCATCGGTGCTGCCCCCGCTCACGAACACGCCATCATGACGCCGTCCCTCATTCCGCGGGGTCCTATCATTATTGTTCCATGTCTGAGCCCATGCTGCAAACCGAAACGAGCAAGTCCGAATCCCCCGCGTGGATCGATCGCGAACTCGATACCCTCCACGAGAACGCGGACAAGCACGAAAAAGTGCGTGCGATGTTCAATGCGATCGCCCGGTCCTACGACCTGAATAACCGGGTTCACTCACTCTGGCGTGATCAGGCGTGGCGAAAACGATGCGTCAATGAAGCCCGCGTCAAGCCCGGCGAATCAGTCCTCGATTGCGCCTGCGGCACGGGTGATCTCACCCAAGCGTTCGCGCGATACTCCAAAGCGGACCGGATTGTCGGGGCGGACTACACGCCGAACATGCTCGATATTGCGCGTCACAAGCGTGAGCACCTGCACGATCGGATCCAATCTCGAGTTGAGTATCAACAGGCCGACGCCCAGCAACTCCCATTTGAAGACGAATCTTTTGATGTCGTCTCCATCGCGTTCGGCATACGCAATGTTCAGGACCCGGAAAAGGCCATGCGTGAGTTCAATCGCGTTCTCCGCCCGGGCGGACGATTGATGATCCTGGAGTTTGGGCAGCCCTCTTTTCCTCCCATGCGTTGGTTCAATGCCTTTTATTGTGGGACGATCATGCCTCGGACAGCGACCTGGATCGCTCGAGACACTTCTGGAGCGTACAAGTATCTTCCCAGATCCGTCTCATCCTTTAAGACGCGCGATGAGATGCACGCGTCGTATCGCGACGCGGGATTTGTCGAACTCTGGTCCAAGCCGCTGACCTTTGGGATCTGCAATCTCTATCGTGGTCACAAGCCCAACTGACCAGTGGAGATGGGGATTTTCCCTCCGAACATGAGCCGATTCGTTACTCGGACGATAAGACATTCTCGGACCCTACCCACTCATTGCGGGGAATAGGTCCGAGAATGATTGATCTATTACACAAAGAATCGGGTCAAGCCTGATCCGCGCATTTTTCCTTTGAGGCCCTCTTGCTCCGTTTGTCATTTGCTCGATACCCCGGTCACCGCCGCGATGTTCACGGCGACACACACAAATACTCCCGCAATCTCGTGCGGGGCATCACACACCGGAGTTTCAACTATGAGCGCAGAGATCCTGATCGAACGCCTGTTCGAGTCCCTCATCTCAGGGGATCGCCAGACAGCACGCAGCATCGTCGAAGAGCAGACCAACGCAGGAGTGACCCAGGAAATCCTGCTCACTGACCTCTTCTGGCCAGCATACGAGCTCATCGAACGACTGCACCGCGAGGATCAGATTACAACGCTCGCACACAATATGGCATCGCGACTCCTCCGCATTCTCGTGGATCAGACCTCCCGCGAACTTATCGCAAACTCCGATGCTCCACCCGTCGGACGCACCGTCTTCGCATGCTGCGGCCCGTCCGAGGGCTCAGAACTCGGCGGTCAGATGGCAGTCGACCTGCTCGAAGCGGCCGGCTTTGAAGTCCAGTTCGCCGGAGGCGGTCTCCCGATCGATGAGATCCGCGCCACGGTCCAGCAGACAAAGCCAAATGCCCTCCTTATGTTCTGCTCCGAGCCCAGTGATCTGCCGGACATCCGCCTACTCATCGATTCGCTTCACGAGATCGGTGCATGCCCGCACACGCAGATCGTGGTCGGCGGTGGCGTCTTCAACCGTGCCGAAGGGCTCGCTGAAGAAATCGGCGCAGATCTTTGGGCTTCACACCCGCTCGAACTCGTTGATCGCATGATCGATGAGGATTCGGTACGAGCCCCCGAGGATCAACGCACCGTGGGTCGTACCCGCAAGATCACTACGAAGAAGTCCTCCAAGCCAGCAGCCAAGGCTGCCTAAAACAAGACCGAGGGCCAATAGCCTCAATACACCATCTGCCTCCACCCCGGCGTCCCACACCGACGCCGGGGTGTTTTCGTCTTTGGGGGTTCCGAGATCGGCCAAATGCCAAACTTATCGGCTGGAATCAGGGTTTTTGACTGCAACCAACCCTTGCAACCGTGGTATATTTATGGGTGCACCAGCACTCGAACAGGCGGACCCCATGGACCGAAACGAAGAACGAGCACTGATCGAACGAGCTATCGCTGGCGAGCGTGTCGCAGCCGGCGATCTCATCCGCGCTCACCAGCGTTCCGTCTACGCTTATATCCTGCGCATGTCGGGACGCCCGGATGTCGCCGAGGATATCGTCCAGGAGGCCTTCGTCCGAGTACTGGGCAACTTGCACCGCTTCGATTTCCGTTTCCGATTTTCTACATGGCTGTTCACCATCGCCCGCCGTCTCTACATGAACGCCATGGCCAAGAATCGCCCGGCGTACGACACAGACTTTGTGGGCTCGATGGGCAATCCCAAGGCGCCGAACGAACAAGAGATCTACACCAGCGAGCGTCAGAGCGTCCAGCATGATGCGATCCAGTCAGCCCTTATGTCGCTCTCCGAAGAACAACGCGAAATCGTCGTGCTCTTCCATCAACTCGACTGGCCGATCTCACTCATCGCCTCCCATCTCGACATGCCAGAGGGCACCATCAAGAGTCACCTGCACCGAGGTCGCAAGCGTCTCCGCGTGCTTTTCAAAGACCAGTCAGTTCTCGCGGAGAAACTCGCGGGGGTGGCAAAATGAGTCGTTCCCGCCGGGATCACCCAGACATGCGCGACGACGCACCCGGACGGATCCCCGAGTCGCTCATCGATGCCGCGATGGACGGCGAGCTCGACACGGAGATCCAGAAGGAGATCGGTCACGCCCTGAAGTACGATCCAATTCGGAAACAGGAGTTTCATGACACACGCGACGCGATCAACGCGTTGCGGATGCCGATCGAATCGCCCGACCTCAGCGATCGCGTGCTCGAACGCGCACACCGCCATCGTCACTTCATCCCGCTCAAGCTCCGCCAGCAGGTTCGCGCGGGCCGCCTCGCGATGGCCGCCGTCCTCCTGATCACCATGCTCGGTGTCGCGGGGCTCCAGCGTGCATACCCAAGACTGACCACTTTCGGTGCACAACCAACGCCCGTGGCCAATATCGAATCAGCGGTCGAGCAAAGCGGCCAGCAACTCGCACAAGCTCTGTCCAGCGATCTTCAGAAAATGCAGGAGTGCGTGGCAGAACCTGTGCGAGGCCTGCTCGCAAGCTCGCTCCAACGCCCGGGCAATGACGCCTATTCATATAACCTTCAGGTTGCCACTACTTCACTCAGCGCCGCACCGCAGCCGACCGAGTCGTACGCTTTTCCACACCCGAGCTATGCGATCGTAAATCTCGCATATTCGACTTCACAAACACCCACACCACGCCAGCGCCACGGCTTTGCTCATCGCGCCGAATCGAACCGGCTGGTACTTGCGTCATGGTCCTCAAACCCTCGCCCATCCGAGTCACCCAAACGGATGGACGATCCAATCGAGCTTCCCTGATCACCAAACCCGATCGAATCATTCCGATCCCTCCCAATAGCACGAACCCATGCGTTTCTTACGCCGAACCAACCTGGCCCGCGTCATCGCCGCGCTCCCGTTCGCAGCAATCACCACCGCCGCACAAGCGGGTTCGCCCGATATCGATCCGTTCGAATCGATGATCACCATCCCCGAACGCGTCGATGCCGCGGCCGTCTTCCACAACCCAGCCGAATCGATCCTCCTCTCTCCTGTTGGGCGTTCGATGCGATCATTGCTCGCGCTCGGTGGAGTGTTCACGCAGACAGAGGAAGCATGGGGTGCGCTTGCAAGAACATTCAACGAACCTATCGATTCCACTATCCGAGGACTCCTAAGCGATCAGGTCGCGGTCGTTTGGGACGGAATAAATCACGATCAGCGCGCAATGGGCATCACCGGCACATTCGATTCGAACTGGACGCTCATCTGCCGAGTCGATCCAGAGTATGTCAAGCAGATCAGCCGATCACTCAAACCCGTGAAACGCGAGATCGTGCACAAGAGAGCCGTGTTCGCGATCGAACAAGGTCGGTACGCGATCACGATCATCGAGGCCCCAAAGGGCGAGCACAAAGCAACCGTCCTGCTCGCTCCGCGATCCGGGACAGACCTGCTCAAAGCCGTGCTCGCGCACGCAGATACCGTGGGGAAACATGGGGAGAACCGATCAATCACAGCGGGGCACGAACCCATGCTCGCGGAGCTTGGGGCGTACCACGAATCACTCCGTGATGGATCCTGGTCGTTCATCTTCATGTCGCGACTCGACATGTTCAACTCGATTCTTGCAATACCTGAATCGGATGAGAACGAGCGATCCCACACGCTCGCGGCGGTCTTCAAGCTCGACCCGGACATGCTCCGGTGCACATTCGCAACAGATATGCCCGTCGATGATCAGCTCCCCGACGCACCAATCGAGCTCTTCGACGCGATCGCGCATGAATCAGTGTTTACCGTTGCCAGCGCACGCGCTCCGCGCATGAGCGTCACCGACAACTCGTTCCAACTCGATCTCACGGTCTCCTCAGACCAGACTCCGGATGTCGTGTCCGATCCCATTTTCAACGGTCCAGCGCTGTTTACACTCAGCGGCGACGACAACGAGACCATGGGGCTCACCGCGTGCTTCTCCAATGACCGCCGGGAATCAGCGCAGACTGCTCGGCTGAGCGACGAAACCATGCGTGCCATGATCAGTGCGCTCGATGCATCGCAGAGCCCGGACTTTCGGGGTCGCTTCCCCGCGGCGTTGAGGCAGATCAAACTCCATATCCCATCGAGCCGCGACCGGTCTCCCAATGACTGGCCGGGCATGAGCCCATCGCTGGCCTGGAAAACCGCGACCACCTCGGTGCATGACCTGACCATCGCGTCATTGGCTCCCAATAGCCAGCTCCCCGCAGCACACATCCGGCGCATCGAAGAGGCCGCCCGCGCACTTGATGCACTCGGTGCACAGCCACGCTCGGGCGTGCTTTTACGGGTTTCCATGGACCCAGCCCGGACCCTGCAGATCATGGAAGACCCGAACATCATGGACATCGCAATCACAAAGATCATCCGCAGGTTCGATCTGGGCATCCGGCGCGGCATCGACACCCCGATGAGAGGGCGTCTCGAGATTCAGTTCGCGGAATCTGCCTCGTCGCCGAAGCTCGGCAACGATGCGCCCTGATAGCTGCGCCTTTACTCGTCCTCATTGAGCGTCGCGAGATCTCGGATCGCGACTTCGAGCGCATCGACCACGCCCGCCATGCGTTCAAAGTCGAGTGTATCGATCGTGTCGGAGGGCTTGTGATAGTGGGGGGTGCGGAACTCGCTCGTGTCCGTGATCATCACCGCGTTGTATCCCGAGATCCAGAAGTTCCCGTGATCGCTTCGCCAGATCGCTCGGACCATCGCGGGCAACGGCGCTTCGACGATGTTTGCTCGCCCGCTTTCGCGCATCGATGCGCCGATCCGCTCCACAAGACCTCGATCCTCAAAGCGTCCAACGATTCCGATGTAATCGCCCGTGTCGGGCAGGTCCATGCCCAGGCGTTGCGCCATCGAGGTGTCAAACGGGTATGTCTGGGACCCGGGTGTCTCATCGTAAT
The DNA here is from genome assembly GCA_965216865.1 of Phycisphaerales bacterium. GTDB lineage: Bacteria > Planctomycetota > Phycisphaerae > Phycisphaerales > UBA1924 > UBA1924. Next base: position 2,509,947 of record OZ244206.1, read on the forward strand.
ACCCGAGCATCTCCAGCGAAATCATCGCAACGATCGAGTCATTGCGTGCGAGAGCGTCGCGCGCGTACGCGAAGCTGCCCATGACCCCACCGCGGCTGTTGCTGTTCTCCTCGTTGGTGAACCCGATCCACCGAACCGTTCGATCCATCGGCGAGTCCGCAAACCGACGCGCCAACTCCAGCATCGCCGCGACGCCCGATGCGTTATCGTCCGCGCCGGGTGTGTTCACCTCCGCATCGTAGTGCGCGCCAATCACAACGATCTCATTGGGGCGTGTGGTGCCTGCGAGTTCCGCGACGACATTGAACCCGCGCTGCGGGTTCGTCTCATTGACCAGCGCGAGATCAACATCGTATCCCATCGACCACAGGCGCTTTCCGACCCACCGCCCGGATTCGTCGAGTGTTTCGCGATCGTTCGCGTTGCGACTCGCGAATGTTTCGGAAAGCATCCGCACATCGGAGATCAAACGATCCTCGGTCGAACGCGTCGCTCGCGTCTGCTCCCCGACCCGCGGGCCCGTGGTGCATCCCATAAGCAGCACAGCCGCTCCTGTGAACAATGTCCAGATTTGCATATTTGCGCCCTTCCAACTCAATTAACAAACAACCGCGAAGCGTTTTGGGGCGTATCGGAGCCCGCTGCGTTTCATGATTACCCATCATATACATAGACCAGGGGGTCACATGATTGTTCATAAGTACTCAACCACCATCACGATTGCCGCAATGGTCTCGACCATCTGCACGCACGCAATCGCCCAGTCCGGCACCATCTGTCTGATCGATCAGCGCTTCTCACGCGTAGACTTCTACTCCGTCGGGGAGCACCCGGGCCAGGTCGAACTGGCCGACCTAGATCAGGACGGTGATCTGGACGCGGTCGTACTCAATCGGGCCGCGGGCTCGTTCACGGTGCTGCTCGGTGATCCCAGCGGAATCTTCACCCATCATACCGAGATCCCGACCGGGCAGCTCCCGACCGCGCAGGAGTTCGACGACATCGACCACGATGGCGATATCGACCTGCTCATCGTCGATGCCGAAACCGATGAGATCGCCATCTTCCTCAACGACGGCAACGCTGGTTTCGTGGAGCACAGCCGCGTCGGAGTGGGGGAGCGGTCACGCTCGATCAAAGTCGCGGACTTCAACAACGACGGCTACTCAGACATCGCGTGCACGCATCACCAGTACCTGATCGACGATCCGACCGTCGAGATCCTGCTCGGCGGTCCAAACATCACATTTGCCGAGCCCTTCGGGCTCTTCGATGACATGCACACGAATGATGTCTCGATCGCCGATTTCAACAACGACGGGAACGCCGATATCGCCGCACTCGAAGGGATCTACCCCGGCGGCAACCGTGGGCGTATCTACCTCGGGAATGGTGACGCCACATTCGACGAGCCGATCCAGTTTAACTCAAGGCGTTCGACCATCACATCGACGGCCGAAGACATGAACAATGACGGGCACCTCGACATCGTCTCTGTAAGCAGGATCGAATCCAGCGTCATCATCCACTACGGGGACGGAACCGGCGCGTTCAATGATGACCGCCAGATCCCGCTACTCGTCGAGGCCGCCAATGTCGCGACAGCGTACCTGAACGATGACGATCTGCTCGACATCGTTGTCTCGTACGACGGGGTGCTGAGCTCGGAGGGGGGCGGCATCTCCCTGCTCGAGAGCAGATCGAACGGATCGTTCAGACTCATCTCCGTACCAAACACCGGGCTCAGCTCATGGGTTGCCGTCGCGGATCTCAATGCTGATGGTAAAGCGGACTTTGTCGCTCCAGCACGGGGCACCGATACCCTCGAAGTCGTCTTTGACCAGTGCGGGGTCTGCCCGGCAGACCTCAACGGCGATGGCATGCTCAACTTCTTCGATGTCGACAGGCTGCTAAACCCCGCCCCGGGCGCGAACATCTTCCTCGATTACAACCTCGATGGCGTCACCAACTTCTTCGACATCAGCGACTTCCTGAACGATTTCCAGACCGGCTGCAACTGATCAGGCGTTGGCTTTCGCCTTCTCCTGGCGTGCGTTGCGCTTGCGCATCGCCTCGCTCAGTTCGGTCTTTCGTATGCGGATCGATGTCGGCGTCAGCTCAACCAACTCGTCATCCTCGATGTATTCCAGCGCCTGCTCAAGCGAGAGCGTCTTGGGCTGCTTGAGCGTGACCGTCGCGTCCTTGTTGGCGCTCCGCATGTTATCGAGCTTCTTGACACGAACCGCGTTGACATCGATGTCATTGCCGCGGTTGTGCTCGCCGACGACCTGACCCGCATATACCTTATCACCGGGCTTCACGAGCATCACACCGCGATCGTGGAGGTTTTCGACGGCATAACCCGTCACCTGACCGGTCTCCGTGCACACCATCACACCCTGATGGCGGTGCGGACGCTCGCCCGTGACGGGCACGAACTCCAGGAAGGTGTGGTGCATAATGCCCTCGCCCTGTGTCGCTGTCAGCACACGCCCACGCATGCCGATCAACGCACGCGAGGTGATCTTGAACACGCAGTGTGTCATCCCGTCACCACGCTGCTCAACCTTGACGATCTCGCCCTTGCGCTCGCCGACGATCTGCATCACACTGCCCACCGATTCGTCGGGGGCATCGATCACCAGTTCTTCCAGCGGCTCGCACTTCACGCCGTCGATCATTTTCTCAATAACGATCGGGCGACCGACCGCCAGCTCGTACCCCTCGCGTCGCATGGTCTCAAGCAGAATACCAAGGTGAAGCAGACCACGACCCGAGACGATGAACTCGTCCATGGTGCGCCCGGGCTCGACCCGAAGCGCCACATTGTGCTCCAGCTCACGCTCAAGACGCGTCTTGATCTGACGAGAGGTCACATACTCCCCCTCATTGCCCGCGAACGGTGAGTCATTCACACGGAACGCCATCGAAACCGTCGGCTCATCAATCGCGACTTCGTCCATCGCTTCCGGGTGATCTGGATCACAGATCGTGTCACCGATGTCCAAGTCTCCCAGCCCGGAGATCGCGCAGAGATCACCCGCGCCGATATACTCGCGATCAACCTTGCCCAAACCCTGGAAGCCCTCAAGCGTCCCGATCTTGGCCTTCACTTCCTTCGTCTTGCCGCCCTCGAGATGCTTCACGATCACCACGGGTTGCCCAGCGTGCAGCGTGCCCTGATACACTCGCCCGACACCGATCCGACCGACATATTCGCTGAATCCCAGCGTTGTAATCTGCATCCGCAGCGGCTTCTCGATATACACATCCGGATGCGGCACATGACTCACGATCGCTTCAAACACAGGCTGCAGATTCTCGCCCTTCGTGTTCCCGTCCCACTCATCGATCGCCCAACCATCGCGGGCCGAGGCATACACGATCGGGAAGTCCAGCGCGTCGTCTTCTGCACCCAACGCTACGAGAAGATCGAACACCTCGCCGATCACCCGATCCGGATCACCGTCCGGGCGGTCACATTTGTTAATCACAACCAGCGGCTTGAGACCGTTCTCCAGCGCCTTGCCCAGAACGAACCGCGTCTGAGGCATCGGCCCCTCGTACGCATCAACCACAAGGATGCATCCGTCCGCCATCTGCAGGACCCGCTCAACCTCACCACCGAAATCCGCGTGCCCCGGCGTGTCGATGATGTTGATTCGGTAGTCGGTGTTGTCCAACGCGTGGTAGTTCACCGCGCAGTTCTTCGAAAGGATCGTGATCCCGCGTTCACGCTCAAGATCGTTGCTGTCCAGGATCAGCCCGTGCTGGCCACCTTCGAGCTTCTCAAGCTCACCTGTGCGGAAGTTGCCCGACTGCTTGAGCAGGTTATCCACAAGCGTGGTCTTGCCGTGATCAACATGTGCGATGATCGCGACATTTCGCAGCGACGCGATATCGCTGCTTGTTTCATGACGGATAGCGGGCATGGGGGCTCCAAATCCTTGCAGGAGGGCGGTTTCGGTCTTCGTGCGTCCTTGGCGGATCGCTGAACAAATCGTATACACGCCGCTTATCGGGTCGAGAAACAACACGAAAACACTTCACCAACTTGCCCATCCGGCACGCGCCGCATCTTCCAGACAGCCAATCCGTGATCTCGCTCGCCCAGATCACTGGTTCCCCTCATTGTTCACTTGGCCCGGACTCGGTCCAGACATCATCAGAGAGGAACCGCCATGGATACCCGACTCACCAAAATCGCACTTTGCACAGGCATCACCCTGTCTACAACGCTCGCAATCGCGGGTCCTATCTATGAATACGACTTTGAGACCTCACGGGGCGATGAGGCGGGGGTCTGGTCCAATACCACACGCGGGAACCTGGGCGGACCCTACACCCGTTTTCTCGGGAGATTCAACAACCAGTCTGTAACCATGCGTTTGAACGCAAACGCAACCAACACCGCAGGACTCGGCAACGGCGATAGCGGCAACGACAACGGCGACCAGGGCGATGGCGGTCCGCGACCGTTCAATCTCGCATCAAGACCCGTCGCCAGCGATCGACGACTTCAGCCATATCCAGACGAGGCCGGAGGCGGATCCAATCCGCCCATCGGGTCCGGCGTCTTTGATAACGACGGACCGAGCCTCGATCTGGGGGGCGCTGTCAACGGTGGGGGCTCAAACGGAGGCGAACCCCCAAGCGATGTACCACTGTTCACGCAGGGTACCTACGCACTCACATTCGATCTCTTGCTCTTCGATTCATGGGATGCGGACTATGAGGGCTACGGACCAGACAGCTTCCGCGTAGATATCAACGGCGAAACAGTCTTCAATGAGTTGCTCGAGATGCACTGGCTCCCCAACAACTTCCGCATGCCCGATGAGCTGCCGACCCAAAACGCGTACAACCAGGCCTGGCAGGACCAGATCTACCGGGACATCACGCTCCAGTTTGAGGTCGCAGACGCGACGGATCATTTCGATTTCGAGTTCATCGGGACCCTGAGTCAGTCAATGAATGACGAATCATGGGGAATCGACAACATCCGCATTGATGCGATCGACCCGGTCGCACCGCTGTCTGTCCCATCGGTCCCAACCCCGGCGTCCATTACCCTCCTGGGTGCAGGACTCGGGCTGATGGCCTCGAAGCGCAAACGATGATCAAGCAGCCGAACGCTTCGCAGCGACTCGGGCGGGTGACGGCACGCGCACATCCCAAACGATACCAAACCAGCTCAGCACGCGGATGATCATGTAGCTGATATCGACTTGCCACCAGCGTAAGCCGTGGCGAGCACTTGTCGGGAAGGCATGGTGGTTGTTGTGCCAGCCCTCTCCGAGCCCGAGCACACCGAAGATCGGGTTGTTCCGGCTCTCATCATGGCTGTTGAACGGACGCGTTCCCCAGATGTGACACACGGAGTTGATGCTCCAAGTCACATGGTGGACAAAGAACACACGCACAAGCCCGCCCCAGATAAACCCGAGCAGTGCACCCGTCCAGGTCATGGTGATCAAGCCAGCGATGATCCCCGGGATGAGCAGCCCCAACAACGCCCATAATGGGAACAGAGCGCTCATGGTCGTGATCAATCGATCCTTTTTCAGATCGACGACATACTTCTGCAGGCAGAGCGATCGCGAACGGAAGAGCCAACCCATGTGGGCATGCCACATCCCCTTCATGGCATTCCAGACCCCGGCACCGTGCGTGTGCGGCGAGTGGGGGTCGTGCTCATCGTCGCTGTGCTGATGGTGGCTGCGATGCACCGCTGCCCATTGAAGGACAGATCCCTCAAACGCCATCGACCCGGAGATCGCGAGCAGCGCCTGCACAAATCGTGAGGTCTGGAAGCTCTTGTGCGTGAAGTAGCGGTGATAGCCGATGGTGATCCCAAGCCCACTGATCAGATACATCACGAACAGCAAGATGAGGTATGTCCAACTGAACGCTACGCCCCAAAGCAGTGAGATGGCCACAATCAAACCGATGAATGGCAGGCATACGCCGATCAGGTTCACAAGCCGGACCCGCATGGGAACGTGTTCCATCTCGCTATTGGCTTGTGATGAGGGTCTCGGGTCCGTTGTAACGCTCGCTGCGTCCATCGTGGTCTTGGGCATGAATGTCTCGAAAAGTGGGGTGCGTCTGCGACGCATGAGAGAGATGAGTATGTACCGTACCCGATGAAGGGCGGGCATGCTCGTACTACTGGTACCTGTATGTAAGCGGCCCAGATCGTCAGAAGTGTGGAATCTGTGTGAAAGTCAGGTAAAACACCCCGAAAAATGGGGGGGTTAAACCGCGACGGCAGCTTTGATATGCGGATGTGGTGTGTAGCCCTCGAGTTCGAAGTCCTCGAATCGGAAATCGAAGATCGATTTGATTTCCGGGTTGAGGTTCATCGTCGGCAACGCCCGATGCTCACGAGAGAGCTGCTCATCCACCTGAGGAAGATGATTCAGATAGATATGTGCGTCGCCAAGCGTGTGGATGAACGCACCAGGGCGATATCCCGTCGTCTGCGCAAGCATCATCGTCAGCAATGCGTATGACGCGATATTGAACGGTACCCCGAGGAACAGGTCTGCAGAACGCTGGTACAACTGGCAGTTCAGCCAGTCCAGCCCACCGTCCGTTGAACGCTGCACATTGAACTGGAACAGGCAATGACAGGGCGGTAGTGCCATCTCATCAACCTCACCCGGGTTCCACGCGCTCACGATGTGCCGACGCGAGTGGGGGTTCTCACGGAGTGCATTTTCCAGCTTCGCGATCTGATCAACCGTCTGACCATTGGGCATCGCCCATGAACGCCACTGTGCCCCGTAGACCGGGCCCAGATCCCCGTTCTCATCCGCCCACTCATCCCAGATCGAAACGCCGTTCTCCTTGAGATACGCCGTGTTCGTGTCGCCTCGCAGGAACCAGAGAAGCTCGTGGATGATCGATCGCAGATGAAGCTTCTTCGTGGTCACCGCGGGGAACCCGGACTGGATGCCTTTTTCGATAAACGCCTCGCGTGCTCCGGGCGCATCGTGCGACAGAAAATACCGGCTCTGATGCCCAAAGAGGGAGATCGTGCCGACCCCGGTTCGGTCATCACAAGGCGTGCCCTCAGAGAGCACCCGACGAAGAATCTCGTGGTACTGAATCATGATGTCACAGTGTACACAATCGTCCCCGCCCGTGTTCCGAAACACGGTCGAAGAGCATGTGGAATGCGAATGAGAAACCGCCCAGATTCACAATCCGGGCGGTCACTGAAGTCTTTTCAGGGAATCAACTTATCGACGCCGACGCGTGCAAATCACGCCTGCGAATCCGAGCATCGCGAGACCCGACGGCGCGGGGATGCGGAACACCTGGGTGTTCGCCGCCCCCAGCAGGTTACCTTGGAATCCGCTCAGATTCCCGTACAGCGAGGTCGCTCCAGTATCGGAATCAAATGTATACAGACCACCGTGATCATCGAGCAAAAAGAGATCTGATCCCAGTTCCAGAAATGACACCACACCGATCTCTACATCGAATACATCGATCTCATGACCGCTGGCAGAGTTGAACAGCGTGATGCTCTCATTGCCATAATCCGCGCCAAGCATCCGGTTGGGCGCGATCTCCTGGTGATCAAAGAACAACCCAGAAACAGTTGCCTGAATATCAGCTAACTCCCTGAAGGAACTCGTAAAAGGATCAAACGCGGCGCCGATGTAATCATTGAGTTCAGGGCCCAATCGCCGAACAGACATAAAAATGTCGCCCTGCTGACGCCCCGAGAACCCCGATGTGAAGAAGATATCATCCTCACCCTGATAGTCCGCGACATCGAAGATCACAGACTCCGTACCGGTTGTCATGTTGTATTCGATCAGTTGATCGGTCACATTCGCGAGCATCTTGTTGCCACCCGTGAAGATGATGTCGTTGATCGCCATACCACCCTCAATCTGGTAGATCTCCGTCGCGGCGAGACTCGCACCATCAACAGAATAAATCCGCCCGTCCGCTCCCGCGACATAAAAATCCGAGATCCCAGCGTGTGCCATCCCGCACGCCCCGAGAAAGACCACGCTCCATAACTGATTCTTCATCATGTCGTATCACTCCCATTCTGATTGAATAAAAAAGTCGCCCCCATTCAATATGGAGGCGAACTGAATCAGTTCCAATAAAATCTGCAACCGTTATATAAACTCCAACTTTATTCGGGAAGCTTGTCCATCTCAGTCTGCACACGCTCGACGAGACGCCCAACGGTTTCGTCCCCAAAGTCGAACGGCAATCCCGCGGCTTCGAACAGCTGAGGCAGCGGCTTGGACCCGCCCAGACGCATCGATTTCTTGTATGCCGCCAGCGCTGCTTCTTCGCCCTGCTCCAGGCTGATCAGCCAGATGCCAAGCGCGCCAAGCTGCGCAATTCCGTACTCGATGTAGTAGAACGGAACCCCGAACAGATGGCCCTGGCGTTGCCAGACATGCTTACGCTCTTCATCAAGCCCATCCCAGCTCACCCTGTGCCCCTGGTGCCCAAAGCGGTTCTCGAGATCGAGCCACGCCTGTGCGCGTTCCTCGCGGGAGTGTGTCGGGTTCGCGTAGACCCAGTGTTGGAACGCGTCGATCGTCGCAATCCATGGGAGCAGCCCGATGCTACCCTCGAGCTGCTTGCGACGGGCACGGTTCGCGTCCTCCTCGCTCGGGTAGAACGCATCCCAGTAGGGCATCGTCAGCAGTTCCATGCTCATTGATGCGACCTCGGCATACTCGAGCGGGGCGCTGCGATACCAGACATACGGCTCGTCCTTGCAGTACATCGCATGGAACGCATGTCCGGCTTCGTGAACCATTGTCTCGACATCTCGATGCTGACCCGCGGCGTTCATGAAGATGAACGGGAGCTTCGATCGATCGCGGAAGTACAGATACCCGCCGGGGGCCTTGCCCTTGCGTGAGTCGAGATCGAGCATCGCGCCGTTTGCGGTGCCGCTGGTGTTCGACCCGTCACCCATGCTTGAGAAGAACTGACTGAGCTCAGGGCTGAGTTTGTCAAAGACTTTCTGGGACTTGCCCACCAGGTCTTTGCCGCCCTGAAATGGTTCGAGCGCCGGACGGTTCTTCGGATCAACCGCCAAGTCCCAGGGGCGCAGTTCCTCAAGGTCGAGCAGTTCCTTACGGGTCGCGTCGAGCTTCGCGACGAAGGGCATCACATGCTTCTCGACCGCGTCGTGAAACTCGCTGCACATCTCAGGGGTGTAATCGAATCGATGCTTGCTCTTGAACGCGTAACCGATGAAGTTCTCGAAGCCGGCGTTCGATGCGACCTTCTGGCGCTTCTGCACCATCTCGTCATAGATCGAGCTGATCTTCTCGGCATCCTCGAGGCGGCGCTTGGCAACCTTCCGCCAGGCTTCTTCACGCACCGATCGATCGGCTGATTCGAAGTATTTGCCCATCATCGGCATCGTCTTCTCTTCGCCGTCATGCTCGACCGTCATCGCACCGCAGATCTTGTCGTACTCCTGATCGAGCTGAGCGAGCTCAGTCTCGATGGACACATTCTCAGGACGGAACAGATCGACATCGGCGGCGGTGTCGCGGAAGAGCACCTCGTACCGATCGTCTGTCAGGCCGTACTGCTCACACAGCGCCTTCATCTTCTTGTCGAGCTCGAAGCTCACGGGCTTGACCTTGGGGACGACCGTTGTGATGAACGAGGTATACGCCGCCTGCTTGTCCTCGTCCCCCGTGTCGCAGGTCATATCGATGTAGGTGTTCGCACCCGATTCACCAATCGCCGCTTCAAGCTCACTGCGATCTAGGATCCATCGCTCAAGCTCTTCCTTCGAGTTCACTTCACGCTCCAGAAGCTTGTTCAGCAGCGGCTCGATATTCTCCCATTTCGTCCCATCAAGAACCTCGGGAACAAAGTCGGTCGTCTGGATCGTCGTCATCAATCACTCCGTTGTTGTGTCTGCAGGCGCGAGTCATTCCGCGCACGCGGGGGTATTCAGCATTTCATTTCATTCTATGCGGATTTTCCGGCCAGTTCCCGCGCCAGTTCCCGCGCCGAATACTGATCAGAAACCCGACCCTCAAGCTGCGCATCGTACACCGAGTCAAGAATCTCACGGAATCGTGGTCCGGACTCAACCCCGATCTCGATCAGGTCACGCCCATCAATCAGGGGGGCAGGATTGAGCCCCTCCTCAGATTCCGCCCATGCGTTCAGCTCCACCGCAATCTCGTTCGCATGCGATGAATCCTTCGCGGCGCACCACGCCGCGTACAGAAGCATCCCATCGCTCGCGTGCTCCCGCGATCCCAAGCGACGCTTCTGCGCAACGCCCATCGAATCCCAATCCAGATGCATCGAGCGCGTAATCTCCAGAATTGAGCGCATCGCGTCTCGATCCGTATTCGAGAGATCCAGCCGAGCGCGGTAGTGAGCGCAGATCTCCATAGGGTCATCGTCGATCCCGTGCCCGAGCCCAAGCGAGAGCGATGCGAGCGCCAGGCCATAGGACACGCGTTGGCCCAAATGCTCCATAACATAGGGATCGAACGAGCATGCGTCGCCAAAGATCGCGTCGTCGAGTCCCAGCTCATCGATTCTCACACAAGCATCAACACGCGAAGGATGCAGGAGCATGCGTCGGATCTCTTCGCCGATGCGTTCGATGGATACCCCGCGCAGATCGAGCGCGTGCCGTCGGATCGCGTCGCGGGTCCCTTCCTCGATCGTCAGCCCATACCTCGCTGCGAAGCGCACCGCACGCAGGGCGCGAAGGTGGTCTTCCTGCAATCGCTTATCCGGATCGCCCACGGCTCGAAGCAAACGAGCTTTGATATCCTGCTGCCCGCCGACGAAATCGATCACCCGATCGCCATCCGGATCGAGGAACAGCGCATTGATGGTGAAGTCGCGCCGCAGGGCGTCACGCTCGGGAGACGAAAACTCGATCGAGTCCGGTCGTCGCGCATCGGAGTACACGCCATCGGATCGAAAAGTTGCGACCTCGATCGTGGCACCGAAGTCCCGTACTAGGATGACACCAAACGCCGCACCGACCAAGGCGGTCTTGCGAAAGTACGCTTGGATCTGCTCCGGGCGTGCGTCTGTCGCGACATCGAAGTCCTTGGGTTCGTGACCGAGGAGCATATCTCGCACGCACCCTCCCGCGAGGTACGCGACATGATCGCGCCCGCGGAGCACCTCAATGACCCGAACCGCTGCGTCGCGTTCATTCACCCGATCTGCTCCTCTCGCAGCTCGCGGCTCATCAGCATCCCGATCGCATCCACCGGATCAAGGTGTTCAAAGAGGACCGCGTACACCGCGTCCGTGATCGGCATATCCACCCTGTATTTCTTAGCCAGATCCACGACCGACTCCGTTGTCGCGACGCCCTCGACAACACACATCGCGTCACGCAGATACTGATCGAGCTTCACGCCCTTCCCAAGCGCCTCACCGCAGGACCTGTTCCGGCCCTCAGGGCTGAAGCATGTCGTTGCCAGGTCGCCAACACCCGCGATACCAAAGAATGTCTGCGTCTGAGCACCCATCGCGGCACCCAGGCGGCTGATCTCGGCGTTCCCGCGAGCGAGCAGGGCGCTCTTGGCGTTGAACCCCGCGCCAAGCCCGTCAATGATGCCCGCCGCGATCGCGATCACATTCTTTGCTGCCCCGGCCAGCTCAACGCCGAGCAGATCCGGATTGGTGTAGATCCGGAGCCAGCTTGTTGAGAACAACTGCTGGATCTCCTCCGCGAAGCCAGGATGGTCAGACGCGGCAGCCATCGTCGCAGGCTTGCACTGGGCCAGCTCGCTCGCAATCGCAGGCCCCGACATGCAGCCCAACGCACGCGGTTTTCCGTCCGGGTCATCGCCGAGCACATCCGCGATGATCTGCGTCGGGCGAAGCAGCGACCCGTTCTCGATCCCTTTGGCAACGCTGATCACGCGTGCTTCCGGGGGGGCAAACGCGCGAATCCGTTCCCAGGCGCCCCGAATGAACTGCACCGGGATGGCACACACGATCACATCCGCATCTCGGAAAGCATCCTCGTCGCGGATCGCCACGCGGACCGAGTCGGGCAGCACAAAGCCGGGCAACCGCTCACTCCTGCGCGTCTGGGAGAGCGCCCCATTCTCGTCCTCGTCGTGCCCCCACATCGTCACACGAGCCCTCGGAGAGTCCCCGGAGCCACCCGGATCAGGAATCGCCAACGCACCAGCGCAGACGAGCCCCATCTGCCCAATCCCCATAATTGTGACCCGTGGGCCCGCGTTGTCGTTCTTGCGCGATGCTGCTGCTGTCATGCCCATACTCCAAATCAATCACAAATCCGAGCATTCCTCGCCCGAACCTATCGCTCAAAGCGTGCGTACAACCCATCAACCTCGCCCGAACCTTCACCGGACACTATATACGGACTCTGTCCGATCCGGCCGCAAACTCCACCCGAGCCCCCTAGACTTCTTTCCACGCCAGGGCACGAACCAAAGCAGGCACTGTTCCTACCGAACAAGGGATTCCGTTCCATGAGCCAAATCGAGACCCACACGCATACCCACCCCGAGGGTGGCACCCCAGACCATAATCATGACCACAAGCACGATCACAGCACCCTCGAGTGCTGCTCACACCACTCGATGAGCAACGATCGCTGGATATTCCTCTATCTCGTGGGCGGCATCCTCGCGATCGTGTCATGGGTTGCGCACCTGCTCAATATCACCAACGACCTTGTCGCGACACTCCCAGCAGTGCTCGCCGCGCTCCTCCTCGGGTCCAAGCTCTTCTACGCCGCAGGGCTCGAAGTCCTCCAGCGTCGCGTCTCATCCTCATCGCTCGCCGCGCTCGCGATCCTTGCGTCCATGGCCGTCGAGAAATACGGCACCGCCGCCTTCCTCGCCTTCATCCTCCTCGTCGCGGATCTCATCGTTTCCCGCACCGCCGATGGCGCCAAGCGTGCAATCGAGCAGCTCGTCTCATTGACCCCGGACATCGCCCGTGTGGTTCTCGATGGCGTCGAAAAAATCGTCCCCGTCGGACAGGTTAAGGTCGGACAGACCGTCCGCATCCGCCCCGGCGAAAACCTACCCGTCGACGGGCGCGTCGCGACTGGCGAGTCCACCATCAACCAGGCATCCCTCACCGGTGAAGCCATGCCCGTCGAAGTCCAGCGAGGATCCGATGTCTACGCCGGTACTTCCAACCTCACTGGCGCGATCGATATCGAGGTCACGCAGGTCGGCGAAGACACCACGATCGGAAAAGTCTCGGGCCTTATCCGAGAAGCCGAGTCCACCAAGACCCAGCGCCAACTCCTCATCGAGCAGGTCGCCCGGTTCTATGTACCAGTCGCCCTCTCAGTCGCCCTCGTCGTCTTCTTCCTGACATCCCAGAGCAATGTCGAAGCCGTCCGCGAATCCGCCGCCCTCCGTGCGGTAACCGTGCTCGTCGTGACCTGCCCAACCGCACTGCTGCTCTCCTCGCCCTCCGCGATGGTCGCCGCGTTTGCCGCCGCAGCCCGCCTTGGTGTCATGATCAAGCGGACCGAATACCTTGAGGCCTCCGCAAACATCGATGCTGTCGTGATGGACAAGACCGGCACACTCACCACCGGGCGTTTCGAGGTTTCCCGCCTCGCACCGGCCGACGGCGTTAAGGGTGCCGACCTGCTCAAGGCCGCCGCCTTCGCGGAAGCATCTTCCAATCACCCGCTCGGGTTGTCCATCCTCCGCACAGCCGAGCAGGCTCGAATCGTCATCGACTCAGATGGCAAGTTCGAGGAAATCCATGGCGCCGGCGTCAACGCCAAGACCTCCATCGGGTCGATCTCCGCCGGGCGAGGGACATGGATCAAGCAGCTCAACCCCAGCGCGACCGAACAGATCGCCGCCGTCGAAGACAAAATCGAAGGCATGTCAGGCGTCCATGTCGTCAAGGACGGCGTCTACCTCGGCGCCGTCGGGCTCGAAGACAAGGTCCGCCCAAACGCCAAGAGCGTCGTCGAACGACTCCACGAGATCGGTGTGCGACTCGCAGCGATCTTCACGGGCGACCGCCTCTCCGTAGGCAAACGCGTCGGTGCACTCACCGGCGTCGATGCCGTTGAAGCCGAGTGCCTCCCCGAAGAGAAACACCAGCTCATCAAACAACTCACGGACGACGGCTACCGGGTCATGATGGTCGGCGACGGCATCAACGACGGTCCCGCACTCGCCGAAGCAGATGTCGGTGTCGCCATGGGCCTCTCCGGCTCAGACATCGCGGCCAACTCCGCGGGTGTCGCCCTGATGACCGACGAGCTCAACCGCCTGCCCTTCCTCATGGAGCTGGCACGCCGCACACGCCTCATCGTCACGCAGAACATCGTTGTGTCAATCCTGATGGCCATCGGCGGGCTCATCCTTGCCGCCACCGGCTCGTTTCAGGCCATCGGCGGCGCATCCATCGGCGTTGGCTTCGCCGCCTTCTTCCACTTCATCCCCGATGTCTTCGTCATCGGCAACTCCTTCCGCCTCTTCCGCTTCGGCGAGGACTTCCTCGAAGCAGAAGCAGTCGCCAAGCAGAAGGCAGAAGCCGCCCAGAACCGCATCCGACGCGAAGCCAGCGTCCGCAACCTCACCGCCGAGCCGGCGTAAGAATCATCTTGATCGAAACTCAAGACGCTCCACTCCGGTGGAGCGTTTCTTTGTGTGCCACGACTCACCACCCGTACGGCGAAACATCCGCGATCATCTCGTCGAGTTCCACGAGTTCTTCGATGAGGTCCTCGCCATTACGCCCGAACCACCCGGGCTTGGCGACGCACATCACGCCCCGGGAAGTTTCGAGGACTTCGAGGGTACGCCATCGGGGCAGGTCATGATCCATTCCGGTGTGGTAGGTGAGCCAAGCGGTGCGGAAGAAGCGGGGGTAGAAACGGTAAAGTGCGTCGATGAGCGATCGGTTGTGGTAGACAACCCATTGCGGATCGAGGTGCTCGATGATCGATTCGCCCAGCGCGACGATGTGCTTGCGGGGGAGCCCGCGCTTTGGCATGTCGATCGAGAGGTGCAGCGCGTTGATCGTGTGATCGAAGTTGAACATCCCCATCGCGACGCGGGTCCGGGTCTGGTAGGTCAAGCTCGCGCTGAGCATCGGCTGATTCCCGCGTGCGGGGTAGCGCTCGAACAACGAGCGGATGAAACCCTCGTCCAAATCCTCGAGTGTGCACAGGTGGGGGAGGTCTTCCTTGTTGAACGACGCGTGGACCTTGCAGGTGCGCCCGAGCGTGGTGCGGAGGACCCGGTGGATCCCCGCGAGCGCGTTGATCGCGTCGTCGAGCTCGAAGGCATGCTCCCCGTGCGCGATGAGCATGGATCGATTGATATACGCACGAGGGGGCATGCACGCATGGTAATGAAAAAGCCCCGCATTGGTGCGGGGCTTTTCATGAATCCGTATCGGTCGGTATCAGCCGTTGATCCCGCTGACTTTGACAGCGGTGAACCGCTGACGGTGACCGGTCTTACGCTGGTAGGTGTTCTTCGGGCGGAACTTGTAGATATAGAGCTTGTCGCCCTTGACCACCGGCTCGGTGATCTCAAGCGTCACGCTCGCGCCATCGACATACGGGGTGCCGATCTTCGCATCGCCACCGGCGCTGCCAACCACGAGCACCTTATCGACCGTGATGGTGTCGCCTTCGTTCGCTTCGCCACCGTTGTAGAGATCAATGAGGATCGTTTCGTCGGCTGTGACTTTGCGTTGCCCGCCGGATTCCTCGATAATCGCGTAAGTGTCTGCCATCTCAGTGCTCCGATCAGCTGCCGCATGCGTCCCGGGGCGTAGACCATCGCGGCCCACGCTTGTACCCGACGCACTTCGGGGTCGAGATGATATCCCGGACATCATCCCAAGTCGATATGTCATTCCATCCGATTATCCGCCTCCACGAGCCAAAATCATCGATATCATCTGGGCATGATCCTCCAAGACACTCCAGATCCTCTACCTGCCGCCACCGACACATCAGCGACGAGCGGGGCCGATCAGCTCGCAGACGCGGCTCAAACTGCCTCGGGCGGTGCTGCGGGATCAGGAAGAGACACCGTGGAGCTGGGGGGCGTGGAGATCACCGGGAGCCTTATCCCGGACTACCCACCAGAGGCCAATCTGCTCGACCGGATCATCCTCACCATTCAGCATATCTGGGATTTCAGCTTCACCATCGGCGAGGCCGAGATCTTCATCCACCAGCTGGTCATCGCCCTCTTCGCGTTCATCGTTGGGCTCATCCTCTCCAAGCTCATCTCTCGCCGCGTGGGCAAGAAGGTGCTTCCCCGCATGAAGGTGCAGGAAGGCCCCGCCAGCGCCATTCAGACCATCCTCTATTACATACTGCTCATCGTCACCGCGATCATCGCCCTGCAGATCGCGCAGGTGCCGCTCACCATCTTCACCATCTTCGGCGGCGCACTCGCGCTGGGCATCGGCTTCGGTTCCCAGAACATCATGAACAACTTTATCTCGGGCCTCATCCTGATGCTCGAGCGTCCTGTCCAGGTCAACGACATCGTCACCGTCAACGGCGAAACCGGCAAGGTCCTCAAAATCGGTGCCCGCGCGACGCACATCCAACGCTACGACGGCGTCACCACCATCGTCCCCAACTCGCACCTGCTGGAAAACGCCGTGGCCAACTGGGCACTCCCCGACCCGCGGATCCGTTCGATGATCCCCGTTGGCGTCGCCTACGGGTCCGATGTGCAACTCGTCAAGAAAACCCTCGAGAAGCTCCTGACCGATCACATACGCGTCCTCGAATCCCCCGACAACCGCGTCCTCTTCATGGGCTTCGGCGACTCCTCCCTCGACTTCGAGGTCCACTTCTGGATCTCGCCCCGCTCGTCGTTCGACCGCCGCCAGATCGAGTCCGATCTGCGCTTCAAGATCGACGCGCTCTTCCGCGAGCACGACATCACCATACCGTTCCCGCAGCGCGATGTGCACATCTTCAACGAGTCGCCAACACCCCCCCCCAGCCCAGAAACGCCTCAGGGAGACTCTTGACCGCGTTCCCGGATCAGCGCAACCGCTCGCTCAAGCTGCCGATCGTCCCGGCCGACTAGGTCATCGACCTCGGCCTCGATGATCACATCCGGTTGCACACCAACCCCGTCAAACAACTGGCCATTGGGCTGATACGACGCCATCGTCGCCAGCTTCACCTCAAGCGGACCGATCTCATAGAGCTTGCTCCGCGCGCTCCCCCCGCCCGACGCCGTTCCCATCAGCGTAACTTGGGGCAGCTCGCCCATCGCCGCCAGGAAGATATCCGTCGCGCTGAAGCACCCCGCATCCATCAGCACCACCACCGGCCCAGCGAAGCGAGTCACATCGTCCCCGCCCGCCGATACGACCATGTAGTGCCAATCGCTGAAGTCCCCCTCGGGCACAGCCCACGCCGGCTCGAATCGCTCCCTGAACCGATCAATCGCCGCCCGCTCGCGCTCGCTCCAACCCGCCCACGCACGCGGGAACAGGAACCGATTCTCCAGGTACCCTCCCGGCGCATGCGGATCATCGCCACCCTCCAGCCGATACCGCGTCGCGTTCACCACCACCGGCGCATCATCCGCCCCCATCAGGCACGGCAGGAGCGCCAGGATCGGATGCCGAAGCCCGCCACCATTCCCCCGAACATCGATCACCAGCCCGGTGGCCCCCTCCGTCACTGCCGCCAGCTCCTCCCGGAGCGACTCGATCCACGCATGCATCGGGCCCCGGTCCGCCGGGCTCATCCGAGAAAGCCGCAGATACCCGATATCCCCATCAACACGCCCCGTCGCGCGCCCAACACGCGGCACCGACCGGGCCCGCCGTTCTTCCAAACGCAGCTCAACCTCAACCCAAGACGTCCCATCCTCATCACGGAGTCTCAGCGTTGCCGTATCGCTCGCCTCCAATCCGAGTGTCATCCGCGCGAAGTTCAACGCACCAAGCTCCCGTAGCGACATTGACTCCACAAGCTGCGCCGACCCAGCGGGCACATACGCCCGGACGCTCGACAGCCACTGCTCCAGCGCCACGCCGTCGATCGACTCGATAAACGGGTGCGCCTCATCCACCAACCCCGACCGATCCGCGTGCAGCGCCACGATCCCGCCCCGCGCCCGCTCAAACCGGACCGGCAGGTACCCCGTTGGTAAACCATCACGCCAGTCCCGCATACCAGCGTGCCCATCGCCGAGCTTCGCAACAACCCGCTGGGCGGCACGACGTACCTCAGCGAGGGGGACCTTTGAACCGAGCGCTTCCACCTCCGCCTCGATCAACCCGCGCAGATCGACACTTCGCAGCGTCGCGTACGCATGCCGCGATTCAATGATCTCCTCCAGCTGGCGTAGCATCACCCGGGGCACCACGGGTGCCATCGCGTTGTTGTATTCAAGCACAAGCCCACGATTCGCCCGGGTCATCGGTGCGTCCTTCACCGACACAACCTCTTCCCCACGCCGATACTCCAGATCGATCGCGTCATGCCGATCCAGCTCCACGCCCATCGCCTCGAACACATCCAGCAGGTCCTCACCGATCCGCTTCTGCCAGAGCGAACTGAACTCCAGCATCGAACCCCGGATCAGCTCGCGCGTGTCCACGCCTCCGATCGACACCAGCTCAACCCACGCTCCCTCGTAACGCACAAGCATCCGGGCATTGTCCTCGAACCGCACCGCCGTGAACGGCGAGACCTGTCCCCTCGCCAGCCCCGCGACGCACATCACCACCGCAACGACCAACAGCCATAATCGATTCTGTATCAACATCAAACCCTCCCGCAGAGCCAACGCGAACCCGATGCGCGAGCATCTTCCCGCTCAACCTCATACGCCGTTGCTCGCCCCCAGGTTTCAGACCGCCCTTGCCACCCGCCGCCGGAACGGCACCGACGCGAAACACCACGCGCAAAAAAAGCGGGACCGGCTCACCGGTCCCGCCCGTGCAGCGTAACTGCAGATCAGATTTTCAAACGATTACCGTGAGCTGACCTGCTGTGGTTGCCCATAGTCACGGGCGTTCCACATCACCTCATCATTCACGGTCAGGCGAGAGACATCGATCATCTTGCGACCATCGTTCGTGGTGCGCTTACCACACACCGTCACGCGATCACCCTTCTCGATCATCTGCTTATCCGCCTTCTTGCCGAGGTCAGCGACAACCTTGTTGCCGTCTTCAAAGGTGAGACGCACAACGCGGTGGTCCTTCATCTTCGAACTCAGCTTCGAGTCTTTCAGATGCTCAACCTTCGTCACCGTGCCACGCATGCGTGTCTTATCACGGTTCTTCGCGTCATTCGATGCCTGGCGAGGACTCATCGTGTCCGTGCCGGCCTCCGCCGAACGGTCACCGCGCTCGCGGGAGTCATCCCGGCTGCGTTCTCGTGAAGCACGCTCTCGGCTCTCATCGGCCGGAGTGATGTAGATGTAGTATGTCCAGTCAGACTGGTAGCCCTTCGTCTGGTCGTAATACCCATCGTAATAGCCCGAGGCATAACCGGTGCTATACCCGTCAGGGTTGCTCCCGTTGGCGGCCTCGTTGTGGTCATAGCCGAACTCGTCGTCATCGTACCCGTCCAAGTACCCGTTGTAGTACCCGTCGCTGTACAACTCGTTGTTCGACTGATCCCACCAGCTCGCCTCATACGACTCGCCGTCATAGACGGCGTACGACTGGTCGTCATCCCTGTAGTCATCATCCCAGTCGCTATCGGTGCCCCAATCGTCGTACTCATAGTCCAGCGTCGGACCGCGACGACCATCAAAGTCGTCATCCCACCAGTCAGTAGGATCGTACCACTCCTCTTCGTGCACACCCTCGCCGGGTTCGTACTCCATGTCGTCTTCATAGATGGTGTTGTTATTGCCGCTCGACTGAGCCATCGCCATCGATCCGCTCATCGCAAGGCCGCTGGCCGCAACAAGGCACATCATCCGGCTCGCGTTCTTCGATTTGTTCCGAATATCAACAAAAAGTTTCATAGTAGTATCCTTTCAAAAGTAGTACACACACGACGAGCGTGCATGCAAGCGTGTGACCGCCGAAGCTTGCTCTCAAGCTCCTCGCGACCGGTTGTGGCTCATTCGCCCCGGTCACTCAGAGGTCCGTCCTGCGGGCCACACTTAAAACATAGAGCCCGCATGCATCAAGTCCAGTGAAAGATACTTAAAGATATATTCATGATCGGAAATCCCCGGCTATCTCCGGGTAATCCCCGTTCCAAGAAACGAGATAACCGAAAAGCATCACCAGCTCAGTCACACAATCATGAACACAGAAACCATGCACTAAGAGAATGGGGGCTTTTCAAGCTGCGAAGCGAACGCCCGCAACATCGCAGCATGTTCATCCCTCGCCACGCCGATGCCTTCCTGGTGTCTCACCCACCACCCGCTTGAACGCGCGCGAGAACGCGGCTTCCGATCCATACCCGTACCGTTCCGCAATGTCGATCACCTGCTCGTTCGTAGTCCGCAGCGCCTGGGCCGCGCTCTGCATCCGCCAACGCGTCAGGTACTCCATCGGCGATTCCCCAACCAGCTCCTGGAACCGCAACGCGAACGCGCTCCGCGACATGGAGACATTGCGCGCGAGCGATTCGACCGTCCACGAGGCGCCGGGCTCGCGCTGCATCGCGACGATCGCGCGTCCGATCCGCTCGTCGCGCAATGCAGCCAACCATCCCTGCTGCATCCCCTCGCCCCGCGCCAACCACGAACGGATCCCCTGAATGACAAGGATGTCCGCCAGGCGCGTGACGATCGTCTCCCCGCCCGCACGCCGATGCTTGGACTCGATCGCCATGAGTCGCAGGGTGCTCTGCATCCATTCCGACTCGGGCGCGTTCCACGCATCGACATGGATCACACGCGGGAGCTGGCGCACCAGATCCGCCGCAGCCGGGTGATCAAAGCACACCGCGCCGCAGATGAGCTGGGTCTCCTCGCCCCCGCCCCCATACACCAGCCGCTCGTACCGCTCGCTCACCTGCTCCACAGGCAGATCGAAGAACGGCTCCGTCCTCACGCGCTTGCCGCTCATCAGGTCGTGCCCCATCCCATGTGGAACCAAGGCGAACGCGCCCGGGCGCAACTCGATCAACTCCTCCCCCTTCACCCGCACCCAGCACACCCCGCTCGTCACGATGTGGAACATCACACAGTTGTCCATCGCAGGCATCGCGACCCCCCAGGACGCGCTGAGCTGCGAGTGTGCATACACCACGCCTTCCAATCGCAAAAAGTGAAGCGCCTCCCCGTACGGGTCCCCCGACGCCCACGCCCGCTCGATCCGCTCGTCCATGCTCATGGTGCTCATACCCCATCATAGCACATATCCCCAATCATCCATTGAATTGGACGATCAGTCAATTCATAAAGATAATCAATCATTGAGAATCCAGAATCGTGCGCCATCATGTATGGATCAGCAATGCCGCTGATCCGGACAAAGGACCCGATCATGACCAAGCACATCACATCGAATGACCCCCGCCCAATCCTCGTCACCGCATCCACCGGCAAGACCGGGCGCCGCGTCGTCGAGCTGCTCGAATCCAACGACATCCCCACCCGCCGAGCATCGCGCACCGCACCCGTCCCGTTCGATTGGACGGACCACACAACCTACACGCCCAACCTCAAGGGCGTGCGGGCGGCCTACATCGCCTACACCCCGGACCTGAGCGTCCCCCGCGCTCAAGACGACATCCGCGCGTTCGTGAACGCCGCGATCGACGAAGGGGTCGAGCGTCTCGTCCTGCTCTCGGGTCGAGGCGAACCCGCCGCGGAGGCCTGCGAAAACATCGTCCGTGAATCCGGTCTGGAGTACACCCTGGTGCGTGCCGCGTGGTTCAACCAGAACTTCGACGAGGGCGACTTCCTCCCCATGATCCTCGAAGGCACCCTCGCCCTCCCCGCGGGCGATGTCGCCGAGCCATTCATCGACGCGGACGACATCGCGGAAGTGGTCTTCGCATCCCTCACCCAGCACGGGCACAACGCCGAGCTCTACGAACTCACAGGCCCACGCGCCATCACCTTCCACGAGGTCGCCCAGATCCTCGCCGCCCAAACCGGTCGCCCGATCGCCTATGTCCCGATCACGATGGACCAGTTCAAGTCCGGGCTCGCAGCGGTGGGGGTCCCAATCGATCACATCGACCTACTCGAGTATGTCATGTCCCACACCCTCGACGGCCGAGGCATCCACCCCCAAGACGGTGTCCAGCGCGCCCTCGGCCGCCCCCCCAAGGACTTCAGCGCGTACGCGACCCAGGCGGGTTCCACCAGCATCTGGAAACCCCAATCCCCCGCGCCACTCGCGTAAATCCGAGAACTCCCATTCGCCTCCCCCGCGCTTGCGGGGGAGGTGTCCGCGCAGCGGACGGAGGGGGGCTTCCTTCGCCCCTCACATCTCCAGCACCCAATCCCCATCCAACCTGGCCCCCGCACGCCAACGCGTGTCGACGCGGTTGTTCCGATACCCCTCATCCAGCGCATCGAACATCGGGTCATCAAGACTGAACACCGCGTTGTGCTCCCACGCATCACGCGTTGTCTCCTCGTCCACCTGCACCATCATCATCCCAACCGCAGCCACGAGCACCACGCACACCACACCCACGCCAACGCGAGCACGATGCGCCACGCGCCGACGCCGCACCCGCGCCCGCAGAGCATCCGGCATCGCCCCCACATCACCAACTTCCATCTTCTTCAGCTCATCCATCACGCACCTCGCCCATATCAACACCCATCTCCACACCCAACATCTCCCGCAACCGCTCCATCCCCAACCGCGATCGGCTCGCGACGGTGTTCCGGTTCACACCCAACGCCTCACCCACCTGATCGATCGTCAAACCACCTATGTACCGCAACAGGATCACCTCACGCTGCTCGTACACCAACTCCTCGATCGCCTCGATCATCCGCTGCACATCGTCCGTCTCGTGCACGCGCTGCTCGCGTTCCTCGATGCACCGCCGCCTCGCCTGCTCACGCAGCTCACCCCGCCCCGCGTTGATCGCCTCGTTCCGCGTGACCCGGAACATAAACGCCGTCCCGTCCGTCACCTTGCGAAGCGCCCCCCGTCGCATCCGGAGCACCTTGACGAACACCCCCTGCACCACATCCTCCGCCGACGACTGGTGCCCCTTGGGCAGGAGCACGCGTGCGTACGCGATCAGGCGCGCACTGAGACGAGCCCACAGCACCTCCGCTGCACGCTCGTCTCCGCGATGCATACGCATCATCAACGCATGGATCTCGTCGTGGTGCATTCAGTCCACGATCTCCTCGAGGCGTTCGATGAGAGCATCGAGGTCCTTGCGGATCTGCACATGCCCCGAGAATGATCGTGTGTATGTTGCGCCGAGGAGTTCCGTGAGTGGGCCGTACTTTCCATCTTGCACCCGTTGCTCCGCAGCTTCGAACATCGACGCGTCCTGTGCATCCCAGGCACGCAACAGGTCCGAGTGATACACCGCGAGCCCGCCGAGTTGTTGGATCATCTCTGATCGGGTCATCTTGAGGACCTGCTCGCCGGGCTTGCTATCGCCCGTGTACATAGTGAGCTCGTGCAGCCACTCGCCCGGTTTCTCTTCGGGCGCGTTCGTCATGATGTACTCCCCGATCATGCGCCACTCGCCGATGATCGTGTCGCGCATCCCGAACCGGTCCGCCGAGTCCCCGCGCCGGATCGCATCGAGGATCACTCGTGCAGTCGCTGCGTCGATCTTCCCTTCGTCGATGAGTTGGTTGGTCAGTTCGATCCCGAGGTTCTGGATCGCCATCCCAACGACCGAGCAGATCAACACATCGTCAGTCGCGACATGGACCCCCATCCGGTGGATCGTTGCGAGGTGCTGGGCAGCCCAATCCATGTCGTTCCTGTTGGCGCTCGCCAACGCGTCTGCTGCGAGGTACCGCGATGCCTGACGCATGAACCCAAGGTGGGGGAGCAACGTCATCGGCCCTTCACTCGAATCAATCCCCCAATCGACATCATCCATTGACGCGGCGCGATGCAGGATCTCATACTCGACATCAGAGCCCGTGCGATTCTTCCACGCATCGGTAAGCGTGATCTTCTCGCCGGTCTGATCAATGAATGATGTTGCGTCGTCTGGACCGCCCATCGCCATCGCCCGATAGTACTCCAGCGCCGCGTTGTCGCTCGCCGCGCTCGCCCCCGACCCCATCGCCAGACTCCCCGCCAACCCAACAACCGCCGCCATCAAACCTGTCCGCATGCCATGTCCTCCCATGTCGCTCGCACCATTGCGATACCGACAGGACACCGCCAAAGTCCCCGCGAATCACCAGATTCCAAAAACTTCACTCAAAATCACACGACCCGAATCATCGCAATGAAACACCCCCCGGCCAAGCACGATGCGCACCACTGGCCATGTGCTGGCCAGAGCAAGCCAATCGGCGAGGCAGACCTAAGTCCTCGCCCGAAAATGCTTGCATCAACAAAATTCAGTGTTATAAAAGAAGCATGAAAAATATGATTTCCGTAGCGTTCCTATGTGCCCTCGCAGTGTTGCTCTCTAATACCCCGCAAGCCATGGCCCAATCGGCGCAATGCACGCCGCAGGTAATGGGGGAGCTCGAAATCCTCGGCACCGCCGGCTTCGAGATGCTCGATGACGACACGCTCATCGCCGTCAAAGACTACAACAGCGATATCGAACTCGTGCTCGTCGATGTCTCAAATCCACACGCACCAACGATCCGTTCCACACTGGCCATACCCGCCGCGTTCCATAGCTTCACCGGCGAATCATTCATCGCTGTGAAGGGGGACCACATCTTCATCTCCCTCAAGGAGAACTTCTCAAACTCCATGCTGAGCGTGATCGATGCAACCGATCGAGACAACCCCATACTCAATCAGCAGTTCGATCTCGGCTACGGGATTCACAGCATCGATGTCTGGGGCGATGCTCTCTACATGACGAGCCAGCCGGCATGGTTTGGCAGCGGCTACTCACGACTCATCGTCTACGACATCACCCAACCCGCCAGCCCAACGCTCCTGCGATCAGTCAACATGGGCGTCATCATCGAAGGCATGAAGGTCGATGACGGCCAGCTCTTTGTGCACACCAGCGAACGCATCTACCTCCACACAATCGATCAGCAGGGACTGAATCAATGGCAGAGCACCCTGCTCTTCAACGAAATCTCCGGCTTTGATCAACAGGGCAACCTGGCCTACGCCTGCGCAGACGATGCACTCCAGATCATCGACTACGCCAACGCCGCCAACCCCAAAGTTCTTTCCTCCATCGACATCTTCGATCCGCAGAGCGTCGCCGTCCTCGACAGCATCGCCTATGTCACAAACGGCAACAACGAAGTCGTCACCGTCGATGTCAGCAACCCCGCCGCACCATACGAGCTCGGCAGAATTTTCAACAACAACAACTTCGCAGGCGTAAACCAAATCAGCGGCGGATTCTCACTCGGAGACATCACCGGTCTCAAGTTCTACGACGAGAACGCGGTTATCACCAACCAGCCGCCAGCTCAGAACCTCACCACAATCGACTCAGACACGCAGGAATTCGCGATCTACGGCGATTTCGCACTCATCGTCAACGAAGGCGAGCCCTCATTCAGCGTCGTCGACATCTCAAACCCATACGCGCCACAGCTCGTGCGAGAAGTCGCCACAACAGACAACGCCCACGCCATCGCGGTCAACAGCACCCACGCCTACATCGCCGTCGGCTCAGGATTCGATGTGTTCTCACTCCAGTCGCCACGCAACCCAACTTGGGTCGCCACAAAGCGCCACTTCAATGTGACAAACATCACCGTCAACGGCAACAGATTAGCAGCGAGCACAGACTACAGCCTCACCAACGGAAACGGCATCATCGCCATATACAACCTCCAGAGCCCCGCGAACCCAACCATCATGGGCTGGACACGCCTGCTCATCAAGCCCAGCGAGATGCAACTCCGAGGCAACTTCCTCTACGCCACCGACAGGGCACCCGCAACCTCACCGGGCCCATCGCATCCATACTTCAAGTTCGCCATCATCGACATCTCAAACCCCACCGCAATGTTCATCACCGACGAGTACCGCGAAGACGGCCCCGTCATCTCGTTCGGAACGCCAATCGAAACCGACATGGACATCAGCAACGGCATCGCATATGTCACCAGAAGCTCCAACAGAATCATGCGGTTCGATGTCTCAAGGGTCTACAACATCGATGTCCTCCCCGACATCAGCATCAACACCGGCGACATCTCAAAGCTCGACGCGTCAGACAGCCTGCTCGCATTCAATGCCAGATCCATCCTGACCGAGCCCGGATCGATCGAACCCGAAATCAGCTCCACCCGCCTCCACCTCTACGACATCTCAGACCCATTGAACCCAACAGCCCTCAACGGCGCAGCAGGACCAGTCAACGCCGACGAACCCCTCCCCTTTAATCCAACAATCGTCGCCAACACCCTCATCGCCACCATCGACCAGGGCGGACTCTGGACCGTCGACATCTCACCCTGCGGCGCTTCATGCCCCGCGGACCTCAACCACGACGGCAACATCAACTTCATCGATGTCACACTCTTCATCTCCGCATACAGCACCCAGGACCCAGCCGCAGATTTCAACAACGACGGAGAGTACGACTTCTTCGACATCACACAGTTCCTCAGCGCCTACTCCATCGGCTGCAACTAACCCCCCTAGCCCAATCCCAATCACCAACGCCCCGCCCGAAAGAGTGGGGCGTTTTCTTCACATACAACCCAACACAACCCCCCAAATCCGGCACAAAGCCCCCTGCCCAAAATCGCCCAAACGCCTACAATCCCCCTCAACTTCACCACCACACCAAACGGATCGACCACCGAAATCACGGAGATCTCCAAGATGACAACCACCACCGCATCGCCAATCACCATGACCGAAGACGGGCTCCAGGTCCCAAACCACCCAATCGTCCCCTTCATCATCGGCGACGGCACAGGACCAGACATCTGGAACGCATCCGTAAAGGTCTTCGACGCAGCAGTCCAAAAGGCCTACGGCGACGAACGAAAAATCCAATGGCACGAAACACTCGCAGGCCAGAAGGCATTCGATGAAACCGGCGAATGGCTCCCCGAGAAAACACTCGAAGACTTCCGAACCTACCTCGTCGGCATCAAGGGCCCACTCACAACCCCAGTCGGCGGCGGCATCCGCTCACTCAATGTCGCACTCCGACAGATCCTCGACCTCTACACATGCCTCCGCCCCGTACGCTACTTCACCGGCGTCCCCTCACCCGTCAAGGCACCCGAAAAAACCAACATGACTATCTTCCGTGAAAACTCGGAAGACATCTACGCCGGCATCGAGTTCGAAGAGGGCTCCGACGAAAACGCCAAGTTCAAGCAGCTCCTCAAAGACAACTTCCCAGACCGCTTCGGCAAGATCCGCTTCCCCGAAACCGCCGGCCTCGGCATCAAGCCCGTCTCCAAAGAAGGCACAACACGCCTCGTCAAGGCCGCAATCCAGTACGCCATCGACAACGACGAATCATCCGTCACCCTCGTCCACAAGGGCAACATCATGAAGTTCACCGAAGGTGCATTCATGGAATGGGGCTACGAAGTCGCCAAGGAGCACTTCGGCGCCACCCCACTCGACGGCGGCCCATGGCACGAGTTCAAAAACCCCAAGACAGGCAAGCAGATCATCATCAAGGATGTCATCGCCGACGCATTCCTCCAGCAGATCCTCACCCGACCCGCAGAATACTCCGTCGTCGCAACAATGAACCTCAACGGCGACTACATCTCCGACGCACTCGCAGCATGCGTCGGCGGCATCGGAATCGCACCCGGTGCAAACATCAACTACGACACCGGACACGCCATCTTCGAAGCAACCCACGGCACAGCCCCCAAATACGCCGACCAGGACAAGGTCAACCCCGGCTCCGTCATCCTCTCCGGCGAAATGATGCTCCGCTTCATGGGCTGGACCGAAGCCGCAGACCTCATCATCAAGGGCATGAACGGCGCAATCGGTGCAAAGACAGTCACTTACGACTTCGAACGACTCATGGAAGGCGCCACCCTCCGCAAGTGCTCAGAGTTTGGGGGCGATGTTGTGAAGCATATGGAATAATCAAAATGCGTACTGCTAAGTGGCTAGAAGAAGATCTAGTCAAAGAATGCGAACCACTTCTCGCCCCAGCCTTAGGTATAGGGTTTGACTCTTGCACGGTTGCTAGAGAGTTGGCAACTGGCGCGAATATAGCAGATTTAGTCTTTTGTCAACATTTGTCTAGAGCACCAAGTGCGCTTCCTAGATCTTTAACCACTTTCGAGTCATGCCTGCTTTCTGCAATTCGCCGAGAGGTAGTTGTTAAGCAAGATGACTTGCAAGCGATACTTGGAATTGATCGCGATAGGGGTTTCACCGCAGTAGTTAGTCATTTAAAGCAGATCGGTCTAGTCAAGCAGAATGGCCGTGGGGAGTTGACAGCAACGAAGAACTGGCAGGTTCATCGAAGGGTATTTGCTGTTGAGGCGAAGTTGTCTAGGTGGCGAGAGGCACTTGATCAGGCAATTAGTTACACACAGTATGCGGATTACTCATTTGTGTTGCTTCCGGATTGGCTATCTGGTGATTTGTTTGAGTCGAAACACATTTTTGTGGAACGAAACATTGGCCTCTTGCTTTATGATGGAATTGGTGTTACGGTTGTGCATCGTCCGCGACGTCAGTTGATACATAACTGGCGCAGAGAATTTGTGCTATCGAGATTGTCAAGTTATGCCAACAATGCAACAACTGAGTCAATGTCTTCCAGCAGGATGGGATCTTCGAGCGGAAATTGATAGCGGGGGGCAAGGGGCAGTTTATCGTGGGGCAGTAAATGGCCAAGATGTTGCCATAAAACTCTTTCATTCGTTGGATGATGATCGGCGTGTTTCGCGTGAAGTAGATCTGTTGCGAGATGTTGACTCACCTTGTGTTGTTGGTGTTCGTGACTATGCTCAAATCACTGTTGGTGTTGTAGAGGTCGAGGTTGTCGCTTATGACTATCTCGCAGGCGGGACTCTTGCCTCGTTGCTGGATCCTACTTGCGGGGATGTTGGGGTTGATAATGTGATCCAGATAGGTTCAGATGTAGGTGAGGCTCTTGATGAAATTTGGCATTACAGAGTAGTTCATCGTGATATCAAGCCAGGGAATTTAATGATCGGTGCTAATGGACGCACTGTGCTTGTAGATTTTGGCCTAGCAAGACATCTCGACCTCTCTGATGTTACCCAGCAGGGTGCCGCACCTGGCACTAGGGGATACAAATCCCCAGAGCAGGCAAGGGGCAGGAGATCACTAACAAAAAGTTCTGACATCTACAGTTTGGGGGTGACGCTATATCACTTGTTGACTAAGCAGCATCCCTTTGGAGGAAGGCAGCCAAATGCTATGACCCCTCTTCCGCCTCCGCCCAGCATAGTGCGAAATGATGTTGGAGATGGGCTTTCAAAACTGATCATCGATATGATGAGCCCTATACCGTCCTCAAGGCCACAAAATATTAAAGAGCGATTCAACCAACTGTCAGAAGGGTGAGTGATGATACTAAATCTAGGCTATCAGTGGGCTATCGCAAGAGCGGTTGATGTCGAGGGTGTCGTATATCTCGCAAGTGGAGGCACTAACGAGCGATTTGTGCGCAATTCAGAATCAGACTATAATGTGGTTCTTTTTGATCCTCAGTTGTATTTAGCTGGACTTAATGCAGTTGATCATAGCATTGCTTGCGGTCGACTATCTACATATTCTTGGTTTGGCGTCGATGACTCGCCGCAATTTGACAGCGCTATTCAGAGCAGGCGAGAGTGGGAAAATGCTGCAAAGGAACATGCGACTGCAAACTGGATTGGTTCAGCCCCAAAGAATGGGATAGTTGATGTTGCTGGGGATGCGCTAGAGCTACAGCAGCAGCTCGGTTGTACTCATGTGTTATCTCCCACGCCATTAATTACAGACAGGGAGGATGATGGAGAGGAGTTCAGTATTTGGCTTGACGCTGGAATTGTTGCAGCGGATCAAGTTGATTTGGCAGGCCCATTGTTAGCAACGATTGCTGTTGATGAAGTTTGCTTGAGCGAGAGGGTCTTTGAGCCTGCGGGATTTTTGGATACAATTGTCGATCAAGTGACATCTAGGCAAGAATTTGATGGTGTGTATTTTGTTGTTGCGCAAACGGCGGCGAGACACCCATTTGCCTCAGCTGAAAATGTGTTGCGAACTTACGCACATCTAACCAAGCGATTCGCGGATCATGGATATCCATTTGTGATGCCCAACTTTTGCGATATGTTTGGTTTTGTGTGCGCGGGTTTGGGTGCAAGCCAAATATTAAATGGTGCTACCCAATCGCTAAGAAGGCTCTGTTTTGCATCTCCATCCATGGGCAGGGCGTTGCCTTCTCTGTATTCGCACAGAACGGTGTCGGAGTATCGTACAGAGACTGATCTAAATAGGGTCCGCGACTCTAGATCCATTCGCCATATGCAAGATATAACGCCTGTCAGCAGGCCGCTTTTTCAACGGTTGAAGGCTGGAGGTAGTGCTGCGGATTTGCCAGCATGGGCTGAGAGTATTAATAATGTCGATGCTTCACGGCGGCATTTTATTGATCGCGTACGTCGTGAATGGTATGAAATTGCCGATATGGATCGCGACACACGATATGAAGCAATTTTCAATTGGCTTGATGATGCGGATGCGGCAGATTTAGTTGTTAGG
This sequence comes from Phycisphaerales bacterium, assembly GCA_965216865.1. Lineage (GTDB taxonomy): Bacteria > Planctomycetota > Phycisphaerae > Phycisphaerales > UBA1924 > UBA1924. Next base: position 2,540,757 of record OZ244206.1, read on the forward strand.
GAGCGAGTGGGGCAGGCTCTAAGTGGGCAATCTGCTCCGAAGCAATTATGGATGCGGATAATGGAAGAAACATCAGGAATTTAAACTTTGCCGGATGCCCTGCTCACGCGCAACTCAAGCAGGTTCTTCTGTGCCCTCCTGCAACTCGAAGAGCGAAGGAGGCCGCAGTGCAAACGGCCTCATCCCAAATCAATCCCTGAACATCCACCTCTAAGCACTCCATCTTCTCTCCTCTTTCCCCAGTCCCCTCTCCTCCGCGCCCTCCGCCACCTCCGCGTACCAATCTCCCCTCTTCGAGCCCTTCGCGATCTTCGCGTTCAACCCAACCCCCCGCATCACCCGCTTTGTGCGCACAAAACGGTCGCGGTGCGCGCACACTCCCAGATTTTTCAAAACAGTTTTTACCCCAACACCTACAACACCTTACGCCAAAGCAAGCACCCGCTTACTGACCGTGATCGTGCGCACAAACCGGTCCGCGACCCGTGTATACGGGAGCACACATGTCCGTCGGCTCCCAAAGCACCAAAGGAGCCAACCCATGCGCATGACCCCACACTTCGAGCCCCACCCCATGTTCTGCAATAAGGACGCGCTCCCCGACCGCGCGTGCGAAGAAGACCCCCACGCAACCCCCGACGGCTCCTCTTCACTCGCCTCCCCCGCGCTTGCGGGGGAGGTGTCCGCGTCAGCGGACGGAGGGGGTCTTCCCAACCACCAACCACACCCGCGCTCCTTCCCCGCCCCAGCGGGGGAGGTGGGCTCGGCGCAGCCGAGGTCGGAGGGGCCTCTCCCCAACCACCATCCACACCCACTCGCCTCCCCCGGGCTTCCGGGGGAGGTGCCGACAAAGTCGGCGGAGGGGGCTCTCCCCAACCACCAACCATACCCGCGCTCCTTCCCCGCCCCAGCGGGGGAGGTGGCCCGACAAAGTCGGGTCGGAGGGGGCTCCCCCTCTTCCTCTCCCACCCCTTTCCCCCCTGATGGCCGATCCCTGATGGCTGATCGCTTCTTCCAAGACCTCCTCGACCCCACCAACACCCCCCTCCAGATCTGCCTTATCCACGACATCACCCTCGACCAGCTCGAGACCATCGTCACATCCACCGCCTTCAAACGCGCGGCCGCCCAACTCCAAACCATCACCTCCGCCCGCACCGAAGCCATCGACTCCAACACGCACCTCCAAACCCAATCCCTCAACCGCGCCATCGCCAACGACGCCTACCTCGCCGCCACCGACATGGACCAGGCCGCCACCGCAAGAGACCCCAAACGCGCCGCCATCAAAGCCCGCTTCCTCGAAACCGCCCGCAAAGCCAACACCCCTCTGGGTGCCCGTACGCGCGACAAAGCCGCGCAGTGCTGCCAAACACCAGACGCTTCCCATTCTTCTGCCTCCCCTTCTCATGCCACCCCCGCACCCGCCGAGGAAGGTGCCGAGCGCAACGAGACGGCGCGGGTTTCTTACTCTCCCTCTCCCGCATCCTCCCCCGGCCATCCGGGGGAGGTGTCCGCCCCCGTCGGACGGAGGGGGTCTTCCCAACCACCATCCACACCCGCGCTCCTTCCCCGCCCCAGCGGGGGAGGTGGGCTCGGCGCAGCCGAGGTCGGAGGGGGCTCTCCCCAACCACCATCCACATCCACTCGCCTCCCCCGGGCTTCCGGGGGAGGTGTCCGCCTCCGGCGGACGGAGGGGCTCTCCCCAACCACCATCCACATCCACTCGCCTCCCCCGGGCTTCCGGGGGAGGTGTCCGCCTCCGGCGGTCGGAGGGGGCTCTCCCCAACCACCATCCACACCCACTCACCTCCCCCGGGCTTCCGGGGGAGGTGTCCGCCTCCGGCGGACGGAGGGGGCTCTTCCAACCACCATCCACACCCACTCGCCTCCCCCGGGCTTCCGGGGGAGGTGTCCGCCCCCGGCGGACGGAGGGGGTCTTCCCCAACCACCAACCACTCCAAAACCTCATCCCCCCTCCAACACAATCCGCTATTGTTCATGACCCATGAACCACCCCGCCAGCCCATCCCGCTGCATCTTTGTGGCCACCCACCACAAATCAGGCACAGTCTGGATGATGACCACCTTCATCCGCATCGCCAAGAAGAACGGCTGGAACTTCATCCACCTCAATGAAGGCGAGTCCGGGTGGTCCCTCCGCCCCGACAAGCAGCAGGTGTTCGACAACCACATCGCCCAGCTCAATCACGATCAGGTCGCCATCTTCAACGACTACCACAGCGACATCCCTGATCTGACCCAAGCGAAGCAGTCACGCCCATTCCGGGGGGTGCACATCATCCGCGATCCGCGGGACATGCTCTACAGCGCGGTTCAGTTCCATCTCAAAGCCAACGAGCCCTGGCTCGACGAGCCCGACCCAGGCACGGGAACCACATTCCGCCAGCGCCTCCGCGCCTGCCCCGATCTCCGCTCCCAAATCGAGCTGGAGATGGACACCCACATGGGTTGGACGATCGACCAGATGGCCAATCTCGATGATCAGGGCGTATTCATCAATGTCCGCTACGAGGACCTGATCACCGACACCGACATGCGCCAATTTCATCGAGTCCTCGTCCACCTCGGGCTGGCAGGCCCCGAACTCATCAATGCCCTCGATGCGTACTGGGCGTCCTCCCTCTTCGGCGAGCGCAGCGACCTCGACATCGAGGCAACCCGATCCCACATCAATAAAAGCGTTCCCGAGCAATGGCGCACCGAGTTGCCCGCCGATTGCATCGATCTCATCGAAGAGCGATACGCCTGGGCGATCGAGAAACTCGGCTATCCGTGCTCAAAGGCCGCCGAAGCTCCCGGTTCATGAAGCCACGCGTCCGGCCCGGCACTATAATGGACGCATGAGTCGACCGCATATATTCGTTGCAACCCACCACAAGTCGGGCACGGTCTGGATGCTCACGACTTTCCGTCGGCTTGCGAGCGCGAACAAGTTCCAGTTCTACGACCTGAACGCCACCATCAAGCCCTGGGCCAAGAACCCCAACAAGCTTGAGGAGTTCGAAGCCCTGCGCGAGAAGGTCGAGAAGAAGAACGATTCACCCGCGGTCTTTGTCGATTACCAGTCGGAGTTCCCCGACCTCAGCGCGTGCATCGAATCACGCGGTGCGCGGGGCATGCACATCGTCCGCGATCCACGAGACATCCTGCTCAGCGCGGTCCGGTTCCACCTGTCCGCGGACGAACCGTGGTTGCATGTTCCGGATGATCGGTTCGGCGGCATGACCTACCAGCAGAAGCTCGCCTCATACGACACGCTCGAGGATCGGATCCGCTTTGAGATCGATCACAACATGGGCTGGGTGATCCGAAAGATGCTCCGATTCGATAATCAGGGAGTGATCCGTGATGTCCATTACGAGGACCTGATCGTCGATACGGACATGACCCTCTGGCACGAGCTGTGTGTCGAGTTCGGGCTTGTGGGTCGTGAGATCGTCAACGGTCTCGATGCGTTCTGGAAGTCCTCGGTCTTCGGCGATATGAAGAAGGTCGTTGAGGCGGGGGGCACATCGCACATCAAGAACGCCAAGCCGCGTCAGTGGCAGACGCTGCTGAGTGATGCGATGATCGATGAGATCGAAACCACCTTCGGCGATGAGATCGACGGGCTGGGATACCCGCGTGCGAACGAGCTCGCGGGCGTGTAGACTAGGCCCTATCGGCGGAACCGTTCGCCGCGAGGAGCCAGTTATGCGTCGCACCATTTGCCGTACATCTTCAATCACCATGCTGCTGTTGTTGCTCCCGCTATTCGGGGCAACCGGGTGCTCGTCCACGGGCATTGCGATCCGTGAGTCGCTGGGCACGCCCAAGCGCGAGCAGCTGGTGGATCGGGTGGAGGAGACCCGCGAGGCGCAGGAGGATGCGAAGACGCAGTTCGCGAGCACGCTTGAGGATCTGCAGGCGCTGTCGGGGTTCGATGGCGGGGAGCTCGAGGCCGCGTATAAGCGGCTGGATTCCCAGCTCGATCGGGCGGAGAGCCGCGCGGAGCGGGTGCGTGACAAGATCCGGTCGGTGGACCGGGTGGCGACGGCGCTGTTCAACGAGTGGGAGGACGAGCTTGACGAGTACGCGACGGAGTCGCTACGCAACGCTTCGGCGCGCCAGCTCGATGAGACGAAGCAGCGGTTCGGAGATCTGCTCTTCGCGATGCGCAAGGCGGAGAGCAAGATGGCGCCGGTGCTGGCGGCGTTCGGGGATCAGGTGTTGTTTTTGAAGCACAACCTGAACGCGCGGGCGATCGCGAGTCTGGATTCGACGCTGGGCGAGCTGGAGGATGAGATCGCGGTGCTGATCGGTGATATGGAGGCGTCGATCGCGGAGGCGAACGCGTTTATTGATGAGATGGGTGGGGGGGTGTAGCGGGGGTGGTTGGTTTTACCCTTTGGTACGCAGAGGACGCAAAGGAACGCGGAGGCGCAGAGAAGATAATTGGGGTGAACGCGAAGGGCGCGAAGAGCTCGAAGGAGTGTTGGTTTGGGTGGGGAGTGGATGAGTATTGAAGGGCATGCAGGGCTGGGGGCGGCAACTGCATGGCATCCGGCAGCGGGTGTCGGGTTAGTTTTTCTTGAAGTACCGTTTGGGAGCGAGAGCCAAGTATCGAATTCGATCTTGAATCGCCAGCATCGCCTCTCGTCGGATTCCGATTGAAGTTAGCGTGTCGATATCTATAAACACACCCATCTCGTTTCTCGCAAGTATGATGCAGTTCCAGTCGTCGTCATCTAAATCGTGGACAAGTACGCCGAGAAATCCTCTAGCTTCATCTGCATACCAACCATCTTGAACAGCGTTGACCATAGGCATCGGGAACTCGAAGCCAACGATGGCATCAAACTCCGACTTGCTGATTGCCTGCACTAAGATGCAGCCAGCGAAGTATGGGCCTCTCCGATACTCGATGAGTTCCTTGGGCATCGGAGTGAGCATTGTTCGTGTGGAGATTGGCGACCAACCAAAGCATTCCGATACGGGCACTTCGTTTTCGATGGCGGTATATGTCACCGGTCCAAAGAAGTGCTGAGGCAATGGATGAACTGCATTGGGATTCAACAGCACGCTCAGTCCCTCGCCCCATGACTCGACTACGGGAGCTTGGCCGACCTCGAAGGAGAACAGTGATGGATCTCTGACATGCGGGTCAGGCGTGAATGCAAACCCGTTGCGACTCACAAGATACTCATCATTGCCGTAGCCATGCAAGTAGCCCATGCGATCAAACTTTCCAAGCGTTCCGTTGTTGGTGAACACAACGGCGCTGATGTTCTCCGAACCCGGTAGCTTGAAGAAGCCGGAAGGGATTGGCTCGCCCGCTTTGAGGTGAGCCTCGATCTCTTCTGTAGTTATATCAAGCTTGCCTTCATTGTCCCATGTCCCGTCCTGCCTCAAGCCGAAGACATAGCTGGCGATCGGAGCGTCTGAGAGGGCGAGCGATGTAGTATCAAAGTGAGCTTGAATAAAAATGACGAGCGGGATTCCTTTGCAGTGATCAAGCTCCCAGTATCTCTTTCGCAACTTGTTGAATAGGGGGCCGCCGAAACGCAGAGGGTACTCGTTCTCCTCTAGCTGCTTCCTCTGCTCATCAGTGATCTCCTCAGCAGCATCCTCATCTGTGAAGATGTCTTTGTCTGACCGATTCACAGTGGTGACTTCGATTGCAACCCGCTCACCGCCCCTCTCCACAATGAAGTCTGGATACTGATGGGAGTTATCAATCTCGTACCCCTCTCGCCTGAGGAATGCAAACACATACAACTCGAAGAACCGGGCATCAAATCCAGTCGTCTGAAACTGCTCCAAGAAGTTGCCGTCAGTATCCTCGAACTCCGCAAAGATCTCTTCCAGCATGGCTTTGCCAGGGTGCGTGTCAGGCTGATCTCGGATGAACTTGAAAGACGGATGGAGTTTGTCCTCCGCAACGATTGGGTCGAACAGCTTTGCCATAAACCCTCCCAATTCGGTTCTCTGTTTTTACTGTGTATCGACCTGCAGCATGTTCTACCGGCCTGTACAGATATGCAGTAAGCGGTGGCGGCACATGCTAGGCACCCATGTGATGCCGTTGCGTTCAAGCTTGGTCTGCGTGCTTTGCGGTGGTGCCGTGGTGGGCGGGGATCTTGGTACAGTGGGGATGATGGTTTCCTTCGCCCCTTCGGGGCGATGCACTGCTGGGGGCTGATTTCCACGGGTTGCGCTTTGCTTCACCCGTGGCTACAGGCCGACGCCACTTTGGGGCGTGGAGAGAGACTGGGAGACGGTGCGTCCGCTTGGTGCCCCATGCTGTGGAGTTGATCAGGTCTGGTCGGCGTGCTTGGCGGTGACGCCGAGTTGGGCGGCGTCGTCGATGAGGTGGAGGGCGTGGTCTTCGGAGAGGCAGTGGATGGTGGGCTGGTGGCCGACGGTGAGTTGGTCGGCGATGTCTTTGGACTCTTTGAGGCCGAGGCGGTGGTTTGGGTGTGGGATTAGGATCGGAGAAGTATTAGGGACTCGGGACTAGCCACTTGCAACTGGGGAAGAGGGGGATAGGGAGACGTTCCTGCTTTGCTCTTCATGTCAAAGCAGGGCACCGGGCACGGGACGGTGGTTCGGCCGCACTGCGCGGCTTTGCCGCGAGTACGGGCACCCAGTCGGGAGGTCAAGGCTTTGTGGCGGTGCGGAGGTCTTGGATGAAGTCGGTGAGCATTTGGGGTTGTTCGTGCTTTGGGGCGCGGAGGATTTTGGCGGGGTGGATGGTGGGGTAGATGGTGGCGCGGATGTTGGGGTGGGTGAGGCGTTGTGATCGGGATTGGTGGACGCGGTAGCCGGCGCCGAAGATGGATTGGCCGGCGGTGGCGCCGAGGAGGATGATGGTGTCTGGGTCTACGGATTCGATCTCGCGGTCGAGCCAGGGTTTGCAGGCGCGGATCTCGGAGGGGTTGGCGCGTCGATGGAGGCGGGTGCTGCCCTTGGGGATGTACTTGAAGTGTTTGACGGCGTTGGTGATGTAAAGGTCTTCGCGGCTCAGGTTGGCGGCGGCGAGGGCCTGGTTGAGGAGCTGGCCGGCGGGGCCGACGAATGGGCGGGCGGCGCGGTCTTCTTCGTCGCCGGGCTGTTCGCCGATGAGCATGATGCGGGCGTTGGGTGGGCCTTCGCCGAAGACGGTGTTGGTGGCCATCTCGGAGATTGCGCACCCAGCGCAGGCCTCGGCTTCTTCGGCGAGGACTGTGAGGGGGACATTTCGCGGGGGGAGGAATGGGGTCGCGCCGGCGGAGGTGGATTGGGCCTCGATCATGCGGCGGACGCGGGCGGGGGCGTCTTGGAGGAGGTCCTCGATGATCTGGGCTTCGGGGAGGGTGGCCCAGTAGCGTTTGGGCATCTCCTTGACCATGGCGTTGATCTTGATGCGGGCGGGGTTGAAGATGTTGGCGTAGTAGGTCTTCCAGAGTTCTTCGACCTGGTCGTGTTCGTTGACCTGGTCCGCGGGGATGCCGTCACCAAAGGTGAGGGAGTGGCCGTCCCAAGTTGCGGATTCGTGGGGGGTGAAGATGGTCCAACGCATGGAGCCGAAGCGGCCGACGAAGAAGGGTGCGATGAGTCGCATGATGCGGTGATCGGGTCGGTGCCAGGCGACATACTGCTCGGACTGGGTTTCAGTTTGGGCATCACGCACGCGTTGGAAGCGGACGAAGGCCTTCATCTTGTGCATGTCGCGTGAGACATGGTGGGCGAGGGTTTCGAGCTTGCGGGTGTCGGGGTCGAGAATATCGCTCAGCAGGTTGCGTTCGCGGGCGTGGGAGAGGCGGTAGGCGATGCGGTAGAGCAGGTCCCAGCGGTGTGGGTCGGCGTGGTGGGCGGTGAGTTTGCCCTTGCGTCCGAGTCGGTCGGCGATCTTTGATGTGTGCTCGTCGAGGCGGGGGAGGTCGGCGATTTCTTCGGGGGTACGGGTTGGGTCGAAGAGTAAGCCCGCTCCGGACTCGGAGTCCTGCCATTGGATGGCGTCGGAGGGCGTCGCTTCGAGGAGCAGGGACGCGGCGAGGGTGAGGAAGGCGTCGTAGCTTGCTTTGGGGTCGAGGAGGTGGATGTGCTGGGTCGGCGCGTTCATGGGTTAGAACTCGCCGAAGAGTGCGGCGGTGCCCGCGTCGTTGAGGTGTTTGGTCCGTGCGGGTTGTGGTGCGCGTTTGAGCGTGTCGATGGTTTTCTCTTCTTCGTGGTTGAGTTGGTCGTTGATGGGGTCGGGCGGGGACCAGTCGGCGGTGACGATGAATGCCTGGGCGCGGTTGAGGGCAACGCGGAAGGTGCGGAGGTCGGCGAGTTTGAGGCGCTTGGATTTGCGGGCCTTGGTGATGCGGTTGACATTGCGAACGCCGATGCCGGGGATGCGCAGGAGGGCTTTGCGTGAGGCCTTGTTGATGTCGATGGGGAAGAAGTCGGGGTTGCGGAGGGCCCATGCGTGCTTGGGGTCGAGGTTGAGTGAGAGGTCGGGGTTGTCGGGGGTGGTGATTTCCGAGGCGGTGTAGCCGTAGAAACGCATGAGCCAGTCGGCCTGATAGAGGCGGTGCTCGCGGATGAGCGGCGGTGTCATTGCGGGGAGTTGGGAATCGGCGTGGGGGATGGGGCTGAAGGCGGAGTAGTAGACGCGTTTGAGTTTGTGCTGGTTGTAGAGTCGGGATGATTGTGCGAGGATGGTGGTGTCGGTGGAGGGGGTGGCGCCGACGATGAGCTGGGTGCTCTGCCCAGCGGGGGCGAACTTGGGTGCTTTGCGGGAGACTTTGCGCTCGGCCCGTGACTCGTCGCGTTTGTCCTTGATGCAGGACATGGTGAGATCGACGGCTTTGATGGTTTTCTCGGGTGCGAAGGACTGGAGGTCTTCTTCGGTGGGGAGCTCGATGTTGGCGCTGAGTCGATCGCAGTGCCGCCCGGCGCGATCGAGGAGTGCGGGGTCGGCGCCGGGTATGGCTTTGAGGTGGATGTAGCCGTTGAACTTTTCGACTTCTCGGAGGCGACGGGCGATCTCGGCGAGGCGTTCCATGGTGTAGTCGGGGGATTGGATGATGCCGGAGCTGAGGAAGAGGCCTTCGATGTAGTTGCGCTTGTAGAACTCAACGGTGAGCCAGACGACTTCGTCAACGGTAAATCGGGCGCGGGGGGTGTCGGAGGAGACGCGGTTGACGCAGAAGCGGCAGTCGTAGATGCAGTAGTTGGTGAGGAGGAGTTTGAGAAGCGAGACGCAGCGGCCATCGGGGGTGTAGGAGTGGCAGATGCCGACGCCGTTGGTGTCGCCGAGCATGTCTTTGTCGCGTCTGGATCGCTTTGAGCCGGAGCTGGCGCATGAGGCGTCGTACTTGGCGGCGTCGGCGAGGATGGCGAGTTTTCGAGCGAGTTCCATGGGCGCCTCCGTGCCACCCCTGCGTGTGGGGTGATTGTATCAGGGAGTGCGCGTTGGAACAACTCTTTGATCGGTTTATATTTGGATTAAATTCTGTTCATGTTGGGTGCGGTCAGGCGCGTGTGTAGTAGGAGGACATGAAGCGGTTCCATGAGCCGTCTTCGAGTTGGATCTCGGAATGGAACTCGCGGGTGTTTTCTGAGGTGATGACGATCACATCGCGGTAGGCGCTGGTTTTGGCTTGGTCTTCGAGGTCTGGTGCGTCGCAGACGAGGGTGAGGGTGGTTTGGTCTTCGGAGAGTGTGCCGGTGTAGTTGATGAGGTTGGGCATGGGCGAGCCGATCCATGTGCCGACGAACCGGTCTGATTCGGGATCGAATCCGATGATGAGGATGCATTCGACGGGTTCGTCTGCGCCGGGGACCTGTCCCTTGAGGATGGCGTGGAGGAAGTAGTCGCCGACCATGCGGGCGGATTCGGTGGCGTTTGATTGGCCGGTGGATCCGTCGGGCATGGTGCAGGTGCCGGTGATGGACCAGTTGCCGACGAGTTGCTTGAGCCAGTTGTGTTGGGGGGTGGGGGGTGGTGTGTCCATTGGGGCTCCTTTGTGGGTAGTGTACCGGAAGAGCCATCAGCTATCAGCCATCAGCCATCAGGGATCAGGGATCAGGGATCAGGGATTAGAGATCAGGGATGAGGGATTAAGGAAGAGGGAAGAGGGGGAAAGCCCCCTCCGCCTCGGGGACTCGGCACCTCCCCCGTCAGGAGCGGGGGAGGCGATTGGGGTGGAGGGTGTTTGGCCGCACTGCGCCGGGGACGGCGAGTACGGGCACCCAGAGGGGGCTTTATGTGGGGAGGGTGTAGGTGGTGGGGGAGCCGGGGCCGACGGGGAGGCCGAGGGCGAAGACCCAGAGGTAGAAGAAAGCGATCCAGCAGATGATCATGGCGATGCAGTAGGGGAGCATGGTGGCGATCATGGTGCCGATGCCGATGTCTTTCTTGTATCGGGCGGCGACGGCGAGGATGAGGCCGAAGTAGGACATCATGGGGGTGACGGTGTTGGTGGTGGAGTCGCCGATGCGGTAGGCGGCCTGGATGACCTCTGGGGAGTAGCCGATGGTCATGAGCATGGGGACGAAGATGGGGGCGGTGGCGGCCCACTGGGCGCTTGCGGAACCGAGCATGAGGTTGACGAAGCAGCACATGAAAATGAAGGGAATGAAGACGATGGGGTTGTCGAGGTTCATGGCGACGAGGGCGTCGGCGCCGACGACGGCGAGGACTTCACCGAGCCCCGAGTACTTGAAGAAGGCGACGAACTGTGCTGCGAAGAAGACGAGGACGATGTAGAGGCCCATGGAGCGCATGGCGTGGTCCATGGCGTGGATGATGTCCTTGTCGTTCTTCATGGTGCCGACGACTTTGCCGTAGATGAAGCCGGGGATGACGAAGAAGATGAAGATGAAGGTGACGACGGAGCGGAGGAGGGGGCGGTAGGCGTTTGGGCCTTCTGCGGTTGGATCCGGGTTTTGGAGCACGCCCCATCCGGGGATACTGTCGAATAGGGCGGCTCCGGGGATGCTGGGGCCGGCGAACACAATCAGTGCGAGGGTGAGCAGAACAACTGAAGTGAGTGCGTAGCGGATGCCCCTCTTTTCGAGTTTGGTGAGCGGGGTCATGTCTGCTGGTGGTTCGAGTGACTCGTCGGCCTCGGATTCGTCGTACTTGCCGAGGCGAGGTTCGATGATTCTGGCGGTGATGAACCAGCAGACGAGTGTGACGAGGAAGGTGGAGGCGATCATGAAGTACCAGTTGGCGATGGGTGATACTTCGTAGGCGGGGTCGATGAGCTGGGCGGCTTCTTCGGTGATGCCGGCGAGGAGGGGGTCGACGGTGCCGATGAGGATGTTGGCGGAGTAGCCGCCTGATACGCCTGCGAATGCGGCGGCCATGCCGGCGAGCGGGTGCCGCCCGAGTGAGTGGAAGATGACCATCGCGAGTGGGATGATGACGACATAGCCCATTTCGGAGGCGGTGTTGGAGACGACGCCGGCGAAGACGACGACCAGGGTGACCATCTGGGGCGGGGCGGCGAGGATGAGCCCTCGGATGACGGCGGTGAGGAGGCCGGATTTTTCGGCAACGCCGACGCCGAGGAGGGCGACGAGGACGGTGCCGAGGGGGACGAAGCCTGCGAAGTTGGGGACGATGTTCTGGAACATCCATCGGATGCCCTCTGGTGCGAGGAGCGAGTTGGTGGTGATGAGGATGCCCTCGTTGCCGGGGCGTGGGTCGGCAACGGAGACGCCGAGGGCGCTGGTGATGGCGGAGATGATGATGATGCCCAGCGCGAAGAGGGCGAAGAGGGTGACGGGGTGGGGGAGGAGGTTGCCGAGCCACTCGACGAAGGTGAGGAAGCGGGCGATGAAGGAGGATTTGGGCTTGGGCTCGGGTGATGGATCGGGCATGGAGAGAGGGTAACGGATTGTGGTGTTGAGGGCGAGCGATCGTGGTGTGTTGTCGGCCGATCGGGGCTAGACTCATCGATCAACGATTACCGTTCCCCCTATTCTGAAACTGAACACCCCCATACGACGAGCGTCGCCGAGTCATCGCGGCGCTTGTGGTAGAGCTGCCCTGCGCGGACTGTGGTGGGACCTGCTGTACCGGTCATCGGGGCGTGCTGCTCGATGACGGGTCGGAGTTACCTTTTGTGGATGGGCGTTGCCCGCATCTGGATGAGGTGGGCGGGTGTCTGATTTACGAGACGCGCCCGCAGGGCTGCCGGGACTTCGATTGCTCCAAGGAACCCGGGTACCTGCGCGATCATCCTCGGATCGCGGCGCTGCTGACGATCAACGGGATCGCGTTCGAGCGACTCCCGGCGTTGGAGTGAACAGGCAGAGACTGAACGCAGAGGACGCGAAGGTCACGCAGAGGCGCAGAGAAGAGGGTGAACGCCGGGTGCCATGCTTTGACCCGCCAAGGTAAAGTAGGTTCTCGGGAGTCTCTCGTTCCTGCTTTGTCCGACTTCGTCGGATCAAAGCAGGGCACCCAACGCTTTGTACTTCCCCGCTAGCTTGAGCGAGGCGTGTGTTAGCGATACAGCTTCGCGAAGTGCTGGAAGTAGTTGGGGTAGGTCTTGGCGACGCACTTGGGGTCGTTGATCGTGATGTTGGGGCGGCGCAGGGCGAGCAGGGCGAGGGACATGGCCATGCGGTGGTCGTCGTAGGTGTCGAAGGACACGGGCGGGGCATTGTCGGAGCAGTCGATGCCGGGCTGTTTTCCGTTTTGGGGTGGTGTGATGGAGAGGGCGTCCTCGTCGCCGTTGAGGTTGTCGGTGATGGTGACGCCGAGCTTTGCGAGCTCGGTCTTCATGGCATCGATGCGATCGCACTCCTTGACGCGGAGGGTCTTGACGCCCTTGACAATGGTGGTGCCGGGCGCGAAGCACGCGACGGCTGCGAGGGACATCACCGCGTCGGGCATGTCGCGCATGTCGCACATGATGGGACGCAGGTCGTTGGTGCCTTTGACAGCGAGTGTGTTGTCTCGTGCGATCAGGGTGCATCCCATCTGCTCGAGCAGGGTGGGGAAGTGCGCGTCGCCTTGGAGGGAGGTGGTGGAGTTGCTGAACCCCTCGACACGGACGGTGGCGCTGGGGAGCAATGCACCCGCAGCCCACCAGTAGGTCGCGCCCGATGCGTCGGGTTCGATGTCGAGGGTGAACCCGTTGAGCCCCGGGAGGACCTGGATGACGGAGAGGTCCTGCGCGGATCGGATCTGCACGCCCAGGTGATCGAGCAGGTCGAGGGTCATCTGGACATAGGACTGGGAGGTGATGCCGTCGGGGAAGTGGAAAGTCATCCCTTCTGGTAAGAACACCGCAGTGAGCATCAACGCGCTGATGAACTGCGAGGACTGTGTTCGTGTGAAATTCACAACACTCGGTATCAACTCAGGGTTGACAGAAATCGCAGATGAGCGATCTTTCGAGAATGAGTTCGGTGAGATTGTGATCGGCGGGCAACCATCAAATTTTTCGTATGTGACGGAGCACCCGAGGTGCTTGAGCACCTCCGCGAGCTCGGCGATGGGGCGTTGTTGCATCCGGGCGTTGCCGGTGATCGTGAGGGGGGCATCCGCGAGGAGGGCGGACGCGGTGAGGAACCGGGTCGCGGTGCCGGCGTTGTTGAGATCGAGGGTGGAGTCGTTGGGGTTGATGGTCCACTTGCCGTTGACGCCGGTGATCTTGAGGGCGTCGGGGTCGGAGTCGTCTATCGATGCGCCGAGTTGGGTGATCGCGGCGAGCATCCGCTGGGCGTCGTCGGCTTGCGTGAGGGGGTGGTGGAGCGTCGAAGTGCCCGGCGCGAGGGCCGCGAGGAGCAGGGCCCGGTTGGTGATGGATTTGGACCCGGGTGGTCGGAGGGTAATGTCGATCGGCGCCTGCCCGGGTTGGCGCGACCAACGCGGGAGCGAGAGTTGCTCGGGGAGATCAGCGAGTGCGAGGGTGGTGGGGTTGAGGTCGGGCATGGGGAAGGGTAGGGGGAGTTTGGGTGCTTAGTAGCATTGGAGAATACACCACCCCTTGGAGAAGTCTGCGTTCCGGAGGTCTTCGTCTTTGATCCAGAAGTAGAGCTTGCCGCAATCGCCCCACATCCAGTCGGCGGCGTCATAGTCGCTGTCGAGTTGGAGGAGGAGGCGCCAGTCTTTGGCGCCCGGCTTGAGTGATTCGATCTTTGCGTTCTCGGATTCGGGTGGTTGGTTCCCGAGGTAGATCCCGTTTGAGACGAGTTGGCATTCGGTTCTCATATCACCCTGTATCTGATACGGGAGCCCAAGCAGTTGGTGGATGCCTTCGGATTCTTCTCCTTGCGCTTCGATGAAATCCATGAAGCGTTCGCAAAGTTCGTCCTCGTCCGATTCTGATATAGATGGTCTGATGGCGTCGATCACCGATTCAGGATTCGCGTCGAAGCAGTAATCGTCCTTGATCTGAAGTTCGCACTCATTGAACGGAGTCCAAGGGTATTGGGGCTCTTCTTCGAGGCCGTCGGCGTCATATGGCGGGAGTTCGCGCATCTCAAGGGAATCGACTGGATCTGAGATGTAGTGGACTTGGTATCCGCCATTGTCCTTGGGGTCGAATCCCCATGGCAACCCCGCGGTATCAGCCCAGAATGTGAGTAGGCCCGATCTCGGGAGCGGGTTGTCTGGTACATGATCAGCGTTGATCTGTTCCAAGTTGATCTGCGCGAGGAACATGAGCGGGCGTCGCCCCTTTGATGGCCAAACGAAGTTTTCTGGGAGATGGGGGAGCCCGCCGACCTTGGACGCTGCGATTGGTAAATCATCCATGGCCTCGCCTTTGGGCTCGAGGGTGTAGCACTGGGTTAATGTGCTGAGTAGATAGTCTTTAAAGATCGAGAGGTCATTGTCTTCGAGTAGTTGAGCGAGTTCGGTCTGTGTGGGCATCATCTATCTCCTGTCAATGCATAAGAATCCGATGAACCATATCAGATTCACGAATCGAGTGCAGGAATTCTTGTATCAACGGTGGTTCGGTTTACGCCTTCTTTACGAACTCGGATTTGAGTCCCATCGATCCGAAGCGAAAGCTGTTGGTGTTATGGTTTGTTTGGTTCGATTGGATGGCTCAGTACAAGCGATCCAACTTTACGACCTGAGTCGGCGATTTCGTGTCCCTCAACGATTTGTTTGAGGGGGAGGATGCGGTCGATGACGGGTTTGTATCGATCGTCTTCGATCAGGGCTCGGATCTCGTCGAGGTCCTGCTGGGTTTCGGAGTCGACGCCTCCGATGGCGCGTTGTGAGCCGATGAGCATGGTGCGGAGCTGCCAGAGCATGCCCCGCGCGTCAGCGACCGCGGCGAGGTGCTTGCCGTCCATTGCGAGCACGCGACGCGCTGCACCGAACGGGGCTGCGCCCACGGTGTCGTAGATGATGTCGTATGGAATCTTGTCGAGCAGGGTGCTTGGGTCGAGTGGGGCGTGGGTGGTGTAGTCGATGACCCGATCCGCGCCGAGTTGGGTGACGAGTTCGGTGTTCTTTGCGGAGCATACGGCTGTGACATGGGCGCCTCGGAGCTTGGCGAGTTGGATCGCGGCGCAACCAAGGGCGCCGGAAGCGCCGACGATCAGGACGCGCTGCCCCGGTTGAAGGTGTGCTTTTTTGTATAGGAAGAACATGGATCCGAGCGCCCCGAAGGGGATGCTTGCGGCCTGTTCGAAGCTCAGGTTCTTTGGCTTGCGGACGACGATCGCGTCGTGTTTCATGATCGCGTAATCCGCGTTGGCGCCCAGGCGCAAACCGGTGGAGGCCATGACCTCATCGCCGACGCTCCATTGGGTGACGCCGGAGCCGACTTGATCGATGACGCCTGCGAGTTCGGTGCCGAGGATCTGTCGTTTCTTGCGTGGTTTGCGGAACCCCATGATGATTCGGATGGGCAGCCAGAAGACCTTGGAATCGACCCGCAGCGCACGCAATCGCGAATCAGCAGCCGATACGGTGGAGGCGTGCACACGGATGCGGATCTCGCCTTGCTTTGGGGTCGGGTCTGGGACTTCTTGAATTGAGAGGACCTGGGGTGGGCCGTACGAGTGGAAGGCTGCTGCACGCATGTGTGGGTTGACTCCTGTGTGGAGGAGCATCATACGGAAGTGTCGCTGCGTTCTTTCGCATCAACGCGTGCAGCTTGCGCCGAGATTCAGGCCTTCTTCACGAACTCGGACTTGAGGCCCATCGATCCGATCCCGGGGATGGTGCAGTCGATGTCGTGGTCGGCGTCGACGAGGCGGATGTTTTTGACTTTGGTGCCACCTTTGACGACGAGGGATGAGCCCTTGACCTTGAGGTCTTTGATGACGGTGACGGTGTCGCCGTCGGCGAGGGGGTTGCCGTTGGCGTCGCGGACGGTGGAGGCTTCCTCGGCGGCCTTGGCGTCGAGCTCGGTCCACTCGTGGGCGCACGCGGGGCAGACGAAGAGGGTGCCGTCGTGGTAGGTGTCTTCGGCGTGGCAGGTTGGGCAGGGGGGGTATTCGGGCATGGTGTTGAGCTGAAATGGGGGTGTGGTTGGGGGGGACCCGCTCCGATCCGCCTTTGGCGGACCACCTCCCCCGCAAGCGCGGGGGAGGTGAGTGTTATGCGTCTTTGCGGAAGACGGCGACGATGTCTTCGACGGGGACGACGAAGAGACGGTTGTCGCCTTCGAAGTCGACGGGGATGGCGTGCTTGGGGTTGAAGAGGACGCGGTCGTAGTTGCGGATGGGGTAGTCCGGGTCGTTCTCAACCTGTGCAGCGATCGTGACGACGCGCCCTGTGAGGGTGGGGATCTCGATCTTGTCGGGGAGGTGGATCCCGGACTTGGTCTGTTTCTTGTCTTCGTCCTTGCGGATCAACACACGCGCGCCGATGGGTTCGACGGTTTCGAGTTCGGCTTTGGGTTTGGATTGGGCCATGGGTGATGGTAGGGGTTCTGGTGTTTGTTTTTGGAACGCAGAGGACGCAAAGGTCACGCAGAGGTTGGGTGAGGCGTGCTTGGTGGTCGGGGGCGGTCGAGCAAGAGCGGGGACGAGGGGTATTGGATATGGGAGATGTGGGGGATGGAGCGCAAAAAGGTGTGGACGGGGCGTTTGAGATTGAAGTGGGCGTGTTGGTGGGCCGATAAGCGTGTCACATCTCTCTTTACCGAACTCAGACAGGAGCCCTTTTATGAGTAACCATGCCCGCGTGAATCGTCGTCAGTTCGAGCGTTTTATGCTTGAGCCGGGGTATACCGGAGCATTGGCACGGGTGCATCCTGATGAGCAGGTGTTCGTTCGTGAGGGGCATGTGTACGACATCTCGGAGGGTGGTGTGTGCTTTGAGATGGATGAGCCGATCGAGCCGGGGTGTACGATCTCGATGCGGATTGATCTGCCGATAAAGGAGACTGATTGTGGTCCGGATCGGAGCGTGTTCGTAACGGGGAATGTTGTGTGGTGTGATTCGGACGAGTTCGGGCCGGTGAAGATGGCGTTGGCGATCACGCGGTTTGACCGCGCTGGGGATAAGGGACGCATGCTGCGGGCCTTAACGAGCCGGCGATATCTTCGGGCGGCGTGACCGGCTATACGGATTGATGATTTGGCCACCCGTGGGGTGGTTTTTTTCTTGGGTCTGCACGAGTTCCTGTTGGAAGTCAGGTGTGCGGGGTGGTGCTTGGCGGAAAAGCTCGGTAATCCCGCCAACAATCGAATCCCGGGACGCATCGTCTTTGGGGCAGTAGGCATTTATCGCAGGAGCGAACGCATATGGCCGGTCATAGTAAATGGGCGAATATCCGCCACCGTAAGGAACGCCAGGACAAGAAGAAGGGCAAGATCTGGTCCAAGTGCTCCAAGGCGATCATGGTCGCGGCTCGCGCGGGTGGTGGAGATCCGGAGACGAATCTGACGCTTCGCTACGCCATCGATGAGGCGAAGTATGCGAACATGCCTAAGGACACGATCAAGCGTGCGATCGAGAAGGGCTCGGGCGAAGCGGGGGGTGCGGAGTTCCAGACGATCGTCTACGAGGGGTACGGCCCGGGCGGGACGGCGCTGATCATCGATGCGCTGACGGATAACAACACGCGTACGGTCGGTGAGGTCCGGTCGATCTTCAAGAAGGCCGGCGGATCGCTGGGCAACGCGGGGACTGTCGCGTTCATGTTCGCGACGAAGGGGCAGATCTTCATCGACGCGAACAAGTACGACGAAGACCAGGTCATGGAAGCCGCGCTCGAAGCAGGCGCCGAAGATGTCCAAGCACCCGAGGGTGAGGGCGACGACAAGGGCGCCTGGGTCATCGAGACCGAACCCACCGAGTTTCAGGGCGTCAAGGACGCAATCGAAGCCGCGGGCATCGAGATCGTCGAAGCCGAGATCACCCGCATCCCCGACAACACCGTCGATGTCGCGGGTGACGATGTCCGCAAGGTCATGAACCTCATCGACACACTCGAGGACAACGACGATGTCCAAAAGGTCTACTCCAACGCGGACTTTGACGCGGAAGAGCTCGCGAAGCTGGGGTGAGTTGGGCATCGTCGGATCGAGACCTGACTACCATTTGATATGAACAAGAACGCCCTCTCGCGTATTGCGCAGATTGTGCACCTGCTCGCTCTTTCCGTTTGGCTTGGCGCGGTGGCGATGTCGGGGGTGGTTGCGGCGATTGTGTTTCCGTTGATGCGGGAGCTTGAGCCGACACTCGGGGCGTACCCCAACTACGAGGGGGATCATGCGCTGCTGGCGGCGGGGCGGGTGGCGTCCAAGGTGTTCTTTGCGGTTGATACGATTCAGTTCGTGTGCGCTTCGATCGCGCTGGCGACGGTTGTTGTGCTCGTGGTGTGCGGGTATTCGCTGAACACGCTGGCGCGGGTGCTGCGGGTGAGCGTGCTGTGCATGACGCTGGGGCTGCTGAGTTATCACCTGTTGCTGTTCATGCCCGAGCTGATGCAGATGCTGCAGGGGTACTGGGAGAACGCGGCGACGGGGAACACGGAGGTCGCGGACCGGTTCAAGGACGAGTTCCTCGCGCAGCACTCCAAGGCGTCGAACATCCTTGGGGCGTTGGCGGTGATGGTGATGGTGAACATCGTGATCGCGGGTGTGACGCTGACGGCGAGGCCTAGGGCTGAGGTGTAATCGGGCGTGCGCATGAAAAACCCCAGCGGTGTGGCTGGGGCTCTCTGGTGATCTAAAGCGATCCCGCTGCGATTCGAACGCAGAACCTTTGGCTTCGGAGGCCAACGCTCTATCCAATTGAGCTACGGGACCCGCGGTGTGTTGATCGTGGCGTGACCGCGATCAGCAAAGAGTCTACGATCGCGCTTCACGCATGGCAACGACTCGCACACAAATCACGGATGCTGGCGGGCCCGGATCGGGCTCCGGGGCTGGCACGACGCCTCTGGGGGCGGTGCTGGTGCTGACCTTCCTGGGTTCGCTGGGGACGGGCGCGGTGACGAACGGGTTCTCGTTTATCGCGACGCAGGGGCTGGGGTACGCGCGGACGATGAACCTGCTGCTCGCGCTGGTGCTGGGGGTGTCGTATATCGCGGGTGCGTTGGCATCGGGGCCGATTGTTCGGCGGCTGTCGGAACGGGGTGCGGATCGGGGATCGGCGCTGAGCCCTCGGGGGGTGCTTGTGCTCGTGCTGGTGATGATCGGGCTGGCGTGCCAGCTGCCGATCGCGGCGAAGTACTTTGCTCCTGGGCTGATCGAGGTCTCGTTGTGGGCGTTGATCATTGTGTTCTCGCCGATGACGGGGATCCTTTGGCCGATCGTTGAAGGGTACTTGTCGGGTGGGCGTCGTGATCGGGCGCTGCGTGCGGCGCTTGGGCGTTTCAATATTGTGTGGTCGAGCGCGTTGGTGCTTTCGTTCTGGGCGATGGCGCCGCTGCTGGAGCATCAGCCGTTCCTGATTCTCTCGTTGCTTGGGTGTTTTCAGTTCGCGATGATCGGGCTGCTGGTGTGGTTTCCTTCGTACCCGCCTCGGCATGTGGATGGGCATGGTGGGTCTGCGCCCGATTCGTACCGGCCGCTGCTGACGATTTTTCGTGTGTTGTTGATCGCGTCGTACATTGTGTTGTCTGCGTTGTCGCCGCTGCTTCCGATTGTGGAGGATCGGCTCGGTGTTGATGTGGCGTGGAAGACGCCGATCGCGAGCGTTTGGTTGTTCTCGCGGGTGTTTATGTTCCTGCTGTTCGAGCGTTGGCACGGTTGGCACGGGCGTTGGTGGACGCCTTGGACGGGGATGTCGCTGATGATCGTGGGGTTCGCTGGTTGCGTGGGGTCGCCGATTTTCGAGGGCGTGGGGCTGTGGGTGCTGGTTTGTGGGCTTGTGGTCGTGGGGATGGGGATCGCGATGACCTACTACGGGGCGCTGTATTACGCGATGGCGGTGGGCAACGCGGAGGTTGACGCGGGGGGCAAGCACGAGGCGATGATCGGCGTGGGGTACACGCTGGGGCCGATCTGCGGGCTCGGTGGGGTGGGATTGAGCGGCGGCGATGATGATGCGTTCCGGTTCTGGGTGATCGCATTGATTACGGCGTGCGTTGTGGGGGCCGTGGGGCTGGGGTGGCATCTGCTGCGTCGAAATCGTCGGCGTCTGCCGCCGGTGGCGCCTTCGCCGCATTAATGCTTGGACAGAGGATCGGTCTCGGGCACGGTCTGGTGGTCGGATGCCCCGTACACTTGGGTCATGAAGGTACAGGTCATTGTCATCGGGTTGTTGCTTGCGTTGGTGTTGGGTGTGCCGTTTGTGCTCAGCGCGGGGAAGACTGGTTCATCGCATGACGCTGATCTGCGGACGCTGATTGTGGTGACGCCGCATGTGCCCCAGATCCGCGATGAGTTCGCGCGGGGGTTCGCGGACTGGCATGAGCGTGAGTTTGGTGAGGCGGTGAGCATCGACTTCCGGACGCCGGGGGGAACTTCGGAGATTCGCAAGCAGCTTGCGGCGATGTTCAAGGAGAGCGTGAAGAAGCTCGCGTCGGAGCCCAACTGGGAGATCGGTGCGGGGGGGCTGCTGCCAGAGGGGACGATCCCGTTCGATGTGATGTTCGGGGGTGGGTCGTATGACCACGGGCAGCTGATCTCCGGTGTGAGCGTGGATGTGCCGCTGAGCGGTGGTGAATCGACGACGACGAAGATGACGCTGGAGGTTCCGATCTCGCGTCCGATGGATTTCACGCAGGGCGAGCTTGATGCGATGTTCGGGGAGAACCGGATCGGGCCGCAGGAGTTGTACGATCCGGATCAGTACTGGATCGGCAATGCGCTGAGCAGCTTCGGGATCGTGTACAACCGGGATGTGTTCGAGAAGCTCGATCTGCCCGAGCCGACGGCGTTCGTTGATCTGACGCAGCCGGCGCTGTGGGGCTGGATCGCATTGGCGGACCCGCGTCAGTCGGGGTCGATCACGACGACCTTTGACTCGATCCTGGGGAACGAAGGGTGGGAGCAGGGATGGCGGACGCTGCGTGGGATGTGCGGGAATACAAGGTACTTCACGAACTCGTCGACGAAGCCGCCGATTGATGTGTCGCAGGGGGAAGCGGCGGCGGGGCTGGCGATTGACTTTTATGGGCGCGGGCAGGCGCAGGTGGTGAAGGACTCGGGCGGCGGCGACCGGGTGGGCTATAGCGATCCGGCGGGGGCGGTGTATGTCGATGCGGACCCGATCAGCATTATCAACGGCGGGCCGGACTACGAGCTGGCGACGCGGTTCGTGCGCTACCTCATGACGGACGAGGCGCAGGCGCTGTGGCAGTTCGACACGAGTCTCGATGACAATCCCATCGGATCCGACGGGGAGCCCATGGGCCCGCACTGGCACGCGCTTCGGCGGATGCCGGTGAAGCGGAGCATGTATGTGCAGTACTTCGATCAGTTCGTCGATCAGGTGGACCCGTTCGAGATCGTGTCGGATGTGAAGAACCCCGGGTGGCGGACGGGCGTGCAGGTGATGATGGGGTGCTTTGGGATCGACATCGCCAACGAGTGCCGGGCGGCGTACAAGGCGCTCAACGACGCGAAGGCTTCTGGGCGGTTCAGCGATGAAGAGCTCGCGGAGCTGGACGCGCTGTTCTATGCGTTCCCGGAGACGGTGATCGATGGCGAAGCGGTGGCGTTCACGGCGGAGACCTTCCGCACGGTCCGCAACGAGTGGCGGACGCGGCAGGCGGAGCTGGAGATCGAGTACACGAAGTTCTACCGGGATAACTACAACGAGATCGTGAAGCGGGTGCGCGAGCGGTTGTGATGGCTACTGCGGATCATGGTGATTGATGAAGGAAGGAAGGTGGGGAAGCCCGGTACTGGGGAGGCATGCCTTCCTTCCTTGTGCTTCCGTCGTCTATTCTGCGCTCCTTCCCCGCCCAGCGGGGGAGGTGTCGAGCGGAGTGAGACGGAGGGGGTCTTGTTGGAGTTCGGATGATGTCCAAGACCCCATCCGTCTTCGGCTGCGCCGAATCCACCTTCCCCGCAGGGGCGGGGAAGGAGCGCGGATCGTGGGGATCGACAAGGAAGGTGGGGCATCCCGGTACTGGGGAGGCATGCCTTCCTTCCTTGTGCTTCCGTCGTCTATTCTGCGCTCCTTCCCCGCCCAGCGGGGGAGGTGTCGAACGAAGTGAGACGGAGGGGGTCTTGTTGGAGTTCGGAATGTGTCAAAGACCCCATCCGTCTTCGGCTGCGCCGAATCCACCTTCCCCGCAGGGGCGGGGAAGGAGCGCGGATCATGGTGATTGATGAATGAATGAATGAAGGAAGGTGGGGTGTCCCGGTACTGGGGAGGCATGCCTTCCTTCGTTGGGCTCATCGCATTGCTGAAGCAGGAGGCGGTTGGTCTACTCAATCCCACGCAGTGTCATCGCGAGTTCCAGCGTTTTGTCGCCGCGTTGGACTTCGAGTTGCACCACATCGCCCGGCTCGTGCTCGGCGAGGATGGGCATCCAGGTTTCGACGGAGTCGATGGCGGTGCCGTTCCACTTGGTGATGCGATCGCCGGGGCGGAGGTCGGCCTGGGAGGCGGAGGTGTCCTCGAAGACGCGTTCGATGCGCATGCCGCCGTTGCGGGCGTTGGAGGGGATGATGCCGATGCGGACCTTGGGGCCCTCGTTGTCGGCGCTGGTCTTCTTGTCGTCGGGGTGGATGATGTCGCCGGTGTAGGTCGCCGCGTCGAAGGCGATGTCGGAGACGAGCGAGGCGATGCGGACACAGCCCTCGTCGTCGAGGAGCTCGGGCGTGTCCTCCGGGGCGTGGTAGCGCTCGTGCAGCCCGGTGAAGAAGAAGAGCGCGGGGACGCCGGCGTTGTTGAAGGACGCGTGGTCGGAACGGCCCGAGCCGACGGAGACATCGGTGGAGTAGGGGATGCCCGACGCGTCGAGGGCGGGTGTGGCGAGTTCCTTGAACCCCTCGCCGTATTCGAAGCCGCCGATCTCGAGCAGCCCGTCGGAGAGGGTGCCGATCATGTCCATGTTGAGCATGACGAAGTGCTCATCGAGCGGTGCGATCGGGTTGTCGACATAGAACTTTGAGCCGTTGAGCCCGGATTCCTCGGCCGTGAACCACAGGAAGAGGATCGAGCGTGCGTTGTCCTTGTCGGAGAGCGTGGCGTAGCGCTGCGAGAGCAGCTGCGCGGCGATGATGTTGGCGGTGGTTCCGGTGCCGTTGTCGTCCGCGCCGGGGTGGAGCTTGCCGCGGTCGGTCTGTCGGCGTGTGCCGAACTTGCCGAAGCCGACATGGTCGTAGTGGGACCCGATGACGATGTACTCGTCGGCGAGTGCGCCCTTGCCCGGCAGGATCGCGCCGATGTTGTCGGTCATGCGCGGGGTGCGCTCCATCTCGACGGCGAGGGTGATCTGCTTGTCGTCGTCGGGGTTGCCCAGCGGTTTGACGATGCCGCCCTCGTTGGCCTGCTCGATCAGGGATGCGAGATCGGCGTCCGATCCGAGGTAGGTGAGGATGGAATCGACGACCTCGGGCGTGGCGTGGACGACGGGGATGTCGTACTCGGGCCCGCCGCGCTCGCCCATCCGGTTGGATGGTGGGGAGGTGGACTCGACGCTCTCGAGGACATCGACGCGGTCGTCGTTGGCGCTCGGAGGGTTGACGATGATGACGCCCGCGGCCCCGCGCCGGTCCAGCGCCGTGACCTTGTAGGTCAGGCGGGAGTTGTGCGACCAGCCCTCATCCTTCCATTGCGAGGACCCATCCTCGTTCATGGGCTCGTAGTTGAGGACGATGGCGATCTTGTCTTCGACGGACTCGGTGGTCTCGAAACCGAGGTAGTTGTTGGGGCCCGAGACGATGCCGTAGCCGGCAAAGACAACGGACGCGGTGGCCGAATCAGACCCGGAAAAAGCGAGCGGCGACGCGTCATCGAAGTCGGTATAGGCGGTGTCGTCGAACGCGATGCTCACGCCTGTCGCGGCGGTGTGCTTGCCCATCTGCATGGACTGGCGGTAGTGGTTGGGGAGATCTTCCGCGGACCCGTTGAGATCGGTGTCCTTGATAAAGGCGGGGCGGAGCCCGAGCTCTTCCAGGTGCTGCTGGATGTAGTCGGCGGCTTTCTCGATGCCCTGCGAGCCGGGCACGCGTCCTTCCATCTCGGGGGAGGCGATGACGGAGAGCATCTCGTCGAACTGCTCGACAAGCGCGGGGTCCATCGGGGGGAGATCATCGGCGGTGATCTTTTCGGCCTCGCGTTCCTGTGCACGCCGGTTCTCATCGAGCTGACGCTGCGCCCGCTTGCGCCGGATATCTTCGGCGGTGTCGGGCTGGGCAAACGCAGCGATCGCGGGTGAGGAGACGAAGAAGCCGACGAGCGCGGCGTTGATCAGCAGTCGGGGTGTGAGCATTGGGGGAGATCCTTCACGACGAGAACAGAGTTGACGCTTGTATGGTAACGGAAACCAACCGAGAAGTTGCGATGCCCCCTCATGTTCCCCTCTGTGCACCTTCCCGTGATCTCCTGCGCTCCTTCCCCGCCCAGCGGGGGAGGTGTCGAACGGAGTGAGACGGAGAGGGGCTTGTTGGAGTTCGGAATGTGTCCAAGACCCCATCCGTCTTCGGCTGCGCCGAATCCACCTTCCCCGCAGGGGCGGGGAAGGAGCGCGGATCGTGGGGATCGACAAGGAAGGTGGGGCATCCCGGTACTGGGGAGACCTGCCTTCCTTTCTTGTGCTTCCGTCGTCTCTTGTGCGCTCCTTCCCCGCCCCAGCGGGGGAGGTGTCGAACGGAGTGAGACGGAGGGGGTCTTATTGAAGTTCGGAATGTGTCCAAGACCCCATCCGTCTTCGGCTGCGCCGAATCCACCTTCCCCGCAGGGGCGGGGAAGGAGCGCGGAACATGGTGATTGATGAATGAAGGAAGGTGGGGGAGCCCGGTACTGGGGAGGCATGCCTTCCTTCCTTGGAAGAGCTCGATCAGGAAAGGATTGCAGAACAAGAGGATGAAGCAGGGAGGTTCACTGAATCCACATGTGTGTGGTACACTCGGACATGCTTTCGCATAAGGAATACAGGGCGATGACGCAGGCAACCCCTCAAGCGAAGTCTCGTGCAAAGGAACTGCGAAACGAACTCACACCGCCGGAGGCCATGCTCTGGTCTCAGCTCAAGGGGAATCAGCTCAGCGGGTTCGCATTTAGGACGCAGCACCCCATCGGGCCGTACATAACGGATTTCTATTGCCATCGTGCCCGTTTGGTGATCGAAATTGATGGTGCCACGCATCAGGGCGATCAGATCATTCACGATCGAGTACGCGATGCCTGGCTGCATGAGTGCGGGATCGAGACCATGCGTATCCCCGCGCGTGAAGTGCTCAATAATCTCGCCGGCGTGTACGCATCGATCGGCGCACGAACACACAAACGAATCCAAGAAATCTCAGCCATTCAGTAATCTGCGCTCCTTCCCCGCCCAGCGGGGGAGGTGTCGAGCGGAGCGAGACGGAGGGGGTCTTGTTGGAGTTCGGAATGTGTCCAAGACCCCATCCGTCTTCGGCTGCGCCGAATCCACCTTCCCCGCAGGGGCGGGGAAGGAGCGCGGATCGTGGGGATCGACAAGGAAGGTGGGGCATCCCGGTACTGGGGAGACCTGCCTTCCTTTCTTGTGCTTCCGTCGTCTCTTGTGCGCTCCTTCCCCGCCCCAGCGGGGGAGGTGTCGAACGGAGTGAGACGGAGGGGGTCTTATTGAAGTTCGGATGATCTCCAAGACCCCATCCGTCAGGCTGTCGCGTGCCACCTTCCCCGCAGGGGCCTACCCCTCCCCCTGCCATCGCTGGGCGAAGCCCAGGTATACGCGTGCGTCGTCGTAGTTGTCTGACTGGAAGGCTCGGCGGGATCGGCAGAGCTTGAACATGGCCATCATTAACGCGACCGTGTGTTCCGGGATCGGTTCGAGGTTTGCGATTTTGTCGGCGTGTGGGTGCAGGAGCGATGCCCATGCGAGCGCGATGGCACGGTGGTTCTCGCGGGGGTCGCCGTAGATTGTGGAACGGTCGCGGAGGAGCTTGGTGTGGTGCTCGTCGAGGTTGTAATCGTTGTGATTCATGTCGTGTCTCGAATCAAGGAAGGAAGGTGTGGTGCCTCAGTACCGGGATGCCCCGCCTTCCTTCCTTGTGCCTCCGTCGTCTCCTCTGCGCTCCTTCCCCGCCCTTGCGGGGGAGGTGTCGAACGGAGTGAGACGGAGGGGGTCTTGTTGGAGTTCGGATGATGTCAAAGACCCCATCCGTCACGCTGTCGCGTGCCACCTTCCCCGCAAGGGCGGGGAAGGAGCGGGGATCACGGGGATTGACAATGTAAGGAATGTGGGGCGTCCAAGTACCGGGATACCCCGCCTTCCTTCATTTCACAGGTAGCGGTTGTCGTCGTAGTCGAGCGCGGGCTCGATCGCGTCGCGGAGCTCGGGCTCGAACTCGGGGTCTGGGATGCCGTTGCACGACCAGTACCACACCTTGCCTTGCTTGAAGGACACGACGCCCATCGTCTTCTTCGCGTTCCGCAGGAGGTCTTCACCCAGCCCCTGCGCTGCGCCACGCTCGAACACCTCTTTCGCCGGGTGTATCCCTGTGGCGAGCATCCGCTCGAGAAACTCCACGGCCTGGTCCGTCTTGGTCTCGGGCGCGTCGAAGGTCACACGCCCATTGGCGAAGTGGTCCGCGTCGATATCGACCTGCTCGTCGATCCAGGTGCAGATGCCGTTGCGGATCACGAACACCCTTGCCGGTTGGATGGGGCCCAGGTTGTTCTTCACGATCGACACGATGCGCTTGTCCTTGGCGTGCTCGTCGCTGTGTCCCTTGGTGGGTTCGTACTTGGTGACGAGCTGGACCGTGCGGGCCGCGGCGGTGAACGCGAGCGAGCCCATGGTGCGATAGACAGCGCGTTTGCCCGAGGTGTCCTTGTTGAGGTGCGTGACGCACACGACGGCGGCGCCCGTGCGGGCCGCGAGGATCGAGAGGCGTGCGAGCACCGCGCGGACCTCCGCGTTGTTGTTGGAATCCGCGTTGCCCATGTACGCGCTGATGGGGTCGATGACAATCAACGACACGGGGAAGTTGTCGAGGATCATCTGCTCGAATCGTTCGTAATCGCGATCGAGCGTGAGCAGGTCGATGGGCCCGCCGGGCTCGCGTCGGATGCCCTCGATGAAACGGATGTTGTTGAGGTTCGCGGCCATGTTGCGCAGGCGGGGCGCGATGGTGTCGCACGGGTCGTCCTCGGCGCTCATGATGACGACGCACGATGTCGAGGACCCGATCTCGCCGCGTGATGCGCGGGCCGCGAGTTCCATGGTCATGAACGACTTGCCCAGCCCCGGGTCGCCGGCGATCATGTTGACCTTGCCCATGGCGATCCGCCCTGGTTCGAGCCAGTGGACGGATTCGTTACGATAGTGCTTCATCTTGTTGTTGACGATCCCCGGATCGCCCATGTCCATCGACCCCATCTCCAGCGGCTCGATCCCCATCAGCGCGGGGTGCGGGGATGTGTTGAACTCTTCGTGTTGATCTGGCATCTGCCTTGCTCCTCTATTTCTCGTCGTGTCTGTACCGGCGCGACTGCCGCACGCCTCTACCTATCCCCCCTCGCGACACGATTCGTGCGCACAAACCCCGTCAGTGCGCGCACAGGCATCGCGCACGAAGACCAGTGCTCACAGCCGATTAAAAAAATTCTCTGAAATCTCCAACAGCGCGCGCGCCGCGACCGTTTTGTGCGCACAAACCGTGCGATAGTCAATGAAGGAAGGTGGGGCATCCCGCTACCAGGGAGGCATGCCTTCCTTCATTGGAAGATCTCGATGGGGTGGGTGCCCTGCTTTGACCCGAAGGGCATCGCAGGAACAAGTGACTCCCGACAACTTCAGCTCAAGGCAGGCAACGCTCGATCTGCCCCATCAGCACATCCGCCAGCTCACCCATCCCCGGCGAATCATCCCGCCCGAGGATCTGAGCGATCGACACCACGGGCCTCCCCGCCAAACCACACGGCACGATCAGGTTGAAGTGGTCCATGTTCGGATCCAGGTTGATCGCCAAGCCATGCATCGTGATCCATCGACGCACACGAACCCCGATCGCGCAGATCTTCGCGGGCTGGTCCGATTCAAACCGGTGCTGGGGCGCAACCCACACGCCCGTCGCGTCCGGATCGGTATGCGCACTGATCCCATATTCACTAAGCGTCGCGATGACCGCGGATTCGAGCGTGCGGATGTACTCGTGGATCCGCAGACCCGCCGCGTTGAGATCGATGATCGGGTAACACACCAGCTGCCCCGGCCCGTGATAGGTCACATCCCCGCCACGATCCGTCTGGTGCAGCTCCACCCCCTGAGACGCGAGCAGCTCCTCCGACGCGAGCACATGCGTGGGCGCATCCGGGCGACGCGTGACCGTGATCACCGGGTCGTGTTCGATCATCAACACCCGTCCCAGCTCGGGTGCGTCCGAGTCCCGCGACGCGAGCACCTGCCCGTGGTGATGGTTCTGCAGCGCATACCCGTCGGCGTATCCGATGCGCTGGAGCGGGATGGGGGTCAGGGGGGGCACGATGGAGTGTAGGGGGAGAAGAATCCGGCAAGAGGCCGCGGGCCAATGGCAGGAGGGAAGAGCGGACCATGGGGGAGGGAGCGGTTGTTCGTACCTATAATGGAGGCATGAGTGAAGTTCATGCAACAGCGATCGTGGAGGGGGATGTCAAGCTCGGAGAGGGCGTGGAGATCGGTCCCTTCTGTGTGGTCCGAGGCGATGTCACGCTCGCCGATGGCGTCCGCCTGCTCTCGGGCGTCTCCTTACAGGGCCCGGTGAGCATCGGGAAGAACACGATCGTGTACCCGGGGGCGACGATCGGGTACGAGCCGCAGGATTACAAGTTCAAGCCCGGATCGGCAACCGCGGGCGTAGTCGTCGGCGAGGATTCGATCCTGCGCGAGCATGTGACGGTGCACGCGGCGAGCAACGACCACACGCCGACGAAGATCGGCAACCGGACGATGATGATGGTCGGGAGCCACGCGGGGCACGACGCGGTGGTCGGCGACGATGTGGTGATCGTGAACGCGACGCTGCTGGCAGGGCACACCGTCGTCCAGGATCGTGTGACGATGTCCGGGAGCGTGCTTGTGCATCAGCATTGCCGGGTTGGCCGTCAGGCGATGTGCAGCGGCGGCAGCATCCTGACAGGTGATATACCACCATACTGCATGTCCGCGGGGCGGAACATGATCGTGGGCCTGAACATGGTGGGGATGCGTCGCTCGGGAATGCCCAAAGAAGAGATCGAGGCGGTACGCAACGCGTACAAGTCGGTGCTTCGCCTCAACCCGCCATTGAAAGAGATGTGCGCCGGGCTGGCGGAGCTGGCCGAACACTCCGCAGCGGTCAAGCAGATATCGGATTTCATCGCGGAAGCGAAGCGTCCGATCGTACCTGTCGGCGGAAGGAAATCGCAGGGGCGTGACTGATCGGAGCCACCATGTCGGGATCGACGCGGAGGCGTGCGGTGCGCTGTGCGTGCTCGCCTCGGGTTCGAAGGGGAACTGCTCCGTGCTGGTCGTGCCCGCGACGCGTGAGACGGCGCGCAGGGTGATCCTGATCGACGCAGGACTGAGCCCAAGCCGAACCCGCTTGATGCTGCACCAACGCGGGATCCGGCCCGACGAGGTGGACGAGATCGTGTTCACGCATCTCGATTCGGACCATTGTCATCAGGGATGGATCAACGCGCTGCGACCCGGTTCGATCACGGGTGCGTGGCGGGCCCAGCTTCGGGTGCATCGCATGCACATGGGGCGCGCACAACGCATGGGGTTGCTGTACGCACGAACCGAGCCGTTCGACGAGCTGTTCTCACCCGCTCCGGGGGTGGAGATGCGGACGCTCATGCTCGCGCACGATGACTTGGGTGTCGCGGTCTTCCGCATCGGGATCGACCTGCCCGATCGGCCGGCCGCGTCGATGGGGTTCGCCACGGACCTGGGGCATGTGAACACGGACCTGATCGAGCACCTGCGCGGCGTGGACACGCTGGCGATCGAGTCGAACTACTGCCCCGTGCTGCAGGAGAACTCCGGGCGTCCGGTCTACCTGCAGCGTCGGATCATGGGCGGTGCGGGACACCTGAGCAACGAGCAGAGCGCATTGGCCGTGTCACGCATCGCGCCCAAGCGGAACCTGGTGCTGCTGCATCTCTCGCAGGAATGCAACGAGCCCGCGATCGCGATGGGGCATCACCGTCGCTACATCGATGGCGGGGACGAGCGAGCGTGCGTGATCTCGTCGCAGTTCGAAGCGACGCCCTGGATCGAGGTGCGTGGCGACGGTTCGCAGATCGAAATGACGCGATCGACACGCCACACCCAGCCGGGCCTGTTCGGGCGTGGGGGCGTGAGATGAGCAAATCCGAGCGAGGGGATGGGCATCGCCCCTTGTCGTGGGGGGAGCGCGAGACGCAGCGTCGTGCCCGCCAGCGCTCGCACCGCGGGGGCAATGCCGAGCGGGCGCTGGGGCGTCTGCGTTCGCGCCTGCGTCGCGCCTGGAGAGCGATGGGGTTTTCCCGTCGTCGGATCGTTGTCGGTGGCGTTGTCTATCGCGAACTCAGCGGGGTCTCGCTCCGCCGAGCGCTGAGCGAGACAGGGCCCGGGGTCAAGGAGTACGCGGTCCGGTTCCCGATCCCTGTGGGCGAACTTGAGGGGGCGCAGCACGCGCATCGTGAGGGGATGCAGATCCGATTCACGCACCGTCGCCGCTACGCGGACCTTGGTCACGATCCGCGCGTGCAGTTTGTGCGGGCCTTGCGCGGTGTTGTTCGCCCGGGCGACCGGGTGCTCGATCTGGGGTGCGGGACCGGTGCCGGGAGTGCCGAGCTGGCGCACTGGGTCGGCCCGTCGGGCGGCGTGATCGCGATCAACCGTGACGGCGAATCGATCCGGTACGCGCGCCAACGCTACCGAGCGAATCATCTGGCATACGAGCTGGGCTGGCTCGACACGCTCTCGGGCGAGCTGGACGGAGCATTCCGTGCGGCGGTGGTGTTCGATCTGTTCCGCGATGCGCCCGATGATCCGAGCCGATCGCGGGCCATCACCGAGATCTGGCGGGTGATCGCCGATGGCGGCAGCGTGGTGCTGGTGAGCACGGATGAGACGGATTGCGATGCCTACGAGCGTCGCCTCGCGGGTCTCGGGGCCGAGGGCATGGCCCGACTGGGCCCCGACCCGGTGCTCGGTTGGGTGGGGATGATGGCCGGGAAACCCGAGAAGCCCAAGGGAACGCGTGATTCGCAGGACTCGGACAGTGCGGGCGCGTGAGCGGGCGCTACCATCTGTCGATGAGTGAAGATACACACAACGGCCAGAATGGATCGGTTTCGCCTCAGACGATCGGGGCTACGGCTTCGAGCGGTGCGCGGATCCTGGATCAGGACGCGGCGAAGGCATTCGCCATCCACGCGGCGCAGTCGCTCACAGACGACAAATGCACCGATGTGGTGGTGCTCGATGTGACGGGCATCTCGCCCGTCACGGGGTTCATCGTCATCGGGTCGGGCACCTCGGCGCGTCAGATGAAGAGCTCGCTAGAGAACATCAACGATCTGGCGAAGGAGGCCGGAACGCAGGCGTACGCGATCTCCAGCGACGAGCGATCGATGTGGCTGCTCGCCGACTTCGTCGATATCGTGGTGCACCTCTTCGAGCCCAACGCACGCTCTCACTACGACCTCGAGTCGCTGTGGGCCAACAGCACGCGTGTGCAGGTCCCGCCGAGTGAACGGAAGCGTCCGGGCATCGACGGATGAGCGAGCGGATCGTCGATGTTGATCTCGCGTCGCACGCCTACGAGGTTCGGATCGGGCGTGGGGCATTGGGCGGCGTAGGCACGGCGACACGCTCACTTCTCGGGCAGCGATCATCGCGGGTTCTGATCGTGCGGGACACGGGCGTGCCCGACCGCTTCGAACAGATGCTCGTCGATGATCTGAACCGCGAGGGCTTCCAGACGCATGTCTGTGCGATCACACCCTCCGAATCCATTAAGAACATGGAAACGGTCCGAGAGCTTCTGGTTGAGGCGGTTCGGTTTGGATTGACGCGCGTTGACGCGGTGCTCGCACTGGGCGGCGGTGTCGTCGGTGATATCGCCGGGTATGTCGCGGCGAGCTACCAGCGTGGGGTCCCGGTGATCCAATGCCCGAGCACGCTGCTCTCGATGGTGGATGCTTCCGTCGGCGGTAAAACCGGTGTGAACCTCTCGGTCGACGGGGGCCTGTACAAGAACATGGTCGGCGCGTTCCATCAGCCGACACTGGTGATCGCGGACACCGAGCTGCTGGATTCGCTGGACGATCGGCAGCGTCGTTGCGGTCTCGCGGAGTGCGTGAAGCACGCGATGATCTGCAAGAGCGTCCCGGATGAGGACGAGGTCCACTGCGCGTTGCTCGACTGGATGGGGACGCACCTGGACTCGATCGCGAGCTTTGATCCGGACACGATCGATCAGCTCGTGGCTCGGAATGTCGGGCTCAAGGCGAGTGTCGTGATGGGCGACGAGCGAGAGTCGCCGGACGCCAAAAGCGGCGGGCGGATGCTTCTGAACTTCGGTCACACCTTCGGCCACGCCATCGAGACGCTGGAGGGCATCTCCGCGAGCGGTGATCCTGCCGACGCCCCCCTGCATCATGGCGAGGCGGTCGCGCTGGGTATGTGCTGTGCGTGCTCGGCGTCTGTCGCGCTCGGGATGTGCGCCGAATCGGTGGCTGATCGATTACGCGAGATGCTCAGGGCGGTGGGGCTGCCGACGCGTGTGGCCGGGTTGCCGGGGACGGGCGAGTTGATCGAGCGGATGGGGCACGACAAAAAAGCAGCGGGCGGATCGCTTCGTGTGATTTTGCCCACCGGATCGGGCAAATGCTCGATCGTGAGCGACGCGGACGATTCGGGGTTGCTCGTGGGGATCGATTCGATCCGTACCTTTGCACCCTGAAGCAGGGTGCGTGGATTCACCCAAATCACGCCCGATTGTGCGTTAAGATAGGTGTTTATTACAGTTACACAGTCATCGGCTCCGATAAAAACGGAGACTCGCGGGGGCGGAGTGGCTTTCGTGAGTTTCTACGGAGTCCCCTGCAGTGCGCACTTTCACCGTCATCAATCAAAAAGGCGGTTGTGGTAAGACCACAACCGCGATCAACCTCGCGGCGGCATTCGCTCGGGCGGGGTGTCGGACGCTGCTCGTGGATCTGGATCCGCAATCGCATTGTGCTGCGGGGCTTGGCATCCCTGAGGAGCGACTGGACCTGGATGTCTCAGACGCGCTCCGCCTGCCGGTGGATGCGGAACTCAACCGTGATCGGTTCATCTGGCATGTCAGTCGGAATCTGGACCTGTTGCCGTCACGGATGAAGCTCGCGGGGATCGAGGCGTCGGGTGGAGGCCTGGCGGATCAGGAAGACAAAGAAAAACGGTTGCGGAGCGTGCTCGCTCGCCTGACGCGGGATTCATCGCCAAGTGCTGATTCGGGAGATGATGCTCGCATCTCGCATGAGCCACGCAGCATCTACGACGCGTGTGTGATCGATTGCCCGCCGTCCATTGGCTTGTTGTCGTACAACGCGATCGCCGCGGGGCGTGAGGTGCTGATCCCGGTGGAAACAAGCTTCTTCTCGCTCAAGGGTGCGGCCAAGCAGGTGCAGACGACACGATCGATTGCGCGTCGGATTGGCATGCGGATCCATCCGCGGTTGCTGGCGACGATGCACGATCCGCAGCAGCCGCTGGCGCGGGACCTGCTCGATGATCTGCGTGATCGGTTCGGCAGCGGGATGATCCCGGTCGTGATCCGCTACGACCACGCGCTCAAAGAGGCGGCCTCGTTCGGGCAGCCGATCGATGAGTACGCCGCGGATTCGATGGGGGCCGAGGATTATCGTTCGCTCTGCGAGTGGCTTGTCGAGCACGCGAGTGTTGAGCGTCCGGAACCGGGCGAGGAAGATTTACCCATGGGGCTCGGGCAGCCGGAGCCGACCCTTGCGGGGGCTTCGGCACGGGTGCAGATCGCCGCGGCGAACCTGGGGATCCATGGCGGTGGATCGGACGGATCGCTGAGCCGGGCCCAGGAGCTTGCCATGCGGGCGCGCACGATGCAGGCGAGCGAAGCGAAAGTGAGCGTGCCCTCAGCGGTGGCGGTTGAATCGAAGCCGGAGCCGCTGAAACGGTCCTTGATGCCGCATAAGCCCGTCGCGGTGGAGATTCGAGATGATCGGGTTATAGAGCCCGGTGCCAAGCCAAGGGGCATGGAGATCACGCGGGTTCGTCACCTCTTCGGGGTGCGGCGGAGCTCCACGGGGGTCCTGTTCGTGCAGCCCGGGTCGATCGGGAACCGGATCGAGATCGCGGGCGATTTCAATGGTTGGGACCCGAGCGGAACCAAGATGAGCTTGAACGAGGCGCTGGGGGTGTACGAGCTGCACCTAAAGATGGTGCCCGGCGATTATTCGTACAAGCTCGTTGTGGATGGGCAGTGGGTACTCGATTCATACAACCCGGATCTCGTGGATAACGGGATGGGCGGGCGGAACAACCGGTTCAAGCTGTCGTAAACGGTTCGCGTTGACGGATCTTGGGCACTATACTAAACCTTGTCTGAACAAATCATTCGATCTGGCGAGAGGCAACGGGGATGGATCCCCGTGTGAGATCGGACGCGGAGCAGGGCATGGACGATACACGCGATAGCACGCACGATGCTGGGTTTGAGCGCGAAGGCGGTCACCCGTCGATCCGACTCGCTCCGATTGATCACGATGAATATGACGCGTTGGCGGACCTGTTCCTTGGGGACGGGGAGTTCGCGCCGCCCGGTGTGCCGGACGCGGAAGAGGGCGTCCCCGATCACAACACCCACACGCCGGTCCTGCAGCTCACGCACGGGATCGATGACGGGGCTGATGCAAAAAATGAGAACCCGCCCGAGTTGGGTGTGATCGAGTCTCTGGAAGCCACGGACTTGCACGCCTCGGCCCTGATGGCCGAGCTGCTCGATGGGGATGAGCGCCGAGAAGATGGCGTGGAGTTTGTCCGCATGCCGCGGGCCAAGGTCGAGGTGATCGTGCTGGGGCATCTGCCCGTCCGCGCGACGCTCTGGGCCCGTCAGTATGCGTGCGGGAGCGCGAAGGAGCGTGGCGAGGTTGTCGCGTTGCTGCGTGCCGCTTCGGGGAGTACCTCGATCGATCTGATCACGGGGCGTGAGCCCGAGCAGGCGATGGGATGCGCCGATCTGCAGAGCGCTCTGGAGACCATCCACACGCACGCCGACCGAGTCGTGCTGCGAGTTGATGAACGCCTGGAGCCGGAATTGCTGGACCGTGCGGAGGTCGGGGCGATCACGATCCTGACCGGTGCGGACGAGGCGGCGGTTGTGGCCTCCTACCGGCTCGTGAAGACGATCGACGCCACGCTGAACGATCGGTACGAGGACGACGAGGATGCGCCGCAGATGCGGATCGCGGTGATGGGATCGCCGCGTGAGCAGGGCGAGGACGCTCGGGACAAGCTCCAGAGCGCGGTGCGTTCGTTCCTCGAGCGACCCGTGGAGATCGTGGTCGGCTCGGGGCGTATCGACGCAACGGGGACGACCAACATCTTCCGCGACACACAGTCGCACCACGCCGGCGACATCATCGATGGGCTGGTCGCGATCGCGCACCGCTCCGAGATCAGCGCTTCGCGCCATGACACGCCCGCGATTGTTGAGTCGCGGTCCGTCTCGATCGATGAGATCGCGCCCAAGCCGGTCCTGACGGATGACGCCAGCGATCCGATCGACATCGAGAACGAGACTCAACAGGTCAAAGCCGACCCGGATGTTCGTGATGGGCTGTGCGCCATGCTCGAAGACATCCGTCCGATCGAGACCCGCTGCCCCAAGGCGCAGGGTGTGGAGATGGGGATGGACGGCGACGGGCGCCTGCATCTGATCGCCTGCGATGCGGACTGCCACGCGGCCCTGGAGCGTCTCTACACGGCCCAGAGCTGGGCGCGTGAGCACTTCGGTCTGCTTCTGCGTGCGGAGCCGGGGCTCAAGTATCCCAGTTCCGACCCGCGTGATGACGCGGACGCGATCATGCACCTGATCTCGCACGAGCCCGCGGCCATGCGTGGGATCTACGACACGCCGGTTCGGATGTACGCGTTGGCGCGCGTCCGGGTGGGCGGCGTGATCGCGCAGGTGGCGACGCCGCTGAACTGAATGTTTCTGTTCGCGATCAGGGGCAGCCGGCTGAGGTCGAATCAAGGAACATGTTGACATCGGACATGTCCCACTGGGCATCGTTGTTGAGATCAGCGAGCGGTGTGTTATCGCTGAACGAAACGATGAACGAATACACATCGAAGAAGTTGAACACGCCATCCATGTTGAGGTCTGCGTTGCAGAAATCGGGTGTGGTGAAGAGATAGGCTGCGCCTGAGCCATTGGCGAGGTCGTCGTCCCCGTCCGCTCCGGCGACGATCATGCCGTTATCGATGCCGATGGAGATGCCCAAGTGGTCAAACTCTTCTCCGTCGCTGGCGAGGACTTTGGCGATCTGTATTCCGGTGGAGACATCGAACACATACGCTGTGCCCGCGTGGGGACCGTTATCGTCGAACGCACCCCATGCCCCGACGGCGATGACGCCGTTCTCGATTGCAACACTTCTTCCGAACCGGTCTTGCGTGCCCCCGTCAGTGGCGAGGAGCTTGTCGACCTGCTCGCCGGTTAAGGCGTTGAATAGATACACGGAACCGGAATCGGTGTTGTTGTCATCGTCACGCGGAGCTCCTACCGCGACAATGCCGTCTTCGATCGCGACGACATCGCCGAAGTTGTCATTCGCCTGGGCGAAGCTTCGTAGAAGCTTGTGATCCTCGGTAATCGATTGCCCGAAAGCCGGGAGGACGCAGAGTGCTATGGCTGTGGTGGCGTGATACACGGTTCGATACATCATGATCATGTTTCCTTCAATATGCATACAACACTTTTATAGGCGATCGTAGATCATGTTATCTCATTTGAAGAGTATTCGTGCTTCGCAGTTGAAAGAGTATCACGTTTCTAGATGATTCAGATCTTTGCCGCCTGTGACAGAGATACATCGTCAGAGATGACATCCAGATCACTGACGATACAAAAACACTCCCAGATATACTGGGAGTGTTCATCGTTGAGTTTGATATGAGTTACGCCGAGTTCGCCTTGGCGACCTTGAGGTCCTTCAGCGGGGTCTTGTTCTCGATCGCCTGGCGATCGATCATGTACTCCACGCCCTCGTTGTTCATCTCGGGCAGCTCGTACATGTGGTCCATCATGACCTCTTCGATCACCGCACGCAGTGCACGGGCGCCCGTTGCACGCTTGGCGGCACGCTCGGCCAGCAGCTCCAGCGCATCATGCGAGAAGGTCAGCGAGGCGCCCTCGAGGGCGAACAGGTGCTGGTACTGACGCACCAGCGCATTCTTGGGCTCGGTCAGGATCTGGATCAACGCCTCGTTGCTCAGGGGCATCAGCGGCGTGATCACGGGCAGACGCCCGACAAGCTCGGGGATCAGCCCGAACTCCA
The DNA here is from genome assembly GCA_965216865.1 of Phycisphaerales bacterium. Classification (GTDB taxonomy): domain Bacteria; phylum Planctomycetota; class Phycisphaerae; order Phycisphaerales; family UBA1924; genus UBA1924. The sequence continues at coordinate 2,578,807 of OZ244206.1, forward strand.
CGACATCCTCGTTGGAGATCTGCGATTGCAGCCACTCGCGTTCTGCGCGGGCATCCGCGAAGTGACGACGCTCTTTGACATCCGAGTCGGTGCTCGCGGACCCGATCGAGAAACCGATCTTGGTCTGCCCCAGACGACGACGGACGATGTCCTCGATCCCGACGAAGGTGCCGCCGACGATGAAGAGGATGTTGGAGGTGTCAAACTGGATGTACTGCTGCTCGGGGTGCTTGCGTCCGCCCTGCGGGGGGACATTGGCGATGGTGCCCTCGATCATCTTGAGCAGCGACTGCTGGACACCCTCGCCCGAGACATCACGCGTGATCGAGACATTGCCCGACGACTTGCCGACCTTGTCGAGCTCGTCGATGTAGATGATCCCACGCTGCGCGGCTTCGACATCAAAGTCCGCGGCCTGCAGCAGCTTGAGCAGCAGGTTCTCGACATCCTCGCCCACATAGCCCGCCTCGGTGAGCGTGGTCGCGTCGCCGATGGCGAAGGGAACCTTGAGCATGCGGGCCATGGTCTTGGCCAGCAGTGTCTTGCCCGAGCCGGTGGGGCCGACGAGCAGGATGTTGGACTTGTCGAGCTCGATGTCGTTGGCCTGGTCCGACTCGGCGTGCAGCAGACGCTTGTAGTGGTTGTGGACCGCGACGGACAGGGATCGCTTCGCGAGGACCTGACCGATGACATACTGGTTCATGAACTCCACGATCTCACGCGGCGAGGGGATCTCGCTGAGCTGCGCGGAAACCGAGGAAACGCGTCGGCGTTCCTGGCGGAAGATGTTCTGGCAAAGCTCGACACAGTTGGAGCAGATGTAGACCTCGCCGGGGCCTTCGACCATGGGCCCGACCTCGCGGGAGGTCTTGCCGCAGAACGAACAGGTCGTGACCTTGCGGCCCTTGAAGCCGCTCGAACCGGCGCCCGTGGTCCCGGCACCGGAGCCTGCATCGGAGCCCGATCCCGAACCGGAATCACTGGCATTGACAGGGTTTGCGTTGGTTTGGCTTTGCGATTGGTCTTTACTCACGAATGAACCTCTTGTCATGCCTTGCGGTTGGTGCGCCCTGAGGGCAAAATGTCGCTCGTCTGGGGGTATCGGCCAATCGTGTGGGGCCGCTCAATAGGGAGTCGGGGACTCGTTGCAGATTCCCAGCGCAAGTGTTGCGCAGGGCTGTCCAATTGTACGAGCGGGGCTCGTGATTGGATCATAGAGAACTGGTCTTCGCGCGTCGAGACCCACCGCACAAGACTGCATGATTGATACAAAAGCGACAGCTGGACCCTGTTTAGGGGGGCTGCTTTGGTGGAGTTACTTGGGCACCTGCGAGTCGTCCTGCTCGTGTAGCATGGCCCGGGTCTTCTCGATGATGGTCCGACGGGTCTGCTCATACTCCTCCTGGGAGATCTCGCCGGTCTTTCTCATATGCTCCAGCGATTCCATCAGGGTCGCGGCGGACTGGTCCTGCTCCTTGGAATCATCGAAGATCCGCCGCTTGACGCTCATGATGATGACGAAGCCCACGATGCACAGGACGATGAGCAGCACGATGTAGATAAACGCCCGTGTATCGAGCGTGGCGTTCTGCGCAAGGGTGAGGGGTGAATACGGCATCAACCTCATCATAGAGAACCGACGACCAGATCAGAACGAACCCGACGCGATTTCTTCCCGCAGCGGCATAAGCAGATTCGGCAGCGCGTACTCGTCCACGAGGTTCTGCCCGCGTTGGATCAGATCATCGAGCTGGGTCGTGAGGTTGCTCAGGTCGGTCACCGGGTCGAAGCGACGAAGGGTGAGATAGACCGAGATCGGTTCTGGGTTGGGCTCCGTGTTTTTCTTGCCGCGTGATCGCGTCTTCACCTCGAAGTGGACCTCAAGCCCCTCGTCATCGACCAGCTTCATTCCCATATTGGGCTGACAGTCAAGGATATTGATGTCCGCGGCATCGAGCAGCGCGGCCATGGGCGAGCCCGCGAGCAACGCATTGGCCGCGATCGCGTCGTGATTCCCCGAGGCGTTGAGATCGAACCCGTAGAGCAGTTCGATGTACTCGATGTCGAGCGGCGAGATCGAGAGGAAGTACGGCGAGGTCTCCATCGTGTCGCGATGGATCGAGTACATGTCGTCCGCGTTGGTCGGGTTCACCACCCCGGCGCGGACGGATGCCTGCCGGATCGCGACCCAGCGGTGGGGGTTGGCGTTGGACGCAGACTCGAGCGCCAGCTCGTCCTTGTAACGCCGGAACGCGTTCATCGCGGGGTAGGAGCGCCGGGTGCGCTCGAAGAGTTCGAGCACGGGCTCACGGTTCGTCGGGAGCTCCATCCGGACGGCGAGCTTGGAGTTGACATAGAAATCGTTGCAGAGTGCGCGGTAACTGCTGGGCATTGCTCGGGCCTCCTTGCCGATGCGTGTTATGGCGAGACGATCTCTTGGTATGAGTGTAGCAAAACGCCCGCAACAGCGAGCGATCCACGCGTAGGAGAATCCGCTCAATCAGCGGATGGGGACGAGCTGTCGATAAGTCAGGCAGCGCCAGACCCATTCGAACGGGCCCATCTTGAAGAAGCGTAACCAGAGCAGTGAGAAGATGATATTGAACGCCCAGACACTGAGGACGACGAGCCAGAGCTGGGGATATTCAATCTTTGCAAAGTACCCGAGGCCGTAGCCATAGAAGAAGGTTGTGCACAGGAGGGTGTGAGAGAAGTAGTTGGTGAGGGCCATACGCCCGACCGCGGCCAGCGGGACCGAGATGAACCGGAACAGGTCGATCTTGGAAAGCGCAATGATCAGCGACGCATAGCCAAACGCGAGCGGCACGCCGATCGGCTGGGCCAGCGATTGCCACATGAACCCGGGGAACTCCTCGAACACGCTGTGAACCCCGATATACGCAGGGATGGTCGTCGCGAGACCAAGCGGGATGAGGATGCCCGCGAGCACGAGATAGAAGCTCGTCTTGCGCTCACCCGTAAGGAATCCAAGCCGGGTCAGCCCCATCCCCGCGGTCATGATCCCCCAGAGCGCGGGGGTGAAGAAGAGGACGAACATGAACTGGAAGCTGAGCGTGGTGAAGAAACGCACCTTGAATGCGTCGATGAATGATCCGGTGTAGCCGACGATCTCCGCGGCCGGATCGGCAGAAAGCTCGTCGGGCCCGATGTGGCCCTCGTGGTAGGCCCAAATGCCGAAAAGCGAGAATCCGACCATGAACGAAATGCCCAGGAAGTACAGCCCGATCCCGCCCCAGAGCTGCAGCTTCGGATCGAGTCGGCGCACCCACCAGAGCAGGGTCAACCCCGCGACGGCGTAGAAGGTCAGGATGTCGCCGTACCAAAACAGGTAAGCGTGGATCATGCCAAACACGAGCAGGATGGCGCACCGGATCAACCAGAGCGACGCGCCCTTGGAGAGCTTCGTGTGGTAGTTTCCCTGCTCGTCCGCAGTGTCGAACTTGCGTGAGTACATCACCACGCCCGACCCGAAGAGGAGGGCGAATAGGAACATGAACTTGCCGAGGAACAGGGTGGATGTGATGTCGTGGGCGAGCATGTTCGCCGGCGAATCACTCATCACACTCGTCGGAGCGATGCTCGAGATCATCGGCCAGGCGAAGTGCCAGATGTTGGGGACAAGGATCCCCAGCAGCGCGAACCCGCGCAGGGTGTCAATAGAGGAATAGCGAAGCTTAGTCGGCGCGGGTTGATCGGGGATACTCACCGGTGCGCTGGTGTGGTCATGATCCAATCGAGGAGCTCCTGTGTGCGTGTCAGATCATCGACAACAAGGTGCGCGCCCGCCTCTTCGAGTTCCTGGCGTGTCGCGTGCCCCGTCGCCACCGCGAGCACGCGGCAGTCATTGTCCAGAGCGCAGGTGACATCGTGCACGGTGTCGCCGATGATGATGACTTGTTCGGGATCGATCGCACGCGATTTTGCCTCGCGGTAGTTCTGAATCGCAACCGGAGGCAGGTGCGAGCGGAGCGGCTCGGCGTGCGGTGACGCATCGCCCCACGCGTTAATCACGAAATGGTCCGGATCGAACCCAGCGCTGCGGAGCTTGATCGTCCCTGTCTCCGGGTAGTTCCCCGTGAGCACCCCAATCGCGTCGATGCCGGCATGCGCCCGTGTCGCGTCCACTAGCTCGTGAGCCCCAGCGAGCGCACGAGCCACCGGGCGTTCGCTGGCGGTGCGATCGAGCCCCGCGTGGTAATGCCGCCGAAGAGCGGAGATGTTGTCGAGCGTGCTGTCCACCTTATTGTTGACGAGCATCTGCGTGATGATCACCGGATCGAGCGACCCCCCAAAGCTGATCCCCTTGGCCGTGAACTCGGGGTGGAACAGCTCTCGCCCCGCGTTCTCCAGCAGCGTGATTCCGATGTGGTCAGTCTCAAGCAGGGTCATATCGATATCGTACAGAATGAGCATGGCGGCGGGATCTCTATTTTGGGGCTATTAAGAGGGGTTAGTGACGACGAATCTCGAACTGGTCTTCGTCGGATTCTGTGCGGACATGGGCATGGACCTCGCGTTCGACAAGCCCCGATGTTTTCCTGCGGAGCTCTGAGAGAAACGCTTCAAGATCGTTTTCAGCGCCCTGTGCCTCCAGCATCACGGTGCCATCGGGCTCGTTGCGTACCCATCCCGTAACGGGGAAACGCATCGCGGCGTTCCGAGCACGGACGCGGAATCCAACGCCCTGGACTCTGCCTTGGAAGATAATGCGCTGACGGGTGACCATGCGGAGATTGTAGATGGTGATCGGACGCGCGTTGGGGATTGGGATCGGTTGTGCGGGTTCACCCAGAATTTCATTTCCCAATGGCGTTGCAGGGCGTGCTGGCGCGTTCATCTTGGTGTTTCGGGAGAACGCGCCCACAGATGGGGTCGGGGTCCATAGAATCCCCGTCGACCGGTCTGCCCGGTGCGGGGATGATCGACAAACGGAGAACGGATTGAGTGGTTTGTATCCACAGAACGACGATGTGCAGCGTGTGCGCGATGCGTCCGACATCGTTCGGGTCGTGGGGGAGCACCTGACACTCAAGCCCAAGGGACGCGAGTTCGTTGGGCTTTGCCCGTTTCATGACGACAAGAACCCATCGATGTGCGTCATTCCCGCTAAGCAGATCTTCCACTGCTTCGTGTGCGGCAGCGGCGGCGATGTGTTCACCTTCGTCCAGAAGTACCACTCCATGGACTTCCGCGAGTCGCTCGAGTTCCTCGCCGATCGTGCGAATATTGAGCTCACCCCGCTCCGAGGCCGTTCCAGCTCAGATCAAGGGGAGGCACAAGGCGTTGGCAACAAGGAGATCCTTGCGGCCAACGACATGGCCAACGGGTTCTTCCGAGCCATCTTGAATCATCCCGAGCACGGAGCCGCGGCACGAGAAGTAATCGCCCGGCGCGGGATCAGCGACGAGATGGTGGAGCGATTCCAGATCGGCGCCAGCCCCGATCGCTGGGACGGGCTCGTGATGACCGCCGAGAAGAAAGATGTTCGCACCGAGGCGCTGCTGAGCGCGGGGCTGGTCAAGCAACGCGAACGGGGAGACGGACAGTACGATGCGTTGCGGAATCGTTTGATCTTCCCGATCTGTGATCAGATCGGACGCGTGATCGCGTTCGGCGGTCGCAAGATCAACGAAGAAGACGAGCCGAAGTATCTCAACTCACCCGAGACAACGGTCTTCAAGAAATCAACGACGCTCTATGGGATCAACAACGCCGCTCGCGCGATCAAGCACGAGCGCACCGCGGTTGTGGTCGAGGGTTACACAGATGTCATCGCCTGCCATCAGGCGGGCGTTGAGCATGTCGTCGCAACTCTGGGCACCGCGCTGACGAGTGGGCACGCGACCGTGCTCCGTCGTTTGTGCGACACGGTGGTCTTGTTGTTCGACGGGGATGCGGCGGGGATCAAGGCCGCGGATCGCGCGATCGAGGTGCTGCTGAGTGAGACAATCGATATCAAGATCGCAGCACTCGCCGGCTACACAGACGCGAAGGATCCCGACGAACTCTTCAAGCAGGATGACGGAGCGGATGTATTCCGACGAGTGATCGATGGGGCTGTGGATCTGATCAAGTGGAAGTTCGATCGCTTGCGCGAGGAACTCAAGGACGCGGGTCCTGCACGCGTGACGCAACGGATCCAGGAGGAACTGGACCGGCTGAGCGAACTCGGATTGGGTGAGCTGGAACCGGTCCGGCGTCGATTGATGATCCGTCAGGTCGCGCAGGCGGCTCGGGTCGAGGAGCAGGTCGTCTCCGAGGCAATCCGAACAGGACGCGGACGCCGACGATTCAGCCCGCCCGCAGGCGAGATAGAGTACAAGGGCGAGATCGACTGGAAGCCCGATGCGCGGGAGCAGCTGCTCGGGTGTCTCCTGTTCGAGCCCAACCTATGGAACCTGCTCAGCAGCGAGCAGCGCGAGCTGACCAGCACCGTTCGATTCACGAGTGAACTGACGCGTCGTGTCGCTGACGCGTTGCACTCCAGCGCGGAGAACGGCACAGGCACGGGTCTGCACGCGGTGCTTGCCGAGCTGTCGATGCTCGCCGAAGAGGACGGGATCGATACCCTCCCCTCGAACGAGCGGGCGACGGCGCTCTACCGGTATGTCGCGGAGCATACCGAAGAGGTTGACGATCGCGTCACGCGGTATTTCAACGAATGCATCTCGTTGTTGGTTTCGAAGGAGTCTCGGAACAGGGATCGAGAACTCCCCGTAGACGATTCGGACGAGAACGAGGCAGATGTACTGGCAAAGTTTCTTGCGGGAGAGCGAAAACATCGCTCGCAAACGGGTTTAGGTGGAAGGCCTCGCATTAGCGGGTCGTGATGGGTGGCGCGTTGAGGGATCGGCGCGGCTATATTGGTAGGATTCTTTCGGAGAGACACGCATGATCGGGATACTTCATCCAGCAGTCACGCAGTTGATCGAAGCCGGGCAGGAGCGCGGATGGTTGAGTTACGAAGAACTCAACAACATCATCCCCGACGAGTATGTCGAGGTGGTGCCCCTGCACTCACTGGTGACGAAGCTCGACGAGCTCGGGATCGAACTTGTTGATGAGATGGAGTTCCGCGGACGACTCTTCCGAGCGCAGCGATCTGGCAGCATGGCGGTGAGCGATTCCATCGGGCTGCTGTCGGACCAGTTCCGCGCAATGTCCGTAGCCGGTGGCGAGCATCTCGGCGATGCCGAGAAGGTTCGGATTCAAGTCAACTCGAGCCACTACGCCAACGGCACGGGGATGATGGATGCCAAGCAGATCGCGGAGGCGGAACGCGATGTTGCTGAAGCCCGTTCGATGGACGATCAGAGCGTGCAGCGCGAACTCGACGAAGCCGTCGCGAACGACGCGAGCGTCAAGCGTATGGACGACCCGGTGCGGATGTACCTCACGCAGATGGGTTCGATCCCGCTGCTGACACGCAACGAAGAGGTGCGTCTAGCGAAGAAAATCGAGTCAACCCGAATGATCTTCCGCCGTCGTTGCCTGGAGAGCGATTACATTGTCGCGCAGGCGGTCGAGACCCTCAAGATGGTGCGCGACGGGGTGCTCCCCTTCGATCGCACGATGCGGGTGAGCACCTTGGACGATCAGGCGAAGGAGAAGCTCTCTCAGCGGATCCCCTCGAACCTTCCCACAATCGAGAAGCTGCTCGAGATGAACCGTCAGGATTGGGAAACCCTGGATGAACTCCGCCGTGAGGATGGCACCATCCGGGAGACCAAGAAGGCACGCGAAATCAGGGCGCGGATCTCCGGCCGTCGTCGACGGATGGCGGCGCTTGTTGAAGAGCTATGCCTGCGGACGGGGCGCATCGTGCCATTGATGAAGAAACTCAAGTCCATCTCCGAGAAGATGGAAGAGCTTGAGCAGGAGATGTTGCAGGCTGCACGATTCCCGAAGAAATATGACCCGGAGGATCTCGAGGTCCTTCGTGAAGAACTCGACGGACTCCGGAGTCTTGCATGCGAAGAGCCGGAGCAACTCCGGGCACACATCAACCAGGTCTCAACGGTCTTCTGGGAGTACGAACAGGCGAAGCGGGACCTCTCGGGCGGAAACCTTCGCCTCGTGGTGTCGATCGCGAAGAAGTATCGTAACCGCGGGCTGAGCTTCCTCGATGTGATCCAGGAAGGCAACACGGGGCTGATGCGCGCAGTGGACAAGTTCGAGTACAAGCGCGGATACAAGTTCAGCACCTACGCGACTTGGTGGATTCGTCAGGCGATCACGCGGGCCATCGCGGATCACTCGCGGACGATCCGTATCCCGGTGCACATGATCGAGACGATGACCAAGCTCCGCAACATCGCCAAGCAGATCACTCAAGAAACAGGATCAGAAGCGACCGCAGAAGAGATCGCGGAACGCGCGGACATGAACGCGATGGAAGTGCGTCGCGTGATGAGCATCTCCAAGCACCCGGTGAGTCTCGATCGCCCGGTGGGTGAGTCCGAGGACTCGCACTTCGGTGACTTTATTGAGGACACAAACCAGGACGCGCCCGCGGTCGCCGCGGCCCGAGACATGCTCAAGGGGCGCATCGAGATGGTGCTCAAGACCCTGACCTACCGCGAGCGAGAAATCATCAAACTCCGCTACGGGATCGGCGACGGGTACACCTACACACTCGAAGAGGTCGGGCGGATCTTCAAGGTCACTCGTGAGCGTGTGCGTCAGGTGGAAGCCAAGGCGATCCGCAAGCTGCAGCACCCGGTGCGCAGCCGCAAACTCGAGGGGTTTGTGGACAGCTAAATTCCTGAAAATCAGGGCAGAATTGGACGATCAGGGCTCGTACGCGTCGCGTGAGCCTTTTTTCATGTATGAATCGCGAAGTCGTTTGGTACACTGGGGTTGGCAACGCACACCCTGACGGGAGAGGACCATGAACGATCAGATCCGGGAACTGCAGAAGGAAGTGATGGACGCGAAGCAACGCCTGCGCGAGGCGGTCGCCTCGTTTAAGCCCGAACCGGTCGAGGACTGGGAACTGCACGGGCTCAACGGGTGCGTGGTGAACCTTTCGCGTTTGTTCGCAGGTAAAAGCGAACTGCTCGTCGTGCACAACATGGGGCGATCCTGCAACTACTGCTCGCTGTGGGGCGATGCGATGAAGGGGATCGCACCGCACCTGATGCAGCGCTGCGGTTTCGTTCTGTGCAGCAATGACCCGCCGGAGGTCATTCGCGCATTCCGTGAAACACGGGGCTGGGATTACCCGTGCGTCTCCGGGCACGAGACAGGGTTTGCAAAGGCTATGGGGTACGCGGACAATGAAGGTAACCCGCACCCCGGCGTGAGCGCGTTTCACATGACCAGCGATGGATCAATCGTGCGTACGGGTCACATGCCGTTCGGTCCGGGAGATGACTTCTGCGCGGTCTGGCCGTTGCTTGATCTGATCAAGGATGGTAAGGGTGAGTGGGAACCGGCGCACGGCGCGGTAGATCCCCATGCGGTGGTGAGCGGGTCGAGTTGTCAGTGCATGTGATTCCACTGACGATCGATCACGGTTCAACGATGTAGTAGAAGCGATCGGCGGCGAGTTGCTGGAAAACACCTGAACTCAGGTCGCCGTTATCGAAGGTCTCGTCGATCTGCAACATGTAATCTGGGACATCGACCCCCTGAAAGTGGACCCCTATCGCGGAAGTCACTCCCGAATCATTGAACTCTGTGTCCCAACTCCCGCCGAGGGGCGTGGGGGATTCGTACTCGTTCTGATCGACATATTCCTCAAACCCGGTAGGGATGGAACCCGATGAACCGTCGGGTGGGTAGCGACCCTCTTTCGCTGCGAAATACTCACACGCATCGGGGTAGGTCTTCAAGCTCGCGATGAAGGTGCTCTGACGCGCTTCGTCAGTTGCTCCAGTGAGTCGCGGGGCAACAATGGCTGCGAGGATCCCCAGAATGACGACGACGATGAGGATCTCGACGAGGGTGAACGCGGATCGGGTGGATCGTTGTTGCGGGGGCATTGAGTAAGGGTGCAAATGAAAACCCCGCGAGACCAGCGGATCTCGCGGGGTGGGGTGTTATCGGTCACTCCAGAACTCAGAGCTCCGGCGCAAACCCGCGGCGCATGGTATTTTCGCACGATGCACGCGGGTCGACGAACTGCATGAGGTAGTCGGGGCCGCCGGCTTTGGAGCCGACGCCGGACATGCCGAACCCGCCGAAGGGCTGACGCCCGACGAGTGCGCCGGTGCAACCTCGGTTGATGTAGAGGTTGCCGACGCGGAACTCGTTCTTGGCGCGTTCGATGTGCGCGGGTTTGCGCGTGAACACGCCGCCGGTGAGCTTGTACGCATGCCCGTTGGCGAGTCGTAATGCTTCGTCGAAGTCCTTCGCGTGGATGACGGCGAGAACCGGGCCGAAGATCTCCTGACGATAGATAGTGTGCGACTCATTCACCCCGGTGAAGATGTGCGGGGCGATGAGATCGGGCATCCCATCGGGGATCGCAAAGTCTTTCTCGCCGACGAGTTCCGTCAGGCCCTCGTCGCGTGCGGTCTGGATGTACTTGCGGATATTTTCCGCTGCCTCCGCGTCGATGACAGGGGAAACATCCGCGTTGGGATCTGTGGAAGCACCCAGGATGAGGGTTTTGGTGGACTCGCTCAGGCGTTTGAGGAAGAGCTTCATGTTCGGCCCATCGGGTCCCTGAGGATCAACAACGATGCAGCGCGAGCACGCGGAGCACTTCTGACCCTGGAAACCGAACGCGGAGTAGCGCACGCCGAGGACTGCTTCGTCGAGGTCAGCGGAGGCGTCGACGATGACGGCGTTCTTGCCACCCATCTCGCAGATGACGCGCTTGACCATGGGCTGGTCCTCGTGCGTGACGCCCGCAGCGGCAATGATGTCGAGCCCGACGGCCTTGGAACCGGTAAACGCGATGAGCGAAATCTTGGGATCACGCACGAGCGCTGCGCCGGTGGTTTCACCCGGCGCTGGGCAGAAATGGAGGACATCGCTCGGTGCGTTCACTTCGTGAAGCGCTTCGATGATCATGTCGTGCATGACCTTGGCGATGCCGGGTGTCTGTTCGGCGGGTTTGAGGACGACGGTGTTCCCCGTTACGAGCGCCGCGACGGTCATGCCGCAACAGATTGCGAGCGGGAAGTTCCATGGGGAAATAACGACGGCCACACCCTTGGGCTGATACCAGAGCTCGTCAAGCTCGCCGATGAACTTGCCCAGACGAGTGCGAGTAAAGATTTGCACCGCATGACGCGCGTAGTACTCGCAGAAGTCGATCGCCTCGCAGACATCCGCATCGGCCTCGGGCCAGATCTTGCGTGCTTCCTTCGAGACGATTGCGGAGAGTTCATCGCGGCGCGAACGCATCTTGCTCGCGACTCGGGTCAGGACCTCGGCACGCTTGATCGGATCAAAATCTCGCCACGCGGGAAAAGCATCGTTCGCTCTCGCGATCATCTCGAGCCCTTGTTCGGGGGTGTGATCGTTCGCGACGATCGGGACCGAAGCGGATTCGACCGCATGCCCGAACGCTTCGCGTTGATCCTGCTCGGCAAAATCGCGCATGGGTTCGGTGTAGAAGGGCTTGGAATCACCGACTTCGGGGAAACTCGGCGAGAGGTTGTGCCGGTGCGGCGCGATTTCATAGAGATCCACCGGGAGTTGCCCACGGTGTTTGCTGCTGGGATCCGCGAGCAGAGTTGCGGTATCCGCGTTGTCGAGGAATCCCGCCTTGAGCCAGGACTCGTTGGAGGTGTTTTCGAGGAGACGACGCACAAGGTACGCCATGCCAGGGATCATCTCACCGACAGGGACATACTCGCGAACACGAAGGCCCATTTCTTCTGCAGCGTGCTTGAGCTGGTCGGCCATGCCGTGGAGCATCTGAAGTTCGATCGCGTTCTTGGGAAGGCCTCGTTTCTCGAGCCCCGCGAGCGCCGCTGCGATCGAACGCACATTGTGTGACCCAAGCGCGAGCTTGATCCCGCCCTCACCGGGCTTGGTGGGGGTGGCGTCGAGGAAGACCTCGACCATCTGCTCAAAGCAGAGATCGGTCTGCCATTTCTCGTTCCAAACGGGACACGGCCAGCCTTCCTGCTCGGCGTGGATAGTTTCGTAATCCCAGTACGCACCCTTTACGAGTCGGACCGTGACGACCTTGCCAGTACGCTTCGCCCATTCCGCGATGCGTTTGGCGTCGTCGACACCCGATTTGAGGTAGGCCTGCATCGCGAGCCCGGCCTCGAAGTCCACATGCTCGCACGCGTGCATGAAGGTCTCGAGGGTAAGGTCCTTGAGTTCGTGCTGCTCCATGTCGAAGTTGATGAGCACGCCGTTGCGTTTTGCCGCTTCGAGCACGGGCGTCGCGCGGGACATGAAGTCATTGATCGACGACTCGGGCGCGATCGGGTTGAAGTTCGCGCACAGTGAGGTGACCTTGATCGACACATTCACGCGCGGCACCACCCCGAGGTGGTCCTTCTCGAGGCGCTCGGTTTCTTTCCAGGTGGACGCTTCGCCAACGAGGTTCTCGACGAGATCAAGGTACTTGCCCTGATACATGTCCGCTTCGGCGTTGGATACACAGGCCTCGCCGAGTAGATCGACGGAGAACGCGATCCCGTTCTTCCAGAGCTTGGAGAGCATCGGGAGCGCATCGGACGCGTCAGTCCCCGCGATGAAGTTGCCGGCCATGTTCTTGATCTGCGAGGAGATGGTCTTCGCCATCATGCCCTTGGCAACGCCGCCGGCCTTGAGTCCCAGATCCATGAACGGCGGCGCCTTGACACCCGGCTGCGTCAGGTAGTCGACGAGATGGTCGTGGACCATCTCTGGGGTATTGAGCGCGGGGAACGCGTCCACGAAGCGGAACAGCTGGACCTTGAAGTTGTGATCCTTCATAGACCAGTCCATCAGCTTGTCCTGATAGAACTTCGCGGAGAGCAGACCGGCCTTGTGGTCTTTCGCGATGTCGAGCATCGTCGTACCGATCTGCGTGATGTGTTCTTCGCGTTCTGGTGACGATGCCGTCGCAACGGGAGGCCTCGTCGCAGGAGTGGTTGCGGCGTTCGATGTCGCGGCAACCTTTGCGGACGAGGACTTCGACTTGCGACTAAACAACGCCATACGAGATCTCCTGTTGGCAGGGGGTGGCCCGGAAATCGGGCAGAGACAAACCGGACACAATTCTAGGTTCAATCCGGGGTTTGGATTGGCTCCGGAGAACGGAAACAAGGCGCGATCTGGCGTGTATAGAATCTTTCGTGCACCTTTCGCAGTCGAACCCATCTTCACCCACAGACCCCGGCGGTATTGCCCTGACGATCGGGAACTTCGACGGCGTCCATCTTGGGCATCGGGCGTTGATTTCGCGTTGCCGTTCGCGTGTGGGGCAGGATGGGCAAGTGATCGCCCTCGCGTTCCATCCGCACCCGATGATGTACCTCAATCCTGATCATGCTCCAGAGCCTCTCGAGGCGTTCGTCGAGCGTGCGGATCGGATGATGAGGCACGGTGTCGACAAGGTTGTCGAACTCGCACCAACCCCGGAACTGCTTGGTAAATCGCCTCAGGCGTTCGTGGATGAGCTCATCGACGAATACCGACCCAATGTGATCGTCGAAGGGCACGACTTCCACTTCGGGAAGCGTCGGGCGGGAACGCCGGTGGTGCTCAAGGAACTCGCAGGATTGCGAGGCGTCGATGTCGAGATCGTCAATCCGATCGAAGTCGCGCTCACGGACCAGTCTATCGTGACCGCTTCGTCCACGATCACGCGTTGGTTGCTCGGGAATGGGCGTGTTCGAGACGCGGGTTTCGTGCTCGGACGCCCGCATGAACTGGTGGGCGATGTCGTGCAGGGCGATCAGCTCGGACGCACGATCGGGTTTCGCACAGCGAATATTGCGACGGATTCCATGCTCCCACGCGATGGGGTATATGCCGCGATCGCCACGATGCCTTGCGGCACCCGCGTCGGTGGGGCGGTGAATATCGGATCGCGTCCCACGGTGCAAGGCACCCAGCGCCGAGCGGAGGTGCATCTGATCGATCGGGAAGGATCACCCATGACGACACCCGAGGACGCACCCGAATATGGATGGCGGATCCGAGTCGGGCTCATCGGGTGGGTGCGGGATCAGGTGAAGTTCGAATCACTCGATGCGCTAAAAGGCCAGTTGTCTCGGGATATGAAACGCGTTGCAGCGATGATCGAGCCCATGCTGACAGGCGAAAATGTGGGCGTAAGCGTCTAGAATATCTCGCTTTGCAGAATACAAACGATCATTCCGGAATGCCTCCCAAGGGGGCAAAGGTGCTTGTCGCGATGTCGGGGGGCGTGGATTCGTCCGCGGCCGCGGCGTTGCTGCTCGAGCAGGGGTACGAGGTGGTGGGTTGCTTCATGCGCCTTGGATCGCCCGGCGAAACGATCGACGAGATGATGCCCTTCGACAGCGCGGGCGTTTCATGCGACCCGAGCAAGGTGAAGATTGGGCATCAGGGGTGTTGCAGCGTGGGCGACGCGGCGGACGCACGCGAGGTGGCGGCCAAGCTCGGGATCCCGCTGTATGTCTGCAACTTCAAGAAGGACTTCGGGCGGATCATCGACTACTTCGTCGACGAGTACGCGAGTGGGCGGACCCCGAACCCGTGCGTGCGCTGCAACGATTGGCTCAAGTTCGGCAAGCTCCACGAGTACGCCCAGCAGATCGGCGCGGGGTATGTCGCGTCGGGTCACTACGCCCGGATTGATCGCAGCAACGGCTCGCCCAAGCTCCTGCGAGGGCTCGATGACAAGAAGGACCAGAGCTATGTGCTTTTCGGTGCGCCGCGCGATCGTCTGTCGGAGATGCTGCTGCCCATCGGCGAGTACATGACCAAGGCGGAGGTCCGGGCGATCGCGGAGAAGTACGACCTGCCGGTGTTTGATAAGCCCGACTCGCAGGAGATCTGCTTTGTGCCCGACAACGACTACGCGGGGCTGGTCGAACGCCGGCGTCCTGAGCTGCGTGTGAAGGGCAAAATCGTCGACCTGCACGGCGAGCAGCTCGGCGAGCACGACGGGCAGCACCAATACACGATCGGGCAGCGCCGCGGGCTGGGGGTCGCGGCGGGCGAGCCGATCTATGTCGTGGACAAGGACCCCGAGACCAACACCGTCACGGTCGGGCGCAACACCGACCTGATGGCGCAGTCCTGCGTCGCGCACGAGGCGAACTGGCTCATCGATGAGTCCGAACTCCACGATTGGAAGCCCGTGCTCGCGCAGCACCGGTATAACTCCGCGCCGGTTCCCGCGAGGGTTCGCATCATCGATCGTGAGGATCCGGACACGCCTTCGGGTCGCGTCGGGTGCTTTGAGTGCGTATTCGATGAACACCAGCGGGCGGTGACGCCCGGGCAGGCGCTCGCGCTGTACGACCTTGAGCGTCCCGAGATCGTGCTCGGTGGAGGTTGGATCGATACGGTCTCCTGATCGTGAGTTGTCGGAAAATCCGCTTGGGATCGGGCGTTTTTGCCCCTAGAGTACCTGTACATGCATCACGAAGAACTCCAGACGAATCACCTGGCCGCCTACCTGTCGGGGCTCAACGCCTCGACGCTCGACCGTGAGGACGACCCCGCGGTCGACGAGGACGGGCACGTCATCACCGGCACGATCATCCGGCGATTGGAAGATCAGGGTTCGCTGGCGCCCGTGCGTGTGCGGATCGGGCACGGCGTGTCGGCGCAGACCGCGGCGGCGATGCTGCGGAAGATGGCGGACATGATCGAGGGATCCCCCGACTTCCTGAGTCAGCGCGCAGGCGCAGCCGTTCGTCGTCTGCCCGATGGGACGACGCAGCGCAAGCAGCTGACGATCAGGGGCATGCTCGCGGCGGCGGAGGAGATGTCGCCGGAGGAGCGGGCGAAGCTGCACGCGATGCTCGACGAGATCCGCACCCAGATCGATGATCCTGATCGCGGCGATGAACTCGGTGGGTCTTGGGGCGGGTCGACGATCACCGGGCCCGGGCTGGACTGATCACGGTTTGCGTCACTTCGGCTTCTTCATAATGAACATGTAGTTGAACCCACGCAGGAAGAAGTTCTGTTCTTCCGCGGCTTTGTGCCAGTTGCCGCGTTGGAGCTTCTGGTTGTGGCGGACGACGGAGATGATGTCGATGGGCTCGAAGTAGTCTCGCATGATGGCGAAGAGCTCGAAGCCGATGGGCATGAAGGTGCCGGACTTTTTACCCTTGTGCTTCTTCCATGAGTCGGAGACATACAGCCCCATGTATGAGCCGGGCTTGAGGATGCGATCGATCTCGGCAATGACCTGGTCCATGGCTTCGTAGTAGGCGTGCCCCATCATGACATCGTCGTCCTGCATGGGCGCGCCAGAGTCGAGCTTGCCGATGCAGCGCTCGTCGTCGGAGTAGTCGATGTGGGTGGAGTAGGGGGGATCGATGAAGACGAAGTTGGCCGTCTCGTCGGGCATGGGGATCTCGCGCGCGTCGGCGAGGGTGATCTCGTCGCGTTGCGGGTTAAGATCGAACCCGATGCCCTTGCGTTGCAAATCCTTGCAGACATCGAGCGTGGTGCCCGAGCCGCACATGGGGTCGACGACGGTGTCGCCCTTGCGGGTGTAGCGCTGCAGGAGTTGCCAGATCGCCCATGAGGGCGACGCGCCCGCGTAGTCCTTCGACCCCTGCATCTTGCGCCCGAGATGATCGTCGTAGTGCTGGGACGGGTACTCCCACAGGGTCGTGGTCATGATGCCCATCTGTGGACGATCGCCGGGCTTCACCTTCTTGGGATTAGCGTGCGCTGGGCCGGACTTTCTGGCCCCACCCTTCGGCGGGCGCTTGCCACGGTACGACTTGCCCGAGCGGGACCCGGGGTTGTTGAGCTCTTGATCGATCTTGGCGCGGATGTCGTCGCGTTTGGGCATGGGGGATGGTATACGTGTGGGTCAAAGCACACCGTTTGTGATTGCAATCAGAAGATCTGCGAACAAGAACAGGCTGACGATGATGAAATACACCGGGAGTGACCAGAATGCGAGCCTGAGTTCGTCTTGTGCTCGGTCGTCGTAGCATTGTTCATCGATCAGGCTCATCCTCGCGAAGAATGCAAAGAGAAATGATGTGAGCAGGATACAGAAAAGGACCGGTATGGTTATAAACCAGATCGGTGTGATGATACAGAGAAGGCTCATCAGCGTTAATGAGACACCAATGATTGCGGTGATTCGTGCAGCGAGGATGAGATGTGCACTATGGTTGGATCTTCGAGCTGAACTGATCACGGTGCCGCACTCAGGGCATTGATCGCCGACTCTGAACCCCATGAGGTTGTACCTGCATTCTGGGCACTTGAGTGGAGCGAGTTCTCGCTGATCTTGGCTCACGGCAACGCTTCAATGAGCTTGAGCGCCGCCTCTTCGAGTGGCAATCGGATCTTGCACCCCGCAGCTCGCGCGTGCCCGCCGCCGCCGAGGGTGTTGCAGACCTGGTTGACATCGACCGGTGGCTTGCCGTCCCATTCGTCGGGCTTGGATCGCAGGGAGACCTTGGTGAAGACCCCATCGGCGTCTATCTGCTCGGTGAGGATCGCGACGACGCGGATGGAGGCGACGGACTGGGGGAGGTCGACGAAGCCGCCGGATTCGCCCGGTGCGGCCCCGGTTTCCTTGAAGTCTTCAAGCTTGAGCGTCATGATCGCGGCGTGCTTGTCGTGGATGAGCTGCATGGACTCAAGTGCGCGGGCCATGAGCTTGAAGCGGGTCGCCCGGTCGCGCTGGTAGAGCATCGCGAAGAGCGATGTGTGGTTCACGCCGGCGTCCAGCAGCTGCCCGGCCAGGCGCATCACGCGTCCATCGACATTGGAGTGCTTGAACCAGCCGGTGTCGGTCGCGAGCCCGACATACAAAGGTGTGGCGATGTCGGTGGGGAGCTGGCTGGGGTCATCAACGCCCAGCAGGTGGCAGCAGATCTCGGCGACGGGCTGGACCACCGCGGCGGCACTGGTGTCGAGCAAGCGCCGCGATGCAATCTCGCCATCGCCCTGAAGATGGTGGTCGATGATCGTGGTCCGGTCCAGGCGGGGCTTGAGGAACTCGGCGAAGGGGGCCAGCTGTGACCACGAGCCGGTGTCGGTGATCAGGATGCCCTCGGGATCGAAGGCGCCGGGGACGGGTTGATTGTCCTCGATGATGCGGGCCTTGGTATTGCCGATGATGGTTTTGGACCACTCGGGCATTGGGGCAGCGTACCAGCACTCTGCGGCCGATACCGCACCGGAAGTTTCCCGGATGGTATTGATCGCACGGGCCAATGCAATAGTGGACCCAAGCGCATCGCCGTCGGGCTTCGCGTGTGTAAGGAGGATGAGGGCGTGTTGCTGCTTGATCCACTCGGCGATGCCCCCCGCATCGATGTTGGATGTCCATTCGTTTTGCACGGGTCTTTCCTCGATCATCGATGTGGATTCGGGCATGACCGAGTATATCGGATCATCGCCTCAGGATTCGTCATCGAATGATCGGGGTTTCAGCGTATCGCTGTCCGATGTGTCATGACGGATGGAATTTCCGGGCGTTTCTTCGTCTTCATCGAGTGAGAGTGGGATGTCTCCATCGTCGGGGACTTCGGTTTCGGGCGTGTATGGGACTCCCGTATCTTTCGGTTTCCCGAAGGCGTCCATCTGATCATTGAAGTAGACACCGAGGTTTTCACCGTGCTCTTCAACATCGAGTGGTGTGTTGTCGTGGTAGGAGCCGGTCTTCGCGGGATCGCGTATCGTGGGGATGGTCGGATGTGAGACCAGCGTGCCACACTCGGGGCATGGCGAGCCGGGCTCGAGTCCAATGAGGTTGTATCCACAACGATCGCAGGGTGTGTCATCGACGATGCGCCCCTTGTACTGCTCTTCTTTCTTGCGTCGCTCCTCCATCCGCTCGAACGACCCCGCGGCGTGGGATTGGTTTTGGACCACCCAGTGCATGACATGGGTCATTTGGAGAAAGGTAAAGTTGTAGACGATGATCGTGAAGAAGATCATTATGGACGGGAAAGCCGCGATGAAGATGAACGATGGGCTACCCAAAGCGACCCCAATGCCAGTAAGCAATGCCGTGATGGTTCCGATCACCGCGAGAATCCATGCGCACCCTCGCAAGCGATCCGCGAGATTGTTGTTCGCGGTCCAGTATGCAAGTTCTGCGAGATAGACGCTTGTTGGGATCATGCAGATCCACGCGGCGATACTGACAACTGCGCCGAGGGTTCCGAGCAGCCCAAGCATCAGGGCGCTGCCGCCCGAAGGTGTACTCTGAAGAGAGACGATCGCCGCGGTGACGAGCGCATCGCCGATCCATGCAATGTTCAAAGCTCGGACAGTCATGCGGAACTTGTCATTGTCCAGCACCTTGTCTGCTCGGATATTGCCGCGATTTGGACGGGGGAGCGTAATAAAGAAAACCCCACCGACCCAGAGAAATGATGCGAAAAGATCGACCGAAAGCTCCATCATGTTGGGCATGAAGGCCGACATGATCTGGAGGATGATCGCGGAACTTGAGAGCAGGAATCCGAGCCGCAGTTTTTTGACAAAGCGTGTGGGCGCTTCGTCCATGATCGTACCAGAGGTTTTCGACGAAAGCCGTCGTACCGGAGTGCCGCACTCTGGGCATTTGGAGCCCATGGGCAGCCCCTTGAGGTTGTAGCCGCAATGGTCACACTCTCGGTCGATCGCAATGTTGGTTTGAATGGTGCTCATGGGACCCGTGTAATGTACCTTATAGACCGTGCCAAGGTTGCTGATGAACAAAAAAACAGCCGACGGTGTGCGTCGGCTGCCGAGAGAGGAGCGTTGTGGTTTCGCTCGATGGAGACTGAAGAGCGGAGCATGGGCCTGTTGCTCCGGAGAAAGGGTGTATCGATCAGTCGATCAGGGATCGGTGCTGGGCCGGATCTTCACCTGCTGACGACCTTTGATTTTTCGGATCTGCTGCAGGCGTGCAGGCCAGAAGTCATATCCCGCGATCTGGCGGTGCATGTAGTCGGGCGCGGTAATGATGAAGGACTGGTTGTACAAGGTGATGGTGCCGCCGTCGCCGCCGACATCGGACCACTGGTCTGGCTCAACCGTTGAGGTGATCAGATTCTGCAACGCCTCGGCGCGTTCCGCAAATGTCTGCACATCCTGCGGGTCCTGAGTGCCTCCAGAAAATGGCGAAGAGGAACCACCGCCGCCACCGCTTCCGGATTGCTGGATCGCGTTGGCCAGATCAAACTCGGGCGCGTTGTCGAAGTCTGGGACGACATAGAGCAGGTCCGCGACATCGTAGAGCTCGATTCGGGTGTTCTCATTGAGTCTAGTTTTCGGCCCACACTCGATGGTGCCATAATCAGTAAACTGCCATGTGTATTCTTCACCGGTCCCCTCGATGCGTTGCGCTCGCAGGAGAATGCGTTCCAGAACAACAAGAGCCGCGACATCGCTCACATCGATCGTGATCAGTGTTCCCGGATCAATACCTTCCACGGCCAGGTCGTCGTTCAGGTAGATCGGCTCGATCTCTGCACCCGTGACATCTTTGATAAAGTTGAACAGGTCTTCGATGGGTTGATCTTCGACCTCGAGTGTGATTTTTTTGGACAGCTTGGTGAGCAGAGCACGCTTGGCGCTCCGGGACTCCGCATCGTCCGAACTGGTAGAACTCTGTGCCATGGTCGGGGTGTCAGAGATCACGAGGGTCGTGGTCACAACGAGCGGGAGCCCCGCACAGGCAACCAGCGAACATGCGAGGGATGAAAGAGTTCTGGCGCGGCGGAAGAGTGTCATGTATGGGTCTCCGTCAGGATGGGTTGGATCGGGTGTGTGTGGGGCGTCGGTGAGGTCTGATGTCTGCCTCGTGACCGATCTGTCCGGCGGGGGGCGATGGCGATCCGGCGCATCGAGTGGGGGCCTACGCATGGTGTTCCCCCTGTGATGGCACCATCTGTGTAAGTGTACCAAACATTCTTTGGTACGCACAGGGGCGATTTCCGGTTGCACCCCTTGATTCAGGTGCATGAAAAAGCACCCCTGAGGGTGCTCAAATGCGGGTAAATGGTACTGGATGATGCTGCACGCAGGTTCAGGGACACCCGGCATTGAACAGTCCGAGGAAAGCAGAGACATCAAAGAAGTTGTACACCCTATCGTCGGTGAAGTCGGCGGCAGGGTCCATCGCGTTGTATGCACTCAGGAATGCGGACACATCGAAGAAATCGAGGTTGCCATCGCCGGTCAGGTCAGCTGGGCATGATTTGGGGGCCTCAACAATGATCTTGCCGGTCATCCCTGCGTGGGAGAGGACAAGGCAGGTGTAGTAATATTCTCCCGCGTCGTCGTTGCCCGGTGTCCATGTAATCGGGTCGTCCTGGGGCTGGGGATCGCTCGTGAAGTCCGCGATGGGTTGAAGCGAGGCGTTATTGATGACCGTAATGTCAGAAGTAGTGCGTGTAAAGCTCCCGTCTGTGCCCGAAACAGGGAGGGTGTCATCGGTGATGCGGAAGGGGTGGCTGAAGGTCTGGTTGTCGAAGACATAGGTCTCCCCAGCGCTGAACGTGATGGTGGGATCGAGTGCACTGAACATGCCGGTCCCGTCCTCCCAGTTTACGATAAAACTACTCGAACCAATCGAGAGGATGTTGAATGTGACCCCCTCATCAATGGTGTATGAGTTTGGGCCAGTCTGGGTCGTATCCGCGTGCACAACAGCTGTGGTTGTGAGCAACAATGCGATGGTCGTGGTGCGTGCGTTCATGGGACTCTCCTGTATAGTGGATTACTGACTATTTCGCGGGACGGTGCATCGGGCTGGATTCGCTTCTCGATGACCTGAGAAGACGCTCTCTCCCTCCCCCAGAATCAGGGACGACACATGGCAACGACGCTCGTTTGGTACGCGAACAATCTCCGAGTTGATGATCACCCCGCACTCAACGCTGCTGCCGAGCGTGGGAAAGTTGTGCCGGTGTATGTCTATGAACCCGACTATAACGGCTCTTCCGCGATGGGCGGGGCCACCAAATGGTGGGCTCATCACAGTCTGATGGCTCTTCAAGGGCGTTTGGAGACCATGGGATCCCCCCTCATTGTGCGAAAAGGCGATCCCGCGGAAGAACTCCGCAAGGTTGCGAATGCGGTTGGGGCGGATCGGGTGATGTTCTGTGAGTCCATCGAGCCGGATCTGCAAGAGCAGGAAGAGCGGGTTGAATACGAACTTGGCAGACATGACATCGAAGTCGAGCGTTTCCCTATGCACCTGCTCTGGGAGATCGGGTCGGTCATGACTAAGGACGGGAACCCGTATCAGGTGTTCTCGCCATTCTGGAAGATGGCGAACAAGACCGCCACGCCCGACGAGCCCCTCGATGCACCTCGAACACTCCCCGCACCCGGCAAGCACACCAAAACTCTCGAGATCGATGAGCTGGGGCTGCTGCCAGACATCGAGTGGTACACGCAGATGGAGCAGCGCTGGACACCCGGCGAGAAGGGCGCACGCGGACGATTCGCAGCCTTCGTCGAGCACCGCCTGAGCGAATACCACGAGGATCGGAACCGGTTAGACATCCCGGGCTGGAGCGCGATGTCGCCGCATATCCATTTCGGAGAGATCTCTGTGAGGCGGATGTGGCACACGATCACGCAAGACCCGCAATGGGAGAAGGTAAAGGGCAAAGAGCACTACCTGCGCGAGATCGGATGGCGCGAGTTCGCCCAGCATCTCATCAACCACTTCCCCCGCACGATCAACGAGCCCCTCCGCGAGAACTTCAAGGACTTCCCGTGGGTGAAGAACAAGTCCCAGTTCGACAAGTGGAAAAGAGGCCAAACCGGGTACCCTGTCGTGGATGCCGCGATGCGAAACCTGTGGGCGGAGGGGTGGATGCCCAATCGCGCCCGCATGATCGTCGCGTCGTTCCTGTGCAAGGATCTGCGGATCTCGTGGGAAGAAGGGATGGCCTGGTTCTGGGACACCCTCGTCGACGCGGACCTCGCGAGCAACACCCTTGGATGGCAATGGACCGCCGGTTGCGGTGCGGATGCTGCCCCCTATTTTCGTGTGTTTAACCCCGTTTCGCAAGGCACCAAGTTCGACCCCGACGGCGACTATGTGCGTCAATGGTGCCCGGAACTGAGCAAGCTCGACAATGGCGCGATCCACGAGCCGTGGGAAGCCAAGCCCATGGAACTTTCCGCAGCTGGCGTCACACTCGGTGACGAATATCCCGAGCCCATGGTCGATCACAAGCAAGCCCGCGAGGATGCTCTTGAGGCGTTTGAGAAGATCAAGGGATAGCCTCTAGTTTGGGAAATGAAACAGAGATGCATCAGGTGCGTAGAGCACCTGGTATGCTGTTTCATTAGACAAACAGATCGGAGGCAGGCGATGTGGATGGCACTGATCTCGAGCGTAACAATCGGGATAGGAGCCCCAAGCCCGGATAATCAAGGGGCTCCAGCCATCGAGATTGATGTTCCCGCACAGCACGATCGTTCTGCCGCAGCGTTCGACTTCCCTTCAGGTTCGTGCAAAGCGGGCACGAAGATCGAAGATATCCAATCGCCAGGTGGGTATGCATCATCGGACAACATACCTCGTGATATCGACTTTGAGCACGAACTCAAAGCGGACTCGATTCACCTGCTTCTCGACGATGATGTCGACGGAGAGTCAAAGGGGTATCGGGTTCGTCTGATCAACACGAGCGGGCAGGTCGTTCCGTTTCACGCCGTCGATGGTAGATTACTGATCATCCAACAAGCCCTGGACTCTGAGGGGGAGTGGAGAAATGTCGAGATGCTTCCATCAAGCGGTTGTGGCAACAGCTATCACAGAGTGATGCTCGATCGGCATCAATATTGGCAGTTTAATGTTCCTCGATACGAAGGTAGCGATCAGACTCAGATCAGGTACATGCTCGTGATCCGTGGACAAGCAGGAATCATTTCCAATGCGATCGCGGGACGCGTTAACACAACATCACTTCTGCCTTTCCCGATCTACCCTCAATCTCCTGATCCGGTGAGGCACATGCCCGCGTCGCAGCTCATTGAGTTATCAAAGCAGGATTAAAACCTATTCAAACACAAAAGGCCGACGGCGTCCACACGGACGCCGCCGACACTGGCAACTCCCCACACACAGGGGTCTGGTTGATCGCGGATCAGTTGCTCGGGAGGATCACGCGATCGATGACATGGATGACGCCGTTGCTTGCTTCGATATCAGCGTTGACAACCTTGGCATCGTTGATCTTGACATTGCCCCAGGACTTGGTGATCTTGACCTTGCCGCCCTGCAGGGTTGCTGCCTTCTCGGCTTCGATCGCCTGGTCCGCGTAGACGCGTCCCTCAACAACATGGTAAAGAAGGATCGAGCGGAGCTTGTCCTTGTTTTCGGGCTTGAGAAGCATGTCCAATGTCCCGTCCGGGAGTGCTGCGAATGCTTCATCGGTCGGCGCGAACACGGTGAACGGGCCTTCACCACTCAATGCGTCGATGAGATCCGCTGCCTCGAGTGCGGCAGCGAGGGTATTGAATGAACCCGCGGAGGTCGCGATGTCGAGGATGGAATCGCTCTCAGGGAGGATGACCTCGTCGATGACATGGATGATGCCATTGGTGCACTCGATGTCGGTCTTGACGATCGTTGCGTTGTCGATGTTGCCGTCCGCGATGTCGGTGCGCTGTCCGTTGAGGGTGGTGAGGGTCTTGGAGCCCAGGACCTTGCCCGCGTCGAGGTTGCCCGGAACGACATGGTATGTGAGGATGCCCACCAACATGTCACGGTTCTCGGGCTTGAGTAGGGTTTCGAGCGTGCCCTTGGGGAGCTTCTTGAATGCTTCGTCCGTGGGTGCGAAGACAGTGAACGGGCCATCGCCTTTAAGGGCGCCGACGAGTTCCGCTTCGGTGAGCGCCTTGGCGAGGATGGTGAAGCTTCCTGCGCTTACAGCTGTGTCCACGATGTCCTTTTTCGCGGTGTAGCTCGCCTTGGTCATCATCGCGTCCGAGTGGCTGGATGTGCTCGAGTTGCATGGGCCGGCGTTTGCAAACGCGATGGATGCGCTGAGGATGGTGCCGGTGACGATAGTGAGTGATTTGGTATTCATTGGTGAGGTCTCCTTCGTGTAGATTCCTGGCTTGTGTTTGTTGTGGAATGCACGGCTTGTTCACATCTGGCAGACTTGCCTGATGCGGTCCGGACCTCGCCGCGAGGTTGGGCTTGACTTCGGGGGGCACTTCCGAGCCGATGCGGAACTGGAAAGAGATTTTTCAATATGAAAACTAGATGAAAAACAATCCCACGAACCTGCATCTGCTCAGCAACAGATTACGAAACCAGTCGCAAGCAGGACCCTTATGGATTGGTTATGATCTGTACAGCAATCCCATCCCGATATGTCGAACATCGGCAGTCCGGGAGCAGGAACAGGGGTAGGCACCGAGATATGACGAGCAACGAACACACACCGCTGCTCGCCGAGGTTGCGAGGGGCGACCAGGACGCGATGAGGACGCTGATCAAGCGTTACTCAGGGTTGGTCTGGTCCCTCGTTCGGCGAAAAATACGCTCCCAGACGGATGCTGAAGATCTCGTTCAAGAGATCTTTGCCGATGTCTGGAAAAGCGCCCACCGGTACGACGCATCAGTTGGTTCAGAGGATACCTTTGTCGCCATGATCACGAGACGACGCATCATCGATCAAATCCGACGCATCGGACGCGCACCCGACCAGGTGACACTCGATGCACCCGGTGCCGATCGCGCATGCTCTGGTGACGACGACACCATTGATCAGATGGACACAACACCGCAGGCGAAGCGTGTTATGCGTGTCCTGCGCTCCCTCCGACCCGAGCGTCGTCAAACGATCGAACTCGCGGTGATCCACGGGCTCTCACACTCCCAGATCGCCGAGTCGACCGGGATGCCCTTGGGGACTGTCAAAGCCCATCTTCGGCGTGGACTCGATGAAGTCCGCACCCTACTTACTCCGCAACTCCCCGCTGATTCGAAGGAGGTGTCACGATGAGTGAGCACCAACACAACGAACTCAGCGAACGATTGATCGACCTCTGCGCCGATTACGCAACAGATCTGCACGAGCAGAACGATATGAACGAGCTGGATCGTCTCGATCCGGATATGAGCGCCCGTGAAGCCTTTGAAGCGGTCGCTGCAGAACTCGACATCGCGTTTGCTGAAACAGATCCCGTTGACATGCCCAACGGGCTTGAGGAACGACTCTTCGCGTCTGTGCCGGCACCCGGCGTTCCCGATCAACCCGAGCTGCGTCTCGTCAATGATCAAACCCCGCCCGTGCGGACGAGCCAACAGCTCCAATCCCCACGCGGCGCATGGTTCCCCTGGCTCGTCGCGGCCGCATCCGTTGCGGTGACGGGTATCGTACTGTTACGACCAGCACCCGAGCCAACACCCGATGAGCCGCCGGTCACGCTGACGGCGCTTGAGCAGCGGGACGCACTGATCGAGGCCCACGCGAACGACGAGGATCTCCTCCGATACGCCTGGACCCCGACAGACGACCCCGCAGTCGTGGGGCAGGTCACGGGTGAGCTCATCTGGGACGAAGAACGCGATGAGGGATACATGACGATTGCAGGTCTCGAGGTCAACGACCCATCACAGTTCCAGTACCAGCTCTGGATCTTCGATGCGACCCGACCGCTTGGCGAGCTCCCGCAGCACGGTGATGCGTTCGGCGGGCTCCTCACCCAGCGTCCGATCGATGGCGGTGTCTTCGACATCACCGACACCGGCGAGGTCGTGATCCCCATCGACGCCAAGCTCCTTGTTCAGCAAGGTGTTGCATTCGCGGTCACCGTCGAGCCCCCTGGAGGCGTTGTGGTCTCCGATCGATCGCGTGTCCCATTGCTGGCGATCCCTTCGGGTTAATCAATCGACCTCACCTATGAAAAACACCCGGGCCGAACCCGGGTGTTTTTTCGTGAATCAAGCCAAAAGGGGAAGCTCGACTCAGCGTCGTCTGCGAAGCCCAACCAACCCAGCACCGCCCAGCGCCAACAGCGTCGATGGCGAGGGAACCGCTGCGTATTCGTAGGTAACCGTGAGTGTTCCAAAGTGCGAGATCTGATCGAAGTTCACAAAGATCCCGTAGTACGGATCAATAAACGGTCCATCGAAAGGTCCGTCTGGCGGGTTGTTCGGATCAACGACCCAGTTCGGGTCGTTGACCCACTCGAACAGGAGCTCAGAGATGCCACCCATGAAGGTGTTGAGCTGTCCTGAGCCGGTGACCGTGTCGAGGATGCTCTGCCCGAAGTTGTCCGAGTTGTCAAACGCCTGATTGAAAGTGAACGCTTCAGCGATTGTGGTGTATTGAGTATCTGTGCCCGATTGGTTGTAACCATCGGACGCACCGAGATCGCCGGTGATTCCCAGACCGAAGACTCCGCCTGCGCCGATCGAGGGGATGCTCGGGCCACCGTCGCCACCGAGTCCATCGAATGTGCCAAGCTGATGGATCGTGTAGTACCCCGCGTCAAGCAGCCAATCGCCAGAGTTGAGCGCTGTGTATCCGTTCGATTCGATGGTGAGATCGAATGACATCGTCTGGTCATAGGAAAATGACACGCCGGTGAGTTCGCGTGTCCCATTCATATCGTCAAAGCGATCGAACGCGATGTTTCCGCCAAAGAACCCGTCGATACTGAAATCGACCTGTGTCGATACCGTGTCCGCTTGGGCACTCCCGGCAATGGCCGCGAAGAGCAATGCTGTGGTGATTCGTCTCATGTCTCTGTCTCCGATTTGAATCGTGCAAGGGTTTTGAATCGGGACGCTCGTGGGTTCGTCCCGTGAGGTGATCCACAGCGTACACGGATCTGGACATGATGTACATATTTCTCTAGAGAAAAATCTGAAGAATTTATGGCCTGTCCACTGATTCGCGTCCAAACGCGGCCTGCATGCGTTACAATGCGGGTCATGGTGCGTCAAACACAGAATGATCAGGGGCAGGATTTCTCAAATGAAGCCGTGATCTGTGTGCGTCGCGCCCAGGCAGCGGTCTCGGAACTTCTGACAGGAGCAGGGCTCGGCGGGGCACGGCCGACCGAAGTGGGACGGATTCTCGGCGTCGATAAGACTCTCGCATGGAAAATGTCCCGGTTCTCCGAGTCTACGGATCTGGTAAAAGCCGTCAAACACATCCCCGGAACTGGCGGTATTGAGATCATGCTCAAGGCGGCAGCAGATAATGGGGTTGCAACAGAACAAATCGAGGCCGTGCGCGAGGCTGATCGTGCGTTTCGCGACTTTGTTCGGCAACGCGCAGGCGATCGTCGATCATTCGAAGCAATGCTCGCCGCTGGTGGTCGAGACGAGCGGGTCGAAATGGAAGAGCGCAAATCGTTCTACCAGTCCAGTTCAGCGATATGGGGTGTCCGTGCAAAGGTACAAATGCTGACCCTGTGTTTGCGTCCGTCTGAGACAAATGATGATCGCGTTGATGTTCTCCAGATATCAGGTTTCGTAGACTTTGAGCGACTCCGCGCTGATGTCCCCTGGATCATCCGCCGGTTGTGGACTTCGGATACCGAAGCCAGCACGGATAACGACTTTGAACGATCACCTGTGTGTCCGGAAGCCGCGAAAGACGGCTCGCTCCCGGTGATACCAGAGTTCTGCACGCATCCGCTGCCAGAGATCAACCAGTTCCGTGGAAACAACGGCGTGATTTACGACGAGATCGCACCCGGCCCGGTGGGCAAACATGGCTCATTAACATGTGTCACGGGCGAGTTGTATAGGGGGGCGATCCCGCGACACTGGTCCCCGGAGAATACTTTCGGGCGATACGAACTCGTTCTCCGGACACCAGTCGAATGGGTGATGTTCGACATCTTCATTCACGAGGACCTGTCAAACTTCGGAGACTTCCGGCATTCCGTGTATGGGTTGTTGGAAGATCGCCCCGGTGTTGGAGTCGGGAAATCGCATGATCGTTCGATTTCGGGGCCTGAAGATGCGATGCGCCTGGGGACCCCGCCGATTGTGCAATCAAACAGGGTGGGTGAGTATGCTCGCTTGCTCGAATACGCGTTCGATCGGTCGGGGTGGGGTGATCTGATGTCCTATCGGGGGTATCGCGCTGAACTTGAGTATCCCGCGACACCCTGGTGCCTGACGATGCAGTGTGATATCGCGCGGGACTGATTCGTCCACCTATCGTCATCGCATGCCCGAAAAACAACAGATCGGTATTCTTCATCCTGGCGCAATGGGTGTATCACTCGCCGCGAGTGTAATCGCGAGTGGGCACAATGCGTTCTGGATCAGCAAAGGACGCAGTCATCAGACTCACGCCCGCGCCAAAGAGCATGGGTTGATTGATTGCTCTTCGCTCAGTGAAATGAGCAAGTATTGCGAGATGATTGTGAGCATCTGCCCACCTGCTGCAGCGGATGAAGTCGCGGATCAGGTCATCGATTCTGGTTTCAGCGGCGTATTCGTCGATGCAAACGCAATCTCTCCGATGCGTGCTTCCTCAATCGCGGAGCGAGTGAACTCATCGGGGGCTAGATATGTCGATGGCGGGGTGATCGGCGGCCCGGCATGGACGAAGGGCGAGACGATGTTGTATTTGTCTGGACCAGAAGCCAATAGAGCCGCCTCGGCATTCTGCGGAGGACTAGTCGAAACGAGGGTCATCGGGGATCAGACAGATCAAGCATCAGCTCTGAAGATGTGCTATGCGGCACTCACCAAGGGAACAACTGCGATGCTCTGCGCTGTCATCGGCGCGGCACACGCCCTGGGGGTCGATGAAGAACTTCGTTCACAATGGGATATGGATGAACTTGGGTCAGCCGAGCAGCGATACATGAGGTTGTGCCGAGTGACGAAGAAAGCATGGCGCTTTGAAGGAGAGATGCGAGAGATCGCGCAGACCCTAAAGTCGGCGGGGATGCCCTCAGGATTCCATGAAGCAGCCGAAGATGTATACGCTCATCTGAACAAGTTCAGGGGACGCGACAGCTTGCCTGCCGCAGAAGAAGTGCTCGAGGCACTCTTGAAGCAGTCTTGATTTCAGGCAGCGCGAGTGGGCTTCGTTGCCTTCGCTTTGGGAATCGACATGCAGACAGCGAGCCCACCGAGCTGAGAGTCGTCGAGCCAAACGCGCCCGCCGAAGGATTCGATCACGCGTTTCACGATCGACAACCCTACTCCATTGCCCTCGGTTTCGTGACTGAGTCGCTGAAACAGCCCGAAGACCTTTGACCGATACTCCTGCGGAATGCCGATCCCGTTGTCGGCGACCGTAATTTCCGCTGCGTCACGCCGTGAATCATCGATCTGTATCGCCACTTCGAGTGGGCGGTCCGGGTGCGCGTACTTTGCGGCGTTCCCGATCAGGTTCTCGAACACCTGCCCAAGTCGAACGCTGTCGATGAGCACCGTCGCGTCACCATGGAGCGAGATGGATGAAGCGGGGATGATCTGAAGCTCATCGAGCCGGTGGATGACATTCTGGATCACCTCACGGGCGTTCTCGGGCTTGAGTTCCGGAGTGGTCGTGCCAACCCGGCTGACTTCGAGGAGCGCTTCGATGTTGCTGCGCATCTTGTCGGCAGCGTCTTCGATCTTTCTGATGTATTCGGGTAGTGTGTCGTACTCTTTGCTTTGGATGCATTGCTTGAGAAGATACGCAAAGCCCTGAATCGAAAACAGCGGTGACTTGAGATCGTGCGATGCGGAGTAAACATACTGCTCGAGCTCGCTGTTCTTTATCTCGAGTTCATCATTCATTTTGTCTGCGTACGCGAGCGCCTGCTTGTTCGCGCGTGCGAGCAGCACAAAGAGCGCGAAGATCATGGAGTCGATGAAGATGCCGCCAAAGAGGATAATCTTTGGTTGCGATGACTTCTGCGCCATCCTGAATGAGTTGTCCGACTGGATCTCGAAGTCCCAAACGCGTCCGTAGACATTTATGGAGTACGACTCGGCGTGCAATGGCTTCTCATCGAAATCGTCGTTCTCGGGAACCAGTTCATCGAAGAGAACTTCGCCGCCATCACTCAGGCGGATATTGACATGCCTGCTCTCTTCTGAAAGCGTGCCGAGCATGAGATTTTTGACGACGAATGGGGCGTACACCATGCCCTTCATGCAATCGTCTCTGTGCTCATTTTCTTTACAGTTATCGTGATTGTAGTAGGGGGCGTAGAAGAGAAAACCGGGGGTATTGTTTGAGTCTTGCACGAGCACGATCGGGCCAGTGATCTGAGCCGACTTCGTTTTTCGTGCTTTCTCAGCAGCTGTAAAGCGGTTCTCCTCGTGGGCGATATCGAGACCGAGCGCGGGTCTGTTCGCTCCGAAAGGTTCGATATAGGTAATCGGGTAAGACACGGATTGATCGTGTTGTGGGTGGATTTTGTAGTTGGGTTGCGATTGCTGTTGGGCTCGTTCGAAGTCTTCGGCCTGTTCGGGCTGGATACGAGTAATGAATCCGAGCCCGCTGATCCCGGGATATTTTTCTTCGATTGAGATGCTCGTTGAGTAGTCAACCCAGTTCTCGTGCGTTACTTGTCCATCCAGTGTTTCGTAGAGCGCGACGCCCGCCCAGAGCGCGTCTTCGTATTTCTTCATTCGTTCCTTGATGCTCGCGATCACACGCTGAGCCTCACGATCAAACTGTCGTTCTACACGATCATTGACCTGATTCTTTGCGAGGTTCCAAGCAAAAAATGTGAGCACAAGCGAACCGACTACCACGACCCAATGGAACCAATGCAGCCGCGTGGCTTGCTCGAGTTTCATTCTCGAACGACTGGAATCAGAGACCTTCGCTTGGTTGAGTTCAGGCTCCACGGTTCCACCTCATCCAGTAGGTGATCGTGTCGTTGATCATCTCGTTGAACTCGACGAAGTTAATTGACTTGGTCAAAATACTGTTCGCGTTGAGTTCGATCGCCTGTTGGGTATCGTGCTCGGCGAGCGATGTCGTTAGGATGACAACGGGAATTCTGCGGAGTGATGTGTCCGACTTAATCCAAGCGAGCAGTTCGAGTCCGCTGATTTTCGGGAGTTTGAGATCGAGCAGGATCAGCTTCGGAAGTTCTCCGGCCTGATGCTCGAGATAGTTCTTCGCGGCTTCGCCATCAAAGAAATGAACCGTGCGGATCTCCCGATCGATAGTGCTTTTTTGAATCGTCCGGTCGATGAGATCACAATGATTCTGATCATCCTCGACCAGCAGGATCGTATCAGCAGTCGTAGTAGATTGGCGGGGTGGTTGGGGCATATTACCTACTTTACCTTGTGGGGGTGCAGGTTGCCAATCGGGTATTTGCAGGGAGAGGGTGGGAAAAAGAGCGCAAGAAGAGCAAGAAGTAACAGTTTACCTGGTCGTGGAACTGTGAGTAGGGGAAAGCCACCTGCGAGACTTGAACTCGCGACCTAAGCTTTACGAAAGCTTCGCTCTACCAACTGAGCTAAGGTGGCACCTACCCCGCGGGTCGCGGGGACGGGCAAAGAGTATACGCCCGCATGTCTGGGTCAACCACTGCACCTGTTCCCTCATGGATCATGGATAAAAAACGCCCCTCGGAGCACACGACTCGAGGGGCGTTGACGAATGGCGTAATTTAGAGCCGTTGATCAGGGGCAACCAAAGTTGTAGAGCCCAAGGAACAACGAAACATCAAAGAAATCGAAGTTCCCGTTCTGATCGAAGTCAGCGGCTGATTCCTGCGCGGTGAACGCGGCCAGATAGGCGGAGACATCGAAGAAGTTGAGTTCGCCATAGGGCTCTGCGAGATCCGCATCTGAGCAACCAGTTGGGCCAGCGATGGTGTAGAGGTTTGGACGGTAGTTGATGAGCGAGCACCGCATGCGGTTCGTCTGCTCTGGGGTGAACTTATTCATGCACCGGTCATCGGAATAGTCCATGTAGTTGTCGATCGGTGCCTGCGATCCACAGGAAGTGCGGCTGCCAGGACATCCGTATGTGGGGGAGCTCTCCGGATTGGTATCGACGATCAAGTCGCCAGATGTATAGGAGTTCGAGCATCCACCGGAGAAGGTGTGCTCCAGCCCCAGGTAATGCCCGACCTCGTGCGTCACGGTGCGACCCAGGTTGAAGGGCGAATAGGGGGCATTGCGTCCGAAGGTGGAATGAAGGATGACCACGCGGTCCGAGTTTGAGCCAGCAATCCCACCCTGCGGGAGGTTTGGGACATATCCCAGAGCACCGCCGCCATTGTTGGTGTAGATGTTGAGATAGCGGTTTGTGTCCCACGCGAGTGTGTTGTAGTACGCGCCACCGTCGTTGTACCATGTGTTGTTTGTCGAGCGTGTAATGCCCGTCGTTGGGTTCCCGTCCGGATCTTCCGTTGCGAGATAGAACTCGATTTGTGTATCGGTGCCGGGTGCACCGTTCGTGCCCGCAATCGCCTGGAAGTCCTCGTTCAGGATTTCGATCTGCGAGTAGACACGGGAATCAGGGACATTCCCTGTCCCGTTCGTGCGTTGGATGATGTGAACAACGACCGGGATGCGGTACTTTTCCACACTCGGATCGTATTCTGGTTCGACCCGAGTGCGGGAGAAGGAACAGTCGCTCGGTGTGCCGCGGGCGACATCTTCACCGAAGCTGATGGTCTTGCAGCGGTTCTCCTCGAGATGATGGAAGCCCGATTCTGCGAGCTCTTCCCACGAGTGATAGGTGACTCCGTCGGCGACAATCTCGGTGTCCGAGATGACAACGAATCGATCGTCGATCACGCCTTCAGAATCCGGGATCGCGTCATGAATCGAAGTGGGGCCGAGCGCGGCAGTTCCGGTGAGTGTGAGTAGTGCGGCGATGGTGCTAACGAGCATGTATTGAGACCTCTTGTACGCGCGAGTACGCTTTGCAGGCGCTGTGTGACACGATGGGCATCGCACCCTCGTCCGAACGCGAAATCACACAGGCAGGTTGTCGAGTTTCTGGTTCGGTCAGAACGACCTTGTACACGAACAAAATCACCCGAACGGGCACCCCAATATACGACAAATGTCGATGGGGGTGTTCCAGGAAATCAGGAAAGTCGATCGGGAGTTTTATCGGACGATAGAGTCCGATTCGCGAACGCAGCGGGTCTTACTCGCTGTCTGTCTCGTGAGACGCGAACGAGCTGTTGGTGTCTATGTGCGATGCCTCATATGCGAGCTGGATCGCTTCGACAAACTGCTCGTGGGCGACCATGCCCATCAACGCACGACGATCATTGAGATGATCGGGGTCTTCGATCGGGACGGTGGGGGTCGGGACCAGAATCCCGAGGTCATTGCGCGCCATTTGCATCTGGGTCCCAAATACCTGCGGTTGACCGGAGAAGACGCGGATCCGATCCGTGAGGAGTGCAACATAGGACGCGGGTAGTTCGCCCTGCGCCACGAGATCCACCATCATCTCAAGGCATTCGTTCTGGAACTCGACATCGTGCCCAGCGTGCTGGATGACCATGTAGGCGGCCTGGGTCGCCTTGAGACCAACTAGATCACGGGTCGGCCAACCGATGCAACCAACGATCTCTTTGAGTCGATCAGCATGCGCTCGATCGATCGCCTGCACGGTTTCCAGCGTTTGAGGGTCTCGGTCTGGATCGTACGACACGCTCACCAGATCGCGATCGTGTTCATACATCTCCTCGAGTTCGGCGCGAACTTGATCGAGACTCATAGATTCCACGGGCTCGAGGTATGAGGGGACCGCGTCGTGGTTATATGCCTCGCCGAGCACGAACTCGCGATGATCTTCAGGCGTGGATACAACGATCTTGCTCGTTTCCGAAGGGCTCTGAGCCTCTGGAGTCATCGCGCTGCTTTCATCGGCATGACGAGTGGCGCTTTGAGCGCAGCCGACGAGCGAGAGAAGAAGAATCGGGGAGATCGAGCGTGCGAGGATGCGGTTCATGACTTCATCATCGAAAATCCGCGATGATGAACACACAGATCCATCAATATCCGCTGAACATCGGGATTGCCCAATCGGCACAATCCGCACCGTATCAGCTGCGAATCTTCAGCTTTGCGTCGGCATCCCTGCAAACCGGGGGGATTCCATGAGAGCGGAGCGAAGCCGACTCAATACCGGTCGTCATCGCCCTCGGGGCTTAACGCCCAGATATCGCTCGATTGCCCGTTGATCGTCGTCCCGTTCTGGATGGCGGGGGTGATGCGATCGAGGAAGTGGTGGGGGAAGTGCTTGTCGTAGGTGCACTTGGCTTCAAGGCGTTCGCGCTGCTCATTGCTGAGCTCGAACTCCAGCGCCCCGAGGTTGTCCTCGAGCTGCGAGAGCCGCTTGGCGCCGATGATCGTCGAGGTGATCGCGCTGTGGCCCTGCACCCAGTTGAGCGCGACCTGGGCGGGGGTGGCGTCGTGCTCCTTGCCCACGGCGACGAGCTCATCGACGAGGTCATAAGTCCGCTCGTTGAGGTACGGCGAGTCGACAGCCGCGCGTGTTTCTTCCGGCGATGGGCGACCGTCGCGGGTGTACTTGCCCGACAACACCCCGCCCCGCAAGGGCGACCACGGCGTCACGCCCAGACCCTGATATTGCGCCATCGGGAGCAGTTCGTCCTCGGGCGTGCGCTGCAGCAGCGAGTACTCGATCTGCAGCCCGATGGGCAGTTCCCAGTGGTTCTGCTTGGCGATGCTGATCGCCTCGGTGCATACCCACGCGGGATGATCGGAGAACCCGATGTGGCGCACCTTGCCCGATCGCACCAGATCGTTGAGCGTGCTCATCGTCTCGATCAGCGGCGTATGGCGATCCCAGAAGTGCACCCAGAGCAGGTCGATGTACTCAGTCTGCAGCCGCCGGAGCGAGTCCTCCACCTGATGCATGATCGCCTTGCGCCCCGCGCCGCCGCCGTTGGGGTCGTTCGGGTGCATGTTGCCGCAGAACTTGGTGGCGATGACGGTGCGGTCGCGCCTGTTGGGGTGGTCGCTGAAGTAGTCCCCGATGATCTTCTCGGAGTGGCCCTTGGTATACGCATTAGCGGTGTCGAGGAAGTTGCCGCCTCGATCGAGGTAGCATGCAAGCACATCGAGCGATTCCTCGATGTTCGTCCCGACCACGCCCCAGTCGTTACCAAAGGTCATGGTTCCTAGGCAGAACGGCGAAACACGCAGCCCGGAGTGGCCCAGCGTGCGATAGTCTGTAAGCGACATAGGATGCTCCTGATGTTGGTTTCCTCGGGGAGATGGTAGACATGGTGTTGAGGTGGACAAAGCTGACGGATGCGCGAGGCAGAAAGTGGAAGCTCTGTCCATTGAGAGTAGCTATTAAGATGACGGGACTCTCGCGAGCTGAGCTTGTCTTGCCGGGAGAAACCGCTCCGCTGCATCAGGCGATGATTATCTGGGGGGCGAACTGGGTTGTGTGCCTATTCGGATGGTTGAGTTACTTGGAGTATTCACTCGGCTTCGGATACGACTGGTTGTTCACAATGCCGGCAGCGGGATACATCCTCTTGGTCAGTGCTGTGAACATCTTTGGGATGGGGATCTTCTTGCACCGTACGAAATGGAATACGAAGTACAGCGTCATTGCAGCGATGACCCGAGCAGGGTGCTGCCCATCGTGCGCATACCGAGTATCAGATTGTAAACCCGAACCCGATGGGTGCACCGTCTGCCCCGAGTGCGGCGGGGCGTGGAGGATCCCATCGTGATATTTACCCGGCAAAAACCCGCCGACGCAAGAGGCGCAAAGCGCTCACTCTGCACCATCCGCCAGGCGTGCAAGATCAGTGGGTATGAGAAGGGGTTCCTTGTAAAGCGTGGTGATACGGCACGATTCGTTGTCGCGTTCTTGATCTCCGGCTTGCCGTATGCGGGCATCATGACCTATGTGTTTCCGATCCTAGTGAGACTCGCGATTGGGTCATCAGCGCCATTCGATGTCTTCACAATGGGTTCGATCAAGGTATTCATTTTCTATCTCGTCATGTTCGGCGGCATCATGGGCGGATACCTGAGTCTCTACGCATGGCGGAGCCCAAGACACGCGATTCGAGCGATGACCGATGCAGGGTTATGCCCGTCGTGTGCGTACCGCATCGACGAGATCGGCCCCGAACCCGACGGGTGCACCGTCTGTCCTGAGTGTGGCGCAGCGTGGAGGATCCACGCATGAAGATCACGGATGATCGCGGCCAAGCGCACGAAGTCTCACGCATCGCGGCGTTGCCCTCCGAACTGATCAATCGTGCCGATCGCAGGCACGAGATCATGCGCCAGCTCGAGAAGAAGACCATGAAGAATGTCGTCTTCACCGAAACGATCGGGATGCTGCTAATTTCGGTACCATTCCTCTTCGGCTGGTATGGTTTCGTGCAGGGGATTCGCTCATCCTGGTCGATTGAACACCTTCTCTTTTCGTTCGTGGTTGGTGTCCTTGGTGTGGTGCTGCTCATCGCGGCGATCACGCGACCAAAGACCCTCCGACGAGAGATCAATCGACTCGGAAAGGAACTCGACCTCATCCGCCGAAACGAACAGTCTTGCCTTGTCTGCAGGTATTCGCTCGATGGGCTTCAACCAGAATCCGACGGGTGCACCGTCTGCCCCGAGTGCGGCGGCGCGTGGCGGATTCAGGACCCGGAATCTTGAGCCTTGGATGACAACTGACGCAAGGCATCGAACGCCTGCATCGGCGTCATCTCTTCGAGCTTGATCTCGCGGAGCGAATCGACGACTGGGTGCTGCACGAACTCCGTGAACAGGCTCATCTGCGGGCTCGCGGCGGACCTGTTTGCGGCCTGCACCTGCTCGGTGTCCACACGCCCCGCGTGCTCGACGCTCAGTGACTCAAGAACAGACTTGGCCCGCTGGGTGACCTGCTTGGGCACGCCTGCGAGTTGGGCGACATGGATGCCGTAGGACTGGTCGGCCCGCCCGGCGCGGATGGAGTGCAGGAAGGCGATCTCCTGATTCCCATCCTCGCTCGTCCACTCGCGCACCGCGACGTGCAGGTTCTTGACCTGCCCCTCGAGCTTCGATTCGAGTTCAGTAATCTCGTGATAGTGCGTCGCGAACAGGGTGCGGGGCTGGTGCTCGGCGAGCCACTCGCTGATCGCCCACGCGAGCGAGAGCCCGTCGAGGGTGGATGTTCCGCGCCCGATCTCGTCGAGGATGACGAGCGATCGCTCGTCCGCGTGGTTGAGGATGTTCGCGGTTTCGATCATCTCGACCATGAAGGTCGATTGCCCGCGGTGCAGCGCATCATCCGCGCCCACGCGCGTGAAGATCCTCGACGCGATGCCGATCGTGGCGCCAGCCGCAGGTACGAAGCTGCCCGCCTGCGCCAGCACGACCAGTAGCGCGTTCTGGCGGATGTAGGTGCTCTTGCCCGCCATGTTTGGCCCGGTGATGAGCGCCAAAGTCGCAGGCGCGTGCTCCTGCGCGAGCGTGCAGCCGTTGGGGACGAAGTCGTGCCCGAGCGTCTCGTCGAGGACGGGGTGACGCCCGTCGGTGATCTCAAGCGTGGGTGCATCAACGATCTTCGGTCGTACCCACCCGCGTTGCGATGCCTTGGTCGCGAAACCAAGCAGGCAGTCGATCGTGGCAACAATGTCGGAGAAGGTGCTCAGCGCATCGAGGTGCTCGCGTGATCGCTCGCAGAGCTGATCGAAGAGAATGCGCTCACGCTCGTTGGCCCGATCGCCCGCGGAGAGGACCTTCTCCTCGTACTCCTTGAGTTCGGGGGTGATGTACCGCTCGGCGTTTTTGAGTGTCTGCTTGCGGGTGAAGACATCCGGGGCCCGCTGGGCCTGAGCGCCCGGTAGCTCGATGTAGAACCCGAAGACCTTGTTGTAGCCCACCTTGAGCGAGGGCAGGTCGTGCTCGTCGATGATCCGCTGCTGGTACTGGCTCAACCATGTACCCGCGTCGCGCTGAAGCCCGCGTGCCTCGTCGAGCTCGGGGTCGATCCCGTCGTTGATCAGCCCGCCCTCACGCAGGTGTGCCGGGGCGTCCTCGATGCAGCAGCGTGTGATTTCTTTACCCAGAGGCAGTACCTCATCGCGGATCTTCGCGAGCGCGTCGTGGTGTGGTTTCAGCGATTCACACCGCGCGATCGCATCCATGAGTTCCTCGATGAGGATGCTCGCGCCCCCGAGTGCCACCAGATCTCGCGGCGTGGCCCGTCCCAGCGCGATGCGACCGGCGATACGCGCCATGTCGCACATGTTCCCCAGCACCCCGGAGAGGTCGTCACGAAGGTCGGAGCTCAGCGTCAGCGATTCGACCGCGTCCAATCGCGCGTTAATCGCGTCCATGTCGATGAGCGGGGCCGACAGCCAGTTGCGGACGAGTCGTTTTCCCATCGGCGTGTGCATGACGCAGCGAGTACCGACCGGGCTGGCGAGGAAGACGCCGGCGAGTGAACCGCTAAGCGACTGCTCGCGGATGGTCTGTTCGATCTCGAGCGATCGCAGCGACACCCGGTCGATGAGGCAGTGGTTCTCGCGCTGCACGCGGGTCGGGGGGCGCAGGTGCGCCAGCGAGGCGTGTTGCTGGCCAGGACTGCGCTTGGCACCCTCATCGATCGCCTGTGTTTCGTTGAGGTAGCGCAGCATCGCGCCAGCAGCATGCACGCTCGGTGAAGCGTTCTCCAGCCCCAGCCCCTCGATCGTGCCCAGGCGGTACTGGTGCTCGATCGCTTCCAGCGCCTCGGATTGCCCGAACTGCCACCCGGGGCGAGCGGTGAGCGACGCGTTGATGCCCGATCCGAGATCGACGATTCGTTTGGGTGCATCGCCCGAGATCGGTGCGGCGTAGATCAGCTCGCGCACACCCATACGCCCCAGCTCGTCAGCGCACTGCTCAAGCGTGCCGTCGTAGAGCGAGAACGCCCCGGTGGAGAGTTCAACAATCGCGACGCCGGCGTGGTCCTCATCGTGGACGACGATCGCGCCCATCGGGACCGATTGCTCGTCGCGAAGCAGCGATTCATCAACCAGCGTGCCGGGGGTGACGACCTGAGTCACGCCCCGATCCACGACGCCCTTCGCGTCCTTGGGGTCTTGGAGTTGGTCGACCACCGCGACGCGATAGCCCATCTCGATCGCGCGGGAGATGTATGTCGATTTCTGGTGGTGGGGAACCCCGGCCATCGGGATCGCGTTACCACGGGTTGTCAGGGTGAGCCCCAGATCACGCGAGAGGTTTTCAGCGTCCTCGCCGAAGAGTTCGTAGAAGTCGCCCATCCGAAAGAACAGCACGCAGTTTGGATGGCGTTCTTTGATTTTGCGCCACTGACGCATCCCAGGGGTGTCCCACGGGTCCTTGGCGGGCTTCTTGGTCGGTTTAGCGGTTTTTGTGCTCATCTGAGGGTGCGATTGTATCGAGCACGGATACAAAAAACGCCCGCTGCTGCGGGCATTTTTCGCGCTTTGTTGGGTAAGTATCTCAGGCGTCGAGTGCGCCGGCGTAATCGTCGTACTGGCGCAGACCAACGAACTGCTCGGTTCGTTCGCCACCCTTGAACACCATCACGGTGGGGATGGACGAGACGCCGAACTTCGCGGCCAGCTGCGGGTGCTCATCGATATTGAGCTTGCCGACTTGGGCCTTATTCTCGTAGTCATCTGCGAGCTTCTCAATGGTTGGCCCCAATGCACGGCATGGGCCGCACCAAGGCGCCCAGAAGTCGACGAGCGTTGGGGTGTCGGAGTTGACGAGCTGATCGAAGTTCTCTTCGGTGATTTCGATGACGGTTTGGGTCGACATATGAGGCCTCCTTTATCCTTGAAGTGCATTCCACTGTTCAAGGGAGAACATGTATACAGGTGATTCTATTTCAGGGCGAGTCAGAATTCAAACGATCGTTAGTTCGAGATGATATCGGACGAGAGTGGGCGCGAGCAGGCCCGCTCGAGAAGAATTTCCGCGATCTGGCGTGCATGCTTCGCGGGCAGATCTGTACGGATCTGTCTAGCAGTGCAGTTGGCGCCACTCGCAATCATGGCCAGCATGGATGAAAGTGTCCGTGCATCGTCCAGTTCAGCGCGGAGGCAGAGTCCATAGAAGAGTTCTGTCAGTCGGAGCAAGTGCGACTGTGCCGCTTTCGCGGGTTCGGATTCTGGGTCTGGGAACTCCGCGACGGCCGCTTGGAACATGCACCCGCAGAAATCATCGGAATCATGCCATTGGGCAAGGGCATCAAAGATCCCCAAAACTTGCTCGTATGGATCGCTTATGTGCGTTACGGACGCGCTGAGGCGATCGAGCATGTCTTGGCTCGTGTCGTTGAGGACCGCGACGATCAGCATGTCCTTTGATCCAAAGTTGTTGTAGAGGGTCATTTTGGCGACGCCAGCTTCTTCTAAGATCCGATCGATCCCAGTGGTGTGGAAGCCCTCTGACTCAAACAGTCGGCGAGCACAGGAAATGAGGTGTTGTTTTTTGGAAGGAGGCATCGGTGTTGATTTTTCTCAAGAGGGTGGAAATAAACAGACAGGTTGGTCTATTCTACCATGTGTCCAGCATGTTCGCAAGAACGGACACGAGGAAACTGATTCACAATCCACTTTCAAGATCTGACGGAGAGTTACATGGCACGCATCGAACCGACCACAATCGAAAACGCACCCGAATCCACCAAGGGCACCCTTGAGGGGATAAAAGCGCAGCTCGGCAAGGTCCCGAATCTGCTGGGCACCCTTGGCAAATCACCCGCTGCGCTCAACAGCTATGTAAAACAGAAAGAAGCCCTCTCAACGGGCGTGCTTGGCGATCAGGTTGGCGAGTCGCTGGCATTGGCGATCGCAAACTTTTCCAAATGCGGTTATTGCGCCTCGGCCCACGATGCGATCGGGAAGATGGTCGGTTTAAGCGAAGAAGAGCGCGAACTGAACAGAAACGGCAAGTCCAATGATCCCAAGACACAGGCAGCGATCGACTTCGCTCGAGCAGTTGTTGGCGGGCGTGGGTTCATCAGTGACAACGATTTCGCCAAGGCTCACGAGCATCTGAGCGAGTCGGAAGTTCTGGAAGTCATCGCGATTACAACCTTCAACCTGTTTACGAACTACATGAACCACGCGATCGAGACAGAAAATGACTTCCCGGAAGTCCAACTCGTTGCATCGGCCGCGGTTTGACGAGCGAAACCATGCGGGACGGATAGACCGTACCGCCTTTCAACCACGCGATGCCTTGTCCCCCTCTCCGAGGCATCGCAGGCCGGGCCCCGGGTCCGGTGCCCGGCCACATGAAATACTGCTCGTTTGCTCAAGGGCGTGCGAGCTTGCAAATCACCCCATTTCCTGCGCCACGCCGCCCGAGTGTTTCGGGCGGTGTGGTTTTTGCATCTCCTGGATTGACTAGAGTCTCAGACCATGAATGCAACGCAGGATCAGCAACCAATCGAAGGCGTCCTAGTGATCGATAAGCCCCTCGGCTTGTCGTCCATGCAGGTGTGCGCGATCGTGCGAGGGAAACTCAAAGCAGGCGGCGCTCCCAAGCGCGTGAAAGTGGGGCATGGGGGCACCCTTGACCCACTCGCTAGCGGGGTGCTCGTGGTGCTTGTTGGAAAGGCTACAAAGCGGAGCGATCAGGTTATGGTCGGTGTGAAGCAGTACGACACCACGGTCGATCTCTCACGGCTCTCGGATACGGATGATCTGGAGGGTGAGATGGAAGATGTCCCTGTTGATCGTGTGCCGACGATCGACGAAGTGAAGGACGCGTGCGCCAGATGGACCGGGAATGTTTTGCAGAAACCCCCGGCATATTCCGCGATCAAGGTCAATGGAAAACGAGCGTACGCGATGGCGAGACGGGGTGAACTCGTTGAGCTGGATGCGCGTCCTATTCGCATCGATGACATTGAGATCGTGTCGTACGAATGGCCAACGCTCGTGATCCGAGTCACCTGTGGGAAGGGGACCTATATCCGATCGCTGGGGCGCGATATCGGATCCGAACTTGGGGCCGGCGGTGTTCTTACCGCTTTGCGGCGCACCCGTGTAGGGCGGTTCTCGATCGATGACGCGATCACGCTCGAGGATCTGCCCGACCCGTTGGATCCCTGGTCTTTGACGCTCGATCCTGCGTTGTTTGAGGATGCAGAGTGATCAGGCCTCTTCGACGGGCTCCCAGATCTCCGTGATTCCCTGGCCGTCGCATATGCGTCTGATCGCGAGGTAAAGAAGAGTGCCGCTGGTGTAAAAGAGCGACACAAAGTACCCGGCGATGAGGATCCTGAGAACACCTCTGAAGGCTTCAATCGCGCTGTGCGCGAGTGACTTAGTTGCGCCCAGATCCCCTTCACCAGTGAGTGCGCTCTCTATGGAGTGGCTGAAAAAGAAGTTGAGGGACCAGTCCGTCATCTCCATGGACAGTCCGATGATCATCGTGAAGACGCTCGCGGCGAGGAAGCTCACGATGCTCAGCAAGATCGCGTATGAGAAGTAGCGAATAGGTCGGCCAATGACATAGGCATAACAGCGTTGGATCGCGTCGAATGCATCTGTGCCTTCGATACTTAATGCAGGAATGATCATTGGTGAAGCGACAACATGGAGGACAAGAACGATTGTCGCGATCGCGCCCAGGATGAGGGCGATGGGGTAGAGGATGCCGCCGAGGATGTCGAGGACGGGAAAGCTGAGGAGCAGGCCACCGAGCGCGATGATGAACATGAGGGCCGAGGCAAACAAGATCGGTGCGATCAGGGCGTAGATGTACTGACGCGAGCGTTGGAGCGTGAAGTGGATGGTTTCTTCACGGGATGCGAATCGCCCTTGGGCAAACTCGAACGCGACGGAGCGAGATATCGCCCCGCCGACGAGCGCGAAAACGACGATGATCGGGATACCGAGCAGGAGCGTGAGAACGAGATTATTCATGACACTGTTCCGCAGTGACATGATGGCCAGTTCGATCTGACCGGCGAACGCGGGTGCGTCGAGGGTGATGATGGCTTGCATGATTCCTTCGAATCGCTCGGAGATCGTCGGAGCGATCAGATCCGCTTGTGAGACAGCGTCTCTTGGATTCGAAATCGATCGTAACCAGTTGTAGATATTGAGGATGAGTGCGATCAGAAACACGCCTAGGCATCCAGAGAGCAAGCGGTTTGGTGCAATCGCGAGCGCTGGGGCTCGCAGAACGCGGGGCCAGATGAGTTCATCAGTTAGATCCGAGAGCATCACATCCGGTTCGCGGAGGGGGCGTTGTGGGTTGGTGGAGGATTGGGGGCGTGACGAGCTCATGGCATGATGGTACACGAATCTGCTTGCCCCGGCGCGTGTTTAGGTCGATGATACGGTCATGATCAAAATCCTCCGACAATGGA
Organism: Phycisphaerales bacterium; assembly: GCA_965216865.1. Classification (GTDB taxonomy): domain Bacteria; phylum Planctomycetota; class Phycisphaerae; order Phycisphaerales; family UBA1924; genus UBA1924. Next base: position 2,623,197 of record OZ244206.1, read on the forward strand.
TCAGCCGGGCGCTCGCGCTTGCCCTGATTGGACCGATCGCGGCCTCGATAGCAGGGGGACTCAATGCGATCGATGGATCCGGGGCGCACACCTTGTTGACGAGCAACTCGTTCGTTTCGGGGCTGATCGCGTTGGTATGTGTCGGTGCGCTGACTTGCATCGCCGGCGTGATCGGGAGTTTGCTCGGCGGACGGCGAGAGGGGTTTCTTGCAATGGGGTTTGTGCTCGGGTGGGTCGCTTGGACCAGCGGGCGAATCGGACAGGTCTACTTGCTCGCGCCCGAGGTGGGGACATCAATCAAGCTCGCGATTGAGGGGGCGGTCCTGCTCGCGTTCGTAATGATCGCAGGAGTCATTGTCAGTGCGAACGACGAAAACGATCCTCTGTCGAGCTTCTCGCTCAAGCGTTTGTCGGGATGGTTGCGTCAGGCGTCGATGCTGTCGGCGATGGGAGCTGCGTTTCTCGCGGCGGGATTGGTTTCGCTCTTCATGGGCGCGTACGACTTCCCAGGACAATCAACAGGTGTTGGCTTTATCGGTGGTATTGTGGCCGGCGTTGCTGGAAGCATGGCCGCGGCATCCACGCAGGGCAAGGAAGGGCACACGGGCACACCATTCGCCCCGGTGATGCTGGGCGTGATGATTGCTGGATTGATTTTCCCGCTGGTGACGATTGTCTATCCCGGGTTTGGATCTATGGAAGAGATGGTGCTCAGAGGCACTCTTCCCGGGTTCGTTATCGTTTCACCCGTGGCCTGGGTGATGGGGGCGTTGCTTGGGGTGCCCGTCGGGCATTCGTGGGTCGAGCACTCTCAGGAGAAAGTGCATCAGGGCGCCCACGCAAACAAGTAAGCCTTCTAGAGGATATTCGATTTATCCGCCGGGCAATGTTCGCACGGGCGACGGGGCGTTTATTCGGAGTTGGTCCTTCGCGAGATCCCAGAAGAGCGTCCTCGCTGAGGTCGGCGCAGAGCCATCGTTGCGATAGAGCGTCACGCGGTTCGTATCGAGTGCGCTCGCGAAGAGTGAATCCTCGATTGCGTCGTATTCCGCACGATCGCTCAGCAGTTCTGAACCTGCATAGATAAACCGGACCTGTCCTTCAGCGATCGCTGAACGGAGGGAGTTGGTCCCGGTTGCGACCTGTGAGGGATCTTCGGCTGGGTCAGTCTCGAAGAACGCGACGAGTGAGTCGGTGTTCAGCGTCGCACGCTTGTTGGATACGAGGGATTTGTGATCGACCGCGACGGAGCCGGTGAATGTGCCTTTGCCCATCGGGCGATCAAGAACCATCCGGGATGCCCATGTGAATCGTGTGAGACCTGATCCGTCCATCGGGCGGTTCGAGTCGGGCGTATTCTCATCCTGTTGACGATCGAGGATGAGCAGAGTCCCGGCACCCGGGACGGTGAGGGTTTGGTTCTCATTGTCCGCGAGGATCTGAGCACCCTCTAGGTAGAGCACGCCTTCGGCGCGTTCTGGGTCGCTCGCGGCGTAGGTCCGAGACTCAACAGACGCATAGATGGGGTCGGCGCCCGGATCGGCACGCCCTGCGGCCCGGGCGCTGATGAGTTCTCGCTCGGGCGGATTCGCATTCGCGATGCGGTCGTTGGTGGGAATGGGTGTAAGTTTGATCGTTACTCGATCCGCCTTGAGCGTGTCACGGGTAAGGGCGTCTGGCGTGGAGATGACGCGGACATCGCCTTTGCACTCGACGGTGCCCAGCGTGTCTTCAAACTTCATCGACTCGGACCATCGCGCGTTGACATTCCCGTTGAGGCCTTTGGGGGCATCGGGTGCATTTTTCACGGCGATATCGTGATCGAAGGTGCCCGGCCCAACGACTTCAATGCTACGGCGCTTTGCGCGGAGGATGATGTGCGGTCCGGTGATCGTGGATCCTGCCTGTGAAGCCTGGGCCTCATCACCCTTCAGGACGATGATCTCGTTGATGCCGTCTGCTTCGAGTTCCTCGGCGCGTGCGGTCGTGCGTGAGCTGTCTCGGTAGTTCACGCTACCAACAGCCCGAGCATTGCTGATACGGGTCTGTCCTGCGGCGTCGCGAACGAGATCCGCATGCATGTCATCCGCACGGAGCATCTGGTCAGATGTGCGTCCCATCGAGGAACCGATGGAAGTGACACGCACAGGATGTGGCGATGCGTTGGGATCCGCGTCGGGTTCGAAATCAATCGTGACTGTCTTGCCAGTCAGGGTTTGCTTCTCGGCGCTTGCGATGACTCCCTCATTGAGAACGATCTGAGTAAGCGCCGACGCCGGTGGGAGCTCTGGGTTGAGATTCGCATGAATCTCGCGTGCACCGACGGAGTTGCCCGCTTGTTCAGCGATCGCTGCGCCTTCAAATCGGGCGCTCTTGAGTCTCTGGGTGATCGCACCCGAATCGTCGATCGCGAACTCGATGTGGGCACGGTCCTTCCAGCGGACCGAGGCAACAAGCTCCGGGTCATCGCTGTGTGTGGATATGGAACCTCGCCGACGCATATCGATTTGGCCGTTTGCAAGATTGGCATGGAGCGACTCGGCATAGAGCGTTCCGGTATCCTCGACATCGAGCTTGATGATCCCGGTCTCGTTCGGTTGGCCTTCCAGTTGAGCGATCGCGCGTGTCGCGAAGTAGGTGAGCGATTTCGCTTGCCCAGTGAAACCGCGATCGGGAGCTTGCATCGCAATTCCGGTCCCCTCATCGGAATCCAGACGGAGCGAGAGATGGTCGTGCTCAAGCTCTGGGGGAAGGTCATCATCGATCGGTCGAATGCGCATGGGGCCCGACCAGGTCACCACTAGCCCCTTGGTGGTTACGGGTACCGGAGAGCTTTGGGTAGAGGGAGCCGTGCCGGGTGCCGTTGGTGATGCCGTAGACTCGGCGACGGGCTGAGTAGACGCTGTTTGAGACGCGAGCATCACGCGACGGGCCGCGTCTTCGGGGATCCGTCCGTCGATCAGTGTTGCCCAGAGGGTCAGTGTGTCTGCAAGGACACGGCCCGACCCGAACAGTTCGGCGCGGACCTTTGATTCGAGTGCGATTCGATAATGCTGAGTTTCAGGCGACGCGGGTGCGGTTTGGGCGGCGTCCGTCTCGGTTGGGGTTTTGGATGCCGCGATCGATGTCGGGTCCTGATTGCCAGGTTGTGGGACGGATTCCGATTCGCTCCTTGGTTGGGCGGGCGTGTTATCATTGTCTGAAGCGATGCGATCGGTGTGGAAGACGATCTGATCTCCCTGCTCCACATCGATAAGCTCAATCCGGTCTTTCAGATTATTGAAGATGACGGTCAGGTCGACTCCCGAGAAATCGACTTGATCGGATTCGATCTCGAACCGCCCCGGCGAACGCATCCGGAGGTATCGGCGTTCAAACTCGAGCGGTTCGTCAAATCGGGCTATAAGGGTCGGTTCCTGGTCGTCCGGGGCTGGCTCACCGGGTGCAGGCGTGGCGTCGTATGTGCGAACGATGATATTGCCCTCCAGGGTCCCGGATTCTGGGGCCTGGTTGGGATCCGGCATGAGCATGGTGGCGGTGTCGGCATTCACGCGTACGGCCCGACCATCATCGAGGTATATCCACGATTCCGGCTGATCGAGGCGTCGACGCCCTTCGCCAATGGGTTCGAATCGATCTGCGCGGAGTGTGGAGGAGACGCGCGTGGGATCGTTCTGATCCACAATCGTCACAAACATTGCGCCGCCCGTTTGGGTCTGCTCAATATCGATGATGTCCTCGGGATCTGGGAAGTTATTGCCCTGATTGCTTGTGGGGGCTGGGTTTGCGACGATCATCGAGATAACGATGATGCCTGTAAAAATCAGCGCGAGGATTCCCGCGGCGATAAACCCGATCGATTTGATGGATATCCCAGTGGGTGAAGGCATGCCGGATTGTAGCTCGGTCCGATCGCAAGCCGATACGCGTGCCTACAGTCTCGTCGCATGATGTATTCGCTCAATGTGAACTCGATCCGGTCACTGATCACGAAACGGGGCAAGAGCGCGCTGAGCGTGCCAGACCTTCCGAAGTACACCCGTGAGCAGCTCGATCTGCGTGCCCTGAATCTCTCCACGGACTTGCTCAAGGGCATGGGACGCTCGGAGATTGCACAGGTCCGCGATAACGGTGACAAGGTGGGATGCACCTGTCTGATGCTCTCGGAGCTCACTCCTCTCGATTTGAGTGGGAACAAGGGCGAAGCAAGCATCGATCGGATGCACCGCGTGATCATTGCAGGGAGCGTGCTGGGGTGTAATGCCGTATCGATGTCGATCAAATCGCCCGATACTGATGATGCGTTCGATGCTGTGGCTGAGTACATGAAAAGCGTACTCGAACGCGCGGACACGATGGACATCAATGTCCTGATTTCGCCTCACGCAGGATTGACGAGCGATCCCGATCGCACAACGGATCTCGTCAAGGCAATTGGCGGATTTCGAATCGGGACCCTCCCCGATTTCCAAGCGGCACATGAATCAGGGGATGCGGTGCATTACCTGCGTCGTCTGACTCCCTATGCCACCGTGGTGAACGCATCGACCCTCGCTTTCGAAGAAGTCGAGCCTGATGACGAGTCGATGGCGGCTGCGGACGGGCTCAGCGGTTTAGACGCATTGGCGGCAGAACTCGAGGCAATGGACGACGCTGCACCTGCGAAGCATGTCGGGTACGAGCTTGAACCCATGGTTGGGGCGATTAAGGCCGTTGGGTTCAGTGGCAACATCGCGCTTGACTACAGGGGGGAAGGTGATGGTACACTGGGGGTGTTGCAGACCCGGGACGCGATCGAGGCGGCGTTGGTGTCACTCGCTGAGTCTTGACGGGCGGCGGTAAGAACGCGGGCGACAGGAAGGAGCTCTCGTGGCGGTCAGCGAGACAACGAACGAACGCGAAACGAAAGAGTCGCAGGGTTCAGCGACGATGACAGCGGGGTTCACTGTGCCCAGCACCAAAGAAATAATTATCACGATCGACGGACCAGCTGGGACGGGCAAATCCACGGTGGCTCGGATGCTTGCGCAACGACTCGGTCTGGATTTTCTCGATACAGGCGCGATGTACCGGGCGGCTGCCGCGATCATGATCGATCGGAAGTTCGAGGAAGATGAGATCGGCGAGCTCGTTTCGACGGTCATCGGTGCGGATCTGCACTTCGATTGGTCTCAGGACCCACCGATGATTCTTGCGTGGGACACCCCGATTGACCATCGAATCCGTGCGGACGATGTGACCAAGAAGGTGTCGTTCGTAGCGACGATCCCCGAGTTGCGCTCGCACATGGTTCGCAAGCAGCGCGTGATCTTTGCACAGCACCCGCGACTCGTCACTGAGGGACGCGATCAGGGATCCATCGCCTTCCCGGATGCGCCCGTGAAGTTCTACCTCGACGCGGACCCCAAGGTCCGAGCCGAGCGACGGATCGATCAGTTGGGACTCAAGAACGATGTGAGTATCGAGGAAATGTGCGAGCGTATCCTCGAACGCGACCGGATCGATTCCTCTCGCAGCGATGGGCCGCTGGTCTGTCCGGACGATGCGATCGTGATCGATACATCCGAGTTGACGATCGACGGTGTCATTGACGAGATGGAACGCGTGGTCCGCGATCGGTTGGACGATCTGTGAGCGACGACGCGTTGCGAACGAGCATCGCGGGGATCGATCTGACAAGCCCGATCCTCCTTGCGGCTGGCACGGCTGGCGTCTTGTCCGAGATGCGTGATGTGCTCGACCCGTCGCGGCTCGGCGGGATCGTGACCAAGTCCATTACAAAAGAGGTCAGGCACGGAAACCCGTTCCCGCGGATCACCTTTGCGCGCGCCGGGATGATGAATGCGATCGGGCTCGCAAACCCAGGAATAGATGCGTTTGTCCGTGATGAGGGCCCCAAGGTAGGGTCGATGGGCTGCCCGATCATCGGGTCTGTCGCGGGCGATTGTGTAGACGATTATGTCGAGGTCGCCACGAGGCTCGCAGCGATCGAGGGAGTTCGGGGAATCGAGGCTAATGTCTCCTGTCCCAATGTCCATTCTGGGCTGGAGTTCGGTAGCGACCCAGCGGCGCTGAAAGACCTGATCTCCGCGATGTCGGATGCGATCGGGCAACTCCCGATGTTTGTGAAGCTGTCGCCTGTGACGGTGGGCACGCCGAACACGATTGTGGATCTGGCTCGGGTCGCTATCGAATCGGGTGCCGAGGGGCTGACGCTGACGAACACCGTTCCGGCGATGGGGATTGATGTGCGGACGCGTGAACCCATCCTCGCGAATGTGACGGGCGGCTTGAGCGGCCCGGCGATCCACCCGATCGTGGTGCGTCTCGTGCATCTGGTGTATCAGGGGCTTGCCAGAGAGGCCGGGGTTCCCATCGTCGCTGCGGGTGGGGTGACACGCTGGGAGGACGCAGCTGAGTTTATCCTCGCGGGTGCAAGCGCGGTCCAGATCGGGGCGGGGAGCTTCGCATCGCCCCGGGCGAGCGTGAAGATGCGCAAAGGGCTGGAAAAGTGGGTTCGGAATCAGGGCGCTTCGAGCGTGTCGGGTCTAGTGGGCCAGGTCAAGCTGGATTGACTCAAGCGCCTGATTGTGCCGCTGCGGCTTCGTGGATCGACCAGTAGTGCTCGAACGACGCGACGAAAGTGTGATTCTTCATCAGTTCGATCCCGTTGCGTCCCAGCGTTGAGCGCAGCTCATCATCGCACGCGAGCTTGACGATCGTATCGATCCATTGCGATTCGTCGTCGCGCGGGAGCACGAACGCGGTGGGGGATTCGTGGTGCTGATCGTGGACGATCTCCTTGGGGCCGCCCTGATCCGTGACGATCACCGGCAGACCCGAGGCCTGCGATTCCATCACGACTTGCCCGAGTGTATCGGTGGTCGATGGGAATACAAAGAAGTCGCACGAGGCGTATAGCGTAGCGAGTTCGACTCCGTGGCGGAACCCGAGGAAGTGGGTGCCGTGGGATTTGAGTTTCTCCTCCATCTCTTTGCGATATGGGCCGTCGCCGATGATGATGAGTTCGATCTCGCGGCCTTGTGCGTGAATCCGATCCCGGATGGTCGGCCACATCTCGACGAGCATAGGTAGGTTTTTCTCCGTGCTCACTCGTCCGCAGAAGACGGCTTTGATGGTGTTGTTCTTCAGTCCGTATTCCTCCCAGATGCTTGTGTCTCGGAGTGTGTGATCAAACCTTGTGTCGTCAAAGCCTGCGCGAAGACGAACGAGCTTGGTCTGATCGACACCGAGATCAACAAGGCGTTGGGCATAGTCGGCGCTTCGTGAGAAGACATACTTAAAGCGTTTGTAGAAGAACCGCATATGCCCTCGGCACAGCGCGGAGCACACCGAGTTATCGAAGAGCTCGTCGATGTACGCGGGAAAGTCCGTGTGGTAGACGCCAACGATGGGTTTCCGCATGAGCTTCGCGACGAGGAACCCAACGGTGCCGACAGGGCCCGGGGTAGAGATGTGGATCACATCGGGGTCGAAGTCCTGGGCTGCACGCATCATCTCCAGCGCGGGCGGGAGCGCGATCTCGAGTGTTTCGTACCCGGGCATGGCGCGAGCGTAGATGGGTGTGAAGTTTCGGACGCCGTCGACCTTGGGTATATCGAGTCGGGTCGAGGTATAGACGCACAGGTCGTGACCCGTATCGTGCGCGGTCTGGGCGGTGTTCTGGATGAATCGGCACACGCCGTTGATGTCCGCGAGGGTGTCCGTGAACTTGAGGACGCGAGTGGGTCGTGATGTTGGGTGTGGCGCGATCATGTCGTGAATGATTGTTAGGGACTCTTGTCGAGATGATTCAGAGCGCGCAAAGAAAAGCCCCGCGCCGGGGGTATGGACGCGGGGCCTGTGCAGGGGATGCCCGGGTACTCGGCAAGCTCGGGGATGGCCGAGACCCGTGCAGAGCATCCACACCCGCTGGGACTGTCTACAAGATGAGTTGTTTTGAAGGCAGATTCCCCCGTCTTTAGGGGTAAATCTGCGTGGGGGGTGGGGTTATGACGACAGATTAAGCCTGCAGATCCAGCAGCCGGAGCACCGCGGCAGACGAAGCTCGGGAAGCGAGTTCTGCAGCGATTGATGCTTCACCCAGTATCTGATCACGAACAAGATTCGAGCTCTCGCGGGCGTAATCGGCGTCTCGGATTGATGAGTTCGCCTGAGCGATGTTGATCTGTTCCTCTTCGAGTACTCGGCGTTCGGCCTCTGCAGCGCGTTGGTCTGCCCCGATCTGAGCACGCTCTTGGAGCACCGCATCTCGAGCCCCATCTACGAGACGCTGGGCGGCTTCTGGGTCTTGCTCCATGACACGAGATAAATCACTTATGGAGACCTCTTCGTAGATCGGATCGCCGCTCACCTCATCGGTGCCGACCTGCATCTGCGTGGTCACATCTCGCATGATGTCGATTCCGGTGGCGGGTAGGACACGCTCGATGCCGCTGATGATGCCATCGACTTGGGTTGAAACGGCACCGATCTCGGACCCGGTCGTCCCGCCCTCATTTGCGGCTTGGACGACCAGGCTGTCAAGATCGCCGATGTTGTCCAACTGGGCACCTAACGCACCATCGCGGATATTCATGAACGCTTCGTTGCGCTCGATTGAAGTAATCTGAGCCTGATTGGCGCTGAGGCGAGCTTGGAAGTTCTCGGATGCGATCAATCCAGCGGGATCGTCTGCACCGCGATTGATCGCATATCCGGTCGACAGACGCTCGAGTGTTCGCATAGCGGATTGATTGTTTACCCCGATGATGCGTTGAAAGGCGTTGTTGGTGGAGATTCTGCTCATGCAACGAGCATTCGTATTGAGGCGATGATCCGCAAGCAAACACGGAATCTCCTCGCCGAGTGTGCGGGTAGGTAAAGCGGGGGCATCCGATAACTCTTTTATTGCTCCGCCTGGGCGTGCACGCGTCTCCAGCCGCATTCCGGGCACCCATCGCGGAAATCGTGATGAAGTTCGTAATCGCAGTATGGGCAACTGCCGCGCCGCATTCGGCGGGCGTGCTTGATCTGACGGACAGTCCAGATCAGCGTGAAGACCAGAGTCGTGTAGAACACAGTGTTGATCGCGAACCCGATCCAAATAGGTTTGTAAGGGAAAAGGATGTGGGGGGCGTGGGGCCAAATCCCTGGCTTGGTAGTTCCGGCGACCCCGTCCACGCGAGAGATGAAACCGTAGTGTGACTCTGTCCGGAGCGAACCATTGGAGAGGAGTGAGAAATCGTCGACGAGTGACTGTGTTTCCATCGCAAGAGACGGAAATCCGACACGGGTCGTGGAGATGATTGCATGGTCGGGGTGCTCGGGAGCAAAGCTTGTGAACAACTCGTTGCCCCGGGTAATCGCGTCTGGGTCAGAATCCCATGGCAACCAAGTCCAGTAGATACTGGTGCGCTTGGGGAGATCACGCGATCGCGAGCGTCGTGTGAGGTAGAACTGGTGCTCGTGCACTCCGAACCACTGATGGATGACACTGAAAATGGCGTCGTGCGGATACTCAGTATTCGGGTTACGAAACTGCACGACGCGCAGATCTGCTGCAGCGCTGTACCGTGGAATGAGCAGCAATGACCACGAGACGATGAGGTTGAGCACCAGCCCGAGCAGGATCAGCACGATGAGTGATCGAAAACGAGAGCGGATTGAAGGAGCTGGGGGCATGTGAAGATCATACGGGAGGAGGGCTACACTCAGTTCGATGTTTCAACGCTATCGCACGCGTCATCCCGGTTCTTCGCTCATGCACCTCGTGTTTTACGATCTGTGCCGAGAGACTGTTCTGTGGTATTTTCGGGTTTTCCACCGTCTGCGCCGTGTGGATGTTATGAACATCCCGCGTGAAGGGCCGGTGCTGCTTGTCGCGAATCATCAATCGTTTTACGACCCTCCGGCGATTGGTTCAGGGGTTCGTCATCGTCACGCAGATTTTTTAGCGCGAGCGTCATTGTTCAAGTTCAAACCCTTCGGGTGGTTGATCTCGACGCTCAACTCATCGCCCATCAAGCAGGGCGCGGGTGATGCGGGTGCCATGAAAGCGACAATCGCGAAGATGAAGAACGGGCGGATGATGCTCGTGTTCCCTGAAGGTTCACGGTCGCCTGACGGTAAACTTCAGCCTTTTCAGCGTGGCGCGGCGGTCCTGCTCAAGCGGGCGCACTGTCAGGTGGTGCCGGTAGGAATCGCCGGGGCGTACGAGGCGTGGCCGCGCAGAAGGAAACTCCCCATCCCATTCCGAGACAAGATCGTCGTGTGTTACGGTGAGCCGATCGCATCGGATGAGCTCATGAAAGAGAGTGCCGAGGCTGCGTTGGCCCATTTACGAGAACGGGTAGAGGCGCTGCATCATAAAGCGGAATCGATGCGATAGGTTATTCCTCGCGCTCCGTGGGGACATCTTCGCGCGGGATCTCATTGCCCTCTTCATCCGTTCGGATAACCGGCACCAAGAGCGTGCGTCGTTCCCGGACAATGGCCTGATTCTCGCCAACCACGGGGGCGGATGGATCATCGACAGGGATAAGGATTTGCTCGTCCGCGCTGGTTTCAGGTCGGATCGCGATCTCATCGGACTGAACTGCACTGAGCAGATCCGCGAGCAGACGGTCCTGTTCTGTCGTGAAGGCGGCATCGATCCCGCGATCGAATGAGATCTGGTACAAGGCGCCGACAACCTGTGCGTACGAGAATCCCAGCCCTGGGCGTGGATCTTCTGGGCTTGGCTGATGTGCAAGCAGCTTGATCAGCGAAGGAAGATTTTCGGGAACATCATCCATCGTCGAGACGACTCGTGTTTTCTCATCACGGAAGTACAGACGGACGGGGTCGTTGTAGGTCTCCGCGGTGAGCATCAATCGATCAGACCACGCTGTCGCGAGCAGAGGCTTGCTCAACGCGAGATCTTCGCCAAACAGGACGATACGGGGCTCGTTCTGCTGCGTGATGTACACGAGAGGGTCACCGAAGGGGACAATATCGAGGAAAAACTTGCCAGCAACAAGCTCGCGGCTGACGCCACGGAGCGGATCAGACGGGACATGCACGCGTGAGAGTGCCTCGATCTGGGTGCGGCTCGCCTCGACCCCTCCCTTGGAGTTGGTGATCATGCGAGCGATGCGTTGGCGCCGTGCTTTGAGGGCGCGTTCCATGAGGCGTTCGTAAGCCTCGACACGCACCGCGAGTGTGGGCTCGGCGAGCAGTTCCCGCAGGGTTGTGTCGACGAGAACTGATTGGTCGATCTTGCTCAGGAGTGCAATTGCATCTGTTTGGTACTTCGTGTCCGCGGTCAACGCGATTGCTTGGAGCGGTTTCACAACTCGTGCGTCGCCCAGCTCGGCGCCTGCGCGGAGTGCCGCGAGTCGAGGCGCAAGTTCAGGATGGTCATAGAGATCGCTGATGAAGGGCAGAGCGCGTTCGCCCAATGCCTCGAGACAGAACGACATATCACCCGCCAGGTAAGGCTGATTTACAAGGGTTTGCGCGTACCGGCGTGCGTAGACCTCAGGGTATGACTGATCGATCGTGATATGCGAAAGCAGGTCGAGGAAGTGATCGCGATCGTCCGCGAACTCGGAAGGGATCTGCACGAGAATCAGCGATTCGTCCTTACCTCGGGCCGTGGGCTCACGCTCTCCGGGCGGAAGCGGAAAGGCCGAGTTAATCGCTGTCACAATTTGCCGAGCGCGCAAGTGAGATGGATTGTTGAGGATGATTTCGATCTTCGTCGGGAAGGAGACGGAGCCACCATCGAGCACGCGTCCGACATCTCGCGTGACACCATCGTATTGGCCGCCGGGCTCGGCGAATGGGTTGAGGAAGATCGGCCCCTTGGCATTCCCGAGAATGCGGGCCTGTGGATTCCCAAACGCGCTGGGCGGACCGATTCTTAGTTCCGTTGACCAGAGCCGACCGCCCTCAAGACTAGTCGCATTAATCGCACGGACATACAGATCGAAACTCTCACCGGCTCGGGCGCCAGGAGGGATCGCCGCCTGCACGATCACCGCTGCGGTGTTTGGGTCGCGGAGGAGCTGCCCGGGAGTCTTGCCGGAGATATTCGTGTTTCCGTCGCTATTACCGATCCCAATCCCGTTGAGCCCCATCTCGCGTTCAAGATGCGCCGCGTATTGCTCAGGAATTGTGAGCCCGCCCGTGCCATCGAGTCCAACGACGAAGCCAATGCCCGATACAAGTGTGGGCTCCGTACCTGAGATCCGGGCCTCAGCACCGATCGTGCCTCGCAAAGGCGCAGGGATGTCCTGAGAAATCGATGGTGCTTGAATGATTGGCTTTGGCACGGGCTTCTTGTTGCGGTTGCAACCGCTTAGCAACAGCGCGGGCACAACCAAGGCGTAGACAAGCGTGCGGATATGCAAAGGCGATTTCGGTCGGGCGGACAAGCGTCGTGTCATCGTATGAAGACCTCGGTGTCGTGTGTGAATCGTGCTTCGCGTGGCGTCTCGGAGGCGATCACGCGGCATCGAGTGCGCAGGCAGTGTTTGATCCTAGATGGGATACGCATCCAAGGTCGTTTTGTATCCATGTTTGTGGCGAACTCATGAAGGTTGGGACGGTTTGCGACCCGAGTCGGATTGGTTTGTGGAAAACCATGTTCGTAGACACGACCACATGTTCGTATATTGATCGCATTCTGGTTGTTGGTGGTATTTCCTATCGCTCCGAGCGGTTCGCGCGCAAGTGATTGATTCGATGGGCGCTTGAGTGCTGGACATTCGGAACTGTTCAGAAATGCCCGTTCGCATGGTGTTTTTTCCTAAACTGACAAAGCATCAAAAAGAACACAAAAAATCACCCATCTGGCGTACCCTACAGATTGTGTGGTGATAGACTCACGGCCCTGCCGATAGCCCAGATATGGTGGTGCTCGCCTGTGAGATGGGGTGCAGACTCGAAATGAAGTCCTTGTGATGAGGGAAGTTGGAAACAAGCGACAACCTATCCACAATTGCCCTGGCATACGCCAAGGAAGCGTGTTGGACGGGGTGTGTTGATTTGTTTGGGGTCGAGTGAAAAAGATGCTGGATAGCGAAAGCTGTTTGGTGTATGTTTGATTCCGGTTTTCTGTGCCGATCCTCGGCATGATGAGTCGCGAGCGGGGACACACGCTCGGGTCTGCTGGGAAATGTCGTTCGGAATCGTCGGCGTCTTCGGATCACGCCCGAAAGGGCATCATTCCGGAGCGGGATGGAAGCGTCGGACTCTGCCCGGCGCACGACATTGAACTCAACGATCGACGCATGGCGTCGGCGATGTCTCCGCATCGCCCGGCGATCGGTGTGTCTGTGTGACCCAATCCTCCGCGTGGGCGTGGAGGAACTCGGGCGAGAGAAGAGAACCCACGAGGCACGGGAGGCCTCGGAAACTCAAAGCAGTGCGGCGAGACGCGAACGCGTCGAGACCCGCCGGGATGGAGCGAATCGTGGCAGTACTTTGTGATACCCAGATCGAACAACTCGTTGATATCAAGCCTTTCGAGAAGGCCGTCAAACGCGACGGCACCATCTCGTACGGCGTTTCGTCCTACGGGTACGATGTCCGCGTCGGCACGGTCTTCAAGATCTTTACCCCGACCCCCAAAACCGGCGGTATCACCGTTGTGGACCCCAAGAAGTTCACCGATGAACTGATGGTCACCGTCGATACCGCCGAGCAGGGCACCGACCATGTGATCATCCCGCCCAACAGCTTCGCGCTGTGCGAGACGGTCGAGTGGTTTGATATCCCACGCGACATCCTCGTGCTCTGCGTCGGCAAGAGCACCTACGCCCGATGCGGGCTGATCGTGAATGTCACTCCCCTCGAGCCCGAATGGCGCGGCAAGGTGACCCTCGAGATCTCCAACACAACCCCATTGCCCGCCAAGGTCTACGCGAACGAGGGCGTGGCCCAGTTCGTGTTCCTCAAGGGCGACCAGATCTGTGCGCAGAGCTACGCGGACAAGGCCGGCAAGTATCAGGACCAGGGCGGGCTCACGCTGCCCCGTGTCGACTGATTGACCTCACAATTTTGAATGCATGCACGCATGATGTTTCGCGTGATGATCCTGTTTCTTTGATCCACTCCACTGAAAGACAGTTTCATGAAGATTACTCGTCGATTCACCACGGAAGGTACTGACCCGTTCGCATCCACCCAGTGGACCACGCGTTCGAGTCGAATCACGAACCCCGACGGCTCGATCGTCTTTGAGATGCCCGACGCGGAAGTCCCCGTTGGGTTCTCGCAGCTCGCGACGGACATCATGGTGTCCAAGTACTTCCGCAAGGCGGGGGTGCCGCAGCTCGAGGACAAGTTCGCGCTGCCCGGGCAGAGCGAGACGCTCAAGAACGAGGACGGTTCGGTCAAGACCGGCCCGGAACGCAGCGCACGCCAGGTGATCCATCGCCTCGCGGGGTGCTGGCGTCACTGGGGTGAGGAGCACGGGTACTTCGACAGTGCCGACGACGCTCAGGCGTTTTATGACGAGATCGTGTACATGCTGGTTCATCAAGTGTGCGCGCCCAACTCGCCGCAGTGGTTCAACACGGGGCTGAACTGGGCGTACGGGATCTCCGGCCCGGCGCAGGGGCACTGGATTGTGGACCCGGAGAAGGGTGTGCCCGAACTCGCGGACGACGCGTACTCGCACCCGCAGCCTCATGCGTGTTTTATTCAGTCGATCGATGACTCGCTCGTGAACGAGGGCGGGATCATGGACCTGTGGATGCGTGAAGCGCGCCTGTTCAAGTACGGGTCGGGTACGGGCACGAACTTCTCGAACCTCCGCGCGGAGAACGAAATGCTCTCCGGCGGCGGCAAGTCCTCGGGGCTCATGTCGTGGCTGAAGATCGGCGACCGGGCCGCGGGCGCGATCAAGTCGGGCGGCACCACACGCCGTGCGGCCAAGATGGTCTGCCTGGATATGGATCATCCCGATATCCACAGCTTCGTGAACTGGAAGGTCCGCGAAGAAATCAAGGTCGCCGCGCTCGTCGAGGGCATGAAGGCGATCGCGGGTGAAAAGACTTCCGAACTCGATTCCGAGACGGTGGGGGAGACCGCCGAGCGTTTGGGACTCAAGCTCGATTACGACTTCAATGGCGAGGCCTACGGCACCGTCGCGGGCCAGAACTCCAACAACTCCGTCCGCATCCCTGATGCGTTCTTCGACGCGGTCGATGCGGGCGACGATTGGCAGACGACCTACCGCACGACGGGCGAGGTCGCGAACACCTTTGATGCGGGCAAGCTCTGGGATGACATCGCATACGCCGCGTGGCGTTGTGCGGACCCGGGTGTGCAGTACGACAGCACCATCAACGCTTGGCACACCTGCCCCGGTGCTGGTCGGATCAACGCGTCGAACCCCTGCTCGGAGTACATGTTCCTGGACAACACGGCGTGCAACCTTGCCTCGTTCAATGTGCTTAAGTTCTACGACAGCGAAACACGCGAGTTTGATTACGAGCGGTACGAGCACGGTATCGATCTCTGGACGATGGTCCTCGAGATCTCGGTTTTGATGGCTGCGTTCCCCAGCAAGGAGATCGCGGAACTGAGCTACACCTACCGCACGCTTGGGCTCGGGTACGCCAACCTTGGCGCGATGCTCATGCAGGCGGGGATCCCTTACGACTCGGAAGAGGCGACGGCGGTCTGTGGATGCCTGACGGCGATTCTCACCGGGCGAAGCTACCGCATGAGCGCACTGATGGCCAAGGAGCACGGCGCGTTCCCCGGATACGAGCCCGAAAAGGAGCACATGCTCCGCGTCATCCGGAACCACCGCCGCGCGGCGATGGGGGTTTCGCGCGACAGCGGCGAATACGAGAATCTGCGGATCACGCCTGTCCCGATCGATCACGGGCTGATCCGTGATCACCGCGTCCCAATCGAGAACGGGATGGAACTGCTCGTCCGTGCCACCAAGGCATGGGACGATGCGCTCGAGTTCGGTGAACAGCACGGCTACCGCAACGCCCAGACCACCGTGATCGCACCGACCGGCACGATCGGTCTGCTCATGGACTGCGACACGACGGGTGTCGAGCCCGACTTCGCCCTCGTGAAGTTCAAGAAGCTCGCCGGCGGCGGGTACTTCAAGATCGTCAACGCTTCCGTTACCCCCGCGCTCAAGGCGCTCGGGTACGACGAGGACGAGCAGCGTGAGATCGTGCAATACATCCTCGGCACGCTCAACCTGCATGTCCCGATGCCGGAGGGCGTCCTCAACTCCGAAGGACTATCGCTCTCGGGGTGGCTGGAAGAGCACGGGATGAACTCCGATGATCTCAAGAAGATCACCGATTCGCTCCCCGGCATGTTCGAGCTCGGGTTCGCGTTCAGCGCCTGGACACTGGGCGACGAAACCCTTACTCGCATCGGTGTGAACCCGGAAGAGGCGAAGGCCGACCCGGCGTTCAACGCGCTCAAACACCTCGGACTGACGAATGCACAGATCGAGGAGCTCAACGCGTTGGTCTGCGGCACGCAAACGATCGAGGGTGCGCCGCACATGAAGGACGAGCACCTGCCCGTGTTCGATTGTGCGAACACCTGCGGCAAGACTGGCAAACGGTTCATCGAGGCGGGCGGGCACATCCGCATGATGGCGGCTGCTCAGCCGTTCATATCGGGTGCAATTTCCAAGACGATCAACCTTCCGCACGATGCGTCGGTTGAGGACATTCAGGACGCGTACCGGCTGAGCTGGGAGCTGGGACTCAAAGCGAACGCGTTGTACCGTGATGGGTGCAAGCTGAGTCAGCCGCTCAACTCCAAGAGCGATTCGGACGAGGAGGAACTCGCGGATGCGGGGGAGCTGACCGACGAGCTCGAGGCAGAATCGATGATCGAGGAGATTTCCTCGGATGTCGCGGAGCTGGCGAGTGCGGTGGGTGACGAGAATGTCCGCATCGTTGTGAAGAAGGAAGTCGAGATCGTCCATCGTCCGATGCGTCGGCGTCTCGCGGATACGCGTCGCTCGATCACCCACAAGTTCAATGTCGCGGGACACGAGGGCTACCTCACCTGCGGGATTTACGACGACGGCATGCCTGGCGAGCTCTTCATCACCATGGCCAAGGAGGGCTCGACGATCGGTGGGCTCATGGACTCGCTCGGCACCTCGACATCCGTCGCGCTGCAGTACGGCGTCCCGCTCGAGAGTCTGGTCAAGAAGTTCACGCACCAGCGCTTCGAACCCTCCGGGATGACGACGAACCGGGATATCCCGTTCGCTAAGTCACTCGTAGATTATATTTTCCGCTGGCTGGGGATGGAGTTCATCGAAGGATACCGCGAAGCGAACGCGCCCAAGCGGCCCGAGAGCACCGATTCGTCGAGCAGCGCCAATGTCGTGACGCGTCGCATCACCTCCGGCGAGATCGAAGCAAAGCCCGAATCCAAGGAGAAGGGCGATCGCATGGTGATCCGTGACGAGCGACATGAGGAGGTGCATGTCTCTGAAACCGCGATCGAGACGGGCAAGAACACCCGGGTCGTCGTCACTGAAACCCAGACTTCAGCGAGTGCGACATTGAGCAAGGCGCTCGAATCGTCCGGAGATGCGCCGCCATGTGATGTATGTGGAACGATCACGGTCCGCAGTGGAACCTGCTACAAGTGCTTGAACTGTGGCAACTCGCTCGGGTGCAGCTGATCGGTTCGGTCTGATTCACGATTATGAGTTGAAGTAGGAGGAAGGTACACGCATCACCCCCGCGGCACGCAGCGGTCGACTCGGCGCGTGCGACAACACGGTCTCGAACGGTCGATGAAGAACGGATGGTTCATCGCGGGAAGGGGTCACGGAATGATCCCAATCGTGCAGCCGGTTCTGAACTGAATCATCCACGGCGCGAGAGTGCCAAGGAGCGATGAACGCAGCAGGACATCGAGACCGGAAGCAGGGAACGCCCAATCGGGCGCTGTTGGCCGCGGCGATGCGTGACATACGCGGATCATGACGATCCCACCCAGCGGAGATTGAGGGGCTACATCCCGGCCACCCAAACCTCGATCTCACGCCTCCCGCCCCCGGGCACGCCCACCACGGCCCGGGGGTATTTTTGTGCGATGTGAAAGACGAAGATCACGAATCGCAACGATTGTGTGTAAGTTGGGGGACACATGAGCGACGAGAGATTTACACATCACAAGAACGGTGTCCGATGGGATGTTGTCGCAATCATCGCGGTGATCACCGTGGTCGGCGTGCTTGTTCCAAAGTTCTTGTGGATGCTCGACGGGTATCGCGAGTTCATTGTGCAACTCCCCATCGATGTGCAGTTCCTGATCCATCCGATGTTCCGCATGGTCCTTGCGTTGATCGGATGGGCGATCGTGATGAAACGCGGAGAAGCACCATGTCGCGCGAAGATGGGGCTTGGTGTCGGCTGGGGAGTAGGAATCAAGGCGTTCATGCTTGGGTTCGCGTGCACACTCCCGATGCTCGCGCTGGGATTGATGTCTGAGTATTCCGGGACGAATCGGTACGACATCATGTATGGCGCGATCTCGCCGGGTGTGACGGAGGAGATCTTTTATCGCGCGCTGATGTTCGGACTCTTGGTCCAGATCGCGCGGACACCGATGTGGACCACGGCGATCGTGACGGGGATTGTATTTGGGCTGGCGCATGTGGATATCACCCCTGACGAGGGCGAAACGATCATCGGGCAGCTCAACCTGTGGATCGCGATCATCGCGCTCGGCGGGTTCATGTACGCGTGGATCTACTTCGAATCGCGATGGAACCTGTGGGTTGTGATCGCGTTGCATATCGGGATGAACCTGTGGTGGGGGATGTTCGATCTTTCAAGTTCGCCCTTGGGTGGGTTCGGTGCGACGCTGTCACGGATCGTGTGTGTTGGGCTGGTGGTGTTGTTCGTCTTCGGGTTGCGTGTCTTTGAGCCGACGAAGAACCCTACGATCGAGCATGACGCAACGACCTGATACGCCGGACAACTCGACATGGGCCGTCCTCCTCGCGGGATGGGTGCATTACGCCCAGAGTGCTGTGTCCCTCCCTGATACCGAAGAAGGGCAGCGCTGGAAGGAATCCGTCGCGCCGACGATCTCGCTCCACGCGTACGCGATGGCGCTGGGTGAGATCGAGAAGATCGATCCGGAAGAGCGTCCGCTCGCGATGGACAAGGCAGAACTCGGGATCAAAGAGCACGCCGCGACGCTCAACGAGATTTGGCGTGCCGAACCCATGCCCGAATCAATAATGGAGCTCATCGAGGACGCAAAGTCCGCGTGGGAGGAAGCGCTGCACGAGGGAGTTGTCTGGATCGTGAAATCCGAGCGGTTCAAGACATTTCATCCGGGTGAGCTCGCGGAGATGCTCCTCAACGCGGGGTTCATCGGGGAAGTCCTGATCGCGACGCCGGGGACGGAGATGTTCGAGGGTGCGCCCGTCGCGATCTGCAGAGAGAACTTTGGCGGGCAGCCGGATGAGGATGTCCTCACCATGATCGACGCATACCTCAGTGCCTGTGACGGCGAGGTCGATCACCCGCATGTCATACGCCCGATCTGTCAGGTGTACCGCCAGTTCAACTTCCTCGCGGGCGGCGCTGAAAAAGACATCGTCGCGCCCGTGACGGGGGACCTGCAATCGGGTCAACCGTTGCTCATCCCTGTGGTCAGTGGTGGGGCGAACTGTTCAGTTCCCCTGCCTCCCAAGCTCACCAAACCCCTCGATCCGGTGCGGGTGGAATGGTTAAGCAATGAGGACGAAGAATCCCCATCCGAATCACACTGATACCCGATTTTCGATTCGTGAAACTGGTTTGTGCTGACTAGGATTCATCCCCTCCCGTCGGGGAAGTGCTGACGGATCAACGAGGATTTTCAACGACCCCACTGGATGGGAAAGGACGAATCAAGATGCCAAAGCGTGCCAAGATCTCGATCATCGGAGCTGGAAATGTGGGTGCGACCTGTGCGCACTGGGCTGCTCAGAAGGAACTCGGAGACATCGTGCTCCTCGACATCCCTCGCCCTGACGCGCCCGATCAGCATATGCCCAAGGGCAAGATGATCGACCTGGGGTGCTGTGCACCGATCGACGGGTTCGACTCAACCCTCACGGGTACCTTTGATTACGAAGATATCGCAGACAGCGATGTTGTGATCGTGACCGCGGGTCTGCCCCGCAAGCCGGGCATGAGCCGGGATGATTTGATCGAGACCAATGTCAAGATCGTCAAGTCCGTCTCAGAGAACATCAAGAAGCACGCGCCCGACTCGATCGTGATCCTCGTATCCAACCCCCTCGACGCGATGGTCTACACCGCGTGGAAGGCGACCGGGTTCCCGACCAACCGCATCATGGGTCAGGCCGGGGCGCTCGATTGTGCCCGTTACCGTGCGTTCATCGCATGGGAACTGGGTGTGAGCGTTGAGGATGTCCAGGCGATGCTCCTCGGTGGGCACGGCGACGACATGGTCCCATTCCCCCGTCTCACATCTGTTCATGGCATCCCCGTTTCGGACATGCTCAGCGAAGAGAAGATCACCGCGTGCGTCGAGCGTGCGAAGGTCGGCGGCGGCGAGATCGTCAAGCTCATGGGAACGAGCGCCTACTACGCACCCGCACTCGGTACCATCCAGATGGCCGAGGCGATCATCAAGGACAAGAAGCGGATCATCCCGTCCGCGGCCTATCTCGACGGTCAGTTCGGGCACAAGGGCCTGTTCGTCGGCGTCCCCGCCCTGCTCGGTAAGGACGGCGTCGAGAAGATCGTCGAGTTCAAGCTCACCGATGAAGAGCAGAAGCTCTTCGACGAGTCCGCTTCACATGTCGAAGACCTTGTCAAGATCGTCAAGGAACGATTCCCTGAACTCGCCTGATATACACACGCAGTCCAAACAAAAACACCCACCAGATCGGTGGGTGTTTTTATAAGTGTACGGATTGATTACCGTCGTTTCTTCTTTTTCTTCGGTTGGGTATTCACGGCGTACAAGTCGCCCACCTTCTTGACAAACTTTTGCCGCTTCTTGTGTTCGTGTTCCACAAGGATGTTCTCCGCGTCCTCACCAAGCGAGGTCATCAGGCGGTAGAAGTATGGTGCGGAGCCGAGCCAACGACGCCAACGGATACGCATGTACCAGAAACTGATCGGGGCAAAGACCGCTGCAGGAATGATGTACTGCAGAACCGGATTTGTAATCGCCATAATGATGAGTCCGATACAAACGAACATCATCACGATGCCCATCACGAACTGACCACCCGCGCTGAGCATCTGCTTGCGTACGAGAGATCGCTTGTCGTGAATATTTGAAATCTTCGCTTCAGGATCATTCCCGAAGACCCAGACCGCATTGGGGTCATCAGGATCAATCTCGGGTTCAGCTTCCTCTTCAGGTTTCGAGATCGCCTGCTCGACCCACGAAGGATCGATATTGGGCAATAGCTCTTTTCTCTTCGCTCTCGGATCTTCCCCCATGCACTCCCCTGCGCATCATGATCTATGTATGCTTTTTCTGGCCCCGCTCCCACGAGGCATGATGTCAAACTGTATGCAATTCTAAATGATTCGTTACTGTTAGTTGGAAAAATCGCATTGCGATTTCAGCTTCGTGGGTACGGCTGAGGTTCCGCTGGGACTCGTGTAAAACGAGTGGGGGCGGGTTTCGTTTCAACGATTCGCCGAGTTCGATGCAGATTTCTTCCACAACAATCGATACTCAAGCAGATTCCTCGCATCCTCACCGAGCGATGTGAGCAGGCGGTAGTAATAGGGCGATGAATCGAGCCATCGGATCCATCTCCATACACACAGCGGAAGCAGCATCGGGGTCGCGACCCCTCCAAGGAGCAGCATGTGCGGCGAGTCCGTCGATAACGCGAGCCCGAGTGTGCCACCGAGCGTAGCGAGGATAAGAAGGATGTATACGATCTGGGCCCCTGGGGAGACCAGTGTGCCGAGTTTGCTCTTTCTTTGAGTTTGAACTCTGAGTCGGAGAACGCGGGGGGCATGTGAAGACGAGTGTTCGAAGTCTTCGTACTCCTCCGTGTCCTGGTCGCAGATATCAAAATCGGGGATCTCTGCGTCATCGAGAATAACGCGTGCGGCCTGAGCTGCCTGAGAATCTCTGTATGCACGCTGTTCTTCTATGATGGTTCGCAGAGAGCGGCGTTCATAGTTCTCGAAGAGTGAGTCGTTATTCGATCGCTCAGGGGTTCCGATGATATGGGACGAATCAAACGAGTCGGTTTCCTCGTTCGGATCTGATGAAGAGCTTGAGGTGTGCGTATTCATGGATACCCCCGATGGCTGCCTGTTCTACATCGACAGTTTTGCTCGCCCCTCTAATAGGATACGGATAGATTGTCCTCTGAGATGCATCAGAAATGCAATTTTGACGCGTTTGTAGCGTTACATGCTGGGGGCAGGCCTTCCGAATCTCTCAGATTTGGCGGCTGGAGACCCGATGATGGGGGTCTAGAATGAGACACGACTCAAGTCAACCAAACGAGGAGATAGCAGTATGCTCAAAAGTCGTTTTATCAGTACCGCGATGTGTGCCATTCTTGCGTGTGGCTTGGCGAACGCCCAAGACGCAATGTCGAGTGAGCAGCCCGCGTTCGAGGCACCCGCGCAATACGCACCGAACTGGTCCGATGAGGACATTGCCAAAATCGCAGATCAGCTCTCCGGGACTTGGCGGACAACTGATGTTGTTGGGGGCAGCACCCTCATGATGACCGTTGTGCCAGCACCGATCGAGGGTATGAGTGACACGCTCTATGTCGAGGGTGTACGAGCCGAGACACCGTGGGAGCCGTACCGCAATGCGATCTTCCAACTCTACCGCTACAAAGACGAGGTGCGCCTGCGGACTTATGAGTTCGCCGTTGGATCTACCAGCATGGGACTCTTTAACGGGATCTGGGCCGCGACGGAGTACTTCCCGAGCGTCTCTCGCGATGACCTGATCGCGACCCTTGATGTCGAACTGGAAGAAACCCAGAATGGGTTCTCCGGCTCAACGCCGTACCCCTACCCCACGGGTGTCGGCGGAGCGGTTGAAATGACCAGCAGCATCAACCTGGATGGCGATTCACTTACTGTTGCTGACCGCGGGTATGCTGCAGACGGCAGCGTGGTCTGGGGTGCAGACGCAGACAGCGCCGTCGAATACGAGCGTACGGACTCATTCGCGAGCGTGGATCGTCGCCCGGACGGCATGATCATCGTCGACTACGGACCTCAGGGGGACCACACACCCCACGAAGGTGACGAACTCCATGTCCATTATGACGGGTACCTGACCGACGGAACCCGATTCGATTCGAGTTACAGCCGTGACCTTCCGTTTGTGTTCGAGTACCCGCCCGGAACTCGCGCAATCACTGGCTGGGGGATCGGCATGGAAGGATTCTCCAACGGCAGCCACCGCAAGCTCATCATTCCCGGATACCTCGGCTATGGCGAGCGTGGAAACCCCCGTGCCAACATCCCCGGCGACGCGACCCTCGTCTTCAATGTCTGGATGGCCCACATCGAGCATGCGGATGAGGCTTCGCACGAGGGACACGATCATGGTGACTCCCATGAAGGGCATAACCACGACTGATTGATCCAGTCAGTTTACAGATCAATTTGATCTTCAGATGAGGACAGGCCGTACATTGTGCGGCCTGTTTTCTATGATCTCACAAACACATACCGAGGTGTTTGGAGCACGAGCATGAGTCTGAGTTACTACGACATTCTGGGTGTGGCACGCGACGCAGATGGGGATAGCATCAAGTCCGCTTTCCGTGCCAAGGCGCGCAAGCTCCATCCCGATGTTTCGGACGATCCGGATGCGGGGAAGAAGTTCTCCGAACTCAATGAGGCATATGAGGTGCTTTCGGATCCTGAGAAAAAAGCCAAATACGACCGCCTCGGTCATGAGCGTTTCGTCTCGGGGATGTCGGATCAGCATGTTCGTGCCCAGGATGTAGACTTTGGCGATCTCGGATCGATCATCGATGCGATGTTCGGTGGCGGGATGGGGGGCGGATTCGGTGGGTTCGGCGGGGCAAGCCGTGGCGCATCGGGGGGCACACGGCATCGGGCCCCCATGAAGGGCAAGGATCTGCATCTCGGTCTCCGCGTGAGTCTCCAAGATGTGCATCAAGGCGCGACCAAAAGCATCAGTGTCCCCCGCGGCGAACGATTCACCAGCATCGATGTTCAGGTGCCCAAGGGTGTAAAGCACGGTGCGAAGCTCCGCCTACAGGGGCAGGGGCTCCCAAGCCCGATGCAAGGAGGGCGTGCGGGCGACCTGTATGTTCAGATTCAGGTCGATTCCGGCGGTAAGTTCACGCGCATCGATGATTCATTGGATGTCGTGACAGATCTCTCACTGAGTATCGCAGAGGCCACGCTCGGTGCGAAGGTGGATGTGCGGACGCTTGATGATCGTGTCGTGACCCTCACGATCCCCGAGGGGACGGCTTCGGGGTCCAAGTTCCGGATCAAGGGGCACGGACTGAACGGCTCGAACGGAGCTCGCGGCGACTTGTTTGTTCGCGTCCGGATCATCCCGCCCTCTGGCGCAGATATCAGCGATACGCTTCGTGATGCCCTTGGGTCAATTCCCGCGATTGAGCGATCATGACCTGCCAAGAGAGCGTAACTTGATACACTGAGGCGTGTGGTACTCCGAGGGGGAGCGATTGCTCAAGCAGAGACACAACCTGTTCGTGACACTCTTTGCGTTGCTCGATGTGGCTGCGATCAGCGCGGCGTCCTTCGGTTCGTGGTCAATCAGGGTGCACCGCTTCGGGCAATCTTACCCCGCGGAATGGGAATCCTATTTCAAGGACTCGCTTGTTCTGTTCGCTGTACCCATTGTGCTGTTGAACATGGTCATGTTCAAGCTCTATAAGCCACGACGCGATCGGGCCCTCATCGGTGAAGCGGGACAGGTCATCAAAGTGGCGTTCATGTCATCGATGCTGATGGTCGTTGCGCTCTGGGCCATCGGATCGAGCCAGTTCAGCGTCGCCGGACCACCAACAGGTTCACATGGGGTAGGTTGGCGTCTCGCAACTGATCCATTCAGGTTCCAGCTCGCGATGTTTACCGTGCTAACCCCTATTTTTGTGGGGGGGCAGCGTGTCATCGTGCGGGTCGGGCTGCGGTTTATGCGTCGGCGTGGGTGGAACATGCGCCATGTCGCGATCGTCGGTGTCGGTCGACTCGGGCAGATCACAGCCCAGACTCTTGCACGCAACTCATGGACAGGAATTCGCGTGACCTACTTCGTGTCCCATCACGATCAGACATCACGCGATCGATGTATGGAGTTGCCCGTCCGCGGCGGGATCCGCGATCTGGAGCTGGTGCTCGAACAGAATCGTGTGGATGCGGTATATCTCGCGATCCCCAGTGCGATGTCGTCGCAGCTGCCCCTGATTCTCAAGCGCCTCGAGCGGTTCGCCGTCGATGTCCGCATTGTTCCCGATGTGCACCCGAGATACCTGCCTCAGAACATGACGGTGTCTGAGCTCGAGGGCATGCCGATCCTGAGTTATCGGGAAAGCCCCATGGCCGGGATGGGTGGGTTGCTCAAGCGGTCTCTCGATGTACTCGGCGCGTGCACCGCACTGGCAGTATTCTCGCCGCTGATGCTCTTGATCGCGTTGCTCATCCGGCTCGAGTCGCCCGGAAGGGTCCTGTTCAAACAGCAGCGTGTGAGTCTGGGTGGCGATGTGTTCTGGATCTGGAAGTTCCGAACAATGCTCGAATCTCAGCCGCATGATGGCGAAGGGCAGGGCGGCTGGACGACGCGTGAAGACCCGCGTATCACTCGGGTTGGGCGGTGGCTGCGTCGAACCAGTCTGGATGAACTTCCCCAGTTGTTCAATGTGCTGCGTGGAGATATGGCGCTCGTCGGGCCAAGGCCCGAGCGTCCGGAGTTGATCGATCGGTTCAGGGAAGACTGGCGCGGGTATATGCTGCGACAGCAGGTCAAGGCAGGGATGACCGGATGGGCACAGGTGAATGGTCTCCGTGGGGATACCAGCCTACGGAAACGGTTGCAGTACGATCTTTTTTACATCCGCAACTGGTCGCTTTGGTTTGATCTTCGGATCCTGTTTTTGACCCTGATTCGGGGTTTTGTGCATCCAAATGCGATCTGAGGCTTGTCTTGTTAATATTTTGACCGGGGAGGGGTATTTCGTCAAATTTGCGACGATACGCATGGGGTAGTGTAGCGAAACCCCGCTAAGCGTCGTATAAACACCATCAGGGTCGTGGAGCATCGTGTGTGCTTCGCAAGCACTGAACCCTGACATCGGTAAGATGGAAAACTATGAGAGATCAATGAAGAGTCCGGGAAAGGACTGGAACCTCTTGATCTGCTTATGCGAATAGGAACAAGGACAACCGGTGTATCACACGCTCCGAACGGGGAGCACCGGTCCCATACTGAACACAAGTCTGTGTCTTGATGCACTCTTCCGCTTGGATAGCGGTTCTAGGTACATTGACACGCTGACGGATGGAGGTCGTCGTGGAAAGACGGAATAAGGCATTTACACTCATCGAGCTGCTGGTGGTCATTGCGATCATCGCGTTGCTCATCGGTATCCTGCTCCCCGCTTTGGGGCAGGCGCGTCGTTCAGCGAACAACGTGAAATCTCAGGCCAACCTTCGCTCGCTCAACACTGGTGCCGCGAACTACGCGTCCGACAACTCGGACCGTATCTTCAGCTACACCTGGCGTGCGGGTGAGTCTTACACCATGCCGGATGGTCGCGTAAAGTCGGAAGATAGCGATTCTGATGCGGCGGCACGCCAGAACCAGGAAATCCTGCAGCGTGTTACGGGCCGAGTCTCGGGCCAGTACAAGATCACGAGCTTCATCGGTCGTCTCCCGCACCGTCGCTACTCGCACCTCGTGCTCCTGGACTTCCTGACCGATGTTCAGCCCGAGCCGATCGCGGCCAGCCCGTTCGATCGTAACCTGATCACCTGGCAGGAAAACCCGCTGGAGTACGGCTCCGGCTCCGGCATCCCCTACGCAGACGGTACCCCCGAGGGCTATGACGACAACGGTTGGGGTGAAACCCCCTTCCGTCAGCGTTGGCCCTTCGCTTCGACCTACCAGATGGTCCCCGCAGCGTGGAACACCGACGGCATCGCAGGATCGCCCACTTGGATTCCGACATCCAACACGCCTCACCTCTTTACAGGTGGCAACGGCATCCCGCTTGGTCGGCGTAAGTTCACGCAGGTTGCGCATCCGTCGGGCAAGGTGATGATGTTCGAGGAGTTCGACCGCTTCTCGGATTCAGCGGGTTTGTACTTCGCGTACCCCGAAGCCAAGTGTAACCTCGCGTTCTTCGATGGCTCGGTCCGCAATGAGCAGACCGCAGACGCCAACCCGGGCTGGAACCCTGCAGAACCTGATCAGCCTGTTTGGACTCAGACCTATGTCCCACTGGACACCTTCCCTGAGCCAAAGGGCGGCTTGAACGACCCGACCGAGTACTGCCAGCGTTACCGCTGGACCCGCTTCGGGCTTCAGGGCATCGATTTCGGTGGCGAGGACATTGGTCGTGCACAGTACGACCTGGATCAGGACCCCGACTGCACCCAGTAATCGAGTCTGATCTCAAGTTTCAGTGTTCAAGAACCCCACGCGAAAGTGGGGTTTTTTCTATTTCAGGGGTTCTCATACTGCATGATAATCTGTTATGATGGGATTCAGAAGCGGGTCACGGGTTTCGCTTCTCTCCAATGAAAACGAGCAACGAGGTCTCAGTAATGCAAAGAAACCGAGCGTTCACACTCATTGAGCTGCTGGTGGTCATCGCGATCATCGCGTTGCTCATCGGTATCCTGCTCCCCGCTTTGGGGCAGGCGCGTCGTTCAGCGAACAACGTGAAATCTCAGGCCAACCTTCGCTCACTCAACACTGGTGCCGCGAACTACGCATCCGACAACTCGGATCGTATCTTCAGCTACACCTGGCGTGCGGGCGAGTCCTACACCATGCCTGATGGTCGTGTGAAGTCGCACGATAACGATCAGGATGCGGCGGCACGCCAGAACCAGGAAATCCTGCAGCGTGTTACGGGCCGAGTCTCGGGCCAGTACAAGATCACGAGCTTCATCGGTCGTCTCCCGCACCGTCGCTACTCGCACCTCGTGCTCCTGGACTTCCTGACCGATGTTCAGCCCGAGCCGATCGCGGCCAGCCCGTTTGATCGCAACCTGATCACCTGGCAGGAAAACCCGCTGGAGTACGGCTCCGGCTCCGGCATCCCCTACGCAGACGGCGTTCCTGAGGGCTACGACGATGGCAATGGTGGCGACTGGGCGGATACTCCCTTCCGCCAGCGTTGGCCTTTCGCTTCAACCTACCAGATGGTCCCCGCAGCGTGGAACACCGATGGCATTGCAGGGGCTGGCACCTATATCCCCGTTTCCGATACACCTCACCTCTTCCAAGGCACAAACGGGCTCGTGCTTGGTCGCCGTAAGTTCACACAGGTTGCGCATCCGTCCGGCAAGGTGATGATGTTCGAAGAGTTCGACCGCTTCTCGGATTCAGCGGGTCTGTACTTCGCGTACCCCGAATCCAAGTGCAACCTCGCGTTCTTCGACGGCTCTGTTCGCAACGAGCAGACCGCAGACGCAAACCCGGGCTGGAACCCTGCAGAACCTGATGTAGAAGCCTGGACTCAGACCTATGTTCCGCTGGACACCTTCCCTGAGCCCAAGGGTGGTTTGAATGACCCGACCGAATACTGCCAGCGTTACCGCTGGACCCGCTTCGGGCTTCAGGGCATCGACTTCGGTGGCGAGGACATCGGTCGTGCACAGTATGATCTGGATCAGGACCCCGACTGCACCCAGTAATCGAATCTGATCTCAAGTTTCAGTTTTCAAGAACCCCACGCGAAAGTGGGGTTTTTCTATGGACTCTCTTCGCAGATACCGGGTGTCTCTGATAGCATGGAATACCGCACGAGGCGAAAGCACGATTCAGGCCCAATCGAATGGATATTGACATGCGAAACAAAAGCCGAGCGTTCACACTCATTGAGTTGCTGGTGGTCATTGCGATCATCGCGTTGCTCATCGGTATCCTGCTCCCCGCTTTGGGGCAGGCGCGTCGTTCAGCGAACAACGTGAAATCTCAGGCCAACCTTCGCTCACTCAACACTGGTGCCGCGAACTACGCATCCGATAACTCGGATCGTATCTTCAGTTACACTTGGCGTGCGGGCGAGACTTACCACCTGCCAGATGGGCGTCCGAAGTCCGCGAACAACGATCAGGTCGCTGCCGCCTATCAGAATCAGGAAATCCTCCAGCGTGTCACAGGGCGCGTCAGCGGGATATACAAGATTCAGAACTTCTCGTCGCGTCTCCCGCACCGTCGCTACTCGCACCTCGTGCTCCTGGACTTCCTGACCGATGTTCAGCCCGAGCCGATCGCGGCCAGCCCGTTTGATCGCAACCTGATCACCTGGCAGGAGAACACGCTCGAGTACGGCTCCGGTTCCGGTGTTCCGTACGCAGATGGGGCGCCTGAGGGGTACGATGACGATAGTGTTTGGTTGGAGACAGCTGTCCGTCAGCGTTGGCCCTTCGCCTCCACCTACCAGACGGTCCCCGCGGCATGGAACAGCGACGGCATCGCGGGTGCATCGACTTACATCCCGCACTCAGCATCGCCTCATACATTCACCACATCCAGCGCCGGCTTCTCACCGCCGCTTGGTCGGCGTAAGTTCACGCAGGTTGCGCATCCGTCGGGCAAGGTGATGATGTTCGAGGAGTTCGACCGCTTCTCGGATTCAGCGGGTTTGTACTTCGCGTACCCCGAATCCAAGTGCAACCTCGCGTTCTTCGACGGCTCGGTCCGCAACGAGCAGACCGCAGACGCAAATCCGGGCTGGAACCCAGATGAGCCGGAACAAGAAGCCTGGACCCAGATTTATGTTCCTCTCGACACATTCCCGCTGCCCAAAGGTGGGACGAATGATCCCACGCAGTACTGCCAGCGATTCCGCTGGACCCGTTACGGGCTTCAGGGTATCGACTTCGGTGGCGAGGACATCGGGCGTGCACAGTACGACCTCGAGCAGGACCCTGATTGCACGAACTAATATTGTGCGTACATGAAGATATGGACATCCCACCACTTTAGGTGGGATGTTTTTTTATCAATCCATTTCCGCTCAATACGATGGAACCGTTGCAGATGCAAACGGTATAGATAGCTGGCACTCTACTCGTCGGGAACCGATGCGTGGATGGCCGGACAAGGATCAGGTACTCGGGCAATGACGCTTGTGTAACTCCTGATCGGTTAGACGGGTGTGAGAGCCAACGCGCCAGAGCTTGGCTGATCAGGGGCTCCCCGTTCCAAACACATCACATGTGCGCGTACACACCACTCAACGGTTGATTGGCTGTTGCGCGCACGCATATGAACGGAGGTTGTTGTGCACACACACCGGAGTCGGGGTGCGCCATGCGCATTTACATTGATTGAACTGCTGGTGGTGATTGCGATCATCGCGCTGCTCATTGGTATCCTGCTTCCTGCGCTCGGGCAGGCCCAGCTCTCAGCAAAGAACCTGCAGTCCCAGTCGAACCTGCGTAGTCTGAACACCGCGGCGGCGAACTACGCATCTGATAACGCGGACAGAATCTTCTCCTATACCTGGCGCGGCGGCGAGGTCTATACCTTGCCATCGGGGCAGGTGCGCCGTCCGGACAACGATCAGGAAGCCGCGGCAGATCAGAATCAGGAAATCCTGATGCGTGTCACAGGGCGTGTCACCGGCACCTTCAAGATCCAGAACTATCGCGATCGGCTGCCGCATCGACGCTATTCGCATCTCGTCTTGTTGGATTTCCTGACAGACACCCAGCCAGAACCAATCGCGGCCAGCCCGCTCGATCGCAACCTGATCCAGTGGCAGGAGAACCCCCTCGAGTTTGGTGCCGGGTCCGGGGTCCCCTATGCCGACGGGATACCGAGCCAGACTGGGTATGACACGGATCCGAACTGGACAAATCGAGCCGTGCTTCAGCGTTGGCCCTTCGCCTCTACATATCAAATGGTCCCCGCCGCATGGAACACAGACGGTACGCCCGGACAGTTGACATACGCGCCCGTCGAAGAAACGCCTCATCTCTTCCGTGCCGTCGGTTCAGGAGATCCAAATCAGGAGACTCCGCTCGGGAATCGCAAGTTCATGCATGTTGCACACCCCGCAGGGAAGGTCATGATGTTCGAGGAGTTTGATCGATTCTCAAATCGCGACGGGCTCTACTTCGCATACCCGGAGGCGCGATGCAATCTGGCATTCTTCGACGGCTCGGTCAGGAACGAGCAGACATCGGATGCAAACGCAGGATGGAGCCCTGAATCCCCTGATCAGGATTGGACTCAGACCTATGTGCCGATCGACACTTTCCCCTTGCCCAAGTCCGGGCTCGGTGAAACAACGGAGTACTGTCAGCGATACCGCTGGACCCGTTTCGGGCTTCGGGGTATCGATTATGGCGGACAGGACATCGGGCGTGCTCGTTTCGGATTGTCGATCACGCCATCGTGCAACTGAAACGCACGATCTGCCCAATAGATAAAGCCGCCTTCATCCATGGCCCCGATCTTCGGACGGGGCTTTTTTACGGACAATGACGGCTTCGTTGAACTGGTGTAGTTCGTTGAAAGATTCGAGAGCTCAGGGGCCCTTGATGATGCGGATCTTCCGCTGAGTCTCCATGATCCAGTCCTGCCAGTATGTGACATCGATCGCCTCATCAAAGCTATCGACGATTGAGGGCATGTGCATCTCTTCGGCTTGGCGGATGTAGCGCTTGTACTGCCCGAGGTGTTTCTTCATGCTCTGGAGTGCAGCTCCCGCGATGCGGATATTGCCGTTGGATTCAAAGATCCCCATTTCTGAATAGAACCCATTGATGGCGGCTTCGAGACGGTCTCGCACACGCTTGCAGTCTTCTACATCTTCCTCAACGGTCTGGTATCCAAAGTCGCCAGCATTGTCCCATTTTTCGATCCCGTGAACCCTGCAGAACTCTTCAAGCGAGTTCCCATCGGTCATGCCGTATGTGAGCCCATACTTGAGTGCTTGTTTCTGAGTCAGCGTGAGGATGGTGTCCGGGCTATCTATCGTCTCGTAGTTTCTCGGGAGCCCCTCTGTGGTATTAGAGAATGCCCACTCGCCGCTTTCGTCCTTGTACGCGTAGACGGCGTTCTCTGAAACGATCATCGCGGGGACAAGGATACCGAGGTGTCCCTGCGCTTCAGCGGCTGAGGCCAGCTTGTTCGCCCAGATCGAGTTCATTTTCTTATCGACTTCAAGGTTGCCGGTCCGAGCGGTGTAGACGACTGCGCCGCCGAAGTCTGACCCCGGTGCCATGGTGATGGTGTCACAGTTGAAACTCGGCCAAATCGATGCGCTGATCGCGGACTCGATGAGCATGTGCATTTTGAAGTCGTCATGGTAGTCGTTCATGATGTCGACCATATCGGTTGCACACCAGACCTGACCGCCGCCGGAGTTGATACGGAAGACGACATCCGTGACGCCGACTTCCTTTGCCCAAGCCAGCGAGTTGGCGACACCGAGCGGATAGATGTCATCACCGAAAGTACCCTCGAGCGGGATCTCCAAGACGAGGTTGTAGCCTTCCCGCTTGAGGACTTTGTTTTCTACTTCTTCGACCTCTTCGCTCGCGGATGGGAGTGAGGGGATCGATGGGGTACTGGTAGGAGTTTTGGTGGTGACGGGTTCGTCATCAGAAATGACGATGGACTTGACCTGGCGTCGATCTAGATCTAGTCGGACACTGATTCCGTGTACTTCTGTATCGATCGTCACAGATCGCCGATCGCGCGATACGACCTTGCCTGTGTGGACAGTTCCGTCGCGCATGACGACCTCGTCAGCCATCGCAATCGAGCTCAAAGCGACCATCGTACCAACGATTGCGGCCAAGCTCAGGGTGGTGCGGAGAGCGCAGGGATACTTCATCAACGATCCTTCCATTGAAATAGGTGTATTTCGTTATGCAGATAGGGTACCAGACAAACAGGGCCCTGCCAAGATATGTACGCCCGATGAACGCTTGATTTCACCGATTCTTGCGTAAAATCCGTGATGGAAAAGGACTATCAGGTCATCGTGATTGGAGGCGGACATGCCGGGCTCGAAGCCGCGTGGGCGGCTGCGAACATGCTCGGACAGCGTTCTTGTGTCGCTTTGATCACAATCGCAGCGTCCAAGATCGGGATGCTGAGTTGCAATCCAGCCATCGGGGGGCTCGCCAAGGGGCAACTCGTCCGTGAAATTGACGCGATGGGGGGTTTTATGGGGCTCGTCGCGGATGCGACGGGGATCCAGTTCAAGGTCCTCAACACCTCCAAGGGGGCAGCGGTGCATGGGCAGCGATGTCAGTCCGACAAGGCCGCCTATGCCAGGGTGGCACAGGACATCATCTCGGCGAGGCCAGAGATCGACATCATCGAGGGAACGGTCGAAGAACTGCTTGTTTCCGGCGAGGATTTAAAGCGAGCAGTGGGGGTGCGGATCGACACGAGCGATGGGGAGCATGATCTGCTCGCACCAACGCTCGTCCTCACGACGGGCACCTTCATGCGTGGACTGATGCACACGGGGGAGGATCAGCAGCCGGGTGGACGCCGTGGGGAGGCGGCCGCGTACGGGATTTCAGCGTGTCTGCAGGAACTCGGATTTGAGCTGGGGCGCCTTCGGACCGGAACACCGCCAAGACTACGTGAAAGCACCATTGATACTGATGCGCTCGATCTGGAGTTTGGCGACGAGCATCCGATTCCATTCTCAGAAATGACACCGCAGGGATGGTCGATCGGGTCAACATGCTGTGACCGGTTCCCCATGCTGAAGCAGGTCGGTTGTTGGCAATCGCGAACGAGTGAGGAAGCACATGAGCTGATCCGAGCGAATCTCGATCGTGCCCCGATGTACTCTGGGAACCTTGCGCAAGGACCGAGGTACTGTCCAAGCATCGAGGACAAGGTTGTTCGTTTTCGGGAGCGTGAATCGCATGGTGTATACCTTGAACCCGAATCACTCGAGAGCGATTGGGTCTACTGCAACGGGATCGCGACGAGTCTGCCGGCAGACATCCAGGATGAGATTGTCAAACGGATGCCGGGCTGTTCCGAAGCGGAGATCCTCCAGCACGGTTACGCGGTCGAGTATGACATGGTCCGCCCGCATCAGATCCTGACGACTGGGCAGGCCCGTGGAGTTAAAAACCTGTTTCTCGCCGGCCAGATCAATGGTACGAGCGGGTACGAGGAGGCGGCCGCGCAGGGCCTGGTCGCTGGGATCAACGCGGCCTTGCTCGCACGCGATGGTGACGAGAGATACACGCCATTTAACTTCGGGCGCGACGAAGCATACATCGGGGTGCTGATGGACGATCTCGTCACGAAGACACCCCGCGAGCCCTATCGGATGTTCACGAGTCGGGCGGAGCACCGTCTGATTCTCCGAGGCGATAACGCGCCGGATAGGTTGACACCCATCGCAAAGAGGCTTGGGTTGCTGGAGCATTCTGATTTGGGACGGGAGCGATGGGCTCGTCATACGGATCGGATGAGCGTGCTTGAACGCGGTCGTGAGCTCATGCGGACGATGAAGGATGGCGAGAAAACCATCGAACAGAGAGCGCTTGAGCCGGGCTTCACGATGCAGGATCTGAAGAGCGTACTCGAACCGGAACTCGGTGAGCAGGCCCGTGGGGTATGGCTGACTCTTCATTCCGAGGCGCGGTACGCACCGTATGTGGAACGGCAACGACGGGAGATCGAACGCAGTTCGGAACTCGAGCATCGCCCGCTCCCTGATTGGATGGACTACATGGCTCTGGAGTCGATGCGTACCGAGGCAAGGATTGCGCTCGATAAGTTCCAGCCGGCGACCTTCGGTCAGGCATCGCGTCTTGAGGGCATCACGCCTTCTGATGTCACATTGCTCTCGGTGCTCGTCAAACGGGCTCGCGCGGAGCGGGGTACGCAAACACGCTGAGTTCGCGAGTCAGCTCGCGTCGCCCCCGAGCATGCGGATCTCATCGCGCAGGATCGCTGCGAGCTCAAAGTTTTCTGAAGCGATCGCAGCGTCGAGGCGTTGGCGGAGTTCTGCCTTCTGACTGACGGGGAGTTTGGGAACGAGCGCGTCCCGCATATCGCGTAGCATCTGTACTTCGCCCGACTCTTCATAGAGCTCGGGATGCTCAAGCGAATCGTAATACTGCTTGAGAGACTCAAGCCCCTCGTCGATCGCAAAGATTGCGGCTTTGTTTTCTTCCGCCTTCATCGCGAGACTCGCGAGCGAGCGTGCACGCATCATCATGATGTATGGTCGATGCCCTTCCATGGCATGCCGGTCTTCCTCATCCAGTGCATAGTCGCGGAAGAGATCGAGCACGCGGAGGTTTCGTGAGGTATCCCGGACTACGGCTTCGTAATCCTCAAGAACGAGAAGTGCGATGTATCTGTGGTAATACTGCTGGGCTTCTTCGCGGAGTGCCTTGCATTCTTCGCCGGTGAGGAATCGGGGGATGGTAGAATCCTCTTCCTCCTCTTCATCGCTGTCTATGAAGGTTTCAAGCTCCGCATCGGTTTGCGGCTCAGAGGCGGATTCCATGTTCTGGAGTTCGTCCATCTGAAGCTGATCTATGTGAGACTCGTGGTAGTCGAGGAGCGAGTCGTACCCTTCGGGACGCTTCCCATCTGGTCGTCCTGAGACATGCATCTGAAGGAGCCCGAGATCGAGCCGGACCTGTATGCGGGGTTCACCATCTTTGCCCTCGATGACACGAACGGAGATTTTTCCCGCTTCGAAGGGCCATTCCTCAAGCATTTCAGTGAGATCGCGTTCCATGCTTCTCCGTATCGGGCGTTGCGGGCCGCAGTGTGCCACGGATTCTTGCGGATGCCAATAAAGTTTTCCAGAGACCGATCATATTCTCAAAAAAGGTCCCTGATCGTGCTAACCCCTGCAAACGGGCTAAGTTGAGGGCCACAGGATCCTAAGAAATTCCCCTGACTTCAGGGCTTTTCGGGTTCCGCCGATGGAACCATTCGGTTACACTGACGAACGGAGTAGTGGGAGGGATCTCTGTCCCCCCAGCCATCTGTTTATTTCCGGCAGCGCTTGCTGCGGAAAGGGTAGGGTAGGAAAGTGAGCACATCTATTAGTTCGTCTGTGTCCCGTACACGCGGGGCGTCGTCTAGCGTCAAGTCTTCATTGCAGACATACCTGCAGGAGATCAACCGCTATCCATTGCTGACTGCGGAAGAGGAGCGAGAGCTCGGTTGGCGGATCATCAACGAGCAGTGCCCCCAGGCGCGTGAGCGGATGATCATGAGCAACCTTCGTCTCGTAGTCGCGATTGCCAAGAAATACACCAACCGTGGTCTTCCCATCACGGACCTCATCGAGGAAGGCAACATCGGACTGATGCGTGCCGTCGAAGGGTTTGATCCGGCGCAGGGCGCTCGATTCAGCACCTATGGCAGTTGGTGGATCAAGCAGGGCATCAAGCGTGCCCTGATGAACGCGAACCAGCCGATCCACATCCCCGCGTACATGGTTGAGCTTATCGCGAAGTGGAAGATGCACTCGCGGTTGCTTCGTGCCGAACTCGGCCACGAGCCAAGTATGGAACAACTCGCGGAGTCGATGGATCTTCCTCTCAAGAAAGTGCAGATCATCAAGCGTGCCGTCAAGGCATTCAACGCGCCGAACCAGGCGCCCCGAGATATCGACGGTGAAGCGGTCGGGCTCGACGGCATCGTCGAGGATTACCGTTCCGACGCTCCCGATGAGCAATCGTTGCGAGAGGAAGAACTCGGGATCCTGCGTCGTCTCATGGAGACGATCGACGATCGTGAAGCTGAGATTCTGCGTCTGCGATTCGGTCTCGATGGGTCCGAGCCGCTGACACTTAAGGAGATTGCCGGTGAAGTCGGCATCTCTCGTGAGCGAGTGCGTCAGATCATTGAAGAATCTCTGGAGCGTCTGAACGAGCGCTTGAATGATTCAAAGCCATCGCGGTTCTTCCGTCGCTCAGACAACGCATTTGAGGATCTCGGCGCTGATGATCAGCGGGCTCCCAGTATTCGAGAGAACGATCGCAGCATGAAGGCCGGCTGATCAGCAGCCCTTCTTTGGATATCCAAACTCGTACTCATTACTCTATGAACGAACGGGCACACCAGAGCGGTGTGCCCGTTTTTCTCGTGCGATGGGGGTGCTAGGATCTGTCCCGCTCAATCCGGGAATACTTCATGAATAAGGAGGGTTCCCCTCCCCCTGCATCGCAGGTATCGAGCGGCAGAGGAAATAGGAGCAACAGATTGACTGATACCCAGAATAAAGTGCACAAGGTCGTTGTCATCGGGTCTGGCCCGTCCGGTTGGACCGCGGCGATCTATGCAGCCCGCGCGAACCTCAATCCCGTTGTTTATGTCGGTGTTGCGAAACAGGACCCCGGCCCCATCCTCCCAGGCGGGCAGTTGATGTTGACGACGGATGTCGAGAACTACCCCGGGTTCCCAGACGGGATCGCCGGGCCAGAGATGATGATGAAGTTCGAACAGCAGGCGAAGCGGTTCGGGACTCAGGTCGTCGGCGAGGACATCACGCGATGCGAGTTCAGCAATGACGGATCGCCGCACACGCTGCACACTTCGGGCGGCGACACGATCCAGGCACATGCGGTGATCATCTCGACTGGTGCCACAGCGAACTGGCTGGGCTTGGAGAGTGAGATGCGTCTGGCAACCACTGGTGGCGGCGTGAGTGCGTGTGCTGTATGTGACGGCGCGCTTCCCGTCTTCCGTGATCAACCTCTCTGTGTCGTTGGTGGCGGCGATACCGCTATGGAAGAGGCGACATACCTTACCAACTTCGCGTCCAAGGTTTATGTCATCCACCGTCGTGACGAGCTCCGTGCTTCGCGTGTGATGCAGGAGCGGTTCCTGAGCAAGCCCAACGCGGAAGTGCTTTGGAACAAAGCTGTGGTCGAATGTCTGAGCGAGAAGGACGAGCACGGCAACGAGAAAATCAGCGGCGTGCGACTCAAGGACACCGTCACGGGCGAGTTGTCCGATCTTCCGGTGAAGGGTATGTTCGTCGCGATCGGTCACACCCCTGCGACAAAGTTCCTCAAGGAGTCCGGGCTCGAGTTCGATGACGCCGGCTATATTGAGCTCAAGACCCGATCGAGCAAGACGAACATCGATGGCGTCTTTGCCGCGGGTGATGTTGCGGACGCGACATACCGTCAGGCGATCACCGCCGCCGGTATGGGTTGCCAGGCGGCAATTGATTCCGAGCACTGGCTCGGTGCGCGCGGCTTGCATTGAGTTGATTCGACACACAATCTTTCTTGGTCATGTATGCAAAATGAAAAACACCCCGCACATCGCGGGGTGTTTTAGTAAAAGTTACTCACTGTTGGGTTTTAACCCGCATTCTTGTATGTCTCGAGTGCCGCTTCGAGTTCGGGCTTGTATCGCTCGTACTGCTCGGGCATCAGTTCGATGGCCTTTGTCTGCCATTTGACCGCTTCATCGTTTTTCCCGAGCTTGTGGGCTGCCTTCGCGTATGTATCGAGGAGCATCCACATTTCCCAGTCCGTCTGATCACATGCCTTTTTCATTGCGTCGTACGCGAACTGGTAGTGCTTCTCGTTGAGGTCTTCGTGCTCTGATGCGAGCAGGTTCCAGGCCATGCGATTGAGTGAACCCGGATCCGAAGCATGGTTATTGCTCAGGATGTTTGCGATCATCATGGATTGCTCGATGTCGCCGCCATTCTTGAGCCCGGACTCGAACATCTCGAATGCCATACCGATTCGGGTGTCGTTCTTATAGTTTTCGATAGCGTCTGATGCATCGAAGTTGCCTTCGATGACAGATTCGAGCGGGGCGTCCATGGCCATCGGATGCCCAATCCATGCGATGGTGCCGGTACCATCGACGATAAACGCTGCGGGGATACCGTTCTGGCCGGCGGGAAGCATCCAAGTGTCTGACATCTTGGAATCGACTTCGACCGCGACGGTGTAGCTCATGCGATCGCCCTGATCGGCGACAAACTTCTCGATCTCATTGATTCTGGTTGCCTGGTCCGGGAAGCGTTCCCAGATATTCACTCCGATGAACTGCGCATCGTCTTGATGCTCTGCCTGCAGCTCAGAGAGGTGGGGGAATGCGGCGATGCACGGCCCGCACCAAGTCGCCCAGAACTCGACGACATAGACCTTGCCGTCTTGGAACTGCTCAACGGAATCACCCTTCACATACTTGGCGATCTGCAGTTCGGGGGCTTTGGATCCGATGAAGAGCTCGGGGAGTTTGACTTCGCCGACGATCTCTTCAAGTGAGAGGCGGTCGTTGTCAGCATGTGCTTGTTTATCCTGCTCCGGTCCGGAGAGCGCGGGGGAGGTCAGCAGAGTAAGGCCAGCACAAAGGCCTGCTATTGCGGAAAGGCTGTGGTTCATATGTCATCACTCCTCAGCGCCCGGGGACGGGCTTGGTGTTGGGGTTCTTTCAAGATACCGGTCAGATGCCTCTCAGGTTGACAGGAATGTGAAAAACCGGCAGAAACAGAAACAAGGGGTATACGCATCTAGTGTTCGGGTTATCCATGGAGGTCGCACTCGCCGAGCATCTTGAAACCCTTTCTAGAGAGGATCTGGCCTCCCAGGGTGGGGTCATCTACGGCGATTGCGATCGAGGGATTCTCAGTATTGTGATGCATCAAAGGGTACGCAAACGCGATATTGATCTCAGCGCCGAGCAGGAACAGGCAAAGCTTCGAGAGCGAGTGGCCCTCGCTCAGTTCTACAAGGAGAACCTCTCGCTGCGAAAACGGGAATCCAGTCGCTTTCAGCATGTTGCAGGTTTCAGCGGCGTTATCTGTGATAATCCGAACGACGGCATGGTCAGAGGCCTCATGGACGGAGATCGCGCAGAGTTCAATATGGGCGTCATCGAGGTGCTCAGTGAGATCGAGCATCTTTCCGACTTTGTTCGTGAGGAACACACTAAACTGGACCGCGGTGGGTGGACAGTACCCCTGTGTCGTATCGAGCGGGACCGGTGTTTCAGTCATAGAGTCGCGTTCCGTGTGGAGTTGAGGTTCGCATGGCCGCCCGAGCGGGCAAGGATCTATTCAACCGTATCGTAATGGATTCTGCAACCCATAAACAGAAAAACGCCCCGATGAAAGGAGGGCGTTTGGGGGTCATATCAGTTAGGCAGGATCAAACGGCGAAGCTGGAACCGCATCCACAGCTGCTGGTGGCGTTGGGATTGTTGAAGACAAATCCGCGTCCCATGAGCTCATCCTTGAAGTCGACGATCACGCCGCCAAGGTAGAGCAGTGACTTGGGATCGATGATAATCTTGATCCCGTGCTGTTCGAAGACCTCGTCGCTGTCCTTCTGGGTCTCGGTGAGATCGAGGAGGTAGCTGAATCCGGAGCACCCTCCACCCTTCACACCGACACGCAAACGGACCTTCTCAAGATCGAGGTCCTGGTTCTCGATGATGGACTTGATTTCCTTCGCGGCGGCCTCGGTCACAATGACTGCCTGATCCTGGGTTGTTTCGGTGCTCATTCTGTACTCCTTGCCCTGCTTCATGCCAGGCGTGCGTTTCCGCTCGATCGGGTCAGGATTCTATACGCTCCAAGGGCGTTTGTGGATCGCTCATTCACCCGTTCTTGTGCTTGTAATCCTCGATCGCGGCCTTGATCGCATCCTCAGCGAGGACCGAACAGTGGATCTTCACAGGAGGCAATGAGAGCTCCTCTACGATCTGGGTGTTTTTGATCTCCATACCTTCTTCGAGGGTTTTCCCCTTAAGCCATTCTGTGGCAAGCGAGGAAGAAGCGATCGCGGAGCCGCAGCCGAAACACTTGAACTTCGCATCTTCGATCTTGCCGCCCTCGTCGACTTTGATCTGAAGCTGCATGACATCGCCGCACTCGGGTGCACCGACGAGTCCAACGCCGATATCAGCGCGTTCCTTGATTTCCTTCTGCGTGCCGAAAGTACCCACATTGCGGGGTTTTTCGTAATGCTCGATGACTTTTTCAGAGTATGCCATGGTTCACCTCATTGGTGGGGGATGTATTGTTCGTTCTACCTAGTGGTGTGCCCACTCGATCTTGGTGATATCGATGCCTTCGTTGTGCATATCGAATAGAGGCGATAGTTCTCGGAGCTTCGTTACCGCCTCGATGATCTTATCCGCGGCGTAATCGATTTGTTCTGGGGTCGTCCACCGCCCCATGCTGATCCGCAGCGAGGAGTGGGCGAGATCATCACCCACGCCGAGGGCCTTGAGCACATAGCTGGGCTCGAGCGATGCGCTCGTGCATGCCGAGCCGGAACTCATGGCGATCTCTTTCAAGGCCATCATCAGGCTTTCGCCTTCGACAAAGCCGAAGGAGATGTTTGTGATGTTGGCAAGACGCCTGTCTCGCTGCCCATTGATCTGGACCACATCAAGAGCAGACTGGAGTTTGCTCTCAAGATGATTGCGGAGCCCGAGGAGTCGTTCCCGTTCGGAGTCCATGTCTGCGGCACAGAGTTCGCAAGCCTTGCCAAGTCCAACGATACCTGTCACATTGAGTGTGCCCGAGCGGAACCCGCGTTCCTGACCGCCACCCTCCTGCAGGGGGGTAAGGCGAACGCGCGGACGCCGACGACGGACATACAACGCTCCGATACCCTTGGGACCATAGATTTTGTGCCCGGAGAGCGAGAGCAGATCGACATTGTCCTTTGTGACATCGGTCGGCATTTTCCCAACCCATTGTGTTGCATCGGTGTGGAAAATGACCCTCCTGTCATGGCAAAGCTCGCCGATCTCGGGGATCTCATTGATCGTTCCGATCTCGTTGTTTGCCCACATGATGGTGACGAGGATCGTATCTTCGCGCATCGCGTTCTCGATCAACTCGCGGGTGATGATCCCGTCCTCGCCGGGTTCAAGCCAAGTCACATCGAAGCCTTCTTTTTCAAGACGCTTGCACGGGTCCAGCACGGCTTTGTGCTCATGAATCGCGGTGATGATGTGGCCGCGGTTTTTTTCACCAGCGGGTTTCTTGGCGTACATGTTCGCCGTGCCCTTGATGGCGATGTTGTTCGATTCGGTGGAGCCGGAGGTGAAGATAATTTCTTTCGCGTCCGCACCCAAGAGTGAAGCGACCTGGTCTCTCGCCTTATCGACGGCATTCTCCGCGTCCCACCCGAAGGAGTGATTGCGAGACCCGGGGTTCCCGAACATGTCGGTAAAGTACGGTGTCATCGCTTCAACGACTCGCGGGTCGCAGGGCGTGGTTGCGGCGTAATCGAGATAGAAAGGCAGTTCAACGCTCATGATGTGAGTCCTCACAGCGTGGTATCGTCGGTGTCGGATGATTCAGGACCGCGCAGTCCTGTTATTTAGAATCATTCCAAGATATAGTATGGATAAATCCCTGCCGAAGCAAGGTCAATGAGGGGTAATCTGGCCCGATCACTGTTTATTGATCCTGGTTCCGGTATCGCATCACAACCCTGTTTCCGGAGGGGTTGAACTCGACTTCGGTCATATAGGCTTTCATGAGCATCACGCCTCGGCCTGAGGGCTTGGAGAGGTTTTCCAGCAGTGTCGGGTCGGGCAGATCCTCGGGCTTGAATCCGGGGCCCTGATCCTCTACCGCGATCTCAAAGATTTCTGGTGAGACCCGATGCTCGACCCGGACAGTCAGGGCATCATCCAGTCCGCGGTGCCCGTGCTCAAATGCGTTGGTGATTGCTTCTTCGATGGCAAGGCGTATTGCGAACACGGCGCTAGAACCAAACCCACTCTGCTCGGCCTGATCGAGAAGATCTTCGATCAGGGCATTGATCGCCTCGCGGTCATGCTCGAGGTCCACGGCAGCTGCGCCCTTAATGTGGGTGTTGGGGTCGTTCATTTGGTTCGTAGAGCGTGACGGTGAGGGATCAACTCGCGAATGCGCTTCGTGCTTCTTCGGTCGTGTCGTGAATGTTGAAGAGCTTATTGAGGCGTGTGATCATGAAAACTTCATAGATCTGCGGGTCAATATTTGCGAGATGAAGCTCGCCTGCCTTCTCTTTAATCTTATTGTTGATCGTGATCAGGGCACCCAGCGCCGCCGATGAAAGATGATCGACATTGGAGAAGCTAATGAGGAGCTTGGGGGTCGAGTTCTTCTCGATCTCGCTGGTGATCTCCTCGTTGATCGCCTGGATATTGGCTTCGTCGAGGATATTGCGATCGACAAACTCGATCAGGGTTACCCCGTCATTGTCGCTGACTCGGAGTCTGGATTCGCTCATCGTTGTGTGTCCTCGTTCAATGCACCCACTGTGTTGGGGAGGTGACTATAGAGCACGGGGCCGGCTCTGGCGCGTCATGTTGAGGGAAAGCGGTGTATCCATATAAAAACGGGCGCACCCAATGGTGCGCCCGCGATTTTGGAAAAGCAGTTGAATCAGCGTCCGAGCTGGTCGAGCAGACCTGGGAAGTTGAGTTCCTCTTCCTCATTCTGGATGAGGATGGTCGGCTTGAGGAGGATGAGCAGCGTCTTCTCTGACTTTGCGTCGATTCGGTTCGAGAAGAATCGCGACAGGATCGGGATCTTGCTCAGGACCGGAACGCCGGACTCGACCTCAACTTCTTCAATAAACCGCTGACCGCCGAGCAGAATGGTGCCCTGATCGGGGATGGTCACAGTCGTCGAGAGCTGGGTGCCGATGACCTCAGGACGCTGGATCGGAGCGGAGAAGACCGAGGAGTCGCCGCCGGTCGTGCCGCCGCCGCCTGCAGCACCGCTGACCGTGACATTGTTCTCTGGGTCGAAGGTCACAGTGGACTGTGCCGTCCGGATCGTGAGGGTGACATAGCGACGGTCAGCCGACGCGACACCTTGGACATCAATGACGACACCGTCGGAGATCGGGGTCACGACGGGGTCAAACGCACCTGCACCAGAGCCCGCAACGGGTGTCAGGTCGGAGATGAATGATGTCTGGTTTGTGACGGCAATGAATGCTCTCTGCCCGTTGGTGAAGGTCAGACGCGGAGCCGTCAGGATGACGCTTCGGCTGTCTGCCTGAGTCGCTTCGACGAGGAAGTCGACTTGGATGTCGTCAAGGAATCGTCCCGTGACGCCCAGTGCGGGGTTCAGGTTCAGAATATCGCCTGCGAATGAGCTGCTATTCGCCAAGAACTCGGTCAATCCGAACGAGTTCTGGGCAGCGCGGATAATGGACCACGAATCATCGCCCAAAATCGTTCCGTCTGGGAGGATGCCGCCGTTGAATCCGGGCCCGAGCACGGGCTGTGTGATTGGGCCGATGGTGTCCGCAACACCGTCACCATCGGTGTCGATCGGGAAGTTGCCGCCGCCGCTGACATTGTCGAGCAGGGCACCTGATGAATCGAAGTAATCACTCGGGAGGAGGGATGGGTCGATCACGCGTGCGAGCTGATACTCGGTACTGTCGGCGTTGAAGTACACATCGAGGTCGA
Source organism: Phycisphaerales bacterium (assembly GCA_965216865.1). GTDB lineage: Bacteria > Planctomycetota > Phycisphaerae > Phycisphaerales > UBA1924 > UBA1924. The sequence continues at coordinate 2,667,837 of OZ244206.1, forward strand.
AGCCGATCTGCTCGAAGAAGTTCTGGTCAACCGAAAGGAAACGGGTTTCAACATTGATCTGGACCGCACGCTGCTGGCGGAGCTTGTTCAGCAAGCCGATGATCGCACGATGGTTCTTCGGGGTCGATGTGATGATGAAGTTGCCGTTGAGCTCGGTGATCGAACTCGTATCACCACCGTTTTCACGCCATCCCTCAGGGTCAACATTGTCCTGAATGAGGGTGATGATCGCATCGACTCGATCCTCACGGCTGGTGATGTCCTGCGGGTCCTGTGTGCCGCCGGAGAACGGACTCGATCCGCCGCCACCGCCGCCACTGCCAGACTGCTGAATGGCGTTCGCGAGATCGAACTCGGGAGCGTTATCGAAGTCAGGAACGACGAAGATCAGGTCACGGATGTCGTATGTTTCCAGGACCGTGTTGAGACGGAGAACTTCTTCTGATGCGATCGTCAAGATCCCGTCCTGAACTGCCCAGCCAGCTGGGAGCGTCGGGTCGGAGACCTTGGCGAGAACGCGGTCGAGAAGAACATTGATCGTCACAGAGTTGAGCTTGAGTGCGACTGGTGTGTCCGGGTCGACACCAATATCAGCGAGTGATTCCCAGTCCACATCGATATCGATACCGGTGGTGGAGCCGATGAATCCGACAACATCTTCGAATGCGTTGTCGTTGAACTCGACGGGCATCTTGGTGTTGTCCATCTTTGCGATGACAGCACGGTTTGCTTCTGACTCTGCGTATTCGAGGATGTCGCCGCGTCGGAAGCTGATCGATGGCCAGTCATCTGGGTACCCGATGATCGAGTCGGTAGCGACCATGGCTTCCTGATTATCGAGCGACTGGCGAGCGTAGCTCAGACCCTTGTCGCGCTGGTACCCGAGGTTCTCACGGTAGATCAGGGTGTCCTGGATGATATCTTTGAGCAGCAATCCTGCGGGGTTGGATGGATCCAGGAAGAGGATCGATTCAACAACCTCGAGCGCTTCCTCGTATTTGAGCTCCTGCTGGAGCGCGTGGACGCGTTCGAGGTTCGCGATGATTTTTTCATCACGCTCACGCCGGCGGTTTTCAGCGAACTGAGCGGTTTCTTCGGCAAGGCGTTCGCGTTCTGCTTCACGCTCTGCGATCCGCTGCTGCTCTTCTGTCGAGTTGATCTGAGCGATCATCTCCGCGACTCTGTCCTGGTAGTTCTCGAAAGCGGACTCGGCCATCACATCGCGAGCACGCTTGATCGTCAGATCGGCCTGAGCCACGAGCGTACGAGCTGTGTCTGTATCTCCTTCGCTCAGGGCCTGACGGGATTGATCCATATAGTTCTCGAACGCGGCTTGCGATCGCTGCAGGAGCAGTGAGTCATCCCGCACGGTGTCGCCGAGGATGTCATCCTCCGGGCCACCCTGAACGCCGAGTTGGATCTGAGCTTCGGCACGCCGTTCGCGAGCGAGTTCGAGATCATTTGCCGAGACATAAGCGTTGAAGTTTGTGACGATATTGGTGTACAGGGTCAGGGCTTCGTTGAAGCGTCGTTCCTCGAATGCGAGGTTTGCCTGGCCAAGGAGTGACTGTGCTTCAAACCTGCGAGCTGCGTCGAGGAGGTCGACCTGCGGTTCTTCTTCGACGAGTTCGATGTCGATGGGTTCGGCCTGAGTGGGCTCTTCGGGCTGGTTGCCGAGGTAGGAGCCTGTGCGAGCACCGTCTTGCGTGGATCCTGTGAGCCAGTCGGAGCTCATACCGCTCTCAGGAGCGAGCATTCCCATCGCGGGGTTGTAGTTGCCGAGGTTGCCCTGCGACTTCTCAATAGAAGTGAGCTTGCCACGGAGCACATCGAGTGTGTCCTGCTGTGTTTCGTTCAGCTCGAGACCCAGCTGTCCGATGCGGGTGATGAGCAGCTTGGCTTGAGCGTAATCCCCAGCGTTGAATGCGTCGCGGACACGATTGATCGCCCCATCGATCTTTCCCATCGCATCGTTCTGCCGTGCTTCACAGAGATCGAGTACCGCGTTTGCTGCATCGATCTGTTCCGAGTCGGAACGGCTCGAATCGATGACGATGTTCGCCTGACGCTTCGCCTCGACAATGTTGTCAGTGCTCAGTGCAAGCTGTGCTTTCTGCAGGCTCATGTCAACGCGATCTGCACGCTGGAACATGGTGTTCGCTTTTGCGAGCAACGCCCAGAGCTGGTCGCTTTGCTGGTCACTCAGGGTGGCGCTGATGGGCGAGTCCTGGAGTGCGAGGAGCATGGCTCGTGCTCGAACTAGCTGGCCTTCGATGAGAAGTTGGTTCGCACGATCGAGAACCTCCTGTGTGTCTTCGCGCTGCGTGACACGCTCAAGCTCGACACTCGCGAGCACGCTGGCGGAGGGGAGACCCGCGAACGCGACGGAGGCAAGGAGGAGGGAACGAACAGATCGGTAAGGTGTGGGTGACATCCGGATCACTCCGTTGGCTCTAGGCACTTGAGTTGGGATGGGGTCCAACTCGGGGCTGAGGTCAGGCGGGATGTGCACCGATTGCACCCTGAAATCCCGCGTTCTTGAACTGTTTTGCTGCAATAAAACATCGCAGCGACGCGTTTCGTGACTGGGTCACGAACTCCATGCCCTCGACGCTCGCGGGCACAGACCCCGGATCAGGTGTCATTGATGACACCGGATGCGGGAAGGGGGACGATACCGGGGTTGAACGAGGATCGCAAATCCCGGGGCATGCAGTGTATCCAGATGAAACGAGAGCGTGTCGTATTTCGTGTTCTGGATTTGCGTTCGTTCGTGATTGAGTTGGTACTCATAGTCCCCGGCACGGAAGCGGGGCCGCGCCGTTTCGTCCCTATGTGATCCATATTCGAGTATTTGCCTGCGCGGTTCCCACGCACGCAAAGTTCATTGCAGATCCAGTAACTTTGTCTCATGCGCGCATGAACTTCCACTCGGCATTGTCTTTCAAACGGACTTGAGTACTCGGAATGCCAACAGGGTTTCTGATTTTAAAGCATTGGCATTGATTGGCTTAGAGTCTGGGAGCTCTTTCAGGAGTACCTCTGTCTGTTTCTTTGTCATGCGGTTCGCGCTGATGACCGCGACATCGAACCAGTCCCCTCCCGGGTTGGCTGTCTGGATCACATATTCCTGAGTCAGCTCTTCAGCCCGACGCAGGTTCTCAGCAGTGAGCACGATTTGGGCATACTCGTCGTGCGGGCTTTGGTCGGTGCAGAATCGTGCCAAGCACAACCAGGGTGTGATTCCGAGTTCTTCACCCTCGTCGTCCACATTTGAGTCCGGGTCCACATTCAGGACAAGACGCCATGCGTCGCGCATGCGCTCAAGGATCTCGTCCCCATTCAACAGATCCGGGCGATCTTCGCTCGTCACGAGGATGGAGCGATGCTCGTGGGCCGCGGCGTCGGCCCCCGCCGGGTCCTCGCGTGGTGGGATTTCAAAGGCCTCAAGCAGTCGCTCCACCCTCTGGCGAAACTCGGGTTCCACACGGACGGTCACGATCTTGTGCTCGTCAACGAAAACATAGAAAAAGGGGGATTCGCTGACCGCTCCGAAGCCCACCATTCCATCCTCAAAGAAGAACGGCGTGTACTGTCTGATCGCGTTTGTGACTTTCTCTTTCCCTATTGGCTCGTACGCCATGAATGGGTCGATTTCGCGGTAGGCATCGTGTCCAATGTAATCGATGATGGGGAAGACGCGACCGGGCATCATCGCGAAGAGCTGTTGCCAGAGCGATTCGACGCGATCCGCGGGGACCACGATGTCAAACACATACTGATCTGGCCATGTCTCCCAATCGCCAACTTCTTCGGTCGCATCCTCGGGTTCGAACTCCGAGGTATAGCCGATGCCTGGAGTCATGGGCTCTACGGGGTAGACGCCGAGTGGAAACTTAAACCCCGCGATCGTTTTGCGTTCGATGCTTGGGTCGATCATGCATTGTGGCATCGTTCGTCCTTACCAACTGGGTGCCGCTCGCGTGGGAACTGGCGGGATTTCATCTCATATAGAATAGCAAGGACGCCCGCGACGATGCGGATTGAGCGTGTGGTCTTCGACTCATGCGGATATCATTGTGCATGAGTACCGAGCCTACCCATTTCAGTGCCGATCATTCCAGTGATCTGCCCAGCATGTCCCGGCCGATGATCGCGATCGCGATCGGAAACACGCGCACCCGCGTGGGGATCATGTCGGGCACAGAATGCCTCAAGGCACAATCTGTCCGCAGTGATGATTCTCCAGCGATCGTCGATGAGGTCCAATCTCTTTGGAGGGATTATGGGGACGGGGCATCCGACCCTGTAGTTGTGCTTTCATCGGTCAATCACCAGCGGGCGAGCGAGATCGCCCGCTCGATCGATAAGGCGGGTTTGGGCTCAGTCTACCTATTCGGCCCAGATCTCCCCATACCCATCAGGCACACGCTTACGAGATCTGGAGAGAAAACGGTTGGACAGGACCGACTCCTTTGTGCGATCGGCGCGTACCGCGTTGTGAGCCAAGCTTGCATCGTCGTGGATCTGGGGACCGCGATCACGGTGGACTTTGTCGATGGCGAAGGGGTTTTCCATGGCGGAGCGATCCTTCCGGGAGTCGGGATGATGTTCGAAGCGCTGCACGAGAAGACCGCCCATCTCCCGAAACTCAAGTATGAGAAGCCCGAACTGAATGATCTGAGCCCTGCGAAACAGACGGATCTCGCGATGCAACTCGGTGTGAACGCGTGCGTGCACGGTGCAATCCGCTGGCTGGCGGAACGCTACGCGGAGTTTTACGAGGGGTACCCCCAGATCATCGTGACGGGTGGGGATATGGGCGTGCTCGAGGGCGATGAACTCATCGAGGCGTTCGTTCCTGATCTCCAGCTCCACGGCATTCGCGCCGCGTGTCTGATGCTCGCGGATGCAGATGTGAGTGACGAAGAGCTGTGAAAGAACCGTGGCATGCGATTCTGACACCCACAGAACGCGCAGGCGCGATCGCGATGATACAGGTGCAAGGCGAGGGGCTTGACCGACTTGGCTTCCCATTGGTGCCAATGGGGCAGATCAAGCGTGCAGATCTCTTTGGTATCGACGATGGCGTTATTTATGGTGTGGATACCCACACACAGATCCTGATGCCACACGGTGGGGTCGCAATACTGCGCCGAATCAGCGAAGAACTCTCGGGGCGTGGGTGCCCAGTCCGTGATTCGGTCAGGCCGCATGAGGCTTACCCAGAGGCTACAAACGAGATCGAGGCGTGGTGCATGCACGCTCTCTCGGTTATGGCCAGTCCTCTTGGGGTGGATGTGCTTCTCGATCACGCTGCTCGCTGGTCAGACTTGGGTTGTGCCTCACGATCCGAGGCGGACGGCAGGGGACGATCGAGTATGCTGCTCAATCGTTTGATCAATCCTCCGACTGTGGTCGCTGTCGGGCGGGCAAATATTGGGAAATCATCTCTGCTCAATACGCTTGTGGGACAGCGGGTTGCGCTTGTTGCGGATGTTGTGGGGACGACCAGGGATCATGTCGGAGTTCCCGTCGATCTTGGTGGTGTGGTCGTTCGTTGGATCGACACCCCTGGCGTTGACGAGCGTGTGGAAGATGCAGACGAGATCGAAATCGCTGCTCGGGTTGTCGCGAATGCGGATCTGGTTATCCACTGCATCGATGCGGATGATGAACACGGTGTGCTTGATTCACGGCTTCGTTCCGAGATCAGAGATCAAGAAAGCGTTGTTCGGCTCGGGATGCGGTCGGATTTGGGCCACCATCCGTGTGGGGTCGATGTTCGAGTATGCACCGGGCGAGTCGCGGAGGGGGTTGGGGATTTGGTGGCTCTGCTGCGGGATCAGCTCGTCCCTCCTGACGAGATTGACGATCCTTGTCCTTGGCGTTTCTGGGAGTCGCTCGCTCCTGAGGCATGATCAGTGCGATCTGCCCCCCTAGGATACGGACTCATCTGAACCCGATTTCGTATACCCAGATGGGTGTGCGGCAGGGTGTTGTGCACATGTTCCCGGGCGAAGCGCCTGGTACCTGAGGTGGCTATGGACGATCGTCAAACCAAAATCCGCGAGGGCGCAGGGCTCGAGGATTCGCGCATCAATCAGGAGTTTATCGACTTCCTGAATAAGTGGAGCACGCCCGTATGTCTTGTGCTGCTGGTTGCGGCCGGTGTGTATTGGGGAATGAACTATCTTGAGAGGCAACGCGTCGCAAAGATCGATCAGGCCTTTAGCGAGTATGAAGCTGTGATCGCAGACGGCAATCCCTCACCCAACTCGCTCAAGAGCATTGCGAGTGCGAACGAAGGAACGCAGAGCATCGCCGAACTGGCTCGCCTGCGTGAGGTGGATCTCTATCTTGGTGCCTACACACTTGGGCTTGAACCCGGTGCTCAGATCGACCCTGTCACACAGACAGTTACGAACGAGGAAGACATCCTGAGTGAGGAGCGTCGAAATCAGTTCCTGACCTTTGCGGAATCGACGGCCAAGCAGGTGCTCGCATCCACCGAAGGCGATGAGAACAAGGTGATTTTCACGATGCAGGCGCTCTCGCGATTGGCCTCTGTTGAGGAAAGCCGGGACCAGTTCGACGCTGCACGGTCGTATTACGAACGCCTTGGATCGATTGCAGAATCCGAGAAGTATCCTTCCATCAAGTCATTCGCTGAGAAGCGGATTGAGGAGCTTGAGTCGCTCAAATCGATCGGAGCCCTCCCGAGTCAGGATCAGATCCCGCCTCTCGGTGGCAGCACCGCAGCCCCAACCATGCCGATCGAACTGAACACGGACGCACCTGTTCAGTCTGAAGCGGATATTGCCGAGACGCAGAGCGAGGTTCCGGGCGAAACCACGACGGAAGATGAGCCGGAGACGACGGACGAGCTGTGAGCGACCCTGTGCCCAACCCGGGCATCGATGATGCATCCGAATCGATTGATGCGAACGCTGAATCCGTAGGCGGTGATTTCCTCCTGCCTGGGGGCAAAGTCGACGGCGAGGCGATTCGTCGCGCGTACGAGACGGCGCGTGAGCAGGGGAATGATGAGTTTGTCGCGAAAGTGCGATTTACCCTCGCACGCGACTTAAAAGATCGATTGGACAGGTACCTCACCTCGCGGATCAAGTTTATGAGCCGGAGCAAGCTCCAGACTTTGATCGATCAGGGTGGGGCGAGGGTTAACGGCGAGATCGCAAAGTCTTCGCTAAAGCTCCGTATCGGTGACACGATCGAGTTGGTGCTTCCGCCGCCGCCCAGCGGAGAGATCGAGCCGGACGATATCCCTCTTGATGTGTTGTTTGAAGACGAACATATCCTCGTGCTCAACAAACAATCGGACATCATCGTGCACCCTGCGCGAATGGAGAATCGTGGCACGATGCTCAATGCACTCGTGAACTACTTCATGCAGAACAAATCTGGCGAGCTTTCCAGCGTTGGCGAGGAGTTCGCCCGCCCGGGCGTGGTGCACCGCCTAGATCGTCATACCTCCGGGTGCATTGTGTTCGCAAAGTCCGATCTTGCGCATTGGAAGATGGGAGCAAAGTTTGAGCAGCGTGAGGTGGACAAACGATATCTCGCCCTAGTACACGGCTGGGTCGGCAAGCACGAGCAGCTGATCGATCTCCCGCTCGGACCGCACCCATCTCGGGTCCGCGGCTCGCGTGAGAAGCGCGTTGTCCGGTTTGATGATCTGGGCAAGCCAAGCCAAACAATCTGCAGGGTGCGGGAGCGGTACGAGCTCCCCGCATTGTTCAACAAGACTGTTTCCCGCAGATATACGCTGGTTGAGCTTGAGCTGCTCACCGGGCGGACGCACCAGATCCGGGTGCATCTATCGCATCTAGGGCACCCGATTGTGGGGGATGACATGTATAAGGGCAAACCGATACACAATCTGGACGGCGAGGTCATGCTCGATAAGCCCGCGCTGCATGCGGCCCTGCTCGCGTTTGATCACCCGATGAGCGGCGAGTCGTTGGCCTTCATCGCTCCGGTCCGATCGGATGTACGAAATGTGCTCGAGTTCCTTCGCACTGAGGGGAATCCGCGGGCGCATTTCGTGCCGGGGACCGTTCCAATGGAGCGTCTGGGGCTGGATTGAGTCTTTTGTATTCAGAATCGATCAAGATCGATGGATTGTGTCCGAGAATATCCCAAATTTGTGGGCATCCTCTCGTTTTTGTGGCCTATTTCCGTGGGACGAAGGGCGGTCACACAACCGTCCACACAGTTACTTGAGAGGGCAAACAACATGGAATCTACGAAGGCTGTACTGGCGCTGGCGTGCTGCGCTGGATTCGCAAACGCGGGAATCGCGAGCAGCGTCATCCTCGACGACTTTGACAGCGACCCCAACGACGATCTTGGCGGGGTCGGGACTTACTCTGCGATCATTCTGAACAACCCCTTTAATCAGGGCTCTGACTTCAGCCTTGACACCCTGCTGAGCACCGGTGCTGATACCGGTTCGTTGATTTTCAACTCTGGGATCGGTGTTGAGCAGCAGGGCACCATCATCTACAACGATGAGGGTGCGGGACTGGACCTGGATGCGGCCGGGCTTGGCGTGCAGGGTTTCGAGATGGACTTTGTGATGATCGATCAAGATTTTTATGCGCAGATCGATCTGTTTACCTATGACGATGTGGGCAACACTATCGGTTCCGCGTCACGAGTGATTCAGATCGGTGCGGGAATGGATGTGACAGCGGATTGGAGTCTCGAGGATTTTAGTGTTGCGGACGCGTTCGACGCATCGGACATCGATGAGTTGCGTCTGACATTTAATGTCCGCAACAACCCGACCGCGTCGCTCGATTTCATCGCAACCGAGTTCCGTGCCGTTGTGCCGCCTCCTGGTTCGGCTGCCCTGCTTGGCTTGGGTGGTCTTCTGGTAGCCCGGCGTGGACGCGACTGACACATAGCGTTGATCAAGACCATGTTCACACCCGCAACAGCGGGTGTTTTTCATTGCGTAAATAAACCCGCGCCTGCATGAGCCTGTTCGTGTTCGAGCAGCCAACGCTTGCGAGGCAGCCCGCCGCCGTATCCGTGGAGCGTGCCGTCGGAAGCGATCACGCGGTGGCACGGTATGACAATCGAGACACGGTTTTTTCCATTTGCTAATCCGACCGCGCGCGATCCGCCCGGGTTGTTCAGCCGCGTTGCGAGTTCGCCGTAGCTCACGGTCTCTCCGAACGGGATTTGGACAAGTGCGTTCCAGACGCGTTGCTGCCACTCCGTGCCCGGCGTGTCGAGCGGGACGGAGAACTGCTGCAGGTCGCCGTTGAAGTATGCCGCCAGTTCGCCCGCGAGTAGATCGAGCAGCGGGTGCGACCCTTCGATCATCCTTGTATCGAACGCGGATTCAAGCTCTTCTGTCTCGCGAGATCGGCGCTCGGACGAGCCCATCTCAAGCAGGCAAACTCCCATATCCGTTGTTGCGGCTCGCATCGGGCAGAGTGGGGTGTCGATCGTTGTCGAGATGAGCGTCATACCCAAACAATACCCGCCCGGCGGGTCATATGCTCGCCGGGCGGGATAAAGATTGAGAGCGTGCGGTGTCTCGTGCCGCATTACTTGGACCGGCAGCATTTGCAGCGTTTGCCGTCCGATTTCGCCTCTCGGGGTTTCAGATGAGGTTTGATCGCGATTTTCGCGACCTGATTATCGATCCGTGCAAGTCGCACAGAACGGGTGTCGAGCATCTCCGTCTTTCGACTGTGGTTGCGGACCACTACGAACGGGAGGCACACACCCACAACCTTGCGGGGAAGTTCCGGTTCGCACGGGCGGCGGACGATCTGTTGGATGTACAACGCGTCGTCGCCGATCGTGTTGTCACGCAGCATGAGATACTGGTGCTGCGAATGCAGCGTCATGACATACATGCCGACATTGATGTCTTCTGGCGCAAGCGAACGCGCCATTATCATGTTTGTGTCCATTGTTTTATGTCCTTGGCGCATGAGATACCTATGGCGTACGCGCATCGCATACATTCTGAATCCAACCGATACCTCGCACGCGCACGCACATGACGCGCAGCGATACAAGAACGGTACAACAGCCGGGAAATCAGTTGTGGTGTGTGAGCCGGGGCAACGACACCCGGCGTGCCGTCAACCCGCTGTATCAAGCACCGATTGTGTAAAGCGGTACGCTTTGCACATGCGGCTGCTGATGATCTGTTCTCTGCGATGATTCCAGAGCAATGCGGGGACTCCTTTCATCACGCGAACCATTCGCGCGATCTGTCGTGCATCTGTTATTGGCGATAGGACAACCAAAGTCAATGCAATATTGCAAAAACATGCGAGAAAAAATGTTCGGATCGCATTACCCGATCTGAGTCTGCCCGCCCATGTAGGGCACGAGTGTCTCGGGGATCGTGATCGATCCGTCCTCGTTCTGATACATCTCGAGGATCGGGATCAGGATACGCGGCGACGCGGCGACGGTGTTGTTCAGCGAGTGGCAGAACGTGGTCGCGCCCTTACCGCTCTCACCGCCCTGGCGGTAGCGCATGTTCAGGCGTCGGCACTGGTAGTCGTATAACCGTGAGGCGGAGTGCGTCTCGCCGAAATCGCCCATCGGGGTGCCGTCCGAGTCTTCATCTCCGCGAGATGGCATCCAGCATTCGATGTCGATCATGTCCGCGTTCTTCACGCCCAGATCGCCCGTGCAGCACTGAAGCAAGCGGTGGGGGAGCCCAAGCGATTTGAGCAGGTCCTCCACGAACGACATCATGTCCTTGTGGTGCTGGCGCGATTTGGCTTCATCGGCGACATCGATGACGACCTGCTCGACCTTGTCGAACTGGTGGATCCGGTAGAGCCCGGCTGTATCCTTGCCTGCGGCGCCGGCTTCGCGACGGAAGCAGGTCGATACGGTGACATACTTTCGAGGAAGTGTGCCCTCGTCGAGGATCTCGTCTTGGTGGAGCCCCATGAGCCCGACCTCACCCGTGCCGGTGAGGAACATGTCCTGACCGCCACCACGCTCGACCTCGTTGATGTGGTAGGCCTGATCGCGCCCGCCGGGGAAGAACCCGGTGCCGACCATTGCTTCTTCACGCACGAGCACGGGCACGCTCATCGGCGAGAACCCGTTCTTGTTCACCATGGTGTCGAACGCATAGCGCAGGATCGCCTGGTGGAGCTTCATCCCGTCGCCCGTGAGGATGTATGAGCGGGACCCCGCAATTTTTACGCCGCGGGGAAAATCGACGAGGTTGTGCATATCGCAGAGCTCGATATGCGATCTGGGCTTGAAACCCTTGTTCTCTTCGAAGGTCTTGTCCCAGTCCCATCCCTCGGGCGCCCAGCGGGAGATCTCGATGTTGTCGTCGCTCGTGGTGCCGACTGGTACATCATCGTCGGGGGGGAGGGGGATGGAAAGGAGGATTTCGCTGAGCTTGGGTTCGATCTCGGAGATCTGAGCGTCGAGTGCGTTGATCTGCTCTTTCATCTTTGCCGGTGCGGCTTTGATCTCGTCGATCTGGGCTTGGATCGATGGTTTTTCTTCATCGCTCGCCCCTTTAAGCTTGCCCATGAGCTGGCCGATTTTGGGGCCAGTCTCTTTGGAGAGCTTGTTCTGCTCTGCACGGAGGGCCTCCTGCTCGCTCATAAACGCGCGTTTCTGCTCGTCGAGCTTCAGGAGGGTGTCGATATCGGGCGCGTAGTTCTTCTTCTTCGCGCCGTCGATGAATCGTTGCGGGTTTTCACGGAGTGCCTTCAGGTCGATCATGGTCGAAGAGTGTAGGTTCGCCCGCTCGTTTCGTGCGGGGATCGACTGTGTTGGTTTCGTGTTGTACCATGTTAGTATGGATCCCCACCCGATCGCGCCCGCTTGGTTGGTCCTGCCCATCGCGGCGGTGGCGCTGATCCTTCAGGCCGGGTACCTCATCGCCATCAAGGATGCAACACCTGAGCAGATGCCCCCGAGCCGGAAACGCATCCGGCTCGCATCGGGGTGGCTGAGCATGTTCGCGATCCCATTGTCTGCATACGGGTTTGGACTCGCGTCACCCAGTAGCGCGGGGACCTTCACCGTGATCTGGATGCTCGTGATCGGACTGATCGGTGCGATCGTCTTCCTCGCGGTGCTCGATGCGATGAACACCATGCGGCTCCATCGATCAGAGGGTGACCAGGTGCACAAGGAACTCCGCGAGAAGCTTCGTCGTGATCTGGATGAGATGCGGGAGCAGCGCGAGCGGGGCAACCCATGAGCGGTGATCGCGTCCCGTCCCCAACGAAACTGCCCAGCGTGATCACGACCCCGATGTCGTGGTTGTATTCGATCGGGATCAAGAAGAAGAATCGAGACTACGACGCTGGCAAGGGCGTGACGAAGTTGGATCGCCCTGTGATCTCAATCGGGAACCTGAGCACAGGGGGGACGGGGAAGACCCCGATGGTTCATCTGGTCGTCAGGGCGTTGCAGCAGGCAGGAAAGAAACCTGTGATTGCGATGCGAGGCTACGGCGCAAAGCCCGATGAGAAAGGGGATGAACAGATCGAGCACGAGTTCGCACTCCCGGGTGCTCCTGTGGTCGCTCAGCCGGATCGGATCGAAGGGCTCAGTCATCTATTCGCACAAGAGGCGGGGCGAGATATAGATTGTGTTGTGCTCGACGATGGGTTCCAGCACCGAAAGATCGCGCGGGATCTGGACATCGTGCTGATCGATGCTTCTCGACCACCCGATCGTGATGCGCTCCTGCCGCAGGGGCATCTTCGCGAAACGATCCAATCTCTGTCCCGTGCAGGGCTAGTAGTTCTGACGCACTGCGAGCGTGTCAACAAAGCAGAAATCAATCGGTTGCGAGCGATCGTCTCTCGATTCGCAACGGATACTCCGGTCATCGAGGCGCGTCATGAATGGGACTCGATCATGTCCTTTACGCATACGGGTTCGGGGTGGCAAGAGCAAGTTATCAGTTGCAACGAGCTTGCTTCGAGAAGGGTTCGGGTTGTGGCGGGTATTGGCAACACGGACGCGTTTGTGAAACAAGCGCAAACGCAGGGGATGGAAGTGTCTCAGTTGACTGAACTCCGCGATCATCAGGCGCTCGGCGACAAGAACATCGGGCGGTTGTTTCATACTTCAAATCGCAGTCGAAGCGAGCCGATTCTCATGACTCAGAAGGATTGGGTCAAAGCAAAAAACTTGGTCGCATGGTCAAAAGGGGCGAGAGTCTTGGTGCCAGAGTTAAGGATGGCGATCGAGGATCAGGCTTTGTTCGAGGACACGCTGTTTTCGCCAGTCATATGGGGGAAAACCTCGTTTCCATCAAAAAGATAGCGTTTCGTTGTCACTTGTAGATGCGTCCGATAGAATAAGGGTGCTCTCGCGCCCTTTACCGTGGGGGGTTCCCACGGGTGGATACACCGTGAATAGGCAGCTGAGATGATGAGGGGTCTTCATCTGAAAGACAGCATTTGCAATGGCAGCCCGAATCACGGGACTGCGCGTTGATACCTACATCTCTCAGCGTGCAGAATCAATGACTTATCGACTTGAGATCGGAGAACACATGAGAATCGGAATGAATACCACCAAGCTCAGCGTTGCGATGCTGTTGGGTGCAATGCTTGCGGGCTGTACCCAGACACAATCAACGCGTCATGATCACGCAGATCATGACATGCCTGCGGCTCAGCAGCAGGACGAGCAGCCCTCCAGCGTGCGTGGGTGGGGGTACTACTCTCCTCGACATGGTGGGGACGAAACCGCATCGCGTATGGCTTTCCCAACGGGTGACCCCGACACCAGCGCAATGTTGGTGCATCAGGTCATGCCCAACGAGGTTGCACGCGGACAGGACTTCGAGTTCTCGTACCATGTCACGAACCTCACCAGCGCTGAACTTCAGAATGTCATGCTGATGATGGACTCGAGCTCGAATCTCGAGATCTCGAACTCGACCCCTGATGGAAACATGAGCGGCGATGGCATGACCTGGGCGCTTGGCAACATGGGCCCTGGCGAAACCAAGGTCATCGAACTCGTCGGTTCCGCAGGCGAAGTGGGTATGGCCAGTGATTGCATCACTGTCTCGTACAACAACTTCCTCTGCGCAACGACCAAGGTTGTTGAGCCGGCACTCGCGCTGTCGAAAACCGCGACTGCTGAAGCGCTCACTTGTGACGAGATCGTCATCCGCTACCTCGTCGAGAACACCGGTTCCGGCGCTGCGAGCAATGTCGTGATCAAGGACACCCTCCCAGAGGGTCTGGCGATGAACAACGGTTCACGCTCGGTCAACATCCCGGTCGGCACACTTGCCGCTGGCGAAAGCCGTGCGTTCGAAGTTCGTGCAAACGCTTCTCGCACCGGCGAGTTCTCCTCGGGTGCGATGGCAACCGCGGACGCTGGTCTCGAAGCAGAAGCAGGCGCGACTAATACAGTAATCACCCAGCCCGAGCTCGCGGTTGGTGTTGAGTGCACGCAGACCCGCTTCCTCGGCCGCAACTTCACTTATGAGTACTCGATCGAGAATACCGGCAACGGTGTTGCGAACAGTGCTACCGCTTCGGCCAGCATCCCGCAGGGCACCTCCGTGGTACGCGTAAGCGACGGCGGACGCGTGGTCGGCAACAATGTCGTCTGGGACTTCGGCGCCATGGGCGTGGGTGACTCGGGCAACTTCTCGATGACCGTTTCGGCTTCGAGCATCGGTACCTACACCTCCACGGTGACCGCGAACGCGGAGTGTGCTGATTCCGTCTCGGATTCCTGCCGTACCGAGATCAAGGGTATTCCCGCGATCCTCCTCGAAGTGGTCGATGTCACTGACCCGGTCGAGGTCGGTCAGCAGACTACCTATGTGATCACGGTCACCAACCAGGGTTCGGCCGACGACAACAACATCCGTATCGTCGCGACTCTGCCTGCTGAGCAGTCCTTCGTCTCCGCTTCTGGCGCGACGAACGGCACCGCTGATGGTAAGACAGTCACCTTCGCACCGTCCGGGCCTCTGGCACCTGGCGCAGCGATCTCGTGGCGTGTGACGGTCCGTGCTGAAGCAGAGGCCGACTCGCGATTTGCTGTTGAAATGACTTCAGCAAACCTCAAGAGCCCGGTCAACGAGACCGAAGCAACCAACCTCTACGAGTGATCGAAGAGCCCGGTATCCGGGTGAAATGAATCACACTTCAGGGGCACCTCCGTCAGGGGGTGCCCTTTTCTTGTGCCTGATCTGCATATGGAGCGCATCTGAAATCTATGAATCGTTTCTCAAAGAACATGAAGCATTGAACCCATTGCTGCGTTAGATTGGTACAAACAGCGTGATGAATCCCGATCTCCCCAAACTTGAGAATCCTGATGCGATGCCCTTCGTGGTGCTCGCAAGTTCCTCGCCGCGCCGGCGTCTGATGTTCGAAGAGCTTGGTGTTCGGCATACGGTGATCCCGGCGAGTGTGGACGATGGCGAGCTGTTCCACGCCACACATGTCGATCCCGCGGAATGGGTTGCCGCTCTTGCTTATCTCAAGGCCGCTTCTTCTGCGCAGCTCTACATCGCGGACCCGCTGATCAAGCGGGGAGCCAACACGCTCGTCATCGGCGCAGACACAGTTTGCGTGCATAATGGGAAGGTCATGGGGCAGCCCGGCGATCGTCACGAGGCCCACGCGATGATCCTGTCCATGAGCGATGCGGAGCACGAGGTACTGACAGGGATCGCGATCGTGGATCCAGTTACTGGACGACGAGAAATATTTATCGATCGATCAGTTGTGCGTGTCGGGGTCATTCCTGAGAGTGAGATAGTTGCATATCTCGAATCCGAGCAGTGGCGGGGGAAAGCGGGCGCGTACAACATCACCGAACGACTCGCTGCGGGGTGGCCGATAGAGTTTGATGGTGATGAGACATCTATCGTCGGTATTCCGTTGACCCGAACCCTCGAACGCGTGCAGCAGTTCTTTGTCGATTGAATGTGACTCTGAGATCAGGCTGCTTTACGGGACGAACTTTGGTCTTCGTGCAGCATCCGCCATGCGTCTCTGCTTGGTAAGAGCAGCGATGCGGGCACAGTCGATTCATCCGAGAGCATCGTGACCTTGGTCAAGGTGATGAAGGTCGCGAATGTTGCATCCTGCTTGGACGCCCAATAGGCATCGTCGCCGAGCACTCGATCGTTGTAGATTCGTTTGAGATGATCGATGTCGTTCGAGGTCAATCCGGAGTACTGGTCCACACGATGGACAGTAGCCTTGCCGATCACAGACTGGTTCGCGGGTTTGATGTAAATGGCATCACCCGGGTTCACTCTGTTGTATGGGGCGCGACGATCGACACCCATGCGTGCCTCGATCAGTTTTTGCCCCGTCATGATCAAGGAGGCGTACTTTGGATGAACGATCATCAGGTGTGTTTCCGGCATGATCTGTGTATCGGACGATCAGAGACACAGCTTTTGAATCACGGAACCTGGCATCGAGAAAAATCTTGAAATGGCTCACCCGTCAGTGTGTATCCCGCATTTTCTTGATGGTTCCCGTGGTTGAGAGCCCATCAATGAGATCGAGGATGACGATCTTTCCACCGTGTTTTTCTACGATTTCTGCTCCGACGACGGTTTCGGGGGTGTAGTCGCCGCCCTTTACGAGTACATCAGGTTTGATGGCCTCGATGAGTTTGATTGGGGTTTCTTCGTTGAACAGGACAACCGAATCGACACATTGAAGAGCGCTGAGCAGGTAAGCGCGATGGTTCTGATTATTGACAGGGCGTTCGGGTCCCTTGAGTTCTCGGACCGAGTGGTCGTCGTTGAGTCCGATAATCAGCATGTCTCCAAGTGAAGCGCATCGTTGAAGGAGTGACACATGCCCGGCGTGGAGGATGTCGAAACACCCATTCGTGAACACGATCCTCTGGCCACTCTGACGCGCGGCCCTTACCTGGACGAGCACCTCTTCGAGTGAGCGGGGGCGTCCGAGTTCATTGGTCCGCTGGGAGAGTAAATCGTCGTGAATCTTCTCTAGGGCGATGGGGGCGACACCGAATATCTCGACTTCTAGCCCCGCTGCCGCGTTTGCGAATCGCGTTGCGTTGACCCAATCGAGCCCGTTGGCGCGTCCTGCCGCGAGGGCTGCGAGCATCATATCGCCCGCACCGGTGACATCGTACACCTCGCGTGCGGTTGTTGGAACATGCACCGTTTCCGCGTCGTTGCGATGTGCGAGCAGGGCACCCTGTTTATCGAGGGTGAGAATGATTGTGTCGAGCTGGTATGTGTCGAGGATCGTCCTGGCGAGATGTTCGCGGTGCGCTTCTCGTGCGTCCTCGGGCGCACTGACGCCTGTTGCGAGTTCTGCTTCGGTTCGGTTTGGCGTGATCGCGGTTGCGCCCCGGTACTTCGTATAGTCCTTGATCGGTGCGGGGTCGATGAGAACGGGCACATCCGCGGCCTTTGCTCGTTCGATGATCTTCTGACATAGAGAAGGTGTGCAGACGCCCTTGTTGTAGTCCTCGATGCAAACGACATCCGTTTTAAGGAGTGCCTTGTCGAAGGCCTTTAGGATTTGGGATTCAATCTCATCGTTGATCGGTTCGTTTGACTCGAAATCGACGCGGAACATCTTCTGGGCGTGGCGTCCCTGTGCGAGCCCGATCAGGTTTCTTTTTACCGTCGTGGGACGGGAGTCATCTGGTATGAGTCCTGCACAATCCACGCCTGATTTGGTCAGAGCGTCGCTCAGGATCTGGGATTCGGGGTCATTGCCGACGACACCGAAGACGCTCACATGGCCGTGCAGCGCAATAAGATCGAGCGTGAGATTTGCCGCACCGCCAGGTTGGGATTGTTGATCCTGGACATGCAGGACCGGGACGGGCGCATCGGGGGAGAGTCGCGTCGCGGACCCCTTTAGGAGCTGATCAAGCATGAAATCGCCGATCACGATCGCGTTGAAGGGTTTCCATTCCGAGAGTGCGGCGAGCAATGTGTCCATCGTGGGGCATGGTAGGTGATATGAGTGCAAAAAGAAGACAACCCGCGTGATGCGGGTTGTCGTTGAAAGATTGAAAGTTGCTGAAAGATCAGCTTGCGCAGCAGGGCTTGGTGCAGTCCGGGCCGCAAACCTTCTTATCGCCGTGCTCATGAGCGTGCTCGGCACCGCCACAGGTACCGCAGCAGTCGCCCTTTGCTTCGCCGCCACAGGTGCCGCAGCATGCTTCCATGTCGCCGCAGCTATCGCCGTCACGACACTGGGTGCTCGAGCAACCGATGAGCAGTGCGGATGCTGCGACGAGACCGATCAGTGCAAACTTCTTCTTCATTGGGGTATCTCCGTTTCCAGGTGTTTGTGTTCATGGCGCCATCCGGAGTGTTCAGATCCAGTTGGCAGGTCATGTAGCGTATCCGAATCAAATCGGATACTGAGGGAATTATTCCTCGAATCTATTAAGAAAGTGTGTCGGAATCCTGATTTTCGAGCAAATCCGGGCGTCTTTGCTGCGTTCGAGCGAGGCGTTGCTGCAAACGCCAGATCGCGACGGATTCATGATCGCCGCTGAGGAGTTCTGAGGGGACCTCCATCCCTTCCCAGACCCGCGGGCGAGTGTAGTGGGGGCAATCGAGGAGCTTGGCATCCTCAGGAATATTGATTTTGGCCAGCTGCTTTTTCCTTATCGGATGTCCTTCCGCGTCTGTGGTCTGAGCTTGGGAGAAGGAATCCTCGACCGCGGAGTCGGCGTGCCCGAGGGCACCGGGCTGGACGCGGGCGAGTGCGTCGATGAGGACGAGTGCGCCGAGTTCGCCGCCGGAGAGTACATAGTCCCCGATACTGATCTCAAGGGGGGCGAGTTTTTGGATCACGCGCTCGTCGATTCCCTCGTAGTGCCCTGCGATCATCAGAATCCGTGGCTCGGAGGCGAGATCCGTAACGAGTTCCTGCGTCAGCGGACGCCCCTGCGGGGTGAGGAGGATCCGACGCGCGGGGGTTGGATCTGCGGATTCGACCGCGTGCACCGCGTCCCAGACGGGCTGGCACATCATCACCATGCCCGGTCCACCCCCGAATGGGCGATCGTCGGTTTTATTGTGCTTGTTGTCCGCAAAGTCGCGGATATTGGTCGCGTGGACCTCGAGCAGCCCCGCGTCGATGACGCGTTTGGGGATAGAGACCCCTAGCACGCCGGGCGATTGGGTCTCGAAAAGCTCAGGGAAGGTGGTCAGGACATCGATCCGCATGGGGGATGGTAGTGCAGAACCCCAAGAAAACACGCGAAACAGGGTTGATGGAGTGGATTCGTGCGTTGAGCAGGGGAATCATTGAGACCCGGCGAACGCAGACAGCCCCAACGGTTGGGACAGTCGAGGGATCAAACCGGCTCATTATGAGTCCGGTCGCGTCGGGAAGGTACCCCGCGATTGAGCGGGCAAGGACACGAAGGAGTCACACCATGATCCGTATTCGTATGCAGCGCTTCGGCCGCACCCACCGCCCGTTCTACCGTATCAACGCGATCGACCAGCGTACGCGTCGCAACGGCCGCGTCCTCGAGAACCTCGGGTTCTACAACCCGATGGAGAAGGACGCAGACAAGCAGATCGAGCTCAAGGTCGATGCGATCAAAGCATGGATCGCGAAGGGTGCTCAGCCGAGCGATACCGTGATGGACATGCTCGGGAACCGTGATCTCCTTGAGGGCGATATGAAGGCCCAGTGGGAGAAGCAGCGGGAGATCAACAACAAGCGTGGCGAGTGCAAGAAGGCTGTCAAGAGCATCGAAGCAATCGTCGCAGAACTCGACAAGATGGCTGAGGATTCTGAAGCCGATCTGGCCCCGTTCGCGAACACCGCGAAGCGCGAGCTCAACAACGCGAAGAACGCAGTGGCCAAGGCAAAGGTCGACGACGCGAACAAGGCGCTTGCGACCGCAGAGGACGCGAAGAAGCAGGCCGCGGCAGCGCAGCCCGCACCTGAGCCAGAGCCCGAAGCGGACGCAGAGGGCGGCGAAGAGGAAGCAAGCGAGTAAGCTTGATTCTGAGATCAGAACTGAAAAACACCCTGCATATGCAGGGTGTTTTTTCGTATCGGTTTCAGGTGTTTAGCGCCAGTCGATGACGATCTTTCCGAACTGTTCACCGGCTTCGAGTCGCTCGTAGGCGCTAGTGCAATCATCGGGTTTGAAAACCTTGTCAATGACGGGTTTGAGCTCGCCCGTGTTGAACAGGGCAGTGACCTCTTTGAACTCGTTGTTTGACCCCATTGTGGATCCGAGGATCCGGAGCTGGTTCCAGAAGATCCGCGCGAGGTCTGTGGTTGCGTCTGGGCCGGTGGTGCACCCGGGTATGACATAGGCGCCACCTCTCGCGAGTGACTTGATGCTGGAGAGATGGGTTGCTTTGCCCACGGAGTCGACGGCCATGTCAACGCCGCGTTTGTGGGTCCAACCGCGGACATCGCGGGACCAGTCCTGTCCCTCATCGAGGATCGCATGATCCGCGCCAAGTTCGATGGCCTTGTCGAGCTTCCATTGGTGGCGAGAGGTCACGCAGACCGAGCATCCCAGATGTTTGGCGATCGCGAGTGCGGAGGTTGCGACCCCGCCACCGATCCCGGTGATGAGGACGGATTGCCCGGGTCGGAGATCTCCTTTGGTGATCATCATCGAGTACGCGGTCAGGGCACAGAGCCCGAATGCAGCGGCTTCGATTGGGTCAGCATCGTCCGCGATGGCTGCGAGATTGTTCGCTGGGCAAGCGAACATCTCCGCGTGTGCACCGTTGTGGTGCTCACCGATGAGCTCGTAGTTGGGGCACATAGTGCTCGCGGGTGGATCGGTGGGCTTTGTCCGATCGGGGACAACGACGGCGGCGTTGTAGATCACGCGTTTGCCGATCCAGTCCTTATCGACACCGTCACCGACGGCCAGTACCTCACCGCACCCGTCACATCCTGAGACTCTTGGGTAATCGAGATCGAGCCCCGGCACGCCCTTTCCGACCCAGAGATCCATATGATTGAATGCTGAGCAGAGTGTTTTCACGATGACCTCGCCCGGGCGTGCCATGAGTGGGTCTGGCCAGCTCGATTGCAGGTCAATGTTTGGTGCGACTGGGTTGCCTTGCTTTGTGACGACGATTGCTCTCATAGGCAAAGTGTATACCTCGGTGCTGATGGGGCTTGAAGGCGTAGGATCGTGTTTTTCAATGCTTTGTGTAGGTCGACAAGCGGTGGGGAGGGGCCTATCGTTGCCGTCCCGGCGCGGAGATCGCGTACGGGTCTAGTGTAAGGATGAGTGCCATGGGCAACCAGCAGATTATCGAATCGATCAACGCAGATCAGCTCAAGAGTGATGTTCCTCGCTTTGACATCGGCGACACAGTGAATGTGCATGTCCGTATCGTCGAAGGCGATAAGGAGCGTATCCAGGTCTTCTCGGGGATCCTGATCTCGCGTAAGGGTCGTGGCATCGACGAGAACATCACCGTGCGTCGCATGGTTGGTGACATCGGCGTTGAGCGTACATGGCCCATGAACTCTCCGCTGATCGCGAAGTTCGAGGTTGTTCGTCGTGGTGACGCTCGTCGCGCGAAGCTCTACTACCTCCGCGATCGTGTTGGTAAGTCCCGTCGTCTTCGTGACCGCCGTCGCGGCTTGAAGCATGTCGAGGGCATGGACACCGTTCAGAAGTAAGCACACGGCTGAAAGATTTACACAAAGCCCCGCTGCAGATGTAGCGGGGCTTTTTCGTGTGTGCGTATACGGCTCGATTTTCATCGAGGCGGATCAGATCAGTGATATATCGTTGAGCGCGGGGAAGGTCGTACGCCATTCGTGAAGGATGCTGGGATCGATCTCAACTGAGAGAACGGCCTCTGTATCATCGAGTTCGCCGAGGATCGTGCCCTTGGGATCGATTGCAATGGATCCGCCGGCGTATGGCAGGTGGGGATCGTTACCGCATCGGTTGACTGCCAAGACGAAACACTGGTTCTCAATCGCGCGGGCGATATTGAGCGTACGCCAGTGAGATTGGCGGTGACTCGGCCAGTTTGCACCCAACGCGAAGACATGCGCGCCTTCCTTAACGCCCAATCTGAAGAGCTCTGGGAAACGAAGGTCATAGCACACAGCGGGGCAGACGCGGAGGGCATTCCAGTCGTAGTGCTTGAGCGATTCGCCTCCGATGTAGGACTCCGATTCGCGTCCGAATGAAAACGGGTGGATCTTCGCGTATTCACAGACCGGAGCATCATGTGATGGGGCACAGATTGTGGCGTTGTTGAGCGCGTGTGAAGCGTCTGGTTCGCGGGTTGCTCGTGATCCGTGGATGTAGCACTTCGTCTCGTTTGCTAGTTTCTGCAGGAAGACGAGCGTTTCGCCGTTGCTGTCATTCGCGACTTGCGTGTTGAGTGTGAAGCCAACATCGAAGAGTTCTGGGAGGACGATCAGGTCGCCCTGTTGCGGGCTGCACTGATCGAGGAGTCTGCGAACGATTTCATAGTTCGCGTGCTTGTCTTCCCATGAAATGTCGAGTTGAAACAGGTGGGCTTGCATGGTGAATGATAGAGTCATCCACCCGCGGTCTCGATGAGTTTGCCACGCGGTGTTTTTTGCATGTTCGTGAGTGCGCGAATGGAATCGGCCTCTACGAGCATGAGCGGGAGTGTCCCGAGCTTCGCTTTCCTCGCTTTGCACTCAATCCGGCAAGCGACATAGGTGTGCAGTTGCTCTGGTAGCTCGGCAACCCCATCGATGATGATGAGAGGATACAAGGCCTCATCGCTGTCCTGTTCAGATACGAACATCGGTGGAAGTCCGCCCTTAAGGCACAGAATGGCACATGAGCGATGGGCGAATCCATCGCCGGGCTTCATGGCTCCGAGGAAGCACTTGCCGTCGATGATTTCGCCTGTGTAGATGGACGGTTCTTCCTCAAGGAACTCCAGTTCTGGCTTGTCGATTTGGATGACATTCTGGATGAGCTCTGGGTGTACACCATCGGGTGAGAGCTCGATCATTCGGCGGCCTTCGCGTTGGAGTACATACCCCATGATTTTGACATGCGTGCCGAAGAATGGTTCGAGTTGCTTGTGGGCACCTGCTTTTCCCATGCTGACGACCAGCAGCGTCTCTTCCTTCGTAACAAGCATCGGGTAGGGGGTGTTGATCAGAAGCCCGCTCCAAGTCTGCTCGTTGGAGTTGTTCCATGTCGCAACGCCGGGAGATCGTTGGGAGAGCACAATGAGCAGCGAAGCGAGTAGGATCCAGATCGAGATCAAGCAGATCACGAAGATCATCGCCGTGCGGTGCTTTGGGGGTGCTGGCAAGTATCCCACATAGAACGGATCGTTGGATTGCGGGGGCTTGCTCTCTTTGGCCTCAGGGCTCATTCGCTATCCCCTTCATTCAGCCAGGGGTCGAATTGCACGGGCTCAACATGTGTGCCCGGTGGGTGGGGCTCCGGGCGGATGAGCACACGCCGGCCTTCGACACGGATTTCGTAGGTCGAGATTTTCTCTGTGTAGGGTGGTGGCGATGTCCCTGAGTCGGGTTGGTATTGATACCCATGCCAGGGACAGGTGATACACCCGTCAATGATCTTGCCTTCTCCTAGAGGTCCTCCCTGATGAGCGCAGACATTGGTAACTGCGGAGAGGGAGTTATCGTTGCGGAATATTGCGATCCTGTCCTGCCCTTCGATCTGGACGACCTTTGCACGCGATTCCTGGATTTCATCGACCGAGCACACATCGACCCACTCTGCGTTGCTGTCTTCTTCGAGTTGCAGCGGGTTTCGGTTGAAATCGAACATTACCTCGCGAGCACCTGTCCATAGGTGGAGCGATAGGACGGTGGCGGCACCAAGTAAGAGCATCAGTGTGGGTATAAGGTTGGGTTCGGATTGGAGTGCACCGAAGAGGACATGCGCGATGACGAGTGTGTACGCGATGTAGACGAGCATGTGGAGCGCTTTCCACCACGCGTCACCGAGTGTGGCGAGCCAGAAATCGTGGGAGGTTGCGGCCATCATCGCGAAGATGAGCAGGGCAAGGAAGCCGAAGAACTCGAATGGGACGCTGCCCGGTGGTGCGTCGAGAACGGCGAGAACTGGGTTCTCGGTTCCGAATCCGCCATAGAAACCGAGTGCGAGAAAGGTGTGGAGCAGCGCGACAACGAAAAAGGAAACCCCGAGGTGACGCCGATTGTACAGTAGCGGCGCAGCGAGAGGGGTGATGCGAGCGAGGGGCCCGATGATCAGGATGATGTGCAGCATGAGAATGGCACAGACACCGAATGCGCGGATCAAGAGGATGGGCAGTGATACATTCTCGGGTGGCGGGAAGAATACTCGGCCAAAGAGCACAAAGAGCGCGATAAATCCCGTCAC
The DNA here is from genome assembly GCA_965216865.1 of Phycisphaerales bacterium. Lineage (GTDB taxonomy): Bacteria > Planctomycetota > Phycisphaerae > Phycisphaerales > UBA1924 > UBA1924. The sequence goes on from OZ244206.1 coordinate 2,692,200, forward strand.
GCTCAGAGCGGTGACCAGGTCGTATATGCGTTTGTGCGCGTTCCATTGGACTGCGCGATACGCATCGCTCATGAGGGGGCTCCTGACATCAGCCAAGCGATCGTGAACAAAGCCATCAACACGAGTATTACACAAAGTATGACGGAAAGATGGATCGTTCGGTGTGTTCGCCTCATTTGTGATAGATCCTGATCAAAAGATACGGCCAAAGAATGGCGGCACCCGGGATGCAAAGGACCCTGAAAGGGAGGGTGGCGTGCTGTGTCATCGGATTGATGCGATTGAGCCACGAGAACACGAATGGGAACGCGAGTACGAGCCCAATCGCGAGGTAGATGCCGACAACATAGACAACAAACGCAATCATGCGATTCAGATCATGAACGCTCTTTGAGCAGTCCCCCCCAGTACATGAGATGAGTATACCCGCAACAGGGCATCGATGCCCCCAAACTAGGGGATGTGTTGTGCGCCGCAAGAATCTGTCTCGTAGTCGAATGAGGCTTCGCTTGCCCATATGGGCAGAAGTGTGTCTAAGGCTTTAGAAGAAAGTGGTTTAGAGGTGAGTAGGGCGCATCGAGAGGTGGAGAATGGGTATGAATAGGCGATCGAAACACATCCGATCGGATATATTCGCGGTATGAGCGATTCACACTCACGCCGCCAGTTCATCAAATCATCCTCTCTTGCGTCATTCGGTTCTCTCGGGATCCTTGCCGGGAGGGCAAGAGGGTCGCAGCCCATCTCAGTACCAGCACCCGAGCCTGTAGCGAGCAGATGGCCGTCCCCGAAGCATCCTGTATGCATTTCGTCAAAGAATGGGCTTGTCGCTGTGGCTCGCGCTGTTGAACGCATCCAGGCGGGGGACGATCCTGTGCTAGGTGTTGTCGATGGTGTTGGGATCGTCGAGGCAGACCCGGACGACATGACAGTAGGGTATGGCGGGCTTCCAAACGAGCGAGGCGTGGTGCAGCTCGATTCCTCGGTGATGCACGGTCCAACACACAAGGCAGGGTCAGTTGCGTGCATCGAGAACATCATGCATCCTGCCCGAGTCGCGCTCAAGGTTCTGCAGACGACAGACCATGTCATGATCGTTGGGAAAGGGGCGTACGAGTTTGCGCGTGCGCATGGGTTCCCGCACGAGGAGTTGCTTACTGAGAAAGCACGCAAGGCGTGGTTGAGATGGAAACAGACCGGGTCCGATCGGGACGATTGGCTCGATCCGGACCAAATGGACTGGGATGAGGATGGTACCCGGCGTGTTGGTGCCGTCGAGGGGTTCAACTCGGTCCCGTTCACCTATGGCACGATTCATTGCGGGGCGGTGGATACGCATGGCGATGTCGCCGCGTGCACAACAACGAGTGGGCTAAGCTACAAGATACCGGGGCGAGTGGGGGATTCGCCGATCGTTGGTGCTGGGATGTATGTTGAAAACGATATCGGCTCTGCGGGCGCGACGGGGCGTGGAGAGGCGGTCATCCAATCATGCGGATCGTTCGCAATTGTGCAGGCGATGGGCGCAGGGATGGAACCGACGCAAGCATGCCTGCATGTGCTTCGGCGCATCGTGTCAAACTCAAGACGGCAGAAGCGACTGATGCGGAGTGCTGAGCGTCCCAACTTCAATGTGGTGCTGTACGCGCTGCGCAAGGATGGCGCGTACGGTTCTGCGGCGATGTTTCCCGGCGCACGCTTTGCGGTGGCAGATGAAAATGGCGCTCGTCTGGAGCGGTGTGCGGCGTTGTTTGAGTCATGATCTATAACAAGCAAAGAGCCCGGGGGTATGTCGGGCTCTGAGCAGCGAGAAGCAAAGGTTCGTGCTTACCGTCGGGGTACTTTTCGATTGCGAACAGTGTCTCGATGCAGCATTTGAGCTGTTTTGGGTGTTGTTTTTCGCTATACTGATGCCGCAGGGCCTGTGGCGGAATTGGCATACGCAGCGGACTTAAAATCCGCCGGGGTAAAACCCTTGCGGGTTCGAGTCCCGCCAGGCCCATTGGTCGCCTCGTGCGACAAATCGAACACAGATGCAGGGACCGGCAAAAAGCCAGGTCCCGCCTCTGTTTTGGGGCAAATCACGCGCCTCTTTGATGTCGCCGCCTTCCAGGCCGCTTTCGGAGACGGGGGGCCCTGGTCAGGCACCTATCGAAGAAGAGAACAAACGGATTAGCTGGGTTGATTCATTTGTCTGCCTTGAGAGTACGATTCATGGGCAGCCGGCCGTGAACGCGTTGAGGAACTCACTCACATCGAAGAAATCGAAGTTCCCATCACCTGTCAAGTCTGCGATCGGGTTATCCGCGTTGAACGCGTTGAGGAACGCGCTTACATCGAAGAAATCCAGCACGCCGTCACCTGTAAAGTCCGCGATACACGCGTTCCCGGTATCCGCAACAAAGTCATATAGCAGTACATCGTACCGGTTCACGATCTCGGGTTCGAAGGACCCCACGACATACACATGCCCACCCGAACCACTCGTTATTGCAGCTGGGAACTCAAGTGAGACGCCCGTGTCGAACCGCGAACGATCCTGGAACACCCCATCTGTGTTCCACTGTTCGACCGCGACATCGCCGCCGTCAGAATCGATGAAGTACATGAACCCGTCACCCGATGACGCGAGGTGCTGGTCCTTGTTTGTCGTGCTCACCGTTGCGTTCACATCAATTGTCCATTCGAATACGCCGATCGGGTCAAAGCTCGACGCGAACAACCCCATCGGCCCGGACCCCGAGAGGATCACCTGATCGGGTGCGATCCAGGTGAAATCGTACGGGTACGCGTTGCCCGATCGAGCATCGAAGACCGAATCGATCAGTGTGCCGTCATCGTCGTACATCACGATCGCTGCATCGCGATCACTGAACCCGTTGACCGAGACCCCCGCGCCAACGAACACATTGCCAGCGTTGTCCGTGGTGATCGCGCTCCCGAGTGTCTCGTTGACGCTCGTGTCGTCTGTCAGATCCAGACGCTCCTCCCAGAGGACTGTCCCGCCCGGATCGATCTTGGCGGTGATCATCTCCGAACCGAACTCATCGTCATCTCTTCCGTGCCCGGTCGCGATGATATTGCCCATCGCATCGAATGTGATCGCCTCCCCCTGTGCGCTTGCGTTACCCGTGTGCGTGGAGGGGAAGAACGCGTCGAACATCTCGTTCCCCATCGCGTCGTAGCAGACGACCGCAAAGTATACATTCTGGAAACTCGCGTCGCGTGCCCAACCGGTCATTGCGAACTCGCCATTGGGTCCAATCGCGTACCCGCGTGGGTACTGCTGGGCGCTGGGATTGCCGCCGTCAAACCGGCGAGACCAGAGCAGGGTCCCGTCCGTGTCGTACTTTACCACCAGCCACTGGACTCCGAAGCTCGGGCCCCATGATTGTCCCGCGATATAGACATTGCCCTCGTGATCGAGCCCCATGAACCCGGGTTGATCGTAGTGATCGCCTTCTCCATTGAAGCTTCGATCCCACAGGAGATTTCCGTCCGCATCGAACTTGGCGATGAGGAAGTCTTCTTCATTTGGGTTAAAGGTCGTCGTGCCTCCCACGAAGACCTCGCCTTGATCGTTCACATGTACAAACTCCCCGCGATCGATATTGAAGAAGTTGTCGTACCCCTCTTGCCAGTTCACTATTAGAGATGGCGGATCCACCGGCGTGTCACAATCGTTGAGCATTGTGTAAACTCGGCTGAATGTGTTATCGACATACGCGATATCGATCGCACCGTCACCATCGAAGTCGTTGAGCGTCACTCCGATCGGGTTGGTCCCGTTATCGAGCGTCTGCGTGGTCCCGAAAGTTCCGTCCCCGTTCCCAGGCAACAACGAGATCACATCACCAACCTGACACGCCACGACCAGATCGAGGAATCCATCATTGTTGAGGTCCGCCGCGTCCACACTCTTTGGTGCGACACCCGTCGTGTACCGTTGCTCGGTCGCGAACCCGCCCGTTCCGTCACCCATCAAAACCGAAACCGTATTGCCTAGCTGCGTGAGCCCGTCCCAGTTCGTCGCGATCGCGTCGAGGTTTCCATCGTCGTCGAGGTCCTTAAGGATGACATCGACCGGGCGCTGCCCGACCGTGAACGCTTGGTTGGACGAGAATGTCCCGTCGCCCGCGTTATAGAGCACGGTGACTGTGTTCGAATCCTCGTTGCCCACGATGATGTCCATGTCCCCGTCGTGATCCACATCGCCCGCGTCCATGCAGTACGGGCTCACATTCGCGGGGAACAAACCGACTGAGGTAAAACCAAGTCCGCTGATGTTCCGATAGGGTCGGATCTGCGAACCAAAGTTGTTCACGGTCACAAAGTCCAAGTCCGTGTCACCGTCGATATCCGTAAACATGACGCTCACGCATCCTCCGCCGCCTGCGTAGAAGATCCCCGGATCGAATGTGCCTTCTCCCGTGTTGCGGAAGAAATAGACTCCATTGGAGAAGTAGTTGCAGCGTAGGACATCGAGGTCCCCGTCACCGTCCATGTCGCCGAGCGCGACCTCCCCAAATCCCCACCCGCTCGTCAACGAAGGACCGATGCTGAAAACGCCATTTCCGTCGTTCCAGAGTATGGTCGTTGGATCTCCGCCCGGTCCGTTGGAGTCCACAATCAGATCGATGTCCCCGTCGTTATCAATGTCACCCGACGCGATGTAGTTGGGGTCCTCGCCGAGTGTGTACATCATCTCGGTGTCGAAGTTACAGAACTGTGCGCTTGCCGCGCCGGAGCAGAGCCCTGCGATCGCGATGAGGATGGTGTTGTATCTGGTATTCATGATCGGTCCCGTCTCTGGTGTGTTGGAGTTGCAAGGGCCCAGTTAAGGGCAGCCCGCGCCGTACGCGTTGAGGAAGGCGCTGACATCGAAGAAGTCGTACATGCCGTCACCCGTCAGGTCCGCGCTCGGGTCCATCGAGTGGTACGCATTGAGGAAGGCACTCACATCGAAGAAATCGAGCAACCCATCATCCGTGAAATCCGCCGGGCACGGGTTGCTTATGGCGATGTTGAATGCCCCGGTGGTGCTCGACGAGTCTTGGAAGCGGTGATCGAACGCGACAACGCGCACCCGTACATCGCCCATGCCCGAACTCTCCGGGAGCTCCCAATCGAAAGCTCGCGTCTTACTGGGAAGATTCCTGATAACAGAATGCCATGTCCGCCCGCCGTCGTAGCTCGCTTGGATCCTGAATGATCTCAGTCCCTCATCGTCCGAGGCGGTCCAGCGGATTGGAATGACGCCACCGCCGTAGTATGTGTCGCCCTCGGTGGGTGAGTTCACGCTCACCGACGGTGATTCGTCGCCAATGCGCTCGTCGGGGCGAATCGAGAAGTACTCGCCGAATGAGTAGTGCAAGCGTCCGCCAGCGCCGAATGTGGTAATGACCACGATGCGGGCTGTATCCGTGCTTGAGTACGGGAGAGTCGCGCCGATCGGGAGGCAACCGGCTGTTGTCCCGCCCGCGCTGTCGCTCATCCCGATCCCGTCCATCAGCACGAACGCGTCCGCGAACCCCGTCGGGCCCCAGCATACATCGACATTCTCGTGCGGACGAACCACCGGCCCGATCGGGTCGATGTCCTGCTCGATCACCGTCCAGTCCTCCTGGTACGGGATCCGCAGCGTGGACTTGTCCCAGCTCTCCTGCCCCGCGCTGTCTACCGCGACGATCCGGATGGCCGAGGGTGTCGGGTATAGGTTGTTGGGCGCAACCATCGGCGCGGTGAACTCGTAACTGAACTCGTCACCCCCGAGAACCGCGATCGTCTGGAACTCGCTCGGAAAGTCATGGTCGGCGAACTGCACGAGATGCTCAACGACCTCGTGGTCGTCGCTTGAACTCCATCGCAGGATTGTTTTGTCACCAGATTGCATTGTGAAGTACACCGGCTCCATTTCCACCTTCGGGTACTCGTCGTCAAGTAGTGGTGGAGCCGTGAGGAACGGCGTGAATGCTGCCGGGTGCAGGTCCAGGACCTCCTCGCCTTGCCCGTTCGGGTGCAGGACCGAATGCGGACCAGTCGGGTCGCCCCACCAGTTGTTCCGCATGAAAGGCAAGCCGTTTGTATTGTTGTACTCTACAGCGACCCCATTGCCCTCGAAGTTGCTCGGCGTTACAAAGCCGTCCGCTTCGATTCGGCCTGATGTCGTCGTCACCATGCCCACATTGTTGTCGATAATATCCGAGCCGAAGAGGCGCACGATGCCGCCGGTCACAGAGGCCGTGCCTTCCAGCGAGTTGCGAACGGTGGAGTGAACCATGTCCATCACACCGCCGTCGGACTGCACAGATATCTGGCCGCCATCGAAGATCGTGTGGCGCATCTTCGCGTCGAAGTCGTCCACCCACTTGAGCCCGAACCATCGCTGATTCGGATTGAAAGACTCGAGCAGGATCGGCTCTTCGCGCGTCCCCTGAAGTTTTAGGTTCGCGGACTGAACAAGGAACGCTCCCGCGTCCGGGAGGAACTTGAGGTTCGTCCCGGGCTGTACATCGAGCGAACCGCCGTAGATCTGCGGAAAATCCCCGATCACATAGGGAACACCCGTGTTCGCCCATTCTCGCTGTTGGGCAAGCCCGAGCCGCTCGACCGGGATGTAGTTGTTGATATTCGCGTCAGCATCGAGCTTCGATCCATGCATGAGACCGGCCCCGCTGAAGTCCATCTCGATTGGGTAGAGGTTATTCTCCAGCGCGACATTGTCGCCGAGCATGAAGTTTGGCCCGTACATCCGGATGCCAGGACCGCTTGCGTTGTTGATCACAGAAATATTGTCAAGGAGGATCGGATGGGCAGTGCTCTCACCTTGATAGTTCAGGATCCCGCCGTCGATGCTCACATTGTCGAGATGAATCAAACCGCCGAGTGACGCGTACGCCCCATTCTCGAATGATGAGTTCGTGACTTTAACCATCCCGATGACCGAGCTCATGGGTCCGCCATCGAACACGCACGAGTCAACGGAGACAAACGCCTCAACCGCCGCGATCGATCCTTCGCTGTTCACTCGCGCATTGGAGACCATGAGCCCCGCATCCACGAGCAGGGCATTGAGCTTTGTGCCGATCTGGGCATGGTCGATCTCAACCTGCCCCATCGAAACAACTTGTATGCCGTCGCTGAACCCGTTGCGACCGGTCAGCACGATCTCACTCATCTCTGTTCCCAGAGCGGAGAGTTCGCCCTCAACCGTCAGCGTGCCGCCGGAGAAGTCGATTGTCGTCCCTGGCTCGACCTCCACGCGTCCGCCCGCGGGGATCGTGATGTCCTGGCAGACCATGAACGGCCCGTCAGACGCGGCCCAAATGACCGTCTCGCCGGGGTTCGGTATCGGGATCCCGCACGGGGCATCCCCCTCGGGCCCGACGCTCACCGTATCGATTGAGATCGTGGCGCCGTTGCCTGCGAATGTTTGGATGTACGGCGCATGGAAACGCATCGCGATGCGACCATCACCCGGCACCTCGACCGACACACGCTGGTAGCCACTCTGCGCGATCGGGAGCTCGGTACTGTAAAGCAACTCGGTAAAGTCCCCTACATGATCCGGGAGGATGCCCGTATCGGAGCCGTTTGGAGCGTATCGCACATCAAAGTATGTCGGATAGCTGAATGCTCCGCCCCCATCGACCCAGACGGTAAACACATCGCCCGCTTGTTGACCACTGATTTCGGGGAGGATCGCCCAGCTGCTGATCGCGCCACCGAAGAAATCCGTCGCAAGCCCGGAGGAGATGAGGTACCCGGTGCCATCAAACGCCTGCGTGCCGAACTCATCCCCCGTAGACCATGACGCGCCAACAGGCGGCTCGGCCTGATTCCGGAAGATCCATCCCTGATCGATCAGGACCTGCGGCTCATTCCCGAGTGGTGAGTCATTTAAAGACTCAAAGTCCTCTATATACGATGCCTGCCCATGAGCAAGGTGTGCTCCGTACATGAGCAAGAGCGTCGAAATGGTCATTGTGTGTGTCGGGCGTGTCATCATTTGATCCTCGTATCAGAAGCATGCACGAGCGTTCAGGGGCAGCCTGCGTTGTAAGCGTTGAGAAAAGCCGAAACATCAAAGAAATCGAGCGTACCGTCGCCGGTGAGATCCGCTGCCGGATCGCTCGCGTTCAACGCGTTAAGAAATGCGCTGACATCGAAGAAGTCGAGCACATCGTCTCCAGTGAAATCCGCAGCGCAGTGCGATCCTTGGATTCGGGACAGAATCCCCCGCCACGGTGCAAGTTTGTGGCCGGCAAAGACCAGATCGCACTGATCGAATGCCGAGATGCCAACCATGTTCATCGAAGACGCGCTGCCAGGATCAAACTCCTGCGAAAGCAGTGACCACTGAACCCCATCCCAGTGCACGATGCGTCGGCCCGATACGCCATAGATGTTGTCGCTGGAGAACGCGTGCAGGTCGACCGCATAGCCGGGTGATTCGAACCGTGTCCAACTCGCGCCGTCCCAATGCCAGAACAATGGGAACGACTCGACCTGGCCGTCGACGACCTCGTCATAAACACCCGTTGCCCAGACATCGTTCGGTTCGATCACGCTCACCGCGTAGAGAATCTCTCCAAACCCAGTCTGTGGCGGGTTGTTCGGCTCCCACGAACTCCCATCGTAGTGTGCCGCGATTGCACGCCCGACAGCGACGGCGACACCACCGCGTGCACCGACCGCCCAAACATCGTCTGCCGAGCTCGAATCGATATCCCTGTACCTTGCCACGGCATTGGTTGGTATCCCAACGCACTGCGCATCGAATCCCCCCGATCCGTCTGTGCTGACGAGGAATCCTTCCCCCCGCACGCACGAAACCGCCTGCCCGCCAAACCATACCGTTCCGTCGTCGGTGACATGGACCGCCTCAAAGTGGTAACCGGAAGCACCAAAGCCGCTCTGGCCAGGCGTGATGACATGCTCCCACGAGGAACCGTCCCAGTGCAACGCGAGCGTATCGTACGAACTCGCAACGCCGTTCGTGTAACCGCCAACCGCCCAGATGTTGTCACTGGATCGGCCGTCGAGATCGTAAACTGCGTTCTGCGCCTTCCCAAGTACATTTTCGGGTGAAGGGCTCGGGACCTGAACCCATTCATCACCCTCGAGACGCATGGCAATCGAGAGCGACTCATCGATCGTCAGTTGGTAGCCAACCGCCCAGGCAGTACCGTCGATCACGCGTACACGCTTGAAGTAAGTGCGAGTAACGAAGGGGCCGTCCTCAAGCTCGTATTGGTCGAGTTCACTTGCACATGGCTGCGCGTACGCCAGTGCGGGGGCCATCATTAGCACACCGGCATAGGTGAGTATCTGCTGCATCATCATTTCATCTCCAGAGTGGTGCTTGCAAGGCTCAGGGACAGCCCGCGTTGTAAACATTCAGGAACGCGCTGACATCGAAGAAGTCATAGATGCCATCGCCAGTCATATCCGCGACTGGGTCCATCGCGTTGAATGCGTTGAGAAACGCGCTGACATCAAAGAAATCCAGCACTCCATCGCCTGTGATATCCGCGACGCACGCATAGCCCTCGACGCTGATGATCGCGATCGCCTCGCTCGCGCAAACGACCCACACTTCGTAACCGTCCGAGGTTTCTCGCGACTCAAGGTCCCAGATCTGATTGTGTGGCAGCGGGCTGGACGGTTGCGACCAGACACGCCACATGCCGTCTTTGAGCTGCGCCACGCCACCCGGGTACGGGAAGGTCTGATCAAACATCGAGATCCAGACCGAGCCGTCGGGCGCGACCTCCACATTGTGAATGTCGTCGCTCGGGAGCGGCGAGTTGCTCAAGTCGTAGGTGTCATACAGACCAGTCGCTGGGTCGTAGTGATAGAGACCCATCCCCGAAGCGAGCCAGAGCGTGCCGTCGTCCGCGACATCGAACGCCCAGAAGTGGTACCCTGTCGAATCGCGATCGAGCCCAACCGCCTCACGCGGTATCACTTCCCATGTCACGCCATCGGTGTTCGCGATACCGAACTGTGTACCGATATACACCCGGCTCGGATCGTTCGGATCCGGCACGATCCCACAGATGCTCCCGCTGGGCAACCCGTCCGCGTACCCGAACTGCTGCCAGCTCCCATCGTCGCGCTCCATGAACGCTACCCCACGGTCGGTAGCCGCCCAACCTCGCCCGTCATAGGCGAAGTTGATGTACTCGAAGTCGTAGGACTGCGGGATGAGGTCGATGAACCCAACTCCGTCGTACTCTCGGAGCCCGTTGTTCGTTGGCGCGAAGAGCAGGTTGTTGTTCTCACGGAACGCGACCGCGCTCGTGTTGTCCGTCGGGTAGGGCCAGGGCAGACCGAGCCCGTATGTCGCGACGTTCGCGTTTGTCCACGTTCGATCCGGGTGCATGATATCGAACCCACCTGTCCCGGGGGCCGCGTTCGCGGTCATGGCCACATCGCCATTGGGGGCGAGGGCGACATCACTGGCGAAGTAATCGAGCATACCGGTGTTCGTCATACGGTACCGCTGCCACTGGCCGTTCTCGTACTTGGACGCACCACCGATACCGCCGGCCCAGAACGCGCCCTTGGAGTCCTCGGTCAGCACATAGGTGTGGTTGCCCGAGCCCCAGTTGCCGAGGTGCGTCCAGATACCCTCGTCCCAGAGAAATACATCCGCGTAGTAGGTCCCGAGCAGCACGCGATTGCCTGAGACCGGCTCAATGATCGCAACTTCGGAGCCTAACCCTGCGGGGTAGCCACCGACGATTGTGTATGTGCCGTCCGGATGCCGGAACGCGATCCCCTCGTCGGTGGTGAGCAGCATGTCGCCGTTCGGAAGCACTGGGTTCTTCCCGCCCATGCCCGTAGGGAGCGGGTCCGAAGGCGGCGGCGTCGGGCTGCCATACCAGATGAAGAGCCCATCCTTATATGTCGTCATGCCCATCGTGCTCGAGCCGAACCAGACGGTGTAGCCACCCGGCGCGTCCTCCTGGACCGCGAGATAGTGAACATCGTCCCAGCCAGCCCACCAGGGCAGCCCGTTGCTCGTGTCCCACGAGTTCCATGTATCGGTTGCGGGGTCATACTGCGAGAGCCCGCCGTCGGGCCCGCCGCCCCACGTGTCACAACCCATCCAGATTGTGCCGTCCGGAGCGATAGAGAGTGCGTTCACTGAGTTTCCGGCGATCCCGGAGTTGGCGGTGGTGTACTTCGTTACGCACCAATCATCCTGGCTCGGGTCGAAACGAAGAAGCCCACGCCCTGTCCCTATCCACATCACCCCATCGTCTGTTCGAACGAGGTCACTAAAGCGCGGCGAACCTATCTCATGACCGATCTGCGGGCAATCGACATTATTGAGCACGCGCCAGAAGTCATTGCCCTCGAGGTGCGCCATTCCGCCTTCTTCCCAGAACGGGATGTACCCCGCAATCCAGGGGGAATCATCGTCATCGATATAGATGACCTGCGTGTAATCACCCGGGATTCCACTATTGCTCGGGCGGAGCAACTCCCAGGAGACATCGCCAGGTTCCGCGTACAAGACTGATGACATGAGTACCAACGAATATGCGGCAGTGATCGTGCGTGCGAACATTGGAATTCCTTCTCCCCTAAGGAGGTGTGTGACTCACATCATGCTCATGCAACATGCGTGCCAGCAACTGGTCCGTGTTCTGGGCCAAATGAGGACGATGATGAGCGGCGGTTGCTGGCCTGAATTGTGATTGGTGGCCATTATTCGCCATCTTGCTCGATGAAAAATGGTGGGGATGGCCATTGAGATCCCGTGCATCTTCCATGTATGGGATTCGAATGTACTCGATATAGTGGGACACAGGTCTGATTCGTTTCGTTGATCGTGTTTTCCATCATGTAGCCAGATCACTGATTTGCCGTAGCTACCGATAGATGTCAACAGACTTGCACAGGTGCCGTGTGGTCGTTGCGAAGCGCTCTCCCCAGTATTCCGACTATTGGGTCAGAGAGGTGTGGCTATTTACTTGCTTTGGGTTTTAGCTGTTCGAGCAGATCGTTGGCATGTACAACCCGGCGGTGATCCACGCCGAGCGAATCGATGAGTGCGGATCGGGCCGGACCAAGTAGGGCGATTGCGTTCTGCGTTTCGCCCTGTAGCATGAGGCACTCGGCCCATTTCACGCTAAACTGAGCAGCGATCCAATGTCCTCTGGGAAGCAGCGCTTTGCTCATCAGCGCCGCTTCCTCCAGCATGGCTTGTGCTACGGATAAGTTTGATTGCTCAAGATGCATGACGCCAGCGTTATGGATCGTGATCGCCAAACGCAGGCTTGGATCCCCAGGATTCACTCGAAAGATCGCGATTGCCTCGTCGAAAAGTTCGCCGGCTTCGTCAAACGCGCCTCGCGCACGCAGCAGATCCGCGAGGTTGTTGAGCGTGATGCCCACCCGTTCATGTGTGGGACCAAACACGGCCCGTCGGCGTGCAAGCAGTTCGAAGTGCTGCGCCTCTGCTTCTTCGATGTGGCCAAGATCATTGAGGATTTCCGCACGGTTGCTCAGGCATGCAAGCGTGTCAGGGTGGTTCTCCGAGCGAACCTCTTTGAGCAGTATGAGTGCCCGCTCGTAAGTCTGCAATGCTTCATCAAATCGTTCGAGTCGTTTGAACGAGACCCCCAGCCCAATGAGTGCCTGAGAAGCAACCCTCTTCGCGGAGTCAGTATGATGCCCGTCAAGGATGCTGAGTGCCCGCTCATAGGCCTCAATAGATTCTTCGAATGAACCCTGTTCGTACAGAAGTGCCCCGCGCTGATGCTCAAGCTGCGCCCACAACTGGGTATGAGAGTCGGAGACATCCAAAGATTGAGCGAACTGCTCGGCGCGATCGAGCGTGAGCGTGGCCTCATCCAGGCGCGTGGTTGAGGTCTGGATCTGGGCCAGCACGCCAAGAGCTGCGGCAAGCTGAGGGATCGCCGGGGGTTCTTGCAACTCAAAGGCCTGAATCGCTGCAAGTATTTGCGCCTCCGCTGGTTCGTAGCTGCCCAGTCGGGTGTAGGTCTCGCCCAGTGTGTGCTGTAGCGTGCCTTGCAAGTCAGGGTACTCGCTAAATCGATCACCGACTCGCACCGACGCGACATCCAGTAGCTCTGTTACGCGCATGTCTGATCCGCTCTGTCCCGGATCCACCTGCGCGAGCAACTCATTAAAGAAGGTGCTCACAAGAAACTGCTTTTGCAGCTCAGTCTCCGCATCGTGCCGTTCCTGCTCAGCGATCTGATTGGCGGCATTCGCACGCACAATCCCAACGCTCAATCCCGTGATGGTTCCAACGACACCGAGAGTCACGACAGAGGCAAGGGCGAGCCCTACTCGATGACGGCGTGCGAACTTGCGGATCTGATATGCCGTGCTCGCTCTGCGGGCATCGATCGGGCGGTTCGCAAGGACGGCCTCAATGTCCGATGAGAACGCATCGACGCTCGCATATCGTCGCTCCTTGTCCTGCTCCAGCGCGTGCAGGATCACTATGTCCAGGTCAGAATCCAGCTTTGGAACAAGGCTCGATGGGGGCTTGGGCGAATGCTCCAGCACGCGACGGATGACCTCATTGATCGACCCCGTCATATCGTGCGGGAGCTCTCCCGTGATCAACTCGTACAGCAGCACGCCCAACGCGTAGACATCAGTACGCGAATCGATCATGTCGGGGTTGCCGCGGAGCTGTTCAGGTGAGGCGTACGCCAGCGTTCCCATGAACTCGCCGGCTACTGTGCGTGCCATCGTGACCGATTCTTCAAGGTCATCTTTCGCAAGCCCGAAGTCCAGCACCTTGGGGCTGCCCGTGGGATCCATGAGGATGTTCCCGGGCTTGAGGTCGCGGTGCAGCACACCTCGCTGATGCGCCGCCTGCACCCCGCTGCAGATCTCGATGAACAATCGCAAGTGCTCCTCGATGCTTAATGACTCCTGTTTGATGTACCCATCGAGCGTTGGTCCGTCCACAAGCTCCATCGCGAGGTAACCGCGTCCGTCCTTGGTCTGGCCGCGATCGAGGATCGAAACGACATTGGGATGTTGAATGCGTGCCGCCAGATCGATCTCTCGTTCGAAGCGGAGCTGCTGCTTCTGCGAGGCCAAAGACCCATGCAGCAACACCTTGATCGCAACATCACGCCCTGTAGAGAGCTGCTTCGCGGCGAAAACAATTCCCTGCCCTCCCCGATGGATTTCACGCCTGACCTCATACCCGGGGACGCGAAGTGAGCCGTCTGTAGCTTCGGGTGTCATTGATGCAACGGACCGGAACTGCCCTGCCAGCTCGTCGAGCTTGATCAGCTCTTCAAGACGGGATCTGCATCGTGGGCACATCTCAAGGTGAGACCTGAGCGTGTCTAGTGGGCGTTCGCCGGTCTGCTTATCTGCGTGCTCGTTCGCCCTGATGCGCTCGAGCTCGCCGATGGTCAGATGCACGCTCATTGAGTTAACTCCTCAACACCATGAAAGGTATCACGTAGTTCTTCGAGTCGCTTGAGCATCCGGTACCTGGCCTGATATACAGCGTCTCGAGTGATTCCAAGCTGGCGCGCGACTTCCACTGCCGGCACTTCCCGAAATGTCGTGAGCTCGAAGATCTGGAAGTGGGAGGGGCTCACCTCGCTGCGTAGTTGGTTCAGGCACATCGAAAGCGCGTGGTGCTCCCAATCCTGTTCCCAAACCTGCTTCGCGGTCGCCTCGTCGGGGAGCGCGGAAAAGAAAGTTGTCCGGTCAATCACACGCGGCCCCTGCTTGGGTGAGCGGGCATCATCGCGACGCTGAGAGCGGATCGAGTTGTACATCAGCGTAAAAAGCCAAGACCCCAATCGACCCCGCGACCGATCGTATTGACCATCTCGGTACTGCTCGATAAATCTGACGAGGGTGTCCTGTGTCGCGTCTTCCGCCTGCTCTTCAGACAGCCCACACCGACGAGCGAATCGAACCATTGGTGTTCGGAATCGATCTGTAAATCGTTTCCAAGCATCGTTATGCGATGCCTGAAGTTGCTCCAGCAGTATGGTTGTCGTCTCCCATTGCACGCGGCCCAGTGTACCGGTTTCGGGGGGTTCCAGCAACGCTCACGAGCCCAGAAGGCCAAGCCGCAACATTTTTTCACAGATCCTGTCAGATCACCCGGCCGCCGAGGCCAAACCCATCAGGAACCTGTTTCTAGAGATCTGGAGCACACCATGAGCTTATCGAAAAAGACCGCCATCCTGCTGAGCACGATTCACGCCCTCGCCGGGCACGCGATTGCTCAGGGCATGCCCCAGCCGGGGGATTTGCTGGTATCTGCAATCGACTCACAAACCGGCCTGCCCGATGTCTTTGTCATCACACCCAACGGACTCGTCGGCGAGACCGGTCTCTTGCCCAACGAGTACACCAGCACTGTCGAGCTGGCCCCGGTGACGCCCATCACACAAACTGGGCTTGTGTTCAATGTCGTCGACAACGGTTCGGGTATGCTCCGCCATACCTACTTTGGCGATGGCGCGAACGAGGGCGGGGCCGTGTACACCTCGATGATGATCGACCGCGAGCTGGGGTTCGATTCGTTCGACAACCCGATCGTGGCTTTCAGTAACCCGAGCGTGGCCTTTGACAATGCGATCATCGCCTTCACGCCCGGGATGCTTGGGCTGCAGCACCCAATGCGTGCGAACATGCCGGACTTCTTTGAGGATCCATTGTTCGGCTTTGAGGATCCGCTATTTGGTTTTGAAGACCCGCTATTCGGTTTCGAAGACCCGCTCTTCGGATTCACGACAACTTCGGCAGTGGTGAGCTATCCTGGGCTCAACACAGAATACGAGCTATCGATCAATGGAGGTACCGTTGCCGCGGGTCTCGCATACCCGAGGTCGTGGTTCATCGATCCGGACGAGGTTCAGGCATTCGACGGCATCGACGGTGAAGCCTATACCCACTATGCGGGGTTTGCGATCTTCATCGAGGGTGGGCGGAGCGGTTCGGGCCTCTACCTTGCGCCGCTCGATCGCGTCTCGATCGAGAACCGTTCGCTGGACCTGTATCCCCTCGCGGTTGGCGGCGTGTTTGATGGATCATTCCAAGTCGACGGCATGCATGTCGATCCGGTCATCCCGGGACATGCGTTTGTCTGGGGGACTGATGGAGTTACACGAGGCACCGGCGCACCGGAGCCGGTGATTTACCGGGTTGATCAGATCGGTACAGTGACTGAGCTCACGCGAGGGGGTGAGCTTCAGGCGGTCGGCGACATGGTCGTGTCAAACGATGGCACGATCTATGTCGTCGATCCGACCGCACCCGCAGGGAAGATCATCGCGATCGATACAGAGACCGGCGTCCAGAGTGTGCTCGCGACAGGCGGCGATGTGTTCGAGCAGCCGCTGAGCATCAGCGTGGTGCAACGTCGCTCGATCATCACAGAGGTGAACACGACTGCTGACTTCCATGATGCCAACCCGGGCGATGGGTATCCCGGGAACGCGAGCTACCAGACCTCACTCCGCGCGGCCATTGAGGAAGCGAACGCCCAGGGCGGATCGCACATCATCGTGCTTCCCGCGGGGACCTACGCCGTCGATTCGCTGCCTGAGATCGATATCGAGGGAAGCGATATCACGATCATCGGTGCGGGTGCAGATACGACTGTGATCACGGGCTCCAACGCCAGCCGCGTCTTTACGGTGCTCAGCGATGCCTCGCTCAAACTTCGTGATCTGACGATCGACGACGGGCGCGCCAACGGTGGTCATGGTGGATGCATCTATGCCGATGGCCCGCTGGCCCTCGAGGGGGTGGTGGTCCGTGGCGGGTTTGCCGCGGGGGATGGCGGCGGGATCTACGCGGCTTCTTCGCTGCATGTGTACAGATCCCATTTCAGCGGCAACTCATCCAATGGTGATGGCGGCGCAGTTGCGATCAGTGCGGGGCATTCGGTGGTCGATCGCAGTTCGTTCTTTGAGAACGAAGCAGCGGACGGCGGTGCGTTGTCCATCTCGGATGCCGGTGTCGATATCACGAACTCAACCTTCTATCTGAACTTCGCGTTCGTCGACGGCGGCGCGATCCGCTCCCTAACAAACCAGGCTCTGCGGGTGATGCACAGCACATTCCTGGAGAACGAATCAGGGGTGTTCACCAGCGCCCCAACTGCGGGCGGGATCGACGCCAGCGGCTCGGGTGGAGAAGCGATCATCAAATCGTGCGTGTTCGCCTATAACAGCTTTGATGGGGATCTCGCAGATGTCATGGGCAGCTATACGCTGGCGGACCACTCGTTGTTTACCACCCTTGACGGTGCCACCTTCGGCTCGCTCGTTGCTGTCATGGTCGGCGACAACCCCCAGTTCGCGGGCACGCCCACGCAGATCGGCGTGACCCGATCGTTCGCGCCCATGCCCGGCAGCCCACTCATCGACGCGGGGGCAAGCGATGAGTTCCCCGCATTCGATCAGCTTGGGTACAACCGGTCGCAGGATGGAGACGCGGACCTGACACCCGTCCCCGATGTGGGCGCATATGAGACCGAGGGGGCATGCCCGGCGGATCTCACTGGTGACGGCACACTCAACTTCTTCGATGTCAGCACCTTCCTTGGTGCGTACAACGCGATGGAGCCGGTGGCAGACTTCACCGGGGATGGCATCTTCAACTTCTTTGATGTCAGCGCATTCCTCAACGCATTCAACGCGGGGTGTCCCTGAGCCCTGGCAGAACTCTGGCATGCGAATAAGGTCACGGTTCTGACTGTCCACAAGATTGTCAGGCAGAAACGGAGATCTGTCATGTATCAGTCACAAATGTGAGCCGAGAATCATTCAATCACATGATGAATATGTTGCTTGGGCACCGCATTCATGGTCAGATATACGCAGGGAGTTCTGCACCGTTCGTTTCAGATCCATCTCAGCACGCATGATCCCAGCTTATTTTGCTGGGTTCATGTGTGCTCGGTGATGATTGAACTTCAGGGACATCCGGCGTTGAATGCGTTGAGGTATGCTGAGACATCGAAGAAATCGAACATGCCATTGCCGTCGAAATCTGCGATTGGTTCCTGCGCTGAGAAGGCGTTGATGAACATGCTCACATCAAGAAATCTAGTACTCCATCGTCAGTGAGGTCGGGTCCGCAGACTGTGCCGAATGAAAACCGTGTCGCGAGCAGTTCGGTGCTATTGCCCACACCGAATGCATACACCCTGCCATAATCATCAATCCCCGAAGTATAAAACACATCTCCGTCTTCGCTTGTTGGCTCGGAAAACTCGAGTACGCTCATGGTTAGGATGGATCCGCTGGATGTATCGAAACCAAGAACGAGTGCGTCGGTGTCGAACATCTGTCCGGTCATGGCATCGGCGTTTGTAAAACCAAAAACATATAGATTGCCATCTTCGCCAACCCGTAGCGTAGCGCCAAACTCAGAGTCGCCGGTTCCCTCTTCACCAAACTCGTTGAGCCATAGGACGGTGCCGCTTTTTCCGTCATACGCGATCGTGATCAGATTTTCATTGTTATTGCTGTCATCGCTGTCTGGATCAGTAGCGCCTGTAGAGTAGATGACCCCATCTGGTCCTTCGGTTATGCTGCCAAAGAACTCATCCTGGCCAGGGTCGACTAGTGTCACCCATTCCTGAATCCCTGTATCTCCGTTGATCCGAAGAACAACCCACTGGCGGTCCAAACCAAACGGGCCAGAAATAAATGCGATCGCGTCGCCGTCGGCTGCAAGGATCAACTCGCGTACGGATTCGTTCGCTGAAGTGCCATACTGGTTTTCCCATATCGTGCTTCCGTCATCACCGTCGTACTTAATGGTAAAAATATCGTTACTGCTGCTGCCCGCCTTGGCACCGCCGCTGACAATGACATCGCCATCCGGGGTGACAACGATCTCGTCTCCATCATCGTTCTCGAATAAAAACGGTCCTTGGCCGGTGTAGTATCGGCGCCAGACTTCATTCCCGTCTGCAGCAAGTTTTACGGTTCCGATATCGCGTTGTTCGTCTGGCGTATCAAATCCTCCGGTGGCAACAACGCCTCCGTCTGGTGTGCCCGCGAAATCCATGGGATTGTCAATTCCTGTATCGCCACCATCTACAAAGCGTCGCCAGATCTCATCCCCGGTATCTGCATCATACTTAATTATGGCGTAATCGGCGTCTCCGAAACCTGGCACCGAACTGCGACCGAGCACATATACGAACTGTTCGTCCCAGGAGAGCGTGATGCTCGCGGGCACATCCTGCTCAAGCGGGCCGGCGTATCTTGTAAACCAGACGACTGTGCCGTCAGCGTTTATCCTGTGCACGCCGAGGTCATCTATGAAGCTGATTGAAGATAGGATGTAGCTCGTTCCATCCGATGCGGTAACGCTGCTCGCAAATGACAAGTTCAGTGAAGCGGTCGATGGGATGAGCGTGTGCCAGTCGGGGTGGACATCTCCGCTCGCGGGTATCACAGCTATCATCACTGCTAAGGCTACGGCGAATCGTTTCATACTGATTTGCTTGAACTGTTTCATTTGCCGTCTTTCTTGTGCACTCAACTGTGCATGCATCATGGGCAACCGTTGGTATATGCGTTGAGAAATGCGCTGGCATCAAAGAAGTCAAAGCTTCCGCTCTGATCAAAGTCAGGCATTGATTTCACAAAGATCGAAACATCGAAAAAGTCCAGCACGCCGTCATTATTCAGATCTGCAGGGCAGTCTGCACACCCTGCGAGTAGCTGTGTAATCCCATCGCTGAGCCCGTTTGATTGTCCTGCGGCCCAGACTTCACCATCGACAGTGGTCATTGCCCGGAACCATGTGCTGTAATCAGTGAGTTCTTGTTCCGGGATCACCGACCATACGCTACCGTCCCATCGCATGATCAGGGCATGTGGGTACCCATCGGCGTCGGGTTGGGTGCCTGCCACATATACCTCATTGGATGAAACCGCGGCGATACCGCGCAGTTCAGCGCTGTTATCGAATGTGGGGACTGGTACATTGCTCCACGAGTCTCCATCCCAGTGAAGGATCAGCGGGATGGTCACCTGTCGCGAAATATCGTAGTCGTAGCCGGCAGCCCAAGCGTCATCGCTGCTGATCACATCGATTGCGGAGATGCTTGAGAATGCCGTGGACTTCACGGTCTGTGTGAGGTCATACTGAGACCATTCCGATCCGTCCCACCTGACCATCATTGCGGCTGGTCCGAATCCAGTGCCCACCTCTTGTGCGACACCGCCAGCCCACGCATCATCTTCGTGTGCGCCGTCGATTGCTCGAATGTAGTTGTAACTTCGTCCACCGGTTTCCGCGAGCGGTGGCACGAAGATTACTTCCCACTCATTACCGTTGAGTCGCGCCGCCATGGGATATGTCGATGCCGCGGGTGGGGGGAGTTCGGAGTACTTGTGGCCGCAGGCCCAGATATCATCCCCGGCCCTCCCGATCACATTGAATCCACTCCCCCCGGAGTACACTGGCGAGAGCATCAGTTCCCAGTCTGAACCGTCCCACCTCATGGACTGTGCTAATGAGGAGCCTGAGGCTGGGTTGTAGGTTCCGACCGCGATTGCATCGTCTTCGGATATCGCCAGTACATCGCGGAGATTCTGATAATCGCGAAGCTGACTCGGCTGTGGTGCTTCGATCTGCGTCCATTCATTGCCATTCCATCGCGCAATGTAGTTGTAGGAGCCGTCGCCCGGGCCGGGGTAGACATAGGTTCGTCCAACTGACCAGATGTCGGTGCTGGAGATACCGTGGATACCCCACAGGATGAGTTCTCCCCCCGGATTCGGCGTTGTCTTTAAATCCCAAGGGCAATCTTGTGCGGAACAGAGCCCAGCGGCGAGTGTCAGTGTTGATGTCAGTGCAAGTTTAATCATGATTCGTCCTTATGGGGAACAGCGGAACTGAATGTGCGTCGACCGGGTTTGCGCAGTTATGGACAACCGGCGCCGAATGCATTGAGGAAGGCGCTGATATCAAAGAAGTCGAAAACACCGTCACCGGTCAGTTCTGCGATGGGGTCCTGCGTATTGAACGCGTTGAGAAATGCGGACACATCGAAGAAATCCAGCATGCCATCACCTGTAAAGTCTGCCATGCAGGTGCCTTCTAAGATGACACAGGCGGAGAACTCGCTGGTTTCACCCGTTGAGTCCGCTGTCGCTGTCGCAGTGATCACATCTCCAGCGGTGGTCATAAGTGGGAGGGTAGCTGAGTACGAAGCGATGCCATGGCTATCCGTGACGACGGTTTCTGAACCGATATAGTGCATGCCTTGCCCGAATCCAGTTGCATGGCATTCAGGATTGGAGAAAAACTCGATCGTGTAGGACTGGTTCGGTTTCGATTCCAAGGTGCCTTCGATCAAAGTTGTCGATCCACCTGTGCTCGCGGATGACAGTTCGGGGAAGTTCTGCAGTCCATTGGCACCCAGGTCCGTGTCCATCTGGTCATTCTGGGTGGGGCCAAAGTCCCATGTGTTTGGCATGAGGTCAATTCCGATGTCCCCGTTGGCATAGATCGAGTTCCCGGAGACACGCACATTGGCGCTCGCAGTCACGCCGGGAGGGAACATCATCAGTACCCCAGTAGAATCATGTCCCGCGATGGTGTTACCTTCATCTGGGTTCTGCCCACCAATGGTGATGTCGCCCGCATCTTCAAAGGTAGTCGCGGTGACCCAAACACCATGCTGTCCACCCAGTACTGGTTCGCCGATCGCGTTCAGTCCCATCGTGTTACCTTGGACAACGATGTTCTCTCCACCTTCGTAGAGATCCATATAGATGTTTACGCCGTAGTCGCCACCGCCAAATGCGTTGGTCGCGTCGACCGCGATAAGGTTATCGAGGATCTGCAGGTTATGGTTGTAGCTGTGAATCGCGATTCCAGTTGTGCATGCACGGTTTGAGATCTCCATGCCATCGGGCGTCGTCCCGATGTAGTTGTTCTGGATTAGATTACCATCTGTGTAGTAGAGTTCGATGCAGTCGCCCGCTGGCGCACCGTGCTCGCCATAGTTGCCAAATCCGGTAATGTAGTTGCGATCAGCGGGGTTGGGTCCGCCGATGACATTCCCTGTTGCGGGTGAGATCATGCCCAGCCCGGTCATGCGAACACGCTCGGTGACATTTCGTACCACGGTGCAGTCATTGGAGTATGTGATATTGATGTTGTCGGCTTCGTTGTCGTGCACGAAACCATTTGTCGCGAGTACGAGACGGATATCCATGCCGCCAGTATTTCCGTAGACTTCCACTCCATCTCCGCCCAGTTCCACCCGTGATGCATGAAGTCCAGTCACAATGGTATCGCCACCGTTGAGATAGGTTTGATTCGGGAGAATGAGTTCGTTACCCTCTGCATTCGTGTCGCCGGTGAAAGCGGTCTGTGAAGTCCCATCGATAATGACCGGCTGCGATGCGCTCATGGTGCTGCCTTGCAGAATCACGACTCCGGGGAAGATATCTGGCAGATACCAGCGTTCCTCTGGGATCTCGAAACCAATTGTCTGCCTCCCCGGTTCGTTATCAGATACACGAAGTGCCTCACGAAATGACACCACGCCGTCCGGTCCTGGCAGGTCGACAATCATGGCACCAATCGGGATGTCGATATCATTCTCAGTCGTTGTCACGATGATGTTCTGTGCCAGTGATGAGGATGTCATGAAGGAGAGAATCAGTGTGTGCTGCAGATTCATGTTTGAGTTCCGGTGGACGATAGTGCGTTTTCGAGTAACCGGCCAACTGCCGGTTTGATGATGTTGAGTATGCAGCAACGACTGCAAATAGGAGGCCAAATCAATATTCTTGATTTGCTCAGTATTTGAACATACGCGAGGTGCCATCGCAAGGGTGTATCTGAGATCTCTGCCTGATGGCCAAAGCTTTGGCCAGTGCGGGTTATGGACACCCCGTCGTGAAAGCACTCAGGAATGCTGACACATCGAAGAAGTTCAGTATGCCATCTCCCGTTAGATCAGAAATGAGATCGCCGGCGTTGAATGCGGAAAGAAACGCAGATATATCGAAGAAGTTCAATACACCATCACCAGTGAAATCCGCGAGGCACACAGGCACGATGAGATCGTCATCTGATATCACGCCATCGCCATTGAGGTCGCGAAGATCAAACTCTGGCCCATAGTTCACAATAGCAACTTCACCGTTTACCTTGGCGTCGCCATCGCTTGCCCCGCCATCAAGGAGGCTGATCGCATCGAGTATGATCTGTGAATCAAGCTCTGTGCTCAGATCATCATCATTCAGATCACCGATGATTTCACCATAGCCGGTGTCAGTCCAGATAAAGAGAGCCGCGGGGTCCTGGACTGTCGGTGCAGTTCCGATGAGTGCGGTAGGCTTCCAATCGCGCGGTCGGAAGTAATCTTCTCTGTCACGCCCTTTCCAATGATCGACGAGTTGATACAGATCACCTTGGGCAAAGTCTGAGCCGTAGATCAGGTCATCGAGCGCTTCCTCGATTGAAGTATGGTTCGAAACATCTGAGTCGACGGATTGCGTTGAGCCGCCTGCGAGTTGCGATGCGCCATAGTTGGTGATCGGGAAGACGAGTGTGATGTATGTCTGGTCCTCTGTTGCATCATGTCGGAACTGGAGCTCCACGACCGGATCGAATAATCCGAAGTCAGATCCACCATACATTGTGCTCTCCGGTTGGAACGCGGTGAATCGCTCGAAAAAACGCCCAGAAATGATCCAGGTTTCTCCTGCATCGAAGATTGAATCCATATCCCCATCTTGCGAGATAATGATTGGTGTGAAGCAGCCACACAATGCCAAAGTGAACTCCCCGCCGGTCCGTTCGAACTGTGGGTAGGTCGTGAAATCAGAATCGATGTCTTCTGATGAGTCCCGCACCATCCTGTTCGAGATTGAACCATACGGGCTCTGTCCAAACCGTCCTACATTTGCCAGGTAACGGTTCTTCGCAAGCGGCATGAACTCGCCGCCGGTATCATCACGGTCGTCCACATCCAGTTCGATGTAGCCAAAGATAGGGCGCTCACCAAACTGGTACGGCGCATAGGGCGATCCATCGAGCCCGATAGGCCCAGGAGGAGCGACTAATCCATCAACGATCAGTTGGATTCTCGCAATGTCTTCGTCACCGCCGGATGTCACTCCGCTGTATGGATCAGTCTGAGGCGAGTTTGGCTCCCATCCCTGCACACGAAGTTCAAGCAGATCGATCGGCTCGAATTCTGTCGGGAGTGGTGCATCGTTGCCCGCGTCTGTGCGTCGGATCACCGCATCGCCGGCTTCGTCTATATAGACACCGTTATCGCTGCTCGCCATGAGCGCAGTGGCAACCATCGTGAGAGCAATCATCGGGATAAGGTGGCTTCTATTGATCATCGCTTTACGATCTCCTGCACCTGATCTTCGAGTCCATATCGTTCGATACGGTACCGGAAGCTTGATCGTTGCATCCCGATCAGGCGAGCCGCCTTTGACACATTCCCGCGGGTATAAACGAGCGCTTGAAGCATCAGTTCCTTCTCGACATGTTCTGCAGTATGTGTTCCTGACTCAAAATTGAATATCAGTTCGGCAGAGTGTGGCGAGAGCTTTGAGCTGTCATGAGCTGATGTAGCACGGGGGCTTTGGATGGCGAGATCATTGCTCGTGATCTTGTCCCCTTCGCAGAGCATCGCTGCACGCTGGACCACATTGAAGAGTTCGCGGACATTGCCGGGCCACGGATGATTCGCGATAGCGTGCTTTGCATCCTCTTCAATCTCAATTGGTTCCAGCCCGTACTCGCGCCGCAGTCGATCAACGAGGGTTTGGGCGATGAGAACCGCGTCGTCACCGCGTTCACGAAGACTCGGCAGCCTGAGCGTGAACGCGTTGATGCGATACAACAGATCCTCGCGGAATGTTCCGTCCGCGACGGCTTTCTCAAGATCACGATTGGTCGCGGCGAGCACCCTGACCCTGATCGTTCGCTCTTTCGCCGAACCCACCCGGCGTATTTTTCCTTCTTCTAGTACAGTGAGTAGCTTGGCTTGCAGTTCCAGCGGGAGATCGCCGATCTCATCGAGAAAGATCGTCCCGCCGTCAGCCATCTCGAAGAGACCCTCTCGTGCTTCCTTCGCGTCCGTGAACGCCCCCTTCTCGTGGCCAAAGAGCTCGCCCTCGATCAGGGTCGCTGGGAGTGCGGTACAGTTGACATGAACGAAAGGTTGCTTGGGATCCGCAGAGCTGTTGTGCAGGTGCTTTGCCAGCACGCCTTTGCCAGCGCCGGTTTCACCAGTGATGAGCACGGTGGTTACCGCGCCACCACTCGCACTCCCTAGATCCTCAGTTCTATTCACGACCGGGATCTTCGCGAGTCGTTCCGCGAGATCGAGTGTTGTCGTCCACGCGGGCGATTCGCCAACTGGTCGGTTTCTCGCCTGATCCGCCTGACGCATTCGCTGGTAAAGCCGCAGATGGCGTGAGTTGCGCTGCTGCTGAATCAGTCGATCGGTGATGATGATGAGCTCTTCAAGACGAACCGGCTTTGAGAGATAATCGTCTGCGCCCAACTTCATAGCCCGGACCGCGTCGTCTACCGTCGCAAAAGCGGTCATCACCACCACGCCTCCGTTGTACCCCTGGTTGCGTAGCTCCTCTACAAAGTCAATTCCCGATTCAGCTCCCAGGTTTACATCCGTCAGCACGATGTCAAACTCACCAACACCGAATGCCTCACGGGCGGCAGGTAACGAAGCAACATCAACAACCTCGTGCTCCGCTTTGGCGAGCGAACGGGCGATCGTGAAACGCAGAGTTTCGTCATCCTCGATGAGCAGAATCTTGGCCAACCGTTACACCTTACTGGCCAATCCTGGCCATGTCTATCTCTTTCTTTCCGTCCGGGAATCCATCGGTAATTGAATCAAAAACAGAGTTCCTGGATCAGAATCGCTGATTACCGGCGATTGGACCTCAACCACTCCTTGATGCTGATCGATAATCCTCTTAACAAGTGCAAGTCCGATGCCAGTGCCACCTTTGCGGGTCGTGAAGTATGGACGAAAGATTGATTCTTGCACATCGCCGGGTATACCCGGTCCACGATCG
This sequence comes from Phycisphaerales bacterium, assembly GCA_965216865.1. Classification (GTDB taxonomy): domain Bacteria; phylum Planctomycetota; class Phycisphaerae; order Phycisphaerales; family UBA1924; genus UBA1924. The sequence goes on from OZ244206.1 coordinate 2,718,290, forward strand.
CGGATCTGCAGAAGCCATGCACCGGGTTTGGCTTCAATCGTGAGATCGATTTTCGAACCGCTTGGCGCGTAATCAATTGCATTACTCAGGATCGCAGTGATCGCGTGCGCGAGTTGATCTGGATCACCGATTGATTCTGTTGGCGCTTCATTGGCCCTGAGCTCCAGTTCTACCAGACGGCTTTCAGCAGCACCTCTATGTGATTCCATGACCTCGCGAACCAGATCGACTGGAGAATAGCCTCGATGGTGTAGTTTCAGTGGCGACGAAACACGGAGCATTCCCTGCAGCCAACCCTCGAAACGGTCGACACTCATCATTATCCGGGACTGAATCTCGCGAAGATCCGAATCCTCGGGGAGTTCGCTTTGAGTCGTCTCTGCGAGAGCTCGGATGCCCGCCAGCGGAGTCCTTAAGTTGTGCACTGTGCGCTGGGCCATCTCGCCCATTGCCGCGAGTCGTTCGCGTTCGACCCGCTCATCTTGCATGGTCTGTATCATGGTGGCCATGTGATTGAACTCATCGCCGAGCTGCCCGAGTTCATCTCCCGTGCGAACTCGGATGGTATGTTCAAAGTCACCTCGTCCGAAATGCTGGGCGCCCACTCGCAGTGTTTCTACGGGTTCGAGTACCCACCTGCGAAGAAGGATGATGGAGTATGCCGCGACGAGCACAGCACCAACAAGCCCGATCATGATGATTGAGAAGATAACCACTCGAAGACGCAATCCGTAGCTATTCGCGAATGCGGAATCCTCGATAATCCTCCCTTCGATCCGCTCGATGAGTTCATGTCTTGACTCAACAAGTTCGATCAGCGTCTCATACGCGTTGGGATCTTGCCCCTCGGCCCAGTCCCTGATTGTGTTCAGAATTTCGTCGGAACGGCCGCGTAAGTTCTGTGTCGTGGAAACGCCTGATCGCATACGCAATGATTCGACATCTGCCATCCGATCGAGTAGATCAAGTATGTGTTGCTCGCTTTGAATGAGCTTTGGTGCGATCTGATCGGAATCAGGGATCGTGAACTGGGTGTCGACAACCTCGTCGATCATGAAACGCCCGATGCCCAGATCACTCGCCTGCTGCTCGCCAACTCGTTTGATGTTGTGCAATCCCTCAAGTACGGGCTGGGCAGTGCGTAGTGGCCATGCGAGTTCGCGCTCAAGAAACCGGATACTCCAGATGCTCAGCGCAACATTGGTGCCCAGAATAAGCGCGAGCAATGCGAGTATCACGAAGAATTTTTGACGCAAGGACATGCGTAGATGGTACTCGAATCAGCGGGTTGGCTGGTATGCCCAGTTGATGCTGGGTTCATTCTCCGGATCGGCGCTGGCTTCGACATGCCCGTCCATAAACGCAATGTTCGCTTTACCTAAGTGACGCAAGCCAGGAAACCAGACACGATCGTCGGCGTAGGGGCCCTGAGAATCAAGCGATGGGGCAATGTATACAGGGTTTGCTCCGAGTTCATCCGCTCGTTGACCGTTTACATCCATAAGCAGGGGGACATCCGATCGAGTGAGGATGTCAGATCGTAGATAGACCTGCAAAATTCGGGGTCTGCCACGGTCGTCCGTAAACTCGGCCCGGTGCAACCTCGCGTTAAATCCGAAGGACAAACTCGGCGCAGGTCCGATGGCACCATTGCTGCACGCTAGATTATTTCTCAGTGTGATGGGCTCACGCACATCAGGACAACGCATCGGATCGTTGCCTTGCGCGTCTGGTAGATCGATTGCAGCCGCGTCATCCCATTGCCAGAACTCGTCTACTCCGTACTGGCTTTCTTGGAAGGTTTCAATGCTGAACGAAGCTCCGTCTCCGTCATCACCGCGATCGCCATGAAGCTGCGGGTCAGCGAAGATCTGGAAATCGAATGCGACTGATCGTTGTGCCATCTGGCACTTGAAGGATCGGGCACGCATGATTGCGCCATGAACAGCGGGAGAAATGATCCCGATGAGCAATGCGATGATCGCCACAACGAGCATTAACTCAATGATCGTAAACCCGTGACGATGGGTATGTGAGTGAGATGCATCCCCCTTGCTGGTCATGGAATCATCATAATCGGGAAATGATGATTCAAACAGTCTGGTTCCGAGAATGGCCCCAGAATCATTCTTTAGACAGCAAATGGCCAGTATTGTGGCCACATCTGGCCCGTGGAGAGTTGGCTTTGGTTGGCCGAACATGGTGCTCATGAATGGCCAATACCACTCCCAATTTGACATCAATCCGCCGAAGACCCCGATTCTCGCGAGATTTCTGGTTTGGCACGCTGGTTGTATTGAAGTTCCCCGACGACGCTCCCTGTACCTGACCCATGCGTCGACAAACTCTCGTTCGTTTGACACACACCACAACCTCAAACAGGAATCCTTAACATGCAAACCAACAAAGCACTATTGATACTCGCGGCATCTGGTTCTTCGGTGCTCGCTGCGCCCTCATTCGCACCAGCGACAGCGCTCACTACAGGGCAGCGTCCCTCGGGGGTTGCCTTCGGGGACTTCGACATGGATGGCGATACCGATCTGGCTGTCACCAGCGACAACATCGATAAAATCGAAATCTATACCAATAATGCGGGCGTTCTCTCCCTCGGTGCGACCTACTTCACGGGGTCGAACACCGGCGCGGACGATTTGATTGCATCTGATATCGACGGCGATGGAGATGTGGATCTCGTCGTTGTCCTCAAGAATATCAACTCGGTACGCGTCTACACCAACACTTCCGGTGTATTTGTTGCTGGCGCAAATATTCCGGTCGGGGCGGAACCCGTAGATCTCTCGTCGGGTGATCTTGATGGCGACGGAGACGCCGACTTCGTGACGGCGAATCGTGACGGAGCATCCTTCACGGTACTCACGAACTCGGCCGGGTCACTCAGCGCATCGACTTTCGCAGGCGGCGCAGAACCCCGCTCCAGCGCGATTGGTGACTTCAACGGCGATGGCATCGCAGACATCGCAGTTAGCGATCACGACAATCGAATCGTGAATATCCATTCAGGATCAGCGGGATATGCTGTGACACAGGGGCTTCCCGTCAATCCTATCGCTCGTCCAGAGGGTGTTGTAGCCGCGGATCTCAATGGGGATGGGCTGATGGATCTTGCTGCCGCGACCAGCGACGACTTCCTGAATGTTGCGTCTGTCTGGCTCAATAGCGGTGCCGGTATGGGTGGCAGGTCTGATTTTGCCGTAAATGGAAATGATGTTGGAAATATCAAAGCCGCGGATCTCGATGGTGATGGGGATCTAGATCTCGTCACCTCGAACCAGGACTCGAGCTCAATGAGCACCCTGGAGAACACCGGCAGCGGAGCATTCAATCCTGGCGTGAGTTTGAGCACCGGAACACGCCCAGGGAACATCGCTATCGGTGATATTGATGGGAATGGCGGGCTCGACATCGCGATCGCAAACCGGGATAGCAATAATGTGTCGCTATACATGAACAATAACGGAGGCGTGGGACCTTGCTCGGGTGCTGATTTTGCAGAACCCTTCGGGCAGCTCGACTTCTTCGATGTCTCTGCGTTTCTTGCGGCATTCAACGCAATGGATCCGACTGCGGATCTCAATGCAGATGGCGTGTGGAACTTCTTTGATGTGTCCGTATTTCTGAATACCTACTCTGCAGGATGCCCTTAACCCGATTTGCATCGTTGCACTCTACATCAAGCTCCCTCTTTTAGCCCCCTCAGCAGTCCCCCATGCTGAGGGGGTTTTCTTCGACGGCTTCAATGTGGCTGGCACTGCATGGGCCATGTATTTCATGCAGAGCCGTTCGGCAATGGCTTGCAAAAGCACAGGTTGGCGAAGCCGTGTCGGCAAACGAAATTGTCAGTTGATACAGAGAATAAGAGGAGTGGCGCGGGCTACATCTTGAGAATTGAGAGAATGGAATCAAGCTCCGATTGTGCTTCATTCGGGTTCGGGACCGAATCGTTCACAATCTCTCGCAGAAATACACTGATGCGCCTCTTAACGAGTTGAACCGCTGCCGCTGCGCACGCAGCGTCCTTAAAGCCGAGTTCAGTCGCGAGTTGGTCGAGCGGTGGGGGGGCCGAACAGTACATTGCCGGCTGCAATACTCTGGCAGAAAAGATATGCCAGTGGTTTTCTCTGCCAGATTCGTGGAAATACTCCTCGCAGCGTTGGAGCGATTCAGTTAGCTGAGCGATCGCCCAGCGACGATCAAATACACACTCTGCCGTATCGCTCGGGAGCCACGATTCATCTTGCGGAGAGAGCTGATATTTCTGGATCATCACCTGCTGCGTCCGGCCGGCCCGTCTGTGCGAGTCGATAGTAAAGTTCTTCACAGACCTGAGAATGAGTGAGCGCAGGCGTCCTCTTTCTTTGTCGAAGCCGCCAAAGAAATCGCCTTCGTACACCTTATGAACAAAGAATGCTTGTGTAAGTTCTGAGGCATGTTCTCTGTCGTAACCGTTTTTTCTCAGAAACGAGTACACTGCGGGCCAGTATATTCTGGTAAGTTCGGCAACTGCTGCATCACTCGTTTTCTCATCAGTCAACGCTTCGATGAGCGTGAGTGATGTGGATGTAAAACTTGCGTGTGATCGCGTTAGATCCATGAGGTGGCTTCTTGAGTGAAATATTTTGGTTCGCCAACTATGCCTGCTTCCCGCAGGCGTACTGAGATAGAGCATAACAGATGGATGAGCTTAGCGCCAAACGATTAGCGTCAGTATTATTTGAGTCTGTGGAAACCCCTGGGGGGTCAGAATTTCCAGATATAACTGGATACTACATCCACAGGCTCATTGGGAGGGGTGGTGGAGGCGATGTGTATGAGGGGGCAGTCGTTTCCACCGCTCGCCCCGTTGCGATCAAGCTGCTCCGACCGCAGTACGCTACGAATGCAAAGAACGCTTTGCGTGAACTTGACCGGCTCACTTCAGTGCGTTCCAATGTTGTGCCGCATGTACTTGATTACGGATGGTACCAGGACAAGATCTACATCGTGACGGAGTTCATCGATGGGGTGAATCCGAGAGAATACTGCCGCACGCGGAATCTGAAGGAGACCGTTCGCGTTCTAATTCGAATCGCGGATGCGGTTTCAGTGCTTCACACTCGTGGTATGCTTCATCGGGATATCAAGCCATCAAATATCCTTATTACTAAGGATGGTGAGCCTGTGCTGCTCGATCTCGGTATCGCTTCGTTCCTGACGGAGATTGAAAGCGAAGATAATGGCTATGTTCAAGGGACGAGGCGGTACATGTCTCCGGAGCAGGCTGCGGGGATAAACAAAGAGTCCTCAACATCCTGGGATGTGTATGCACTCGGTGTGCTTAGTCTGGAGCTTTTAATAGATCATCGGGTAGATCCACAGTGCTCAGATATGGATAAGCAACTCAACCAGTTGCCGAGAGGATTACAGGCGATCATTCGGAAATCGATTGCTCAATCAACAGCAGATCGGTATGAAACAGCTCAGCAGTTGAGAGATGATCTAAGTTCGTGGCTCAAGAAAGAGCCAACTATTGCCAGCAAAACTCGCCTCTGGTCCAGATTCATGAGTTTTTTTGCTACCCGTCCCGTCGTTACCGCTACGGCCATCGGTCTACTCATCATCATCAGCAGTGTGTTGGCTAGTATTAGTTTGGTGACATGGCGAGGGACAAAGGCGTTTAGATTCGAAAGCATCAGGAATGCGAATGGAGAATCCATTCTTACGCTGTTCGCGCTTAACGGAAATGTTTTACACCAGTGGCGGATGAATGTAGGGAATCGAGTTCGGCCGAATAACAGGCTGATCAAAGTCCATGATCGAGATATCGCTGTAATTGGACTTGGTGCACCGGATTACAACAGTGGCTACGAAGGGCTGATGGTGTATGAGACCGGGAAATGGGATGCTCCAGTTTGGGTTGCCGAGCAGACGGTCACGCCTGAGATGGCTCATGTCACACGATTTGAAAAACCGCCCCATCGATTTCATTATATGAACCACTTCTACTTTGACATTTATCCTGAGTATACCGGAGATGAAGTCTTATCGATCCACAGGCATAATCCAAGCTCACTTTGTGCCGTGCAAATCCATTCACTCGATGGGGAACTGCTCAGTGAGTATTACCACGACGGGTGGCTCGAGTCTGCTGCATGGTTGCCTGAGCAGCGTCAGGTTGTGCTTGTCGGGCAGAATAGCGACGGCACATGGGAGGATCGGGGGGCCAGTGAACTGCCCGCAGGAAAGTATCCGCTAGTCATCTTCGCGATTACGCCCGAGCTCGGGTCGGTCAGAAACACAGTTCGCTATCCGGGGTTAGGGGTTGGGATCGCTCCGGATTGGTATCAGTGCCTCGCTCCACCTGATGGGTATGTCCCATTTGCAGATGGCATGGGCGGGCCGTATCACAATGTAAATCTATCACCCAAACCACGCGAAGCCGAACAGGGCCATGTGTACTGGAGGCTCGGACTTGCCGGTCGTGCAGAAAACGATAAAGGCCAACTCGGACTTGAGATTGACGCCGATGGAGAGCTGGTTCGGACTTGGGTATCCGATACATGGAACAAGCCTGATACCCAGAACATCCCACCTGAAGCATACAAACTCATAGATCTCCCTCAGCGGATCACGCCTCGCGAGTACATTCCGCTGCAACCGCCGGGTTTCGATTTGTGAGAGAAAATGTGTGTCGCTATGCTCAAGCGCGAAACGACACCCTCCTATGACGGGGAACTGAACTCCATCATGCTCCCGGCATCTCAACCGATCATGTCTACCCGTCTCAATGCTCGTTCGAACTGAGCCCAACGATCTTCTAGCGTGCCAGTGTATCCGAGACTGATCCGCACGAGCCCGGGCCGGATTCCGGCGTCATGCAGATCTTCATCGCTTAGTTCCGATGATGTCGAACTCGCAGAACATGACATGAGCGTGTCAAAGTATCCAAGGCTTACCGCGAGGAACCCAAACCCCTCGTTCTGTTGCAGATCATTCATGAACTCGAAGGCGCGTTCTCTCGATCCAAGGTCGATCGCGAACAGCCCCCCATACCCAAAGCCGTCGTTTACCAGCGTCTGGAGCAGTCCGTGCTGCGGATGCGAGGTGAGCCCTGGATATGACACATCAATCCCGCGTGATTCGAGGCGTTCACAAAAAATCTGCGCTCGGCGCGAGTGTTCTTTCATTCGCAAGCCCAGATGTGGGAGTCGGAGAGAGAGATCGAATGCCACGCGCGGATCCATCGTCGGCCCCAAGAGCATGATTGATCCTGTATGAAGGTCCATCAGCTCAGTGATGAACTCCTTGCTGGAACAAACGGCACCAGCGATGATGTCTGAGCATCCTCCAATGAACTTCGTCAACGAGTGCACCACGATGTCGGCCCCGTGCTGCGCGGGACTCATGAGCATTGGCGAGAAAGTGTTGTCCACGATGAGCTTTGCTCCGGATTCGTGCGCGATCTCTGCGAGCTTCGGGATATCCGCGACCACCATCGTCGGGTTCGATATGGACTCGGTATACACCACCTTTGTTCTATCTGTTACTGCCCGATTTACTGCGTTTGGGTCTGAGACATCAACAAACTTAACTTTGATCCCTGCTTTGAGGGGGAGGTACTCTTTAAGCAGCGCGAATGTCCCGCCGTAGATCGCGTTGGACGCCACGATCTCATCACCGGGACCGCAGAGTTGCATGATCGCACAAGAGATCGCGCTGATACCTGAACTTGTGGCGTACCCCGTTTCTGTTCCCTCTATCGCCGCGAGATAACGCCCGAGTACATAGACGGTTGGATTGAAGTGCCGCCCGTATAGAAAGCAGCCGCCTGCATCGGGGCCCATGCGTCCTTGGAAAATTTCGGGCATGATCCCAGCGTCCATCACGGTGTAGGTCGTTGACGCTTCTATTGACATATTCACACCACCGTGTTCGCCAAACTCGTGACGGACGCGGGAGAGAGACTGAACGGGGTCAAACGGCATGGGCACTCCTACACAAAGGATGGGGTGTGGAACAAGGCTGTCGGTGGGATGAGGTACGCTCTCATACCTGTCATATGGGCGAGATTGGTATTAGGCGCACTGCCCACACAATCCATAGAGCGTGATGTCGTGTCTGGTGAGCTTGAATCCATCCGGCGTCATATGGGCGAGATTGCCGGGGCAGGCGTCCACATCAAACACTCGCCCGCATAACTCGCAAACGAAATGGTGATGGTGGTCTTTTCCTGCCAACTCATACCTTGCCGGTTCTCCGGGAAGCTCGACCGGGACGATTTCACCGAGCTCTTCGAGTGATCGAATGGTGCGGTAAACCGTTGCGATGCTGAGCTTTGGGACATCTTTCGATGCCTGTTCATGCAGTTCCTGCGGCGAGAGGGGGTCACCGTCCGGAGTGAACAGCGACCGGATCGCATCGCGCTGCGGGGTTTGTCTTTCCATGTGCGATGATAGTTCCGAAACCCTCCTATTTGATGGAATCCTCCGATGCTGCATTTGCAAATTCGGAGTAGGGTGGCAAGAATAAGGTATCCGTACCGTCGATTCCGCCAAGAGAAAGAACTTTCCCAAGAAAGGGAACGACCATGACCCAGGTGTACCCGCACGCCAACGCTGTCGCTGAATCTTCCAAGTGGCAGTCCAGCAGTGCTCCAGAGACCGGATCGAACCCACGCATTGACGAGATTTACGCGATCGATGTCTTCGATATGCGCAAGATGCGTGAGCGCCTCCCGAAGCATGTCTTCAAGAACATCACCAAGACCGTCGAACAGCACAAAAGAATCTCAATGGACGACGCGGAAGTCGTCGCCACCGCGATGAAGGACTGGGCAATCGAACGAGGTGCGACACACTACACGCACTGGTTCCAGCCGATGACCGGGCTCACAGCGGAGAAACATGATGCGCTGGTGACACCCGACGGTCAGGGATCCGTTGTATACCGTCTTTCGGGTTCATCCCTCGTTCAGGGTGAACCAGACGCTTCGAGCTTCCCATCAGGCGGGCTTCGTGCCACTTTTGAAGCTCGTGGGTATACGGCTTGGGACCCTTCATCTCCCGCGTTCATCATTCGCGGAAGCAACTATGCCACTCTTTGTATCCCGACCGCGTTCGTGAGTTGGAATGGCGAGGCGCTTGATAAAAAGACTCCGCTGCTCCGTTCGATCGAAGCGCTTGATAAACAAGCGATGCGTATTCTAAGAATCTTCGGCACCGACGAGGGTGTGAGTTCAGTCGGTACCACCCTTGGTTCAGAGCAGGAATACTTTCTCGTTGATCGAAACCTCTACTTCGCTCGCCCAGATCTTGTTGGGTGTGGTCGGACGCTCTATGGCAATACCCCGCCGAAACATCAGCAGCTGGATGACCACTACTTTGGTGCGATACCACCGCGCGTGAATGCGTTCATGGCCGAGCTTGAGCAGGAGCTGTTCAAGCTTGGTGTGCCTGTTCAGACACGCCACAATGAAGTTGCGCCTGGACAGTATGAGATTGCCCCTCTCTTCGAGTCTACAAATATCGCGTGTGATCATCAGGCGATCCTGATGGATACTCTCAAACGAGTCGCTGGTCGTTACAACTTCGCGGCGCTCTTGCACGAGAAGCCATTCGCGGGCATGAATGGCTCAGGCAAGCATAATAACTGGGCGATGTCCACGGATACTGGCGTCAATCTCCTCGATCCGCAGAACGAGACGCATACAAACACCCAGTTTATGACCTTCCTATGCGCTGTTATTCGCGCTGTGCATCTGCACGGAGATCTTTTGCGTGCGGTTATTGCCTCCGCGAGCAATGATCATCGTCTCGGCGCGAATGAGGCACCGCCGGCGATCATCTCGATCTTCCTGGGCGACATGCTGACGGATCTGATCGAACAAATCGAGAAGGGGGTCACCAGCCGGACGATCAAGGGTGGTGCGCTCGACTTGGGAGCACGAACCCTTCCTGAACTCAAACGAGACTCTGGCGATCGCAACCGCACGAGCCCCTTTGCGTTTACAGGCAACAAGTTTGAGTTCCGTGCAGTCGGGTCAACTGCATCAGTGGCGTGGCCTAACACTGTGATTAACACGATCGTTTCCGAGAGTCTGGACTTCGTTGCCACCAAGATTGAGTCCAAGCTCGGCAAAAATCCAAGCGAAGCTAAACGGAATCAGGTCGTGCTGGGTGTTCTGCAGGAAGTTGTCAAAGAGCACAAGTCGATCATCTTCAATGGAGACAACTATACGCAGGAATGGGAAGACGAGGCCGAGCAGCGCGGGCTGCCGAACCTCCGTTCGACAGCTGAGGCACTCCCCGCGATGGAGAAGAGTGCCGCGAAGAAGATGTTCCGGAAATACAAAGTTCTCTCGGCGAGTGAACTTGAATCTCGTGTCGAAATCTTTGCTGAGAAGTACATCACGGAACTCACGATCGAGGCCCGGATGATGATCCACATGGCGAGGACACTCATACTTCCAGCAGCTGTCAAACATCAGAAGTCATTGGCAGACACGATCAACTCAAGCGAGCAGGCTGGTATGAACTGTGTCGGGTTGCGCGAGACGCTTGAAGCGTTCACCGATCTGGTGCAGACATTCCAGGATCAGATCTCGCATGTTGAGTCTGGGCTTCACATTCCCGAAGTCTCTACGCTCAAGCAGTGCACACACTGCCGAGAAGTATTGTTCACGGCGATGGATGAGCTGCGTGCGTCTGGTGATGAGCTTGAACGCCATGTCGAGGGGGCGCTCTGGCCGATGCCAACATACCAAGAGTTGCTATCGCTACGCTGATCGGCAAAATGATCGTGTTTCATTGCAGCGCCAAGTCTCTGACTTGGTGCTGTTTTTCTGCTCTGATCGTCATCTCGTGAAACTACTGGAGTGTTGTGGACCAGATGCCTCGTGGGGAATAGATGCGCAGTAATGGTCGTGCGCTGTGGAGTGTGAAAGCACACAAAGAGCAGATGTATGTCAAGTCAAGGCAGCAAAATGCGAGTATTCATCGCGTTCGGATCCCATTTATTCGTCTGCATCATCGCGAGTCCATCTGCCATCGATATACCGGAGCATCTCATCTGTAGGGTTTCTGTCACGCAACTCAGGTGGCAGTTGATCATCTGAGACTCGGTCATAGCATCGCAATGCGCAGAAGCGATGGATCGAAGTTGGGAGTCCAACCGCAGTGAACCCGGGGTGGCCAGTCGCAGGAAATGGTCCTCCGTGGACCGTTGCGGGGCTCACATGCACACCGGTTGGGACCGCGTTGTGAATCAGTCTCCCAACACGCAAACGGAGTGGCCGGGTCAGCGCTTTCAGTACCGGCGCATCGCAATCCGCATGGTATATTGTTCCAGTCAGATTGCCATTGATCTTTTCTGCGATCTGGGCGAACTGGGCGTTGTCATCGCACAGGATGATGAGAGCCGCCACGCCAAACATTTCTTCTTGAAGCTCCGTGTGATGCTTGAGAAAATGGGAGGCGTTGGTGCAAAGCAGTGTGTGCTCGTAACGAGCTGAGTCATCAATGATCTTCCTTCCTCCAATGAGGCATTCTGCCCCGCAGTTCATGTTGTGCTGAACGGCTTTGTCCAACCCGTCACGCCCGTCATGGCTCAGCATGACTTGTGGGGATGCTTGATTCAATCGGGATTTCAGTTGATCGATAAACTGATCTGCATACTCGCTCGATCGCAGGGCAATCAATCCGGGGCAAGTACATTGTTGCCCGCTCGCTTGAAGCATCGATTCAGCAATCTGATCGGCGATGGTTTCACCACGGTCTCGCACAGCGTGCTCGAGCACAAACACCGGGTTGATCGAAGAAAGTTCAAGATAAATGGGAGTTCCCGTTTCATCTGCGGCCTTCTTCATCGCCAGTCCCGCACCGCGTGAACCAGTGAATCCTACAGCGCTGACATTTGGGTTGCGGATCAGATCCAGCCCATCATCTGGAGAACAATGATAGAAAAACTGGACCGTACCCTTGGGAAGATCAGTCGCAACGACCGCGTCGTGAGCACACTGGGCCAGCATGCGTGAAGTTCCCGGGTGTAGTGGATGAGATTTCGCGATGACTGGATTCCGAGCCGCGATCGCAGCGGCAAAGTCACCGCCCGCTGCACCGTTATATGCAAGGGGGAAGTTGTTGGGGCCGATCACCAAGACCCCTGCGCCGAGTGGTTCAAACATCGAGCGCAAGTTATTCTGAGTGTCAACTTGAGGGCGCATCCAATCGCGTGATCGGACGCACGCGGCGGCTTGACGCAACTGGTCAATAGTCCGATTCATCTCAGTCTCAACCAATCGGGGAGAACGCGGAAGCCCGGTCTCCGCATGCGCCATACTCGCGATATCAGACCTTCGTTCGTCTATGAAGCCCGCGTGCGTATCCAAGAATAGTGCGATGCGCTCGGGAGCTGTGGAGTTGAGCACTTCGGCGACATGTGCCGAGTGCTGAGCAATACGATGAAGTGTCTCAGAGCCACTAACGGGGTATTCCTCCCCGATTTCACGCCCCGTCGATGGGTTTATCGGCTTGATGGTCTCGGTGGGCTTCGGATCTTCAATCCAGACACCGCCCATGAGGATGGGGTTTGCTTCTCTCATACCTGACTATAGAGGTATGGAATGAAAACGGTTTAATCGGACCATGGGTGGGTTTGTGATGATCGGGTTGCGGGAAGTCTCCTGGATTGCCTCGCTTCACAATCACAGGGAATGGACTCTCTGGTGCACGCTCTACCCCGGAGGACCCCGCGATGCCCCGACAGACTCCATCAATCAACTCGTTTCTCGTAGCTCTATCTCTCAGTGCGGGATTTGCATCTTCGCTCGCTCTCGCAGCAGGTGAAGCGGTTGAAGAAGCCAACCCCGTCGCGAACGCGGTTGCCGAGAGTGAGCAGGTTGCTGAATCCACTCCAAGTGATAGCGAGCGTCAGAACGCAGACTTCGTTGCTGTTCGTGTGAGTCTTCCAGATGGCCGCTCGTTCACTCGACTCGAACCAAAGCGATCGATGAGTGCTCGATATACGCAAAGGAACGGCGAGTCGATCGGCAGATCTCGTCAAACCTCGAGTGGCGCTCGCGTTAGTATCCCCTCCCGGAGTGTGAGCGGCGGCAGCAACTCATCCTCCGTGAAGGTTGGGGGTAGCAGTGGCGGTGGCGGCGGCTCATCTTCGAGTTCTCGTGGTGGAGGCGGTGGTGGAAGTACAGCCGTTGAAATGACCAAAGAGGTCGCTTCGGAGGCGGGACTCGAAGCAAGTGCGCCGAAGCAAACCGGTGGGGTATTCTCGTTCGGAAACTCATCGGGCGGGAGCAACGAGCAGGGATCAAACGACGAGGGATCGAGTGAATCGCGTGATAACCAGTATCAGTCGTCTATTCCATCAGTTGGCGCACCGCGATTCGATCGTGAGGGGAATGCGACCGGTGGTCAGCGGGTGGAGTTCCATGATGCGGGCATGAGTGCCGCGGTCATCGGCAACCGGGTGTATTTCAACAATGTTGAACTCGTTGTGGCTGATCAGGCTTTCGAGGTCATCACCGGTACTCAACTCGGTCAAGATTCCGCGATTATGGAATCGGGCCGGCTCGGCAGTGCTGGATCCGATCCTCTGAGCTCGTTCAACTCTCGCAACAGTTCGATCAAGATTGAGCTCGAATCCGATACCGTCGTCACGCTGATGATGTACACCGAGTCCCCGAGTTCGCTCAATCCCGAGCGTGAGATGCGTTCGTGGACAGTCCGGATCCGATGAAAGATCGTATTTGGAGGAGTATTCGTCCGATGTAGTTTTCATGCCGCTTATCGAACGACTTATTGATTCACTTACACCCGCGCTGCACGAAGCGCGGGTGTTTGTCATTCAGACGGGCGGCCCGCTAGCGGATGCGGTCCGGCAGGCCGCGCTGCCTGCGGACCACAGGGGGATCGCGGAGTATCGAGATGTTCGAGATCGAGAACTGGCACGGCTGAGCCGGGGATTGTTCCGTATCGGGGCGGCAGCGCTTCAATCGTGCGACCCGGTCGAAGCCCGCATCACGCGGGATAGCACTGGTCGTCCTGGCTTGGCGGGGTGCTCCAGGGCTCTCATGGATCTCAATATCTCAAAGAGGAGCGGGTGCGTCGCGATTGTGCTCTCGCGTGGGGGGGCGTGTGGAATCGATATCGAGAAACTGGAAGATGGAGATTCCGTCAAATCTGTGCTCAAAGCACTGCGTTCGCGGGGTGTGATTGAGGCATCCGAGCAATCTTACCAGCATGCCCTGATTCGGTGGTGTGGGTATGAGGCATGTTTGAAGGCCGATGGTCGCGGACTTCAGGACGGCATTGATTGCGTGTCCCCCCATACTTCAAATCTGAGCAACGCACCGATAATCTGGGGCTGTGGTGGAAAAAGATGGGGATTGCAAACGATCCCCGTACCAATCGGCTTCGTAGGAGTAGTTGCTTGCGCTGAGGGTCTGCGCGTTCAATATGTGCCGACCGAGGGGGCAGGCATGTGCTACGGGTAATGCGCAGAGTCTGCGCTTCGACAGAATCTGAGCAACCCTAGAGTGATCGGCATTGCTCCCCAAAGAGGGGAGCAAGAACTGCCGATAGGACTCGGGTATCGCGAAGATGGTCTGCTCGTCTCGCGTGGAGATCGTGTGTGAGCCTGTGTTTCAGAGAGGGAGCAGAACGAGTCGGCGGATGACCTTGACACAACCCCAATCCAGCCCGAAGAGTGTGCTTGAGTCGATCCGATCGATGCTGGTTTTGTACGGATCGGTGCGATCGACACCCCTGGCGAGACGAGCGGGGCGTAGCTTGCTCGATCTGCCGCTTGTTCGCGGGACAATCTTGTCGCACCACCTCGAAAATGCGCAGTTCTGTGCTCAACGGTTTGGGCTAGATTCATTACAAATGCGCGTCATCGTGGATACTGAGAGCACCGCTCCAGTTGATCCGCCTGTGAGTGAGTCTGGCAAGGTTCTGTGCCAAATTGAACAGGATGCATCACCCATTCGTGGGGTGGCGGGGGTGCTCAGCGACGCGACTCAGGGGATGGATCCAGACGATTACATCATCGTGAGTTCGGGGGCGCAAGTCTACCTTGAACGATTGGATGATCTCGTACACGCCATGGCGAAAAAACGAGCTGATGTGACCCTGGTTTCCTCCCGTGACGACTCTCCGGTTGGTGTCTGGCTCATCCGTGTGGGTGTGCTCCGTTCAATCAAACCAGTTGGTTATGTAGACATGAAAGAACAAGCGCTTGAATCGTGGAAACACGATCATCTGGTGCGAGTTGTCGAGCGACCTCGGGCATATGTGCATCCGGCTCGCTCGATCAGTGAATATCTGGACGCTCTTAGGGCAAACGCCCAAGGATACGGCGCAGGTACGACGATCGACGAGGACCCATTCCGTGAGGACTGGGAGAGTTCCTTCAGTGTCGCAGAGCCTGGCGCAGTGGTTGGCGAAGGCGCAGTTCTGCATGACGCGGTTGCGCTGAATGGGTCAGAAATTGGGCGGGGTGCCGTGGTCGTCCGATCCGTGATTTGCCCCGGCGCCAAGGTCATGCCGGGTGCCCGGGTGACGGATCAGGTTGTGACCGGTACCGTCAGAAAGGGGCGCGCGTGATGAAACTTGTAGAAGCCCGATATGGGTGGAGCAGTAAGCATCTAGTGCTGGTGCTCGTTCTCCTCGCTGCCGCAGTGTTCGCTGGGATCGATCAGTGGCGAGATATTTTTATGATCGCGAGTCGCGATGAAGAAGCGAGTCATATCTATCTCGTGATCCCCATTGCTATTTGGCTTGTCTGGATCCGGCGCGTTCGATTTCGTCGCTGTCCCCCCCGTCCAAGTTGGGTTGGAGTCATCCTGATTCTTGCTGGATTTATACTGCTGCAGTTTGGCCTACGCAATGCATTCCAGGCGGGCTTGCACGGTGGGGCGGTGCTCATGGCCATCGGTGCGATTACCACAGTAGTCGGTACGCAGGTTATGGCGAACTTTTTCCCTGCGGTCGCAATTATGGCCTTGCTCGTTCCGATTCCGGGCAATCTCCGGCTCGCTATCGCAGGGCCGTTGCAGAACGCGACCGCCCGTGTTACCACGAGTACGCTCGAGATAATGGGCTTCTATGTAGAGCGATCCGGGAATCTCGTCAATATCAACGACATGCCAGTGGCAGTGGCTGAGGCATGTAATGGGATGCGGATGGTGTTCGCATTGCTGCTCGTCGCTTACGCGTTTGCATTTACTGTCCCTCTGCGGAACTCGGTGCGTGTCCTCGTGCTATTGCTGAGTCCTGTGGCGGCAATTATTTGCAATGTGTTTAGACTCGCGCCCACCGTCATTATGTACGGGAATCAGGAACGGCTTCCAGAAGGCTGGCCTGATGCTTTTCATGACATCGCGGGGTGGATGATGCTGCCCATCGCATTCCTCATGCTTCTCGGCATTACGCGGGCATTGCGCTGGGCGATGATACCGACATACCGGTTTACTCTCGCGACACAATCAACTTGAGGTCCCTGTGTTTAACAAGCTCGCCATCCCGTTTGCGCTCATATCACTCGTGGTAATCGGTGCGTTCCGATCGACTCCTGGGGAGTCGGAGGAGGCATTGAGTTATCACGAAGAGGTGCGTGAACTCGTGGAGTCGATTCCTATTGATTTCGGTGATTGGGTTGGCGAGCGTGTTGAGCTTCCTGCATCCGCGACAAGCCTGCTGAATCCGAATGCACTTCTCGCCCGACGGTATGTGCAAAGCGACCGATCAGTCAGCGTGACCCTGATGGTTGTGCAATGCCGCGACGCACGGGATATGGCAGGACATTTTCCGCCAAGGTGTTACCCAGCGAATGGTTGGTTGACTCGTGATGAGGAGTTGCCTGGCTCTATACAGGTCGATGGGAACGAGCTCGCTGTGTATCAGTTCCACCGTATTGCGGGGCGCAACGAGCGAGATATCACTGTGTACAACCTGTTCGCCTTGCCCACCGGCGTCACGAGCGTGTCGATGAAGGATGTGTATCGAATCAGCGCTGATTATCAGTACCGTTATTACGGCGCGGCACAGATCCAAATTGTCATCGATGGGACGGTCGATCAGGAAGATCACGAGTGGATTCTCGAAGAGATGTATGCAGTCGTAGATGCCTCGGTGGATCGAGTCAGGGCAGCGAAGAACGAGTTGGCTCCGGCAGAGGGGGGCAGATCATGAGTTCGAGTCAGATGAACTGGGATATGGGTGCTGAGCAGCATCACACGAATCCATTCGTTGTGATCCATCGTCACCTGCGTGGAAAGTACATCCTTGTGATCGTGCTCGGGCTGCTCTTCGGAGTCGTCGGTGGTTCGATGGGGTATATGTCGCGGAAACCCATGTATGCGAGCACAGGAATTATCCGTATCAAGCCGGAGTTGCCGAAGGTGCTTTTCGAGAGTGAGCAGAGCACGGCTCCCAGAATGTTCACAAGCTTCGTCAATACGCAGGCACAACTCGTATCTAGCGTCGAAGTGATCCGCTTGGCGATGGAGAGTGATCCAATCAAAAAGCTTGAGATGGAGCGAGGGATCTTCTTTGATGATCTTGAGCGTGTTCAGGACAGACTCCGCGTACGCACAGATACAAGAGCACAGGAAATCATCCGGGTTTCCTACGAACATACAGATCCAGTCGTCTCTCAAGCAATCGTCAGTGCTGTACTCAACGCGTACATTCAGAGGCATGGCAAGGAAGGAAGTATCAAAGACCCTGATGTCATCAATGTGCTCCGAGATCGACGGAATCAACTACAGAGCATCATCGATCGAAAGAGCAGCCGAATCAGTGAGATTATGCGTGAATACAACACAGAAAATCTCGATCCGTTGATCGAGGATACTTCGATGACGGTTCGGAGTCTGGAGCGTGAGAAGGCACTGCTGACGGGGTATCTGAGCGATTTTTCCCAGGAGGGGGGCGAAGCCTCGAATGTACCACAAACAGCTGAAGAGGCCTCTCGCGGTGATACACGCATGAGGACACTGATCGAGCAACGAGACGCTCTGATTGAAAACCGAACACAGATGATGGTTGCTGAGGGTCTGCGCGAAGAACATCGCGATGTGCGTCGTGTCACGATGATGATTGACAATATTCAGAAGACGATTGATGAGCGCCTTGAGCAACTGCAGACAGGTGAGGGGCTCGTTCTGTATGACGAAGAGGGCAACCGTGTCTCCAACGAAGAAGAACTCCGCGAGCAGCGAGCGGAGGTAGACAATGAACTCACCCGCGCGAAAGAACGCGCAAAAATCGTCTTCGAGGCATCTCTCGAACTCAATCAACTCCGTGAGGAAAAAGCTCAAGGGCTTGAATCTCTCATGCAAGTCGAGCAACGGTTGACGATGATCGAGACAGAATCGAAGCTGGAGGAGAGCAACTCGGTTGGTGGTAAAATTAATATTGCACAATCGGCTACGCTCGCTCGCGCGCCGACCTCAGATCCCCGCATCAAGATGGCGGCCGCTGGCTTCGTGGGACTCGGCTCTGTGCCGGTGGTCATCATTCTTGTACTTGGGTACCTCAGTCACCGTGTGAACTATTCCGACGACGAAGTCCTCACGGGGGCTCAGGCTGGTATCGTGGGCATGCTCCCAGACTTGGGCAACTCTCTTGAAGACCAGGAACTCGCGTCTGCATCCGCGTTCGCGGTACATCAGATCCGATCACAGCTGCAGATTAAGAACGCGGACGAGGGGGCGTGTGTCTACGGCGTGACAAGTCCGGCCCCAGGGGATGGTAAGACAAGTCTGATTATCGCAATGGGGCTGTCGTTTGCAGAAAGTGGGAGCAGAACACTTCTACTCGATCTCGATTTCATTGGTCGCGGTTTGAGTGTTCATTTCGGACACTCACGGGCACCAAGCCTTGCGGATCGACTTGGCGAAAAAGAAGAAGTTGCAGAGCTCGTACAGGAAACGGAGTTCCCAGGATTATCAATCCTGCCGGCGGGGTATGGCGATGATCTGCGGGTGAGTAAGCTCTCACCAAAGAGTGTTCAGGCGCTGCTCGGTCCTTTGAAAGAACAGTTTGATACGATCCTGATCGATACCGGACCGATCTTGGGAAGTGTTGAGGCTGCTTTTGTTTCACCTCAAGCGGACGGCGTGTTACTCGTGGTAGGGCGTGGCCAGTACAAGCCGCTGATCAAGAAGGCGATCGACCAGATCCATGCGGTGGATGGCACCATCGCTGCCACTATATTTAATCGAGCATCGATGCATGAGATCCGGCATTCGACGAGCAGCATGTCGGTGCACTTCTCAAGGCAGTTCTCGCGTCAGCAGCAGGAAATCGAGCAGGCCACGAGCAGTCGTGGTGGACCGGTGGCCGGTACACTATTCGCGGACCGGCGTTCTTCGAGTTCTGAGCCGAACTATCGGAAGGCTGAACCATGATCGCGGAGAGCGATTCTTCATCGGAAGTTCTCGAGTCAGTTGAACAGCACACGCTGTGGGGGTTGACCCCGCGCCAGTTGCACGATCGGTACTGGAAATCTCGTGGGATACAGGTTGTTCCGATCGGATCTCCAGGTATTGAGATCGATAAGCACGCTGAGCTCTATCTCCTCGTGAGCAGAGATCATCTCGTCATTATGGAGTTGAACAAAGCACTCGAGCTGATGTGCTGGTTGAACCCTGATCTCTTGATGATCCGCTTGCGACAGCGCGAGCAATCGGAGTACCGCGAAGTCGTGGAGGCTCGTGCGGATGGCCAGTTCCTGCGGTTCCGTCGGGAGTATGAATCGAGCACAAGCAAGCGCCAAGCGCGTGTCGCACTGACAACAAACCCTGAGATTGCATACGACTGGGCGTGCATGGATGATGCCGCAAGGAACTGGGCGAAGCTTCGTCAGATTATTCCGGATGATTTGCGTGCCGCGATACGCAGCGAAGGCCGCATCTACAGGAACGATGTTGATCTGGAGCGTGCACAGTTCGTGCGTGATCTGGCTCAGGAATGGAAACACCCCCGCGCCACGATCGGTCGTGTGAAGCCACTGGGCGAGGAGTGCTGGGTGGACAATGATGCGGCGGAAACCGACCCGGCCGCTGTCACTGGACCAATCTGGATTGGGGCCGGTCGAAGCATCCCCAAAGGAAAATCAGGGGTTGGGCCCGCTGTGTTATGGGATCATCCAGGAATGCGTCCCGAGCCCGATGATGTGGAATGGCGAGACATCGAATCGATTCAAACCCGTCCGGAACGACGGATCGAAGAAGCGGCAACCTTCACTTCGAGCGGGTTTAAGCGGGTGTTTGATATCTGCTTTGCTATCGTGGCTCTTTTGATGACCCTGCCGCTCTATCCGTTCATTATTGCGGCGATCTGGATCGAGGATCGATCGCCATTCTTCTTTGGGCATAAGCGTGAATCGATCAACGGCAAGGAGTTCCGCTGCTGGAAGTTCCGGACGATGTATCGGAATGCTGAAGCAATGAAGTCTGAACTCCAAGCACAGAATCAGGCCGACGGACCTCAGTTTTTCATGGAGCGAGACCCACGGATAACTAAAGTTGGGGCGGTACTCCGAAAACTACAGCTTGACGAGCTTCCCCAGTTTTGGAATGTCCTGCTTGGGCATATGTCGGTCGTCGGACCTCGCCCGAGCCCATTCTCAGAGAATCAGCTCTGTCCAGGGTGGCGAGAGGCACGATTGAGTGTTCGCCCAGGCGTTACAGGTCTCTGGCAGATCCGACGCACGAGAGCTGACGGAGCTGATTTCCAGGAATGGATTAGATACGACATCGAGTATGTTGAACGAGCAACTTTGGTGCTGGATCTCTATATCATTTACAAGACCATTGCACTGATTTTCGCGGCGTTGACCAGACGCTGACATTGTCGAGAGGAATACCCGATCATGCCTATGAAACCAAGGACATTCCGGCGCGTTGTTCTTCTCGGATCGCTGGGCGCGATCATTCTCATGCTCGCATTTGGATACTTTGTCGTGCGCCCTTGGCAGAATCAGCGGCAACTTGAGGCGATGCGAACCGATGGGCTTGCTGCCTACGACGCCGGGAACATGCTCGAGGCCGAGAAACTGCTGGGGCGTTACAAAAATAATGCGGAGAACCCGGATGCAGAAGTCTTCCTTCGGCATGCGCAGGCGAGAGAAGTGTGTGAAGTCCCGGATTATGGTCATATTGCTGTTGCGATTGACTCATATCGCGAATATTTGCGACGGGTTCCTGATGACATTGAGGTCAAAAAGGATCTGCTCCCGTTGATGAATAACTGGGGTATGTATGTCGAGGCTGAGGCGCTCGCAGGCGAGCTCATAGAAAAGCATGGCATTGATACAATAGAAGTGACTGAAGAACTCAACTTCGCTTTGAGTAGGCAAGAGGCGCCGCCGGAGAAACGCGAGCCAGTTTTACTTGCATTATTCGAGCATCCAGATCGAGACTTTGATCAGATGAATCAGTATCTGGGATTTCTTGCATCTCAAGGTCGTCAGGAGGAATCGGATCAAGTGCTGGATGCCATGCTCCAAGCAAACCCAAACGGGATCAACGAGCGAATACTGGGATTCCTAAGATCCGCTATCCTCGATGATCTCGATGATCAAACCGTGCTGGACGAACTGAGTGCGATCATCGGTCTTGACTCCGAATCGAATGAGTGGCATCAGGATGCCCCCTCACTTTCAGCGGGTGCGGCACGGCATCTCGCTCGAATCTACAACGCGATCAGAAGGCCCGATCTTTCGACCACAGTTCAGGCTCGTATAGCACAAGAGAGTGAAGATCGGTACCTCACCATCTGGTCAGCGAGGCGGCTATATTGGTCAAATCGCGATGAGGAGCTCAACGCACTTGAGATTGATACAGAAAACGGTGAGCCGGATCCGGATTTGCTCGGTTACCAGTACCTCAGTGCTGTTCGTGCGAACAATACAGAGCGGGCAGCGCAGCTTGAACAACAAATTAGGGACATCCAGTATGATCGTCGAGCACCCGCATGGATTGCTTTGATAGATGGTGAGGCGGCATCTGAGGATTCGCGATTCATCGACGCGAGGTTGTCGTTTCAGAATGCTATCGATTGGTACCCTGATGAGCCCACATTCCGATTACGGGTGGGGCAGCAGCACCTGAGCGAGGGACGATTCCAGGACGCTGTTGAGCAGTGGCGAATCTCCAGCGAGTTTGCCAATGGTCGAGTCGGTGCAGATTCCCGTTTCGATGTTAACGGCTGGTCAGATCCAATGATCCGGATCGTGAGTGCATATTCCGGGCAGGATCGCTTACTCGAAGCGTTGGACTATATCATCGAACTCGAGCGGATCGCACCGAACGATCAACGAACACTTGCCATAGTGCTGGAGACGAAGACTGAGCTTGCTAGACGGGGTGAGCTGCCATACTCAATGGGTGCTCGTTTCATGGAAGTCTGGGATAGTGTGAGTGAGGATCTTGACCCGAGGAACCGTGCTGCTTTCGCCCCGAATGCTGCGATTATATTTGCAGCGATGAATGAGAAGGAATTGGCGAGAGAAGAGGTTCGCCGTGCGCTGGAAATCGCGGGCGATGATGGGCAGTTGGTAGCAAAGTTGTTGGAGGTTGACGATCTCTATCAACTCGGGGCCGCATCGAGTGTCGGTTTCGATTCAGCCAACGCGACGCGTTCAAGCCCGCTTGCTGCGATGCGAGCTGCCATCTCGGCGTACCAGAGCTCAGGAGATCTAGAAGTTGGAGTTCGTATCATTCAAGAGGGCCTCGATCTCGCGAGCGAATCGGATAAAGAAGCGTGGGAACGGGTTCTGATTAGCTTTGTTGATGAGTACGACCCAATACGGGCCGTGCCCCTTTGGACGGAGATGTTAGAGTCGCACCCAGATGATCTGGAGGTCTTGTACTTTGCGATCGAATCGAACGCGATTGGGAGCGATCTGAATCAAGTAGATGCCCTGATTCAACGGGTGACGCAGCTTACTGAAAGCGAGGGGAAAGTGCCGCCAGCACGCCTTCGCTTGGCACGCGCGAACGCTATGGTTGCGCAGCCAGATTCAAGAAACCGCACGAATCGTGCACGAGCACTTGAGATTGTTCGAGCTGTTGTCGCGGCTGAGCCGCTCCATACAAAGGCAAGGAACATGCTCGGCCGCCTGCTGGCGCTGCCGCCATCGCCCGGCCTGAGCGAGGATGAGCGGTACACCCCGGACTATCAGGGTGCGATAGAGCAATACCGGACTCTTGCCCGCCAACTCAGCGGAAGAGCTGCACAAAGCTACATGCTCGAGTGTGTCGATTTGGCGTATCGTCGGCTCGGGGACGCACGCCTGGCGGGTTCATTGCTCGATGAGTATTCAGCAATGTTCGGAGATGAAGTTGCCGCCCTCAGCCCCGCAGCGACGAGGTATGAGAACATCGGTCAAGACGATAAAGCTGCCAGCATTTATGAACGCCTGATTGAACAACAGAACAGTTCAAGTGCGATGCTCTCTCTCGCGGAGCTAAGACTCAAGCAGAAAATGCATGGAGCAGCCAAAGCTCTTCTTGCTCAAGCAAGCGAACTCGACGAACTGAATGCGAGAGATCTTCTCAATCTTGCGGGCCTATATGTACGAGCGGGCAACTTGCCCGAAGGGGAGATGATCGCAAGCTCTGGAAAGCGATACGGTCTTGACCCTGTTGAGAGTTTGCTCACGGAAGCTAAGTTTGCGGAGTTGTACCTCACTCCCGAGGAGGAACTGCGTGTTCTTGAGCAAGCTGTAGCGGCGCACAAGAACAGCCTGCCTGTCTGGAAGCAGCTCATCCGCCGCACCCTCGAGTATGGAGATGTAGAAAAATCCCAATCGCTCTACGCACAATCGAAGGCTCTCGTGGATGAGGACGCGGAGCTGGCGCGTTTGGGAGTTTTGACGCGAGGGGCTCCGCAGACGGCAATGGAGATGCTTGAGCTGCCTGGCATGCAGAACAGCCCAATCCTCCGGCAGGCAATCGAGCGAGTCGAGGCGTATAGCACGCTTCCAGAAAACACAGACCCGCAGGTTCTGCTTGGTCACCTGCGATTACTCGTTGATGATTTTCCACAGATCGAAGCTGTGCAGGTGTATGCAGTTGAGCAGCTTGCTCGCATCCAGATCAGTGCAAATGTCATCGCCGAGATCTCGGAACAAGCACTACGAAATGCGCCGTCGAATACTTCTATTATGGGGATCGCGGGCGAATCGCACCTTCGTGCAAATAATCCGGATGCGGCCATCCGCGTGATCGATCTCTGGCGAACGAACTCGCTTGAAACGACAATTATTGCAAATGCGATTCGTGCTCGTGCACTGATTCAGAAGAACGACCTCCAGGGTGCTGAGCAGGAACTGGAGCCATTCATTGACCTCGCATATCAGACCCCGAGCGATCCAGTAAGCAGAGAGATGCTCGATGCTTACAGCTTTGTTCGGTTGAGTCTGGGTGAAGATCCCTCGTTGACCGCACAGCGTCTGCAGCCACTACTCGCAACGAACGATGAGATTCGCAATCGGGTATGGCTGAATTTGGCCTCGAATGCGATCAAGAATCCTGATGTTGGTGCGGATTGGATCCGTATCGCTGCGGATTACAGCAATGAGGAAGACAACATCTACCTTGCTAACGCCTGGACGACGCTGGCTTTCACACATGCGAAATGGGACTCGGCATTCGCGCATGAATCACTCGCTTTGGTCGAGCCCATGATCAAACAAAACGAAGAGGTGATTCCACACATATACACGGTCGCTGCGCGAGCACATCTGATTCTCGCTCGCGGTACGGAAGATACCACAGAAGCGTCGCGTCATTACGAGCAGGTCGTGGATCTCATGCTTGAGGCCGCGCGGGCAGACCCAACCAACTTAATGCCAAAGCTCGATGCGGCCCGATATGCGCGTGAGGGACGGCTTTTCGAACGCACGGTCTCAATCTACGAGCAGCTACTCGGTATGGAGCTTCCGAATGACGGGCTCAATGCGATGATCAGTAATAATCTCGCGATGACCATGATTCGGGCAGGCATACAAGGTGACCAGCGGTCTCGTGTTCAGCAGCTCGTTCTGAATGCCACAGAAATGCAGTCCCAAGTGCCATCTTATTGGGGTACCCGAGGCTGGGTTGAGCTTGAGCTTGGAGAGCTGCGTGATGCCTATAACTCGTTTAAAACGAGTATTCGACTCAATGCAGTAAACCCGGAGGGATGGGTCGGGCTCACGATTGTGACCAGAGCTTTGGGTGATGAGTTTGCGGTTGAAGCTGAGGATGCACTCCAACGCGTCACAGACTATGCGGAGTCGAGTCAGCTCGACGACGAGCTAATTGAGCTCCTGCGCAGCCATCAGGTTCCGATGCAGATCGATGCCGTCGGTCCCTGAAACAGAGAGACAGCGAAATCTACCTAACTCAAACTGCGTCCTATAGGTTGCCGTCCACATCAATGGTTCGCATTTTGTTTGGCCAAAAGGCCGGTTTACTCAAAATTACTCATTCTTTTCTTCCTTTTTTCTTCGACATTATCGTGGTACGCGATACCCTATTTATGGTGTAAGAGATGGGTTTTAACCCAACCAGCGGCTGAGGGAGCTTTCTGGCATCTGCTTACACATACAGGAGATAGGACACCAGAGTTGTTTTTGGTGCCTTTAGAGAGATGAATACGGCACGGATGTGCCTTGAAATGGATGAGGGAAGAACAGAATGAAGTATGTAGCAGCAGCAGCCATCATGGCGGCATCTACCGGTGCACTAGCCGGCTTTGATGCAGACTGGACCGGACTCTATGGCCGCATTGACGCGATTCGCGTTGATACCACAGGGTACGGTGGAACACTCAACGACACTTTCAACGCCGGGCAGTTCGAGTTCGTCTACACGGATGTCGGTGGCGATCGTGGCATCGGCCAGTTCGCTGGCGGAGCATTCTCAACTTTCTGCATTGAACTGCAGACCATCGCGAATAGCTCGACCTCGTATGACATCGATACGATCGCAAACGCACCAAATCCGTCGAGCGGTAATGGACAAGGCCCATACGACAATGCCGACGCGGCAGAAGTCAGTGCTGTTCTTGCAGCAGCAGTTGATCTCGGCTGGATCAACTCGGACCTTTCGGCGACAGGTTCGCTGACAAAGGATCAGGCAGCTGCCATCCAGGGCATGATCTGGAAGGTCGTCTTTGACAATGCGGATGTCACTGCGGAAACCGCAAATGTTGCCGCACAGATGGCAATCCTCGAATCTGAGTACAACGCGAACCCCACCGGTTCAATCGATTACCTTTACGCGATGATCAGTGCTGATTCACAGGACCAGCTCTTCATCGTTCCTCTTCCGACTGCTGCATTCGCGGGTCTCGTGACCCTCGCGGGCTTCGGCGGGATCAAGCGACTTCGTCGCAGTTGATTGGACACGCTGGTTTCAAACACCTGGGAGGGTGAGAATATGAAGAATGCGATGATCACAAGTGTCATGCTTGCAGTAGCAGTTGGTTCTGCGCATGCTGGCTTTGACGCCGAGTACACAGGTATGACAGGCATAGATGGGTCTATCAATGTTGATAACACCGGTACCGGTGGTTTCATCAACATGGACTTTGATGCTGGTCACAACAACTTTGATTACACAGATGTTGGCGGAGATCGCGGCGCTGGTCAGTTCAGTGGCGGTTCGTTCTCTACCTTCTGCATCGAGCTCCAGAATACTCTTCTTGGGTCTCGGTCGTACGATGTGACGAGCATTCAGAACTCACCCAACCCTTCTCCCGGTAATGGCGGCCCACAGTACGACAGTGCTGACGAAGCTGAAGTTCACGCGGTCGTTGCTGCTGCGATCCGTTTGGGTTGGATCAACTCTGACTTGAGCGCAGGAGCTAACGCGACAAACGAGCGTCTCGCAGCCATCCAGGGTCAAATTTGGAAGGTTGTCTTGGATCTTGCAGTTGTCACTGGTCACGGGACCGTCGGTTCAGAGATGCTGACGCTTCAGAACGAGGTTTCAAACGATCCTTCCGCGACTGTTGCTGGGCTTCGTGCGATGCTCAACGCAGACTCGCAGGATCAGCTCTTCGTTGTGCCTCTTCCGACAGCGGCATTCGCAGGCTTGCTAACTCTCGGAGGGCTTGCAGGAGTCAAGCGGCTTCGTCGCGCCTGATTCACACGCCATAGGTTACTTCATCCGTGAGGGCGTCCAGCAAGGACGCCCTTACTTTTTTATACAACTGATTCGCGTACTCTCGATTGCCAAGCCGGTCTGGGGCCGATCAGCTTCTCCGTTTGGTGGATCGAAAGCGTTGAGAATGCCGGCCTTTGAGCTGGGCGAACGAACTCTTCGCTTGTACAGGGCTCAATGCTGCATGCCGAACCGAGTGCGTCACGGATCTCCCTCGCAAATCCATACCATGTACATTCGCCTGAGTCGGTCAGGTGCCAAGTTCCGCTTGCGCCGTTCATGTACAGTTCGAGCGACCCCTCTGCAATCGAAATTGCGCTCGAAGGGCGTCCACGCTGATCGGTGACCACACGAACTTCATCGCGATCTGTAATCAATGATCGCATAGTCAGGGCAAAGTTTTTACCCCATGGTGCGTGAACCCAGCTCGTGCGAATGAGCAGGTGATTCTCGTTTGAGCGACGCAAGAGTGATTCGCCTAATGCCTTTGATCGACCATATGCGTTGATCGGACTGATCGGTGCGTCGATCGGGTATGGAGAGTTGGCCATGCCATCGAAGACATAATCTGTCGAGTAAGTGATAAGCATGGCTTGAACTGAAGCGCAATGGGCTGAGATCTGTTCGAGTGCGTACGCGTTCGCTTGTAATGCGCCCTGTTCGTCCGACTCGGCGCCATCGACATCTGTCCATGCTGCTGCGTTGACAACGAGGTCGAATGTGTCGCCGAAGGTCTTGTCGAATGTTTCGGGGCGACAAAGATCGAAATGAGGACGATGGGCGGCCGTGTACTCGATGCCGAGGCACTGCAAGTGTTCGCACCACGCGCGTCCCACCATGCCTGACGAACCAAGGATAAGAACTCGCTGTGGCATCGGGCGGTTAGGTTCAACGCGCTGCCAGGCATGATTGCTCATTTGTGTTCAACCTGCCACGGGAATCCCGTGAACCGATCGTATGGAGCTCGTTCCTCATCAGGCTTGTCCGGGTTGTAGCTATGAGTGACATAGTACAGCAGGCCTGCCGGGACATTCCCGACAGTCGCGGCGCCATGCCAGAGTGGTGGGGGGATGATCACGGTGCCCGGGCGTTTCTCGCCGATTACGATGGACCAGGCCTTGTCGTTCTCCTGGTCATAAATCCCGACCTTGATGTGTCCAACGAGCGCCATCCAGAAGTCTGTCTGCAAATGATGCCGGTGCCATGCCTTGATAACGCCGGGGTACTGCATCGAGAAGTTGATCTGCCCCTCGCCGCTCATGACACCCTGCATCTGATTCATGAGCGACCAGCCCCGATCATCAGTGAAGTGGGTAGTTGGTACGAACAGCGGAACCCGCTTTTCCGTAGCGATGGAGAAGGATTCCGCGAGCGACGCGGTACTCGATTGAGGGGTGTGGGTATTCATGCCTGGAAATCAATGGTATTCGATGTTGGTGAATGGACGAGTGACTTCACGAGCCCATTATCCCAATCGGTCAGATCGGGCGGGTGTTCTCTTCAATACACATGAAATAGCCATCAAGATCATCTCGAAAGGATTTCCTGCCTGCGACTGCCTACTCCGGATGAACTGTGTGTGACCGGGAAGCCGATACTAGGGTAAACCCCAAACGAGGGGGTGTTATCGGTCTACCGTTTGGCCAAGCACCCGTATCAGTAAGAGGTGGTTCAGGAGCAGGGTAGGGATGTCCAGGCCCGGTGAGTCGATGAACGAAGCTCAAGCAGAACATACGGGTGGAGGTATGCGCAACCGGATAGATGGGGTTGTATCTCAGCTCCGCGGCGGGGGCCTCCGTGCCCGTACATTACGCGGCGCGAGTTGGACAACAATGGGCTTTGGTGCTCAGCAGGTACTCCGGCTCGTATCGAATCTCGTTCTGACTCGATTGTTGTTCCCCGAGGCCTTCGGTCTGATGGCGTTGGCTCAGGTATTCTCGCAAGGGCTCGCGATGCTGAGTGATATCGGGGTCGGCCCTTCGATCGTGCAGAACGACCGGGGCGATGATCCGGATTTTCTTGCGACGGCGTGGACGATGCAGGTTATCCGTGGGTTTGTACTCGCGATGGCCATGTGTCTGCTCGCGTACCCGGCTTCTTGGTTTTATGAGGAGCCCATACTCTTCCCCCTGCTTGCGATGCTGAGTATTGGCACAGTAATCAAGGGTTTTCAAAGCATTGGCATCGCGACCGCCACGCGTACGATGCAGTTGGGGCGATTGGCGATTCTTGATTTCGCCGCTCATTCGATCGGGATCGTAGCAATGATCGTCTGGGCATATTTTTCGCGAGATGTCTGGGCGCTTGTCGGCGGTGGCATCATCGCTGCAATCTTTCGTCTTTTCCTCGGATACCGGCTGCTACCGTCGAAAGGGTCGAGGTTTCACTTTGACCGCGACGCCGCGGGTCAGATCTTCCACTTTGGGAAATGGATCTTCCTCGCAACAGCAATGACCTATTTTGGCGGGCAGGGCCTGCGCCTCGTGCAGGGGTCACTCGTCTCAATGAGCGTGCTCGGCATGATCGCGATTGCAGGATCGATAGCCATGCCTGCACGCATCGTGATCGACCGAATCGTTGGAGGGGTGTTGTTCCCGGCATTCGCAGAGATCAATAGAAAAGATCCCGAGCAGTTTGTGCTGCGCGTACGCCAGACACGGTTCCGTGTTCTTCTCGCAATCTTTCCTTTCTTCTTGATCTGTATCATTTTGGGCCAGCACATCATCTCATTTCTCTACGACTCAAGATACCACGATGCTGGGATATTCTTCGTGCTACTTAGCACCTCGACCGCAATCCGCTTGATGCGCGTGTTCTTTGCTGAGACAATGTTTGTGAAAGACGACAGTTACGGGCACGCGTTCGTGATGTTTTTCAACTCTGTGCTGCACATTCTTGGTGTCGTGTTCGGCTATTTGTTTGGTGGAGTGATCGGTATGCTCTGCGGCGGTGTGGTTGCTGAGTTGCTAATCTATCCGCTCGCGGTGCTGCGAGTTCGTAGGCACCGTGTCTGGGTCCCATCAATCGATATTCTGATGATACTCGTGTATGTTGCGCTCACTGGGTTCATAGTTTACCAGTCCTATCACTCCACGGTGCTTGTGGGGGGGAGTGTCGGATGAGCCTACGCAAGCATCAACTCGCCATTATCATCCTGAACTACCGCACGCCAGGGATGGTTATCGAATGCTTGCAATCTTTGCAGGCTCAGGTGCGAGCAGATCATCGTGTAGTTGTCGTTGACAACTGCTCAGGCGATGATTCAGCAGACACGATCGAAGCTGCAATCAGGGAGCAAGGTTGGAACGAATGGGCCCAAGTTGAGCGGTCTCCGATCAATGGTGGATTCGCAGCGGGGAACAATGTTGGGATCAAGAGCATCGATGCGGAGGTCTATCTCCTGCTGAACTCCGACACGATCGTGCGTGAGGGTGCGATCAATACGATGCTCGATACGCTTGCGACGCATCCTGATGTCCACATGCTCGGCCCACAGCTCGAGTGGATCGACGGCGTGTATCAGGTATCAACATTCCGATATCGGACACCCATTACCGAACTGTTGTATGCATCGAGTCTCGGGATCTTCGCCAAGATGTTCCCTTCGCATGTTGTCGCGAGAGAACTCCATGCATGGACGAAAGGAATCGATTGGGCGAGCTTCGCGTGCATCGCGATCCGTAAAGAAGTCTTCGATAAGATCGGGCTCCTCGACGAGAGGTACTTCATGTACTTCGAAGACATGGCCTTCTGCCGTAAGGCGACACAGGCGGGTTTCACAATCGCGTACCAACCCGAAGCGCATGTTGTGCATCTTCGGGGCGGATCGTCACCGGTGAAAGAGGCGACGAAACAAAGAAAACGCCGCCCGGTGTATTACGCGAACGCTCGCTCACATTATTTTCGAACTTTCTACGGCGGGCTGGGTCACCTTGCGGCAAATCTGCTTTGGATGATCGGATACCTGCTCGGGGCACTCCGAGGTCGGACCGGAGCGGTCGAGAAGGAGTGGCGTGATATCTGGGCGTCACCGAAGCACTCAATGGGATCAAGCACATGATGCCCGACTTTGTCATCATCGGGGCGATGAAGTGCGCGACGAGCACACTGCACGATCAACTCGCGAGGGTCAATGGTGTCTCGATGACTGAGCCCAAGGAGCCCAACTTCTTTTCAGACGAACTGAACTGGGCAAAGGGGATGGGGTGGTATGAGTCTCTGTTTGAATCTATGCCGGTTGATGATCTTAAGGGCGAGTCCTCAACGCATTACACGAAGCTTCCAACCTACCCACTTTGCGTCCCGCGAATGCACGAGCACCTGCCCTATGCAAAGCTGATCTATGTCATGCGCGATCCGATCGATCGTATCGTATCGCAGTACATCCACGAATGGTCGCAGCGCGTTATCGAGGATGGATGCCCGATTGACGACGCGATCGATCGATACCCGATGTTGGAGGAGTATTCGAGATATGCGATGCAACTCTCGCCGTATATCGAGAAGTGGGGCATTGAGCACATACTCCCTGTGTTCTTCGAGCGGTTGATGCACAATCCGCAAGAGGAGTTCGAACGCGTCGGTCGTTTCCTCGGTATCACGACCGAGTTGCATTGGGACACGGGCCACGCACAGAATGTATCATCTCAGCGACAACGCCGAGGGCCGGTCGTAAATGCGATACTTGGGAATCGTGTAATGCAGGCAGTCCGCCGCACGCTGCTGCCGGAGTCAGTTCGAGCAAGAATCCGCTCACGATGGATGATGAAAGAACGACCCGTTCTATCTAATAGCTCCATCGAAAAACTCCACGGCATGCTCGACCCGGACATGAAGAGACTCGGGGAATGGATCGGGCGTGATCTGACATGCGCGACCTATCGCGATGTCGTGATGCGTGACGGAGCACCGGAGTGGGTCGCGAAGGAGGCCGCATGAGTGAGATGATTCATGATGTCGGCGTCGTCGCGATCGGTCGCAACGAAGGCGAGCGATTGAAACGCTGCCTGCGATCCGCGGTCGCGTGCACGGATCGAGTTGTGTATGTCGATTCTGGATCGAGCGATGACTCTGTTGACTTCGCCAAATCCATTGGAGTCGAGGTTGTTGATCTTGATACCTCGATACCTTTTACAGCGGCACGCGCTCGAAACGAGGGCATCAAACAGCTGGTAAAGATGTGGGACGGGCTCAGGTATGTACAGGTGCTTGACGGCGATTGTGAACTGAGAGACGGATGGGTGCAAGCCGCTTATAGATTCCTTGAGTCCAATCCGGACGCCGGCGTGGTTTGCGGGCGACGGAGGGAGCGTCATCCAGATGAGACGATCTATAACCTGTTATGTGATCTGGAGTGGGACACCCCAATCGGTATATCCCGGTCGTGCGGTGGGGATGCGCTCTTCCGACTCAAGGTCCTAGATGAGGTTCACGGATACAACCCAGGGGTGATCGCGGGTGAAGAGCCCGAACTCTGCGTGCGTATTCGCCAAGCCGGGCACACGGTGCATCGGATCGATCATGAAATGACTTGGCACGATGCCGCGATGACAAGCATGGGGCAGTTCTGGAAGCGTGCTAAGCGGGCGGGTCACGCATACGCGCAGGGCGCCCATATGCACGGTGATGCTCCCGAACGCCACGGTGTGAGGCAGGTCCGCTCGGCGATGCTCTTTGGACTAATTCTCCCGGCCTTCGCGCTTCTATCGGCGTATTGGACCTATGGAATCTCAATCCTGATATACATCTTGCTGCTCGCCGTTCAAGGGTATCGCATTCGTAGGCATGAGCTTCGGAGGGGAAGATCAAAGCGGGAGGCCTCATTGCTCGCAAGATTTATCATCATCGCGAAGTTTGCCCAGGTGCACGGCGTACTGCTTTTCCATTGGCGTAGACTGATCGGGAAGCAGTCGACTTTGATCGAGTACAAGAGAACGACGCATGGAGCAGCGGGTGGGTAACGCGAAGCACAAGGTGCTCTACATGTCGGGTGAACTGCCAGTGCGTTCCGAGACATTTGTGTATCGGGAGGTTCTTGCATTACGATCGCTAGGCATCGATATTCGTACTGCGTCCGTCCATGCGCCGACGCGTGATCTGGATAATGGCGATGTGCTGGCTGAGATGGCAAAGAACACGGTTGAGATCTATTCGAAAGGGAAGGTGGCGCTGCTTCGCGATATGTTCGCCGAGACTTTGGCCCATCCAGTTCGGTCAATCAAAACAATGGCGCGTTGCAAGCTCGATGCGCTCTTCTCACGGGATGTCACGCTCAGGCGGAAACCCAAGGTGGTTTGGCAAGGGATGGCAGCGCTCTCACTCGCCCATCGGGTCCGAGATCTGGGGATCACACATATCCATGCACATATGGCCCATGTACCAACAACGATCGGGATGTATGCGGCGAAACAACTCGGGATCTCATTCAGCTTCACGGGGCACGCAAACGACATATTTCCTAACCGCACTCTTCTGCGTGAGAAACTCAGACGAGCGGCATGGGTGAACTGCATAAGCGAATGGCACCGAGAATTCTACCAATCTGTTGTCAACCGCCCCGACAACGACTATCCCGTTATCCGATGCGGTGTTGACACAGATCTATACGAAGCCACCCCCGCCCCCAACCAAGAGACGCTTGAAGTCCTGAGCGTTGGGCGTCTTGTCGAGAAAAAGGGTATGGATGTTCTTATTCGCGCCGCGGGCGAGATCGCGCTCAACAGCGGTCCCAGTATCCGGGTACGGATCGTCGGTGATGGCCCCCAGTACAACGATCTCCAAGCGCTCGTTGGTGTGCTCCCACCCAATGCGGAAGTGGAGCTCCTCGGCGAGACCGATAACGATACGGTGATGCAACTGATGACCGAAGCAGATATCTTCGCGCTCCCTTGCAGAGTTGCAAAGTCGGGCGATCGCGATGGGATACCCGTTGTTCTTATGGAGGCGATGGCACGAGGTCGCTGTGTCATCACTGGAGATCTTGAGACGATCCGAGAACTCATTGAACACGACCGATCGGGCATGATGATCCCACCCGGCGACCAGGACTCGCTCACGGAGCATCTGATCGCGCTGGCGGAGGATAGGGATCGGGTCGATGAACTGGGTAGAAATGCCAGGTATCGGATCGAAGAGGAGTTCGATCTTACACTCAATGCCAGGCGGATCGTGTCCAAACTCAACGCCCAGGAGTCGGCATGAGCATGAGCAGCACACAGGAATCCATAACTACTCACGCCGAATCCGTGACCTCATCTCACGCCGGGCGTCGCTATGTTGTGATTACGCCATGCCGCAACGAGGAGGACTATCTCCCAATCACGATCGAAACTATGGTCAAACAGACGGTTCTCCCCGAGCTCTGGCTGATCGTGGACGACGGATCAACAGATTCCACGCCTCAGATCGTCGAGAAAGCTGCGGAAAAGCATCCGTGGATCAGGCTTCATCAGCGCAAGGACCGCGGGGAACGGGCCGTGGGTGGTGGGGTCGTTCAAGCATTCAATGAGGGGCTCGAGCAGATTCACCTCGATGAATACGACTTTGTGTGCAAGCTCGACGCGGACCTGGGACTCACGGAGAACTACTTCGAATCCTTAATGAAAGAGATGGAATCGGATCCGCTTCTTGGGAACTTCTCTGGCAAGACCTATATCCCGACGAGTTCAGGCAAGTGGGTTTCTGAGCGTATGGGCGACGAGAACGCGATCGGTGCATCGAAGTTCTACCGGACCGAATGCTTCAAGGACATCAACGGGTTCGTCGCGCAGGCGTGCTGGGACGGAATCGACGGGCACATGTGCCGTATGAAGGGATGGAAAGCGATGTCGCTCGATCGCCCGGAACTGCGCATGCAGCACTACCGTCCACAGGGGAGTAGTCAACAGAATGTCTGGGTCGGCCGCAAGCGTTGGGGCAGAGGCAAGTATTTCATGGGATCTTCGTTGCCGTATGTCATCGCTGTCTCCTGTTATCGCATGCTCGAGCGTCCGTTTGTGAAAGGGGGCGTAGGGATACTCGTCGGGTACCTGCAAGCCTGGAAAGGTGAACACGAACGCTTTGGAGATCGCGCGTACCTCAAGCATCTGCATAGGTATGAAATGAGTTCGCTGCTCCTCGGGAAACGCCGTACGATGGATCGGTTCCACAAACGCCTTGAGGAACGCAATGGCCGCTGAGACGCTTGAGATGACGCATAAAGTGCAGCAATCCGTTGTGTACGATACCGTACCGTTGTTCGGCGTGCAGTTCGCGTGCGTAACAGAGTCACAAAGCGTTGACTGGGTATGCGATCGTGCTGCGTCCGGACAAGGCGCCTTCATCGTGACTGCGAACCTCGATCATCTTCGCAGATGTCGCGTCGATCCCGGCTATCGCGAACTTGTGGATGATGCGGACCTCGTCGTTGCGGATGGGATGCCACTGATCTGGGCATCGAAGGTACAAGGCCCCCCCTTGCTCCCAGAGCGGGTTGCGGGCTCATCGATGACGATTTCATTATGCGAACGCGCATCGGCGCGTGGGCTAAGCATCTACCTGCTCGGAGGCGATGAGGGGGTCGCAGAACGAGCTTCGGAGGTACTCAAGAAACGGTACCCAGGTATCCAGATCGCGGGGTATTACTGCCCCCCATTCGGGTTCGAGAAGAATGCGCAACATATGGACACGATCCGCGACAGCTTGACTGCTGCGTCTCCCGACATCGTATTTGTTGCACTCGGGTCACCAAAGCAGGAAAAGCTGATCCGTGAGATTCGGTCGGTTTGTCCAAACGCGTGCTGGATCGGGGTCGGGATCAGTCTCAGTTTTATCACCGGAGATGTCGCTCGAGCACCAGAATGGGTCCAGAAAGCGGGGATCGAGTGGCTGCATCGGCTGATTCAGGAACCGAAGCGATTATTCAGACGCTACATAATCCAGGGAATCCCATGGGGTATCCGTCTGATGGGGCATTCCGTCAAAGCACGGATGAAAAAATCACGATAAACCACCCAGAGCCGGGGAATTCGGCGAACAGCTAGGCCACGATTGGGTAACGCATTCGCGTCGCTGCGATCAGAGATAAGGGATGGCGTACGATGAGCACAACCATGATGAACTACGCGACAGAACTCGGTGAGAAGATCACAAACAAGACTGCAACCGTTGGCATCGTTGGGCTCGGGTATGTCGGGCTCCCGCTTGCAGATGCGCTCCACACGGGCGGCCTCGGAGTGCTCGGTTTCGATGTCGATCCCACCAAAATTACGAATCTCAAACAGGGTGTGAACTACCTGAAGCACCTTGGAGCAGATATGACTGAGCGTCTCAGCGCATCTGACAAGTTCGAAGCGACAACGGATTTTTCACGACTCGATGAGCCGGACATAATCCTCGTCTGTGTGCCTACTCCCGTCGGCACACATCTCGAGCCAGACCTGACATATGTCATCAAAACTGCTGAGTCGATCGGTGCGCGTCTGCGTCCGGGGCAGCTTGTTGTGCTTGAATCCACGACCTACCCAGGCACAACCTCTGGTGAGTTCGTTCCAGTGATGCTGGAACATGCAAAGAAGAACAACCGCGGCGAGTTTACTCTCGGCAAGGATGTCTTCGTTGCCTTCTCACCCGAACGCGAGGATCCGGGGCGCAAGAGCCATACCACGACGACAATCCCCAAACTTGTTGGTGGAACCGATCCCGCTTCCACAGAACTTGCATGTGCGGCATACAAGCACGGCGTAAAAGAAGTGGTCCCCGTCTCGTCTGCGGAAGTCGCGGAAGCCGCGAAGATTCTTGAGAATGTATTCCGCGCGGTGAACATCGCACTCGTTAACGAGCTCAAAACAGTCTTCGATGAGATGAATATCGATATCTGGGAAGTGATTAAGGCCGCATCAACGAAGCCATTCGGGTTCATGCCCTTCTATCCTGGGCCAGGACTGGGCGGGCACTGCATCCCTATTGATCCGTTCTATCTCACTTGGAAGGCACGCGAGCACGGTTGTGTCACACGATTCATTGAGCTCGCGGGAGAGATTAATCGTCACATGCCCGAGTATGTCGTGGATAAAACTGCCGAAGCCCTCAATGACGATTGCAAGTCCGTCAAAGGATCAAAAATCATCGTCGTTGGACTCGCGTACAAACCCAATGTCGATGACACCCGTGAGACCCCGGCAGCGGAAATCATCGAACTTCTCGCGGAACGCGGAGCGAAGGTGTCCTATCACGACCCGCATGTACCAACCTTCCCAAATATGCGGAACTACAAGTTCGATATGAACTCCGTAAGCCTTGATGCTCAAACGCTCGGTGACGCGGACTGTGTTGTCATCGTGACGGACCATGAAATCACGGACTGGAAGTCGATCGCGGATCACGCATCGCTTGTGATTGACACACGCAACGCGATGGCCAAGATCGAATCGTCGAACGCCCGCATCGTCAAAGCCTAATTGGATTGAGTCCCCATGACTCCAGATCGCGCCATTGCGCCACAGGTTTCGTGCATCCAAGATGCGTTCGAGCGAGTGGTTACTGCGCGACGATCGCATCCGGCTGTTGTATGCGGTGAAAACCAATGGAGTTATGGGCAGCTCAATGCGGTATCCAACCGGATCGCGCACGCACTGATTGCCATGGGAATTGAGCATGAAGAGCCCGTCGCGATTTCGCTCCCGAGATCCTGCGAATACATCGCCGCGATGCTGGGGGTTTTGAAGGCGGGTGGGGCGTATGTTCCCGTCGTAGACAACCAGCCGTTGCAGAGATTGTGTGCAATTCTCCAAGATTGCGGCGCACGGTTCATGGTTGGTCGAGGTGATCACCTTCCGGAGTTGCATGATCAAGTTGAGCGGGTCATCACGCGTGACCTGTATACAACCTATTCCGATGAGAATACAGATCGCACCAGTACTCCCAGTGATCTGGCATACATCCTCTACACTTCAGGATCCACCGGTGAGCCCAAAGGTGTGATGATCGAGCACGACGGAGTGCATCGTCTGGTCCACGATCAATGGTTTATGCCTACCGGCCCGAACACAAACTATCTCTGTGTATCTTCCTTCGGATTCGATGCATCCACGATCGAGATCTACGCGACGCTCCTGCACGGCGCGACGCTCGTCATGACTACTCGGCGTGTTCCTGAGCCCGATGAGGTAAGGTCACTCATCGAAAAGCACGATGTCCGCGCCGCGTGGATCGCGTTCGGTTTCTTCGGTGCATTATTCGAAGCCGACCCGAACATGTTTCTATCCGTTGAGACTGTGATGACGGGTGGTGAGCCGGTTCATGCGGAACTCATTCGGCGGGCACAACGCGCACTCCCAAAGACCCGTTTCGTCAATAGCTACGGCCCTACAGAATGCACGGCTCTATCGACCGCGTATGAGATCCCAGTTCTCGATGAGAATGCGTATGGGCTACTCCCGATTGGACGCCCACTGCGCGGAATGAGTTGTTCAGTCGTTGATAAAGTAGGAAACCAGGTGAGTGAGGGGGGAGAGGGTGAACTCCTGATCTCGGGAATCGGAATCACGAGAGGGTATCTCAACGCACCCGAGCAAACAGCGAAACGGATACTGCTCGAGGAAGATGGTCATCGGATTTTCCGTTCAGGCGATCTTGTCCGTGTTCAACCCGATGGGAACCTGATGTTCCTCGGTCGAATCGATGCCCAAGTGAAACTGCGCGGCAACCGCTTTGAACTCGGCGAGGTCGAAGCGAACGCCCGCAGTCATCCCGGAGTCGAAGATTGTGTGGCGTGCATCTTGAATCACCAGGATCATGAGCAGCTCGCGATCCTGATTGTTCCGTCCCACGCATCAGCGGATCCGCAACAGATCAAGTCTCACCTAGGTAATCTGTTGCCAGAGTACATGGTGCCCACTCATCTCATTCTGTGCGATGCGATACCGCTGACCAGAAATGGTAAGACAGACAGATCAGCTTCTCGAGATCTCATAGAGAAGCAAATTGAACAGGGTTCTGTTGTACACAAGGGGTCATTCTCAACACAAACAGAACTGCAACTCGCATCGGTCATGGGTGATGTGCTCGGTACGCGGGTGACGGACAGTGGCGATTGTTTTCTAGACCTTGGTGGGCATTCGCTGCGGGCTCTAGTGTTGTGCGCTCGAATAGAGGAGCAGTTTGGGGTTCAGATCCCGATTTCATCCATTTATCGGCTGGCAACTATCCGTGATATAGCGTCCGAAGTTGATCGGCTCAGAGAAGATCCGAGAAGTGTTGGACCCTCAGTCGTCCAATCGGATACGGGGAGTATCGCACCGCTGTCATTCAACCAGCTCCGGTTATGGATGCATGACCAGATACACCCCGGAGACCCCAGCTACACGATTACCATGCGTCTTGACCATCAGGGCATACTGAACAAGGAAGCGTTCAATCGTGCCTGGTTATATGTTTGCAATCGCCATGATATTCTGCGCACGCGTATAGATTCAATTGATGAAGAACCGGTCATGGTGATCGACACGGAAGTTGATCTGAGCCCCGCATGGATCGATGCTAAGAGCATGCAGGATGAAGAGATTACATCGATGATCGAGCGTGATTCAATGCGCGGGTTTGATCTCGAAGCGGGCCCGCTTGTGCGTTGCCGAGTATTCCGATCGCAAACGAATACGAGCGTCGCGATCATGATGCACCACATCGTATCCGACGGTTGGTCATGCGCTGTCCTGCAACAAGAGCTATCCGACGCGTACAAAGCGTATGTGAGTTCACAGGAGCCGTTCTTTGAGCCGCTGAATGTGCAGTACGCCGACTACGCACGCTGGGAACGATCTATCCCTGATCGAGATAGCTACAAGCAAGGTCTTCAGGAGTGGTGTGATACGCTACGCAACGCACCGATGCTGCGGCTCCCCGCTGATCATATCCACAGCGAGAGAACATCGAATGCGGGAATCCGTGTAGAACATCTCTTCGAGAGAGAAGACTTGCTCGCGGTCCAGTCTGGAGCACGAAGTCTGGGAGTGACGCCATTTGTCTATATGCTCGGAGTATTCAAGATTTGGCTCGCCCGATTGACATTGACAGAGGATGTGGTTGTTGGTACGCCTGTCGCGAACAGAAGAACTCGACATACCCAGCAACTCATCGGATTTTTCATGGAGACTCTGCCCCTCAGAAGCCGGGTGCCGCTCGATCGATCAGTTCGAGATATCATCGCTGACATCAACCAGAACACAATGATGGCATTCGATCGTCGTGATGTTCCTTTTCAGCACATTGTTCAGGCGCTCGGTCTACATGGGCGTTCAGATCAGAACCCGCTCTTCGAGGTCTTTTTTAATCACATCGCAATCCCGCTCCATTCAGAAACAGATTCAATCAACACACTCTCATTCAGCGATCAGGATATCGATAATCGCACGGCAAAGTTCGATCTAACTTGCTATGTGTTCGAGGATGCAGAACATGCGCGTATCGTTTTCAATGCACGACGATCGAAGTTCTCGAATGAGACTGTTCAGTGGTTCTTGCAGCAGTTTATATCGCTCTTATCCGCCAGTCCACATCATCTTGATCAACCGGCAGGCTCGCTTCCGATAGATCTCTCGCCGATCACGACGAAGAACCCTGTAAAGATCCCCGCGCCAGAACTTCCCTCGAATGTCGCTGTATCCGGAACAATCATCGATCGCATTCAGCAAGTTGTATCTGAGTATCCTAATCGGCTCGCCGTTCAATCGTTCAGTTCGTCAATCAGTTATGCCGAGTTATGGACCCGAGCGAATGCTGTGGCAGCCCGTCTCCAGAAGGACGGTGTTGAGCAGGGAGATCGGGTCCTGATTCTTACACATGATGCGATCGAGACCACGATCGCAACACTCGGTGTGCTTCAAGCTGGTGGCGTATTTGTACCCACGGATCAACACTGGCCGACGGAAAGGGTTCGGAAGCTAGTGGAATCCGCCGATGCAAGGGTTGCTCTGGTTTCTGATCGAAAACAAGCAGAACATTACTCGTGTTCTTGTATCCAGTTGAACAGTCCGAGCCAAACACATCAGCCCCTCAAAGTTGAAATCTCGCCCGATTTTCCTGCATATCTTCTATTTACCTCAGGATCGACTGGTGAGCCAAGGGGAGTCCTCCAATCGCATGCCGCTGTCGTAGGGCATATGCAGACCTTTGCGCACGCGCTAAATCTCAGCATGCATGACAAGCTCCTCCAGCTCAGCTCATTCGCTTTCGATGCATCCATAATGGACATGTTCGCTTGCTGGTTTACAGGCGCAACGCTTTGTGTTGCTGACCCGCGAACACACACGCCCGACGAAATTGCGGAATGGATGACAGAACAGACCATGACGGTCTTTCATGCCGCACCATCGCTCTTTCGCTGGTTCACACAATCAATGGAAGCTCGCCACATCTGCAACTCGATACGCTCGGTTGTCCTCGGAGGTGAACACGCAACCGACCATGACATTGATTCCATCCTCACGATGTTTCCATGCAGCGAGCTGTTGATCAATGGGTTCGGTCTCACAGAATCATCGTTGAATATGCAATACAGGGTTGATCCCAACGCACCGGTTGGATGGCCATCACGATTGCCCATCGGGTACCCGGTCGAAGGTGTGAGCGTTCGGCTCATCAATCGTCAGGGAGAGCCGTCGTATCCTACTGGTGAGATCGAGATCGAATCCGACCGGATTGCAGTCGCTTACACCTCGCCATTTACATCGATTGGTTCTGCGGTTTCGGGCAAGGCGACGAAACGATTCCGCACGGGGGATCTTGGGACGATCCGCTATGACGGAAGCATGATGCACCTCGGGCGACTCGACGATCAGGTTCAAATCCGAGGATGTCGAGTTGAACCCGCCGAGGTCGCAGCTGCTATCCGATCGCAAATAGGAGTCCACGACGCAGCCGTTCTTCATTCGATGAGCCCTGCTGGCGAGGCTCAGCTAGACGCGTTTGTTGTTTGCTCTTCTTCGATTTCTACGAGTGAACTACTGCAGCAATGTGCAGAGTTGTTGCCCGCCTATATGCTTCCCGCAACCTGGACTCGTGTCGAGGCGATCCCACGCGTAGGCGGCGGCAAAGTCGATCGCCATGCCCTCCGCCTTCAGGAGCAACTCGAAACTCAGGCCGGACAGACTCTCAAATCGCATCCGATCGACGAACGCACCATCGCGATCATGCACGCCTTTTCACGCGTACTTGGAGCAGCATCAATCGGACCAGACGACAACTTCTTCCACTGTGGTGGTAACTCTCTCCGTGCGATTCAACTCTTTTCAGCGCTCCGCGATCCGATGAGATGTGAGATACCGATCTCAGTCATCTACCGATCTCCAACCCCGCGCTCCCTCGCACATGAATATGCTGCAATGGCCGTCACTCAAGATCACACCTTGATTGAGCTGAATCCGAGTAACTCAGGTCAACGCGTGATTGTGCTCCCCGGTATCGGCGGACATCCACTCGGATTTGGTCCACTTATCGATCGAGTGACATCGTCGGCACACTTCCTGGGAGTGCAGTACCCCGACGAATCGGTCCTGGATGAAATTGGGCGATCACTCCCCGCGCTCGCATCGTGGGTCATCGCCAAGCTTGGTCTGAATCCAACCGATGCGATACCAGATATGATCGGATACAGCTTCGGTGGATCATTGGCGATGGAAATCGCAATGCAACTCCGCCAAGATGCTCGTCAGCATGGCAGATTGCTCCTCCTCGATGCTCACCTCCCGTTTGGTCTCCCTCAGCGTGGTCGATTCGGGAAGGCACGAGTGCATCTCGCCCGGATTGTGGAGGGGCACGAAACATCTCGGCTTCGTTATATCACTCAGCGATTGCGATCTAAACCGATCAAGGACCAGGACTCCCCAGAGCGAGCAGATGAGCTCGATCCATATCGGGCCATTTCGCGTATCAATCGGCAGATGGTTCTGGATTACAAACCAACCCTTCGATACGACGGCACACTCACCCTCATCAGAGCACTTCAGCCTGAATGGCTCAAGTTTCACCATGATGACGGATACAACGGTTTTGGCGCGATTGCTGATCCGCAGAAGATCAAGCGAGTCGAGATCGATGCGGGCCATCTAGAACTCTTCGATGCTGGTCCGGTCGCCAGCATTGCGCGTCTCGTGTCTGAGTGGATCGATGATCAGTGATCGATTCATCGGGTATGATCGTGCTCTTTGAGGAGCACTCTATGGAACCTGTAATTGATTTACGCTCGGACACCGTAACGAGACCGACCCCACAAATGCGAGAGGCAATGGCGTCCGCCGAAGTGGGCGATGATGTCGCCGGTGATGATCCGAGTGTGCGCGAACTTGAATCGCGTGTTGCGGGATTGTTCAAAAAAGAAGCAGCACTATTCGTCCCCTCTGGCACGATGGGTAATCTGCTCGCGATCCTGTGTCAGACTCGCCCGGGTGACGAGATCCTGACACACGAAGAGAACCATATCTATTACTACGAGGGCGGGGGGTACGCAGCGATCGCGGGTTGCAGTATTCGGTTTGTTGATGCAGCCGATGCCCCAAAGAAGGGGATGATGACATCAGAGGCACTTGATCATGCCATGCGAGGATCTGATATCCACTTTCCTCATTCCACGCTGCTCACGATTGAAAACACACATAATCGCGCTGGCGGTCTGGTATGGGAGGAGGATGCACGCCTCGCGCTCTGTGAGCACGCTC
Organism: Phycisphaerales bacterium; assembly: GCA_965216865.1. Lineage (GTDB taxonomy): Bacteria > Planctomycetota > Phycisphaerae > Phycisphaerales > UBA1924 > UBA1924. The sequence goes on from OZ244206.1 coordinate 2,762,153, forward strand.
GATCCAAAGGCCTGCGTGTGCATATCGACGGGGCGCGTCTCTGGAACGCTTCAGTCGCGTCAGGTGTGCCTTTGCACGAGCTTGTAGAAGGGAGTGATTCTGTTAGTGTCTGCCTGAGTAAAGGGCTCGGGTGTCCAGTGGGATCAATGCTCGTGTCCGATCGTGAGACGATCACCATGGCTCGTCACAAACGCAAGCTCCTCGGCGGGGGAATGCGTCAATCTGGCATCCTTGCCGCCGCAGCTCTCCACGCACTTGAGCATCATCACATTGATCGTTTGAGCGAAGATCATCGCAGGGCGTCACAACTCGCGAATGATATCGCACACTTACCAATATTCGATCTAGACCCCGATTCTGTAGAGACCAACCTTGTCTATGCGTCACTCACCACCGATGCGATAAACGCGCGTGGGGACGCATTTGCGTGGCAAGATCTACTCGAAGAGGTTGGGGTCCGTTGCTACGCAGAGAGCCGGTCCACCCTGCGATTTGTGACCCATTTGGACCTTGATGACGAACTCATATCCAAAGTCCCGGATCGGTTGAAATCGCTGTGCGAAGACCTGGATACATAAAAAACGCCCCTCAGGGCGTTCAAAAGCGGGAGACGAGACTCGAACTCGCAACATTCAGCTTGGAAGGCTGACGCTCTACCATTGAGCTACTCCCGCAGGCATGCCAGTATAGAACCCAGATCACGGGGGACCAACAGGGCCGTGCAGATTCCGTGATTCACTTGATGAACTGTAAGCCGAAGGATATACTGCAAGGCGGGAATAAATACTGCGGGAGGATAAAATGAAAACGACTATTACGGTACTTGCCATCTCTGGGGCTTTGGCCTTCATCGCAGGCTGCGGGGGCGAAGAAGAGGCCGCGACAACCAAGGCAACCGATGCGCCGCAGGTTGATTCCAATATGCTCGCTCGAGCCAAAGGGAAGCAGGTCTTCAAGACCACTTGTGTCGCATGTCATGGCGATGATGGCAAGGGTATTGAGGGCTTAGGCAAGAACTGGACGACAAGCGAGTACATCGCCAGCAGCACTGACGATGAACTTGTCGAGTTTCTGAAGGTTGGCCGCACGATCGAAGACCCTGCCAACTCAACCGGTGTGGCAATGCCACCACGAGGCGGGAATCCGAGTCTCACCGACGATGATCTTCGAAATGTTGTGCTCTACATGCGCAAACTCATAGAAGGCTAACTTCATAGAGTCCTTGTTGAGTCCGAAAGAATAAAAGCTCCCGGATGTGCTCTCTTGATGAAGAGAGTGATCTGGGAGCTTTAATGATCTCTATGTTCACTGTTTCGTGAATCGCATTGCCATAAACAGGGGGATTTCTTCCCGTGCTTGATTCTCAGCATGCGCTCGCGGCCCCGGCTCACTGATTCGATCCGATGTCCACTCTTCGCATCCACTGAGCAGCATGCCTGATTGGATACCTGCGTCAACATACGCACTCATCGGGCGATGGTGCGTGATGGTTGTTATTGCCGGGGCCCCTTTCGCCACCTCGCCAGGATTCATGACGATAGGGGTACTCGTCGAACTCATGTACCGATCAATGCGTCTGAACTGCACCGGCAAGTTCGTACGCTCGTCGTGCGCCCATCCCCAAGCACTCGCACCCATAACGCGATACGCGGGGTGTGAAATCACGGCAACGAACCGACCACCCGGCTTGAGTTTCGAGGCCACGCCACGCATGACCGCTCCGAGATCCTCGATGTTCATCAAAGCCATTACACAAACACCAGCGTCAAACTCGTCCGCATCGAGCGATTCGAGTTCCTGCGCATTGTGTACCCGGAATGATGTGCGCTGAGTAGACCGCTCATTCGCAGCCTCAATCAGACGCTCGGAGACATCGACTCCCAGCACTTCCACATCCGCGTGATGCGCGAGGTGTTCGCTCACTATGCCTTGGCCACACGCGACATCGAGTACGCGCTCACCCTGTTTCAGGTTGAGCATCCGGCGCACACCCGGGAGGATGAGACGCTCGTGGTGATCCGAGCCGCGGTCGTGCAAGAGCTTGTCATACCATCCCGCGACATGATCCCATCCCTGCTGGGACTCCCGATCCGGGTCGTGATCGAGCCCCGCGGCATCTGCAGGTGGTTCTTTCCCCATCGCACGCCAGAAGGATGCTGGCGGGGGGGCTTTGTAGCGTTGCTGCGATCCGTCTTCCTCAGGGTGGACAAGCCTGATCTGGTGCGCGTGCATGCCGAGTCGGTGTAGGTCGTCGCGGGTTGCTTTATTCTGTTGATCCCCAACGATCGGGTGACCGATCATCGCGAGGTGTTCTCGGATCTGCCCTTGCAGGTCTGGGCGGGCACGGACCTGCACAAGGGTGAGCCCATTTCCGGATTCCATAATCCGGATGTGAGAGCTTGGTGTCGCGCCTTGGCCAGTAGACCTCGAAGTTGGGGCAGAGATCGTTTCGCCAGTCCGCTTTTTCTCATCATCAAAAACACCCTCGACGAGCGCGAGATATGTTGTTTCGGGGTGTGTCTGATCCCGAGGTGAATCACTCGTATTGCGTGTCGCCACATAGAGCACCGCGCCTGAGCAAGTGTCGTCAATAATGTGGGCCACGCGCATCAGCCGCCGGCGTGCTCCGGTGAGTGAGTCGACCATCTCGCAAAGAGTGGGGGACGGGCCACGAAGCACCGGAATGCCAGCGGGCTTATTCACAATGAGGATTGAATCATCTTTGTGAATGATCTCCGGCTTCGGAGGCTTGGGCATGCGTTTGCGTTCTTCGCCACCGAAGCGATCATCATGTCGCGGTCCCCCTGGGCGTCCACCGGGTCTGCCCATCGGCCGTCCACCTCCAAAGCGGTTCCCACCACCGCCGCCGCCGAAGCCGCCTTGTCGTGGGCCTCCACGGTTTGGGCCTCCTGAGCGTCCGCCACCACCGAACCCGCCAGAGTTCCCCCCGCGCGGGGGGCGTCCGCCTCCGCCTGAGTTGCCGGAGCGTTGTCCTGAGCCAAAGTATCCGCCTTGCCCACCTGATCGGTTAGAGCGTGGACCGTTTTCATGCGCCATGCGTTGCATTTCCTGTCAGCGAGCGGCTGCGCTGCTGGGTGAGAGGGGTGATTTGCGTAACGAGCCATCCCGCGAAGTCTTGTTTGGTGATCGCGCCGGGTGTCTCAAGTTGCAGGTCCATTCCACGCTGTGGATTCCCGATGAGTGTTGCTTCAATTGAACCGGAGTCCATTGTTTCCAAGGGATTTGCGACAATGAGATCGATGTTCTTGCGTTCCAGTTTTCCCAACGCGGATTTCAACATCCTATCGCGGGGCTCCAATGCAAACCCAACCAGCAGCTGATCCTTTCGTGCATTTCCCGCACATCCTTTGAGCAGGTCGGGGGTTGATTCGAGCTTGATCGTGAGCTCGCCGGGAAGTCGCTTTCGTTTCCCTTCAAGCGAGACTTCATCAGGGACTGGGCGGTAATCCGCTACAGCTGCGGCCATGACGAGCGTGTCGCAATCTGGCAGATGCTCTGTAAGCAGTGTCTGTAAATCCTGACAGGACTGAAAGCGGACAACACGGACACGATTATCGCTTGGAAGAATAGCGTTGGGGCCTAGGAGCAGGGTAACTTCCCAGCCTGCTTTGGCCGCATGATCTGCCAATGCACTGCCCAACTGTCCCGAAGAACGATTCCCAATGAATCTGACCGCATCAATTGGCTCGTAAGTGGGGCCAGCGGTAATCAACAGTCGAAATGTCGCATCGTCATTTGGCATGGATCTTGGTCTTCCTCTTCCTCAGATCTGGGGGGTGCGTTGGAACTGTTTGTGTTCCCAGATCGTAGAGTCCCCAAAGGGTTCATCCTGATCAAAATCCACACTCAAGCATCTCCATCTCCAAAGGTGCTGCGATGGATCCGATTCACGCACCTATAGTGTAAGCCCGTCAATCAATGCTCCCCGCTATTTCAGAGGATAGAGCTCACATATGGCTAGAAGTCGCAAGAAGCTTGGACAGATCCTGGTTGCTCAGGGTGCTATCAACGCCGAGCAGGCCGATCAGGGCGTAAAACACGCTCAACAGACCGGAAAGAGGATTGGCGAGGCACTCGTCGATCTAGGAATCGTTGACGAGATGAAGGTCATCAAGGCCCTCGCAGCGCAGTACGGCATGAAGTATGTGGACCTGAGCAACGACAAAGTCCGCAAGCTCATCGACGATAGTGCCCTCGATAAGTCGGTGATGAAGAAGAATCTTGTCATACCTCTTGGCAAGTCTGGCGGGAAGATGCGTATTGCGATCCATGACCCGATGGATCTCGAGATGCTCGATAATCTCAGATTCCGTTTGAACATGGATATCGAGCCGATGCTCGCGACGAAGACCCAGATCAAGGGATACCTGGAGGGCGGGGATGGGCCTGCCAACCCCGCTGGTGCAGGGAGTTTAACGGAGCCAGCAGCACCGGATCAGCAGGCCTCCCTCGTCACGGATTCAATTGACCGATCAATTGACCGTTCACTCGATCGCTCGATGGACCGCTCAATCGATGTGAGTTCGGAAGATTCTCCGGTCGTCAAGCTCGTAAACCGCATTCTCGATGAAGCGGTGCGGAACCGTACGAGTGACATTCATATCGAGCCCATGGAAGATCGCGTTCGACTTCGGTACCGCATCGACGGTGTCTGTGTAGAACGCGACAACCTGCCCAAGCGCATGCAGAACGCGATCCTCTCGCGACTGAAGCTGATGGCGGGGATGAATATCGCGGAGAAGCGGGTTCCTCAGGACGGTCGAATCAAAATCTTCGTTGATGAAGTCGGTATCGACTTCCGTGTCTCGGCGTGCCCGGCATACCACGGCGAGTCTGTCGTTCTTCGTATCCTCCGTCCCGATGCGGTCCGTATTGGTCTGGAAAACCTCGGATTTGAAGCCGAAAACCTCGATACTTTCAACAAGATCATCCGTCGACCGAACGGCATTTTCCTCGTCACAGGTCCGACTGGTTCAGGGAAGACGACGACGCTGTATTCGGCGCTCGATGTGCTGAACCGCCCCGATCGTAAGATCATCACGGCGGAAGACCCCGTCGAATACAACTTCGAGGGCATCAATCAGTGTCAGGTCCGTGAGGGTATCGGGCTGACTTTCCCGGCGATTCTCCGATCGATGCTGCGTCAGGCGCCCAATGTCATTCTTGTGGGTGAAATCCGAGATCGTGAAGTCGGCGAGATCGCGATTCAGGCGGCGTTGACTGGTCACCTGGTCTTCTCCACCCTCCATACAAACGATGCGCCGAGTGCGATGACGCGTTTGATCGATATGGGAATCAAGCCCTTCCTAGTCGCCTCTTCAATCCAGGCGGTCATGGCACAGCGACTCATTCGTGTGCTGCATAGCAGCAAAGTACTTGCGGAAGAAGAAGATCTTGATCCCAAGTACCTGAATTTGATTCGTCTCAAAATGGAAGATGCGCTCGGGAAGGTCTACAAGCCGGTTCCGACAGACGAAGTGCCAACCGGATACAAGGGGCGTAAGGCTGTCTTCGAGATGATGATCATGAACTCAGAGATCCGAGATCTTGCGTTCAACCGGGCCCCCTCATCACGGATCCGTAAGGCTGCGATTCAGGCGGGGATGAAAGAACTGGTTGAAGATGGGCGGACCAAGGTGCTCAATGGCGTAACGACTCCTGAGGAGATCGCGCGAGTGAGCCAGGCAGATTAAAGATTTGAAAATCCGGGCGAGCACGAGATCGCCAAATAGGAGTTTGAAATATGTCCACAGTTCAGATTGACCGCTTGCTGGATACCGTGGTCAAGACCGGCGGTTCTGACCTTCACTTGACGACAGGGCGCCAGCCGACTGTCCGTTTGCACGGTGGTCTGCGGAACCTGCAGACGAAGGTTCTCGATTCTGATGACATGGTGTCGTTGATGAAATCGATCACACCCGAACGGAATCAGCAGGAGCTTCAGGAAGAGGGCGGGACTGACTTTGGCTTTGCGTATGGCGAGGCTGCCCGTTTTCGCGTTTCTGTTTTCCGCCAACGAGGTGATATCGCGATCGTTCTTCGCCAGATTCCGAACCGATTGCTGACATTTGATCAGATCGGTCTTCCGGATATGTGTAAGGATCTCATTCGGCGTCCGCGTGGCCTGTTCCTTGTGACTGGGCCAACGGGGTCGGGGAAGACCACATCGCTCGCGACCATGATCGATTATGTCAACCAATACATGGATCACCATATCGTAACGATGGAAGATCCGATTGAGTACTACCACACGCACAAGAAATCGATCGTGAACCAGCGAGAAGTGGGGAATGATGTTCCCAGCTTCGCTGAGGCCCTGCGTCGAGCCCTTCGTCAGGACCCCGATGTCATCCTCGTGGGTGAAATGCGTGACCTTGAGACGATTGAGGCAGCCGTCCGGGCGGCGGAAACCGGTCACTTGGTCTTCGGCACCCTTCACACGACCGGTGCTGCGAAGACGATCGACCGTCTGGTTGACGCTTTCCCGGTCTCTCAGCAGAACCAGATCCGGGTTCAGCTCTCGACTTCTCTTATCTGTGTCCTGTCTCAGGTTCTATTGGGGCGTATCGATACCAAGGGTATGGTTGCGGCCTACGAGTTCCTTGTTGTGACGCCCGCAATCGCGAACCTGATTCGCGATAACAAGAGTTTCCGCATTGATTCCGCGATTCAGACAGGGAAGAAGTACGGGATGCAGTTGCTTGACGATCATCTGTGGTCGCTGTACTCCAAAGGCATGATCAGTGCCGAGGAGATGGTGGATAAGTGCAAGAATCCGTCGGTTCTGCGTGACAAAGTCCATCAGGCAGGTGGTGTTATCGGTCGTCCCGAACTCGATGATCCGGATGCGAATAAAGAAGTCGAGTGACCAAGAATCGGCGATCATGGACGGAATTCCATGTGTCGCAACGATTGATTTGCGATTATTGAGTGTGTTGCAGACAACAGGTTGCGGTTCGTCTGCGAAAGTACATGTGGGCCTGTGATGGCCTCTGGCGGCGATGCCGCATGGAGTGAATGGTATGGATCCTTCTGAACTTAAAGGTCGCAAGCTCGGGCGCGTGCTCACCAAACTGAAGGTGGTAACGCGTGAGCAGGTCCACGAGGCGCTCGCGGTCCAGAAGGGGCGTACCAATAAGGTCAAGATCGGTGAGATCCTCAAGGAACTCGGGTATTGCACCCAGCTGGACATCGACCGTGCTCTCGCTGGGCAGGCAGGGATGGAATATGTCGATCTGAGCGGGCTTGAACTCGATGACGAGACCGTGAACTCGATCCCGGCAGAGAACGCGAAGGCGTATCAATGTGTTCCGATCGAATACGACCCCAAATCACGCAAGCTGAAGGTGGCATTGAAGAGCCCTCAGAACTTTCAAGCAGTAGACGACCTTCGCCTGTTGATGGGTGCGGAGGTCACTGCGGTGATTGCTTCCGAGCAGTCGATTGATGCCTTGCTCGAGAAGCACTTCGCGAAGGATTCGTCACTGAGCGATGCGATGAGTCAGCTGGCGCAGGATGAAAATCTTGCGGAACTCGGAAAGCACTCAGATCAGTCCATCGATTTGGATGCGGTCATCGATGCCGCGGGCGACAATCAGGTCATTAAGCTGCTCAATCTCGTTCTGCTTCAGGCGATCCGTGATCGCGCTTCTGACATCCACTTTGAGCCGTTCGAAACCGAGTTCAAGATGCGTTATCGCATCGACGGCGTACTCTATGAAATGGTGCCGCCACCCAAGCACCTTGGTACCGCGATTACCTCTCGTGTGAAGGTCATGGCGAATCTTGACATCGCAGAGCGGCGACTTCCCCAGGACGGTCGTATTGAGCTGACCGTTGGTGGAAACCCGGTCGACTTGCGTGTCGCGATCCTGCCAACAATCTACGGTGAGTCGTGTGTTATGCGTGTTCTTGACCGCGGGAATGTGGAGCTTTCATTGGATCGTGTCGGATTCCGTCCAGATGATCTCCAGTTGTTCCGCAGTCTGATCGAGAAGCCCAACGGCATCGTGATCGTTACGGGCCCGACGGGGTCTGGTAAGACGACCACGCTGTATGCGGCTCTCGCAGAACTCAACGATATCGAAACAAAGATCCTCACCGCCGAGGACCCGGTCGAGTATGACATCGATGGATTGTGTCAGGTTCAGGTGAACTCTGAGGTTGGGCTGACCTTCGCCGCGGCGTTGAGAAGCTTCCTTCGTCAGGACCCGGATGTCATCCTGGTGGGTGAGATCCGTGACCTTGAAACGGCACAGATCGCGGTCCAGGCCTCCCTCACCGGCCACTTGGTGCTCTCGACGCTGCATACGAATGATGCACCGAGTTCGATCATCCGCCTTGTAGACCTCGGCGTTGAGCCGTTCCTGTTGACCGCGACCATCGAGGGGATCGTGGCCCAGCGACTCGTTCGTACTTTGGATGCGAAAACGAAAGAAGCCTACATCCCAACCGAACAGGAGCTCATGGAGCTTTCCCTGCGTCCGGGCGATGTGCAGGGACGCGAGTTTTACCGTCCTGGCGCAGCCGCAAGTGTCGGCGGTGGGTACAAGGGGCGTATGGCGCTCTTTGAAATCATGACGATGGACGACGAAATGCGTGAACTCGTTATGAACGAGGCGAGCACGAGTGTCCTGCGAAATACCGCCCGGAAGAAGGGCATGCGGAGCCTGCGTGAAAGCGGGCTTATGGCGATCTATGAGGGCTTGACGACAATCGATGAGGTTGTCCGCGAGACGCTTGAAGAAGAGTAATGAACACCTCGGGGTCTGTGCGGGCCCTGTGTGCAGTTGTGAAGGACTGAGTCATGGCGACATATACCTACCAAGCGCTCAACGCGTCCGGGAAGACCCAGAAGGGCACGGTCGAGGCTTCGAGCTCTGAAGAAGCGATTCAGCGCATCAAGGCGCAAGGGTACTTTCCTACTTCGGTCCAACCGCAGAAGGAAAAGAAGCCCAAGGGTGCTGCTGCAGCCGCGGAAGCAAGCGCGAAGAAGAAAAAGAAGAAGAAGGGGGGCGGCTTCTCGATCGGCAAGGTCAGTGCGAAGCACCTCACGCTCTTCACCCGTCAGCTTTCGACACTGCAGGATGCAGGTTTGCCACTCCTGCGTTCGCTGCAGATCCTTGAGAGCCAGCAAAAGCCTGGGCTCATGAAGAACATTCTTCTGGGTGTATGTGAAGAGGTCGAGGGTGGTAGTTCGTTATCTGAGGCCATGGGAAAATATCCCAAGGCATTTAACCATCTTTATGTCAAGATGGTCAACGCGGGTGAGATCGGTGGTGTTCTTGATGTCATCCTCCAGCGACTCAGTGAGTTTATGGAGAAGAGCCAGAAGCTCAAGGCCAAGATCAAGGGTGCGATGGTCTATCCGATCGTGGTCCTGATTGTCGCGATCACAATTCTGACGGCGATCATGCTGCTCATCATTCCGAAGTTTGAAGAGATCTTCACGGACTTTGAGATCGAACTGCCTTCGCTGACGCAAGGCCTGATTACGACAAGCCGTTGGGTCGCGGGTTCAAACCCTGGTCAAGAGATTCCCGGCTGGTTCTTTATGGTGTTCGGGGTTCCGATTATGTGGATCTCGATCAAGATTCTCCGCAAGACCCTCCCGGGCGTGCGATGTTTGACTACCTGATTCTCTGGACTCCGGTTGTCGGCAAGCTGGTGCGCAAGACAATCATCGCGCGTTTCACCCGGACAATGGGGACGCTGATCAGTGCTGGTGTGCCGATTTTGGAAGCGGTCACCATTACATCGCAGACTTCAGGGAACTATGTCTTCGAGAAGGCGCTGATGAATGTGCATGACTCGATCCGCGAGGGTGAGACATTTGCTGTGCCACTTCGTGAGAGCAAGACCTGCGATCCGATCGTTGTGAACATGATTGATGTCGGTGAAGAGACAGGCGAGATGGATGCAATGCTGCTGAAGATCGCTGATAACTACGACGAGGAAGTCGATGTCGCGGTCGCGGCATTGGTCTCGCTGCTGGAGCCCATCATGGTTGTGCTCCTTGGCGGTATGGTCGGGACGATCGTCGTCGCGATGTTCCTCCCCATGATCAAGATGCTCGAATCGCTTAGCGGTTGAATGAGCAGGATTGTGCGAACAGATACACACGGGACGATTGAGGAAACCCAATCACGATGAATATTCATCAAGGACATCACGCATTCACGAACCGGAGGGGCTTTACGCTGATGGAGCTCCTGGTGGTCATCGTGATCACGCTGGTGCTGCTCACGCTCGTGCTTTCGGGTTTGAATCGTGCAACCAAGGCGGGGCGTCGTGCAGCGACGCAGGAGTCGGTATCGTCGCTCGCGAAGGCGGTCGATCAGTTCAAGCAGGAGTTCGGATTCCTCCCGCCCCTGGTTCATGACGGGATGCCGATCAGCGCCGGGGAATCAGACTTCCGCCCATTCGACTACCTGAGCGGCGGCCCCCTGCCCGATGGACCAACCTTCCTTGTTGACGATGGCCCGTATGAGTACCAGACCCTCACGGTCTGGAATGAGGGTGTCGATGCCGAGTTCTTCCGTGGTCGCAACAACGGGGGGCCATTCGACGCGGGCTGGAGCGAGGAGCGGGCGTGGAATGATCGCCGCTATTCCAAGTATGCGCTCGCCTACTACCTCACTGGCGTGCTGGACAAAGCGGTCGACGGCGTCCGTGGTCCAGGCATGACCCGTCCCATCGTGGACGGATCGTTCCTCGGAGTCGGGTACCCAGTGGGCTCCGTGCGTGAAAAGTACGAACCGTTGATGGATACGGAACGCCGTGGGGCTCGGATCGTCAACGGTTATGTGGAACCCAAGGAAGTTGTGGAGCACAGTCTCAGCGGTTCGATCGGTGATGCGGATTCTGTCCGTGATATGTATGAAGATTATCAACGCGAGCAGCTCTTCGCGTTTGTCGATGGCTTCGGGAATGCGTTTCGCTATTACCGATGGGAACCGGGACGGCTTGTCGGGTTGCAGCTCGTGATTGAATCCGAGCTGGACCTCAACATTCCGCCCGTGCTTATCGATCCGGTTGAGTATGAAAAGGTCCAGAACGACCCGATGAATCTCGAGCGTGATGATGTGAACTTCATCGGCGAAGACGCGAAGCTCCGCGAGGCGCGATACGCGATTGTCAGCGCCGGTCCAGACGGATACTTTGGGACCGAATCGATAGATTCGATCGCAGAGTTCCTGCGTGAAGACGTGCCCTCCTCGAGTGAGGATCAGGCGCTGATGCGTCAGCAGGTTTGGGCCGACAATCTGTATGAGGTGGGACGATGAGAAAGAACACGCCCATGCTCAGCAGTGCTCGTCTACGAAACGCGTACACGGTCGTCGAACTGCTCGTTGTCATTGTGATCGCGGGGTTGCTCCTCACGATCGCGGTTCCCGCTTTCCAGTCAACGATCTATTCTTCCAATCGAACCCTCGCAGTGAATGCGCTGCAGGCGGCGTCGGTGATGGGGCGCGATGTAGCGATCAACACCGGCAAGGACGGGGCGATCGTTTTCGTTTTCGATCCCGAAGTTGGTCGAATCCAGATCATCCCAGCGATTCGCGTTGGGACAGTTCGCGAAGCCACAACCGCACCAGCCGGCAGCGGCGGTGGGGGTGGTCCGAGTTCGGTCGGTTTCGGCGACCAGCCGTACTTTGATCGCGAGGTCTTTGTTCCCGCACCGGTCGGTGAGGTGCTCACCCTACCGGCGGGATGGATGGTGCGTGGCTACGCTTCACCGGGCCTCATGCTCGATTATGACTCTGCAGGTAACCCTGCGGCAGCGTGGTACAACTCCATAATGTACGGCGGCCTGAATGTCCGCGATGACGCAAAGGACGAGGCGCACTGGATTTTCCCGGAAACAGGATTCTTTGCGAAGGACGCGCAGGTTAACGGCGGGTCACTCGACGGGTCATTCTCAAATGTAAACGCGGACGACCCGACAGCCCGTCAGTCTTTCATGATCCGGTTCGATGGCCGCACCGGAGCAGTCAGCCGCGACACGCGTTCCGCACTGTTCATCGATCCACGCAACAGCAACCAACGAGAACCGGGCGGCAACCAGCCGGATCAATACGAGATCACCATGCGTCCCGATCTCGCAGAGGATCTTGAGGTCTGGGCGTCGCGTGTGATCCGCTCGCCGGACATCACGAATGATGGCATCGCGTATGGGCGTGACGACGGCCGGCTCCGTGAGCAACTCATCGGAAACGCGAGTAATGACACAATCCTGGTCAAGCCTGTCTCGCGTGTCGCGCTGTACGATGAGAACAAGCTGGCGCTCGGGATCCGCGCCCGAGGTGTGAACCGGGAGACCGGAACGATCTACCTGCCTCACGAACAGGACCAACGCCAGGTCGATATCCAACTCGATATGTCGTTGTTCACTGACATCAACAATGAGGAAGATGCGATCGAACGCATCAACTCGTGGATCGATGGTGATACCGACTTTGATGGGACAGTAAGTTTCTTGACGGACGAGCCAGATTCTCGCCTCTTCCTCGTTCAGTCATACACGGGAGAACTCAAGGAGATCCTCCGATGATGACGGACACTCATACATATGAACGGCGGGGCTTTTCACTTATCGAGGTGCTGATCGCGGTGCTCGTGCTCGCGATCGGGATGCTCGGACTGGGCGCCGTGTTCCCCGCGATCATCGCGGAGCAGCGCGATTCGTTCGCCGCGATCGAGGGCGAGAACGCTGCGGCGTCCGCGGCGGCGTTGTTGCAGAATCCAGAGTTGGTGGATTTCTCGTTTGTCGATGAATCTTTCGGAAAATATGCAGACTCTTCTGCATATCGATACGAGCACTTGTGGTCGGTAGAGGATTTCAGTTCGAATCCGTATGACCTTGATGACGGAACGATTCATCGCCCAGGAATAAACTTTGTCACTGGGCTGTGGACATTCGACTTCGATGGAGATCTATTCAACGATGCGAGCGGGAACCCGCCTGCAACGGATGTATATGTGTCGCAGATCCCACTTTCGGCACGCCTCTACCCCCAGCCATACTCGGGCAAGGAACCCAAGATGGTTTGGGATATCGCGCTCCGCCGTGAGCCGAAGGGCAACCAGCTACAAGCGGCAATCTTTGTGCGACGCATCGATGCACGCATCAGAGTTCCGCGAGACAATACCCTAAGTGATGTGCTCACCGGTGGAGGGAACATCAGTGCAGCCCGCACCAGGCTCCCTGTTGCGATTACGAGTGCAACAGGATTGCCAGCTGCAGATGATGGTTCCGGAAACCATTTCTACGCTGTGATTCAGGCGCTCAAAGCTGAGGTTTACCCTGAGCGGCTTGATTGGCTTGTCTTCCCGGACGGGCGTGATGGCAGCGTTGACACATCAATTGACCTAGCCACCCAGATCGGACAGAAACTTGTCGATAACACGGGCACCGTCCGCACGGTCGTGGGCACTGCAGAAGCGGGTCCATCCGATCCACTTTTGGGGCTGCTCTCTTCGGCGCGAGTTGTTGTCGTTGATCCTCCGTTCCTTCCGAGTAACGCGGGTGGTGCGGACACAGACCGAGTGTACCCCGGCGGGTCAAACTCGCAAGACAAGGAATGGGACGATGAACGGGCCAGCTGGGTGCGTCAGGTGATCTTCACCCCGCGTGAACCTGTGGCCGTCAAGATTGTCACGCTCGGAGGTGCATCATGAACAATCGTGCACCAAAGCACCGTGCCCGCAATGGCTTTACCGTTGTCGAGATGCTCGTTGTCATCGGTATCCTCGTGGTCGTCTCGCTCGGCGTCGCCACGATATTCCAGAGCATTGGCGAGACAGTGTCCCGGGGGCGGAAGCTTTCAGAGCTCAACCAGTTCGCGGCGCGCATGGAACGCGTGATGCGGAAAGACTTTGACAACATGACTCGCGACGGGTTCCTCGTCATCATCAATAAGAACGCCGGCGCGGGGCGCGATGTCCAGCTGTACCGCGGCGAGACAACGGATCGCGATGGGAACGGGATTGAGGGCAGCCCCCGCCGCAGTGATGAGATCATGTTCTTCGCGCGCGGCGATTTCGTATCCCAGCGTCGCGCGATCGCACCCAATATGATCGCGACCTCAAACGAGGCGGCGATCTACTATGGGCACGGACAGAAGCGTCGCCCACAGATTGCTCAGTTAGACCCCGCGTTTGATAGCCCCTTGAACCTCTTCTTCAATCCGGAGCCCTGGGACAATAACTATGATAATGTTGTTGAAACTCGGGTCGGGTATGAAGATTTAAACGGTGGCATCAATCCAAACGAGTTCGCGCGAGATTGGTCACTTTTGCGTGTCGTGACGCTGCTCACCAACCCCGCGGGCGCGGGGCAGCAGGTGCCGCAGGAACTCTACGGGCTCTCAAGCGATGACCCCAGCGACCGTCCACGCCTGACGGATTCTGCCCGACAGATTATGCTGCAACCAGCCGCGCGGAGCATCTTCAAGTCACTTAATGGCAGTTCACGCATCGACCCGAGCGTGGGGGGGACCATCAACCGGTCCTTGTATGACCTGACCTACCAGGGCCAGGCCTCGTCCGCGGATCAGTATCCGCTGTATCTGCCGACAAGCGGGATGGTTGATGTGGTCTCTCAGGATCTCGCATCGATACGAACTGAGCTCCAAGCCCTCGCGGGGAACTTTTCTTCGACGCAGTATTTCCCGTCGGCATACATGGATTATTCCGATGTCTTCGGGCGGCTCCCGACTCCGGTCCCGCCGAGCGGGATCGGTACGCGTGATGAGTTTGAGTATGAGTTCTATCAGTTGACAACCAGCCCCAATCCGAGTGACGCCGATGGTATTCAACTCGGAAAGTACACGGACCTTGGGAACTGGGACACCACAACCCGCTACAACTCCGCTCATGTCCGACGGATCAGATCCTGGATGATCGATGCGCTTCCCAGTGCTTGGAACACAGGCGCAAACACGGGATCGCTCAATCCAAACGATTTCTTCGCGGGTGTTCGATACGAGGATATCCCAACCCGGCTTCTCTTCGAAGAGACGGAGTTCGCGGATAACGATCGTGGTAATCTCGAACGCGCATATGCGGAAGCCAATCAGGAGATGCTCGGCTCGTCGGTCTTCGTGCCGCGTTGCACAGAGTTCATTGTCGAATGGTCCTACGGGTTCATCGAGCTTGGGCCCGTGGCCGGGGACTTTGACTTCAAATCGATCAAGTGGTATGGGCTGCCGCGCTATCTGAATGACACAAACGGTGATGGCCAGACCGATGCGGCCGATCGCCCGACGGTCACTCGATACACCAGACGCGGAGTTCAGTCTGACCCGCCAACCCTGATTAATCCGGCGGACGATCAACCCCGTCTGATGGGCCCAGCGCCGGAACTCATCGTGGGGTCGGCACCGCTGACCGGAACGAGTTCGGTCGAGGCCGCGTGCTTCGGGTATGTAACAGATCCCAACGCTCCGGCTGCGGAACTCGGCGGGGCATACTGGCCCTGGCCCAAGCTCATCCGGATCACGATGACACTCGGCGACCCGACCGATCGGGATGTCGAGGAGACCTATCAGATCATCTTCGAAGTCCCTGAGCCCGAGTGAGCGCAGGGATGATTCGAGGGGGACACGAAACAAGGGGACGCTCGGCCGGGGACGCCGCGGGCACCTACGCGGGCAAGTTCGCCGAGCAGACAACCCATGAGGTGTGCATCGTCCGGAGAACGGGCGAGGAGTAAGAGGCATGATGAAGACAAAACGACGCAAGAACATCTCGGCGCTCCAGCTCCGATCGCTCGCGGGGCGCGCCCCGCATGAGCGTGGGTCGGCGTTGCTGATTGTGATCGGCACGCTCGCGCTCGTTGCGGTCTTCGCGGCGGTCTATGTTTCGATTGGTCGCACAGACAGGCGTGCTGCACAGTCGTTCCGCGCCCGTGTTGAGCAGCGAGATAACTCATTCCAGTTTGCGGAGTACCTCTCAGGCGTGATCGGCGACGATCGCCTCGATGCGTATGTCCAGTACCGACTCGACGGCAGCAGTTTCGCACGGCGCGAGGTCATCGATCTGCCGTACACCGACTGGACGCGTCGCAGCGAGGTGAACCTGAGCGACCCCAACGAGCGGGCGCTGCTATTTACGCCGACAGGCGGCCCATACGAACTGGGCTCACTCGGTGCAAATGCGGACTATCGAGTCCAGAGTGACCCATGGCTCGCCTCGACCACGCCGACCTTCCTTGGGACACCAGGCGATCCAACCTTTGATGACCAGCGTCCCTTCGGTAAGATCGTGCAATATGACCCCAGCGTGCCGAACGCGGGGAGCTACCTCGATCAGCGTGATTGGCTGCAGATCTCCAACTTTGCGTACGACGGGCGTCCGGTGAACCTGTTCAACCTTCGCCCGAATACGACGGATATCCCTGCTCGGAATGTGAACCAATCGGATGTTGGCGGCTTTGATGCGGAACCGGGATTCGGAACCTCACCGCGTGCGTCCGATGGGCGTCCTATCCGGCGCATGAGCAACTATCTCTCGCTGCTCAATGTTGAGGACCCATCAGACCCGAATACCTTCCTCAAGGCCTTCGACCCGGTTCAGACCGGCACTGTCTGGGTACCCGGGTACAACACCCCGCAGAACATTGGACTCAGTGGGGCCGAAATCCAAAACACGCCCGCGGTTTGGACCATGTACCAGCGATTCATGTTCATGCCGATGAACCAGCCGTTTGTTATTTACAATCGGGGTTCCGGGCTAGAGGAATCAAGCTGGGCGGATCCGGACTATCCTCCGTACCAGTATGCGGACGCTGACGGCGATGGCTTTGCAGATTCACGATGGTTCGAGCTCCGCGCGGCGCGAGACTCCAACGCGGGAGATCTGTTCGGCTCTGGGCGAGATGACATCCAGGAACTCTTCGAGCAGGGCGATATGCGATACTTCATCGCGGCCCGCGCCATTGACCTCAGTTCCATGGTCAACATCAATACTGCAACGGACGGGCTCGTAGAGCCCATCGCGAACTATCCGATCGGGAGCACACCCGCAGAGATCGATTTCCGACGCTTACTCACGATGGAAGACGCGGCAGCCGATTACGCATCCGTGATCTCCGCCGGCGGCGATGTGATACCGCTCTCACTCAGCGATGCACCACGCCCGTACACCGCCGAGGCCGATCTCGCTGCGGCCCGAGTCTGGGACGCGCCCGAGCGCCAGTCCGACTTCCGACGCGAGCCCCAGGACTATCAGTTCTACCAGGCGGACATTGTGTCGACAGATATCCGCGAGCCGATTTCAAACTCGCCTTCCATGCTGATTGGACGCTATGCGTACTCGGCGTTGCGTCGCGCGATCAATGTTGGTGGTACACCTGGTAATCAGTACTTCGGGTACGATCAGGAACGCAACGGCAATGTCAATACTGATCCCACCTCGCTGACGCAGTTCGAGAACTCGTTCGGTCTCGGTGGTGGTGAGCCCTCGGCGCTCAACCGTTACAACCAATACATGAACGACAGTTCGCAAAGCGCGCTGAATCCTGGTCTTACCACCACAGACGCCGGTCTCTTCGGTATAGATGATCTTGCGGAGCTGCTGACATATCACGGGCTGAATGACCCGGCGTTCACCAGCCGGCTCGAACGCGTCGTGGACGGGCGATACGACAGTTTCGGAGGCGGAAGCGCGGACCCGATTCAGGCTCGCCGCATGAGCCCGCTGCTGTCCAATCGTGACCTGACGCTCGATCGATTTGGACATACACGGATTCTCTCCGCAAATGATCCGCGGATCGCACCTTCGGTTGACAATCAGACCGACCTTTCACGGATCGGGGAGATTTCACGGAACGCCATGGCGTTGATGGCGCTCACGCCACGCAAGCGGATGACGCCATTCAGCGGCTTCGTGCCGATGTCGCCCGACGCGGCGGTCACGGATGTGAGCGAGCGCGAAGCATTGACGACCAACGATGCGCTCCCATCGCTTTCGTCACTCATCACAGATCCGCAGCAACTCTTCGGGCTTTACTCCCGAGCGCTCGCGGGTGAAATCGAAGACATGGATTCGCAGACATGGACCAACGCGATCGATCAGTTCGATACGCAGCCATTCTCCACACTTTTTTATGGCTACCGAGGCCCGGAAGTCGCCCTGAACATCGCAGCTCACGCGGCGGTGAACATGGTTGATATGGTCGACAACGACACGACTCCTACGGTCGCGACTGTGCTGCTTGATGAAAACCGCCGTTCTGATCTAACGGATACTGGAAACTTCCCAACCACGGGTCCCGACACAGACAACGAGTGGTACCGCGACTACCCTGGCCGGGCCGATGGGTTGCTCTTCGATGCCCAGTCGAATGTGACTTCAGGAGGCCAGGTTCTCGCGACGAACAACACGCTCGATGTCCGTCGACAGGCGGTCAATGTGTATGGCATGGAACCGATGCCGATTATCACGGAAGTGTCCACGGTCATTGTGTATACCGATGCGCCTGAAGGACTGAGCGGGGGGGATGTCGATTACCGTCCCGGTTATCGTCCCCGTCGTCGTAACGGTCTGGTCTCACCGCCACCGCCTGCGCCGGAAGATCAGATGGATCAGCCGCAGGTCACCATCAACGGCGACGACGATATCATCGGAAACCCCGATCTCATGCTTGAGATGGTTGCTTTCCAACTCCACAATCCCTGGGATGTGCCGATCTCACTCGGTGGTGAGAATCGTGGCGAGCGAGATGCGCTCACGCGCCTGCGTGATCCCAATGATCAGACCACGGTTGATCAGACCTCAGGTCAGTTCGAGTTTGATTACTACATTGATTGGAACGGGTATTTCTTCAAGCTTGCCGCGTTCGAGCGATTCTATCCCTCGGATACAAACAGCCTGGACACACGCATCCGGGACGCAGAGATCAACTCGCCGAATAACCCCGCGGATGATTTTTCATCAAATGCAGGGTACTTGGATCCCGCCACCTATGTGGACTTTGTTGCCCGTAATGTGGTGCTGAATCCAGGTGAGACACGAGTCTTTTACGCCCTCTCGGATCCCCGCTTCGGACCCACTGCCACCCCCAGCGCTCTGGCAGGGACCTATGAGATGTCCGTGGACACCAAGTGGCGAAATGTGATGTCCGATTACGGTGATCTGCCCGCGATTTATAACTCGCTCGGTCCGGACAATGATTCAAACGGCATCCCGGACTATGACAAGGACGAAGACGGAATCCCCGACGGTAAAGACTTCAACGGATGGACCGGCGTGGCCCAGGAGTGGATTCAGGATCAGTTCACATCGATCTACGCGCCACGCTCACCTGTCATGATTCACCCGATGAATCCGGAAACGGGCGAGTATCTGTCGGATACAACGACCTACCCGTACCTGACGGCACCCGGCTCAATCGCTGCGTTCACCCAACTGTCCGGTACGACGGATCGCTTGAATGCCAACGAGGTCCGTTTGTGGCGAAAAATCACGACAACGGGCGAAGAGGAAAACGATTCCTCGGTAGCCGGCACCACAACGCTCAGAAACCTGCTTCACAACGATCTGCTCGTGGACCGTATCGCGATCGACTCGAATGAAACGATCGCGAAGCATCTGAATCCGGGCCAGAACGAAATCGAGGGTGCCGTGTCCTTCGAAGAGGACTACCCCGCAACAACAGAAGAGGTCAGTGCCGGTGTCCGCAACGACAACACGGGTTTGAGTATCGTCAAATGGGGATCCACGCGACGCAGGACATCCCCCGATCCTGACTATAACGGTGCGGAGTACGATGTCGACGGCCGCAACATCGGTGAGATCCGTGAATGGATGCTCTCGACCTACTCCGATCCCACAGCATCGGTCATCACCACGACCGACGAGGTGTACGATCGGGCAACCCTGGTGATCGAAGACTTCCGCGAGCTCAATGGACAAGATCCGTTCGATATCACTTCGGAACCCTTCAGCATCGCGAAGACGGATTACGAAGTCGATCTCGAGCTATTCGATCTGTTCTCTGCCGAATCAGCGGTGGTCACGATGAGCATCGCGCCACATCGCAAGCATGATCTTGATCTGCTGGGGTGGCCCGCGAACGGTGCAACCGGTTCGAATGGCAAGTTCGATGTTTTGGGTGCACGCTGGTCACACCCTGACACGGTCACGACCCTTCACTGGGGCGGCACGCAGGCGACGCCGAGCACAAACACCGCGCCCACAAATATCCGTCCACAACTCATCTTCGATGCGGGGACGGTAGCGAACGCGCCTCGCCTGAGCGACCTGCTGCTCACGACAGCGATTGGCCCAATGTACGCGCCTGATGCTTCACTGACCGGGAACCAGGCAAGCTACCACCGTGAAGAGTGGATTACCTACACAGAGGCGCTCGCGATTGCGCTCGGGTATGAGCAACCGAGCCCTTCCAGCAATACCGCGAGCAGCATCTGGGCGGAAACCTGGGGCACAAGCACCAATCCCGAAACACGGGTCTTCGACGATGCCCGACTCGCGTTGGACAGGTTTGTGCCGTTCATGAACGCCGCACCGGCGGAGAATCCGATCGTGTTCAACCCAGCCGCGGACCGTATCCGCGGGGCGGGCGTGCCTGCCGCACTCGGTGTGCTCGATCGAGCGCGCGTGTTTGCACCACAAAATCAAGTGACCGATCCAGTGGCAACGACACCGCAGCGTGATCTTGAGTTGGCACTCACGCGTCCGGTGGTTGGCACGATCAACATCAATACGGCCCCCGTCGAGGTCTTGCGTTTGTTGCCAGGCCTCACACCGAGCCGAGCAGCGTATGTTGATACGAGTACGGGATCGACCACGACTCCGGAATGGTGGGGCAACCGCCTGACAGATACGGAAGTCGCGAATACGACGATTCTCCCGGCATCGTCGCCTGAGCAGTTGCTTGACAACCCCGATGTCGCGGCTGGTATCGTCGCGTACCGTGATCGCATCATGGCAGCTCCTAATACTGGGGCGCACGCGAGTGCTGGTGGTCAGAACTACTACTACTCGCCGATGTTCACGAGCGTGAACGATGCGAATCTGGATTCGGTTGCCAATAACTTCATCACCGAAGATCCAATCAACTTCCCCGCGAGTACCACGATCACATTTGATCGACGCACGATGACGGGGATCGAGGGACTGAGGACCACGCCCGGATTCGGATCGATCGGCGAGCTGCTCGCGGTACGACTGGATCCGGACCATGCTTCATCTGCGACCCACCAGTTTGCTTGGCAAAACCTTCGGAACCTCACGATGGAACTCTACGGCATCGATGATGTCGCTCAGGGCATCGAGAACACCACCACGGCCGTGCCACAGGTATTCGATGCATCAGGTAGTTTCGAAGTCGGTCAAACCGTGGATGATTACGCAGAGAAACTCGCGCTGGCGAGCGGCGTCCTGAACATGGTGAGTGTCCGTTCGGACTACTACGCTGTTTGGTTCGTTGTTCAGGGGTACCGTGAATCCGATGTGGCGAACCTGCGTCCGGAAGATCCGCTGATTCCGACCCTTCAGAAGCGGTACATGATGGTCGTAGACCGCTCAAATGTGATCGAGCCGGGCGATAAGCCCAAGATTGTTCTGCTCAAGGAGGTTCCGCTCTAGGCTGATGCGTGCCAAAGGCACTTGAGCGGGCTACAGTTGAGCCAGCAGAGAGTAGCTCAGCTTGGTAGAGCATCTGGTTTGGGACCAGAAGGTCGCAGGTTCAAATCCTGTCTCTCTGATTTCTTCTACAAAGCGTGCGTCAAACGCACGCTTTTTTCGTGGAATCCTGAGGAAAGGTGTCAGAGAATTAGTAGGTCGGCGGTCAGCACGCACACTCGCGTTCAGATAAGGTGTGCACATGCCCAGCGGGACGGCGAATCCAAAAATGCAGGGAAACGATCACGAGCCGGTGCTTGCGATGCGAGCGCCTTCGCGTCATCGGGATAATCCGTTCACACGATCCAAGCCCGGGCTGATTGGTTTTGGAATCCTTGTCATTATGTTTGTGGCATGCTTGGGCTCCCTGCCTTGGACTCTCGACGCTCCCAATGGGGTCCCCAGATATGACGAGGGTGCACCCATTGAGGGGCGGATTCCTCCTTCGTGGGTACACTACGATGATCGTGATATCGAACGAGCAAACAATGCCGTCGATCGAGAGGCACTCGCGCTCTTGGCGGCCGAGCATCAGCTCACGCTGGACGAACTTCTCGCTGCACGGTCCGGAGACCCAGAACTCGAGCTTGTCAAGCCCCTCTGGCCGCAATACATATTCGGTTCCGACCTGCTCGGGAGATCGCTCGGCATCCGATTGCTTGCCGGTGGGGGGATCTCCCTGACCATCGGGATCGCCGCCGCGTTGTTGAGTGTGAGCATCGGGACGATCTACGGTGCTCTCGCCGCGTACATCGGAGGAAAGATCGATTCGTTCATGATGCGTGTCGTCGATGTGCTCTATGGGCTGCCATATATTCTCCTCGTCGTGCTGCTCGCAGTCGCAAGCAACGCGATCGTGGACGAATGGGTGACTCAGTCGAAAGCGAAAGAGTCCTGGATGCGGGCCCAAGTCATAGCTGAAGCGGAACAGCGCGGCGAATCGATTACGAAGCTGGAAGCCGTCGATATTCTCGCAACGGATCAGCAACTCCGTGATGGACTACTGGCGCAAGCGAACACGATGTACCCCGCCCGGGACCTAAGTGTTGGCAAACGCACAGCCCTCGATGTGCTGACGCTTCTCATCGCGATCGGCGGCGTGAGCTGGTTGACAATGGCACGCGTGATCAGAGGGCAGGTTCTGAGTCTCAAGAATCAGCCGTTCGTCGAGGCGGCCCGCGCCGTGGGGAGTTCCCCGGTGCGGATCTTTATTCGACATCTTTTGCCGAATCTGATCGGCCCGATCGTGGTCTATGCGACACTTACCGTTCCTCAGGCGATCCTTCAGGAAAGTTTCCTGAGCTTTCTGGGAATCGGTGTCAAACCGCCCTTGCCGAGCTGGGGAAACCTTGCGGCAGAGGGACTTGGGGAGATTAACACATACCACAGCCATTGGTGGCTGTTGCTGTTTCCGTGCTTGTTGCTCGGAATCACGCTTTTGTCGATGAACTTTGTCGGAGAAGGACTGCGTGAAGCGTTCGATCCGAAGCGATCAAGATGATAAACTATCAATCCCGATTTCCGGGGATTGAGTCTCAAGTCCACGCAAGTGAGAGTTGTCTATGCAGAACAAGTTCGGGTTGAAGGATTTTGTGCTTCTGGTCCTCGTCGTCATCGTGATGGTGCTCGGCGTTCTCGCCATGAGGCAGGATGATCGACGCTGGGAACAGAACGAGACCCTCGTCGCGAAGGTGGACTCCATCGAGCAGCAGCTCGCCCGAATGGAAGCCAAGCTCGAATCCGGGATCGTCGTCTCCAACAACGCGAACTCAAACGGTGCCCCCGCGGTGCGAGATGAGTCTTGGGTTCGTGATCCAAATGTTGAAGTCGTTTGGTTCGATATGCCCGGTTTTGCGTCGGATCCGCGCAATAACGATGATTACCGCATCGGTGGGACCTTCCAGGAGACATTTGAGGCTCAGCCCGCCAAGCTCACACCGATCCTCGGTGAAGATGTCTACGGACGGCGTGTGCAGGACCAGGTCTGCGAGCGCCTCGCAGAGTTTGATCCCGAGACTCTCGAACTCACTGGCTGGCTTGCTGAAGCATGGCAGTATGATCCTGAGGGCTACTGGGTCCGCGTGAAGATCCGCGATATCGCGCGTTTCTCTGACGGCCAGCCTGTTACAGCGGAAGATGTCCGTTGGACCTTCCATGACTATATCAACAACCCCGAACTCGAAACCGAGTCACTCCGCTCGATCCTAACACAGATCGAAAAGGTCGAGGTCATCGACGACAAGGTGGTTGAAATATCGTTCAATGAGCCAGACGCATACAACCTGCAGGCGGCGCTCCAGTTCTATATCCTCCCCAAGCACTTCTACGAAAAGTTCACCCCGACCCAGATTAATCAGGCGACCGCGTTGACCATGGGGTCCGGGCCGTTCAAGTTCGCGAATTTGAACCCCGACAACCAGTGGACGCCGGGCGAAACCGCTGTGCTCGTTCGTAACGAGCAGTACTGGGGCCCCAAGCCGGCGATCGCAGAACTTCGATTCAATGTCATTCAGGAAGATGTGCCGAAGCTCACCGCGTTTACCAACGGTGAGACGGACATGATTAATCCCTCAGCCCCCCAGTTCCTGGAGATGACTGAGCGTGCGGATTGGGACGAAAAAGCACACTCGCTTAAGTGGCTCAATATGCGTTCGGGCTACCTCTTCATCGGGTGGCAATGCGGCCCTCGTGATGGCAAACTTACCCCCTTCCACGATAAGCGCGTTCGTCAGGCGATGACCCTCAATCTAGATCGTGAACAAATGATCCGTGATATCTGGGCAGGCCTCGATTATGTTGCGGTCGGTCCAAACAACCCGCCCTCACCAGCGGCAAACCCAGAGATCGAACCGTGGCCGTATGACCCTGAACGAGCGCTCGAACTCCTTGCGGAAGCGGGTTGGGAAGATCGTGATGGCAACGGGATCTTGGAGAACGCGGATGGTGTTGAGTTCGAGTTCGAGTTCACCCGGGCCTCAGGCGGACAGACCGCTGAGCGGATGCAGAAATACATCGTTGACCGGTGTGCTGCGATCGGGATCCGTTGTACTCCCAAGATTGTGGACTGGGCGTTGTACGACCAGATCCTGAAGAACCGTGATTTCGATGCGATCACGCTCGGTTGGTCCGCATCCGCTCCGGAATCGGATCCCAAGCAGATCTGGCACACCGATTCCATCCAGAACCAAGGCCACAACTTCATCCAATGGGATGGTGGTCAGGACCAGTACATCGATGGGCTTAAAGCCGAGCTCGATTTCGACAAGCGGATGAAGATCTTCCATCAGTTCCATTCGCTCGTTCACGAAGAGCAGCCGTACACCTTTATCCGTGTCGTCCCGTGGAAGCGTTTCATCAGTAAGGAGTTCACGAATGTCCATCCCTACCCCAAGGGTCTGGAACAGCGTGAGTACTACACAGCGCCGATGCAAGCAAACTGATCACGCGAAGGGACGAGGCCACGCATGGGCGTATATATTCTTCGACGCTTGCTCCTGATGATACCGACTCTGATCGGTATCACCTTTGTCGTATTCATGATCATCGCGCTTGCGCCGGGCGGGATCGGGGCATCGCTCCGAGTTGCCGGCGGCGAGATGGAAGCGAATACCCGCGCGATCCGTGAAGCCTACTTGGAGGATCGTTACGGGCTCGATGCCCCTGCTCCGGTGCAGTATGTCCGCTGGCTCGGACGAATCTCCCCGATTAAGTTCGGCACGCGCGACCAGATCGACCCGACGGGAGAGTTCATCCGTTCACCCAAGAAACCCAAAGACCCACCTCTCTGGGATCTCTTTGTGGACGAACTTCCCCCAAAGGCCGAACCGGTTCCGTACGAGTTCGTCCTCGGAGACGCGACGGATGCTGATGAGATCGCGGAACTCAAAGGCCGCGCGTATCGCCGACAATCGCAGGCGTACTCACAGGCCCGTGCCGCGATGATCGCGAACAAAGCGATGCTCGACGAGATCCTCGGCTCGATCGCTGATCGCAACAATATCCGTGGCATCCGAGATGGATCCGGAAAGATCCGATACAACATCGTCGAGAAAAATCTCGATATCTACCAGAGCGACGAGCGTTGGGAAGAACTCCAGTCACAAGGGCAGATCTTGATCGATGCGTACGAGGAGGCATGGCAGCAGTGGGGTATTCTGAAAGGGATATTCGATGCCAAGCCATTCCCTGAGGCAGGGGTCGGTTCTTCTTGGGTCAGTATTTCAAGCCCCGATTTCGGACGCTCGTTTACCAAATCCCGACCCGTGGTCGATCTGATCTCTGACGCAATCCCAATCACGATCCTGCTCAACCTGATCGCAACGCCGATCATCTACTTTGTCGCAATACCCTGCGGGATGCTCGCGGCGGTCAAAGCTGGCTCACTCTTTGATCGACTGAGCGGTGCATTCTTTATCGCGATGTGGTCTTTCCCGATCCCGCTGGCGGGTGTGCTCGCTGTCGGTTATCTCGCGAACAATGACATTCTCGGATGGTTTCCCGTTTCCGGGTTGCACTCGACTGCGTCCGAGGGATACACCTATCTACCCAGCACAAATGCGCAGGGGAACTGGGAGCCAGGGTACCTGCTCGATTTAATTTGGCATGTGTGCCTGCCCGTCCTGTGTCTGGTCTACGGTGGGTTCGCGATTCTGTCCAAGCAGACACGCGCCGCGATGCTCGACAACTTCAATATGGACTATGTTCGAACAGCGAAGGCAAAGGGTGTCGCTGGAAACACGATTGTCATGAGGCATGTGTTCCGCAACTCGCTTCTTCCCCTGATCACAATGTTCGTCTCGATCTTCCCCGCGATGCTCGCGGGTTCCGTGGTGATCGAGCAGATCTTCACCATCCCCGGCATGGGGCGTCTAACCCTTGAGTCGATCAATCTACGCGATCGCGAGCTTCTTCTCGCCAATACGCTGATGATCGCGGGGGTAAACCTGATCGCGCTCTTGCTGGCGGACATCCTGTACGCGCTTGCTGATCCGAGGATTTCGTACAAATGAGTAAGAACGCAAATCCAGTGCAGGCGGACAAGCCGAGCTCCGTTACCGGTGTGCAACTCGCACAGGGCATTGGGCACCAGCCCGCCCAGAGCTTCTGGGCGGAAGCATGGTCGCAGGTCTTTAAACGACCGGCAGCCGTCGCGAGCATTGTCTGGATCGCGATCGTGAGTTTCTTCGCGATCTACGCACCACTCATTGCGTCCAGCCACCCCCTGATTCTCCGTTCGGACGATGGTTCGAGTTCGCCGCTCATCGATTCACTCAGCGCTCCGGATGTCGCACTACTCGTGATCGGTACGATCTCGCCGTTCTTCCTCTTTCTGAAGATCGGTACGATGAACTTTGGCGAGAAACTCCGTCTGGTCATCGCGGGAGCCGCCCAGATCGGGATGGTTGTCATCCTTGCGCGTGTTGTGGAGAGCACATTCACCCATCGCGACGCCGTCGGCTTTGTCGCGGATTGGGGGCGTTCGGACCTTTTCGTGCCCGTCTCGGTCGCCGTTCTTTGCGGGATTACAATGATCCCGTTTCTCCTGATCTCCTTCTTCGTTCATCGGAGTGTTGGGCGGATGGTGTTCGTTTTGGCTATCGCCATCGTTGCGGGTGGGATCGTCGCATGGAAGTGGACGCCCTCACTGAACAACTTCGATTATCGCGATCGTGAATCGCGCGGGCTGATCGACGCCAGCTACACCTTGGTTCCGTTCTCGCACTCGCACTCGATGCCCGCCATGTTCAACCGCCCGCCGGGAGCGACCCCGATGGATGCCGCGTGGTCACGCCTTGAGGCTTGGCAGCGTCGAACCGAAGGACGAAGCGCAAAGTTCAACGAAGAGGAACTCGCCGCGATACCGATCACTGCCGAAACCATGACAGAACTCGGCGCGATCGGTCGGTCTGTGGATGGGCTTGTCTCGTACCCGATCGCTGAGTTCATTGACGAGCTACAGACGCGAGTGGATGCCGGCGAGATAACAAACCTTGTCGAGATGCGCGACGCGATCCTCGATCATAATGCTCCGATGCACACCATCGGAACGGACACGCTCGGGCAGGATGTGCTCTCGCAGATGATGCACGCGTGCCGTCTCGCGATCTCGATCGGGTTTGTCTCGACGGGCATCGCCGTAGTCATCGGTGTCACGATTGGGGCGCTCATGGGGTACTTCGGCGGCTGGGTCGATCTTTTGCTCTACCGCGTCGTGGAGATCTTTATGGCCATCCCGGTGCTGTTCCTGCTGATCGTGGCCGCGGGTCTTCTTCCACGCAATACCTACTTTATGATGGCCATCATCGGATGCTTTACATGGACCGGCGCGGCGCGTTTCATCCGCGCAGAGTTCATGAAGCTTCGCCACACAGACTATGTACAAGCAGCACAGGCGATGGGACTGCCGCTTTGGTCGATCCTGTTCAAGCACATGCTCCCAAACGGGGTCACACCTGTCCTTGTTGAGTCCTCGTTCCTGATCGCAGCGGCAATCTTGATCGAGGCAACCCTATCCTTCCTCGGGCTCGGTCCAACGGGACAGGCGAGCTGGGGGAGCCTGCTGCGGAACGCATCGGGTGAGGCCGGCGGCTTCCTATGGTGGCTGGCAATCTTCCCCGGTGCCGCGATCTTCCTGACAACCCTGGCCTACAACTTGATCGGCGAGGCGCTCCGAGACGCGATCGATCCCAAACTCAAGAAAGCACGCGTCTAATCTGTAAAAGACGCGAGGAGTTATCCATGAGCGAAGCAACGATGCAACAATCTGGTCGCGCGAGCACCTCTACGGTCGCCGAACAGCCGATCATGCAGGTCCAGGACCTCGCGGTCTCGTTCGACAACGGATCCGGCCCCCGCATCCAGGCCGTGGACGGAGTCCGCATGACGGTCTACCCCCGCCAGACCCTCGCGGTCGTCGGCGAATCCGGGTGCGGCAAGTCCGTCACCTCGATGAGTTCGATGCAACTTGTCCCTCGACCGCCCGGGCGATTCGATCGTGGGAAGATTATGTACCGAATGGCCGATGGGAAGGTTCTCAACCTGCTCGAGCAATCCGAAGCCGACATGCGGAAGATCCGCGGTAATGAAATCGCGATGATCTTTCAGGAGCCCATGACTTCGCTCAACCCCGTATACACGGTCGGGGATCAGATCATCGAGGCGATCACACTCCATCAGGATGTGAACGCAAAGGAAGCGGAAAAAATCGCGATTGAGGCGATGGATGCCGTGGGTATTCCGGATCCCACAGGGCGAATCAAGGCGTACCCACACCAGTTCTCAGGTGGTATGCGACAGCGTGTCATGATCGCGATGGCCCTTGCCTGTCAACCGCGATTACTGCTCGCGGACGAACCCACCACGGCGCTCGATGTGACGATCCAGGCACAGATCCTTGAGTTGTTGCAGCAACTCAAGGAAGAACGCGATATGGCCGTGATGCTCATCACGCACGACCTCGGGGTCGTAGCAGAGAACGCGGATGTCGTTTGTGTCATGTACGCCGGTCGCGTCGTCGAGTTTGCGCCTGTCTACACCCTATTCGACAACCCGATGCATCCCTACACCAAAGGGCTCCTCGCAAGTATCCCAGTTGTTCATAAAAAGCTTGATCGTCTGACAACCATCACCGAGATCGTCAATAATCCTGAGGAGTTCAAGAAACTCCCCGGTGCGGATAAAGGGATTACGCCTTGGTGGCCTTGGAGCGACGCCCCTGCGGATCTTCGCAAACGGGATGAACCCGCGGGGGATTATGTTCTACGCAAAGTTGCGGACGACCACTGGGTCGGGTGCTGGCGCACAGAAGCGGTGAAGAACGACGATTCATCGCCGCCAGATCTGACATTCCGTGTGAGTGATTTCAAGAAGCAGCAGGGTTGATTCGATCCATCGGGGCCTCCCCCGGGAATGTGAGCACGCGATGCGAGTGCTGATCCTAGCCGACGCACAGTTCGCAAAGCACGAGAGAGCGCTCATCGAGCGCGTCGTGGTAGGTCTCACAGTTGAGGGCATCGAAGCCCAACTCATCCTCCCGAGGGATCGTGGTTTGTCCGCATTCCGGGTCGGGCTCCTTGGTGAGCCATTCTGGTACGCCGATCGTGGGCTGCTCATCACTCGCAAAATCAGGGCTGCGCAGATCGCACGGAGTATTACAGAACGATACGGGGATGCAACCCGTCCCGTTGATATCGTGCATGTCATGGGCGGTGGTGCTTGGGGGATGGGGCTTGAACTCTCAAGGCTGCTTGGTGCTGGGCTTGCACTCGAAGTCTGGCGTGCGGGGCTTGCGGGGCACGCCGCCAACCTGAACCTCGAGGAAGAGGATCGAGCAATCTTTCTTGTCCCCGAGCGATCATTCGTGGACAACCTGCGCAAATCGCTGAAACAGGCAAGGGTGCGACATGTCCCATGGGGGGCACATGTTCCGGAACAACCTGTGCCTGTGTTCCGCGAAGATAAGCTCATTTCAATAGTGCTTATGGGGTCAGGGCGGCAGCAGGATCACTGCGTTGCGGCATATACCGGAATCGCTGAAGCGATCGCATCTCGATCCGATATCATGCTTTTCGCGAACCAGGAACTTGTCGAGCGTGCCGGACTTTGGGCGCGAGTCAAAAAGGATAAACTAGAGGATCGGTTCACGGTCATCGATCGATCCGAGGATCGGCGTGATCTGCTTTTGCGATGTGACATGCTCGTGTATCCGGAAACGCTCCATGAGGAGCGGACATTGCTTCTTGACGCAATGGGGGCGGGGCTCGTCGTCATTACGGGCAACGATGAGAAAATTCAGCCCCTCAACGAGGAGTCCGGGGTGATTGTGGTCTCCCGTGCGGTTGCGGATGATTGGTCTGATCAAGTCCGGACCGTGATCAGGTCTCGTGATCATGCCATGGAATGTGCCGCTCGCGTTCGTGAATACATACGGACACATCGTCGCTCTGGTCTTCATATCGAAGCACTGAGCGATGCATACACCGATCTTGTAGGGCTGGAGCAGGATCACGAATCGGAATGATCAGCTATCGGTCGTGCCAATGTCCGATAGCCGAATCCGTCGCCCGTTTATTCCTCATGTATCGTCAGAGTCGCTGGTGATCGTTCGGTTCTCGTGCATACTTCTTATGTGACGAGCGGCACTGCGTGTGCGTGCCTGTGTCGTCCAAAGACAACCCAAGATCGGAGGCACGAAGATGATGATCACATCACTCATCGCTGCAGCGACACTCGCGATGGGACCATGCAACGCGAACGGGTGCGGCAACAGCCACATCACGACCCCTCGGGTCATCGAGATCAATCCGGACATGTTCGATACGACAGCCGTCAATCGTCGGCAGATCCGCTTCTCGAATGAGACGCAGGGTGAAGTTGTTGGCATAAGATCAATGGACGGTCAGGTTACATGGGAATCCGACTCGGATCGTGAACTGCTAGGAGGGCAGGATGGTCCCGCGCTGATCTATATCCAGATCTTCGATGGTACCTTCGCGATCGATCCGTTTGTTCCGATCCCCAACGCGAGTGACGAGACAGCACAGCAGCTCTTCCGCGGCACTTCGCTGGAAACGGACCGGACCCAGTTCGGGCGTCAGCGCATCGACCGAACGAAGGAACTTTTCCGCAAGCTCGAGCAGGCACGCGTCAACTGGTTGCGTGACAACGGCTACTACGGCGTCCGCAACTTCACAAACCCCAAGGCGGGGGAGAAGAAGGAAGCCAAACTCCCCGAGCCCGCAGCGACCTTCCGTCGCCCAGCAGATGTTCCTCGTGGCAAGTCTCGCGAGCAGGTCAACGCGAATACGAGCCCGATGGGTTCCATTGCGTTCCTGATGAACTCTGGAGACGAAAATGTCCGGGTATCACTCCCGGCGCACCTCGACACATCGAACCGGGTCAGCGTGATCCAGCGTAACAGGTCGGATGTGAAGGAAGAAGTCGCGATCAACGAATGAACGCCCGCGTCATCGGCGGTATGCTCTGGGTATGACAGGGCGACTCCCGTTCGATCCCAAACGCATGAAGGGCGCACAGTCTGGACAGAGAGCCGACGACGGGGGCAATACGCCCTCGTCGTCTGGTGTTGGTTCATCCGAGAATCACGCGATTTCAGTTTCTGAGCTCGCGACAAGTATCGATCAGGCGCTGCGTTCCGGTCTCCCCGCACGGGTCATCGTGGAGGGGGAGATCAGCTCGCTTTCCCATCGGACGCATTACTACTTCTCACTCAAGGACGAAAAGTCTGTCATCGGCGCGGTGTTCTTCGCGTCTGCTGCGAATCGGTCCGCTACCAAACCCGAACACGGGCAACGTATCATCGCGAAAGGACGGGTCGAGTTCTATGCACCGGCCGGGCGTGTGAGTCTTATCGTCACTTCGATCACACCTGTTGGCGAGGGCGCACTGGAACAGCGGTACAAGCAACTCGTCGCGCAGCTCCGCGCGAAGGGGTGGTTCGATCCGGAGAGCAAGACACCCCTGCCGACTTTCCCTCGACGCGTTGCGATCGTTACGAGCAAAGACGGGGCAGCGGTTCAGGATGTGATCGATACCTTCGCACGCCGATGCCCTTCGATCGAACTCTCTATTGTTGATGTGCGCGTGCAGGGCGAGCAGGCGAAGGGGCAGATCAGCCGCGCGATCAAAGCCTTGGATTCGAATCGTGATCGACTCGGACTCGATGCGATCATTGTCACCCGAGGCGGTGGATCGCTCGAGGATCTCTGGGCGTTCAACGAACCCGAGGTTGCCCAGGCGATCCACGAGTCAGTGCTGCCCGTCGTCGCCGCGATCGGGCACGAAACGGATACAACGATCGCGGAACTCGTCGCGGACGAGCGAGCAGCAACGCCGACCCAGGCCGCGATGCGTTTATCGCCTGATCGGAATGCCTTGATCGAGCAACTTTCTTCGTTCCAAACCCGGCTCCTGCGAGGGATTGAAAATCGGATCCGTTACGAGCGTCAAAGATTGTTTCAGATCCAGTCATCTCGAGCGATGGGGGATCCTCGAGATGTTTTGAGGGTGCATCGAGATCGCTTGGACTCGTTACATGGGCGAGTTCGATCCGGTGTGCGTCATCAGATCGCCGCAGATCGTGCATACCTTGATAAACTCGCGATCCGCTTGACGCGTGTGCAGCCAGCCGCTGTGCATGCCCGGCGTCAGGAGCGAATCGATCAGCTCGCAGCACGATTACGGCGGGTGATGTCCCGCGCGATCGATCAAAGGCGTGAGGATCTCGAACGCACCGCCAGAGAGCTACACGCGATTGGTCCGGCGCAGGTTCTTTCACGCGGGTACACCCTCACATTGGGTGATGATGGCAAGGCAATCCGCTCAATCTATCAGGCCGCGCATGGGACCACCCTTGAGACAGTTCTGAGTGACGGTCGCATCCGATCTCGTGTGGAAAATGAGGGGGGCGGTGCTGATCCAAGACTTTCGCCTACGAAGCCAGTACCGAGACGCAAGAAACGATCCACCAAACTCGATCCCAACGAAGGTCCCGGGTTGTTTGAGTGAGCTAAACTATCCCCGTGAGCAAACAGAAACCCAATGCCGAGCAGGAGATCCCGTACGAGCAGCTCATCGAGCAGCTCGAAGGAATCGTGGACCAGATCGAGGGTGGTGAGCTCGGGCTCGAGGACTCCATCAAGGGGTATGAGCAGGGTATCGAGCTCGTCAAGCGGGCAAGGACGATCCTCGATCGGGCAGAGCAGCGGATCACGGAACTGAACGCGGATTCGTTGGAGGATGCGGAAGACTGATTCTCACTCAGTTTCGAGCGAATTTGTCCATTTGGCCGATGATTCCACGATGCCCGATTGGTTCATCTACATGCTGCCCTGGTTGACGATCCTGCTGTTTGTGATCGCAGTGGGGGCGTGCGTTGGATCGTTGATTAATGTGCTCGTCTATCGCATGCCTCGTGGGTTGGATGTCGTGGTGCCGACCTCACGGTGCCCAAAGTGCGATCACAAACTCACATGGCGCGAGAATATCCCCATTTTCGGGTGGATCCTCTTGCGGGGAAAGTGTCGGTTCTGCAAGGTCAAGATTTCACCGGAGTACCCGATCGTAGAGACGATCGTGGCGGCACTCTTCGGCGGGATCTGGGCGCTCTGGTACATCGTGCCCGACAATGCGATCTTGGGACTCGGTCAGATTGCGCCTGAATGGGCATCAAACGGGGCTGCGATGACATGGCCAGCAACGGTGGTGTTGCTGGTCTTGGTGGGATGTCTTGTGGCGATGACGATCATCGATGCGCGGACTTCGACGATTCCGCTGGAACTTACCTGGGTTCCGGCACTGACTGCGTTGTTCCTGCATACGGGACACGCTGTCTGGTTCCATCAGAAGTATGGGAACCCCATCTATCAGCTCGGGCTCGACGGGATCTGGGGTGTGCCGAACAGTTCGGGCATGCGTTGGGTCACGGCTCCTAGCGAGGTCTGGACGATCGCGACGGGAGGACTTCCGGGATGGAAGTTTATCGGTTTGGGCATCGGCGGCATCATCGGGTTGGGGATCTCCAACCTGATGCTCAAACTCGGGTGGTTGACGAGAAGCTTCTCAGATTTCGACGAATGGTACGAGGCGCATCACAAGACCCAGTCTGAAAGTGAACAAACAGAATCCAACACGGACTCCGTAAAACTATCAGCGGGGGCCCCTGCACCAAATGAGTCCTCGGATTCTGCTCCCGAATCGAGCGAGGAGGCACTCGTTGGTTCGGGGATGGAAGATTGGTTGATGTACCCCTATGCACGCCGGGAAATGATCAAGGAACTCGCATTCCTCTGTTCTCCCGTTCTTCTCGGGTTGCTCGGGTCGTGGGGGATGGTGAAGTTCGTTGCGATGCAATATGGCTCCTGGACGATTGACCCGGTCACGGGCGACATGTATGCACCGGTGAACGCGCCGATCTGGCTCGTCGTGCTCGGTGCCGTACTGATGGGATACCTGATCGCGGGCGGTGTTGTCTGGGCAGTCCGAATTGGCGGATCTCTCGCGTTTGGCAAGGAAGCAATGGGCTTGGGTGATGTCCACATGATGGCCGCTGTTGGGGCCTGTTTGGGCTGGATCGACCCCACGATTGCGTTCTTTCTCGCAGCATTTGTGGGTGTCGCATACGCCGGTATCGCAATGATCTTCAAAAACAAGCTGACCAAGGCGATGCCCTATGGCCCGTTCCTCGCGATCGCGACCCTGATGGTCGTCTTAGGCAAGCCATTGATAGAGATTGGTTTAGGGCGCATCTTCGGGATGGATACGCCATTGAGCTTACCCTGATCTGATACGATCGTGTGGGTTGGAGCAGGATACGACACGCATCTGCATATCGGAATGGATACACTTTTGATGCCGATCATGTTCGGCTTTTACAGGACCTTGCTACGCAACCGGGAGGTGCATGGATGAAATCGCCGAAGTTCGTACTATTGACCCTTGGAGCCCTGAGCATGATGCTCGTCGGGTGTAAGTCCGTCTCACAGCGTGATTACGACGCCGCAATCGATGAGAACACGCAACTCCGCGAACGCATCGCGGGGCTTCAGGAAAGCGTGCGTCAGTGTAATGAGAGCAACAGTGCTTTCCAGAGCCAGAACGAGCAGCTCCGCAGCGACTACGCAAGCCTCCAGAGCGAGCTTGCCAGTGCTCAGGCGCAACCTCAAACCGGGTTTGAGGGGATCAGCGGTGTCGATCTCAGTTCCAGGAATGGAGCGATCGTTGTCGGCGTTGCGAGCGAAGTTCTCTTCGCGTCGGGCTCGGCGGATCTGCGATCCAACGCAAAGCAAACCCTAGATGAGGTTGTTGGTGTGATCCGCTCCCAGTACAGCGGGAATGAGATCCGCGTCGAGGGATACACGGATACAGACAAGCTTGTGAAGACCAAGGACAAGTGGAAAACGAACGAACGCCTGAGTGCTCATCGCGCACTTGCGGTCGAGGAATACCTCGTAGCGAAGGGTGTCAACAACGATCGGATCTACTCTGCCGCGTTCGGGCCAGCGAAGCCCAAGGGAACCAAGCAGGCGTCACGGCGCGTAGAGATCGTGATCTTGGGTCAATAACCCGTTTTCATCCTGATACGGTGGGTTTTGTTGATCCGATTGGGACCTTGAGTTGCATTTTCCGGGTGGGGGGATACAATCTCCCCGCTTCTGGGCTATTGGCGCAGTTGGCTAGCGCACCAGTATGACACACTGGGGGTCACAGGTTCGAGTCCTGTATAGCCCATTGAAACCGAGCCTCGCTTCCGCGGGGCTTTGTTCATCCAGAGAGGCGATCGGTTCGGTCGGCACAATGGATGCAACGACAATTTGCCACCTTAGCTCAGTTGATAGAGCAGCTGATTTGTAATCTGCAGGTCCTCGGTTTGAGTCCGAGAGGTGGCTTTGAGCGGGGCATAGAATCCGCTCGACAACACAAGGGCGTGTATCCAAGCGGCCAAAGGACGGGGATTGTAAATCCTCTCACGTTAGTGTTCGGTGGTTCGAATCCACCCGCGCCCATTCGCCCGCTCAAATCGTAGATGTACGGTCTGGGCGGGTTGTTTCTTATCGGGGCGTGTACCCAAGTGGCCAAAGGGGGCAGACTGTAAATCTGCTGGCAATGCCTTCGGAGGTTCGAATCCTCCCGCGCCCATTCAGCCAAATATCCCATTTAATCGCCCGTATGGGCGTTTTTCTTTGCGTTCGTCCTGTCTCTCGGCTCATCGTCCTGCCTCCTCAAGAAACCCTGTTTAGTGCATATTGTGGCATATTGCGTCACACGCTCGGCACACTCCTCGGCACAGTATTCTCGTCGTCATCCCCCACCAGACGCAGCGACGGCACGCCGTCCAGGCGGTGCTCGGTGCCGTTGAGCCCGACCTGGGCGTAGAGCTTGCGGGTGGTCTCGATGCTCGAGTGATCCATGAGCTCGGCGACCTCGAAGATGCTCTTGCCCGCGAGCGCGAGCCGCGTGCCGAAGGTCTGCCGCAGCGAGTGGAAGTCCACCCGATACCCCAGATCGTCGACCAGCGGGATGCCCGCGCGTTGAAGGTCGCCGTTGAAGGTCGATTGCACGTCGGGCACCGGCGCGAACGGCCTGCCGTTGTACTTGGCGTGCTTGGCGCTGCGGGTGTACGCGTGCGAGACGAGCGTCTCCACCGCGTCGCGCACCGCGGGGTCCGCGACGGGCATGTTGAGCGGGCGGCCGCTCTTCATCAGCTCGGGGGGAATGGCGATGAACGGCGAGGGCGCGTCGAGGCGGATCATCGCCACGACGATGCGCTCGAGCGTTTCGCGCCGCAGCCCCGTGCCCATCGCGACGGTGTAGAGCGGCTTGCGGAACCGGTGCCAGACGATCCGCATGTACCCGGCCTCGGGCTCGGCGCCCAGCAGCCGGCGTCCCTCGCACTCTGTGAGCGGCCGCCGATAGCTCTGATACTTGCGGATCGACGCCTGGCGTCGCGTCTGCCTGGGCATGGCCTCGGGGGCCGGGTTGGCGGCGATCAGCGGCGGGCGTTGCCGCAGTGCCCACTTGCAGAAGCTGCTCACCGCGAGCATGTACTTCTCCTGCGTGCCGATCGCGAGCCCGGCGAGCTCCCGCTGGCGGTAGTCGATCAGCATGTCGGTCGTGATCTCGTTGATCGTGCGCAGCGCCCGCTCGCGGATCATGCGTTGCAGCTTCTCGCGTTGCTGCTTGGCCCACCGCGGCGCGATGCCGGCTCGCAGCTGCTCGGCCTCGAACCGGAGCACCAGCCTGCCGATGTCCTCGCGGGACGCGACGGCCGAGGGCGCGTTGATCCCGGCCCGGCGCAGCTCGACATTGCGGACCTCCTCGGCGAGCATCAGCTGGGCCGCGGTGTGGTTCCTGGTGCGGGTCGAGCGCCGGATATCCTTGCCGTGCTCGTCGGTGAACCGCATCATCCAGTTGGGCGATCCGGGGCGTTTGTACAGGTTGCTCATCGCGACACCTCCGCCACCAGTTTAGCGGAGCGAGCGGACATAGGCCTCGAGGTCGCTGACGCGCCAGCGGCGCATCTTGGGCCCGACCTTGACGGAGGGGATCTCGTTGCGTTCGCTCATCCGCCAGAGCGTGCTGGGATCGATGCTCAGGGCGGCCGCGGCCTCGCGTTTGTTGAGCAGCAGCTTGCCCTCGGGGATCCCCAGCTCGTTGCGGACACTGATGGCGCTCATCGCTCCCTCCCTGGCAATCCCCAGATCCCGCGCACCGCGAAGAACGCGCACGCGAACCCGCCCATCGCCAGCGTGTCCGCCGCCCCGGGCGCGGGCACGAACCGCGAGCCCCACACCATCGCGCACGCGAAGAGCGCGAGCACGAGCGGCCCGACCCACACCGGGCACAGCATCCCAATCGCATCACGCGTCATCGTGCGCGTCCCTTCCCGGCACCAGCTGCGCCGCCTCCTGCATGACGACGCCCGCGCGGGCGCCGATCGATTCGTGCTCCATGCGCGTGATGCGCACGCCGCCGGGCGAGTCCGGGTGCTGCGCGTCGCGCGCCTCCTCGGCCACCGCGCCCACGACATCGAACAGGTCCAGGCACTCGGCGGGCAGCGCGTCGGCGTCCGCGGGCGCCACGGCCGCGAGCAGTCGCCGCCCCATGCCCATCGCGACGCGCGAGACGAGCACGCGGTGGGCCTCATCGCCCAGCACCGACGGGTCGAACATGAGCCGCGCGAGGTGGTCCAGGCGGAGCTGGTAGCGCGGCTTGGCGGAGAGGTAGTCGCTGAGCACCCCGGTGCCCATGCCCAGGCGTGCCTCGACGCGGCACCTGGGCGTGCCGCACCGCCTGGCGCACTCGAGCGCCGCGTGCACCGCCGCGAAGAGCTGGGCGGCGTACGGGCACGGGTGGGCCGCGTCGGGCCCGTGCTTGGAATCGGCGGCGACGGCCGCGGATTGCGCGAAATCACCGCACGCGCGCGCATGCTGAGCTGGCGACTGTTTCATCTGTTGCTCCCTGGCATGGCCGCTCGGGCGGCCGGGCTTGCGAGTGCCCGGGCCCGAGCGGCGGTCTGTTCACGCCGGCGCGACGGGCACCGGCCGCCACCCGCCCGGCTGCGAATCGCGCGGGTGGCTGACACTGCAAAACGAAAAAACACGACCAACCCGCGTTTGCGGGCCGGTCGCGCTGGAGGAGAGAGAGAGTCGTTTCTCGCGCCGAGATGTCTGCGTCATGGCTTATCCCTTCGCGCGCTGGAGTATCGATTCGGTGCTGGCGCACAGGTCCTGCAGCGCTTCGTGCACGCCGCCCGCCGCGTCGCGGCTGACCCGCCCACGGCCCATCTCGTCGTGCACGCGCCCGACCAGGTCCGCGAGCTTGCGCTCGGCGGCGATGAGGTCGAAGTCGATCGCGAGCTGCCCGCCGCCGGCGCCGCGGACCGAATCCGCCCGGCCACGCGCCGCGGGCCGAAGCCGCGCGATCGCGTCACCGGGCGAGCGGTAGGCGGTGCCGCGTGTGCTGGGGGCGTGGCCGGCCGAGGCCGCGCCATCGTCAAATGCGCACACGTGTTCGTTTTTGCCCGCCGCCGGCGTGCGGGTTTTCATGGCCCGCTCGATGCCGGCGACGCTGGGCGTGCCCTGCCGGTCGACGGCGCAGCGGATCTCGCCGCGCTCGCGCATGTCCAGGGCCTTGCGTTCCCACATGCGGAACCGCTCGATATCGAAGTCCCCGTCCTCGCCGGCGAGGTTTTTGGCGAACTTGATGGCGAGCTGGGCGCGTCGTGCGTTGATGCCGCACTCGTTGTAGAGGTGGTTGATGTGCCCGTGCCCGAGCTTGTCGGCGGCCTCGATGAGCGCCTGCCCGAGATAGAACTTGGCGCGGGCGTGCTGCGTGTTGAGGGTGATGACCTCATGCTCGAGCTTGCGGAGGAAGGCGACGACGGCGCCCAGCCCGGTGAAGGTCCTGGCCTGGCCGCCGACGGTCAGCGTCATCGGCTCCGCGAAGGTGTCCGGATTGTTGCGACGCGTCGCGACCATCACCCGTTCCCCCCGTCCTCGATGCTGCGCAGCTCGGCGCTGTCCACGATGTCGCGCCGCGCGACCCCGCGTGCGCGGTCCCACTTGCCCAGCACCGCGAGCTCGTTCTTGAGCACCTCCAGCCCCCGCTCGAAATGTTGCGCAGCCTCGTGCACCGCGTTGTCCAGCCGCCCGGCGTGGCCCTCGAGCATGCCGGGCGTGATCTGATCGATCTCGCGGCAGGCCAGCCGGATCCGCTGCGTCCGCAGGCCGAGCGTGTTGACGAGCTGCTTGCCCGTGCGGCGCATCGGCGAGCGCGAGCTCCCGTCCGGCGGCGTGTGCGTGGTTGGTTCCATTGGCGAGATCCGCATCACATCCACTCCCGGCGCAGATCGCCGTTGCGTGTGCGGATGCCCATGCGGATCTCGGCGATGTGCAGCAGCGAGACACCGTCGCGGGCCATCGTGTCGTGCTCGATGCCATCGAATCGCCCGGCGGCGTAGCCCAGCAGGATGCGCAGCGTGCGGGCCTCGGCGATGCTTCGCACGCCGTCATGCCCGTCCCGCTCGGCCTGCTGCCACACGCTCATGCCGTGGGTCAGCGCCATGGCGAGCCCGCTGCGGGCGATGGCGCTGCGGGGCGCATCGATCGCCGCGGCCTGCTCGAAGCTGAGCCCCTCGGTGGCCATCGCGTACAGCGCGATGTGCCGGCGTGTGGTCTCGGGCGTGCACCGTGCCCCGGCGCGTCCCTGCGCCCCCGCGTCGGCCGGTCCGTCCGCGTCCTTGCCCGACACGGGCCAGTTGTCCAGTGGTGTGTTGGTGGTGGGGTTGGCGGTAATCATGCCGATCCTCCGTTGGTGCAGACCGATCGCGACCGTGCGATTGCACGCTGAGCCGCGTTCGAACATCTGCGGTTCCCTGGCTGGGCCTGCGAGAGCCGCAGGCCGAAAAAAGTTGCGGGGGCAGGACTCGAACCTGCGACCTCTTGGGTATGAACCAAGCAAGCTGCCGCTGCTCTACCCCGCAATCAATCGTGCAAGAAGGCGCGAACCAAACCTGCACGGGGTCGCGGCGAGCCGCCAGGGGAGGGTGCCCAGCCGCGTCCGCGTGTACCAGCTACCCAAAGGCGACTGGTACGCTACCAAAATAGAACCTATATGGTGCTTCAGTCAACACAAAGGTGTCAAAAAGGATGAAAAACCTGTTATATGACTATAATTGCGACTATGCGATGCTCTGATAAGTGCATGCAGCATCAGGACTACGGTGATTTGATTCGTCGTTTAAGAAAATCTCGAGGCATGACCCAGCTGGAGCTCGCCGAGCGTGCTGGTGTGCACATCACCACCATCAAGCGATACGAAGCAATGGGAAACGATTTCAAAGTTCGTCAATCGTATCTTGATGCCATACTCACAGTGATGGCGCAGAAAACGCCCCTTGGGCCGAGCGAGATCAAGATCGTTTCTGATGCCACAGGGAGGCACTACGAATCGATTGAATCGATCAACGCTGAGGCTGAACGGAAGCTTCGAGCTGTTGACAAAGGTTCCGCCTCATCGATGCGGAAGGAAGCTTCGGTTGAAGACCAGGCAATCGTGATCGTGCATCAAATCATCGCCGCTGGGGGCGGAGAACTGATGCTTGCGCAGCTTAAAGCCATGGCATCACATTACGGCGAGCAAATCGCCGAACAGGAGCGCACGCCCCGCCGCCGCTTTCAGGTCCACCACCCCGAACGCCAGGTCGGCGATCTCACCGTCCAGGACATCAGCCACTACGAGGTGGACGAGGATGACGATGGCCCCCGCGCCCCCCGCCAGCTGCGCCCGATCGACGAGCCGAAAAGCCCCGCGATCGATCCGGCCGATGATACCGATAGCAACAACCACACGGGCTCATAAACCAGAGGGATTCCCATGCTAATGCACATCATCGCCATTGCACTCGCCTGCATCATTACCACGGGTGATCCTGTGAAACTCCCCAAGCCATCCGAGGATACGAAGGCATGGGACTCATTGGACTTCGGGAACAAATCGATTATTGCGAAGCATGCCGGCAGGTTTTTTTTAGATGACTCAGGGAATCTCTGGTGTTCGAATGTGCCTTGGGAAGATCACCCCCAGAGCTGGTACTGCCTCGACACGCAGGCACGCTTCGACCCTTTCGAGCGAGGATTCGATTGGATAAATGTGAATGCAAAGCTCAACGCCCGTGCTGTTTCGATCCGCATGGACTACCTTGAGGATCTGGGATCCGAAGTATTTACCCACTTTGTTGTCACGAAACTGCCAGACGAGAGCTGGAAGACATATATCGGCGATCTCATTAGCCGCAATGGTAAACGCTCGCGTGTCCACATTACCGTCCCACTCAACTCAGGAAACCCTGTAAGTAAGGGTGATGTACTGTATTTCGATTACGAGGTTGTGCTGGATGGAAACTATGCTCATAGCTGGTGGGAAGACGGCGAGAAACACGCGGAACTCCTCAACTCATACAAGGTGAAGATCGACCCGGATCTCGACGCAGTGTGTCCCTTGCGTCCGCTTAGCGGTGACGCGTTCCCGTCTCTCTCTGCGAAGCAACTCGCCGCAGAACTCCATCAACGGAATCTGAAATCGTTGCCGTCAATGGAGCTCGATGCTATCGGCCTCGAATGGGTCGTAAAACAGATCGATATCGATTGGGGTCACTGATCACGCGGCAACGATGATCGATACGATCACCCCGATCAGCAGCAGCGCGAAGAACACGCCCACGAGCGTCACCCAGCCGCGTATGACGCGTAGGTTTTTGTTCACTTTGACCAGCTCGCTGTATACGCGGGCATCGCCCGTTGTGCCCCCGCCGTACAACCGCTCAGGATACTCAGATTTATTTCCCATGGGCGCATCATATCAGGAAGTGGTTTTTATTCAATAGCCCGCATCACCCGCACGAGTCGCAGTTGTAGTTCTTCATCTGCCCCGCGAACGCCCGCGCGGTGCTCGGGTCGATCAGCGCCTGACTATCGCTCGGACCCACACCGCCGCCCCCGTCCTGCTGCTGGCACTGCGGCCGCGGATCGATCCGCGCCACCGGCTGCGAACTGCACACACCCGGCTGCGAAGTGAGCACGATGTCGGGCTCCTCCTCGAGCACCTCAGTCGTCGGCTGGCCGGGAATCCTGAACAAACACGCGTTCTCCGCCACGCCCGGGTAGTACACGAACCCCTCGCCGGGGTTCATGCCCTCGCCCACGCGGTAGCCGATCGTGCGCGGCTGCACCGTGTCGCCCACGACCTCGCCGCCCGTCGCCTGGATCGCGGAGTTGCATCGGTTGATGCGGAAGATCTCGCCGGTGGGCTCGGGGTCGGGGCATCCATCGGGGTTCTCAACAAACGCGATCGCCTCGCCATCGCTGGGCAGCGTGGTGGGGATGTAGAGCTCATCGGTCTCGATGTCGATGATCGTGCGTCCAAGCCCGGTCAGCAGCTGCGCATCGTAGGTGATGGCCTGCGGCTCGGCGTCGGCGTCGCAGGCCATCGCGACCGAGGGCATCGGCTCGTCGCAGTCCTCAAACT
Organism: Phycisphaerales bacterium; assembly: GCA_965216865.1. Classification (GTDB taxonomy): domain Bacteria; phylum Planctomycetota; class Phycisphaerae; order Phycisphaerales; family UBA1924; genus UBA1924. Next base: position 2,805,365 of record OZ244206.1, read on the forward strand.
CGATCACGGTGCCGTCGACCAGCTCGACCCGCTGCACGCGGACGACGGTGGAGAAGGCGGCGCGGACGCGGTTCTCGCCCGGATAGTCGATGATGGCCGACGACGCGGAAAACGCCTCGGCGGCGGTGGTGTGCGAGCGGTTCTCGAAGGTGCCCGTCCATCCCAGCCCGGTGTCGCCCTCCAGCTCCAGGCGGGTGTTGCACCCGTCGAGCCCGGTGAGGTCATCGAGCAGATCGATGGTCCAGTCGCTGGCCAGCGCCCCGGCCTGCGGCTGCGCGGGCGCGTCGGCGACGGCGTGCCCGGCCATCCAGGGCGCGAACCCGCTCGCCGCGGGCCCGGGCGTGTCCTGATCGACGCTCTGGCTGTAGTCCCATTCGCGGGTGCTGCCCTGCTCGTCGCGGCCCCTGAACCGGCTCTGGAAGGCCCACGCCGCGAGGCGTGACCCGCCGCCGTCGGCCTCGAGCTCATAGAACCCGTCGGCGATGATGGACTTGCGAAGCGTGCCCTGCTCGCTGTTGGTGAAGAACCCGCGGACCGAGTAGCCCACGCGGACGCGCGCCAGGCACGAGATCCGCCGCTGGCCCACGCACGAGCCGAGCGTGAACGCGAAGCCGCCCTGGTCGGGGCACGGCGGATCGGTACAGGGCGCGGCATCGCACGACGGGTGCACGGCGATGACCGCGGACGCGAGGATCTCGCCCGCGCCCGGCGGACGCTGCGTGGTGGTGCCCATGAGCACAAAGCACCCGTCGGCGGTCTCGATCGCGCTGCCCGCCACGCGTGATTCGAAGGGCCAGACGGCGTCGGTGGCGGCGTCGAGCCTGACGACGCGCACGGAGCCGGGGCAATCGCAGTTGCACGGCAGCACCACCAGCCAGCACACGCGCTGCTCATCGCACAGGCAGGGCCCGCCGTCGAGCAGCAGCGGCCCGTCGCAGTGCGTTTTCTGCACCGCCAGCCCGCCCAATGTCCCGGTTGCGTCCCTGCGTGTATCGGTCATGCCTGCCTGCCCGCGCTGGTGCGATCACGCCCCCTTGCGATACTCCACCCGGAACTCACCCTCCTCGCCGCTGGTGGGCATGTCGATGCTGATCCCGTTGGCGGGCTCGATGATGATCAGGTCGCTGGTGAGGTTCCAGGTGATGGACGCGATATCGGCGAGCGCCCGCGAGAAGTCGATGACGCACTTGCCGTTGACGTTGATGGTGCCCAGCCCGCCATCGCTCTGGTGGTCGTAGCGCCCGCCGTTGGCGTTGAGGGTGGTGGGGGAGCAGGACTCGCGCGTCTTGGCGTGCCCGCCGTCGTACACGCTCAGCGTGGCGACATCGCGATCGACGAGTGCCGAGGCGACGCCCGCGCGGCCGTGCCCGCCCACGCCGATGAGCGTGGCGGCGGCGGCGCCGGCCTCAAAGAACGCGGTCAGCCCGGGCGACTTCACGTGCGCCGTGGCCACATCGGCCGAGTCCAGGAAGTTCACCGCCCCGGGCGCGAGCAGCGCGGCGAGGGTGATGTCGTCGATGTTGTGCACCGTCAGCGTGCCGGCCACCTGGTTCTTCCAGATCAGCTTGTCCACGGTGTGCGACGCGGTGCACTTGATCGCGTGGCGGTGCCCGGCGTCCTCGAGGCGGATGATGCCCGCGTTGACCAGCAGGCCCGCCGGGTGATCGCCCAGCTGCCCGCGGAATCCCGGCGTGGTGTTGAACTCGGCGAAGCTGGTGGTGCCCAGCGCGTCGAGGTTGGAGCTGTACTGCGTGTCGCCCTGCACCACGTTGACGATGTCGGTGCCCGTGAGCGAGGTGCCCCCGGTGGTATCGGTCAGGATGTTGCTGTTATCGCCCGCGTTGGCATAGGTCGCCATGTCCGTGCTCCTCTATGAAAAGCGCCCCGCTTTCGGGGGCGCGTGCTCGTGTGCTCTGTTTGTGTGCGGCCCATCCCGGGGCCGGGCCCTACCCCATCGCCGCCGCCAGCCGCCCGTGGATCGGTGGCGCGGGGAAGTCGATCTCGAAGCCGACGAGCAGCAGGCCGCTCTCGGCGGTGTCCACGCCCACATGGAGCATCTCCACGCCGGCCAGGTCCTCGGGCAGCTCGATCGCGCCGGTGCTGCCCGCGCTGGCGCTGAGCTGGGGCGTGAAATCCCCCAGGTGCGTGCCCACAATCCGCCGCACATACAGCGTCTGGGCCGCCCAGCCGCTGAGCTTCTCCACCAGCACCCTGCCACCCACGGGCGTGGTGCCCGGGGGCAGGTCATCGGGCGCAAAGTCCGCGGGGCGGATGCGAACGGAGGCGTTGAGCTTGCTCAGGTCGAGCGTCTGTGTTTCGATGCGAACAGATTTCTTCGTGCAGATCGGTATGCTCATTCGGGGTTCTCGTGGGGGATCATCATCGGAATATATCGGCGAGCACACAGCCGACCGCGTACGCGGGAACAATGTTTGGGTTGATGCCGGGTGCGAGATCCGGGGCCTCCCCCCCTGTTTTCATCGCGACCGCCGGTCAATATTGAGTTATATTACTCAATTACGCGGCGCGTATGTTTTCGGATCTCCAGATATTCAAAGAGAAACCACACCCCGAACAGGCGTCCGAACAGATCCCGACGAGGGCCCCAAGCTCGCCCCAAACTAGCCCCGCAACGCCACCGCCCCGCGGTCCCGCGATCGTTCGCGAGATCGGGTCCGCACACCGGAAGCGGCCGACCCGTACTGCCACGCGCCATAGGTCGTGTCGTACGGATTTCCATTGATCCCCATCGGCCCCGTCGCCTTGCTCGCGTTCTTGATGATCGAGCCGCTCGTCGGTTCCAGCGTGTCCGCGTCTGTGAATGTTGGCGAGCCGTCGTACTTGCCGTCCGGGTCGTAAGTCGATTCCCATGACTCGCGTGACACCGTGCCGTTGGCGCTGAAGGTCGCGTTGAGATCCTCCGAGTACCAGTTGTCCTCGGCCTCCAGATTGTTCGCTCGATCCAGCGCCCCGCGCAGCAGCTGGATGTTGTCGCCATCGTTCTGGAAGATGTTGCCCCGCATGCTCAGGAATCCGGCAGCCGAGTTCGTGTTGTAGAAGCACACATTGTTCGCGTAAGTGCCGTTCAGGAGCACCGTGCAGTTCTCGGTGAGCAGGCGTGCACCGCCGATCCAGACCGCAAAGACACCGTTGGATATCGCGTCGGCGAGCGTGGCTGACACCGTGCAGGCGCGCATCAGGACGGTTGTGTTCGATCCCGACCCCGCTGTTGCTGCGATCTGGCTGCCGCCCACCGGCTGACCGCTCGTGACCGATGATGTGTCGAGATCGAGCTGGCAGCGATCAAAGGCGATGTGCACCTCGGCGCTCGAGCCACCGCCCGCGCCGATGCCGTGACCACGCCAGATGCTGTCCTGCACGATGATCGGGTAGTCGGCGGGGTCGGTTTCGTCGGACGGCGCTGCGTGATTGGTGTTGGGCGCGGTGAACACGAAATCGAGCGAAGCGCTGGATGCGTTGTCGCCGTTGTACTTGGACTCGCAGTTTTTGAACAGCATGCCGCCCGCCTGGGTCGCAGCCGCCCCGGTCAGGTGGTGGGCCGCGACCGCCTTCACACCGCCCGATGTCTCCAGTGGTGTGCCGTCGTACTTGAGCCACGGAACGAGCCAGAAGATTGCCCCATCGACCTCCACGCCGCTTGTGCCCACGCTCGCCGAGCTCGAGTACACCACCCAGTGTGAGTCGGTTCCGGCGACGACCGTGCGGAACACGCAGTCCGTCATCACCAGATCGGTGGTGCTGGTGCCGACCGAGCCGAACGAGTGGTATTGGCACCCGTCAAACTCGCAGCTGTTGAGCGTGACATTCGATACAGCGCCAAGCAATCGCAGGCCGTACCCGTTGCCGTTGCCCGATTCGGTGGCAAGCTCGAACGAGATGTTATTGAGCGTGACATTGCTCGGGTTGGTGAGCGTCCATGTGTCGCCCGACAAGCCCGCGTAGTAGGTCTTTGTCGATGCATCCTCCCCATCGGGAACGGACACGAACAGGCGTGAACCGTTCCAGAGCCATCCGCGTGTGGTGCGGAGCCCGGCGAGCGTGCCGACCTCAGGCAGGAACCCGTATCGGTTGCCGTCGCTGTTTACGCGCGTATCCCAGTCCTCGACCACGGTCTCGGGCGCGGCCCCGAGATCGGATATGGCGTTCTTGTAGGTGTCGAACGGGTCGCCGCCGCCGATGTCATGGACTGTATCGACGGTGGCGAGCGCCGCGTTGAGGATGCGTACCGTTGTGGTGCGCCCCTCCCACGGGCCGAAGGTCACGCCGTCCAGACCGCTGGCCGACCACGATTCGAGCAAAGGCCCGTTGGTGTCGGTATCAAAGTAGACAACATCGCCGTCGGAGAGCGATCCGATGTCCGAGATCATTTCCGCGACCGTGCCGTAGGGCGAGCCGGTAGTCCCGTCGCCGCCGGTGGTGCCGCCCGCACCGTCTGATTCGATGTAGTAGGTCGCCATTTATACCGCCCCCATCGAGTCATACTCAAACGGTCTCGGCCCGGGGATGAATAGGCAGTATTCAATCGACAACTCCACATCACCCTCGCAGTGAACATGCGTGTTCGAAAACATGCAGTCGATGAACTCGCACTTGCCACCAATGACCACAATCTCGCAATCGAAGTAGTGGCAGTTTCGGTTGGTGCCCGAGCACACGATTGTTTCTCCTATCCGTACTTCGCATGTATTTGCATTCATTCGTCTGTCCCCACGGGCCGGCCCGCCTGTGCCTCTGCGAGCACCTGGCTCAGTGTCATCTTGATCCGATTGAGCTGGATATCGCCGACGATCGGCGTGTGCCCCTTGTCGAGGCAGTCCCGCACGAACGCGACCACACCCTCCGCCGGGTCGCCGTGCGTCATCCGCACCGTGGGCGTGTGCGCCGCCCGCTCGGCCTGCGTCCGCTCAAGGTTCTCGTAGTTGTCCTGCAGCACGAACCCCGGCAGCTTCGCTTGTGGCGTGCCGGGGAAGGGCAGCGATTCGATCAGCACCTGGCCGGTGAACCACCGCGCGATCGTTGACACAAACCACCACGCCGCACTGTCAGGTTCAAACTTCGATGCCTCGTCAAAGACCAGGTGCGTGTTGGGATCCTCGCGCATGATGTCGATGACCCATGAGACCTCGTACCACGCTTTCTCCTGCCATGTTGTCCAACCCTCGCCCGGTGCGCTGGACACAATGAGCCCGCTCATGCGGGGGTGCAGCAAGCTCCCGATGTAGATGTACTTCTTGATCGCAGGAAAGTCCGTGCAGAACCGCGTGCACTCGCGGATCATGTGCTTCGCGTAGTCGGTCAGCTCCGGGTCGCCCGAATCCTCGATCTGCGACCGCACATCGAAGTCCATCTTGTCGTGGCGGTACGGCTCACCGAGCATCCGGTGCAGCACCAGGGCGCCGATCTCCCCGCGCGTGGCGAGCTGCCGCAGATCGCTCCAGAACCGCTCGCGGCCCTCGAAGGTCATGAGGCCAGGGCGCAGACCGAATCCGGTTTCATGCACCGAGCCGAGCTCGTAGCCGATGCCGATCATGGTGTGACCTCCTGCATCTGTGCGTGAACCCGCACGATCGACGCGCGGATCTCGAAGTAATCCACCGGCTGATCAATGCCGGGGTGGGTGCCGTCCAGGAGCGCGTTCATCGCGTGTTCCCAGATGATCCGCTGCTCGATGATGTGATCGATCACCGATTCACGATCAGGCACGATCAACTGCTCGGCGTGGTCCTCGGTGCTGGCGCTGCCCGTTTCGAAGGTGTGCACCGTGTAGACGGTCATGGGGTCGATCCGGAACGCGATCGTGTCACCGTCGGCGATCCAGCCGAGGTTGTAGAGCACATCGGATCCCTCAACCAACTCAGACTCGGGCACGGTGTAGGCGTAGCTCGCGCCCGTGACCTGGATGCGGCCGGGCGCGGTGCGGTCGATCTGCGGGGTCGCGGTGGGGGTCGCGGTGGGGGTTGTGGTGGGGGGCGCACTGATCATGCCGCCGAGCACGGCGGTGACGGCGATGAGCGCGGCGGTGGTCATGAGGATGCGTTGGCACATGCGTTTTCCCTTCCCTCGAGCACGGCGATGCGTTGGCTGTGGTTATCGAGCTTGTCGTCGAGCTCCTTGACGGCCTCGCTCAGGTCGCCCACGCGGTCGGCGAGCGAGTCGAGCGAAGTCGTCGCCCGCGCGACGGCCCACACGCCGCCGGCGACCATGCCCGCGGCGACCAGCAGCACGCCCATGAGCGTGAGCACCAGCATCCAGATTTCCAAGTCCATCCGTGCTCCTGTCCCGTTCTCTGTGTCGTTTGCCCGCTCAGCACCCACGCGCCGGGCACAGCCCGAAGAGGCGCACGGCGTGATCGCTGGTGTCCGTTTCGGCCCCGGGCCCGCGGTACAGCACGCCCCACGCGCGCCAGGGCGCCGCGTTGGCCTCGTCCTCCCCCGCCACGGCCGCGGGCCAGAAGGCCATAGGCCGCCCCCCGGGCGCGGTCGACGCGTCGAGCAGCGCCGGCTCGACGGGGACGATCAGCCGCGTGGGGTCGATCGCCCACCGGCTCACCCCGTCGGTGACGGTGTAGGCGTGGTCGGCGATCTTGGCGGGGGCGCTGACGCTGCGCTGCACGACGGCGACGAAGATCGCGATCAGCGGCGAGACATCCCCGACCTCCATCGCGGCGCTGGCCAGCCCGCGCGGGAAGTTGCCCACCCGCTCGGCGTCCATGCGGACCCGCTCCAGGGCCGACGCGCTGATCGGCTTGCCCGCCTCAAAGACCGGCCTGATCCCGCTCACAGCAGCCCCGCGAAGCTGCCCGACTCGTACATGTCCAGGGCCTCCTGGGCCCCGGCCGCCTCGCCGGCGGGGGTCTCGGCGTTGCGGTAGTGCCTCCAGTCGCGCCGCCAGTGCAGCTCGCTGCGGATCGAGAACCGCTCGCCCTCCGCGTCGGGCGTGAACTTCGCGTACAGCAGCTCGCCCACGCCCACGGGCATGCCCTGCCCGCTCCCGAAGAGGTTGGGCAGCACGACGGGCCCGTCGTTGATCTTGGGCTCGTCGGTGATGTTGCGGTAGGGCGCCAGGTCGGGCAGCGTGTGGAAGTAGCGGACCACCTCGAAGAGCGTCACGGTGACCAGCCGCGGCACGCCGCGGCCGTCGCTGGTGAGCTTTTTGGTGCCGGTGATGTCGAAGTTCACGCTGCGCGTGGTGGTGGACGGCACGATGCGCGTGACCACGGCTGGCCCCACGGCGGGCACCTGCCCGTTGTTGACCTCGTACTCGACCTTGACGATGAACCAGTCGCCGCCCATCCGCTCGCGCCGCGCCTCGCGGTTGTGCACCTGCACCAGCAGCTTCGACTGGCTCCACGGGTCCCCGATGGCGGGCAGGCCGTCGGCTTCGAGGGCCTCCTCGTGCGTTGCGCACCGCACGCGGTAGAAGCGCAAGCCCCTGTACCCGTTGCGGTCCTCGGTGAACGCGCCGGGGTACTTCTGGTCGTCGTTGATGATGATGGCTGTGGGCATGTCTCGTCCGCCCCGGGCGAGGCAACGGTCAGGGCGCGGCCACGGCGGTCGCGGTGCCGCCCCCGCCGATGAGCTCGTCCATCTTCTCGATGATGGTGTCGATGCGTGAGATCACCGGCGAGCCCGAGTCGTCGCGGCCGTCGGCGCCCAGGATCTGCCGGCGCAGGGTGGCGCCGCCGGCGAGCCCGGCCTCGAGCACGGTGCTGAGCGAACCGCGCCGCAGGCGCGAGAGCTGCGCCCGCAGCAGGCCCGCGCCCGAGCCGAGCAACGACTCGCGCTGCGAGCCCGTGAGGCTCTCATCGTTCTCGATATCACGCCGTCGCTGCGAGAATCCCAGGTAGAGTGACTCGACCTCCGCGAGCCGGTCCTGCCCGGTTGCGCGGAGGATGCCGACGCGGTCGCTGGCGATCGAATCGCTCACGCGGTTGTCACGCGCGCGACGACGGGCAAGGTTCTCACGGCGGATTATCTCAATACGTGCGCGGGTCTGCTCGCCGTAGAGACGATTGAGATCCTTGAGGATACTGACCTTCTCTTCCTCGCTAAGTACTTCATCTTTCTGAATCCGTAGCTGCTGGCGGCGTAGATCAATGCGGCGGCGCAGCAACTCAAGCTGCTCTTGAGGGCGGGTGTTGAATGGGTCGCGCAGGCTCGCCGTCTGGGCATCGAGTTCGGCTCGTCCTAGTGCGATCGCGTCGCGCTCATCGCCAAGCCGAATATTCCGCTGGGTCGCTAACGCGGTCTCTCGCAAAGCCCGTACCAGCGATCGTAACTCGGCGACGCCCGTTCGTGATAGCCCACCGCCCGCGGCTTCTCTATTGATCCGGTCCCGGTCGCCACGTTCCTGAAGCTGGCGGCGTGCATCGGCGTCATTTCCGATGCTCGCCTGCATCTGCAGCCGTAGGTTGATCAGATTCTGTTCCTGCTCGAATCGCTGTGTGCGGAGTGTTGAGTTGCGCCGGGCCGCCTCAACCGCCGCGGAGTTGCTCATCGACTCGGCGAAGGCCACACCAAATCGCTTTCCAGAGAACAACGCGCTGCCCGCTGCTGCCATCAAGTCTACGACTTTTGTGCGCATACGATCGAGCCCTTGGATCGTCTCATCGAACTGCGATCCACCAAGCCCGAAAATGTCCTCACCGATGTTGGCACGCATCTCGCGGGCCGCATTGCTGATATCGTCGAGCTGTCGTTTGATCACCGGGTTCCGCTGCGCGGCGGCGTCCAGCGAGGTGACCACTGTCGCGATGCCCGCGGCCGCGGCGACGGTGGCGACCTGCCACCCCCGCGCGAAGTCCTGCTGCATCTTGGCGCGGGCCCGCGCGTGGTCCCGCTCGCGGCGCTTCATGTCGTCGACCTGCGTGCGGTGCCGGCGCACCATCCGCTGGGTCGTCTCGTTGGTGACACGCTCCACCTCGTCCATACCGCGCAGGTACGCGCGGTTGTCGAGGCCCATCCGTGCTAGAAATCCCCGTATCGCCATGCCTTACGCCGCCCTGCTCCCGGCCATGATCTCGTTGTCCCGCACCACGCTCAGCGCGTCGGTGGGCTTGGGCGGCCCGAATCGCTCGGCGAGCGTGTCCATGTACTTCCTGCTCGCCCGGCGCAGGCCGATGTGCCGCAGCGCGGCGTACGCCGCCTTGACCGGGTGCCCCAGCTTGGGGTGCTTCTCGACCAGCCGCGCGTGCGGCTCCTTGTTGCCCAGCTCCACGAACAGCTGGTCGCCGATCGTGAACAGCCGCCCGTCGCCGCCGTAAACCTTGTGCCGCACGGTGTGGTTCTCGCGCGTCCGCCGCTCGTTGGCGAATCGGTCGAAGAAGATGATCGTCTCGCTGCCCAGCGCCCGCCGCAGCTCCCGCTCGGTGCGCTTGACCTCTTTCCTGAGCTCCCCGATCCGCTCGAGCTTGCGGATGGCGTGCGGCTGGTCCATCCGCCGCTTGCGCGGCTTGCCGTCCTTGCGGGGCGGGGCCGTTCGGTCCCATTCCTCGTACTGCGCGATCCCGCGCTCGTGCTGATCGAGCAGGCGGACCGCGCGATCGCGCTGGGCGGTGAGCTTCTCGATGTACTGCTCGTAGCGGGCGCTCTTCCTGTACGCCTTTTTGCGCACGGCCCTGGACCCGGTCGCCAGCAGCGCCGCGATCCACCCGTTGATGTAGCGGTTGGTGTCGTGGTGCTCGGCCATGTAGTCGTCGATGAACTTGACGAAGAACTCCGCCATCACCAGCGTGGCCGCGCGGTGCGCCTCGGCGTTGTACGCCTTGGCGCGGACCAGGTCGCGCACCAGCCCGTCGTAGTTGACCTCCAGCGTGATTTCCATGGGTGTGTCCGAGTCACCGACCGGAGTTGTGAATCCGCTCAAGCATGCTTCAGACCTTGATGCCGCTTGCGGCGATCAGCTCCGCGTGGCGCCGCTGCTGCTCCTGATCGATCATGATCTCCATCGAGACCAGCTCCGCCAGCCGCGCACGGTCCATCGCGTCGACCCCGCCGGCGGCCTCGATCGTGGGCCCGTACCGCCGCAGGGCCCGCAGCACCCAGTACCGGTCGGTGGTCAGGTACCGCCCGGCGGGCAGCGTCAGCCTTCGGTCGTTGCCCCCGCGCTCCCCGCCGCCGGCCGCGTCACCGGGGCGGACCCAGAGTTTCCCTCGGCGCTCCGGGCGACGAGCTCGCCGAAACCGAGTCTGCGGTACTGGTCCGTGGCCCCCTCGAGCTCGAAGAGCGTGACGAGCCCGTCGCGCCGGTCGTCGCCGAGCATGTCGCCCACGGCCGCCACGCAGTAGTTTCTCCGGGCCCGCTCCGCGTCCGCGTACGCCTTGAAGCGGTGCTGATCGCCGAGCAGGCTGTGCCCGTCGGCGGGGTCGCTGAGCCGGTCACGGCTCCACACCAGGCCGCAGCTGGTCTCCATGCCCACGCTCACGGCGATGCGTGCGGCGCGGTACCGGTCGCTCCACTTGTTGAGCCTGGCGGTGTGCTCGGCGGATGTGTCATCACGCACGAGCCGCCCCTGCCCGTCGACCATCGGCTCGCCCGCCTCGGTCTTCATGACCGGCGCGTCGGGCTCGGGGATGGCCCGCCGCAGCGCGGCGTCCTCCGCCGGGCTCAGCAGCCGCGCGGGCACCGTCCGCCCACGCCCCAGATCAATCTCCCCGCCGTGCGCGGGACGCTCTAAATCGCTGTATTTCATGTTTGTGTCCGCGGCCTCCGCCGCGGGGAACCCCCGAAGCGGATGGCCAATGTGTGCATGTCTCGCCCACGCTGATCGCGGGCCCGGTCATCTTCCGAAGCGGAGGGGTTCTTCTTCTCTGGGTGCCCGTACTCGCCGCGGAGCGGCGCAGTGCGGTCCTTGCTTATCCGCCCCCGAAGCACGCGTTGCGTGCATCGGGCCACCCGCCGGCGACTCAATCAGGTCACCGCCGAGGGCGTGGGGTTCTCGTCGGGGCTGGTGATCTCGATGGTCACCTCGTCGTGGTCCTCGCCCTCGCGGAATGTGAAGCCGCCCTCGAAGGTGCAGTTGGTGAATGTGAGCAGCTCGCCGGTGGCGACGCTCTCGCCGTCGAGCATCTCGATCTTGAGCGTGAACGACGGCACGTTGCCGTCGGTGCCCGCCTCGAGCATGTTGGCGTAGAGCTCGTTGGTCCCGATCAGGTCCGAGCGTTTCACGCGGAAGCTGATCTTGCTCGGCTGGGCGCGGCCCTGGCGGCGCGTGCTCACCAGCTCGTTGTTGTTGTAATCCCACGGGTGGCGCAGGTGCCCGCCGACCATGACCTCCAGCGAGTTGTCGACGCGGTAGCCGACAACGTAATCGTCGCCGGTGCCGCCCCACTGGAAAGCGATCTGCCCGTAGCGTGCGGGGCGGATAACGGAGTTGATATTGACCTCGGCCATGAGTTAAACCTCGTGTGTGGTGGGTGGTGGTTGGGGTTAGGCCGGCGCGCGCTGGGCGGTGCCGGTGACGCTGACCACGCCGGTGGCGTCGGCCCCGTGCTGCCCGGCGGTGAGCACATCGCTCTGGGCGCCGTGGATCTGCAGGGCGTGCACCCCGTCGCTGTGGCTGACGGTGGCGTGCTCGATCGCCTCGAGCACCAGCTGCGTGGCGTCGTCGATGGCGTGCGGGTCGGCGTCGGTGTCGGCGGGCGGCACGCCCACGCTGATGGTGAAGCTCAGCGTCCGCTGGTCGGCGGGCCCGTTGTCCTGGGCGTTGTCCATCGTGACGCGGTGCACCTTGCACCAATCGCCCACGACCGTGTCGCCGGACTGGTCCGGGTCGTGCTCGGGGGGCTCCTCGTGGGGCGCGTACACCCGCACGCCGGCGCCCAGCCGGTCGAGCAGGCGCGACACGATCATCTGGTTGACGGCCTTGCGGCTGACGGTGGCCACGTGTGTCCCGGGGGCTAGGCGATCCGCTGCGCGGTGATCAGGTACTCGCGCCCGACCTGCTGGTCGGCCACGCGGACGATCCGCCACCGCGAGCCCGACGCGGTGAAGTAGCCCTGCGGCGAGGGCCTGAAGTCGCAGTCGCCGGCGCGGACGATCCAGGTGTTGAGCGTGACGCGCCGCCCGGTTTGCTCGTCGGCGGTGACCACCGGCTCGCCGGGCACGGCGTCGACGGTGAAGTCGTCGACCGTCTCGGTCCGCTCGAAGGTGTCCGCGTCCAGGTCGCCCGTCGGCCGCACCCGCTCGAAGGTGAGCGTCTCGCTCGCGAGCAGCGACTGCGTGTCCTCGCTCATCAGATCCAGCTCGTCAGAAAATGACACCCGTGGTCTCCATCAACGCCGAGCGTCGGCCGTGCCGACGCGAGTCCCATTCCGATACGCCTGCCCGCTTGGCCGTCCGCGCAGACTCTTCCCTGATGGCAAGTGGCAAGTGGCAAGTGTCAAGTGTCAAGTGGCGAGTGGCTTCTTCTCATGTCACCTGCCGCACCAGCGCGTTGAAGCCCACATCGCTGGTCTCGGGCGCGAACGCGAGCCCGTAGTGCCCGCCCGCGTCGGGCACGATGAAGTAGCCCGCGGCGTCGGAGCCGGGCGAGTAGACGCTGGGCGCGGGGTCGAAGGCGTCGGTGAGGGCGGTGAAGTACCCGGTGTCGATGGTGAAGGCGACGCTGTCGCAGACGCGGTAGCTGCCGCTGGCGCCGGTCTCCCCGCACGCGGCCTTGGTGTAGGTGGTGGCGGCGGCGGTGAGGCTGAGCACGCCGATCTTGATCGTGCGCCACGCGACGATGCCGCCGTCGCTGTCGACGACGGGGTCCACGACCCAGACGCCCACGGTGCATGTGTCGTTCTCTTTGCCGGCGATGAGCGGCTGCATCACGAACCCGCGCGACCGCGGCTTGCCCTTGCTGGGGGCGCCGAGCGTGAGCATGCTGGCGGCGCGGTTGCTGCCCTCCGCGAGCAGCGCGGGCAGCGACGATTCCAGGTGGATGTCGTCGGAGATCCCCGCCGACGATCGATCGATCGCCCCGCCGGGGAACAGGAGCTGGAGCGCGGATCCTTCGAGCATGGTGTTCCTTTCGGCCATCAGCCATCAGCCATCAGGGATCAGGCAATAGGCAATAGGCAATAGGCAATGGGGAGCGGAGCGGAGGGGTCTTCTTCTCTGGGTGCCCGTACTCGCCGCGAAGCGGCGCAGTGCGGTCTTCGTCGGTTCAACACCCGCCCCGATCGTTCCCGACCGGCGCGGATGGGGTGGTGGGTATTCTTCTCTCCTCCCCCGTCCCGACGGGGGAGGTGGTCCGCCTCTGGCGGAGCGGAGGGGGTCTTCTCTTCTCCGGGTGGCCGTACGCACGGCGAAGCCGTGCTTGCGGTCTCTGTGTCACCCGTTCCCGAAGCACGCGTTGCGTGCATCGGGCCACCCGCGCGTGCGGTGGGTGGATGGTCTCTCCTCCCCCGTCCTGACGGGGGAGGTGCCCCGAAGGGGCGGAGGGGGTCTTCTCTCAAAACGCGCCCCGGCATCTCTCGACGCCCGGGCGCGTGCGGTGGGTGGTGTGGGTTCTCTGTCAGGGCACGGGCACGAGCAGCGTCTTGAGCACGTCGGCGGCGTCGGCGGCGATCTGCCCCTGTGCCTGCAGCTCGGCGATGGCGACGGCGCGCTGGTCGGCGCTGAGCGCGAGCAGTGCGGGCATGTAGGCGATCACCTGCTCGGTGCTGGCGTTGATGACGCTGGTGACCTCGTTGGCCAGCCCGTTGATGGTGATGGTGGCGATGGGCACGATGAGCGTGCCGTCGGCGTCGGCGATGGGATCGCCGAAGACGATCTCGAGCGAGTCGGCGTCGAGGTTGCCGGGGTTCTTGACCTGCACCCCGTTCTTGGTGACGGCGAGGATCCCGCTCACGGCGGTGCCCTGCCAGTTGGTGGTATCGGGCGAGATCACGCCCGAATCGAGCTGCGTGGCCCCGGCCTGCACGGACCCGTCGGGCCAGGCCTGGAAGTTCTGCCCGGTGTTTGACGAGAGGTCCACGACGCCCGGCAGGTTGGCCGTGTTGGTGGTGGGCTGCGTGTTGGCGCAACCGCTGGCCATCGCCCACGCGGCGACGATGATGAGTGCGATCAGCTTCATGTGTGTTTCCTTCTTTCTCCTCCCCCGATCCGCCTCTGGCGGAGCGGAGGGGGTCTTCTTCTCTGGGTGCCCGTACTCGCCGCGAAGCGGCGCAGTGCGGTCTTCGTCCGTTCAAATGCGCCCCGGCATCTCTCGACGCCCGGGCGCGTGCGGTGGGTGGTGGTCCGCCTCCGGCGGATTGCCCATTGCCCCTCTTTCACGGCCCGCGTTTCTTGGCGGCGTCCATCACGGGCTTGACGCCCCAGAGCGAGACGCCCCCGGTGATGAGGACGCCGGCGAACAGGTTGGCGGTATCGCCGTCCCCCCAGATGATGAGCGCCACACCGCCGCCGATGCAGGCGATCCCGGCGATGAGCAGGTTGGTTCCGGTGAGCATGGTGTCCTTCTTTCTCCTCCCCCGATCCGCCTCTGGCGGAGCGGAGGGGGTCTTCCCCATTGCCTATTGCCTACCGAAGGTCCGCCTCCGGCGGATTGCCTATTGCCCCTCCCCACGGAGGTCTTCTTACGACTCGTTCTCGTCCCCGCCGTTCTCGCCATCCCCACCCTGATCGAGCCCGGCGTCCGCGGCGAGATCATCGAGCTCCTGCTGGAGCTGGGTGAGCTTGGCGTCGGCGGCGGCGAGCTCCTCGTCCTTGGCCTTGACGGCCTGCTCCGCCCGCGCCAGCGACTCGCGCAGCTGCGCCGCCTCGTTCTCCGCGTCCGCCAGCTTCTCGGCGCTGCCGACCCGGTTCATCAGCTCGGTATACAGCTCGTGCTGATCGGCGTTCTGAATCACCCCGGTGCCGTAGTGCACCGCGTCGACGACCATCCTTGGCTCGAACCCCTCGATGCAGGTGAAGAACCCCAGCAGCGTGCCCTTGGGTCTGCGGCGGCCCAGCACCATCTGGTTGTCCTTGGCCGTCACCACCTCGAAGGCCCCCTTGCCGATGGGCTCGTCGTTGCGGAGCCGCGACTTGCTCTCCTTGAGCTGTTTCTCGGCGTCGTTGCGGCCGGCCTCGTTCTGGGCCGCGAGCGACCGGTAGTGGTCGATGCGCTTGCGTGCGTCGAGCAGGTCCTTCTCCAGGCCCCTGATCCGGGAATCGCTGCGTGCGAGCTGATCGCTCAGCTGCGTGTTCTTCTTCTCGAGCGCGTTCATCTCGCGTTTGGTTGCCATCGCTGTTCCTTTCGGTGTTTGAAAAATTCCCATCGCGGCCTCTCGGCCGCGGCGGGGTGCTGGGGATGGTTCGGATCAGCTCGCGATGCCGGTGATCAGCTGGCCGAGCTCGGGGATCACCTGCTTCTCGTCCGTGTCCTGGCGGACGCGGATGATGTGCTGGCGCTTGTCGTCCTCGCGGTAGTCCTCGACGAGCCCGTCGAAGGTCGAGCCGTCCTCGCCCCAGTGGTACATGCGGAAGTGGGTGGGCATCTCAACGCCGCCGCTGCGGTCGATGTAGGCCACGCCCGCGCTGGTGTCGCTCCACAGGCTGGAGATGCTCTTGGTCTGGCCGGGGTTGGCGCTGTTGTAGGGCATGTCGCCCACGAGGATGTGGGGGATATCGAACACCAGCGAGAGCATCTCCGGCGTGATGTCGGTCGCCTTGGCGGCCGTGCCGGCGCCCGCCGCCTGGATCGCCTCCTTGACCTGGGCGCACAGGCGCAGGTCGCGGAACCGCTTCCAGCTCAACCACAGCGTGTTGGGGGCGATGCCGGTGCGGTCGTACACCGCCTGCACCGCGGCCTCGACGTTGTCGATCGGCACGGCCGAGTCGTGGCTGGTCCATACGGTGCCGGCGCCGGTGGTCTGCCCGCTGTAGTTGCCGGTGTTGTTGGCGATGTCCGCGCACCGCTTCTCGCGGCGCAGGTGCGCCTTGTGCCGCTCGACGCGGGCGACGAGCAGCTCCTGGTTGAAATAGTTCTTGTACTTGTGCTTCTTGCGCTCGTCGATGACGCCCTCGCCGCCGTTCTCTTTGGTGGCCCAGGTCTGCTCCTCGAACTCGATCTTGTTGCGGAGGTACCCGCCCTCGCCGGTGCGTGCGCCGCCGGTGATGGTCAGGAACTCCTCGACGGGGATCACGCCCTGGTTGCCGTCGGACTCGTCGACCTCGACAACGGGGAAGAGGTCCAGGGCGATGGGCTTGCCGGCCATCTCGATCGGCAGCTCCATCATGGACTGCGCCAGGTCGGGGCGCACGCGTACATCGGTGGTTGGTGCTGGCATGTGTGTTTCCTTTCAGGCCGCACCGGCGCACCGACATTCGCCGGGGCCCGCCTCGCGGTCCTTTCTCAGTGGTGGTGGGTGGTGGTGCTGGGTGGTGAGTCCGAGCACGAGCCGAGCTCGTGCGTGCCCCGCGCGGCCCTGCCGACCGGGCGGGTGGTTTTCGCCGGCGGAGGCCGACGACTCTATCGATGCTTACGCGCCCTTGTCGTGGATGAACTCGACGAGGTCGCCGTCGGCGGCCGCGGCCTCCTTGGCGATGCCGACACGCAACGCCGAATCAGCGTTGGTGTCGTCTACCTCGCCGTCGTTGCGGCCGTAGAGCACCGCGCCGGCGGCGAACGCCCCGGCGGCGATGCCGATCATGGTGCCGGGCTTGCTGAACAGGTCCACGCCGATGCGCTGCCCGCTGGCGTACGCCTGCTCGGCGGCGGTGCCGATGGCCTCCTCACTGACGGCCGCGATCGAGACCTTGCCCGCGCTGGTGATCTTGACGAGCGACCCGGTGGGGATCGCCTCGGTGGCCTCGAAGGCCACCGTACCGGTATCGTGCTTTTCCTTTGCCATCTCGGCGTTCCTTTCGTGGCCGCACACGCCGACCCGTGGGGGCCGCGTGCGCGGTGTCCTTGCGTTGGTGGTGGTGGTGTGTGCTGGTGGCACAGGCGTCCCGCCTGTGCGCGATTGAGATTGCACAGGCGGGACGCCTGTGCCACCGAAGCCCGGTTCAGCCCGCGCGGGCGGCGTTGGCCTCTGCGATGAGCGCCTCACGCAGCTGCGTGTTGGTGCTGAGCACCTTGGCCTTGGCCTGGGCGAGCGACATGGAGGGGTTCTTCTCTGCGAGCTTTGCGGCCTCGGCGTCGATCCTGGCCTGAGCGCTCCCGCCCCCGCCCGCCTGCGCCCCCGCCCCGGAACTTCCCCCGCCGATAAACCCGTCGGACCCCTTGGCGGCCTGCTCGATCTCCATCGCGTTGCCCGCGTTGAGCACCGCCGACACGGTGGTGCTCAGCAGCGCCTCGCTGCTCTGGTTGGTGCGGACGGCGTCGAGCACGAGCTTGTTGCGGGTCGCCTCGGGCAGCTTGTCCTTGTGGGGCGCGAGGATCGACTCGGCCTTGCCGATGGTCATCCGCGCGGACTGCGAACCGCCGGCGCGGCGGCGGGCGCCCGTGGACGCATCGTTGTCCTCCTCCTCCTCCTCGGACGCCTCCTCGTCCTCGTCCTCGTCGCCCTCGGCGGTCTCGTCCTCCTCCTCCTCGGACGCCTCCTCGTCCTCGTTCTCGGTGGTCGCCTCCTCCTCCTCGAGGGCGAGGCGCATGGCCTCCTTCTCCTCGGCGCTCATCTCGGCAAGGGTTTTCTTGGCCTTCTTCTTGGCGTCGCTCATGTCGTCTTCCTCTTGGGTTGATGCGGCACGCTCGCCGCTGCTGGTGTTGGTTGCTTGTCGTGACGCGTACCCGTCGTACGCGCCGCCGGCGAGCGCGGCGTAGAACTCGGCTGTGGGGCGGACCTCGTCGACCAGCCCCAGATCCATCGCGGTGCTGGCGTGGTGCATGGCGCCCTGCATATCGAGCAGCGCCCGCTCATCGATCCCGGTCTTCGCGGAGACGCTGGCGCGGAACTGCCCGCCGATCTGGCGGATCACCGCCATCTCACGCTCAACCATCTCGTCGCTGATGGCCACGCCGCCGCGGCCGAAGGTTTTCTGCTCGGCCTCGGTGATGGGCACGGCCCGCACGCCGTACTCGCTGTACATCGCGCTGTCGTCGTAGGCCACGGCGATCGCCCCGATGCTGCCGATCTCCCCGCTGGGCGTGGAGACGATGCGGTGCGTGCGGCTGGCCATCCACGCGGCCAGCGAGGCGCACTGGTCGTGCACGAGCGAGACCACGGGCTTGACCGCGGCCAGCGCGTCGATCGCGGCGACCAGGTCGCTGATGCCCGCGCACTGCCCGCCGGGGCAGTTGAAGTCGATCGCGACCCGCTCGATGGTGTCGTCGCACGCCGCCTCGTGCAGCGCCCGCGTGATCTCGGAGACGGTGACGCACCCGAAGAACGCGGCCCAGAGCGAGGCGGTGAAGAACACGGGCGCGTCGATGCTGATCACGCCGACGCTGCCCGCCTTCACGAGCAGGTTCTCCTCGACGAGCTCACCGCTGCCCCAGTTGATCCGCAGCGCATCGGCGCCGAGGATGCTCTCGACGGGCCGACGCGTGTAGGGCAGGGGCTTGCCGCCGTTGAGGCGGACCATGCGGAGATGGTTCTCCATGGCCCCGAAGGGCATGAGCATCCGCTCGCAGCTGCCGAGCGTGCGCGGCGTGGTGTCGCGTGTTTCAGGCATCGGCGGTCTCGTCCTCGTTCTGATCGACCGTAGTGCTCTCGGTCTGCTGCTTGGGCTGGGCGTAGTTGAGCCCCGCCTCCTCGTTGCTCTCGCGCTCCTCGACGAAGTCGAGCATGAACTGGTCGCGGTCGCCCTGCCCGTTCTCCAGCAGCACCTCGCGGTGCCGCTTGATGCCGCCCGCCAGCTGCATGAGCCACGCCTCGGTCTCGACCTTGGCGTCGAGCACCGGCATGCGGGGGAGGATGAACTCGACCTTGTTCCACAGCCCGCCCTCGGGCTCCTCGATCCGCCCCTGGCGGATCTCGTTGGCGAGCCACCAGGTGTACACGGGCCGCAGGAAGTCACGCACCAGCGCCTTCTGCAGCTTGCGGATCGACTTCCAGCACACCGCGATCGCGGAGCGCGACGCGGAGTAGTTGCGGATGAACCGCGCAAAGACCAGCTCCGCGCACAGACCCTGCTCGCCGAGCAGGTTCATGATCTCGGTCCAGTACATCACGTCCCACGCGGTGGTGGGCTGCGTGGGGTTGATGGTCTGCACGCCCTCGCCGGGCATGAGCTCGAGCACGGTGCCCGGGCCCCAGACCCCGCGTTCCTTGGCCTCCTGCGTGCTGGAGGCCATGCCCGCGTCGACCATGTACTGGGCGAGCTGGTCCCTCGTGCTCACGCCCTCGGCCTGGTTGCGGGTGATGGCCAGCGCGATGTAGGTCATCAGCTGGAACGCGCCCAGCGACGACTTGCCGGCGGTCTCCAGGTTCTCGATCTTGTCGACGCCGGCGGCGAACATCGGCGCCGCGCGGTACTGCCCGGCGGCCCGCAGGCGCGGGTTGCTCACCAGCCACCGGCCCGCCGCGTCGTAGGGCTTGGGGGTGTAGTCCAGCCCGGTGCCCTGCTCGTTCCAGTCGCAGACCCAGTAGCGAAGGGGCTTGCCGGTGCCGGGGTGGCTCTCCACGCCGCCGACCATGTTGCGGCTGTCGGCCGCGACGCTCTTGTTGCGGAGCCGCTCGACCTCGATGAGCTCGAGCTTGCAGTAGCGGTTGTTCTCGACGCGGGTGTTGACCAGCGTGCCCCCGCTGGTGCACCACGAGCTCACGACGCTCGATGCGAGCCCGGTGAGCGAGAGCATGCCGGTGACATCGCACGGCCCCTCGGCCCAGCTCGTGAACCGCTCCTGGACACGCGTGTCCCATTCCTTGTTGCCGCTGCGCGGGTCGGCGATGACCTCGTCGCCGACGACATGGTCCTCGTAGGCGCGCATGATCGCGCGGGCGATGATGCTGTTTCGGCCCAGCTGCCCGCAGTCGCGGATCAGATCCTCGAGCGTGCGCGAGTCGTGGTGGGCGTTGACGCTGCCCATCGGCCCGCGCGAGCCGCTGCGGGTCTGGTCGCGCCGCGCGTTGTGGTAGCTGTTGCGCGAGGCGCTTCGGCCTCCCGCGGTATACGAGAGCGGCCTGCCCCACTGGTCCACGAGCCCGGTTTGGACGATCTGTCTGCTCATTTACGGCGCGGACCCGTTGTTGTTGATCCGGTAGGCGCGGGGGGCGCTGGACTGCTTGTTGACGGTCACGAGCTCCTTGAGCTCACCGAGCAGCTCGGTGCGCATGGCCTTGAGCTCGTTGACGGTGCGGCTGGACCCGCCCTTGGAGACCGAGGCGGTGATGCTGTCGGTGACCTCTTTGATCAGCGCGCGGAGTTTCGTCTCGCGCACGACCAGGTTGGTCTCCGTGATGTAATCGCTATTGGTCCAGGCCATGGTGTTCAGGCATCAGCCATCAGGCACCAGCCATCGGGGGGTGCCCTGCTTTGACCCGAAGGGCAAAGCAGGTCGTGCGTCGTTGGGTGGTGTCCGTTCCTGCTTTGTCCGCCTGCGGCGGATCAAAGCAGGGCACCCAACCTCCTCTTCCCTGATGGCCGGTGGCTGATGGCTCCTCTTAAAAAATCCGATTCTCCGCCGCGTCCCCCGCGATCGTGCTTGCTCGTTGTCGCGGCGTCTTCGTGCCCGATGCGGGCCGCTCGATCTTGGCCAGCTCCTGCTCGACCATCTCCTGCGTCCACTCCATGATGCCGTGCCGGTCCGCGCACGCGTCGGCGTAGACATCGCAGTCGCCCCAGTCGTTGGGGCGGTGGGCCACGCGTTTGCGCCACACCTGCCGCAGGCGTCCGCGGCCGTCGGCGCCGGGCCGCCCGCTCCCCTGCCCGATGGTGACCTTCTCGTCCTCGGCGATCTCCGCCATCACCCGCCCCGCCAGCCCCTCGGGCCAGCTGGGCAACGCCGGGAAGGCCACGGGCTCGATGCGGTCCATCAGGGCGCGGAACTCGTCCCCGCCCGCCGCGGTCTGCGGGTACTGCGCCCGCAGCCGCTCGCGCATCTCCGCGTCCATGGGCACCAGCCGCGGCGCCCGCTGGTCGCGGTACATGTGCCCGTTCACGTGCACCAGCTCCACATCGAAGGGCAGCGCGATCCGCTGCCCGTCGGGGGTGTTCATCTCGCGCAGGTGCTGCACGCGGTAGAAGTCGGGCTTGGTCTCCGGGCTGCTCATGCCCTTGCAGGCGATGAACACGCCGGGCCCGGCGAGCGATTTCAGGTCGTGCACCAGCTGGTACACGTCGCGGGTCTCGTAGCCCGAGTCGATCAGCCAGCGTGCCCGCATCCGCCGCGACGAATCGCGGACCGCGAAGGTGGGCAGGTCCAGCAGGGCCCGCCGCACGTCCTCGAAGCGCATCGCCTCGTCGCGTTTGATCCCCGCCGCCCACACCACGGCCCGCCGCCGCCCCTGCGGCCCGTAGGCCTTGGCCAGCAGCTTGACGCAGCGCTTCTGCACGTCGATGCCGCCGAACACGCCGCACGCCCACTCGGGGCACTCCCCGAAGAGATGGCCGCGCTGCTCGACGGGCCTGGCCAGCAGCTGCAGGTCGGTGATCTCCACCCGCTCGCCGCGGGTGCTGGGGCTGCGGCCCAGCCGGTCCCGCCACCAGGTGGGCCCCGGCCGCCCGTCGTGCTCCAGAAAATCCTTCACCAGCCCGCGGATGCCCTCGGCGCTCACCAGCGACTGCATGGTGCAGATCCGGTACCCGTGCTTGGGCCCGCGGTCGCGCTCGCCCACGATCCGCACCCCGTACCGCCGCGCCTGCTCACCGTACCCGTCGTACGGATCCGCTGTTCCTTCTGCTGGTGGCACAGGCGTCTCGCCTGTGCGCTTGGGCGAGTGAGATTGCACAGGCGAGACGCCTGTGCCACCGACCTCCCGGTGTTCGTCCTCACCCCTCCGGAACGCGTCGCTGGTCAGCCGCGACATCATGTCCCAGCCCTCGGCGAGCTCGCCGTGGGCGTTGAGCGATTCCAGGACGGTGCCGTCGCTCTCGATCGACTCGCCCTGCGTGATCCAGATCCCGTGCTGGACCATCCAGCGGTGCGACCCCAGCCCGATGCGTTCACCGCAGCACGGGCATCGCAGCCAGCAGTTGGCGGCGGCCACGAGCGGGTCGGCGTCCATGCCGCCGAGCCACTCCACCAGGCCCCAGTCCCAGAGCTCGAAGAACCCGCCGCACTCGGGGCAGGGTGTCTGGTAGGTCCATCGGACCTGCGAGCGGTCGTAGAGCTCGGTGATGCCCGAGCTGTCGCTCATGGGCGTGGAGATGTGCCAGCTGTGCGCGTCCTCGAAGGTGGTCTGGCGGCTGCGTCCGTTCTCGATGGGGTCCTCGCCGGAGAAGTCGAAGGTGTCGAGCTCGTCGTTGAGGACCTCGGGGAAGGGGTCGCCGCGCATCGAGTCGCGCGACTGGGTGTAGGCGAACTGCACCATGCTGGTGCCCAGCCGCAGCTTGTGGTCGACGATGGCCCGCGTGCCCAGCCGGCGGAGCATGGCGGCCACGGGCGGGCAGCCCATCAGCGCCGGCACCAGCCGGTCCTTGTTGACCTCGCGGCCCTTGTTGGCGGTGGGGTAGACGTAGAGCAGCGAGCGGCGGAGGACCGCGACACAGTAGCACACGACGCAGAACAGGGCCTCGGTGGCGCCCACCTGGGTGGACTTCTGCAGCGTGGTCTCGCGGACCTCGGGGTCGGTGGAGCGGCGCAGCGGCTCACGCAGGTAGGGGACCGCGTCGGTGTTCCACCGGGCGGTCGACGCCGAGCCCTTGCCGCCCGTGGAGATCGTGCGGTGCTGATCGCACCACTCGTCCACCGGCGGGCGTGCCCGCGGCGTCATCACCTCGGCGGTCACCCCCCGAAGCGTTGCGTGCAGGTCGGCGTACATGGTTCCACTCGCCTCCCCCGCGAACTGCGGGGGAGGTGCCCGATCTTCCTACCCGCGGTGGCACAGGCGTCTCGCCTGTGCGCTGTCAGGGATTGCACAGGCGAGACGCCTGTGCCACCGGCAACAGTGTGTCCTATTGCCTATTGCCTATTGCCCACTTCCCTCTTTCTTCTCCGCCTTCCCCGGCACGCCCTTGGGCACGACCCACGGCGTCATGCCGAAGTCTTTTTCCAGGGCGCGCAGCTCATCGGTGGCGTGCTGCACGATCGGCTGTCCCAGCTCGCGTGGCACGCTGTGCTCGGCGACCCGGTTGTTGCGCCCGGTGGGGGCGGCGACCGTCAGGTCGGAGGTGTTGCGGTGCGCCGCGTCCAGGAACGCCACCAGCCGCTGTCGCTTGCTCATCGCGTTGGTGATCTCGTCGGGTGTGTGCATCATGGTGTCTCCGGAAGCCATCAGCCACTAGGGACCAGCCACTAGGGTGATGGATGCTCATGGTTCGATCTCTGGCAGCTCAAGCGTCTGCCCCGCATACTTGTGTGTGCAATCGTTGAGGAACCGGATCTGGCCATCGGTGACGAACGAGTGGCAGATTTGTTTCGGCTTCCCGTTCATCGGCGGAACAGTGACCAGCATCGACGGCGTGAAGGATGGCGATTCCAGATTGCCGTTGAAGTCCCAGTTCTGTTTTCGCGGATGCTGCAACGCCCCGTGCGCATTGTTGAAGAAGTGACCATGCCCACACGCCGGGCATTCGATGATGTGCCCCAGGCATTCCCCATCGCCATCATTGATCGGCATTGCCTTCATCTTTCCCTCTTCCCCATTGCCTATTGCCTCTTCCCCATTGCCTCTTGCCTCTTCCCTGATGGCTGATGGCCGATGGCTAGTGGCTCTCTTCCCCCTCCGCGATCGTGTGCATCGCCTCGCCGATTTCTTTCTCCAGCAGCTGCCGGACGCGTCCGGCCAGCTCGGGGGGCTGGGCGAGGGTGCCCAGCACCGCGCTGATCACGGCGGGCTCGACGCCGGCGGCCCTGAGTGTCTGGGCGACGGCCTTGCGTTCGCTGTCGCCGGGCCAGCACGCCGCGGCGATCCGCGCCGCCGCCCGCTTGGGGGTGGACTCGAGCGTGTTGGCGACGCCGCCGAGGGCCTCGCGCCACGCGTCGGCGACCTGCGCCGCGGGCACCAGCGTGCCCTCCTCCTTGGCGAGCTTCAGCGCCCGCTCCTTGTTCGCGAGCAGCTCGCTGTGGCGCCGCACCTGGGCGTCGCTCATCAGCTCGCGGCTGGGCCCGCCCGTCGCGGCCAGCACCGCCAGCTCCTCGGTGGTGCACCGCACCACGTGATCGATCCGCATCAGCACCGACGCGTCCACCGCCGGCAGCTCGCCGTCGGCGTCGGCGGTGAGCCGCTCGCGCACGGCCCGCCGGGCGGCGTCCATGTCGGCGGCGGTTTTCGTCAGCGGCCGATCGCCGACGGTCTTCTTCCGCCCCGCCCCGCGCCGCCGACCGCCCTTGCGGGCGCTGGGCACGGCGTGCCTCCAGGCCGCCACGGCCGACGGCTTGAACCGCCACCCGCGCTCGGGGTCCTTTCGTGCGTGCCCGCCGCCCTCCTCGCCCGCGAGCTTGGCCGCGTGGTTGCGGACGGTCTGGGCCGACACGCCCACCCGCGCCGCCAGCTGCCCGCTGGTCAGCGGGTACTCGTCGGTGGTGAGCGTAAATGATTCGGTCTCAGCCATGATCTGGGTGGCCCGATGCAAGCGCAGCGCGCTTCGGGGACGGCCGTCCACCTCCCCCACAGCGTGGGGGGGGCGTTTCGTCTCTGGTATCAGCGCTCATGGCTCAGTTTTTCAGGATGGCCAGCTCCGCAGCGCTCACCCCCCCGGGCGTGTGCCCGTGCCGCACTCGCCGCCCCCCCCGCGGCCTCTTCCCCGCCCCCAGCCGCTCGTGCACATGCGCCTCCCAGAGCGCGATGGCCAGCCGCAGGTTCTCGACATACGCCGGCATCCACAGCGTGACGTTCTCGGCCAGCGGGATCTCGACGGTGTGCGTCTGGCTCATGCTCAACAACCTCCCCGTTCAGTTCGGGCTCGCGTCTTTTTTGTACAGCTCCATGCGTTTGCGGAACCGCCTGCGGTCGTCGCTGATGGTGGAGGTGGGCACGCCGGTGCGTTGCGAGGCGTCGGCGTAGGTCAGCTGCTCGAAGGCGACGAGGAACACGGCGAGCACGCGGTCGCGGTCGCCGAGGAGCCCGAAGGCCAGCGCCCAAACGGGCGATTGAATCTCATGGGCCGGTGTCACTGCGCATCCTCCCCTATATATACCCCAATCCCGTCCGCGAATCCCGGACGGGGCGGCATGGCCGCCTCTATTGGGCCCCCGCGTCAACGGGCTCAACCAGTTGATCGACCTCGTCGCCAAACGATTCCAGCGCCTCGTCGGCTTTCTCAATCCCACTCCGCAGCACGTTGATCTGCCGCCGCAGATTCTGCACTTGACCGCGAACCGCACCCTCGCCCCACGAGCTCAGAAGCCGCCTCGCCGCGTTGTACGCCCGGCCAATATCCTCGCCGCGATCGTACTTGCCGACCTCGACCCCCGTGGCCTCGCAGAACTCGGTCAGCATCTGGGTGACCCGTTCGTTTTCGAGGATCGCCTCGCGGCCCGCCCGCTCCCCTTTCCGCTTCCCGTCCTCGAACCCACGCCGCTCGGCCGCGTCCAGCTCGGACTGGATCGATGTCCGATCCACCTTGCCCGCCAAGCCCGCGCGCAGCATCGACGCCATGAACTCGAAACTGGGGGACTTGGCGGGGACATGCTTGGCGTGCACCACGCGACGCAGCCCCTTGCCGTGCGGAACCATCAGGCCCCATCCCTCGGGCAGCTCGCCCTCTTTCACGATTTCCTGGTCTGAAACCACCAGCCACCAATAATCACAGAACCGCCAGACCGTCTCCGCCTTGTCCGGACGCTTGAGCTCACGCAGCCAGTCGGAGCGCGAGACCTTGACCTCGTACCCGTGCAAGGCCATGCGCGACGGCCACAGATTCATCGCGACCGCGTCCACCCGACGCGACGCCCCGTGCCCCGTCGAGTCGGGCACCTCGTGGCAGACGATCCACTCGCCACGCGTGTCCGGGTGCGCCGCCTCGATTCTCGCGTGCATGTCCTGAGTCGTGTATTTCTTACCCATCTCCGATATCCTCCCGCGTGATCATCTCCTGCGTGGTTTTCTGCTCCACCGCGTCCCGCACCGCGTGCCAGTCCATGCCCTCGTAGCGGTGCCGCAGCGCCTGCTCCATCCGCGAGCACTCGCCCACCCGCGTGGTGTGCCAGCCCATCTCGATCCCCGCGTCCTCCAGACGCTGCGCGTCCCGCGCCGCGTGGTCGAACATCGAGTCCAGCCCCACCCGGTTATCGAACAGCACCACGCCGTCCGCGCCCCGCTCCACCCGCCCGACCACCTGCGAGGGGTGATAGCGGCGGGGGCGCGAACGCGGCCGCGCACCGGGCAGGTCGATCTCGCCGAGCGTGCACAGCACCCACGAGTCGTCGCGACGCGGGTTGGCGCCCGCGGCCGCCAGCTTCTTCTCGTTGTGCGCCCGGTCGCTGGGGTCCGTCGTCTCCACCAGCACCGACTCGAACACCGCCCGCGCGTCCCCGCCGCGGATGCTCGCGCCCGTCAGCACCACCAGCCCGTTGGCCGCCCAGTTCGCCCCCCGCTTGACCGGCACCGGCGCCCCGCCGTCCCCGCCCTTCGTGGGCACGAACGCCTTGCGCTTCTTTGCCTTCCCGCTCTTCTCTCCTCCCCCGGGCCTCCGGGGGAGGTGTCCGCCAGAGGCGGACGGAGGGGGCCTCTTCTTCCCCCTCCCCAGCGGCGCAGACCCGCCCGCGCCACCGCCATGCGTGTTCTGCGTGGAACAAACCGTGCTGTCGTTGGCCGTCGTGGCCCGTGCTGCGCTCATCGTGAGCTCCTTTGAGTCGCCGCCCTTCGGCGGCGAGCACCACCTACCCCGCAGACCCACCCGCCCGCGACTCGCGTGGGCTCGGCCCACGCTCAGACATCGAACACGCGTTCGTGATCAGCCACGCCATGCTCACGACCTGCTCCTCGGTCCACAGCGGCCAGCCATACCATCGCGGCG
Source organism: Phycisphaerales bacterium (assembly GCA_965216865.1). Lineage (GTDB taxonomy): Bacteria > Planctomycetota > Phycisphaerae > Phycisphaerales > UBA1924 > UBA1924. Next base: position 2,832,358 of record OZ244206.1, read on the forward strand.
GGCGGATCCCCAGCGGCTCCCCCGCATCGAGCTGCTCCAGATCCGTGCGCTCGAGGAACCATGCCGCGTGCCCGTTGTGCTCCTCCGGCGTATCCCGGAACCACAACATCAGCTCCTCCTCGGTGCGACAGGGCCCGCTCCACAGCGTCCCGCCATCGACCGTCCGCACGGCACCAGCCACACCAACAACCCCCAACGGCACCAACTCACGCTCAGCCATGATCCTGCCCGCTTTCCCGCGATCGGTCTCTCGCATCGAGGATTACGGCATCCCGATAGAGCTTTGCGCCTGCAAGCATCAGTGCCGCCCTGCCGAACTCCGTTCGACCTCCATCACGCATTGTCATCAGGGCCATGCCCAGCCGGTACTCGCGCAGCTCGCAGAGCTTGGGCTCAGCCATGATTTCCGGACGCTCGCAGGTATAGACCTCCGGCGCGCGTTGCATGATCTCGAACCGATCCAGTTCCACTTCCTGCCGCTGGACCATCTCCGGCCACGGCGTGTGGTGCACGAAATCGATCATCTCCCTCGCCACCTGATCTTGCTGTTCGATGATGGCCTTATATGCCTTGACATGCTCGTCGCATTCTTTGCGTACGCGTTCCACCTCTGCACGCGCACTTTGATTGACCTCCACGCTCCATAAGAACGCGAAGGCAATACACATGATGATCACCAAATACATTATCGCCAGCATCATTCACCGCCTTTCAGTTTGTCCGCACCATCTCCTGGGCCCACTGCCGCGCGTGCGGGCACCGGCCCGCCTCCACCGCCGCATGGATGGCCCGCAGCACCTCGGCCTGCACCTGCCGCACCCGCTCACGGCTGAGCCCCAGCCGCCGCCCCGTCTCCGCGAGCGTGCACCCGCGGACCAGCCGCAGCTGGTACACGCCGCGCTGCGTCTCGCTGAGCAGCGCGACCACCGCGTCCATCTCCCGCGCCGCGTTCATCACCCCCTCCCGCGCCTCGGCCGCCTCCCGCTCGCCGCGCCCGGCGGGGTCCCGCGCCTCGAGCCGCTCGCGCAGCGGGTGCCCGCCCCGGCCCGGCGCGTCCACCCGGACCATCGCGCGCCCCAGCTTCATGTTCGCCTGGCCCTTGCTCCGCCGGTAGCCCAGCGCCTGCTCCACCAGCGAGGACTGGCTCTTCATCGCCGCGGCCACAAAGTAGGTCGACCACCGGTAGGGCTTGCCGCTCCTGGGGTTGATCCGCGCCGGGTCGTAGCGCTGGGCGCAGCGGTCCATGAACAGGTACAACGCCTGCGTGAGGTCCGCGTGCTCCACCCCGCTGGGCTTCCACCGCGCATAGATCCGCGACGCCACCTTGTACAGCAGCCCCAGGTGCTCCGCGCATTCGATCGGCCGATCGTTCGGGTTGTCACTGCGTCCCGCGTCCATGCGTTCCCCGCTCAGGCGTGCCGCACGATGATCGTGCCGTCCGCGTCCTCCCAGCACACCAGCCGCAGCTCGCGGCCCTGCTCTCTCGTCTTCTTCCTCACATGCGCCAGCCGCACCCGCAGCGTCGAGATCTTGACCTCGCCGGGCTTGATCCGGATGAACTGGTCCGCGGGCAGCTCGAGCAGATCCCGTGATGACGGGCCCTTGCGCAGCCGCACGCCCTTGGGCGGCTCGGGCAGCGGCCCCGACTCGATGACGAACGACCCGCGGTCCCGCGTGCCCCCCGCGCTCGCTTGTTCCGCGGCGGGCTCCCCCATCCGCTTGGCCCTGATCGTCTGCCCGGGCTTGATGTCCTCGGTTCGGTACGCCATCGTCATCTCCAAAATGCGACCCGCCGGCGTGCGTGCGAGCGACGCCCCGGGCGGCTCGATCAGCATCATCTCGACGCGGTCTCCTGTCATCTGCGCCCGCATAGACCGGAACGCCCGGCACAGCGTCGCCATCTGCTCGGCAAAGACCAGCCCATCGGCGTGGCACGCCTCGGTGACCCCGAGCAACTGCCCGTGATACCCGTCCCGCACCTCACCGATCCCGGCGTCCTCACTCATACCGTCACCCTTCTTTCTCCTCCCCCGTCGTGTCGCAGATCCGCCGCAGGCGGAATGGCTGATCCCTGATGGCCAGTGGCTTCTTCCTCCACCGATACTCCCGCGGCGCCCACGCCGCATGCGTGCGTGTCCGCTCCTCCACCAGCCCGCCCTCGACCAGCGCCCACACCGCGGGCCGCACGCCCTGGCGCGAGTACACCCCGTGCCCCCGCGACTGGATCTCGTCGAGCAGCTCATGAATCGTCAACCACACCGGCGCCGACTCCTCGAGCGCCGCCCGCACATGCACCCGCACAGGGCTCCCCGTCACCATCGGCATCACACACCCCCGAAGAAGCCACCAGCCATCAGCCACCAGCCACCAGGGGAAGAGGCCACAGCCGCCGCCCAGACCACCTCACCCATCACGAGTCCTCCCCTTCCATCTCATCAAGCACCGTGATGATCCCGACGATCGCCGCGTCGGCGTACATGATCCGCCTCGCCATGTCCACATTGAACTTCCCGCCCGCGCTCTGCTCGGCCACGTCCATCAGCTCCGAGAGCGCGTGGGCCATCACCTGCTCACCGCCGACCTCGATGCTCCGACGCAACCGCGTCCTCGACTCATCGAGCGCCCGCACATTCAGCGCATCCGCCTCCGTAAACTTCTTCCCCTCACCCATCACGAGTCCTCCCCATGCACGATTCGCGCATCAACGCCCAGACGAACCATGCGCTCGATCTCTTTGAACGCACGGGCCTTGTCCTCGGCGGTCTCGAACGGCAGCTTCTCATGCACCGACTCGATCCCGCGCCACTCCACCACGAGCACCCGCGGCATGTGATCAACACCCGCCATTGGTACCATCACACACCACCCTTCGCGTCCGGCATCACCACCATCGTGTTGCTCGCCGCGATCGTGGCGAAGTGCTTGATGTCCTCGATGTGCTTGTCCTTGCTCGCCAGGTGCGCCCGCATCGCGTCCACCACCCCGGTGCCGCCGTCCACGCCCCGCGGCCGCAGCCCGTCCGCCCACAGCCGGTCCATGATCGCCTGCGCGTTCTCGTCGCTCATCAGCGCGGTCACCTGCGCGGGCCATCCCATGCCCGCAAGATCCACCCGCGACCCATCGAGCATCACGAGCGACTCAACCCCGCCGACCTCCTCGATGATGTTCATCCCATACCCACGCCGAGCATCATCACGAAACACATTGACAAACTTCACCTCGCACACACCCATCACACACCGCCCTTCCCGTGGCTTCGCACCATCGCATCGATCGCGCCGAGCGGGGTCGCCGAGCGGGGTCGCCGCTCGATCTCGCGCTGCGCCGCGCGCACACCCGCGACCCGTTCCCGCTCGGCCCGCTTCGCCTCCGCCCGCGCCGCCTGGCGACGCCGCTGCCGCGTCATCACCGCCACCGACCCGTCGCCGGCCCACGCCCCCACCAGATAGTTCTGGTCGCACCGCGTCCCCCGACGCCCACGCCCCCAGCGCGACGGGCGAGGCCGCCACCCCCGCGCCAGATCCAGCACCCCCCGCGAAGGCAGCACCGAATCCCGCAACGCCATGAACCGAGAAAACGCCTCAACCGAAAACACCTCACCCATCATGCCGCCACCGCCTTCCACTTCTCTGTGTTCGCGCCCACGATCGCCTCGGCGACCACAGGGCACACGCTGTTGCCGATCAACCGCACACGCTCGCGCTCGGTCCGAACGCCATCGAGCGAGCACGCCGACGCGTACGCGCCGAACTGGGCCGCCAACAGCTCGTGCGACCGCAGCATCCGCATCCCGATATCCACGATCCGGTACGACTCGCCCCGCACCGTCACCAGGCCCATGCGATCGGCCGCGGTGATGGTGTGCATGGGCTCACGCATCGAAGAGCCGCAACCGGTACCGTAATACTTGATCAAAAACGCACGCACCCGATCCGAGCGGTCATCATCGCGAGACAGCGTCGCCGTCGTCACCGCGTGCGAATCCGTCGCCGTGATCGACCCCGTCGGCCGCGTGAGCTCATGGCCCACCACGCCGCCGTAGTGCTTGGTGAGGAACGCCGCGACCAGCCCACGCTTGCTCCCGCCCGCGCACACCGCGCCCAGCGGCTTGTGCAGCCCGGGAACACGCGGCCGCTGCCCGGCCCGCTCGCCGTGCCCCGTCTGGATCAGCGTCGGCACCACGATGCAGTTCTGGTCCTTGGCGCTCGCCGTGATCGTGTGCAACGGATCGTGCGCCGACCGGTTCGCCCCCTTGTGCTGGGCATAGGTCACGAACACGTCATCGCCCGCCTCGAGCACGTACCGCCGCACACCCTCCGCGATCCGCCTCATGGTCTTTTCTGCGAGCGGTCGCTTGCACCGCAAGCCCTGCTCCCGGACCTCCTCACGCGTCAGGAAGATCGACGGGCACGGGATCGACCAGTCGATGCACTCGGCCGCGGTGCGATGCGCGTGCGACCGCCCCGGCCCGTGCGTCGGCTCGGGCCAGGTGATCGGCTCCCGGTCCCTCGCCGCGATCAGGAACAAACGCCGGCGAGCGGTGGGGGCGCCGAAGTCCGCCGCGTTGAGCACCCGGTGCTCCACCCGGTAGCCCAGCGACTCAAGCTCGGCAACGAACGCGCGGAACGTCTCGCCCTTGCGGGCCTTGATCGGCTTGCCGTCGTCGCCCAGCGGCCCCCAATCACGGAACTCCATGACGTTCTCCATGAAGATCCGCCCGGGCCGTGTATCGCGCGCCCAATCGCGCACGACCCACGCGAGCGATCGGATGTTCTGCTTCCGCGGCTTGCCCCCCTTGGCACGCGAGAAGTGCGTGCAGTCCGGCGACGCCCAGAGCACATCGACGGGCCGACCGCGCGTAACGCTGACCGGGTCGACCTCGAACACATCACTCGTCAGGTGGATCGTGCCCGGGTGGTTGCTGGCATGACAGCCGATCGCAACCGGGTCGTGATTCACCGCGACATCAACCGACCGCCCCATCGCGGCCTCAATGCCCACGCTGGCCCCACCGAACCCCGCAAACAGATCAATGATCAGCCCGCTCATACCGAACCCCCTTCCTTCTCCTCATCGCCGGCCGGCGATGACAGTGACAGCTCCGCGTCCAGCCGGCCAACCAACCGAACCGCGAGCTTGACAGCGTGATCGCACAAGCGAACATCCACCCGCTCGGCAATCTCCTCATCCGTCTGCGACGGATCCATCTTGTATACGTGGTTGAATAGCCGCGAAGCCAGATCGCTGCGCACCATCGCGCACACCACATCCACCGCGATACACGCAACCCGCCGGTCCCGCTCCGCCCCCTCTTGCTCCTCCCCGCGCCCCGCGGGGAGGTGGTCCGCCTCCGGCGGAGCGGAGGGGGCCTCCCCAGACGGCACACCACCAACCACCAACGTCGAACCGGTGCCCCGGCGCTGCGTGAACACCCGCCGGCACCGAGGACACCGGTAATCAACCGTGTGGATGTTCATCTGCTCGAGCTGCACACGCACCCCGCATTCCGCGCACACCCCCGCGTCGTCCGGCCCGCTCCACGAGTCGTTATCCCCGAGCTCCCCGAACGCCCGATCCTCTTCCTCCTTCACCTCTTCCTCTGTGTGCTCTGTGTGCTCTGTGGTGCCGGTCTTCTTCACCGCCGCCAGGCACCGCACCAGCCGATCACCCACCGACCCACGCTGATCCACCCCCAGCGCATCGCACAGCTTGATCGCCGCGTTCGCGATGTCGCGCGACGCCTCGATCAGCGCCCGGTTCTCCCCCTTGCCCAGATCGCCCGCGTCCACCATCAGCAGCGACAACGCGTCCGACACCGCCGGATCCAGCGACCCCAGCACCGCGTCCCGCGCCGCCGCATCACTGCGCACCGCGTCCGTGTACTCCGAGCTGCACCCATCGCACCGGTACCCGATATCCCACGCCCCCCCGTCATACCGGATCTCCGCCGACTCGACCCGCATAAACCGATCGCACCGCAAACACCGCGGACTCACAAACGCTCTTCCCACATCACCGCTCATACCGAACCCCCCTCCTCACCCTCGCCGGCCTGGGCTGCCTCATCCTGCCCCGAGGCATTTACGCACGCAGGGCAATGAACCCGCAGATCCGCCTTGGGATCGAGCGGAACGACCATGCCCGCATCGATCCGTTCGAAGTCCTCCCGAGCGAGCTCGCCAAGGCGATCCCCCTGCACGAGCACCACCGGGCAAGCCATCATCACCTGCATGTTCATCTTCGCGATCGCGTCCCGCGCCTCCATGACCAGGTCGGCCGCGGTCGCCGTCACCACCCCATTGGCGAGCTGCTCCGACAACGCGATAAGCCGTGCATCCAACGGATGCCGCAGATCACTGTCCATCTTCTGCTGTTCCTGTTCCGACACGCAACCACCGCAACGGATCCGGGCACATGCCCCGACCCGCCCCATGGCCAGATCCCGGTCCGCCCAGCGCCCCGCCGGCCGCTCGCACGCGGACCGCATCAACGCGGACCGCACAGCCGACGCGCCCAGCGGCCGCACCCGTTCTCCGGCGGCTCATCGCTTTGCGTGTCGCCCCCATCCTACCCAACCCCACACCCGCACGCCGCACCCAACGCAACCTTTTTGCAACCTTTTTGCAGCTATCGAGCCCCCGCCCCGCGGCCCCCTCACCCCCCGCGGCCCGCCACGCGACGCGAACCAAACAGGCAGCGAACCAAAGACGACGCCAGCGCCCACCCAAACACAGATGCGGAACCCTTTCTCAGTAGCCGATCTCCATCCCGGATCATCCCGGATACTCCCGAACCATCCCCGACAGCACCCCACCAACCCCGCCGCCCGCCGCACCCGACCGCCACGGCGCCGGCCCCGGACACAACAAAGCCCAGCACCCCCGCCCCCCAGTACGGGCTTCCGCCCGTCATGCCCACGAGGCCCGGGCCCAACCCCGCCCGATCAGCGGCCACCCAACCCCGCCGCCCCTGGTCGTGCCCACTCCGTGTCACACCCCCGATCCCACGAAAAAAACGCGGACCGAGCCCCCGCCCGATCCGCGTTCCCGCGCCCACACCCCCAATCATCCCACCAATCCCACCCTTTGAGCCCAATCAACCCCCCAACCCCAAAATCCCCCCCCAAATGCGACTAAAACAACCTGCGGGTGGGTCACCCCCGGCGGAAGGACCCAAAGCCGGGGGGCCTCCAGGGCCCTCTCCTCGCCGTTTCCCAAGCGGGAGAAGGGCCGGGTGACCGTCAGAACGGAATGACATCGTGGCCCCCAGCGTCCGCTCCAGCGGCTTGGGTGATCTTGCTCATCCCGTGCTCGCTGATCCTGAACCCCACGTACACCCTGGTGCGTGTCGCCTCATCAACCCTCGCCTCGGTGCGTCGCCATCGGTAGTCGATCCCGGTCAGGCATGTCTTGAGCTGCGAGACGAACTGCTTGATCTTGGGCTGCGATTGCATGTTCTGTTCATCACGATACTTGTTGAACAGTGCCCATAGATCCCGCTCGGTCGCGGTGTCAGTCTCTTTGTTCGTGATGATCAGATAATCGTCGATGAACCCCTTGTAATCCGATGACTGATCCTTGAGATCATCGATCAGCGTCTGGTAGCAGGCGGGCTGCCTGAAGCCCTTGTCCAGGTCGATGCGTTTGATCCCGATGAGCGCCAGCAGGAAGATACCGGCGAGACTTCTGGGCTTCTCCAGGCGAGCCGCGAGCCCCGCATCCTGTTCCTCAATCGGGATGGTGTTGCGCATCTCGAAGGCCAGCGAGCGCCGTGCGATGGCCTGCGTTGCATCGGGGATGGTGGGGATGTTGTTCGCCGCTATGGCGATGCGTGTGCCGAGCCGGTGCGCCGGGATCTCGCTCAGGTATTTGCGATCGATAGAGACCTCGTCGCCCGTGCTGATCAGCTTGATCCGCTCGACGACTGCACGCTTGTCCTGGCGGCCGAAGTCCATATCGGGGAAGATCGCGAGCTTCTTGCCGATCCAGCTGTTGAGGTGGAACGCCGAGTCCATCTGCGCCATGGTCGAGCTCACGAAGTTGCTCTTGCCGATCAGCGCCTGCACCACACGCAGCAGCACCGACTTTCCCGATCCGGGCGGCCCGATCAGCCAGACGATATTCCCGCGGTGATGGCCGAGGTCCCCGGCGATCCAGTTGCCCAACACTTTGTGCAGCTCGCGAATCACGGCGTGCATCTGGTCCTTGTTGGGCTGTTCGAAGCACTGCTCGAGGAAGGTCGCCCATTCAGGGCACATCGTCCAAGCGTACTCCTCGAGATCGTCGATCGACCCCCTCATCACCTCGTTGACCTCGTCAACCGGGATCGACGCCTCGATGCGGCCAAGGTTGAAGAGCTGGGGCGTGCTTGGGTACACGATCAGCTCGCCGCTCTTGCGCCACGCCTCCAGGTTGATGATGCCATTGATCGTCGGGATCACCCCCTCCGCATCCGGCAACGGCGGATTCTCCAGCTGCGGCCGCCAGATCACCCGATCACGCATGGGGTCACAGATGATGTCCCCGTCGCTGTCGATGCTCGACCGCAGCCAGAACTGCGAGCGAAAGTCATTCTGGGGCAGCGGGATCGCGACCTCGTCGATCGCCGCCTGGGCGACCGAGTTGCATTCGCTCTGGCTGAGGTTGGCGTCGACATAGTGGATCCGCGGTGGCGTCTCTTTCGTGGCCATCGCCTTGCAATGCTTGCGGAAGTGGCGCTGCACCTGCGGACGCACAACATCGAGCGGCTTGGCATCGATCGGCACCCAGTGCCCGTCCTTGTAGACGTGGATGAGCCCCGCGAAGAGCGCGAGCTTGAGCCCGCCACCCTCGCGTCCGATGCGGTCAGGCGCATAGTGCTCGAGCAGGAACTCGTGCGCCGCATCCAGCTGGTTCTTGGGGTACACGCCATTGCCATATGGCTTGAACTTGCGCGAATCCTTCGGCGCCTGCTCGAAATCCGCATCGGGCTCGCTTTCCTCCTGCTCGCCCGGATCCTCCGCTGGCGGAGCGAATCGGGCCGGGTCAGCGAGCTCGAGCGTGCCAGACGCGATCGCCGCCTCGAACACCCCCCGCACGCGATCGATGTCCAGGTTGACCGCGTTCTCCCAGTCCACGCTCTTCCCCTCGAGCGGCTGCTCCTGGTCACTGACGAGCTCCGGGAACGAGGCGTGCGAGGGCAGCACCTCGGCGGCCAGGAACCCGAGCTCGTGGCGGATCCGATCAGCAGCGTACGCGCACGCCTGCTGACCACGCATCCCGACCTGCCGCCCGTGTGTGTTGATCCGTTCCCCGTCGAGATCCCCGGCGATGATGAAGACCGAGCCGCTCTGCTCGTGCAGCGATCGCAGCATCGAGAGCGACACGGCCTCGAGTCCGCCGGCGCTGATGCACGGGCAGGTGCACCAGCCCGTCGCCTCAAGGATCGCGACGCCTGTTTCCACGCCCTCACAGAGCACGATCGGCTCACCCCGCTTTGGCTCACCCAGGATGCACATCGCCCCGTACGGGCGCCCGAAGGTGGCCTTCCTGGTCGGCTGATCCTGGAGCTGCACCTCGATGGGCTTGCCGGCGTTGTCTACGAAGGCACGCTGCCCACCGACGGGCTCGAAGTGCTCATCGAGCGTAACCGAGACGACCGCCCGGACCATGCCCTGCCCCCTCGCGGCGCTGTCCGGCGTGTACAGGATCGAGGGCGGAAGCTGCCCGCCCGGCAGATGCTCGATGACCCGCCCACGATTCCGGTAATACTGCTCCGCAACCGTCCGATCGTCGTACTTGACGCACCGCTGGATCAGCTCGCGGGCATGCTCGATCGCCCGCGCCCGGTCGTTGGCCTCCTGCTTGGCGGCCTCGCGTGCCCGTGCCTCGGCCTGGCGAACCTGCTCCTCGCGCCGCTCCTCGATCTCCCGCTTCTGCTGGGGCGTGAGCTTGGCGGCATCGAGGATCGAATGATCGACCCCCAGCTTCTCGGCGATGCGTTTCACGATCTCGATGTACAGCTGCCCCCTGGGCTGCGTGCCGCCGTTCTCATACTGCACCCAGGTCATGCCGAGCCCGTTGCCCCGGGCCTCGGCGATGCTGATGTAGTACGGGTGATCTCGGTGCACGAGGATGCGATCCGGCCGCACACCGAACACCCCCGGGTCCTCGGTCGCCACCCATCCCTTGGGGTGTTTTTTGAACCCGAACTCGGGGTAGGCGTGCACGCACCCATCGCGGAGCGCGGGCACGACCTCTAGACTATAAAACTCGCTGGGCTTCATCGGCGGCACACTATCCGGCACACTGCACCTCGCAATCTCTGCAACTCATTTGTTCGCAATCCCTTGCGATCGTCCCCCATCCGCCTGTAAATCTGCTGGCAATGCCTTCGGAGGTTCGAATCCTCCCGCGCCCATTTACTCTCCAATCACTATTTGCCGCCCGCAAGGGCGGTTTTTCGTGCAATGCGTGGCTCGTGAGACACCAAGCCTGTTCGAGGGCTTTAGCACACGGATGCTTTGATCCGGTCGGGCTTCTCGGGATGGGTTGGGGGCGTGTAACTTCCTGAATGACCTCGTTGAGTCCGAGAACTCATAGATCCCGTGACTGGTTCATTTCACTTGAAGTCATGGGAGGATCGGTCGATATCAGACCTGCCTGATCCAACGGGCAGAAAGCAGAACCATGAGCTCAAGCGCATTTTCTTCCAAGCTGAATCTGCGACGGTACTTCCAACGCGGAGAAACACTCGTCGCGATGACTGGTATGGCGTTTATCGCGATCCTTTCGTTCGTGGTCGGTGGATTCGCGTGGGTTTCCGCGCGATCGATCGAGGACTCCGCTGCGGCACAGGCCGAGCAACGGGTCAGCGAGACAAGCAGGTTTCTCGCATCTCAGGCAGAACTGAGATTGAGCGATCACGATGTCTCAGGGCTGCGGAGGATGCTGCTCGATTCCGTTGCTGCATCGATCATCGATAACGGACGAGTTCGTATCCCTGGTGTCGGCGTGATCGCTTCGAGTGAACCAAACGAGATCACGGTGAATGCGATTCCCGAGGAACTCGCTTCGACGGCGCAGTCTCCGATGAGCACCGTGTTTGACCCGCAAACTCAGCTTGCGCGAGTGACCGAATCACTGCAGGTTGATGGGAACCATGCGTATGTGCTTGAGTTGGAAATCGACCAGTCCCAACGCATTGCAGGTTCAGACACAATTCGTGCTTCCTCCGTTGGCATTGTTACCGTCGGGCTGGTTCTGACACTCGTTGTGTATCGGCGATTCCGTACGCGACTCGGCGCACTCGCCGCGATTCAGGAATCACTCCGTCAAATTCAATCAGGAGAACGACGAACGGATTGCCTGCGTGTGGGTGAATCACTCGGGGCAGAGGCGCTGGCATGGAATACCTTGCTCGCAGAGCGAGATGAGCTCGATCGTGCGATATGTGATAACGAAATTATAACGATCAGCAGTGGGACCGGAAGTGATCCGCTCGGTTTGCCCGTAGCATGCAACGCGCTCACACAAGCGATCCTATTGATTGATCAAGATCAGTCCGTGATGTACGCGAACGGCGCAGCATCTGTAATGCTCGGTGCGATACGAGACGAGATTGTTGGGAAGTCGGTCAATGAGCTCGATGGGCAAGAAAAGCTCGCCGAGCAGGTTGTCGGCATGCTCAATGGGCAACTACCCGCACGCATAATCGTTGAACTCGGAGAGCAGGGCGACCTAGAGGTATCGGGCTCCGTACTTCGTGCGAATATGTCGCTCGTGGATGATGACGGGCTCACACGCGTGATCGTGTTCATCGAGGATATCACCCAGCAGAAACTCTCGAGCCAATCGCAGAACGCGTTCATCGCGCAGGCGACACACGAGTTGCGTACACCGCTCACGACGATTCGGCTGTACTGCGAAGAAGCGATCGAAGCCGATGAGGATGATGATCAGATCGTTGAGAAGTCGCTCAATGTGATTTCATCAGAGGCGCGGCGACTTGAGCGGATCGTCGGTGACATGCTCTGTGTTTCCGAGATCGAGGCGGGCTCGATGAGCATCCGCCGCGATAAGTTCCGCACAGGTCAGCTCTTCGAAGAACTCCAACATGACTACGAAGCGCAGGCGAGAGAGAAGTCGATCGAACTGAGCTTCGACCTTCCCCCCAAGTTCCCGACGATCGATGCGGACAAGGACCGGCTTGGTCAGGCGATGCACAATATCTTGGGTAATGCCATCAAATACACCCCATCGGGCGGCAAGGTGTCTGTGGCTGTTGCGTTTGATGAGAACGATGCGATGACGGTTGAGATCCGTGATAACGGCATCGGGATCGACCCGTCTCAGCAGGAACGGATCTTCGATCGGTTCACGCGGGCGGACGACCGGCGGATTGCGCATGTCACTGGCTCGGGGCTTGGGCTTGCGCTTGCACGGCAGATTGCTCGTATGCACGGCGGAGATATCACGCTCGAATCCGAAGTTGATGAGGGGAGTGTCTTTACATTTTCCATCCCAGGGAACGCTGAGGCAAGTCAGGCAGCATAAGGAGGCGTTGGCATGAATATTGATACGAGCCGACACGGTGCTGTGAGCGTGGTCCGCCCTGACGGGCCAGTCATCACCGAAGAAGACGCGACCCTCCTCCGGACTGAATCCCTCAATGTCCTGGGGAGTACCCTTGGGCGATTTGTGGTCGATGCAAAGGAAATGACCTTTGTTGACTCCAACGGGCTCGAGGCGCTCGTGGACATTACGCAAGAGGTCTCGGCGGGCGGGCAGCATCTCAAGCTCTGCGCGGTGAGTGATACCCTGCGCGAGATCCTAATGCTCACCGGATTATCGAAAAAGTTTCAGCAATATGAGGATGTGCAATCCGCAGTTCGGAGTTTCCTGTGAACGAGTCGGGCATACCCAATCCTGAAGAGAATATTCCCGAACTCGGCGGTGGGCTCCGGCGTTCACAGCGTCCCCGCCTGGTTGGTGAGGTCCTCGTCGGTGATGGTCACATCACTGAAGAGCAGCTCTCGAAGGCGCTCGCTGAGCAGAAAACCGCCGGGCAGATGCTCGGGGAGCTGCTGGTCGATCAAGGGACGATCTCGGGGAATGTGCTCGTTCACTCGCTTGCCAAGTGTCTGGGTGTGCCGGGTGTGCAACTCCGTCACGGGCTGATCGATCCCAATCTGCTACCACTCATCGGATCGGAAGAGGCGGAGCGTCTCAAATCAATCCCGATGTTCCGGGTGTATGACACGCTCACGGTGGCGATGGCCGAGCCGCAGAGCCTGCCAACGATTGACCGATTGCGTGAGCTGACAGGCCTGGATATCCGCCCGGTACTGGCACTCGAAGGCAACATTCTGGAGTTTGCCCGAAAGTACGCGGAGGGTATGGTTGATGTCGATGCGTTCCTTACCAGTCTCGCTGAGTCTGATGTTGAGGTCGTCGAACGCGAGCAGATTGATGAGGGCCCAACGACAGATCTCGATCAGATGGTCGAGGGGTCTCCGATTGTCAACCTGGTCAATGTCGCGTTGCTGACATCCGTGAAGGATAAAGCTTCAGATATCCATATCGAGCCGAGCCACAAGGGGACGCGAATCCGTTACCGCATTGATGGGTCTTTGCGTGATCTGATGAAGCCTCCTCCCGGGATGCACGCGGCAATCGTATCACGTGTCAAAATTATCGGGAAGATGGATATTGCGGAGAAACGACTCCCACAGGAAGGGCGTGTGCGGATCGTTGCGGAGGGGCGAGAAATCGATCTGCGTGTCTCAAGCATTCCAACACTGCTTGGCGAGAAGCTCGTGATTCGAATTCTCGATAAGCAGAACCTGCGTGTACGCATGGAAGACCTTGGTTTTCGCACGGAATCACTTGAGGCGTTCCAGCGTACACTGCGCATGCCCAACGGCATGGTGCTTGTTACCGGCCCCACGGGTTCAGGGAAAACGACGACGCTGTATTCGGCGCTGGATCTGCTCCGCTCGCCGGAGCTCAACATCGTAACGGTCGAGGATCCTGTTGAGTACCAGCTTGATCTGATCAATCAGATTCAGGTTCATGAGGCTATCGGGCTGAACTTTGCTCGCACGCTGCGATCGATTTTGCGACAGGATCCCGACACGATTATGATCGGTGAGATCCGTGACGAGGAAACCGCACATGTTGCGGTTCAGGCCGCCTTGACCGGGCACGGGGTGCTCGCGACACTGCACACGAATGACGCGCCTGGTGCTGTTGCGCGATTGTGTGATATGGGTGTCGAGCCATATCTTCTGAGCAGTGCGCTCAATGGTGTGGTGGCTCAGCGATTGGCGAGGACGATTTGTCCATCCTGCTCCATGAAGTACTTCCCAAGCGAGATGGTGCTTGAAGACGCAGGGATCCCGGACATGAGTGGAAAATCGTTCCGCAAGGGGGCCGGGTGCAGCAGTTGTCACGACTCAGGTTTCCAAGGACGAATGGGTATCTATGAGTTCATGGAGGTTACTCCTGAACTGCGTAGGCTGATCTATCGCAGTGCACCGACCCACGAGCTCCGTCAGGTGCTCAAAAAACAGGGGCAGCTCTCACTGCGTGAAGAAGGCGTTCGCCTCGCCGTTAATCAGCATACGAGTTTGGAAGAGATTATCCGCGTGACACAGGTCGACGACGGCGAGGACAACGAAGTGATCGCGCCGAAAGGGGTCGCGGCATGAAGTTCAGCTACGAAGCGTATAACAAGAGCGGGGCATTGAAAACCGGGTCGATCGAGGCGGGCACGAAAGAAGAAGCGACTGATCAGCTCCGCAAGAAAGGGCTCTTTGTCACCTCACTCCACGAGGGTGGTGCTGGGGGGGCTGCGATAGCAGGAAGCGGCCACAAAAAGAAGCGTCGCTCTTCAAAGGTCAGCGTTCGACTCGTCGCGGAGTTCGCACGCGAGCTCTCGGTACTCATCGCGACCGGCACCCCGTTGATTGATTCGATCTCCTCGATTGAACGCCAGAGCAGCAACGAGGCATGGTCTCAGATCCTGAAAGATGTTCGTCTGCGTCTCGAAGAGGGCGATTCATTGACAGTCTCGCTTGAGTCGCACACTGAGATCTTTGATCCGGTTTTCCGGTCACTTGTAGCCGCGGGTGAATCATCTGGTCATCTGGACTCGATGCTTCAACGCGTCGCGGTGCTCACTCGGAAGCAGGCGCAGATCCGATCGAGTCTTGTTGGTGCGATGGTCTACCCGTTCCTGCTGATCGGGATCGCGATTGTCGTGATTGGTTTGCTTATCGGCGTGGTCCTTCCACGGTTTGCAGGGATGTTTGAGACCCTTGATACCAAGCTCCCCGCATCGACCGCGTTCCTGATGGCGATCTCGGACTTTGTTCGATCTTATTGGTGGGGTGTGATCCCCGCGACCATTGTCGTAGTGGTCGCCATTGTCCACTGGGTTCGTAGTGAGAACGGTTCTCAGACCCTGAGTGTGTGGGCATTGAGTGTCCCGAAGCTCGGCGATATTCAGCGATCATTCATGACCGCGAACATCACGCGGCTTATGGGTGTGCTTCTTGAAGCCAAGGTCCCCATGCTTGATTCGATCGAACTGACTCGTGAGTCTGTTTCGAATCCGAAGTACAAGGAACTGCTCACCCGGGCGGAGGACGCAGTGACCCGAGGTGAATCCATCAGCAGCGCGTTCAGCCAGGGAGGGCTGATGATCTCGTCCGCGTGCGAGGCCGTGCGGAATGGCGAGCAGACCGGTCGGCTTGCGGAGGTGCTTGTGCATGTGTCCGATTATCTCGATGAGGATAACGAGACCTTCGTGAAATCCGCATCGTCATTGATTGAGCCAGTCATCATGGTGGGGCTGGGGCTGATGGTCGGCTTTGTCGCTATCAGCATGTTCCTGCCATTGTTCGACCTGACCGCCGCGGCGGGTGGAGGTGCGCCGTGATTCATACGATCAAATCAGTTCGCTCAGGAATCGGCTTGCATATCGATGAACATGAGTTTCAAGCCGTCCAACTCGTCCGCACTGGCGACGAAATCCGTATCGGCTCATGGGCGGTATTCCCACGACTCAACACAGACCCGGTTGAAGATGAATCGGCACAGTTTCTCCCCACGAAGGACGAACTTGCATGGGCCGGTTCAATCCTGCATCGGCGGGGTTTTCACGGGCATGATTTCTCATTCTCCGCCCCATCGCGAGACTGTACTCAGCATGTGTTCGAGTTGCCGCCCGCAGACAGCGGAGCGCCCCTCGAAATGCTCGCCCGTACCGAGGTTGCACGCGAGCGACGCTGCGATCCAAATGATTTTGCGATCGGGTTCTGGGGATTACCACAGCGTGGGCGGACATCGGAGACGATCGCGGTCGCGTGTTCAAAGAAAGTCATCAATGGAATGATCAACGATGCGCACGCGGCTGAAATCGAGGTAGTTGGTATCGATCTGGCAGAGCTGGCGATACTCCGTGCGGTTCAGGAGCATCTGCCTGAAACCACGAAGGATGGCAGCACGCCGATTAACGCGGTTTTGCATGTCGGGTGGGATCGTTCGCTCGCGATTGTGACACTGGGAGAGCGACTCGTCTATGTTCGTCGCATCGCGCACGGGGCTGAGACGGCATGGAATCAGGCGATGACGCGGTACGGGCTGAGTGAGAATAGCGCCCGTGCGGTCTTTGGTGATTATGAGCTTGCAGAATCGAACGAGCAACTCGAGAAGATCCGGGTCGCTTGCTGGAAATCGGTGAGCAAGGCGATTGCCTCTGAACTCGATGTTGCGTTCGCATATGTGTCGCATTCCTTCCGCATGGCGCCACTCGGGCGAGTTGTTCTCTGCGGCTATGGATCCGAAGATGCGACCGTCCGCGGCCAGGTGGATCAGGTCATTGGAATCCCGATCGTCAGCGGTGCCCCCAAGCTGCTTATTGATTCAATCACGGGCAAGGACGCCCCCGTGCTCGCGTCGCGACTTGCGTACGCATACGGGCTTGCGGCGAGGTTTGATGCATGACACACACGATCCCAGATATCAATCTTGTGCCGCTCTCAATTCGTCAGAACCGTCAGCGGCGGAATCTCATCTTCAGATGGCTTGGTGCCTTGGGTGTCACGAGCCTGGCTGTCGGTATCCCCGGCGTATATCTCGGTGGAAATGCCGCGTTGAGTGATCCGATGATGGGGACTCAGATCGAGCGTGTCCGTGGCCAGTTGAGCGCAAACCAGACCGAAATCCCGCGACTGCAATCACGCATCAGTGTGCTTGAAGAAAAGCTGAAAACGCTTGATCTGGTGCGCAACCGCATCGAGTGGCAGGAACTCTTTGCACAGATCGTGAACGCGAGCGATCATCAGATCCACTTCACCTCGCTCCAGGCACTCGGTGGAGGAGTCGAGGGGACCGATCCGCTGCAGGTGAGTGTCACGGGAATTGCGACCACGCAGACCCAGGCCCGCTCATTCGTGGTGAAGCTTGAAGCCGCGGGTCTGTTCGATCGGGTTGAACTCATGAGAACATCCCGCGAGGAACTGAATGAGCAGGAGATCATTGAGTTTCAGATCCATGCCTACATCGGCGAGCCGGACGGAGGCACACCATGAGTGATCAGAAGACCAGCAAAGATCCAGCGGTACTCAAGATCCACATCACGGGGATCATCGCGTGTGCCGCGATTGCAGGGACGGCGATCTGGTTCGCTTCGGATTCGATTTCGAAACGACGGGGCCTGTTTCTCAGCGCTCGTCATGAACTGAGCGCGGTCCGATCCGAACTCGATCAGGCAGTCACAGCTCGCACGGCTCTGGCTTCACGGGTGAACACGCTCGAGGATTCTACGCGTGATGCGCTCCAGCTGTCATCGGTAAAGCGTCTCAATAAGCGTACCGAGGAACTCTCACGCCTGTTCGAGACCGTCGGCGTCGCAGTCGATACGCTGCAACCCGGCGAGATGGTATTGGACTCCCGCGTACCGGTGCAGCCGCTCGAGCTCGTAGGCATCGCTCATGCAGAAGATGTCTCGAGATTGCTTGAGGGACTTCATGAGCAGATGCCCGATATGCATATCCAGTCGATCGACCTGACAAGCGAAGCGCTCGGTAGTTCCAGGGTCCGAATACGGATGAGCCTGTACTGGTTTGTCGATCCTACTGATGAATCGTGAATAAACATTTCGTCTTTGCTGGCACGCGGGTCCCGGGTATTGGTTGTTGTACTCATGGGACTATCAACTGAACGAAAAGTATTTGTCGCGGTGCTCGCTGTAGCTGGTGCGGCGCTCGTAATCGATCGCGGGATTCTCGGCCCATCCGAGGCTTCGGCATCCGCTGATCCGGCTGTCTTAGCCAGCGAGGCCCCTCTTCCTGAGGCCCCCGTTGCGTCGAACGCTCCAGCGAGATCATCGGAAACGATGGCGAAGGTGCTCATGGAGCGTCTGGAGGGGATCCAGTCGCAGCAGGGATCAAACTCGCTCAGTGATGCCTTCTCGCTCGAGAAGTTCATGAGCGAGCCGGTGAAGGTTGACGACTCTTCAATCCCGGTCGAACCCGAAGAAAGAAACAGCTTGGTGCTCGATCTGATTGCCGCGGATGCGCCGTCAATGCCAGAACTCAGCGCGGTCATGCCCTCCAATAAGGGTGGCGGGGCCGTGCTCAATGGGAAGCTTGTCCGCGTTGGTGGACAAGTGAACGGCGGATTCACACTCGTGGAAGTCCGAGAACGAAGTGTGATCCTGGAACTCGATGGGAGGAAGTACCCACTCGAGATGCCAATGCAGACCCGACCTTAACGCTTGTGCGGGCTAGGTATGACTGAGGATTGAATTGAACGCCGCACACCGTCAACTCATGATGTTTTTCAACCGATTCAGTGTGTGGACAGATCAGCAGTATTGATCACAGGACAGGAGATCCAACATGCACGCAGCAATGAATACTACCGGCCGCACTCATCGGAGTGCATTCAGCTTGATCGAACTCGTGATTGTCGTCGTGATCATCGGTATCATCGGCGCAATCGCAATCCCTCGTATGAGCCGCGGTGCTTCCGGTGCCGCCGACTCGGGGCTTGTCGCTGACCTTGCTGTCATGCGGAGCGCGATCGACCTTTACAAGGCTGAGCACGGGGGCACCCTCCCGACCTTCGCGGATATCGAAGATCAGCTTACCACCTACACCGATGACTCGGGAACGGCGAACGCGACCAAGACTTCGACCTACTACCTTGGCCCATACCTTCGTGAGATCCCCAAGCTCAAGGTTGGGAGCAACAAAGGCCTCGCTGGTTTCGTAGCGACCCAGGGTGGTACGACTGAGGGATGGGTATACAACGCAACCACCGGCGCGGTGAGTGCGAACCTGCCCAATACTGAAGTCGATGTTCGCGGCGTGCAGTACAACGCATACTAAACCCGTGGTCTACTGACTGTCCGATCCGCCCCGTCCTGCTTGCAGGGCGGGGTGTTCTGGTTTCGAGGAGATGTTGATGAGCATGTATGCACGACTCAACCGACCCGCGTTTTCCATGATCGAGATGGTGCTCGTGGTATCCATCATGGCAATCATCGTCACGATCGCAGCACCCAAGTTTGCGGATGCTGAAAGCGGACGATCACTGCAGTCGGCGAAGTCCGTCATCGAGAGCGATATCAACGCAATCAAGCTCCGTGCCCGGGCGACGGGCAAGGAGCATGTGCTCGTCTTCTACCCGGCTGATGAAATGGTCGTTGCGTTCGAGGGAACCAGCATCGATCGGGACGCGATTGTCTTTGTTCGCCAACTCACCGATGAGCCACTGGGTGTTGAACTCTCGCGGACAGATATCGGTGGCGATGAAAACATCGTGGTCAATGTATTCGGAGAACTCGAGAAGGATTTTACGATCGGTCTTCTCCACGACGGGACCGAGATCTTTGTCCCGTTCACAGGCACAGACTTCACGAGAACGGCCGTGACTGAGGTCGATACCGAAGAAGACATCAAAACCGAATCGATCAAGCTCAACCTGACGATCGGTGGGCTGGATATCGGGATAGGGCTCTAGAAATTGGGACATCGGTGCTGTTGATCACAGCAATCAGCGTACTGAATGGGGATGATGATGAGTGAGGCACGAGTACATACGAGCGTAAGTCGGAACCCGCGGCGTCGTGGTATGACCCTCATCGAAGCGGTCGTGAGTCTCGTGGTGATCTCTGTGCTTTTGCTCGGTCTGAGCAGCTCTGTCATGCTTGGTGTCCGTGCGCTGCCGACCGATACTGAGCTCGGCGCGACAGACCGCCAAGTTCAAGAGATCTGCAACATGCTCCGCGATGACATCGCCGCAAGCACCGCGATTACCTATCAGATATCAGGCAATACCGTACGACTTTCATTGGAGATGATCCCCACGGACGCAATGGGGGCACATACCCATATCGGTTGGGAGTTCATCGGCGACGCGAACATGATCCGGCGCCGGGTCGATGCCCGCGCGTACGAGATCATCTCGACGACGATGACAGGGTTTAACCATGAAATTGTCACGGTCGATGGCAGTATTCAGCATGTGTATCTGATGTTTCACTATGAGGACACAATTCAAGAGAATTTCGAGCTGTTTATCCAAACACCCTATGGACCGGAGTTGAAATGATGGGGCGTTGCACAAACATACGGCGTGGACTCACCATGGCCGAGACAATTGTCTCGACGCTGCTCGTCGGGATGGTCCTGGTCGGCACGATCCAACTCGTCGGACCGGTCGTGCGATCAGGAACGGTGATGAGCGATAAGCTCGTTGCGACCAATCTTGCACGCGAACTGAGCGAAGAAGTTTCGGTTAAGTTCTTTACATCCCCCAAGAGTGGCGATCTTGAGTTCATTGGCGACGAGACCGAAAGTCGAGATCTGTATGACGATGTCGATGACTACAACGGTTTGAGTAACTCGCCGCCACAGCTCTCGGATAAAACAGTTATGACGAACCTCTCGGGGTGGAGGCGGACAGTTCAAGTCGAACATGTTGATTTAAACAACCCGAACAATGCAACTGGAAGCTATACAGGGCTCAAACGGGTCACGGTCACGGTGATGAAGGACGGCACCACGCTCGCAACCGATGTGACGCTCCATGCGCACGCCGCCGATCAACTCGGCTTTGTTATTCAGGAACCCTAATCATGGTGATCAGACAACTAAGACAACGCGGATCGATCTATGTGCTCACCTTGCTCACTGTCGCGGCGGTCGGGTCTATGGTCATCATCGGTGTTTCTGTCCGCACTGCGACCAGCGCTGAGTCCACAATAACCGAGCAGGTCAATACAAACAACGAGGGGACGCTCTCGGCCGCCGAGTTCGCGATCGCGAGGATCGAGGCAGATCCAGATTGGGTAACCAATGCGCAGAAGGGTACGGTATTTTCGGACCTGACACTCGATGAGCGGACATACACAAGCACCGTGATCGATGACAAGACAAAATCTACGCCGACCGCTTCTACAACAAACTACAGAGTCAAGGTGGCAAGTTCTGCAGGAATCGCCAAAGAAATGGCGAGCTTTGGGATTGAGTTGAAGAAGTCACTGGACTACACGACACTGCTCAAGAACGAGGCGGCAAAGTTCTACTGGCCGCTGAACGAAGAGTACGGAGCAACCGTCTCGGACGAACCGATCAGCGGTATAGACGGAAACTATCAGGACAAGGAAGTTGTCGGCCAAGGCACGAACGATGAGGGCGGCATCGTTCCTGTGTTCAATGATTACAGCGACCATGTGAGAGTTCCGTATGACTCAGGCTTCGAAAATGGAAAAGGTGCGTATTCACTCTGGTTAAAAAACACCAACACCAATCCTTTCAAGCTGACCGGCGTGATCGGAATGCGGTACGATGGGTCGTACGATGTACCGACACTCTCGGTGGTTGTTGTGGGCCGTTCGCTCGTGGTGATGATCTGTGAAGATGGGAACTACCGTTCAGAGAAGTTCACCTACACAGGATCTGACACGATCCTTGACAACACCTGGCATCATGTAGCGATCAACTTTGGTTCTGATACTGGTGTCGAAATATACATCGATGGAGTGCTCGCAGCTCAGAATACGAGTAATCGGGATGGTGTCAAATCGGTAGCGAAGCACTCGCTGAATATCGGTGCGGGATACAGCATCATGAGCTGGAAAAACAGCAGAGAAGGGTTCGAGGGATCAGTTGCTCATGTCGCGATGTTTCATGATCCGTTGACATCCGAGCAGATCAAGCTGCTCTCTACGACCAAGCCCGACGCGAAGTCAATCGCTCTTACAGATCGGTCCTGGCAGATTGAGTTTGAGTAAGCATTCAACTCAGGCTGCGTCGGGCAGCTGAGTCGCGGGTTCCTGCGCTTTATGATGCGCGACCATGTCATCGTAGATACTGAAGTCCAGCGAAAGGAACGGTTCAACCAGTTCTGGATCGAACTGTGTACCGGCGCACTTGCGGAACTCCGCGAATACCTTCTCACGGGGGAGTCCAGAGCGATACGCACGGTTCGATGACATCGCATCGAAAGTGTCCGCGAGTGCCATGATCCGCGCCATCCGGGGGATGTCCTCGCCCGCGAGACCCGCGGGGTATCCGTTCCCATCCCAGCGCTCATGGTGATGGAGAACGCCGGGGAGCAGATCGTTGAGATCCGGGATATCTTTGATGATCTCGTAGCCAATAGTGGGGTGCATCTTGATGAGTTCGAACTCATCGTCTGTCAGTCGCGAGGGCTTGCAGAGCACCGCCTCGGGAACGCCGATTTTGCCCAGGTCATGAACAAGCCCCGAGATCCGGACACGCTCAGCTTCCTCTTCGCTGTACCCGACCTTGAGCGCAAGCATGGCGGAGAGTTTCGCCACGCGTTCGGAATGACCTCGAGTGTATTGGTCCTTGGCATCGATCGCACCCGAGAGCGCCTTGATCGTCCCCATGAAGGTGAGATGCTGTCGATGATACAGCGCCGCGTTTTCCATCGCCGCGCCGAGCATCCCGGAGATCGACTCCATGAGCTTTGTCTCATGGCTGGACACCTGAGGATCATCGCCGCACTTGCCACCCGCGATGAGAAAGCCGAGCTCTTCGCCATCACGGGTGAGCGGATGGACCAGGAGCTGTGGCTCCAGCTGGCTGAACTTGAGCGGGACGCTGTAGATCGCTGTCGTGTCCGCATAGCCAAGTGGCTCTGAGTTCTTGATATGTTCGATGATTTCGAGTGTTTCATCCTGCGTGAGCTTGCACATGCCGGATTGAAACAGATCGGTGCTGAGTACCGCTCGTGCTTCGACATCATCACGGATGCAGCAGGCCACCCACGAGTAGTCGAGCGTGGCGGCGATCTCACAAATCCCGTCCTCGATAATCCCCTCCGGCTCGTGCAACGCGCCCATGGAACGCCCGAGATCCTGAAGGGTCGTGACGACCTCATAGGACTCGCCGAGCTGTTCACTGAAGAGCTCGATGGTTTCCTGATCTTTGCGAAGCTTGCGGATATCCTCGAGCATCCAGGTCAGCGTGTCCATCATGTGCATTGCGTGCGACCCATGGAACTTCGCCCGGTCTCGCAGAATGTGCACCAGCGCCTTGGTTTGCAGTTGATTGCCCTTGCATCCCTGCTCGATGAGCTGACTCGAGAGCACCTCGGGCGTAAAACCGAGGACAATGAAGTAGCCCGTGCGTCGATCGCGATGGACTTCCGGGAATGGGAAAAGCCAGATCCCCTCCTGGACTTCCAATGCGGAGAAATCTTCCTTGGCGGCCCACATCATCGCGGACTCGGCCATCATCATCCGGAGTGGGCGCGAGCTGAGCCACATGCTCAGGATCCCCGGTGCGATCGGATCCTCGATCGGCATCCCGTTGAGATCCAGACGCCAGCACACAAGCCCGAGTTGCACGCATCGATCGATGAATGCCTTCGGGAACGGGTCCTGCTTTTTCGCCTCTCTTCGGATATTCATGCCGCGAGTCCCCCCTGGTTGTCGGCGAGCAAGTTGTTGATGTCCTTGAGCAAATCCTTCGCACTGAATGGCTTCGAGAGGAGCTTCTTGACCGAGGGCAGCTTGGAAAGCTCTTCCTCGATCGTGTACCCGCGTGCCGTCAGCATGATGATCGGAATGTCCTTCGTGGATGCATTTGCCGCGAGCTGCTGTGCGAGTTCGATGCCGGATAGATAGGGCATCTGGAGATCTGTAACGATCGCGCTGGGCATGCGTTCCAGGGCAGTCTTGAACGCCATCTCGCCATCCTCAACGGTCACGACCTCATACCCGGCGCGGGTGAGTTTGTGGGCGATGATGTGCGTAATGTGCGGCTCGTCGTCGGCAAGAAGGATCAAATGCGTACTCATGACATAGCTCCGAATGGTTCCAAACCGGAACAATCCAAAGAAATATCGGTTCAGGCAAGGGATCACTTGTCCTGCATCTCAGGAAATCACGCTGTTCACTGCACTTGTGACCCGTCATAACCCGGTGGCGGCAGGCGAAGATATCGGGCCAAGATTCGCGAGCCGATCATGAACGGGATCGTGTCGAGCAATGCCATCACGAGCTTGAAAACATATCCCGTCAAGATGAACACCATGAGTTGCCCCAGAACAGGGTGGTTATCGCTGATTGGGAGTGCGTGAGCGTAGTAATGGGTGATCAGTATGACCGCTGTGGTATCCACCAACTGGCTGACGAGTGTTGAGCCGTTATTGCGCAACCACAGGTGCTTGCCCCGGGTGAGTCGCTTCCAGAAATGAAAGACATGGACATCGACGAGCTGGGCAACGAGGTATGCGATCATCGATGCAGTCACCGCGCCAAACGCGAGTGATCGGACTTCGTAGAAAACCGGCATCCGATCGGCAGCATCGCGGATAATCTCGTCGCCGATCCGTTGCTCGAAACCCGGCAAGACGCCCCCGATCCAGAGGATAAATACGACCCAGAGGTTGAGGATCAGCCCGATCCAGACCACGAGATTCGCGCGTCTTCGTCCGTATAACTCGGAGATGAAGTCTGTGCACAGAAAGGTGAGCGGATAGGGGAGCACCCCGATCGCGACTGCAAAGACCAGTGGGACCCCGCCGATGGTCATCACATCACCGTCGGCTCCTGAAAGCTCGAAAAGCTTGATGAACCGAGTGATTCCCAGGATGTTGAGCATCGCCAGGGTTCCGAGGAAGAGCCCCGCGAAGAGCAGAAAAAGCCCTTCTCGTCGTCGGTGGACAATCAGTGTCGGGAGCTCGTCGAGCCCCTCGTAGCGGTGCTGATGATTCGGGAGTGGTTCATCCAGGTGATCGTGCATGGTTTCAGAGGATATCACGCCATTGGATCCAGCAACGAGATAAGACGCGTGATACAGTGTGTGCATGACAGTTGAAACCACGGACCAGGTCGAGACATCCACTGAAAACGCCGAGAATCAGGACGATTCGGCTCAGTCTTCAGATCAGACTGGGGCAGCGATCGACTTTGAGGCGATTCTGGCACCCATCGAAGCGATGCTCGTGAGCACCGATCGCCCACTCAAAGCCATCGCATTGGTCGATGCGATCGGGGCTCATTTGGGTGTCCAGCTCAAAGACCGGCACATCGCGGACGCGGTCGAGGTGCTAAACCAGCAGTATGTCGAGTCTGGGCGGGCATTTACGGTCGAGTCAGTCTCTGGTGGGTATCGCATGATGACCCGTGTGGAGCATGCACCAGTGATAGCTGCCATGCATCGCACCCGCGCCTCCACACGCCTGTCGAAGCCGGCGCTCGAAACCCTGGCGATCATCGCATACAGACAGCCGATCACCCGTGCAGAGCTCGAAGCAATCCGCGGCGTTGCGTGCGGCGAGGTGGTCCGGTCACTCATGGAACGCAAGATGGTCAAGATCACTGGGCGTGCCGAAGAGCTCGGGCGTCCGATGCTCTACGGCACGACGCGTCAGTTTTTGGACACTTTCGGGCTCTCAAACCTGAAAGATCTGCCCAAACCTGAGGAGTTTGCCGATCAAATAGAGCAGCAGGGCATCTGACTCCGCGCTGCTACGGCCCCATCGGAGACACAATCATGCAATTTGCGACCCGTCGTGCGTATCTGATCCTTCTCGCTGCGTTTGTCTGCTTCCCCCTCGTTGGGTGCGGAGGCGGAGCCAAGAGTATCGTTCGGGGTCGTGTCGTCGCGGGCACAGTCGGTCAAGCTGTCTCGGTCTCTCCCAAAGACGAGCGTCTTAAGGAAGACGGTCTTCCAGAGATGGAAGTTGTTGTCATGAGCAAAGGGGGAAGCGCCTCGCAAGGGCGTGGGGTGTACGCTCGCGCGACCACCGACGAAATGGGTGACTTTGAACTGGTGTTCCCTGGGGGGACTTTCCCCAGTGATGTTGTCACCATTCAGACCTCCGGGGAGGGTGTTTTTACGGCCCGATCGACAGCCTATATGCCTACTCAGGGTGGGAGTTTGCTGTGCATCGTGATCCCACGCCCCGGATATGTGCGACCTGAGCAGAACCGCGACCCCGAAAAATGAGTATCAATAGAGTGTGAGCGCTCTTCAGGCCCATCATGCTCGTTTGAACAAGGTTGATGCAGATCATCCCGTGGACAGGGTCCCGATCAATGGTGACAAGCCGCTTGATGTCGCTGTGCGCAGAGAGTCCAAGCTGACTTTCGGCGGATTGATCTATATCGGTGTGACGGTTTTTCTTGCGATCGGCGCGGTGAACTCCCAGAACAATCTGCTTTTCTGGCTGTTCGGTGTCGCGATCGCCACCATTATCGTCTCGGGACTTTTTTCCGGGAACGCGCTGATGAAAACACGGATGCGGGCGCGAGTCCTGCATGAGGTGCACGCAGGGCAATCACAGCGATTGCACTACACCATTCAGAATCAATCGCGGTTCTTCCCACTCTTTGCTGCGTTGATCAGCGAAGAGTCGGAAAGAGTAACAAGATCGGGCAAACTCGTTCCCGCGAGTGTTGTTCATGTCGCTCCGGGTGGAATGGTCAATGCCCAGGGATCGTTCACACCGTTGCGAAGAGGCCGCTTCATACCCCGCACGATCCGGCTGTCCACTCGATTCCCGTTTGGGCTCCTTCAGAAATCACTGATCTTTGAGCACGCTCGCCCGCTTCTCGTGCTTCCACATGCGCTGCAGTTGCGTCCGGGACTGGTCGACGCCGTTCCCGTGCACGGCGAACAAGTCCTGCGTAGATCTCCGCGTGGTGGAACAAGCAACGAGTTCTGGGGTTTGCGTGAGTATCGTGCGGGCGATCCGCGAAGGCGAATCTCATGGAAGCACAGTGCTCGCAGGGGCGAACTCGTTGTGATCGAGCACGCTGAGTCCTATGCGATGCGCATCTGGGTTGTGATCGTGGAACCGGAAACGATGAACAACAGCGAGGCACAGCTTCACGCGGAGCGCGCCATCGCCATCGCTGCGGGTTTGTTTGAGCAAGCTGGGCGCAAGAGCACGCCCATCGGGCTGTGGTATCCCCAGCGTTCGATCCGCCTGGACCCGCTCGCTGGTCGGGCCCAGAGCGGAAGGGCGATCCGGTCGCTGGCACTGCTCGACCTTGAAGAGTCCGCCCAGCCCTTAGTCCCCGTGCCTGTCCGGACTCGTGATCGGGTCGTCCTGATCCAGCGCGGATCGCGCATTCCCAATGAGATTCCGGCGATGCGGGTTCTCAATACAGATCACCCCGATACCTGGTTGTCTGCATCCCAGAGTTTGCCTGAATCTTTGCGGGGTGTTGAATGAGGCCATCGCGTCGAAAAGCAAAGTCACTGGCCACGATGTTTCGTTCCTCGCTGTTCTGGGCGATTTTCGGTGCAATAACGAGTTTCGCGATTGCGGATGCCAGTCCGATCTATTTCGTCATGTTCGTTGGAGCCACTCTTGCGGTGTGGTTTGGGTCTGTGCGCCCCTCCCGGCCTGCACCCCGCATGATCATCAACACCATCCTCCTGCTCGTCATCGTAATCGCAGGAATCGAGATCCTTCGGTCTGGGGTCGGCGTCAGTGCGTTCGCAGTGTTCGTGGCGTTGCTTCTCGTGGTTAAGATGCTCGATCTGCGAGGGCCCCGGGACGATGGGCAGGTGCTGGTGCTGTGCTTATCCATCCTCGTTGCAGCGGTGCTGACGAGTAATAGTTTTTTGACGGGCGCGATGATGCTCGTGGAATGTGTCCTCCTGTTGCGCGCATTTGTGTTGTTCCAGATCTACGCGGTCGTCCGTATGGGACGCACCCCGAGCGTCCGTGTGGATAAAAGGACCCGAATCGATATCCGGTCGATGATGTTTGGTGCTGGGTTCGTATGTGTGCTGATCGCCGGCGTGCTTTTCATCATCCTCCCCAGAAATGTCGGGAGTCAGGCGTTCGGGCAGTGGGGCGCTGGTAGGTCTGTCTCTGGGTTTTCGGATGAGGTAGAGCTTGGGCGCCCCGGTCGAATAACGATGTCTTCAACGCCAGTGCTCGATCTCACGGTTCGAGATCGAGACGGTCTCAATGTCGGGCACGAAAACTCGCCTCCGATCTATCTCAGGGGCGCGGTGCTCGAAAGGTATGAGCACGGCAACTGGAAACGCAGCTCCATCATGCGCGTCCCGCTCGCAGAGCGGATCCAGTTCCATCCGCCCAATGCGACGATCAAGCCACGCGATCAGCTCGATTACTCCAGATGGGACTTCGAGTACGAGATTAGTCTCCGTTCTGTGAATGACGGGCCGATCTATCTGTTCACCCCGTGGCGTCCGGTTGAGTTCCGATTACACGATCAATCGATGCGTCTCGGTTACGATTTTTCCCGAGGTCTCTTCCTCAGGGATGGGGTCGGTGGCTCTACGCTGGAGTATTCAGTTCGGACGGTCAACGATGCATTTCGCACGCCCATTATTGATTCCGGTTCCACGCGAGCGCCGGTATACACAGCCGACATCGATCAACGGATCATCGAACGAGCATATGAGGTTGTCAGCGATGGCGGCGTCGAGCCCGATCCGGCAATTCGCGAACTCCAAATGGACGCAGCCGCGGTTCGCTTGCTCGAAACCCACCTTCGTACGCGATACCGATACACGCTCGACGCTCTGCCTGTCCCGCGCGGCCGAGACGCGACAGAGTGGTTCTTATTCGACCGGCAAGAGGGGCATTGTGAGTTTTATGCCTCCGCGCTGACACTTATGTGCCGCTCGATCGGGATCCCGGCCCGAGTCGTCACCGGGTATATCGCGTCCGATTTTAATGCGGTGACAGGGCAGTACACGGTCCGTGAGAGCAACGCGCACGCATGGGTAGAGGCGGAGATCGCGCCCAATCTGTGGCGTACATTCGATGGGACACCGCCTGACGATTTTCATAGCATCCATGTTCCGGATCCTGGGATCATGCGTTCAATCGCAAAGATGTATGAATCGATCGAGTTCCTCTGGGGGCGGGTTGTCATCGGGTATGACTCAAGTGCTCGAGAGCAGCTCGTTGGTCATGAGATCGGTGACTTTGGTCTGTCGAGTCTGAGCGATCGGCTGCTGGCAAGATTCGCAGCCGGGCGCGATCGCTTGGTTTCCCGGGCTGCCATTATCGCCGTCATCGTCTTTGCGGGTTCGATGTTCATCGGGCTCGCTTTGATGCGAATGGAACTGATCATCCGCTTGGTTCGATCGTGGATCGCAATGCTTCTGAAGCGTTTGGGAATCAAGCTCGAACTGAAGAGCCGAGACGACGAGCCTGTTCATCGGCTAGAGCGTGTCATCCATGAGCAACTCGAGATTCTCGGTGCACCTCGCCCGCCGTGGCGTCCACTTAAGCGACATCTCGATGAGCATCGTGATCAGTTCGCTGCCGATCCACAACGGCTTAGCATGCTCCGAGAGGGAGCTTCGCTGATTTACAGAGCCCGTTTTGGGCGTGAAGCAAATGCGAACGCCGAGCGTGCGGCTGAGCTCGTCATCGGGCTTCGGGAGTCCGATAACAAGGCCTCGCTCGTTTAACCCGACGCCAGCATATTCCTATCTACCAGTCTCGATGGAGCATGCGGTGCCCTGATCCGATGTGATACGGTACCACTTCGAGCAGAAAGGACACAAAGTGCCTGCAAATCGCTCCCGGACAGACCGTTGGAAAGACAGCCTGCACCGCATCTACGAACGCGGTGGTGGGCTCGAGTTCGCAATTAAGCATGACCAGCAGGACGATGGTGTCAAGGACCTCGTCTGGCGTGTCAAACTCCTTCATCTAACTGACAAGGAGATGGTGATCGAGCATCCCGGCGCGATGGGGCAGGCCTTTCGTATCGACGACGGTATCGAACTCGTTGGCATGATGTCTGTTGGGCAGAACCGTTGGATGTTCAATACCAGCGTGCTCGGCAAGACTGAGAACGAAACTCGCCACGGCAGCTTCCCCGCATTGCGGATCAAAATGCCCGAAAAGGTCGTCCGTTGTATGCGGCGCAATGTGGATCGCACATCGATTGCGCATTTGGATCTTCCGAGTGTTGAATGCTGGAAACTGATCGAACCCTTGAGCGCTGTCCCGATTGAGGTTGCCAATCGAGTGCAGATCGAGGAGCTTCATCGATCGGGTGGAACCGCTAACGCGAGCAGCGATCCAATGGCACTCCCGAGTGTTGGTCCCAAGTTTGAAGCCCGACTCGCCAATCTTGGTGGGGGGGGCGTTGGGCTCATCGTTCCGCAAGAATACAGATCCGAAATCGACTCAGGCAAGGTATTCTGGATTCGCATGGATCTCCGACCAGCGATCCCTGCACCATTGGTCATGACAACGAAGCTCGCGCACGCGCACATCGATTCGGCGCAGAACACCATTGCTGGTATGGCGTTCGAGTTCGGGTACAACAATCAGCACAAAGGCTTCGTGGTTCAGCAGATTTCCAAATATCTCGGCTCGCTTCAAGGTCAACGCAAGGCGGCCTGATCCCTCCGCCACAGTTTGTATATTGAAACTCAAGCACAGAAAAAGCCAGCTCGTTGGAGCTGGCTTTTGTTTTACAGAGAAGATGAGGCTTACCAGGTCTTGCCCGAGCTGTGCATGACAGGGTTTTCCACAACGATCACGCTCGCGTCGCCGTCCTGAGACTCAAGGTAGATTGAGTTGGTCCCGTTGTTCCAGATTCCGGTCCAGTGCCCGAGCTTCGGGAGGGAGTGATCGACAACGCCATACTTCGAGCTAAACGAGGTTTTACCGCGAGGGGCTACGAGCTCGAAAGTGCCTGCAGATTCCGGTCCTGTCACGAGGGTCACATGCCCGCCGTTGGACATCGCATAAATCTCTTCGACCTGCTCCTTGTCTGTGCGGATTTCGATCGGTCCACCCGCGATTTCGTCGTCGCCGGAGACAACGCGGATCGCGCCCTCCACACCAACGATGACGACTTTGCCACCCGCGTTGCGGACTTCGATGCCATCGCATTGGGGGATTTCCACGGTGAGGTCGATTGGCGGTCGGTATCCCTCAACGGATAGGTCTGTCGGAATCACGGATAGGGTTGAAAGCTCCCCATTGTGGGAGTGGATCGCCTTGAAATACTCACCGACGGGATCGAACTCAAAGCCTTGACGAGCGGCTCGCCAGCGGAGGCGACGCTCCTGCTGGACTCGGAAGGTGACCTGTGCCTGTTCGTGAGAGGGTTTGGCAATAACCTTGACCTTCCCGTAGGGGTTTTCGACCACGACGGCATTGAGTCGTCCAATTGTGACCGCGTCACCCTGAATGGGAACGGTGTGGGCGAGTTCATTTGCCGCCATACGGGCTCGGAGTCCACCCATGCGGGTGCATCCGGTGAGTGTTACCGCGGCGACGGAGGCGAGGAGGATCATTGAACGGATCTTGAACATGCTGTGTGTTCCTTGATTTGCCCTGTGGGTCGTACCCCAAGATGAGGCGGTTGTGCATGATTCTGGTACGAAATGGGTTGAGATGTGTTCTCGTATCCGGCCCAACACTTGCTAAGATAGTGTTTCGTCGGGTGCTCGGGGGGCCGATCACCCGTGAACAATACGCATTTCCACCCGTCGGGCGTGGTTTCCACGCCCTCCGATCGGGTGTCTTCCGGATTTATCGGTTCATGAGCAGCTCTGCTTGCATTCCTTTTTCGACTGAGACCCACCTTTACGGGGGTTCTTGATCCATTCTCTGATTGCTGCTCCACGCATTGAAACCGACCAGACGACACACAGATCGCGAGATTTGATCTCACGGGTGCCACTTTGGTGCGGACGCGAACCCACGCGTTTTCGCATCGTGAGGCCGATTCATTGAACCACGGATTTGCACTCCAAACATTTGTGTCCCCAGTGCTTGCGCAAAATGGCGTAAGTGGAGCCGGGACGACAACCATCATCGTCGGGCTTGTCGCGATAATCGTCGGCATCGGGCTCGGGTACGCCATTTCGGGGGTTGTGGGAGGGAAAAAGCTTGAGCGTCAGAAGGCCGAGGCAGAACTCCTCGCGAGCCGTGCGAAAGAAGACGCCCAGAATGCAGCAGACAAAATCCTTCTCGACGCTGATCGCCGGGCTCTTGAAAGAAAAGAAGCGGCCGATAAAGAACTCGAAGCCGCTCGGAACGAACAGCGTGAGTTTGAGCGTCGCCTCGCGAAACGAGAGGACATTCTCGATCGGAAAGAGGAAACTGTCTCGCTCAAAGAAAAAAACCTGAGTGATCAGAGCGAACGGGTCGAGGCGCAACGATTGAAACTCGCAGCTCGTGAGGACGAAATCACCGCGCTCAAGGAGAAGCAGCAGCGCGAACTCGAGCGCGTCGCACAACTAAACCGAGAGCAAGCGAAGGAACTGCTGCTCGAACGCGTTGCGGAGCAGAATCGCGCCGAGATGGGGCGGGTCACTCGCCAGATCATCGAAGATGCGGAGGAAAACGCGAAAGATGAGGCCAAAGAGATTCTCATCAATGCGATCCAACGCTACGCGAATGAACACTCCTCAGAGACAACCGTTCGCACTGTCGCGATCCCATCCGATGACATGAAGGGCCGAATCATCGGTCGCGAAGGGCGCAATATCCGGGCGATCGAAAAGGCAACAGGTGCGGACATCATTGTGGATGACACCCCTGGCGTGATCGTGGTGTCTTGTTTCGATAAGGTGCGCCAGGCGATCGCGGTGGAATCGCTCGAGCGACTCATCGCTGACGGCCGCATGCATCCGACCCGGATCGAAGAGGTCGTTGAGAAAGTCGGCAATGAGATCCAGGAGAAGATCGTCAAAGCGGGTAAGGACGCGGCCGTCGAGCTTGGGCTCAAGGGGCTGCACCCCAAGGTTATCGAAGCGATGGGGCGTCTGACCTATCGCACGAGTTACGGGCAGAATGTGCTCAAGCATTCCATGGAGGTTGCGTACCTCTGTCAGATCATCGCGGATCAACTCGGGCTCGACGGCAAGCTCGCGAAACGCTGTGGTTTCCTCCACGATATCGGCAAGGCAATGGACCACGAGATGGAGGGCGGGCACCCCAAGATCGGGATGGATTTCGCGCGACAGTACGGCGAGAAAGAGGAAGCCGTCCTCAACGCGATCGGAGCTCACCACGCGGATATGCCCTCGACGACCTGGTACACCCCGATCGTCATGGCAGCGGACGCGGTCAGTGCCGCTCGACCCGGCGCTCGTCGAGAATCGATGGAGCGGTATATCCAGCGTCTCAACGAGCTCCAGGACATCGCGCTGGCGATCCCGGGAGTTTCTGAGGCCTACGCGGTGCAGGCGGGGCGCGAAGTACGAGTGATGATCGATGCGGATCGGGTCAGCGATGACGAGTCCTACCTGATCGCGCACGAAATCGCAAAGCGGGTCTCGAACGAGATGACTTTCCCCGGCGAGATTCGTGTGACCGTGCTTCGCGAAACCCGCGCCATCGAGATCGCGCGTTAACGCAGTAGGATTCCAACCAGCACGATTGGCAGCAGGCGCGCATCGATCAGATCGCGCCTGTTTTTCCGTAGACGTGTAGGGAGGGCGCTGAGCAGGATCAGGCATGAGGCCATCGCGAGTGGGAGAGAGTACGCGTGACGAATGAATAGGCACAGAACCCCGATGAGCATCGCCGTGATCGCCACGACCCAAGCGCGCTGTGGCCCAATGAGTACCGGTAGGGATCGTGTTGCGTATATCGCATCGCTCTGTATATCGTCGAGATCGCACAGAATCGCGTCAGCGGAAACAATCAGCCAGATCCCGATAAGACTCCACAGGACAACCGCCCGGGGATGAGCAATGAGATCGTGATCGTTCCCCCAGAGAACAACGATCACGAAGGCGAGATGGGCACTGGCGATAAAGAAAGACTTCAGTGCGGGGAGATCCTTAAACCGGGGATCGCTCGGAGTCGCACCCCGGCCGGCATACAGATACACACCGATCAATGCTCCCAAGGGGATCGGTGCAAGGAGTGGGGATATGAAATACCCGAGCACGATCGAAACCAGGAGCTCAACCACGAGCAGCGCGCGGATTGAGGATGCGTTTCGTGCGAAAAATAAAGTACGGTCAGGTAGAGCGAGTGCATCCGCGGGATCCTGACGCGAGTTGGTGATTTTCACTCGATCGAGCAGATAGCACGCGTTCGCGACGAGCAGGATGAACACGATCGTGACCGAGTCTGGCTGAGGGAGATTCATCGCGAGGGGCGCGAGTAGGTAGATCCCGAGAGTATACATCGCGGGGTAGATCGCGAGATGACTCATTCGCGATGCGATCGGATTGGTTCGGGTTGGAGGCATCAGTGCCGGTTTGTCCAAGCCCAGTTCAATGCCCGATCCATGACGATGACTTCCTGTTGATCAAGCATCTCCTCAGCGAGGCGCTGCATCGCGATCCGCTGGGTGTCGAGCCGGAGCTGAGCTATGAGTTGCTCGCGCTCTTCTGGACTCGGTGAGCGAGCCGGGATCCGCTCCTCCACAAAGACGACGACAAAACCGGATTCCGTGCTGATCACTCGCGAGCAGGTTCCCGGCGGTGTCGCGCTGAGTGCCGTGAGCAATGCGGATGGATAGCCCAGTGAGGTAGGGCTCACCGACTCAATAAGACCGCCACGCGGGGCGGAAGGGTGGGTTGAAGACTGAGCGCATATCTCCGCGAAGATCCATGGCATCGCATCAGTAGGGCTGCTGATCGTCTGATTGCGTATCCGATGTGCTTGGGCTGACTGCTCAGACACGAAGAGACGAACTCGATATCTGGTGCCGTACACTGACTCAATTGCTCGTTCGATCTGTGGCGTTGTTGGTTCGGAGTTTCCTGTCAACGCCCTGAGCATCGCGGTGCGTCGCAAAAGCCGCTCGAAGCGGATCGGCCCCAGCCCGCGATTCGCACGGAGATCATCAAGAATATCCGTGCCAAGTGTCGCATCAGAATCGAAACCAAGTGTCGCCCCGAGCAGGGTGCGTTCCTGTGCGAGTTGTTCACTGGTGATCGAAATTCCTTGCTCGCCGCATCGCTCCTCCAGTGCGCGGTCCAGTATGAACTCGCGAAGTATCTCGTCGCCGCCATATTCGCTCAGTGATGCCTTGATCATCTCGAACTCAATCGCAAAACCGTTAAGGATCGCTATCGGGTGTGTGCCCGGAAGATTGAGTTCATTGGGAGTGGGGCGGCTCGGGCTTGTGCTGCACCCCAGGGAGGTTGCGAGCAGGAGCGAGAGGATCGTGGCTTTGATGGTGCGGTGCATGCACCATTCGAGCCGATGGAGGGGTTCAGGTCAACCGGAAGGGCGGAAGATGCGTAGGGTGAAGGTATGACGACGACTCAGGGCGGCTCAGAATCTGGCGTAAGCGTGCGTGAGCAGGCAATGTTGCAGGCTCGTGCGATAGCCGGAGATCCCCCGACGCCTCGACTCCGAGCGATTGTGTGCCCATACTGCGGGACAGTGACGCCGGACGGCGGGCGGTGTGTTGGCTGCTCAGGTCGGTTTGATCCGCTGAGCCGGCAGGCCACGCAGAATCAGATGGGGCCCTGGGAAATCCGCGATGAGCGGGTGCCATTTCGCCCTGGGTGCAGTTATGCGACGCTCGTTCGCTTAATTGATCAGGGTACGGTGTCTGGCGAGACCGTATTGCGTGGACCGAGCACACGCCAGTTCTGGATGCTGGCGAAGCACACGCCTGGAGTCGGGCATCGGTTCGGATTCTGTCACAACTGCGGTTTTCAGGTGAAACCTGATGCATTCTCTTGCCCGAGCTGCGAGGCCTCTTATGAAGTCGAGCGAGATCGCCAACACATGGGCTTGGGGCCCGCCCGTCCGTTGCCCGGGCAGGGGCTGCCCGAAGTCCTCGCCTTGCATGCTGAGCCCGCAAGCCCATCACGCGCAGGTTCTATCGCGTCAGCTTCGATCTCTCAATCGGGGATATCGCGACAGGAGGGGGCGGCCGCTGAATCAATCGACGAGGATGCTCGCAAACGGGTCGAGGATTCGCTCCGACTCGTGGAGCTCTGGCGATCCAAAGCGAGTTCTGATCGTCATCATGCGTTGGCGGTCATGGCCATTTCCATACTGATCACCTTGTCTGCCCTCGGCTATATCGCTCTTCGGAGCCCGATCGGGGCTCAGGATTCAGAAAACGCATCCAAAGTATCTGTGCAAGTCGAATAGTCTGGTATATTGGCAGTGTTCCTCTAACCAGAGCAGTAAAGCAAATGTATACGGATGAAACCAGATTGCGGGGGCGCTTTGGGCGCGATGGGTTTACGCTCATCGAGCTGCTTGTCGTGATTGCGATCATCGCGTTGCTGATTGGAATACTGCTCCCGGCTCTGAGCGGTGCGATCACTTCCGCGCGAACGCTGAAATGTCAGGCGAATATGCGATCGATGGGGCAGGGGGCACAGAGTTACGGAGGCGATTATCGTGACACTATCCCCGCGTTTAACTGGAAGCCGGGCAACTACGAGACTTCATATTCAGATCTGCGTAACACGAGCAACGACATCGAATCGGTACGGTATCAAGCGATCAATATCATCCGCGAGAAAACAGGCAACAGGTATGTCCCGCTGAACACAGGAACGGGCAACAGCTGGTTCGCCAATCTATGGTTTTCGCATCTCATCTATTTGGACTATCTCACCGGCAATCTCGAGGAACCTGTAGCTGCATGTCCCTCGGATGAAGAGCAGATAGAGCGTGCGGAAATGCCTGCGGACGAGTTCACGCCAAATCAACTGTTCCGGAAGTTTGAGAGTTCGTACGAGCAGTCAGTTGTGACATATTCGACCGCTACATCACAGGAAGGTCTTGAGCCGATTCAGCAGCACAACGAGCTCTGGCTGTCATTCCCACGACCGCAGAACTATTTGGTGACCCGTCGATTTTCCAATGTGACTTACACATCAAACAAGGCGTTTCTCTTTGACACCTTCGATCGTCACTACGCTGATGAGGCGGATTACTTCTACTTCCAACCCGGTGCGAGACAGCCCATCCTGTTCTTTGATGGTTCTGTGAGTGTTCGTGACACGAACGATGCAAATCAGGGGTTTCGGCCGCGTGATCCAAGTAACCCTGAGCCGACACTGATCAAGATTTCATTCTCCGGCGAGTCGTATCCGGGTTACTACCGATGGACTCGCGGCGGGCTGCGTGGACTCGACTACGGTGGCGGCGAGATCAATACGGGTCAATCAAGCCCCTGAGATCCATCCATTTTTGCTCATGAACCTACTTTCGCTGTGCGAGAGTGCAGACTCGTGACGCATGACCCATGACTCGATGGGTGGTGTGTATACCATTTGCTGGTTTTGGTGAAAATTACCCTACTGAGGAGCGATTTCATGAGCGCAGAGAACGCGGTAAATGTACTTGTCGCCGACAAGTTCGATGCGGGTTGTATTGCGGGTCTTGAGCGGCTTGGGTGCAATGTCCATGTGGATCCGGACCTCGGACCCGATACCCTGGTCAACGCGATCAAGGCAACGGACGCACAAGTCCTGTGTGTCCGTTCCACGAAGGTACCAGCGGATGTGATCAACAGCGTGGATTCGCTCAAGCTGATCATCCGTGGCGGTGCGGGGTACGACAATATCGATACAGGTGCTGCGGGCGCGAAGGGCATCCCTGTGTGCAACTGCCCGGGTATGAATGCGGTCGCGGTCGCAGAGA
This sequence comes from Phycisphaerales bacterium, assembly GCA_965216865.1. GTDB lineage: Bacteria > Planctomycetota > Phycisphaerae > Phycisphaerales > UBA1924 > UBA1924. The sequence continues at coordinate 2,870,433 of OZ244206.1, forward strand.
TCGCGTTCGGACACATCTTGAACCTTGATCGCCGTATCGCCGCGCAGACTGCCGAGCTCGCGAGCGGTCACTGGAACAAGAAAGAGTACTCGAAAGCCAAGGGGCTCAAGGGGCGCAAGCTGCTCGTCGTCGGGATGGGCTCGATCGGTACCGAGGTATGCAAGCTGGCTCATGCGTTTGGCATGGATGTTTCCGCTCAATCGCGTTCCCTCCGCGAGGATACGGCACGAGCACTCGGAATCAAGCTGATCCCCTACACCCGCGAAGCGCTGAATGCGGAACTGGCGGAGGCGGATATCGTCTCGATCCATGTCGCGGCAACGCCCGATACCAAAGAGCTCTGCGGCCCCGGCTTCTTCGCGGCGATGAAGGACGGGGCGTACTTCATCAACACATCCCGCGGCGAGATCGTGGACGAGAAGGAACTGATCAACGCGATCAAGACCAAAAACATCCGCGCCGGGCTCGATGTCTACAACGACCAGCCCAGCAGCAAGGACACCGATTGGCAGCCGGAGATCGCGAAGGTGCCCGGCGTGTCCCTCACACACCATGTCGGTGCTTCTACGGAGCAGGCCCAGCTCGCAGTGGGGGAAGAGGCGGTCCGGATCGTCCAAGCGTTCATTGAAACAGGCGATCCCCTCCATGTGGTGAACGCGAAGGAGCTCAAAGACTCCGCGGCGTTGGGCGTCTGAGCGGAATACGATTGAGCATAACACACCCCCTGATTCGCAGGGATGAGGAGCGAACGATGAGCGAACGCGTGTACAACTTCTCCGCCGGGCCCGCGTGCCTGCCCGAGTCTGTCATCAAGCAGGCCCAGAAAGATCTATGGAACCACATGGATTCCGGCATCGGGATCATGGAACACTCGCACCGGAACAAGTACTTCGACAAGGTGACGGAAGAGACCGAAGCGCTCTGCCGCGAGGTCGGGAACATCCCCGAAGACATGGCGATCTTCTGGATGCAGGGCGGCGCCACGAGCCAATGCTACTTTGTCCCCGCAAACTTCCTCCCGAGCGATCGCACCGCGGATTACTTCCAGACGGGTAAGTGGGCGAACGACTCCATCAACGAGGTTCACCATTACGGGAATGTGCACATCTGTGGTTCGTCCAAGGACAAGAACTACTCGTACATCCCCAAGGGCGATCAGGTTCAATACTCCGACAACCCCGTGTATGTTCAGTTCACGAGCAATAACACGATTATGGGCACGGAGTTCAAAGACGAACCCATCGCTCCGGGCGATGCGTTCCTCGTCGCGGACATGTCAAGTAACATCTACTCGCGTCCGATGGACTTCTCCAAGTTTGGCCTGGTCTACGCGGGAGCACAAAAGAACCTGGGCCCGTCAGGCATCACGCTCGTCATGGCGAAGAAGGACATCATCAACAACCGTGTCCGTGATCTTCCCAAGATGATGCAGTTCGATCTCATCGCGAAGAAGGAAGGGCGATACAACACGCCCAACACCTTCGGCGTGTACCTGATGGGTGAAGTCTTCAAGTGGATCAAGGCCGAGGGCGGTTTGCAGGCGATGGCCGAGCGCAACCGCGAGAAGGCGGCATTGATTTATGACTTCATCGATTCGCAGGACTTCTACTCGCCACATGCTGCGAAGGAGGACCGTTCGGATATGAACATCACCTTCAAGTGCCCAACGGCCGAGTTGGATAAGCTCTTCATCGAGCAGGCAGAATGCAAGGGACTTACAACCCTCGCGGGGCATCGTTCGATTGGTGGCATGCGTGCATCAATCTATAACGCGTTCCCACGCCAGGGGTGCGTCGAGCTCGTTGAGTTCATGAAGAGCTTCTCGCACGAGCATGCTGGTGCGACAGCCTGATTCGCGGGAGCAACGAACCTATCAGCCGTCCGAAGGGGCGGCTTTTTCATGCGCTGAAATCAGTGGCGTGGCCAGGCGCTGATTGCACGCATCCATGACCTCGTCAAGAGTGATTCGCTCCATCACCTCGACGCTCTCCGGCTTTTTGAAATCGAAATCATCGTCGTCGCGGACATGGCGGATCACATCCGCGTCACGCCTGTATGGCCCCACGAGCGAGGGCTCTGTCGGGCCCAACAGGGCAACGAGCGGGCGGTCGAATCCAACGGCCATATGGAGTGCCGCAGAGTCGTTGGCGATAACGAGTTTCGATCTGGAGATAATGGCCATCAGCTGCGAAATGCTTGTGGAACCCACACGATCAACGACTTTGGGATGATCTTCCGCGAGTTCGAGCAGCGGTGCGCATTGGAGGCGTTCACCCGGACCTCCGACAATGATGACGCGATCGAGGTGGGCGTGCTCAACCAGTTTTTTCGCGAGTTCGGTGTAACGCTCGATCGGCCAGCATTTTGCTGCCCAGCGGGAAGTGGGGGCGATGACGGCGTATCGGTCCGGGTATTCCACGATCACCTGCGAGAGATCGTCCGGATCGGTGTGCAATCGCAGATCCGGATGCGTCGCGTCGGCGTCGAGCGCATCGGCAAGTCGCATCATCCGATCGACGGTGTGCATCGTTCGTGGTGCTTCGACGCGTTCGTTGAGGAACATCCACGAAAGCTCCTGAGCGTCTTTGTATCCAACACGACGGGGGGCTCGGCTGCACCACGCAAAGAACCCCGAGCGAGCGAGTCCCTGTGCATCGATGACAAGGTCATACTCAGACTGACGCAGCGTGCGGAGCCACTCGCGGATGGGCTTGAGTTTGCCCTTTTTGATCTGCTTGCCGAGAGTCGTGCGATCGAACGGGATGACGCGATGCACACCGGGGTGGTGCTCGATCGCCTGAACAAACGATTTTTGTACGAGCCAGTCGATCTTGGCGTTTGGGAAACGACGATTGAGCGCTGTAACGACGCCGACACTGCGGCAGACATCGCCTAAGGCACTGGGACGGATGAACAAAATACGCTGGGGATCACTCACGGAAGATTGTTGGGTCTCGCACGAGGGAAGTGGGCTTAGCCGGGGTATATCGCGGATGTTTTTTCCGTTTCCCATGCCTGGAGTTGTTCAAGACGCATCCCGTGTCCAAGCAGTTCGATCGCTGGGGCGAGTTGCTCAAAGCAGACACGGGCAATGTGCTCCACGGATGGGATCACTCCGCCCTTTGTTTGGTCGAACCAGGCACAATCCGTGTTGAGAAACTTGTGATCGAGTTGATCGATTAGTGTGCGATTCACGCATTTCTGCATTTCGATCTGTGCGTTGATCGCGATGAGTTGGTTCGTTGGGATCGAGATTGTGGGTTCGATCCTGTAGTTGTGCCCGTGCCCGCTCGGGTTGTTGCATTTCCCAAAGAACTCTCGGTTCTCTTGGTCGGAGAGGGTGGGGGTATGGAGTCGATGGGCTGCTGCAAACTCAAAGTTCTGTCGGATTTGCACGCGAGCGGATGATTGGGTTCGGTCAGTCATCTCGACTCCATAGTACGGGGATAAATGCCAACGAATCAGGGTGAGCGGGTGAGGGAGGGTTTGGGACGCGATATCCCATAGTTCGGGGAGAAGTACGGCGGGTTCAGTCTCAGGAGCATCGTTGCAGGCGTTCGCGATCACAGGAATGAGGAACTCACGGACGACTCGGTCAATTTCTTGAATCCCGACCAGATACCCCGTTTCATGGTCGGGAATACCCATGACTCCGAGCGTGATCTCGTAGTATCGAGACAGCCCAGCCCCAGAGGGAGTGCCCGCAAAGTTATTGTTCCCTTGCGTCGACCCATCCGGGTTGATCGAAAAGCGGGCAGTGCGGTGCAGCCGGGTTGGTTTGGGTTCGGTATGCATCATCTGGTCGACACGGAGTCCGTGTATCATAGAGTTCCATTCGAGGAAGGATCTAAACCGATGCGACGCTGCCTGTGTAAAGAAACCAATCCATCCACCATGATCTTGGCAGCGGCCCTGATCCCGATGTGGGCCAATGCCTCTTGCAACCATAAAGATGCTGGACTGGATCAGGTTCCGCCGAGTGAGATCAAGGTATCCGAGGAGAAACCCGTGTCGAAATATGTGCTCGATTATGAGATGAAAACGATTGAGGGCAAAGACATTCGACTCGACGCATACGAGGGCAAAGTTGTCCTTATGGTCAATGTGGCGAGCAAGTGCGGTCTCACCCCTCAGTACGAGGGACTCGAGGCGTTGTACAAGAAGTACAAAGACGACGGCTTGGTCATCATCGGGTTCCCTGCAAACAATTTTGGGAATCAAGAGCCAGGGGCGAATGAAGAAATCGCAGCGTTCTGTTCATCGAACTACGGCGTGTCATTCCCCATGATGAGCAAGATCAGCGTCAAAGGAAAAGATGTACACCCGCTGTACAAGCAGCTCGCCGCCCAGCCGGAACCGGTCGGGGGGGAACCCCAATGGAACTTTGATAAGTTCCTTGTAAACCACAAAGGTGAGGTGGTTGTTCGGCATAGCCCTCGCGTCACGCCGGAGGATCCGGCTTTGATCGCGGACATCGAGCGACTGATTTCTGACGCTTTATGAACTTCTAACGCTTTGACCTGCCGGCGAGGTGCTTGGTAAGTTCTTTCTGTGCAGTGGTTTGTGGCGCAAAGCGGGATTGTTTCCGGCTCTTTGCGCAACCTTCATCTTTCTCAACGCGATTTGTTAAGACACTCTGGGATTATTCGCATGAGGGGTCGGTGATCCGGCCTCCCACGATGGGAACCAATTTCCAGGAGAATCACAGATGCGAGCGAAGAAACTGTTGTCTGCTGTTGCGGCTTTCGCGGCGATCCCCATGATCGCGATGGGCACGGTCAAGGATGAACTGCCGGTCTACAAGCCCACCAGCGGTGTCTCTGGCACCATCACGAGTGTGGGCTCGGACACCATGAACAACCTCATGACCCTCTGGGGTGAGGAATACACCAAGTTCTACCCCTCCGCGAAGATCTCGATCGAAGGCAAGGGCTCGTCCACCGCACCACCAGCGCTGATTGAAGGCCAGTCGAACTTCGGTCCCATGAGCCGTGCAATGAAGTCCTCCGAGCTCGATAAGTTCGAAGCGGCCTTCGGGTACGAGCCCATCTCGCTCCGCACAGGCATTGATGCACTCGCCGTCTATGTCCATAAGGACTGCCCGCTCGATTCGATCAGCATCGACAACCTCACCAAGGTCTTCTCAGTTGCGGGTTCGGATCTGACTTGGGGCGATCTGGGCGTAAAGGACCCAGCGTATCGCACGCGTAAGGTGAACCTGTACGGGCGTAACTCCGCATCGGGTACATACGGTTACTTCAAGAAGGTCGCGCTGCAGGGCAATGACTACAAGGCATCCGTCAAGGAGCAGCCCGGCTCTTCCGCGGTCGTTCAGGGCGTCACCACGGATCGTTTCGGAATGGGTTACTCAGGGCTCGGATACAAGACCGCTGGCGTAAAGGCGCTCAAGATCTCCGTTGACGGCGGCGACGCGTACCCCGCAGACGCGGAGCACTCCCTCTCGGGTGAATACCCCATCGCTCGCTTCCTCTACCTCTATGTCAATGTTGACCCGCAGACCGGTGTGACTGATTCGCTCCGCCGCGAGTTCATCAAGCTGATTTTCTCGAAGCAGGGCCAAGAAGTCGTTGCCAAGGACGGATACTTCCCTGTTCCCGTCTCCGTGGCACGCGAAGATCTTGAGAAGTGTGGCATCGATGCCGACTTTTGATCGAGATTGTTCAGCACCCCCGGGTGAATTGTGAATAATGAGGGGAGCGGGTGAGGACTCGCTCCCTTCTTTTCTTCAGAAGAGGCCATATGAAAAAGACGAAGAGCACAACCCGCAGCGCAGCCTCCCGTCGTCTCCACGCGATGGATACCGCGGCGGAGTTTGTGGTCACGGGCGGCGGATTCCTCGTACTCAGCGCTGTGCTCGGGATCTGTTTCTATCTTCTTTGGGTTGTCCTGCCGCTCTTCGAACGAGGGTCGGTCGGAGACGAACTCAACGCCAGTGTTGAACCCGATCGGGTAGCTGAATGGATCATGGTTGATCCGTACCAGCACGCCGCGGCGTTGATCGAACCCGATTTGGATGCACGCTTGGTGCTGCTCGAATCCGGTGAACAGATCGGCGAGATCCGTACCAGCAACGATGATACCACCATCACGAGCAGCAGCTTTGCACGAGGTGGTGAACTCGTAAGCGTTGGGTATCAGGACGGCACGGTCCGGCTCGGCGAGTTTGACTATTCGTCGCGTTTGCGAACTCCTCCTGAGGGATCGTTAGTAGGGCAGGTTATCCCTGACGAGGGCGGGTACCTCGAAGTCATCGAGGAAGGGCGTGGCCGCGCGGTTGCGTTTGCGTTGGAACTGGGCGACCCCATTGAGTTTGATGAGGGTGAAGGCGCTGTTTTACGCGTTGATTACCGTCGCGACCCTACCGGGAAGAAAGTGCTCGCAGTGCTGCGTGAAGACGGCATGGTGCTTGTTAGCACGGTTCGCACCATCCGCCCTCTTGGTGGTGGGCCCGCTCGGACACGATTAAGTACAAAGGCATTCCAGTTCATATCCCCGGATGGGTATGGTGATCCTGATTGGCTCTATGTCACGGCGGATAGCGACCAGGTCTTTATGGTCTGGAGAGACGGGCGACTCGATCGATATGCTCGCCTTGATGACAATGCGTTCGGGTTCGCTGAGACTGCTCAACTCGTAAAGCCGGGGCAATCGATCAACTCGACCAATCTGCTCCTTGGGAGTCAGTCTTTGCTCATCGGGCAGGATGACGGCGGCATGGGCGTTTTTCATGTTTCGGACGATGTGCATCGTTCGAACATTGATGAAAAACGAGTGGTTCAGGCCCATGCGATTCAGGGGGAGCCAAGCCCGATCGTATCGATGACACCCAGCACGCGGGATCGGTCAGTGCTCGTTCTACACCAGAACGGTGTCATGAATCTGAGGCACATGACGAGCGAGAAGCTCGTTGCAAAGATCAAGACCGAGTCGACAGACCCGCTCGCCGCGACGATTACCCCGAAGAACGATGGTCTCATGGCCCTTGGACGCGACGGCACATACGAGCTTCATGAGCTCGAGCCGGGATATCCCGAGTTCAGCATCAAGGCACTCTTCGGGCGTGTTTTCTATGAAGGAAACAGTCAGCCGGAGTACATATACCAGTCTTCATCCGGCGACGATGCGTCGGAGATCAAGCTGAGTCTGATGCCTTTAGTCTTTGGCACACTCAAAGCGACCGTCTTCGCCATGATCTTTGCGATCCCGATCGGTGTGCTCGCTGCGATCTACTCGAGCGAGTTTGTTTCCAAGCGTGTCCGGCGAAAAGTGAAGCCCGTTGTGGAGTTGATGGCGTCTCTGCCATCGGTGGTCCTCGGGTTTGTTGCCGCGATGGTCGTCGCGCCGTATATGGAGGCGCATCTCGATAAGTTCGTGATTGGATTGATCGTGGTGCCGCTGGCGATCCTCCTCGCCGCTCATGTGTGGCAACTGATCCCGCTCTCGGTCAGGCTGCGGACTCGCACGGGGCAGCATGTCTTGCTCGTTGCGTTTGCAGCGACCGTCGGCGTACTGGTGAGCATGCTCGTTGGGCCTGCGATGGTCAAGAGCTGGTTCCTGCCTGATGCTTTCGATGCGGCTGTTCTTGCGGGAAATCTTGAACCCGTTCCGGAAGCCGATATTCCTGAGTGGGCGAATGATGCTGCTTATAACGAGCGCACCCAACGACGATTGCGCAATGCGGAGTTCATGTCTTACGAGGGCGAAATCTACCGCGCCGTCGAAGACGAGGAGAACTTGGCGGCCCTCTCAACGCTTGGGCTTGAGAACGGTAGTTTGCGTCGATGGCTCAACGGCGAATACGGCGTTGCTTGGCCCGGATGGATCGTGGTCTTCTTCCCGGTTGTCAGTATCGGAGTCTGGCTGCTCCACGCAATCCTGATTCGAAGACGCATCGATGTATGGGTTGCGGAGAAAGAGGCCTATGTCGGTGGAGTCATCGTGTTTGCGAAGTTTCTCGTGCTCGGTGGTTTGAGCCTGCTCTTGGCCTATGCGGGCGCGATCATCGCACAATCCCTTGGGTTCGATCCGCGGGATTCAATATTCGGGTCATTCAGTCCACGAAACACGCTTGTGGTCGCGATCATTATGGGATTCGCCGTGATCCCGATCATCTTTACGATCTCTGAAGATGCACTCCAAGCGGTTCCAATGACACTCCGGACCGCATCGCTCGGTTCTGGTGCAACACCCTGGCAGACCGCAACGCGGGTGGTGCTCCCGGTTGCTGCATCTGGCATCTTCTCCGCTTGCATGATCGGTTTTGGTCGGGCGGTTGGAGAGACGATGATCGTGCTGATGGCGACGGGGAATACACCGGAAATGAACTGGAATATCTTCGCGGGTTTCCGTACCCTCGCGGCCAATATCGCGGTGGAACTGCCCGAAGCGCCCAAGGACGAGACGCATTATCGTGTGCTCTTCCTTTGCGGGTTGGTGTTATTCTTGATGACCTTTCTGATTAACACGCTGGCGGAACTCGTCCGGCGTGTCGTTCGTGCGAGGAACGCCGGGCTATGACACAATCCACGCTCGAACCACCAAAGCCGGCTCCAATACCCGAGCCGCAGTCAGCGCAAGTCGCTAAGCCCACACACAAACGCCGGCGAACATTACCCAGCGCTCTTGGCGAACCGATGGTCTGGTTGACCGGCGGTGCGCTCGTGACATGCCTTGTGATGATCATCCTGCTTTTCACGATGGTCATCGTGAACGGCTCGCGTACTTTCTGGCCTCAGCCCATCGATCAGCTTGAACTCGCGTCGGGTGAAACACTTCTCGGGATTGAGACTCAGCATGAAGAGGCAACGGATCAGACCGAGGCGAGAACACTTTTCCGCATCGGGAATCGCGATATTGGGCAGTCGTCCTTCCGATGGATCAATGATTCCAATATCCTGAACAGGACACAACCCGAAGACGCGGTAATGCTCGAACGCGAGGCGTGGGGGATTTGGTTCGGTTTCCCTCAGCAGATCATCCGTGTTGATCCGGAAACGGGTACGCCAGAGATCATTGCTGATGATGCTGAGGGCTATTTCGATGAGTTTGATGCGCTCCACAAGCAAGCCCGTGAAGACAGAGAAACCGTTGAGCACATGAAAAAGCACGAACTCGGGGGGATCAACTCTCTGATGGATCGTGCTCGGATGCGTGTCCAGCAAGCAGAGATTGACGCTTTGCGCGATGTGAGCGAACTCGCCCGATTCAATATCATCGGATGGGGTGCAGTTTTCCTCGTTGCACTCGCGTGTGTCGGGGTCTTCATTCGGTTCCGGCACTATGGGACGGATATGGGGTCTCCAGTCGCGCGTCAGGGCAAGCTCATCCGTGCGGTTTCGATTGTGGTGCTCGTGCTCTCACTCATATCACTCTGGGTTGGCTCTCCATGGGCTGGGAGCAGTATCACCGAATCCGATGTTGAACAGATGCGTGCCGAGCTCGTTGAGACGGAAGCTGAGCTTCAGGCAAAGTATGACGAGATCCTGAATGAAGTTCGTGAGATCGAGCAGGCGGACGGGCGGTTGCGAGTGACCGTTGTCGAACCGACGACCAATCAGTTCGCCCCAACCTCCCAGACCCTTGCCGATCAGCGTCTGCATATGAGCCAGATTGTGCGGCAAGTCCGCCCCAATACGATGGGGTTCGGTGAGAAACTCGGCGTGTATCTCTCGCGTTGGTGGGAGTATCTCTCTACTTTCCCCCGAGAAGCAAATACCGAGGGTGGTGTTTACCCAGTCATCATGGGAACGGTTCTGCTCACGCTCTTGCTGACACTCGTGGTGACCCCGATGGGCGTGATTGCCGCGTTGTACCTTCGGGAATACGCCAAGCAGGGCTTTATCACGAGTATGATCCGAATCGCGGTCAACAACCTTGCGGGCGTGCCCAGCATTGTCTACGGCGTCTTTGGGCTTGGTTTCTTCTGTTACACGGTCGGGTCGTATGTCGATGTTGGCCCCTCAGAAGCCACCCGTATGGATGTCATGTCATGGTGGGTGCTGCTCATCCTAAGCGGTGTACTGATCATTGGTGCGATCGCAATGCGTCTCTGGAGTAAACCGGATCCAGGAAAACTTCCCGGGCGGATGAATGTCGTGCTCCAGCGACTGTCTTGGCTTGTTTGGGGTGTGAGTGTGGTGAGTGTCGTGATGCTCGTCGCGGGAACACCATACTTCAACGGTTTGTTCGAGGCCCGCGCAAGCAAGGGTACTCCGACATTCGGTGCTCGCGGATTGCTCTGGGCATCACTCACCCTGGCGCTGCTCACGCTGCCTGTCGTCATCGTTGCGACGGAAGAAGCGATTGCCGCCGTGCCCAACTCGATGCGAGAAGGAAGTTACGGCTGCGGGGCCTCAAAGTGGCAGACGATGCGTCGTATCGTGCTGCCCGGAGCTCTGCCCGGAATCCTCACAGGAGCGATCCTCGCGATGGCCCGTGGGGCGGGTGAGGTGGCGCCGCTCATGCTTGTGGGAGCGGTGAAGCTGAATCAGGATCTCCCAATTGACGGTGAAGCTCCGTTCCTGCATGCGGATCGCAGTTTTATGCACCTCGGGTTCCATATTTATGACCTGGGGTTCCAGAGCCCGGATTCTCAGGCCGCTCGTCCGCTCGTATGGACCACCACGCTGTTGTTCCTCAGCATCGTGTTTGCACTCAACCTGCTCGCAATCGTATTGCGGGCCAAAGTACGCTCACGCATGGCAGGGCCTACGGTATGATGATAATGGATACACCCTCGACAAATCAGAGCAACAACACTTCCAGCATGACTCGCTCGGTCGCATACGAACCGAAGGGTGATGCCAAGAGTGTCAACTACGCGGTCATTGATGCGATCCGAAAAGGTGCCGTGCCTGAGCCCACGATGCATCCAGAGGTTCGGGCACCCGATGCTGTAATCGATATCCAGAAGTTCAACCTCTGGTACAACCAGGACGCGAAAGCGCTGCACGATGTGCAAATGAAGGTCCCCCGCGGCGCGGTCACGGCGCTGATCGGCCCATCTGGCTGCGGCAAATCAACGCTGCTGCGTTCAATTAATCGGATGAACGACCTGATTGATGGTGTCCGAGTCGATGGCGAGATCACTCTCAATAACTCCCCAATCTACGCCCCTTCCGTGGATGTTATCGAACTCCGGAAGCGTCTCGGGATGGTGTTTCAGAAGCCCAACCCGTTCCCGATGTCGATCTATGAGAATGTCGTGTATCCCCTCCGGATCGATGGGGAGCGCCGCAAGTCCGTTCTCGATGAGGCCTGCGAAAAGAGTCTGCGTTCTGCGGCGATCTGGGACGAGGTCAAGGATCGACTCAAATCATCCGCACTCGGGCTCTCTGGCGGTCAGCAGCAGCGCCTCTGCATTGCTCGCGCAATTGTTGCAGATCCAGAGGTGCTCCTCCTCGATGAGCCATGCTCGGCACTGGACCCGGTTGCGACGCTCAAAATTGAAGAACTCATAAACGAAATCTCGGAGCGTTATACTGTGCTCATCGTGACGCACAACATGCAGCAGGCCGCGCGCGTCTCGGATTTCACGGCGTTTATGTACCTTGGGCGTCTGGTTGAGTATGGCCCGACCGCATCGATCTTTCAGAAGCCGAAGCTCATCGAAACCGAGCATTATGTCTCGGGTCGATTCGGTTGAGCTGTGGCTGCTAGACCGGTTTGTCTAGAGAATCTTCATCCATCTGCGTAAAGCAAGGTGATTTCGTGGACTGCGCAGGTGAAATGTCGATAAGTAGGACTACGATTGTACTAGGGCCGGTGAGTCTGGTCCTTGAGTCCGATAGTCGATTGCAAAACCGGCGTGGAATCGAGGGTTTTGCGGTTTGACAAGGGAGAGTCATGAGCTCTGCACCCGAACCTACCGTGCCGTCCGTGAATCAGTGGAGCGCTGCATACCTCGAAGAGCAGTACAAGCTCTATCAGCAGGATCCCAGCCAGCTTGATGCGGCCACCCGTTCATTCTTTCAGGGCTTTGACCTTGCTCATGCCGGAGAACTCAGACTCTTCGGATCATCGCAGCAGGCGTCCTTTGGATCGCCTGCTGCCCCGGTGAGCACTGGGCCAACCAAGATCACCCCAACCGTGGGGCGTCCTGCTGGCAAGGCAACCCATTTCGAAGCGATCGTCGATGACTTCATCGGTGCTTATCGCGATCAGGGACACCTATGTGCCAAGATCGATCCGTTCGGTCGTGAGCGTGAACGCCCGGAATCACTCTCTTTGGCCTATCACGGGCTGACCGAGGCAGATCTCGAGCGAACGGTTGATGGCTCAAGTATGGGGCTTGGGGCACAAATTCCACTGCGACAGGTGATCGAGTACCTCGAGCAGATGTACTGCTCGTCCATCGGTGTCGAGTTCATGCATGTGGCGGATACGGAGCAGCGAGCCTGGCTGCTTGAACGCTTTGAAACAATCGGCGGCAAGCTCGATCTGGAAAAACCGGAGAAGACGGCGGTTCTTGAACAGCTTACCCGCTCAGAATCCTTCGAGAAGTTCCTCGGCAAACGCTACCCGGGCGAAAAGCGATTCTCGCTTGAGGGGGCGGAATCCCTGATCCCGATGCTGGATCATATGATCGAAGCGTTCTCGAATCTCGGGGTTGAAGAGGTCGTATTTGGGATGGCTCATCGGGGCCGACTCAATGTCCTGCACAACACGATCGGAAAAACTCTCGAACAGATCTTTACAGAGTTTGAAGAGAACTGGTCGGAGGGCTTCGCCGATGGTGGCGGGGATGTGAAATACCATCGCGGCTACTCAGGCACACGCCGATTGAGCAACGGACGCATGGTCCATGTCGCGATGGCGAGCAACCCGAGCCATCTTGAAGCGGTGAATGGCGTTGTTGAAGGTCGATGTCGCGCCAAACAACGCCTTCGTGGCGATGAAAACCGGGAACGAGTCGTACCGATCCTGATTCATGGCGATGCCGCGATCATCGGGCAGGGCATCGTCCAGGAAGTGCTCAACTTCTCCCAGCTACCAGGATACACCACGGGCGGTACGGTTCATGTCGTAGTCAACAATCAGATCGGCTTCACCACCCTTCCTGAAGAGGGGCGGTCGAGTCGGTACTGCACAGATATTGGCAAGCTGATTGATGCGCCGATCTTCCATGTCAACGGCGATGACCCCGAGGCGGTTGTCACCGTAGCTCAGATCGCGTCCGAGTTCCGCCAGCGATTTAAACGCGACGCATTCATCGATCTCATGTGCTACCGCAAATACGGGCACAACGAGCAGGATGAGACGAGCTTCACCCAGCCGATCATGGCCGGGAAGATCAAGAAGAAGCCCTCTGTCCTGAAAATCTACACAGAAAAGCTTCTCGCTGAGAATGTGATCAATGAGGCCGATCGTCAATCGATCCTTTCACGGCTCAATGAGTCACTCGAGAAAGCCCAGAAAGCTGCGCAAGATACCCCGAACGATCCCACGATTGATCCTGGGAGTGCACGCTGGGATGGTCTGACACATAAGTTCAACTATGAGCCGGTGGATACAGCGGTCTCGATGGAGCAGATCGAAGAAGTCGCGAACGCGATCGGATCTGTCCCTGAAGGATTCAAACTCAATCCTAAGCTCAAGCGCCTTTTGGAAGAACGCAAGAATCTTCCGAACGCGGATCTGATCTCCTACGCCGACGCGGAGCAACTCGCATACGGGACGCTGCTTGCGGAAGGTCACCCTGTTCGACTGTCAGGACAGGATTGCATGCGAGGAACATTCTCGCATCGTCATGCAGTTGTGCGGGACTTCGATTCGGGCGAGCCGTACACGCCGCTCAACTCGATCCGTGAACTCGGGACCGAAGGGACCGCGACCCCTCCTGGGAGTGAAGGCTCGGACGGCAGGCCCCGTCAGGCGAAGTTCTGTGTTTACAACTCTCCGTTGTCTGAGGAGGGTGTGCTCGCATTTGAGTACGGCTACTCGCTGGGCGATCCAGGGATGCTGATTATCTGGGAAGCTCAGTTCGGCGATTTCTACAACGGTGCCCAGGCAATCGTTGATCAGTTCATCGCGTCGGCAGAGATCAAATGGGATCGCTGGAGTGGGCTCACCATGCTCCTCCCGCATGGTTACGAGGGCGCAGGCCCCGAGCACAGCTCGGCGCGTCTCGAGCGGTTCCTCCAGCTCTGCGGCACCGACAACATGTTCGTCGTCTACCCGACGACCGCGGCGCAGACATTCCACATGCTCCGGCGTCAGGTGAAAGCAAACTACCGCAAGCCGTTGATCGTCATGTCGCCCAAGAGCTACCTGCGAATCCCAACGAGCCCGGTGCAAGAGCTCGTCGACGGTCGATTCCACGAGATGCTGGACGATCCTCGTTTTGAGCAGGACGGGTGGGATCGCTCGAAGGTGAAGCGTGTGATCTACTGCGTGGGCAAGATCTATCACGAACTCGAAGCTCGCCGCGTTGAGCGCGACGATCGCACGATCGCGATCGTGCGGATCGAGCAGATGTACCCCTTCCACGCGGACTTACTCAACGAGCTCAACGGTCGGTACCCCATGGATGCCGAGCGTGTGTTTGTGCAGGAAGAAACCTACAACGCTGGGGCAGCGCAGTTCATCCTCGACAAGATTCACACGCGTTTGGGTTGGGACCGCTGGGAGTACATCGGGCGCCAGCGTTCGAGCACACCCGCGACGGGCTCCAAGGCGCAGCACAAGCTTGAGCAGGAAAAGATCCTCACGGATGCGATCGGGCCAAAGCCCGAGAGCGAAACGAACAAAAACAACAAGGTCGCAGCGGCTCAGGCTTAACCCGACGACAGCAATCGATCAGACCAAGGCGGATTGAACACCATGGCAACAGAAATCGTCATCCCAAATGTCGGCGAATCGGTTACGAGCGGCATCATCTCCGCGTGGACCGTCGAGGACGGCGCGTATGTCGAACGCGACGAAACCGTTCTTGAACTCGAAACAGATAAGGTCACGATGGAAGTCCCCGCACCTGCGGCGGGCATCGTTAAGCACGGCGCGAACGAGGGAGATGAGGTCGATGTCGGCGCCGTCGTCGGCTCGATCGATGAATCTGCAGAGAAGCCCGCTGACTCCGGCGGGGGGGGCGATTCCGCTCCAGCGTCTGCGCCTGCGTCCGACGCATCCAAGCCAGACCCCGCACCCGAACCGGCAGCCGCTCCGTCAGCGCCCGCAGCTTCCGCAACCGCGGTCGCGACAGCTCCCGCGTCCGCTGCTCCAGCATCAAACGCGGATGTCAAAGCGACCCCGCTCGCACGGAAACTCGCGGATGATCAAGGGGTCGATCTCAAGCAGATCTCAGGCACTGGGGCCGCGGGTCGTATCCGCGAACAGGATGTCCTCGCATGGATCCAGACGCACCAGAACGGCGCGGCGTCCGCACCTGCTTCATCACCAGCAGCAACTTCGGCTCAGCGTGAAATCCGTCAGGAGCGGATGAGCCCGATGCGACAAGCCATCGCGTCACGCCTTGTTGAGGCCCAGCAGACCGCCGCGATGCTCACGACCTTCAACGAGGTTGACATGGGCGCGGTCATGGACCTGCGCAAGCAGCACAAGGAAGCCTTCAGCGAGAAGCACGGCATCAACCTCGGGTTCATGTCTTTCTTCGTCAAGGCCTGCACCCAGGCGCTGGAGAAGTTCCCGCTGATCAACGCATACATTACACAAGGCGACAACGGCAAGCCCGCAATCCAGCATCACAGCTATAAGGATGTCGCGATCGCGGTCTCCGGGCCCAAGGGGCTGGTGGTACCGGTGCTCCGCAGCGCCGAGACCATGAGTTTCGCGGAGATCGAGGGCACCATCAAGGACATGGCGCTGCGTGCACGCGACGGCAAGATCTCCCTCGAAGAAATGCAAGGTGGCACCTTCACGATCACCAACGGCGGGATTTTCGGGTCGTTGATGTCCACCCCGATCCTCAACCCGCCACAGAGCGCGATCCTGGGGATGCACGGGATCAAGAAGCGTGCGATCGAGTACCCCAACGGATCAGGGCAGATCGCGCTGCGTCCGATGATGTACCTCGCGTTGAGCTACGACCACCGCATTGTCGACGGCGCGGAAGCGGTGCAGTTCCTCGTGTCGATCAAGGACGCGATCGAGGATCCGGCGCGGTTGATGCTGGATCTGTGATGATCTTTCGTGCGTATCGGTTCTCATGGGGCCCGATCTCATAAATCCAAAATGGATGTATCTCAAAGTGATCGGGTTTGTCCTGATCGCTTTTCTTTGTGCGATGTCACTACTGCTGAGATCGATGAGGATCGAAACAGCAGCACTGATCATGCTGCTCATCTGGTCTTCGGCGCGAGCGTACTACTTCTGTTTCTATGTGATCGAGAGGTACATCGAGCCTGAGTTCAAGTTCGCAGGGCTCGGCTCGGTGCTGCGGTATCTGATAAACAATCGTCGAATCAATGACCCAGACGCGTGAGCATCCCCTCGCACGCCCGCGTCAGCATCGTGTACACCTTATCAAACCCATCGTCCCCGCCGTAATACGGGTCGGGGACATCGAGCGGTGAATTAAGCGACGGGTCGAAGGAGCGCATAAGCGGTGCCTTCTCGCTCGGCGTGCCCATCCCCACGATGTCCTCGTGGTTTTGGCGATCCATCGGGATCAGCCAATCGAACGCGTGCGGGTCGCGAGCCGCATCGAACTGGCGGGCACGGAGGTGAGAAATGTCGAGTCCGTACTTGCTCGCGACGAGGACCGATCGCGGGTCTGGCGCTTTACCGACATGCCATGACCCGGTGCCGCATGAGTCGATGTGGAACCGATCGCTCAACCCGCGCTGCTCAACGAGGTCCGTGAAGATTCCCTCCGCGAGTGGGGATCGGCAGATGTTGCCAAGGCACACGAACAGGACGCTCGTGCGGGACGGGTCGTTGATATCAGACATGGATCTCGGCCTCTCTCCGGATCGGGTCGGGGGAGCGCGTGGCGAGCAGATCGTCGAGGGCTTCGATGACGGGGCCAGCGACGCCGGGTGCACGCGAGAGTCCGGCGCGTCCTCCAGGCGTGAGACGCAAGACGGGGGTGTCGAGGTTCTCGCAGAGTTGTTCGATGAGGGTAGATGCGCCCGTCCCGTTATAGCAAGGGTGGATCAGCACATCGAATATCGGAAGCATTGTGATAATCGGGTTGTGCGCGATCAGGAACCTGAAGTGGTTCCCCAAACCATGATGGTGCCGACGGGCTGCGGTGAGGTGGCTCGCTCCGTGTGGAACGACCGCGGTGAGGTTGAACCCTGATACATCCAGCAATCCCATCAGAAAGCCAACGGCTCGCGCATCAATATCGCTCGGGCGATCCGCAAGAAATCCGATGCTGATCGATGCGCGATCGATGCCAATCGAAGAGCGGGAGTATGACTGCTCGGGAATCACTGGGTCCAAGGTAAGCCGATTGAGAACCGAATCGAGCTCGGCCTGATTGTTTCTCGATTCCCATACAGTGCGATCTGGCCGCTCGAAGACGCGGACATGGATCCGCGATGAAACGCGTCGTGTGGCGAGATCAGGGCGGGTCGAAATCAGATCCACGGGGCACGGGATCCCGCGAAGCAGCGGGGTGAGTTCATCGTCCCAGCAGATGACACGATCGGTTTGCTTGGCCAGCTTCCGGATTGGCCTAGCGAGCATGTTGATGTGCCCGAGCGGTGGAGCGAACCGGTGGTGATGCTTGAGTCCGATCGCCTGTGCGGATCGTTCACTTGAGTCGTCTCCGATGAGCACGACTCGTCCACGCGGTGTCAAGCCCCTCGCGATGGCTTGGGCGCACAAGTACGCTGGCATGGTGCGTCCGACTGGCACGCGCGAGCCAGATGGGCGAGTCGGTGCGCTGACCAGATGGATGATGTCGGGTTGTGGGGGAGTCGCGATCACCGCCGAAATAATACCGTCTCGGTGATCTCGTGCTTGTAGAAAAGCTGGGCAAGTCCCAGTCCCGCACGCTGGGCCAACTCGTTCTCAATCTCCACCCGCTCGCCTGTGGACATCGGACCCGTCCCCGGTCGCTGGGGAATCTGGACATTGATCGAGTGGCCACGCTCATCGGTTGGCCACACGCGTGAGCTGTCGCGTGTGTCGATGATTTTCACGCGCATCGTGGCACGAGGGAGGTACGCGCCAACCTCAGGGGAGAGTGAGAAATCGGTTACGACCGCATAGATGACGATGTCCGCATCGACGCTCTCGCCAAGCTCAGAGATGCTCATCTGCTCACCGTATTGCTCGTTGCTCGCGGCGGTCAGGATCCCGCGTGGATCGACCATATCAACGAGGATCCGTTTCTGAAGTAGCTCGTCAGTGGTGCGTTTCGCGATCGCGTAACGCAGGCGGCGTTGCGTGATTCTGCTGGACGGATCATCAACAAAGATGACTGTGCGTGCATTCTCTTCAAGTGTGAACTGCGGCTCGACTTTCCCCGGCCCATGGATCGCGTATGCGACCGGAGTGATGACATTACACCCCGGCGCGGGGAACAGGGTCATGATCGCGACAATGAACGCGAACGAAATGGATGCGATGGTTCTCATGCTGATGCTACTCGTTCCGTTCGAGACTTAGTACGGGATGATATTCGACTCTTCGTGAGTGTAGAAGAGCCATGCGATACGGTTCGTCAGCCGGTTTGCGATTTCAGTGTTCACCGCGGCCTCAGGGATCTCGGTTCGCATAAGACCACCCATGTCGGGGAATGAAACGCGGAGTGCTTTCTCGTATACCGGATCGTCCGGGAATGGTGAGTCGCTTTCGTAGACCGTTACGATGCACGATGCAGAACCATCCCAGATGTACTGATTGCCGGGCTCATGCAAGCGATACTCTGTCAGTTCGATGACAATAAGGCGTTGCACTTCGAGCATCTCAGCAACTTCGCTGCGAGGCATCGCGGGCCACTGGGGTGTGTTGTAGAGCACGGTGAGCAGGTCGGTGCTCGGAATGGCATGCGAGGGTCGAGCGTTCTGGATGAGTCGGTCGTTGACACGCTGTGTGATCCGTGCCGCGATCCCAGGGTTCACACCCTCGATCATCCGGTCAGCGCTGACGACAACCGTGAACGATTTCCCGGCGATCCCCTCATACTCAGCTTCAACCTCCGATGTGCCGGTTCTCTTGTATGACTCTGCCATACCGCCAATCGTTGCGCCGATGATGCAACCGCTCAGATTCAGCATGACCAGCGTCAGGGCGCTGCATGCGAGGGTCGCTTTGATGATCTTGGTTGAGAGCATGATGTTCCCTGTATTCCGAGTTTACCAGGTGATGAGTTTGTATACCCAGGCGAGAAGGAGCATGAGGCCGAGCAGGATGAACACGCGAGGTCGCAGTGCAGGTTGGATCATGGTCCCGATCCTGGCACCCGTTATGGCTTGAGCAGCCCCACCCCAAAACATGATGCTTGTCAGCACTACAAGAAATGCGCCCATAGGTTGATTGATGATGGAAGAGAGCCATTGTCCCTCGCCAGCGTGCGCGAACGAGGTTGTCATGCCGCAGGTGATGCAA
Organism: Phycisphaerales bacterium; assembly: GCA_965216865.1. Taxonomy (GTDB): domain Bacteria; phylum Planctomycetota; class Phycisphaerae; order Phycisphaerales; family UBA1924; genus UBA1924. The sequence continues at coordinate 2,889,972 of OZ244206.1, forward strand.
GGCTTATCGAGCGTCACGGCCCACATGCACGGTTTGAGACCGAGCTGGGTGTGCGTTCCATGCCCGTCTGCGGCTGGTTGCATCCATGCTCCCATGCCCAGCACACCGATCGACACGAGCGCGATGCATGCCGCAAATACGCGTGAAGAAAGATTCGCACGCAGCGGTTGCGTGCGTTCATGGACGCGGTTCAGAGTTGTGTGGTCGGCGGGTTCGCTCATGTGCATACGGGTATACGCTCGACTTGCCCTGCCAGATCCGTGCGAAAGCTGCTGATCGTCGGATCAGTCGAACTTGAACACGCCCTTGCGGTACCCGTAGAGGTACGCGACGAGGGTCGTGAGCAGGAAGAAGAGGATGCGGAGCAGCCAAATGGCCGAAGCGTCGCTCATCGGGTCGAGATTGGTAAATGTCTGTGCCCAGGGGTACAGGAAGATGACTTCGACATCGAAGACAAGGAAGACCATCGCGATCAGGTAGAATCGGATGTTAAAGCGCTTGCGGGCGGTCCCGACGGGGGTCATACCCGATTCGTAGGTCTCACCCTTGCGCTCACCTGCGCGGCGAGGGCCGAGCAGGAAGGTGCCGACAAGGTTAATGACCCCGAACCCGATGGCCGCGAGGATCATCAGGAAGATCGGGAGGTATGCACCGATTTCGTTGCTTTCAGCGAGTGTCAGCATGCGTCAATAGCCCGTTTCAGGTCTTCGTTACTCGCCCTCCGTGGCGATCGAGATGAATGATAGCACACACGAACCCCGAGTGCATTTGCGGAGCAGAATCCTCGATCTGATCCACAACTCAGCTCCGTCTGCCAGTTTGGCACCCATTTGCCGAAGATGACGCCGAGTGTCAGGGGTTTTTGACCGGATCGGGTGTGATTCGATGATGGTTGAGACTGCGGATTGGCACGACGATTGCCCACTATCTCCCGCAGACGGTGCGCACGCGTGCCGTGGAACGGATCGGAAAGACACATCGGCCGGGTAGACCAGAGTCCCCGGCATTCGAATCTCTGAAAGTGGAGAAGCATACAGATGGCATCCAAAGAACTGACTTTCGACATCGAAGCCCGTCAGGCACTCCTGGCGGGGGTTGAGAAACTCGCCTCCGCCGTCAAAGTGACGCTCGGCCCCCGCGGCCGCAACGCCGTCATCGACAAGTCGTGGGGCGGCCCGACCGTCACCAAGGACGGCGTGTCCGTCGCGGAAGAGGTCGAGCTGGCAAACGCCGCCGAGAACATGGGCGCCAAGCTCGTGAAGGAAGCATCCTCAAAGACCTCCGACGACGCTGGCGACGGCACCACAACCGCAACCGTCCTCGCCGAGGCCCTTTTTAAGGAAGGTCTCCGCTACATCGCCTCGGGCGTGGACGCCAACGCGCTGGTTCGCGGTATGAAGAAGGCCATTGAGATCTCCAACAAGGCGATCGACGACCTCGCGACCCCCGTCGACGGCAAGAAGGACATCCAGAATGTCGCGACCATCTCGGCCAACAACGACCCCGAGACCGGCAAGATCATGGCCGACGCCTTCGAGAAGGTCGGCAAGGACGGCGTCATCACCGTTGAAGAGGGCAAGGGATTCGAGACCGATGTCACCGTCGTCGAAGGGATGCAGTTCGATCGCGGATACCTCTCCCCGAACTTCGTCACCGATCCGGAAGACATGAAGGTCGAGTTCGACAAGGCGCTCGTCCTCGTCCACGAAGACAAGATCGACAACATCCAGAAGCTCGTGCCGCTCCTTGAGAAGGTCATGGGCGCGAAGAAGCCATTGCTCATCATCGCTGAGGACATCACCGGCGAAGCACTGAGCACCCTCGTCATCAACAAGCTCCGCGGGACCCTCCAGGTTTGTGCGGTCAAGGCACCCGGGTACGGCGATCGTCGCAAGCAGATGCTTCAGGACATCGCAGTCCTTACCGGAGGCGAAGCGTTCATGAAGGATCTCGCAACCGACCTCGACAAGATCGAGCTCTCGCAGTTGGGCATCGCCAAGAAGGTCGAGATCAGCGCCGACAACACCGTCATCATCGAGGGTGCGGGCGAGACCAAGGACATCCAGAATCGCATCGAGCAGATCCGCATGGAGATCGCCAACTCGACCAGCGACTACGACCGCGAGAAGCTCCAGGAGCGCCTCGCCAAGCTCGCAGGCGGCGTCGCCCAGATCAATGTCGGTGCTGCGTCCGAAGCGGAACTCAAGGAGAAGAAGGCACGCGTCGAGGATGCACTCCATGCAACCCGCGCAGCACTGGCCGAGGGCATCGTCCCCGGCGGCGGCGTCTCCTTCATCCGTGCTCAGCAGGCCATCGAGAAGACCCGCGAATGGAAGAGCGTCTACGGCAAGGCCAAGGAAGTCACCTCCGACGACATCGGTCAGGTGAAGTTCGACTACGCGGCCGGCATGAATGTCGTCTACCGCGCCCTCGAGGTGCCCCTGCGGACCATCGCCGAGAACGCCGGTGCCAAGGGCTCCGTCGTTGTCGCCAAGGTCGCCGATCAGGAAGGATCCAACGGCTACAACGCGTTGACCGACACCTACGAGGATCTGATCAAGTCCGGCGTCATCACCCCAGCCAAGGTCGACCGCAGCGCCCTGACCAACGCGGGCTCGGTCGCGACCGTCCTGCTCGCAGCGGACTGCATCGTCACCGACAAGCCCGAGCCCAAGGAAGCCGCACCCGCTGGTGCCGGCGCTGACCCGATGGGGGGCATGGGCGGAATGGGTGGCATGGGTGGCATGCCTGGAATGGGCGGCATGGGCGGTATGCCGGGCATGGGCGGAATGGGGTTCTAAGACATGGATATTGGAGTTGATCAATCTGAACATTGGCCCAAGTGGTTTCAGATTGGTGAATCCAGATATCAAGTTGAGTACACCGTTCGTCAACCAACCCAAGCCGAGTTGAGAGAAGGCGATTCTCAGAGCCACATCTGGGCAGCAGTTACAACTGTTGGAGATGCCGTAGTTGTACAAGGTGGACAGAATGCATTTGAGAGCGTCGTCAAACTCGCCTCGGAAGTAAGCAGAAGAACAGGATCGAGTAAACGGTTCATCATTGATCTACCTCTCGATTGGACAGAATTACAAAGAACTTGTCTTCGACCCCAATCGTGGTCTCGTTAGGCAAGCAGGAGATACAGGCAAATGGCAGTCAAACCACTTGAAGATCGCGTGCTGGTGAAGCCAGTGGAGAAGGAATCCGTCACCTCGTCGGGGCTCTACCTGCCCGAGTCGAGCAAGGAGAAGCCGATCCACGGCACCGTCGTCGCTGTCGGCCCGGGCAAGCGCCTCGACAACGGAAACCTCGCATCCATGAGCGTGCAGAAGGGCGACATTGTCGTCTACGCGTCGTACGCGGGGACCGAGGTTGAGGTCAACGGCGAGTCACATCTCGTCATGCGTGAGTCCGACCTGCTCGGCATTATGAACTAAAAGCCATCAGGGATCAGCCATCAGCCATCAGCCATCAGAGGGAGATATGAGCAACTCGATTGATTCATATCGCGACCTCGATGCGTGGAAGCTGGCGATCCGGATGACCAAGTTCGTCTATCGGGCGAGTGAGCGGTTCCCGAGCGAAGAACGCTATGGGCTCACAAGTCAGATCAGGCGAGCAGCCGTTTCGGTTCCCTCGAACATTGCCGAGGGTTGGGGACGGGGATCGACCCAGGACTACATTCGGTTTCTCCGGATGGCCCGCGGATCGATCTATGAGTTAGAGACCCAGCTCGTGCTGGCGAAAGAACTGGGCTTCATCGACGACGAGGTGTTCTCGGCCGTAGACGAAGCGATTCGAGAATCAGGACGCGTGCTCGCTGGCTTGCTCAGGAGCATCGAACGAAAGTAACCCCACTGATGGCTGATGGCTGATCCCTGATGCCTCGAGTGTCGAAACACGAAGGAGCAACACAATGGCTTCCAAACAGATCATGTTCGAGGACAAAGCACTCCTTGAGATGAAGAAGGGCGTGGACAAGATCGCCGACGCCGTCAAGTGCACGATGGGGCCCGCGGGTCGTCATGTCGTCATCGAGAAGTCCTACGGCGGTCCTCATGTGACCAAGGACGGCGTCTCGGTCGCCAAGGAGATCGAGCTCCCCGAGCAGTTCGAGTCCATGGGCGCCAAGATGCTCTACCAGGTTGCCAAGAAGACCGGCGACAAGGCCGGTGACGGGACAACCACCGCGACCGTGCTCGCGCAGGCCATCTTCAACGAAGGCCTCAAGGTCGTCGCGGCAGGTGCGAACCCCGTCCATGTCCAGCGCGGCATCAACAAGGCAGCACATGTCGCCGCCGAGGCCATCGACGACATCGCGGTCCCCTGCAAGGGTAAGGCCGACTACAAGAAGGTCGCGACCGTTTCCTCGAACCACAACGCCGAGATCGGCGAGCTGATCGCGGAAGCGATCTCCAAGGTCGGCGCTGAGGGCGTCGTTGAGGTTGAGGACGGCAAGAGCTCGGAGACGACCCTCGATTATGTCGAAGGGATGCAGTTTGATAAGGGCTACCTGTCGCCGTACTTCATGACCGACCCGAAGACCGGTGAGTGCGTCATCGAGGATGCGCTGATCCTCATCCACGAGAAGAAGATCAGCAACCTCGCGGACCTGCTCCCGCTGCTCAACAAGGTCGCGACCGCGAGCAAGCCCCTGCTCATCATCGCGGAAGATGTCGAAAACGAAGCCCTCGCGGCGCTCGTCGTCAACCGACTCCGCGGCATGCTCAACATCGCGGCCGTCAAGGCGCCGGGGTTCGGCGATCGCCGCAAGGCCATGCTCCAGGACATCGCGGTCCTCACCAAGGGCACATACTTCTCCGAGGACCTGGGTCGCTCGCTCGAGAGCATCGAGATCAACGAGCTGGGCAAGGCGCAGCGGATCGTGATCAACAAGGACTCGACCACGATCGTCAAGGGTGCGGGCAAGAAGGCCGACATCCAGGCGCGTGCCGACCAGATCATGGCCCAGCACGAGAAGTCCACCTCCGATTACGACCGCGAGAAGCTCATGGAGCGTCACGCGAAGCTCACCGGCGGCGTTGCAATCATCTCCGTCGGCGGTGCGTCCGAGACCGAGATGAAGGCCACCAAGGACCTCGTCGATGACGCGCTGCACGCGACCCGCGCCGCAGCAAAGGAAGGCTATGTCGCCGGCGGCGGCGTCGCGTTCCTGCGTGCGATCGATGCGGTCGAGAAGGGCGCGAAGAAGGCCAAGGGCGACGAGAAGTTCGGCTTTGAGATCCTGACCCGCGCACTGACCGCGCCGGCCTACCAGATCGCGACCAACGCCGGCTACGACGGCGACCTCGCCGTCGATACCGTGCGTGAGGAAGAAGGCAACTTCGGGCTCAACGCCGCGACGGGTGACTACACCGATCTCGTCAAGGCGGGCATCATCGATCCAGCCCTCGTCGCCAAGAGCGCGATCATCAACGCGGCTTCCGTGTCGGGTCTGATGCTCACGACCGACGTGATGCTGACCGATCTGAAGGAAGACACCGAGCCAGTTGTTGGCGCGGTGAGCTGATAGAAGAACACATGCCCCTCATCGGAAACGGTGGGGGGTGGTTTATGAGCACTGTGACTCCGAGGCAGAATCATGCCTGTTGAAGTTCTTGACGGCGATCTCTTTCAACAGGATGTTGAAACGATCGTCAATCCTTGGAATCGCAACTTCATACCTTGGTGGCTCTTGCTTCCCCAAGGTGTTTCAGGACAGTTGAAACGGCTCGGAGGAACTCAGCCGTTTAAGGAAGTTGGTAAGCATGGCTTGCTCAAGGTTGGGCAGGCGGTTCGGACAAGTGCAGGTCGATTACCATTCGAGCATGTCATCCATGTTGCTGCCCTTGAGTGGTATTGGCGAGCAAGTGAGAGGTCGGTTCGGATGGGTGCCGAGAACGCAGTTGAACTTGCGAATGAGCTTGAAGTGAACTCGATCGCATTTCCACTACTTGGTTCTGGCACTGGTGGAATGCGAGCCGACAAGTCGATTGATTTGATTTCGGGTGCTTGTGCAGATGCTGCTCCTGATCTACGAGTGAAGATTGTTCGATACAGCAAAGCCGAAGGAGGCGCTGCTTAATGCCCACCACCCGCGACTATTACGAAGTGCTCAGCGTCGAACGCACGGCCGACGGCGAAGAGATCAAACGCGCCTACCGGCGTTTGGCGATGAAGTACCACCCCGACCGTAACCCCGACGACGCCGAAGCCGAGGTGAAGTTCAAGGAGTGCGCCGAGGCCTACGAGGTGCTCTCCGACGAGGGCAAACGAAAGATCTACGACCAGTACGGGCACGAAGGACTCCGCGGGCACGGCGCGGCCGGGCACGACTTCAACCGGATGAATGTCGACGACATCTTTTCGATGTTCAACGATATCTTCGGCGGCGGTGGGGGCTTTGGCGGGCGCGGCGGCGCACGACGAGGGCCCGCACGCGGGTACGATCTGGAGACGGAGGTTGTCCTCGATCTCAAGGATGTCTCCACCGGCGTGAGCAAGGATGTTGAGTTCACCCGCATGGACATCTGCGACACCTGCACCGGCAGCGGCGCTAAGCCCGGGACGACGCCGGAGACCTGCGGCACCTGCAACGGGCAGGGCAAGGTCCAGCAGGCGGGCATGGGCGGCATGTTCCGCATGGTCACCGCGTGCCCCAACTGCCGCGGACGCGGGACGGTCATCAAGGACAAGTGCGACTCGTGCCACGGCAAGGGTCGGATCGGGAAGAAGCGTTCATTGAGCGTCAAGATCCCCGCGGGGATTCACGACGGGCAGGCCGTACGCGTGCCCGGCGAGGGCGAGCCACCCGGCGTCGATGTGTCGGCCAACGGGCAGGGCGCCCGCGGCGACCTGCATGTCGTGGTCCGTGTGAAGAATCACGAGTTCTTCGAGCGCGATGGCGATCACCTGTTGATGGAGATGCCGATCTCATTCACGCAGGCGTCGCTGGGGGCCGAGGTCGAAGTGCCGACGATCGATGGGAAGGAATCGCTCAACATCAAGAAGGGCACGCAGTACGGCGACATCTTCCGCATCCACGATGCGGGGCTGCCCAACCTGCGATCGGGACGCAAGGGTGACCTGATCGTCGTCGCCAAGATCGAAACCCCGAAGAAGCTCACGAGCAAGCAGGAAGAGCTGCTGCGTGAGTTTGCGAAAACCGAAGACAAGCATGTCAACCCCGAGTCCCACGGGTTCTGGAAGAAGATCACCGATTTCATCGGCGGTTGACTCAAGATATGAAGTGAGTGTTGATCATGAACGAAACACACGAACACATCGAAGATACGCAGAACGAATCCCCTGAATCCATCGAGCAGACCGAGGCGGATCAGCAGGCTCAGCAGGAAGCCGAGGAACACGCGGCCCGGATGGAGTCCATCCGCCAGCTCGCGATGGCTGGCGAACTCGAAACCTCCGACGAGAACGAAGAGATCGTCGAGGCGCTTGTCGACACGATCCGTGCCCGGGATGAGTTGAGCGACAAGCTGCTGCGCATGGCGGCCGATCACCAGAACTTCCAACGCCGCGCATCGGGCAACGAACGCGAAGCCCGCACCAGCGCCACCCAAGGCGTGGTGCAGTCGCTCATCCCATTGCTCGACACCTTCGAGATGGCGCTCATGCAGGACCCCGAGAAGGTGTCCTCGCAGATGGTCATGGACGGCGTGAAGATGATCCGCGACGAGTTCATGCGGATGCTCTCGGGGTATGGGGTGTCGCCGATCAACCCGAGCGTGGGCGACGAGTTCAACCCCGCCGAGCACGCCGCGATGATGCAGCAGCCGGCGGATGGGATTGAGCCCGGTCACATCTCGATGAACATGGGCATCGGTTTCAAGCTCGGCGAGCGTGTGGTCCGCCCGGCGAAGGTCGCGGTGGTTCCCCAGCCCGACGAGTCCGCAGGCGAATCAGACGAGGGTGAGGACTAAGCCATGCCGACCTACGACTACCGCTGCAATGCTTGCGGGCATGCGTTCGAGTTGTTCCAGTCCATGAGCGAGGGCGTGAAGAAGAAGTGCCCCGAGTGCAACAAGCTCAAGCTGGAGCGACTCATTGGCACCGGCTCAGCACTGATCTTCAAGGGCTCAGGTTTCTACGAGACGGATTACCGCTCGAGCGATTACAACAAGGCGAAGGAAGCCGAGACCAAAGCGGCAACCGAGACCAAGAAGTCGGACGACTCGACATCCAAGAAGAGTGACGACAAGAAGCCAGCCAAGAAAGAGAAGAAAACCGAGTCCAAGCCCAAGGCCAAGAGCACATCATGATCATCGGGCACGGGGTGGACATCGTGGAAACCGCACGCATCGAGCGGCTGCTCGGCGATCACCCCGAACGATTCCTCGAACGCGTCTTCACCCCCGGCGAGCAATCGGACAGCAACTCCTCCAAACGCCAGCACGAGCACCTCGCCGCCCGTTTCGCCGCGAAGGAAGCGGCGCTGAAGGCGTTGGGCACCGGATGGTCGCAGGGCATCGGCTGGACGGACATCGAGGTTGTCCGTGCAGAGAACGGGAAGCCATCACTGCGTGTCACCGGGAGAGCCGCCGAGATCGCGGCTGAACTCGGGATCGAGCGCTGGCATGTCTCCCTCTCGCACATCGAAGAGTGTGCCATCGCATCCGTCATCGCGGAAGGAACACATACCCCATGATCCTCCCCAAAGTTCTCATGACGGATGTCGTCCGCAGTTCCCAGCAGGGCGATTCCCACGGCGGCGCGTACCTCATCAACCTGCAAACGGGCGAGTTCGATCAGGTGCTCGATTGGAACCGGGTCGATATCAACTGGGAAGGACGCGGGCAGGGGCGCGGTTTGCGCGGCATCTGCTATGTCGGCGATGAGGTGTTCATCGCGGCCTCCGACGAGCTCTTCGTGTTCGATCAGTCCTTCGAGATCCTCCGGTCGTTCAAGTGCGATTACCTGCACCATTGCCACGAGATCTGCTACGACGGGCACCGCTATATTTACCTGAGCGCGACGAGCTTTGACTCCGTACTCCGCTTTGATACCCACGAGGAGCGATTCGATCGCGGCTGGTGGATGCGTGTGAAGAAAGTCACGCGGGGCGGACGCTCAGGGCACGAACTCCAAGCCCAGGTGTATGACCCGAACGGGAACGGTGGCCCTCCCGAGGGCGATAATCTGCACCTCAACAATGTGTGCTACACCAACGGCGTGTGCATGTTCTCGGGGCTTGCGATGAATGTACTCGCATCGATCATCGATGATGAGGTGCGCCCGTACGCGATCGTCCCACCGACAACGCACAACTGCCAGCCCCTTGATACGGGTGTGCTGATGAACTCGACGGGGCAGGATGCGGTCGTTCTTGCCGATCGCAACGGGGCTCTACGCAGCAAATTCGAGTATCCTCGATACGATCCCAGCGAACTCAAGCATACAGAAATCCCCGGCGACTTCGCTCGCCAGGCGTTCGGTCGCGGATTGTGTGTCGACAAGCACAAGAAGATTGTGATCGCCGGGTCTTCGCCGGGCACTGTGAGCGCCTTTGATCTCAAAGGCGGGCAGATGCTCGCGAGCGTACAGGTCTGCAAAGATCTGCGAAATGCGCCCCACGGGCTCGAGATCTGGCCATTCTGAAATGGGCCGCTTGCATTTGCCAACATATTAGTGTACGCTATCTTCGCCGATCCGGAGGGGCAACTGCATGTCGATCAATCCGCTTCTTATCTCGCTGCGTTCCAATCTGTCAATCGCACTGACATCGAGTTTCCTGCGCCGTCCGAATCGTGAAATCATCGTCGACGATCGTCGTAGTTATCGCGGCAAGGAACTGCTCGTCGCTGGGATGCACATCGCGGACCTGATCGAGACTCAATCGAGTTCGAGCACCATCGGGTTGCTTATCCCCACTTCAGGGGCAGTTGGTATCGTGGCCTATGGCACATGGCTCGCTGGGCGTACTGCGGTGCCGCTGAACTACCTTCTCGACGAACCGACACTCAACTATGTGGTGAACGATTGCGGGTGTGATCTGATTCTCGCTTCCCTCAAGCTTGTGGAACACCTGGGGTTTGTTCCCAAGTGTAAGAAAATCATCTATCTCGAAGACCTCGATTTTCATAAGGCACCGACGCCACGCACACCCAAAGCGACCTCGCCCAGTGAACTCGCGGTGGTCTTATACACCTCTGGGACATCTGGTAAACCCAAGGGCGTGATGCTGACGCACAAGAATCTGCTCAGCAACGCGATCCAGATGCACGAGCATGTGGGGGTGCGGTCGGATGATGTCTTTCTGGGCGTGTTGCCGCAGTTCCACTGCTTCGGACTCACCGCGCTGACGCTGGTGCCGATGCTCTTCGGGTGCAAAGTCGTCTATACCGCTCGGTTCGTGCCCAAGAAAATCATTGAGCTCATGCGATCGCACCGGCCGTCCATCTATGTCGCGATCCCATCGATGTACAACGCGTTGATGACCGTGAAAACCGCGATGCCGGAGGATTTCACCTCGCTTCGTCTGGCGATTAGTGGGGGGGAGCCATTGCCGGATGATGTTCGCAGCAGATTCCGGGAGAGATTCGAGATACCAATCGTTGAGGGCTACGGGCTAACGGAAACATCGCCTGTGACGCATGTGCTCCTGCCGGAAGAGAATCGGGCGGGGACCGTGGGGCGACCAGTTCCGAACTTGGAGCAGATTGTGGTAGACCCCGCGACAGATCAGGTTCTACCACCAAACACCGACGGCGAACTCCGCATGCGCGGCCCAAACATCATGAAGGGATACCTAGGGCTCTGCGAGGAATCCGCGAATGCGTTCGATGGGCGTGGATTTTTCCGTACCGGCGATATGGCACAGATCGATGAGGAGGGGTTTCTCCGAATTACAGGGCGAATCAAGGAGATGCTCATTGTGGGCGGCGAAAACGTTTTTCCCCGCGAGATCGAGGAGGTCCTCAACGCCCACCCGAGCGTTCACGATTCAGGGGTCATCGGTCAGCAAGACCCGATGCGAGGCGAAGTCCCCATCGCGTTCGTCGAGCCCGCCGAGGATCATGCCCCGGACCCCGATGAGCTTGTGCGATGGTGTCGCGATAATCTCCCAGGGTACAAGGTTCCTCGTCGCGTAGTCGTGATCGAGGCGCTTCCAAGAAACCCGACCGGAAAGATCATGCGGCGCTTGCTCAAGCCCGAACTCGAGAAGCGAGAGGCCTAAAGTCTCAACCCATCAAAGGGCAACCCTCTCCCCACAATCCCCGGCACGGAGCGAATCACAGTGGAACTGTACATCGATACCGCAAACCTCGACGAAATCAAAGAAGCGCATGATCTGGGTATCCTCGACGGCGTGACCACCAACCCATCCCTCATCGCGAAGGAAGGCATTGATTACGGCAAACGCCTCGAAGAAATCTGTGGCGTCGTATCCGGCCCGGTTTCAGCAGAAGTGATTGCGACCGAGTACAGCGCGATGCTCGAAGAGGGTAAGGACCGCGCCAAGATCGCGCCGCAGATTGTGGTCAAGCTCCCGACGACGATTGACGGCGTAAAGGCATGCAAGGCACTCAGCGACGAGGGAATCAAGACCAACATGACGCTCTGCTTCCAGTCGATGCAGGCGATGATGGTCGCCAAGGCGGGCGCGTTCCTCGTGTCGCCGTTCATCGGGCGCCTCGACGACATCTCCCAGGACGGCACAGAACTCATCTCGCAGATCCGAACGATCTACGACAACTATGGGTTCGAGACCAAGATCCTCGCTGCGTCGATCCGTCATCCCAAGCACATGCTCGAGTGTGCGCTCATCGGTGCAGATGTCGCCACGGTGCCGCTGAAGGTCATTAAGCAGCTGATGAAGCACCCGCTGACCGACAAGGGACTCGAGCAGTTCCTCGCGGATTATCAGAAGGCGTTCGGCTAAGCCCGGAACCTATTCAAGCAAGTACGCAGTAGCCGCCCACTCAGGGCGGTTTTTCATTTCACTTCGAAGATGAACTCGATCTCGACTGGGACATTGAGCGGGAGCGCACTCACGCCGACGGCTGCTCTTGCGTGCTGGCCGATTTCCTGGCCGAATATTTCGACGAGCAGATCGGAGCACCCGTTGGCGATTTTGGGTTGATCTCCGAACCCCGGCTCGCTCGCGACGAAGACCCCGACCTTGACGACACGGGTAACCCGGCTCAGATCCCCGACATCAGCTTTGAGGCACGCAAGCGCATTGAGGGTGCACTGTCTCGCACACGCGGTTGCGGATTCGAGCGATGTTTCAGTCGGCACGCTTCCCTTCGCGAGCAGGTCTCCGTTGGAGACGGGGATCTGCCCGGAGATGAACACCTGGTTCCCAGATCGTCGACTCGGAACATACGAGGCGACGGGCTTTGGCGCTTGGGGGAGTGCAACTCCCATGGACTCGAGGGTGGATTCTGGATGATTTGCTGACATTGGGCACTCCAATGTGAAAATAGGGGGATTTTTGCGGGTTTTGGGCATCGATGGAACTGCCCAGGTTGCTGCTCGAATAGACTGATGATATGCTTGGACTGCAAACAAGCACTGGTGTGCAGGTTCGGCTACGACGAGATATGCGTCCTTATTGGGCCCTCGATTGAGGATAACCCGTTTTCAGATTGATTCCTGCCGAATCAAACACGCCGACAACTCGGCCTACGAGCTCACGGGGCAAAGCGTGAGCGGTGCGTGTCCTTGACGATTTGGTGCTGTTTCCTTACAGCGTCGTCTGGGACGAAAGGCAACCGTCGATTGATTTGGTCATCGATCGACAAAGGTTTAAGGAGTCAATCCATGAAGACCAATCGTAAGAATGCGTTTACGCTCATTGAGCTGCTGGTGGTCATCGCGATCATTGCGCTGCTCATCGGCATCCTCCTGCCCGCTCTGGGCAAGGCTCGTCAGCGTGCAAACTCGCTGAAGGACGCCACACAGCTCCGCTCACTGATGCAGGGTCTGGTCGTGTTCGCGGGTAACAACCGCGACTTCTACCCCCTCCCGAGCCGCGTCGACAAGAACGACAAGACGATCGAACTCGGCGATGGCGTCAACACGCAGAACAAGAACACCACCGGCAACATCTTCTCGATCATGATTGCTCAGGGTATCGTTGAAACCGGTATCTGCTTCAGCCCGATCGAGCTCGGTAACTACGAGCAGTACGAGTCATACCAGTTCGAGAATCCCGTCGGTGGCGTTTCCGCAACCAGCGGTACCCTCTCCGAGGCACTGTGGGACCCGAACTTTAAGGCAACCCCCGCTGATGAGGGTTACAACGACGGTATGCCCGGCACTCCTCCAAACAACGAGCTTCCCGGTTGGGACACCCTTCCCGGTGGCTTCAGCTACGCTCACACCCCTCCCTTCCAGTTCCGCCGTCCTACATGGCAGAACACCTTCGACGCGCTGGAGCCCGCGCTCTCGAACCGTGGCCCGGTCTACGAGCTTGATGGTTCAGACGCTGAAGGTACTTGGGACCTCTACGACGACGGCGGTAGCGGCGGCGGTGATTCACCCCTCGGCGTCAACTCCGTCACCCTCGCAATGAACGGGAACCGTACCGAGTGGGCCGGCAATGTTGGCTTCAACGATGCACATGTCGACTTCTTCAACCGTCCCGATCCCGAGCAGGTCATCTGGACCTTCACCGGTATCACTCAGGACGAGAAGAAGACTCAGCCCGACAACCTCTTCGTGAACGAAGATGACCAGCTTCGCACCCCTGAGACCAACCCGGTCACCGGCGACTCGGTCACCCTCAGCGGCGAAGAGAACAACCGCAACGCTTTCCTTCGTCAGTACTACCGTGTCGAAGTTGATTCTGAGACGGTGATCTACCCTTACTACGACTAAGTCGTAGCCTAAGCAAACATTTGCTTTTCTTCAGCCCGCGGCGAAAGTCGCGGGCTGTTCTTTTACACCGACAATGCAGCATCTGGACGATCGGGCTATCCTGTTTCTTCGATTGAGTGCGCAATGAACCAACTACCCGACGAACTCATTTCAGATCTTCTCAGCATCGGTATCCCGGTGCAGACCGATGCGCACACGAGGGGTTTATACGCAACTGATGCCTCGATCTATCAGGTCGCACCGATCGGGGTTGTGGTGCCCTCGAGTATTGAGCAGATCCCCGAGTTGCTCCGTCTGTGCTCGAAGTACCAGGTCCCCGTTCTTCCGCGTGGCGGCGGCACAAGTCTCGCCGGGCAGTGTGTCAACGCTGCACTCATACTCGATGTTTCTCCCAACTGCTGCGAGATTGAGTGGACTCAGCCTGAACGCAAGGCGTGTTATGTGCAGCCGGGTCTGACGGTTGATGATCTGAATGATCGAATCGCCGAGTCCGGGCTGTTCTTTGCGCCCGACCCATCTACGGCTCGTCAGGCAAACATCGGCGGGTGCATCGGCAATAACGCCGCCGGTGTGCATTCGGTGCTGTACGGGCGAACCAGCGAGAGCGTGCTCTCAATCGACGCGTGCCTTGCTGACGGGCGCGTGGTTCGTTTCGGTCCCGGTGCCGCGAAGCGTGACCCGATCGCGAAGGAGATCACTTCGCGCGTGGTGGGCGTGATCGAGCGTCATCAGGATCTCATCCGTTCTCGTTTCCCGAAGACGATGCGTCGGTCCAGCGGGTACCAGCTCGATGTCATCCTCGAACAGCTTGAGACGAACAACTGGGATATAGATCGTGTGAATCTTGCGCCACTGCTCTGTGGATCCGAGGGTACGCTCGCCGTGACGCTGGGGGCTGAGCTCAGACTGCACAACATCCCGAGCCGCAAAGGGCTCGCCGTACTTTCCTTCGACTCCATAGAAGACGCGATCCGTGCGGTAGAACCGATGCTCGCCTTGCACCCTGCAGGGATTGAACTGCTCGACGATCTGATCATGGATCTGGCCCGCGGGAACAAGGAATGTGCGCAGTACATCGCGGTTCTGCCGGATACCAATGCGAAAGCGGTTCTGTTTGTCGAGTTCTTCGGGGACGATCTGCAATCGATCGAATCAGCGCTCGATCGCGTGGCTGAGCTCTTGCCCAGTGTACCGTTCGCTCGGTTCACTGATCCTTTGAGTATGTCGGCCGCGTGGAAACTCCGCAAAGCGGGGGAACCCTTGCTGCATGCTGTTGAGGGACACCGAAAACCACTCGGCTTTGTCGAAGATAACGCAATCCCCGTGAATCGATTGAACGAGTTTGTGGACCGATTCCGCCTGATCGTCGATCGTGAAGGAACCATCGCATCGTACTATGCCCACGCATCAGTGGGGGTCCTGCATGTCAGACCGCTCCTCGACCTTCGGGTTGCCGAGGACGAGCATGCGATGCATCGGATCGCTTCAGATGTCGCTGATCTTGCGATCGAGCTTGGTGGGGTACCGTCGGGTGAGCACGGTGATGGTCGCGCACGAGGACCGTTCATCGAGCGTGTGTTTGGTGCCGAGCTCCTGGAGGCGTTCCGTGAGATCAAATCGATCTTTGATCCGGGCGGTCTTCTCAATCCCGGTAATATCGTCGATCCCCAATCGGTCGGGTCAATCAGCGCCCACACTCGGATACGCCCGAATCAAACACAGACCCGAATCGCACAGCTGGACACTTACTATCAGTTCGCCCCAGAGCATGGGTTCGCGCATGCTGTAGAACTTTGCAACGGTGCGGGGGTGTGCAGACGCAAGCAGGGCGGTGTGATGTGCCCTTCCTACCAGGCGACCCTTGAGGAACGCCACAGCACGCGAGGCAGAGGAAATGCGTTGCGGCTCGCTCTCACTGGGCAAACAGAGCTCGGACGCGAACCCACCGGTGAACCTGCCCTCAACGATCAGGATACGCTTGAGACCCTCGATCTATGTCTGAGCTGCAAGGGGTGCAAGAGTGAGTGCCCCAGTTCAGTGGATATAGCCAAGCTGAAGAGCGAGTACCTCGCGCAGGGATACGAGCAGACTGGAATCCCGTTGAGGGTCCGCGTGATGAGTGCGATTCACACACTCAATCGGATGGGTTCTTTGATGCCGAGCGTCTCGAACGCTATGCAGAAACTTCCCCCGATTCGTTCGATCATCAATCATGCGATGGGTGTCCATCCGGATCGCTCACTTCCAGAGTTCGGAAGGGCGATCAAGCGTCAATCGATCGTCAGAAATGGGGCACCCCGTGTGGTCGTGCTCAGCGATTCGTTCAGTTCGCACAACGAGCCGCACATCACGCAGGCGACGGTTTCAGTGCTGGAAAAGCTGGGGTACGCGATCGAGGTGATCCCGGTCAGCGATCTGGGGCGGGCGGCGATCTCGCTGGGGAACCTCCCGCACGCGATCCGCGACGCGAATCGGACGATCGCCCTGCTCAGGAATCTCATCGATGACGATTCGGTTCTGGGGTTCCTCGTGCCGGAACCCTCGTGCCTGTCGGCGATTTGTGACGATTGGGCGGATCTGAATCTCGATTATGATCAGCCCCTGATCGATACCCTGATCGCGAAATCCGCCCTCCCCGAAACATTCATCGATGTGTTCTGGGAGACGCACCCGGTACGACCGAGCATGCGCTCGATTGCAGGACATATCGTTTTGCACGGGCATTGCCATCAAAAATCACTGTGGGGTGATGGAACAAGTTCTGCCATATTCATGCGGCTCTACCCTGATCAGGTCCGTGTTCTCCCCACAGGTTGCTGTGGTATGGCCGGATCGTTTGGATATGCTGCGCACCGGTTTGAGCTTTCGATGAGCATCGGTGAGCAGTCCCTCTTCCCGGCGATACGAGAGCTTGGTGACGAAGACATACTAGTGGCACCTGGCACATCATGCCGTCATCAGATTCTTGATGGAACCGGACATCGCGCGATGCACCCGATCGAGGTGTTGGATCGGTTCATGGATTAAGCCGGTGAACTCACACCCCGTGCGATTGAGTCAATCAGCTCTGCCGCGAGCATCCAGTGTGCCCCGGTGGCCGCGCCTTCCATGACGAGGCGGTGAGCGCAAACTGGAACCAGCAATGATTGGATGTCATCAGGCTGTACATAGTCGCGATCGTGCATCCACGCCCAGGCGCGGGCTGCATGGGCGAGCGCGAGCGATCCTCGGGGTGAGAGTCCGACCATGATTTCATCAGCGTTCCTTGACTGGCGAGCAATTTCGACGATATACCGGCGGATCGGTTCAGAGAGATGGATCGCGTCCACTTCGAGCTGCATAGCGATCACATCCTCCGCATGTAGCACCGGGCCAATCTGCTCCAGGACGGTGGTTGCGGGGCGCAGATCGAGCATTTCGATCTCTGCGTTCGCGCTGGGGTATCCCAGACTGATACGCATTAAGAAACGGTCGAGCTGATTTTCGGGCAGTGGGTAGGTACCCTCGAACTCGGCGGGGTTCTGCGTCGCAACAACCATGAATGGTTGCTCAAGATCATGCGTGGTGCCATCGATCGAAACCCGGGCTTCGCTCATGGCTTCCAGCAGCGCGGATTGAGTTCGTGGGGTCGTTCGATTGATCTCGTCTGCAAGCAGCACGCTGGTAAAGATCGGCCCCGGCTGGAACTTCAGCTCTGCCCCATCCCGGGCGTATATCGAGACGCCCAAAAGATCTGCAGGCAGCATATCGGGTGTGAGTTGCACGCGCGAGAAAGGGCAATCGATGGATTTCGCGAGTGTCGAAGCAAGCAAGGTCTTTCCTACCCCAGGGACATCCTCGAGCAGGACATGCCCCCGCGACAGCAGGCAGCATATCAGCCAGTCGATTGCCGGTGTATCCCCCAAATACACGCGTGCGATCTGCTCGCGGAGTGCGGCGATTCGGTCTCGGACTCGTTCTCGGTTATAGTCGCTCATGCTGCGGCCTTGCTTCTGGGCGATCGGATCGCGTGGTCTTCTCGCACAGTTTATGCGATGAATGAACCACGGGGCCATTCGATGCGTGACGCATCCGGTTCCATCGTGTATGCTGGGAACTCGCTTCCAAGCGGTCTCACATCATGCCCGAACACACACAACAGGGCGAAGAAGCTGCACTTTCTCGGAACAGTTCCGATTCGGTGATCGCACGCCAACTCACCGGTAATCTTTTCTGTATCGCATGCGGTTACGATCTGCACGGGCTTTCGATCCGAGCCGAGTGCCCTGAGTGTGGTGTCCCTGTCCGAGCCACGATTCTCGGAATCGTCGATCCTCATGCCGACGAACTGACACCTTTGACTTATCCGCGTCTCAGTGCCATCGGACTGAACTTGTGGAGCTTCGGGGCACTCCTCGCAGTGCTGATGATCTGGTTCCTCCGCGGTATTGAGGTTCTTCGTGACCTAGGTGTGAGCACTTGGATCCCCAGTGTTTTCGCATGGGTTGGTTTCGTCGGGCTCATTGTGTCGATGCTGGGTGCGTTTACGCTGATACGCCCCCATTCATCGGTCACGCGTTGGGAGGCGATGAGGTGTGCGCTTGGTGTGTCTCTCTACTTTGCCCTGATCTTTGTCTACTACTCGATTTATCTTGGACATGATATTTCTTCCCCTTCGCCGCTTCTACATCCAGGTGGAGATGCGACCGGGAGATCGGTGCTCAGGATTCTCGTGTTCCTGCTTGTATCGGGGATTGTTTTGGGGATACGCCCCGCAGCCGTAGGGCTTGCCGTGCGATCCGTCATCGTTCGCACGGGGCGTGTTGACCGACAATCGATGATCGCCTTGCTCGCATCTCTGGGCATCGCGGCGCTTGGTGATCTGCTTTCGATTCTTGCCCAGTTTACCCCCGTCTCGGCACGCGATGTGCTTGAGATCGTCTCCATCGTTGTGATCTCACTCGGCTCCGTTCTGTTCACGGTAGGATTGATCAACATCTGCAGCGATACCGTGCGTTTGTACCCCGTAATACGGCGACCTGGGGTGGGTTTGGGCGATATCTTCGAAACCAATCGACAGAAAACGCGCAGAACCGAGGGGATCTGAAACACCGGATGAACCGAACCCATAAACTGTGGTGAGTCGTATAGATCACGGAGGTTACTTCATGCGCATATTCCCACGCTCCCCTCGTACTGCAGCAGTTGCATCTGTTCTATCCGCCACCGCGATGTCTTCTGCGGTGCATGCGGAGGATGTCAGTCTCGCGGTCATCGAAATTGTTGGTTCACCGGCTGAGGTCGAGGTCGGGTACTCATGGCTCGGCGACGGCAGTGATTCGCTTCTGGGCATTATCAATACGATCGACACCCTCGTGTACGATCGAGAGTTTTCAGGGCTCGTCATTCGTCTGAAGGATTCGGCCCTGAGTGCTACGCAGGTAGAGGAGATCGGAAGCGCGATCAAACGCTTGCAGGACGCCGATAAGAAGGTTCATGTGTTCGCAGAGGGATACGGGACGACGGACTTGCTGCTCGCTGCATACGCGGATGAAGCCATCCTACAGCAGGGCGGATATGTCTCGTTCCCAGGGTTGCACGCCGAGGAGATGTATCTTGCTGATACGCTCAACTGGATTGGTGTTCAGGCCCAGCTCGTGCAAGTGGGGGATTTCAAAGGTGCGAACGAGCAGATGACGCGTTCGATGCCCTCCCCAGCATGGGATGAAAATATTGATGGGCTGCTCGATTCCATGTATGCGAACATCCGCACGATCCTGATGGAGGGCCGCGACCTGACTGATTCGGAACTGGACGAATCAATGCGTGTGATTTGGTCCGCGAACGGAGAGGAAGCCATCGAAGCCGGTGTCATTGATGCCGAGATTGATTTGCCCGTACTCAGAGACTATTTCGCAGATCAATACGACGGTGAAGTTGAATGGGTCACGGACCCATACGACACAAACGGGCAGAGTGAGAGTTTTTCTCCTTTCTCGATCTTCTCAGGGCTCGCGACACCCTCTGGCGGATCGGTAAATGTCGATCACCCGACAATTGCGGTCCTGCATATCAATGGAACGATTATCGACGGCGATTCCTCTGCGGGTGGATTGTTCGGCGGTGGTACCTCGGTCGGATCACGCACGATTCGGAACGCCATCGAAACGATCCTCGCTGAGGATTTAATTGAGGGCGTGATCGTTCGCATTGACTCGCCTGGAGGCTCGGCGATTGCGTCTGAGGTGATGTGGCAGGGAGTCGAGCGGCTCAAGTCTGAGAAGCCGGTTTGGGTGAGTGTTGGAAGTATGGCAGCTTCGGGGGGGTACTATGTGCTCAGCGCTGGGGAACGCGTCTTCGTAAACCCATCCTCAATCGTTGGCTCTATCGGTGTCGTCGGCGGCAAGTACGCTATGGGCGAGCTCTATGACAAAGCCAAGATCAACATCGTTGAACGCTCCCGAGGCCCGATGGGCGATCTTTTCTCAAGCTCGAGCGCATGGGATAGCAATCAGATCGCCATCATGCGTCGCGAGATGAAGGAAACATATAACTTGTTCACCTCGCGTGTAGAGGCGGGGCGTGAAGGGATCGACCTGAGCAAGACTGCAGAGGGGCGCCTCTTTGTCGGGGCTGACGCGGTCGATCTCCACATGGCTGATGAGGTTGGAGGGATTGATGATGCAATCAACGGTCTCGCCGCGAAGGTCGGGCTCGATGACTTCGATGTGGTCCATTACCCCCAGCCCCCGAGTTTCGAGGAAATGCTCCTTGAACAGTTTGGGCAGTTCCTCCAGGCGCCGGGTATCAATATGAACCTGAACCCGTTCGAATCTGTGCTCCGCACGATGCTGGGTGAGGAGAGGTATGAATCGATCGTTGATACCCTCAATGCACTGATGCTGCTTGATAAGGAGAAAGTCCTTCTCGTCAGTCCGCGCATCATTCACTTCCGCTGAGACCGATTCAACCGGAACACAAAATGACCGGGCTCAGTTGAGCCCGGTCTTTGTCTTGTGTCATGATCTGGATAAAGCTCAGACCTCGGTGATCTCTTTGGATTTTTTGGAGATCAGCTCTTCGATTTTGCTTTCGTAGGTCTTGAGGAGTTCCTGGATCTCATCGTGAAGCGTTGAGATCTCGTCTTCGGAGTAATGTACCCCATCCTGCTTCGCGAGCGAGTCGGCCGCCTTGTTCGCATCGCGGCGAGCGTTTCGCAGAACGACCTTCTGCTCTTCGCCCACTTTCTTCGCCTGTGAAACAAGCTCCTTACGACGATCACTGGTGAGCGAGGGAAGCGAGATGCGGATCTGCTTGTCTTCGACCTGAGGATTGACACCGAGATTGGCCTGCTCAATCCCATTCTTGATTGCGCCAACCAGTGAAGGGTCGAACGGTTTGATCAGCAGCTGGGTTGGTTCCGGGACCGAGACCGCGGCGACGCTCTTCAGATCGGTTTCTGATCCGTAGCATTCAACCTTGACATACTCAACCATAGCGGGTGATGCTCGTCCCGCGCGGATGCCTTTGAGTTCACTAGTCAGGTACTCGATCGCTTTGGTCATTTGCTCTTCGGCTTCAAGCAGAATGGTGTTTGGGTCGGTGCTCATCGTTCATTCTCCAGAAATCTGATTCAGGGCAGGATCATAGACCAAATCGGGCGTGGATTCGCGGCTGATCAGGCATCTGAACTCAGCAGGGTTCCGATCTCATCGCCCTCGATTACCCGGCGGATGTTCCCCGCGATCTTGAAATCGAAGACCAGCACCGGGATCTTGCGTTCCTGGCACATCGCGAGCGCTGTCATGTCCATGATCGCGAGCTTTTTGCTGATCGCTTCATCAAATGACAGCTCAGAGTATCGTGTAGCGTTGGGGTCTTTGTTTGGATCGGCGCTGTAGACCCCGTCAACCTTGGTTGCCTTTATCAGCAGGTCACATTCCAGCTCTGTCGCACGCAGGGCGGCGCAGGTATCAGTCGTGAAGAATGGGTTGCCAATCCCGGCGGCCAGGATGATGACCCGTCCCTTCTCAAGGTGCCGGATTGCTCGATGGCGGATAAATGGTTCAGCCACGGCGCGGATGTCCAGTGCGGACATGACTCGGGAATCGATCCCGAGCGTATCGAGCTTCTCTTTCAGAGCGGCTCCATTCATGACGGTGCCGAGCATGCCCATGTAGTCGGCGGTGGCCTGCTGGATATCGCCGGTTCGGGCGAGTTCTGCACCGCGGATGATGTTTCCCCCGCCGACGACGACGGCGATCTGAGCGCCCGCATTGAGTGCGTCTTTGATCTCGTCGGCAATGATCCCAAGTTCCTTGGTATCGATCCCGAACCCACCTGGTTTACAAAAGGCTTCGCCGCTGAGCTTGAGCAGCACTCGATTTGGCTTGCCCAAGCGGGCGCGGGATGAAGATGTATCAGACATTCGGGCTCCAAGTGCGGAAAGGTGATGAGGAATGCACCCCGAAGGGTCTTCAATGGTAGAACGCGGACGAACCGATGTGGTACTCTATACGAATCGGGATGCATCCAGGATGGGGACACCCTGCCGGCGAATCAATGGAAGATCAGCCGGGAACCGACGACGGATTGTGATCATTGACTGAACACACGCATCAAGACGAGCCCCGTGCGAGCGGGTACCCGACCCCGGGCAAGTCCGCCCGTAGGAGGCTGATCGAGCGAGCAACCATCATGGGGCTCGGGTTCTCGATTCTCATACATCTCATTGTCCTCACGATAGCTGCGATAGTCACGATCGATTTCGGGACCGCTGATGTCGGCGGGGATCAGGGGGATGATGTCGATTTCGCGATTCTCACGGACGCGGAACTTGCACAGATGCAGTCGCCCGAAGTGAGCTATGAGAGTTTCGAGGTTGCGCCGATTGCGACCGATGCGGCTCGAATCGATCTGCTTTCTGACCAGAGCAATGAAGACTCGATTGATGAACTCGCAGACTCGATCGCCCCGACACTCAATCCCGGTGGGGGGGCACTGACAAGTATTGATACAAGCACGGGCAGCGCTGGCGCCGGAACCGGCGACGGTGCGAGTTTCTTTGGGTTGGAAGCATCCGGACGCCGTTTTGCGTACATCGTCGATATCTCTGGATCGATGAATACGCTCGGAGCATCGGGGGCGCTCACCCGATGGGATCAGACGCGATCTGAACTGATTCGATCGATCAGCGGGCTCGATGAGAACGCCCAGTTCTGTGTGATGCTGTACTCATCAAACGCAATCGCGATCTTTGGGCAAGGGAACTGGACGCAGGCGACCCAGGCGAACAAGGTACTCGCCGCTCGCACACTGTTCGGCTTTGATCCGAACGGTGGTACGAAACCGCTCGCGGGTTTCCAGATGGTCTTTGACCTCGAGCCGCAAACTGACGCGATTTATTTCATGACTGATGGTCTCTTTGACACCGAGATCCCACCGCAGGTACGGGCACTCAATCGGCGAGAACTCGTACCCATTCATACGGTACTCTTTGGTGAGCTTGCGAACCCGGATGATGCCCAAGCGGCACTCAATATGATGCGCATCATCGCACGCCAATCGGGCGGTAAGTTCACCCATGTCAGGGAGATTCGTCCATGATCTCCCCTGTGATGATTCTGGTAGGGGTTCTGTTGTGTGCAGAACCGGTCAAGATTGCTGTATCTTCGCAAGATGAAAGCCTCGTAGGCACGGTTGTATCGACGAACCCCCAGGGGGTGCATGTGTTGCTCGAAGACCAGAGCCCGCGGATTGTACCTTGGTACGAGTTGCGGGCAGGCCTCCTGCCAGCGGAGGTGGGATCGGAGTGGGAGGGGGTCGCGGCCCAAGCCTGGAGAGCGTACGAGCGACTCGCGCGGGGCGACGCTTCTGGCGCACTGCCAATATATCAGTCACTTTCGCGTACCTATCTATGGGAGCAAGGGCCTCAATCAATGGATGTCTGCGACGGGCTCGTCCGGTGTCTCATCGCGGCAAATCGTCGCAAACAGGCCGTCGAACCCATGCTTGCATCGTTTGCCGCAGAGGGCCTGCCCGGGGCGGAGTCCGTGCCTCGGTCTACTCTGCTTGATCCAGATCTGAATCTCCGCAAAGACCTGCCGCCTGTCTTCGCTCGCAAAGACACCGGTCGGCTCGTCGAATCGGTCGAGGCACAGGGTCGTTTAGGCCTCATGCACGCCTATTTCGCGCTTGTTGGCTCTGCAGATACGGATCGACTTGATTTGATCGCTCGTATCAATGAACTGAAACGCGCCAGAGGAAGCCGTGATGCCGGGCTGGTGCTTGTCGAGCAGGTCAGCTTTGCGCAGGCACATCCTGATGAACCAGTTCGGGTCAGTGCTCGCGAGGCGTTGGTTCGACGGACCCAGACTCAGCGTGGTGAATGGATCGAGGTGTGGGCGAGATTGGGCATCGGTGTGAGTCTGATCCGTTCAGACACCATCGAAGTTCGGGATCAGGGGCTGATCGAACTGATCCACATAATCGTCCGTCTTGGCGATGTCGAACCGGAGCTGACCCTCTTTGCAGCTCAGATCGCGCACGATTACCTGAACGATACAGATCGTCCGGCCTGGGGAAGCACACTCATGCAGGAAGCACAACGAAACATCCAACGCGGTCATGCCCGCTCGGCAGTTCGAGGAGAACAGGAACAATGATCGATTCGGTGCCTATCACGGTTCTCACGGTCGCGCGACCCGGCGGGGAGGTTCATCGCTCTCTGCTCGAATACATCCGTCAGGGTGGTCCGATCGGTGCGATCATCATCTTGATATCGCTTGTGGCGATAGCGATGATTGGGGCACAGATATTTCGAATCAGACGCGATCGGCTCGCGCCACCCGAACTCGCCAGTGATCTTCGGTCCTTGCTCTATGACGGCAACATCGATGGTGCGATCAATCGGTGTGCTGATCAGCCGGGTTCGTGCTATCTCGCACGCGTTGTCGGGGCGGGGCTCTCTCGTGCGTCGCGTTCTGCGTTCGGGATGCTCGAACTCCGATCATCCGTCGATGAGACAGGACAGCTCGAGGTGGATCGCCTCTATCGGCTAACAGATGGGATCGGACTCATTGCGTCCGTTGCACCGATGCTTGGGCTTCTGGGCACTGTTGTTGGTATGGTTGGTGCATTCGATACGATTACCCTCGCTGACGGACCTGCTCGCCCGGACAAACTCGCTGGTAATATTTCGCAAGCTCTCATCACAACCGTGCTCGGTCTGATCGTTGCGATCCCATGCACCGCGATGTATACATATCTACGAAATCGAATCGATCATCTGACGACCGAGATCGATGAGGAGATCGAGGAAATCATCGCGCCTTTGGAGGCGACACAGGGAACAGAGGGCCAGGGCGCGTGAACAGACGGACTGGAACATCAGGACACATGTTGAGCGTCGATTTGACGCCGATGATTGATGTGGTGTTTCAGCTCATCATCTTCTTTATGTTTACATCCCAGTTCGGAGATCTCCGTCGAACCGAGGTTGATCTGCCTAGAGAACAGGGGGAAGAAGAAACCGTTCAGCAGCAGGCCGCGATGATTATCGATGTTACCCGTGAGGGTACTTATCGGTTCGAGTCAAGGGAGACGAGCCTGCTTGAAGTTGAACGGATCGCATCCGCCGGCGTTATGAATCAGAGCGACAGCACGCCATTCGATGTGCTCATCCGTCCAGATCGAAACGCTCCCGTCGCATATTTGGATCGCTTGCTTCTCAGGCTGTCGAATGTCGGTGTGCAGAAGTGGAAACTCGCCACCGTAGAGCCGGAAGGGGGAACACCATGACGCTCAATCGTACAAGGCGGAGGCGGCGTTCCCAACTCGGTGCACTGCCGTTAACATCGATGATCGATGTCGTGTTTCTGCTTCTCGTGTTCTTCCTCGTTACCGCGGACTTCGCGAAGAAAGAGAACAAGCTCCCCGCTGCGCTGCAGACCGAAGGTGGTGGGGTCAGCTCGAGTGATCTGCAACCTCAGATCATCCAGATCAGTCTCGAAGACGATCAGGTCATCTATACACTCGGGCAGGTGCGTTGCGCGGATCGTGTTTCACTCGAATCCGTCCTGAATCAACTCCCTCGAGATCCGGGGATTGCCATCAAATCCGCCCCTGATGTGCCCATTCAGGCCGTCGCAACCGCGTTGCAGGCTGCTCGCAACGCAGGATTCGCAAGGAGGAGCTATGTGCCCGGCGAATCGAACAACTAACCTGATCCGGATCGCGGCGGTGTTGTTTGCTTCGCATTCGTCGGCAAACCCCGGCGACACAGAAGTAGAGCGGTTTCTGCGTGAGCACCGGATGGATCAGCTGCTCGAGGTTCAACTCGAAACACGCCTCGATCAGGCAGTAGACCAAGAAGAGCGCATAGAAATTGCGACATCGCTCTCCGAGTTGTATCTGAGCCAACTCCGAGCTCTCGAACGAGAAGATCCGTATCGCCAGATCGTGCTCAATCGCGCCCGCTCCCTTGCAGATCGCGCCCCCGCTGTGCCTATGAATGAACTTCGGCTGGAACTGCTCGTCGATGCCTTTGTGCAGCATGAAAACGCGATTGAGCTTGCACATCTTCGCCTGCTCGATGATGCATCCCGTAGCAGGGCACTGGCGGCTATGAAACAGACCCATCGTGGGCTAACTCGACTTCTCGCGGGATCCCAGCAGGACTTTGATCGTCTATCTCGCAGGCGGACATCCACACGAACGATTCAAGCACAGACTCGACTTGAGGAGGAGCTTGACAAGGTTCGCCGGCTCAACTCATTTGGAAACTACTATTTGGGATGGTCTGGCTATGGGATCGCCGTGTTAGAGCAGCGCCATGTCGAACGAGATACATACGCCGCATTCGGCCAGCTTCTAGGGGCAGAGGGGTCGATTCCATTAAGCAAAGACTTGCACCTTGCGGCGATGGAGTACGAGCATGTTGCTCGCTCAGTCATTGGCGTTGCAATGTGCGAAGCGCAGTCGGAAAACTACGGGCTCGCACGAATCTGGCTTGAGGGGTTGTTGGGTCAGGAGTCTCTCCCAGCAAGTGTTCCGAGTGAAGCTCGGCGCAGGTTGCTCAGGGTTCTAGCGCTGGGAGCAGAATGGCATGCGGCTCTCACACTCGCGTTAGAAATCCGTTCTAATACAGGGGATGGTCGCCTGACGATTGCGGATGCTCGTTTCGTCGCTATCGAGACCCTAGAGGCACGCAGCGCAAGGAAGAATGAGGACGCCGAGAAGCTCGTGACCCTGTGTGTCGAACAACTCGTCGATCAGCGAGAGATCGGTCATGTTGTCGATTTGTATCAGCGATATCAGCATCTCCCCATGATCGGATCAGGATTCATCCCGATGTATGCGCGTGCGCTCGCAGAACTCGAACGGACGGAGTCCGAAGAGTCAGATCCCTCGTATTCGATTGTAATCGATGTGTTGAGCCGGGCCGTTCATGCGGCAGATGCAGACAACTATCCAGCGGATCGAGACGATTGCCGTCTCAAGCTCGCGTATGCATTGGTCAGGGATGACAAACCACGCGAGGCGATGGAGCAGTGCGAGCATGTGCTGAACGCATCACTCGTTCCCGATTTGCTAGAGGAAGCTCGATGGATACGCATCGCGGCAATTGATCGGGCGAACGCACTCAAAGGAAAACGGGCTTCGAGCGAGCTTGAGGATGCGATCCGTTCGTACATTGAGAGATACGCCGGCACCCAGCGTGCCAGAACGCTTGTTCTACGATACGCGACACAGGGGGTGCTCGATCCGCAGGTCGCGATCGATACGCTCAGCGCCGTGCCGGAATCAGATCCAAACGCTCAGGCAGCCCGCAGACTCCATGCTCAGCTCAAGTATGAGATGCTCCGAGCATCGGGTTTCAGTGATATCGAGCTTCTGAGGGACACGAGGAATCTGCTTGTTGAAGTTGTCGAATCAGAAACTGAAAACGAACCCGTCGACGCGCGGGTGTCCACGCTTCAGATCGCCATCGATCTCGCATTGAGAGATATCCCCGCCGATGCTCAGCGTGCCCGTGAGTTGATCCGGCGTGCAAGAGATCTGCTCGATGAGGGGGCACTCAAAGCCCAGCTCGAACCGGAGTTCGCAACCCAACTGATCAGGGCGGCGCTTGCCGAGGGTGAGATTGATCTCGCTCTCGTCCATCTCAACGAGCTCAGGGCGATTCAGCCAGATCGAGCGGATGACTCGGAGGTGCTGATACTGAATCATGTGATCAACGCCTGGGAGTCAGGCCCAGATTCAGAAAAAGCGAGCTTGCTCGTTCGTCTCGGAGTTGCCGCAATTGCTCGTGGGATACCACCAAAGCCCGAGCGATTCGGTGTCCAGCAGTCAGCCCTGATGGAGGTGGTGGCGCAGGGCGCGGGTTTGCTATATGACCTGGATCAGGATGATGACATGCTCGCGCTCGCACTACGGCTTTCCAAGCATGTTCTTGAGTTCGGGCAACCGAGTGAGCCGGGACTCAGACTCACCGCCTCACTGGCGACGAAGAATGGAGACATAGAAACAGCCTTGGAGGCATGGCTCCGATTGCTCGCGGCGTATCCCCAAGGTGAGCTTCGCTGGTACGAGGCTCGATACGAATCGCTCGCACTTATGCAAGCGATTGATCCCGCGAGGGCTCTCGACACATACCGGCAGTATCGCATCCTCAATCCCAAGCCCGCTCCGGATCCCTGGGCTGAGAAAATCTCATCGCTGTTCCATGATCCGAAATCTGCCCAAGACAGTGGACCTACACCATGAGCGGGCACCGGAAAAATCAAACCCCGATTGTCCGGTTTCTCGGCGATGATGCCGGGCAGGGGGGGCCGTTTGCCCTTCTTGGTCTACGGCACAAGATTGGGTCAGATTCCGAAATTCACCGTGCCAGGCTGCGACGATTGCGTCAAGTGGACTGTCACCCGCAACGCACCACTCCGGACGCGGAAGAAGTCCGTTTGGCAATCCACAGCGCCGCGACCCAACTACTGGATCAGGAACTCCGTGCTGAACTCGCGATCCGCTGGCCTGAGGGAACACCCGTCGATCTTCCCAAGGCATGGAGCGCAACGCGTGCGATGCATCGGGTGACCCCCGCGCTCCTCCGACGAGCACGCCTCATCGTCGGCTCAAGCGGGGGATGGAACGCGAGGGCACGCAGGCGCCTCGCCCATCTCGCACGCGTGAATCGTCTCAGCGCGATCGAGGTCGTCCGGCATCTGGGTTCGAATACTCGACCCGGAGCATCGCATTCCAAGGAACACCCTCGAACACTGCCATCACTCCCCGAACCACCGGATGGTCGCACTTGGTACCTCGTATATGCGATTCTGGGAGCGGTAGCGTGTCTGACCGCGGTTACACTCTTTGTGGTCCCCGGTCAGCCGACCACTCTCTCCGGTGAATCCGACACAGTTCAGCTCAACGATTACAGCGATTCGACAGAAGCAGCCGGCATCGAGGGCAGTGTGATACGGGACCGCTTGACGCATTACACCGCGATTGCCCATGAGTTGGATCGGCTTGTTGCCAGAGCAACAGTTGAGCCTACCGCCGCGATTGCTCGATTCCGCGAGATATACCCGCAGTTTACGAGTGATTGGATCGCGTTCCCGCGTGCCGCGTTGCAACGGGCAGGGGTGAACACTGCAGAGTTTGTGGTGCGTCTTGATGAGCAGGGAATCCCCCCGGAAGAGATCACCCCATTGCTTGCCGTTGCAGGTACCGATCCGGACCGGGTCATGCTCGCCGTCGCAGCGATCGACTTTACGATCAGTTCACCCGGACTCAGACAAGAAACGCTCGACCAGCTCCGAGCTATTCGAGCCCAGATCTCGAATGCCCCGGCACTCACAAACAGTGATCTGCTCAACTCAGTTCGGCTCGTTGCGTCACATCTTGCCAAGACGAGTGAATCAGATTCCCTCGCTTGGTGGGAGGACTGGCTTGCGGGAGCTGAACACGCCGCGGAAAAAGGTTCGACTGAGCATACATCAATCATGCTTGATGCGTTGTCGAAACGTTTGCGTGATCCCAGCTCGGCTAATCAAGACTGGCGCAGCGTCGCATCGCTGCTGGTTCGTTCACTCGACTGGCGGGTTGGAAGCACAGAACGCTATTGGCTGATCGAGCAGTTTAGTGATAGCGATGTACAAACACCTCGGCTCGCGATGCTGACTGAAGCACTGGTGACTGAGAGCGCCGCGGAAGGTGTGGACCAGCTCATGATTCTGCGTCAAGACGCGAACCTGCCGAAGCGTGAGCAGATACGGACAAGATACAAAGAGGCATGGTTCCCGAACCGATCGCTCAGTCAATCAGGGGAACTCTCGAGTGGTTCGATCACGCCGATCATGAATCAGCTCCGTGTTGAGATCAATGCGACACCCGATCTTTTGAGCGATGATCAGGCGATCGAGTCGGCTTTGCGTCTTTCGCGGCTGGTGACCGCAGCATGTCTACAGCTGGATGGATCACCGGAGCTGAGTGAGGAAGTAATCGCAAAATATGATGCACCGCTGCAGGTGGGGGAGCGTGTCCAGTCTTCGCTCGCGAAGACAGATGCTGATACAGCTTGGGCCGAGAAGGTAGTCAACACGACCGAGCCGGAGCAGCTACGACCATATCTCGACGAACTGATCGGAGCGAATACGGTTGGAATCAGCAGCGCCTATGCGCTCGTTCATCTTGCGAATCGAGCGAATGCAGAGATACGGCAACTCGCGCTCCAGCAGATAACACGCTTCGGCGATCAGATGACGATTCTGATCGCGATTGATCATTCTTTGCCCTCACAGTCCTCTCGCCCGAGTTCCAAGATTGAGGCCGTGGTCGAAGCCGCATTACAGACCGAACTCCCGAGCCGAAACTCACGCGATTGGCTTCCGGCCGTAAGGCGAGAACTCCTCGCGAGAATGGGTTACGCACTCGCCGATGATCGTGCTCTGCGCATCTCGCGATTGCAGGAAGAGCTCGTTGAACTCCATATGCTCAGGCTCGACATGTTGGGGATGAAGCTGTCCCGCGCTTCTTCACCAAACGATTTGCTTGCGGAACTCGTCGAGCACGAAAGAGTCGATTTTGATGCGTCACTCACTTCCGCACACAATCACTCTGTGTTGCAAGAAGCTCGAACCCAAGCGACGATCGATCGCGTACGCGCCCAATCGAGTCTGCATCGGTATTTAGCCGAGCAACGGTATTGGCTGAATCTCAAACGCATCCGGCTCGTCTCGCGGTACCCCGACACAGAACGGACGCTCAGCTTGATCACTGAAGAGTTACAAGATCGTGATTCAAAGGCGAAGAGTGTACTCCATCAGATTGCCCAAACGCAGCGGGCGATCGCTCAACTCACTCTCATCGAACTCGAACGAGAGCAGACACCATGAGACCATTTCAGCTTCTATTTGTCTTTGTCAGCGCTGTGTTCATGCTTGGGGCGTCATTTCGGCCTGACTTAGATCGTACCCTCCACCCGGATGAACCCCACCGATATCTGGACCTCGGTGAGCAGCTCGTTGCCATTGCAGAAACGAGTGAGGATATCAAACTGGCGCGGCATGTGTTAGCAATGGGAGTTTCGATCAATGCGAGAAACGCGGATGCGCAAGCCGCGAGTAGCTGCTGTATCGCACTCGCATCCGCTTACCCGAATGATCCTCAGATGCAGCAGATGCTTTGGGATCTCGCGTTACATCTGGACCCTACCCGTTTCTCCCAGTGGGTTCAGCATCGTCCGGGGCCGGCGGCGGCAGAAGCGAAGCACGATGCCGCAGAATGCTTGCGCCGTGCTCGCCATGAGGATGAAGATGTCGAAAAGGATCTCAATCGGCAACCGCAGATACAAACGGTAATCTTCCAAGCGGGTACAACGCTGGGATTCACTCGAAACCAGATAGAGAACGCACTCAATCCATTGCTTTCAGATTCAACCAGTGACCCATGCAATGGGAACTATTTCGATTCTCAGGTGGAGAACGGCGAGTCCGTCCGTCGCGTGTGTGACGCCCACCAGTTCCCGATGGGAACGACGCGTGACAATCAGACGCTCCTGATGCTGCTCGGGATCGAGGCCGAGTGTCTGAAGGCATCGGAGGTAATCGAAGATTGGGGCAGTGCGTATACGCTGGGAAACACAGCATCTACGCGCACACCCGATCTCGTATGGCTTATCGAGGCCACCGGAATCGACACTTCCCGTCCATTTCTCCGAAATGGTCAGTGGGAGTCTACGCCTTAATCCCTGACGATCTGTTTGCAGCCGTCTACGATCCCAGTCGATCGAGAGCAACCTCTGTGAGGATCGATACAGGAGCCCCCAAATGAGTACAGATACCAGCGTGACCGAGAGCACCTTCAAGCCGGAAATCACCTTTGATGATTTCGCTAAGATCGATCTGCGTGTGGCAAAGATTACTCAGGCCGAGCCTCATCCCAACGCGGATCGCCTGCTGAAGCTGCAACTCGATGATGGTTCGGGCACACCGCGTCAGATCTGTGCCGGAGTCAAGTCGCACTACAACGCAGAAGATCTCATCGGAAAATCGATCATTATCGTTGCGAATCTCGCCCCCCGCTCACTGCGTGGCGAAGAGTCTCGAGGCATGCTACTTGCCGCAAGCGATGCGGCAAAGGGAAGTGAAGAGCGAAGCGTCGTCCTTCTCACACCAATGGACGAGATCGGCCCGGGCTCAGTCGTCTCCTGAGTCTTGCCTCTGCTCTTTAGGCTGCTTCCGTTGCTTCTGCTGCCGTGAAAGCCGCTCTGCGTTCTTCTGCGCTGCTGTGACAATTCGAGCGACCTCGTGTTCCCGCTGATCCTCCAACGCATCGATGGACACACGAAGCTGATTCAGGTGCGATTCGAGACGCGCAATCTCCAACTGTTTCGCGCGGAGTTCCGCATTGAACCTGGCTTCTGCGTGAAATCGCATGATCCCCAGCGCCCGCTCAATTTGATCGTTTCCGGCATCGGGGTCATTCAGGACAGTTCGGTAAACGCGTGCGGCTTCGACAAAGTCAAACTCAGCGCGCATCTGTGTTGTTTTGATCGCTGCGAGTTCGGGGTAGGAACGCTTAAGCGCGAGGATCTCACGGATCTGTGGGGCCATCTTTCCAAGAAGACGCTCCGCGCTGTGCGGATCGTGCTCAAGAATTGGTTTGATGTTGTTCCAAAGATCAGGGAACTCGGACTGAATGAAACCATGAATCGCCGCTCGGTCTTCCTCGATCGCCGCCTGCCGGTTGGGGCTACCCATTGCTTCACGACGCGAAGTATTCCGCGTGTCCTCACGACGCTCACTGCGCTCATCGCTTGAATCACTCGTCGGACGGAGCTCGATGAGAACTTCCTGAGGAGGTGCGCCAGAATCAAGTTTATCGATTGCGGCTTGCCCTCTTTGGGCCATGTCCTGTCCACGCTCAACCATGCGTTCCAGTCGGATCCGCAATGCCTCAGGATCAAGCGTGACCTCAAGCCCGAGTCGTCCGCGTGGGGGCTGGCCTTCCGGTGCCGAGTTACTCGTTTCGCCTGGAGGCTGTTCGCCCGGTGGTGGTGCGTCTGGATGATGCTGTGGCTGGGTCATCCCAAGCATGCAGACCGCGAGTGCGAGCGAGAGACACGCTGAGATGCGTTGACGATTCATCAAAGGGCCCCCTCGTAGCTCTCATTCAAGCCAAACTCGTTCGCGATGGAATCAGCGGTGATATCCGCTTCGATTGTTTGTGCCCAGAGTTCCCAATCCGCGACCGCATCGTCGATGTGTGTGTCACTAATACCGTCTTCAAGTGCGAGGAAAGCGTCAAGGTCTTCCTCGAACGAGGCGAGCGTCCACGATGCTTCATTCGTCGAAGGAATGGGGGTGTCCAAGGTTCTCGAACTCTTCCACGGTTGAGACACCACGATACCGAGCGTTACGAATGCCGCAATTGAGGCCGCCGCGGCCATTCGGAAGTTCAATCGCCGACCATCCGTCTGCGCGGGCACGACATCGCGTTGATTCTCGATAGAGATTGGATCGGGTACGAAGACCTGCGAGACCGCATCGAGGATACGGGCGGATGCATCGGGGTGCATCGCATCGCGGTCCGTCTTGCCCACCGCCTCAAGCAGGGACTCAACCCGTTGGGTGTCTGGGTCCGCATTGAGGTGCAGTTTATCGTGATAGTTGAGTTCGTCGTTCATCGTACCTCCCCCGATCCGTCCTGGGGTGGGTGTTGTGGTTCCAGGATTTCGCGGAGCTTCTTGAGCGCCCGATGATGCCGGGCAAGAAGTGTTCCAATTGGGTCGCCGGAGATTTCCGCGATCTGTTTGAAGCTGAGCTGCCCATGATGGCGCAACTCAATAATTTCTCGATCCCGCTCCGAGAGCTGCTCCATCGCAGATCTCAGCTTCGTCATTTCTGCCATCCCTGCATCACGCTGGGCGTGATCCAACTCGGGTTTGGCGCTCAGTCCCCCCATGTGCTCAGGTGCCGTGGGGGTCGCGTGCCTCGCACGCTTGCGGCAATAGTCCCGAACCCGGTTCATCGTGATCCGGAAGAGCCAGGGCTCGAACTTACCCTGCTCACTGTACCCGCCGCTGTCGCCCTGCCCGTTGAGTTTGGTCGCGATCGTGACGAATACTGATTGGGTGATCTCTTCGGCGAGATCATCGTTATGAAGCCGACTTCGCGCCATCGCGAAGACCCGCCGGGAATACAGAGCCAAAAGCTCGCGCCAAGCTTCCTCTTCCCCGTTTGCAGCACGGGCGATGACGGACGCCAACTCGGCGGGGTCTCGCTCAGGTGGAGAAGATTGAATACTCAACGCGGGGGCCATCCTGCTCGCAGAACGCCGGACGATGCATCTGATTGCTGCATACACCGGTTTTCTTTATCTATACTCACCTATCGGTCGATTCCAGGCAACTCGGCAAGTTTGGGCTGCGTCCGGTATCCTAAGTTCACCACAGGACTTCCTGTCTTACCGAACCTCATACGCGATTGAGCGTACCCACGGGGCATGAGAGAGGCAACCAGTTGAGCGATTGGCAAGAACAAAGCGATGAGCAGGTCTTCGAGGCCTTCCGTGCCGAGGAAACCGGAGCTTATCGGGAGTTGATCGAGCGGTATCACGATGATCTCCTCCGCTTCTTGACGCGCATGGTGGGGGATAGGGCGGCCGCGGAAGATATTTTTCAGGACACCTTTCTCCAAGTTCACATCTCGGCCGCCAGTTTCGACAGTTCTCGTCGATTTCGTCCCTGGCTTTTTACAATTGCCGCGAACAAAGCACGGGACTACCTCCGTAAGAAGAACAGACGCAAGACGGTCGAACTCTCGGCCCCGATCAAGAAATCCGAACCCGGCAGCTCGTTTGTGGATCTCCTCGAAGTGGATGTTCCTGCCCCCGATGCCGCGATGGATCTCTCCGAAAGGGACGAGATGGTGCAGGAAGCACTTAATCAACTCGGCCCGGCCTTGCGGGAGGTACTGCTATTGGCCTATTTCCAGCGACTCAGCTATGCCCAGATTGCCGAAGACCTCGGCATCCCTCTTGGCACAGTGAAATCGCGGATGCACTCCGCAGTCGCCGCATTCGCGCGGGCTTGGAAGAGTGTGTCCAAGGGTGAGCAGTCGTTGTGATCTTCGTGGTGAGGTTTTCCGAATGAGTACAGACGATCAGCAACCAGCGAATCCAGATTTAAATGCATCGGATCAGAATGCAATCGATAGTTTATTCGAGTATGGCTTGGGATCTCTCGATCCGCAAACCAAGAACGAGCAACGATTGCACGACCTCCTTCGTCTTCTCGACACCCCCGTTTCGGACGAGTCCCACAGGGAGGCGCGTGCGGACATGATCGAGATCCTTGCGCGCCGAGTAGAGCGTGAAGCCGCCCAGGATACGCAACTCACTGCAAGCGATGCAGATGCATGCGATGAATACATCGACGCAGGATATAGGGTCGATGCGGTATCGGAGGATGCTCGAGCCCTCGCCGAGAAACTCGACGCGATCGGTGTGATGATCACGAGTTCCCAGCAGATCTCCGGCTCGCGTGAACGGCTCGTTTCGGCAACCCTCGCGGGGATCCAGTCGCATATCGATGCGGAAGAGTCGTCGATGAAGTTCCAGCCCCGTTCCGGTTTTCAACTCCCGGGTCGTTGGGCGGATCTCGCTTCAATCGCTGCGATGCTGTTGCTTGCTGCCTCCGTGATCTTGCCAATCATGTCCGGGATGCGTTCCGTCAACCAGAAAGAACTCTGTTTCAACAATATGAATCAGACTGCGAGCGCGTTCGGTCTCTACACCGGCGCGAACCGCGACATGCTCCCGATGGCAACAGCGGGATTCGGCCCCACCTGGATGGATGTTGGGACGACGCCAGAGCGATCCAACTCCTCGAATCTATACACGCTGGTCCGTAATCAGTTCGCCGGGCTCGATGATCTCGCATGCCCAACCAATCCAAACGCCGCACGAGGTGATGCGGATCCAGACGCATGGGATTGGAACTCACTCGAAGAGATCTCGTATTCATACCGAATCATGCCTCAGGGCGGTATGCGTGCAACCGCCGTCGAAACACCTGTCCGTGTCGTACTTCTCGCTGATCGGTCACCAGTGGTTCTCCGGATCAAGGCGAATAAGCCTGTCCGCCCAGAGGAGAACTCGCCGAACCATGATCACACGGGACAGCACATGCTCATGCTTGACGGGAGCGCCAACTGGAGCGACACCCCCGTTCTCGACTCGCGTGACAACATTTGGTTGCCTCGGGCGATCGAATCCGTGATTCACGAAGTCCGCGAGAAGCACGGGATCATCACTGGCAATGAGCAACCAGACGGCCCAACTGATGCCTTTGTAGGGCCCTGATTTTCTCAGAATCGTCGAAATTTGATCTTTGGGCCCCGTTTGGGGCTTTTATTGACTCGCCACACGATCGAGAGCGGCCTACACTTCCCTCCTGCCCCGACGGACTCGGGGTGTGTATCGATACGATTTGACCAAGCGACGGCATGCCGTCGATCAGCGCCCGGAGTGATTCCGATGCCGAAGAATAAAAGCCACAAGGGTTTGTCCAAGCGGATCCGCATCTCGAAGACCGGGAAGGTCCGTCACCGCACCGCGTACCACAAGCATCTTTCTTCACGAAAGAGTGCCAAGCGTCTGCGTCAGCTCCGCAAGGACCGCCATGTGACCACGCCCGAAGCAAAGCGCTTCGAGAAGCTCCTGTTCCGTCGTTTGCGTGGACGCAACCAACCTCGCGCTTCACTGCGTCGCAACCCTTCTCCTGAAGAGAAGCGTGCAATGCGCGAAGCCGCGAAGAACAACGATTAAATCAATAACTTCGAGCATCGGAAGTCGATGCTCGGGTCGCCCATCCCCGTCTGCCGGGCTGGAAGAACGGTTGAATCCGTCTCCGTCAGACAAACTTGGAGAAATGAACTATGCCACGCGTTCGTAAAGGTGCCGCTCGTACACAGGCCCGCAAGAAACTGCTGCGTCAAGCACGCGGCTACTTCGGTTCCAAGAGCCGTCACAAGTATCAGGCCAAGATCGCCGTCCGCCGCGCGGGCTGCTACGCACTCCGCGACCGTCGCGCTCTCAAGCGTGACATGCGGAAGCTCTGGATCACTCGTATTACCGCGGCATGCCGCATGCGGGGTACACGCTACTCGCTCTTCATAAACGGGCTTAAGCTCGCTGGGGTGAACCTCAACCGCAAGATGCTCTCGCAGATCGCTATCGAGGATCCCAAGCTTTTCGACAAGCTCGTCGAGCAGGCAACCGCGGCCACCTCCGCCGTGCCCGCCAAGAGCTGATCCAACGATCAATCTCGATACACTGAAAGGACCCACACATGGGCTGGTGGATTTCGGACCTCATGCAAGATCCGACAATCAACGGCAAGGTGTGGGTTGTTTCTTGGATTGTCTGGGTTATCGCCTCGATCTGTCTCCACGAGCTCGCGCACGGTTGGGCAGCGATCAAGCTCGGCGATGATACTCCAATCGTTACTGGGCACATGACCTGGAATCCCATGGTCCACATGGGAATGCCCTCGATCATCCTGTTCATACTGCTCGGGATCGCGTGGGGCATGATGCCGATCAACCCATCAAAGTTACGCGGACGCTACGCGGAATCGATCGTGGCGATTGCCGGGCCGCTGATGAATGTACTCGTCGCATCTGTTGCATTAATCGGGCTCATACTCTGGGTGCCGCTGTGTCAGGGACAGATCAGTTCCGGCATCACGATCGCTGACCCGCTCGCGACGAACATGCAGAGTTTCCTCGCGGTAGGCGCGATGCTCAATATCCTGCTGTTTGTGTTCAACATGCTCCCGCTCCCGCCACTCGATGGGTCTCGAATCCTGATGAACCTGAGCCCGGGCTATACCCGGTTTGTAATCAGTGATACAGGGAGATGGATCATGCTTGGCGGGTTTGTGCTGCTCTTTTTCATCTTTGGAGCTTTCATTTTCATCTTCTCGCGCTTTGTCGTGATGGGGCTCGCGGAGTTCGCATGGGCGATCTTCTTTTCGGGGACGGACACCCCTGGCGTGGATCTGTTCCCCTTCTGATTGATGATCGGTCAATGAAAAACCGCCCCGAGACTCTCGGGGCGGTTGTCGTTGTTGATCAACGATGAATCAGCGTGCCTCGGTGCCCTCGGCTTCTGCTTCAGCTTCGATGATGTCCTCTTCATCCTCGCCTTGGATGTATGTGCGGCCTTTGTAGAACTGGCTGTAGATGACATATACAACCGTTGTCGCGATCATCAGCCCCGAAAAGAACCAGTAGTAGTTTGGCCCATCGAGTGGGGTGTTCCCTGCTTCGTCCTTTGTCGCTTCCATGATGATGTTCACGCCCGCGACATACAAGTTGCCAAGCGAAATGCCGAGCATGTAGATCCCCATGATGAAGCTCTTCATCTTCTTGGGGCTCTGGGTGTACGCGAACTCAAGGCAAACGATCGAGACCATAATCTCGCCCGCCGTCATGATGATGTACGCGAGGAACTGCCACCCGATATTGGGCATCTCCGTCATGTACGGGGCGATGTCCTCTTGCGTCCATCCCTGCTCCTTCACGATCTGCAGCATGTCGCCCATCTTGGTCGGCATGGTGGTATCCGCGGGGATGGAGTCTCCGAGTGCGCTCCACATCTGGGTGATCACGGCCTGTGAGTTGCCCACGATCCATGATTCAATGATGGCTGAGAGCGCGAATGCACCAGCGGTAATCACGAAACCGATCCCAATCTTGCGGAGCGGCGTGAGCTTCCAGACCTTGTCGCCCATCGGATACACCACATAGGTGAAGATCGGAATCCCGATGAGGATTAGGATGGGGTTCACCGCCTGGACCTGAGAAGGCAGCCAGTCTCTTCCGAGGAAGTTTCTATTCATCTGCTCTGTCTGGAGGACCCATGAAGAACCGGTTTGGTCAAAGATAGCCCAGAACACTGGAACGAAGATCAAGAACAATGGGATGAGATTCAGGATGGCCCGCATGCCGTCCTTGCTGAATGTCTCTCGGAAGAACTCCATGCCTCCCGGGGGGACATGGACGAACTTGTGCCGACCGAGCCAGAACAAGAATGTTGCGATTGCCATGAGCACGCCGGGGACACCAAACGCAAGCCATGGCCCGCCAAACATAATGGCTTCACCCGTCGCCGCATCCTCTCCGACCTTGATCCCCTCAAGGAAGATGGGGGTCAGAATCATGGATGTTGCGGCGCCGATGTTGATCGAGAAGTAAAACCAGTTGAAGACCTTGCTCAGCATGTGCTTGTTGCCGGTACCGAACTGGTCACCAACATGCGCCGAAACACATGGCTTAATCGCTCCAGATCCCATCGCAATGAGTACCAAGCCTGCGAACAGGAATGGCTTCATGCTGATACCCATTGTGTGTGGGGCAATGTCCATGAGTGCCAGGGACCCATGGCCGACACAATAAAGCAAGGATAACCAGAGAATCGTTCTATATTTCCCGAGGAAAATATCCGCGAGCAATGCGCCGATCATCGGGAAGAAGTAGGCGCTCATGGTAAAGAGGTGATACACGCTCATCGCCTCTTCGCGATTCATGGTCGCGAGTTTGCCGTCTGCTCCCAAGAGGTAGGTGGTCATGAAAATGACCAGAATCCCCTTCATCCCGTAGAAACTAAACCGCTCCGCGAGCTCATTCCCGATGATGTAGGGGATCCCCTTGGGGAACCGGGTCTCCTTCGGGTCCGGTGCGGTCAGATGCTGTCGTTCGCCCATGTGATTCCTTTGTCAATGTGCCCGATCGTGCCGACTCCGGGCATACGATCGTGGATACACAACCTATGCGATCCACTGGCTTTGCACAAGCGGCACACCCCCATAAACAGTACCGATCGCTATTCGCGACCCCTTATTGGCGACCTCACGCGCATGAATGAGCAGACGCATACAAACCTGACGAGCATCATGAACCTGCGTGACCGGGCTCGCCCCACGAGGTTGATTGGGATGGTCCATGTAGGAGCCCTCCCCGGAACTCCATTTTCGAAGGATTCGATCTGCGAACTTGAACGACTAGCCATCTTGGAAGCAAAGCAGATCGAAGAGGCGGGTTTCGATGCAATCATCGTCGAGAACATGCACGACGCGCCATATGTCCACGGCGATCATCTCGGGC
This sequence comes from Phycisphaerales bacterium, assembly GCA_965216865.1. Classification (GTDB taxonomy): domain Bacteria; phylum Planctomycetota; class Phycisphaerae; order Phycisphaerales; family UBA1924; genus UBA1924. The sequence continues at coordinate 2,930,462 of OZ244206.1, forward strand.
CAGAAATCATCGCCGCGATGACACGCCTCACTGGGGCGGTCCGTAAGGCAGTCCAGATCCCTGTCGGTGTTCAAATCCTGTCGGGTGGTAATCGCCATGCGATCGCGGTGGCACACACGAATCAACTCCCATTTATCCGCTGCGAAAACTTCGTCTTTGCACATATCGCTGATGAGGGATTGCTCGCCGAGGCTGAAGCGGGGGGGCTGCTTCGATACCGCAGATCGATCGGTGCGGAACAGGTCAAGATCTTTTGTGATCTTAAGAAAAAGCATGCCTCGCACGCGATCACCAGCGACCTCGATCTCGCGGAGATGGCGCACGCCGGCGAGTTCTTCGGTGCCGACGGTTTCGTTGTGACGGGGATTTCGACGGGGCGTGCGGCGGAGCTTGAGGATGTCAAGGCCGTCCGCGAAGCGACATCCCTGCCAGTCATCGTCGGTTCTGGCGTAACTCCCGGATATGCCGGCTCACTCGCCGAGTACGCCGATGCGCTGATCGTGGGATCGTATATCAAGCACGACGGCTTCTGGAAGAACCCCGTCGATTCAGCAAGAGCAAAGGCGATCGTTGACGCGATCAGACCGTAAGGTGATCCTCGGTGCCCGATCCCTCCGTTCCAACCGAACCATTATTCGACGACTTGCTCAAGCGCTGTCCGCCCGCACAGAAGGGACGCTTCATCGGACGGCTGAAGGGCTTGGAGCGCAAAACCGACAACAATCATCGCGCGAAGATCGAACGGTCAATCCGTGAAGACCTGATCCGCGCGATCGAGGGATACGAGCGGCGTAAATCGAATGTGCCGAGCGTGTCCTACCCCGAGGATCTCCCGGTCTCGCAAAGACGCCAGGAGATCATCGAGTCCATCCGCAGGAATCAGGTCGTGATCGTGTGCGGCGAGACGGGTTCGGGGAAGACCACACAGCTGCCCAAGATGTGCCTTGAGCTCGGACTCGGTATCGGGGCCATGATCGGGCACACCCAGCCGCGTCGTATCGCGGCCCGTTCCGTCGCGTCTCGCATCGCGGAGGAACTCGGCGTCAAGCAGGGCGAGCAGGTTGGGTCCAAGATCCGATTCTCGGATTCGACCAACGAGAATACCTATATCAAGGTGATGACCGACGGCATCCTGCTCGCCGAGACCCGTTCGGACCCAAAGCTGCGCCAGTATGACGCGATCATCATCGACGAGGCCCACGAGCGTTCGCTCAATATCGATTTCCTGCTCGGATACCTGCACCGGTTGCTGCATAGCCGCCCGGATCTGAAAGTTATTATCACTTCCGCGACCATCGATGCCCAGCGGTTCGCAGAGCACTTCGGGACCAAAGGGCAGCCCGCACCCGTGATCGAAGTCTCTGGGCGAACATACCCCGTCGAGATGCGATACGCGCCCGACCATATCGCGTCAGGGATGAGCATCGACGAGTCCGCTTCATACGCGGCGGCAGAGCTGCTCAATGAACGCCATGACGATGTGCTCATCTTCATGCCCGGCGAGCGTGAGATCCGGCAGACGGCCCATGAACTCCGCAAGCGTGATCACCTTCCGGAGGGCACAGAGATCATCCCGCTCTATGCACGCCTGTCAGCGCAGGAGCAGCAGCGGGTCTTCAAGCCCTCCGGGCGACCACGAGTTGTCATCGCGACCAATGTCGCCGAGACATCGCTGACGGTGCCCAATATCCGATCGGTCGTCGACCCCGGGACTGCTCGTATGAAGCGGTACAACCCGCGGACCAAGATCCACGGGCTGATGATTGAGCCGATCTCCCAGGCAAGCGCCAACCAGCGTTCCGGGCGGTGCGGGCGTATCGCGCCGGGCGTGTGCGTGCGTCTCTATGACGAAACGGACTTTGAATCCCGCGACGCGTTTACCCAGCCCGAACTGCTCCGCTCGAACCTGGGTTCAGTCATCCTCCAGATGGCGGATCTCAAGCTCGGCGAGCCCGAGGCCTTCCCGTTTCTTGATCCACCGGAGCACCGCCAGTGGCGGGACGGGTTCGAGACCCTCCGGGAACTCGGCGCAATCGAAGAAGACGGTAAGCTCACCAAGCTCGGCAAGACCATGGCTCGTCTCCCCGTGGACCCCCGGATCGGGCGGATGATCATCGCTGCCCACGACGAAGCATGCGTGCACGATGTTTTGATTATCGCGTCGGCGCTCTCGGTACAGGACCCGCGTGTCCGCCCGCACGAAAAGCGCGACGCCGCGGATCAGGCGCACGAGCAGTTCCATGTCGAGGGTTCGGATTTTCTTTCATACCTCAAGATCTGGGATTGGTATCACGATCAGCAGGTCAAGCTCACCCGACGCAAGCTCGCGAAAGCATGCGAGAAGGCCTATCTCTCTGTTCGGCGCATCGACGAGTGGCGTGAGGTTTTTCGTCAGCTGCGCTCGCTGTGCCAAGAGCTTGGATACGAGCTCAAGAAGGGGCACAACGACGAGGATGCGGTGCATCGTGCGCTGCTGACAGGGTTGCTTGCGAACATCGGGAACAAGGGCGAGAAGCACGAGTTCAAGGGCGCCCGCAACTCGTCGTTTATGATCTCGCCGGGGTCGGCGTTATTCAGTGCCAAACCCAAGTGGGTCATGTGTGCTGAGATTGTGCGGACGAGCAAGGTCTATGCTCGGACCGTCGCGGGTGTGGACCCGAAATGGATTGAGGACGCCGCGGCACATCTGATCAAGAAGACACACTCGGATCCGAGGTGGGACGAGAAAACAGGACGCGTGGTCGCTGACGAGAAGGTGACCCTGTTCGGACTCGACATTGTTCCACGCCGAACGGTGCATTACGGCCCAATCGATCCAGCGCTCTCTCGTGAGCTGTTCATCCATCATGCGCTGATTGACGACCAGCTCCGATCTGCGTCCAAAGCACTCAAGCACAATCGCAGACTCATCCGCGAGATCGGTACATTGCAGGCGAAAGCACGACGCAATGACCTGATTGCGGATACACAGACGCTGTACAACTTCTACGATGCGCGCCTGCCAAAGGACATCTACGCCAGTAGATCGTTTGAGCGTTGGGTTCGCAAGAGCGAGTCAGGTGATCCCAACACGCTGCGGATGTCGCGGGAGGATGTGCTCGAGTTCATGCCCGAGGATGTGACGCCAGAGGCATACCCGGATCAGGTATCATTTGCGGGTGCGACATCGAAACTCAAATACGCGTTCGAGCCGGGCCAGGATGATGATGGCGCGACGATCCGTGTATCGGTCGCGGCACTGCATCAGCTCACCCGTCAGCGGGTGGATTGGTCTGTGCCTGGGCTGATTCGTCCACGGATCGAAGCGCTGGTGCGATCGTTGCCCAAACAACTGCGGAGGCAGTTTGATGCGAATCAGATCGCGGGCGAGCTCGCACCGGTTGTAAAAGAAGATAAGGGCTCAATCGAGGCTCAGCTTGCCGAAGTGCTGACGGCACGGACTGGTATCGCGGTCCGACCCGAAGACTTTCGGCATGATCAGCTCGAGTCGTATCTCTTCCCTCGGATTGAGGTCATCGATGAGCACGGGCAGGCGTTGGACGCATCCCGCGATCTGGGGGCACTCCAAGCCAAGTTTGCGAAGGAAGCCACCAAGGTTGTACAGGAGGCCGGTGCGGATATCGAACGCACCGGGATGATCGGGTGGGAGTTCGACGAGTTGCCCAAGACAATCGAGTTCACACGCCCCGGATCACCGAAGGTGGTGGGGTTCCCCTCATTGATCGTCGAGGATGGGAAGGTCTCCCTCAAGGTCCTCCCGACCCGATGGGAATCGGATCTGCACACACGCTCGGGGCTCGGGTTGCTCTATGGGCTGGCGATCCGGCGTGAGTTGCGTCTGCGATTAAAGAATCTCCCGGGGTATACCAAGCTCCATATGCTCGCGGCCGCGTGTTCGATGGCGGATCAACTCGAAACAATCATCTGGACACGCGTGGGGACGATCATCTGCGTGGACAACAACACGATCCCTCGCAATAAGGATGAGTTTGAGCTCGGCTTGCTGGGCGCGTGGGATCGGGGAGTCGACGAGACAAACCGGGTGATTACGAACTTTACACAGATCTTCGAATCGCTCATGCGCGTGGGGGGGCGACTCGATGAGCAGCACCCGAGCGCTTGGAATCGGGCGATTAAAGACATGCGCGGGCAACTCGACATGCTGATCGCTGACGATGCGCTGGTGACCGCGGATACGCGATGGCTGTGGTGTTATGCGCGGTTCTTGCGTGCGATGGAGGTTCGGTTGGATAAGCTCCGCTCGATCGGGCCTGAGCGTGACGCGAAGATAGCGGAGCGGGTATATGCCTGGACGCAGTGCCTCCATGAGCTGATGGCACAAGGGGCTCATACCGCGGAGGTTGCCGAGGACTTCTGGACACTGCGATGGATGGTCGAGGAGTTCCGCGTGGCGAGCTTTGCCCAGAATCTGCGGACTTCGATCCAGGTGAGTGAGAAGCGACTCCGTGAGCAGCTCGATCGAATTATCCACGCTTAAAGAAGACGGGCACAGGCTACACAGCACTGTGCCCGTCGAAGAGGGGGCATGGTGTATGTCTGGACGATTTAGTCGTCCTGTTGCATTTCTGTGAGTTTCTTGACGACCTGCTTGTAATCGGGTCGCTTTTTGTAGTCTTCTTCGACGAATGCCCACGTGATAGTGCCGTCCGTATCCACGATGTATGTCGCGGGGATGGGGAGTTCCCAAACGGTCGCGTCATTGGACTTGGGAAGATCGATCCCGTATTGCTTGTATCGCTTGATGGTCTTGGCATCGAGCTTGAACGAGAGCGCGAGTTTGGTTGCGAGCTCGTTGTCGCGATCAGTGCCGAAGAGGAACCCGAGTTCTTTTTGATCAACTAGATCCGCGGTTTCGGAGGGTTTCTCAGGTGAAATCGCGAGCACGGTGGCGCCGGCAGATTTGATATCATCGATCCGTTTTTGGATTGAGCTCAGCTCGCTGACGCAGTACGGACACCACGAACCACGATAGAAGGTGACCACAACGGGGCCGTCGGCGAGGAGCTTGGCGAGATCATGCTCGCCCTCGCCCGAGGCGTCAGCGATGCGGAAGAGGGGGAGTTTGTCACCCGTATTTGGGGGGGTTTGATGCTTCTCAATCTTGCTGACTGGGACTGACTCAGGCGCCGCGTGTGTCAACGGGGCGTACGCGAGTACGGGGAGCATGGCAATCGATGCGTAAAGTGCGGCTTTGTTCATGCTCTGAACACCCGGTCACGCGTGGATCTATTCCGTCAGCATCCTTGTTTAGGGAGAAAATCTAAGAAACTCAGGGTTTGCGGCCGCCGGACTGTTCACCCTCACACAACATCGTGGGATTCGCGTCTGGTGAAACCATTGATCCTCTGCGTCCACCCGATTGCTCACCGGCTTCGACAACGCTCGAGCTCAGGGTGGCCGTCAACAATCCGATCCCAACGATCGCCCATAAAGGAGCTTTTCGTGCGGCATCAAGGATTACCTGGGCACGCTTGCGTGCGCGGGAACGCATCTGTTGGACGGTGTTCATGTTCATGGTCTCGGCGTTGACTTTCCGGATCATCGCATCGTCTTCCCTGCGTGTCGCGCCGAGCACCAAAGCGACCCGGCTGCGGTCTTCCTTGTCCTGGACCGATGCGGCGAGGCGCTGCTTCTCATTTGCGTTGAGCGCCTTGCGGAGTGTCCCGATCGCATTATCGAGTTCTTCGCGTCGTTCGATTTTGCTGTCCACGGCACTCGCCATCGAGAGGCGTTCGGCGCGGGACATGCCTTGCATGAATCCGTCTCGGTTCTCAAGGCGTCGGAAATGAGATCGACACAGTGCCAGGTATGCCCAGCGAGCAAGCGTGGAAGCGTGCTTGAGCAAGCGCTCGATGGCCTGCTCCGGTGAGGGATTGTCATGAAAAGTGGGGTACGCGTCCTTCTCAAGCATCGTCCACACACGCGTGTCGATCCACGCGATCATGTCGTCGATGTCCATCGTCGAATCGGTCTTGACGCGTGATTGATGTCGGCACGCGCGTTCAATCGAGGCGCGGACTTCGCGTTCGTACAGATCCCAGAATCGGTCATGTTCAATGCGGTTCATCCTGCACCTCCCTGACGCGATAGGCGTGCGTTGAGGGCTGCCCATTGATCGTAGAGGGCGGAGAGCGAGGGGAGTACTTCGCTCAGGTTGCGGGTGCGGACATCGCAATCGAGATATGCACCAAGTTCGGAACTCGGTGTGAGGAGTTGTTCGTTATCAAGGAGTGTGCGGAAGATGGTATCTGCTTGCTCTAGGTAACCGGCTTCGTGGAGTGCGTGGGCGCCTGTGATCAGCACAGGAACGGATTCAGGGTTTGCGTTGATGGCGTCGAGGAAGAACTCGACTGCACGATTGGGTTCACCTAAACGGAGGCAACGGTCCGCGAGATTGCCGTAGGAAATCTCCTGGCGTCGAGGCGTGTCCGCATATTTGATCGCGACAAGTTCAAGGCGAATTGCTTCGTCGATGCGACCCATCGCGGAGAGTGCAAGAGCGCGTTGATTCGCGCGAGCCCACGCAGGGTTGGGGTGGTCCTCGCCGTCTGTCTCGTCGTATCTATCGAGGAGCGCTTCGAGTCGCTCAGAGAGTTCTCGGATGGATCGCATGTCTTGCAGATCACGAGCTTCATGGAGCGCGTTGCAGGTGTCCATGATGGTCGCTTCGATCGGGGAGAGTTCGTCCGAACTCGATGCGGTAACGATCGTCGTCGCGATCGGGGTGACCCCGTTCACGAGTCTGGTTTCGTCGTGTTGTGGCGATTGCTGATTCATCGATCCTCCGATCTGTTCCCATATTCGCATGAGAACCTCTATCAGTTCAACTGTCTTCAGCGAGTGTTTCTGACACAAGAGGGCAGAATTTCAGGAGAATTCTTATTTCAACCTGCTTTCTGGGCTGGAATCGGGGTTGGAGTCAGAAAAAGAACAGTCAAAAAGTCAGTCTTCACTTACTTATTCGGGTTTTCTGACGGGCCTGGCAAGCGGCTGGGTCGTCAGAAAAGGAGCAAGACATGACATGGAAGAAGACACAAGCGTTGGCCATCGTTTCGATTCTCACAATTGGTGCCGGGGCAGGATTGGCGAATGCCGCTGGACCTTCTCGCGGGCACGCTCACGGGCATCGTCACACATCAACTTGCGGGTGTGAGGTTCAGCCGATCGCTGGGTATCTCACGATCAATGGGTCTCAAACAAGGATCCTCGCGGGGCGTGGGATGAACGCCCAGATCGCGCGTGCGTTCCGACAGGAGGGGTATCGCGCGTGGATTGAGGATGGATGTATCCGAGTCGATTATGGGTATTGCAAGCCAGTTGTGCGTTGGCGGACAGATGATTACGCAGCGCAACTCCGTTGGGCGTGGGGAGATCTGCATGTGTCGTTGCGGAAGGTGATCCGATTGCAGCCCCGGCCCATGCGGATGAAGCGTGTGTTCCGTCCGTACGATCGGCGCGGGATTTGTGGTTGAGTGGTCATAGACATTTGTTGGAACAGGCAACTAAAGTCGGGTACGCATGCGTGCCCGGCTTTTCGTGTCGCGAATCGCATGCTTTGAAAAAATACGCCCCAACACACGAAACCACTGTCAGAGGTTCTTCCACATGTCCGACACTCCGATCAAGATCGCGCTCCTTTCCGGCTCACTCCGAGGGGAATCCTTAAACACCAAGCTCGTGACAGCTGTCGCGGGTGAAATCGAAGGGCAGGACGGTGTAGAGATTGATCTGATCTCGCTGAACAAGCTTGACCTGCCAATCTATGATCAGGATCTGGAGGAGAAGGAGTTCCCCGCCGGTGCGCTCGAACTCAAGCGACGATTGAAAGAGTCCGACGGGTTCCTCATCGGGTCACCCGAGTACAACGGATCGATCAGTGGTGCATTGAAGAATGCGATCGATTGGGCTTCGCGTCCGCGACCAGATGAAGAGCCGCTCGAGTGTTTCAAGGGGAAGGGCTGCGGACTTCTTGCCGCGTCGCCTGGGGCGATCGGTGGATTGCGTGGGTTGCGGCATGTTCGCCAGATCCTCACGCAGCTTCAGATGGTGGTCATCCCACAGGAGTTTGCGCTCTCGAAGGCACACGAGGCGTTTGATGATGCGGGACAGATCAAAGATGAGAATGCCCGGGCGATGGCGAACAATGTGGGCGGTTCGCTCGTGAAGATGATTCGGGCGCTCAAGTGTGATGCGTGAGTGATATCGCTATTGGAGGAGATGAGATGGGCAAGGTTGGTGTTATTCTGAGCGGGTGTGGAGTATTTGACGGCAGCGAAGTTCAGGAGGCGTCCGCGACGCTGATCTCGCTGGCACAGCACGGGATCGAGTACCAGTGCATGGCACCCGATCGCGATTTCGAAGTGATCGATCATCGCACGCAGCAACCGACGGGTGAGCAGCGCAATGTGCTCACGGAGTCCGCCCGGATCGCGCGTGGGGAGATCGTGGATCTCAAGGAAGTCAATGGTGCGGAGTACGACGCGTTCTTCCTTCCGGGCGGGTTCGGAGCGGCGAAGAATCTGTGCTCCTTCGCAATGAAGGGCGCGGATTGCGAGGTCGATCCGCAGGTCGAACGCGTTCTCAACGAGGCGAACGATGCGGGTAAGCCCATCGGGTTCATCTGCATCGCCCCAGCACTGGGTGCGAAGGTGTTCGGGAATAAGGGTGTCAAGGTCACGATCGGACACGACGCGGGCACAGCGGACGCCGTTTCGCAAACCGGTGCGACGCATGTGGAAGCAGGCGCGGAGCAGATCGTGATCGATGAGGATCACAACATCGTTTCAACCCCGGCGTACATGGAAGCACAGAACCCGGCGCAGGTGTATGCGGGCATCAGTGCCTTGGTTGAGAATATCGCGAACCGGTTGAAATGATCAGGCGATGATCGAGCCGTTGCAGATGACGAACTCAACATGGGACCCGCCGAAGGTGTACCCGAGTTGGCGCTCGTCACTGTGGCGGAGCATGATCAGATCGGCTTGTGATCCCACATCGAGGGTCCCGAGATCATTGAATTCGAGCAGGTGTGCGCCGTTGACAGTTGCTGCGCAGATCGCTTCGGCAGCCGTGATCCCGAGCTTGCGGGTTGCGAGGGCGATGCTCATGGGCATCGAGAGACACGGGGCTGAGCCCGGGTTTACATTCGTTGCAATCGCAAGGGCACCGCTGGCGTCGATGAACGCGCGCCCGTCCCCGTACCGATCGTCCACATGGAACCCCGAGCAGGGGAGCATCACGCCCATGGTTTGCGATTCAGCGAGTGTCTTGAGTGAAGCGGGTTCGGTTGCTTCGAGGTGATCGACGCTCAGAGCGCCGAGTTCGAGCGCGGCTTCGAGCATGCCCAGTGCGTTGAACTGATCTGCGTGGATCCGCAGCGGGTGCCCGAGATCCTTTGCAGCGGTGAACAAACGCACGGTTTCCTCGACGGACCACGCGCCCTGCTCGGTGTACGCGTCGATCGTGACGCCTGGGTAGCGATCGTGTACAGCCGGGAGGGTCTCGTTGATTGTTCGATCGACGAAGTCCGCGATATCCGCGTCCTTCGCGTGCCCTATACACGCGGTGGGGGAGACGCGACCCGCCCAGTTCTGATCGGCGAGAATGATCGCGTCGAGCATTTTGAGCTCGTCCTGACTGCTCAGCCCGTACCCGGACTTCACTTCGCACGCGGTGGTGCCCTCTGCGAGCATCCAGTTCAGACGTTCCAGGAGCGATTCGGTGAGTTGATCGAGACTCGCTTGTCGCACGGCACGGACGGTTGACATGATCCCGCCGCCCGATTCGAGGATCTCAAGGTAGGTCGCGCCGCGCTGCTTGCGTTCCCACTCATCAAGCCGTTCGCCTGCCCAGCACGCGTGGGTGTGGCAATCGACGAACGCGGGCATCACGACTCGCCCATGCGCGTCGATGGGTTCCGCGTCGTCCGGGATTGTTATGGAAGCACCGACCGACTCGATCTTTCCATCGCGAAGGACGATGGCTCCATTGTCGATGGGTGAGAGCTCGCGCATCGCGTTGCCTCTGCGCGGGGTATCTGATCCGGAAACGGTGAGGATGCGTGCGTTGGTGATCGCGAGTGGGTGGGTCATGATCGTCTCTCGGAGTAGCCGCGGAGGAACGCGAGGAACATGCGGGCCGCGAGTCGTGCGGTGCGCCCGTCCTGATCGTGCGGCGGTGACAGTTCCATGATGTCGAAGCACTTGACCTGTTGGTGCCGTCCTGCCTGATACACCCATTGCTCGCCGAGCGTTGGGGACCACCCGCACGGATTGTGTGCGCTGACGCCGGGGGCGTGGGCGCTGTCGAAGACATCCATATCGAGTGAGACGAAGGTCGCCTGATTGAGCCAGTCGTCGTCGTGCGATCGCCCCGCGATGCGTCCGCCGTTGCCGCTAAACCATTCGATGTGCTCGCGAGAGTTCGCGTATGGATCGAGACCATGCACACGAAGGGAGTCTGCGGCACCCGATTCGATGAGTCGACGGAAGGGCATCCCCGAACCGGTCTCTTCGCGGACATCGAGATGCGCATCGAAGTAGATGCCGTGCATTGGCTTGTGGAACTCCGCGACGGCGCGGACGAAGGGGAAGGTCAGGTCGTGTCCACCGCCGATCATGATGGGGAAAATACCCTGCTCGATTATGGCGCAGGTGGCGTTGGTGACGCGGGTGTGCGTTTCTTCGAGATCGCCCGGCACGACATCGACATCCCCCGCGTCCCAGACGCTCGGCCAGGTCCAGTCGTGCGGATCGGCGACGCCATAGCGTGCGAGTGCAGCACGGAGCGCGTCGGGCCCTTGCGACGCGCCAAGGCGGCCGTGATTGAGTTTAACGCCCGTGTCGTCGGGGATCCCGATCAGCCCGATCTGACAACCCTCAGGGGAGGATTTGAATCGGGAGGCGAGCTTTGAGTCGGCAAGATTCGTCGGCCAGTTGGCGGGGCGTGTGTGCGGGATCATGGTCATGGATCAATCGTAGTCGGAACCTCGATCCCGAGTTCGTCGAGGATCTGGGGGAGGATCTCTCCCGATGCTCCATGGAGCGCGAGATCGACGATCCCGGTGTTGGGCGTTGGGTCTCGGTTGATCTCCATGGTTTTGGCGCCGTTTTCCTTGGCCGCGAGGATGAAGCTCGCCGCGGGTTCGACGGTGGCGCTCGTACCGATGGAGATGAACAGGTCGCACTTGGCCATTGCGTTGAAACTACGCTCGAGGGCATCCTGGGGGAGCATCTCCCCGAACCAAACGATGCAGGGTCGCATGAGCCCTCCCGCATCGCTGCGGATGGGGAACTCTTCGAAGCTCAGTTCGGAGAGCGGGGTTTCTTTGCCGGTGACGGTGCAGCGCCAGGTGTGAATGGTGCCGTGGAGTTCGACGACATCGATTGCGCCGGCGCGTTGGTGGAGCCCGTCGACATTCTGGGTGATGAGCGTGAGGGCTTGGTTCGCCTTGGACTTGTGATGTTGGAGTGCGCCGATCGCGTAGTGGCCCGGGTTGGGCTCTACATCGCGGGCGCGGGTGAAGCGCCAGTGGTACCAGCGGGTGACAAGCTCGGGGTCCTTGTTGAACGCGTGAACCGTTGCGAGTTCCATCGGGTCGTACTTGGACCAGTGCCCCTCCTCCGGATCGCGGAAGGTCGCGAGCCCGGATTCTGCGGAGACGCCCGCGCCGGTGAGGATGACGATCGAGCGGGCGTTGTCGATCATCTGGGCGGCGCGGGTCAGGTTCGGATCGGTCGCACTCATGGGAGCTCGATGGTCGCCCAGACGGCGTAGTGATCGGATGGGAGTCGCCCGTTCTCTTCCGTTGTGTCGATGCCTGCCTCAAGCACCTTCGTGGTTGTGTTCACGAAGATGTGATCGATCATGTGCTTGTTACGGACACCCCCGAACTTCTTGTAGGTTCCGACATTGGTTGCGCCGGGGTGGATCGAGCGGAACGCGTGGCGGTAGTCCGGGTTGTCTTTGAGTGTGATCACAACGGGGTTGAGCTCGCCCGCGTTGAAGTCGCCCGTGAGCACGAAGGGGTCGTCGTGATGGCGGGAGTCGATCCGATTGGTGATGAGTTCGATGCTCTTCTCACGCGACTCCTGGGATTGATGATCGAGATGGGTGTTGAATACATAGATCGCGTGTCCTGAGTCACGCGAGATGAGCCTTGCCCATGTGCAGATCCGGGTGATGTCGTTGCCCCACGAGGTCGAGGCGATCACCTCGGGGGTGTCAGAGAGCCAGAAGGTCCCAGATTGATCGACGGAGAACCTGCGCGTGTCATAGAGGATCGCGGCGTGCTCGCCTTTGGCGTTGCCGTCGTCGCGCCCGACACCGATGATCCCGTAGTGCGGGTGGGCTTCGGTGATCTCGTTGAGTTGGAATGCGAGTGCTTCCTGCAAGCCGACGATCGATGCGTCGTGTGTTTCGAGCACCTGCATGACGAGGTGGTCGCGGTTTGGCCAACTGTCCTCGCCGTCGTCCGCGGTGCCGTACCGGATGTTGAAGGTCATGACGGTGTGCTGGTTGTCGTCAAATCCGTGCACGGGAAGTGCCGTCAATACGATTGCGAGTACGCGGATCACCCAAGTCATGTCGTCCTCATTCCTTTGCCATTGGCATGTCAACCTGCTGCTGCTTGCCGCACTCGATCGCATCCTTATAGCCCGCATCCGCGTGGCGGAAGATGCCCATCATCGGGTCGTTGCGGAGGACGCGTGCGAGCCGGTCGGCAGCCTCGTTGGTGCCGTCGGCGACGATGACTTGCCCGGCGTGCTGGCTGAAGCCGATGCCGACGCCGCCGCCGTGGTGGAAGCTGACCCAGCTTGCGCCGGACGCGATATTGACAGCGAAGTTGAGCAGCGGCCAATCGCTTACTGCGTCGGTGCCGTCCTTCATGGATTCTGTCTCGCGGTTGGGCGAGGCGACGGAGCCGCAGTCGAGGTGGTCGCGTCCGATGACGACGGGGGCTGACAGCTCGCCCGATTGCACCATCTCGTTAAAGAGCAGCCCCGCCTTGTCGCGCTCTCCGAGTCCGAACCAGCAGATGCGAGACGGGAGTCCTTGGAACGCAAACCGGGGTTCGCAGTTTGCGAAGTCTTGTGCGAGCAGCGCTTCGGGATTTTTGTGGCATCCGAGGATCCATTGGTGGAGGCGTTCGTTGTAGCCGCCGTCTTCCTTGGGGAAGAGCTGGAGCAAGGCATAATCGGTTTTGTAGATGTCGATGGGGTTGCCTGAGAGCGCTGCCCAACGGAACGGGCCTCGGCCGAGGCAGAACTGCGGGCGGATGTACGCGGGGACGAACCCAGGAAACGCGAAGGCGTCCTTGAAACCCTCGTCGAAAGCGCGTTGACGGATGTTGTTGCCGTAGTCGAAGGTGATCGCGCCGCGCTTCTGGAGCTCGACCATCGCTTCGACATGTCGGCGCATGGATGAGAGGGAGAGCTTCTGGTACCCTTCAGGGTCGTTGACACGCTCGGTCTCCGCTTGCTCGAATGTATACTCGATCGGGCAGTAGCCCTGGAGTGGATCATGGGCACTGGTCTGGTCTGTGAGGGTGTCGGGGATGATGTTGCGTTCGATGAGTCGCTCGAGCAGCGTGATCGCGTTGCCTGGCCAACCCACGGAGGTTGCAGATTTTTGTTCCTTGAGTTCCAGTGCGCGATCGATCGCGCCGTCAAGATCATCGACGAGCTCGTCGAGGTAGTTGTCGTCGAGTCGGCGCTGCAGGCGTGTGCGATCGACATCCGCGATCAGACAGGTGCCCCCGTTGAGGGTGACGGAGAGTGGTTGCGCGCCGCCCATGCCCCCGCACCCGCCGGTGACAGAGAGGGTCCCGGCGAGGGTGCCCCCGAAGTGCTCGCGGGCGCACTCGGCAAAGGTCTCGAAGGTACCCTGGAGGATGCCCTGGGTGCCGATGTAGATCCACGAGCCTGCGGTCATCTGCCCGTACATCATGAGCCCCTTCGCGGCGAGCTCGTCGAAGTGCTCCTGCGTTGCCCAGTGTGGGACAAGGTTCGAGTTGGCGATCATCACGCGAGGGGAATCGGTGGTGGTCTGCACGACGCCGACGGGCTTGCCGGATTGCACGAGCAGGGTCTGGTCGGGCTCAAGGCGTTGGAGTGTGTCGATGATCGCGTCGTAGGCGGGCCATGATCGGGCGGCCTGGCCACGACCGCCATAGACGATGAGGGACTCGGGGTGTTCGGCGACCTCGGGGTCCAGATTGTTCATGAGCATGCGCAGTGCGGCTTCGGCCTGCCAAGTTTTGCAGGTTTTCTCGGTACCGTGTGGGGCGCGGATGACGCGGGCCTGAGGCTCGGGGATGTACTTGGAAACGCCTGGCTTGGTGGTGGTGCTCATATCTACTTGTCCTGATTTGGTTTTGTTTCAGTTGAGTGTAGCAGGGGAGGTCACTTTTGGATCAGGTGTTCAAATGCATCATCCGCGACGAGCTTCTCAATTGCGGCGATATCCGGGGATGGCGAGCGGTCTATTGTCAGGGGCTTGACGACCTCGCGGATAATCTTGATCGCGTCTTCCACGACTGGGCCAGACATGTGCGGGCGGTGGGCCTCGACACCCTCGGCGGAGACCAGCAGCTCGGTTGCAATAATCGAGCGGGCGAGTTGTACGGCGCGGGCTGCCTTGGCGGCACTGCGTGGCCCGAAGGAGTTGTAATCCTCCATGTTTGCGCATGTCGAGAGGTTCGCGACGCTTGATGGGTTCGCGAGTCCGATGAGTTCGTTGCACATCGCGGCCGCGGCGTACTGCACGATCATGAATCCGGACATCACACCAGGCTTTGGGCTTAGGAACGCGGTGAGGTTGCTCTCCGGGTCGAATACACTCAGGATGTGGTACACGCGGCGTTCGGCGATCCCGGCGAGATGGGCGATCCCGATCGCGAGGGTATCGAGCGGGAGCGCCACGGGCATGCCATGGAAACATCCGGCGCTAACGATATCGGGGATTTCTGACCCGTTATCAAAGATCAGCGGGTTGTCAGAGACGGCGCCCAGTTCGTCGTGGAGTCTTGCGAAGCAGGAATCGAACGAATCGAGTGCGGCGCCGAGTACCAACGGGGCGCAACGGAATGAATACGGGTCCTGAACGCGCGGATCGTCTGCGGCATGGGATACGACAATCGAACTTCCTTTGAGCATGCCCCGTAGGGTTTCCGCGACACGAGCGGCGCCAGACTGATTTCGGACTGCATAGACGCGTGGATCGAGGTAGCCGTGCGAGGCGCGGGCGGCGTCGATCGACATCGCGTTTGCAATGAAAGCGGCGTTAGTAACGCGTTTGAGATCCTGCGCGATGAGGGCGAAGCGTCCGCACATTAAGTGCGTGCCGTTGATGAGCGCCAGCCCCTCCTTTGCAACGAGCGTGACGGGTTTGATACCGAACTCGCTGAATACATCTGGAGTGGGGCGACGCTGGCCGTGGTGGAAGACTTCACCCTCCCCGATGAGAGCGAGTGCGCAATGGGCGAGTGGCGCAAGGTCACCCGAAGCACCGACAGATCCGGATTCGGGAACAACAGGGGTGATTCCCGCGTTGAGGAGTGTGACGATTTGTTCGACAATTTCTAGACGGACCCCGGAGTGCCCGCGTGCAAGTGACGCGGCGAGCACGAGCATCATGGCACGAACGACGTCTTCAGGGAGCGGATCGCCAACGCCCGCCGCGTGGGAGCGGATGAGGTTGAGTTGGAGTTGCTCCAGTTCGTTGGGTTGGATTTGCTTGCGTGAGAGCGAGCCGAACCCGGTATTGATGCCGTAATGGGCGAGCCCATCGTCGAGGACTTTCTCGAGTTGAGTTCTGCAGCGGTTGATCGCGTCGGAAGCGGAGTTTGCGATCTCAACCCGGTCTTTTTTGCGTGCGACCCGTTCGATCTGGCATGGGGATAGCGGGGTGTCGGGGGTTAGGATCACATTGGCGATATCACTCATGGGATTGTCCGTCTCGTGTGGATGGGGGATTGCGACGATATGATAGAGCCATGAGTAGCGAACGGAGTCAGGCCGCGTCCAGAGTGTTGATGATCCGCCCAACCGCGTTTGCCCGCGACGATGAGGCGGCAAAGACCAACGCGTTTATGCATGTGCCGAATGAGTCTCAAGAGAAGGTTCAGGAGCAGGCGCGTCGTGAGTTCGATGCACTGGCTGGTGCCCTCAAGGAGGCGGGGGTTCAGGTGCTTGTCTTCGAGGATGATCTGCGGCTTCCGGACTCGGTCTTTCCGAACAACTGGGTGTCGTATCACGAGTTCAAGTCCATCAAGCGGGATCCTGTCCTGATCACCTATCCAATGTGCCCCGTTGCGCGCCGGCGTGAACGGCGGACAGAGATTCTTGATGCAATTTCACGGTTTACTTCTTCGAGGATGGACCATCTCGATCTGAGTCAGCTTGAGAATGACGATCAGTTTCTCGAGGGAACGGGATCGCTTGTGCTCGATCGAGTCAATGGCATCGCATACGCATGCCTTTCCGGACGAACGACGGAACAGGCGTTGGATGCTTGGAGCGATGAGACCGGGTACGCAGTTGTCAGGTTTCACGCGGCTGATGCGGAAGGCAATCCCATTTATCACACCAATGTCATGCTCAGCATTGGTGATGAGTTGACAGTAGCTTGTATGCGATCGATCGTAGATCCAGATGAATACGACATCGTTGAATCTTCGCTCAGGCAGAGTGGGCGAGAGCTCATGCAGATCACACTTGATCAGGTCTCGCATTTCTGTGGGAACATACTCCAACTCAACAACCGGGATGGGGACCCTGTCTTTGCGATGTCAGAATCCGCATGGAATCATTTCACTCCGGAACAGCGGTCTGTATTACAGTCCAAGGGGCGGATCGTCACGGTGCCGATACCCACGATCGAGTATGTCGCGGGTGGGAGCGTTCGGTGCATGATCGCCGAACTCGGGAACCCGTGATTTTGTCAAGTAGAAGCACTTTCGTGTTCCTGTGACAATGCACCTTTTCGCAATCTGGCCGGTATCATTAAACTCGGGTGCGCAGTGTGCCCGGTTTCGATTCGACATCGAGGAGCCCCTATGAGATTCAAGCACGCCGCGACACTCGCGGTGACCACGGTATTGGCCACTGGTGCCAGCATATCGGTCGCCCAGAATGTCCAGCCCATCGAATACACGCTAGATAATGGCATGAAGTTTTTGCTCATGCCGCGCGACGAGCAACCCAACATCATCACTGCCGGCTGGATCGCTCCTGTCGGTTCGGCCAACGAACGCCCAGGAATCACGGGCGTGTCGCATCTGCTTGAGCACCTGCTCTTCAAGGGCACCGATTCAATCGGAACCAGCGACCCTGAGCTCGACGAGCAGTATCGCGAGCAGTTGACCGAGATCCGTGAGCGGATGCGTGCGTACACGCTCGATGTGCAGTACGCACGGATGTACGACGGCGAGATCGACAACCCCTGGGATCCGGCGAATGACACGGATGAACTCCGTGAGATGCGTGCCGAGATGTCGACGCTGCAGGATAAGCAGGCCGAGATCACGATCAAGAATGAGTTTGACTCGATCTATACCGGAAACGGTGCTTCTGGCATGAACGCGGGCACCAGCAACGACTTCACAGTGTTCTACATCAATCTCCCCAGCAACAAGCTTGAGCTGTGGTCTTGGATGGAGAGCGATCGTCTGCTTGACCCCTCATATAGAGAGCTAGACGCGGAGCGCTTCGTGGTGATCGAGGAGCGTCGTCAGCGTCTTGAGGCGACGGCGACGGGCAAGCTTGATGAGCAGTTCGATTCGATGTTCTGGGTTGCTTCGCCATACAACTGGCCGGTCATCGGCTGGATGAGCGACCTGATGGCGTACACCGAGGGTGAGATCAAAGAATACTTCGAGACCTACTACCAGCCCGCGAATCTGACGGGTGTGATTGTGGGCGATTTCGAAGTTGAAGAAGCCAAACAGCTTGTGGATTCATATTTCGGTCGAATCCCCAATAAGCGTCCCAAGGCGGCACCGCTGGTGACGCACTCGGTCCCGCTGCTGGGCGAGCTTCGTTTCGCCGGCGAATGTGATTGTCAGGATCAGGTAGAGGTCCGCTATCGATCAGTGCCCTTCGGGCATCCGGATGAGGCGGTCTTTGATGTGATTGCGGATCTGATGAACGGGCGTACAGGTCGTTTGTACAAGTCTCTGATCGAGGAGGATTCGATCGCGGCACAGGCGAGTGCTGGTAATCGCGCGATGCGGTATGCGGGGAGTTTCTCGTTCTCGGCGCTTCCCAAGGGGGATGCTGAGCTGGCAGATCTGGAAGCGGCGTGGTACGAAGAGCTCGACAAGCTCAAGACGGAACTCGTTTCGGAGCGGGAACTTCAGAAGGTGAAGAACCAGGCGGCCGCGGACAACTTCCGTGGGTTGCAGGATAACTCGTCACTCTTCTTTCAACTTGCGATCACGGAGGCGTACGGTGGGTACGACTACCTGAATGAGTACCCCAAGCGTATTGCATCGGTGACACCCGAAGATATCCAGCGTGTCGCTAAGGAATATTTTGAAGAGCATGAGCGTGCGGTCTCGTATTACACCCGACGCGGTGGCGATGAGGTCGAGCTTCTTACTATCGAAGATGTCCGTGCATCGCTTCCGGAAGAAATGGCAGGGATGATGATCCCGCAGATCGAAGCGGAACTCGCGAATCTCCAGCAGGAGAATGATGCGGCGACGCTTCGTGGTCAGATCGAAGAAATGGACGCGCAGGCTGGCATGGTTCCGCCTCA
This sequence comes from Phycisphaerales bacterium, assembly GCA_965216865.1. GTDB lineage: Bacteria > Planctomycetota > Phycisphaerae > Phycisphaerales > UBA1924 > UBA1924. The sequence goes on from OZ244206.1 coordinate 2,949,242, forward strand.
GTTCGCGACGGCGATGAAGTTTATCAAACAGCAGATCCAGGCCCGAATCGATCAGATCGAGTCGGGCAACACGGATGGCACCGAAGGAGGTGACCAGTGAATACCCTGATCAACATTGCCTGCGCTGCGATTACGCTCACAGGTTCAGCCGTGGTGCTTGCGGACGATATCCCGGCGCATCCTCGTGAGATTGAGTTTGAGGCGCTCGAGTTCGTGCCGCCAAGTGCAGATGAGTACCGCTACGAACTTTCCAACGGTGTTCCGGTTTATCTTGCACCGAGCAACGAGTTCCCGCTTGTCGAGATCCGTTTCAGCTTTAAAGGCGGCGGGTACCTCGAACCAGCGGATAAAGCCGGTCTCTCCGCGATGACGGGGCAGATGATCCGTACCGGTGGTTCTTCGATGATGGCACCTAGTGAACTCGATGAGGAGTTCGACTTCCTTGCAGCGGATGTCTCCGTTGGTGTTGGCGCAACCTCGGCCAGTGCCAGAGTTGATACCCTGACGAGCAATCTCAATCGCACATTCGAGCTGTTCATGGACATGCTCCGAAATCCTCGCTTTGACGAGGGGCGTCTGGAAACCCTTCGTGGGCAGGCGCTGGAGGGGCTCAAGGCGCGTGATGACAACGGTCTTGCGATTGCTCTTCGTGAGTTCAACTACCTGATGTGGGGGGAAGATCATCACGAATCGCGTCAGCCGACCCGTGCGTCGCTCGAATCCATCACGACGGACGATCTGCGTGCGTTCCATGAGCAGATCTTCCATCCCGGCAATCTGATGATTGCTGTTACAGGTGACTTCGAGAAACAGGAGATGCTCGCGTTCCTCGAAGAACATCTCAGTGGCTGGGAAGCCAAGCCAGAGGCTCCGGACGCACCCGCCCCAACGCACACCTTTGAGCCCGGCGTGTACTACTACGAGAAGGATCAGCCTCAGGTGCAGGTTCTGGTTGGGCACCGGAGTCTCACCCGCGACGATCCCAATGCGATCGAGGCGGAAGTAATGAACCAGATTCTTGGTGGTTCAGGCTTCACATCGCGTATCACGAACTCAGTCCGTACTCGTGAAGGACTGGCGTACACGGCGGGGTCTTTTATGCAGACCCGCGTTGATTATCCTGGGATCTTTGCGTCGTATTTCTTCACGAAGACTCCGACGACCGCGCTCGCGACGCGTCTGGTCTTCGACGAGTTAGACCGGATCCAGACTGAGCCTGTCACAACGGACGAGCTGGAAACCATCCAGAACAACCTGATCGAAACTTTCCCGCGAAACTTTGAATCCAAGGGAGCGATGCTCGGGATCTTCATGAATGACGAGCGGACCGATCGCCCCGAGGGGTACTGGCAAAGTTATCGAGATCAGGTCCGAGCGGTGACACCTGAGATGGTTCAGCAGGCCGCCAATGAGTATCTTCACCCAGAGGATGCGGTCATTCTCGTCGTCGGCCCTTGGGATGAGATCAAAAAGGGCAATGCGGATTCGGAAGCTGATCCGAACCGGGTTGCGACGATGGACGAGTTCTCTGGAGGCAAGGCGACTCGGATCCCCACGCGCGATCCGGAAACGCTTGAGCCCATCGAAGAATGATCGCTTGATTCATGCATGTCTGATGCTCAATCGGGCACAAAATCGGGTATATTCACAGGTCCAGCCGCATCCGCGGCTGGGCCTGTTTTCTTTCGGCGATCCGTGCGTTCATCCCATCACGACATCGGAATCGCGCTCATCCACGGAGGAGTCTGCATGTCTGTTCGTTCTCGTATATCCACCTTGCTCGTCCTGAGTGGCGTATGCGCCGCTTCTGTGCTGGCGCAGGACACGCGTCAGGGATTGATTCAACACCCTTCCATCTCGCCCGATGCCTCGCACATCGTGTTTTCCGCGGCTGGGGATCTCTGGAGTATCCCTCAATCCGGCGGGATCGCAGAACGCTTGACCGTGCACCCCGGGATCGAGGGGCAGTCCCGATTCTCGCACGACGGATCGAAAATCGTCTTTGAATCCAACCGGGACGGGGCGCAGAATCTATACACGCTTGATTTGATCGAAGACGGTGATCGGGTCGCGCCTGGAGAGATCGCCAGGATAACGGAGTCCGATCGAGCGATGATGCTCGGCGGGTTCAGCCAGGACGGGGAGCGGGTCTTGTTCTCCGCGTATCTGTATCGTGAGATCTATCGGCACCCACGCATGTATTCCGCCGCATTGGATGGCGGTCCGATGGAACGCGTCACGGATGCGTTCGGTCGGGGACCTGCAACGCATGCGGACACGGAGGATATTTACTTCATCCGGGGGTACTACTACCCGCATCGGGTTGCGTATCGGGGCCCGGGAAATATTGACATATTCAAATACTCTCCGAGCACGGAGCGTTTCACGCAGCTGACCCACTTTGACGGCAACGACTTTGAACCCAACATACTCCCCGATGGCTCGATGGTGTACATCTCCAGCCGTGATGGGCAGTACAACCTGGTGCGCCTCGCGCCGGGCAAGACGGACCAGGATCCTGGTGCGGTGCGGCAACTCACGCATTTCAAGCCCACGAGCAACACATCTGACACGATCGCGCACGGTGTGCGGGATTTGCAGGTCTCTGCTGACGGGTCAACCGCGGTGTTTGTTGTTTGGAACACGCTCTACACACTCGATCTTACGAATGATCGCGCGAAGCCCGTTGCGGTTGATGTGACACTCGCGGAGGATCTTGCGAAGGGAGATACCTATCGCAAGAATATCTCGCGTGAAGTTTCGGAGGCCGCGGTTCATCCCTCCGGGAAAGCCGTTGCAGAGATTGCACGCGGCGAGCTGTTTGTTCGATCGACGAGCGAAGATCATCCGACGATCCGCGTAACGGACACACCGTTCCGGGAGCGCGACATCGTCTGGTCCCCCGACGGGACGAAGCTGTACTACACGGCTGACGATGGTGAATCCCTAGGAAATATCTACGAGGTAACGGTCTCACTCACGCGAGAGGATCTAAATCCAGAACCGGATCCAGAACCCGAGGTTGAGGAATCCGAAGCCGAAGCGCAACCGCAGGCCTCCGAGGAGGAACAAGCAGTCGAAGAAACAGAGGCATCCGAGGAATCGGAAGAGGGCGAGGGGGATGAACCGGAGGGCGAGGAAGAGGCTTCCGAAGATGAGGACGAAGAGTCCGAAGAGAAGGAAGAAGAGCCCAAGATCGATTACGCGAAGCGCTGGAGCGAGGCGTTGCGGTTTGAAATCTCGCCGGTGGTCGAGTCTGATACGCTCGTCTTTAACCCGATGCCCTCACCGGACGGAACCAAGCTTTTGTACCTGAAAGAGCGGGGCGACATCGTCGTCCGCGATCTGGAAACGGGCGATGATCAGGTCATCATGGAACTCTGGGCCGACCCCGATGTTCAATGGGCTTCCGATTCGCGGCACCTCGTGGTGGCAGCGCAGGATCTCGACTTCAATGCGGATATATTCATCGTGGACACGCGGCCGGGTGAGGATGGGGAACTCCCTGAGCCCATGAATATCTCACGCCATCCGGATATCGATCATTCGCCACAGTTGTCGCACGATGGAAAGGTGCTGACTTTCCTTTCGGATCGGGATAACGAGAACTGGGAGTTCGATGTATACGCGGTCTTCCTCGATCGTGAACTCGAGGGCATGGCCGGCTATGAGCTCGATCAGTACATCAAAGATGCCGCGGCTGCCGCGGGTAAGCTCAAGCCAATCGATCCTGTGGAGTTCGGTGAAAACAAAGATGACGAGGATGAATCGGAAGAGGTAGAATCTGATTCACTCGAGTTTGATGCGGATGACGCGTATCTCCGAGTTCGCCGGATTACTTCGACTCCCGAGTCCGAATCAGATCTCCTGCTGACACCGGGAGCGGATCGGATTGTGTTCTCCACAGTCATTGATGGCAGCCGCCATTATGTCAGTGTGGACCATCGCGGGCGTGATCGGAAGACGATCAAATCCGGCGGCGTGGGTGATCCCCGCCTCTCGCTGAATGGCAAGACCTTGAGCTATATGTCTGGAGGTCAGGCCGCGACTACGAGTCCGACGGGAGGGAAAACAACGAGTCTGCCGATCGATGCGACGATCACAATCGATCGCGATGCCGAGCTTGCTCAGAAGTTCGATGAAGCATCCAGTCGCTTTGGTCTCACCTTTTATCACCCCACAATGAAGGGGCTTGATTGGGATGCGATCAGCGAGCGATACCGCGAACTTGTCATGCAAACACGCACGCAGCAGGCCTTTTTGCGTCTCATGGATCTGATGTGGGGCGAGGTCAATGGGTCCCACACCGCGACGCGGGGAGGTGACGGCTACTCTGCTGGTTCGCCCGGCAATGGATACCTGGGCATCGATTTCACGGCGATGGATAACGGGTACCGGATCGATGCGATCATCAAGGGCGGGCCAATCGATAAGATGAAGAACGCGCCGAGTGTCGGCGATGTCATCGTCGCGGTCGGTGAGCACCAACTCGTTGGCGAAGACGGGCAACTCAAGGATCTGCATGCCTCGATGGCGCACATGTCCGGCCAGGAGGTCCTCATTGAGTACATTCCGTCCGACAGCATCGACGGCGAATCCAAGCTGGCTCTGGTTACGCCGACTTCATTCGGGCGGGCGTCCGTACTTCGTTACGACGATGAGGTCATGAAGCGCCGGGCAGAGGTCGAGAAGCTCTCTAACGGGCGTTTGGGGTACCTCCATATTCGGGGCATGGGGCTCGCGGAAGTGCGTGATTACGAGCGTGATCTCTACGCCGCTGCGCACGGTAAGGAAGGGCTCATCATCGATGTCCGTGACAATGGCGGTGGCTGGACAACGGATATCCTGCTCGCATCGCTGACAGCACCAAACCATGCGTACACGATCCCGCGTGGGGCGGACCCTGATAAAGTCGAGCCGGACAACTACCCGCGTGACCGGCGACTGATCTACGCGTATTCACGCCCGATCAATGTCCTGATCAATCAGCACTCTTTCTCGAACGCGGAGATCTTCGCTCACTCGATTCGTACAGCGAACCGTGGCACACTGATCGGAACGCAGACTTTCGGTGGCGTGATTTCAACGGGTTCCTTCCGTTTGATTGATGGAACGACCGTGCGTCGTCCATTCCGGGGGTGGTACCTCCCCGACGGGACTGATATGGAGAACAATGGCGCCAAGCCAGACATCGATGTTCCTCAGACACCGGCGGACGAGGCAGCGGGGCGTGATCCGCAGCTTGAAGCCGCAGTGAAAGAACTGCTTGGGCGACTGGACGGATAGTCTCATTCAGTATCGCAACTCATGAAAATAGCCCCGCGATCTGATGATCGCGGGGCTATTAATTTGTATAGATGCCTGTCAAGCCTTACTTGTCATCATCCGTGATACCGATACCGGTACGGACAGGAGGCGTCGGGCGTTCGGGGCGCTGGTACCCGCTTGTCTTGATCTCCTCGAGAAGGTGATCGATAGCTGCGTCGAGTTGTGGGTCACGCCCATCAAGCGAAGCGGACGGGTCAATGTCAACCTCGATATCGGGATCAACACCGTGACCCTCGATGCCCCATGTGCCATCGAGTTCATAGAACCCGAAGTTAGGGACAGAAACATTGCCGCCATCGATCAGCTGAGGCACGCCGGAGATTCCGACGAGCCCACCCCATGTCCGGGTACCGATGAGCTTTCCGAGTCCATGGTGTTTGAAGAGCCACGGGAACATGTCGCCGCCGGATCCTGCGTTGCCGTTGATCAGCATTGCCTTGGGACCCTGGTGCGAGTCGTACGGCCATGGCCAATCAGCTCCGTCGCGACGATACCAGTAGTTGGTGCGTGGTCGGTTGAGCAGCTCGATGAACCGGTTGGGGATCTGGCCGCCGCCGTTCCAACGCTCGTCGATCATGAGGGCATCCTTGCCAATCTGTCCATAGAACTGACGGAAGAGCTCGTTCTGGCCTTGTACACCCGTGTTGGGGACATAGATGTACCCGATCTTGCCGTCGGAGTGCTCTTCGACATACTTGCGGTTGGACTCAACCCATGCGCGATAACGAAGCCCAAACTCAGACCCGATGGGCTTGAGTGTGACCTCGCGTTCATTAACGGCCTCCTCATCTCCTTCAAGTGCGGAAACGATCGTGAGGGTTGTTGGCTTGCCTGCGAGGCCGATGAACGAGGCCCAGATGTCCTTGCTCGTATCGATCGCAGCGCCGTTCACCGCGGTGATGATGTCGCCTTCGGAGACGCCGAGTCCGTGCTGGGATAGCGGGCCGAGTGCATCGGTGTCCCAAGGGGCTCCGCGGTAGATCTTGGTGATCCGGAAACCAGAGTGCTCATCACCCTCAGCGATTTCGTATTCTGCACCGAGGAGCCCAATATTCGTGCTCGGCTGACGCTCACCGTCACCGCCTGAGTAGTACGCGTGCCCGACATTGAGCTCGGAGATCATCTCGCCGATGATATAGGAGACATCTTCGCGCGATACGGCGTCGTCAACCATGGGAAGGTAGTGTGCAAGGACTGCGTCCCAATCGACCCCATGCATGTTCTCGACATAGAAGAAGTCGCGGAATCGACGCCACGCGTCGGTCACGAGTTCCTTCCATTCCTCGCGCAGGTTGACGGTAGTACGGAGGTTGAAATCGAGCGGCTTGGCACTCTGGCCGGGCTTCGCATCGACAACCGCGAAACCACCGGGGGTCTGGGCGACCAGCTTCTTCCCATCGCCGGATATGCTGAACCCAAAGGCCATACCAAGTACGGTCTTTTCGCTTGGTTCATCAGAACGGGGATCGATGAGCTTGAGTGAGGCTCCGTTGGCGCCCTGACGGATGTAGAGCAGTTCGCCCTTGTCGTTGCTCACAAGATTCGCAAAGTTGCCCGAGGCTACGCCGAGGTCGTAGGCTCGAGCTTCAAAGTTCTCGAAGTCGATCTCAACTGTTTCAGAGGCCTCGGCCGAGTCCTTCACGACTTCGCCGAGTTCTTCCTCGGAAATCTCTGAACTGGTGCGTCGGCCTTTCCATTCGCCCGACATGCCCATGCCCTTGATCTCCCAAGTGCCGGTCATGGTGTCTCCGTTGACCGTCGCCTTCTGGATAATGGTCATTCCGGAATCAGAAGACTCCATGTATAGCTCATTCGAGTCGGCGTTCCATTTGACGACATCGCCCAGGTCGTCTGTCTCACCCATGGACTCGGACTGGCCCATGATGTTGCCTTCCTCATCGACAATGATCATGAGCGAGAAGGAGATCTCATCGGTTGGCATGCCAAGGGCTGCGAATCCGGAAGCGGTGCCTTCCCACTTGCCCCAGAGCGGGTGCTCGGTGTCGTACCCGTCGAGGTATGCTGATTCTTCTGAATCTTTATCCGCATCGCCACCATCGGCGTTCTCATCTTCCGCATTCTCTGCGTTTTCTTCGGCTTCCTCAGTTTCTTCTTCCCAGGTTTCGTCGTCCGACTCAAGGAGTTGGGCGTTCTCAACCTCTGCGTTCAGAGGCACTGCGAGGAGTCGGCCCGTGTTCGCGTAGACGAAGGTTGATCCTACATCCTCGTACTGCGGTGTGGTGAAGTCACGGTTCGATGCATAGAAGAGGAAATCGCCCTTGCTCGAGAACGCCGGGCTCGAATCGTTGAAGAATCCAGATGTGACCTGGTGTTTATCACCCGTGTCGGTGTCATAGATCCAGATGCCGGAGCTGAACGAGCCTTCGGACGACTTCGCGTAGGTGATCCATCGTGAATCGTGTGACCAAGATACGCCGATCGGATTTGCGAGTGGTTCGGTATCGAAGTGACTCATCTCACCCGATTCGACATCAACGAGGTACATCTTGCCAGCTTTGTCGACAGCGTAAATTGTCTTCGAGTCGGGAGACCATGACGAACTCATGAAGTAGGTTTGATTCCCATCGGTGAGTTGGCGGGTTGCGCCCTTGCCGTCGGATTGAGTGATGTATAACTCGTACTCGCCATCCGCGTCGGAGAAGTAGGAGACCCATCGCCCGTCCGGACTCCAGGTTGGGAGTCGATCGGCCGCTCCGGAGGAGTTTGTCAGTTGGCGTGGTGCGCCATTTTCAACCGGTGCTGTCCAGATATCACCACGAGCTTCGGCGACAACACGCTTGCCCGTTGAGGAAATGTCGCCGGACATAAGGTGATTGCTCGCGTTAACCGCTTTGGGACGCAGTGTCTCGCGGGCACCGGGGACGGCGATGTCGATAGGCTTGGATTTGCCATTGCTGGCATTGAGCAGGTGGATTCGTGAACCGAGTTGGAACACAATTTCTGCTCGACCAACATCGGAGACACCCATGGACGGGAACTTCACATCGTCGTCGGTGAAGTTCGTGATCTGCTTATGCTCGTCCTTGCTTGGGTTGTAGCTCCAGATATTCAGGCGTCCCTCTTCACCGTTGTCAGAGAGGTAGTAGAGCATGTCCTTATGCCACATAGGGATGGTGTCGGTGCCTTCCCAGTCCGTGACTTTCCTGGACTCTTTTGTTTTGAGATTGAAAAGCCAGATATCCGTTGCGAGCCCGCCGCGGTATCGCTTCCATGTTCGAAAATCTCGCGAGTTGGGTGTATAGGCGAGCCATTCCCCGTCGGGGCTCACACTTCCCGTTGCGCCGTAGGGAACTGGCATAGCTTCGGGCATCCCGCCATCCGCATCGACGGTGAAGAGCTTCTGGTGTGCAGGATTCCCGCTGAGTCCGTTGAAAGAGAACAGCAAATCGCCGTCTGGTGTCCAATCGAGCAGTCGCTCGTTCGCTGGATGATGCGTGACACGCATCGGGACCCCTCCAGCAGTGGGGACGGTATAGAGATCACGATCTCCCTCGTAGTTGCCTACGAACGCAATGTGCGATTCATCGGGGGAGAACTTGGGGTGCTGTTCCTGCCCAGCTGGCGAAGCGACTGGGCGCGCCTCGCCACCCTTTTTATCCACGATCCAGATATCATTTGCGTAGACAAAGAGGATGTGGTCCTTGCCGACATCAGGGTATCTGAACATCCCTGAATGCTTGTCATCTTCCTGTGCGAGGAGGGGAGTCGCCGTCATCGCGATCCCCGCCGCGCCGATCAGCAGCGTGGTCTTCTTCATGTGGTGTCTTCCGATTCGGTTGTAGAAACTCTCAGACGCCGACACTCGGCGTAATAGTTTGTACCGATTTCATGCCTACGAGTTTCGTGCGCGGAGTGATCTGCTCAGGAAATTTACGGATCAGGAACAGACGATTGGCAAGTTTTAATGCGCACGGGGTTGCTTTTCGCAAAGGCTCCGCGAAGAATCACTACCTGATTGCGGGGTAGAGCAGTCTGGTAGCTCGTCGGGCTCATAACCCGGAGGTCGTTGGTTCAAATCCAGCCCCCGCTATTTTTAAGCCGGTGTCGCAAGACGCCGGCTTTCTTGTTATAGATGGCACCCTACAAAGAGACTGCCCGATTTCTTCGCGGTTTCCGCAACAATACGCGTGGTTGCGCGGAGCGAGCGAGTCTCTGATGTCGCGCCCATGATAACCGAACTCGCATGTCTCTGATCCGGATCAGGGCGAAATCAACTCCAAAGTCTCTCGGGTCTCTGAGATCCGGTGTACGGGTGAAGAGATCGTTGTGCGCGGTGTGCCTCACGCAACATCGTTGGTTCGAAAATGCTGCATCGCGCAACAATCTTCGAAAAAGCGGACACCGAGTCATGAAACCGCATAGGTGCTTGATGGAGGGCAATGACGCCCGCATCAAGGACGATCCCCATGCCGAAGAAACGATCCGTCGATCGCACGACCGACCCGCAGACCATGACGCCGAAGGAACGCCGTGATGAGATCACGAGCATCCTCGCGCTGGGTCTGGTGCGAGCATCGAGCCTACTCCCGTCATCTACGAAAGTCTCTGAATCTTCACCGGAGGGACTTGAAGATCGGGACCATGCTGACCTCAGTGTGGGGAATACCAACCCCCAAGGAGGTCAATCATGATCGCACCAGACAAGCAGGCCATGGTCGAGGCGGAGATCGCTGAGTTGCAGGAGATGACGACCGGACAGCTCGCCAACCTGTACGAGCAGCTGCACGGCCAGCCGACCCGTACCCGCCACCGCCAGTACCTGATCCGCAAAAACGCCTGGCGAATCCAGGCCAATGCATTCGGCGGACTCTCGGAGCGTGCGAAGCGCCGCGCAGCCGAGCTTGCCAATGACGCGGACATCCGGGTCATGGCCCCGAAGACACTGGTCTGCCCGCCCCAAGGCGGAAACTCGTCAAGCCGCACACTGCGGATCGCACCACGCGACCCGCGAATACCCGCTCCGGGCTCCGCGATCGTGCGGACTTACAAAGGCAAGAAGCTCCGCGTGCTGGTGCTGGACGGGGATAAGGGCTTCGAATATGAGGGGCAGCGGTACGACACGCTCAGCGCCGTCGCCAAGCACATCACCGGGACCCACATCAACGGCTTCCGCTTCTTCGGGCTGGGGAAGAAGCCATGAGCAAGCCAAAGCACTCGAAACCGGACACGATCAGGTGCGCGATCTACACCCGCAAGTCCAGCGAGGAGGGGCTCGATCAGGAGTTCAACTCGCTCGACGCCCAGCGAGAGAGCGCCGAGGCGTTTATCGCGAGCCAGAAGGCGGAGGGCTGGAAGTGCCTCCCCGAGCGGTACGACGACGGCGGGTTCTCGGGTGGCTCGATGGAACGACCCGCACTGGATCGGCTGATCAGGGACATCGAAGCGGGCAAAATCGACTGCGTGGTGGTGTACAAGGTGGACCGCCTGAGCCGATCCCTCATGGACTTCTCCCGGATCATGGAGACTTTCGACGCCCACGGCGTGTCGTTCGTCTCGGTCACGCAGCAGTTCAACACGACGAGTTCGATGGGGCGTTTGACGCTCAACATCCTCCTGAGCTTCGCCCAGTTTGAGCGGGAAATCATCGGCGAGCGGATCCGCGACAAAATCGCCGCCCAGAAACGCAAGGGCAAGTGGGCGGGCGGTGTGCCAATATTGGGCTACGACGTGGACCGGTCCGGGGGAAGCCCCAAGCTCGTCGTGAACGCCAAGGAGGCGACCCGTGTGCGCCAGATCTTCGCCTTGTACCTCGACAAGCAGTCATTGCAGCCGGTGGTGCGGGAGCTGGACCGCAAAGGCTGGAGGAACAAGAAGCGTGTGACCAAGAAGGGCAGGGTCATCGGGGATAAGGCCTTCGACAAGGCGACGCTCTACGCCCATCTGAAGAACCCACTCTACAAGGGCATGATTAGCCACAAGGGTGAGCTCTATCAGGGGGAGCACGAGGCGATCATTGATGCTGAGCAGTTCGATCGAGTGCAGAAGATCCTCAGCCACAACGGCCGTATAGGTGGCAAGGAGGTCCGCAACAAGTACGGGGCGATCCTGCGCGGGCTGCTGCGGTGCAAGGCGTGTGATCATGCGATGACGCATGTCTTCACGACTTCGAGGGGCAAGAGCCGCAAGCAGTACCGGTACTACCGATGTGTTGGATCGATCAAGAAGGGGGCATGCACATGCCCATCCGGCTCACTTCCTGCTCAGGCCATCGAGCAGCTGGTCGTCGATGAGGCGCGAGCAGCGATGACCGATCGGGCATTGATCAAGCAGATTCTGGGTGATAGCGATGAGGTGCTCGTCCAAAGACTGAAGGATCGTGAACGCGACCTACACGACATTCAGAAGGAACTCAAACGCCTCGATCGAGAACTGCGGCGAGCGGTAGGGGAGCCAGGCGATCGAACAGCTCGTGTCGCCGAGCTCAATGAGGCGATTATGGCAGATCAGAAGCGTGAGAAGCTGCTTCGTGAAGAGCTTGATGGGCTGCGATCACAGCGGCTCGATCCGACGCAAGCGGAGCGTCGGCTCAAAAACTTCGACGAGGTCTGGAGCAACCTGATCCCTCGCGAGCAAGCAAGGTTGCTCAAGCTGCTGATCGAGCGGGTGGAGTACGACAGCGAATCGCAGTCGGTGAGCGTGACATTCAGGCCGTGCGGTATCAAGAGTCTTGCGAAGGAGGCGGCATGAAGACGGTGATGCGGACGGTGGACTTCGCGGTCAAAGGCAAGCGAAAGAGCGATCGGGCTGTTGAGGAGCCAATGGGACGGGTGCCTCGCATATCGAAGCTGATGGCGCTGGCGATCCGGTATGATCAGATGCTCAGCGACGGCGTGGTGCAGAGCCAAACGGAGCTAGCGGAGCTGCTGCATGTATCGCAGCCGCGGATGACGCAGATCATGAATCTGCTGCATTTATCGCCTGAGATTCAGGAGGAGATTCTGATGCTTCCGGGAGTGGCCAAAGGAGCGGATGTCATAACGGAACGTGATATGCGCTTGATTAGTACATCAGTTTGCTGGCGATCCCAAGCACAGGTTTGGGAAACCAAGGGGACGCTTAGTCAACCCTAAACACCTTCATCACCTCGTCACCCAAGTGGTTGATCACCTTCACCGCGATCCGCCCACTCTCAGGTTTCTTGAATGGGCGTGAGACATCCCGATTCAGACTCGCCCATGCTTCCTCATCGATCTCGGCCTTAAGCGTTGTCTTGAGGCTCTTGTATGGATCGTTCTGTCCAAGGAAGTATGCGTGGCGGACGAAGAAGCTTTCCTCGTTGTAATCCGTGTCGATGAACCAGCACGCGATTCCCTCGGCTCCGTCACTCCGAACCTCACCTGTTGCCGGGTGGAACACATCGACGCCATTGATCTTCACCTGGATCTTGCCGCCATCAGCGTCCTCAATGTCGATGTCCGGCTCGCCGAAGATCACGAACAGGTTGCCCTTGCCCGTGTTCTTCAGATCGTCCGCCATGTGGAGATCGGCGTTCATCCGAGCCTTGAGGACCGGGATGCGGCCGAGCTTGCTGAACTCTGAGGCGTGGGCCTCGAAGTTGAAAGCACAGGCGATAAGCAGATCGAAGTCCGCGTCGCCCGCTTCGCGAGCCGCAGCTACCAGGTCCTGCCGTCCGACGGTACCGAACTCGGGACCGATGAAAATCCCGGCCCGCTTCTCCTCGCCCGAGTCTTCGCCCCCTTCGAGCACCCGTGCCTCAGCACAGATGAAGTGCCCCGGCCACGGCGCGATCGAGGAGAACTCGATCTTGTCTTCCTTGTGAGCCTGCTGCACACCGGCGGTCTTCAGGTTCGCCAGCACCATGTCCACGAATCCGGCTGCGTCCTCGCCGTTCTCATGCTCAGCTGCGGGCTTGAGTGGATCGATGAGCTCGTCATCCTCATCGACTCCGAGCGTTCGATGCGGCGAGATACTTTCGACGGTGAATGGCCCTGCAACACGAACCTTCTTCTTGTCTTCGAACGGTTTGTCGTACAGATACTCAAAGTCGGCCTTCGCAGCGATACTCGCATCGATCTCCTGCTGCCGAGCGATACGCAGCTCCCAGAACGCATCGAGCAAGGACTGACACGCCTCGCTCCAATCCTCGGGTCGCTCGCGTGGGATCTCCCACTCCTGGATTTCAGCAGGCACCTCAACGCTGTACTTCTGCTGCTCGCGATACGCCGCAAGCCAGTCCGCCGGGATCGCGCTGGTCAACTGCTCACGAACCGGCGCAAGCTTTGTTTCGAACTCACTCCAAATCACATCAATCTCTGCATTGTTTGCGATCGCCTTCAGCGTGATGTGTGGCACACGTTCATACACGAATCCGTGACGGACGTTGTTCGCGAACGATCTCTCGGCGATATTGGCTGGGAGCTCGGATCGCGTTAGAGACGCTTCCTTTTCTACACCTTCAAAAGAATCCGTGAGCATGTAGAACGGGTAGCGAGCACCCATTACACGAGTTCGGGCCAATGCCAGCGATACGCGTGAAGTGTCGATCGTAATCCACCGACGACCCCATTCCTCGGCAACGAATGCGGTTGTCCCTGAGCCACAAGTTGGGTCTAGGACCAAGTCGCCCGGGTCTGTGGCAAGCATCAAGCAGCGTTCAACGACTTTTGTGCCGGTTTGCACGACATATAGCTTGTCGTCGGTAAAGTTTCCGGTTCCGGTATCTGTCCAGATATTGGAAATCGGGAGAACAGCAAAATCATCGTGGTAGCGACGGTAGCGAAAGCTATTAGCCGCAACATGTACCCGTCCTGCATTAGCCAAACGATTCATGCCGTCGGGGTAATTGGCTTTCCAATGAGAATTTTTGCTGTATGGGTCTTGAGAAATACCTTGTAGCGAGTATGGCTGTGGATCTGATGCTCGGCCTTGCGAGATCATGTTGTCGGGGTTGTACAGCTTGACATCTGGCGGAATATCTTTCTCTCTTCGCTTCTCGGCAGCGTTAACTCCTCGGTAGCGAAACTTGGAGTCAACCAGCCACGTTGCATTGCCAGCGCCAAGCTCAAACGGCTTTTCTGTATAGAGCGGTCTTGATTTGAGTTTGGTGCGATCTTTCGCATACCAGAGTATGTAATCAGCAACATTTGACACCGCAGTACTCGAAAACCCATATGTCTTCTGGACTACAAGCTCGCTTACTAGATTGCCCTCCCCAAGCACCTCATCTAGAACTCCCCGAACTTTGTGTACATTCTCATCTCCAATCTGCACGAAAATGGAACCAGTCTCGTGAAGCAAGTCACGTGCAGCGGACAGTCGATCTCGGAGGTAAGTGAGGTATGTATGAATACCATCGCGCCATGTGTCTCGAAACGCCTTCACTTGCTCAGGCTCTCGAGTGATGTGTTCCGTATTTCCATCTTTGACATCACGGCTTGTGGTAGACCACTGAAAATTTGAGTTGAATTTGATGCCGTACGGCGGGTCGAAGTAGATGCACTGCACCTTGCCGCGCAGTCCTTCTCGCTCGGCAAGTGACGCCATGACCTGGAGCGAGTCGCCCAAGATCATGCGGTTCGTCCAGTTGGCATCGTGTTCGTAGAACTCGGTCTTCGCGTCATCGTCTGGAAGGCCGTTGAAGTCTGCATAGAGATCGGCAAAGAGTGATGGTGCCTCAGCTTCTTCCGCGGCATGCTCAGCAACCTCAGCGCGCTTGCGGCTTTCGCGTGTCAGCTGATCGATGAGCGCCTTCGGATGGACCTTCTCCTGGATGAACAGCGGCGGAGCCTGTACGACAAGATCCGACCAGTCTTGCTGGTCCTTTCCTCTCCAAACGAGCTGAGGATCGAGATCCCCATTGCGAGACTCCTTTTCTGAAGCGAGTGAGTCATCCTTGCCGCCAGTTTTGCGTTCGTAGCGCACCTCAACAGGCTGCTGGTCATCCTTGTCCATGACTGATTGGAACTCGGCCGTCGGGATGTTCTTGCGTGCGGCGTCCTCGTGCGTCAGCGCCGCGACTTCCTTGCGTGCTGCCTTCTTCTTGGTCTTCTTCTTCGCCATGGCGCCTCCTACGCAACCGGCTCAGCCAGCACGCTATCGATCATCTCGTTGAACCGGTTCTCGACCTGATCCGCAAAGTCGGCCTGCATCTCGTAGACATCCGTGAACTCCGCGAACGCCCAGCGGCCGTACTCCTTGTGGTTGTTGACCCCGGGTACCCAGTAGGTCTTCATCGTGGACGCTTTCTCTTTGGCATCCTCACGCCGGAATCCCTTGATCTCCACGACGAGATGCAGCAGGTCGTCCTCGCCACGCCCGTCATCGATGAGCACGATGAAATCCGGGATGTACCGGCGAGACTCGGAGCCGAACTTATACGGCACCTCGAGCCCAAGCCCGTGGTTCTTGACGTAGGCCTTGACCTTCGAGTGACCCTCGGCAACTCGGCAGAACTCTGCCTCCCAGTCGCTATCCAGCACCACCCAGTTGATGTGGCTTCGGTCGTGTGCGGTTTCCCACCGGTCCTTCTTGCTGGTGTTGAAGCTAACGTGGGCCGTTGAACCGGTCGGATTGTACGGATCGAGGACCGCTTTCACCGGCCGCTCACCACGTAGACTCTCGGTGATACCGCGTGTGATCTTCTCGCAGGCCATATCAGCGAGCGTCTGGTACAGCAGCTGGGCAGGGTACGTGCCGCCTTTGCACTCCAGATGACTGTCGAGCCACTGCTTCGTGATTCGCTTCAGTTGGCCAAAGAGGTGCAACCTGGGCTCGTCGCCAGGGTCACGCCATTTCGTCTCGACCAGACGCTTCGTCAGATGGAAGAGGATCGTGGACTTTCGTATATCACCGGTATGGGCCAGCGTGAGGTCGATCGACTCGCCGATGATGCCCGAGTTTCGTGTCTCTGTAGCCCCAACCAAGTCTGGGGTCAGAATGAGCGTGCAATCGTCGTCAAACTCTGCGGCCAGCCGTTCTTCGGGCAGCTCCACGCGGTAGCCAGCAACGCGTGGGAACTCGATCTCCAGATGATCCCGATCGGGCCGGACGGCGGTGACATGGATCGTCTCACGGGGCGGTTGCGGAGGGGCGACAACAGGCTTGGCGTTGAAGTCGAACGGAATGCCGAGGACATCCGCGTACTCGACGTTGAATCGCCCCTCTTCGTTCAGGTCGTAGGACTGGCGACGTAGAGCGCGACCAATGACCTGCTCGCAAAGCAGCTGTGTCCCGAACGCACGCACCCCGAGCACATGGGTCACCGTATTCGCATCCCAGCCTTCGGTCAGCATGGACACTGAGACAACGCACCTGATGGATTCGCCCAGACGCCCCTTTTTGCCGACGGTGTTCATAACTTCACGGAGCAAGTCCTGATCCGTGATGTTGTCGGCCTGCTTCTTGTCGCCGGTCCGCTCGATGATCTCGCGGCGGAACCGCTCTATCTCGTCGCTCGCCATCTTCCTGAACTTGTTATCCAGTGCTTCACCCGACTCCAGCTGCTGGCTGTCGATCAAGAGCGTGTTTGGGCGAGCCAGCGGGTTTCCGTGTTCATCGAAGTTGCGGAATAGCTCCAGTCGACCATTGACGAGCGTTGTGGACTCGTCGTCGTTTTCTCGCTCGAACCCAGAGATATAGTCGTACACAAGCTTAGATGCGGCCGTGTTGTTGCAGACGACGATGAAGCACGGTGGGACGGAGATTCCGGCTTCTTGCCAGAGGGCGTAGGTCTTCTTGTAGTGTCCGTAAAGCGCATCGAGGGCAGTCTGGAGCTGAGGAGGCAGACTGAGCGGGTCGAGCGTTGCCCCTTTGCCGCGTCCCTTCTTCGGCATCTTGGACCGAATGTGTTCCCAGAGGTTGCGATACATCGGCATGTCGCCCTCTGGGATGTTGTCCGCTACTGGAACGCGGGGGAGCTTGACGATGCCGCACTCGATCGCATCCATGAGCGAGAAGTCACACATGGTCCAGGGGAACAGCGTGCCCTCGGCATACCCAGATCCACGCAGAAAGAATGGCGTGGCAGAGAGGTCATAGATGCGAGAAACACCGAGCGTGCGAGTCGCTGCCTCGATGCCCGAGATCCACAACCGAGCAGCCTCTCGGTTCTTCTCAGCTTCTTTTCTGTCGTCGCCCCTGTAATCTGCCTCGTCGCTATCGTCGCCGGGCTTCTCGCGATAACAGTGGTGCGCCTCATCGTTGAGCACCACGATGTTCTTCATGCCAAGCAGCTCGGGCATGACACGCTGGAGCATCTGGCCTTCGGTCTCTTTGGTGGAGAGTTCTTCCCCTCGCCCCTGCAGCAGGGATCGGTTGCCCTTCGAGAGATCGAGGGTCTCTCTGAGCTTGAAAGCATGGAAGTTGGTGATGACGATCTTCGCCTTGCCCAGCTCGGGGAGCATGTCCTCGGGCACGAGTTCACGGCTCTTGTAGTAGCTGTCAGGGTCATTGGGCTGTAGGACCCGTAGCCGATCACGAATGGTGATTCCCGGAGCGATGATCAGGAAGCCACGCGTGAACTTCTTACTACCTGGGCGTCGAACAGCATTGATCGTGTGCCAGGCGATCAGCATCGCCATGACTGTCGTCTTGCCCGCTCCAGTTGCGAGCTTAAGGGCGAGACGGGCAAGTCCGGGATTGGACTGCTCATTCGCATCGTCTAACTGCTCAAGGATGGCCTTCGCGTCTTTGCCGAGTCGAGGCGCAACCTCGGTGAGCCAAATGGCTGTCTCTACCGCTTCGACCTGGCAGAAGAACGGCCGAATCGAAGCGAACTTGTGATGACGCCAGTGCTGGAGCAGACGCGCCGTATCGGGCGACACACGCCAATCATTTGGGTTGGGGATCTGACGCCACGCATCAACCGCTTTGCGCACTTCATTGATGATCCGAGACTGAGCGTCATACCGCTGCCTATCCGTTGACAGGCCCATGCCTTCGTCGAAGACCATTTCCTGCTGCTTCTCGCCCTTGCGTTTCTTAGCAGCAGGGATTGGCGACATGAACTCAGCGCGTCTACGACGATCGGCGATCTTGTTCAGTGGCTGACCAGTCGAATCGAGCTCCCAGTGGCGGGAGGGATACTCGTAAGGGGAGTTCAGGATTGGTTGATCAAAGAAGGACTCACTCATCAATGGTTGCCAATATCCTGGGATGCTCTTGTGCCTCTGAACAGTATGCACGGTACAACAAGTTTAGACCAAGCTCAACTCGGTGTGCCAAGCTGTATGTTATCGCTGCCTTTAGAAATCGCTATGTCATGGTACAAAATCGAATCCGGGCCCGCCGATCCCGAAGTCTGAGCCAGTCCTCGACCCAGTGCTTATTCTGTTATATTGTTCAACTTGCCAGCTGCATTTTATCATTTCTAGGAAGGGTCAGGCATGACATCACCGATTCCGAACTGGGACTGTACCAAGCCTGGGATCAACACGCTTGATGAACTCCACCGATCTCTGCGGGATGTACAAAGGCTAACAGAGATATGGGCTAGTCTCGCGCATGAGCATCTTAAGTTGAAATCAGAGCCAATGCCGGTACGGGCCCAGACGCGTCTTCGCATCGAAGCGGATTCCAGAACAAACTGGAAAGATTGGATTGGTGCTATTGATCGAGTCTACCGAGCAGCCGATGGTGTCGATTTTTCTCATATCGGTTACTCCAAATCGGACGTTCTCAAACCGGTCGGGGTCCTGAATCGGTTGTTCCCGCATTCGATAACCGCCGAGAGTGACGGGGTGCATCTGCTCCATGGTTTACACCCACTCGGAGTGGATAGACGAGGTATGTCTTGCTTTCCAAACGAGCAGGTAGACAAGGCAAACATCCCAATCAACGAGATTAATGACATACTCATACTTGCTGCACCACGACACTTAGATCTGACTACACCAACGACGCGTGCCTTCCAGAACCCTACGAAGGCGCAGCTCATTGACAAGGCTGATATCTCCGGCTCGACATTCGATCGAATCCGAGCCAAAGCCGGGATCGCTTCTCCCAGGAAGGGTGGTGATGGGCAGAACCGCAGATACACGCAAGATGAGGTCGTCAGGCTGATACATGCTGCTGGGACTGGGGGAAAGTTCAGGGACAGGATCGTGCAGCGTTGGAGTGAACTGCTCCCTCCTCAGTGAATCACCAAATGATTCATCTTTGATGAATCGATTCATCTTGAATCTTCAAATGCTGTTATCGCAGTGTTTTGGCGTCATGCGTGTGGTTTGATGCCAGCATGCTTGATCCATCGATGTCGTGTGAAATCGTGCTTGTTCAGGTGCCGTGCGGTAGGTCCTGGCACGCTCAGGCTGTGTGTCGTAGCGACATCCTAAATGGGCGATACCCTCGCTCGGGAGCAGGATGCCGCAATGCCAACATCCCCGACGGTGGCGTGGTTATACGCGAAAGCCCACCTATGGGGGCACCAGAGCTGGACCAATCGTCGAATGACACTGGTGCTGCATGTTCAACGACTGACCAACATAGGGCAAGCCAAGCTGGCTGGATTCTCGATGACCCAGATGTACAAGATCAGGTCATCAGGATTGCCCGGGGGCTGCGAAGTCGTTGCCGAGATGATTCATCGGACCTCAAAGATCACGAGCAAGATCTTCGGCTGTACCTGATCCAGTGGGAGCACAAGTATGACGCTGCTCGTGGTTCGGTCGGAGCATTTGTGTGTGTACTCTTGGACTCTTATGTGAAGATGCATATCCGGTCAAGATTAACCCGGCGTCGGCGGGGGCGGCTGCCGCTGGCACGACTCAGCGAGGACACAGATCTTGATTCCCGGGTTGACCCCGGTTCCAATCGGGACTTGGTCGAGCAGCGTGATCTCCTCGAAGCCTGCGTCGAACGACTTTCACCCCAGGAGATCAGGTCGGTCTTGCTCATCGTTGAAGCTGGGCAGGTCCTTGCGTGCGAGGCGCTGGAAGAGTCACGAAGGCAGATCCGGAGCCTGCTCAAACTGGTCTCAGAAACATGCGCTGATTTAGAACCATTTTCTGAATAAGCGGACAGGCA
This sequence comes from Phycisphaerales bacterium, assembly GCA_965216865.1. Classification (GTDB taxonomy): domain Bacteria; phylum Planctomycetota; class Phycisphaerae; order Phycisphaerales; family UBA1924; genus UBA1924. The sequence goes on from OZ244206.1 coordinate 2,969,573, forward strand.
GCGCGAAATCAGCATAGGTGCTTGATGGAGGCGTCCCCCGCCCGCTTGTGGCGCGGCGGGGGCGTCCTCCTCATTGCAGGAGTGCCCTAATCATGAGCACCACGGTGTACGCGTTCTACTTCTCCGGCCCGGATGATCTGAAACTGGCCAAGTCCATCGAGCCCACAGCCCGCGTTGCAACATCGGCGCTGCACAGCGGCGTGGCGATGCGGATAGAGGTCTTCAGCTGGCACGATGACGAGCACTACCGGCTGCTGGTCGACGCGACAAGCAAGGCGGGGAGGACGCTGCTGCGGATCTTCACGGCCCTGCTGGAGCACGAGATCGGGGCCGAGAACTTCACGGCCTGCCCCGCGTTTGACAAGGACGTGTCCCAGGTCGCACAGTGGAAGCAGTACGGCTGTGCCGGGTGACGCCGATTCCAATTCGAGCTCTGGCGTGACGCGGCTTGAGCTGCTGCGGTGGGTCTGGCCCCACAGCGAGCATGCCTGCGTGGCGCTGCACGCCGAAACCGGTGGTGACAAGCCCCAAATCGGCTGGGTGTACGATGCCGATGACGCGAAGCGTGCCATTGCAGCTTTCGCGAATGGTACTCTCGCCAGCGAACGGTTTGAGACCCGCACGAAGCAGGGCAAGCCGTACGCCATCGAGCACGCGACCCGCCTCGGGCTGGTGCTGCACCGGAACAACGAAGTCCGCGTGTGCTGCCTCGACCTGGACGATCACACGGACGACGGCGGCAACGTGCACCAGCTCGGCCCGATCAGCCGGTTCCTTGGCGCTGAGCCCGTGGTGTTCACATCGAAGGGCGGCAAGGGTCTGCACGCGTTCTTCGAGCTGGGCGAGCCGATGTCCACCGAGGACTTCGTGCGATGGGCGAAGCGGTGGGGGTTTAATCGTGATGGCCAGCCGGAGATGTTCCCCAAGAGCATCACTCGCAGCCACGTCCTGATGCCCGGCGAGCCCAACGAGCTCGGCGGCGACACCTATCGCAGCGGTGACATCAGCTCCGCAATCATCAAACAGCTCCCCGAGCCGCCCCCCGTGGATCTCACGACCAGTACGCTGAGGTTCCTACGCGGCGAGGTGACCCAGCCGGGCCGCAACGACGCCCTCAATGTCGCGGCACTGGAGCTCGGGCAGAAGGGCGTCGATCGCCAAGCTGCTTCACGGATGTGCCTTCGCGCCTCGGATCTGTGCGGGCTCGGGCGAGAGGAGGCCGAGAAAACATTCGCCAGCGGCTACGACGCGGGGCGGTCTAAGCCCAGCTCAGAGCCGAGCAGCCGATCCGGGGCGGGGAGTAACTGGTCTCATGTTGAGGACTTCGAGCCCACCGGCATGGGCAATGCCAAGCGGTTCGTGTCGATGTTCGGGCACCAGGCGAAGTACTGCGCGGTGACCCAGAAATGGTACATCTGGGACACCAACCGCTGGGTGTGCGACAGTATCCGCGCTGAGGGGCTCGCCAAGCTCTCGGTGGACGAGATCACAGACGAGAAGCGGCGCAAGTCATTCTGCACCAAGCGGGGTATCGAAGAGGTCCTGTTCCTTTCCCGATCCGACCCGTGCATGGCGGTGACCCCGTGCGACTTCGACGCCGACCCCATGCTCTTCAACTGCCAGAGCGGGACCATCGACCTCCGCACGGGCCAGCAGAATCCCCACGACCGCACGCAGCTGCTCAGCCGCATCTCCCCGGTGCGGTACGCTCCGAAGGGCTCATGCCCGCAGTGGAGCATGTTTCTCGACACGGTGTTCGCGGGTGACGATCTGCTCATCGCCTACATCCGGCGCGTGTGCGGGTACCTGCTCACCGGGCAAGTCAGCGAGCAGTGCCTGTTCTTCATGCACGGCGACGGCTGCAACGGCAAGTCGGTCTTCGCGTCGGTGCTCCAGCATGTCTTGGGCGACTACGCCCGCAAGATCCCGGCCCAGATCCTGTCGCGGAGCGATCGCTCGGCGGGGGAGGGGCCCTCGCCGTTCCTCTCGACGCTGATCGGGGCGCGGCTTGCGACCTCGAGCGAGCTGGAGGAGGGGCAGAAGTTCGCGGAGGCGCGGATCAAGGACCTGACCGGCGGCGATCGGCTGACCAGCCGCGGGCTGCGCCAGGACCCGGTGGAGTTCGACCCGATGTTCAAGCTGTTGCTCTACGGGAACCACAAGCCCGAGATCAGCGGCGTGGACCACGGCATATGGCGTCGCATCCACCTGATCCCGTTCCGGGTCACGATCCCCGAGGCGCAGCGCGATCCCAACCTGCTCGACAAGCTCAAGGGCGAGTCGGGCGCGATCCTCGCGTGGATGGTGCGTGGCTGCCTGGAGTGGCAGAAGCGGGGGCTGCGCCCGCCGGACGCGGTGATGCACGCAACGAGCTCGTACCGCTCGGAGAGCGACACGGTGGGGCGGTTCATCGAGGAGTGCTGCACCCGCGCGGACGGCGTCCTTGTGAAGAAGGGTGACTTGCACGAGGCGTACGAGAGCTGGTGTCAGGAGGCCGGAGACGAGCCGTTCAAAAAAGGCCCCTTCGGCGCGCGAGTGAAGCGGCTCGGCTTTGATGAGAAGCGGCTTAACAGGGTTCGATTTTGGATCGGCCTTGAGCTTTCAAGTAGGGAGGAGGCGGGCGATGCGTGACACACTCGGCCCGTTTGTGACACTCGGTGACGCACCAAAAACGGGGCGCGTCACGCCGAAAGCCCCGCGTATACCGGCACTTATCGCAAAGCGTGACACACGTGACACATATACGGGAGTTGACACTACACGCGCGCGCATAGGCGCTTATGTGCAAAACCGTGTCACGGAGTGTCACGTGTCACGCTCGGACACCAAAGCACACCCCAACAGGAGATTCACGGATGAAGATTGAAATGAAGGCGATCGACTCGATCCACCCCTACGAAGCCAACCCACGCGACAACGACGCGGCGGTTCACGCGGTGGCGCAATCGATCAGCGACTTCGGGTTCCGCCAGCCGATCGTGGTGGACGGGGACGGGATCATCGTGTGCGGGCATACCCGCTACAAAGCGGCGCAGCAGCTCGCCCTCGACAAGGTCCCCGTGCACATCGCCAAGGAGCTCACGCCCGAGCAGGTCCGCGCGTACCGGCTGGCCGACAACCGCACCGCCGAGCTCTCGCAGTGGGACCGCGGCCTGCTGGAGGTCGAGCTCGAGGCCCTGTGCGACCTGGGCTACAGCATCGCCGAGTTGGCGGCGTTTGGATTCGACGACGGGCAGTTGTCGGAGCTGAGCGCGGTGCACGGTGGGATCGAGACGGACCCCGATGTGATCCCCGAAGCGCCCGACGACCCGATCACGCAGCCCGGCGACCTGTGGATCCTGGGCGACCATCGCTTGCTCTGCGGGGACAGCTCGCTACAAGCCGATGTCGATCGACTCTGCGAAGGGAAACCCGTGCAGCTGCTCAACACCGACCCGCCCTACAACGTGGCTGTGGAGCCGCGATCCAACAACGCGATCAGCGCCGGGCTCTCGTCTTTTCCCGCCAGTGCGACCAAAGCGAGCACGCACATGCAGCAGCGGGACCTCGCCCGTCACCCGGAAAAGAGCAAGCCGACGACCAAGAAGCTGCGGGCCAAGGACCGCCCGCTCGCCAACGACTTCGTGGGCGACGAGGAGTTCGCGGGCATGCTGTTATCGTGGTTTGGCAACGCGGCCCGCGTCCTTGAGCCCGGGCGGGGGTTCTACTGCTGGGGCGGCTACGCGAACATCGCCAACTACCCGGGCGCGTTTAAGCAGTCGGGCCTGTACTTCAGCCAGGCGATCATCTGGCACAAGATGCACCCGGTGCTGGGGCGCAAGGACTTCATGGGCGACCACGAGTGGTGCTTCTACGGGTGGCGCGAGGGGGCGGCGCACAAGTTCTACGGGCCCAAGAACATCCCCGACGTGTGGCCGGTGAAGAAGGTGAGCCCGCAGTCGATGGTGCACCTGACCGAGAAGCCGGTGGAGCTGGCGGCGCGAGCGATGGAGTACTCGACGAAGCGCGGCGAGCGGGTGCTGGATCTGTTTGGCGGCAGCGGGTCGACGCTGATCGCGGCCGAGCAGATGGGTCGCAGCGCGCTGCTGATGGAGATCGACCCGGCGTACTGCGATGTGATCGTCTCGCGCTGGGAGAACCTCACCGGGAAGAAGGCGGAGCGGGAGGGGCGGTCATGAGCGCGTTTGCCAAGGGCACGGGCGATACGCAAAGGAGCGATGCTTCCTTAGCCTGGGAGCCTAAAAAGCGATCCTCTCAAAGTGCTCGAGTCCCGACCCTATTGCAGTTCCTCGGAGGCGCTGAACGGGATGACTTGCTGCTCGAAGATCTGGGTGACCTGCTCTTTGCTCATGTCGCCGCGCGCGATCGCGAAGGCCATATCGCCCAGCTCGTCGATGCTGACATCGAGCTTTGCGGCGTTGAGGTTGAGGAAGATGAGTGCGCACATCGAACCGGTGCGTTTGTTGCCGTCCACGAAGGGGTGATTCTGGATGAGGTGGTACATGTATGCGGCACCCATCGCTTGAAGGCTCGGGTGCAGGTACTTCCCCTCGTAGCTCGATTCGGGTGTTGCGATGGCGGAAGCAAGCAGCCCGGGGTCTCGGACCTCCGGGCTGCCTCCGTAATGCTTGATCTGATCCAATTGAATCCGCAGGACGCGGGCGACGCTCAGGAACTCGATGCCCGTCACGGGTTACTCCGCCATCCGCTTGAGCGCTGGCCCGAACTTTCGGTTGTTGAACTCAAGGAGCCTGGTGATTTCCGCCTCGCGATCGTCCTCGCGAATCGGGGTGATAATCATGCGCTCGCCCTCGATCCGCAGCTCGAGCTTGGTGTTCTCGTCGATCTTCATGAGCTCGGTCATGGTGCGGTTGAAGATCAGCGCCTTGCTGTTTCCGTGCTTGGTGAGGGTTTTGATCATGGTGATGTTCTCCGTTCGTATCCACGATGGATATACGAAGTATCTACGAGATGTGATCGATTCGGTAGCCGAAAATCAGAAAACAGTCGAGAAACCCCGATTTCCAGTCGGAAAGCGGGGTATTGGGGTCGAGATTCTGATGCCTTATCGGAGCACGAACCGCCCCCGGCTGACCTTCCTGAATCTGGCCTGATCACCCTTCTTGGCGATCTCCCGGATGATGCTCGCGTAGAGGCTGGCCTCGGGCGTCTTGCCCCCCGGGCTGGTCCAGAGCTTGCGCTCGGTCATGATTTTGATCATCTGCGTGGTGGACATGCCCTCGGGCGTTGCGTCGGCGAGCACGATGACCGCGGCCTGGATGGCGCTGGTCTTGGGCTCCTTGGGCGGACGGCGCACCACGGCGGGCGCTGTGGCGTTGGTCGCGTCGGTGGGGGGCGTGGCCGCCTTCTTTGCGCTCTTGCGGGACGCGGCCGACACGGCGCGTTTGGGCGGGGATGCCTTGGCGGTGGTCTTCTTGGAGGGGGCGGCCTTGGTCTTTGTCGTCATGATGTTCTCCTTACGAGGGCTGAAGCCGAGCGCTCGTCGCCCGGTCGTGTGTCACATGAAGGCGGAAGACGCGCTGCATTGCAAGGCGGATCTGGGATGATTCGCGAAGATTCTGATCGTTTGACGAAGGGAGGCGATCGTGCCCGAACCTGATACCACGGACCTTGAGAAGCTCAACCACCACCAGCAGTGCTCGATCTTCGCGCTGCTGAGCGAGCCCTCGATCGCGGCGGCGGCGAAGAAGGCGGGCGTGGGGGAGCGCACGCTGCACCGTTGGATGCGTCAGGAGGAGTTTGGTCTGGCGTACCGCAACGCGCGTCGTGAGGCCTTTGCGCAGGCGATCGGTCTCACGCAACGATCAGCGGCCGCGGCGGTGGCGACGCTGCTGCGGATCATGCACGACCCCAAGGCGACCTGGGCGTCGCGCGTGGCGGCCTCAAACAGCATCCTCAAGTTTGCGCGCGAGAGCATCGAGCTTGATGACCTCGCCGAGCGGATCGTGCGGCTGGAGCAGGCAATGCAGGAGGAACAGTCGTGAGCTCGCGTCTTCGAATACGGGTGGGCACGCTGGAGAAGCGTGTGCGTAAGGAGGGCGCGTGCAGGGTGTGCGGCGGCAAGACGCGCGTGAAGATGCTCCTCGGCGAGGAGGAGCCGCTGCCGGAGCCGTGCCATCGGTGCGGGCGGGAGTGGTACGTGGTGCGGATCATCCGCGGCACGCCGCCGGAGGGGTGGAAGGGGAGCGGGAAACAGGCAGACGACGCTTGATCCATGCTCGCCCGCTGAGGTATCACACGATGGATACGACTTTACGGACAATCCGTATCCATGGGAGAGGACGAGATGAAGAAGAGATACCCGGCGGAGGTGCTCACGCGGCACGAGATCGAGGCGCTGCTCGAGGCATGCGGCAAGGAGAAATGGACGGACAGGCGGAACTACGCCCTGATCGTGCTGCTGTGGCGGACGGGGCTGCGCATTTCTGAGGCACTGGCACTGCGGCCTTGCGATATCGATCTGGAGCGAGGTGCGATCCGGGTGCTCCGCAGCAAGGGCGGGCGAGCGCGGACGGTGGGGATCGATCGGAGCGGGAGCGAAGCGCTGAAAGGCTGGATGCAAGAGCACCGGGGCATGGGGTACTCAAGCGGCGAAGTGCTCTTTATCACGCGGAGCGGATTGCCGCTGAGTCAGGGGTACCTGCGGCGGAAGATCCCAGAGCTATCGCGAGCAGCGGGGATCCACAAACGCGTACACGCACACGGTTTACGGCACACGCACGCGAGCGAGCTGCGAGCCGAGGGCGTGGATATCGCCGTGATCAAGCGGCAGCTTGGGCATCGGTCGTTGCTGACCACTGTGGAGTATCTTGATCACCTGTCGCCAAACCTGGTAGTAGAGACGGTGGTTGCTCGGGATACGGCTATATCTGACTCGACTTGAAGTGCTTGTCCTGCTCCACAGTAAATCGTCCCGCAGGCCCAGCTTAGAGTGTGGTGCAAAGTATGGGGGCAGGTCAGGCGATGACCGAGCGGGACAATAGCCTTCAGCTGTAGTTTGCTCGGCACCGCTGTGTGGGCATTGGGAGAGTGGGCAGTGGGTTTTACGATGCCAGTTCAAAAATCGTGAGTTGCACTTCTGTAGGTTCTAGATTAGTATGCCAAGTGGCCTTGGAGATGCCATTTGAGGTACTGAGTTCTTGGACAAAATCATCGAATTTCAGGATGTTCGCATTATCTTGACCACAGCTGGTAAGCAAGTGGTTTGGTAGAGGGGACAGGGAGATGACATCGCATCATTTACCGCCACCGGCAGCGGTCAGTCACTTCGATGACCCGTCTGGACTTAGGAAGTGGTTCACTTGGTTGGGGGGGATGGGCGCATTGGTAGTCGTGCTTGGCGGCTTGTACTTCCTGCCTGACTATCTGCCTGATTCGATGCAAGACACTGTCGGATCATTCCTCAAGCTGGAATGGGCGATGTATTTGCTGATAGCAGGAGGCGCGGTCGCAACTCTGGCATGGTCATACTTCCACACACGCGACCTTGATCGAGAATACAAGCTGGCGTCTGATCAAGCAAAGATTCTTCAGCGAGTCGATCATCTTCAGGATTTCTACAGCCAAGCGGAAGTGCTGAGCCACTTTCGTGAGCACATCTTGGATCTTCACAGGATCGCTTTTGGTGGTGGGGAAGTGCGTCAAGACAACCTTGTTGAAGTACTTGTCGCACGACTTATGAGCCGGAACAAGATGATTGAGCTGCTCTCCAGTATGCTCATTACACTCGGGCTTATTGGTACCATCCTTGGTCTCATGCAAATGATGGGGCTGCTGACAGTCGTGCTCGACAAGAGTGGAGGCGGAGATCAGGATCTCATAGGTACACTCTTTGGTGATACCGGTCCGCTACGAGGCCTTGATACAGCTTTCATCACTACGCTTCTAGGCGCACTTTTCGGGGGGTTGATTCTTCGGATCCTCTGTGGCATTATGGACGGAATGGTTACCTCGTATATCACGCACCTTGTCCAGCTGACAGAGGTCTATGTGTTGCCCGCGATTCGTCGTGAAGTTGAAGAAGGGGGGGCACAACGTGCTCATCAGATGGGTTCTATGGTGAGTGAGGATGGTCGAAAAAATTCAGAGCTGATAAGTGGCCACAGTGGTGAGGTGGAGACATGAAACTTCAACCTGAGGTGAGATTTACAAGCTTCTATGAGTCATTCAGTGACCTCATCTTCGCGACGATGGCGATCTTTGTGTTGCTCATGATGGTATTCCTAACCCAGGTCGGTGAAGTTGCTACCCCGCCCCCGCACCCGACACCAGAACCCACACAACCCGTTGCATCAGATGTAGCGGTAGATCAGACTGCGGAACTGCGTGATTTAGAACGAGAAATCATGCAGCTCGAGAGAAGGTTGCGTGAGCAAATGCAGCAAGCCCGCAGCGCAAAGGAATCTCAGGCAAGCGATGTCCAATCGACAAATAAAAAAGTTGAAGAGCTCCGTGATGCCCTGGAACCCAGACCCATTGAACTCTTTATATTGATCGATGGGTCTGGTAGCATGAGTGAGTCCATGGTGGCCCTCCGTGATGCGTTGAGGACGATCGTGCGTGTCATGCCAGAAGTGAGTCCAAGTTTTCATCTCGGAATTATCGCATATCGTCGCGATATACAAAATATGGGAATAGACCGAAGCATGCACTTTCCAGCAACCCCTGGTCAAGGTGTGACGAGACTCTTTGAGCTTGGTCCAGACGATGAGGCAGGAAGAACAGCTGTTCTGCAGTTTACATCGGGTATCCAACCTGTTTCCTCAGCAGCACCAGTTGCAGAAGCGATTGAGCATGCGTTGAAGGTCATGGAGGAACCGGGGACTAATCGCACGCAGCAAACACTCGTAGTGATGGGCGATGTTGGTCCAGAAGAAACGATTGATGTGTCGATCACAGATGCAAATGGAGTATTTGACCAGATCCGGCATTGGAGGAATCAAGGAGAGCGTCGAAATGTGATCTCAGTCTTTAATCCAACAGGTGGTGCAGAGGGCCGAGCATTCTTCGAGGGGCTCGCTAATGCCGCTGAACAGCGAGAAAACTTTACTGATGAGCCGGACAAAGTGCTAGCCTTAATTTTGCGTGGCATCATTGATCGCAGCGGAGAGTCAGACTGAGATGCCGATTGTACCAACTTCTCCATTGCCGAAACCTGAAGAGCAGCCGGAAGGGAAGGAATCTAGTGCCAAGCCTTCTGAACAGGCGAACGGAAAGCCTGTTCCGATTTGGGTGCTGGCGATGCTATCAATAGTATGTTGTACCCTCGGTGCAGGGATTTACATGGTCGGCAGAGGAGGGGGTGACAGTACCAACTCTTCAGATCACGTGCAGGATGAACCGGCCACTGTAACAGAGTCAGCCGGGGTTAAGGAGTCGGAAGAGGGCAAAACGCTAGCGGAAACTCATCAGAGTGATGTAGCAACTCCGTCCTTGAGCCTCAGGGAGTTTGATCAAAAATTGCAAGCCATCGCTTTGCGATGGGGAGCTGCCCGAGATGCTGCTGGGCGAGTGGAACGATCTCGGATTGCCTATCATGTTCGGTTGTCAAACAGCGCGGAAGAAGAGAGTGAAAAAGCAGAGCAGTTGAGGGTCTTCGAAAGAGCAATCGATGATGGTATCACGGCGATCGAAGACGACAGAGATGAAGTTGTTGAGTCATATTTGGAGATCGTAGCTGCTTGGGCTAACGAGCCTGATGTATACTCGGATCAGTTTGATATGACACTGGAAACCTTGAAATCCGCAGACAGACATGCAGAACGCGGTGTGTTACTGAGATTTTTCAAGGATGATATTCAAGACCTTCCCACTGACGAAGAGGGCCTCCGGAGTGGAATCACCGAGGCTTGGGATAAATCGTACCAATGGCCAGAGCGCTGAGAAAGGTAAGGCGATGAACGTAGTTCGTGTATCTATTCTGGGGGGACTTCTTTTTTCTCAGTCGATGCTAATCGGCTGTTCATCAAACGGTATCGCAATACCTGGTGGTCCAGAGATCCGCAACCCTTTCGCGAAGACTCCTTCGCCGATCAGTGAGCTCAACGATCAAGAGGTTAGAGCTACGGGCCGACTCGTGACTGCAGCGAGCGTGTATGCAATGCCACTCATTCTGCGTGAGATTGATCATGAAGAGACCCGGGCAACAGTCGGATTTGCGATCCCATTAGCCGCTATGGGGGCTTCATATGTGGCGGCGGAAGTTGTCGAAGAGCGCCAGAAACGTTATGAATCTGAAGTTGCACTGCTCGATGAGGAAATCGAGCTCGCGGAGAAAACACTCGCCGCGAAAGAAGCAGAACTCGCATCACTTCGTGCCTCAATTGATAGACTTCAGCGTGAGATCGATCTGCTTGCAGCTCAGGCGACACGCGATGAGCAGTCCAGAAAGAAAGCAGAAGCAACTCGTGAGACACTACGGAATCAAATCGAGCAGAATAATGCAGCGATCGTACGGTACAACGAGACAATCGCATACATCGATGAGCTCTTGAAGGAGAAAGCAGAGGTTGAAGACGATCAGTTGGAACTGGAATCTCGACAGACCAAGTTGGGCGAGCAGCGGCTAGAGTTTGTCGCACAGCGTGACCAACTGTACGCGATGATTCTTGAGCAAGATCGCCAGTACAACCAGCTTGAGGCGATCGCTGCGGTTCAAAACTGACTGGGTAGAAGGAGTAAGTGATGCATATCAAGATCGGAGCAGTAGTTGTACTCTGTTCATTCGCAGCGGGCTGCAGCTATACACCTAAGCAGCAAGCAGAGATTGATCGACGCCGGGAGTATCGGGATCATCTGCGTGAAGAAGCATTGAGAGCCAAAGAAGCTACGGCTGCTGCCAAGCAGGAGCAGGTACAAGCACAGGGTGAGCATGAGCTTGAATCCAAGCAGGCTCAGTTAGCTGAGCTCAAGCGACGCAAGGCAGAAAGGGAAATGTCCGAAACCGAGCAGGAGCATAATCATAGCCAGGCGATGCTCGATGCTCGCAGGGAACGAGCGGCCACAGAGGGCCAAGTTGAGAAAGAACTGGCTTCAGCAAAGTCGTCTCGAGATGATGTGAAGAAGCAGAACAGCGTTCTAGAACAGAAACTAAAGTCTCTCGATGAAGAGATTGAAGCGTTGCTCCAGCAGGAAGCTGAGCATGCTAAACGCGAGGAAGCCAAGCGAAAAGAGCAGGGTGGGAACTGATTAGGGGGGCATATGTCTCGAGCATTATCCGTCGTTGCTGTCATCGTGCTGAGTATGGTCGCGGGTGTCGCGCTGATGGCGTTTGGGCCTGCATTTCTGAAGTCGTCGAAGCAGAGCACCGCCGATCAGAGTTTATCAGGTGGAGCGACTGCAGCGGCACTTTCTTCGGTCAACCAGGCAGGTAATGCAGATACGGGTGAGCAGTTTCAGTTGTCGCCTCGTGAGCTTGAAAAGCGTATCGGAGAAGTCCTCGACGATCTCGGCGGGCATCCTGACGATCCGCAGCTTCCAGACGGAGTGTTGGGAGCGTCTGACGAAGTAATCGCCTCGATGGATCCGATGGAAATCAAGCTCTTGCTTCAGGACCCAGATGTCATCGGGTTCATAACCCGTCATGAGGATGAGCCACGATACGCGTTTGCGCTCGGACGTATGGCCATGTTCCATGGTTACACCAGCATGTCTGAGCAGTTGCTGCGCATAGCAATGAACGGTGGGTCAGGCGCTGCAGCCGCTTATTTGGCAGACCCTTTGTTTACGCAGAGTGACACAGACGCAAATGCACTCTTGGTTAAGGCGATCGATCTCGGCTTCGAACCGGCTCAAGCATGGTTGCCAGAAGAGCCCATGGCATTCTCAGCAAACGTTCCAACTGCGGGGACTGGCGGTTTCCGATTCTCAGACTTTGATCAGCCAGAGGTCATCCAGGCGTTCTACGAGGGGCGTGATCCTCCCGGGCTAAGCGAACTGGAGACTTGGGCGTACATCAATAGCTTCCTTAGATCGATCTCGGATACCAGTAATCTGTTCATGGTAGAGAATCCGCGTGCGTATTACATGGAACTGAGCCCTTCCGTTCAGGTCCACGCGGAGATCGCGATGGCGACCTCCGCGGAGGTAATGAGTGAATCGATGAACATCGGTATCCAGCAGTTCTTGGGGATGCTGAGTGGTATGGAGAGCGGCGGAAACAACCTCAACAATTTGACTGGTACAGTAACGCAGATGAACAAGAACATGATTGCGCCAATGCAGTCACTCATGTTTGTTCGTGCGTCAGGGGAGCATGATGGGAAGAGGCTCGCTTTAGGCTACGACAGTTACACAAACGATTTTCGACGGGTGTATGCGGGAGTAAAGAGGTATGTTGAAAGTAAGCGCTAAGCACCGCCTGTATACCGGCCATTTTTGCTCTAGGAAGTTACTGCTAATGCTCTTGCTGTCAATTGCAGTCGGTGTGGGTAGTGCAGAAGCAGGAAAAGGAAAACGGCCAGTTGCAAAGTCCCAGAAAGTGATTGCTAATTCACAGAAGAGTGCAGCACCGAAGCGTCAATCCAGAGCGTCTTCAAGAGTGTCAACTGGTAGCGGGCGTCGTACAAAGCTGAGTGCAGCAAAGGTGCGGTCCACTGGGTCTTCACTCAGATCGATCAACGCCAGCAGACTTAATGTCAGTAGAAAGCAATCGAGACAATTAACCAATTCCATGCGATCAATTTCTCGGGGCATTCGTCACCGTGCGGACAACCGTACTTACGCAGGCGTGCGCGGTGCCAGCAAACATCTAAAGCGTGAAGGGTATTCAAGAGACGACCGCAAGCGTATCATCGGTAGCTTCCAAAGTGGGACAATTGGTGTGGGTAGAGCCAGTAGAAATGCATATTACATGCGATACCATGATGGCACTCGCGCGCATCCTAAAGGCTCGTATTTATTCAAAACATTCCCAGCAAGTCGTAGCAGCCTTGCGCTTCACAATCGCTGGAATGCAGTGACTCGAGTGTCTCAATGGCAGGTTCGTCCAGGGTCGGTGTTCATCCACGGTCGGGCTGCAGCTCAGGGTGGCTTGCCGGGCGGTCAACGTCAGATATTTCTCTCCCGATCGAGGCACAGGCTGCTGACTCCACAGCAGTAATCAATAGTAGCAGTCCAACACTTTGTGGTGCTTCGCTTGTTGGGTTTCGGTCGGTGTTTCAAGCGGCGTTTCGCTTCTCCCTGACCTTGATGTCGAGCCAGAACAGCTTCGGGTCCCCGCGTGCGGATTGTCGAGTGACGACGACTTCGGGTTGGATGCCTCCTCGCGCAGTATAGAGGATAGGCTTCGGTTCTCTTCCTTCACTCTTGTCCTCGGGCGTGTGCGCATGGTGTGCCCCATGCACCCGGTGCTGATTGTACCAAGCCTTGTACTGCTCAAGTCGCTTCTGCATCCTCGGCTGGGTGGGCACCATCCAGGTCGTTCTCATCCAGATCTTCATGGTGCGGAAGAACCGCTCAACTTTCGCATTCATCTGCCAGCAACGCACCTTGCTCTTCACATGCTCGATCCCTTCAGCTTGGCATGCTTCGGTAAACCGCCTGCGAAACTGCGATCCGCGATCGCTTATCAGGAATCGCGCCGCATACCCTTCTCTCCGAATAGTCTCTTTGATCAGCAGGTTCATGTCGCGGGTCGTCGGTCTTCGTGCAAAGGCCCTGATCGCCAGCAGCTTGCGCGAATACCCGTCCATGACCGCCGCGATCTCAAACTTCTTCCACAGCACGCGCATCTCGGTGATGTCGGTATGCCAGACTTGATGCGGCCCACTCGGATCGAGCAGGTGCGGACGGATCCCAGCCGGTGTCCTGACCAGCTTCCCCTTGCGTTCCGGCTCGATCAGCTCCTCCTCGAGGATCCTCCTCACCGAGGCTCGGCTGATTTGGATGCCGGCACGCACCATGTGCCGAGCGATGGATCGCGTGCCGAAGTCCCTTTCCGGGCACAGCTTGCGGATCTCGTGCACTGTGTGTCGCACGCTCTCATGCAGCCGGTTCCAGGGCGGTGAACCGAGCAACTCCTCGGCTCGATGCTTGTTGAGCAACGCCCGCTTCCAGCAATGGATGGTGTTCTCGTGGAGCCCGAAGCGTCGCGCGGTGTACGCCGCGCTCCACTGCCTCAATGCCGCCAGCTGCATGATCTCGGCGCGCTGCTCGGGGCTGAAGTGGGGGCGCTGCCGTGACGGCTTGGAGAGTCTTTGTGATCTGAAGATCTCCAACTCCCGCTCGAGCAGGGCGGCCTCCGTATACAAATGGTCTCTCTGTGCCTTCATCCGGACCGAAGCCATCGGGTTGGTGAGGGCACGAGACCTTGCGATGCCGTATGATTGGGAGATGGCGGTTGCGACCGAGTCAACGAGGTGCCAGATGCTGCGGGAGCGGAGTGTGATCATGATGGCTGCCATCCTTGTTTTCAGGCCAAAAACTCTGTTCAAGGAACCCCACAAACTCCTGGCCCCCCTGCCTACACACACGAATAGGGGGATTTGTTTGTAACCCGCGAGCGGTTATGATCCAGAGACACGCCAAAAGTGTCTCGCGCGGTGTTTCAAGGAGGGTTGCGGGACCGCTATTAGCGGCAGCTTGGTCATCGCTCGCTGATTACGACAATCGAATACCTGGATCATCTGAACTCGCATGATGTGATTGAAGCGATCGCGGCACGCGCAATCAGTTATTGAATGCACATAGCATTGCATTGAGGTTGCAAAAGACTTTGGAGCGAGCTTGATGCACACGCATTGGTTCCTGGCGATGAGACTGCTAAGCCATCTCGACAGAGCCTGAGAGAACGGGATCCATCGGGTATAGACTTTTTGTGAAACAGAGCGGCGATGCAGTGGCATTGAGCTGCTTCATGCATCAGGGGCATGAATAAAACACTTGACACTACATGATTTACCTTTGGGCCGCTGGTTCTGTCAAGTAAGCCACTCAAACCAGCATGTGGAGGCTGCCTAGTTCAGTTACAATCGCATACTTGACGTGAGAGAAAATGAGAAATAGGTATAGCCGGGTGTTAAACCGGCATGATGTGTTCAATGTCGTTTATGGTGCGATTTCGTCTTGTCGCAATGCCTGCGAACAAAAAGATAGCCAATGTAGATGGAGATGGCGTTGAGAATACGCGAGTAGATCCAAGGTGAAGGTTGCCATTTGAACTATTGAAAGACTCTCCGGTCACTTCGCTGTAGGTCTCGAGTGTGAACGGGTTGCCAGCGAGCAACTGAAAGCTGTAGTAGCCATTGTGCGGTGTTGATGATGTGTTGACTATGAAGGTGCCGATACGCTCGCCAAGTTCGGAGCCTTCAGCTGGGATGTCAAATGGTGGGACGTTGGGAATTACCAGTTGTCCAAAAATTACTTGGTTGTGAACACCGTTTCCTGAATACCCATTGTCCGTGTTGAATGATGACCAGTCAGCAGGATGCCAGGAAATGGAATCTATGCCATCGCCATTTTCGGTTTCGATCAATAAAAATGCTCCCCCTAGTAGGTGAGTTCCAGCACTCGAATCGCCATAGATATTGAGGTTGAAGCTCAGGGGGTGATTGAGGCCAACGTCAGTCGTACTTGGTATAATTGAGAGGCTAAAATCTTGGGCATAGATTGTTGTAGTCAGAGTGGCGTATGCGATTGTTATGATACGGGTGTTCATTTTGGCCAATTACGTAGTTGTATGCGCGAAGCGCATTAAATGCTGATTCAGAATTGGCGGGCGTTAGCTTGTGCTCATTTGATTCATAACAATACAGTTATTGCGATTTCATGCGTTGAGATCGGCATTAAGGGCAGGCATCCTGGAAAGCGATGAGGAATTCGGACACATCAAAGAAGTTGATATGTCCGTCGCCGTTCATGTCGGCCATTGGGTCAGTGTTCTGATACGCAATCAGGAACGCGGACACATCAAAGAAGTTTAGAGTACCATCGCCTGTGAGATCGGCGGGGCAGACTTCTGGTATAGATAAGCCAAAGAGATAAGCCGCTCCAGAGTCCGTGCCATGGTCATCGTCGTTCAGAGCTCCAACAAATGCCATATTGCCACTTATCGCGACAGATCTACCGAACTCATCCTCATCATCACCGTCATTGGGCAGGATTTTGTCAATCTGCTGCCCTGTTTTGGTGTCGAAGAGGTACGCCGACCCGGAGTTGGTGCCATTATCGTCATTACCGTGAGCCCCAACAACGGCCGTATCGCCACTGATCGCTACAAACAAACCGAACTGATCGCCCGCTTCGCCGTCTAAGGGCAATAGCTTGGCAATCTGTTGGCCTGAGCTAGTATCGAAGAGATACGCCGACCCTGAGCTGGGACCGTTGTCATCGGCATATGTAGACCCGATTACGGCGAAGCTACCGCTGATAGCGACAGAGTTGCCGAACGCATCCCCACTAGCCCCGTCGTCGGGCAAGAGTTTATCAATCTGCTGTCCTGTTGTGGTGTCGAAGAGATACGCCGAACCAGAGTTGATGCCGTTGTCGTCGTTATATGCAGCGCCAACGATAGCTGTGTTGCCGCTGATAGCGACGGAAACTCCGAAACGATCACCTTCTGCCCCATCGTTCGGAATGAGTTTAGCGATCTGCTGGCCGGAGGTTATGTCGAATAGGTAAGCCGATCCAGAGCTGGTTCCGTTATCATCATCAAAGCGAGCCCCAACGATGGCTGCGGTGCTGCCGATCGCGACGCTGCTGCCAAAATAATCATAATTTGCACTGTCACTGGGCAGGAGTTTAGTGATTTGCTGGCCGGTAACTGTGTCGAAGAGGTACGCCGATCCGGAGAATAAGCCGTTGGCGTACCCATGAGCCCCAACAATGGCCCTGCTGCCGCTGATTGCGACCGCGACACCGAACTCATCACCCGCTGCGCCGTCATCCGGTAGGAGCTTCGCGATCTGTTGGCCGGTGGTCGTATTGAAGAGGTAGGCCGACCCAGAGTCGATGCCGTTTTCGTCGTCCGACCAAGCACCAACAATAGCTGTGGTGCCGCTGATCGCGACCGAGTTGCCGAACTCATCTTCTGCTGCACCATCGTTCGGCAGGAGTTTGATTACATTTCCATCATTGCCGGCTTGGATGACAGTATGCATTCTTCCTTCAACGGCAATATCTGCTGAACGCGGTACAGAGCTTGGATTGGCTGTGACATTGAAAGAGATAGTGCCAGTCCCGGATCCTGTGCTGGTTACATCCTTAATCCAAGGGCTATTTTCTGAAGTCGTCCAAGTGCACCCCTGCGGGGCAGTTACGCTAAAGCCATGACTTCCTGAATCGCTTGGAATCATTTGCGAGTTTGGGATGCTGTATTCGCATGGTACACCGCTCTGGGAGATGGTATACGGCTCACCCTGAACGGTGATTACGGTATCTCTTGAGTTGGAGCTTGTGTTGGGTTGGACAGTGTAGTCGACGAAGCCGTCCCCTGAGCCGCTCGCTGCCCCATCGATGATGACCCAGCTTGCATTGCCCGAAGCGGACCATGAGCAGGCGCTTTGTGCGAATACGGAGAAGCCCCCGCTACCTCCGTCGCTCGGGAATGACTGTGATGAGTCGCTGAGTGAGTAGTCACAGGACACACCGCTCTGCGTGATGGTGTGCTCCTGGCCGGCGGCAGTGATTGTGGCTTGGCGCATATCTGTGCCTGTGTTGGGTTCAATGGAGTAGATAATGATGTCCGTCCCCGAACCGCCTGATCCCGTTATGATGCTGACCCAGCCTGCGTTGTCCGATGCGGACCAGGAGCACCCGCTTTGTGTAATCACATCGAAGTTGTGGCTTCCCCCGTCGCTCGGGAATGATTCAGATGAATCGCTAAGTGAATAGTTGCATGGTGCGCCGCTCTGCGTAATGGTGTGCTGCTGGCCCCCGACGGTGATGGTGGCCTCTCGTAGATCGATGCTGGGATTGGAATCAACGGTGTACGAGACGGTGCCATTTCCTGAGCCACTGGTAGCCGAGGTGATGACGACCCAACTCGCGTTGTCCGAAGCAGACCATGAGCATCCGCTCTGTGTGCTGACCGAGAAGCTGTGGGTTCCACCGCTGCTGGAAAACTGATGGGACGAATCGGCGATAGAGTAGTTACATGTGCCGCCGTTCTGCGAGGTGAATACATACGCCGATCCGGAGTTCGGGCCATTGTCGCCGTCCCAGAATGCTCCTACAGCAACAAAACTGTTGCTAACGGCAACGGATGAGCCGAACGCATCCCCTTCCGATCCATCGTCCGGGAGAAGTTTGTAGATCTGATTACCCGTTAATGCATCAAAGAGATAAACCGATCCAGAATCTAGACCACTATCTCCATCTCGCCATACTCCTGCGGCAACAAGCCCGTTGTTGATAGCTATGGATGCGCCAAACCACTCATTGGGCGATCCATCATTTGGGAGGAGTTTATAGATCTGACTCCCCGTTGATACATCAAAGAGGTACGCCGATCCTGACCAACTGCCATTGTCTCCATCCCACCTAGCTCCAACAGCCACAATACCATTGCTGATGGCAATAGAAGAGCCGAACCTATCGCCCTCCGATCCATCGTTTGGGAGGAGCTTGTAGATTTGATCTCCTGTTGATACATCAAAAACATACGCAGAGCCAGAGCCAGATCCGTTTTCATTGTCATTGTTTGCACCAACGGTGATGATGCCGCCGCTCATAGAAATTGAAGTACCAAAATACGCCCCCTCAGATCCCTCGTTCGGGAGGAGCTTGTTTACCTGATTCCCGGTCGTTGCGTCAAAGAGATAGACGGCTCCGGATTCGGCGCCATTGTCGTCATCAGAAGTTGCACTAACGGCAACAATTCCGTTGCAAATGGCTATGGAAGAGCCGAACCACTCAGATGTCGGTCCATCATTCGGGATGAGCTTGTATAACTGTTCCCCTGTGGATGCATCGAATAGATAAGCGGCAGAAGAACCAACGGTGTAGTAGGGCGCCCCAACAGCAACGATGCCGTTACAGATGGCAATACTATAGCCGAAGCTGCCAGGTGGTGTATCTTCGTTTGGTAGGATATTATGAATTAGAGCGCCAGATGCAGCATCATACAAATACGCAGATCCAAAATCATTGCTTCCACCCCTTGGTGCACCAATAGCAACAAGAGCATTGTCCATTGCAATGGATGTACCAAATTCGTCACCCGCTGATCCATCGTTAGCAATCATTTTGATTTCTTGGGAGAAAAGTGGAGCCGCTTGCGTTATGCTGTGCGTCTGCCCTTGAATATTAATTGTTGTTGTGCGCGTGAGTTCATCCGTATTTGCTAAAACATTGAACGTTACAGTGCCTGGACCTGTACCGGACCCATTGATTAAACTGATCCAGTCACTGTTCTCGGTAGCCGTCCATGCGCATCCCACAGAAGTGTTGACTGAAAAAGTGCGATCGCCACCTTCGCTTGGCACCATCTGCGTCTCTGGGGATATGCTAAATTCGCATGCCAACCCTGCTTGCGATATTGAATAGACTCGCCAGCCAGCGATAATTGTAGTGCTTCGAGATATTGTGCTCGTATTTGCATCTACTGTGAATGAGACGGTGCCGGTTCCGTTCCCGCTGAATCCGTCTGTGATATTGACCCAGCCCGCGTTCGCGTTCGCTTGCCAATCGCATCCGTCGCTGGTGATCACGTTGAAGGTGCGGCTCCCAGCTCCGCTCCCGAATGAATGAGAGTATTCGCTGAGGCTGTAATCACATGCAGTTCCCGCTTGTGATATTGAGTAGGTACGATCACCCGCGATAATTGTCGTGCTGCGAGAGGAAGTGCTGGTGTTCGCTTCAACTGTGAATGAGACGGTGCCCGTTCCGTTCCCGCTGAATCCGTCTGTGATATTGACCCAGCCCGCGTTCGCGTTCGCTTGCCAATCGCATCCGTCGCTGGTGATCACGCTGAAGGTGCGGCTCCCAGCTCCGCTCCCGAATGAATGAGAGTATTCGCTGAGGCTGTAATCACATGCAGTTCCCGCTTGTGATATTGAGTAAGTACGATCACCCGCGATAATTGTCGTGCTGCGAGAGGAAGTGCTGGTGTTCGCTTCAACTGTGAATGAGACGGTGCCGGTTCCGTTCCCGCTGAATCCGTCTGTGATATTGACCCAGCCCGCGTTCGCGTTCGCTTGCCAATCGCATCCGTCGCTGGTGATCACGTTGAAGGTGCGGCTCCCAGCTCCGCTCCCGAATGAATGAGAGTATTCGCTGAGGCTGTAACTGCACGATACCCCGCCTTGTGTGATCGTGTGTGTTTGGCCATTAACCATGATTGTCGCTGTGCGCATTAAGGCGCTTGTGTTTGGCTGGACGGTGTATTCAACCGTACCTGTCGAGTTCCCACTATTTCCACTATAAATGTCAATCCAACTGGAAGTCTCCTCGGCAATCCAGCTACAACCCGTGAAGGTGGTAACCGTGAAGCTCCGGTTTCCTCCGCTGCTGGGAACTCCGATTGAAGGCGGATCAATTGCATATGTGCAAGAGGCAGCGTCCTGCGTGATGTTGTGTTGCTGTCCCTGGACGGTGATGGTGGCCTGGCGCGAGTTGGCACTGGTGTTCGGCTGAACGGTGTACGAGACGGTGCCGTTCCCTGAGCTGCTTGAACCGGATGTTATGTTGACCCAGCCCGCGCTAGGTGAGGCAGACCATGAGCACCCGGTCTGGGTGATGATGTCGAAGTCGTGGCTGCCCCCGTTGCTTGGGAATGTATGTGACGGATCATCGATGGAGTAAGAGCATGGGGGCTGATCTTCTCTAATGATTGTGATGCGCTGAAAAGTTCCGGGCGGATATGTTTCGCATCGTCTATTGATGGCACGCATGTCAACAAGCGTTGAACCGACCTGAAGATCGCTAATTGTTCGGCTCCACGGATTCTGAGGTTGGCAAGGATTGGGTGCATCGCCAACTGGGAACTCAGTCCATAATCCACCATTTACTCGATACTCAATTGCCGCAATTGATCCGTCATATCCACGGTCATCAGTGTTAACGAGATGGTTGTACGCCACGCCGCTCAGAGTATATGAAGTCTGGCTGTATGGGATCGTGACCGAGTTGCTCGGAGTCGGAGGCTGGGTAAAATCGATCAGTGGGCTTGAGTTGGGTGCAGTTGACTTGTGGTAGACGCGAACTTTAGCAATGTCGGTACCGCCGCCAGTTGAAACGATCCGAATCTTCAGGATCTGGCCGGCCGAATCATCACAATGTCTCCAGGCAAAAACATTACCTACAGCGCCAGAGATTTGAAAAGTACAGTTAGTTATACTGTATTTCTGCGGAGTTGGGAAAAGCCGAGGTGCTGCATTCAATGAACCACCGTAGTTATAGTTCGCGAGCGAATACTCTAAGCCATTGTCAGATCCGACTGTGTCGATTTCGCCGAACTCAACCCATGTGTTCCCTCCACCGGTTAAGGACAATTGTGCAAAGATACGGGTTTCGCCGCCTCCGCCGAAAAAATGACGACGCCCTTCTACATAGACTCCCAGCGATTGTGAGTTGAGGCCATGGTGATTATTGAGGCCGGGAGGGAAAGTGGTATTGGTCTGCCATCCAATGTTTCGCCGCGATTCGAACTCATATGTAACACATCCGGCTCCGTCGATTTCAACTGATCCATCGCCATTGTCAATAATATTTCCATTTACGGATGTGTAATCTGTGCCATTTGCAAATGTAGAGCAGCTGCCCATTGGGTACCAGTCATACTGAGTTTGTGCATCGGCCGGCGCTGAGAGCAAGAACAGGGCAGCCAAGGTGAAGATTCGCCGGGGAAGTTGCCTCAGTTTGTCAGTTATTATGCCGGGTGTATACTCCCTTTTCAACAGCCTTGGCGACCTCCAAGTCATGTGCGCGTCCTCTCAGATGGTTTGCTTTTTATTTGAATACGAGCAATGTACCTCGAAATAGTGGCTTTCTCAAGCATTTTGGGCCACTCAACCTTCACCGCGTGGTAGGTGGGGGCTGGAATGGGTAAATGGCGTGTTTAAAACACATACACCGTTTGTACTCATGACGTCGCCAGACGTGACATGCATGCCAGTGACACCCTCAGCTATTTGCTCGCCGAATGCATTGATGTCCTCTGCCGTAGAAAACCTGTAAGGCTGGACACTCAGTAGACTCAAATTGGTCTGTTATTGCCAGTTGGATAACAGCATGGGAATATCCACTTGCCCTCGCCTCGCATTCAGGTCTAGAAAATGAGAGTTTTCAACCCGTTCTTTCGGACCATCCAGAGTCGCATTTTTCCCATGTGTCTTGGTATTTTGAGAATGGTTTCGGTACCGCTATTCTTTAACTCAACAGAGTCGGGAACAAGCCGATGTGAACGATTTGCTCGTTCGGATCGGCTTTTATCTTGTTGGCATAGCGCTCGATCATTCAGCGTCGTTCATTGAGGGGGCCGGCAGAATACAGATTGTCTCGTTGTGCTTTCATGCGCACCGAAGCTATCGGGTTGGTGAGCGCACGAGCCCTTGCGATGCCGTATGATTGGGATATGGCGGTCGCGAACGAATCAACGAGGTGCCAGATGCTGCGAGAACGAAGATTGAGCATCAACGATCCTATGGGCTATTTTTCGGCCAGAATCGATGATTCGGGAGCCCCACAAAGTCCTGGCCCCCCTGTATACACGCTCGAATAGGGGGATTCATTTGTAACCCGTGAGCGGTTGTGACCCCGAGACATGGCAAAAGTGTCTCGCGCGGAGTTTCGAATAGGGTTGCGGGACCACTATTGCTTAGCCGGTGTCGAAAGACGCCGGCTTTCTTGTTATAGATGGTGCCCCACAGAGAGATCTCGCGATTTCTTCGCGGTTCCCGCGTCAGTACGCGTGGTTGCGCGGTGCGAATCTGTCTCTCATGTCGCGCTCATCATAACCGAAAATGCATGGCTCTGATCCGGTTCCCCACGTAAATCGCTCCAAAGTCTCTCGGGTCTCTGAGACCCGGTGAACGAGTGAAGGGATGTTTGTGCGCGCTGTAGACGTATGAACCTCCCCGGTTTCGCGAGGTCACCGTGGCGCTATAAAGTTCGAAAAAAACGGACACGGTTATGAGAATCGGCATAGGTGCTTGATGGAGGGCAATGACGCCCGCATCAAGGACGATCCCCATGCGAAAGAAACGATCCGTCGATCGCACGACCGACCCGCAGACTATGACGCCGCAGGAGCGCCGAGATGAGATCGCGAGCATCCTCGCGCTGGGGCTGGTGCGTGCATCGAGCCTGCCGCCGACCTTTCCGAAAGTCTCTGATTCTTCACCGGAGGGACTTGAAGATCGAGAAGATGCGGACCTCAGTGTGGGGAACACCAACCCCCAAGGAGGTCAATCATGATTGCACCAGAAAAGCAGGCCATGGTCGAAGCAGAGATCGCCGAGTTGCAGGAAATGACGACCGGGCAGCTCGCCAATCTGTATCAGCAACTGCACGGTCAGCCCACACGCACCCGGCACCGCCAGTACCTGATCCGCAAAAACGCCTGGCGGATCCAGGCCAACGCATACGGAGGGCTTTCAGAGCGAGCGAAACGACGCGCAGCCGAGCTCGCCAACGACGCGGATATCCGGGTGATGGCACCTAAGACGCTGGTCTGTCCACCGCAGGGTGGCCATTCAGAGACCCGCACAAAGCGATTCATCGAACGCGACCCGCGGATCCCGGCCGCCGGTTCGGCGATTGTGCGGACCTACAAGGGCAAGAAACTGCGTCTGATCGTGCTCGATGGTGACCTTGGCTTCGAGTACGAAGGGCAGCAATACGACACGCTCAGCGCCGTCGCCAAGCACATCACGGGCAGCCATATCAACGGCTTCCGCTTCTTCGGGCTGGGGAAGAAATCATGAGCACGGCGAAGCAAACAAAGCCGGACACGATCCGGTGTGCTATATACACCCGCAAGTCCAGCGACGAAGGGCTCGACCAGGAGTTCAACTCGCTTGACGCCCAGCGTGAGAGCGCCGAGGCATTTATTGCGAGCCAGAAGGCCGAGGGATGGAAGTGCCTCCCCGAGCGATACGATGACGGCGGGTTTTCTGGCGGCTCAATGGAGCGGCCAGCATTGGATCGGTTGATCAGCGATATCGAAGCGGGCAAGGTCGACTGCGTGGTGGTGTACAAGGTGGACCGTCTGAGCCGATCGCTCATGGATTTCTCGCGGATCATGGAGACCTTCGATGCCAAGGGCGTGTCGTTCGTCTCGGTCACGCAGCAGTTTAATACCACCAGCTCGATGGGGCGTTTGACGCTTAACATCCTCCTGAGCTTCGCCCAGTTCGAGCGGGAGATCATCGGCGAGCGGATCCGCGACAAGATCGCCGCCCAGAAGCGCAAGGGCAAGTGGGCGGGCGGTGTGCCCATCCTGGGCTACGACGTGGATCGGTCCGGGGGGAGCCCCAAGCTCGTCGTCAACGCGAAGGAGGCGGCACGTGTGCGGACGATCTTTGGCTTGTACCTGGAGAAGCAGTCGCTTCAGCCGGTGGTGCGGGAGCTGGAGAAGCGCGACTGGCGGAACAAGAGAAGGGTGACCAAGAAGGGGCGAGTCATCGGGGACAAGGCCTTCGACAAGGCGACGCTCTACGCCCACCTCAAGAACCCGCTTTACAAAGGCATGATCAGCCACAAGGGCGAGCTCTATCAGGGCGAGCACGAGGCGATCATCGATGCGGAGCAGTTCGATCGGGTCCAGAAGATCCTCAGCTACAACGGGCGCACCGGTGGGGCGGAGATCCGCAACAAGTACGGGGCGATCCTACGCGGATTGTTGCGGTGCAAGGCGTGCGATCGATCCATGACGCATGTGTTTACGACCTCGCGCGGGAAGAACAGCAAGCAGTACCGCTACTACCGGTGCGTGGGATCGATCAAGCGGGGTGCGTGCACCTGCCCGTCAGGGTCATTGCCCGCTTCGGAGATCGAGCAGCTGGTAGTGGGGGAGGCCCGGGCGGCGTTGACGGATCGGGAGTTGATCAAACAGATTATCGATGAGGGTCGCAAAGCGAACGATCAGCAACTGGATCAGGAAGAGGCAACCTGCTTGCTCGCAGGCTTTGGGGGAGTGTGGGAGCAGCTGATCCCGCGCGAGCAGGCGCGGGTGCTGCGGCTGCTGATTGAGCAGGTGGAATACGACAGCGAGTCGCAGTCGGTGATCGTGACATTCAGACCAAGCGGTATCAAGAATCTGGCGAAGGAGGCGGCATGAAGACGGTGACGCGGACAGTGGACTTCGCGGTCAAGGGGAAGCGGAAGAGCGATCGGTCTGTTGAGGAGGCCAAAGGACGCGTGCCCCGCATCTCGAAACTGATGGCATTGGCGATACGGTACGACCAGATGCTCAATGAGGGCGTCGTACAGAGCCAGACGGAGCTGGCCGAGCTGCTGCATATCTCGCAGCCACGGATGACGCAGATTATGAATCTGCTGCATCTGAGTCCGGAGATTCAGGAACGGATTTTATTTCTGCCGCAAGTGAATGAGGGACGTGATTTGGTGACAGAGCGTGAGCTGAGATCTGTAATCGTAAAAACAATATGGGAATGTCAGTACGAGATCATACATGTTTTTACAGAGTCCCAAGAATTTGCTATTCCCAATCCTTCAACTTGAAGCCCAAGTTACTCGCATTTTCACTTACTGCCCTTCGCGCATTGTCTGATGCTCCTTCGGGGAACTTGGCATCAATTTCTAGCGTCACTCGTACATTCGCCGTCGGATCCGAAGTAAGGATCGCAATTATCTCGTCGGCGATGATGTTGAGCTTCGACTTGGCGAGGGCAGCATCGACATCGACTGCACCTCGGAATGATGTTACGGCCACTTCGATGGAGCCCGTACCTTGCGGATGGTCTGGATGAGGCGATGACACTGGTCCCGTGACCCCTGGCGCACCGGATGTAGCCAGCGTGTGCGTGACCGTGGAGTTTCCAATCGTGGGAGCAGCCGAGTTCGCTGCCAGTCCTTCGTGATAGGCGGCAGCGACTGTTGGTTCGATGAGAAGCAGGCTGTCATCAATCGACACTTCACCGGTACCCAGTTGGAAGCCCTCGTACTTATCCCCGTCGCGGCCATATGCCATACCGAAGAAGTCGGCCGAGGATGCTCCGGATCGGATAGTTTGCTTAAGTACGTCGTGTGATCGGAGACGCGGCAGGTAGAGGTACTTCTGCGTGTCATCCCAGAAAGTCTCCGCAGACACAGTTGGGCGGTCGACCTTCCAGTAATACGACTTCAACTGAGACCGAAGATGGATTGGAGCCCAGGTGTTGATGACGAGTTCGTTCTCACTGCAGACGCGTTCGATCTCCGGCCCAACCGCACCGCCGCTTGTGTTTAGTGGGAATGCTTCGACACGCGGAGTCACCTCAGTAGGATCGTCCTGCGAAGGACAGAGCAGCCATCGGAAGCACTCGCGAGCAATTCTGGGAAGGTGCTCCTCAGCTGCATTCGCCTCCTTTTCGGCCTGTCGTTTTTGGGCTTGGTCTATATTCAGTCGGCCGTCAGTCACGTCATCCACGATGCTCCGCCACGCGAGCGCAATTCGGGTTGAATCTCGAAGTCGGCTAAGGATGCTCTGGTTCGCGGCGACGAACAGGAGCCGGTTTGACTTGTGCCGCGGCTGATTCCCATGATTTCGGGTATAGTCGAGGACAGCTCTCTCCGCCTGCCGTGGATCGTCCTTCAGGTAAGCATGTTCGGGGGGCAGCACAACGAGCCTCAGCGACGAGTCGTCAGGCGTATCTCCGTGTGGTACGAAGACGTGTACGCCGTCGACCGCGTGCACGGTGTTGAACAGCCGCTTCGTCACTTCCTCGATGCGTTTGTGTACATCGGTCTTGTCATCGAAGCGACGCTTGCGATCCTCCATTTCTCGGCGAAGGTTGGCCCGTGTATCGAACCAGTAGGTGGTCGAGTCACTTGCCTTATCGCCAGAGCTGTTCAGATAATGAAGACGGTCTAAAAGCCGGTTCAACGCATCGGAGTACACGGCGCTTGTCTGTCCTGGCTGAAGGCAGCCTAGTAACACACGGTCCCTGGTGAGGCCCCGCGTCGCTTGTTTATTCTTCACGCTTGCAGGTGGAGCGGTGCCGAGGAACAATGTTCTCGTAACACGCCGGGCAGCGTTTGTTTGCCCAAACCTCGGTTCCTTGCTTTCCAAGTCCGTGGATTCCGCTCGCGGACCATCGATGTCTCGCTCGATAACTGCATCCCAACCCGGCGCGAGTAGGTAGGTCATCTCGTTCCGTACATCACCATGTCGCAGAGGCAGGCTCCCCGGCATGATCAGCAGGTCCTGGTTATCGTCTTTCCAGAGGTGGCCAATCACCTTCGCCATCAGCTTCAAAACTCCACGGGTGCGTTGGAAGCCGTCTATAGTCGACCATTCCTCGTACAATCGATCGAACACCTCAGGGTGGATTGGGTACGCCTGGCAGAGCCTGTCGAAATAGCGTCCCTCCTGGGTCTCGCTGGGCAGCTTTGCGCCCTCGGCGACGTATGTATCTGCGAATGCCCGACACACGGCGTCTCGTGCCTTGACGTCATTGATCTGCTCGAATAGACGACGGCGGACGATCTCAAAAGCTTCCTCGGTTGCGACCGGCTTCCAAAGAGCCTGCACACGTCCGAAGGTCTTCTCCAACGCCTTCAAAGCCGCTTCGCCGCGGTCGCCGCCGGCCTCGACCTCGGACTCCGGCAAACTTGCCAACACCACCGCCGTCGGGACTTGCTTCACGGCTTCGGTCAGCGATTGCAGGAAGCTCACGTTGCTCCCGTAGGTTCCGCCGCTAAGGGTCGCATCTTCCTTGAACTGACGGATGTAGGCCACCATCTCGTCCATCAGGATCACGCAGGGTGAATACTTATCGAGCAGTTGGCGGAGGGTCTGCTTGCCTGGCGAGGTGCCGTTCGCGTCTGCCTCCTTCACCATTGCCAGCCCCTCGGAGCCGCCGAGCTGCCACGCGAGTTCGCCCCAGAGCGTGTTGATGGTCGTCCGCCCGTGCTTCCACGGCTGGCCGGGGGATACGGCCGTGCCGTCGATGACCGCGACCTTGGCCTTAGGCACATCCATCAGCCCGGCCTGCTCCACCAGCGTTGGGATGCCCGGCAGGTCGTCGAGCGAGTTCTCACGCTGGGCGAGGTGCAGAACCGCGAGCATGGTGTGCGTCTTGCCGCCGCCAAACGCGGTCTGCAACTGGATGACTGGCTCGCCGCCCTTACTGCTCAGTCGCTGGATCACCTGCGTGAGCAGCAGGCGCATGCCCTCGGTGATGTAGGTGCGTTCGAAGAACGCGACCGCGTCCTGGTATTCCTTCGAGGCCTTGCCCGAGTGCACCGCGGTGATGTCGGCTGCGAACTCGGCCTGCTGGAAGTTGCTCTCTCGCACATCCTTGTGGGGGATGGCGATTTCTCTCCATGGCTTCATGACGATGCCTCCTCAAAGTCAAACAGCGATTGTTCTTCTGGCTTGGCGACCTTCGCTGCATTTCGCTCGATTGCACTCCACCCCGTAACAACTCCGTTATAAGCTCTTGCGTCCTCGGCCCAGCCCTTGCGCTCGCAGAGTGTATAGAGCCGGTATGCAAGCTGACGGCACGCTTCGGCTTTGCTTGCAACCGCAGCGAGCACATGGGCTGCACCGCTGTCGCCCTCTGATTGGTACACACGGATCATGTGGTGCAGCGCTTCCCACACGGGTAGGCGGTTGTCGCTTCGAGGGTCCCAAGCGGTCGGGTATTCCTTCCAGCGGAGCAGGCGGACGCTGCCGCCGCCGGCTTCGACAACGCCAGCGTGCTTCACGCCCTCCACACTGGTGCCCTTGGCGCGGGCGAGCGTGTCGGCCTCGCCGAACTTACCCGTGTCCCAACCGTGCTGCTCGAACCAGTGCAGACAGAACTGCGTATCGGCATCGAAGTCGTCCTCGGCGAGGAAGCGATTGATGAGTTGGAGGGCAGTCTTCACGCTCATGGGCGTCCCATCGGCCTCGAGCACGGCCTCGTAGCGGCTGAAGATTGCCATGCCCGGGCCGATGATTGCCTGAGACAGGTCCACTGGCGCGACGGGAGAGTGCATGCCCTCACTCTCGCGTGTCATCGCGTCGAGGGCGAGGGGGAGTGTCTCATTGAGCATACGGATGAACTGGCGGCGAGAAATTACTTCCGCGATATGCGATCTACGCCGACACACCAGCACCACGGAAGACGCGAGGGCATTTGATCCAATGCCGCGACTTCGCACTTCGCGTTCTGTGCGGATGGGCCACGTACCTGTGATAGCAAAACCCGACCTCACTACTGCCTCAAGGAACATTTCCCAACCGTCACTCGACGTGCTTCCACTCTTCGTATCTGACTGTTTGAACGCGTAATATACTGTCATTGGAAAGGCCGCATGTTGCTGTTCTCCAATAGCGCGAACGGTTGCCTCCATGCCGAACATGAAGAACTCTCTGGCTCCAGATCTGCCGCCATGGCGACTTGGTGTCGCAACAAGTTCTTCCGCCTTGGGAACTGAGACCGTGGCGAAAATTGTGGGGAAGACTGTGCGAAGCGACAGCCTCAGCCACGCGTAGAAAAAATCTGACAAATCCGCGTATCCGATATTGTCAAAATATGGCGGATCTGTGGAGATCACCTTACCGCGTGATAGGGTCTGTGATTGCGCGCTTGCTTGGATTGCACAACCGGGTGGGCCCGCTAGTGCACGCTCGATCGCGCGTACAGCGCCTTGCAAAGATACGATATAGTCACCAGCCGCCTTGGCAAACATGTTCACTTCTGCAAAATCCCACACCATTGGCATGGCATTGCGAGCAAAGGTCGTCTTGGCCTGATCGCGGCTGGGGCTCCACATAACCATCGCGCTGTTGTAGTCTGCAACTTTGTCGAGTGCCAACGCCAAGTACACTACGACAGTGTCCGCATATGCGGCGGCTCCATTACCCCCTGCAGATAAGGGCAGGGAGTTGCTGGCCGATGAGAATATGGAATCGGCATCCTCTCGTATTTTTTGGCGTGCCTCGGACAGAAGGTCTGAATACACTGAAAGTGCGGCGAGTTGTCTTTCTGTGAAGAGATCGGCAAATGTGCCATTTCTGAAGTAGAGCTGAACACTAAACCCAAGGGCGCTTTCAGGTAGCGGCGTATCCGGCCTTGAAGGCGCTTTGCAGCGTTTTGCTATTTCTGAATGGTGTGCGTTTGGCGAAAGGTACAGACGACCATTTTTTCCCTCGGCTACAATTGCCAGAAGTCGCTCCGAAAGTTTTCCTTCAGCAGCTCTCATTTTAACGTAAGATCCGTCAATGGGGTACTGGGAGAGGAGGCAGCGGAAGTTGGCGCCGCGTGAAGCCTTAGTCCCGGACGCGATTTCTGCAGTGGGTTTTCCCATCCGAACCACAAAGTCATATTGGTCGTGACGCACGACCGGATGGACGTACGCCTCCTTGCCTTTTTTGCTCGACAGTATGAAACTGCTCGCTAGCGGCACATCTACATGGCTGAACGCTGGGTTCGGACTCTTGACTGTCCGCGACCACAGCCACGCGATGACGTTCAGTTCCTGCCCGACGTAGTCCTTCAGGTCGGGGCGGTCCTTCGCCATCTCCGCAGAGACCTTGATCTTCGGGTACAGGTGCCCGATGCGTTTCTCGGCCTCGTCACGCATCCATTGACCGTAACGGCGGACATCCTCGGCAAGCCCAGATGCACCCTCCCATTGCTTGAGCGAAGCATCGGCCCGGGTGTCCGGGTGCACCGGCGGACGTCCGGCGAACTTGGGCGGGATCTCGATCATCGCCTTGTTGATCAGCACGGCGACGGGGTTCAGGTCACTGGCGTACGCCTCGAGCCCGAGGCGCTGGGCCTCAAGCGGGATCGCCCCGCCGCCCGCGAACGGGTCGTGCAGCCCGGGCATCTTGTCGGGGTTGAACAGCTCGGCGGCCTGCGGGTGGTCCTTGTTGAGCTCGCAGGTGATCTTCCACGAGCGTCGGATCTCGACGCGGGCGGCTTCGAGCACCTCCTCGTTGGTCGTGTTCTCCCACAGGACGAGGTCCTCGATGATCTTGAAGAGACGGCCCCGCTCACGCGTCCACGCGGACTTGTTCTGCGGCTTAGGTTCTACGCCGGGGTTCTGGGTGCGCCAGAGGTCCTCAGGGTCGTGAACGAGCTGCCCGAAGATGACCGCCCGGGCCGCGGCGAGCGGACGCCTGGCCCACCAGAGATGGAGCGTGGACGGGTGCCCATGCCGGATGGACTTCTCGCGGGCGCACGCGGTATTGATCGCGTCGAGCGGAAGTGCGACCTCGATGAGCTTCTTGGGGGAGATGACGGGGTGGTCGGTCGCGGTCATTACGGGCTTTCTGACTGAGCCAAAAGTTTGGCGATCGGGAAGTTCATCGAGGTTGGCTCACCACTGAAAGGATTCGAGATGTAGTGTGGGCCATCGGTCGTGTCATCCGGGTTGACGAACACGATCGCGAGTACAAACTTGTCGCCCTGGTTCAATGCATAAATGAACTCGTTGTATGTAATAGTAACGGTCTCCGCACCGGCGGCACGCCCTTTGACTTCAATATGGCGTGGAAGCGGTTGTGACCCATCAGGATTGGATGGAGGCAAACTGGTGATGTCCCAGCCACACTTGTCGGCGGAAACATCGATGCACCTGTGGCCCATGGCCTGTTCCGCGGCGAAGACCGCCTGCATCGCCAGCCGCTCAATCTTGCTGCGGGCCTGGGCATCGGCGCTGGTGGGTGCGGGTGATTCCCCACGACGATGAGCGAGCAAGCCCGCAGGGATGACCAGCGCCCCGCCGAGGACGACTGGAGTGCCGTTTTGGACCTGCTTCATCGCTAGCAGTTCCTTCTTGCGGCTCTCGAGGCGGTATTGGAGGTCTTGCAGGGTGCGTGTGACATTGTCGAGGTTGAGGCGGACATCCTTGCCAGCGGCCTTGTCATCGCGGAGTTTGATCTCACGGTCGGTCCAGAAGGCGATCTCCTTGGTGAGTCGCTCGTGGACGGCTTTGAGGGTCTTGTCCACATGCTCGACGCGGCGGGTCGCGACCTCGTTGAAGTGCTCAGGCACGAGCTTGGATGCAGCGAGGGCGACGGCATTTTGTTCCAGGTTGTTATGCATCCATGGGGCATCAAGCACATCCGCGACCCGCGGTGCGTCGGCGGGATCAAGAGGTTCGAGGTCCAGGTGCGGGGCCCAGCCGGCGAAGGACGCTTCGCCCGCGGGAGAAACGCGGGTGAACTGCATGCGCTTTGAGAGCACAGTGCCGTCGCTGGACTTGACCTCGTGCGTGAGCATGAAGAGGAGCCACGGTTCGTCGGACTGGTCGGTGGGGTCGACGAGGATAGTGCCCTGGCGGAGCAGGTTGGCGTTGCGCTCAAGGATGAGGTCGGTCATCGCGAGCATAAGCGGATGGCCGGGGTGCATAAGCACCGCCCGGGACAGGCCTGGTTCCCCGTTTGGCTGGATGGCGTGGCGCTCAAAGCAGACTCGCTCGTATCGCTTGAGGACGGGCTCTTGCTCGCGGCGATTACGCCCGGTGATGCGCCGGTCACGCTCGCGGATCTCCAGCGGGACATGCGTGATCTCGAAGCGATCGGCCTCGCGCCGGTGCATGACCCCGCCGAGATCTGAGAAAGCTTTCTGGAAGAATGCGCGGACAAAGTGCGGTTGCAGTCTACGGGCTTCCGCCTTCTCCATCTCCTCTTTGACCTTATAGAGTCGCTCAGGTGACATCGTCTGCTCGGCAAGGGCATTTCGCTTGAGCAGGCCTTCGAGATGTGAGTGATCGAAGACGTGGTCGATTTTCTCAGTCAGTTTGGCACGGACTTCGGGTAGATTGCCGTAGCGGATCGCTTCAATCATTAGGTCACGCAGCGGGCGTTCCTCGAAGACATCGCCGAGGATGTTGAACACCTTGCCTTTAAGAGCTTCGCACTCAACTTCTAGCTTCTCGAGCAGCCGGTGCCAGACGGAGCCCTCGCGTGTCTCCTTGGCAACCAGACTCCAGAGGTGGCAGACCTCGGTCTGGCCGATACGGTGGATGCGGCCGAAACGCTGCTCAAGGCGATTGGGGTTCCATGGTAGGTCGTAGTTCACCATCAAGTTGGCGCACTGGAGGTTGACACCCTCGCCCGCGGCATCGGTGGCGATGAGGACTCTGACATCTTTGTCAGATCGGAAGAGAGCCTGTGATTTGCGACGTTCATCGCGGTTGGTACCACCATGGATCACGACGATGGCATCCGGGTTTCCGAGCACCCCGGCAATCTTGGCGTGTAGGTAGTTGAGCGTATCCTTGTGTTCGCTGAAGATAATGATCTTGCGTTGGCTGCCATCGACCTCTTTCATCTCGGGCGTGTTCTGAAGCAGCTTGGAGAGTTCATCCCACTTGCGGTCCTTGCCAGACACAACGACCAACTTGGCCCTCTGTTCCAGATCGGCCAAGATCAGGATCTCGGCTTCCAACTCATCGATCGTTTTAGCGGCTGAAGCCTGGTCAACCAGACGCTCCTCAAGGTTCTCCTGCTCCTCTGCAGTGAGGTCATCGTCATCTTCCGGTAGACTGGGGACAGTCTCGGCGAGGATTTGTCGTCCACGCAGGCCGAGCTTCTCTTCACGCACACGCTCCGCAAGCCGTTCGCGTCGTCGTTTGAGCGATTGGTAGATTGCCTCGGGGCTTGATGCGAGGCGGCGCTGTAGAGCGGTGAGCGCGAAACCGACAGACCCTTTCTTTTGGCCATCGAGCAGGTCAGCTTTTCCCATTTCAGTTTCAACGTACCCAGTGACTGCTTCGTACAGCGCGGCTTCATCGTCGGAGAGCGTGTAGTTAACTGTATATGCCTTGCGTTCAGGGAAGAGAGGGGTACCGTCGAACTTGACGAGTTCCTCCTTCACCATTCGGCGCATGATGTCGGAAGCGTCAGCCTTGTGGACTCCATCACGAAACTTGCCATAGAAGCGATCGGAGTCGAGTAGTGATAAGAAGAGCTGGAAGTCCTCTTCCTTTCCATTGTGTGGTGTCGCGGTCATGAGAAGTAGGTGCCGTGTTTCACGACCCATTCGTTCACCGAAGCGGAAGCGTCCAGTCTTCTGTAGCTGTTGGCCGTAGTAGTGTGCCGCGAGCTTGTGCGCCTCATCAAAGATGACAAGATCCCACCCTGCTGCCAAGATCTTCGATTGGAGCGGCCCAGGCTTGCGCTCGTCGCCAGGTGTTGCCTCCTCATCCCGTGACATCTGATCGAGGCGGACGATAAGCTGATGGTGATCTTCGAATGGATTCCCAGATGTAGAGGCATCATCCAAAGCGGCTGTATAGATCTTGAACTCGAGTCCGAATTTTTCGAATAGCTCGTCTCGCCACTGTTCGACGAGGCTTCCGGGTGCGACGATCAGAACCCGTCGAGCATCCGCCCTCATGATCAATTCACGGATGTAGAGTCCGGCCATGATTGTCTTGCCAGCTCCGGGGTCGTCCGCGAGTACATACCGCAAGGGTTGCTTGGGAAGCAACGATTCATAGACGGCAGTAATCTGGTGTGGCAGGGGATCCACATTGGATGTGTGGACAGCCATCATGGGGTCGAAGAGGAATGCGAGGTCGATTCGTTTCGCTTCGCACGCGAGTTGGAAGGACTCGGAGTTCCCGTCGAAGGCCCACGGGCGTGATTCCTTGGCTACTGTGATGGAAGCTAGATCGGCTGGCCCCAAAAGCCTCTCTTTGAAGGTGCCGTCTGGAAGCTTATAAAAAATTTGGATCGCATCGCCCGAAAGAGGGGTAATTGCTACCACCGAGCACACTCGATCAGGTTCGAGACCATCCAGCGAGAGACCTGGTGTGATGTCTGTGAGTTTCATGAAACATTCCCAAAGACGTCAGGAAGGACGACATCAAGATTAGTGGATCTAATTGGGGACATCAGGCATGACCCGCAAGATATGTGCAGGATATCCCAAACGCGGACCCTTATCCGGATCAAGTGAGTATATTGGTTGGGTGAATCCCGCGGCATGTTGGTTCCGACCTCCGTAAGCGGCTGGGCGAAAAAGGTTCTTGCTTACGGAAACTTTCGGAGTTGGTGGATTTTAGTCCGATCTATTTCTTGCCTATGGCAACCAGAGAGGACAAATGCGCAGATGGTCGAGGCAGCTCTTGGGGAGGGGTGTGGTGCGCTTTGCGAAGCTTCGTCGTTCAATACCTAGTGAGAAGTTCGAGCTGGTGTTCAAGAATCTGTTCGAGGCACTTTTCGTAGAGCGAATGGACCAGGTTGATGTTTTTTCGAAGTATATGAACGACCAGGAGTTTCGGCAGGTTGTTACCTCGTGGCAGAGTTCAGAGGCATACCAGCGGATCCGTAATCCCTAGATAGGGGCGGCAATCCCGGGTCTTCGACTGGGGTGTTCGCGATAAAAAAAATTTATGCATTTCCTGGTCGTGATAACAGATGGGCCGTTCGCTTGATGCTATGCTGTCATGGTGCACGCCCCGCGGGTTAACACCTGCCGGTTTGCTTTGTTCAATCATCACCCGACGCTGATCGTCTTGGATTCGTAACCAAGACCTGAGGTGAACCGTGGCGGTTGAGCAACACCTACCCGAGATCAACCGCGATGGCGGCCACCATCGCCCGAGATCAACCGTGGGTGTAAGAACGCAACCTGACACCAATCGCGCCAGCATCGCTGGAACCTGAGGTGAATCGCGGCGTTCCGACTTGTGTCACCCTGCGACCGATCGCGAGAGCAATAAGTTCTCCCCTGAGGTCAATCGCGGGCGCATGTCAATGCCCCCTGAAGCCAATCGCACCGGCTTGCCGGTCCCTGCGGCTGATCGCGGCATTTCGATTTGTACCACCCTGCGACCGATCGCGTTAGCCTAGAGCTTTCACCTGAGGTCAATCGCGGGTACGAATCAACCTCACCTGACGCCGATCGCGGGACCTTGTGTCCACCCTGAGGCGAATCGTGAGGCCATCCTCTTCATTCGAATACCCAATGCGGGTCGTTGTACCTGCGCAAACCATGAATCGACAATTTGGCGTTACAGCCGTCGGTCTGTCGCCACCCCGCTCTTCGTGCATTCACGCTGAGTGGGAGGCTGAGCGATCGGTGCGCTGACAAACCATCAGTACGAACCCAAAAACGGAGATGCATGATGCACTCTGAAAAGAACTCAAAGCTGATGCCATGGCATCAGATCAATATTGGAAACGTTGGTCATGTTCAAGGAAAGCACACTCAAGAACAGCTGGAGGAGAACCCCCCGGGTTGGATCCTCGATGATCCAGATGTTCAAGAGCAGGTCGAGAAGAAGGCGCGAAGGCTGCAGAGGCGATGCAGATACAGCCCTTCAGACATCAAGGACTTGGAGCAGGATCTTCGTCTCTTCCTGATTCAGAACGAGGGCAACTACGACCCGAGTCGTGGTTCCGTTGGCGGGTATGCCAATGTCCTGCTGAACTCGTACCTGAAAATGCAGATCCGAGCACGGATGATTCGTTTTCGGTGTGGTCGGCTGTCTCCGGTCCAACTGAGCGAAGGCATAGATTCGGATATACGGGTTGACCCCTGTTCCGTATTGGACTCGGTTGAGCAGAGTGACCTGCTTGAGGCCTGCCTCGATCGAATCTCACCTCAGGAGATCAGGATGGTCTTGCTCATCGTTGAAGCAGGGCAGGTCCGGGCGTGCGAGGCGCTGGAAGAGTCCCGAAGGCAGATCCGGAACCTGCTCAATCTGGTCTCAGAATCATGCGCTGATTTGGACTCATTTTCTGAATAAGCGGACTGGCCGCGTGAAATCAGCATAGGTGCTTGATGGAGGCGTCCCCCGCCCGCTTGTGGCGCGGCGGGGGCGTCCTCCTCTTTGCAGGAGTCCACAAGCATGAATACCACGGTGTACGCGATTTACTTCTCCGGCCCAGATGACCTGGAGACAGCCAAGTCCATCGAGCCCACCGCGCGTGTCGCGACCTCGGCGCTGCACAGCGGCGTGGCGATGCGGATGGAGGTCTTCAGCTGGCACGATAACGAGAACTACCGGCTGCTGATTGACGCGACGAGCAAGGCGGGCCGCACGCTGCTGCGGATCTTCACGGCGTTGCTTGAGCACGAGCTCGGCTGCGAGCACTTCACAGTGTGCCCGGCGCTGGAGAGCGATGTGAAGAGCGTCACCCAGTGGAAGCAGTACGGCTGTGCGGGGTGAAGCCGATTCCAACACGTCCTCGGGCGTAACGCGGCTTGAGCTGCTGCGGTGGGTCTGGCCCCACAGCGAGCAGGCGTGCGTGGCGCTGCACTCAGGACCCGATGGTGACAAGCCCATGGTCGGCTGGGTGTACGACGCCGAAGACGCAAAGCGGGCCATAAAGGCCTTCGCAAGTGGTCAGCTCGCCGGCGAACGATTCGAAACACGCACGAAGCAAGGTAAGCCATACACCATCGAGCACGCGACCCGTCTCGGTCTGGTGCTGCACCGGAACAACGAAGTCCAAGTGTGCTGCATCGATCTGGACGATCACACGGACGACGGCGGCAACCTACACCAGCTCGGCCCGATCAGCCGGTTCCTTGGCGCTGAGCTCGTGGTGTTCACATCGAAGGGCGGCAAGGGACTGCACGCGTTCTTCGAGCTGGGCGAGCCGATGGCCACCGAGGACTTCGTGCGATGGGCGAAGCGATGGGGGTTCAATCGAGATGGCCAGCCAGAGATGTTCCCCAAGAGCACCGGGCCCAGCCATGTCCTGATGCCCGGCGAGCCCAACGAGCTCGGTGGCGACACCTACCGCAGCGGCACAATCGGGTCGGCGCTGATCAATCATCTCCCTGAGCCGCCCCCCGTGGATCTCACGACCAAGACGCTGCGTTTCCTGCGTGGCGAGGTGCCCCAACCGGGGCGGAACGATGCCCTCAATACCGCGGCACTGGAGCTCGGACAGAAGATGGTCGAGCGGTCCGCAGCGTGGGCCTTGTGCGAGCGTGGTGCGCGGCTCTGCGGGCTCGAGCCCGGTGAAACAGGACGGACCTTCGAGAGCGGGTACGGCGATGGGTTGAGCCAGTCCGGCGCGGGCATATCGCCCTTCACTCGCCAGAAATCGAGTTCCAGCTTCGAGAGCGACGGCATCGGCCACGCCGAGCGGTTCGCGATGATGCACAGGGACCACGCCCGTTACTGCGTGCAGGAAAACGACTGGTATGTGTACAAGACCAACCGGTGGGTGCGGTCATCGGTCGAGGCCCAGGCGATGGCCAAGGAAACCGCCCGCACCATCGAGGACCAGTCCGTTCGTAGGAAGGCCAGCAGCAAGCATGGCGTGAAGGAGATCCTCTTCCTCGCTTCGTCTGAGCCCGGCATAAGCGTGAGCGCGTCCGACTTCGACGGCGATCCGATGCTCTTCAACTGCCAGAGCGGCGTGATCGACCTTCGCTCGGGCACGATCCGCAGGCACACGCCCCGCGACCTCATGCGGCACTACTCCGCTGTCCGCTACAGCCCCGACAAGGACTGCCCGCTCTGGGTGTCATTCCTTGAGGTCGTGTGCGGCGGAGATCAGGAGCTGATCGGCTACCTGCAGCGCGTGTGCGGGTACCTGCTCACGGGCGATGTGAGCGAGCAGTGCCTGTTCTTCCTGCTTGGCGACGGGTGCAACGGCAAGTCGGTCTTCGCGTCGGTCCTCCAGCACATCATTGGGAGCTACGCGGTGCGCGTCCCCGCCGAGCTGCTCATGCGACCGCCGCGCGGAGGTCAGGGCGGGCCGACACCCGACGCAGCGAGGCTGATGGGCTCGCGGCTCGCGGTCAGCACGGAGCTGGAGGAGGGGCGGCGCTTCGCCGAGGTGCGGATCAAGGAGCTCACCGGTGGCGATCGGCAGGTCGCACGCCCGCTGTACGGGCACCCGGTGGAGTTCGATCCCACGCACAAGCTGCTGCTCTTCGGCAACCACACGCCGGAGATCGTCAACAACGACGAGGGCATCTGGCGTCGCATGCGATTGGTC
Source organism: Phycisphaerales bacterium (assembly GCA_965216865.1). Taxonomy (GTDB): domain Bacteria; phylum Planctomycetota; class Phycisphaerae; order Phycisphaerales; family UBA1924; genus UBA1924. The sequence continues at coordinate 3,008,604 of OZ244206.1, forward strand.
CCCTTCAATGTCACCATCGACAAGCACCGGCGCGACCCGCACCTGATCGACAAGCTCATGGCGGAGTCCGACGCGATCCTTGGGTGGATGGTGCAGGGCTGCGTGCGTTGGCACCAAGAAGGGCTGGGCGTACCAGAAGCCGTCCGCAGAGCCACAAGCGGCTACCGCTACGAGAGCGACGCGGTGGGGCGGTTCATTGAAGAATGTTGCGAGCGTGTGCCGGGTGTTGAGCTGCTCAAGGCAGTCCTGTACGCAAGGTACAAGGCGTGGTGCGAGTGCAACGGTGAGCATGCCATCTCTCCCAAGGCGCTGTTCCCCCGCATGGAGAAGCTCGGCATCAAGGACGGGCGCAGGGGCAGTATTCGCTTCTGGAAAGGGCTCGTGATTCGGGAGGATGAGCCATGATTGCATTCTTCGATGACAGATCGATGACGCTTGGTGACGGATCAGTACATGCATCTGTCATGCCTCAAGTCACTGAAGGACAGGCGTTTGGAGATCGTCGTGACAGATGTGACGGATTGTTTGTGCAAAGTCGTATACGCGCGCAGGAGGAGTTTGTGCGCCAATCTGTCACGAACTGTCATCCGTCACGCATCAAGCACCAAAGCACACCCCAACAGGAGATTCACGGATGAAGATTGAAATGAAGGCGATCGACGCGATCCACCCCTACGAGGCCAACCCACGCGACAACGACGCGGCGGTGGACGCGGTGGCCCAATCGATCAGCGACTTCGGGTTCCGCCAGCCGATCGTGGTGGACGGGGACGGGATCATCGTGTGCGGGCACACCCGCTACAAGGCCGCGCAGCAGCTGGCGATCGACAAGGTCCCGGTGCACATCGCCGAGGAGCTCACGCCCGAGCAGGTCCGCGCGTACCGCCTCGCCGACAACCGCACGTCGGAGCTCTCGCAGTGGGACCGCGGCATGCTGGAGGTCGAGCTGGAGGCGTTGTGCGAGCTGGGCTACAGCATCGCCGAGCTGGCGGCGTTCGGGTTTGACGACGGGCAGCTCTCAGAGCTCAGCGCGGTGCAGGGCGGGATCGAGACGGACCCGGATGTGATCCCCGAAGCGCCCGACGACCCGATTACCCAGCCCGGCGACCTGTGGATTCTGGGCGAGCATCGCCTGCTCTGCGGGGACAGCTCGTCTGAGGCAGACGTGGATCGCTTGTGCGAAAACAAACCCGTGCAGCTGCTCAACACCGACCCGCCCTACAACGTGGCCGTCGAGCCGCGATCCAACAACGCGATCAGCGCCGGTCTCTCGACGTTTCCGGCCAGCGCCACCAAAGCAACGACGCACATGCAGCAGCGGGATCTCGCCCGCCACCCGGAAAAAGGGAAGCCGACGACCAAGAAGCTGCGGGCCAAGGACCGCCCGCTCGCCAACGACTTCGTGGGCGACGAGGAGTTCGCGGCCATGCTGCTGTCGTGGTTTGGCAACGCGTCTCGTGCCCTTGAGCCCGGGCGGGCGTTCTACTGCTGGGGCGGCTACGCGAACATCGCCAACTACCCGGGCGCGTTCAAGCAGTCGGGGTTGTACTTCAGCCAGGCGATCATCTGGCACAAGCTGCACCCGGTGCTGGGGCGTAAGGACTTCATGGGTGATCATGAGTGGTGTTTCTACGGGTGGCGCGAGGGGGCGGCGCACCAGTTCTACGGGCCCAACAACATCCCCGACGTGTGGCCGGTCAAGAAGGTGAGCCCGCAGAGCATGGTGCACCTGACGGAGAAGCCGGTGGAGCTGGCGGCGCGGGCGATGGAGTACTCGACCAAGCGGGGCGAGCGGGTGCTGGATCTGTTTGGCGGCAGCGGCTCGACGCTGATCGCGGCCGAGCAGATGGGACGCTCGGCGCTGCTCATGGAGATCGACCCGGCGTACTGCGATGTGATCGTCTCGCGCTGGGAGAACCTCACCGGGAAGAAGGCGGAGCGGGAGGGGCGGTCATGATTGCGTCGCCAGCGTTATGCTTCGACAGCACCCCCGTTGATTTGCCGACCGATTCACTCGGCCATCCGACGCAGCGCTTCCCCGTAGCGAGCATTCAGCCGCGCGAGTGCGTCTTGGATTTCGTCGGGCTTGGCCGAGTCGGTCAGTCGCTGCATGTACTTGTCGTAGATGTAGACCCTGTCGCGTTGCTTGCCGGTCATCTCACGCAATACTCCTGCGTCGGCAAGGTCGTCAATACACCGCACAGCTGTGGGCTTGGCGACACCGAGCAGATCAATGGCTTTGGGAAGTGTCAGTACAGGGTGCTCAGGGAGAAACTCGAGCAGCCTAATTGTGTTGTAAGAGCCGGATTTGGAGCTCAAAAGTTTGGCGCGATCGGCGCTGACGATTCGGAACAGCCCGCCCGCGACATGAACCGCATCCTCTGCGGCTTCTGTCACGCATTCGAGGAAGAACACGGTCCATCCCTCCCAGTCGCCGTGGGTGCGGACTGCGGAAAGTCGCTCATAGTACTCTTGCTGCCGTCGCTTGATGGCAAGGCTGAGATACAGCAGCGGCTGATCAAGCATCCCCCAGTGTTCAACCAGGAGCGAGATCAGCATTCGCCCGATACGCCCGTTGCCATCAAGGAAAGGATGGATCGTTTCAAACTGTACATGCGCCAGCCCCGCTTTGATCAATGGGGGGATCGGGTCATCAGCGTGCATCCACTTCTCAAGCTCTGCAAGAGCAGGAACGACAAGTTCATGCGGGGGCGGTACGAAGCGAGCGTTCCCCGGGCGATTCCCTCCGATCCAGTTCTGACTACGCCTGATTTCGCCAGGCATCTTATCTCCTCCGCGTACCCCCCGCATCAGCAGTCGGTGGGTCTCACAGAGGAGCCTTGTGCTCAGAGGCAGGCCGGCTGGATCGTTGATGGTTGCTCTGGCATAGTTCAGTGCTTCGACATAGTTGCAGACCTCTTCGACTTCGTCGGGTCGGTCCGCGCTGTTGGTTGCCTCGAAGGTGACGATGTCCTCCAGCGATGCTTCAGTCCCTTCTATCTGAGAAGAGAGGACTGCTTCCTTGCGAACAAATCCATAGAGAAACCAGCCCGGGTCGGGCACCATGATCCCAGCGACACGAAGACGGCCGAGCGCGACGACTGCTTCGGCATGGCGATCCGCGATCTCTGCATCAATCTTCAGCGTGGGATTGATTGGCGGGAGCGGGTGTGGGATAAATGCTCGCACGGCTTCCCCGTGCGTGGTGGTCGTGTGGAAGGTGCCTGTCTTACGTTTCATCGTGGCCCTCACTGGTTCAGGGGTCTTTCAATCGCAGCATTGCTAGTTCAATATCTTTTACTAGCTCGGTGTGCTAGTCAAGAAGTCTTTACTAGTGCCGTGAGGAGAAAACGCCCCGGAAAGCTCCAGAGCGTTGATTTCGGGTGTGGCAGGGGCTTATCGGAGCACGAACCGCCCCCGACTGACCTTGCGGAAGCGGGACTGGTCACCCTTCTTGGCGATCTCGCGGATGATGCTGGCGTAGAGGCTGGCCTCGGGCGTCTTGCCCCCGGGGCTCGTCCAGAGCTTCCGCTCGGTCATGAGCTCGATCATCTGCGTGGTGGACATCCCCTCGGGCGTTGCGTCGGCGAGCACGATGACCGCGGCCTGCATGGCGCTGGTCTTGGGCTCCTTGGGCGGACGGCGCACCACGGCGGGCGCAGTGGCGTTTGTCGCGTCGGTGGGGGGCGTGGCCGCCTTCTTCGCGCCCTTGCGGGACGCGGGCGACACGGCGCGTTTGGGCGGGGATGCCTTGGCGGTGGTCTTCTTGGAGGGGGCGGCCTTGGTCTTCGTCGTCATGGTGTTCTCCTTACGAGGCGTGAAGCCGAGCGCTCGTCGCCCGGTCGTGTGTCACATGAAGGCGGAAGACGCGACGCATTGCAAGGCGGATCTGGGACGATTCACAGAGTTTCTGGAGGTGCCCGATGAGCGAGCACGAGGAGCATCCCGCGGTCGAGTGCGATGAGGGCCTGACCACGCCGCAGGAGCAGGCGATCCTGGCGCTGCTGCGCGAGCCGTCGATCGCGGCGGCGGCCAAGAGCTCGGGCGTGGGCGAGCGGACGCTGCACCGGTGGATGCGTCGCGAGGACTTCATGACGGCGTACCGCAACGCGCGGCGCGAGGCGTTTGCGCAGGCGATCGGTCTGACGCAAAGATCAGCGGCGGCGGCGGTGGGGACGCTGCTGCGGATCATGCACGATCCGAAGGCGACCTGGGCGGCGCGGGTGTCCGCTTCGAACAGCATCCTCAAGTTTGCGCGCGAGAGCATCGAGCTTGATGACCTGGCCGAGCGGATCGTGCGACTCGAGCAGGCGATGCAGGAAGAGGGCCAGCCGTGAGCGCGCGTTTAAACATGCGCGTGGGCTCGCTGGAGAAGCGCGTACGCAAGGAAGGGGCGTGCAAGGTCTGCGGTGGTAAGACGCGGGTGAAGCTTCTTCTCGGCGAGGAGGAGCCGCTTCCCGAGCCCTGCCATCGCTGCGGCCGCGAGTGGTACGTGGTGCGGCTCATCCGGGGCACGCCGCCGGAGGGGTGGAAAGGGAGGCCCAAAGAGACGAACAGCGCTTGATCCATGCTCGCAACCCGAGGTATCACACGATGGATACGACTTTACGGACAATCCGTATCCATGGGAGAGTGCAAGATGAAGAAGCGATACCCGGCGGAGGTGCTCACGCGCCGCGAGATTGAGGCGCTGCTTGAAGCATGCGGGAAGGAGAAATGGACCGATCGGCGGAACTACGCCCTGATCGTGCTGCTGTGGCGGACGGGGCTGCGCATCTCTGAGGCGCTGGCACTGCGGCCTTGCGATGTGGATAAGGACAGGGGGGCGATCCGTGTCTTAAGCGGGAAAGGCGGCAGAGCGAGGACCGTGGGAATTGATCGCGTCGGGCTCGAGGCGATCCAGGGGTGGATGCAAGAGCACCGGAGTATGGGTTACACGAGTGGTGAGATGCTCTTTGTGACCCGGAGCGGATTGTCTCTGAGCCAGGGGTACTTGCGGCGTAAGCTACCAGAACTGGCGCAAGCGGCGGGTGTTTATAAGCGCGTGCATGCGCACGGTTTACGGCACACCCACGCTAGCGAACTGCGAGCGGAGGGCGTGGACGTCGCGGTGATCAAGCGGCAACTCGGGCATCGATCGCTACTGACGACGATCGAGTATCTTGATCATGTGCAGCCTGCTTCAGTATTATCAGCATTTACCAGAAGGGAATTGAGCAGTTGCTTCTCGCACACGTGATGAGTTGTGTGCTGAAGCAATAGGTCCATTTGAAAAAATAATAAGGTAACAGAAGCATGCAAGGACGCTCAATAGCTGCTCGGAGTTCCTGCCCTCTTGTGTCTCAAATGATCAGCCGACAAAAACGAGCAATTTCAGTGAAAGAGTGTAGGTGGCGTGACGTCGATCCACTACTGCTCCTGTCTAGGCTGTGGATCAGCGCCTTTTTCGTGCACAGCGATTAGGGGCTGGCCGCTCAGCGAACCGGCAGGGACGATCTCAATTGTTGCGTGCTGAATCTCATAGTGCACACGGATGAGTTCCTTGATCCGCTGGCGAAGATCATCGGCTTCAAGAAGCGAAGTACAATTTTCTGATTCGATTCGAAGCTCTAATGCCACCATTGACTCGTCAACAGACCACACATGGAGATGGCTGATATTCTCGACTCCCGGGACATCACGAATGGTCGATGCGATTGACTGAATGGAGAGATCATCAGGTGTGCTTTGCATTAATATTCGGACGCAACGCTTGAAGGGGGACCATGAGATCCACACGATGTACACCGAAATACTGAAAGTGGCGACGATGTCGGTCCAGTACCAGTCAAACAGGATGATCAAGGTGCCGGTGACGATGACCGCGACCGAGGCGAGGGCGTCGGCAATGTTGTGCAGGAACGCTGCCTTGATGTTCACACTCTCCTTGGACATCGAATAGGTGAGCACGGCGGTCGCCGTGTCGACGACCAGTGCGATCCCAGCCACAATCACCATCATCCACCCATCGACCTCGGGCCGGTCGAACATCCGGGTGATCGCCTCGATGAGCAGGTAGCCCGCGATGACCATGATGGACGTGAGGCTGATCAGTCCGCCGACGACTTCGGCTAGGCCGTAGCCGAAAGTGCGCTGCTCGTCCGCGGGCCGCTTGGAGATCCGCCGGGCCACCAACGCGAGCAACAATCCGGCAGCGTCGCTGAAGTTGTGCAGCGCATCGGCGACCAGAGAAAGGCTACCAGACAGCACGCCACCGATCACCTGGGCCGCCGTCAATAGGAGGTTGATTGCGACGGCCCAGGCGAGCCGGCGGGTTCCGAGATCGAATCCGTGATGATGGTCATGGCCACTCATAGAGGATGCCTATTCGAGGGATACGGCCGCGGTCTGACGCTCGCCGCTGGCAGTCTCAATCTCGATCCAGAGGCTCGCGCCGGCCAAGGTCGATGGCGATTCGGTCTGGCCGTGGAAGTGGTTGTCGTGTGCGTCCGCCTTGGACTTGAGCGCACCCATACCGGCCTCATCTCCGATCCAGAAGCGCACGGCGGCGGGGATCGGCCCGGACTCGACTTCGAGATCGAGATGCATCACTGACGAAGGTGCAATGTTGCCGGATACTGAGACCGCTAGCGTTGTTCCGGCGATCGTCACGCTGCCGAGCGACCGCATCTCACCGTGGTTATGATCGTCGTGTTCCCCCTCGCCGTGGCCGTGCCCCTCATGGTCGTTGCCGACACCAGCGTGATCATGACCGTCGTCCGCGGTGTGTGTCTCGGCGGATTTTGATTCTGAGGACTCCCCGCAGCCGAGCAACGAGGTCGATAGCGCGACGGTCGTGCTGGCGGCGGCGAGAATCTTGATAAGGTCGTTCATGATCAGGACTCCTTCGAGGCGATGGTCTTGGGTCGGCGGAATATGCCCACGAGACGCGTAATCACAGATGGGTGATCAGCGGGCCTACGCTCAGGCTTGTGCCCGAAAACGAGCGAGTACCCCGCCGGGACAACAATGAGATTCAGGAACGTGGAAGTCAGCAATCCTCCAAGGGTGACAATGGCGAGGGGCGCGAGCAGTTCGCTGCCCGGTTCTCCCGCAGCGAGCGCCAGCGGGACAAGCCCGAGCGCCGCTGAGATCGCGGTCATCAGGATCGGCACAAGCCGTTCCATCGACCCCTGAACAATGGCTTCTCCGAGAGGCACACCTTCGTGCTGCATCAGATGGTTGTAGTGGTTGATGAGCAGGATGCCGTTTCGAACGGCGATCCCGAAGAGGGTGATAAACCCAACCATGCTTGCGATTGAGATGACTGGTGGGATGTACTGGCCCCCGATGCCAACGAGGGTGAGCGTGTTCGCGATCGGGCCGCCGCCCTCGCTGATGTAGATCGCGGCGATGCCACCGATCAGCGCGAGGGGCATGTTGAGCATTACGAGCACCGCCGCCCGCATCGAACCAGTGGAGATCTGAAGCAGCATGAGCATGATGAGTGCGACGGCAATGCCCGCGACGAGGATCGTCCGAGATGCTGATTTTTGCGCCTCGAATTGACCGCCGTAGGACACGGTCATGCCAGCCCGCTGGACAATGGGATCGACGCGCTCCTGCACTTGGGCGATAAGGTCACCCAGGTTGGACCCCTCGGCGACATTGAGTGACACCACCGCCTTGCGCTGGGCGTTCTCACGCGTGATGAGGTTGCTCGACCGCTCGGGGCCGATGTCGGCGACATCACTCAAGCGAACGGTGGCCCCGCCCCGGCCACGGAGAAGCAGGTCGCGGACCTGCCGGAACGACTCGCGCTCCTCTGGTGCGAGCCGGACGACGAGGTCGTACTGCCGCACCCCTTGGTTCACGGTGTCTACAACCTCGCCGTAGAGAGCCTCACGGACCTGCTCGGCGGCATCGGCGGGACTGAGACCGACCGCCGCGAGCTCGGCGTGCCGGTAGCGGATGGGGAGGGAGGTGATCAGGACCTCACGATTCGCGTTGACATCACGAGCGCCCGGGAGGCCCTGGAGTTCGGCCTCGATGGCCTTGGCGACATCGCGGAGCTCGTTCAGGTTTTCGCCGAAAACGTTGATAGCGATCGCCGCTGGGGTGCCGGAGAGCACATGGCTGAGCCTGTGCTCGATTGGCTGGCCGACCATCGTCGTGATGCCGGGGACTGCCCCGAGGATGCGGTCGATCTCTTCGCGAACCTCGAACCGATCGCTCCCCACATCGACGGTGACCTCGATCTCGGAGTTGCTCACCGGCTCGGCGTGCTCGTCGCGCTCGGCGCGTCCGGTTCGCCTTGAGACGGATCGGACTCCTTCGATCTGGACGAGTTGCTTCTCGACCTCCGTCGCGAGCCGATCGCTCTCGACGATCGATGTGCCAGGCGGGGCGAGTAGAAATACCGTGAATGTGCCCTCGTTAAACGATGGGAGGAACGAACTGCCGAACGTGCTCGCCAGCAGGAGTGCGCCGGCGGTCACGGCACCGGCGGTGCCGAGCACCCACGCCCGGTACCGGATGGCGGCCCGGAGCGACGGCTCGTACGCCCGCTTGAGATGGCGAACCAGGAATCCGTCCCGGTCCTCGTGCTTACCGCCTAGCTTGCCCTTGAGCAGGAACCGGCACATGGCGGGCACGACCGTCAGGGCCACGACCAGCGACGCAAGGATCGAGATCATGTAGGTCAACGCCAGCGGCTGGAAGAATCGCCCTTCGAGCCCTTGCAGGAACAGCAGCGGCACAAACACCATCACAATGATGACCGTAGCAAAGACCATCGCCGGTCGGATTTCGTTGCTTGCATCGAAGATGACCTCGGTAAACGGACGCCGATCTGCCTCGGGTAAGGCCCGGTTCTGCTTTAAGCGCCGGAAGACATTCTCAACGTCAATAATGGCATCATCGACGAGCACGCCGATGGCGACCGTGAGGCCACCGAGCGTCATCACGTTGAGCCCGAGATTCATCGCGTCCATCATCAATAGCCCGACGGCCAGTGAGATCGGGATCGCGGTGAGTGTGATGAGCGTGGTCCGAAGATTCATCAGAAACAGAATGAGCACGACGAGCACGATGATGACCGCCTCGCCGAGCACCTTGGTCACATTGTGAACCGCCCGATCGATGAAGTGCGACTGGCGGACAACATCGCGGTTGAGCACGACGCCCTCGGGCAGTGTCGGCTCGATCTGATCAAAGAGCGCATCAAGACTGTCGGTCAGGGCGAGCGTATTCGTGCCTGGCGACTTCTGGATAGACAACACAACAGCGGGTTCGCCCCCCTCAGAAGCGGTGCCCCGCTTGATCGCCGGCCCGAGGATAACTTCTGCGACCTGGCCGATCGTTACGGGCACACCCTCGTGGTACTTGATGATCGTGTTTGCGATGTCCTTGGGGCGCGTTACTCGGCTCTGCTGACGGATCGGGATCTCGAAGTTGTCCACATTCTCCAAATAGCCGCCGCTAGCGGTGCTGTGTGCTCCGCCCGCGGCCTCGACCACATCCGTAATGGTCAGGTCGTAGAGTCTCAGCCGTTCCTGATCAACATTGACCTGATACTCTGGTAGCTCGCCGCCGATCGCGACGACTTGGGCGACACCGGGCACCGCAAGGATTTTATTACGCAACTCGAACTCGCCGTAGGAGCGGAGATGCATGGGGTTGGCCGAGCCGTCGGGCGACGACAGGGAGATCAGCATGATCTCGCCTGCGATAGATGTAATAGGTGTGATGAATGGCTCGACCTGATCGGGAAGGTTCTCGCGAGCGGTGACGAGCCGCTCAGAGACGAGCTGTCGGGCATCGTAGAGGTCGGTGCCCCATTCAAGGTCCACCCAGACGATACCTAGCCCGATGGCGCTTGCGCTTCGGACACGGCGGACACCCGTCATGCCGTTGACGGCTGTCTCAATAGGAAAAGTAACGTACTGCTCAACCTCGTCGGCGGCGAGTCCTCCGGACTCAGCCATGATCGTGACCGTCGGCGCGTTGAGTTCGGGGAACACATCGACGCTCATTCTCGGCAAGCGATAGCCGGCGTAGCCAACGATCATGATCGCAGCGATGAGCACAAGCGTTGAGTAACGGAGTGAGAAGCGGATAACTGCTTTCAACATGGCTCAATCCTCCCCTTCGTGAAACGTGCCATCGGAGTGGAAGTGGCCACCCTTCTGGATCGAACCGCTGGTGGCGAGCATGAGCTGAAAAGCACCGTCAAGCACGACCTCATCGCCGTCACGAAGACCGCTGAGCAGGGCGACCCAACGCCCATCGTCGAGACCGAGGTCGGCTTCCATGCGGATCGCCTCGTTCGGGTTGCTCGGGTTGCGACGGAAGATGACGGGTGACAGCCCATCACGCTGCACCGCGGCGAGCGGGATGGCGAGTTCGGGCGAAGCCGTTGAGTCGGTCACGATCTCAAGCTGAGCCGAGACGCCCGGTCGGGCCCAGGGCTTAAGTTCATCGGGTACGACGAACAGTTCGAGAGTGCGATCGTTTGGATCGCCGGCAAGTCCAAGTGTGATCTTGCCGTCCATCGTCGCGGTCAGAGGCACGGCGCGCCCCGCGGCGGTCGGCGTCGGCGGGACGATCCGGGCCGTGAGACCGTCCCGTAGCACGCCCAGATCGCTTTGGAGCCCGGACGCTCGGAAACGAAGCCGATCGGGCTGCACGACGGTGACGACCGGTGTCTTCTCATCCGCCCACGAGCCGTTGGTCAGGCCCAGCATCTCCACGACGCCGGCTTCGGACGCAGTGACCTCGATCGCGGTGATCGTGGCCCAAACCGGCTCGTTCCCATGAGACGTCTCGACGGTCCGGGCGAGATCGTCCCTCGAACGGGAAACGACCGATGAGGCGGCATCGAGCAGATAGTAAAGGCGTGATCGGGCCGCACGGAGATCTGCAACAGTCTGCTGCCGATCCGCTCCGAGTTCCGCCTGCTTCTCCATCACGTTGGCCAAGTCGGCCCGTGTGCGCGCAAGGGACGCACGGGCCTGGGCGAGTTCGTCGACGCGGCCGCCACCGGCCTCACGGACCGATTGCAACTGCTCGACGCGTTCGTTCCAGACCGCGACACTCTCGTGCAGGCTGTCCTCGTGCTGCTGGTGCGCCGCGAGCAGCGGCTCGAAAGTCACAAGGCGTGCATCCAGCCGCTCGATCTGGGCCTCGGCGTCGGAGAGTTGCTGCTGCATCTGCTGCCACGCTGGCGAATCGAGCCGGTAGAGTAGTTGGCCCGCGTCGACACGGTCGAACTGCTCGACGAGCAGTTCAACCCTCCCTGGCACGGCGGTTCGGTACTCGCGTCGCGCCGTGGGCAGGTACTCGAATCTGCCCGGTACGCGGAGAGTTTGCTCGACCCGCCGACGCTCGACCTTGACGAAGCTGATGCCGAGGTTCGATCGCACCGCGGCCGGGATGGCAACACGGTCGGATCCGGTGGCCACGGCCTCCGCGGCGTGGTCGTGCCCGTCCCCCTCACTGTGTTCTGCCAAGCTAGATGTCTTCGGAGTTCCGCCGTCGCAGGCGGCCAGTGTTAGCGGTAGGACTGCCGCGATGGCGATCGCGATCGCCCGTTCCATGTTGTTCATCGGGATGCCTCCTCGGCGGGCGTGTCGCCTCGCGCCGCGGTGTGTGGTGTGGTTGCTGCTGTGGTGTCATCGTCGGTCATGGGCTCGACAGGGGCCGGTGTTTCCGGCTCGTCCGGACCGAGCAGGCGAGTGATCTCGATCGCCGCATCGGTCTCGGCCAGACGAAGATCGAGCAGTCGGCTCTTGGCCTCGAACCGTCGCGTGACGGTTTCGAGCAAGAGCAGCGTGTTGACCTCGCCGAGATCGATCAGTTGCTCGACTTCAGATGCCTGCTCGTCGAGCATCGGCACAAGATCACGCTCGAACGCATCTCGCTGCGTTCGCGAGGCGTCGTATGCAGCACGGGCCATGGCGAGTTCGCGGGTCAGATGCTCGAAGGTCGTCTCCGCCGAGGCCCGAGCCACCTCGCGGCGGGCTTTCGCCTCCGCGATGCCCGCCCGGTTGGCATTGAGGATCGGTATGGGGATAGACACGCCGAGCAGGAGGCGGTCGTCGTTGTCTTCGCTCCCGTAGCCCGTGCCGATCGTGATGTCAGGATACTGCTTGCGAATTTCCAGTCGGAGTGACTCTTCGGCGACCTGATACTCGGCCCGCCGCACCGCGAGGTCCGTGTTCGTCTCAATGAGTCGATCGATTGGATCGTCCACATCAGCGATCGGTGCGGCCGGGATCGCCGGAAGCAACTCCACGGTTGATTCGGGCGGGAGCCCCATCAACCCGAGCAGTTTGATCCGGGCGCGTGCCTCTGCGAGCACCGCCGCTGCGAGATCCGTCCGGCTCTCGATCAACTCAGCCCGAAGAAGCCGAGCCTCCACCCTTGTGAGTTCTCCCGCCTTTTCCAGCCGGTCGGTGATCGTCGAGATCCGCTCGACCTGACCGATCACCTCGCGCAGCAATCCGAGCCGCTCGGCCGCCGCGGACCACGACGCCCAGGTTGAGCGAACCGCCGCCCGCGTTGTCCATTCGGCGTCGACGATCCTCCGGAGCTCGGACTCATATGCCGCGCCAGCCCGGTCCTTCTCGACACCGAGCCGCCCGGAGATCGGGATCGTCAGGCTCAGCGCGAGCCCGTATTCGAACGGCCCTGCCGGCGAAATGATCTCCGCCCCATCGAAGCCGAACTGCGGGTCCTCCCATAGCCCCGCCGTCTCGTAGGTTGCGAGTGCGACACCGGCATCGAGGCGAGCGAGCCGGAGGTCGGGGTTGTAGAACAGGGCGAGCACCTCGCCCTCGGCGGGCGAGAGCCCGTCGTTCGGGTCGAACCGCTCCGGCACTTGATTGCCGGCCCCGGAGAGCCGCTCAACGAAATCCGAAATGGGTTCAGTGGCAGCGAGCCGTGTGTCGAGCGCGACCCGATGGTCGGCCATTTCCAGTGGTGCCCGCTCGTAGGACTGGCAGCCCGCCAGCGCGGTCAGGGCGACCGCCGAGCCGAGGCCCGGCTGCATGACCCGCGTTCGACGTGGGCGTTTCATATTGTCCATTGTTTATGATTCCTGTCTAGATCCAAATCGATCACAGCCACAACGGACAATGCCGCTGCGGTACGCGCGAAGGAACAGACAGAAATCAGATGGTCAGGCGAACGCTCGCCACGATCGCGAGCCTCTGGGCCCCGCCGGGGTCAAACCAACTCGGCGGCATCGGCGGGCCGCGGCGACCTAGACCGGCCTCCGCGAGAACGACGCCCCACGAGGGAAGCGAAACGACTACGTGCGGCGAATCGCTTCCACCGTCGGTTCGGGGATGCGTCAAGAGCTCCGCGGTCGTGATCTCGACATCGGTACATTCGCAATCGTGCTCATACTCTCCCGCAGGCACGGGGAGTGGCCATGACGCGTCGTGGCTGCATGAGGATTCGCAGTGATCGGACTCTGCGGGTGCATGCTGATGGCCGCCGCCAAGGCAGAACACCACCACACCTCTTGCCCCCCCGGCAAGGGCATGAAAAGCGATGATCGCGGTGAGCAGAATGGCAATGGGGCGATGTTTCACAGTCTTAGTATACCATGGCTGCGGTCGAGCTTTGCTCAAGATCGGAGAACTGACTAGGTACTGATCCTCGATATCGGCTAAATTATTCTCTCAGACTCAGTACTGATCGCTCTTTTCTCCATGAGAAGCGTTGGAGTACCTTGTTTCGTATTACTAGTGAGGGCTCGGTCGGCGTGAGAAGCGGCTTTCCATAGCTCTTCGAATTTGATTTCGAGCAGTACCGGTCCAGCACTTTGTGGTGCTCCGTCACTTTCTAGACAGTGTTTCAGGCGGCTTCAGTAACGGTCCAGCACCTTGTGGTGATCTGCCTGTTGGTTTTTGGTCGGAGTTTCAGGCCGCCTTCCGCTTCTCTCTGACCTTGATGTCGAGCCAGAAGAGCTTCGGATCACCGCGTGCGGACTGTCGTGTCACGAGGATCTGCGGTTCGATTCCTCCGCTCGCAGTATAAAGGACGGGACTGGGTTCTCTTCCATCTATCTTCTCTTCCGGCGTGTGTGCACAGTGGGCTCCATGCACACGTTGCTGATTGTACCAAGCTCTGTATTGCTCCAGTCTTCTTTGCAGTCTGGGTTGAGTTGGTGCGATCCAAGTCGTTCTCATCCAGATCTTCATCGTCCTGAAGAACCGCTCGATCTTCGCGTTGATCTTCCAGCTTCGTACCTTACTCTTCACATGCTTGATCCCGTCATTCGCGCACGCCTCGGTGAATCGCCTGCGAAACTGCGACCCGCGGTCAGAGATGAGAAAGCGAGGGGCCTGCCCCTCTCTCCTGATGGCTCCCTTTATCAGTAGGTTCATATCGCTCGTGGTGGGGCGGCGCGCAAAGGCTCTGATCGCCAGCAGCTTGCGCGAGTACGCATCGAGCACCGCCCCGATCTCAAACTTCTTCCACAGCACTCGGATCTCGGTGATATCGGTATGCCAGACAAGGTTCGGAGCCGCTGGATTCGCGAGATGATCCGGTGAAGGCATCGTCTTTGAGTAGCGAAGCTTCCCTTTCTTCTCCGGCTCGATCAGCTCTTCTTCCAGGATCCTCCGCACCGAGGCCCGGCTGATCTGGATGCCGGCACGCACCATGTGCCGTGCGATGCTTCTGGTGCCGAAGTCCCTCTCTGGGCAAAGCTTGCGGATCTCGTGCACCGTGTGTCTTACGCTCTCGTGCAGCCGATTCCAGGGCGGTGATCCCAGCAACTCGTCTGCGCGGTGCTTATTGAGCAGCGCCCTTCTCCAGCCACGAATCGTGTTCTCGTGCAGCCCGAATCTTCTCGCGGTGTATGCATTACTCCATTGTCTCAATGCCGCCAGCTGCATGATCTCAGCGCGCTGCTCGGGGCTGAAGTGGGGGCGTTGGCGGGGGGGCTTAGAGAGTCTTTGTGATCTGAAGATCTCCAGCTCCCGCTCAAGTAGGGCGGCCTCTGTATAGAGATGGTCTCTCTGTGCCTTCATCCGCACCGAAGCCATCGGGTTGGTGAGCGCACGGGAGCGTGCGATGCCGTATGATTGGGAGATGGCGGTTGCTACGGAGTCAACAAGGTGCCAGATGCTGCGGGAACGAATATGGAGCATCGCAGATCCTATGGCTGTTTTTCGGCCAGAATCGATGATTCGGGAGCCCCACAAACTCCTGGCCCCCCTGCATATACACTCGATTAAGGGGATTCGTTTGTAACCCGCGAGCGGTTATGGCCGCGAGATATGACGAAAGTGTCTCGCGCGGTCTTTAGTAGAGGGTTGCGGGACCGCTATTTGGGTGGCAAGGGCTTGGTGTTGAAAATATAGGATTCGTACGAAGCCGAAACCTTATGTGGGCGAGTGATTATTATTTGGGAACCCGCTTGTATAACATTGCAAGCGGTCATTTGACGCACAGTTTGCATGTTGGAGCTAATTCGAAAGCGTGTTTCGTTCAGTCTCAAGATTTGATACTTCTGGATAGAGATGGCAGTATTTATGCTTTCAGCTTGTGTGATATGAAATTGGTAAGTGTAGTTAGGGGCAATTTGATCGCAACATGTCCTGTTTGTGACAGGGTGCTGGTTTATAGGACTTCTCGTTCAAGGAAAAGGGTTAGTATTGTTTTGCTTTCGGCCGATTTGTCGGAGGAGTCGGTTGTTTGCGAGCTAAATGGGTTTGGCGTTGTATGCGGTTGTTTTTGCGGCAACCATGTTGCATTAGCGCTTGCTGGTGGGGAGTCTTTCTGGATTATCGATCTGGCGAGCAAGGATTTGAAATTGATAGAGGAGGCAGTTGGCGGGTATCCAATGGGGCTGTTTAATGTAAAATCAAGTGATAGTTGTATTGTTTGGGTTGCGAGCAAAAAAAATATCAATTCTGGCTATGTATTGACATACAGTTATTCTTTGCGCAATATTCAGTTTGCTTTAGAGCATAGTTGGGGAAAAATGTTGTACATCGATGGTAATAAAATTCTTTTTGGGTGTAATGGAGAAGATGAGGTTGTGAGTATGTTGTAAAATCGTGTGTTGCTTTAGATCGCCATATTAGCAAAATTTTGTGTTGTTTTATTGAGCCAGAAAGCCAGTGTATGTGCGATTCCGGTAATAAAAGTAATATTGCCAGTTGGATTCTGCTTTGTGGGCTCTATGGGCGGTGCAAATTATTTAGACTTATGCGGCTCAATGAGTGGGTGTTTAGCACAGAATATGTTACTGTTGCGACGGCGCCCGTCGTGTGCAGGAGGTCCTCAACGACGATGCGCCGACGATGGAGGGTGCAGCGCAATCAGGGGATGGCAACACGCAGAACCTAGCCGAGGACTCGACGAATGAGGCGAACCCGGAGTCCTTGAGCACGCCGATGGCGCTTGAGAAGGGCGTGAACCCCGAGCTGATCACGCAAGTAGCGGTCCAGCACTTTGTGGTGCTCCGCCTGTTGGTCTTTGGTCGGTGTTTCAAGCCGCCTGCCGCTTCTCCCTGATCTTGATGTCCAGCCAGAAGAGCTTCGGGTCCCCGCGAGCGGATTGGCGTGTCACGTAGATCTGCGGTTCGACTCCTTCGTTTGTGGTATAGAGGGTGGGCTTCGGCTCTCTGCCTACGATTTTGTCTGCCGGCGTGAGTGCGCCCAGTGCACCCGTTACCGATTGTACCGCGCTCTGTACTCAGTGCTTTCATCCGCGCCGAAGCCATCGGGTTGGTGAGTGCACGGGAGCGTGCGATGCCGTATGATTGGGAGATGGCGGTTGCTACGGAGTCAACAAGGTGCCAGATGCTGCGGGAGCGGAATGTGATCATGATGGCTTCAATCCTCATTTTCAGGCCAAAATCAGCGATCAGAGACCCCCACAAACTCTTGTCCCCCCTGCATACACACTCGATTAAGGGGATTCGTTTGTAACCCGTGAGCGGTTATGACCGCGAGACACGCCAAGCGTGTCTCGCGCGGTGTTTCGTGGAGAGTTGCGGGACCGTTATTGGTAAACGCAAGCACCCCGACTCTTTGCTTGAGTCGGGGTGCCTGTAGTGACGGTCGGTTTGAACTCTCAGTTTTACGGGCACCCGCCGGTGTACAGCCCGAGGAAAGCTGATACATCGAAGAAATCGAACTGTCCATCGCCGGTGAAATCTGCAGCCGGGGCCATTGCGTTGTACGCGCTGAGGAATGCGCTGACATCGAAGAAGTCAAGCGCACCGTCGCCGTTGAGGTCTGCTGGGCACGGAGCACCTACGGGGATCTCAACTATGCCGTATACGGGTGCGAAGCGTTCATTCCAATCGTGTTCTGCATCAAACCAACCGCTTGAATCGCGGAACATCGCTACGAAGTTCTGACCGATCCAGCCGTTGGGCTCGCTGGAGATCCAAGCGCGGTAGGCAGAGGGATCGCCGTCGTTCCAGTTGAACGCGCCTTCACTGCTCTGGTCGTTCAGGCCGAGCCAAGTGTGGCGGATCTCGCCGTCGAACTGGGCGACATCGAAGCGAACGAAGTTGTTCTCAGCTGCATCATTTACAGTGACGAGGTTTCCGCCCATTGCCTTGGCAGCTGCGTTTGCTTCGTACCAGTTTGCGTCATCGAGCAAGTAGTAAGTGTGTCCGTCGTAGTAGAACGGGCCAGCAATGGTCTCGGGGATTTCCACCTCGACGACGCCGTGGACCGGTGCGAAGTTCTCGTTCCAGTCGTTCTGTGCATCGAACCAGCCTGAAGATCCGCGGAACATCGCGACATGGTTCTCTCCGGTATTTCCGTTGGGCTCGCTAGGGAGGAACGCGGTGTACGGGTTCATCTCATCACTTACCCAAGAGAAGATGCCCTCATCGAATCGGTCCGTTAGCCCGAGCCAAGCGTGACGGTTCGCGTCGTCGAACTGAGCAACACTGAAACGAACGAAGCTGTTCTCGTCGGCGTCGTTGACCGTGACCAGATCGCCGCCCAATGCTGATGCGCCGGTGCGTTGGGCGTCCTCCCAAGTTGCGTCATCGAGCAAGTAGTATGCGTTACCGGTGATTTCATTCATGAATGGGCCGGCAAGCACCGAGGGCTGATCCACATTCATCGGGCTCCCGAGCGACGCGGTGAGTTCAACCGAGCCCTCGCCGAGGAAGTCGCCCGAGGCGCTGAAGCTGATATCGGCGATGCCGCGAAGTGTGTACTCGCCGTTGCCAAGCGGCATGATATGGTTGTACTCGGAATCAATAATCAGTGTGCCGAATGGGCCGGAGAAGAGGATCCGCGCGTCGTTGACATCCCCGGTCGTCTTCACCATCGCAGCTAACAGCACATCAACTGTCTCACCCGGGTCGAGGTGATCGATGGTGAACCCCATCGAGATGTTCTCCTGCGCACTCACGGAGCCGTTCTCAAACCCAACAAACATCCGTGCGGAGATCTCGGAAACAAACTCAATCGAGTCGAACCGGAACGCGTCGCCGGGCTCGTACCCAATATACTCAGAGCGTGTGAGTATCTTCGCCGTCGCGAACTCTTCCGGGCCTTCAGTTGCGTTCACGATTAGATCACGATCGATCAGTGCGTACTCGTCTGAAGGATCAGCGTTGTACTGATCCTCAACGGCGTCAGGGTTGCCGACCCGCGCCGAGACCGATCCGGACCGATTGTCAGCGTTGGGGGTGAGGGCCGGGCCGTACATCATGGTCAGGACGGCCTTGTCGCCATCGCTGAGTGCGTTGAGCTGACCGATGACCGACTGAAACCCGTCGTTGGGTGGCGGTACCCAGATCGATGTACATGTTGGGAACGAGCACCCGGATGCGCAGATGTTGAACGCGCAATCGTCGTAGTGCATGATCGACTCGAAGTCGTACGGCCCGTGCGCGATGGAATTGGTAGCGATTCCGAACTGGGAGTGGTAGACCGGATCGATGTTGTCCCAGTTGATCACGATATAACTGTCACGGTCGGGGCGCTTCTGCTCGTGATGAAGTCCCAGCGCGTGCATAAGCTCGTGGGCGATGAGCCCGGTCCAGCCCCAGTGTGAATCCCAGATGGTGATGTTCTGCTGCACGCCGGTCTGACCGATGGCGGACGAGAAACTCACGCCCGTAGTCGTTGATCGCCCGACATGGATAAAGCTCGTTTCACCGCTGCGGGGGATGAACTGGACACCGCACGCGGACTCAACCATGGCGATACCGTTGAGGAACCCGGCACGCTCTGTCGGGTTGATGTCGGTGGCGAACTCGTAGGGCACGATGCCATTGGTCCAGAGGCTATCGACCCATGTGCCGCGCTGGTGGGTGTTGTCGGGTGTCCCGCACCCCCAGTGCGTGTGCTCGATTTCTTGGTGGTGAGCCTGGATGTGATTCTGGCTTATTGCTTGTGCATGGGCGAGTCCTGCGCTAGTCGCGAGGAACAACGCTGATCTGATCGTTTGCATCGTTCTGCGTGTCATGGTGTACCTCTCGTTTTGGCGTGATGAGGGAATGTCCACGCGCCGTTCGGTGGACTCATCAGGTCATGCGCGAAGATGGTGAGCGACTCCTATTGGAAAGTTCAAAAACCACAACGCCCGGCATAGTGCCGGGCGCTGCGGAGCGAAAGGTGCCTCTCTCTCCGTTCTCCTAGGATCTTGCGTTAGGGGCAGCCGACCGAAAATGCCTGGATAAAGAACTGAACGTCGAAGAAGTTCACCTGGCCATCGTCATTGAAGTCCGCCTGACACACAGGAGCAACATCACCTCGGTAGACGTAGTAGGCCGGGTCACTGAATACGGATCCAAACCCGGCGCTGGTGATCTCGACCTTATACTCCCCTTCGACCTCCGGCCCAGACGTGATCACCAGGACGCTGGTGTCCGAGCCGATGTAGGACGGGCCGTCGGTGATTGGCTGGCCGTCGAAGAACCATTGGTAGCTGACGGCGTTGCTCGCCACGACCTGCATGAAGAAGTCCTGGTTCGGAATATCGACGACCAGGTCCTGCGGCTGCCGGGCGATTAGGATCGGCGGATCGAAACGGAAGATCGATTCGACACGATCGCTGTTGATAAGCAAGCCGGGGTCGGAGACATAGATCGATTCCCCGTCGATCGCCGAGCTGAACCCGAACTGTTGATTGGCAGTGCTCCCGCCGGGGACGGGGTTCGGAACAAGCGTCGCCGTCCGCACGCCGGTGAGGGCATCGTGGACGCTGGCGCCCCGCGTGGTCCCGCCCATCATGCTGACGACGATGGTTCCCGTGTCGTTGATATCGACCTGGATCGAAAGATCTCGTTCCAGGATGTTCAGGTTCGGGGTTGCCCCGATGTCGAGGGTGTGAAGGTACGCCCCGTCGCTGGCGTCGAACACAAAGACCGAGCCCGAGTTCGGTCCGTTGGGGTCATCGAGTGTCGCGGCCACCACGATGTAATCGTCGTTCATCGCGACCGATTCCCCGAAGTTGGCATCATCGGTCACGCCGGGCGGCGGGTTGATCGCGAAGAGCTCCTGCTGCGTCGCCAGATCGAACACCACGACACGCTCGGCACTCCCGTTTGCGCCGAAGGGCCCCTGGAACGCCGAAACCGCGATCCGCCCGTTGTGGATGCAGATCTCGTTTCCGAAATACTCGGCGATGTCCGGGATGTTCGATTCGAGCTCGCCGAGCGAGGCGCCGGTCACCGCGTCGTACAGTTCGACTTTGTCGAGAGCTTCCTGCGGATCGACGCTGACTACGTCGTACTGGGGATGTCCGACCGCGACCACGCCGTCACCGACAGCGACGGCCCTGCCGTAGAGGCCGGGAAACTGATCTTCCGCGTCGGGAAGCATCTCGAAGCGTTGGGCGCCGGTTGTCGCGTCGAACACGAAGAGGCGCCTGGTCTCTGCGCTTCCGTTGCCTTTAATAACCGCGACCGTGTCCCCGTCGAACGCGACATGAAGGACACTGACCGATCGAGCCGACTGTTGCGGTATCAGGAGTTGCAGTGCCAGACCGCTGTCGGCGTCGATGAGGAGGACTTCGCCGGCGTGGTTTGAGGGGTTCGGGGGAGTATTCGAAGACGGGAGTGCTGCTGCAATCACCCCGTTGCTGATATCGAAGACTTCGCCGAAGTCGAGTCCGTCATCGCCGAGAGTCTCTGCGGGCGCGATGCGGGACGAGTCGTTGATCACGATCGGCCCGGCGGTGGCGGCACTGGCGGCCAGAGCAATGAGAATGGTTTGGAGGGATGTCAATTCGTTTCCTTTCGATGCAGTTTGCGGTAGATGGATTGCGGTCTGATTTTGGTAGCTGCTGTTAAGGGCAACCAGCGGTGTATGCCTGGATGAACATGGAGACATCGAAGAAGTCGAGCACACCATCATCATTCAAATCCGGCGGACACGCATCGGCACTTTGACCTCTGTAGATGTAGTACGCGGGCTCACTGGTGACTGAAAACGGTCCGTCGTACACTTCGACCGTGTACACCCCTTCAACTTCCGGACCTGAGTTGATCTGCAGCACGCTCTGGTAAGAGCCGGTGTAGTTGACATCCAGATCGCTGAGCGGCACTCCATCGAGATACCACTGGTACGAGTCGGCTCCGGTCGCGACGACCTGCATGAAGAAATCGACACTGTCATCATCAACCACGAGACTCTGGGGTTGGACGGCGATACTCACATTTGATTCATACTTGAATACGACCGACTGATCTATAGCTCCGGGTTGATTTGTGTTGTATCGAGGAATGCCGACAAATGCACTGTTATCAGAGAGCGCGACTGCGTTGATCTGAGATGGAAGACGGATCGATCCGCTCGAAGGCTCCAGGATCGCAACTTCTACGCCGCTGGAGGCCTCATAAAGAGCAGCTTTCTGAGTGGACCCGCCAGATTGACTCACGAGCACCAACCCGTCGTTGTTGATGTCTACCTGGATTTTCAGTGTGTTAGTGCCCGCACCAGGGTTGACGGTCTCGCCGATGTCGAGCGTGCTGACCAGATCGCCGGTGCTGATGCTGTACACGTGCACTGCTCCGGAGTTCACACCCGTGTGATCCTGCCATGGCGCGGCGACCACGAGGTACTGATCGTTCATCGCAATATCGAATCCAAACCCGGCGGGATCAATGGGGCCAGCAGGGGAGTAGATCGTACGGATGTGCTGCTGGGTCGCGAGGTCAAACAACTCCACGCGCTCGGTATTTCCGCCAGTCAAGATCCCCGCGTTGAACTGATTCGCGCCGACGGCGACGATCCCGTTGTGGATATCGACCGATGAACCAAAGAATCCTAAGTTCTCAGGGGCTTCGGAGCTGTGGATTGTCCCGAGTCGAGCGCCTGTGTTCTCATCGATGAGATAGACCTTCCCGAGTCGGAATCCGGTGTCCGCATCGTCCGTTGCCAGGGCTGATCCGATCGCAACGACACCCTCTTTGACATCAATGCTCAACCCGAACATGCCGAGCGAGTTGTCGTCTGGATCAGGCACAACCTCAAACCGCTGTCCCTCAAGCGTGTCAAAGACAAACACGGACGGGTTGGCATAGGACAGCCCACCATTGCCGCGTTCGGTGCACACAACGGTCTGGCCATCGATGGCCACATCTCGTCCAGCGCCCAAAATTTGGCTTGCGGAAGTTGGGATGAATGTACGGATGAGGAGCCCTGTGCTGATATCGAACAGATGGATGCCAGAGTTACTCTGTCCAGCTAAATCTTGATAACCGGCCGCAAGGAACCCGTTGCTCACGCCGATGCTGTTCCCAAAGAAATGACTGGGCTCCGCGACTTCATAGCTCTGCGTTTCATTGAGCACCTGAGCGTCCACAAATGTAGACGCAAGGGTGAGAACGGTAAGAAGTGGAGTGATGCTGAGTTTCGGATTGAGGCACATATGGCATCCTTTCGAGGGGATTGGTTCGTAGAGAAAGTCGATTCCCTTTGCGGGTTAACACGATTTCCCATATACTCATGCGCAAACCGATCACTCATCTCCTATCAGCGGAAGGTGATTTCTGAGACTTTTTGATGCTCGATCAAAACCATTTCACACAGGCGCTTACGCTTATTGATCTCTCGTCAATAGAGTCCGATAAAAGGGCCGAACTGCTCCTGCCGGTGATTTACGATGAACTTCGTGTGATCGCAAGCGGGTACCTGCGTCAGGAGCGGGTCAACCACACGCTTCAGCCGACGGCGCTCGTGCACGAGGCGTACGCCCGGTTGGCAGATCAGACTGTGGTTCCCTGGTCGGACGCAGCTCATTTTCGCGCAATCGCGGCCCGGGTGATGCGCCAGGTGCTTGTCGACCACGCACGGAAACACGGAGCACTCAAGCGTGGAGGTGACCGGGTCCGCGTAACACTCTCTGGCCAGGCAACACCAAACGGCGAACCGGATCTTGATATGTTGGAGCTTGATGCGGCGATGAACGAACTGCGAGAGCTGCATCAGCGCAAGGCGCGTGTGGTTGAGCTGATCTTCTTTGGTGGAATGACCCACGCGGAGGCCGCGCGTGTCGTTGGTGTCTCGCAGAAGACAGTTGAAGCAGACTGGTATGCAGCACGCGCATGGCTTGGTAGCCGCATCGGCAAGGATGCACAGCCATGACGGACGCTGAACGCTTTGATCTCGTTTGCACGATCTTTGAGCAAGTGCGTGATCTGGACACTGACCAGCAGCTGCAGCGAGCGGCAGCACTCTGTCATGATGACAACGAGCTGCTCACCCAAGTCCAGCAGATGCTCGAAGCGCATCACAACTCGAGTCCATTGGATCAGCCTTCGCATGCGCTCCCGCTCGGTGCACTCATATCCTCATATCAGGAGAATGTTCCGAAGATCGATCGATACATCATCGGCGATCGCATCGGCGAGGGCGGTATGGGCGTTGTATACGCCGCGGAGATGAAGAACCCGGCGAGGGCGGTTGCCATCAAGGTGATCAAGCTCGGAATGGATTCGCAGCGCGTGATCGCGAGGTTTGATCTTGAGCGCAAAGCGCTGGCGCGGATGGAGCATCCGAATATCGCGTCGGTGGTTGATGCGGGGATGACCGATGACGGCCGTCCATACTTTGCGATGGAACTCGTCCGTGGCGAGACGGTGACCAGATACGCGACCAAGCACGGGCTCGATACTAAAGCAAGGCTGGAGCTTGTGATTTCGGTGTGCAACGCCATACAGCACGCGCACCAGAAAGGGATCATTCACCGCGACATCAAGCCTTCGAACATAATCGTCACTCAGAGCGACGGGCATCTGATCCCCAAAGTCATCGACTTCGGAATTGCGAAGGCCATTCGGGAGGATTTCTCACCTGTCGTATCGATGACGCTCAATACTCAGGCGGTGGGTACACCGGCATACATGTCCCCCGAGCAGGCCGACCCGTCCGTTAGTGATATCGATACCCGTACTGATGTCTACTCGATTGGTGCTGTTCTGTATGAGCTGCTTACGGGGTCGACGCCACTGAGCAAGGATGATCTTGCGAGCAAGAGCTATCAGGAGCTCGTCCAGAGCATCCGTGATCAGGACCCTCCGCGTCCGAGCACACGGCTTGCGACTGAATATCGAAACAGTTCGTCTCGAACGACCGAGATCGATCCCATTCAACTTCAGGGAGATCTGGACTGGATCGTGATGAAATGCCTGGAGAAAGAACCATCACGCCGATACGAGACCGTCTATGCGCTGAGTGAGGACATTGCACGGTACCTGCGTGATGAGCCGATCCTGGCCCGGCCGGCGAGCAGGGCATACCTCATACGGAAGTTTGTTCGGCGACATCGCGGTGGTGTGATCGCCGCCTCAATCATTTTCACTACGATGCTCGTCGGCGTCGCGAGTACCACTGTTGGGCTCACTTGGGCGTTGAAGGAGCAGGAGCAGGCGAAGCTGTCTGCGCAGGCAGAACTCAAGGCCCAGAAAGATGCCAAGGAAGCGGCCGAGATCGCACTCCGCGAGGCGCAGGCGGCTGAGGATCTGAGTCAGTTTTTCATCATGGATGTGCTATCTTCTGCAGACCCCTCAAGGACCGCAGACCAAGACCTCACGGTGCGAGAAGCACTGATCAATGCTTCGGAGAATCTAGAGGGCAAGTTCGAGAAACGACCCGATGTTGAGGGACGAATTCACAACGCTCTGGGATTTCTTTTCGGGCAGCTAGGAAATCCCGAGCTGTCCCAGAAGCACCATATGCGAGAGTGGGAAATCGCTGAAGCTGAGAATGGTGAGTTCTCTATCGAGTCGGCACGCATGATGCACTCAGTGGTTGGCAGTTTGGCTCGCCAGGGGCGAGACAACGAGGCCATCGAGCTCACTCAGCGACAACTGCGAGTGATCGATATGCTTGGCACAGAGGAAGCAGAGCTATTACGCCCACGAGCGATCGGAAATCTTGGTGCATTGTTGGTTCGTACAGGACGAAATGCAGAAGCAGCTCCAATCCTAATAGATACACTCGAAATCAAGCGAGAACTCTATGGTGATAGGCATCCAACCACGCTGTCAACCCTTAATAATCTCTGCTCAGTCCTCACCTCGATCGGTGAGACCGAGCAGAGCGTGTTGTACGGACGAGAAGCATACGAAGGCCGTAAGCAGGTGCTCGGCGAGGGTGATCCCAGAACCTTTGTTTCACTTTTGAATCTTGCTCGTGCGATCGCCGACGCGGAGATGTACGGAGAAGCGCTGATGATGCTTCAAGAAGGTGTCTCGCAAGCTGTTGATAGACTTGGAGTTGATCATCCAACGACGATGGATATTACCAACACCTATGCCAGGACATTGCTTGATCATGGCGACTACGAGCTTTCCGAACAGACTATTCGCACGAACCTCGAATATTTGGTGGCGGCAGATCCAGAATTCAAACAAGCTCGGACATTGACCGCTCTAACGACTTTAGCGTCTATTCTCCGGAACCAGTCTCGACCAGACGAAGCTCTTGAGCACACAACCGCTCTCGTATCGACACTCAATGAGAGTGGTCGTGAGTCTTATCATCTCATGAGCGATTTCTTGCGTCTGCATGGACAAGTTTTGATGGATCTAGAGCTGTTTGAACAGTCGGAAGCCGCACTCATGCGTGCGTGGGAGTTGATGCATAGTAGTGAGAGCCAATATCCAAGTACTGAGATTGTACACGGTGCGATCATTGAGTTGTATGAACGCTGGTACATCGCGGATGGGATGCCAGAAGTTAAGGATAAACTCTCGCATTGGAGACTAGATTGATTGTTGTAAATGAGAGGTGGTCCAGCGGTTTGTTGTGAATCGCTTGCCAGGTTTCGATCAATGTGTTAAGCATTCCTCTTCTCCCTGAGCATGACAACACGCCAGAGAAGCTTCGGGTCTCCGCGAACTGATTGGCGTGTCACCCTGATCTGCGGTTCGACTCCTCCTCGCATTATAGAGGGTGGGCTTCG
This sequence comes from Phycisphaerales bacterium, assembly GCA_965216865.1. Classification (GTDB taxonomy): domain Bacteria; phylum Planctomycetota; class Phycisphaerae; order Phycisphaerales; family UBA1924; genus UBA1924. The sequence continues at coordinate 3,034,992 of OZ244206.1, forward strand.
GTTCTCTCCCATTAATCTTGTCTGCAGGCGTGTGCGCTGCACGCGCTTCTGATTGTATCATGCCTTGTATTGCTACAGCCGCTTCTGCATGCGCGGATGCGTGGGCACCATCCAAGTCGTTCTGATCCAGATCTTCATCCTCCTGAAGAACCGCTCGATCTTGGCGTTGATCTACCTACGGCTTAAAGTATTTCGCAGATTCTTGATCCTTATTCCAGTAGACGCCCCATCGGATAGCTTCAATACATACTCGAGAATGGGATTCGCTTGAAAACCGCAGGCGGTTGTTGCACTGAGACACGCCGATAGTGTCTCGAGCGGCCTTTCGAGGAGGGGGCAGGGCTGCTATTGATGTAAGTGAACACTCAGATCCTGCTCGCATTTGATCATGTTCATGAAACGAGTGATACATCTTGTTTCTCTGTGTGTGCACTAGCTGATCTCTGATCGGATATGCTGTTGAATCATGTCTGAAAGTGTGTCCAAAGACGATGAATTTACTCTCCTTTTAGGTAGAGTTGCGAGCGGCGATCAGCAGGCTGCGGACGAACTGCTGCCTCTGGTGTATGAGCAGTTGCGTGCAATGGCTCGGGTGCGGATGTCGCGTGAAAGAGCGGGTCACACGCTGCAGGCAACCGCGTTAGTCCACGAGGTATATGCCAAGATGCTTGCCCCTGGGGATGGCTCGTTCGAGAACCGGCGGCACTTCTTCTTCGCCGCGGCGGAGGCGATGCGGCGGATCCTCATCGATCATGCACGATCAAGAAACGCCGAGAAACGCGGCGGTGGGGATCGGCAACGGGTGCGATTGGATATCTCCGCGATTGCGGATCTCGCAGAGGACGGAAAAACATTCGAGATCATTGCGCTCGATGAGGCCTTGCGACGCATGGAAGTACAGCGCCCGCGGGTGGCGCAGGTGGTTATCCTGCGGTTCTACGGTGGACTGAGTGTGGATGAAACGGCGGAAATGCTCGGTATTTCGGCACGGACGGTTGATCTCGACTGGGCATTCGCTCGGGCTTGGCTCTATCGAGAGCTATCGCAGCACGACCGGGAGGGTGATGACGGATGAGTGATTCTTACGAGCGTGAGCAAGAGATCTTTGCGCAAGCCTTGGAGCTTGAGCCGAGCAAGCGATCAGCATTTCTTGATGACGCGTGCGGCGGCGATGCGGAGCTGCGTGAGCAGCTTGAGTCGCTACTTTCTGCGATGGACGAGGCGGGGCAACGCGGGTTCTTTGGTCAGCCGACGAGTGGGACAGGTGATGCGGGTGTAAGGGCGCTCGTGCCTGAGGATATCCGTGCGGGTGAGGTGATCGGTCCGTACCGGATCATCGAGCAGATCGGTGAGGGTGGGTTCGGGCGTGTTTATCGCGCCGAGCAGGCGGCGCCCATCAAGCGTGAAGTAGCGCTGAAGATCATCAAGCTCGGTATGGATACCAAGCAGGTGATCTCTCGCTTCGAAACGGAGCGACAGGCGTTGGCGCTGATGGATCACTCTTCGATCGCGACGGTGTTTGACGCGGGTGCGACGGAGCAAGGGCGCCCGTACTTCGTGATGGAACTCGTGCAGGGGCAGCCGATCACGAAGTACAGCAATGAGCGGATGCTTGGCATTGGCGATCGGCTGGCGTTGTTCTGCCGCGTGTGCGAGGCGGTCCAGCATGCGCACCAGAAGGGCATCATCCATCGGGATCTTAAGCCAAGCAATGTTCTGGTGTCGGATCAGGGCGGCAAGGACATCCCCAAGGTGATCGACTTTGGAGTTGCGAAGGCAATCGATACGGAGCTTTGTGCATTCATTACCCAGACTCAGGCGCAGCAGCTCGTCGGTACCCCGGCGTACATGAGCCCGGAGCAGACAGGGGCCGCCGAGGGGGGGATCGATACCCGCAGCGATGTGTACTCCCTTGGTGTCGTGTTGTATGAGCTGATCACCGGCGTGACCCCGATCGACTCGGAGACGCAATCGCGATCGAGCTATGAAGAAATGCAGCGATTGATCCGGGAGGCGACGCCTCCCAAGCCCAGCACGAGGCTCAATGCGAGTGAGACCAGTATTCAGGTCGCGAAACAGCGTCGCAGTGAGCCGCGCAAGCTGATGCAGCAGGTTCGGGGCGATCTGGACTGGATCGTTATGAAGGCTCTCGAGAAGGACCCCGGGCGAAGGTATGACACGGTTGCGGCGCTCGCGGATGATCTCGGGCGTTATCTCGCAGATGAGCCCGTACTTGCTCGGCCTCCCTCGAAGTTGTACACGGCGAAGAAGTTTGTGCATCGGAATCGCGGGGCTGTGATCGCGGGCGTGTCGTTGATCCTAATCCTCTTTCTGGGGATCATCGGGACGACATGGGGGATGGTCTGGGCGCTCGATGAGCGAGAGCGAGCCCGGGTATTGGCGGAGAAGGAGATGCAGGCGCAGGTCGCGGCGAGTGAGGCCGCGGAGCAGGCGGCGAGTGAGGCGGAGCGGGCATCGCGAGAGGCGCAGACCGCGGAGGAGCTGAGCCGTTTCTTTGTGATGGATGTGTTGTCGGCGGCGGACCCGGCACGGACTGCGGACCGGGAGTTGAGTGTGCGAGAGGCGCTCATCAATGCGTCTGAGAGCATCGAGGGGCGGTTCGCGGATCGCCCGGACTTCGAGATGAAGATCCACAACGCGCTCGGGTATCTCTTCTCGCGGCTGGGCGTGCTCGAGCGCGCGGAGCACCATCACCGGCGTGAGTGGGCGCTGACCGAGCAGGAGTTCGGGGCGCAGTCATTCGAGAGTGCACGCCTGATGCACAGCGTGGTGAGCGACCTTGCGATGCAGGGGCGTGATGCGGAAGCGATCGACCTCACGCGGCGACAGCTCGAGATTCTGGAGCAGCTCGAAACTCCCGAGGCCGCGCAGATGCGATTGCGATCGCTGGGGAACATGGGGGCGCTGCTCGTACGCACAGAGCGTGTGACGGAAGCGGCACCGATCCTCTCGGAGGTGCTTGAGCTCAAGCGAGCGCAGTTCGGGGATCGGCACCCCACGACGCTTAACAGCGCAGAGTCGCTCGCGGTGGTGTTGGGACGGATCGGTGAGCATGAGCGGGCGTTGGAGCTTGCTCGCGAGGCCTATTCCGGGCAGGTCGAGGTGCTGGGCGGGGGGGACCCTCGGGCCTTGAACTCGCTGGTCAATCTCACGCTCTCGCTCGGCCGGCTGGGGCAGTATGACGAGGCACAAGAGCTTCTGAGGACGGGTATCGAGGATGCGATGGTCCGTCTGGGTGAGGAGCACCCGACGTCGATCTATCTTCGGAGTAACTACGCGCGTTCGCTGTACGATGATGAACAGTTCGAAGCCGCGGAACGCGAGGTGAACGCGCTATTACCTGTGATTGAGTCGAAGGACCCGGGCATGCTTGAGCAGCAGAGCCGGGTCACGCTCTCCATCTTGGCGAGTTGCCTGATCGAGCGAGGAGCGTTTGCTGAGGCGCTGGAGGTCACGACTCGCGCCCTTGGTTCGGCCCGGAGCGCTTTTCCTGAGGGGGACGCTCGGATTGCGGATTTCCTGAGTGCCCATGCGGGGGTGCTCACGGATCTCCAGCGTTTCGCGGAAGCGGAAACCGCGCTGCGGGAGGCGTGGGCGAGTGTGGATCGAGAGGGCGCTATCGCGGACCAGCTTCAGCCCATTGCCGAGGCGTTTGTACGTTTGTACAAGGCGTGGGGGGGCGTTGGGGCGGACGCGCGGATCAGTGATCGCCTGGCTCATTGGTCGTCCGAGCTCGATCGCATCAACGCGGATTAAAGGCCAGAAACACCGATTCCGTGGTGGATTTTCTGTCTGTTCACATTTTTCTGGAGATTCTTGCGCTCGTGGGTGCCGCTGTCCGCATTGCTCTTTAGAGGGTCCTGGGGGCACGGTTCGTGTCGTTCAGGCTGGACGATACGAACTCAACAGATGAGGATTTTCGAGATGAAAAAGAAAAACGGGCATGGGTTTCGATTCTGGAGATCGTCCCTCACGGGGGGGGTGATCGCGTGTGCTTCGATGCAGGCGATGGGTACGATGGTGCATGAGCAGCAGTCCCCGAGCCCGATCGATCGCGCGAGGCTGGTGGGGACGGCCGAGCATCCAATGCTCATTGTCCCGATGGAGACCCCGGGATGGGCCGTGGACCTTGGTGTCACCGGTGTGGAACGAGTATACAAAGGTATATGCGGTTCCAACGGGGCGCACATTTCGGGCCCGGATCTCTATCGAGCTGCGCAGCAGGACCTGCAACGGCTCATGAATCCGCAGCGGGGTTCTGCGACAGAAGTCATCGGTGAATCGCCCGCGTTCGCGGTGAGCTACGACGGATTCGATGGACTCTTCATTGGTCTGTATCTACCGACAGTGCGAGCTGCGGCGGAGTACCTCGACGATCAGTTCGATAACCGCGTCGAGATCGGGGCAACGATGGCGCTCGGGACTTTCACCGGCGATGTCATTGGTTCCGCGGGCTCGACCCGGTACACCATTCCCTGGTCGGTGTATGTCGAGGGGCTGCGTCAGCAGTCATTGCGCGAGGACGCACGGTTTGCGGCGGGGCTGCCGACGAACGCGCTGGCGGTGAACTACAACGGTTCATCGAGCGCGACGGCCGAGATGGAGATTCGTGTGACGGCGGCGCAGCTGCGTGCTGTGTTCGGTGACAATGTGGTGCCGCAAGGGCAGGCGGTGAGCATCACCTTCAACTCGAACACCAACTGGAAGTTCTTCGGATGTGACTCAGAGCCTGACAGCGATCAGCTGAGTCTCATCGATGTTGCGGTGCATGAGTTTGTGCACTCAATGGGGTTCACGAGCGGGATCGCAGAAGGCGGGGACAACAATACTGATCAGATCCAGGGTCTTGATGTCGCAAGATTCCGCGCCCCTCTGATTCCAGTTACCGCGGAGCAGTTCACGACAAACGCTCGACTCGGCGAGGATTTTACGAATGAGATTCACTTCTACTCAAGCTTCCCGACGGGCATCTCGACCCTCCTTGAGTCTGGCGATAGCAATCAGCCGTCGCATCTGAACTATTTTTCAGATCCCGATGATAAACTCGGGGTCATGGACCCGGTGATCTCGCGTGGTACGACGCGGTGTCCGAGTTTTTTATCGATGGACGATATTCAGCCGCTCGATGATATGGGGTGGCGTCCGGTAGCGAGGTTCGATCTAAATGATTGTAATGGGAATGGCATCCCGGATGTCGTGGACATCGCAATCGGGATCTCGCAGGATGTCGATAACGATTCGATCCCGGACGAGTGTGAGTCGTTCTCTGTCGGTGCGGGCGATCCGTCCACATCGGCGGGTGTCACGCGCACGATCTTTGAGACGCCTGGCCTGACCGATCTGAGCTTCTTTAACCCATCGAGCCCGAGCGTGACCCCGGTGGCCAGCCATGTCATCGCGGATATGGATGACCCGATGAGCTTCCAGAACGCGAACACACGCGTGATCCAGTACGAGTTCTCGATGTTTGTGCCCTCGCGAGACGAGTACGCGTTCCGTCTGGCGCACCCGGGGAATATGTACCTGCTCGTTGACAACATCGTGATCGGTCAGAGTGATCGGGCGGGGCAGATCCAGCGTAGCGGCAGCTCGACCCAGCTCTCAAGCCAGTCGTTTATGCAGCTCGAAGCCGGATGGCACGATGTGCTCGTGCAGGTCATCAGCAACGAGTCGACCCCGTTTGTACACATGGTCCGTGAGTCAGGATCGCTCGGCGGGTGGGAAGATATTCCAGTCAGTCATCTCAAAACCTTGAACTTCGCCGATTGCGATGGGAACGGAGAGAACGACTTCATTGATCGCATTCATGATCTCGGGTTCGTGTTTGATGTTGGTTCGATCGGGGACGCGAATACGGACATCCGTCTGGATACCTGCGGAAGCGGCTTCGATACAGAGCTCGCGCTGTGGGATGCGAATGGGGTGCTGCTCACAGAGAATGATGACGGTGATTGCGATTTCCAGAGCGTGATCAACTTCAACCTTCCCGCGGGTGAGTACATCGCGGCGATTTCGGGATACAACACATTGTTTGGTCCTGACTTTAGTGCCGACCCCCTCAATGGGTGCACGGCTTCGGGTTCATGGAAGCTTAATGCGCAAGGCACCGAAGTGCTCTCGGGTTCTATCCCGAGCGGGCGTGTCATGTACATCCGGTTTACGCTAGGCGAAGCGGATTGTGATGGCGATGGGACCCCGGATAGCGAAGAGCTAGATTGCGACAACAACGGTATCCCCGACGATTGCGAGATTCCCACGCAGGCTGACGCGGACGCGTTGGGCAGCATCGGTGTGATCGGGTTCGAGAATGAAATCATCACGATCTCGACCTGTGGAAGCGATTTCGACACCGAGCTTGGTGTGTTCGATTCAGCCGGCAATCTCGTTGCGAACAATGATGACTTCTGTGGTCCAGGAGTAGGGCTTCAAAGCCAACTCAATCTGAGTCTGAGTGCAGGAACCTACTATGTGGCGGTCTCGGGGTTCCACATCGTGTTCAGCGATGGTTTCGGGATGAATATCAACGCGAACGGGAGTTGCAGCGAAGGTGGGACGCTGGACATCGCCGTTGGTAGCTACTCCGAATCGGGTAACGATTTCCTCCCCGGCCGTGTGATCATGGCAAGGTTTGAGGTGGGGGAGGCGAGCGACTGTGCCGCGGATCTGAATGGTGACGGGGCGTTGAACTTCTTCGATGTGAGCGTGTTCCTTACCGCGTACAGCGATAACGATCCGGCTGCTGATTTCAACGGAGACGGCGAGTTCAACTTCTTCGATGTGAGCGCTTTCCTGCTAGCGTTCAACACCGGCTGTCAATAATCACTATCGATATTGATGCGTTTACAATCGCCCCCGCCAAGTACTTTGGCGGGGGCTTTTCAGTGGAGTAGTGATCAATCAGTTCATGCAGAAACGGGCATGCGCTCAATGGTGCTCCGGCTGTTCGTCTTTGCTCGGGACATCGAGCTTCTTACCGCTTCTAAACGCTTCAACCCGAGTTTGATATCAACACCAGAAGAGTGTCGAACCGCTGGGAGCCGATTGTTGTGTGACGCAGTTCTGCGGTTCAAATCCTCCCTGTGAAGTATCGGGGATGGGCCTCGGCTCACTTGCATCAATCATGTTTTACCGCGTATGAGCATGGTCCGCTCTTGCTTACTCAGTGATTTAGAGCAATATCAGTCCAAGCATCGCGATTGCCATGAGTGCCATAGTAAGATCCTCAACGAGTGTGACCTTCGTCATCGGAAGATTGAGTGCTGTGCCGAGGCAGGCACAACGAATCGTTCGCTTGTCCAATAATGCTTTGAGCACCCCGATCGCGCCGATCAGCATCAGAATCAGTGTGATGATGTTCGTGACTATCGGGATCAAGGCCATCAGGTACATCACGCCAAGTGCAAGTTCAACATACGGGTACGCCCATGCCCAAGCCGCGGACCTGCGTGCGAGCAGGTCGTACCCGCGATATGCGGAGACGAACCCGGGTGGGTCGAGCAGCTTGAAGAACGAGAACACGATGAAGAATCCGGCCATGAAGTGACGCATCATGGGTTCGAAACGCCAATCATTTGATGACCAAGCGACGAGCAAGGTAACACCTACGATAAACCCGACGATCAGGAACAGTGGGTACAGACTCTCAGGCGGGGAGTCATTCACTGTTGCGTTTTGAGCAGCTGCAGGTTTCGTGGGTGCAGAGATCGACTCCGATCGTCGGACTTCTGTCACCCGATAGTCCCCTGCGCCTGTGATTGCGTCTCGGATTGAATCTTCGCTCATATCGTCGCTTGAGTGTATTTCCGCTAACCCGATCTTTGTCGAAACGCTCGCATCGGTGACCGTAGGCAGCGCCACGAGAGCATTACGGATCTTGTTCTCGCAGCTGCCGCAGTGCATCCCCTCGATAGAGGCTTGAAAAGTGATACTCATGTGAACCTCGTGTAAGTGTGTGGGTTGTTTCCAGATCTGAGACACTTGAGGATCTGGCTTTGTTGGTTACTCAGGTGTTCCCTGAAACTTGGGCACCGGCCTCGCGTCTCCCTCAGCGTCTGTTTCGGCGATCCCGTTGGCCTTGATGTCTGCGATCAGCCACTCCATCTCTTTGATCTCGCGGCGTTGGGCCTTGATGATCTTGTCGGCGAGCTTGCGCACCCGAACATCCTTGATCTGTGCTCGCTCACTTGTCAGGATGGCGATAGAGTGATGCGGGATCATCCCTTCCATGTAGTCACGATCAGATACGGTGATCTGCGATCGGACCAGCGCGATCCCGCCTGCGAGCAAAAGGAATGCAATGGCGATCGTGATGATGTTCTTCGTGCTGCTCTTGTACATCTTGAGCATAAACAGGAGCATCACGACGATCATCCCGCCACCCATGATCATCGTCATGAAGAACCGGGTCTCACTGAACCAGGCGTGGTCCAGTATCTGATACGAGTGCAAGTACATCAGGAAAAACATCACGGTCATGGAAGTGAGAATCATGAGTGCGAAACGGATGTACGGCGAGTTCTTTGTGCTGTGCTCTTGGTGATTGTCATCGTGACTCATCTTTGTATCCTCTTCTTTTCGTGTGTGTATAGCTAGTGAGATGAAAGCAGAATGAGATGAACAATGCGTGATCCGCTCGTTAAGGCGGATTCACACTTACATGACAATCGTTACGGGTTATGCTTCGCCCATGCCTCGTCGAGTTGGGCTAGGTACTTGGCGGGATCTGCAATCACCTTGGGTTCGCACATGGCGCAGCAGAACCGGACCAGGCGACCAGCGAGGACGATCTCGGAGGGATCGCCCATGGACCCGAGCTTGCCTCCGATCATGCACTTGTCGAGTGGGTAGTCTGCCCGCTGCGCGTCGGCGGCGGCCTTGTCGATCTTGGCGATGTATGCGCCGGGGTTCTTGTTGAACTCCTTGACGCAGGTCTTACAGCAGAGTCGGACGAGCCGGTTAGCGTGGATGAGGTTGATCGCGATGTCCTCGCCGTCCTCGCTCAGGGGTTCGCCGGAGATCGCGCAGGTCGTCATGGGGTAGTACGGGAGCTGATCCGCGATCATCTGCTCGTCGATCTTCTTGAAGTACTCGTCCTTGTTCTTCTCGAACCGTCCGACGCACATCTTGCAGCAGAACCGCACCTCGCGCCCGTCGATCTCTATCACGATCGGGTCGCCCATGGAACCGAGGGGCTCACCCGAGACGGGGCAGGTGGAGAGTGTGTAGGGCTGGCTCCTGACGGGCATCGCGTCCATGGCTTTGGCGTCGCCCATGGCTTGGTGCTCGCCGGGTTCTTGGCCGGCCTTGGCGAGGGCGACGAACGCGTCGCGTTTCGATTCCTCCCACCCCATGAACTCCTTGTCGCACCCCGGGCAGCAGAACGCGATGGTGTTGCCCTTGTACTCGATCGTAGGAACACCCTCGACGATGGACTCTTGCCCGATGGGGCACATGGTGTTGATGGGTGCGTTCGTTTCGTGGTGCGCATGATCGGCGTGGTTGCCGTGGTGGTCCTGCGCGAGGGATAAGGGTGCGCAGCAGGCGCACGCGATGATCGTGCTCATCAGAGTGGTCTTCATGTGAAACTCCTTTGTTCTTGCCCGGATCGTCCGGGTCTCATGGTGTTGAATCGATGCTTGATCTCGGCCCACCCGCAGTAGAGAATGGGCACAACGAACCAGGTGAGGGATGCGACGGCCATGCCTCCAAAGGTGGGAATGGCCATGGGGATCATGATGTCCGAGCCGCGCCCCGAGCTCGTGAGCACGGGCAGCAGCGCGAGGATAGTTGTCGCGCTGGTCATGACGGCGGCGCGGATGCGGAGGCGCCCGCCCATCACGACACTGGCGCGGATCGCGTCGATGGTTGACGGTTTGTCTTCGCTCATCGACTGCTCGATGCGGGTGGCCATCACCACGCCATCGTCGGTGGCGATCCCGAAGAGCGCGAGGAAACCGACCCAGACGGCGACGCTCAGGTTGTACTCGCGGATCTGCAGGAGCTCGCGCATGTTCGTGCCCAGCAGGTTGAAGTCCATGAACCACGGCTGGGCGTAGAGCCAGAGCATCACGAATCCGCCCGACCAGGCGACGAAGACACCCGAAAAGATCATCAGGGTGACACTTACGCGGCGGAACTGCAGGTAGATGAGCAGGAAGATCACCGCAAGCGAGAGCGGGAGCACGATCGCGAGGGTCTTGGCAGCCCGCACCTGGTTCTTGTAGGAACCCGCGAACTCGAAGGTCACGCCCGCGGGGACACGCAGCTCGCCCGATTGGATCTTCGCATTGATGAAGTCACGCGCATCCTCGACGACGCGCACCTCCGCGTACCCGGGGAGCTTGTCGAAGAGGACATAGGACACGAGGAAGGTGTCCTCGCTTTTGATCATCTGCGGGCCTCGCGTGTAGACGATCGTTGCGAGCTCACGCAGCGGGATCTGCGCGCCGCTCGGTGCGGCGATGAGGGTGTCGGCGAGGGTGTCGGGCTGATCGCGGAGCTCGCGCTGGTAGCGCACCCGGATGGGGTAGCGCTCGCGCCCTTCGACGCTCATGCTCAGGGGCTTGCCCCCGATCGCGACCTCGATGACCTGCTGAACATCGGCGATCTGCAGCCCGTACCTAGCGATCTTCTCGCGATCGATCTCGATCTCGAGGTAGGGCTTGCCCACGACCCGATCGGCGAAAACGGCTGCGGGTTGGACGGAGAGGACCTGCTTGAGGAGGTTCTCGAGCTCGTACCCGAACGACTCGATGGATTCGAGGGTTGGCCCGAACACCTTGATGCCCATGGGCGCTCGGAAACCGGACTGGAGCATGACGATGCGGGTCTCGATGGGTTGGAGCTTGGGGGCGCTCGTGAGACCCGGCATCTGGGCGGCGTTGACGATCTCATCCCAGATATCCTGCGGGGATTCGATCCCCTCTCGCCATTGGCGGTAGGGCTTGCCGTCCTCGTCCTCGATGAGGCTGCCCGTGTCATCGCGGATGAACGCGCGTCGATCGGTGTCGTAGGCGAAGAGGATACGCCGGTTGTGCTCGTCGACGATGTACTCGCTCTCGTATTCGATGATTGTCTCAATCATCGAGATGGGCGCGGGATCAAGTGGTGAATCGACGCGTCCGATCTTGCCCACGGCGCTCTTGACCTCGGGGACGAGCATGATTCGTTTGTCGAGTTCCTTGAGGATATTGGTCGCTTCCCCGACGGACGCGTGGGGCATGGTGGTCGGCATGTACAGGAACGCGCCCTCATCGAGCGAGGGCATGAACTCCGAGCCCATCCCTGGGAAGTCGTGGGCGAGCTTGACCATCGGGTCTGTCGCGCGGATCCGATCGGGCATCCACCCCCAGACGCGATCGAACCCCACCCAGACGGTGGCGCCCGTGAGCACGAGAACCAGCACAGGGAGCATCGAGACGGGCTTGTGGCGCAGCGCCCACCCGAGCACGCGCGGGAATGCGAGTCGGACGAGCCAGAACGCAACGAGCAGGATCGCGATCAACAACGCGATGAGCACCCCGTTGCCGATCAGGCCCGGCTCGGGACCGATGGGTTCCCACGAGCGGGCGAGCAATATGAGCACGACGAGCACCACCACGATGTTGATCGACCACACGAGCACGCGAGCGGGCTTGGATTGCGCAATGCGCGCGATGAGCCCGCGCCTGGGGGTGTGCCCGAGGAGCAGATGGGCGACGGCGGGGAGGATCGTTAGCGCGATCACGATCGACGCGATGAGCGCGAAGGTCTTGGTGTACGCGAGGGGTTTGAAGAGCTTGCCTTCCGCGGCGGTCATCGTGAACACGGGGAGGAACCCCACGATCGTCGTGGCGACGGCGGTGAGGACCGCGCCCCCGACTTCCATCGTTGCGTCGTAAATCGTCTCGATGCGGGGCGTGCCGTCGGGCGCGTCCTCGAGCTTGCGGAGCATGTTCTCGGAGAGGACGATGCCCATATCGACGATGGTTCCGATCGCGATCGCGATGCCCGAGAGCGCGACGATGTTCGCGTCGACGCTCATGAGCTTCATCCCGATGAAGGTGCCCAGCACCGCGATGGGGAGCATCGCGCCGATGAGGATGCTCGAGCGCAGGTGCATGACCATGAGGACGACGACGATGAGGGTGATGAGGACCTGCTGCTCGATCGCGGAGTTGAGGGTTTCTAGGGTCTCGTTGATGAGGCCGGATCGGTCGTAGAAGGGGACGATGGTAACGCGGGACTCGGTGCCGTCCTCGAGGACCTTGGAGGGCAGACCCGGCGCGATCTCGTTGATCTTGTCCTTGATGCGCTGGATGGCAGCCATGGGGTTCTCGCCGTAGCGTGCGACGACGACCCCGCCGACGGCTTCGGACCCCTCCTTGGTCAGGACCCCGCGCCGCAGCGCGGGCCCAGTGCCGATCTTGGCGACCTGCGAGAGGAGGATGGGCTGCCCGTCACGCGCGACGACCGCGGTCTGTTCCAGGTCCTCGATGGACTCGATGAACCCGATCCCGCGTACGAGGTACTCAACACGGTTGACCTCGATGGTGCGGGCCCCAACATCGAGGTTCGATCCGCGCGCGGCGTTGATGATCTGGGGGAGGGTGATGCCCGCGGCGCGCATCGCGTCGGGATTGACATCGATCTGATACTCGCGGACGAACCCGCCAATGGATGCGACCTCGGAGACACCCGCGACACCCGAGAGCAGGTACTTGACATTGAAGTCCTGGATCGAACGGAGCTCGTCGAGGTCCCACCCGCCGGTGGGGTTGCCGTTCGCGTCGCGTCCTTCGAGGGTGTACCAGAAGACCTGCCCGAGCGCTGTCGCGTCTGGGCCGAGCATGGGCGAGACGCCCTGGGGGAGGGTGCCCGCGGGGAGTGCGTTGAGTTTCTCGAGTACCCGGGAGCGGGACCAGTAAAACTCGATGTCCTCTTCGAAGACGACATAGATCGTGGAGAACCCGAAGACGGAGTAGGAACGGATGTCCTTGACGCCCGGGATGCCCAAGAGCGCGACGGTGAGGGGGTAAGAGATCTGGTCGTCGATGTCCTGAGGCGATCGTCCCATCCACTCGGTGAAGACGATCTGCTGGTTCTCGCCGATGTCGGGGATCGCATCGACGGGGACGGGGTTCCGCGGGAGGTTGCCCAGGTTCCAGTCAAAGGGTGCGACGAGCACACCCCAGAGGATCATGCCCGTGAGGAGGATCGCGACGACGAGCTTCTGGGTGAGGCAGAAGCGGACGATGCGTCCGAGCGGGGATTGATGAGTGCGCTGATCCATACTCAGTGCCCCCCGTGATCATGGGCGGGGGCACCCACGGGCGGGCGCTTGGGGGTTGGTTGAGACGCGTCGGGCTCGATGGTGCGGAGGACCTCGCCGCATTGGAGCATGGTGGCGCCGAAGTACGGGTTGTCGATCGTCTCGGTGCGCTGGAGCCAGTCCGCGCCTTCGAAGTCGAAGGCCATTGGGCAGTAGGCGATGTACAGCGGGGCACCCTCGGGAACCCCGAAGCGTTCGATGAGCGCGAAGATCGCGTTGCTCATGGGCTCGAAGTCGGCGCGGGCGATCTCGATGTCGTCGTAGGGTGCGCTGGGACGCAGGGCCTTCGCGCTGGTGCGCCAGGTGCCCAGGTCCTCGCCCAGCAGACCCGCGATGGGTGTCGCATCGAGAGCGTCGATGAGGCGTTGGGCGTGGGTGTTGTAGGCGCTCAGGTCGTCGTCCGCGAGCGCTTCCTGCGCGTCGAGGTACGCGTTGACACTGTCAGAATACCCGTTTATGAATCCGCTGGTGCGTGAAGTGGCAGTGACAGTGGTGGCAGAAGTGTCGGACTCCATCGACATCATGCTCGGCTTGGCCGCGATCTGCATCGAGCTGTCGATCCGGAACGCGCCGTTGGTCACGATCCGATCGTTCTCCTTGAGCCCATCGAGCACGATGTACGCGTTACCCGCGCGCTGCCCGAGTGTGATCTCGGTCGGGGTGTATCGGAACCCGTTCTCGTCATCGATCTGGGTGTAGACGAGCGAGCGCGTCCCGGTGAAGAGCACAGCACTCGCGGGGACGACGATGGGCGGGTTCGTGTGTTCCTCGGGGGCGCTCGTATCAATCATCGACTCGATGGGGACAAGTTCCATCGAGCAGATCGTGCACACGCCCGGGGTGTCGTGTATCTCTGTGGGGTGCATCGGGCAAACATGCCGCCCGAGCAGGTCCGGGTTGATCGCGTGGGTCTTCCCGTCGAGCTCGACGGCAATGGTGGCGCTGGCAAACATCCCGGGCTTGAGCGTACGATCGGGGTTGTCCACCGCGACACGGATCGTCGTGGTGCGGGTCATCGGGTTGATGACGGGATCGATGAACGACACGCGCCCCTCGAAGGATTCCCCGGGGTGGGACTCGACACGGAACGCGACGCGTTGTCCCCATCGGATCTGCCCGATCTGTGATTCGTAAGCCTGCAGATCGACCCACAAGTGGGTGAGGTCCGCGATGGTGAGGATGGGCGTGCCCGTCTGGACATACGCGCCCTCGCGTGCGTCGATGTGGGTGATGGTGCCCCCACGGGGCGCGTCGATGGTGAAGGTGTCCTGGTCGTACCCCTCGCGTTCGATCTGATCGATGAGGGATTCGTCGATCCCGTAGAGTCGGAGGCGCTCTCGGGACGCTTTGAGGGTCTCGATCGAGCTGGTGCGGACGATATCGCTCATGGTGTTCGATTGCGACGCGGAGACGGCGGCCTGTCGGAGATCGGCGAATGCAGCGAGCAGCTCGGGGGCATACATCTGAGCGAGGTGATCACCCTTGCTCACGCGGGCACCCAAGAAGTTTGCGTACAGGGTCTCGATGCGTCCGGGGAAGTAGGCGCTGATGCGCTCGACGGTGGTCTCGTCCATCTCGACAGTGCCGAACAATCGGAGGGCGCTCGTGGGGACATAGCGCGAGACGCGTGTGGTCTCCACGCGGGCCGCGATGGTCTCGGACTCGGAGAGCACGAGCGTGTTGGGATCGCCCGTGTCGCCCTCGCGCACGGGGATGAGATCCATGAAACAGATCGGGCACTTCGCGTCCGGGTCGGGCAAACGC
This sequence comes from Phycisphaerales bacterium, assembly GCA_965216865.1. Taxonomy (GTDB): domain Bacteria; phylum Planctomycetota; class Phycisphaerae; order Phycisphaerales; family UBA1924; genus UBA1924. The sequence goes on from OZ244206.1 coordinate 3,050,086, forward strand.
ACAGACGGGTGCATCGAGCAGGTGTACACCTGGGGATCGGTGTCACCACTGTCACTGTCAGATGATGGGTTCTCTTGCCCGTGCGCGTGGGAACTGACATTGGGCACTTGGGTGGTGCCCATGCGGACCCCGATCACGAACGCGATCACGATGAACGCCAGCGCGACGAACGCGGCGGTGTAGTTCCAGATCCAGCGCACAGGCGCGGGGATGCGTGGGGTCTTCATGGGTGGGTCTCCGTGTTGGTGGGTTCGGAGTCGTTGTGGTTGGCACTCGCGTCGGTGATCCCGATGAGCTCGTGGATCTGGGCGAGGGCGATGCCCTGGCCGCTCTGGGCGCGGAGGGCGCTGCGCTCGAACTCAAGGAGGGTGCGTTGGGCATCGAGCAGGTCGGTAAACCCGCCCGAGCCGGTGCGGAAGGACGCGAGAATGGACTGGATGGACTCGGTTGCTTTGGGGATGAGGGTGTGCTCGTAGAGCCCCGCGCGTCGGTGCGCATCGGTGTAGTCGAAGTGGGCGCGTGCGATGCGGGCACTCAGGTCGTTGCGGAGTGCGTCGTGCTCATGGGCGAGTGCGAGGCGGTTGGCGATGGACTCGCGGACCTGCGCGTCGTACTTGTCGCGCCAGATGGGGAGGTTGAGGTTGAAACTCAGGATGAGCGGGTCGTCGCCGCTCTCTGAGGTATTCGGGTTAATCGCGTCGTTGGTGAGGATCGTCTCGACCCCGATCCCGAGCTCGGGCTTGCTCGCGTACCGGGCGATCTCGGTGCGGGACTGCTCGGCCCGGACGCGTTCGCCCAGCGCGATGAGCGATGGGTTGGTGTTGCTGGCGCGGGCGATGAGCTCGTCGAGCGTCGCGTCGAGCGTAGGAATCGGGAGGTCGGCGATAGGCGCGACGGGCGTGTCGTGGGGCCGATCAAGGATCGCGTTGAGCTGGGCGACCAGTGGTGCGCGCGAGGACTCAAGCGACACGAACTGATCGTCGAGCATGCCCAGCTCGACCTGCACACGGACCAGGTCGGGGTGCGAACCTGTCCCGACGCGGTACCGGGCGCGGATGGAGTCCTCGAACGACGCGAGCAAGCTCAGGCTCTCGCGGGTGATATCGATGGTGCCATCGAGCTCATGTAGGGCGTAGAGGGTGGTGATGACGCGCCGGGTGATGGAGCGTTCGATCGCGGTGTACCGGACCCACGCCGCCCGGGCCTCGGCGCTGGCTGCGTCCTGCGCGGCGCGGCGCTTGCCCGACAAGGGGAGCTGCTGGGTGAGCCCGATGCGGGCCTGCTGGGCACCGACGCGGGTCTCGACCTCGTTGGCAAAGAACCCCACGCTCAAGCGCGGATCCGGCAGTACGCCCGCCTGGGTGACGCGTTCGCCCATCGCGACCCATTGCTGGTAGGCGCGTTCGAGCTCGGGCGAGCGGTACAGCGCGAGGCGCACGAACTCGTCGGGCGTGCTCGGTGTGTCGGTGATCGACGTGGGTGTGTCCGGGTGCTCGTCGCCACCCGCGCGGAAGCGCGATGGCACGGGCGATGCGGGCAATGATGGGTCGATCGAGCGGGTGAGCGCGTGGGTTGGGCGCGGCGCGAGCGGGTCGCTCGTGCACCCCATGAGCGTCAGCGACGACGCGCACGCGAACAGGATGGTCGGGTTCATGGCAATGTCCTGGTAAAGTCTGGTCCGATTGAAACGCATCGTGGACCAGTACGCGCAGCGCGTACCGTCCCTCATGGACGCGTTTCTACCGTTGCCAAACGCCCAGAAGTGCCTGTGCCTGGTTGTGGGAGAACCCTGCGCGGATCGAGCCCGTCCGGGCCATCGAGATCGGACGCATAGGGAGTTGGGTGAGGATGACTTGGATGGACGCGGGCGGACCTCGGACCATCTGCAGCGAATCGCGATCGCGTTGGGGCAGGGGCATGGGCTCATTCGGGCGGCGATCGTCTGCGGGGTTGATGCCGCACACGCAGGGGCCGCCACTCATCGGGCAATATTCGTCCGATTGATCTTGCTGGCTTTGTGCGATTGAGTCACCCAGCGGGCAGCATGACTGATCGGGCTCAATTTCGGGCGCGGAATGTGAGCCGCACACGCTGGCACAGTCGTTCCCCATCCAAAGAGGCAGTTGTATGCCCGAGGCGTAAATGAGGCCAAAGGTAAACAAGATGAGGGTGTACCAACGGGTCATGGTTTGGCTCAGTCTACCGGGAAGATGTCTCGAGAGCAACAACTGCGTATTGATAAGTATTCCCAATAAAGTCACGGACTGGGTCATCTGCATTGCGGCTGATGCAAGTTTGTCATCCGAACGCGTGTGGCACATCTTGTGAGGAATCGAATCGCGAAGCTTGCCTATCCTGTTGCTGTCAGTAATCGCAGATAGGCAATGTAGCTGTAGACCCTGTCTCGTTGCTTACCGGAAGTTTCCTTGAGGATACCGAGCGATTCAAGCAGTTCAATGGCTTTGCGTGCCGTGGGGGCCGTAATATCCAGATCATCTGTAACGCTTGCGACGGTAACGATCGGTTGGACTGGAAGCGCGTCCATCAGCCGAACCGCCGCGATTGTGGCTGACTGCGCCCCGACAACACGTTGCCGGTCGTTGCTCACTAACGAGTGCAACCCGCGTGCTGTGCGAACTCCGTCCTCTGCGGCGATTCGCACGCAGCGAAGAAAATAAGATGTCCAGCCTTCCCAGTCACCGTTCTGGCGTACCGCACTGAGCCGCTCGTAATATTCGAGTTGATCTTGCTTGATTGCGAGGCTGATATAGAGCAGTGGGTGCTCGAGAACGCCCCAGTGCTCGAGCAGCAATGCGATGAGAAGACGGCCGATGCGCCCGTTGCCGTCGAGGAAGGGGTGGATGCTTTCGAACTGCACATGCGCCAGTCCAGCTCGAAACAAGGGCGGGAGAGTATCCTCGTGGTGGATCCATTGCTCAAGTGCGTCGAGCAGCGGGCGTACATCTTCGGGAGGTGGCGGGACATAAATCGCGTTGCCCGGGTTGTCCCCACTGATCCAGTTCTGGGAGTCGCGTACAACGCCAGGGAGCGCCTTTTCGCCTCGGACGCCAGTCATAAGAATGCGGTGGGTGATGCAAAGAAGCTCGACCCCGAGCTCCATGCCATTTGTTTTTCGAAGTTCTTCGCGTGCGAAGCTCAGCGCATGCACATAGTTGCAGACTTCCTCTACATCCTCTGGGTGATCGCTCTGTTCGGTGGCTTCAAACTCGACGACATCGCGGAGTGTCGCTTGGGTGCCCTCAATTTGTGAAGTGGTAACGGCTTCCTTGCGGACAAAGCCATAAAGGAACCAGTCGATGCTGGGGACCATCGAGCCAGCAACTTTGAGCTGGCCCAGCGCTGCCAACGCCTCGGCATGTCGTTGCTTGAGTTCATCGCTCAATAGCAGCGGAGGAGATGAAGGAGGTAACGGTTCAGGGACGAATGCTCGGGCATCATGCCCAGCAGCATGTATCTTCCTAAATGTGCCCGTAGTTCTCTTCATCGCTGTAAAAACTCCCTTTTACAGAACCCTATACTAAAAAGCGATCGTTTCTTAGTCAAGCTCGCTTTGAAAGTATCGTTTCCTTAGCAGGGAGCGAAATCGCCAAAGCATGCACTGAAATGGCATCGTTCGCTGATATTGGACATGTAGATTGCTTGAAAAGGGACCGCCTGATCTGAGCACCATCGTACTCCACCCCGTCACTTCGCTCTATTTCGCGAATTGACCGTCTTTGTGAGACCATTCTTGAATGAATCTCCAGAGTGGCACGATGGGCAAACCCACATGTAACGACATGTGGTTATGAACCAAGATGAAGCATGTACAGTTTGCTGCGAGCGGTTAGTTCCGCGATCCGAATAGTGAGTACATGGCAGGGAGCATGAACAGCGTCAGTACATTGTCCGCAATGATGCCGCCGATGACGACGGTGGCGAGCGGGCGCTGGATTTCTGCGCCGATCCCGGTGTTGATGGCCATCGGTACGAAGCCGAGGGAAGCGACGAGGCCGGTCATCAGGATCGGGCGTAAACGGATGAGTCTTGTTCGTTCGATAGCGTCATTGACAGACATTCCCTCAGCGATCCGTTGTTTGATGCTCGCCACGAGTACTAGACCGCTGAGCATGGCAACGCCCGAGACCGCGATGAAGCCAACCGCGGCAGAGATGGTGATATCGAGATCACGCAGATAGAGCGCGGCGATACCACCTACCAGTGCAAACGGGACGCCTGTGAGAACGATCAGCGCATCGCGTATGGTGCCCATGCTGAAGTAGAGCAAGATAAAGATCAGCGCGACGACGATCGGTACGATGATCGTCAGTCGGCGTGATGCTCGTTCGAGGTGTTCGAACTGACCAGCGAAGCGGGCGTAGTAGCCCTCGGGCATGAAGATATCGAGTTCGATGCGTTCGCGGGCTTCCTCAACAAAGCCACCAAGATCCCGTCCGCGAACATTGGCCTGTACGACAATTCGGCGTTTGCTCCAGTCCCGGTTGATGACTGAGGGGCTCTCGGTCTGTTCGACGCGTGCGAGCCGCCCAAGGGGGATTCGTTCACCGCCCGGGGCCGGGATCAGGATGTCCGCTACGGCGTCCGGATCGTTTCGGTAGCGGTCGTCGAGCTCAAGAGTCATATCGAAGCGGCGTTGCCCCTCGCGAACCTCTCCCACGCGGATCTCACCAAGAGCTTCGACAACTTCGAGCACATGCTGTGCGGGGATGCCGAATCGGGCGATGGCCTGCTGGTCCACCTCAATCGAGAGGAGTGGGGCACCGGTGATCTGTTCGGTCGAGACATCCGCTGAGCCCGGTATGGATTCGATGATCCCCTGCACCTGTGTGGCGATAGTGCGCAGCTGTTCGAGATCGTCGCCGTAGATTTTGACACCAACATCGGCGCGCACTCCTGCGACCATTTCGTTCATACGCATCTCAATCGGTTGAGTGAAGATCGCCCGTACGCCTGGGAGTTGCTCGAGGGTCGCGGACATCTGTTCTGTCAACTCTGCCTGGGTGTGCGCGGCTGTCCAGTTGTCGCGGTCAGTGAGCGTCATGAATGTGTCAGTCATCTCGAGCCCCATGGGATCAGTCGCGACGACGGCGGTACCGACACGGCTCCAGATATGCTCGATCTCGTCCGGATACTCATGAAGCAGCATCTCTTCGATCCGGCGGTTGTAGTCGGTGGATTGATCAAGCGAGACGCCGGCGAGTCGGACAAGATTGACAGCGATCGCTTCCTCATACAAGCGAGGAAGGAACGCGGAGCCGAGCTGCGTGAAAAGCACACCGCCGCCGGTGATCACGGCGAGACCAATCGCAAGCGTGATGATTCGGAATCGCAGGGCAAACCGGACAAACGGACGGTAGATCCATTGGACTCCGCGTACAAGCCAGTTCTCCCGCTCGCGGGACTTGCTGCTGAGTCCGAGACTGCACAGGACCGGGGTCAGTGTGAGCGAGAAAAGTATGGCACTGGCAAGAGCAAAGATGACCGTGAGCGCCATGGGGCGGAACATCTTGCCTTCGACACCTTCAAGCAACAGTATCGGGACGAACACGATCATGATGATGAGCTCGCCAAACATCGTCGGTTTGCGTACCTCGATCGACGCATCACGGACAATGTCGATGATCGACCGGTCACTGCCACGCGCTCGCTCTTCGCCGATCCTTCGAACGCTGTTCTCGGTCATGATGACCGAGCTATCTACGACAAGTCCAAAGTCGATCGCGCCGAGACTCAGGAGACTCGCGGCGATTCCGAACTGAGCCATCATGCTGAACGAGAACAGCATCGCAAGCGGGATGGCTAGTGCGACGATCAAAGCCGCGCGGATGTTGCCAAGGAACGCGAACAGCACGACGATTACAAATATCGCGCCAAAGATCAAGTTCTCTTGCACCGTATGGATCACATGGTTGATGAGTTTCGTGCGTTCATACACCACTCGGATATCTACATTATCAGGTAGTGTGGTTTTGATTTCCTCCAGTCGTTCCCGGAGCAACCCTGTGACCTCATGGCTGTTCTCACCCATGAGCATGAAACCAAGCCCAAGTATCGCCTCACCCTCGCCTTGGGCGGTGACGGCACCGCGACGAATCTCGTAGCCTTCTCGGACAGAAGCGATGTCTCTGACAAAGATCGGCGTGCCGCTCTCGGCACCGATGACAATGTCAGCTATTTGATCGATGGTCGTGGTGAGCGCGACGCCATGGACGAGCGTTGATTCACCTCCACGGGTGATGAGTCCGCCTCCTACGGATTGGTTGTTCTTCTGCAAGGCTTCGGCGACATCGTCCATCGTCAGCCCGTACTCGATCAGCCGGGTTGGATCAACGACTACCTCATACTGTTTTCGCCGCCCACCCCATGTGTTGATCTCGGCGATGCCGGGCACTTGACGGAGTTGGGGCTCAATCACCCATTCGTGGAGTGTCGTGAGCTCGGTCAGGCTTGCTGGGTTATCGCCTTTGCCTGTAACGATGTAGTGGAACACCTCGCCCAATCCGGTCGCGACCGGCCCCATCTGCGGCCGATCGATGCCCTCGGGCAGCTTGGCCGAGTTGAGGCGTTCACCGACGACCTGCCTGGCGAAGTAGATGTCTGTTCCCTCTTCGAATGTGACGGTGAGCTGCGAGAGCCCGAACCTGGAGATCGAGCGTACATCGATCAATCCGGGCAAACCCGAGATGACATTCTCGACGGGGATCGTGATCTGTTGCTCCACCTCTTCAGGCGTCAGCGACGGAGCAACCGTGTTGATCTGTACCTGGACCGGGGTCGTATCCGGGAAGGCATCGACGGGGAGGTTCCACATCGAGTAGCCGCCCCAGATGATGAAGCCGAGGGTGCCGAGGAGCACAATGAGACGGTTGCGCAGCGACCACCCAATGATCCAGTTCAACATTCGGAAACTCCGGTTATGCAAGCCAGTCGGTGGGTAGTTGACTCGCTGAGTGCATCCATGCGTTTGAGTACGTGTTTATTTGTCAAGGTGACCGACTTCGCAGCAGCCCGCGCCCATTGAATCTTTCAGTAACTCGTTCTTGAGGACAAAGCTACCGCCGGAGACGACTGTGTCACCAACAGATAGCCCCGAGAGTACTTCGTAGTGATCTCCCGTATCGAAACCCAGCAACAACTGGACGGGTTGGTACATCGTGCCGTCTTCATTGGCTCGGACGAAAGCGATATTACAGCTCCCATCCCACTGAACGGCTGTTTTCGGTACGGTCACCGCCTGAGCGCCAGCGCCCGCCGTGATAGTCGCACGGCCGAACATAAAGGCCTTGAGCATTTGACCGCCATTATCAAGTTCGGCGCGGGCTTTGATCGTTCGGGTCGTTTTGTCGAGTTGCGTGCTGATCCAAGTTAGGCGTCCCGGGAACTCGCGGCTAGGGATGCCATCGATACGGAAGACCACATCCTGTCCCCGTTTGACGGAGGCGAGATCTCGCTCGCTGAGGTCGATCATCGCCCACATCACACTCGTGTCGGCGATGGCAAAGAGCATGTCGTTTTCGTCGACAACCTCACCCATAACCGCTGCACGCTCGACGAGCATTCCGTCGAATGGAGCGGTGATACGAAGTAGAGATCCGGTATCGTTCTCGTCAGTAACGCGGGCGATGTCCTCGTCTGAGAGACCGAGATTCCTGAGCTGCTGCTTAGCGCGAGAAACCGCGATCTTCGCCTCTGCGAGATGTGTCTGTGCTTCCAGTAGAGCACGCTCCGTGCTTGCTCCTTTCTCCATCAGCACCTGCTCGCGCCCCGCATTTGCCTGCCACAACGCGAGCATCTCGGTGGACTGAAGCAGGTCGGCTTTCGCGGAACCAAGAGTCATGGACTCGACCGTCGCAATGACATCGCCTTTCTTCAAGCGATCGCCGAGATCCTTGTGTACATCCACAATGACCCCTGGAGCTCTGGACGAGAGTCTCGCATATTGATTGGCGTTGTAGACGATCTCAGCATTCCGCTCGATCTCCCGACTCAGATCACGGGCAACGACCTGTGCATACTCAAAACCCGCGGTGCGAGCAATGGCGGGCGAGGCAAGCGAGATCACGGTGTTGACCGTTGTGCACCCCGCTTCTGGCGGCTGCTGTGCTCGGCGAGGGTTCTCGGTCATCGCTGTCGATGATGATCCGAGCACACTGCGGGGCTGTTGAGCTGTCGCAGTTTCCTGTGCGGAAACACTTGCCACAGCGCCTCCCACGAGTAGGACGACTACTGCTAATGGCGTGGTGAAGTTCATGGTATAGCCTCAGTTTTCATCTCCGCAAAGTCGGAGTCGATTATGGGTTGCAGATTGCGCACTGCGACTCGGGTGTGTTGTGCTCAGCGCACCAGTCACCCGCAGCAACGAACGCGGTCTTCATAAATGGACGACACTTCACGCATAGGGCCTCGGCCACACCATGCCCATTGCAGAAGCCCTCGGACTCAATCAGTGATGGCTCGCAGAAAGGACATTTCGCCATGGCGATCCCGTGCTCGCAGTTCGACGCGTCTTCTCCGCCAGTGCTCGGAATCGCACCACCGTGCACGCCTTCCTGGATGTTTTCGGCGAGTTCGGGGTTGCACTGGATACACTGTGATTCAGGGAGTTTGTGCTCTTCGCACCAGTCTCCTTGAGCGCGGAAGGCGACCTTGATGCCTGGTCTGCATTGAGCACAGATTGCTTCGGGGAAGCCATGAGCACCGCAGAAGCCCTCTGCATTGACCAGTTCAGGATTGCAGAAAGGGCAAGTCTCGGCCTTGATCTGGTGCTCGCAGCGTCCATCTGCGCTTACTGTTGATGTCGTTCCCGAGGCGTCGTCTTCTCCGCAGCCGCCGAGAGTCAGCGTGCCGAACAGGCCAAGCGCAAGGCACAGTGTCATTATCGCGATCTTCTTCATCTGTTTTCCTCCGCCCCGTGTGGGGTTGTTAATGGGTCTGGTTCTAAGTGTTGAGATTTGATATGGTTCGTTGCGGGAAGATTGTTCATGCCGCTTATCGCGGCAATACGCGCACGGGCGACCGAAGCTCTTCCCGCGAGTTCGATCAGTGTGCGCCGTGATTGCATGAGTGTTCGTTGTGCGTCGAGCAGGTCAATGAACGATGCTCGCCCAGCGCGGTACGATTCGTCGATCTGCTCGAAAGCACGCTGCGCATCCGGTACGACCTGATCCCGGATAACTGCAAGCTGATTGCGTGCCGCGCCGTAGGCTCCGATTTCGTCGGCAAGCTCGGAGAGCAGGCGGGTCTTGGTGATTTCTTTGTCCTGGCGACGCTTCATCAGTTCGAATCGAGCGGACATAATGTCGCCCTGTCGACGGTCCCACAGTGGGATCTCTGCGCGAACGCCAACTTCCGCAATGCCCTGGTCGCCCTCATCGCTGTAGCCAACGCCGGCGCTCACATTCAAGTCTGGGACGCGTTCTGCGCGGATGCGGTCGAGTGTAGCAGCGGCGGCGTCTATCTCGAGGTCAGCGACGATTAGTGCCGGGTGTGTCATCTCTACACCCGCGACGATCTGGGCTTCATCAAGGGGGGCGGGCATGAGTGGGACCTGTTCCTTGAGCCGACCTGCTTTGACCGGGTCGGTGCGGAGCACGAGGCCAAGTTGCTTTTCTGCAGCGATGAGTTCCTGGGCAATGCGCTGTCGATCTGCGCGAAGCTGGTGTACTTCAACGCGGGGTCGGATCACATCAGGCTCGGCGACAGCCCTTGCTTCGAATCGGGTCTCCGCGATGCCGAGCGTCTGAGAGGCAACCGAGATAAGTTCGTCGACGAGCTTGAGTTGCGCGTCCAGTTCCAGCACTCTGGCATGGAGTTCCGCGATCCGGCCGTAGACTTTGCGACGGACGCGTTCGACATCAGCGAGCTTCGCGGCTTCTTCGGCATCAGCGGCGGCCACCGCTGCTTGAAGCCGGTTCCCGATGACGATCGGCTGCGTTATCCCAACGATCGTGTTTGATGAGTTACCCTCGAATCCGATTTCGCCAGACTCCACACCAACGGTTGGGTTCGGATAGAGCCCTGCCTGCCATGCCTGTCCCGCAGAAATACCGACAGCGTACCGTGAAGACCGCAGTTCCGGGTTCGTTTGTTCGGCTCGCCGCAGAAGATCTACCAGCGTGATATCTGTCGTTGGAAGGATGGCTGCTTCATCCTGTGCAACAAGCAGAGAGGCGCTGGCGTTCTGATCGGTCTGAGGAGGGCGGGGGATACCGGCTCGCTCAAGCCTGTCATAGATGTCGTTCCCTGCGAACGGGCTTGAACACCCGCTGAGGGAGGCCGCGCTCATTGCAACCGCAGTTGCCACGGGCCATATCTGGTTCTTCATGCACAAGCTCCAAAGTTGTGTCAAACGCGCCGCATCGAACACAGCGCATAACGACAGCGATCCATGCAGGATCGCTGGTGCACAACATTGGAACTAGAGGATCAGGCCAGTACGCTGGCCGAGAAGCGTTGAAAGAGCTGATGTTAAGCCAAGATCGGGCGGTCCACGCGGGCTCGCAGCACACAGGGTTTGATCGAGATTGTTGATCTCGGCTCCTGAATCTTGCAGCATCGCGTGACTCAGCTCGGACTGCTGCGATGGGCTGGTGATGATCTCGGTATCGTGCGTATTGATCGTAACATGAACACAGTCACATTCGCTCGATACATCCTCATCCATCAGCCGCTCAGTTTGCTGCTCACGATCAGATGCGTCTTCAGCGTCACAGCACAACTCTGGGAGAGCCGTGAAAGCTGTTTCCGGTAGATTTATCGAGTAGCCGATATCATCACAGCCAATACACAGCAAGAAGCTGACAGCTCCCGAGGGCAGAACATGCCCGATGCTGAAAAGAATCAGCAGCAGCCAAGCACCGGGATTTGTTCGTGGTTGTGGCATGACGATCGTGAAGACTATAAAGCGGTTCTCTTATGGTGTCAAACGATTCTCGAGAGCGGCTTATTCCAATGGGTCTGTATCGGACTTTCAGTCGATGATGTGCAGGTATTTGGTGCTTAAGCAGTTAATTTCAATGTTCAGCTTCGCGTTATGGACTGAAACCACGCTGGAAGAGCCTTGGATCACCGCATAGGTACGATGCGAGCAGTTGGATTGGTCAGCATACAAAATCGAGTGCATGTTTAGATTTGACGCCGGCAAAGGACTGATACTCATTCGTGTCGGAGCGCAACAATGGGATCGAGGTTTGCCGCACGCATCGCGGGATACATCCCGAATACGATCCCGATGCCGACTGAAATCACGACGGATAGGCCAACACTCCAAGCGGTCACAGCGGTGGGCATCTGTGCAACGAGTGTGATGATCCAAGGGATAAGGATCCCGATCCCGATCCCGATCAAGCCACCGGTAACAGAGAGCACGACTGTTTCAATGAGAAACTGGCCGACGATTTGTTTCCGCTTTGCGCCAATTGCTCGCCGGATTCCGATCTCTTTGGTTCTCTCAGTAACGGAGGCGAGCATGATATTCATGATCCCGATACCACCGATGAGAAGAGATATCCCCGCAATTGAGCCGAGGACGATGCTGAATGTGCGTTGTGTAGATTCCGCTTGCCGGAGGAGCGCGAGCGGGACACTCAGACTGTAATCGCCCTTGGGGTGATGAATGCTCAGCATGCGATCGATTGCAGCAGCGGTTGATTCCACATGATCGATGGAGTCGACCTGGACAATGATCTGGTGAAGCTCCACCAGTTCGCGAGTACGAGAGCCACTTGTGCGGGTAACGCTCATATCGCCATAGCGTTCGATCGCGACATTAATAGGGATATAGGCGTCGATGTTCTGGTCAGGCGTTTGCATCGTGCTGGATTGCGACTCCTCTGACTGTACTACTCCAATCACGGTGTAATACCCAGAGTTAATCAATACCTGCGATCCGAGTGTCTGGCGTCCCGCAAGCAACCGGCGCACACCATGCTCTGTCAGCACCACGACATTGGAATGCTCTTCCATGTCGCGTTGATTCATGTTTCTGCCCGTAAGCAGGTTCCGCTGGACGAGTTGGGACCATTCGGGCGAGGTGCCGACGATGCGTAGTTCCAGCGTGCGGCCGTCGACCCGTCCCTGCCCTCGAATGAGCTTTGCGGGCACGACGCGTTCTACCGTTTCGTAGCTCTGTCGGATGCGTTCGAGATCGTCGTAAAGAAGGCCGTAGATATTCATTCGAACATTCATCGCTCCAGCCGCGGCCTGTTCAACGGGCTTCTGGGAGTTGATGATGATGTTCTGACTACCGAGCCGTCGGATCTGATCCAGGGCTTCGCGGCTCGCACCTTCACCGACTGCAAGCATTGCGATCACGGCCCCGACACCGAAAACCATGCCGAGCATCGTCAGCATGGATCGCATTTTGTGCAACATCAGGGTCTTGATCCCGAGCCGTACATTGCGGAAAAACCGAGAGCCAATCATGAACCGTAACCTCCGTGATCGGATCGCGATGGGTGAGGCGGGTTTTCTGAGATCGACTCAATATTTCCGTCTCGCATCACGAGCTCGTAATCCGCGTGTGCTGCGATGTCGGGTTCGTGGGTGACCATGATAATCGTTTTGCCTTGCGCATGAAGCTCGCCGAGGAGTTCCATGATTGAGTTTCCCGTGGCGGTGTCAAGGTTTCCAGTAGGTTCGTCTGCAAGAAGAACGGACGGATTATTCGATAGTGCTCTTGCGATAGCGACGCGTTGTTGCTGTCCGCCGGAGAGTTCAGTAGGACGGTGTTCAAGCCGATCCCCGAGCCCAACTCGTGTTGCGAGTTTCGCTGCTCGTTCGGACGCCTCGGCACCGATGATGCCTTGGTAGAACAGGGGGAGGGCGATATTCTCTTGTACCGTAAGCTGAGGGATCAGGTGGAAGTTCTGGAAGACGAATCCAAGGTGCTTCAGACGGATGTCCGAAAGCTCATCATCGCTCGTATCAGCGATATTCCGACCCTCCAGCAGATAGGTCCCTTTCGTTGGGCGATCGAGGCACCCAAGCAGGTTGAGCATGGTGCTCTTGCCCGATCCACTTGAGCCGGAGATCGCCCAGTAGCTACCGCGCTTGATGGTGAGGTCCACTCCAGCCAACGCGTGGACATCCTGGTCACCCATCTGATAGGTCTTCCAGACCTGTTCGAGGCGAATTACCAGATCGGTGCCTTCAGCATGAGGAATGCTCGGGGACTCGGTGTCGCTCTGTTGAGTCATTGTGCTCATCAGGGGCGATTCCCGCCTCCGGATCGCCCTCGAGACGGGCCACCCTGGTTCCGAGCTGGGGATGAGTTCGCGGATGCGGACTTGTCCGGGCGTGATGGGGTATCCGACATTGACATGTCATCAGTCAGGGGTGGTACGAGAAGGACCTGCTCACCGGCTTTGAGTCCGTCCACGATATGAATCATTGCCTTGTTGTCCAGCCCGGTTTGGACCTTGCGAGGTTCGGCCTCGTTCCCGTTCACGACATAAACAATCGAGTCACCACCGCGACCAACTACGGATTGCATGGGGACAGAGATCGCGTCGAGATGTTCTTCGATGAGGATTGTTGCCTGACAGCTCATCCCTGTACGAAGTTCGGGGTGAACGCCATCGATCATGACATCAGTGTCGTACACCTTGAGGTCAGGATTCATAAACACGGACTGAGCATCGGGTAGGGGCGCGATCTTTGTGACTCGCCCAGTGAAGTTCATTTCAGACAGCGCATCAATGCGGATCTGAACCGGTTGTCCAATTTTGACTTTCCCGAGTGATGACTCATGGATCTGCATCCGTACCATCATCGACTCCGCGGTCGGAAGGTGGATGAGCTCCTGGCGTTCACGGACCTCTTGGCCCTCATCGAGCGGTTCTGTGTCGCCGCGCCAACTGAACTCGGAACTGGTGGCGTAGACCACCATCCCATCCGCGGGGGCGTACATCTTGGTTTTAGCTATCTGGTCCTCGATTTTGGCGAGCCGGTCTTGCTGACGCTTGAGCTCGGCCACCCGTGCACGCAGACGAGCTTCTGCCTGTACCAGATCACTCGATGCTTCTCGACGAACCCGTTCGAGATTGAGTTCCATCTGCTGGATATTGGAGTCCAGTTCTGCGAGCTGCCGTTTGTGGGTGAAATTTTTGAGGAGCTTGAGATTCTCTTCAGAAAGCGCGAGCTGCAGTTGGGCTCGCTTCATCGCAAGCTCATCAGCGCGGTACTCGGTTTCGGAGAGGTACTTTTCCTCGTAGAGACGCTTGCTCCAGTTGAACTCATCAGTCGTGCGTTTGAGTTCTTCATCCTTGAGCGTGACATCGGTCTCGGCTTCCATGAGCTGCTTGGGCCATTCGCCCTGTAGATACTTATCCTTGTCCTCGATTGCAAACTGGTTATCAAGCTCTGCCTTGGCGACATTGCTCTGTGATTGAAGCTTCACGACCTCAAGGTTTTCTTTCGCTGATACATGGTCAGCTTCGCTGTTTTCGACTTGGATCTGCTGGTCTACGAGTCGGTCTTCGAGCGCACTCGCGTCGAGTTCAATAAGCAGATCACCCTTCTTCACGAGAGTGCCTTCATCGATCACATAGATGATGGATGTCCGGCCCTCGACCTGATTCTTGACGATGTATTGGTCGCGTGACTTGATCGTCCCGGTCTCAGTGAGTGTGATAGAGAGTGGGGCACGCCGAACCGTGTAGGTTGCCATCTTCGATGTGACTCGGGTCGAACGCTGGTCCGCCGCCGCCATTGCGGCAAGAACACTGCCTGTGAGCGTAAGCCCGACCCCAACGAGGATGAGATTTCTTACTGACTTTCGCATCGTTCTTCCTTCCCGATGACTTACGCGTCACCGTCGACTACTGCGGGGCGGTTCGAGCCGATCATTGTTCTGATCTCTTCGATATCAACATTGCTTGGATCAAACTCTACCCATAGACCGTCGTTACCAACTTCAAGCACGCCCAGATCACGCTGAAGCTCCAACTCACCGATACGGTAGCTGACCACTGCGTTGGTGAGTGAGTCCTGTGCGGAGTTCAACGCGTTCTGTGCCTCGAGCAGGTCTCGGATTTCCGCTCTACCAGCTTGGAGAAAGAGGTTTGTTGAATCGACTCGACGCTGGGCGACGCGGACTGCTTCCGCTTGGATCTTAATCGTTTCACGGAACTCAATCAGGTCACGCAAAACGCTCCGTACATCAAACTTAACGGAGTCTTCAGCATCCTGCAGGGCCCGGATCGTCTGCTCGTAGTTGATCAGAGCGTTTCGATAGCTGTTTCGTTCGTTCGTCCGCTCGAATGGGAGATCGATGCCGAGCAGCAGCGAATAAAACCCGCGGTCTGTTCGGAGCTGGGCGTCGGGTTCATCCGCGCTGCTCAGTGACCTGCTTTCACCGAGCGAAGCTCGGCCCAGGAGCGTTACATCTGCACGCAGATTATCCGCTGCGATCGCGACGCCGCGCTGTGCATCAACTATTTCACCAACGGATACCCGTAGGTCGAGTCGGTTCAACAACGCGATCAAAATGGCGTCTTCCTCGATGAGTTCCAGTGGTCCGGCGTCTGCTCTGCTTGGCGGGTCGAGTTTTACGGGCGCGTCTGCAGGCGGAACCTGTGTTTCGAGTGTGTCCGAGTTCGTCTCCAAGTATCGCTCATAGCGGGTCAGACTCAGGAGTTTGTCGAACTCCTGAGGATTGAGCTCGATAGCTGAATCCGTGGGAAGACCCAGGGTGATCTTGAAGTCATCAAGGGATTGTTCGTAACTCTGGATTGCGCTGATCCAAGAGTTGCGGGCACGGAGTTCATCCTGGACCGACTGATCAACCTGAATCCCTGGAAGTCGTCCTGCATCAGCAAGACGCCGTGCGCGACGAGTGGACGCAACCACACGCTCGTAGTTTTCCACGGCGTTCTGGACGCGGTCTTTCTGTTGGAGTACCGAAAGGTATCTGCTTGCGATCTGAACCGCGAAGGTTCGTTTGAATCGTTCAAAGCCATATATCGCGTACACAACATCACGCTCAGCTTGTGTCAGCGGTTCGGTAACAACGAACTCGCTCGAACCCCGCAGCAGGGGGATCTCCAGGCTGGTGTCTAAGCTGAGTCCGGTGGAACTCTCCCGACTTCCGTTCAGCAGGTTGACAAGATCCACGGCGAGTAGGCTTGTAAATCGCATGCCGTTCTTAAACTGTTTGCTCACATCAACGGCAGGAGATGTCACCACACCATTCGTTTCACCGCTTGAACTCAGTGAAGCACTTACTACAGAATCAACGACGCCCGACCATGTAGAGCGAAACGCATCGCGTTGGAGATCGAGACGGAGTGCGGCTTGGTAGACCGATTCCTTCTGAGACTGATATCCACGGTTATTGTTTGCCGCGACTTGGAGGGCCTCATCGAGTGATAGCAGGATCGGTGTGTCCTGTATGATGGGATCGGAGCTTGGAAGATATCCTGAGCTGCGATCTTCCAGGTATCCATCATCCGGCCATTGCTCGATCCGAGAATCGTGAACAGACCCGGCGGAGGCAGGGCTGATCATCGGGAGATTCTGCTGGAGCAAAAGCCGCTCTCGGAGCGTATGCTCGGCTGGTGTGATGGTGAAACCAGCGCTCTGCTTGCCCGTGGCCTGCTCCCAAGTTGTGCTGAGAATATCCTCAGCGGCTTTGTCAGCTTCCGCTCGGTACGAACTCGGCGCGCGGCATCCGGTGAGGGCGATTGTCAGCGTGAGCGTGAACCCCACTGAGGCAATCAGCCCGCCCCATTGTTGATGCCTGTTCGGCCGATTTACACCCATGCCCTGAGGGTTCGATACCCTAAACGGCATGGATCCGCTTTCTTGACACTGTCGTGTGCGAAGATCCATTGTCATGAGGCGGCTCAACATGCTGAGCTCGCGTAATCCTTTGAGAGTTCCACACCTGTGATACGCCTCGGCGTACCATGAGTTAGTTCTAACGCACCACACCCGATCAGGTTGCGACCGGATGAGGAATTGTTCCTGTATTTGATCCTAGACCACAGATTTCCCCGCAGGCATGACACAGAAGATACTCATCAATGCGAAATGGCGAACGCATGCGAGTACCAGCGGCGTGCAACGCTACGCGGAGGGGATCTCCAACGCGATTGAGCAGTCAAATCTCAACGCGGAATGGGTCATGCCCGCGCACTCTGGGCGATTCAAAACCACAATCTGGGAACAGCGAACTCTCCCAAAGCTTGCACGGGACACAGATGTCCTTTTCTGTCCAGCCAATATGGCACCTGTTCGTATCCCATCGCGGGTTAAGCTCGTCGTCGTGCTGCATTGTCTCCGGTACAGGTATTACCCCAGCAGCTATTCGTCAGCTTTCGTGCGCTGGTATGAGCGGATGATACCCAAGATCATCGAGCGTTCAGACCGACTATTGACTGTTTCCGACGCGCAGAAACAGGAGATCGAGAAGGTATATCCCCACGCATGTGGGAAGGTAGGCGTCCTCTCACCTGGGTTGGACAGCGTGTTTAGCCCCAAATCAGGGTGTGCTTCAGAAGAGCCGTACTTAATTTGCCTCGCGAACTCCACTCCTGCCAAGAACTTGGGCGTGCTTATCAGAGCGTACGCCATGATGAAGTCACGCCCGAAGCTACTGGTCGCGGGGGTCACATCTGCAGAGTTGGAGATTATGTGTCCGCCTTCCCTACGCGGTGATATCCAACCGCTGGGCCAAATCAACGATACTGCTCGTCTTGCCGCGCTTCTTTCGGGGGCCCACGCGCTTGTTTCCCCCAGTAAGTATGAGAGCTTTGGGCTTCCCTGCTTGGAAGCGATGGGATGCGCCATCCCGGTGATCGCGTCTGATCTCCCTGCGCATAGAGAGGTGTGCCAAAGTGCGGCCATCTATTCGAGTACGGTCAACCCCGAAGAATGGGCTGACGCCATCACCCGTGTCATGGCAGATAGAGCTTTGCGTACACAACTCGCTGCCGCGGGATTGGAACGCAGCAGACATTTTACTTGGGAGCATTCACTCAGAGTTCTGAAGCATGAACTGACGAGGCTCAGTTCACAGGTGATGGCATGACATCTCAGGGAGATAGTGAGACGCGTGATGTTTCCGTCATCGTGGTGACACGAGATCGTCCCGAGGCGTTGTCATCCTGTCTGCGTTCAATCGTGCCTCAGATCGCTGGCAACTCCGAGATCATTGTAATCGCTGGGGCAGATTCCTGTTGTCCAACCGCGCTGGTCGAGTCCGTTTCCAGCACTTGCAATATCCGGGTTGAGTATGGCGTGGAAGCCAACATCTCCAAAGCTAGGAATCAGGGGCTCAAGCTTGCAACCCATGATACAGTGCTCTTTGTCGACGATGATGCGACCGTACATGTGGGCTGGGTCGATGCGTACACCGATGCATTCACCCGTTGCCCCGAAGCGTGCATCGCGGGCGGGGTCGTGTTGGATGCTCGCACAGATGATCACTCACCGGAGTTCGCCTTCGGTTTGATTCATCCTACGGGTCGTCAAATTGAAGTACGAGCCACTCAGACTGACCCCGTTGCCCGAGGTTATTGTCTGAGCATCAAGGGATGCAACTTCGCACTCAGGCGTGATCGCTCGCGAGTACCTGTCCGCTTTGATGAGTTTTTTCGGTTCGCATTCGACGAAACAGATCTCCTTCTCACTCTACTTGAAGCCGGCGGAGAGGTGATGCATGTGCCTGATGCAGTTGTTGATCACCTCCATGCACCAGGTCAGTATCGGTCAGCATCTCCACTTCAGCGAGACTGGCATACGGAGTTTGCCAGTCACACCATGTTTATGCTTAAGCACACCCACGGGCTCAAGCGATTGCACGGTTGGGGAGTCATTTCTGGGCGTGTTTGCAAGCACACCGCACGGTGTGTTCTGGCTGTGATTAGGGGAAAATGTGCAATGCAGGACGCTTGGCACGCTGTCCGTGACGCGGTGCTCGGCGTCAGGTCTGCAAAGCGGTCTCGCGGTAACGCTTAATTGTTTCTTCTACGCCGATCTCGGAGAGCGATTTACCTTGCTCGATCTGAATGACGCGTGTGCAAGCGGTTTGCACAATCTGCATTGAATGAGTCACGATGACCACAGTCTGATCTGAGTCAATTTTTCCACGGATGAGCCCCGTTGCCTTCTCACGGAATGCTTCGTCACCTGTAGCGAGTGCTTCGTCGATGAGAAGAATATCGGTTTCGATGAAATAGGCGATCGCAAAGCCGAGTCTTGCTCGCATACCTGTAGAGTACATGCGTACGGGCTGATCGATGAACTCATCGATATCGGCGAGTTCAATGATCTGCGATTCGCGCTCCTTCACAAGTTTGCGTGGCATCCCGAGTTGCAACCCGGAGAGCATGATGTTTTGCCTTCCGGTCAGGCGGGGCTCAAACCCCGCTCCGATTGAGAGCATCGAGCAGCGGATCTTGTAAGGCTGCTCAACAGTACCCGCATCCGGCGCGATGATCCCCGCGATGATGCGAAGTAGGCTGCTCTTCCCTGCTCCATTGCGGCCGATGACCCCAAGCGTGTCACCCCGTTTGAGATCGAAGCTCACATCATGCAAAGCCCAGAACGGTGTCCGTTTCCATGGCAACGAACCCTGCCGGGCATACTTGAGCCCGACCCCATTCAGACGCGTGATGGTTCGGTCGGTATCTGTCATGAACTGAGCTTGGGATAGAGCTTGTCGAAACGATGAATGAGCCCGAGCGAGAGTCCGAGCAGGAACACCGAAAGCAAGAGCGGAATGACAAGCTCATTGATCTGAGGAAACTCGTTATGAAGCAGCACTCGGCGGAACTGTGAGATAACGATCGACATGGGGTTCCAACTCAGGATACTCCGGTATTTCTCCGGCAGGACTGAGAGATCGTAAATAATCCCGCTCACAAAGAAAGCGAGCTGCAGAATCGTTGCAAGGATGTGTTGAAAGTCTGGAACAAATGGAGAGATCATTGCGGAGAAACAACTAAACCCTGCGATGACAATCAGCTGGACAAACAGCAACAGAGGCAACGAGAGCCACGCGAGACCCGGCGGGTAGCCAGACACATAGAGCACGATGAAAAGGATCAAGAGTGTGACAAGAAACTTCACTGAGTTTACGAGCAGGATTGAGAATGGGAAGACAGACTTGTGAAGGTTCACCTGGAGCATGAGTTTCCTCGTGGCGATGAGGGAACCCGCGCACCGGAGAACGGTGACACTGAACCATTGCCAAATGATGATCCCGGTAAACAGAAACACGGCGAAGTTCTCTTCACGCGTATGCAGCACAAAGGTGAACGCGATGTAGTACACCCCGAACATGAGCAACGGCTGGATAATCCACCAAAGGTAACCGGCGTAGGTTCTGGTGGCTTCTGCTCGAAGCTCCGCGAATGCGCGATACCAAACAACATGGAGCGCGTGAACGAGCGTAGTGCGAGATGTGCCGAGTTGTGTGCGCGCGTCCATGCTCAGATCCGACGTTTGATCGCCCTCTTTGCGTTGCGGTATATCGGTCGAAGCACAGAACGAGCTACGGGAGTTTTCCGGGCGATTGCCTTCGAACGGTCCAACGCCCAACGGAATCGACGCTGCCGGATGATCTGTACACATCGCGAAGGGTCGTTAATCTGTTGCAGATAGCAATCACAGGCGAAGAGGAGCTGATCTACCTGTGACTGTAAATCGGCGTTTTTCTGTGCAAGTTTGTCTGCTCGTTCGTGTGCCAGCGCAGTCTGGTTCTCCGCTTCCGCAACTCGGGATTCCGATTCTGCGAGAAGGGCGTACGCATCTTCAACCTTTTTGTGCGACGCTTGGACCGAGTTACGAAGCTCTTGTTCACGCTGCATCCAACAATCACTCTGGAAGAGGAGCTGTGTGACTTGTGACTCCATCGCATTGTGTTTCGTACGCAGATCACCCGCCCAGTTCTTATGCGCATCTCGATCCTTTGAGACTTCCGCCAACTGTTGCTCGAGCGCGTGAATAAGCGATTCGTAATCACTCCGTTGTGATTCGCTCGTTTCTTTAAGTTCAACAATCTGGGAGCGAAGTTTCGGATCTTCCGGGGATGGTGGGGGGCGGAGCTGCTCTCGAAACAACTCGATCCGGTCTTGCAGTCGTTGCTGTAGCTTGGGAAAGATATTCCTGTAATACCCGTCGGGGCTGTAGAGAACATCCGGGTATCGCAACGCCACGCCTTCTCGGGTCTTTGTAGCGTGCGCGATCATGGTTTCACCGAACGAATCAGCGTCATACCCCACGGCTCGGGCAATCTCAAGCACGCCTTGTTCGTGTTCTGGAGATGAATAAGAGTAGATTGTTCTGAATGCGTCTGTCCTCAGGCCAGTCGCAGCAAGCAAGGATTGGAACACGATCGGGGTGTATTCGAAACAATGACGGGGTTCGTGTGAGAGATCGGGTTCATAGAACCAATATGTCCACGGCGGCATCCCGACCAAGAACTCTTTAAGCGTCTTGTAGGAGACGGCATTGGGCACAGACATCACGAGCGTGCCGTTCTGATCAAGCGTCAGGTTGATCTGCTCCATGACCCCCATCGGATCCGTGTTGATATGCTCAAGCACTTCAAAGAAGAGTATCGTATCAAACTGACCATCGAAATCCCAAGCTCGTGCGCTGATGTCGAAGTTATGAGACTGGAGGCGTATCTCTTCGTCGCCGATCTGCAAGGTGCGCTCGATAATTGGCTGGTCATTCTCAGGGTGCCACTCAATCCCGATGACTTCCTCATACCCCAAGTAAAGCTTGGCCCACATGGCCATATATCCATAACAGCCGACATCGAGCAGGCGTGAGCCCTTGCGACTTGCTTTCGGGATCATGGTGAGAGCATGCACGAGACGAGTTCTGTGCCCACGCATATATGTGTACTCGGTCTCATCACTGTGGGCACCGAGGTACTCGAGGGTGTTCTCAACGATCTGTTCCGCCTCTTCCTGAGTTAAATACTGGCGACCAGTATCAGGCGATTCGGCGAGGCTCGGCAGGGTGTCGATCACATGATCAATAAGCCACTGTTGGTTCATGCCTGCACCCCCTCCGCACCGACAATCCGGGCAACCTCAGCTGGGATTTCGAAGTGGGGGAACCCATCATTTGCTTCCTGGTACACCTCACGCGCACGATCATGCTGTCCCATGTTTGCCAGGTAGACCCCGAGCACCTGCAGCATGACCCATTTGTTCTCATCGAAGAACATTCTCTCTACGAGCGAGCGAAGCAGTGATGTGTTCCGTGCTGTGTCTTGATACCAGCCATCATCGTCTCCGAATCGCGCGCGGATCAACTCGGGCGAGATGGATGATCTCAGTCTGTACGATAACGATCCGCCCCAACGCATTTCATGCTCAAGCTCGAAGCAGTCATCAAGGAGCAGCATCGAGAGGTGGATGTGCGGGTGGTACTGATGGATAAAATCCTGCTGAATCACGAGTGCGTCGTCGAGCAATCGCGGGAAAAATGTTCGCACCACATAGTCGGTGACCGGGAGTGCCTTGCATAGATCCACACCGAGTATCTCGATGTCTTCTGTGTCGGTATATCCGGATTGCATCACATCGCCAGGGCGGATGTCGAGCATGTGCGAGTACTCGCGGAGATTATCCTCGAACACGCCGAGGAAGCTGCTTTGTCCGACGAAGTCTCGGTTCGGGTAGTTCTTCTGAAGGTGCCCGAGGATGTAATCGTCATCGATACAGAAAAGGTCGTACACACGGATAAGTCCGCTGAGTTTGTCCCGGTTGTCTTCTGACAAGTCATTTTGCATGAGCCCTTGGACAAGGCTCATCGTCGTGCCGCCAACAAAGCACCCCGCATCCACGATGCTTCCTCGGAACTGGAAGCGCTTACCCGCATCAAAGTAGATCGCAAAGTCTCCCTCTGTCAGCATCGATGGGAAGTCCATCAGTGAGCGGGGGGCGTCACGGTGGAGCTGGGTGATGAGTTCGGCGGCTCTCTGTTCATTTATGGCTCGGCGAGCGTTGAACGAGTGGACCTCAATCAGCTGCGCAGGCTTCGGAGTAGCCGGTGATTTTGGATCGGTGTCGGGTTCGTTGCTGATCGGTATCGGAGCGAGGGCTGGGGGTGGGTTTCCAATTCGCTGCCGATAGTACTCCACCATCTTCCCGCTCGGTATACCTCGCGTGAGACGGGTGTAGAGTGTGGCGTCATACTTCTGGAAATCGAACACGCCCCGTAATGAGTCGAGCGTCCAGAACAGAAGGACATTGTTCAGATCACCCTTTGCGTCCTGAAGAATTTCTTCGAGCGTTTCGATCACGGCGGTTTCTGCTCCAGCGCGGATACCGTTCTGGCGGAGTTTCATCACGAGATGCTCAGCGGTTTTAATCGCGGTGTTTCCAAGCTGATGATGGAGCCCGAAGCGTTCGATATTCTCTTTGATGCATCGCCAGATGAATGCTTGCCGGCGAATCTTGCCCGAGTTCCATCCTGTGTTGGAGATGCTGTCGCTGCGATCACGGTAGGTAATCACAACATCAGGTATATACAAGACCTTCTCGGCGAAGTAGTACAGGAAAGGCGTGTGAGGAAGGTCCTCGTGCTCCGCGGCCGGATACTCAAGCTTTGAATCAAGATAGGTGAACCGGTCGATCAATGTGCCCCAGGCACGCATGGGCACATACTGCCCGCCCGGGATGAATGACGCGCCGAGATAGGCCGTTTCACCCGATATGATCTCGCCAGGATGCCCATTGTGCGACGAGTCGAAGTCGCGATCAAAGCTCAGGCGTTGGCCGTCTGACATGATCCGATCACAACTGCCAACAACAACCGGGCAGCCGCTTGTTCTCGCTTCTCCCACCAGCGTTGAGATTGCACGGGAGTTCGCGAAATAGTCGTCAGAATCCAAGAAGAATAGGTATTCGCCCGACGCGTGCTTCACCCCCGTGTTGCGTGCGGGGCCGAGCCCCTGATTGACATCGTGCGTGATAAGTGAGATGCGATGATCACGCGCCATATATCTCTCGACAATCGCGCGAGCGTGATCAGGCGACTGGTCATCAACGAAGATGATCTCGAGGTTCTCGTAGTCTTGCGCCAACACGCTTTTGATACAGTCTTCTATAAAATCTTCAACGCCATAGAACGGGATAATGATCGAAACCTTCGGGTGCTGCGATCGGCCTTGCAAGGGTGCGTTCGATTTCAGCTCCACACCCGCGTGGGTCATCCATACCCGCATACCCAGCGTTCTTAAATCTTCTTCGGTGTACCGCTCGAGCGCCTTCTCAAAGTATGCATTGGGTTTGCTATCAATCCAGATACGCTCGATCTCGGTCTCAAAATGCTGACGCATCACAGAAAGCACTTCGCTCGCGCTGAAGAAGTTTGAGCACGATCCGATCATCGACCCGTCGAGGTTATAGACATATTTTACAATCCCCTCAGCATGCGATTCGGGGATGCCCTTCTCTGTTACGAGAAGCTGTTCCAACTCCATGGGTGACATCGCGAGATGTGCCCAATCGGGTATGGGGTTGTTCTTGGTGAAACTGTACTGAATGGGCGTGGTCTTCATGCCCGCATCCGCTTCGATTGTCTCTTCGTGATCTCTATCTTGCTCGGACGAGTACCAGACATGGTGTCCCAGCGAGCCTGCCCACATCGGGCATCCCTGGAAGTAAACGACCCCGTCTGGTTTAAGCAGGCGTTTGATCGCCTCGCATAATCGATCGAAGTCGGGGACATGCTCTATGATGGCGATCCCGTAAATGATGTCAAAGCTGTGATCAGGTAGATCAAGATCACTCGCATCGCCGACGACGAAGTCGACACGATCTGGGAGAGGCTCATCGCTCTTCCAATCACCGATGTTCGTCGCAACGACCGAATCGGCTCCATTGGCCATAAAAAGCCGAGCAGAAGCAAGATGGAAGTCTGAACCAACCTCCAGGATCCGTTTGCCGCGCACATCAACACGCTGGCGCAGTTTCTCAAACTCTTCGAAGTGATACTCGGCCGCGGTGTCCCGCACATAACTAGGTACACGCAGGGGGCGAGTGTCACAACTCAGGTCCGCAGCCGGAGCAATGTGATCGCCGAGCGGTTCTTCCGGCTCGATCGTGTCGTGTTTCTTAGGCTCACCGAGCAGCGCGTTCATCCGTGATCGTTGCGTATTCACATACGCTTCGTACAGTCTCGTAGAATCAGATCTCAATGATTCGATCAGGTCAGGATTCTGGATGAAGTCTCGTGTCAGGTGCGCGAGTTGCTCAAAGCCTTCTGCGTTGTGATACTTCAATCCGGATGCAAGCCCGATACTTCCGCCCGCTGTGGTCAGAAGGGGACACCCATGAGCGAGCGCTTCGAGCGATTTGATTTTGATCCCTGTGCCGCCGCGTTCAGGGTTGATGATCAGATCGCATTGAGCAAAGAAATCGCCAGGCTCCGGAACTCGCCCAACCATTGTGGGGTTCACTTTCGCAAGCAGAGAAGCAGGGACAAAGTCTTTGAGTGTTTCACAGACCCCCCCGCCGATCAGAATCTCACTCTTCGATCGCAGTTCATCGTCTTCGGCCCAATGCTTCAGATATTCCCCGAGGTTTTGTTCGTTTACCCAGTTGCTTGAGCCAAAACACCCGATGCGGAGTTTCTCTCCTGGCTCGGGGGATGGTGTTTCAATCTGATCAAAGATGGGGCCGATCACTTCCACCCGATCAGCATCGACAAGTTTGCGGAATCCTTCCGCTTCGTGTTCCTGCATCGCGACGACGACATCACTCCGCTCGCACGCGAGGCGCTCGCCTTCTTGATCGATGCTGATCCATCCCGACTCGGGGTATCCCTGAGCAAGCATCCGCTTGTTGCGATCGACAAAGCTGTCATGGGTGAGCAGAACTTTGCGTGTGTAAGAGTGGACGCGAGCAAAAACGGCACTCATCCACGGGTAGTTCGTAATTGCAATGTCGTACTCATACCGTGCGCACAACTCGGACACCGCATCCATGGCCTCAATCCCGCACCAGTCATCCACATGGACATTCAGCCCGTTGTAGTTCGCTCCCGTCAGTCTTGATTCCACTGGGACTTCTCTGTAGAGGTCGTACTCGTACAACGACGAGCGTCGCATATCGGCGTTCACTGCACCATGGTCGTACATGTAGTACACGACATGGACGAGATATCCTGCGGCTTTCAGATGATCGAGCCAGCGACGCATGAGCGTCGAGTTGCCCTCTTGCTTGGCAGGGTGGAAGCTCGTGAAGAATAGGGCGTACTTCGGGCGGTCCTCCTCATCAGAGTCGAGTCTGCGTTCCAAATACTGTTCATTGAGAACATCGCCAGGTGTGTGCCGAGAGATCCACACATCAGACTCGGCTTTGAGGATCGGGAATCTCGTGCATGTATCGTAATAAGGGACAAACTGAGCTCTCTCACTCAGACCATGGCGATCTAGCTCATTCTGAATACTGAAGATCTCGTCCTTGCAGCGTTTGCCAGCGAGGAGAAGCCGCACATCCTCGCGCTGTTCTGCCAGCTTCCGGAACGCCCGCAGGAGGGGCTCGATCGGGGATATGGATGTATCAATGGGCATATCCGCCGCGATAATCAGCTCATTATCGCTTTGCGTGCCCCGCCCGCTAATCTTTGTCATGCCAGATACCCCCGCGGATGATCGATAAAAAACATCAACCTATGGGGTTGTGTGACCCATCGGCTCAAAGATGATTATTCACGATCACGCGTCAAGGGTCAACAACAGAACCAGCACTGGGTCATTCAAGATCTGCTCTACCCAGTCCCGGTTCCAAGTACATCTGGACATCTGGGGTATCGATTGCTTTATCGAACTCCTCAATCGTTTCCTCGATCCGCTTGATGATCGCTGAATAGTAAAGCTCGGTGTGAAAAAAATAACGAGCCACATCCGCATCAACGACCGTGACGGTGTCTTCACCCGGCTTGGGAGTATGCAGAATTTTGCCAATTGTGAAGTTTTTTAGCGATAGAGACTCTTCGCCGCCGTTGAGCTCGATGATCTTCTTGAGCATGATTGCACGCTGAAGCCGAACAATGTCGCGAGGACCCTGAATCAGGATTGTGAAACGATCAATGCCGTCTGAATTCGGTTGATTCAGATCCCAAAGAAGTTGCTGCCAGGTATCCCGGTCGGGGCAATCTACGAGTGCGACCTCAGGGATGGGTTCAGATGCGAGATCGTGTTGCTCCAACGACTCACGCGAATAGGTGTAGGTGATCGCGATCGCCTTCTCCGGGTTGAGCTTGAAGAAGCTGTCGGAGCTTTGACCGTCGCCGATCTTCGCGAGCATGGATTCAAGGAAACGGACATTATATCCTTCGTAGTCTTTTTCCTCGAAGTAGATGATTCGCTCAGGGTTGATTCGAGAGTCGACACCCGTCCGCTTGATCAGTTCGTACACCATTCGTTGAACGAGAACCTCTTCGCCTGGGATTGTGCCATCGGCGAACTCGCTGAATGGTGGAATATTGGCAAACTCGAAGTTGTTCTTGATCAGCGTTTGCGCGAGATCTCGATAGATCCGAAGCCGCTTGTTTTCCGCAAGGAATCGGAGGTCGAAGACATCCTCGGCGCGAATTCTGTACGAATCTCGGAAGAGTTGATTGCCGGTGCTATCGAACAGGTCATCATCCTTGGGAAGATTGCGACGGATGAGTTGATCATCATCCAATACATATGGCGTGAGCACGATAATCACTTCGGTCTTCTCTGTAGACTTGCTCTCCGAACGGAAAGCATGACCGATGAAGGGCAAGTCGCCGAGTAACGGCACCTTGTCCTGTGTAATCGAGAGGTCCTTGGAGACAAGCCCGCCGATGATCAATGGTGTCTTGTTGTCGATACGCGCGTAGGTCTGGACGCGTCTGGTCGAAACAGTGGGAGCGGAGGCGAGCAGTTCACCGTCTGTAGAACGGATTTCAAGATCTCGTCCCGGAACCTGCGCAGACACAACCGTGTCGATGAGCATCGATACGACTTCCCCCTTCTCCGCAATACGGGGGCGGATGTTCAGGAGGATGCCCGTTGCGAGGTACTTGAAGTTAAACGCCACTTTGTTCGAGTTGCCTGAGAACCCTTCTTGGCTCGTGGCAATGGGGATGTCTTCGCCGACACGAATGGTCGCTTGACGATTATCCAGCGTCAGCACGCTCGGGCGGGAAAGGACCTCGGCCTTGCCATCACGCACGAGAGCGCGAATCTCGAGCGCCCAGTCTTTGGGGAGGTCACGGCTGTCGACACTGTTCAATCCAAGCGTGTCCGTTACACCCGTAGCATTGAGGGAGCCGAGCACAAAGTCGAGGGCTCCCTGTTGGTACGACCACTCCACGCCTAGCTCGTCGAGCCCTTCTTCGCTGATCTCTAGAACCATGCCCTCAACGAAAACCTGCTTCGCGGGGCGATCGATATATTCAGAAAGAAGTTGTTCAACGAGACTGAACTGCTCAGGGTGTGCGGGGTGATACACCACCATAATCTCGGATGTCGGGTTCATGAGGACATCGTTATTGAGCTGGCTCGCCTTCGTTGGCGTGGAGGTCTGACCAAAGGCGCCTGTTGCGGCGGCTTGGTCACCGACAAGCGCCATCGACGCGGCGGGCGGCTCGGGCATCGTCGCAACAATGGGAAGCTGATCGAAGTTCAGTGTTGCCGGGAGAGTATCGATGCCCCCAACGGTCTGGACGCCGAGCCCCTTCAGAGATTTCATCGCATCGGCGGTATTGATATAGCTGAGTTTGACAATCTGCCGAGAGAGGTCTTTCTGGGAGAGCCCCGTCCGCATCTGTTGAAGTTGGCTTAGATTGCCAGTGACGAGATCCTGCACCTGATCAATGATGGCGTTGGGGGTGATTGTTCCATCCGGGGCGATTTCAATCCCCTGTACCCACACCTGAGGCAACTGCGAGAGATAGCTCACATAACCAAACCGTAAGAGTGATCGGCGGCCATCCTCATGATCCAGCACGAGCGTCGGCCCCTTGCTCACGCCCTCTGGGCGAGGGCCCATCTGCATTTCAACGCCTGGTAGCGCGGCCCGGTACCCCTGCTCAGTCTGGATTTTGAGCGTGATAGAGGCGATCAACTCGTTGATTTCCGCCTTGCTCATCCGCTCAAGCTGGATCAGACGCCCCGCATTCTGAGGGATATTGAGTTGCTCAGCCATCACAGACGGAGCATGATCTTGATCCATCAACTGGGAACTAGCTCGGGTGTCCTCTTCGGCTCTGAGCGAATCGTACTCCAGTCGATCGCGCATCGAGCTCAGCATTCCAGGGTTGATGCTAGGTTCATGGATCGAATCGAGAGCTGATGCGATCTGGGACAATGCATCCTCTCTTGATAGTTCGCCCTCCTCCAAGATCACTCCGCCGGAGGTGACTCTTGGGGCTTGAACTTCAAAACCTTGCGAGGTAGTCGATTGTTGTCCACAACCAATCAGCGTGAGTGCACCAAGAAACGAAGCCGTGCCGAGTGCATTCTTCAGCATGTGAGCGGCGCGACCGGTTCGGATCATGTGGGTTCCCCCTCATCAGATGGGTTCTGTGACGATTTGAGTTCTTCCGGGTACTCATCAGCATCGAAATGGCCCGGTGAGCCGTGACGAGATGTCCGCTCGCTCGGCTCAATATAACCCATCGGTGGAGTCTCGGCGGAATCTTCTGATATTTGGCTCTCGTCCGCGGGTTCAACGGGCTCTTCATCATGAATGGGCCCGCTAAAGACGGAAAGTGGGGCATTCCCGTATTCCCGATGGACATAGACACGCGGGGCACCATCGAAGTCGACTTTGCCATCCCGAATACAGATGACCCGATCGACCAGGTCGAGCAGGTTCGCCTCATGGGTGACCATGATAATCGTCCGGTTCTGAACTTCTTCGAAGATCGTTTGGACCAGCGATCGGGAGGATTCACGATCGATCGATGCCGTGGCCTCATCAAGAATCAGGATCGGGGAGTTCTTAAGCAGTGCACGGGCGAGTGTTATACGCTGCTTCTCGCCACGGGAGAGTTCGACCCCATAATCGCTGAGTCGAGTCTCGTATCCCTTGGGCAATCGCGAGATCATTTCATGTACGCCGGTGATCTTGCACGCTCGTTCGACTTCTGCACGCGTCGCATCCGGGCGTGCATACCGCAGGTTTTCATCGATCGTTGCGTTGAACAGGAAAACTTCCTGAAACGCGATACTGATACCTGAGCGTAGCGTCGTCAGCGGCAGTTCCGAGGCGTCCCGTTCGCCAATCTTGATCGAACCGCTCGATGGTTTGAGAAAGCGGGGGAGCAGGTTGATCGTCGTGCTCTTTCCTGAACCGCTTGGGCCAGTGATTGCCACCCGGGAGCCGTGTGGGATGCTGAATGAGATATCGTGGAGTACTTCAGTCGTGTCGTCGAACGCGAAGCTCACCGAATCAAACACGATATCGTCACGAAGAAGCTCGCCCGAGTCTATGCTGGCGCGATGCATGACCCCTTCGTCGTGGATCGGGACTTCGAGCATGTCCATGACGCGGCTGACACTTGCCGTAGCTTTGGAAGAGTGTCCAACCCCGCTGATGATCTCGAGAACCGAGGGGTAGAGCATCATGACATACCCGAAGAACATCATGAACTCGCCCCCCTTCATGTGCCCCTTGATTACCTCGAACGCGCCGTACGCGAGGAGCATGATCGTTCCCAGCCCAACAAGCAGGTCAGCAGTCACCTTCTGAGCGAAGTGGTAGCGCTGTGATTTGATCTGTGACTTGCGGCTCTCGTTTATCGCTTCATGGAAAGTCTCACTCTCTCGGGCTTCAGCATTAAACCCTTTCACGACCTCAATCCCGAGAAACTTCTCAACAACTGAGCCATATGCCAGCGAGAGATTCTCTTGGGCCTCCGAGTGGCTGACACGAATCGGGCCCCGGAAAAACCTGTAGGTTACAAACTGGAGCGGGAGAATGATGATCGAAGCAAGCGCGAGGCGAAAGTTAATCACACAGATCACGCAGATCAGAATCTGGAACTTGAGGAGGTTCAGCATGAGAAGCGGAAGCTTCTCTTGGATGAAGGTCTGGATCTTGTAGGTGTCATCCATGACCCGTGCGCTCACACGACCGGGCTGGTTTGATCGATAAAATCGCAGACTCAGCTGCTGCAAATGGTCAAACAAACGCCGACGCATCGAAAAGCAGATGTCCTCACTCATCCGCAACGACAGCATCCTGCTCGCATAAAAGAGCGCATTGCGAGCGATATAGCTCAGGAATAACCCTGCCAGGATTAATCCAAGCAGCTTCCAAGCCCCTCCGATGGACTCAGAGTGTCCTCCGCCAGTAAACACATCATCGATCAGCAGTTTGATCGCGTATGGCGGAACCAAGTCTGTCAGTGCCAAAAGAATCAGCAGGATAACCACAGTCGAGAGCTGTGATCCGCGCTCCCGCAAAAGACCGACCATCGAGTTTGATGACGGTGCATTCCCACCTTGTATGGGCTGACTCATCGCTGCTTTGCTCCAACAGATAGCTTCAGTGTCGAAAGACACTCACGATAGATATCGGTACAAGACGGCACTCTGATCCAGAGTTCCATCGAATCGCTCCTAGAACGGGCGTGTGCACCGTATCAAAGGATACAGTCAATGAAGCCGATGAGGTTGCAGGATTTGCAAGAACGATGATTCGATGCAAAAACAAACGCCCCATATGGGGCGTTTGTTTGGTGTTGTATCAAGTGAATCTTAGAGCGGACGGGAAGACGGGTTGTTGTCGTCGCCAGCATTCGTATCACCTGGGCGGGGGCGTCCTCCACCGAACCCACTCGTATCGCAGTAGCCGGGGACCCAGAGGCCGCGGTACAAGAGCAGATCGGTGTAATCGATGGAGCCATCGCTATTGATGTCTGCAACAGCGTTGCCATCTTGGTAGTACTGGATGAAGATCTGGAGATCTTGGACATCGACGATGCCGTCGCCGTTCATATCGGCAGGGCAGCTCGTCTGAAGCGGGTTACACCCTTCGAAAACAGGTTCACCAATGTCGGTGCCATAAATCCGGAACCGGTACTCGGTAACTGATTTCTCGTCACGGAAAGCACTGCCAGGAACGCCGTATGGGCCGAGCGAGATAACCATGTCCGCACCAGGCGTTGGGTCCATACCCGTTTCAGCTTCCTCGCCCTCAGGCATCTCTTCGTCTACACCAAGGTCAATAAAGTTGATGTTCCAATCACCTGCTGAAAGTTCGCCCCAGTGCTTCCAACTCAGGAAGGAGTGACGATACAGAGCGTAGGTCGTTGCACCGATGATAATGTCACCATCTGTTTCGGCATCATCGTCCAAGAAGAAGTCTGGATCACTCGTGCCGAAGACATTCAATGTTGAAGGCATCTGAAGAACTGAGCGCGTTGCATTCGGGCCGCTGAGTGTGATGAAGAGATCTGACGCACCGGAACCTTCAATGGTCAGATCGACAACGATTGCTTCAATCTTGATGTTCTGGCGAACACAAATCGTCGGTAGCGAAACGGGGACGCTACCGACCATTGACGCGGCACCATCGAGGCCGATCTCGCCATCCGGATCTTGTGAAACAAAGTACTCAGGAGTGGGGATGTCGAGTTCGACTTCGTCATCCTCTGTCAACAAACCGGTATCAAGAAGGATCAAAGGATCGGTGCCGCTCCAGTTCATTGCCTTCTGGATAGCAAGTTCCGCATCGACGACACCGAAACCGTACAGGTCTGAGTGGCGGATGGCCTGGTTTGTCACGGACCCACCCGTGTAAAGTGCGCTGTTCACCTGCCAGAAACTGTTGCCACCACCGGGGCTGACATAGCCACGGTTGATGTCAAAGTTCGGCCACTTGATGCGAGCGTCCTTCGGGCTCTCTTGGATACTCTCGAAGAGAATGTGCTGGATATCCCGAATCGAAAGGTTGGGATTGGCCTCGAGCATAAGAGCGATGACACCGGCACCGATGGCAGCACCACTGAGCACCTCATCACCAGTCGGGATCGCATCAGTCGTTGCGGGGAAGGTGCTGACATTGCCCGCGCCAGGGATCGAAGTCAAGACGCCGCGACCGCCGACGGATTGGGCGCCGGCCTGGTACTGGTTTGTTGTGCCGCCGTAGAACGACGCAAACACTGATGCGCCCTGAGCGGCGTAAATGTCCGCATAAATCTCTTCAGGATTGGCCGAGGCACGCCCTTCACCAACAGTCGCAAAGACGAAGTTGCGGCGATCGTTCGCCGGCCCGTAGTATGCGACTTGGCCGTTGGGGTAGTAAGGGCCAGATGTGTAGCCGTTTGTAAGCGTAATTGATACTTCGTTCTCACTATTGATCACTTCGTCAAGCGGTGACCAAGAATCCGCAGAGGCAGCCGGAGGGAAGTTGTACGGATCCGGCCACTTGGGGAATCCGCCAAAGAGAACATCGAGCGGGGCGAACACATTCATCCCGGTGCTGAACACATTGATCGTGCCGCGATTGTTCCGGCCAAACGCGTACGAGTTACGAAGCGGGATCTGAACGAACTCATCGATGGAACCGATGTTGTAGTTGTTCGAAGGGAAGTTGTACCACCCGAATCCGGTGTCATAGAGCTTGATGTCAAGGTCCCGATAGTTCCAGTTGTAACCCTGGTATTCTTGGAACGGGATGGTGTCGATCGTGAATGGCCATGTGAATGTACCGAGGGTTGCGCCAGGCGCGACACCCTGAACATTGACACCATCAGCTTCTGCAGTCATGAGACCTGCGAGCGCCGTCATGGGAAGACTGTCCTGAAACAGAACCGGGTCGAAGGGCATGGACAGATCGAAGCTGTAGTTCCCATCCAGTTCAGTGTGGTCCGTATCGATGTGGGTGTTGATGCCCTGGCTCGCGAGACCGATGGTTACGCCGGATCCGCTCAGACCCATCGTGGTGTAAATATCACTCGTGATGTTGTTGTCTGGGTTGAGATTCGGATCAGCATCCAGCGTGTTGTTGTAGTGCCATGTCGAGCCGAAAAGCGGATCTGTTGCTGCACCGCGAGGGGACTGTGACGGCATAGGCAGCGGCCGGACACCCGGGAAATCAAACCCCTGACGAGCAGACGACTGGCGGTTGTTGAAACGCGCAAGCACACGCGGATCCTCAAATGCATCGTAGAGCCGGGTCGCGAATGTCTCACGCGATTGTTCCAGGTCGACCCTTTCGACACTCGAGAGGTTCATGAGCGCCTGGCTCGCTCGAACCGCGTCGGCGGGGCTGCCAGCATTGAACAGATAGATGCCGTTGTCGGCGTCGATTGGGCTCTCCATGACCAACCCGGGGAAGTCTTCAAGGATTGCATCGAACTCAGCATTGAATGCATTGATGCTGGTGACCCGGAGAATCAGTCGCCCTGAGAGCACCTGCTGGTCGCTGTAAACCTTCTCGGTGAGCACTGGGGTCGCATCGACACGGGTGCCTGTGGCTTTCTGGCCCTGATTGAACGATTGAGTCGCTTTCTGTGGACCGGCAGCGAGTGTGGAGGTCGCCATGCCGGCGACAGACATGATCGCAAACGCTCGGAAGAGCGTGCTCATGGACGGGTTATGCATCATCGAACGAGCAGACTGGCTCATGGTGTACTCCATTGCGCTCTGGTGTGTGATGGGGTTGGGAACCATTATAGTGCAAACGCAGTGCGTCCGCATCGGAATCTCGGGGTTTTCATCCCTGTAATCGGGTGTTTCGGAACTCCTCGGCCAATCCCGAAGAGTTCGATAGCGCCCCCCTTGATTATGCAATAATACGAGCGGGAGAATCGCCCGGTTGCACGCAAACTGCAACCGGGTGCAATCCCTACTCTCCGGGTTCTGTCATGGATCGAGGATCAAGCAACTCATTGAGTCGGTCTGCGTCAAGCAGATTCTGCTCCAAAGCCAACTGTCGCACGGTTTTGCCCTCGGCATACGCTTGATATGCGAGCTTCGCAGAAGCGTCGTAACCTATGACAGGCACGAGGCTTGTGCACATCGCGAGGCTTCCTTCAATCAGCTCGGCACAACGCTCGCGATCAGGTTCGAGGCCTTGGATGAGCTTGTCGTTCATGGTGCTGCAGCAACCCGCGAGGAGTCCGATCGAATCGAGAACATTGGCGGCCATCATCGGCATCGCAACATTGAGGTCCAGCAACGATCCAACCCCACCAAGACCACCGGTTGTCACCGCAGCGTCATTTCCGATCACCTGGCATGACGCCATCATGACGGCTTCACAAATGACCGGGTTGACTTTGCCGGGCATAATGCTCGAGCCGGGCTGAACAGCCGGCAACTTGAGCTCACCGATCCCGCAGCGGGGGCCCGATCCGAGCCAGCGGATGTCGTTGGCGATCTTGGAGAGGCTGACCGCGATCGTCTTGAGCAGCCCGGACACCTCCACGAATCCGTCCTTCGCATGCTGAGACTCAAAGTGGTTGTCCGCCTCACGGAATGCAATTCCGGTGCTTTCACTCAGTTGCTCACATACGAGCTTGCTGAACTCCGGATGCGTATTGATCCCAGTCCCTACAGCTGTGCCTCCGATGGGCAACTCGCCAAGAGTAGAGAGTGCACGCTCCAGCCGATCGATGGCATGGTGCATCTGAGATGCGTATCCCGAGAACTCCTGCCCCAAGCGGATCGGGGTTGCATCCTGCAGGTGTGTGCGACCGATTTTGACAATCTCATCCCATGCTTTCGCCTTGTCTTCCAGCCCCTGAGTAAGGTCTCGCACTGCTGGGATGAGCTGATTCTTGATCTCCACGGCAGCCGCAATATGCATAGCAGTGGGGAAGGTGTCGTTGCTCGATTGGCCCATATTCACATGGTCGTTAGGGTGCACGGCGTAGTCGTGTTCCAAATATGCCGCGTCTTTGCTTGAGCCCACAGGTGCATTGTGCTTGAGGCAGACCAGGTTCGAGACCACCTCGTTTGTATTCATATTCGTTGAAGTTCCTGATCCGGTCTGGAAGATGTCAACTGGGAAGTGGCGTGCGACCCCTCCGCGATCTTCCAGCCCTGCAAGAATCTCATCGCAGGCTTCGACGATCGCATCGGCCTTCGGTTTCGGGAGCTTGCCCAGCGTTTGATTTGCACGGGCGGTCGCGGTTTTAAGGCGAGCGAACGCGAAAATGACTTCGCACGGGACGGGACGCCCTGAAATGGGAAAGTTCAGAACCGCCCTCTGGGTTGAGGCCCCGTAGAGCACATCCGCGGGGACACGCATCTCGCCCATAGAATCTTTCTCTATCCGGGTCGTATCAGGGGACATCGTGCTGGTTGAACTCACGCTTTACTCCTTTAGACTGTGCGAAACATCAGGGTTCATGTCATGATAGATCGCGAGCTGACTGTACTCATCGAAACCGGAGTGTTTTCTGGGCGTATGAATCAGTATCAAAGGGAAGACCACGCATGATGAAGATGAGAATCCGTATCGCACCTGCTTTCACGCTAGCGGCAACGCTCTTCGTATACATGTTCAATGGATCCGCCACGCATGCGCAGTTGGCGAATCATCCTGACGCCACTCCCCCTGTCCCAGATAATCCCTATATCAGCTACGCGGACCCATGGAGATGGACCCTGCGATCGCAACTCTTTCTGACATCCGGGCAGATCCTCTCGGATGATCCGGGCACTCCCGGACGAACGATCAACGAACGAGTCATCACATCATTCTGGCAGCCGAGCTCGCTCGAGTTAGTGTTTCCGGTCGTCCGCGAGGGCGGTTTCTATTGGTCGCCGAATCGTGATATTGAGATTCGATTACGACTGGATGATCACGAGATATTCTCAAACCTGGAGCGATACAGGCGGCACGGCCAGCAGTCAGAAAATCCGATCGATGCCCCCGATTCGCCGATAGAGCATAAGTTCGTGCCCGAAACAAACGCTGAGTACACATTCTGGCACGCCAGTGATTTGCACGACGAGTATCGGCAGCTCCACATGGAGCACATCTCTTATGTTGTCAGCGCGGATACCGTGTTTAATGAGAAGCTCGCGCGGCAACTCCCGTGGCCTGAGGAATGGTCGCCCGCGGCACAGGCGTTCCTCGAACCTGTGGTCGATACCGTCGGCGCTCCGGTGCCCGAGGATGCGGATGACATCATTGACGAACTTGTCGAGTTCTGGGTAGGGGAGGGGATAGATCCTCAGTCCGGGTCACAGCTCGATGTCGTGAAGTTCCTGACGGGCAAGGTCGTCGAATATGTCGCGGTCCGTGGACCCGCAACAGAGTTTACAACCCGCACGAGTGCCGGAGGTCGAAAAGAGTTCTTCGTCACGACCAACGCATGGGGCGGGCATGTTGTTCGGCCTGCCCATGTGGTTGCGAAAGAGCCCGGTGGAACAAGGCATGATCTTGCGGTTCTGCTCACTTCAGTACTCAGAAGTGTTGGAGTTCCAGCGCGGACCGTGATTTGTGTCGACGAGGATGAACCCGATCGTCTGCTCAATACCGTAAGCATCGTTGAGTTCGCGATGTATGACCCGGAGCGAGACTTGACATTTTGGGTCCCGATCGATGTCGACCGTGTGCGGTTGAATGGTGCACGAGCGTCACAGTATCAGCGTAACTGGATGTACTTTGGTACTCACGACGAACTCAGTCACATGATTCCAGTCGCGTACTACTTCCACCCACCAGCAAGGTATCAATCGTACGGCCTGCCGTTGTTGTACGGCATCCGCTCAGTCGATGAAACCCGACCCCTCCCAGAGTATCTGATTCAAACACTTGTCGTGGAACCGATTATGACCCCGGTCCGTGGCGGAGAGGTGCCCACAAAGCCGTAGGTGTTTAGGAGTTGGTGTGCTTCGCGTGCAACGGCGCGAGAATCGAGAGCACTTCGCTCATCACCATCGCCATGGTGTTGATCGCGTCCACATCGTGCACGAGTGAGTCGTCATAAAGATCAAGGACAGGGCGGGTCTCACGCTCGTACACACCCAGACGATTACGCACGACTTCTTCTTTTGCGTCATCGGCACGCTGTTGCTTGATCGCCCGTTCGCGGAGTCGGGCGACCATGGCCTCTTTATCTCGGGCGTTCAGATGCACTACCGCAAGAACATCGATCAATGGCTCGATGACCTTCGCCTGAGCAACAGTCCGCGGCAACCCATCGAGTATGAGGAGCATCGTTTCCGGGTCGTAGCTCCCCTCCTCGATCCGCTCGTTCATGTATTGTTGCCAGAGCTGGATCGTGAGTTCATCAGGGACAAGTTCGCCCTTCGTCGAGTACGAGAGGAAGGTCTTCCCAAGTTCAGACTCATGATCGAGCGAGCGGAACATATCACCCGTGGACATGTGGAAGAATCCCGGGACACTCCCGATGAGTTCGCCCTGAGTGCCTTTGCCAGCGCCGGGGGCGCCGAAGAACAAAACTGTTTTGAACTGTTCCGCCATCGCGGGCTCCTGCTGCGGTTCTAGCCATCTCGTACCTCCCTCTTCTCACATGAAAGAGGAGGATGAAAAGCATAGGTCGGCTGAACCGATAGCGGCCTTCATCGTCATGAATCCAGTTCGAGAAAGAAAAACGGGCGTGGCACGATGTGCCACGCCCGAGAATATCGATAGATTCAGTTTTCGATCAGCTCGTCGATTACGACGATGCTTCGATGACTTCCTGCTGGAGGTTCATCGGCATCTCGCGGTACTCCTTGAACTCCATCGAGTTCGCTGCACGGCCCTGCGAGAGACCACGGAGCACCGTGGTGTACCCGAACATCTCGCTCAGCGGGACATCCGCGGTGATCTCCTTGATCATGCCCTTGTCTTCGGTGTCGAGGATCATCCCGCGACGAGAGGACAGGTCACCAGTGACATTTCCGAGGTATTCCTCAGGTGTCGTGATGACGACCTTCATAATCGGCTCAAGAAGCACCGAGCCGGCCTTGGAGACCGCTTCGCGGAGTGCGAGGCGTCCCGCCTGCTCGAACGCGACCTGCGACGAGTCGACATCGTGGTACTTGCCGTCCACGAGGGTGACCTTGATGTTGATCAGCGGGAACGGTGCGCTCACGCCGCTCTTCGCAGTCTGGCGAACACCCGCTTCAACCGAGGGGATGAACTCCTTGGGGATCGCACCACCGACAATTGCGTTCTCGAACGCGACATTGTCCGTGAAGTCAAGCTTCGCTTCTTCGGCCTGTTCCTTGGTGAACGGCTCAATGTTGACGGTACAGTCACCAAACTGACCGCGTCCACCGGACTGCTTCTTGAAGAGACCACGGCAGCCGTCTGCGCCGCCACGGATTGCTTCGCGGTACGAAACGCGAGGACGACCGACTTCAACGCCGATCTTCATGTCACGGACAAGCTTGTTCTTGATGATCTCAAGGTGAAGCTCACCCATACCCGCGATGATCGTCTGCCCGGTTTCTTCGTTGTATTCCGAACGGAACGACGGGTCTTCGCGGCGGATAGTGACGAGTGCTTCAGAAAGCTTGCGCTTGTCGTCAGCTGTCTTGGGCTCGATCGACATCGAGATGACGGGCTCAGGGAACTCCATGCGTTCGAGGATGATCGGTTCGTCTGTCGAGCAGAGCGTATCACCAGTCATCGAGTTCTTGATCCCGACGACCGCGACGATGTTGCCAGCCCCGATAGCGTCGAGCGCAAGGCGATCCTTCGCGTGCATCTCGAAGATTCGCGATGCGATTTCACGCTTGCCGTTGCCGGGGTTGAGCACGCGTGTGCCCTTCTCGAGCTTGCCCGAGTACACCCGGACATAGGTGAGGTCGCCGTGTGTGTCAGAGACAACCTTGAACACGAGACCAGAGAACGGTGCGGTGTCGTCATGCGGGCGTGAGAGCTCGATCGACTTATCCTTGGGATCCGTACCCTGAACTTCAGGGACTTCCTGTGGATTGGGGAGGAAGTCAATGACCGCGTCGATGAGACGCTGGACGCCGACATTCTTCAGAGCCGAGCCACAGAAGACCGGGTTGCACTCAAGTGCGATGGTGCCCTTGCGGATCGCTTTCTTGATCATGTCGACGGTGATGGAGTCCTCATCCTCGAGGTACTGCTCCATGAGGTCGTCGTCGAGTGCAACCGCGGACTCAATCAGGTCATGACGCCACTGCTCGGCCTTATCCTTGAAGTCGTCGGGGATCTCGATCTCGGTGACGATCGCGCCCTGCGATTCAACATCAAACTCGTAGGCCTTCATGCCGAGCAGATCGATGATCCCGCGAAGCTCATCGCCCTCGCCCAAGGGGAGTTGCATGGCGATGGGGTTGGCGCCGAGGCGCTTCTTGATCGTGTCGAAGGAGTACTCGAAGTTTGCACCGAGCTTATCCATCTTGTTGATCATGCACATACGGGGCACTTTGTAGCGCTCCGCCTGACGCCATACGGTTTCGGACTGCGCTTCAACGCCTTCCTTGCCGTCGAATACCGCAACAGCACCGTCGAGCACGCGGAGCGAGCGCTCCACCTCGATCGTGAAGTCAACGTGGCCGGGGGTGTCGA
Source organism: Phycisphaerales bacterium (assembly GCA_965216865.1). GTDB lineage: Bacteria > Planctomycetota > Phycisphaerae > Phycisphaerales > UBA1924 > UBA1924. The sequence continues at coordinate 3,090,573 of OZ244206.1, forward strand.
TCAGGTTGATCTTGTAGTCCTTGCCATCCTTGGTCCAGGGACAAGTGGTTGCAGCGGACTGAATGGTAATGCCGCGTTCCTGTTCTTCCTGAAGGAAGTCCATGGTCGCGGTGCCCTCGTGTACTTCACCCAGCTTGTAGTTCTTGCCGGTGTAGTACAGGATTCGTTCCGTCACGGTGGTTTTGCCCGCATCGATGTGGGCACAAATACCAATGTTTCTGATGTTGGAAAGGTCAGTGGCCATCGCGATCAATCCTTTGTGTTCTCACGGTTCGCGTTTGTGATTCGTTTCAAAGATCGCTCAGTCGGGGGAGGGACTCTCTGTCCCCGGATATTCACCCGAAGCGATCATGATGACTGGTTTGTAAAAGGGAACTCTGCCGATCGGCGCGCAATCACGAAAGAGAATCGGCCGGTTCCGGGTCCGATGAATCTTCCATGGCGTGCTCCTTACTGACGGGCGACCATCGCCGCGTCGTATTGGTCTATCTCAAAGTCTTGTCAACGCAAGACATCCGGCAAAGTGATCGCGATACGAAGGGCTTCAATCCGCCCCACGACGCGTTTCGCAATAATCGTAGCGCAGCCACGCACCGGATCAAGAAAATCCATCATTACCACCAGATTCTCGGACCTACATCTTCAGTTGGTCAATGCCCCTCGGGCGTGCTCCAACTCGTACGGGCTGAGTCCACGGATCGGGTCCAGACGCATCTGCTCATGGAGCGTGATTGCACGGGATCCCCAGAGTCGTGCCTGCTCGCTTTCGCCCAGTTCCTCGTACATCATCATGATCTGATATGCCAGATGCGGCTCATGAGGAGTGAGAAATAAAGCGGCTTCATAATGCTCAATCGCGTTCTGCAGCCACAAATGACGGTCTTTGGCGTCTCGGAAGGCGGAAGCCCGTCCGCTGAGAATATTGCCAAGCCACCGATGCCCCTTCGCGTCCAAACGCTCAAGGTCAAAAAGGCTGATGGCCATTTCCCACGCTCGGGTAGCATCTTCATCCTGATCAATCCCCTGAAGGACTGACGCCGACCAGAGCATCTGCTGAGAAGCAGCGATCCGTGTTGGGGTGTGGTTCGGGCGAGATTCGATGGCAACCAAAAGTGAACCGGACGCCTGCTGCCTCGCCAGAAACTCCGCTCGGTGGATTGCATTGATGATTGAATCCAGGCTGTTGTCCAACGGGATTCCGAGCAACTCGCTGAGTTGATTCGATGCCTGAGCAAGCAAGAGATCCGGGTTCGATGCGTCCTCAAGTGCATTGAGCGACCCATGTACTTCCGCTATGACCTGCGCATGTTCAGCAGAAGCATGAAGTGCTCGCTCCCAACGATTGATCGGTGCCCATCGAGATAGGAGGAACACGCCGATACCGATCATGCACACCCCAGCGATCAAGTTGCCCAATCGCTCTGGGGTAGCTGGCTTTGGCTTCCAGATCGCAACTCCGATGCCCAGTGCCCATATCGGTGTGGAAACGATCATGGTTCCTGTGACCTCGATCATCGCATGAACGAGCAATACCCCGCCGAAGATGAGCATCGCGATCCCGAGTGTCCGTTGATCAAATGCGGACCGGATTGTCGCAGTTGCGATGGTGCCCCAAAGCACCGCACCGAACATGGTTGGTACGAGCCCAGACTGCGACAGGATGGGGGCCTGCATGTTCAGGGACGCGATCGTGGGCACAATAACCAATAACAGTCCAAGCTTGATCAGTTGATCACTCCCAACAGCCTTTGAGGTGGCAGGATCATCAGTTTGTGATAGCGAGATTGACCCCACGGTTCGAAACACGATTCCGACAAGGGCGATCCCTCCGAGCCCGAGTGTTGCGATCCATGCGAGCGCGACATTATGCGGACTCGCGACATCCTCAGGGCTCAACGCGGGTTTGAGGAGGGCATACCCATCCTGGAACATGCCAGGCCCGATTCCCAGAGCCGGGTTCGCGAACCAGACCCGAACTGATCCGATCAGATACTGGTACCGAAAGAGGAGGCTCCGCTCGCCGAGCGATTCGCCGATCAATCCCCTCGCAACGAGTCCGAGTATCACCAGGACACAGAGCCCGATGATGAGATTCCCACGACGGAACGAGGGCCGCGCAATCATCACCAAGCCAAGGGCAACGCCGAGCAGGAATACCGCGTATCCACCCTTTGACCCGCATAGATAGAGCCCAACGATCGATACCAAGGCTCCACCCAGAGCCATGAAACTCATCAATCGGTGCTGTTTCCAACCGGCAACGCAGAGTGTGAACAACCCTGCGCCCGAGGCAGCGACAAAGCTCGCAAATACATTTGTCAAACCGAACCACGCGATCGGTTCCGGGTTGGAGAGTCTTCGTTCATAGGACATCGCCTCGAACGAGTCCGCACTCCAACCGCGTGCAGCGAGGAACGAGTCGCGGGACTGTTCATACATCCGCATGGTCTCGGGATGCGTCACAAAGACCTCGTAGACCCCGATCGAGGTGAGCATCGCTGCGAACCCGAGGAGGACCCCGCCGATGACCTTCGTAGCTCCCGGTATGGTGTGGATCTGGCTCCCCGCGACGAACGCGCAGACCACCGCGGCGATAGTGGAGGAGTCGAGCACACGCTCCAGATCAATGCTCGCGTGGTACCCAATCACACCCAAGCCGATCGCGAAGAGGATCGCGTTGATAGTAGAGATTCCGTATCCGCGTAGATGCTGCCCCACGAGCGTCATGCATGATGCAAAGATGATCGCAATATTGAGCAGCAAAGCCCATCGAGGGGTCAAGCCCACGATCGGCGGCGCGAATGTAAACGGGTCGCTCGACCACCATGGGAATGGATCATGCTCAATCATCGCACGCATAAGGCACAGGGTCGAGACAAGGACTACACCTGTCCATGCGATCCGATCTCCCAGATTCATCGGATGTTGATCATCCATCGTCTTCATCCCCCCGATTGATGGGGGATCTGTACTCGAACAAAGCGATCGCTGCGAGCAGCGCGAGCACCTGAACCCCAAGCACCACTGCCTGCCAGGGGACCGCCCGTGTCATGAGAAGCCCCGAGATGCCCGTTGCAAGGGTCAACGCGTAAATGACGAGGATTGTGCTCCGTGCACCCAATCCTCTATCGCGGATTCGGTGGGAGAAGTGCTGCATGTCGCCGACGAATGGGCTCTTGCCTTGTGAGATCCGGATGAGGGTCACGGTGACGAAATCGTACAGAGGTACTGCAAGGATCACGACGGGCATGAGAACGGCGTACCACCCGCCGGCGGAATCATCGAGTGGGGTGTAGGTCGTGCGGACCGTCAGGAACGCGAGCAAGAGCCCGATGATCAACGACCCGCCGTCCCCCATGAAGACCTTCGCGGGGGGGAAGTTGAAAATAAGGAACCCAAGTACAGAACCAAGGAGCAGAGCACACACCGCCGCGACAAACCATTGCCCATTGAGCAGCGTTGCGATCAAGAGCATCGTCCCTGCGATGAGCGCGATCCCACCTGATAAGCCGTCCATGTTGTCGATGAAGTTCATCGCGTTGATGATCGCGGTAAACCAGAGCACCGTCACGATGACACTCAGCCAGGTACCGCCGACATATCCGTCGAGCAGGGTCATCAATCGTGTGTCGAAGAGCGTAGCAAAGATCAATCCGGGTACGAGCATGATCACGAGTTTGCCCATTGGGCCCATTGGGCATCGATCATCGATCAATCCGAGCACATGCAGCCCGAGTACGCAAGCGATGAGGGTCCACCCGAGCGGGAGCATCGATTTCAACCCGGGCAGGTGCTCACGAACAGGTTCAAGAAACCCCGGGATTGCGTCCGCATCGAGGATCGAGAACCCGATCGCGGCAACCAGCATCGGGACAAGCACCCCCAGCGCGATCGCGATCCCGCCAGTATTGGGGATGCGGCGAGACGGCGCTTTGATCTGCCCCTCGATCGGCGCGCTATCGAACGCCCCCGCACGATGACTCAGACGCAGCACCACCCAGGTCGCGGGGCACGCGATGAGAAACGAAATCAGACCCAGGATGAGAATCAATCCAATCACTGGCACAGTGTAGCGTCAGGGCGTTGGCGAGGACCCACGAACCGTGGGGGTGGTTTCTTGAGCACCCGCGTGCGGACATACATCGCGAACCGGGAAATGCAGTAGATCACGACGAAGATGATCGCGGCACCGAAGATCATCCAGATCGTCCGTTGCGGGAACGGACCGAGTTCGTCCACGAGTGATGCACCCTCGTGCTGCCCGGCACCCAGATACGAGTAGTTCGTCCCCAAGAGGACATTGAGCCCGATTGTCGCGAGTGCATACACCACGCCCGCGATCGTCGCGAATCGCAGATCACGCAGGTTGGGGCGATACCCAAGTACGACTATGTCGTACACCGCCACGCCCACGATCTGGATGTGATTGAGCCAATAAATCCAGAAAGAGAGGTGCCCATACCCCTCCTTGATGTACGGCGTAAAAAAGATCTGCGAACTCAATCCCAGACCCCAGAAAAGAGTCAAGGCCCGCGCTCGTCGATCAAGCGTAAAAAGGTGCCACGCAGCGATAAACACGCCGAGTCGGCACATATGGAGCGGGAGGGAGTCGTGCAGATCGAAGTACACCATCCGACGGATGAAGATGAACGCTTGGGTGATCAGGATCGACCAGGCGATGACTTTGCGAAACTGGTACTCGTGGTCCTCGCTCTTGGCGAGCAATCGTTTCCCGATCACGCAGCACGCGATCATCAGCGCGAAGCAGGTCCCCGTGACGAGCCAATGAAAACTCGTGAACGCGCGAAACTCACTCGCCCAGTCGTACGATTGGGCAATCTCGGGGAGTGGATTGACACTTGGTGGCGTGGGCATGAATCGTCAGGGTACCAGACTCACGCGGGGGCGTGCTCGTGGCGCAGCTGCCCGCAGGCCGCCGCGATGTCCCGCCCTCGGCTGGCGCGGATGTGACAGTTCACCCCGTACTCACGCAGGATGTGCTGGAAATGGTGGACCGCGTCCCCGCCTGGGCGTTCAAAGGGCAGTCCCTTGACCTCGTTGTACCGGATCAGGTTGACATTGGCGCGGAGTTTCTTGACAACCGCTGCAAGTTCTTCCGCGTGCTCGGGCTGATCGTTTACCCCCGAAAGCAGGATGTACTCGAGCGTGATCTCCCGACCGGTCTTCCTGAACCAAATCGTGCATGCACGAACGAGTTGATCAATCGTCGTGAACTGGGCCCACGGGATGAGCTTGCGCCGCAGGTCGTCGTTCGGCGCGTGCAGCGACAATGCGAGCGTAACAGGGAGCTCGAGCTGGTCCGCGAGTTTCTCGATGGCCTTGTGCATCCCGACCGTGGAGATCGTGATCTTGCGAGCGCTGATCCCCATTCCCCAAGGCGCCGCGATGGTCCGTGTCGCGTGAACCACGGCTTGGAAGTTCGCGAGGGGCTCGCCCATCCCCATGAAGACGATGTTGGAGATCCGCCCCACGCCCTGAAGCTGATTGAGCCTCCACACTTGCTCGACGATCCGACCCGCGGAGAGGTTCCCGTCGAGCCCGCCGATACCCGTTGCGCAGAACTTGCATCCGACGGGGCACCCGATCTGGGAACTGATGCACGCTGTACGTCGATCGGTGTCCATTGCGGGGATCATCACGCACTCGGTCTGGCGCTCTGTGTTCGAGTACGGCATCTGCTGATCGAGGATCGGCAGGCGCGTGCCGTGCTCAACGGATGCCTCGCTCGCATCGATCTTGGTGGATTCGATATCGTCAGGCCACTCGATGAGGAGTTTCTGCGTCCCGTCCGTCGCGAGCTGGTGTGCGACCGTCGGGCCGGACAGGAAAGTCATCTGGTCGGCAAGAATTTCCCGATCCTTCCCCGAGAGGTTTGTCATCTGCATCGGATCGACGATGCCTTTCTCGTAGACCCATTCGAGGATTTGTTTGGCCCGGAACTTGGGCATCCCGCGCTCGACGCACCAAGCAGCGAGGGTGTCTGGGGTGAACTCAAAGATGTGATTGGTGGGGTGTTTCAAGATGCGCCACCCATCGAAATCGTCAAAGGCACCGCGACAGCGCCATACTCCCCCTCCGTGATGACCGGAGGCTCGACCCGAACGCGTCGGTCGCGATGATCGATGTCGTGTTCTTCCATCAGTTTCTTGAGTGTTAAAGGCAACCCAAACTCCACGGTTTCTTCAAAGACATCCGCGAGATGCAGCGTCGCGCCTTGCTCATCCACAAAGTGGCGGCAGATCGTGCTGACCAGGTCCTCCGGGGCAGACGCACCCGCGGTGAGCAGGATCCGCTCATTACCAGTGGGGTACCAGCTCTGATCGAGTTCTGAGACATCGTCGATTCGTACGCCTCGCGTGCCCGAGTTCTCGGCAATCTCCGTCAATCGCACGGAGTTGGACGAGTTCTGTGATCCCACGACGATCACCAGATCACAGTGCGGCGCGATCTGACGCACCGCGGATTGACGATTGGTTGTTGCGTAACAGATATCCTCGCTCGGGGGGGCCTTGATGTTGGGGAACGCCTCTTTGAGGGCAGAGATGATCACATTCGCATCGTCTACGGAGAGTGTCGTCTGGGTCAGGTAGACGAGCTTGTCCGGATCGTCGATCCGGAGGTGGGGGATGCACTCTGCGGCTTCGACCACCTGGGTCTGCGCTGGTGCCTCGCCGAAGGTTCCGATGATCTCCTGGTGGTTCTTGTGACCCACGAGGAGGATCTGGTACCCTTGTTTCGCGTACCGAATTGCGCGAGAGTGGACCTTGGTAACAAGGGGGCAGGTCGCGTCAACGGCTTGTAAATTCAGGGCTTGCGCCTGCTTGCGAATTTCTGGTGACACGCCATGGGCGCTGAAGACCACGATCGAGCCTTCGGGGACTTCAGAAAGATCATCGATGAAGACGACCCCTCGATCGACGAACCGGTCCACGACATGCTTATTGTGGACAATCTCGTGGTACACATAGATCGTTTCATCATCGCCCACGATGTCGAGGACCTGATCAACTACATCGATGGCCATCCGGACACCGGCACAGAATCCACGCGGGTTGGCAAGCACAATCTGCATCCACAGATCGTAGTCCCCGCCCCGCCCAACGGTTCGCTGAAGATTCGATTGATACGCGAGTCGCGCCTAGAGTTGATGCCGGGCTCGGAGCAGCCCCAAACACCCGATGAGGATCATCGATATGCCCAACGGCGCCTTCCGATTAATCACCCCCATCCTTGTGTCGATCGCGACACTGCCATTACTTGCCTCGGCGGGTGTTTCCAGCGAACCAGAGCAAGGCGATGCCGCGCTGATCGAAAAGATCGAACTCGCTGAGAACTCGATGCGCCGATTTGGAATCGAGGAAGCGCCCGCGAAGGCACCTGGCTCATTCCGATTGACCACATACAACATCGAGAATCTGTTCGACGATGTTGATGATCCGACCTTGTCAGGGCGTGACGAGGACATCGACGATACCAAACCGCATCACCAGAACCTGGCTGTTGCTCGGGCAATCCGCGAGGTTGATGCGGATGTGCTTTGTATTCAAGAGGTCGAGTCGCGTGAGGCGCTCGATTGGTTTATCGAGAAGTACATCCCCGATTTAGGGTACGAGCATGTCATTTCCCTCGATGCGGGCAACTCACGCGGGATTGAAAACGCGGTGCTTTCGCGATACCCCCTGAGCAATCCAGAACTCTGGATCGGGAAGGAACTCGGTGGAGTTCACCCAGACAACTACGGCCCAAACGCGAAGAACTTCTATGCCGGGGAGCCTGTCGCGTTTCGACGCTCGCCGTTGAAGGTTGATGTTGAGATCCCGAATGCGAATGAAGCCGGTTCGGTATGGACAATGACCCTCTTCGTGGTGCATCACAAATCCGGGCGATACTCTGGATACTGGCGTGAAGCGGAAGCAAAGACGATCCTCAAACTCGCAAAATCGGTTGAGGCAGAGCATCCAGGGCGTCCTATTGCGATCCTGGGCGATTTCAATGCCCAGCCAAGTGATGAGAGTGTAAAAATCTATCTCAAGGGCGGGTTTAACGATCTCTTTGCAAACGCAAAGTCGAACGATAAGAGCGTGATCACGCATGAATCAGAGCGTCGCATCGATCTGGTCCTGCTCAACGAAGCCGCTTTAGAGTGCGTTGCTGCGGGTTCAGGGTTCGTTCTGGGGACGGCCGCACGCCCAGAAGGGGTCGATTGGCGATCACTGGACACCTTCGAGGGATACGCAGCGGATCATTACCCGGTCTCAATCGACTTGAAACTTGAAAAGTGACTTGAGGCAAAACAGGACGGAGTTTGCCCTTTGCGTGAACTCCGGTACAATCGACCGAATCGAATCCACTCAGCCGCAGGGAAACGCGACATGGACAACATCAAACCCTGGCAGATCATCCTCATTGTGATTGCTGTTGGCGTCCTCGGGATTTCCCTATGGCGTCAAGTCAGCGCAGGGAAGGTCGATTTGCCAGATTCAGTTCTTGTCGTTGATGTCGAAAACGGCGAAATGTACCGCATGAGTTTGGGAAAACGAAACGGTGCGTACTTCCCTGAAAAGAACCCGACTACTGGCGAAAACAATCTGATGCCGGTGATCAAGTCGGAATCCGGTGAGTGGGTCGTGCCAAACCACGCCCGCCCAGCGATACAGGATATCGACGGCGAAAACAAAATCGTCAATGAATCAAGCTGGGTTGTGAACATTGAGAATGAAGACATCAAGGGGACCTTGAAGGCAGGCGGTTGACACCGCTCTTGAAACTGGATGTGAACAATGAATAAATTCAAATCTATAAAGCCGGCTTTCACCCTGATTGAACTTCTCGTAGTCATCGCGATCATCGCGCTGCTGATTGGCATCTTGTTGCCGGCGTTGGGTCAAGCCAGGGCAACTGCGCAGACCATGTCCTGCTCTGCAAACATGCGCAGCATTGCTCAACTGCAGTATCAGTACGCTCTGAGCAACAATGATTACCTATCAGGTCCAAATACAAGTGGCTTGGAGTATGGCACTCGCATTCTCGGTGGTGGCGGCGGTGGCGATCCAGTTGATGAGCTCTACGAATCACCGGACTCAACTACCCCGGTTCAGCGACAAGACTGGATGTCTCCAATTCTTGGTGATGCGGTTGGATTGCCTTCGGATCGTCCTGAAAAGTTTGCACGATTATTGAATGACTGGGGTTGTGCGAGCGTGAATCAGTTCAGTGTTCCTTATCGTCCTCAGAGTTACGATGATGGCGACCGTTTCATCGATATCAGCGAGACCGAAGGGTTCTTACAGATTAGCTATCTCGCCCCATCCTCAATGTTTTTCCGATCCGGCCTGTCTCGTTCAACGGTCGTTTCGCCCGGTTCCAGCGTGACCTTCTACTACACGGATATTGCGGGTGGTAGCATTTTGGGAGCTGAGACTCCTGAAAACTACAGGAATAAGCTCACTCAAGTTGGTCGCTCCGCATCAAGCAAGATCATGTTTGCTGACGGCACACGCTTCGCGAGCGAGTCACTGGGCCTTGATTTCGACGCAGCAGCGAGCCAAAGCGGCGGATGGGGCGGGAGCTTCATCGATCACAATCCGATCATCGCGACTTCGACTGCATACGGTGCGGAACCATTTAACTCTGATGTTCTCACCCCAACGAACCAACAGCTCTCATTCCGTCATCGCGAAGGCATGAACTCAGCATACTTTGATGGGCATGTCAGCTACCTGAGCCAGCAAGACGCTCAAGAGGATCCGAATCCTTGGTATGTCTCTGGGTCAACCTGGACTGGGAATCAGGCGACCGATGCGGCAAACAGCTTTATGGAACGCCAGCAGGGCAACCGATCCGAAGCTCGCATTTATTGAGTTCAATGCACTCTTTAATCAATCCGCACCCACCCAAACTGGTGGGTGTTTTTTATCGTCATTGCCTAAAGAGCCTAAGTTCCCTAGTTTGACAGTTTCGGCTCGGGCAGGCATGTCAAAAAAACTCGAAGATCACTGGAAATTTCCAGTTTCGTTCCCACGGAAATCGCCAGATCGCATATACTCAGCACTGAGAGAAACCATACCCGGCGTGTCTTTGCGTCGGTCTGGCAGAGATTGATGAGAGAGTTTGTACCCAATATGGGAGGGATCTCCGTGAAGAACACAGTTGCACTTTTGACTGTTGCTGGTCTTGCAACCGCTGCATCCGCTGGCGGGCAGGTCATCGCATTTACCAGCTTCGAAAACGCGTTTGTCGGCGACCAGTATGTGGATACCGGCGATGCAAGCGTTGACCACGACCTCGTAAACAACGCAGGCCAGTCGGATGTTGACTTCCTCGCTGACGGCGTTGAAATCGGATTCGATTCCTTCTACTTCAACAGCCGCAACGATGTTGGTCTCACCGATGGCGATTTCGTCGGTGCTACCAACTTCACCGGTACGGTTGGCGCATTTACTGACGGCGTGCAGGGCTTCGAGCTCCAGGACGCTGACGGCACCATGCGGACAACCTTTGACACGGTGACCTCACCCCTGGGTGCTCCCCGCGTCGAGTTCGAGTGGTCACTCTGTCTCGATTACTTCGTTCAGGAAACCGGCTGGGAATCCGACGACCGCATCCGCATCTGGGTTGATGCTGATGGCACAGAAATCGATCTTCTGAACACCGCGGGTTCGGACATTGACGATCTCGGTATCGAAGATGGCTGGCGCACTGCAGTACTGAACCTCACCGGTTACGCGAATGTCACTCTTATGGTTGAACTCGAGTCGAACTCCGGTTCGGAATCGCTCTACCTCGACAACATCGTCTTCAAGACCGGTATCCCGACTCCTGGCTCGCTCGCGTTGCTTGGTCTCAGCGGTCTCGCTGCGACTCGTCGCCGCCGCTGAACGATCTCTGACTTCTAATCAATCGAACCCGCTGTCTGACTCGGACAGCGGGTTTTTTCGTGCTATCGTCCATCTCCGATACACCTTGAATCAGGGAGACCTCCATGAGCACCGAAGCGGCACTGAACTGGCTCGATCAGCACGAAGACGACTCGATCGCACGCCTGATGGAATGGCTGAGCATGCCATCTGTAGGGACCGATCCGAGTTACAACGCACAGACGCGTGCGGCGGGGCAATGGGCGGCGGATCATCTCAGGGCTTCAGGATTCGATGTCGAACTCCGCGAGACCGGTACGAAGGATGACCCTGGGCACCCGATTGTGATGGCTCATTGTCCAGGAGACGAGGAGTACAAAGGTCCTCATATCTTGTTCTATGGGCATTACGATGTTCAGCCGGCGGATCCGATCGAACTCTGGGAATCCGATCCGTTTACCCCGGTCCGTAAACCCGCGGAAGGTGCAGTGGGGGAGCGAATCGTCGCTCGCGGCGCATGCGACGATAAAGGACAGGTCATGATGTTTCTCGAAGCGATGCGTGCGGCCTTCGAGACGATGGGTGTCGCGGGTGGGGGGGTGAAGTACACCGTGATGCTTGAGGGGGAAGAGGAATCCGGCTCGGTCAACCTTGAGAACTTCGTCCGTGACAACGCGGACGAACTCAGAGAAACCGATGTATGCGTGATCTCGGATACCGGAATGCTCGGGCGGGGGAGACCCGCGATTACCTACGGGGTACGCGGGCTGGCATATACCGAGGTCACCCTCATTGGGCCTGATCAGGACCTGCATTCCGGTCTCTGGGGTGGCAAGGTTCCGAACCCGATCAATGAACTGACCAAGGTTTTGTCTCAGCTGTGGGACGATGATCGACGCGTCACGATCCCAGGGTTCTATGACGGGGTCCGCGCGTTGACGTGTGACGAGCGTGCCCAATGGGAGGCGCTCGGTGTTGATGAAGCGGGGGCATTGCGCGGGATCGGGCTCGATCCTGACGCAAGTGTTGGGGAGAAGGGATTCAGTTTCGTCGAGCGAGAGTGGGCGCGACCTACGGCAGATATCAATGGCATTGTCGGCGGATACACCGGGCCCGGCGCGAAAACGGTGATTCCTTCCAAAGCGAGCGCGAAAGTTTCGTTCCGTCTCGTTGATGACCAGGATTCTGCAGTAATTGCGAAATCATTCTTTGAATGGTTGGAAGCACGCACCCCTACCGGGTGCACATGGTCATTCGAGGATCATGGTGGTGGAGCGCCGGCTACTTGTGCGACAGATTCCGCGCCCCTCAGAGCAGCAGCTCGGGCCATCGAACAGGGGTGTGGGGTGGCTCCAGCGATGATCAAGTCCGGCGGATCGATCCCGGTCGCGGGATTGCTCAAAGAAACTCTTGGCTTAGAGACTGTGTTCATGGGGTTCGGGCTTGAGGACGATCGCGTCCATTCACCGAACGAGAAGTTTGAGCTTGATTGTTTTCGGATGGGCGCGAGATCACATGTGGCGTTGATCGAGCAACTCCGTTCAATCTAGTCCGTGCTTTTTTGATCGCTCATGCTGCTTGCGCAGGTGCCGAGGTTTCATGTTCGATCGCTGCTGCGACATTGTCAGCGGCGATCTGTGTTTGCTCGACCGCTTCGATCGGGTCGTGGGTCTCTGGCACACTCGCCGGAATAAGGCCACGCAGTTGAGCATCGCGTAGCTCTCGTTCATACTGGACTTCCTGAATCTGAATGCGCAAATCATGCAGGTCTGTTTCGTGTTCGACGATATTTGTCAACACCCGCATCATCGCGATCACCGTGATGGTGCTGAAGATGAGGAAGACCAAAATCATGCTTGAGCTCAGTGGCATAATAATCTTGATCGTCAATCCCAACAAGAATCTTTGATGAGATGCACCAGTTTGGGTGCGTGATCGTACAATATTCGGATCCCACGACTCTGGGGGATACTTTGCGACATGCAGGAGGCGTGGTTGATCGTGGATTGTTTGAGCGGATTCGAGCCGATAGAACGCATAAAACGCGTGCTTTGGCACTTGGTCTTCTTGCAGATCGCGTTCTTCTGTTGCACCCCGGTTCTTGCACAATCTGGTGACGCGTCAGACGATGAGGTAGAACTCAACATTGCATCATTTGGGGTCGGCGGACTCACCCGAGAGGGGGATTGGGCCGGGGTACTGGTCACGATGCAGGACAAGGGGGCGAGCAGCCGGGACATAATCCTGCGGATCGAAATCCCGGATGTTGATGGCGATATATCGCAATACGATCGTGTGGTGACGGCGAACCCGGGCGTGCTTCAGAGCTTCTGGCTCTACTGCCAGCTCCCATACCAGAGTGCTGGTGATGAGTATGTCCTCAAGGCTTTCGAAGCGATCGACTCAGGCGGTGGTGGAGGTCCCGAAGAGATCGGATTCCGGGCTGGTCAACTCCTCGCTCAACGCACGATTCTGACGCCCCAAGTCATGACTGCACGCGTGGGATTGATCGGGATCGTGGGGTCGAATCAGGTTGGATTGGATAAATATGGGGTTCGCGTCCAGAACCAGCCGTGGATGCCGTATGGGCACGAACTTCAGCGTACTTCCGCGGGGCTCACGATCGACAACTTGCCTGATCGTTGGCACGGTCTGAAATCGCTCAACACGCTCGTTTGGTCTACGGCCACAACTTCCTCTTATGACCCGAGTCGTTTGACGCCTGAAAAGGCGAGAGCGATCCGGGAGTGGGTCGAGCGGGGTGGACATCTCGTGATTGTGCTTCAGAGTTCCGGTGATCCGTGGTATCAAGGTGTGCATCCGCTGCGACCGATCCTTCCGGCGGTGCGTGCTCCTGAGCGGCAAGAAGGTGTTTCGCTCGAGCCTTATCGTCCGCTGCTCACGGAATCCGCGGTCGGGGCTTTGCCAGAGAACGCGGTTGTCTATTCATTTGAGGCGCTTGACGATGCTGAACCGCATGAGGCGATGCCCGTGATCAATGCTCCAGGCGGGGAGACCGTCGTCACCCGTCGTCTGCTTGGTTCGGGCATGGTCAGTGTCATCGGTCTGCCTCTGAATCATGGACGATTGCGACAACTTGGTTTACCTGAGCCAGAGCCACTCTGGCATCGGATACTGGGGCTGAGGGGGAATGTCGTCAGTCCCGAAGAGATCAACAGCATACAGGGCAATATCAGTTCAAGAAGCCCACAGCTCTTTGATGATGGGATTAGCGGTGCAATTTCCAAGACGGGCACGGCGGTTCAGGGGGTGCTGTTCGGAATCATCGTCTTTATCGTGTACTGGCTTGTTGCAGGGCCTGTAGGATACGCGTTGCTCAAACAACGCAAGAAACCACAGCACGCGTGGGTTGCGTTCGTGGGAAGCATTGTGGTCTTTACAGCTGTTGCCTGGCTTGGAGCGACCACCTTGCGTCCCAAACGCGTGACCATTTCGCATTTCTCACTCTTGCAAGAGGTGCATGGTCAGGGCATCCAACGCTCACGCAGTTGGCTGAGCGTGATGCTCCCGGAGTATGGAAATGCGACGGTTTCGAGTAATGAACCATCGGATAACTCATCCGCATTTGGAGCTCAGGAGAGCACCAACTTGATTGTCCCTTGGAGCGCCCCTGAATCAGGGGGGGCGCTTACTGATGGATTCCCAGACAACTCTGGCTATCGCATTCAATCCCGGGCCCCATCTGCGGTGCGCGTACCCACTCGTGCGACTGTCAAGACTTTTACGATGGAGTCGGCCGCGGAAGAAAACTGGCGAATGCCCTATGTTGTTGGTGAGCCGGGAGCGATTGAGGAACCCAAGCTCACGATTGATGGTCAGGTTGTCTCTGGCAAGGTAGCTCATGGTCTCCCCGGAGCACTCACGGATGTCCGGATGTTCGTTGTGTCACGCACTGCGCCCATCCGTCGCGTAGGGCAGAATCTGGATCGCGCGATGATTGCTCGCGTTTCGATCGTGGCGCCGAACTTCGGTCAGGAGGGCTGGGGCCCGGATCGTTCAATCGAGCTTTCCGACCTAACGAGCTTTGATTCTGACAACCGCCGGACACGCGAGGATCGTTACTTTGAGCTGGCAGTCGCGATGGGAGTCGATACTGTGGGGCTCCCGGGGGCGCGTCAGGGGTCATTGACGGATCGGATTGTCGCGGGGATGTTCCTCTCGCAGTTTGAGCCACCGCGATTCGATGCGCCCTCAAATGATCCGGTTGGAGAACGCCTCGCTATGCGGCGACTTCTCCACGGGTGGGATCTTGGACGCTGGTTCACGCAGCCTTGCGTGATTATCACTGGCGTTCTTGAAGTGGATCAGGATGATGCAAGCGAAGATGGGATGCCTGCTCCCGTCTGGGTCAATGGGCGGCGTGTACCCGCTTCTGGTACGACTATTGTGGCGTGGGTTTACCCGTTGGACCCCGAGCCGCCGTTATACCCTGATACGGACCGAGTGAGTAGTGATGAACAAGATGGCGAGGGTTGATCGCCCACGAACGGAGCATGATTCATGCCGATGATTGAAACCATCAACCTGACCAAGCGTTACGGCGACCTCGTCGCACTCAACGCACTCAACCTCACGATCAATGAGGGGGACTGCTTCGGGTTTATCGGGCCCAACGGGGCGGGGAAAACGACAACGATCAAGGTGCTCGCGACATTGCTCAAACCCTCATCCGGTCAGGCGCAGGTTGCAGGGCTCACGATCGGATATCAGAACCGACAGATTCGCCCGCTGATCGGATATGTTCCCGACTTCATGGGGGCGTACCAGGATATGGTCGTCCATGAATATCTTGAGTTCTTCGCGTCTGCGTACAACATCAACGGCGCCCAGCGGAAGAAGGTTGTTGCGGATGTGCTCGAACTCACGGACCTCACTTACAAGCAGACCGCCGAGGTCAACTCGCTCTCGCGAGGTATGCAGCAGCGATTGAGCATCGCTCGAGTTCTATTGCATGATCCCAAAGTCCTCCTTATGGACGAGCCGGCATCCGGGCTTGACCCACGAGCCCGCATCGAAATTCGTGAGCTGCTCAAGGAACTCAAGCGGATGGGCAAGACGATCCTGATCTCCTCGCACATCCTCCATGAACTCGCGGAACTGTGCAACACCGTCGGCATCATCGAAAAGGGTGAACTCCTCTTCAATGGCTCCGTTGACGAGATTCTCCGCAGAGCCAAGGTTGGGCATGTCGTCCATATCGGCGTGGCGGAACGCCTCGAGGCGGCCGCGAAAGTGCTCGAGACCATGCCCGGTGTTGAGAAGGTCGGGATCGTACAGGGCGATGGGACCGCGCTTGGCGGTGGTTCAACCCAGTTGATCCATGCGCACTATGACGATCGGATGGGCGGGAACTACACGGATATACCCAATGTCCTGATCAACAACGGCTTCCGGGTGACGCACTTCCAGGAAGAGCCTGTGAACCTTGAGACGGCGTTTATGCGATTGACGAAGGGGCTGGTGCAGTAAACGCTGATTTATGGGCAACCTTGGTTGTACGCGTTGAGGAATGCGGAGACATCGAAGAAGTCGAAGAGCCCGTCGCCGTTGAAATCAGCTTCTGGATTCTGCGCGTTGAAGAGATTCAGGAAAGCGGATACATCGAAGAAGTCCAGCACTCCATCGGCGTTCATGTCTGCGGGGCAGAGTGGGATCCAGCCTTTGATGAGCGGCTGGACCTGATCGATGAAGAACTGCCCCTGATCTGTGTTCAGGATGCCCCCGTCTGGAAAGAGTTGCCATTCAAAGAAGTCAAGCCCATTCGATATCTTGGGCATGATGTCCCAACTCGGATCGAGGCCGATCCCGAGAATTTCGAGGCAGTTGGGATCGAACGGCTGACCTGTGCCGAAAGCGTCCAACTCGTCGTATGTGAAAGTCGAGAGGGCGAGTGTGTCAACATGGTTCAGGATGATCGGGGGCTGGCCCGGGACCTTGTACGCGTACACGGCCATGTCGAACCCAAACTCACCAACAAGCCCCCCGTTCCAACCAGTGGGGTCGAGACTCACATAGCGGATATTTTCTTCGATGGCGAGCTCATCACCGGGCAGGTCGGTCATTACGAGTTGGCCGAGTTCGGATGGTATGGATCGGTGTCCAATCCGGCTTGCACGATCGCACTTGACGATCTCGACACAGATGACCGATGCGTCCCAGAAGTCTTCGTCACATATTGTTCCGGCGGGGACGGCCACCGACCATCGGTCTGTGAGGCCGGTTTCAGTTTTGGTCATCGTGGTACAGAATACGGCGTTTCCCGCCTGTGAACCATTCTTCTGAACGACTCTGGCCCACACGCTCTTTATCGTTCCGACGGGGTCTCCGCTGCGTCTACAAACGACAGTTTCATTCTGTGCGGGCCATGTGTACTTGTTCTCAAACCAACCATCAAAGGTCTGTGTAAAGTCCAGGTCACAGACTGCGTGGGATGTCAAGGCGAAGAACGGGGCTGCGATGATGAGGCGTTTGTAGTTCATGAGGTGCTCCCAAAGTCGAGCGCTAGTGTGCTCGATACCGGACGAGTCGGCCGGGAGTACTCACCAAACACACGATCCGATGCGAGGATCGGGAGCCTGAGTTCAATGTCGAATTGTCTCGGTTTGAATCAGGCGGTTCAAGCATATTCTGGTCGGATATGATTGAATCAACCCATATATTTGCATTCTGCGATATCGGCTGGGTGTCTGTTCGCGTTCGATTTGCAGCGTGTAAGTGTGCTGGGTGCAGCCTGACAGGCTCACTCGTGGTATCCTTTTATATCTGATTTTCGCTCGATCACGCAGATCTCAGCGACTTCCAAGTGGAGACCCCAACTATGCGAAAGACAACTTCTCTCTGTGCACTTGTACTTCTCGCCTCAGCTTCTATCGCGGCACCACCTGCAACAGAATCTATTCCTGTTACTGAAACGATTCATGGCGAAGAGGTTACGGACAACTACCAATGGCTCGAAGGCGATAACTCAGATCCCGCGAATATGGGCAAGCTCACCGATGAGGTCGCAGCATGGACGGACGCGCAGAACGGGTATACCCGCTCGATCCTCGACAACCTACCGGGGCGCAAGGAACTCGAAGAGCGTTTGCGTGAGCTGATGGAGGTGCCGAGCATTGGTTCGCCGAGCGTGTATGGCAACCGGTATTTCTACTCCAAACGAGAAGGCACCCAGCCGCAGGCCGTCCGGTATGTCCGTGACGGGATCGATGGCGAGGAACGCGTGCTTCTGGATCCACAGCAGATCGACCCAACAGGTTTGACGACGGTGTCGTGGACCGCGCCAAACAAGGACGGCTCACTCATGGCGTTCGGCATGTACGCCTCGGGTGACGAGAACTCGACTTTGTATGTTATGGATGTGGAGTCGGGCGAGTGGCTCGCGGATGTCATCCCCGGCAAGGTTCGTCTCTCGGGGTGGCTGCCTGATAACTCCGGGTTCTTCTATCAGAACCTGGAGGACACGGACGACGCGTACTCGAGCGTGATGAAGCTCCACAAGATCGGTACGCATCATCGTCAGGACAAGATGCTGTTCCGTCAGAAGGATATCGAGTTCTTCTACGGCGACATGAACAAGTCTGACGCGGAAATCGAAGCGCTGAAAACGACCTGGGGCCCGTTCGGTGTGCCCTCAGAAGACGCACGATGGATGGTTGTCGGGTATTGGACCGGGACAGCGGGTCTGGACATGTGGGTCGCGGACCTCGACGGATGGTTCCGCACGGGTGAGCTCAAGCTCAAGCCGATGATTTCCGGGAAGCTCGGGCGTACCGGCGGGATGCATTTCGACGGTGATCGGTTCTACATGCAGCACTCTTTCGAGGCACCTAACGGCACGGTCTCGATGATCGACCTCAACAACCCATCTTTCGATCGGTGGGAGTCTGTCATCCCTGAAAATGACGATCTGGTGATCAGCGGCACATCCTTTGCACGCGGGATCATCGCGGTGAACTACCTCGATCAGGCGAAGACTCGCATTGCGCTGCATGACATGCGGGGTGAGTCACTAGGTGATCTGGATCTGCCGGGGATTGGATCGGGCGGTTTGACTGTTTCTGATGATCGCACAGAGGCATTCCTGAGCTTCTCGAGCTACAACATGCCCCGGAGCATTTTCAAGGTCGACCTGGCAAGTGGTGAGCGTGAACTCTGGGCGCGTCCTGATGTGCCTGTCGATCCATCCCAGATTGAGGTGAAGCAGGTCTGGTACGACTCGAAGGACGGCACACCCGTCTCGATGTTCATCGTCCATAAGACCGGACTCGAACTCGACGGGAAGAACCCGACCATCCTGTATGGGTACGGCGGGTTCAACATCTCCATGCGACCCGGTTTCTCGTCGACGATGTTCCCTTGGTACGAGAATGGCGGGGTCTACGCAGTGGCGAACCTCAGGGGTGGCGGCGAATACGGCAATGCCTGGCACGAGGCGGGCATGCTTGAAAATAAGCAGAATGTGTTTGATGACTTCATTGCTGCGGGTGAGTGGCTGGTCGCCAACGGGTACACCAACCCCGACCAACTCGGGATCGCTGGCGGATCGAATGGTGGGTTGTTGACCGGTGCGACGGTCGTTCAGCGTCCTGACTTGTTCAGTGCTGCGATCAGTGCGGTGCCTTTGCTGGACATGGTGCGGTACCAGAACTTCCTTATGGCGAGGTATTGGGTACCAGAGTATGGCACGGCAGAGAACCCAGAGCAGTACGAGTACATCAAGGCGTATTCGCCGTACCAGAATGTGAAGCCCGGAACGAAATATCCCTCGGTGCTCTTCACCGCCGGTGAGAACGACACGCGTGTGCACCCATTGCACGCCCGAAAAATGGCAGCACTCATGCAGAACTCAACGGGCTCAGACCAGGAGAAAGAGCCGATTCTGCTCTGGGTTGATCGTGATGCAGGGCACGGCGGCGGGAAACCGCTGCATTTGCGGATCCGTGATGTCGCGGACCAGCGCATCTTCATGATGTGGCAGCTCGGCATGTTTGATTGAGGCAACTAAGAAACTGAGATCCGCGAGGGGCGTCCGATAGGGGCGTCCTTCATTGTGCGCTATTCTTTTATTGAATGAACGAGAATCGGGACATCGTGATCATCGGTGCTGGCGCTGCGGGGTTGATGTGCGGAATTATGACCGCGCGCGAGTGCCGAGCGTTGGGTATTGATGCTCGGATCACGCTGCTCGATGGTGCCAAGAAGATAGGTGCCAAGATTCTCGTCGCGGGTGGCGGTCGATGCAATGTCACACACCACAAAGTGCTTCCCAAAGACTACGCGGGAGCTTCGCGTAACGCGATCAAGAAGGTCCTTAAAGCGTTCTCAGAGCAGGATACGATCCGGTTCTTCGAGGATCTGGGTGTCGACCTGAAGCAGGAAGATACGGGGAAGATGTTCCCGATCACAGATTCTGCGCAAACAGTGTTGTCGGCCTTGCTCGATGAGTGCGTTCGTTTAGGCGTCACGATTAAAAACCCGTGGCGAGTGGGGGGCGTAAATCGCGGGATCGACGGGTTCGAGCTCACGCCGACGGATGATCGGAACGAGTCGGTTCGGGCGGATCTGGTCGTGCTCGCGACGGGGGGGATGGCCCTGCCTCGGACTGGCTCCGACGGAGCTGGGTACCGTATTGCGAAGTCTCTCGGGCATACGACGACAGAGCGGGTCTTCCCGTCGCTCGTGCCACTTATAGTGCATGATCAAAGCCTCTGGATTCGTGAACTCTCAGGAATTTCGGCGCGCGTGAATCTGCAGGTGCGATCCGGAACGGGTAAGCGGCTCGCGTCGTTCACGAATGAGTTGCTTTGCACACACTTTGGTCTATCTGGTCCAGCCGTGCTCGATATCAGCCGGTGGTATCTCGACGCGAAGCATCATGATGCTGATGCTGCACTCGTGATCAACTGGATTGACGATGTTTCCGCTGAATCACTGGACACAGAACTGCAGGGATTAGGGAAGCGAACTATTTCCGGATTCATGCGGGATCGACTTCGCGAACGCCTCGCGCGGGCGTTGTGCGCTCAGGCCGGATTGGATCCGAGCACGCCTGGGCACGCGATAACGCGTGAGCAACGCAAGAAGCTTGTACAGATTGTGACGAGTTGCAGGATCGAGATCGAAAGAGATCGCGGATTCACTTTCGCGGAGGTGACCGCGGGCGGGGTGCCGTTGACAGAGGTGTCAACTTCGACAATGGCAAGCCGGGCCTGTCAGCACCTCTGGTTGATCGGGGAAATCCTTGATGTAGACGGACGCATCGGCGGCTTCAACTTCCAATGGGCATGGGCAACCGGTACCGTTGCTGGACGATCTATCGCGAAATCACTGGTCTCAGAGAATCATGTTCAGGCGTGAGTGGGGCACATCGTGCGGATCGCGTCGAGGAAAGTGTCGATCTGCTCGGGTGATGTACCTGAACCGGGGCTGACACGGACACCTCCGTCTGTTCCCGTTCCGATTGCGTCGTGGAGAAGAGGAGCGCAGTGTACCCCGCCTCGGACGGCTATACCGTACTCTGCGTCGAGTTTGGCCATCACCTCGCGTGGGTGGTTCCCTTCGATGTTGAAGAGCACGACGGGGGTTCGCCCTTCGATCGTCGGGAGTCCGTAGATGGTGACTCCATCGATTGTGTGGAGCCCATCGAGCACTCGTTTGGTCATGTCCATTTCGTGCTCATGTACTTCGCGGGTCAACGCGTCGATCGCAGCGATCAGTCCCGCGAATCCGACGGCGTTCGATGTCCCCGCTTCGAGTGCGTCGGGGAGATTCGTGGGCATCTCCAGTCCGGGAGCCATCGATCCTGTGCCCCCTCGGCGTTGGCAAAAAACGCGGGATTTGTCGCAATCATCTGGGTACGCACGCGGGCTTACATATAGACCGCCTGTTCCGGTTGGGCCTCTCAATCCTTTGTGTCCAGCGAGGGGAAGCAGGTCGATATCCCATCCCTGCACATCGATCGGAAAGTGCCCAGCGGTTTGGGCGGCATCAACCATGATGAGGATGTCTTGGTTGTACTCACGGACGGCCTTGATGGTCTCGGGGATATTCTGAATCGTTCCGAGCACATTCGACGCGTGGGAAAGGGTCATGAGCACGGTGCAATCCGTGCATGCATCGATCAATGTGTCGGCATGAACATACCCCTTCTCATCGCAGGGAACGATCGTCATCGTGATCAGATCGCTGGTCGCGTAGCAGTGAAGGGTGCGCAGGACGGCATTGTGCTCGATCGTGGTCGTCACGACATGGGGCTTCGTGCTTGGGCAGCGTGTCCGCATATCGGCGCGAAGGACGCCGTGGATTGCGAGATTGAGCGCGTCGGTGCAACCGTGGGTAAGGATCATTCGCTGAGGGCAGGGGGCGTTCACAAGCGAAGCCAGCTTATCCCGTGCAGTATCAAGAACCTGCGATGCTTCACGGGCGAGTTTATGCCCGCCCCGTCCGGGGTTGCCGGCCTGGTGCGTGAGGAAATGGACCATGGCCTCACCAACGGAATCGGGTTTGGGCCAACTTGTCGCAGCGTTATCGAGGTATATGAGCTGATCTGCCATGGGTAGCCCAGTATATCCAAAAACAGGGGGCGGATTCCTTGGTCAGAGCGTGCGAAATACTTTCCTAAGCATCGATCTCAGCGGTCTCGATCTCACCTTCGTTGATGATGATGAGTTCGCCCTCAGTTGGCTCGATTACACATTGATCGAAGTCCTCTGACGCAACTGCACGCAATCGACGCATGGGCTCGTCGATGGGTTCCTCACTGAGTTCAAATGTCGAATGGTGCACGGGAAGCAAGTACGATGCCCCTATCTTCTGGAACATGCTCCATGCTTGCTCAGGAGTGGCGTGCATATGTTCCCAAGGGTCATATGCACCGATGCCGAGGACGGCGAGATCGATCGCTTCGAGCTCGTCGAAAGTCTCCGTGTGGGCCGTGTCCCCGGCAAAGAGAACCCGCTGCCCCTCGCCTTCGACGACATATGCGTTGAAGCCCCGGTGCCGATCGACGAGACTCCGTGCTCCCCAATGGGCTGGTTGCATCGCGCGGATATGCAGATCCGTGATCGTCAACTCGCTGTTCTCGGCAATTTCATGCACGGCTTTAAACCCGTAAGGAATGAGATTCCGGCATCCTATAGGAACGATCACAGTTGTCTCTGCGTCAATCAGATCGACGAGGGTCGGGCGATCGAGATGATCAAAGTGGGCATGTGTGATGAGGATGATGTCGACACCCTTGAGCGAACGCGTCGGTACGCTGGGTGGGTTGATTCTGGGGAGTCCGATCGTCCTGGAACCAATCCGCATTCCAATGCGTGGGCTCATCACGGGGTCGATCAGCACAGAGTGGTTTCCGATTTGTGTAAGCACGCTGGCATGTCCCAACCAGACCGCTGCGAGCTGATGGGGGTACATGTCATGGATCAGTTCCGGTAGGTCGTCATCGTGATGGAGCTGGTCTTGTGCTCTCAGCGAGTCGAGTATCGCACGCGGATAACGCCGGAAACCCGATCGTACAGACCGTACGACTCGACGGAGTCTGGTCTTCATTGGGCCCGTGCTGTTCGTCGGCTTCTTCACTGTGGTATGGTACGATGGATATCGCGAATAGACTCAGGATCGTACACGGCTGATGAACGACTTACAATATGCTTGAGCATCTCCCCTCCATCCTCACCACGCTGCTGCTCGTGATTCACTGGGGAATTATTCTCGGTCTCGGGCTCCGAGTGAGTCTGAAGCGGCGACCGACGGGCTCCGCGCTCGCGTGGTTGTTTCTCATTACCACAGTTCCTTTCGTTGGAGCCGTGATTTATCTCTTTGTCGGGGAAATCTGGCTACCATCTCGGCGGATCCGAAGAGCGCGAGAGGGGCGAGAGTATCTTCGTGATGTTGCCATGGGTATTGAAGATCGGTGGGAGCTATCAGACGACAAGCTTCCGGATATTGCGCGGCATCTCAATGCACAGACGAACTTGCCGATGGGCATCTCAGCGTTGGGGGGGAACTCGGTCGAACTCTACGCCCAGTGCGCCCAGTGCATTCGAGCGATGGTGGATGACATCGATCAGGCTCGTGAGAGTGTCAGCATGCTTTTTTATATATGGCATTCTCAGGGGCTTGTGAGGGAAGTAGAGGATGCACTCATTCGGGCAGTTGAGCGGGGTGTACGGTGTCGTGTTCTTTTAGATTCTGCCGGCAGTCGCAGATTTCTCACGAGTCCACAGGCGAGACGACTTCGTGATGTTGGCGTTGAACTCACAGAGGCATTGAGCGTTGGGCGATTGCGTATTCAGCTCAAGCGAATTGATATCCGCAATCATCGGAAAATAGTCGTGATCGATCACATTATCGGTTACACGGGTTCGATGAATATGGCGGATCCGGCATACTTCAATGTGGGTAAGGGTGTCGGTCAATGGATCGATGTGATGGCACGCGTTAAAGGGCCAGCGGCACGCGTGCTTGAGATGACACTTGCATTGGATTGGGCGACCGAGGCTGATGGGGCCGCGAAGTCAGGAACGGATGAGTTCTTTAACTCGATCCGAGATTCAGAAATCCAGGCAGCCAGCGGAGATATTGCCGCTCAAATAGTTCCCTCCGGCCCCGATCAGCAAGGTCATCTGATTCATGAGATGCTGATTACTCTGATGTACAACGCACGCAAGCGTATGGTGATGACAACGCCCTATTTCATCCCCGACGAGGCAATGCTCCAGGCCATACGCAGCGCTGCTCACCGCGGAGTACGGGTAACACTGGTCGTGCCAGAACGAATCGATTCAGTGCTTGTGCAACACGCGAGCAAGGCGTACTTCGAAGATTTGCTCGAAGCGGGCGTCGAGGTATATCAGTATCGAGGTGGGCTGCTGCACTCAAAGACAGTGAGTGTGGATGATGATGTGGTTATGCTCGGCTCAGTGAACATGGACAAGCGGAGTTTCACGATAAACTTTGAGATCAGCATGTTTGTGTATCACGCTGCTTTCCTCAGGGATATGCGTGCCCTGCAGGATTCTTATATCAGGGATTCGATCCGAATCGAACCTGCCGCATGGAGTCGGCGGCGTGTGCACGAACGGATCATCCAGAACGCGATCCAGCTGTTTTCGCCTTTGCTGTAAGTGCATGCTTGGCAAGAGGTAATGCGTTTTTGATATCGGCGAATCTATTGGCGTGGATCTATGAATCGACAAATGCGGGCGAGTGAGACGATAAGATCGTTGAATGCAGCATGATGCGCATGAAAAGATCGTTGATCTCTCAAGAGTGGACTCACTCCGTTCAGAGCTTTCGGCCCGGGGTGAGTCGATTGTCCATTGTCATGGCTGCTTCGATATTGTTCATCCGGGACATATCCATCACCTCCGATTCGCAGCCAGCCAAGGCGATCGGCTGGTCGTGAGTATTACCCCTGACCGGTTCGTGAACAAAGGGCCGGATCGTCCGTTGTTCAACGAGATCCTGCGTGCGGACAATCTAGCCGCTCTAAGTTTCGTAGACTGGGTTGTGATTAATGATGCCCCGACCTCAGTCGGGCTTCTGGAACGGCTCCGCCCGGATGTGTACATCAAAGGGGCAGAGTATTCAAAGAATAGCGATCCCCGATTTGAGCATGAACGCGCGATTGTCGAGGAGCATGGCGGTCGGGTCGTGTTTTCTGATGATGAGGTGGTGTTTTCATCATCTGCATTGGTTGATGTGGTCCGGGAAGAGCAACTCAGTAGTTCTTCGGAGTCGGGTTTGTTGGCGCTTGCACGCGGCTTCGATCTGAGCACCCATGGCCTTACGAAGGTTCTTCGGAAAGCGCGTAAGAAACGCGTGTTCGTACTGAGTGAGAGCATCATCGATCTGTATGCTCATTGTCAGGTGCCCGAGATCGCGCAAGAGCACCCGATGCTCTCATTGAGTCCAGATCACGAAGTCTCGTACGACGGCGGTGGTGCGATCATCGCGAAGCACCTACTTGAGATGGGGCTGGATGTGACCCTGTGCACTCCGGTAGGCAGTGATCTTGCAACTCAGGCATTTGTGGAACGCATGCAAGCATCCGGCGTAAACATTCAACCCATCGATTGTGAACAGTCTCTCCCGATCAAACTGCGTTATCTCGTCGACGGCAAGAAGGTGATGAAAATCGATTCCCCTGTCCGTTATAGCCTTCCGGATTGGTGTGCGGACGAGGTCGTCAGTCATGTCCATCAAGCGGATGGCTATGACGCGATGGTGATCGCTGACTTTGGGCTTGGATTATTCGCCAACGGGCTTGCATCGCGTGTGATCGAAGGAGTTCGCCAATCGGTTGAGCTCATACTCGGAGATGTATCGGGGCGCCGCGCACAACTTAGCGATATGCGGGGGGCGGATGTACTCTGTCCCTGCGAGGTGGAACTTCGGCAGATGCTTCACTCAGATGAGCGTCCGGTCGTCGAACTTGCTAATGAGGCACTCGAGATCACGCAAGCGCAGTCCATGTGTGTTACGCGTGCCGGAGATGGGTTGCTGCTTTTCGATAAGGGATTTGGCATCCGAGATTTGCCGGCGCTTTGCTTCAACCCGACAGATGTGCTTGGCTGTGGTGATGCGCTCCTTGCAGGCATGACCGCGTCACTAGTTGGTGGTGCAGACAGAATACAGGCAGCCTACATCGGCTCACTCGCAGCCGCTGTTGAAGGTGGAATGCTGGGCAATCTACCCGTCAGCACGCATCAGATTCTGGAGCGTGCCACACAGCTTGGTGCCATGTTGGCGGGTGAGCAAGCCGCGCGGTCAGCTGCCGTGGTCGAACCGAGACTCCGCGACATAAGCTCGGTCAAGGCGTGATGATTCATGTCAATCAGTTTCATTATGCCAACTCGGAATCGTCATCAAGTTCTCGCCGAGACACTCAAGCGAGTTGGTTTGCTCAGTACTGCCGAAACGAAAGGGTGCTGCGAACTGCTAATCGTTGATAACGCTTCGGATACACCTGTCGAAGCACCCGCTCAGCTTGACAATGGCATTCCAGTTAAGCTGCTTCGTCTTGATGTCAACGCGAATACGGCCGCGCGGAATATTGCAGCGATCGAGGCCGAGGGTGACTGGCTGGTCATGCTGGATGATGACTCATCGCTATTGGCGGAGTCGAACTGGCGGATACTCGATCAGTTCGATGAGGAAGTTGGTGCTGTTGGTGGTGAGATTTTTCTACCTGCTGGAAATCACGAGGCAGGTGGGCTTCCCGAGGTCTTCGTAGGCTGCGGATGCGCGATCAGAACAAGCGTTTTCCTTGAACTGTCCGGGTATGACGCCGCATTTGGATATTACGCGGAAGAGTACGAGTTCTGCGCCAAGTTGATTCAATCGGGATATCGCGTTGCGCACACTCGTTCGCTGCGGTTCCTCCATCGGAAGTCGACTGTTGCACGCGATTTCAATGAGATCATCCGGCGCCTCGTCCGCAACAATGCGTGGGTGATGCAGCGGTACGCGCCGGATAGTGCTTTGCGTGAGGAAATGGACAGCCTACTCGATCGGTATCACACGATCGCACGCAAAGAGAATGCGATCGCGGGGTATGAGCGCGGGCGAGACGAGATCGAGAAGACACTCAACGAACAGATACGGACCCCTCTTTATCCAGAACTCTGGGATCGGTTCACAGGGCGAGCAGCAGCTCGAAAAGTGCTCCGTGCGGCCTTTTCAAGCCGTCCTGTTCCTGTGCGGGTAGTCGGTTCTGCTCAGGCGAAAGGAAGGGGAATCATCGAATCCGAGCTCGCGGAGTTGGGTTGTGACATTGTTGACCACGGGGCCGAGTCGATCGTCATCGGAACACTTTCGCCAGGACCGATGCTGGATATTCAGGCCGAATACGCCGACGCGAATGCGCCTTGGGTGTTCGAGGAACCCGTGCAGACGCACCCATAAATCGCTCTGCCCTGCATACGATCCTCATGAGACTGGTTTTCAAGGAAAGGATCCTCGTCCCATGCCCGATCTGAGTGTGCAGGTCAACGGACTCAAGCTCCCGAATCCCTTTGTCATCGCATCCGGCCCGCCGGGAACGAACGCGAACGTGATCGCCAAGGCCTTTGATGAAGGTTGGGGCGGGGTCGTTTGCAAGACTGTGTGTCTCGAGGCCGACAAGATCATCAATGTTGCGCCCCGGTATGCCCGCATGCGGGCCCAGAACTCGAAAGAGGTCATCGGTTGGGAGAATATCGAGCTGATCTCTGATCGTTCGATCGAGGTCTGGGAGGACGAGTTCAAGCGACTCAAAGACGCGTACCCGGATCGGGTATTGATCGCATCCGTGATGGAAGAGTATGGCAAAGACCGCTGGTTCGAGATCATCGAACGATGCGCTGCGTGCGGTGTTGATGGGTTTGAGCTGAACTTCTCGTGTCCGCACGGGCTGCCCGAGCGAGCGATGGGCGCTGCGATGGGGCAAAACCCTGAGCTGCTCAAAGAGGTCTGCGCGTGGGTTCGCGAGGCCACGGACCTGCCGTTCTGGGCGAAGATGACGCCGAACATCACGCACATCACCGAGCCCGCGCGTGCATCACTGGAATCCGGTGCGGATGGGATCGCGGCGATCAACACGATCCTGAGTGTAATGGGTGTGAATCTGGACACGCTCCGCCCCGAGCCCACGGTCGAGGGCTATTCATTGCCCGGTGGGTATTCAGGGAAGGCGGTCCGACCAATCGCGCTGCGGATGGTCATGGAACTCGCGACGATGATGTTTGGGGAGAGCGGGGAGTTCCCGGACCGTTCCATCTCCGCAATCGGCGGCGTTGAGTCCGGAGAAGATGCGGCCCAGTTCATTCTTCTGGGGGCATCCACAGTGCAGGTCTGTACGGGCGTGATGATCCATGGGTATGGGCATGTGAAGCCCATGTGCGATCAGCTCGAAGCGTTTATGGATAAGCACGGCTTTGAATCGATCGAAGAGTTCCGCGGGCACGCGTTGAAGTATTTCAGCACGCACGCTCAGCTCGTCGAGCGTCAGCGCGATGCGCGTGAAAAGAAAAAGCAGGAACGCGAGATCGGCAAGGACACCCAGTGGGAGGGTGATCGCTTTGTCGAGCAATCGGACATGCTTGTTTCGAACAAGTGAGATCTGCGTTTAGAAATGGGTCGGTTCGCGATGGATGAGCTTGCCGCGTCCCGGTTCGTCGCCAACGAACGCGCCGTCCCGAGCCATGACCTTGCCGCGTACTGTGACGACCGATGATTGTCCGGTGACTTCCCAGCCCTCGAAGCCGTTGTAGTCGACTTTCGACTGGTGCGTCTTCGCGCTGAGCGTATGCGTGCGGTCGGGATCGTAAATCACGATGTCCGCATCCGCGCCGACGCAGATCGTGCCTTTGCCTTTCAGCCCAAAGATCTGGGCTGCATTTGTTGAGGCGACCCGCACAAATGTGTTGAGGTCGATGCGTTCGGTCTTTACGCCAAGCGTGTGCAGGAGATCGATTCGTTCCTGAATTGAAGGGATACCGTTAGGGATCTTGGTGAAGTTACCCTTGCCCATGTCTTTCTGGCCGTTGAAATCGAAGGGGGCGTGGTCGGTGCCGACGGTTGAGGTGACACCAGAAGCGAGTGCTGCCCAGAGCGCGTCGTGGTTGTTGCGATCACGGAGCGGTGGCGACATGACATACTTCGCGCCCTCAAAGCCTGCGCGTTCTGCGTAGGTGTGATCCAGCGTGAAGTGGGGGATGACGGATTCGACCCAGAGCTTAACGCCTCGCGCCTGGGCGGAGCGGGCTTCATCGATCGCTGCGGCGCACGAAGTGTGTACGGCGTACACATGCGCGCCGGTAAGCTCCGCAAAGGTAGCGAGATGATGCACGCCCTCTGCTTCGACCCGGACGGGACGGGATGGTTCGTGCCACTCAGGGCCGGTCTTGCCCTCGGAGAGGAGTTTCTTCTGCATCGCGTCGATGGCCGTGGCGTTTTCGCAATGTGCGGTCGTGATGACACCCAGCTCCTTGCCCATCGTAAGCAGATCGAACAGGTTCTGATCGCTGATATCCAGCGCGCCCTTGTACGCGAGGAACACCTTGAATGACGCAATCCCATGTTCGATTACGATCGATCGGACCTGCTCTCTTGCGAGATCGTCAAATCGGACGACGCCAAGGTGAAACGAGTAGTCGCAGTGCGAACTCGTTTGTGCCTTGGATTGCCACTCGTTGAACGCGTCTAGTGGTTCCTGTTCTGGGGCAGGGCAGATCATCTCAATAAATGTCGTCGTACCACCGACGATCGCGGCACGTGAAGCGCTCTCATGATCATCTTTCGCGAAGGTGCCCATAAACGGGAGGTGCACATGGACATGCGGATCGATGAAGCCGGGGAAGACATACTTCCCGCTCGCGTCGATGACTTCTGTGTTGCTCGGAAGGCCGCTCGAGTCGATTGAATCTTCGATCCGGGTGACTTGTTCGTTCGCGCAGTAGATGTCGGCGTGGTAGTCTGCGTCCGCCGTGATAATCCGTCCGTTTTTGATCAGCAGGGGCATGGGGGCTCCGGTTTCAGATCTCGGTGGTGCGTGTGTAGGTCTCTGGTCGGCGATCGCGGTAGAACTGCCACACATTGCGGACTTCCTGAATTAGATCGAGATCGAGGTCCGCGACCACAACCTCGGTTTTATCACGTGAGCCCTGCGCGACGAACTGCCCGCGGGGGTCACAGAAGTAGGAGTTGCCGTAGAACTCGCCGATGTTCCACGGGGTCTCGGTGCCAACTCGGTTGATCGCGCCGACATAATACTGGTTGGCTACGGCATGGGCTGGCTGTTCGATTTTCCACAGGTATTCGCTGAGACCCGCGACGGTTGCGGACGGATTGAACACGATCTCGGCCCCGTTAAGCCCGAGTTCGCGTGCTCCTTCTGGGAAATGGCGGTCATAACAGATGTAGACGCCGATCTTTCCGAAACGGGTGTTGAATACGGGGTATCCGCTGTTGCCGGGTTTGAAGTAGAACTTCTCCCAGAACCCTGGGTAGAGGTGAGGGATGTGATGCTTGCGATATTTGCCGAGATAGTTGCCTTCATCATCGATGACCGCGGCCGTGTTGTAGAGAACGCCGGGCATCTCCTGCTCGAAGATGGGGACGATCAGCACCATGCCGTGCTGTTTCGCGAGCTCTCGCATGAGCTTGATCGTTGGTCCATCGGGGATGGGCTCGGCGAGATCGTACCAGCGGGTATCCTGCTCGGCAGGGAAGTAGGGGCCGTAGAAAAGTTCCTGTAGGCAGCAGACCTGGGCACCGCGATCAGCGGCTTCTTTGATCAACTCGATGTGCTTTTCGATATTCGCTTGCTTGATTCTGGGGAGATCATCTGAATCCGGGAGGGCGTTTGTCGCCTGGATGATCGCAGCACGGGTGACTCTGGGCATGGCTCACTCCTGAAAACCAGTTCGGTTCAAATAAACCCTAGACCCGTCTCGCTCGAATCTGGGCGGACGGGTGAAAAAACGGGGCTGTTGCAAGAATGGGTGGGGTTCCTGTATGATCGTTTGTGCAACCATGCCCGTTGTGCTTGGTATCACGAACACGGCCATTCGGTCGAATCACTGGGCTCTCACACACGAAATATGTCATACCAAAGGCTTTGTATGTCCAAGTGCACCATTCTTCGATCGGCTGCTGCCATTGCGCTGTTTGCCGGCTCATCCGCGTTCGCTCAGCCCGAGGGGTACATGAGCAACGATGATCTCACATCGCGACTCAAAGAGATCGCAGCGAATGATCACGCCTCGCTTGGCTCGATTGGATCGAGTCTGGGGGGATCGCCATTGCATCTGCTGTCTCTCTCCGCAGGAGAAGGGGAGCGGCCAGCAATATTGATTGTCGCGGGAATTGATGCGGAGTACCTTGTCAGCACAGAAGTTGCGACCCGTATCGCTGAAGATCTCCTCGAACATCATTCGTCCCTGCTCGAGGATATGACGGTGTACATCGTCCCGAGGGCGAATCCGGACGGTGCGGCACGCAATATGGGCAAGATCCTGAGTGGTTACTCAGGGAACGCCCGGCTTGTCGATGAGGACCGGGATCGGATGCTCGATGAGGATCACGCGGACGACCTCAATGGCGACGGGATCATCACCATGATGCGTCGACTGGAGCCGACGCTCGACGAGACACCCTCGCACCTCGCGGATCCGGATGATCCACGGCTGAACATCAAACCGGATGCGAGCGAGGGGCAGCGGGCTGTGTTCACGCTGTACCCTGAGGGGCTCGATAATGATGGTGACGGGCAGATTAATGAGGATGGATTCGGTGCGGTTGACATCAATATGAACTTCATGCACCGTTGGCCGGAGCATGACCCACACGCTGGGCGGTACGCATTGTCAGAACCTGAAGCGTACGCACTCGCCCGGTTTGTGCTCGATCATGACGATATCGTCGCAGCAGTGACGATCGGCAAGCATGATAACCTGATCAATCAGCCGGACGCGAAGAAAAAAGACATCACGAGCAGGTCGCCCCTCGAGATCGATGCGGGTGACGCTGATCTGTATAAGGAAGCGGGGGAGTGGTTTAAAGATGCCGCCGCATTCGCGAGTGCGGAGAAGCATGACAGCGCGGGGAGTTTCCACGCTTGGTTGTACGCTCAACGCGGATTGCCGAGCTTTGCAGTGAACGCTTGGGCACGCCCAGACGAATCAGATTCAAAGGAAGACCGTGACGACAAGTCTGCACCAAAACCCGAGCAGAAGGATGATGAGCCACATCTCACTCCCTCGCCCGTGGGGGATATCTCGATGGAGACCCTCGATGAGCTCCGTGAGGCCTACACCCAGATGACGGGTGAGGAACCCGACGATTCGATGATCAGCCAGATCACGCCGGAGATGGTTGAGCAGTTCGCGGCTCAGATGGGGATCGAGGTCCGACGCGTTCAGAAACCGGAAAACACGCCCACAGAAACGCCAGATTCGGATAAGAGCAAGACCAAAAAGAAGAAGCTCAGCGAAGACGCGAAGTGGTTAAAGTACTTTGAGGATACGGGCATCGAGGGATTTGTCGATTGGCAGTCGCTGGATCATCCGACGCTGGGCAAGGTTGAGATCGGTGGTTTTATCCCCGGCGCAAAGATTAATCCGCCCGCGAGTCTGCTCGATGAGTTGGCTGATAAGCACACCAACTTTGTAGCCCGCATCATGGAAGCACAAGCAGATGTCGAAGTGCTCGGTCCGGAGATCGAAGATATCGGAGGCGGGTTGTATGAGGTGCGTGTCGTGATCCAGAACAATGGTGAGCTTTCGACGACAACTTCATTCTCTCGCACGACCCGGAGCGTCAAACCGGTCATCGTGCGGCTCTCTGTGCCGGTAGACCAAGTCATCCGCGGGCAGCGTGTAAATCGCGTTTGGGGCGTTGATGGTAATGGCGGGCGATCCGCTCACTCTTGGGTATTTCGTACAGACGATATCAACAACGAAACGATCACGATCGATGATCCACGCCTGGGCAAGCAGGCCATCAAGCTCGGCACGAACTGAACGGAGAGTCCACCATGAAGAAGTATATATTCAAGAACTCATTCGTTCGCTTTGCAGGTTTGGCACTCGTGATGGGTGCAGGGGCCTCTTCTGCGATTGCGCAGCAGCAAATCCCATCTAAAGTTGATGTCGCTTGGAACCGGTTCTATGACTTCGAGGAGACGGAGCAGATCATCAAGAATCTGGTCGATGCATACCCGGAACTGCTCACACTCGTGTCCCTCGGCAAGAGCGAGCAGGGACGCGATATGTGGATGATCATCCTCAATAACCCGGCAACGGGCGAGGATACGGAAAAACCCGCGATGTACATCGATGGGAATGTCCACGGGAATGAGATTCAAGCAACCGAGACTGTGCTGTATTCGATTTGGTATCTCACAAAGAGCTATGGCAAGGTTGATCAGCTCACAGAGCTCGTCGATCGGACGGCGTTCTATTTCGTACCATCGATCAACCCGGACGGTCGTGCTGAATGGTTCGCGAATCCGAACACCCCTCACAGTGCGCGTACCGGTCAGCGTCCCACCGACAACGATTATGATGGTGAGCTCGATGAAGACGGATATGATGACCTAGATGGTGACGGCCACATCACTCAGATGTGGAAGTTCGACCCCAACGGTCGTTGGCGTCGGAACAAGCTCGATCCTCGCATCATCGAGCGCGTTCCGGAGGGTGAGCAGGGCGAGTTGACCCGCCTTGGTTCCGAAGGAATCGACAACGACGGCGATGGCCGCATCAACGAAGACGGCCCCGGTGGCTACGACATGAATAGGAACTGGGCGAGCGATTGGCAGCCCAACCATGTCCAGTATGGTGCTGGCGATCACCCGTTCGATCGACCTGAGACCAAGGCCGTCGCGGACTTCATCCTGACGCGACCAAACATCGCAGCGGGACAGAGCTATCACAACACTGGAGGCATGCTCCTTCGTGGCCCTGGTGCTTCATATCTTGAGAACCTGTACCCGCGTTCAGATCGTCAGATGTATGACAAACTCGGTGAAGCGGGCGAGGACCTGCTTCCCTTCTACAACTACTGGGTTATTCACTCAGATTTGTACACCGTACATGGGGGGTTCGTAAACTGGCTTGCGGAAGGCCTCGGGGTTGCGAGTTTCACAAACGAACTGTGGACGAACCGCCGCATTATGCCCGATCCGGATCGGGAGTTCTCAGAAGAAGAACGCATGCATTGGCAGGATCGGATGCTCTTCGGTCAGACCTTTACAGACTACACAGAGTATGACCACCCACAGCACGGCAAGGTGCTCATCGGTGGCGGGACGAAATACTCCTCGCGTGTCACGCCGCCGTTCATGCTGGAGGAAGGGTGTCATCGTAACTTTGCGTTTACGATGTTCCACGCGAGCAGCATGCCAGAGCTTCAGTTCAAATGGGCTGGAATCAAAGACATGGGAGATGGGCTTTGGGAACTTACTGTGGAAATTGAGAACACTCAGATCATACCGACTCGGCTTGCAATCGCGTCACGCAACAAAATCGGGTTCCCAGACCTACTCACGCTCTCGGGTGCAGAAGTGCTACTGTCGGGGCAGGTCGATGATCGGTACGATCAGACCATGAGGCCGATCAAGTATCGCCCAGAGCGCATGCTGATTGAGGACGGGATTGCAGGCAAGTCGTTCAGCACCTTCCGTTTCCTCATTCGTGGTGATGAGGGCAAGATGATCAGGTTGAAGTACGAAGCGGAAAAGGCACGCGATATCGAAATGCGTATACCACTTCGAGAACGAGATGCGGATATAGACTGAAAAGAACGCTTTGTAGTCGTCGCGTTTATGATCACCAGACGAGAGTTCACGCAGTACCTCCATGGCAAATCAACCACAGATGTACTCGCAGCATGAGAGTTGGTTTGCTCTCGCGGCGCGGCCTTCAGTTGTCCGCCGAGGAATCATGTTTGCAATCATCGTGGGGATGATCCTGATCACCATCAATCACGGTGACGCAATTCTCCGCGGCGACATCACAGGTGTGCGTGTGTTGAAAATGGCCCTGACTGTCATGGTTCCCTATGCGGTTTCAACGATGTCGAGTGTCGGTGCCATTCGAGCCCAGAGAGCTCGT
This sequence comes from Phycisphaerales bacterium, assembly GCA_965216865.1. Lineage (GTDB taxonomy): Bacteria > Planctomycetota > Phycisphaerae > Phycisphaerales > UBA1924 > UBA1924. Next base: position 3,126,070 of record OZ244206.1, read on the forward strand.
GATCGACGCGAGTAACCCTCCTTGCGAAGGGAGGGACAAATCATGCGCGGGCTTTGTCCATCAATCACAAAGCCCGCTCCATTGCTGCACTTGGCGGCTCTGAGCGGGCTCTTGCGATAAAGCGGGTGATCGGGATCGAACCGACGACATTCAGCTTGGGAAGCTGACGTTCTACCACTGAACTACACCCGCGTCCAGATGTCAGAATAACCTGACCTCACGATTTTATCCGGATGAAACTCAAAGACCAGAAGGTTGAGTGGTGAATCTGACCGCGTCACTCGATGATCGATTCCGGGATGACGCGTTCGAATGCACTTTGTGGGATCCAGCACATGCTGCCGTCGATGAGTTGAACTCGCCCCCAACCGTCACGGGTTTCTATTAGGTGTGCTTCTACGCCACTCTGGAGCGGATCTGAGTACACCGCATCGTATATCGAGTCATCCGGCCCGCTCATGGCGACGATTTCATCTTGCACAACCACTACCGCAGCACGGGCGTACTCAAGAGACCATTCGTAACCCAGCGCTGTAAACGGGATAAACGAAGATACGAGCATTGCGATACCGATGGTACGGGCGCGGCGAGATTGAGCTGAGAACAGGCCAATTGTGAATACGAGCCATGCAAAGACAAACAGAGTAATACCTACAGCCCAGATCCATGTTCGCGGGATGATACCGCGCCAGCTGATAAGTGCAGCACGGATGCGGTTGGGTATGTTCGGTTCGACGGAAATGTGTACTTGATCACGGACATAGTCGATCGAATCCTGGACTCGAATATCTCTTGGATCGATGAATTCCGCCCGGCGGTAGGCGAGCATTGCATGTCCCATATCCCCGGTCAGGATGTACGCGTTGCCGAGCGCGTGGTAGGCCGCGGCGGAGTGGTAACCGTATTCTCGGATCGCATATTCAATTTGACTTGCTGCGAGTTCAATGGCTCTCTGGGCATCAGGATCGTTCTGTTCAAGTAACTTGATCCCATCATCGAGGGATTCGATGGCCTGGTTTAAATCGAGCCGCCCGGAATCTGAAGCAGAAGCGATAGATATCGAGACAGAGAGTATGAGCGACAGGCTGATCACGAGTTGCTTGATCATGTGGAGCTCCGTACGCGAGTGTTGGCAAGAAGCTGAGTGTGGAGTCTTTGGAGCAGATCGGAATGGACCGACTCTTTGCGACTTGACGACCCCTGCGGCTGCTCTTCTTGCATGAATGCGTCTTCGAGTTCCATGAGTAGATCATTGGAGACTTGGAGCTGGTGCACATCTGACGCCACGAACGCATCGGATGCGATATTCAACACATCTGATGTGTATGTGCGTAACGAGTTGATGCCTTCTCGCTTGCGAGCTTGTCTGAATGCATCGCTCAGTCTCACTCGCTCTTCATCGCGGCTGCGTCGGTATGCGAGCACGCCAAGCACGGCAAAGTAGAGAGAAGGTGGGGCAACGAATGTGGCGATCCAAACTGGCTGTCTCACTGCCTGTGCCACATTAAAACCCTCTCGTTGGGTCATCTCCTCAGTGGTGGGGTGTGCCCAAAGACCTGGGGCTGCGGGTGATAGCTCAACACGCTCAACGGACGGGCGAGTGGGCTCAGTACCTGAGAAGACCTGATTGCCGCTTACGACTGCATCGGCAAGGGTAACTTCTTTCACATCTTCCACACGCAGAGCTATCGGTTCTGTTGAAAAGATTCGATACAGACCTTGGTCTGGATCGAATGAAGCAAGCTGTATCGGTGGGATTTCCTTCACCGTATCACTGAGGGCACGGATCGTGGTTTGGTAGATCCGGGTGCCATCGCGTCGAGGGGTGATCTCACGCCAACCATCAGAATCAGTCTTGAACTGCTCAGCAAACCCAGGATGGGTTGTCAGATCGGGGGCGTCGCGAACACCCGTCATGGGCTCATTGCCCTGTATGCGTAGAGTGAGCTCGATTGGGTCGCCAACCCGAACGCTAGAGTTTGAGGCGCGTGCCTCAAGCTGAAACTCGCCGATCGCGCCGTCATAGATGTATGGTTTGCCGTGCTCTGGGACAGGCACCACATCGATATTGAGCGAGTTGGATTCGATATATGCGCGATAACGATCGCCAAAGCTTGGTTGACGAGTAAAGAGCGATCGGAATGGACCGATCTCAAGTGTTCCGAGCTCTGTCGGAGTGATGCTCAGCCTGAAAGTGAAACTTGATTTTTCACTCCCGTTGTGGATGCCTCTTGAGACATGTCCGGTGATCATTTGCCCATTGAGTGGAAACTCAAGTTTGGACTGTGAGTTGCCTGATATGGTGCCAGGTCGTATCACCAAAGACTCCGGTATCTTTGATGAGCCAAAGTTAAACTGAGATGTGTTGTCTCCTAGCCACCACACGCACTCAAGTTCAATGGTCTCGTTCTGGTACAGGCGTGTGCGGTCGATAGAGATAATCAGCTCATCGTCTAGTGATTCGGAGGGAAGCACTGAACGAAAGCTCGTCTCATTACCTGTATATTTCTCGCCCCGGTCTTGAATGATGGGAGCCGGTATCGTGAACTCCCCGTCGGTGTTCGCGGTAATCGTGAACTGGTACAGATACCGTCGCTGGCGTACTTGTTTGCGCTGGCCGTTCTCAAAGACTACAGAGCTTGTCGTCTGGGTTGTACGACCATGAGAAATCATTGAGATTCCCTTCGGGAGATCCAGTTGACCAATCTGGGGATCAGTAGCGCCTAGGACTTCGATGACATACGCGAGTTCATCGCCAACAAAGACACGCTCGCGTGATAAAGACGCTTGAACGAAGACATTCTCCTGCGCGTGAGCCAGGTTTGGTTTCGTGAGCATTATCAGAAGCATCGCGAATATGAAGCGGTATGAATCTATGCGTTTCATTACCAATCCCTTTCGACTGGTACCACTCGTGGCGTTCGTCTCGCTTTTCGTCGTTCTCTTTCACGACGCTCTTTGTCGAGTAGCTGCTGCGCGATCTCACTGATTTCCTGCGGCGCTTCCTCAGCATCATCCCCCTGTGATTGCTCAGGTTCCTGCTCCTCTCCATCACTTTCTTGTTCAGGCTCTGGCTCGCCGCCATTCTTGCCCTCCGTTCCATTTTCAGACATTTCACGGAGTTTGTTCGCAGCACTCTCAAGCGCATCCGCGGCTTCTTCCTGTGCTTTCGCGGCCTCTTGCATATTTCCTTGCGAGAGTGCGTCCTGAGCGCGTTCCTGTGCATCGCGTGCGCTTTGCATCTGCTGCTCGACTTCTTGCATTGCTTCGCTGTCGTCTTGTTGCTCGCTTAGCCCTTCTTGTTCGCTCTGCGTCTGATTGCAAAGCTCGTCCTGATCCTCCGCCTGCTGACTTTGTTCTTCGGGGGTCTTGGACGACTGTTCTGAATTCTCATTCGCCTCTTGCTGTTGTTTTTCAGCGAGTTCTTCGAGTCTCTCTGCCGTTTCTTGCTGTTGCTGCTGTTGCTGCTGGCGTTGCTGAGCTTGATCTTGCTGTTGCTCGATCAACTCCTCAAGCGAGTTGATTTGATTCCTAATGTTCTGGATTTCCTGTCGTACCCGCTCCAGATTTTCGATCGCGGGGCGATAAGAGTGGTCAACATCGTGTGCGGCACGGAATGCGCTCGCAGACACGATCAACTGCTCAAGCTCATCGACGAGTTGTTCTTTCATCGCAGGAAGATCGGTGGGGTTCAGGGCTGTATCTTGATTCTCCTGGTCCGCTCGGGCCATCAGGTACCATGCATGTCCAATCGAATCGCGGGCTCGTACGCGCAGTTCGCTGCTGGTGCCCTCAGTATCCGCCTGGCGCAGCCATTCCACTGCATCGGCGAGTGAGCCAGGATCAGTTGGTTGGCGTCTGATGTATGCGATACCCATGTTGTATGAAGCAATAGAACGGAGCTGATGATCCTCGCACCTAGCAACCACTTCAGAAAGGATTGAATGACGATCCTCAAAGGGAGTCGCGTGATCCATTGCCTGTTGAATCCGTACTCGAGCGATTGATGCGGGCATAGGCTCGGCTTCATTCCCTGCCAAGTTCTCCGCAACAGTATCGTCTGAGCCGAATGAAGCGGAGATGGGCATGAGCGTGAATATGGCCAGGAGTATGATGATCAGAATTCTCATATTGCCTTCCTTGTTCTGGTGGGTAGAACGAGCTGATCGATGAGGATGAAAATCAATCCAGCCGCGAGGAAGAATGGGTACTGCTCTGTGTATCGCATAGTGCTCGCTGTGTCCATCGTTCGTTGGTCTGCGGTGCTGATCAAATCGTTGTAGATTTGAGCGAGATCAATCGTTCCCGTTCCGACCTCGAGATACACGCCTCCTGGTGAAACACTGGCGATATCACGGAGTGTTTCGGACTCTAAACGCGAGCGTACTTGATCGGATCGAGGATTGTTACGGTCAGCATTGATGACGGCGCCTTTGTCAGATCCGATCCCGATCGTAATGATGCGGACACCGCGTTCGCTCGCCTGTCTCGCGGCGGCGACAGGGAGGCTCTCCTGATCCTCGCCGTCTGAAATGATAATCAGATCACGATATCCGCTCGCGAACTCATCACTCGATTCGGGGAAGACAAGTTCCATCGTTCGCCTAATTGCATCACCGATGTTCGTGCCGCCCATCAGGACGCTTTGAGGTGAGAGTTCGTCGAGCGCCAGGCGGAAAAACATACGATCCGTGGTCAACGGACATACAACGGAAGATGAGCCCGCATACGCGACGAGTCCGACACGATCGCCTCGGAGTTCTGAGGTTAGGTCATTGATCCAAAGCTTCGATCGCTCGAGTCGATTCGGTGCGACATCGTTTGCGAGCATGGAGCGAGAGACATCGAGTAGAAATACGATGTCGCGTCCCTTGGACTCAACCTCGATTTCTTCAGGGTTCGACTGTGGGCGTGCGATTGAGATGGTGATCAGGCCGAGCCCCAAGGTCAGTGCGAATACACGGGCCCATGTATTCCATGACCTGCGCCGTCCCAGGTTTGAATCAATAATACTTGTGTCACCCAAGCGTCGCTCGATCCGGAAAGAGCGGTACAGTGAGGCGATCATGAGCGCACCGAGAACAGGCAGGGCCCAAAGCACAAGCAGCCACTGGGGGTTCGCGAAGCGCCACTCACCCCGTAGCCAAGATGAAAACAGTTCGTTCATGCCGCCCCTCCCCGAATGACAAACTCGCGTGTGCAGATGCCTACGCCAAGCAGGGCGAGCCCGGTTATGGCATACGGAAGGTACAGTTCACGGAATGTGGTCGACTGAGATATTTCAATTGTTGATCGTTCCAACTCATCAATTTCAGCGTAGACCTTCTCAAGATCACTGATCTGCTCTACCGGCCAGTAGCGCCCACCTGTATGCTCCGCAACCTGAGTCATGAAGCGATCATTGATATTCGAGTTCTGGCGTGGAAAAAGAGAGCCTCGTCTGCTGTTACCGCGGATTCCCACGATGTAAATCTTCATACCCCATTGATTCGCGAGAACAGCCGCTTGATCCGGAGAATACTGACCAGCCTGATTTTCCCCGTCTGTGAGCAGAATGATGGCCTTGCTCTTCAGCGCGAACTCAGGATTCTGGGTATCTATCCGCATCGCATCTTCGTACGCTTTGAGACGCCCCGCAGCGAGCATCAAAGCGTCGCCGATTGCTGTGCTCCGTTCTCGCTCACTTCTCGGGATCTCAATCGAACGAATTGATTCGACGAGCGCGTCGTGGGATTGGGTGAGCGGCATCAGCGTGTCAGCATAACTACCGAATACCACAAGACCAAGCAGATCGCCAGCTCGCCCTTTCAGAAGTTGCCCATCACCCTCAACGAAGCGTTCGACTATCTTCTTGACGGCCTCGAGGCGGTTCGTTCGATCACCCTCAAACACGACCGTGTCGTCCATGGACCCAGATCGGTCTACCACGAGTTCGATCGCGATGGTATCGCGTGTTGCCTTGGTATCGCCGACGATCTCCTGCGGGCGTGCGAGCGCGATACATAAGCTGATGATACCTAGACCGATCAGCATGCCCGGGATCCAGACCAGTGCTGAGCGGATGGAATGCCCGCTCGCGGCGAGTCGGGAGGGCACACTCATCATGAGCCCCCGTCGTCGGCGCCAAGCGATCACGCGGACAATCCATATCAATGGAACAACTGAGATAAGGAAAAGCGCCATTGGGTACGCGAACTGCCAGTTCATGCGGCCCCCCCTCGCGACACAGATGTGGCATCATCACCGAGCAACTCGAGCGCATGCTCGGCCATCTTCTGTGGGGTTACGCGAACGCTTGGCTCTGTGATATTGCTGTATCGTGCTTGATCGCAGACACGGATCATCTGATCGAACTCGGTTGTCGATTGCAGTCGCGGATCCATGCGATCGAAGATGCGGCCGAGCCGCTCGAAACCTTCGCGCGAGGGTATCGATGGATCAGATTGGATATCGCGGAGCAACTCGAGCACTGAACGGGCTGTGTGGACGGTGGTATTCCGTCGAAGCATGACGATCACAAAGCCAAGGGTGACAACGGCAATGGCGATTCCCGCGATCACGATCGATGTTTGACCATCGTGATCCGAAGATAAAGGCTGGGTAATGTCTGGGATTTCGTTCAGTTCTCCGGAGTCATTCTCGGTAAGAACGCCGAGCACCTGAACCTCTATCGGTTTGGTGGAAACGAGTGCTGGCTCAGCATCTGGTGAGCTGTGCACGCGAACAACTGAAGAAGGAACTGTATAGGTTCCGGGCAGGAAAGGCTCGATCAGCGTGCGCCGGTGTATCGAATAAGCTCCATTGCGGAGTTCTGGGGGTGATGTCGTTTCATCGATCACTGTCCACTGGGTGTCGATCCAGTCGCGAGGCTCAAACACGGGCTGCTTCGATACCGTCCATGTTGTGATGTCGTCTACCCATATTCTGTCAGCAAGTATGATTTCGTCTGTATCGATCCGTGTTTCAAGGGTTACCCCCGACTCGTCATCACGCGCAAACTGTGCGACGCTGGTGTCTACGGGGGGGGTAGGGTCCGCGCACCCAGAGAGGGGTGTCAAGATAATTATCAGCATGCATATGAGAGCACGGATCATCGCTTGCGCATCTCCCGTTGCTGAAAATAACGATATAGCGGGTCTACGAAACTCTCTGCGGTCGAAATCTCTACTCGGTCTACACGGGCTCGCCGCATGGTGTCCTCAATGAGGGTTTGTTCCATAACGGCCTGATTGCGGTATCGTTCGCGTACGCGTCGTGAGCCTGTATCGACACTGAACCGCTGCCCAGAAACAGGATCGTGCATGCGTATGAGCCCAGCCTTGGGCAGCTCGAACTCAAGCGGATCCGTGAGCTGAATCGCGACAAGCTCGTGCTTTCGGGCGAGCATCCGCATGGGCTTGGCCCAATCCGGTTCGTCGCGGTTGTTCAGTCCTGAGAGGAAATCGGAAAGGACAAAGATGACGGCCTTGCGTCTGTGCGCTCTTCCGAGTTCGCTCAGGGCATCCTTCAGTACGAACGGAGACATCCCGGGGGTCGAGTCGATTAACTCGCGCATGATGCGACGGGCGTGCTTCTTGCCCTTCGAGGGGCGGAGGTGAAACGACTCCTTCTCTAAGTGTTCCGAGCCGAACACCTGCAGCCCGACACGATCGTTGTTCCGTCCTGCTGCAAGTGTCAAGACCGCGCCGAGTTCACATGCGAGTTGGTGCTTGGAGCGTTTTACACTCCCGAACGCAGTTGAGATCGAGCAATCCACGCACAGGATCACGGTCAGCTGTCGTTCTTCCGTGAAGCGTTTAATGTGCGGGTGTCCTGTGCGTGCGGTGACATTCCAGTCAATCGTGCGAACCTCATCGCCAGGCATGTACTCGCGGACTTCTGCAAACTCAATTCCCTGTCCCTTGAACGCGGATTGGTACTGGCCGCCGAATAGATCATCTACACGACGACGCGCCCGGATTTCCAGGCGTTTCACTTCCCGCATGAGTTCTTCGGTGAGCACGCGTGTAGACCCTCCAAGGTAGGTGGATTCAAGGGACGGGGATACGGGCGAAAAGCTCGCGGACGATATCCTCACTCGATATCCCCTCCGCCTCGGCTTCATAGCTCACGAGCACGCGATGGCGGAGAACATCCAGTCCGATTGTTTTGATATCCGATGGGGTAACAAATGCGCGACCATCAAGGAATGCATTCGCACGAGCGGCCCGGGCCAACGCGAGTGATGCACGCGGGGATGCACCGAACTCAATGAGCTTGGGCAGATCCATTGTCCAGTTCGCACGAACTGATCCGGGATCCCGCGTAGCGTGTACGAGTGAGACGATGTAGTCCTTTATTTTTTCGTCAATGTAGATATGGTTGACTGTCTCGCGTGCCTTCGTGATGTGCTCGAGTGATACGACAGGGGCGATGCCCTTATGTTCGGAAGTTGACATCATGCGATCGACGATGATGCGTTCCTCATCGCGGGTAGGGTACCCAACATGAAGTTTGAGCATAAAGCGGTCGACTTGGGCTTCGGGGAGGGGGTAGGTGCCTTCCTGCTCGATCGGGTTCTGCGTCGCGAGGACGAGAAACGGGTCGCCGACGGTGTAGGTGGTATCGCCGATCGTTGCCTGCCGTTCCTGCATTGCTTCAAGCAGGGCGGACTGTACCTTCGCGGGCGCTCGGTTGATCTCATCTGCAAGCACAATATTCGCAAATATCGGCCCCATACGGGGCGCGAAGGTCCCGTCCTTTGGGTTGTAGATCAGGGTCCCGATCACATCCGCGGGGAGCAGATCTGGGGTGAACTGGATGCGAGAGAACTCCGCGTGGCACCCCTGCGCGAGCGTGGTCACGGTAAGTGTCTTGGCGAGCCCTGGGACGCCCTCGAGCAGGACATGCCCTCCGGTCAGCATCCCGATGACGAGCGAGCGGACCATGTGCTCTTGCCCAACCACGACGGACCCGACCGCGTGGACGAGCTCTTGAATAGGCTGGGCATCGCGCGCGACCTGATCATCGCTCAGAGAGATGTTCAGTGTTTCACTGCTCATGCGTATCTTCCTTATGGTTATACGAACCGGTTTCGTCTGGGTTCTAGATGCTTTTCGTCGGCCATCCTGTCACAGATTATTCATTTGTAGCAGCGGAAGGTTGCCCTGAAAAGAACACACGGGCCGCGATGGGCCCGTGTGGATTGGATCAGATGTGCGGTTGATCGCTCAGCCCTGAGCAGGGGGCTGTTGCCCACCGCCGGGATTGATGTCGATCTCGCCAAAACGCTCTTCGTATTGACGGATCGCCGATCCGAGCGAGAGCGCAAGGCGTTTAGCACCGGCCCAGTTCATAATGACGCGTGACCCGACATTGAAGACCACCATGGGTGCCTGATTCGGGACCTGCATGGGGATGTTCATCCCGAAATCCATAATCAGTTCATCTTGGGTGTTGCTCGTGCGGATGGTGTTCGCGTAGGTGCTCGTCATCTTCGATTCATCGATGCGGAGCTGGACCTGCTGCTGTTGGGGTTGTTCGTCCATGTCTGGATCCCTTATATGTGTATCAGTTCGTCTCTCGTGTGAATGCCGAGGGGGGGACTCGAACCCCCACTCTGTCTCCAGAAGCGGATTTTGAATCCGCCGCGTCTACCAATTCCGCCACCCCGGCAAGAGATATGGGGCGTAATGATAGGCGTGGGGGGCGTGTCTTCAACACAAACATCGTCCTGAGAACCCGGAATCAAGCGATGGTTCCATTTAGGTCGATGCCTACACTTCTCTTCCTCCCGGGCGTCCGGGAGGGTCGATCCGGGACTCAGGCGCACGATGGCGGATCGACAGCAGTCCAGTGCGTGGCATGAACAGAAAGAACATCATGTCAGACACCAATACCATTACTGTAGAAGAAGCGGGACCCTGCCGGAAACGCATCAGCGTTGAGATCCCGGCGGACACCGTTGATAACCAGATGGAAGTCGCGTTCGGCGCGGTAGCCGAGCAGGTCTCGATCCCGGGCTTCCGCAAGGGGCACGCGCCTCGTCGTCTCGTCGAGAAGCGATATGCCTCGTATGTCACCGATGAGACCCGTTCGCGACTCGTCTCCCAGGCATACGAACAGGCAGTCCGCGATAACGATCTCAAGGTTCTCGGACAGCCCCCGGCAGAGGTCTTTGAGTCCATCGAGGTCGAGTCGGGCAAGCCCGTAAACTTCGAGGTCGAGGTCGAGGTTATGCCCGAGTTTGAACTCCCCGAACTCAAAGGTATCAAGGTTCTCAAGCCAGACGCAACGCTCCCCGATGGGGTTGTCGATGAGGAGATCAAAAAGATCTCGATCAACGAGGGCTCGCTCGACGAGCGAGAGGACTCGGACCGCGGCGATTATGTCACAGGTAACGCTGTGATGACGGACTCAGACGGGACAGAGCACTACAACATCGAAGGTGCGGTCGTTCAGATTCCTGAAGAGGGCGATGAGGGCATGATCCTCGGCGTCATCGTTCCTGATTTCTTCAAGCAGATCGGTACTCCCAAAGTTGGGGATAAAGTCACGGTCAAGCTCAAAGGCCCTGAGAACCATGAGGTCGAAGCGCTGCGAGGCAAGGACCTTACGGTTGAGTACGAAACCACCAAGGTCTACCGGATCGTTCCTGCTGTCATTTCCGACTTGGTCGCGAAATACGGCTTCAATGATGAGGAGCAGCTCAAGGAGATGGTCACGAACCAGCTCCAGCAGCGAGCCGAGGTTCAGCAGCAATCCGTCATGCGTCAGCAGATTGTCAAACATCTCTCCGACGCGGTCGAGTTCGATCTGCCTGAGGGCCTGACCTCGCAGCAGGCGGCGCGGAATCTCCAGCGCCGACGGATGGATCTCATGTACCGAGGCGTCGATCCATCAGAAATCGAGCAGAAGATGGCTGAGCTTCGCGGCGCTTCCACCGAGAGCGCCCGGAATGAGCTGAAACAGTTCTTCATCCTGAACAAAGCGGCCGAAGAACTCGATGTCCAGATCCAGAATGAAGAGATCAACGCTCGGATCGTTCAGATGGCGATGCAGCAAAACAAGCGTCCTGAGCAGGTCGTCGAAGAGCTCCAGAAGAGCGGTCAGGCACAGACCCTGATGCAGCAGGTCCGCGAGCACAAGACAATTGACCAGATCCTCTCTGACGCCGAGGTTGAAGAAGTCTCCGCAGACGAGTTCAACAAGAAGATGGGCAACGAAGCGGAATGATCCGCAATTCGTCTTTGAATCACAAAGCCCCGCCGAGTGCGGGGCTTTTTTATGTGAATGCACCGTGATTTAGAGTTCAGGCGAGATTGGTGTTTTCGTCGTCTTCATCGCTCAGATCGAATGCATATGAAGGCTCACCTGCATTAAAGGGGTGGTTGATGGTGCCGCAATCGCAGACGATCCCATGGGTGCCAGCTGGCAGTTGGGCGATGTCCTTGCCGCACCCCGCGCAGGTCATGTGCTCTAATCGCGATGTCATGGAGTTGACCATCGTAAGCGCGATGGTGACTGCCACACCAATTGCAGGAAGGACGGGCACTGCAAAGACCCCGACAACCGTGACAACAAGCAGCGCAAGCCCTGCAAGAAGAGCAAACACACGCAAACGAAGTTTCTGCATCCAGAGCATAGGAATGGCCTCCTGCCGATCGATCGTGAACCCGGCACACATCACACGGAACGCGGTTCCTCCGCTTGTTCAATAGTACACCCATATTGGCCGGGTTGGAACCGATTCCAGAGATCGAAATAGACAGTGCCGGATCAGAGTGGGCGGTAAAGGTCGATCACTTCACGGAGGTAATCGGGATTCTTGAGATGATTCACTTGGAGTTCGATGCCGTCCTGCCCAGAAGAGGAGATACCGATGCGTCCAACATTCATCACCCGTTGAAGGAAACTCTGGTTGATCTGAATATTGCGGATGTTGTCGTGTACAACCTCGGATGAGGATTTGGAAAAGAACCCTCTGTGCATGATGGTGCGTTTGGTGGTGATCTCAAGAGAGGCGCTGAGACGATCGATCCACCACCAGGTCAGCATCCCTATGGACCCGATCAGCAGGGGGCCGAAGAGCGCGTACCACCAGACGGACTTGTCTGTTATTGGAACCCAGATGAGCCCGATGAGACTCAACAAGCCCGCGAGCGCTACGAATGAAAACCGGATCACGCGTGAGCGGAACCAGCAGCGTCGTACTTTGATCACACGAGTTTCGGGACCGAAGTCGGGTGGGAACCCAGCCTTGGCCGCACGATCGATCATCTTCGAGTCCACATTTGGGTCGGGATCTTCGATGGTGATGCCTGAGCCCTCTGGGATGGGTACGCGGTTGATGTCACCACAGTTCAGGCACTCGTGCTTGGTGCCCGCAAACTCATCGTCCAGTTGGATCTCCATATCGCAGCGATCGCAAGTGAAGCTAATCATGATTGAAATCCCTTCCCCGTATTGTACGGGATCGGCCCAATGTACTTTCAGGCATGATTTGTGGATTTCTGCCCCTGTCTGGCAGCAGGGGGGCGAGGGGGCGATAGAGCCCAGTCTCAATGATTTCATGCACAGAAATAATTAGGAATATGAAATCCCTGCATGCTCGATCCAACCGGGATCATGCTCACCCCGAGGGCAGTGGTGGGTCCAATGGACGAGCCCGCCTTTATCATTGAACTCGTATTCGCCCCGAAACTCTATTCTGTCTCCAATCCGTATCGGGATTCTTTTGGCAAGGTCGATGTTATGGAGAATCAGGATCGTTTGGCCGGTTTTCAGTTGGACGACGAATCGTTGATGACGAGCTCCGTGGATGTCGTCAGAATAAATGCGGATGATTTCGCCATGATCCGTGATCATGGTCGAATCATCTTCAGCGGCATAGTTTCGACCGGTTGAAAACGACATCAGAACTCGAAGGGGGTGCCGGGCGTGTATCCCACCAGGTCGTACAACTCTTGACGCGTCTGCATGTTTTCCAACTGCCCCTCAAGAGTGCCCGTGTCTTTTAATTCAACCAGTGCCTTCGAGATGGCACCCATCGCGATACGAAGCGTGCTCACCGGGTAGATCACGATGTTGTATCCGATCGCGCCGTACTGCTCGAGCGTGAGCATCGGGGTTTTGCCGAACTCGGTCATGTTTGCGAGCATAAATGGGCGTTTGTCGCCCAGCTCGTCCATCGCCTTGGCAAAGTCCGCGAACTCCTGTTCACTTGTGAGGCCCTCTGGGAAAATCATCGTCGCGCCTGCTTCGACATATGCCTTCGCACGATCGATCGCAGCCTCAAAGCCTTCGACGCCCTTGGCATCGGTTCGAGCACAGATGATGAATCGCCCATCAGAGCAATCTTGTGATGCCTTCGTGGCCCATTCGATCTTCGACACGGCCTGATCGAGCGAGATCAGCGCTTTGCCGTCGAGGTGCCCGCAGCGCTTGGGGAAAACCTGATCCTCCAAGTGGAGCCCCGCGGCGCCCGCGTGGTCGTACTCGATAACGGTGCGTCGGACCATTTCCTCCTCGCCGAATCCCGTATCCGCATCCGCGATGATTGGCAGCCCCGACGCGTGGGCGACGGAGCGGATCTCGCGAGCGAAGTGGTCGAGCGTGAGAAGCCCCACATCGGGAACACCGTTGGCAACCGTTGTCGCGCCGCCGGAGAAGTACCCGGCCTGGAAGCCCGCGTCCGCGACCGCACGCCCCACCAACGCATTAAAAGCGCCCGGGGCAGCTACAACGGACTGGTTCATGAGATCTCGGAGGGTCGTGCCCGGGTGTTCTCTGGTCATCATGGTTCATCATATGCACACGCCCAGCGCAGTCCTCAGCGGCATCAAGTACAATCGCGCTTATGCTGAAGACACCTACGATCGTCCTTTCGAATATCGCGATCTGCATGGCTCTCACGGGGACCGTGTCGAACGCCTGTGCTCAAACCGCTGGTGAGTCTGGGGTTGTTGAAAATCAGCCAAAGACCTGGGGTGAGATCTGCGAGGAGAAGGCGCAGGCGGGGCGGATTACTTTCTCGGGACAGCCGACCGAGGATGAGCTCCGCGCCTTCGCAGCCGCCGGTGGTCGGGTTGTCATCAACAACCGAACCGAGCGTGAGATGGAGCGGCTCTCCTTCGATGAGCGGGCGCTCGTCGAATCGCTCGGCATGACCTATGTGCACACACCATCGAGCTCTGCGATTTTTGACGGGACTCAGTCGAGCGAGCTTGCGGATACACTCAACGCCACAACAGGACCGATTCTCATGCACTGTGGGTCAGGTTCACGCTCTGCCACGATCTACGGCATGTACCTCATCAAGGACCAAGGGATGAACAAGAACGACGCCATCGATGCCGCATGCGAACTCGGGATGAGTCCTTCGGGTGGACGAATCATTGAACGCGAACTCATGGATATGCCCGATCGCGTCATGGATGCGGTTGACCCCGCGAACCTGCGCCTGTATGTCGATATCCTGGCTGGGTTCGGGACACGCCACACGCTCTCGGAGACAGACTCCGACACACGCGGAATCGGCGCCGCACGCCGGTGGGTGAAAGCCCAGTTCGAGGCAAACATTGAGGGACATGGGAAGACCGGGGATTCCACCCCGCGCGTCTACTTCGACGCACACAAGGTTGAGCCTGACGGGCGTCGTATCCCGAGGACCGTCGAGGTCGTGAATGTCATCTGTGAGATCCCTGGTTCTGACCCCGCCTCGCGTTATCGTCAGTACTATGTGCTCGGGCACCTTGATTCGCGTGCGAGCGGCGCCCTTGATGCCGAGTCCGACGCACCGGGGGCGAACGACGACGCATCGGGCGTCGCGTTGATGATCGAGCTCGCTCGGGTTCTCGCAAAGGAGCCGCTTGATGCAACGGTGGTCCTCATGGCTACTTCGGGCGAAGAGCAGGGGCTCTTCGGAGCACGGCTCCATGCCCAGGATGCCCTCGATGCGGGCAAGAACATCGTCGCCGTCCTCAACAACGACACCGTCGGCGACCCAACCGGAGTTCTTGAAGGGCAGGATGGATCCAAGGAGATCCGTGTATTCTCTGAGGGGCTGCCAGCGACCATGATCTCAATGGACGAATCTGAGATCGGCAACGCGGTCCGCTGGAAGCGACTCTACGGCACCGAGTCCGACTCTATTTCACGCCAACTCGCACGATACATCGCGGATGTTGCTGATTTGCACAAGACCACCGTGCAGCCTCGCCTGATCCATCGACCCGACCGGTTCCTGCGTGGCGGAGACCACACGCCATTCAACGAGCTTGGGTTCGCAGCGATCCGGTTCTGTGAAACCTACGAGAACTACGATCACCAGCATCAGGATGTGCGGATCGAGGATGGCAAGCAGTACGGTGATCTCCCTGAGTATGTCGATGAGAACTACCTCGCGGATGTCACGCGTCTGAACGCCCTGACGCTCGTGCATCTGACCAACGCGCCGTCAGCGCCGGAGAACGCCAGAGTGATCGTGGCAGATCTCACCAACGACACGACGCTTCGTTGGAACCCATCTCCTGAGCCCGATGTGGCGGGATATGAGATCGTTTGGCGTGAGACAACGGCTGCGGAGTGGGAAGAGTTCAAGGATGTGGGCAATGTCACCGAGGGCACTGTCCCGCTTTCGAAGGACAACTACTTCTTCGGCGTTCGGGCGTACGACCACGACGGATTCCGCTCGCTCATTGCGTACCCCCGTGCAGCACGAGAGTAACTCGCCATTTGTGCGCACAAGAGGGGACATCGTCGCCTGCATGATTTGGCATCTTCGGAGTTATGGTTTGCTCGACTGGAACGAGGGGACGAGTCTTTGAAGGCCGTGGCGGAACGAGTCTATGATCGATTGTGTTCCCACCTATCCCGTCATATGAAGCATTGCACCCGCTCGTGGTCCATATCCCAATCGGTGTGTTGTTTGTCGCGTGGATACCCCTGGTGATCGGGTTGCTCGATTCCAAGGGGCGTCACATCTGGTGGGCGTGCGGTGGGGGGCTTCTCGCTTTGGGGACCATCTCATGTGTTCTGGCAGCGATGACCGGCGAGTCCGCAGCGGGTATCGTCGGCTCCCCTTCACAAGTGATCGCGGTTGCGATCGAGTTCCACGCGGAACGCGCGGAGCGTGCCCGCAACCTGTTCATCGCGACGACTCTGGTCTATCTTGCTGTTTGGCTTGCGTATGCGAAGATCAAGAGCACGCGCAAAGGCATGGTGTTGATCTTTGGAAGCGCGTTTGTGGTAATCACTTATGCCGCAGCGATGATCGAACTGGTGAACGCTGGCCACTCGGGTGGTGTGCTCGTGCACAGACACGGCGTGTTGGCACCGATCGTTGAATGAAACTCGGCTTGTCAAACCGAGGATTGTGCGCACAAACCGTGCGATATGATCCTGCATCGCACGCATTCTCAGCTGTGCGAGCTTTCTTTTTTCACAAGAATTCCTGCTTCTGAGCCAGCAAGAGCGTTCAGGATTCCTGTCAGATGCGCTCTTTGCGATGGAGTTGGTGTATCCAATGAAAATATTCGTGCGAACAAATGCATTGTTCTTGCGTCATTGATGTCCACGAACCATCAGAAAGGAGGACGACATGACACGCTTCCAGAACAAATCAACGGATTATGAAATCGATCGGCTTGACGAATCCCAGGCGATCGTCGTCAAACACATCGAAGATCACTCCAGCGGGCTGCCGCTCTTCCTCGGACTCGCATCCTATCTCGCGCTACTCCCGGCGCTTTTCGGCGCGTTGATGATCGCATCATACTTCTGATCTGAGTGCACCGATCTCTCTTTATAGACTCTGTTTGTCAATCTCCAACACCCGCGCCGTTGCAAGCGCGGGTGTTTCTTCGTACACACTGTTCACCTACGATCTCGTATGAGCGACTCCAATCCAATTGTCTCTATTGTCACCGGTGCCGGATCCGGGATCGGCAGAGCCATCGCGCAACGCCTTGCCAAGCGTGGTCGGGTCGTGCTCGCTGGGCGTCGAACCGAGCCACTCCACCAGACCGCCTCGACCCTGGGCACCGAAGGGCAGGACTGGCTCGTCGTTCCCGCCGACATTTCCAATGGTGAGGAGCGATCACGACTGATCGACGAGACGCTTCAGGCGTTCGGGAGGATTGATGCTCTGATCAACAACGCCGCCATTGGGACCTGCGGCGAACTGGGCACCCTGGGTGAGCCCGAGATCGAGCAGCTCATTGACATCAACCTGACCGCCCCGATCCTGCTGACCCGCCTGGCCCTCCAGCATTTGCAGAAGACTAACGGGTGCGTTGTTTCAATTGGTTCGCGGGCCGCGATCGACCCGTTCCCCGGGCTGGGCACCTACGGCTGCACCAAAGCAGGGCTTGAGGCGATGGCCCGTGCGATCTGCAACGAATACCCCCAGATCCGGGCATACACGGTCCATCCCGGCGCGGTCGAGACAGAGATGTTGCGTTCGATTGTGAGTGCCGAAGACCTGCCGGGCGATCAGGTGCTAGTGCCGGACGACATCGCGGCCGCAGTGGAGTCGTTCGTGCTGGGTGAGCGTCCGGAACCGAGCGGCTCATCGGTCATCGTGGCTAAGGACTGACCTACCCTCACCGCTATCGCAGGGGAGGTGTTCAGGAGTAGGCTGGACGGAGGGGGCCAGAACAACCTTCACACCCCAATCCACGCACAAACAAAGGACGCCCCCAAATCTGGAGCGTCCCTTACAAGAATCATGTTTGTCCGAACGACCAGGCCGCCTTACGGGCAGCCCACGCCGTAATTGGTAATGAACGCGCTGACATCGAAGAAGTCCAGAGATCCGTCGCCGCTGAAGTCCGCTTGCAGATCGCCAGCGGTGTAAAGCGAGATGAACGCGCTGACATCAAAGAAGTCCAGCGTACCAAGTGGCTCTGCAAGGTCAACTTCGCTGCAGGCACGCCCCGGTGCGACCAGCGGCGTATTGGGATCGGTCTCGTACCCCCAACGCAGCAAGTCGATTTGTGGACCGAAATCCGTATTCATCTTGAACTCGACGAAGCCGTAGTAACGATCCCCCTCAACCTCGATCGACACCCCGACCATAAACGGCTCGTCGATCGGCACGAAATACTCGAATGGCAGGACCTGATTGTTCCAGAAATAAAACTTGGGATACGCGCCATAGAACGAGTCGCTCACATATGAAGCACTTCCATCGAGCGTATCGCCGGGCTCGAGTAACCGGGGGCCGAAAACTTCAACCACCTCGCCTAAGTCATCATCGTACAGCGGGCGAGATTCCCCCTGCGCAACGAATGTGCCATCCCTACCGGCCAAAACTTGCATCCCATTCCCGAAGCTGCCACCATCGCTGGTATACCGGTAAAACACAGGCACTGGGCTCCCCGTATACGGGTAGTCCTGATCAAACGAATCACTCATCAGATAGAGGGTGTCGTAGTTTGTCCCGCTGGCAGAGACCGGCCAGAAGTGATAGGCGGGATTGTTATTCTCGAAGACCACCACATCCGCACACGCGGCTGAAGCAAGCCCGGCTACCGCAAGAACAAGAATCGAACGAACGCGTCTCTTCATCATGATGACCTCCAGTGTTGTAATCAGTGTTCTAAATATACATATCACAAAACAACACCACCATACCACACCTTGGCATAGCGAAGAAGCAGCGAATCATATTTTCCGTAATCCTTGTCCCGACAGCACCTAGTGACGGAAGGGGCTACTCGCCCGGAATATACGAGATCGCACCTTCCATCGGCGAGCTGGCCGTGGCATACAGCTTCTTATCGATGCGCCCGGCGAGGTAGGACTGGCGCCCGCACTCGATGGCCTTGCGCATGGCGTGGGCCATCATGACCGGGTCCTTGGCGTGGGCGATGGCGGTGTTGAGCAGCACGCCGTCGGCACCCAGTTCCATGGCGTACGCCACATCGCTGGCGCTGCCGACGCCCGCGTCGACGATGACGGGGAAGGTCGGGTCGTTCTCCTTGAGGAGCTCGAGGCACAGCACGATGTTGTTGGTGTTGAGCACGCCCTGGCCCGAGCCGATGGGCGAGCCGGCGGGCATGACGGCCGCCGCCCCTGCGTCCTTGATGCGCTTGGCGCTGATGGGGTCGTCGCTGGTGTAGCAGAGGACGTCGAAGCCGTCCTTCACGAGCTCTTCGACGGCCTGGAGCGTGCCGACGGGGTCGGGGAGGAGGGTCTTCTTGTCGCCGAGCACCTCGAGCTTGACCCAGTTCGCGCCGGGGTTGTCGAGCTGGTCGAGCAGCTCACGCCCGAGGCGGGCGACGCGAACCGCGTCGTCGGCGCTGAAGCACCCAGCGGTGTTGGGCAGGATGGTGTACCGATCGAGATCGATGTACTCGAGCAGCGACTTGCCCTCGGCGTTGAACAGTCGCTCACGACGCACCGCCACGGTGATGGCCTCGGCCCCGGAGGCATCGAGGGCGTCGCGCATGAGCTCCATGCTGGCGTACTTGCCCGTCCCGACGCAGAGGCGGGAGTTGAAGGTGCGGCTGGCGATGGTAATCGGGTCGAGCCCGGGCTCGGAAAGTGTCGTGGTCATGGGGGATTCTAGCGCCCATTGCAGGGTGCCACTACTCGCGTCGAAGACGCGCAGTAGTGTCTTCCGGAGTTCTAAGGAGCACTACTGCGCCGCTGCGCGTCGAGTAGTGGCACCCGACGTGGAAACAGCGCAACCGGCTTGTGTTTATGACCGTTCGAAGTACCCAAACTGGCGTACATGACTGTCCAAACTCTCCCATTCGGGATCATCATCGTACATGATCTCGTATGAGAACTCGCTCGGAGCATGTTCTTTGATCAATCCGGCAGCTTTCTTGAGATCTGACACATAGAACCACTCACGCACCATCCCGTCGTGCGTATCCGCAAATACATGCACACCGATGCGGCTGCCATTCATCGCGTCAAGAATCGGAAGCAGGAGTTCCCCATATGCCTCATGTTGTTCGCTTGTAGGCAGGCCATCTTCTCGTTGAACTTCGTATGTATGTTCCATCGTAAGTACGATTGGATATACATCACCTGAGTACAACTCTGGAGAGACCTGCCTCCCACGGATCAGCATTCGGCGTCCATCCGAGGTGGTCTCGGCATGATAATGTGCCGCCCCAAATAGACGATCTAATCGCGACTCGACTGTCATCACACCGACGCTTCCGCCGTGGACTCGACGTGCAGCTCCTTGAGCTGCTCTGCGTCGACGACGTTGGGCGCTTCGCTCATCAGGTCCACACCCGTGAGCGACTTGGGGAAGGCGATCACATCGCGGATGTTGTCGGTGCCCACGAGGTGCATGACCAGGCGATCGAGCCCGAAGGCGATGCCGCCGTGGGGTGGGGCGCCGTAGGACAGGGCGTCGAGCAGGAAGCTGAACTTGAGCTTGGCCTCCTCGATGCTCATGCCCAGCAGCTCGAAGACTTTGGACTGGACTTCCTGATCGTGGATACGGATCGAGCCGCCGCCGATCTCCGAGCCGTTGCAGATCATGTCGTAGCCGTCGGAGAGGATCGACTCGACGGTGTCCACATCCTTGATGTCCGCGTCCATGAGACGCTGGGCCTCTTCCTTGGTCGGGGCCGTGAAGGGGTGGTGCAGGGCGTAGTAGCGCTCGGTCTCCTCGTCGTACTCGAACATGGGGAAGTCGTAGACCCAGAGGAAGTTCCACTTGTCCTCGGGAATGTAGCCGTGCTCGCGGGCGATCTTGAGCCGGAGCTCACCGAGCGTCTTGGTCACGACCGGGTAGGTGTCCGCGCCGAAGACGACCGCGTCGCCGTCCTCGAGCCCGAGCCGCTCGACCAGCTCTTCCTTGATGTCGCCGAGGAACTTGGCGATGCCGGTGGAGAACTCCCCGCCCGTGTACTTGACGGTGGGCACGCCGCCCGCGCCGAACTGCTGGGCGAAGGGGTTGAACTTGTCCGTCACTTTACGGCTGAACTTCTCGGCCCCGCCCGGGACACGGATGGCCTTGACGATGCCCTTGGGCTTGGCCAGTGCGTCGCTGAACACACCAAACTCGCACTTGGCCGCCAAGTCCGAGATGTCCACCAGTTCCAGATCGAAGCGGGTGTCGGGGCGGTCGATGCCGTAGCGGTCCATCGCCTCGCGGTAGGTCATGCGGGGGAACTCAGCCAGTTCGACGCCGAGCATCTCTTTCCAGATGTTCTTGGCGAAGCCCTCCATGATGTTGAGGACCTCGTCGCGGTCGACGAAGCTCATCTCGAGGTCGATCTGGGTAAACTCTGCCTGACGGTCGGCCCGCGGGTCTTCGTCGCGGAAGCACTTGACGATTTGGAGGTACCGATCGCAGCCGCCGACCATGAGGATCTGCTTGAAGAGCTGCGGGCTCTGGGGCAGGGCGTACCACATGCCCGCCTGGTTGCGCGAGGGGACGAGGAAGTCGCGGGCGCCCTCGGGTGTTGAGCGGCACAGCACGGGCGTCTCGACCTCAATGAAATCGTGCTCGTCGAAGTAGTCACGCGTGAGCTTGGCCACCCGGTGACGCGTCCGCAGGATGTTCTGCATCGTCGGGCGACGCAGGTCGATGTAGCGGTGACGCAGGCGGACCTCCTCGTTGGGCAGGTCCTTCTCGGTGGAGGGCAGGAATGGGAGCTTCTTGGTCTTGCTCAGGCGCTCCATGGAGGTGACGAGGACCTCGATGGCCCCGGTGGGGATCTTGTCGTTTTTGGATGCGCGTTCGCGGACCGTGCCAACGACCTTGATGCAGTCCTCGTTGCGGAGCCTAGAGGCCTGCTCGATGAGCTCGGCGTTGTCGCCCTCGGTCTCGAAGACGGCCTGGGTCAGCCCCGATCTGTCACGCACATCGACGAAGACGAGCCCGGTGCCGTGTCCCCGGTAGGCATTGACCCACCCGCAGAGGGTGACGGTCTGGCCGATGTGCGATTCGTTGAGTTCGTTGCAGGTGTGCGTACGCATGGAGCTCTTTCCGTTCGGGTGCGTGAAATCAGAATGGATGATACGCGTCGCCGGACTGAAAAAGCACCCTTACGGGTGCTCTGTGGTGGCATTGATGGGGCCTGTTTGTCGATCAGGCCGCCTGTGTATCACCATGGACGCCGGAACGAATCGCGAACTCGGCTAAGACATCAAACCAGCATGTCCATGCGTCCTCTTGTCCGCCTGTCCAGGTGTAGCCCGCGGTCTCTGCCATTGCTGTTTGGATTGAAGCGAGCAGCACAGGCAGGTTTGTTTCGCCGATCCCAACACTTTGCGCGATCGAGGCGTAACGCTCCATGACACTCCGGGCATCATCCTGGTCGCTGACGGTTCCGATGATTTCCTCGATTCCAACGGCGATCACCCGCTCATTGCTCGGAAACTTGAGCCGGAGAGTTGGATTTGTGAACTCGAGAAGGCGGCAGAACTCACTTGTGATTTCATCAATTCGTGGTCTGAGCACGCTCAAGCTCGACATAAGCCGGTTCGATTCGATCTGGTCGGGCATGATGATGCTCATGAGATTGGCTCCTTGGGGACCGGTTTGTGTTCAGTGACACCGGTATCGGAGCCGGAATGATCGGACTTGAGTCCGAGCGGCATAATCCCTACATACAGCACAAAGAACGATCCCCAATGTGGTGCATCGGATCGCACAAATCGCCCTGAATCACGAGCAGTTGGCGTATATGGCGAGTTGAGAGATTCCCGGGCTCAAGGCTCGATGGGGCGCTATTTGAGCAGCGTCTTTTGGGCCCCGTTGAGGTCTTTCGCGATCGGGATCAGCTTGTCGAGCTTGGTGAGCTTGATGACCTGCATCGCATCGTCGGACAGGTTGAGCATCACCAATCGCCCGCCCCGCTTGGCGAGCTCGGTGTTCATGGTCACCATTGCTCCAAGGGCAGCGGAGGAGATGAACTCGACCTGCTCGAAGTCTGCAGCGATCAGGGTGCGTTCGCTCAAGTCCAGGTACGCACGCATCTCCGCGATGAGCATCGACGACTCGTGCTCGTGAAGCTTGTGCGAAGTCACGCGGACGATCGCGCCCCGGTCGGCGAACTCGGTACAGGAGATGAGGGTGGAGGTATGGGACATGCGTACATGATAACCGAAAAAATGACGCCGTGAGGGCATGAAAAAACCGGGCAAGACGCCCGGTTGCTGATTGAAACACAGTGACCAGATTACAGGTTGCCCCTTCGCTCCTGCTCAAGCTCCAGCGACTCGAACAGGGCCTTGAAGTTGCCCTTGCCGAAGCTCTGCGAGCCCCGACGGCAGATGATCTCGATGAAGAAGGTCGGGCGGTCCTGCAGGGGCTTGGTGAAGAGCTGGAGCAGGTACCCCTCGTCGTCGGCGTCCACGAGCACGCCAAGGTCCTTGACACGCTGGTGGTCTTCCTTGACGACATCATGCCCGTTCTCTTTGAGCATGGTGTTGACGCGATCCCAGACCTTCTCGTAGTAGGTTTCAGGCATGTCGAGGAAGTCCACGCCGCGCCGGCGAAGCTCGGCGACCGTCGCGAGTTCGTCATCGGTGCGGAAGGCGAGGTGCTGGACGCCCGGGGTCATGTTGTGCCACTCGAGGTACTCGAGGATCTGGGACTTCTTGACGCCGTCGGCGGGCTCGTTGATCGGCATCTTGATCAGGTTGTTGCCGCTGGCCATCACCTTCGACATCAGGGCGCTGTACTCGGTCGAAATGTCCGCATCATCGAAGTGCTTGAACATCTTGAAGCCCATGACATCCTCGTACCACTTGACCCACTCGTTCATCTTGCCCTCTTCGACATTGCCGACGAGGTGATCGGTGAACATGAGGCCGCAGGGGTGCTTTTCGTTGTAGTCGTTCAGAGGCGAGTGGTGTTTCTTGAAGTTGGGCATGAACATGCCGCCCTCGCGCATGTTCTCGTGCGTGTACTCGCCCGTTCGCGATACGAAGGTGTGGATCATGCGGCCATAGGCCTTGATCGACGCCACGGTGACGCTGCCCTTGTCATCCTCAAGCGTGCGGGGTGCTTGGGCTGACTCGCCGCCGTTGGCGATCGCCTGGTTGTAGGCTGCCTCGGCATCATCAACCGTCAGGGCGACCTCTTTGACGCCGTCGCCGTAAAGCTTGAGTTCTTCAGCGGCCGGGTGGGTGTCGTTGAGTGGGGTAGTCAGCAGCAGGCGGATATTGCCCTGCGTGAGCAGGTAGTCAGCTTCAGTTCGCGACCCGGTGGTCAGGTCAGCGATCTGATCGATCCGGAAACCGAAGGTGTGGGCATAGAAGTAGGCTGCCTGTTTGGCGTTGCCCACATAGAAGCGCACATGATCGACATCGATCAGCTGCAAAGGATCGGCGGAAAGCGCGGGGCTCGTCGTCGAAGCGGTGGTCATATCGAATGTCCTTGATTCAGTTCTTGGGCGGCCTATTGCCGATCTCTTCGCCCATGCTCAAGGCGTCACTCGGCGGGAGCCCAGGTCCCGGTATGAGATTTTAGCACCATTTCGGGAGGCTGCCAAGAACAAGTTTGAATCGAGAAACAGTGATTCAAGTGAAACCAATCCGATTTTCATCTTGGTTTCATGTGAGTTGTCCAAACTGTCTTCATGAGACAATGGGGACGATTTCGACTTCGGGCAGCGTTGCTGATGCTCATCGCATGCGTACATCAGCAGGCAATGGCCCAATCCACTGCGAATCTGGAAACGCCGCAGGCATGTGTTGAGCACTTCATCGACAATGCCCGTGCTGAAAACTATGAGCGTGCATCGCAGGCATTGAATATGCGGCTTTTGCCGGATCTTTCGCCGACCATGGCTGCGGAGCAACTGCACTTTGTTCTTACACAGGAACTCTGGATTGATTGGTCGCGTCTTCCTGATCAGGCGGAGGGTATTGGTGATACATCGCCGGTCGTTGGCTCGAATGACGCGGTGGGAAAAGAACGAAAGAGCATCTCACTTGGCGAGATCGACCTCAATGGACGATCGGTTCCGATCCGTGTAGAGCGGATTCAGAGCAACGCGGGTGATCAAATCTGGCAGTTTGCGGCACAGAGTGTGGAAAACATTCCGATGCTCTATAAAGAGCATGGACCGGGTTGGATCGACAAGCACACACCCGATTGGGCGAGCGCACGAGTGATGGGGGGCGTGGCGATCTGGAAAATCGTCGTGATCTGTATCACGCTTGTCGTTGCTCCGCTGGCAGGATACTGGGTCGCACGGCTTCTCAAATGGATTGTCAAGCGTGCAGACGCCGTGACCCTGAAGATGCTCGAGAAGTTTGATTGGCCCATCAGCATCCTCGTAGCGGTCTTCGTTCTCTGGATTGTTGTGGAGTTCGGGATCTCGCTCCCAGGAGCGATCGCGACGATTGCCGATCCGATTGTTCTGGTCATGCTTATCGCGGCACTGACATTCTTCGTGATGCGGGTCCTGAATGTGATTATCGATACATTCGCCCGTGATGCGATTCGAAAGTTTCATGAGGAGGGCTCTGAATCCGAACGCAGGGTGCTCACGCAGTTGACCGTAGCCCGATATACAATTCTCCTTGTGACCGCGTTTGTCGGTGTCGGCGTTGTGCTTTTGCAACTCGACATGGCTCGTACGCTTGGGATTACTCTGATGTCCTCGGCTGGGGTCGCCGCGGTGATTTTCGGGATCGCAGGACATGCGGTGTTGGGCAACCTCATCGCGGGACTCCAGATCGCGCTGACGCAGCCCTTCAAACTCGGGGATACCGTCTATATCGAGGAGAACTGGGGGACGATCGAGCAGGTGAGTTATACCTATGTCGTCGTAAATGCCTGGGATCATCGCCGGCTCGTATTTCCGATTAAGTACTTTATTGACAACTGGTTCGAGAACTGGTCGCTCAACAAAACCTATCTCGTGAAACCGATATACCTTCATCTGGATGCGCGAGCTCCAGTCGATGTCATCCGAGAGAAGTTTATCGAACTCGCCGAAGAGCATGAGAAGTTCGATCCTGACGGGGAGGAAGAGCCGGAGGTACTTGTCACGGAGACCAACGGTGATGACATCATCCTTCGTTGCACATCAGGGGGGGCGACTGTTCATGATGCATGGGTCATGTCGTGTGATCTTCGCGAGCAGATCGTGGCCTTTGTCCGTGATTTGGATGGAGGTGCGTACCTCGCCCGCACGCGTATCGAGCTTGAGCGTGAAGATAGATAGAATGATGACATGAACATCATCGAGAAGATCCGCGACACCGAGACCAAGCTTCGCGACGCTACGGACCCAGTACGCCAGATGGAGCATTGGACATTGCTCCAACGCCTGCTCGGTCGTATGCCTGTCGACCAGGCAGAACTCAAGAGGATTACAGGGGAGAGGGATCTCACCGCTCTTGATGAGATGATCCAAAGGCTTGAGAATCCTGCAGCCCTTGAGAAAACAGAGTCCCTCCCGGATTTCAGCCAAACAGAGCAGAATGAAGCCCTCCGTGCGTTCAGGCATCGACTTAAGTATCTGAAGCTGGATCAGGAATCACAGATTTCTCAGCGAGAAGTGACAAGCGGGAAAAAGGCTGACATCGGTTCGATCCAACCGCCTGGCCCTTCCGAGTTCGATCCCAAAATTTGGAAGGTCCTGGTGAAGAACGGGAAGCTGGTAGACGAAGGGCACGGGTTCTATCGCGAACCGTATGAAGCATGATGCTGCGCTGATTTACGGCCCAAGTTCATCGAATCTTGTCGCCTATCGTCGCGAAAGTGCTTGTGCGGCGCAATAATGAGGGCATGACTACGATCGAACCGATGCAGTACACACACCCGCCCCGAGGAGCATCCATGAGCCCCCATGCACAACCTGTGTCCTGGATCGATGCGGAGCCTATGCGCCCGCCACACGCCAAAATAGTTGCAACACTTGGCCCAGCGAGTGATTCAGACGAGACTCTGGAAAAGCTCATAGAAGCCGGGGTGTCGATTTTCCGACTCAACTTCTCGCACGGGTCGCTGGAAGAGATGGACGAGCGTCTCATGAAGGTCCGTCGTGCGATTGAGGCGTCCGGACGATGTGTCGGAATCCTTGGTGACCTTCAGGGGCCAAAGATGCGTGTTGGGGTGGTTCCTGATTTCGACCCAGATGGCGGAATGATCGTCAATGCCGGCGACGATATCGTGTTCAAAAGAGGTCAGGGCGAAGCGGAACTCGTCGACGGTATACCGACCTTTGGTGCGTCTTTCGATGAACTGTATAACGATGTGCTTCCTGGGCAGCGTGTTCTGATTAATGACGGGCACATCCGCATGCTCGCCGTGGATCAGGTGCCGGGTCAGTCGCTCCGCTGTCGCGTGACCATCGGTGGTCGAATCACGAGCAAGAAGGGGATCAATCTCCCTGAGTCAGAGCTCAATATGCCCGCGATTACCGAGAAGGATTGGGCGTGTGCGAAATGGGCCGCTGAGAATAATCTCGACTATGTCGCGCTTTCCTTTGTTCGCACCCCGCATGAGATCCGCGAGCTCAAAACCAAGCTTGAGGAGTGGCGTCCCAAGGAAGTCGTTGAGCAGTACGATGAAATTGACCATTCAATCCCTGTAGTAGCGAAGATCGAAAAGCCACAGGCAGTCGCGAATCTGGATGAGATCATCGAGGCGACTGACGCGGTCATGGTGGCTCGAGGCGACCTCGGTGTAGAGATGGACGTCGCGAAGGTTCCCATCATCCAGAAGTACATTCTTTCGCGGTGCAATATGCTTGGGAAGCCGGTCATCGTTGCGACCCAGATGCTCGAAACCATGATCGACTCAGTCACCCCGACGCGTGCGGAGGCGTCTGATGTTGCCAACGCGGTTCTCGATGGGTGTGACGCGGTGATGTTGTCTGGTGAAACCGCGGTTGGCAAACACCCCCGTGTCGTGGTTGAAACGATGCAACGGATCATCCGTGTCACCGAATCACGCATGGATGAGATGACACTGAACCAATCTACACCGACGCTCAAGGAATACCCGTTTCGCTCTGCGGCTCTCGCCAAGGGCGTTTGGTATATGGCTGACGAGCTCGGGGCGAAAGCAGTGGCTGTCTGGTCTGAGGCGGGCGGGATGGCTCGATACCTTTCTCAGAACAACTTCCGGGTGCCGATTTACGCATTCACATCTTCAAAGTTGGCATCGCGACGAATGTCCCTCTATGGCGGTGTGCACCCGATCTATACCGAACCGCCGGAAACCGGGCGTCTCCGTGACTGGACCGATATGGTCGAGAATCTCATCCGAAATGAGGGCATTACAGAAGACGGGGATACGGTCCTGCTTGTCGCGGGCAAGCCTCTCGGGGCGCTGCTTGCACAGAGTACCGTCTCAATTCTCCGCATGGGTGATCCCTCTTCGGGATTTCGTGTCTCGGATAGTCGGTAAGGTTCTCGTCACTCCAAGTTCAGTTGCAGCGATCCCGGTGGGATTGCAATGACAGATCACAGCAAATATGTCAATACAAAACGCCCCGCCTATCAGCGTGGGGCGTTTTCGTGTCCGATATGATTCAAAGACAGGAGGGGGCTGAGTGCTCAGAGTGAGGCGTCGTAAGCGGCCGCATCCATGCATTCGTCCAGCGTTCCTCGATCAGAAATCTTAATTTTTACAAGCCAGCCGTCGCCGTAGGGGTCATTGTTCACGAGTTCGGGGTTGTCTGAGAGTGCCTCATTGACCTCGATGATCTCGCCTGATGCTGCGGTGTAGATATCGCTCGTAGTCTTGACGGATTCAACCTCACCAACGGAATCGCCGGCGTCGACCTCGGTGCCTGATTCCTGCATTTCAACGAAAGTGACATCGGTCAGTTGATCGACGGCATATGTTGTAAGCCCGATCGTGACGACCTCGCCGTCAACCTTGTGCCATTCGTGCGATTCAGAGTAGACGCGATCGGTGGGGGTGCTCATTGGGGACGGTTCCTTGATGTTGAGTATGGGAAAGCCCGATTGTAGACGCGAGTCTCGAATCGACAAGGGCTAGAGCGATACGGGTTTCTAAACAAAAAACACCCCATTCACGCCCAATGATCGGGTTTTCCGATATCATTTGAAATAGCTTGAAGCACCCCGGAGGATCCGGGGCTTTCGACCGTCTGTACACGCAGTCGTTTTCACACTCGCTTGACAGCCGACACGGAGGTTGCGCTGATCATGACCCAGGCCATATCTACTACCGTTGAGATGACACCACCCCAAGTGGTCTCTGATGCTCCCGTGGTGCTTCCACGGGCTGCTGGATTGCGACTGGCATCGCTTACTCTTTCGGGGTTCAAGAGTTTCGCGGATAAGACGACTTTTTCATTCTCTGATCCGATCACCGGGATCGTTGGCCCGAATGGCTGCGGCAAATCCAATGTAGTTGATGCGATCAAGTGGGTCTTGGGTGAGCGGTCGTCTAAGTCTCTGCGTGGCAAGGAGATGATCGATGTCATCTTTGCGGGGTCTGCGGTCCGTAAGCCGGCCGGCATGGCTTCTGTGTGTCTCACCTTCGAGAACCCCAAGCTTACCGAAGAACTTCTCGAGCAGCTTGCTGATGCCGTCGGTCGTGCGGAGGCGCTGGCATCTGAGGAGACACACACTGATGAAACCGCTTCAGACAGTCAAGAGCATCACCCCATTCACGATGAGCATGTTTCTGATGAAGAGGCGGACCGTGCCGCCGAAGAGGGAGAGTCGGAGGCCGCCGCGATCCTGACAGCGCGTCACCGAATTGGTCGACCTCTACCTATCGACGCTGATGAGGTATCCGTCGAACGACAACTCTTCCGCGACGGGAAATCGAAGTACATCATCAATGGTCGGACTGCTCGGCTCAAGGATATTCGCGATCTCTTTCTCGATACGGGCATCGGTGCGGATGCGTACTCGATTATCGAGCAGGGCAAGGTTGATCGTATGCTTCTCGCCTCACCTATGGAACGGCGGGTGATCTTTGAAGAAGCGGCAGGAATCGCGAAATATCGTCTGCGCCGTGTAGAAGCACAGCGAAAACTTGAAAAGACAGAAACGAATCTTGTTCGTACGCGTGAGCAGCTCGATTCCACTGAACGCAGGCTTCGGCTGGTGAAAGGGCAAGCGAGCAAGGCACGCAGGTTCCAAGAGCTTGACACTGAGTACCGTGCGCTTCGCATGTCTCTCGCGTTTGAGCAATATGACGACATCCGTCGTCGTCTTGAAGGCCTCACCTCTCAGCTGGCTTCGCTTGAGAATGAGAAACGCGTAACAGAAAAGGCGTTACGAGATGCCGAAGACGAGCACAATGAGGTGAGTCAGGATCATCACGCGCGCACACGCGCGCTACGCGAAGTTGAGGAGCAACTCACGAAGGCAAGGCATCAGCTCGAAACCGCGCAGCAGCGGGGAGCGATGACTGTAAAGGCGATCGATGAGGCCGCACGGGGAGTTGAGCTTGAAACTACTCGGCTTGAAGAATCAACATCGCGACTGAGCGAGTTGGACAAGGCGATCGAGCGTCATGCGGAAGGTGTCGAAACATTAGAGTCGCAGCTTGAGACCGCTCAGGCCTCGCTGACCCAAGCAAACGAAACCAAGCACGCAGCGGCCCGTGACGCGGCTACTCATCGCCAACAGCTTGATGAGACCCGGGCCGCATGCGCCTCGATCGAGCGGGAGCATGCAACTCTCACGACGCGTGTCCAGTCTGATGAGCGACGCATTGAATCGATCACGGAGCAGGCGAATGTGCTGCGAGAACGACAGGCGTCGCTCGTATCAACCAGGGAGGAACGAGCTTCGCATATCAGTCAGACGAAGTCTGAGATTGAGAAGCTCGAATCTGAAATATCGACGCTTGCTGCCGAACTCGATTCGATCACCAATGACGAGCTACGCATCGGAGATACTCGATCGCAACTCACAGAACTGGTGGATCAGTTGGACGAGCAGCGGGTTCGCCTGGAGACACGAACGAGCACGCTTGAGGAGATGGTGAAGTCCCGTGTGGGTTTAGATGATGCGGTTCGCGCTGTGCTCGAACGCAAGGAGCAGGGGCAGGGGTTCTCAGGAGTGCTCGGTCCTCTTGCGGAACTCATTGAGGTCTCAACGGAACATGCCAGCCCGATAGAATCTGCGCTTGAAGACGCTCTCCAGTCTGTTGTCGTTGAATCTCTGGCGGCTATGCCGACGACTTCAGAGTTGGATGATCTCCCCGGGCGAGTGACCTTCCTCCCGCTTTCAGGGATGGGGGATTCGTTGCCCAGCGATCTTGCATTAAATCAGTTGGCATCAGTTCTCGGGCCTCGCGTCACTCGTCTTCGGCCTCTCGTCAGTGCACGAACCAACAATCCACTTGTTGAATCGATGCTTGATCGTGTGCTCGCAAATACACTACTCGTTGCAGATCTCGACACGGCGATGTTGCTCGCTGCAGGGCCGCTCCGTGGTATTCCTGCGAGATTTGTGACTCATGCCGGGACTGTGATCGAGCCCGATGGGCGAGTGTGTGCGGGGCCCGTGAATGATAATCCCGCGGCGGGTCTGCTCGCTCGGCGTGCAGAGCTTGATGAGCTGAGCGTTCAGCTCAGAACACATACGAGTGAGTACGAATCCAAGCGAGCCGAGCTGGCCAGGGTTGATGAGAATGCTTCTCGCCTCGCTGAGAAAAGATCTTCGCTCCATTCGGCGGTGGCGAATGCGAAGCAGGCCCTCGTACAGTCTCAGCACACTCTTGATAAACATCAGAGCGAACTCGATCGACTGACTCGAGAGATTGAGCGGATTCAGAACGAGCAACGCACGAATGGGCGTCGTTTGGAGGAGATTGCCTCGGAGCGACAATCACTCGTTGAGCGAGCTGAAAAACTCGAAGCGCTTCTCAAAGAGCAGCGGTCAAACGCAGATGATTCCAAGTCACAGCTACAGGAATGCGAACGGGTTTTGGAGGAAGCAAACGAGACGGTTGCTGCTGCACGAGTCCAGTCTTCGACTGTACATGAGCAGCTCCGTTCAGAACAGCGTCAGCTTGAACAACTTCGTACGCAGCGAGATGAATCTGAGCGTCAGTGCGCATTGGCACAACGACACATTGAACGATCGAAAGCGATCCTTGATGAGCACCAGCGGGTCGCCCAAGAATCCATCGAGCAGGAGCGTGACGCGACCACGCGTATCGAAGCTCTTGAGACGCAGACTCAGGAGGCCGTGGCATTGGTACGCGAGACCGATCAGCGGCTTCGGGTGATCAATGAGCGTTTGGCAGCGGTTCGTGACAGTGCAGAAGCATTCCAGAGAGATTGGCACGCGATAGAGCTTGCGAAGCGCGAGACCGAGGTCAAGCGAGAAACGATCGAAGAACGTACGATCGAAGATCTGAATATTGATCTGGTCATCGAGTACCCGGAATACCGCTATATCATGGAGCCGGGTGATGTCGAGCGGATCGATGTAGAGACAACTACAGCCCGCGTCAATGTCCTGCGAGACGAGATCAAAAAGCTTGGCAATGTCAATATCGCGGCCATCGATGAAGAGCAGAACCTTGCGGAGCGCAACGACGAGCTTATCGCACAAGTAAAGGATATCGATGAGGCGCGCATCAAGCTTGCAACGCTTATCGAGAAGCTCAATGTCGCGTCACGAACGCGCTTCGGTGAGGTGTTCGAGTCAATCCAGCAGGAGTTCGGCGGCCGCAATGGTATGTTCCGTCGTTTGTTCGGTGGGGGGCGTGCAGAGGTCCGGCTCATGGGGCTCATCAAAGAAGTTGACGGGCAGAAGGTCCAGACTGATGAGATCGATCTGCTCGAATCGGGCATCGAGGTAATTGCGAAGCCTCCAGGCAAGGAGCCGCGTTCGATCAATCAGCTCTCAGGTGGCGAAAAGACCATGACCGCGGTCGCGATGCTGCTTGCGATTTTCCGGTCCAAGCCGTCGTGTTTCTGTGTGCTGGACGAGGTTGATGCGGCTCTCGACGAGGCGAATGTTGGGCGCTTCTGCTCAACACTCGACATCTTTGCTCAACAATCACGATTCATCGTGATCACGCACAACAAGCGCACAATGCAGGCCACGGACAAGCTGTTCGGCGTCACGATGCAGGAACGCGGGGTTTCCAAGCGTGTAGAGGTCCGGTTTGATCAGGTCGGCGAAGACGGTGAAATATCGAAAGATGCCATTCAGAATGAGCCTGCTGAGTCGGTTGGTCAAGATGAACTGCCGCATGATGACGACGAGGCGAAGCCAACCGGTGCCCTCCGTGCGGCTCTTGCCTCCATGAGAGAAGAACCTGCCGTCAAGGCGGACTAGCACTTGGAATAGAATGTGCATGTGCTATACTCGTCGCATGATGAGAGAGAGCATGTTGGCAATCGTATTCGCTTTCCTTACTTTGTTTGTTCCGGCTGCGCTGGCAGATGTTGTGACGCTCAAAGATGGTACGGTGTATGAAGGTACCGTGACAAGCGAGAACGGGGCACAGGTTGTCATCGAGATTGTCATCTCGAATATCAAAACGACGAAGACATTTCCTCGATATAAAGTTCGTTCTGTTGAATACAAGCCGCTTCCGGACGATGGGACTGATGAACGAGACACGGTTACCGAAGATGAATCTCGAGACACATCTTCGCCACTTACATCTGATAAAGATTCAGTTGGCGAAGACAATGATGATTCGGTTGACCGAAATCCTCTGACTGCACGCGAGCGACTCGCGGCGAGAAAACGCCGTGTCCTGTACATGGAAATACCAATCGATGGCGTTATTGGAGAGCTATCGAACGCGTATGGGTTGCGAAACGCGCTCAAACAAGCCGAGCGAAAGGGTGTTCAGCACATTGTGTTCACAATCGATTCGCCCGGCGGATTTGTTTATGACGCGGTCGATGCCTTGGAAGTGCTCAAAGAGTACGACGAGGAGTTTGAGTATCATGCGGTTATTGATGACGAGGCAATCAGTGCCGCGAGCATTTATGCCGCAGCATCAGATCATATCTGGGTTCGATCTGGTTCTCGCTTGGGTGGGGCTGTCGCCTATTCGGACAACACATCGACTGGTGCGGCGGAGGTCGATGCGAAGATGAACTCAATCTGGGCAGCTGAGATCGCATCTCGCGCTGTTGAAAAAGGACACCCGCCAGAAGTGTTTCGTGCGATGGTCGAGCCAGCCGCAGAAGTATGGGTAGACGATGAGGGCAAAGCTTACCCATCCAGGCCAAGTACACCGGGAGCGATGCAACTCGATAACTCATCAACAGTGCTCACCATTCGTGCAGATCAGATGATTGATATCGGAATGGCAAAGCTCTTGGAGGGCGAAATCGACGCACTCGGCGAGCTCATGGACATCCAGTCGTGGTACGAAGTGAAACGGATCGGTATCCGAGCGATGGAAACCGCGGGGGAGGAGCGGGTCAGTCTTAGCGAAAAGTATGTTGAAGCCTTGGAAGTATTTCGAGAATCATTTGATTCTTACGAGCAGGATCATCCTGAATCATTCAGTGATTACTACTTCATCCGGACCCAGAGGGGTGAGTATCTTCCCGACGGCCCAACCATGATCCGTTGGCGTGAGCGCATCGACAAGACTATCCGGCATTGCGATATCATGCTCGAAGCACTCACGCGAATGGCGGAAGTGAATAAGCGTGCTGCAAAGATTGGTGCTCTCCATCTCGAAATTATTGAAGACGATCTTGGCGATAAAGCGTACACCAATATACAGCGTCAACGAGATTGGCTGACCTCAAACCGAAACCGTGGGCCGGAATATAACTAGCATCCGTCTGGGCAGCGGCGAGATCCGTTTCAGCCTGTTGGATTAACTCGAGTTATCTCGATTCAGCCAGCACTTTGAGTTTGTCCAGCCCATCCTGCCAGCCTTCTTCAAACTCAGCTGGTGCCGAATCATCGAACTCTCCGAACATTCGATGGTCAACACTCACTTTTGTTCCGCTTTCTGTGCCCTCGAATGAGATGGTCATGTTCATCAGCACCGCCTGCGGCATGGTGCAGTCTCCACTCAACCGGATCTTCTTTCCCGGCTTGAGCATGGTGACTTCACCGATCGTATTGAAGCCTCCGTCTGGAAGCTCAATATAGAACTTTCCGCCGATTTTGCAATCGAATCGAGTCGGGGTTTTCGATTTCGATTCCTCGTTCTCGAAGAACCAGTTTTCTGGTTCATTGATGAACAGTTCATACACGTTCTGGGGTGACGAATCAATGTGAACTTCGCATGTTGCGACTGCGATCCTTGCTGGTGACTCGATTGTTTTCGTGCTCATGTGTTCGGCTCCTCTGTTCGATCAGACTCTGCAATATGTTTCAGATTGTTGAGAGCGCTTGCCCATTGGCTTTCGTATTTGCTCACCCATCGTTCGTAAATCTGTCGGAGGGGGACCGCATTGAGATAGTTCCAGCGCGTTCGCCCCTCTTTTCGATGCACGAGCAGTTGTGCTTCCTCAAGCACCTTGAGATGTTTCATCACGCCAAAGCGTGTCATATCTGGGAACGCCGCTGCGAGTTCACCTGTGGTTCTCCGGCCATTCCTGAGTTCATCCAGGATTGCGCGACGAGTTGGATCGGCGAGTGCCTTCCAAACAAGATCGTGAGTTTCCCAGGTTGTCTGCTTTGGCTCGCCGTCCATGACGTCCTTCCTCAAGAGTGACTATATAGTCACATAAGGGTTGGTGCAAGCCAAATCATGCCTGATGCTTCATAATGGCCAAAAATCGGTATCTATGATCAACGGATGCCTATCTCCACGACCAAGCCATTCGAAGTTGTTTCGAGCTATCAGCCGGCTGGAGATCAGCCGGGAGCGATCGAAGCCCTGACCTCCGCGATTGAGTCTGGTCAAAAGCACACCTGCCTCCTCGGTGCCACGGGAACTGGTAAAACCTTTTCGATGGCTCACACAATCGCGCGAGTAAACAAGCCAACGCTTGTACTCTCCCACAATAAAACCCTCGCAGCTCAGCTCTTCGAGGAACTCAAGGCATTCTTTCCGAATAACTCGGTGAACTACTTCGTGTCGTACTACGACTACTACCAACCCGAGGCATACATACCAGGGCGAGACATCTACATCGAGAAGGATTCATCTCGGAATGACGACCTCGATCAGCTTCGTCTCGCGGCCACATCGAATCTGATCCAGCGTCGAGATTGCATCGTGGTCGCGTCTGTTTCTTGCATATTTGGTCTCGGATCGCCCAGCGCCTATTCAGAGAAGGTGTACACCCTCACCCGAGGGATGCAACTCCCGCGTCGTGATCTCTTTCTTTCACTCAATGCGATGCAATACGAACGCGCAGAGATCGATTTCATGAGAGGCACCTATCGCGCGCGTGGCGACGCCATCGAGGTTTGGCCGGCGTACGAAAAGTTTGCGATTCGTATCGAGCTATTCGGCGATGAAGTTGAGCGTATCGAACTGATCAATCCCACATCCGGCGAACTGCTCGCCGATGAATCTCAATACTTCCTGTTTCCTGCGGTCCATTATGTCATGCCGGAGGATCGCATGAGCGAGGTGCTCAAGTCGATCCGTGAAGAGATGGACGATCGGGTGATGCACTTGCGTCATGAGGGCAAGTTGCTCGAGGCCCAGCGACTACTCGCACGAACGAAGTACGATCTTGAGATGATCGAGGAGGTTGGGTATTGCCAAGGTGTCGAAAACTATTCGAGGTACATGGACGGTCGATTGCCGGGTGAGCGCCCCTTTACACTGCTCGACTACTTTGATTATGCACCCGGACGGGGTGGGGAAGCTCAGCCGGTTATCGATTCAGCTGCAGGAGCGATTGATTCTCGTGATCATGAGTATGACGCCGCGCGATTCGGGATTCATCGAACCAATCTCAAGGATTGGATGATCATGATCGACGAATCCCATGTGACCATCCCACAGATTCGTGCGATGTTCAATGGCGACAAGGCACGCAAAGAGGTTCTTGTAGATCACGGGTTCCGCTTGCCGTCATGTCTCGACAACAGACCGCTTCGATTTGAAGAGTTCGAGGCCCTTGTGCCTCAGGTCGTGTATGTTTCTGCAACGCCCGGCCCATACGAACTCGAGAAGACACAGGGCGAAGTGATTGAGCAGGTGATTCGACCAACCGGGCTCGTCGATCCGCAGGTTGATGTTCGTCCAGCAAGCGGCCAAGTGCCGGATTTGCTTGAGCGATGCAAGGAGGTCGTTGAGAACGGCGATCGGGTCCTGGTCACCGCGTTGACCAAGCGACTCTGCGAAGATCTGACGACCTATATGAGCGACAACGGGATGCGTGTCAGATACCTTCACTCTGATATCGACACGCTCGAACGAATCGAGATCCTCACGGATTTGCGGCGAGGCGAGTTCGATGTTCTCATCGGTGTGAATCTTCTCAGAGAAGGACTTGACCTCCCAGAAGTGTCGCTGGTATGTATACTGGACGCGGACAAAGAGGGGTTCCTGCGCAGCGCAACATCACTCATTCAGCAGATCGGGCGAGCAGCGCGAAACGCGAACTCACGGGTTATCCTCTATGCTGACAAGATGACTAAGGCGATGAGTGAAGCGATGGATGAAACCCAGCGTCGCCGAGAGAAGCAGCTCGCCTACAACGCCGAACACGATATCACCCCGATCACGGTCCACAAGGAAATCCGAGGTGGGATCGAGAACATCCTCAAGGCGCGCAAAACTGCGAAAGCTGCGACATATGACGAAGCGGACGATCCTGCGATTGATGCCCACATGCTCGTGAAGGCGCTCGAGACGGACATGATGGACGCGGCAGAGGCAATGGACTTCGAATCTGCGGCTCTGCTACGAGATCAGATGAAGCATGTCCAGGAACTTATCGAGGAACATCAAACAGACGAAGTCCTCGACGGGGAGTCTTCTCTTTTCCTCCGTCGCTCAGAGATCGCTCGCGCGATCAGTGGCAAAGCGGGCAAGCCCGGCGCACCAAACACGCGTCGAGGAAAACCCCGCCGACAAAAGGGAAAGTAAGACAATCAACGAGGTGAGATAAGCAGATTACGGATCTGAGAACGCCCCAAACGCATTGCGCTCGGGGCGGCTGCGATCAGTGAGAGCACAATTGCGCAAGCCCATGCCAGGGCAATCGCATCGATTGGGAGCGCAGATTCGAGATCGATGCCGATGACGCGACGGTTCATTTCTCGTCCACCCCAAGCGGCTTGAACTCCGAGTCCTGTCCCGAGCACGCATGCGCTCATAGCAATTATGAGGGCTTGAGCTGTGATCAATCGGACCAGTTGCCCCTTGGACGCCCCAACCGCGCGAAGAACACCCATTTCATACCGACGAGCATTGATTTCCGCGATGATGAGATTCGCCACACCGAAGCAGGCAACGAGCATTGCACCAATCGCCACGGTTGAGAAGACCACGAGGGTGGATGCAAATACTGCCTCGATCTGTCGCCGGATGATTCGTCCGGATCCGACATTCAGCACACCGGCTCCGAGGAGTGCTTCCCGGATTTCTGCTACCGATTGTTCATCACCAATCCTCGCAACTATCTCGTCATTCAGATCGATCTGTATCAACTGGGAGACACGCATCCCAAACTTCTCGATCATATCGTCGCGCGAACCAAAGACCGAACCGATCGCTTGGTTGACAAAGTTGTCTCCAAGATCGAAGTACTGGCTGACGAGTTCTAGACCTGGAGAGGTTACCACGCCGACGATCTCGAAATCGTGTTGGGTGCCATCGGAATCAGTACAGGAGAAAGTGTCTCCGACACCAAGGCCTCTTGCGACAAGGAACTCGCGTGCAACGAGGACCGCCCCGCCCTCTTCGAGTCGGCGCACAGCGGTATCCTGCTCTCCTTGAACAAACTCGAGACGGGCCATGCTTAGGAATGGCTCAGGTTCAAACGCGATGAAGTTTGTTTTGTAGGAAGATAACCCCTCCACGCCGAACGCATCAGTTCGAACCGCCCGCATTGAGATGGCACATGTCTGATCCACAAGCGGCATCTCGTTGAGTATTTTCTGTGCTTCTTCGCTCAGCGGCAGCCCGTATGCAAACGCATCAGGGAACTCAATTTTTCCGAGCCAATCACGCATCGCGGCAGACCCGTTCGTCCAAATTCCGATCATCAGCGCCAGCCCGGTCATCAGCGCACCTGCAGTGAACCCGTGTCGATATGGCGTCGCCCTTACGGTGCGACCGAGGAGTTGCGGCGGGAGTCGAAAGACGATTGAGATCGGTTGTGAGCATAATCGGGCAATGATGACCACGACAGGGACTGATACAAGGAAATAGCCAAGAAACATGAGTGGGAGTCCAATCCCGGTGTACACATAAAAGAACCACCCTTGATCCGCGAAGAACAGGACGATCGCGATCATGGTCCATACACCAATCAAACCGGCAATAGTGACCATTCCAATGCCGCTCGCGGACATCGGGGTCGCACGCACGCTCATCGCACGCAAAGGAGAAAGTGACGCCGCACGCCATGCCGGCCAAAGCGCCCCAAGCAAGCCCGCGAGTATTGCTCCAAATACTGTAAGGCTGAGCATAATCGGCGGAATGACCAATCCCTCTGCCATCTGTTGATCAAATATCTGTGTGAGCGTATACGCTACACCGATCCCGCAGGGTATCCCAATGATCACACCGATCCCGGCAACAATCGTGCCCACGAAGAGCTGCGCGACTGCCAACTGAGTTCTCGGGGCTCCGATCGCGCGGAGGACCGCGAGGGTTCTCTGCTGTTCCGCGACCCCAGTTGTTAATCCAGTTGTGATAATGAATGCCGCAGAAATTAACGCGATCACCGAGATCAGCACGAACCCGATTTGTGATGCCTGCATGTTTTGTTCAACGCCCGAGGTAATCCTTCCTGTCGTTTGGAGGAGCGCGTCCGGGAACAGCTCATCTTTGTTCAGCTCAACAAATGACTCTGGGTCGATTTCTTCCGATAGTTTGAGCTCAATATCAGTAAGCCGATCCTTCTTCCGAGCGAGAGCATCGAGTGTGGATACGGTCGTATACGCGATTGGCTTCCCGCCAAGGGGGGCTGGTTTCGCGAGACCGACGATCGTAAGAATGCGGGATTTGCCAAACAAACGCGGGACAGTGAGTGTGTCGCCGATGCGAGGCCCAACGCCCTTATTGAGTCGGTTCATCTCATCATCATTGATAGCAACATCGCCCAATGAAACCGCGGGAAACTCGAGGTACGATCCGGGGGCTGAAAACAAATCCGGTCCACCTCCGGATTTCATCTGCTTCGCATACGCCCATGACAGTCTTTGGGCCACGCGCATATCGATCACGATTTCGTCTATCGCTCGCGGGTATCGTCCCTCGATGAGTGTGACCGGGCGGGCATCAAACTCAATTTCAGGATCGATCCCGTTTACAAAGACATTCGCTGCGTATCGCTGTTCAACGACTCTGATACCGCCATCGACGAGTTGATGTTCAGGCTGTTGCACGACCAGCGAGAGCGTCGATTGTAACCGTGGCACGGCTTGTTCAACACCGTGCCAGTCGGCTACGGTGTCAAGCAGGGCAGCTTCGAAGGTCTCACCGCTAGTTGGGAGGAGCCGCACCTCAGCCGTACCAATCTGGGTATCGATCTGTGCCTTGAACGCCGCGTTAAGAGATGCCATGACGCACGCGATACTCGTGACGAGCACCACAGAAAGCGCGACGGAGCTGGAAAGCAAGGCAACGCGGCTACGACGCGCTGAGCAGATGCTGCGTGCGAGTCGCAATGGTGCCCGCATCCATCCCCCCTTCGTCGTGCGCTTTAGGATTCTCTATCGTTCCCACGATCATCCCGTCGTTCATCACGAAAATCTTCTCACAATAACTCGCGGCTTCTGGTTCGTGGGTGACCATGATCACGGTCACCTGTTCCTCACGCGCGATCCGCTGAAGCATGGACCAGACAAGTTCACTCGCGTTGGTATCCAAATTCCCTGTAGGTTCGTCCGCAAACACGACAGCTGGTTGATAAAGAAGAGCCCGTGCGATCGCGACGCGTTGTTGCTCGCCGCCTGAAAGTGCCTCTGGGCGGTGCTCAGCACGATCGCCAAGCCCCAACTGCTCAAGGAGTTCGTGCGAACGATCCGTGAGTTTCTTCGAGAGCCGGCCTGAGAGGAGCCCGGGGAGTTGGACATTCTCCACAGCCGTCATGGTGGGGATCAGGTTGAACGCCTGAAAGATAACCCCAATCTCCTGGCGTCTAAATCGAGTAGATTCTCGTTCATTCATCTTGTGGACCGAGTGTCCTGAAACCAGTATTTCACCGGAATCGGGGCGGTCCATTGCGGAGAGCATGTGCAGTAGGGTGGACTTGCCAGATCCCGAGCGACCCATGATGGAGAAGAAGCCTGGCTCTTGAATGTCAAGATCTACGCCTCTCAGTGCATGAACAACCCGATCGCCGAGGGTAAAGGTCTTCGTGACTTGTGAGCAGTGGATCATGGGAGCTCGGAACTCAGGTGAACAGGTTTTCTCGTATTGATTCGGATTCTGACGCGTTCCGATTCACTGATCACGAAGTCTATGCGGCGCAAGAAACAGCCGCCCATGCTCTCACGAATCGTGTGGGCGGCTGTAGGGTGATTATTCAAGGAGAGTTGGAGGATTACCCGCGTCGGTTCAGGCGACGGTATACGCCCAGCCCCGCAAGCAAACCGATCCCACCGAGGGCAGCGGGGGGGAGAGGGACAATTTGTGCTGTAAATAGCAAGTCATTGATGCCCCCGGCACTCGGGTCAGCTCCCATGACCCATCCGCGTCCGACCCATTCATCCATTGACCCCATAACACGGTGCCCGTCCGCAAGGAAACGGAACGCGTCAGCCCCGTCTGACTTTCCGAACAGTTCAAAGAAATCTCCATTGCCGAGCGGAGAATCAAGCGTGGTGTTTATCCCGGTCAGGCCACCCAGCAGGATTCCATCACTCTGGTTGTTGTCTTCCCAGCCGTCACTGCTGGCATCGACGATGTAGGTGAGGTCAAGAGCGAATTCGCCATAATCGATTCCTGCGTCAGCACTGTTACCGCTGACCGTGCCCACGATATTGAGCTCAACAGAGCCATCTGAGGTCTCTGTGACGATAAGTTGAACTGTGGAGTTGCCGTCCGCATCCTCAAAGCTGAATGTGATGGGGGTGCTTGTGTTGTCGAAGC
The DNA here is from genome assembly GCA_965216865.1 of Phycisphaerales bacterium. Classification (GTDB taxonomy): domain Bacteria; phylum Planctomycetota; class Phycisphaerae; order Phycisphaerales; family UBA1924; genus UBA1924. The sequence goes on from OZ244206.1 coordinate 3,168,152, forward strand.
TATCAAGCCGGAGTCCGTAGGCCTGCGGGCTCGCCATGCCGCCTGGGTGATCAAAGAGGTTGAATGTGGTCGTCGTTTCGCTACCCGCACTGTTCGAGTGATCGAGTAGAACTTCGTGGGAAACTGTGCCCGCATGGGTAACTGTACAGAGTATCGCGCTTGACGAAAGAGCGGTGAAAAGTGGTGTGTGTCGCATGTTGCCTCTCCGTGATGATTGTTGTAGATGGTGTGATTTGGGCCCAAGACAAGGAGCCCACATAGGAACATATCACCAATTATCTGGTCAAGATTTTGGCTTGTTCGTGTGTCTGAAACGCCAGTGAATCGGCAATTAAGCAGTTTTCATGCCCAGAACCATTGTCTCTGTAATGCAAGGAGTTAGAAATGAACTCGGGATGTGCTGAGGGAAAACAGGGGGGGCAAAGTTTAATTATTTTTCATCGCATCACGATAAAAGACACCTCTTGAAAGAGGTGTTCATGGTTGAAGTCATTCATGCTCGCGGTTCAATCCCAGGTGTTTATTGAGGCGTCTGGGTTGCTTTCTTCACCCTCGGCTCCTCGCACCTGATCTGGGGCAAAGTGATCTTGTCGCCACGATTCGGGGTAATGCGGATCGTCGAGCTGCATACACGCTTTGGTAGGGAACATCGGGCGGAATGTGTCACACATTACCGCCATTTCATCTGTCCACTTCTTACCCAGCGAAGCTTCGACGGTTCCTGGATGAGGTCCGTGTGGAATTCCTTGCGGGTGCACGCTGATCGATCCTTGCGAGATCCCTCTGCGGGCTTTGTAGTTCCCTTCCACATAGTACATGATCTCGTCAGAGTCGATGTTCGAGTGGTTGTAGGGCACCGGGACCGCATCAGGATGAAAATCCAGCGCTCGGGGGCAGAACGAACAGATCACAAAGTTGTGGCCCTCGAATGTCTGATGGATGGGCGGGGGCAGATGGAGCTGGCCAGTGATTGGCGCGAAATCGTGGATATTAAAGCAGTAGGGGTAGTAACAACCGTCCCAACCAACGACCTCGAGAGGGTGATAGGGGTAGATGTACGAATGAACCGAGTTCAGCGCCTTGATCCGGACTTCGAACTCGCCTTTTTCGTCGTGCGCGAGTGGATGATCCTCGTCCTCAAAGGGGACTCTCAGGTCTCGCTCGCAGTACGGGGCGTGTTCAAGGAACTGTGAAGTCTTCTTCGAAACATATCGCGGGGGGGGGAGGATGTGGCTTGCGTTGCAGGTCTCAAAGCAAACAAACTTACCGAGTGGCATCTCGTCCTTGGTGAACCCGCCGTATTCGTTGTTATCGCTTCCATCTTCTGGGCGTTCGTCAAAGACAATCTGGTATATCGTGCCCTTCGGCAGGATGATGTAGTCTTTCTTTCCGAACTTGAGGGTGCCAAACATCGAATAGACCGTGCCCGACCCAAAGTGCACGAAGATGCACTCATCGCCCTGCCCATTCTTGAAATGGTACTCCATCTGCTTCTCAGGCTGACAGATACTCATTTCGACATCGCTATTACCGAAGATAACGGTTCTGCCTTGAACCGCATCTCCGCTCTTCTTCATGTTCTGCGATTTGACATGACGCATACGCATCACATCCTGCTCCACATATTCGACCTTGGTCGAGTAAAGCTTCTTCCAACCGGTCACTTGGGTTGGTGGGTGAATGTGATAGAGAATGCTGCTTGGGCCGACAAACCCTTCCGTGCCGAAGAGCTCCTCGGAGTAGAGCGCGCCGTCAGGACGGCGGAACTGAACATGACGCTTCTTGGGCAGATTGCCCATCTTCATGTAATACGGCATCGAGCCGGTCCTCATTCTTCCCATGCCCGGGCCGAATCGCTCGTGAACAGGCTGGGAGGCGGTTCAATCAACACCCCGAACGCATGAAGAACGCGGGGATTCATTCTAGCAGTTCACGCCCGATCGATCGCCGATTTCCTGCTACGCTCTCTGGAAGTGAGTAGTGACCAACTTGTTCGTGCTCTGCACGGATTCTGGAGGATACGCCTCTGGCTTGCCGATTTGAAGCTATCGAGGGCAACTGCCCCATAGACGAGGTTGATCCCATCCAGGTTGATGCGAATAATCTAGACCAAGAACAGCGGTGTCATGCAATCTCGCATGCAGCCACTTTTTCTTTGTGAACATGTGCCATCTATGAGCAACACCAAACGCGCAGACTACTTCGGCCCATTCAAGATTATCCGCTCCCTCGGTAAGACCCGCGGGGTCGAGCGTTTCGTTGTGCTCTGCAATAAGACAGACACCAATCGTCTTCTCTACCGTTTTCCCATTCAGCCGAACCACACCTACCGCAGAGCACAGTTTGATCAAATGGTCGAACTGAGCATGCTCGATCACCCGCACCTTCTGAAAATTGAATCTGCCAGCTACGATGATCGTGGGCGTCTTTGCACGGTCAGTCCGTACACGGGGAATCATGAGGGGTTGGTCACGCTGACCGATTTGATCTCGCAGCATGGTGGGCGATTCACGGTTCATGAAACAGCACGGGCGCTGGGGCACCTCTTGTCGGCAAGTGCTTACGCTCATTCAAAGGGCGTCGTGCATGGGCCGATCAAACCAGAGCACATTCTCGTTGATCGGTGTGGCTCAACACAGATTGAGCTCTATGCGTTACAGTCCGTAGATCGCACATCGGATGAGTCCGAGCAACAATCGGGCATCCTCGATGAGACCCGATCGATTGTTGAACTTGGTTATGCGCTTCTGACTGGGCTTGAGGTCAACGCGGATCGCATCGCACCAACACGGATGCTCAAGCGACTCGATCGGAACTGGGATGCCTGGTTTGAAATCGGGCTCGATCCTATCGATGGCTTTGATTCTGCCGAACACGCGCTCAATGCTTTGCCCACGAACCCGGACTGTGATGGCTGGTTGAAGTCCAGTGGATCACGGATCCCGCAGGTTCACATCGGGTCAGTGATCCGTCGCTTTCGTGCTCCCTCGCATAGAGCTTCACGAACCCTCAAGTAATCTCACTGGTCTCAGTCACTGACCACCCAGGTTTATTCGTCCGAATCCGTCGCGGTGGTGTTCGGCTCTACATGCGCGGTTAGTGCGTGGCGTTGTTCATCGTCGAGTTGCTCACCGTTCCGAGAGAGCAACTCGCTCGCGATCCGAGATCGAAGCTGTGCGTCACTCGCAAGTTGGATCGCGCTGAGCCACTGATTTACATCCAATGACAAAGCAGCAGCTTCATCGAATCGTGACAACAGAAGGAGTGCCTGCAGCCGGATCAAATCGAGTTTGCTCTGGTCAGCTGGGTCGACCGGCGCGTTTTCGAGAGAGAGTAGAGCTTCAATAACCCTATTCGGGCGGCCTGCTTTGAGCTGTAGGTCCGCGAGTGTGAGAACGGATTTGGCCGTGCGTGCAGTGTGAGGTGTTTCATTTCGAATCAAGGTTGAAAGCACTTCGATAGTAAGTTCGGGTTCAAGGCGTGCAAGTCGGACGGCTTCGCCCAGCTGGTCACGATCGATCTGATTCCCCATGCGGAGAATCATGTCTCGTCGGACAGCTGTGTCTGACTGAGGGAGTTCACTGAGCCTCCTCAGTCCGTCCGGAGTTGCGCGATGCTGAATGAGTGATTCGGCTGCGGGTTGATAGAAAACTTCGTTTTGTAAAGCGGCTTGCTCAAGTATCTCCACGGCTCTGGGTGTTTCAACCAGCGCGGCCGCTGCCCAACGCACAACCCCAGGATCTTCGCTCAGCATGAAATCTACAAGACGGCGTTGATCATCTGCAGTCCCCAACAATGCCAAGAGTTTCATCCCGTCCTCACGGAGTTGACGAGGCTGCGCAAGACGCAGGGAGCTGAGTAGTGCGGGATGGTCCTGCTCACTGTCCCAGATGCCCTCTCGCTCAAGCGAAAGGGCGGCGCTGAAACTCGCGAACAGTGGGCCATCGTGACGCTGAGTCCATTGCAGGACACTTGCTGCTGCGTCTGAGTTTGGCCATCTGGCGATGCCAAGCAGCATCGGTTCTGCTGCCGTCGCGTGGTTCTCAGATTTGAGTGCTTCTGTCAACACCAGCATTGCGTCGGGGGGAGCCAGTCGTGTAATAAGCCTTGCCGAACGAGCGCGAATCTCAGAGGAACTGCTCTCGATCAGTGCCCGCCCTGCCTGCCCTACAGCATCGGAGAGAACAGCTGATGCAGATATCTCACGGTCGGCAAGTTCGAAGCCCAGAATCTGATGACTCAGACGCTCATCTTGCAACAGTTCGACAATGAGATCTGAGCGGCGATCAGCGGGCAGTTCTATGTGAAGTCGACGATAAAGTGCTCTGACTTCGTCGCTTAAAGCGGTCACTTTCGATCGGAGCGTTTCAAGCTCAAGGGCCTCTTCTGTCGCTGTAGGAATCTCATCTGAATCTGGTTCTGACTCCCCAGCCATTTCGGGTTGAGGGGAGTCAGATTCGGTGATTGGAGCGAGGATTTGAGGCGCCTCCTGATTCTCCGGCACAACAAGCTCCGCCTCCGTTGCCGACGAGTAATGGGGGGGGAGCGTGGGCTGAGTGCTGCTCGCGCAAGAGCTTACGATCCCCAAGCCGAGCAATGGGAGTCCGATCACAGCCGGGGCGTGTGAAAAAAGGACTCGAATCTGAGGCGTAGACATGCTCATTTGGGGGTCGGTTTACGGGTTCTCGCGTTGTTATCGGCATATTGCCGATGAAGACCGCAGAAGAGTCTAGACCCAAACATTGAAGCGTCCGTGTCATCCGGTTACGATTATCATCGCTCGGACGCACCGAGGCGGGTCGAGGGAGCACGATGAACGACTGGGTTGATGCAGAGCACCATGTCGAAAAAGCCCATGAGCATTACGATGCCGGGCGATGGGATGATGCAGAAAACGAACTGCGTCAGGCGCTGTCACTCAATCCATATCAACCCGAGTGGTATTTTAATCTCGGGCTGACTCTCGAAGCTGCTGGCCGGAACGCGAAGGCTGCCGAGGCGTTTGCCAACTGTTTTCGTCTCCACAATGAGAACGGTCAGCCAGACGCCAACTCCGCACTTCTTGTCGGTGTGAATCTCGTTCGTGCGATGCAGCCAGAACAGGCATTGCCGTGGTTCGATAAAGCTGCCCAAGTCGAGCCTATGAATGTCGTGATTTCAGTCCATCGGATCGAGGCGCTGACCGATCTCGGGCGCCATGATGAGGCCGAGGAAGTTTTCTACCTCGCGCAGCAGATCGAGCCTGAGCACGCTGATCTGTATGCAGCAATGGCAGACTCTCTGCTGGCCTCAAGCCAAACCGAGCGTGCCGTATGGTGCCTTCGTGAGGCCGCCCGACTTGATCCTGAACTGCCCCGTGTCCAAGCCAGGCTCGCAAAGGCGTATGCTGCATCCGGACGCATGGAACGCGCTCGCCAGCTCTACTTGCGTGATTTGCGTATGGATCCGGGGGATATCGACACGCTTCTCGATATGGGTGAACTCTTGCTCGATATGCACCGCCATACCGAGGCGGGGGAGAAGTTCCGCCGGGTACTCGAGCTCGAGGCCGATCAACCCGATGCCCATTTCCTTTTGGGTGAACTCGCTGAGATAGAGGGGCGCATTCCTGATGCCTTGGTGCATTACGATGTCGTTCTTCGCTTGGATAAAACCTACTCGCGGGTCCGTCTTCGTTTGGCGCGGGTGCTATTCGCGAGAGGCCGCGATGAAGATCTTCCTCGGATCCGAGATCTTCTGAAGCAGGAGCATCGCACCTTCCGCGCTGATATCGATGTCGATTCGAGCGTCCATCTCAGTTCAACAATCATCGCAGAGCGATGCGAGGATCTTGAAGAACTCGGCCGCCTCATGCTCGATGCGGAGATGGAAACGGAAGCGGTCAAGGTCTATACCGCGATGATCGAGTTACAGCCGGCAAGCCATCGCGCTCACCATGGCCTCAGTGTTGCGCTATTACAATCGGGCAACTACGAGCTTGGTATCGTTGCGGCTAAGAAGGCGCTCGACTCGCAACCTCGATTTGTCCCCGCGATGCACAACCTCGCGCTAGCGTACCTGCGGCAACAGCAATGGATCAGGGCGAGGTATTGGGTGCGACAAGCATCACGCGTTGAACCCGACGATCCGTCTTTGCGTCGTTTGCGTGTGAAGCTGCGTGTCCATGCGGTTCTCGGGACACTGTTGATGATGGCAAAGAAAATGGTCGCCGTATTCGCGCCGATCCGGTGGTTCCTCGCCCGCCCAAGCCGGGACTGATCTGCTTGAGGCACATATCAGAGTCGATCACCCAGCAACCGAGCGACTTCCTCAACATCCTTGTCGCCTCGTCCGGAGAGATTGATAATCAAGTGAGTATCCTTCGGCATTTCCGAAGCGATCTGTACGGCTTTCGCAACGGCATGCGAGGATTCGAGCGCGGGAATGATGCCCTCATCGCGAGCACACCATAGGAACCCCTCGAGTGCTTGCTCGTCATCAACGGAGGTGTACTGGACGCGTCCGATGTCTTTCCAGTATCCATGCTCGGGGCCGACTCCTGGATAATCGAGTCCTGCAGAGCATGAGTGGACCGGGCTTGTCTGGCCTGCCTGGTCCTGCAGCACATAACTCATGGATCCGTGAAGCACACCGAGCTTGCCGTGGGTCAGTGGGGCGGCGTGCGAACCGAGGTCCATGCCGCGCCCTCCTGCTTCAACTCCAACGAGACGAACGCTCTCCTCATCGACGAATGGGTAGAACATGCCCGCAGCATTTGAGCCCCCTCCAACGCACGCGACAACCACATCTGGCATCGCTCCAATGTGACGGAGTGACTGGGCCTTGGTTTCGCGGCCGATGACCGATTGGAAATCACGAACGATCATCGGGAACGGATGGGGCCCGACTACGGATCCGAGGATGTAATGGGTTGTTTCAACAGAACCCATCCAATCACGCATGGCTTCGTTGGTAGCATCTTTGAGAGTCCTTGAGCCATCCTCCACAGGAATGACACGAGCCCCGAGCATCTTCATGCGTGTCACATTCAGATTCTGGCGTCGTATATCCTCCGCCCCCATATACACATCGCATTCAAGCCCGAAGTACGCGGCGGCTGTCGCAGTCGCAACACCGTGCTGGCCGGCACCGGTTTCAGCGATTACTCGTTTCTTCCCCATCTTTTTTGTGAGGAGAGCCTGGCCGATTGTGTTGTTAATCTTGTGTGCACCAGTATGTGCCAGATCTTCACGCTTGAGCCAGATTGTTGCCCCAAGATCATTGTTCTGGTTCATGCCACGAGCACGCTTGCTCAGTCCGTAGGCTTGCTGTAGCGGGGTTGGACGACCAATGTAAACACGATTGAGCTCACCCAAACGATCCCAGAACTGCTTGTCATCCTGAACCCGGAAATAAACCTGCTCAAGCTGATGCAATGCTTCGATAAGGGTTTCTGGGACATACACGCCACCACATTGACCATACCACCCGCGTTCATTGGGAACATGGCTGATCGGTGGGGGAGGGGTTTTACCGGGATCGACTTGTGACATGGTTTAGGCACCTCGCGGGAAACGCAGCACAAGAGTGTATGCGTCTACATGATCGATGGGGGTTTAGTGGTGATAAGCTCGCGTTCGCCACGACGCGCCGCGCGGATGCCTGAGATCACATCTACACGAAGGAATAGGAGCAGACCAACCGAGAAAAAGCTGATCAGAAGACCCATCGCCCAGAGGTCTCCTACCCACGCTTTGATCTGACCAAAGGCAAGCACGCCGATCGCTCCGGACAGTTTATATGTCATGCCCCAAAGTCCAAAGAACTCAGCGGTCCGGTGGCGCGGGGCAAACATCCCGACGATGGTCCTGCTTGCCGTGCCGATGCCACCGAGTCCGATTCCAATTCCATTTCCTATTGCCCAAAACATCCATTGTGGGGGAGACTGTGCGTACGAGAGTTTCACGAGAAACAGCCCGGCCGCACTCGCTATCCAGACAGCGAGGAAGGTGATGATCGTCGCCCGAACTCCGATCCGGTCTTGGAACCTTGAAACAAAGATCGCCGTGATCCCGGCTGTCAGTGTGAGTTGGAGAGTAAACCAGATCAGGTTTGTATCACTGATACCAAAGTCCCGGGCGATGATCGCCGCGAATGCGATCATGGTCTGGATACCGAATCCGTAGATCAGGAATGAGCCAAGAAACCGGACGAGTTGCTTGTAGTCGGATGCGTGCTCTATTGTGCGCCGGAGGCGAGCAATCGCCGATACGGGAGCACTCCTTTCGACTTGTTGGTTGTCGGGTTCATCGAGATAAATGGCGGCCGGAATAATGCCGAGACCAAACCATGCAGCCGCGATGATGAAGAATGGCGTCCAATCCGTCGTCGCGGACCAACCCAGAATCTTCATCAGAAATCCTATAAACACAAGGATCAACAGTCCCCCGGCATATCCCATTGTCCATCCGATCGCGGAGACACGCCCCATGGTGCGCGTAGTGGAAAGTGATGGAAGAAAACTTGCGAGGAGGTTCTCTCCCAGCTGATATAAAATATTTGCGGGGACGAACAACAGCAAGGCATACCAGCCCCAGCCTTGCTGTACAAGGGCAAGGCTGGCGGTGAGAAAAACGCAAAGCACACCTGTGCTAAGCAAAAGTTTTTTTCGTGCGCGATGACCGTCTGCGTATGCGCCAACAAACGGAGAGAGCAGTACGACGATAAACAACGCGATCGAGATTCCAGCCGCCCACAACGCATCGCCGCGCTGCTTGTCGCCGACCGCGACTTCTTTGAAGTAGATCGGGAACAGAACCGTAATGATGAGCAGCGTGAACGACTGGTTCGCCAGATCGAACATGCCCCACGCCCAGACCTCACGCGGATTGGGCAGTGAACGGAATGGTGGGGGCCAGCGCATAAGTTAGTCTACACCCATCACCTGTTTGATGAACTCCAACTGAATGTTCTTCGCATCGTTTGCATGCTTCCCAAACCCGGCATGCTCTTGCGGGGCACCGGTTTCACTGAAGGTTCTCAGGGTGATCATCTCCGGATCAGCCCCTTGATCCTGATAATGTTTTCGGAGGCTGTCCAGAAAGAGACGCTGCCCTGCTAGAGGGACCATCTCGTCACCTTCATTGTGCAACGCGAGCAAAGGAACAGGGTGAAAATGTTCTAAGTGCTGAATCGGATCGACTTTGGCTACCTGACTCGGATCATGTTCGACAGGCCAAGGGCGACCCTGCATACCAGGCGGAGGCGAATAGAGATCTCTGAGATTACCCGTGGTCCCTTCGACACAGGCACCGATGAACGGATGCGTAGAGCACAATCGACTGAGTGTGACCATGCCGCCAGCGGACATACCACCGATCATCAATCGCGACATGTCGAATCGCTGTGTCTGACGAACTGACTCCACTACACCATCGATCTCGGCCTTTGCCTGAGCGATAAGCTCGAGAGTCTTTTCCGGTCCTTGATACGCCTCGATATATCTTTCGCCATGCCCAGGGAGGTCAAGAGCAATCGCACCGATACCTGCTCGAACCCAGCGTTGATACCGTCCTGGGTCAAGTTCTTTGTACACACTCCGCCCGTGCAACCAGATCACTCCGGGGACTTTCAGACCGCTGTCCCAGTCCGGGTGCACGATCAATGCGGGAACCCCGTCACCAAGGTGCATGTCTCGGGATTTCTCTTGCAGTGAGCGGGGGAGTTGGCGAAATCGAGGGTCCATTCAGAGCTCCACCGTCGAGCCGGGTTCGATCGAAGTTGGAAGTTCTTTGCCCTTGAGATCGTCGCTGCATGTCGCGGTCAATGCACAGATCTCGATCGTCGCATCCACGCTCCCGTCATTGTTCATCGGAACCGTAACACCGTGAGCCGTGAGCCAGCGTGCGGCACGCAGCGATTGGAGCTGCTTGCACGACACAATCGAATCCGTCCCTGTTGCGTTCTTGACTGGTGCAAACTCCTCCACACGATCAGTCTCAACCACGATCGATTGTGATGCAATAGGGATCCCATCGAACACGAACTTCTCAAGTTTCACGGCATTATTTGTTTCGGGATTGACTACCCGCCCTACGGCGAGGTCGAAATGAGGAACTCGTTTCAGGGCTCTGTGGTAGGGGAGTGTCGCGTCCGGGTCATTCAGAACACGCTCAATGAAAGAAACACTGATCACATGGATTGCGATAGAACCAGCATTGAATGCGAGGCGACCATCCGCATCTGTCTGCTTCGCGAGTTTCTCGTCGAGATCGGAATACTCGATAATTTCAGTACGCCCATCGACGGAACAAAAGACACCTACTTTCTCATCCCAACTGGCCTTGGCAACCATCTTGGAACTGAACTCGCCCGAACTATCCGGGGCATAGGCATGCAGCCCGATGAAAACGGGGTCAATCACTCGCGCATGGGGGTTGTCGACTTGAAAATACGAAACATGTTCAACTCCCCGTTGCTTCATGTCATCGAGTGCCCCTGATGCGGACAATGCTTTGAAGCAACCGCCGTGCCCATCAGGATTCGTAGCGAAATGTATGGGATCACGCATGAGAATTTGTCCATTCTCTGCATCCAGACTGGGCATGACACCCTGATTGAAGAACATGACCTGGTCGCCAGAGAGCCCAAAGTACGCATTCGATTCAAAGAACGCGATAGTTGTTTCATGATTCAGTGGCGAGGTCATGATGTACCACGGAACGGTGCAGTTGTACTTCAACTCATTTGCTCGTATCGATTCCGCAAAGAGTTGGAAGAGCGGTTTCTCATTCACGCAAGAAGTTGGGTAGCAACCTTTGGGGCCGTCATATCCGAGGCGAGATCCCTGTCCTCCAGCGACGGTGAAACAGGCGACTTTACCTTTGCGGATCAGTTGCTCGCCTTTGATCTGATACTCCACTCGGTCCCACCGGCCACGAGGGCCACTGCCGTTTATGAAGTAGCAGGGGGCGGGGGTGATCGTACCAGGGGTCACTTCAGGTTCAGGGTTCGTGATGTACCGCTCGATAAGATCCTTGAGTTCATCCAGATCAACTGTTGAGATCTGGGCAAGAAGTGATTCCTGGGCGCTTTGAGGCGATATTCCCCGTAAGTACGAACTCAGGTGCGATTGCCCCGCTTGGTCGAGCTTAGAGCACACTTCGTTGATCGTTGATTCGACTCCGGGCATTATCTCTGTCCTCTTCGCGTCGTTGGTGGATTTGGTGACATCATCCTACATCGTCCAACATGCCTCGGCACTACACTCATGCATGCTCAACCCATTTACTGCTGATCTCAAAGAACCGCTGGTGGCACCCTCGATCCTCGCCGCAGACTTTGCGAATCTGGGGAAGGATTGTACAGACGCAATGAAAGCAGGTGCGGACCTGCTCCATGTGGACATCATGGACGGTCATTTCGTTCCAAACCTTTCAATGGGACCTGCGATCTGTGGAGCATGCCGTTCCGCTTGCCCGGACACCTACCTCGATGTCCATCTCATGGTGAAAGACCCACAGTTTTTCTTCAAGCCATTCGCCAACAATGGAGCGAATGCGATTAGTTTCCACATGGAAGTGATGCAATCAGAGCAGCACGCACGCGAGTTGGCTCAAGAGGTCCGTGAACTGGGATGCAATCCGGGCATCGCAATCAATCCTCCAAGTGATGTGCAGATGATTCTGCGTGTGGTTGATGCGTTTGATCTCATCCTTGTGATGAGTGTCAACCCCGGATTTGGTGGGCAGTTATTCATCCCTGAAGTTCTTGAAAAGTGCAGAACACTTGCTCCGCTGCTCCGCGATGATCAGCGACTCGAAATCGATGGGGGGATCAATCCATCGACAGCGATCGAGGCGATCGAGGCAGGCGTGGATCTTTTGGTGGCTGGATCTTCCGTCTTCGGAAAATCACGTGAAACCTGGGGGACGATCATCGAATCGCTGCGAAGTCCGAAAACCACCGCCTGATTTGGGCAGGCGCAATCAGAACCCGAACAAACGGCGCGTATGTGCAGATGAAAGGGCATTCATGCCCAGAACTTGCTACACTTTTGTCTCCTTGGCCAAGCGGCCGATGACAGAAGATCAGGGTCAAGCTTGTGTGAGCAACACCCGTTCTTCAGGAGTCAGTTTGCATGAGTAAGCCAGTTGGCTACACGATCACATTGGTTCGTACCGGTGGCACCTCGTGGGACGAAGAGTTTCGTTTGATCGGGCAAACCGATCTACCCATGACCGAGCAGGGAAACGACGAGGTTGCCCGCGCGATTCATGATGGCGAGTTTGCTCACCCTTTCCACCTCATTCTTGTCTCTGATGAAGAGGCTTCGATGCGTACCGCCCGAATGCTGCCTCAGAGTACGGAGACAAAGATCAAGACCAATACAGACCTGAGCAACATCGATCTTGGTTTGTGGGAGGGGGTTCTCTCGTCTGATCTTCAGGAGCGCAGTCCGAGTACCTTTGCTCAATGGAAAGAGCACCCGGAGCGAGTTTCGCCTCCCGAAGGTGAATCGCTTGCAGACGCGCAGGATCGGCTGCTGAACGCGATCGAGAAATCGCTCTGCAAGTGCAAGGGCACGCATCCCAACATCGCTATCGTACTTCGACCGCTCGCCTGGGCACTTGTCCGATGCTGGTTATCAGGTGATCGTGTTGGTTCACTCTGGTCTCAACTCGAGCACCCGAACTCGCTCGAGCACTTTGAAATCACTAAATCCGCCTTGACGGAACGCAAACAAAGTTCGCGGGCCAGCGCCTAAACTGCTCTCAGCGAACACGCATACAGCACGCATAGCGCGTGATTCCATACGAAGGGAGACGCATGTCTCAGACCGCCACTCGCAACTGGAATGAGCTTAAGCAAGACGGACGAAGGTCCGTTCCTGAAGGGCTCTGGCTCCGATGCCCTTCTTGTGCACAGATGATCTATCGCCGACAGATGGAATCAAACCTCCATGTCTGCCCTGAGTGTGACCATCACTACCGCATATCAGCACGCACCCGGATCGAGCAGCTCGCCGACCCTGATACATTTGTTCCCATGTTCACAGAGTTGCGGGCCAAGGATCCGCTGAACTTCACAGACCTCAAGTCCTACCCCGAGCGGATTAAACGCGAGCAGATCAAGACCGGCGAGACCGAAGGATGCCAAGCTGGCAAGTGTTTCATTAAGGGGCGCCCGACAATGATCGCTTGTCTCGATCTCACTTTTATGATGGGATCGATGGGCTCGGTTGCAGGCGAAAAAATTACCCGCGCGATTGAAGAGGCGACAAAGGAAAACCTTCCCGTCATCATCGTCTCGTGCTCGGGTGGCGCTCGAATGCAAGAGGCCGCCCTGAGTCTGATGCAGATGGCCAAGACTTCGGCTGCCCTCGCACGCCATGACGATGCGGGCGGATTGTTCATCTCAGTGTTGACTGATCCAACCACAGGTGGGGTTACCGCATCCTTCGCGATGCTCGGCGATTTCAACATTGCTGAACCCAAGGCCCTCATCGGGTTTGCCGGACCGCGTGTGATCAAACAAACCATCCGACAAGATCTTCCCGAAGGTTTTCAACGCTCAGAGTTCCTGCGAGAACGCGGGATGATCGATCGTGTTGTGCATCGCCACGAGCTCCGCTCAGAACTCGCACGCCTGATCGATTACGCGGGCAAGTAATCCAGGCCAACCATCCCTTGAGGGGCTGTTCTGATATCCATGTCGCACGAACGCCCGCATCAATCTGCGCGAACAAGAGCGTTGATACACGGAGTGCTTTATGCGCTCTGTATGATCCTCGCGTTCCCTCCGATCTCCTTCTGGTGGATGGCTTTTCTTGTTCCAGTTCCACTCTTTGCAATAGCGAGGGACCCGAGGGTTCGCCCTTCAGTAGCCGCATTCTGGTGCGCTGTCGGTTCGGCCCCATGCTGGCTCTGGCTGCACTTGTGGGTCAAAGATGTATCCACCCTCGGGCTCATTCCCCTTGTCATTGTTCTCAGCCTTTGGACAATGGTGTTCGTATGGCTCGCGGCGAGAGTTATTGAGCGGTTCGGACGAGAGATCCTTCTACTCCCGCTCGTTTGGGTCGGGGTGGAGTTCTTCCGTGGCAGTGTCTTCGCGACAGGGTACCCATGGTACCTTCTCGCTCACCCGTTGGTCGAATCGCCAGCGTCAGTGCTCGCGATGCCCGCATCGATTGCCGGGGTCTACTTCGTATCCTATCTGACCGCGACCTACGCCTTTCTGCTGGTTCTCGCCTTGCGAGACCGGAACCATCAGCGACGCAAACGGGCTGGTTTTGCGGCAGCAGGAATATTTGCCGCTTGGGTGCTCATGGGACTACTGCTCATCCCACCGAAGGACCTGAACACCCCAAGGTTCAGATTTGCAACGATCCAACCGAATGTTCCGCAAGATAACAGGGTTGATTGGACCGTCCGTCAACGCTACCGGGACTGGCTGACGCTCCGCGAACTCACGATCGCCGCATATCGGGATGAGACGAATCCGCTCCCACTCGACGCAATCATCTGGCCCGAGGGATTTGTGCCCGGCTGGACGCTCGATCCAATCTCACTCAAAACCGAGCGTCGCGAAAATCTCGCATGGAGTATGACTCCCAGAGACCAGAATGATGTACCCGATTTGGAAGTCCCTGCTCGGATCCGTGCGACAGAAGTTGTCGATCAAATACTCGTCATGCAGGAGGCGATCGCAGTCCCGCTCATCGTCGGCTCCGTTGCTTATGACAATCTCAGGATCGTTGATGAGGGTGAGGGGATTGAGTACAAACGCGATGCGATGTACAACAGTGCGTTTGTGATCAAAGACGGGCGTGTAGCTGATCAATGGTACGACAAACTCCACCTCACTCCATTCGGGGAAGTCATGCCATTAATATCACGCTTCCAAGCGATCGAGCAGGCACTGCTATCCCTTGGTGCCCAAGGGATGGAGTTCGCTCTCGATCCGGGCCTTGCTCCCCGTAACCTGAGCGTTCCGATGCATGATGTGAATGGTGAAACGGTATCAATCGCCACACCGATCTGTTTCGAAGCGACAGTTTCCAGCGTATGCCGATCTCTCGTTGCCCGTGGGCGTGAGCGACACGCCGGAGTGATGATCAATATCACGAATGATGGGTGGTTCGGATCATCGCAGGGTGGTCGAGAAGCTCATCTGCAAAACGCGCGTTGGCGCTGCATTGAACTCGCGACACCCATGATCAGGAGCGCAAACACGGGGATTTCCGCTGTAATCGACCATCGCGGCCAAGTTATCGAACAGACCGTCAAGCCAATCGGAGTGGATTCTAAGGAAGGCTATATCATCGGGCAGGTCGACTTGGGCACTGGTCTGACCCCGTTCGCCTATATCGGAGACCTGTTCGGCTGGATTTGTTTGCTTGCGAGCGTTGCTTGGGGGGCATGCGCGATCTTTGGATCAGGCCAGAGCGTAAAGCCGATGAGCAACTCGGATCACTGATACCATCGAAGTGAATCCAAGCCACGAAGGGGTATTTCCTTGAGATATCAATCATTTATCGTTATGACATGTACAGCCATCATTCCCGCTGCACTCACTGGGTGTGGGGCGGAGATTCGCCCCGACGGCCCCAAGCAAGTCATCTTCACTGACCAAGATGGCACCCAAAGGGTCGTGCATGTCGCCGATTCTTCGGAACTCCGGGATGCTGCGATCAATCAACTGATTGAGATGACATCAGATCTCAATCCGCAGATTCGTGCGAATGCGATCGAGGCGTTGAGCCCGGTGACAAATCGGGTCGAACCCATCGTCGCATTGTCGCTCAATGACCCGAATCCTGGCGTGCGATCCGTCGCGGCCATGGTCGCGGGAAAGCGTAATCTTGCTTCGCTCGCACCTTCTATCCGTGGACTACTTTCGGATGAGTCCCCCTTTGTACGGGCTTCGGCCATGTTCGCGCTTTCCAGATTCGGTGAGAACACAGATATCACTGAACTCTCGCGAATGCTTCTGGAAGACTCTAATCCCCGCGTACGGGCTCAGGCGGCCTTTGTCCTCGGCGAACTCGGAGAGCCATCTGCGATCCAACTTCTCAAACAGGGACTCATGACTCCTGTGCCGAATGCTTCACCGATCGAACGCCGAATTTTCCGTCTCCAGATTGCCGAAGCGATGTACAAGCTCGGAAGCACCGAAAGCATCGACACTATCCGTGCGGCGCTCTATCCATCCCGCGTGGACGAACTCGAAGCGACAGCACTCGCTGTCCAGATAATTGGACAGGTCCGTGATGAAAGCTCCATCGACCAACTCATCTTTCTTTCAGATCCGGAATCGGATACCCCCATGCCCGCCGAGGTACGCCTCGGGGTAGCGCAGAGTCTGGCTCAAATGGGACACCGTGAGGGGGCATTCGTCGCAATGGAATATCTTGATTCGGATGTCGATGCTGTGCGTGCACAGGCGGCGTCCGTACTCGGTCAGACTGATGCCCAAACAAATCTCGGGCATTTGGAGATGTTCATGATGAATGATCCTTCGGGGCTCGTTCGGGTAGCCGCTGCGGGTGGAATTGTGGATTACACACAGCGTCAGTTTGCCCAGAGTCACTGAATTCGTGCTTTCATCCCTCTCGTTCCGGACAGTTTGGATCCGAGCGAGCCCGCATCGCGTATGGTTTGTCCTCCCCGGGTCTCGGGGGTTGTTGAATGCAGGCCAATTGAGTGTGAATTGATCGATCGTGTCATCCACACATGAGCGGACATCCCTGCTACACTTGAAACCCCATTTCCTGCTGTCCAAGGCCAGCAGGGGTGATCAAGAAGTCACACAGGACCAAACCAGCTTGGAATCGAGGAGCTGATCGTGCACATTCTGACTAAGGTTTTCGTACTCATCGCCGCCGTGCTGAGCATCATGATGGCTTCCCTTGCCATTGCGTACTCAGTCAATGTGGATCGCGTGACCGCGGATTATCGCGACATGCAGGCCGCCAAGATTTCAGCTGAAAACGAGCTGGCTGCACAGCGGGCAACTCACGGGCAAGCTCAGGCGGCTCTTCAGGAAGACCTCGCTGCTGCACGCGATGAACTCGCGAGCCGCAACGCGGACACCCGCCGACTTGAGGCCGCAACTTCCGATCTTCGCATCAAGCTCCGTCAAGCAGAAGCCGCTCGAGAGTCGATCTCGGCGAAGATCGCTCAGCTCGGTGTGACGACCGAGACTCAGGCACGCATCATCGACGAATACAAGAACGAGAATGACCGACTACGCGATGGCGAACTCGCTTTCCGTGATGAAAAGATTGACCTTGAGAAGGCCATTTCTGATCTGGAGAGTCAGGTCATTGTCTATGAGCAGGTCAAGCGTTCACTCCAAGAGCAGATCGCTGAGTTCCAGCGAGAATCTTCAGGCACCTCAGTGGCGTCGAACAATAACCGCAACAGTGGCACCGTCACTGAAATGACACAGCTCGTTCGCGGGAGTATCGACGAGGTCATGAATGATCCAAACACCGGATACACCCGTGTTCGCATCAACCTGGGAAGCAACGATCGGGTTCGTGCAAATACACGCCTCTACATCATCCGAGACAACACCATGTACCTCGGTGACATGATCATCGAATCCGTAGACCTCAATCACGCAGTAGGCCGTATCGCATTCGTTAAGGACAACCAGTCCATCCGCGAGGGTGATCAGGTTCTCTCCCGTCTCGGCAGCTAAACCCACCTTCTAGGAAAGGAGCACTCCAATGAGTCAGTTTGGAATGCAAATGCCCGGTGGGCGTCAGCAGCGTAACGCAGGGCCAGATGTGTACACCGCCCTGATTTTCCTCGGCGTCGTTGCCATGGGAGTCGCTGTTGGCATGCTCTGGGTCGCAGGCAGCAAGGTTGCACCCGATGGCATGCCGTTCAATATCCAAGACCCTGATCGAATCCAACTCAACTCGGATAGCTGATCTGTGTGCCCGATAGTTCGAGGAAACACGGTTTTCTGTATGAACAATGCGATTTGCTTCTGCACTTCGCTTGACAAAAACGAGACTTGGAATACCATCGTCTCTCTCGGAACCGCTCGAAAGAGCACCCCGAGTTGCTACCAGGGGCGGTAGCTCAATTGGTTAGAGCCCCGGCCTGTCACGCCGGAGGTTGCGGGTTCGAGTCCCGTCCGCCTCGTTTAAACCTCAGCACTTGCTGAGGTTTTTTCATGCGATGATCGATCGGGCACAATGCAGTCCGCTCAAGATCGCTGCATCAGCATCTTTCCAAGTCCCATCTGGCCCACCAAACTGATCACCAGCATAGCTGATGTGGTCATTCTGACAGGTGATGGATGCTTGCGCGATGTGCTGACGAGCCCGTGCGAGTCCCCAGCGATGAACCGTAGATGCCTGGATCGTATTTGGGGCAACCCAGTTACCTAGGGCTTCAAGCATCTGGCGAATCATGAATTCCTTGATCTCTTCAGGATCAAGATCGTAGCGGTTGGTTGACGCATCTGGACGCATACGCACGATGAGCTGTTGAGATTCCTTGTTCTCAAACCACTCAAGCGACTCAATAATCGGATGATCATCATGGATGCGAGGGATTGCTTCTCGGTCAGCGTGCTCGACGACAAGCATCAGCACCCACTGGGCGTCATAGTGGATATCTTCCAGTTCTTGAGGGATACGCAAGCAGCTCGCCCGGAGAACACGCATCGCTTGCTGTGGTGGGCAAGCGAAGACGATATGTGATGAAGCCTGACTGACGAGATCCAGCTCTTCGTAGCGTTTCGCGAGGATACGCCAGTGCTCTCCATCCCGAACAAGTTGTTCGACTTGAGTAGATTGCTCATGGCGGATGCCCTCAGCGAGGCGTGCGGGCACAGAACGCATATCTGGAAGCACGAGCTCATTCGATCTGGTCAATGAACCGAATCCCGAAAGCGCAAGCCAATCGCGTGTTTCTTGTTCGAAGCAGTTGAGCTTGGGAGCGCCATGATTAAAGAGGTAAAAGTCCTCTTTGTGGGCAACCTGCTTTGCTGCAACCCGGCCACCGGGGTGTCGTCCCCGATCGAAAACTATTGATTCGATACCCGCGTCTCGGAGGAACCTGGCGCAGGCAAGGCCGCTCAGGCCTGCTCCGATGATGGCGACGGGATGACTCGGGGATAGATCAGACATACTCGTCTCCATATCGCTTCGCGTTCTCTCGACCATTCGATTCAGTCATTGAGAGAAACATTGGGGCACCAATGTCTGTGTATGCGTGCGAACAATCTGCTAAAATACACGCGAGTAGGGATACTCGCAACTGGAGCGCACGGACAGGATTATGCTGACACTTGCCGCATCAAATGGACACGCAGTCGGGATTGCCCTCGCGCTGATTTTTGTACTCGGTGTCGGTGCTCAGTGGCTGGCATGGAAGATCCGGGTCCCCTCGATCCTTCTCTTACTTCTGATCGGGATACTCGCGGGGCCAGTTGCAAGATCTGTCCTCAAGGACACGGCCTTTCTGAGTCTTGCCTTAGACCCCAATGAACTCTTCGGATCCGATGTGCTTCTTGCAGCAGTGGGTATTGCTGTCAGTCTGATCCTGTACGAGGGGGGGCTCACACTCAACTTCAAAGAGCTTCGCAGTACCTGGAAACCTGTGACTCTACTTGTTTCCGTAGGTGCGATCGTCACCTGGATCGTTGCGGGACTGAGTGCCTATTACATCTTTGATCTGGATCGTTCAATCGCGATCTTGCTTGGAGCGATCCTCATTGTGACCGGTCCGACCGTCGTCGGGCCGCTGTTGAACCACATCCGCCCGAGTGGGGACTCAGGGTTGGTCCTGAAGTGGGAGGGGATCGTCATTGACCCAATCGGTGTCCTCGCCGCGGTGCTGGTGTTCGAGGTTATCGCCGCTCAATCGTCTCAGGAACTCGCTGCTCAGGCAACCGATTCGAGCCAGGTGCAGTTTGTCTTGGTCGCGATTGCCAAGACGATCGTTGCCGGCTTTGGGTTCGGATTGCTCGCCGCATTCCTTCTTCGAACAGTGATGAACCGGTTTCTGGTTCCGGACTATCTCCAGAACCCCGTTTCGCTGATGCTCGTTGTCGGGGCATTTACTGCGTCAAACGAGATCATGCCCGAATCGGGGCTTCTCGCAACCACCGTCATGGGTATTGCATTAGGCAACCAGAAAAAGGTGGATGTCCATCACATCCTTGAGTTCAAGGAAAACTTACGCGTGCTCCTGATTGGGGCGCTCTTCATAGTGCTCTCCGCGCGTCTTGAGATCGCCCAGCTCCAGCAACTGGATTGGTTCAATGTGTTGCTGTACCTTGCGGTACTGATTCTGATTGCACGCCCCGCGGCCGTATTCATTGCCACTATCGGTGCGGGATTGAGTTTGAACGAACGCATGTTTATCGCATGGCTCGCGCCCAGAGGAATTGTTGCGGCAGCTGCGGCTTCACTTTTCTCTCTGGGGTTAGGTACTCCGGATGCGGATCGAGTTGTGCCCTTGACCTTTTCAGTCATCATCGGCACCGTCGCCTTCTACGGACTCACCGCGCCATGGGCGGCCAAGATGCTCAAAATTGCGGATCAAAACCCGCAAGGTATTCTCTTTGTCGGTGCCCCGAAATGGGCCCGTGCAGTCGCACTCACAATGCATAAGCGTGGCTTCAAGGTCCTGATGATTGACACAAACCGTGCGAATGTTCGCCTTGCGAGGATGGAGGGATTGAGTGCGATCCAGGACAACATCCTCACGCTACCAGACATCACGGATCTTGATCTGCGGGGAATCGGACGAGTGTTCGCTTGTACGCCCAACGATGAGGTGAACACCCTCTCACTCCAGCGGTTCATGGGGTACTTTGAGACTTCAAAGCTTTACCAGATCCACCCAGTGAAAACAAAGAAGACCTCAGACGAAGGGCAGCATGCCGAACGCCGTTGGCGCACGCTGTTCCGCGCTGACGCAGATTTCCAGGGCTTGGAGAACTCTTTGGAGCACGGTGGTGTAATCAAGGCAACCACCATTTCCGATGAGTTCACATACTCCAGTTACCAGACACTCTACGGCTCTTCGATTATCCCTCTCTTCACCGTCAAACCGAGTGGCTCAATCGTTGTCTGGACAACCGATAAGCCAGCAGATCCCACAAGTGGCGACACAATCATCGCGATTGTGAATCCGGATGAGCTCTTTGTCGGTGGACCGTTCCTTCTCGATGATGAAGACGATGAAGATTCAACTGCGACTCAAGACATCTCGTCATAGTCTGGGCCGGAATCAGAATGGCCGAGTCCGAAGTTCTGCTTGAGCCAGTTTCGAACAATCGGAATGGAGACTTTGGGGCTTTCTCCGCCATTGTTTTCGATCAGGATGAGGGTTTGGTCATCGTCCGCGCTTCGGATGCCATCGTTCCTCATCGAATCATGAACGCGATGATGGAATGATTCAATGCTCGTCGTGGGTTCTGTTCTCTCAAGGATCGCCGCGAAACCCTCAACACCAATCTGTACCCCATCAGGATTCAGCGCCTCGATATAGGCATCGGTGTAGGCGCAGACTTGATCCCCTGGATTGAGTTTAAAGGCGATCTGCTCGTATGCCGTGGAAGTGATGACGCCGAGAGGAAGATTGGTTAAGCCCACCCGGACTTCCTTACACGGCTGTGTGATCGCTTCCGGAGAACGGGATTCCAGAGGAACCCATGCAACTGTACCACGACGACGGATCAGTGGTGGGGGGTGGCCCGCGTTCACAAGAATCAGGTGCCTGCTGGGGGCAAAGTATGTCATGAGCAACGCAGTCGCGAATCGTCCATCTGTGGATATTTCGTCGAATGCTCCGTTGAGAGTCTGTGCAAACTTTGATTGGTCCACTGTGTTGATCGATTTATGCATCGCTCGTCGGAGCTTCGTTGCGAGACCGCTGACACTTGATCCGTGCCCAGCGACATCTGCGAGCAGGATTCTCGAAATCCAGCCGCTGGAGCATGAGGAAATCAGATAGATATCGCCGCCCTTTTCGCCCTCTTGTGGGTTTGAGCTGACGCTCAGATTCAAACCCGGCACAGATGTTGTGTGGTCGACAGTGCTCGATCCGCCCCATACCTCGAGGCAACGGAGTTCCTGATGTGAGACGAGATCGTTCTGTGTGCCCAAAGTGGAACTCATGACTGTGGTGATCATTCAGAAGCGTCGTTTTATTCCACTCGCGTTTGGCTCACTCGCCCAGTGCATCTTCCCGAGCAGTGTTTTCCAATAGCTTACCCGCGGATCATGAACGAACCCGATCTGTTCTTTGGCCGCAGTCACACGCAGGACATCCCCATCACGGAGTCGATGGTCTTCCTGGCCATCGATGATCAGTGTCGTGCCTGAGTTCTCGATCGAGTTGGCATTGCACACCCGAATAGCGACCTCGGAGCTGCTGGGCACAACAATCGGGCGGAAGCTCAATGAGTGTGCAGCGATCGGTGTAACGGTCATCGCATTCACTCCGGGCGCGACGATCGGGCCGCCCGCGGAAACATTGTAAGCTGTAGACCCCAGCGGAGTAGAAACGATGATGCCGTCTCCAGAGACCCTCGGCCCGACCTGCTCATCGACAGAGATATCGAGCGTAATCATGCGGAACGGAGGCCCAGCGCTCACCACGAACTCATTGAGTGCGAACGATGCAAAGACCGGGGTGCCATCGGTATTTCTCACGACTCCATGCAACGGCGTAACCGGCTTGATGAAGAGTTCTGCTTCACTCAGCAACCCTTTCGCATCGAGCTTGAATCGATCGAGTTCATACCCAGCCATGAATCCGACCTTGCCCGTGTTGACCCCCAGCAACGGCACTCGCAACGCAAGGCATTTGTGTGCAGCCGCCAGAATCGTGCCGTCTCCGCCTAGAGCGATAACGAGATCGACTTTGTTCGCGTCAGGCAGACCGTTCGTTTCATCTGTTTGAAGTTCAGCGATGAGCTCGCCATGCTGTAGAATTAATGATCGGATCTCTTCCAGTGCCTCAGCGGCTTTGGTCTTGTTCCGATTCGTGATCAGGGCGACTCGGCGTCTCATGGTTGTTCCTAGTGAAGACGCTTTACCCTTGCGCGGGCGTACTGTCCGTGATTGGTTTGGGCTCGTGATGCGATTCCGTGGCCTTGGCGACGAACATCGCGTGCTCTTTCGGAGCGTACGCGTGACAGATCATTCGTGCGATCCCGTCAGCGTCGAGTCCGACTTGTTTCAGCTGTTCTGCGCGCGAGTCCTGAATGATCCAATGGTCCGGGATTCCGTGGCGAACAACTCGGGAAGCGTCAAAGCCGAGATCTTGGGCGGCCTCGAGCACCGCGCTGCCGAATCCGCCGATGATCGAATGATCCTCAAGTGTCAAAATCGGGATTGATCGTTCAAGCAGCTCTCGGAGGAGCGTCGAATCGACTGGTTTGGCGAATCGAGCGTCATACAACGCCACCTTGTATTCATTCCGGAGCAAATCGATCGCGTCTGAAGCCGCAACCGCGGGTGTCCCGTAGGCAAGGATCGCTACTTCGGGAGTATTCACATCTAGGTCAGTGAACTCTGGTGTCAGGAGTCGAGCTTTACCGAGCTCGAATGGCGGAGCCTCCCCGAATCGCTCATCGATGTTGTCGCGGGGATATCGAACGCTGCTCAGCCCACCTTCCCATGTCCGCATGAACTCAAGCGATGCACGCAATGAAGTCTCATCGATTGCTGCGGTGAGTACCGCGTCGGGAAGTGTCCTGAGGATGGCAATATCGCAAAAACCATGATGGACTGCACCATCACCACCCACGAGCCCCGCGCGATCGAGACACAGCCGAACTGGAAGACCCTGAAGAGCAGATTCCTGAAAAGCCTGATCGAAGGCTCTTTGGAGGAATGTTGAATATACAGCGAAGAACGGCTTGAGCCCGCATTTTGCCATGCCAGCCATCATGTCCATGGCGTGCGATTCACAGATACCTGTGTCGAAGCTTCGATCCGAGAAGGATTCGATCGCCCGAATGACGCCCGTTCCATCCGCCATCGCGGCTGTTGCCGTCACGACACGCTCATCTCGTTCCATAAGGTCAACGAGGGCGTCTCCAAAGGCCGCAGTAAACGAACGCCCGCTGGCTTTCATCTCAACACGACATCCCAACTGCTCATCTCTCTCAACGCGGAACGCCTTGGGAGAATGAAACTTCGTTGCGTCCTGTTCAGCGATATCAAGGCCTTTGCCCTTTGTCGTTTTTACATGGAGCACCATCGGACGATCGATGTCCTGCGCTTCGGTCAGGAACTCGATGAGTGTGGGAAGATCGTGACCGTCAATTGGCCCAACGGTGAGCAAGCCAAACTGCTCAAACCATGATTCCTCGGCGATTGCGGCCTTCGTCATCTCACCCATGCGGTGGTACGCCTCTTTGAGGTAGTCACCACCGGGCACATGCCTGAGAAGTTCCTTGGCGCCTCTCTTGAAATCAGAGTAGGTATGCGAAACCCGCACCCGGTCAAAGTATTGTGCCATCGCACCCTGGGGCTTCGAGATACTCATCCCGTTGTCGTTGAGCACGACGAGCATCTGGCGTTTGAGCGTCCCCGCGTTGTTGAGCCCTTCCATCGCAACACCATTGACGATTGATGCATCGCCTATCAGGGAAACGACTCTCTTCCCATCCGGACGAACTCCGGGTAGGTATGAGGTTTTCATGAGTTCGTCACCGCGAGCCATACCAACGGCTGTAGAAATAGCCGTCCCCGCGTGCCCTACCCGGAAAAGGTCGTACTCGCTCTCGCTGGGTTCTGGGAACCCGGAGATGCCCTCGCTCGTGCGGAGCATCTCAAACTTATCGAGTCGACCGGTGAGTATTTTGTGAGGGTAGCATTGGTGACCGACATCAAAGAGTAAACGGTCATGGGCAAAGTCGAATACACGATGCATCGCAATCGTCAGTTCAACAACACCCAAATTCGGAGCCAAGTGTCCGCCGCTACGCGATACCTTGTCGATGATGACCGCACGGATCTCACCCGCGAGATCCTCAAGTTGAGCGATGGACATCGTTCGTAGATCGCGGGGAGTTTTGATCTGAGAGAGCAAGCTCATGGAGTCCTTTCGATCACACCAAAACAAGGCGGATTAGACCATCTCAAGTATAGTGATGCACGGGAATCCATGCCACCTGCCAAGCTACCCAACTCTGCTTGATCGAGTTCGTAAGAACCCAGTGGCTTGGATACAAAATGCGGCTGACTCCGATAATCACTACCATTTCGGTCAGGATTCTCGATGCGTGAGCATCTCGCCCATATGCCGCAAGGGGGCGACATCGCCGATCCTGAGTGACTCAAGTTCCAGAAGGGCTCTGGCGGCGACCTCTCCCAGATTTGCGGCATGCTCCCGGGATCGTTCCACACCAATTGTGCTGGGGTAAGTTTTTTTTCCAGCGGCTTCATCTTTACCCAAGGCCTTGCCCACCGCGTCCGAAGACCCCTCAACATCCAGCAGATCATCGATGATCTGGAACTGCAATCCGATCGCTTCGCTATACCGCGTAAGCAACTCAACTGCCTCATCGGGGGCACCAACAGAAACTGCACCCATTCTGCAGCTTGCTCGGAGCAGTGCGCCCGTCTTGTTCCGGTGAATACGCTCAACGGCCTCCAACTCTGTCAAATCGTCACACACTCCCCCCAGAGTGTCGTAGATCTGTCCCTCAATCATTGCTCTGGTTCCGTGTGCAAGCTCAGTCCCAAGCCTGATCGCGATCAGGGGGTCTGGATGCTCCAGAGTCGATTCATACGCCAGCGACAGCAGCGCATCGCCCGCGAGAACAGCCATGGCTTCTCCTGCGTGTCTGTGCAGGGTGGGGCATCCGCGTCTGATATCGTCGTTATCCAAGGCCGGCAGATCGTCATGAATCAGACTGAAGGCATGGATCATCTCGACGGCTGCTCCAGCGTGGAGCGTAACCTCACCCGCTTGACCACACGCGACTGCACTGAACCAGGCGAGCGCAGGGCGGACTCGTTTACCCCCACCAAGCAGGCTATAGCGGATCGCCTCGTCAAGATTCTGGGGCAGGTGCCTCTGCTCGAGAAAAGCGGTGAGATGCGTATCAACACGCTCAATCACGTGAGCGAGTGTTGGTTGAGGGATCCGATGGGTGTTGGCGTGATTCACGCTCGATCTTAGCGATTCCCATTCCTGTGTGCTAGCATCTTCGCGATGCTTGAGCACGCGATCCAGTTTTTCCAAGCAGGCGGATGGGTCATGTACCCTTTGCTTGCGATGAGTGTCATTTCAGTGACATTGATCTTCGAACGCACAGTTTTCTGGGTGCTTGGTCCTCAGCGCGTCGGGCACCGTCGACTCGGGTTCTATCTGGAAAGACTGAATCAAGAATCGCGGGATACGATGCTCAAGCTGTCGGGTTCGGACTCCACGCTGGAGGGGCGGCTGATATCTCGAGCTTTGGGCTCTCAATCATCATCAGAGCCAGCATTGATCGGGCACATCGAGGCTTTTCGTCCGGCAATCGAACGGTTTGCGCCCACGCTCGGAGCCATTATCGCTGCGGCGCCTCTGCTCGGTATTCTGGGAACCGTGACTGGCATCATCCAAAGCTTTGATCTGTTGGGTGAGGCCTCGAGCGTCTCTGATCCCACGATAGTGGCAGGAGGCATCGCTGAGGCGCTATATACGACCGCCTTTGGGCTTTGTATCGCCTTGGTGACGCTATTCCCACATGTCTATTTCAAGTCCCGTGCCGATCGGGCTCTTGGTCACCTCGAAGTGCTTGCCGGTGCGATTATGGATCACAATGCACGGGGTTGATCACACTCAGACTGTTTGCTTGCTAACGAGCTCGAAGATTTCTTCCGGCGTCGTCGCGTTGTAGATTTCTTCGCGAAAGTTCACATCACTGATCAAACGGCTGATGTGTGCCAGGGCTTCAATGTGGTCCTTCGTCTTGTCTGGAGGCGAAGCAAGCAGGACGACAAGCTGTACAGGCTGGGTGTCGATCGCCTCAAAGTCGATGGGTTCAGATGGCTTTCCGATAGCGAGTGATTGACGCTTGAGACTCGCGCACTTGCCGTGCGGGATCGCAAGCCCATGTCCGATGCCGGTGGTCCTGGTTTGTTCGCGCGTCCACACCGCATCCTTGAGCGATTGAACTTCGGAGACCTGCCCGGCCTCTCCCATGCGATCAATCAGTTCGTTGATCACACCCTGCTTCTCTGTCGAAGCGAGCGGTGCAATGATGCAGGCGGGGTCGAGAATGTCCATCAGGTTCATGATCCGTACCTCACGAAGGCGTGTGTTGGGCATGAAGTGTAAGCGGCGAACGATCAAGAGTGGGGGGCACGACAAAAACTCCGAATAGTCACGGTGCCCGATGGAGTACGGCCGCGTATGACGCGTCACAGTAGTCAGCCATACTCTCACCTGGGCTCCCGCCCATCTCGATTCTTTGAGTGTGCCCGATCGTCAGCCCATGCTCCTCGGCCGCCCATTGGGTATTTTCCTCATTTTCCTCTGATTCCACGCTGCAGGTTGCGTAGACAAGCGTTCCATCCTCGCCAAGCATCTCGAAAGCGTGTGAAATGATCGAACGCTGGGTGGAGACTAATCGCTTGACCTGAGCGTCAATCGGGCGGTATCTCGCTTCGAGACGCCGCGCAAGCACCCCGGTATTCGAGCACGGGACATCAGTCAGGATTAAATCGGCCCAGCGAGCATAGCGATGGTTTAAATCGCTGACATGCTCGACACGCACACCCTCATCCTCTCGGAAGCTTGCCCGTAGAGTCTTTATCCGCTGAGGATCGATCTCGCAGGCAATGATTTCGGATTCGGGGAACATCGCACGCAGTTGTCTTGTCTTCGTCCCCTGCCCAGCACAAAGATCGATGACCCTGTTCGGTTTTTGGGCTAGACTTAACTCGCCAAGCGTGGCGCTGCTCGCCGGATCCTGTACCCATATGCCGGGATCCTGTTCCAGCAGTTCAAGAAGTTGTGCTCGCCCCGCTGTGTACACCCGATGGTCAGGGGATTCATGCGACATCAGATCGAGTGAGTCGATCGGTTGTGTCGCATGCTTCACATAAAGAATAGTTGGTGCTTTGATGAGCGTGTGCAGGCTCGCGGGAGTTGGGTCTTCGTAAAGACTTTCCCATCGAGCTAGCAGCGCATTCGGAAGTGAACACGCGATTCCCAATCTGCGCCTTCCGTTATCCGGGAGTTCGAGTCCTTTGAGTTGCAGCATACCGCCATCACTCAGGGGTACAGAATCGATGTGGTGGTCCCAACTGGAGTCGATCCGTTCGCCCCGGGTCTGAGCGACTTTCCTGAGCACCGCGTTGACCATGCCGCCTGCACCCGGACGAATGTGACGCTTTGCCCATGCCACAGACTCATCGAGCACTGCGTGAGCGGGAACTCGATCGAGAAAGAGTAGCTGGGCCGCCCCACCCAGTAAGACCGCTCGCATTCGGGGCTCGATCTCGTGAGACTGGTGACCGCTAAGGGTCTCCAGCACAAACTCCAATGTTCGCCAGCGTCGCACAGATTGTTCGACGATCATGATCGCGAGACCCGCGTCGCGAGGTTCTAGATTTCCTGTATTGATGTCTTTGGGAATCAAATCCGGATAGCGGATTGCGTACGCGCTCAGGTGCCGATAGGCGGCATCGCGTGCATCCATGATTGGGGACTCTGATCGTTGTGGTCCGCCGCGTCCTGTCCGTGTCCCTTGCTTTGGCATCGCTCAAGCGTAGGACGCGATGGTGACTTGCGCCCGGGGTCAGGCGCGTCCATTCGCATATCATCTCTCTGAACCCATGAGCAATACCGCACCTCAACTCGATTCTGACGCTCCGGCAGCGGGCACGCGACGGTTCTCCACGCACCGGATACTTTCCGGGATGAAGATCCGCAAAAAGCTCATTGTGCTCCATACCGCATTTTCACTCGGACTTGGCACGATCCTGATGGTCGCGATTTATCCGGCGATGTCCAAAATCATTCGGGGTGCCGAGATCGATCAGAGCATGAGGATTCTCGAAATCGTCCTCGGTTCGACAGAGACGCCATTGCCGGATCAGGGCTCATCATGGTTGATACTCCGATCGGGTGATGCGGTGATGGGGGTGCCCGATGAAATCGTGCTCGATGCACGAAATAACCCGGGTGTTGGTATCCATATCCCGCCAAACGATTTCGCCTCTGGTGTGCTTTGTTATCTCGCCGGGCAAGACGAATTTATCGCTGTGCGATCTCGTTCAGAACTCGCTCGTGAAGCAATCCAACTCGTCTATGTACTTGTCTTCGTGACGCTACTCGTCGGTTATGGACTAGTCGCGGCAGCGCTGGAACTCTTTGTGCTACCTCAACATGTGTATCGTCCGATTAGCTCGATGCTCCAAGCGGATCTAGCGGTCACCCAAGGCGAGAGAGAGTACGAGCTAATCCCTGAGACCGAGATCCCAGCAGATGAGCTGGGAGAGATTATGTGTTCACGCAACGAGACAATTAGGTCGTTGCGAACACATGAGCGGGAGTTGGCGAAAGCACTGGATCGTCTCGAAAATACGGCTGCAGATCTCCACAAGAAGAATCACCTGCTGGAAACAGCAAGAAAGAACCTCGAGGGTGCCGATCGGTTGGCATCGCTCGGGATGATGAGCGCCGGGATCGCCCATGAACTCAATACCCCATTGGCCGTCGTGAAGGGGTTGGTAGAAAAACTGAATCGTCAATCAGAACTCACGGCGCAGGAGATCGCGTTGCTTGTGCGGGTCGTCCGCCGATTAGAGACACTTTCAGAAGGGCTGCTCGACTTTGCGCGAGTTCGCCCACCAATGAACGAATGCGCCAATCTTATTGAACTCGTCACAGAAGCACAGATGCTCGTGCTCATCGATCGCAAAGACGCTGCTCGCGATCTCTCCATTGAGATCATGTCTGAACCCAAAATAATCGAGATCAACTGTGATCCGGATCGGTTAGTGCAGGTCTTTGTCAATCTGATCCGCAATGCGATTGATGCGCTCAATGAATCGCAGACGATCGACCCCCGAGTTGAGATTCGATTCGAGCGTGAGAATCGTGATGGAACCGAATGGATCGCTGTACGAATCATCGATAACGGCCCTGGGATTGATGCTGAACTCATCGATCGTCTGTTCGAACCATTTGTCTCAACGCGTCTGGATGCGCATGGGACGGGGCTTGGTCTCGCGGTCGCCAATGGGATTGTTCGAGAACACAGCGGCATCCTGACCGCGACGAACCGATCGGGAGACGCCCAACGAGGCGCTGTATTTGAGGTGCTCCTGCCATGCCACCGAACGCAAGATTTAGATTCTGAGTGATTCTGCTTGCGATTTGTCCGGCAACACAGTAAAATGAGGATAAGCATATCTTCATTAGTGCCCCGCGCTCCTGACAGGTTGAGGAACACTGCATGAGTTCAAATACACTGAATGGCCAAGCTGTTTCACCGCTGTCGATTATCTCGCTTGATGATGATCCCGATTTTCGCGAGTACATCGCGGGGACCCTCAGCGGCGAGGGGCACGCCGTGATGACTGTCGCAACGCCAGAGGAGCTTTACAAGAAGGCGTCAGAATCCCTGCCTGATGTGATCATGCTTGATATCAAGATGGGGAAACACTCTGGCGAGGAGGTCCTTGCGGAAATTCGGAATCGCTGGCCCAAGCAGTGTGTCATCGTTGTTACGGGCTATCCATCGCTGGATTCCATGCGAGACACCTTTAAGCAGGATGTCTTCGACTATATCGCCAAACCCTTCAGTGTTGAGGATATGCGACGCGTGCTGTCCCAGGCATCCCAACAACTAGGGCTCGGACAGAAGCCGATGGATCGCCTTCGTGGCGTGCTGGGAAGACAGATCCGGCTTGCACGCACTGAGCGGGGTTGGACCCTGCGTGAACTCTCCGAACTGAGTTCTGTATCTGTCTCTCAACTTAGCTCGATCGAACGGGGTACCCATCTGCCCAGCGTTGAATCCCTTGTCGCGATTTCACTCGCACTGGAGTCAAGGCCAAGCGATTGGTTCGCCGCCGCGGGTTTCTAACCCTGGTGTTGAGATCAACGGAGCAATGCGCCTGCCTACTGTTTGCGCGTGGATTCCAAAGTCGACCAACCCTCGGTACTCTTCACGGCCTTTGAGCCCTCAGGCGATGACCATGCCGCAGCGGTTATCTCGCGCCTGCGATCGATCTATCCCAAACTCAAGATTTATGCTTGGGGCGGACGCAAAATGCAAGCCGCGGGAGCCGAGGTAGTAGAGATCACCGGCGATGATGCCGTCATGGGACTCCCTGGGCTTGCGAAGATACGAGAGCATCAACGCCTCAACGCGAATATCGAAGAATGGCTCAGAGACAATCAGATATCTGTCCATATCCCTGTCGATTCGCCAGCGGCAAACTTCCCGGTCTGCAAGCTCAGCAAAGCAGCCGGCGCGCGGGTTGTGCATCTAGTAGCCCCACAGCTCTGGGCATGGGCACCGTGGCGAATCCGAAAGCTTCGCAAACTCACCGATCATGTGATGTGTGTGCTCCCATTCGAACAGGAGTGGTTCAGGTCGCGTGGTGTCGAAGCGACATTCATCGGTCATCCGCTTTTCGACGAGAAGGTTGATTATGAGGTGCTCGACGAACAGATCCAAAGGTGGTCCCGTGGGGACCAGAATGTTGCGCTCATGCCGGGATCTCGCCCGAGTGAGATGAAGAAAAACTTCCCGCTTATTCTTGGAGCGTACATCAAGCTCAACAATGAGCACGCCCACATGCGGGGCATCGTTGCCGCCACACGCAAGGAGATTGAGCCCACACTCCGGCAGATCGCGAAGGATGCTGGCCTCGATTGGCCGGATTCACTTGAGATCCGATTCGGCAGCACAGATGCCGTTGTGCGGTGGTGTGACATGTGCATGGTGGTGTCCGGCACGGTGACCCTTCAGATCGCACGCCAGCACAAGCCCATGGTCATCGTGTACAAGCTGGGGCGAATCGCGTGGACCCTGATCGCGCGCTGGCTGATCCAGCCCGATTTCATCACGCTTCCCAATCTCATCGCGGGAAGAGAGATATGCCCAGAACTCGTGCCACATTTCGGTGGCAGCGAACCGATTGCAGATCGTGTCGTGGGTTTACTCGAGGATCAGGATGCGTTCACCACCCAGGTGCGCGAGCTCGAAGCGATCGGCAAAGTGTACGATGAGCAGCACGCAGCTGAGAATGCGGCTCGGATTATTGCTCGGTACGCTGGGCTCGAGCCGTTTTGAACGAACCGCTCACATCCGGACGGGAATCATCCCCAGCGTACACCATGCATTTCCTGCTCGGTCTTGGATGGGAAACTGTTCGATTTCAGGCAAACCAACGGGCAAGTCGCGATCGATCATCGCGCGGACACTCATCGCTAAGTCATGTGGGCCTGCCTGAGCGTGCTCATTAAACACAACGACCAGCACCGCTCCATGACATATGAGTGGATCTGAAGCGAGCTTGATCACATCCTCGCTTGGGCCATTGATCATCTCAAGCTCGTATTTAGAGTTAGGGGTGGGAACTCCATCCACATATCGGATCTGGGGAACGCACTTCATCTCGATCCACATCGCGTCTCTCGGGTCGCATTCTTCTTGTTTGGGTTCCGCGAGCGACGCATAGGATTCGAAGAGCGTGCCAGAAGCTCCTCGCAGTTCCTTGTGGGCATCTACGGGGTCAAACAATGATTTTTTGTGATCTGGGAGGAGTACAAAGTCCACCCGCTCGCGTGCATTTTTGCCCGGTAGTTCGCGCTTTGTGCTTGGCAGACAAGATTCTCTGAGTACAGTGAGCCCAGGATCTGCAAGCCCTTTGATTGCAATGGGATGCAGGTCGATTTCTCGCATCGCATCCAGCCCGGAATGGGCGTGGTCCTCAACGAGGAATAGTTCATGCTCACGCAGATTGGCCGCGATTTTTGAGTTGAGATCGGTTAGTGACCACATCGATACAACGCTAGCACACGATTGTTCAGTTTGCATTCAGCGCCAGAGTGTGCGATGATCCCCCTCGTTTTCTCTGGAAAATCGCAACACAGTCAGCGGGGACCGTATGTCACTGAATGACACCATCAACGCAATCAATGGCGTTCTCTTTTCAAACTTCACCGTTTATGCGCTGCTTCTCACCGGGCTCGTATTCACAGTTTGGTCCAAGTTCGGGCAGTTCCGTGCATTGACGCACGGCGTGAGTGTCGTGCGCGGTAAGTATGACGATCATGACGATCCCGGAGCAATCAATCACTTCCAAGCTCTCTCAGCTGCGTTGTCTGCGACTGTCGGGCTCGGAAACATCGCTGGTGTGGCCGTGGCCGTCGCGTTGGGCGGACCGGGGGCTATCTTCTGGATGTGGATCATTGGTCTCTTGGGCATGTCGCTCAAGATGACCGAGGTCACTCAATCCATGCTCTACCGCAATACAGATGACCCTGATAACCCGCATGGCGGCCCGATGTTCGTAGTGAAGAAGGGCTTTGCTGAGTGGGGTCTTGCGCCGATTGGAACGATCATCGGTGGAATCTTTGTCATCACTGTGATCATCTCGGCGATTACCGGCGGGAACATGTTCCAGGCGTGGAATGTGGCGGATATCACCTTCACATACTTTCAGGTTCCCCAAGTCTTTACAGGGATAGTGCTTACTGTTGCGGTCGGGCTTGTGATCATCGGCGGGATCAAGCGAATCGGCGCGGTTGCCGGACGAATTGTTCCGATCATGTGTGCGCTCTATGTCATCGCCGCACTTGTGGTTCTGCTCGCAAATATCGCAGATGTTCCCGCGATGCTCGGTCTCATTGTTAAGAGTGGTGTTCCAGAGTTCATGGGTGGTGAAAGCGCGGATGCCACAGGCGCATTCCTGGGTGGCACATTCGGTTATGCCGCCATGTGGGGCGTAAAGAGAGCTTTGTTCTCCTCTGAGGCAGGGCAGGGTTCATCACCCATCGCTCACTCTGCTGCAAAGACAGATGAACCCGTCCGTGAGGGTGTTGTGGCGGGTCTTGAGCCGTTCATCGACACAATCGTTGTTTGTACCCTCACGGCGCTCGTGATCCTGTCTACCGGAGCGTACAACCGTGCTCCTGAAGCAGAGTTCCTCGATTCGAGCCAGATCCAGTTTGTTCAAGCGATTGATTCGGAAACGGGCGAGGTGCGAGAAAACACCTGGACAATCGAGACGCCGCCTCTACCACAGATGAGCTCCGAGGCGCGTCGGATCCGCCAAGCACCCGAGAATGCTTCGGGCTGGCGTGAAGGCGAGACGATTTTCTTTGTCGTCGCCGCTGATGAAGATCTCAATACGGGTCGTGATCTGCGCAAGATTTCAGGTACGGTCAATCGAAACGATGACGATCTTTGGGTTGTTTCGTGGAACTCATTGGATTCTGTGATGACGCCTCATTTCCGTGAGCACGATGATGGCTCATTCGATCTCGGGATCTATGGCGACTACGCGGGGGCATCCATGACCGCCTACGCATTTGACCGGCAGTTCCCTGGGCTCGGAAAATGGCTTGTTTTGATTGCCGCCTGGTTGTTTGCTCTCTCGACGATGATTTCGTGGTCTTACTACGGGGAGCAGGGGATCTACTACTTCTTTGGCACCCACGGTGAGGAATCCGCCAAGCCCGCGGTCCTGATCTATAAGGTGATCTATTCGCTCTTGATCCTTCTGACGACCATTCTCGCGATGCCACTTTTCGGGCCGGATAAGAAGGCATTCATCGCGACTGACCATGAGCTTGATATGTGGACGACACTCGGGTTAGGCGTCATGCTTGTCGCGAACATCCCCATCATGTGGCTCTTCGGAGCCAAGGCGATGGGCGCCTACCACGAGTACTTCCGCCGAATGAAAGCCGGTGGAGATCCGCCTCACGAGGCACCGCCGATCAAAGATGTGGTCGAAGGCAAGGATGTTGAGTAATCATCCCAAAGCCACCCCTTCGGGGTGGCTTTTTTATGCGACCAACTGCATGAGACCCGCGATCCCAAGCGCCCACGCGAACAACGCTCCGAATACGAGCCATCGGGATCTCGTGGAGAGGACCGCGATACCATCCTCTATATTAAAACTTGGTACGCGATCGAGTTCCTGATGCGCGACCGAATCCAGGCCGCCGCGTTCTAATGCCCGTTCAACGATGCCGATAACCAATCGGGATTGCATCGGGTTCAAGCCCGATCGGGCGCCTAGTTCGATCATTTTGTGGGGCTCCATAGAAGCATCGGATTCCAAAGCGAGGCGGACTCGCATCGCGAAAACCCATTTGGGGTCATGCAAGTTGGTTCCAGATCCGGATTGTGACGACGCGGTGCATTCATGACGCATTCCCTGTTGCGATTGTTGAACACCCGAGAAAGGGATCGGGCTGGAGAGGTCAAAAGGCGAGATTGTGTACGGATCTGTGCTCATGGGCGAACTGGTGCATATGGTGTGCCGACATGTTGTTCAACGCGTGAACCCCAGCGGACTTGCATGTCAGCTGTACCGATGATGACGATGAAACCGATTGTGAGGATTGAGTGAGCGATCCCAACGAAAACCAGCCCCTACCGACGATCGATACATCGCTCAGCGCAGACGAGGTCCGATCGCGTCTTCACACACTAAGCAAACGAGGCAAGCTCCCCGGATTTGAGAAGGAAGCGAAGGATGCGACCTGCTCAGTCGCTGCCCATGGCGCCCCATTCGATTCAGAACTCCGAATCCATCACGATTCAGGGATGCTTTCGTTCGAGTGTCGGTTGCTCCCGACGATGCCCCGCATATTCGCGTTGCTTCTGATCGTTGCTATTTGGCCGGGACTACCTCTCACTGACTCGTTTTTGAGTTCGTTCGATTGGTATAACGGGATCCTGAGCTCGATTGGGATGCAGACCTGGCATTGGTACCTGCCACTCACGATTTTGCCGGCTCCGTTCGCATACCGAAGCGCCATCATCAAATCGCGTGCGAGTGCTCGTGAATCCGCTATTGAGCAGATCGATAAAATCCGGTCCGTACTCTGATCATTCGGATTTTCGAAGCCATTCGGTTTCGAGTTCATCAAGCTCGGCCTGGAGTTCATCGCGCTTCTCGCTCAGCGTGTTCGCCTTCTCGAAGTCTGTCCAGATTTCGGTCCCCCCCAGATCGGCATCCAGCGTTCGGATCTCGATTCCCAGGTCGTTCATCCGCTGTTCGATTTTGTCGATCGGCATCCATGAGAATCTGCTTTTGGGCGCATCCTGGATTTTCTTCTGCTGGACGATCGGCTTTGGCGTCACCACCATCTGAGGCTGTCTTCTGGGTTCATCTTTCGTAGCGTTCCGTTCAGCCTGCGTGATCTTCCACTCCGAGTACGTCCCTGGAAAAACTTCTGCGCCGCCATCGCCGTCGAGTACGAGAATGTGATCACAAACCGCATCGATCAGTGCGCGATCGTGTGAGATCAGCATGATCGTCCCATCGAAGTCGCCAGATGTTTTTTCGCCCGTCATTGGGTTCTCATGTGTTCGGGCGAGGGTGTCTTCAAGTCTTTCACAGGCTTGAATGTCGAGGTGATTCGTCGGCTCGTCGAGGACAAGCACATTCTTCGCACTCGCGAGCAAACCCGCCAGAACGGCGCGCGCTTGCTCCCCTCCCGACATCACGCCGAGGGGTTTTTCTTGTTCACGACCCGAGAACAGGAACGCGCCTGCGAGGTTGCGTGCATCTTGCTCGCTCATCATCACACGCTCGTCTGTGGCTTTACGGACCGTGTCTTGAATGTGTCGGTACACGGTTTTCTCAGGATCGATATCATCCCGGCTTTGGGAGAAATACCCAACCGCAAGCTTCGCGCCGAGTTTGATCGTTCCCTGATCCGGCTCCAACTCCCCCAATAAGCAGCGTACGAGCGTTGTTTTTCCTGCGCCGTTTGGGCCGATGATTCCCCAACGCTGGCCTCGCTCAACATGGACGCCTAGATCATGAAAGAGTACCTTGTCGTCGTAGCGTTTACTGAGTTCGCGAGCCGCGATGACGATATCGCCTGTGCGATCTGCCTTGGGAAGATTGAGCTTGATGTCACTCAGTTCCACCGGGCGTTCCAGCGCTTCCTCTTTCGCGCGTTCAAGCTTGGACTCTCGCCCCTTCGCCTGCTTCGCGCGTTGCCCGGCTTTGTACTGACGGATGTAAGCTTCTTCACGCTTGAACATGGTTTGCTGCTTTTCCCAGGCACGCAGCATCGTGACTCGGCGTTCTACGCGTTGTTTGCGGAACGCTTGGTAATTTCCAGGATACTCGATGATTCGTCCGTCTTCGACCTCGATGATGCGGGAGACGACTCGATCGAGTAGGTACCGATCATGTGAGATCAGAATCACAGCGCCGGGGTACTCCTCACTCAGGAAGTTCTCCAGCCATTCCCGCCCTTGGACATCAAGGTGATTCGTAGGTTCGTCGAGGAGCAGGACTCCAGGGTTCTCCAAGAGTAAGCGTCCTAGCGCAACGCGTGCCTTCTGGCCGCCCGAGAGGTCTCTTACCTTGATCTCGAAATGCTCGTCCGTGAATCCGAGCCCGTGGAGAATCTGGTCAACCTTGTG
Organism: Phycisphaerales bacterium; assembly: GCA_965216865.1. GTDB lineage: Bacteria > Planctomycetota > Phycisphaerae > Phycisphaerales > UBA1924 > UBA1924. Next base: position 3,205,751 of record OZ244206.1, read on the forward strand.
ATCATTGTGATATCCACCTGCTGCCTCAATCGACTTCTCGATTCGCTCTTGCTCGCGGAGGAGTTTCTCAAGCTGCTCGCCCTTGGCATCACCCATTGAGTGAAAGATCTCGTCGAGTTGGCTCTGGAGTTCATCTACGATTTCAAACGCCCTCGCAGCCGCCTCCTTGAGCGTGTCATCGGCTTCGAGCGTGGGATTCTGCTGGAGATACCCGACCCGTACACCCTGCGAAGCACTCACATCGCCTGTGTCTGGCTTGACGAGACCGCCGAGGATCTTGAGAAGCGTGCTTTTGCCCGTCCCGTTTCGTCCCACCACGCCGATCTTCTCGCCGGGTTCAAGAGTTAACGAGATACCATTGAGAATGTCGCGCTCGCCAAATGAAAGGGTCAGGTTGGTTCCGGTGAGAATAGGCATGGGTTCCGAGTGTACGCGGGGACTTGCAACGCGTCATGACACGCCGCACGCGCTCCCGAAGAACCGGCGATGATGATCAAGGATCTCACGGATCATCTCTTCATCAGGGCGATCGTCATCACGGTCGGGCTGGAAGCATCCCCCAAGGATCAATGCATCTTCCCGCGGGAACATATATTTGTATCCGTCGTGAACGCAATAACCCAGATCCTGCGGCTGCATATGGACGAGCACACCGCGGGCCGGATAGACCGCGTCGTCACCGAATAGGGTCTTAGAACCCAGCGCAGTACAGTTGATGATCAATCGATCATCAAGTGATTCGAGTTCTTTGTGTGAAGCAAAGCGGCGCCGTTTAATCGTGACTCCGAGCGACTCGAGATCATCGATCAAGGTCCGTAGGAATCTTGGGGTATGGATATACAGGGTGCTGAACCGGCGTTCCGCGGGCGCGTCACAGGGGAAAGGGAATGAATTGATCAGTTCGGGTTCCTCAATCAAACCCGGCGTGAATAGACCCTCTTCAGTCTGGGTTCCCTTGGGCTCGTAAACGTCGAGCGTCTCGATGCCGTACTTTTTCGGGTCGAGTGATTTGAGTTCAGCGAAAGCCGCGTGGAGGATCAGATCTCGTCTCTCGACTTGCTCTGGTTCGGTGCCGAACTCGATACCGACAGGAAGCCAGATCGCGCCCGCAATGACACTTGTGGTGTCCTTGCCAACTTTGTCGGCGTACACCGTGACTTGGTGCCCTCGTGACGCGAGTGCTCTCGCAGTTACTAATCCAACCACACCCGCACCAAGAATCGAGATCGGTTCCAAGGTCTCGGTCTCTCGCGAGATGAGATCCATAACGATCGGCGTCGTTCCGAACGCGATCGTGACGCCGCATCCGCCGTGACCGTAATGGTGGACGACCCGCTTGGAACCGATGGTTTCCGTCTCAATCCGCAGCCCCCCGTGGCGGCACGGGCGGAGGCCGCAGACAGCCCCGAGGACCTTGTCATCGGTGAGCTGTGGGGCGGGTCTGGTCATCGTGGTCGTCATGTCTCTCGCTCCAATGCAAACACTAGCCCAGATGGAGTGATTTCGCCTGCGACCGCCTTGAAATCGAGGGCCTTTCACGGGAATGAGAACATCTTGACCCTATAGTTCGTTGTGAGTATCTCCCCTCCAAATCAGAACGGTGACTCGAGTTCAGAGCCGCGTCCGAATCAACCGATTACGCTTAAAACCCTGAACAGGATGAAGCGTCAAGGCGAGAAGTTTGCGTGTCTCGCAGCATACGACGCAACTACGGCACGCTGGCTTGAACGCGCGGGGGTGCATGTTCTGCTCGCGGGAGACTCCGCTGCGCAGGTCGTCCTCGGTCATGAACGCACGATCGACATGCCGATCGACTTCGGGATCCAGATCACGGCCGCGATCAAGCGGGGCGCTCCGAACACCCTCATCATGGGCGACATGCCTTTTATGAGCTACCACACTTCACTTGAGAGCGCGATGAATAACGCAGCCCGGTTCATGACCGAGGGCTTCGCGGATGTTATCAAGCTTGAAGCCGACGAGACCTTCGCACCCCTCGTCGATCGCCTGACCCGTTCAGGTGTTCCCATCTGTGCTCATATCGGGTGCCGGCCCCAGACCAGTTCCGTCACGGGAGGTCCTGTTGCGGCTGGCCGCACCGCCAGCGATCTGGAGCAGGTCGTCCAGGATGCAATCGCGCTCGAACAAGCCGGTTCGGTGCTTTTGCTTATTGAAGCCGTCCCCGAAGAAGTCACCAAGGCCGTTATGGCCGCAACGAGTGTACCCGTGATCGGTATCGGTGCTGGGACCAGCGCGGACGGGCAAATCCTTGTCGTCAATGATCTGCTTGGTCTGACCGATCACCCGCCTCGTTTCGCGGAACCCGTCGAGACACTGGGAGAGCGAATCAAAGCATCTGGTGAAAAATGGGTCCAACGCGTCCGCGATGGACAAATCGGTGGTCAGCGATACTCGATGCGTCCGGGTGAGCAAGAAAAGCTCGGGAACAACGAATCAGCGCCCACGGAATCGAAGATGGAATGAACTGATAGCCCACTGGGCCCGAGGAACAGCAACATTGCGAAAAATCGTCTCCGCAATCCCGGCCATTCTTGTTCTGCTCATCGCCATCATCGTGCTCATTGCCGCTCCGCGCCTCGTCCAGCGATTTCGATATGCTCAGCTCGCAGCGGAGATCGAACTCGCTCGCGAAACACTCGATCAGAACGATGTCCTCCGCGCCATCGATCACGCAACCTCTTCGATCGCCCAGATCGTTGAACCCAGCGTCGTACATATCGAAACGAGCTTTGATATCACCACTCAATCAGCAAGCTCTCTCTCGAGCGGTGCCGGGTGGGTCTATGACGATCAGGGACACATCGTGACGAACGCGCACGTTGTCCAGAGCGCGAAGCGAGTGAGCGTCGAGTTTTCCGACGGGCGGGTGGAACGAGGCATCGTAGTTGGCCTCGACGCATACACAGACATTGCGGTGATCCGCCTGGATGCGAGTGCTACGGTTTTCCCTGCACAAAGATCTCTACGGCGTCTGCCTCAGGTGGGTGAGCGGGTTTACGCGTTCGGATCCCCCTTTGGATTTAAGTTTTCGATGTCTGAGGGGATTGTCTCAGGACTCGGACGCGAAGCAGTCGGATCCAATGTCATCGGCGGCTATACCAACTACATTCAGACAGACGCCGCCGTGAACCCCGGGAACTCCGGTGGGCCAATCGTCAACACGGATGCGCAAATCATTGGGATGAATGTCGCGATCGCGACCGCCCGCTCGATTGGAGAGTCGCCTGAGGAATCCGGATCGGATAGTGCCGGGATATCGTTCGCGATTCCCTTGGGCACGATTGAGCCCATTGTCTCGCAGATCATCGAGCATGGCGAGGTTCGGCGCGGATACCTCGGTATCAGATACTTCGGACGTGAGTCCATCCGCGTGGAGGTCGCAGCGGATAACCATGAGGTCTTTACAGGGATTCGCGTGAACGAAGTCGAGGAAGGCGGGCCAAGCGATCTCGGAGGCATGATCGAAGGCGATGTCATTATTTCTATCGAGGACTCCCCGATTATCAACTCCGAATCGCTTTCCTCGCTCATCAGTTCGTCACGGCCCGGGGAGAGCATCTCCGTCAGAGTCTGGCGTAATGGCGAACTCCGTGATCTCGAAGTTACCCTTGGTGCAATGAAGGATGAGGTACTCGCGGAACGCATCCGCGAACCGATCCAGGTCCAGATGGGCATGCTTCTAGAGGCCTACGACAACGATCGCGTCCGCGTTCGCCGGGTTTGGGCCGGACTCCCCGGCGCCGAGGCAGGTTTTGAGAATGGCGACATCATCGAACGCATCAATGATCAGGCATACAACGGGTACTTCGGGTTCTTTGTACGACTCGCCGACGAGGGCTTACTCACCGGAGAATGGATCGAGTTTCTCGTCCGCAGCGAGAATGATGAAACACGGCGCATCCGCATGCGACTCGTTTGGTGATCACTTCTTCTTGATTACTTTTACAGCCTCGAGAACTTCTTCCGCATGATCCGGGACATTCACTTTGTCCCATCGTTGCGCAACCTTTCCGTCCTCGTCAATCAGATAGGTTGTCCGTTCGATCCCCATGTACTTCTTTCCATACATCGATTTTTCTACCCAGACGCCGTATTTCGCAGCAATCTCTGGATCGGGCTTGCCCTCATCGTTTACTCGATCGTCGGCGAGCAACGGGTATTTGAGCCCTTCTTTCTCAGCAAACTTGAGTTTGCTCTTCGGAGGAAGGATTGAGATCCCAAGCACCTGGGCTCCCGCGCGTTTGAACTTCGCACCCAGATCCTGAAAATCGCACGCCTCTCGGGTGCAACCGCTCGTCATGTCTTTGGGATAAAAGAATAGGACAACCGGGGTGCCCTTGTACTGACTCAGCTTATGTGTATTCTCATGCTGGTCTTTCAGGGTGAATGCTGGTGCCTTCTTACCGATTTCGATTGGTGTCATGGTTGGTTCTCTCTGCACGGGCCGTGCGATGCGATACACTCCTGCGATGGATCAATCCTACACCTTCAAGAACAAACAAGCCCTGGTTATGGGCCTTGGACGATTCGGGGGCGGGCTCGGCGTCACACGCTATCTGCTCCGTCATGGGGCGCGGGTCGTTCTGAATGATCAAGCCTCAGAAGAGGATCTGGGCGCATCGCTCGCGGATCTCGGAAGCCAATCAGGTCTCACACTTGCTCTCGGGCATCACAGTCCTCAGTTGCTTGATGATATTGATCTTCTCATTGTCAATCCTGCTGTTCCGCGTCCGTGGGAAAATGCGTTTATCGATGCCGCGATCAACAAGGGGATCCGAGTAACCACAGAAATCGAAATCGCATACCGTCAACTCAATCCGGATCAGATCATCGCGATCACCGGTTCCGCAGGCAAAAGTACCACATGTGCAATGACACATCATGCATTGTCATCAAACGGTCTCCATTCAATCCTCGGAGGGAATATCGGTGGTTCTCTTCTGGATCAACTCGATGAGATCTCTGATGAAACAACGATCGTACTCGAGCTCTCCAGCGCGATGCTGTACTGGTTGTGGGGACGAGCGCGGGAGAATCCGCCAGAGTATCCCGCAGTGTCCTGTGTCACGAGTTACAACGCCAACCATCTCGATTGGCACGGCGGAATAGAGCATTACCTTGCATCGAAGAAAACAATCCTCTGCAAGGAACGCCGGTCCGTGCTCCCGGAGTCGCTCAGTTCATGGGCATACCCAAATACACACATCGTGACCAAAGAGCACATCATACAGGCCTGCGTAACCCCTGGTTTACACAACGCCATGAATGCTGCGCTCGCACACTCATGCATCCGAGAGATGCATCCTCAGCTTCAAGAGTCAAAGATCATCAATGCGATACGCTCGTTCACCGGATTGCCGCATCGTTTGCATCGATGTTTCGAGCATAACGGTGTGGTGTACTTTGATGACTCGAAGTCCACGACCCCGCAAGCCACACTGCTTGCCGTGGATGCACTTAAGGCAATGGCTCCACGCGAGCGAGTCCATCTCGTCGTCGGCGGCTACAACAAGGGGGCTGACCTCACCCCGATCGCCAAACTCGCGACTGAACTGGCAGGCCTGTACTGTATCGGAACCACTGCGGAGTCCATCGTTTCTGATGCTCAATCGAACGCATACCTTTCTCAAACGCTCGAAACGGCGATGCGGCAGATCCACGCTCGTACTGAGCGGGGCGATCTTGTGGTTCTCTCGCCGGGGTGTGCGTCGTGGGATCAGTTCGATAACTACGAAGAACGCGGAACACGATTTGTTCAACTCGCGAAAACGCATGCAGGGGCAACCGCATGATGCTCACAACTGTTGCGTTACTCACCATCCTAATCTTGCCGCCGAACGATGAACCGGCTGAGCTACATGAACTCCTTCCGGGCATTCGTGTCGCAGAAGGTGTTGTCGAGTTTGATGGAACCGTTTCGATTGATGCGCATCATCCTGACACGCCCGATGTCTATTTGGAGATGTTCATCACGGCGCCCGATTCACGAGAGCACGAATCGCTTGTTGTTTCAAATATCAAGGCATCGAACCTGCACGCCGGGTTACTCGCCGCTGGCTTTGAATCCGGGGCACCCATCACTCGAAACGAGCTGAACGAGGTCGTTCCTGCACACGGTAACCCGCTGATCATTACAGTCGCGATTCAAGACGATTCACCAAGTTTCGTCCCGATCACGGATTGGGTCATGCGTGTTGATACCGAAGCAGAGCTAATACATAGCGAGAAGTGGGATGGGTTCGTCTTTGCGGGCTCGAAGTTCACGAAGCGCGGCTACGAAGCAGACGGAACAGGCACGCTCGTTTCCCTTACATCATTCGGAGACGAGGTCATCGCTCCAACATGGACCGTCTCGCATCTCGCGGAGATCGATGAGCCCGCATGGATTGCGAATCGTGATCGAGTACCTGAGCGCAACACGCAGGTCATTGTGCGTATCCAAGACGATAGCTCACATGAGCCAGACGGGGTCGACATCGATCGCGACCCGTGAATCGCTCTTGAGTAAACCCATCGCACGAACGCGTTGCATTGCGTCCTGCATGGGCTTGGGACTTCGGCACATCATCTCGATTTCGAAACGGTAGTAGTTCGCGATCCGCGTGATCGTGCAGGGCATGGGCCCATTGATATGAACACGCTCGTCGCCGTGTTCACGCAGTAAATCGACAATTTCCTTCGCTCGTTCCTCTGCGCGGGCGTGCTGCTCATCGCGCACAACGATCCGCACCATCCGCACATACGGTGGCAACCCCGTTTGATACCGCGAACCGAGCTCATCACCCGCGAACCCGACATAGTCATGACGCGCGGCGCGCGTGATGCTCGGCGCATGCGGGTTGAGCGTCTGTACGATAACCTGCCCAGGTATCTTGCCTCGCCCAGCTCGCCCAGCAACCTGCGACACAAGTTGGTAAGTTCGTTCTTCAGCTCGAAAGTCTGGGAGGTGCATCGCGGTGTCTGCACTGAGTACTCCGACGAGTGACACATTCGGAAAATCGAGCCCCTTGGCGATCATCTGTGTTCCGAGCAAGAGTTTCAGTTCTCCAGAACGGAACCGATCCAGGACTCCAAAGTAATCGCTCGCCTTATTCATTGTGTCCGCATCAACGCGCTCGTAGTTCTCGCCGGCGACGAGCCCAAGTGATTCACTGAACCTGAACGCGATCTCATCCTCCACGCGTTGTGTCCCGACACCGAGTTCGATCAAGGGTTTCCCTGATATCGGGCAAGCCTTGGGGATCAGTTGTTCACTCAGGCAGTGGTGGCATCGCACAAACCGCTTGCCACCCATTTGACGAACGCTCCCCTTATGGACAACCATCGTTGTATCGCACTGGTCACATTCGAGTTTCCAGCCTGATGCTCGATCCGTGCTTACCACGACGGACGCGAACCCACGACGATTGAGCAAAAGAATCGCCTGCTGCCCCTGCAGAATCGTATCACTCAGGCGATTGGCGAGAGTTCTTCCGATTGCAAAGTCCATATTGGTGCCGAACGACTTTGGGGCTTTCATTCGTTCGTCAGCCAGAGCCATATTCACGATCTTTACTTTGGGTAGCGCACCCGAACCGACCCGTTCGGGCATCGACCACAGTGTGTAGCGTCCGCCCTTTGCGTTGTGCCAGCTCTCGAGCGAGGGTGTTGCGGACCCGAGCACAACAGGGCAGTGCTCGATATGTCCGCGTTTGACAGCGACATCGCGTGCGTTGTAACGCGGGAGCTGATCCTGCTTGTATGAGCTGTCGTGTTCTTCGTCGACAATGATGATCCCTAGGTCGGTCAGCGGCGCGAAGATAGCTGAGCGTGCCCCGATCACGACATTCGCATCTCCAGACGCCGCGAGAGACCACTGTTGGTTTCGAGCGGACTTTGTCAGCCCTGAGTGCAGAACCGCGACTCCAGCATCACGGAAAGTCTGAACGAAACGGCCGCCGGTCTGGGGCGTCAACGCGATCTCGGGAACAAGAATGAGCGCCCGTTCTCCGCGTTCGAGCACATGGCGAACCAGCTGAATGTAGACCTCAGTTTTGCCTGATCCGGTTATGCCGTGGACCAGGTTTGTGGTGAACATGCCGAGTGAATCGCTAACCCCATCAACAACCCTTTGCTGAGTCGAAGTGAGAGTGTGTGTGCCAGAGTCCCCCGCGTCGAGCACATCGAAGAGCTTGGGCGCTCGAATCGACTCGATCCGTGTCTCACGAAGGATGCCCGCACGCACCAAGCGGTTGATCGATGCAACACTCTTCTCTTCGATCCTGGACGCCAGCAGCTTGGGCTCGATCGGAAAGGTGCCGCTTGGCAGTCCACAGATTGCGTCCCATGCCTGCCGCGCGCCTTTGCTCAGACCCCGGATCAGTTCTTCGCTCGGCTCCTCGCCAAGCTCGACCGCAGCTTTCCGTTTGCGCCCCGTATCTGCCTTGACGGCAGCGGGAACCACACTCGCCAGGACCATGCCCAGCGGGCACATGTAGTACTCACTCATCCATCTTGCGAGCTCTACCAGCGAGTCAGGAAGCGTGGCTGCTGCGTACTCAAGAACGCCCTTCACCTTCGCCGGATCGTACCCATCAAGGAGTTCCTCACCCCCAACCTCGATGACATACCCAGCGGTGGGGGTGTTCCCCCGCCCGACTGGGACCGTGACATGTTGCCCCACTCGGACGCCCTCCGACGCGCCGTATGTCAGCCCGTCCATCCGATCGATCCCACGCTCGATCGCGACGCGTGCGTATCTGGGATAGACCACGCTTGGCGTGTGCGATTCAGTCGATTCATCCGGAGAAAACAGATCCATGGCGTTCATATACTGTAATCCAGCATGAGCAACCAAACCCAATCGAACGAGCAGAATCGAAACGCCCGCCTCGCTTTAGCGAGCGGGCATCTTTATAGCGGGGCCGCCTTCGGTGCCACCGCGAAAGGCATCATCTCCACAGGTGAGCTGGTCTTCAATACCGCCATGTGCGGCTACCAGGAGTCTCTCACGGATCCCTCCTATATGGGACAGATCCTAATCCAGACCCAGCCGCTTATCGGAAATACCGGCGTGAACGCCGACGACACCGAGTCTGAACGGGTTCAGGTTGCAGGGTTTGTAATCCATGAGTTCACCGAGCACGCGTCCAACTATCGCTTAAATCAGGACCTCGACGCCTATCTCCGCGACGCGGATGTGCTCGGTATCGCTGGCGTTGACACCCGTGCACTTACGCGATCGCTACGCAGCGGAGGCGTTGTTCAGGCTGTTCTGACAGATCGAGATGACCTCACTGACGCCGAACTCATCGAGATGGCCCAAAGGATCGAGGGCATGGCAGGGCAGAATCTCGCCGATAAAGCGACCCGCGAGCACGAGCTCGACTGGAAAACCACGCTCGGCGAATGGGAGATGGGCAACGAACAATCTACCACAGCAGATCATCGCCCCGGTGTTGTCCTGCTCGATTTCGGGCTCAAGTCCAATATTGCACGACATCTCGCGCAGCGGGGCCTGCGTGTGAACGCGCTGCCCGCAAAGACCTCCGCCGAGGAAATCAAGGCACTGCTTCAGAGCGGCGAGGCCCACGGCGTGTTCCTCTCAAATGGACCTGGAGATCCAGAAGCGGTTGAAGCGGCGGTCCTTACATTGCGTGAGCTGCTGGATGACCCCGAACTCCGAGATGTGCCGGTGTTCGGCATCTGCCTCGGGCATCAGCTCCTGAGCCTGGCGATACACGCAAAGACATTTAAGCTCCCCTTCGGTCATCGCGGTGCGAACCACCCTGTTCACGCCCTCGAATCAGGTCGTGTGATGATCACGAGCCAGAATCATGGTTTCGCAGTCGATCCAGAATCCTTGAAGCAAGCAGGGGGGGAAGTGACCCATGTTCACTTGAACGATGGGACTGTTGCGGGGTTCTGTATCCCAGGTCGTCCCGTCCGATCAGTCCAGTTTCATCCAGAAGCTTCACCGGGACCCCATGATGCGAGCGGTTTCTTCGACGAGTTCGTGGCCCGATTAGAACAGTGTTCACATGCACGATAAGTGGATTCAAGGGCTATCGGACCTCGGAAAAGCCCCTGGTGCGGATGAAATACCTCCTGCCGAGGGAAGAAAACTCGTCATTTTCCGTAGATCGCCCCTTGCGAGAGTTGATGAATGGAGTATATTCGTACTTGATCCGTGAGCATACGGATAAAGCCGTGCGTACACGGCAACCTTTGGGTTCGATGGAACCCATCGGGACCGCAGGCGAAGATTGATGCAATGTCATAAATCATCGCCAGTCAGGGGAGAGAGAACCTCGACGCGGTTGACAAAGTCTTGAAGACTGCTCAGGCATGTGCCCAGAGAGTCCGTTTTCGTTCGTTCAAAGATGCCTGTCCATCTACTCTGAAGGTCGGTCATCTGTGTCGAGTTGTGGTTTCACTGTTTCAAACACAAAAAGAGGAGCTTTTCCATGAATGTGAAGAGTGCACTGACTATCGCCATGGCTGCTGGTATCGCTAGCACCGCGGCAGCATCAAACACCCCGACCACCCTTGGTCCAACCCAGGCACAGGTCAACAAGGCCGGCCACATCTACTACAACGTCGCTTCGGGCGAGCGTATCGTGACCATCTTCGCTGATGGCCAGACCGCACCCGCAGACACCGGCGAAGGCGGACCCATCTGGGCTTCCCTCGTCGGAAACCCATGTGAAGCATTCGCTTACACCACCTCGTACTTCTTCGGTGTCGATGACGCTTCGGGCACCACCTCGCTCGCAACCAACGTCACCTTCATGGATTACGGCGATATCGAGAAGGACACCGTTGTTGACTGTATCCAGATCAACTGGGTCGTCGCTCACCCCGATGTTGACCTCGACTCCGACGGCACCGTTGACGGTGTTGAAGAACTCGCAGGCAACTGGATGGTTTGGGACGCTGACAACGGTCGTGCGATCAACAACTCGACCCGTATCCCCGTTCTCGACTTCACCTTCTTCAACCTTCCCGGGAACACCCCCGAGAACCAGGGCGCTGGCGCTCTGACCGGTTGGACCGCTGATGTCGACCTCGTCGCATTCGGCACCGCTACCGACCTCTCCTTCGAGCTCGGTGACTCCGATGGTGACTGCCAGGGTGCAGCGTTCTGTAACAACGATGTCGACACCAACTCCGACGGCATCGGCGACGGCGTTTCGATCTCGAACGCTGACCGTGACTTCGACGGTCTCATGGACTCCGACCTCGACGGCGATGGCCTGTTCGACTGGTCCTGGACCGTCCGCTTCCTCCAGCCCGGCATGGGCAACGACTTCGACAGCGACTCCGACACCGGTTCGCTGCCTGGCTCCGCTTCCGACACCATTGGTGTCAGCTTCGGTGCTCCTGAAGGCTCCGCAGTCGACAACGGCGACGGCACCTTCACATGGAACATCGACACCACCGCTGACGCGGCTGGTACCGGTGCTGAAGATCGTTTCGCACTCTACAACCCGCCAACCTCCGGTGGTGAAATCACCTACAACGGCGGTTACTGGTTCGGTGGCTTCGCATGTACCGGCGGCCTCATCTCCGAGGGTGGCCTTGGCTACACTCCGCCCGCAATGTTCCAGTTCGTCCTCTACGGACCATCTGGCACGAATGGTGGCGGCGGCTGTAACCCTGCTGACCTCAACGAAGATGGCATCCTGAACTTCTTCGATGTCTCGGCGTTCCTCACCGACTTCAACGCCGGTGGCGACTACAACGGTGACGGCAGCACGAACTTCTTCGATGTTTCCGCATTCCTCACCGACTACAACGCGGGCTGCCCGTAATGTAGTTCTGAGTTGACCGACTCATCTGAGTCGATCATACAAAACCCAAAGAACCCACGACTCCGGTCGTGGGTTCTTCTTTTTTGCACTTGTCATCGCAGAAAGCACATGGCGCGAATCGAACTACCCGTGTTCAACACCGTGCTCTGTTAGCGCCTCACGCACAGGGCCCAGGTGCGCCTCGTAGTGCTCAAATCGACGCATGGCGCTCGTGTACATCTTCTGCCGCACCTGATCGCTCGACGCCGTGTTGACCGCGCGTTTGTGTTCATGGAAGCGCATACACGCCTCATCAAACTCGAGATCGAGGAAAGCCAGGATGCGCTCTGTTTCGCTGCGTTGATCTTTTACAACCTGCTCATACTCAACCTCAAGGATTGGCAACGAGCAGATCCCCTTGAAGTGCTCGATGTATTTGAGATGGAGCGCATAGAAGTGTGCGAACCACTCCGGGCGATCTGTGTATGCGTGCGCGTTCCTGCCCTCAAAGTCGAGCAGATAGCTGCTGATGAATGTATCGAGCGGGTGCCGCTTGCAGATGATCACCCGTGCGTGCGGGAACAGTTGCTCGATCAATCCGAGATGCTGAAAGTTGAGAAGCAACTTGTCACAGATCCGATCTGGCTTTGACCCCGAAGGTGCCTGTTTCTCCATATCGCGGAGGATCCGGCGAGCGGTCCGATCGAGAGTCGCGGGCTTGAGATCGCTTGCCATACCGGGGATGGATTGAGACTCATCGCTCGGCGTCACAAGCTCTCGGACCGCGTTAAAGATATTGATTAGCTCGCCAGCACCGTATGCATTGGGGTGGGCGCCGATGATCTGTTCGATCAGCGTGGTGCCCGAACGCGGCATCCCCATGATGAATACCGGCTTGTCCGAGTTGATTCGCGATCGAGCGAGCTGGGGCATGGATTCCGCAGACCATGCCTCAAACCGCTTCTCTTGCAGCCATTCGCGTTCCTTGGGATCGTATTTCTTCTCGTTGAGTTCGGCACCACGCGTAGCAGCGTTGTACGCATCGTCGTAGCGTCCGAGCTTGTCGTACAGCCGGGCGAGCACATACCAGTGAGCGCCCAAAACGAGCTTGTCCGGATGATCCTCATTCGCCAACGGCTCGAGCACCTCGATCGCACGCTCAGTGTGTCCCAACGCTCCGAGCAGATTCGCATAGATCCGAATCGCCCGATGCTCCCGGCACCCCTCCTCGTACAACGCATCAAGAATCCCCAACGCCTCATCGGAATGTCCCGAGAGACGCAGTGCCCACGCTTTCGAGGCCTTGTATCCATCATCAGAAGGGTCGAGTTCGATTGCCCGATCGAACGATTTCCTCGCGCCCTCGATATCGTCCAGTCGATGCAGGATCTCACCGAGCTTTGCGTGGAAGGCCCCGATGGAGTCTTTTCTGGATATCGCTTTCCGAATCGCTCGTCGCGCCTCTTCGAATCGTCCGAGGTTTGCGAGTGAAGTCGCGAGCGAATAGTGGGCATACGGCCAGGTCGCCTGCTTATTCACGAGCGCCTTTGAGCCCTCTAACGCGAGCTCGCGTTGCCCCGCCTGTTGGAGTTTCTCGATGCGTCTGAACTCATCGAACGCTTTCTGTTGCTGCGGTGTCTTGCCTGTACGCATACGCAGAGTCTATACGAATCATGATGAGGTTTGGGACGATTCAGATCGTCGAGAACTCATCTTGCTGCGATGACGGTGTCTTTGAGCCTGTCTCATTGAGTTCTTCGAGTGTTGGAAAATAGATACCGTCACGCTCTGGATCGGTGGACTTGAGAATGACCTCCCGCTCACCGTCCCACTGGATCAGATCGATTGATCCATCCGCACGCTCAACAAGCGCGTTGCAGTTCGCCCGATCTGTCCAGCACCCGCTGTTGAGGTACGCCGGCCCATCCTTGAGCAAGCTGATCTCGGGGTTGTGTATGTGGCCACAGATAATCCCGTCGTACCCGTGCTCACGCGCGTAATGGAGGGCGCTCTCCTCAAATCGCCCGATGATCATCGTGGCTTTTTTCACCTTGAGCTTTATGAACCTGGACAAGGACCAGTACCGCAATCCCATACGCCGACGGATCCGGTTCACGATCCGATTCACCCAGATCGTGAACTCGTACCCGCGATCCCCGAGCTTTGCGATCCACGGCGCTGTGCGGGTGACCAGATCGAACTGGTGCCCGTGGAGGACAAGATACCGCTTGCCATTCACGGTTTCGTGCACGACCCGTTCGTTCAAGTTGAGATTCCCAAAGTCGCGAGCACCCTGCTGCTCAGCCAAGAAGTGCATCAGGAACTCATCGTGGTTTCCGATCGTGTAATGCACCCGTGTCTTCTTTTTCGCGATCTTCAGGATCCGCTGGACGACATCGATGTGCTCCTGGGTGTTCTTCGCCTTGAGGAGCCCTGCCTGTTTCCAACGCCAGATATCGATAACATCCCCGTTGAGGTATAAGTCATCGAACTCATTCTTCTTGAGGAAACTGTAGATCAGTTCCGTCTCCGCCTTCTTGCTCCCAAGATGTAGGTCAGAGATCCAGCATGCCCTGTAACGCATCGTGTACCTGCCTGAAATCAGTGGGTCCAAGGATCATCCGTGACTTGGGAATCACACCTGGACCCGAGGGTACACACCGCAACGCGTGCTGTGGGAGGGGCTTGGCACTCCTCACACAGACTTTACAAACCTACAGCATCGTGTTCAGGGCAGAGGGGGGCTTACTCCTTGATGCCCTGAACCCGATCCGGATCAGTGTACTTGATCAGGGTATCAGCGAGATCGACACCGTTGATATTCGCGAGGGTCGCCAGCCAGGCGAGCACATCCGCGAACTCTTCCTCGAGATTCTCACGCTCATCCTCAGATGCGGGTCGGTTCGGGCGATTGCAGTTCGCGAGTGCTGTCGCGAGTTCGCCGAACTCTTCTGTGAGGTACAGGAAGGTCCCTGCCGTCCCCCGAGCGTTGTCGGATGCGAAGTACCGATCATAGATCAGTTTCTGGAATCCCCGGACTGTCATGCTTGCGGCAAGTGCCTCAGGAGTCTGGTTCTGTTCGGGTTCGCTCGTTTGCCTATCATTCGTGCTCATGGGGGCGATCCTAGCCCATCCATGCGCTTCGGATCGGGTTCGGGTCGTGCATGGGTTTCTGCTTCTGAGGGCTTGCTTCGCGGATTCTCGGTGCTACACTTCCTGCCCGACCAAAGACGGTCGGATACCCATGCTGCGCCGAAGGGCACCCCTAGGTCAACGAACTGGATAGAACGAATGCCGACGATCAACCAGCTTATTCGCAACCCGCGCAAGACCCCGAAGGTCAAGTCCAAAGTCCGTGACATGGACAGCTGCCCTCAGCGTCGTGGTGTGTGTCTCACTGTTAAGACCACAACCCCCAAGAAGCCGAACTCCGCACTCCGGAAGATCGCGCGTGTCCGACTCTCCAACGGCAAGGAAGTCACCGCGTACATCGGCGGCGAAGGCCACAACCTTCAGGAGCACTCCATCGTGCTCGTCCGCGGCGGTCGTGTCCGCGACCTCCCCGGTGTTCGCTACCATGTCGTTCGCGGTGCGATGGACTCGCTCGGCGTCGACGATCGTAAGCAGGGTCGTTCGAAGTACGGTGCGAAGAAGAGCAAGGGCTAATCGAATCAAGTCTCTATTGAACGCATCACGCGTGTGATGCGTTTTTTTATCCCAGGCAAGTAATCCCGGATCACAAGGCACCCCGGGGTGAACAGCGCCCACAAGGGCAGATGAGCCAAAAAGGAACCAGACCACATGGCAGGCCGCATTACCGCATCACAGACCCAGCTTCGTCCGGACCCAAAGTTCAACGACAAGGTCCTCTCCAAGTTTATCAACTGCATCATGCTTGATGGTCGTAAGACCTCTGCCCAGCGTGTCGTGTACGACGCACTTGATGTGATCCAGGAACGCCTCAAGGGCAACGCTGAAGCTGAAGCTGAAGGAATCACCGACTCAATCGAGATCTTCCAGCGTGCAATCGAAAATGTGAAGCCCTATGTCGAAGTTCGCTCCAAGCGAATTGGTGGTGCAAACTACCAGGTCCCGATGCAGGTCAAGCAGAACCGTCAGCAATCCCTCGCGTTCCGCTGGATCATCACCGCTGTCCGCTCCGAAAAAGGGCGTCCGACACATCTCAAGCTCGCCGACGAACTCTGGGCAGCCGCTCGCGGCGAGGGGAAAGCGATGACCACCCGCGACCAGACCCACCGCATGGCGGAAGCAAACAAGGCGTTCGCGCACTTCGCACGATAATCGCTTCAGCAACCGACCGATATCAGACCCGGCGGCCCATTTGGCTGCCGGGTTTTTCTATTCCTGCCGAACATTGATCGGTCTGTCTTGGTACGACGCCCATGTTGCAAGCTTCCTCTAGAACAAGGCGACTCGCCGCACTCTGGTGCGTCGCGGTCACTCTGGGGTCTGTCACATCGATCTCAACCTGGACATTGCATCTCTCTGGTCCGATCCAGAGCGTATCCAACTTCTTCTACATCTTCGCACTCCCCGGATGGGTTCCGCTTTACCTGTTTGGACTCTCCGGCGTCCGAGACAACCCGTTCACGATCGTGCTTGCCAACGCGATGGGTTGGGCATGCTGGTGCTTTGCTCTTGCATTTGTCTTGGTTCTCTGTGATCGACTGAATAGCAGCCGTTCAATGCCAATCGATCAGGAAGTCAATGACTCAAGGCGTGCATTCTTAAGCCAAAGCGTGATTGGCATCGGGATGGTCGGTGCTGTTGCTTCACCGGGGTATGCGACACTTATTGAGCCCTGGGAGATCAAAGTTCGACGATACACCGTCCCGATCGCAGGCTTGCCCAAAGAGTTCGAAGGGCTGCGCATCGTCCAGTTTTCCGACCCGCACCTCGGCCCGCGAATCCCAGAATCTTTCATGAAGCGTGCCGTGCAATATGCCGTGGATCTCCATCCGGACCTGCTCGTCCTGACGGGCGACTACATCCACGACGGCACGAACCAGATCGAAACAGCTGCGAGTCTCTGTAAACCCATGATCGACGCTTCACGCATCGGTGCGGTGGGGGTGCTGGGGAATCACGATTGGTGGGGCGACGGCAAACGGATGTCCGATGCCCTCAGAGATCAAGGGGTGCACATGATCGACAACAATCGAGTCTGGATCAATCCCGTCACACATCAGATCGTGAACGAGCATGCACCCCAAGCACTCGCGATGGTCGGGCTTGGTGATCTCACGGAAGATGCCACAGATATTCCCCGAGCATTCCGTGATGTACGACCAGGTACCCCGTGTCTGCTGCTCGCTCATCAGCCCGATACCGCGGAGATCGGGCCACTCAAGGGCAAGGGAGCCCCGCGTGTTGATCTCATGTTCTCTGGGCACACTCACGGCGGGCAGGTTCGCATTCCATTTCTGGGTACCCCAATGGTCCCAAGCAAGTACGGGTCGAAGTACGAAGGAGGAGTTGTTCAGGGGCCGCGTTTTCCCGTGTGTGTTTCACGCGGGATTGGTATGTCCTTGTTGCCTGTGCGATTCGGTGTGCCCCCGGAGATTGTCGAAGTGACGCTCATCCGTGGGTGATGACACAATGGTTCTTACAGTCCCACTCTTCTTTGAGCACACCCCATCCGAGCCGGTCGCACAAGCCAACCCCATCAACGACATAGTCTCGCCGTTGATGGACTTCCTGTCTGATGGCGAGCTTCTCGATGAGTTTTTTCGAGGGTGTGTTTTCCAAGGCGCAATAGATCCGAACACGCTGAAGCCCGAGCCCGCCGTGCGATTGTTCTTCAAGTGCCCAAGAGATCGTGCGAGCACACGCCTCGCGTGCATACCCGTTCCCGATCGCATCGCGTCTGATCCAGTACCCCGTCTCACACGAGGCACTGTCGCGCCGGACATCATGCACACCAGATCCACCGAGGAACCGCCCGGTGTCCTTGCAGAAGATCCCCGTGCCGACATTTGTGAAAGTCATCGGTTGAGCAATCGAAAGCATTTGCTCGCAGACATACTTCGTTGTTGACTCGACTGTGTGATGGTTGTCCCGACACCAGGTCATCCATGGGAGCAGATGCCCCTCGCGCGATTCGTTGATCGCCTCAAAGAGTAGCTCTACATCATCGAGCGTGTAGTTGCGAATCAGCAATCGCTCTGATTCGAGCTCGCACCGGATCGGGCCCGGATGACTCCATTCGAGCCCCGTCGCAGGGTATTTGTTCTCTGAAGCACACCGTGTCATTTCCATCCCCCTCGCAACTATGATCACTCGTGACGAACACCCCAGAGAATCCTCGATATACCCGTCAGCGTCGCCTGCCGTTCTGGGATTCTACCGCGCAATCCAAGCTCGATAATGCCCACGCGATGATCGTCGGTGTCGGAGCTCTCGGATGCCCCTGTGCGGACCTTCTCGCACGCGCAGGTGTGGCAAAGCTCACCCTCATCGATCGCGATCTCGTAGATATCACAAACCTGCATCGCCAGACCCTCTACACCGATACCGACGCCCGTTCGAATCGTCCCAAAGCAATCGCAGCCGCCGATCGGCTCCGTGTGGTGAATCCGGACATCGATATCCATCCCGTCGTTGCAGACCTAAACGCAAACGATGCCGAGCAGATCCTCAAGCATGAAAGATTCGGATTACCCGACATCCTGATCGACGGTGCGGACAACTTTGAGACCCGCTTCATACTCAACGATCTGAGCGTCAAGCACTCGATCCCATATCTCTACGCCGGAGCCGTAGGAACTAAGGGGATGGCAACCGTGTTCTTGCCCCCGGATTCGCCGTGCCTCCGTTGTATCTTCCCAGAACCGCCACCTCCGGGATCGCAACCAACCTGCGAAACAGTTGGGGTCTTCTCTCCTGTTTCCTCGATCATCGCTTCATACCAGGCCAGCGAGGCCCTCAAGCTCCTCATGGGCCATGAGAAGCGAGCGATGCGGACTCTGCTGGAGTTTGACCTGTGGGAAGGGCAACGCCGCAGAATCGATCTGAGCGGCTCCAAGGACCCCGATTGCCCCTGTTGCGCCCATCGTCGATTCGAGTTCCTCGAACGAGATGACGAGGACACGATTTCGATCTGCGGCAAGGACGCAATCCAGGTCAATCCCCGTATCCGCCAGCGCCTGGATCTGCAACAGATCCTGGAAAACCTGCGGGTCCACGGCGATTTTTCCAATATTGGTGTCCTTGTGAAAGGCACACTCAGAGATGAACCGTACGGCTTGAGCGTGTTCCACGATGGGAGAGCAATCATCGAAGGCGTTTCCGACCCTGCGCTTGCACGCTCGATTTACGATCGCTATATTGGATCTTGACCATTCAGTTGGAAATGGCCGCTCGAAAAGGAGCCCGCATGACCGATACAGCCACGAAAAGCCAGTCCGCTCGTTTGCTTCTCACGATGTCGCAAAGAACATCCGGTCTTGCGGATGCACTTGCCCAAGGCATCGATGCAGACAAGGCCGGCTCAATGCCTACGGTTGACGAGAGGGTCATCCATTGCAATCACCCGAAGTTCGTATTCGGACATCTCGCCATCTATCCCCAGAAGATCATGCGTGCGCTTGGTGTCGAACCGGGGCAGGCATCTGTGCCCGATGTCTATTCTGAACTCTTTGAGGCCGGGGTTGAGTGCCAGCATGATCCCGAAAACACGATTTACCCTGCATTTGGCGAAATCCTTGAGCACTTCAAGAGATCACATCAAGCCGTGCAGGAACATATCGCAACCCTCGACGACCAGACGCTTGGCAGTACGATTGAGGGAGAAGGGAACGAGCGTGCTGCCGAGTTTTTCGGGACCTGCGACGCGATGGGGCTCTTCATGCTCCACGACCATTTCATGTTCCACCTCGGACAACTCTCGACCTGGCGCCGCTGTTTCGGGCTCGGCAGCGCGATGGGCTAAACTATTCTCCGCAAACTACTTGGCAGGGACGAACGGGTTTGTGACCATTTCATGTCCGACCGTTGTCGTAGGCCCGTGTCCAGGATAAATGCGTGTATCTGGATCAAGGCGGTATAGCTTTGTCCTGATCGAATCGGCAAGCGTTTCGAAGCTGGAGCCCGGAAAGTCCGTTCGTCCAATAGACCCATTGAACAATGAGTCGCCGACGATCGCGTTCTTTGAGCCCGCATGAGTCAATGAAATTCCTCCCGGCGAGTGCCCGGGGGTTTCTCTGATCTCAAAGATCACTGTCCCAATTCCAACGGTATCGCCCTCAGACAGAAACTCGTTGGGCATCGGTGCGGTGACATTCAACCCCAAAGCCGCAGACAGGTTGAGCATCGGGTCATTCATCCAATCCTCCTCCCCTCGATGCATAGAAATCGGCACAGGTCCCAGCCGTGAATGCAGTTCGTGCAGCCCTGCGATGTGGTCAGCGTGCGCATGCGTTAAAACCACCCGTTCCGCCTGGAGTTTCTGTTCTTCAACGAAGCTGAGGAGTTCGTCGGGTTCGTACCCGCAATCCACGATGAGACAATGCTTTCCGGGAGTGGGCTCGCCATCTGTCACAACCATGCAGTTTGTCTGGAAGCCACCTAGCGCAAAGACTTGAATCACGGGGTTACCCGGCGTTTCTGTAAGCGTATTACTCATGGTCTATGGTAAACTCAACATGTCCGGGAACCAAACCCGAGAAAGAAATCAGGAGTTCGCAACCGATGCCACTGATCCGAAATATCCATGATACTGAAATGAGTCCTGTGCAAATGGACGGTGTCAAGGGCGCATCAATGTCTGTGATGATTGGGCGTGAAGACAACGCGCCACACTTCGCGATGCGTTCGTTCGCCGTCGAACCCGGCGGTTACACCCCCAAGCATCAGCACGACTACGAACACGAGGTGTATGTGATCTCAGGTCAGGCGTCAGTCTTGCTCGACGGTAGTCAGCACGATCTAAAGACGGGCGACACCGTCTTAGTGCCGGCAAACGAACTGCACCAGTTCAGTGTCCCGGAATCCGCCACAGAACCCTTCCGATTCCTCTGCTTTGTCCCCGTAGAACAAAACTGTGGCGGACCGGTTCCCGGGAGCTGAACCAGAGCATGATTCACCGGTAAACGCGAGTAAGGAGATACGCGATGGACGAGCAAGGAAGACTCTCCCCAGGATGGATCATCACGATTTATGGTGGTGCCGCAGTCGTCGCTGTCGGTGCAATGATGCACGGTGTGGCCAACTCGAAAGAGATATGGATCCTCGCCGGTATCGTTATGCTGTTGCTCACGCTGATCTCACTCCCGGTCTGTCTTGCCGCTCAGAGTTCAGGTGATCAGGAGAAGGATCAGTCGATTGAACTCGATCGTATCCGGACCCAGATCCGTGCATTGAGCGATACGATGAACTCACTCAATGAGACGATCATTCTGTCTGATGATGCAAGGCGCGTCATCAATCGTCGCAAGGAGCGCGACCTTCTCTGCAAGGCGATCGAAGAAGATATCCAGCTTCAGGAGTGGGACGCCGGGCTTGTTCTCGTTCGTGAACTCGCGGAACGCTTTGGTTATCGTGTCGAAGCCGAGCAGTTCCGAACTCGCATCGAAAGCGCACGAGCACAGACACACTCAAAGGCAGTCCATGAGGCCATACATGGTCTTGAGGAACTCATCGCTTCACATAAATGGGATCAGGCTCTCACCGAAGCCGCTCGTATTTCCCGTGTCTTCCACGAACTGCCCCAAGTGGAGGGGCTTCGTCACCGTGTGGTCAGTGCTCGTGATCGGCATAAAGAGGCAATCGAACGACGGTTCCTGGAAGCGGCACAGAATGACAACATTGAGGAGGCAATGGACCTGCTTCACGAGATGGATCACCTTCTCGATGAACACGAAGCCGAGCAGTTCCGTGAAGTCGCACGCGGTGTCATCGGCAAAGCCCGAGATAACCTCGGAGTGCAGTTCAAACTCGCGGTAAAGGATCGAGCCTGGAATGAGGCTCAAGCTGTGGGAGAACGAATTATTGATGAGTTCCCGAATTCTAGAATGGCCAATGAGGTTCGTGAGATGATCGATCAGATCAGGGAACGAGCGAACACGATGAGCAGGTAATCATCCCGCTTTCGTTTCAGCATCCGGTCTGTCTGGATCCTGCTCCACGGTTTCCTTTGTTGGGTCTGGGAGTCGCCATGCATGGTACATAAGCATCACGATACCCACGATCAGAAACGCATCGGCGACATTTGACACATATGGCCAGATCTCGGTATTTCCCCCAGGCCAAGACAGACCGAATGGCAATCGCACGCCTGGCAGAGGATGAATAAAGTCTCGGACACAGGCAAACAGCAATCGATCGTACAGATTTCCGAGCCCCCCCGAGATAATCAATCCGAATCCCGCGTGAGCTACCCAGTCCTTGGCTCGAGTCCATTTTACGAAGAGTGTCAATGCAACAACGCAGGCAATGACCGTAAAGATGATGAAGAACCATCGCTTCCCCGCGCCGATGCCAAAGACCGCTCCGGGATTCAAGACAAGTGTGAGCTCAAGCACATTCGGGACTACGGTGACAGGTTCGTGCGGAGGAATGAGCACGCCCAAGTCGGGCACCTGCAAAACCTGTTCTCGTTCCACATGAACCGGGTAACCAACAACACGCTCAAATGCCAGAGCTTTCGTCCAGAGATCCAGAATCAATCCCACGAGCGTCGTCAGGACCAGAATCAGCCACGCCCGCTTGCTCGCAGACGCGGGTCTCAGCGAGGTGTCTGGGATGCGATGTGTCAACGATGCCCACCCCGTCGATCGAGCTCGCGAGCGGCTTCGATCGTGTACCGGGTCCAAGGGATTTCATCGAGTCGAGCTTTCTTGATCGGTTCGAAAGTCAGCTCACACAGACCGTAAGTGCGGTCCTTGATTCGTTGAAGTGCTGCATCAATCTCATTGATTCGTTCGCGATCAGAAGCAGCCAGATTCAGATTGAGTGACTGCTCATAGCTCTCAGAGCCCGCTTCATCGATGTGTTGTGCAGTATGGCTCGAGCGGCCAGAATCACTCCGCAGGGCTTCCTGTTCCAGATTCTGAATATCGCCGAGCAACTCGGCGCGTTTCTGGATCAAGATCAAGCGATAATTCTCGAGCTGTGTTTTCGTCAGAGGTGTCTTCGTCCGACGAGAAGTTACATTGTCCAACACAGACGCTTGCTGTTTGTTGTCCTTGCCAGAAGGTATGAGCGGCTTGATCGATGGCCCATTGGGACCAAGAAGAAGCGGACGAACAGGCATCTTGAGGACTGGTTTCTTCGCTTTGCTCGAGCGCTTTTTCTTTGTCGTTTTACTAGCTCCGCCAGTCTGAGGCTTATTTTCAGGTCCCGGCTTGGCTTTGGAATCAGGAGTTGGGGAAGGTTTTTTACTCGTAGTTTTCTTCGATGTGCTCTTCTTGGAAGTGCTCTTTGAGGCGGCTTTTTTCGAGGATGTCTTCTTCGTAGATTTTTTCGAAGTGGTCTTTTCGGCAACCTTCTTCTTAGCGACCTTCTTTTTTACGGTCTTCTTGGCGACCTTTTTCTTCGTCACCTTCTTGGAAGCCGTCGTTTTCCGCTTTGCCGGGGCTTTCTTAGAGGTTTTCTTTTTCGTTGTCTTCTTCGCAGAAGTACGCGGCGATTTCTTCGAAGTGCTCTTGCGAGCAGCCTTCTTCTTCACGGTCTTCTTTTTCGTGACTTTTTTCTTCGCCAAGCGACATCCCTCACGGTGTTCCGGAAGCAGAGTCCGAACCCCGCTATTCGGGCACAAGAATAGGCGCATATCCGCCGGCAGTCAAAGCCCGCCGAAAAACACCCGAACAGGCGGACTTCCAGTGGCGATTTCATGCCTATTGGCGTCATACGGGGGAGGTTTCGACTTGTTCATCGAACTCGCCGAGCTTCCGGAATCGCTCATAACGACCGTTCACGAGTTCTTCGGGGCTCAGTTTCTCAAGCTCGTCGAGTTGCTTGACAATCCAATCCTGCAGAAGTTCTGAAGCGCGGGTCGGATCGCGGTGGGCACCACCGAGCGGCTCCTCGATCACATCGTCAACAATCTGGAGTTTCATGTTGTCGCGAGCGGTGAGGTGAAGCGCTTCCGCTGCGGCGGTATTCGTGGTTTCATTCGCTTCTTTCCAGAGGATCGCCGCGCAGCCCTCAGGCGAGATCACGGAGTACCACGAGTATGCCAGCATGCCAACACGATCGCCGACCGCGATGCCCAGGGCACCGCCTGAACCGCCTTCGCCGATAACGATGCTGACGATTGGAACCTTAATTCTAGCCATTTCCATCAGGTTCTTTGCGATCGCCTCGGCTTGTCCTCGCTCCTCCGCACCGAGCCCGGGATAGGCCCCCGGCGTGTCGACCAGTGTGACGATCGGCAGCCCGAACTTCTCGGCTTTCTTCATCTTCTCGAGCGCCTTGCGATAACCCTCGGGGTGTGCGCACCCGAAATGACACGCAAGTTTCTCTTGTGTTGTCTTACCCTTTTGGTGCCCAACGATCAGGCATTTGCGTCCGCCGATGCGTCCAAAGCCGGTGACGAGTGCTGGATCATCACCGAAGCGACGATCGCCAGCGAGTTCGCAGAAATCGCGGGTCATATGACTGATGTAATCGCGGGTCTGCGGGCGATCGGGATGACGCGCGACACGGACTGTATTCCATGGAGAGAGATCCTCGTAGATTTTCTTGAGTGTTTGCTCTCGCTCCTCGATCAGCTTCGCGACATCCGCAGAAACCTCATTTGTAGCCCCTGCCGTCTCCGCAACTCCACCGAGTGCAGGGATCTCAGCACCCGCAGCACCCTGCGCTTCCTTGATCCGCTTCTCAAGTTCAATGATGGGCTTCTCAAACGCGAGCTGATAGAAACTGGACATAGTCACCTCATTCCAATCTGGAATCGATTCTGCAACCGCGAATTGTACCATCTCCAGAGCGAAAAGGGTACAGTCACATATGAAGACACTTGAATCACCGGTACTCTCGATCGGCGCAGGAAACATGGCTCACGCCATTCTCAAAGGAGCTCAGAACGCCAGCGTCTTGTCTCGTGATCGTCTTGCGGTTTTGGATCCAAACTCGGATCGGAGGGCATTGTTTGCCAACGCGTACGAGTCACCTCAAAGCGCTGTTGAATGGATCAAAGACCTCGATGGGGACCGTCCGCTCATCCTCCTTGCGGTCAAACCCCAGATGCTTCGAGAAGCGGTGCAGCCGCTGATTGATGCGATGGACACGAATAACTGTCCTTCGTGCACTTGGGTCTCGATTCTCGCGGGCTCACGCATTGACACGATCCAAACTCTTGTTCGCGAGGATGACCGTGTGATCCGAGTCATGCCCAATACCCCAGCCCAGCTTGGATTGGGAATGACAGCGATTGCAAGCGACAACAATCCTGATCCATCCGATCTTAACAATGTCCGCACCCTGTTTGAATCAGTGGGGGAGGTCATCGACATCCCCGAATCGATGATCGATGCGTTCACGGCTGTAGCGGGGTCTGGGCCCGCATACCTGTTCTACCTTGCAGAGGGAATGATGCGTGCTGCAGAAACCATCGGATTTTCAGCGGATCAGGCGAGCACGATTGTCCGCCAAACGATTCTCGGCTCATCTCAACTGCTGACCCAATCAGAACACTCGCCAAGCGAGCTTCGCGCAAAGGTCACCAGTAAGAATGGCACAACACACGCCGCAACAACAACCCTCGATAAGCTAGGGGTGATGGAGGCGATCGTCGCTGCGCTGACCGCGGCCCGTGATAGAGGACGCGAACTCGCGAGCGAGTGACAGTTCGGACTTCAGAAGTCGCGGCGATTGAATCGCCAGACACAGAAGAGCACCAGAATGCCTTCGAACAAGAAGGAAGTCCCTAGCACCCAGAGCAGCGAACGTTTCCGCATTGCTTCCTGCATGCGCCGTTCCGTCTCTGCCTGATTGATCACAAACGTATTCGGGTCATCCGGTTCTTCTATTTGCTCACGTTCACGCTCTGGATACTGCGATGGGTCGACGAGGTGCTTGCTCAGCAGATCCTTGGTTTCCACCGTTTTGGGAAGCACGGTTTTGAATGAGAACACGAGATTGTGCCAGAAAGTCAGCTGTCTCAGATCCTCTCGATCATCTTCCAGCCCATCGACAATCTGTGGTAGGAACGGATTCCGGTTTTCGATCTCGTCCATCGAGGGCTCATAGCCATCCCCCGAGCCCGGGTCTTCTCGGTTCCGTTCCGACCGGATAAGCCGTGTGGTGTTCTCCGTGATCTCAGCGATACGCTCCTCCCGCTGCTCAACGAGGATCTCGCTGTTGACTTTGAACATCAACAGAGACGCGTCAGCCAGGTTCATCAGGAAGATCACCGACCAGAGCAGGCAGGTGATCAGCAACGCCGGCATGGCTGCCCGGGTGATCATGCCGATCGTCGCAGAAACCGAGAACAGGAAGCTGAACAACGCGAGCACGATCGGGATTGCCAGGAAAAGGTTCGGCTCCCAGACCCCGCCTCGGATACCAATCGCCAGGAACGATCCGATTGAGAACGCCCCAACCTGTAGCGCGACGAACATCAAACCCGTGCAGTACTTGGTCAGGAAGAGTCTTGTCCGGGAGATCGGCTTGGAAAGCGTTGTTTCGATCGTGCCGCTGGCGATCAGGTCAGGGATCACACCAGCCGTAGATACCAGCGCCAGGATCGTGATGACCCAAGTCAGCCAGAAACGAATCCCGATGCCCGAGAACAGGATCTCAAGATAGAAAAACTCGCGGCTCACAATGCTCGGGCGGAACGGAAGAAAACCGACGTTCATCCATAGAAAAGTGACCCCGTTGTCGTCGTACCCGATCGATGCAAAGAGCACAACGAGCAGCGCGGATAGCACGATCGATATCCAGAACAGTTTCTTCGCGTTCAGTTCTCGGTACGCATCAATGAACAGCGCCTTGGTCTGCATCAGGATCATGAGCGGGCCCCCTTCCGCTGTGCGCCGGGTCGGGCCCCGTCAGGGTGTTCCTGGACCGCCTTGACGAAGAGTTCCTCGAGCGATGGGCGTCGGAACCCGAACTGGCGGATGGTCACGCCGTTCGATCGCAGCGCGTCGATCGCAGGCTGGACCGCGTCCGCATCGCTTGTGGCGAACACCAGTTCGCTCGGATCGTTGGTTTGTATGGGATCAATCCCGCTGAGCCGATTTGAGATCGTCTCTCTGAGTTCGTCACTGATCGGTTCAACTGCCCGGACAGCAAATCCGCTTTGCCCTTCGGTGAGTTCTTCGATTGTTCCCTGTTGTCGTACGAGCCCGTGCACCATGATCGCCACCCGATCGCACACCATCTCGAGTTCGCTGAGCAAGTGGGAGTTCAGGAACACCGTCCGCTCCTCATCTTTGAGACGGGTCAGGATCTCACGGATGTCTTTGCGCCCGATGGGATCCACGCCGTCCGTCGGCTCGTCGAGAATGATCAGCTTCGGATCGTTCATGAGGGCCTGTGCCAGACCAACCCGCTGACGCATCCCTTTGGAGTAACTCCCGAGCTTCGCGTTCGCCCAGTCCTTCATCCCAACGACCTCGAGCAACTCATCAGCTTTCCGATTCCGCTGGGCTCGCTCGACACCCGACATGGCACCAAAGTGGCGCAGTAACTGCTTGCTTGTAAGGTATTTCGGAAAGTTGTGGTGTTCGGGGAGATACCCAACCTGGCGGAGGACGCTTTTGTCACCGACCGTGGATCCAAGCAGCGTTCCTTGGCACTTCGTTGCCCGGATGACCGTCAGCAATACCTTGACCAGCGTGGACTTCCCTGCCCCGTTTGGGCCGAGCAGACCAAAGATCTCACCCGACCCGACACGCAGATCGACCCCACGCAGCGCGTGGACCTTTCTGCGATACATCTTCTCCACGCCCTGCACATCAATGACGGCTTCCATCCATCGTCCTCCTGGGTTCTACCCAGTGTACTACTTCTTGCGTGCGACGATGTGGAACACATGCCAGTGTTTCGCCACACCTGAACAGTCTTGGCCTTCCCGCTCCTCTTCTTTCAGCATCTCAGCATCAAAGGGCTCGAGGAATGCTTCGACCTGCTCACGCGTGAAGTGGGAGCGATCCGGGATCGATGCCCATGAGTCACGATTTCCAAACAACTGCCCCGAGAAACGCCCGCCGACCTTGATTGCGTCCACGATTCGAGCCCACATCGTCTCAAACGCCGCTGGTTCACAGAATGGAAGCGAGAAACTCGCGTTGAGCAGATCACATTTGGGTAACTCAACTTGTTCCAGCGAAGCGAGTTGCATCGTTAGTTGGTCCATAGCGTCGTGGTCGTCACGGTGCATCAATCGGGTCAGCCCGTCCGGGTGCCCGTCGATCGCGTGAACCTTCCACCCCTGCCGGAGCAACTCCGCTGTATCGCGACCCTCACCGCACCCGAGATCCACGGCGAACCGCGTCTGATCGGCCGGTTCACCCGAATAGAGTTCCAGTGCGTGCAACAAGGTCTCGCGAGGCGGTCTCCCCTGGGTCACCTCGAAGTACCCCGCCCAATCGCGTGTCGTGGCATAGACAAACGCGGGTGTCGTATCCCGCGTCACATCATCGGTTTTCTGTTTGTGTTCTGACATATCCTTCATCATGTTTCGCGACCTGCACCAGTTTGTCGACCAACTTGAGCGTTCATACGAACTGACACGGATCACCGAGTCCGTTGATCCCGTCCATGAGATCGCGTCGAGAGCCGATCGCGAGAGCAAATCGCAGGCCCCAACGCCCGGCTCAGCTTCATCCAGAATGAATGATCCTGAGTTTGACGGACTCGGCGGCTCGGCGCTGCTCTTTGAAAACCCAATTGACGCCAGCTTTCCCGTACTGATCAATGCATTCGGCTCTTACCGACGCATGGAACTCGCCCTCGGCGATCGCCCCCTCGACGACATCGCCCAAACTATCGGGGAGCTTGTCAAGCCCGAACCCCCGCGGTCCTTCTCCGAAGCATTCGCTAAGGCAAAGCAGTTCGCCCCCCTGCTCAAGATCGGGCCTAAGCGACTGAAATCGCCAGGGGTATGCCAACAGATCACTATGACGGGCGATCAGATCGATCTCACCACGCTCCCCATCCTCAGGTGCTGGCCTCTCGACGGCGATTTCGAATCCGTCGGGTACCCAGCTGGGCTCAACGACCACATCCCCGATCTCGGACACCCCGACATCGACGACGATACCTGGAACGAACGATTCCGAGGGCGATTCATCACGCTCGCGGGGATACATACGATCCACGCCGATGATCGCGATGACCCCAAACCCAAGTCACACAACATCGGGATGTACCGCATCCAGCTGCTGGGCAAGAACCGTCTCGCGATGCACTGGCACATGCACCACGACGGCGCATCCCATTGGCGTTCATGGAAGAAGCTCGGAAAACCAATGCCCGTCGCCATCGCGCTCGGTGGGCCGTCGGTGCTTCCATACGCCGCAACATGCCCGCTCCCGCCCGGGATCTCCGAGCTCCTCATGGCCGGGTTCCTCCAGGGCAAGGGCGTCCGTCTCTGCCGCGCGAAGACCGTCCCGCTCTGGGTTCCCGCCGACTCCGAGATGATCATCGAGGGGTTTGTACGCACCGACGCCGGATATCCCGGATGGGACCCACGCGAGCCCGACTCCGGACCACTTGGCGACGGCGCCGTCTTCGAGGGCCCGTTTGGCGATCACACCGGGTTCTACTCCATGCCCGATCGATACCCAACCGTCGAGGTCTCCGCGTTCACACACCGCAAAAATGCAATCTACCCAACCACGATCGTGGGGCTCCCGCCGCAGGAGGACTACTTCCTCGGCAAAGCCACCGAACGCATCATGCGCCCGCTCCTCAAAACCATCCTGCCTGATATCGAGGACTATGACCTCCCGATGTATGGTGCCTTCCACAATGTCGCCAATATCCAGATCCACAAGCACTACCCGCTCCACGCCCGCAAGGTGATGCACGGCATCTGGGGTGCCGGACAGATGGCCTGGACCAAGAACCTCTTCATTCTCGATCACGATGTCGATGTCCATGATCTCACCGCCGTGATGACCGCCCTCTATCGGAACTGCAAACCCTCTCGCGACATCGAAAAGGTCTACGGCGCCCTCGACATCCTCGACCACGCCGCCCCCCGACTTGGCTCAGGCATGAAACTCGGGTTCGACGCGACCCGCAAAGTCCCCGGCGAAGACCTCGACGCCAAACCAATCAAACCCCGTGAAGATCTCCCATCAATCGAGCAGCGCGAAGCTGACATCAACTTCGCTCAGAGCGTCCGAGGCGTTCTCGAAGCATCAGCACCAGAATCAATCCCTGGTTGGCTCTTGATCAGAGCAGATCGTGATGTCGACGAGCCCGATCATGCCGGGCTCGGACAACGCATCCTCTCCGAAATCTTCGCATCAAAGTCAGCATCACGCTTCATCGCGGTTCTCGGGCGCGGAGTCAACATCAACGACCACCACCGAGCCCTGTTCCACTGGGTCGCCAACTGCGACGCATCACGCGATGCAATCTGGGACCAGTCGCACGACTGCGATCGAGTTGGATTCGACGCGACGCCCAAGACGCCGGGAGACTCACGGAATCTCCAGCCCGTTCGTGCGTGGCCCCCGGTTTTACCCGGGTGCTAATCATCCTGCTCCAGACGCTTTCGAAGAACGGGGAGTAACCCATGTTCTGCGTCCATCGCAGCCAATCGATCGAGTGTCTCCTCTGCTTTCAAGCGATCACCGGTTTCCATCAAACAGAACGCGACACGCACAAGGATCTCGGGTGTGGTTTCGGTATTTCTATCGAGCCATTCAAACTGCTCTAGCGCGAACTCCGGTTCTCTCTGTTGGATCCAGTAATACGCTAAGCCCGATCGCCCCTCAGGGTCATCAGGATTCTCATCAACAAATCGAAGCAGCCGATCATGCGCCAAAGTTGGCTTCCCAGCCTCCTTGTATGCATACACAAGATTGCTGAGATACATGTACACATCGGGCGCAAGATCCTGAGCGCGCTCCATGTTCGGTAATGCGGATTCGGCGCCCTCAAGCTCTTTGAGTGACAACCCAAGCATCTGATGCACATCCGGGTTGAATGGGTCGAGCTGATCTGCGAGACGAAGAGATTCAATCGCATCTTGATACTTGCCCCGTTTGTATTCGATCAATCCCAGCGAATAATGGCTCTCACTCCAAGCGTCTTCTACAGCGATTGACCCCCGTATCGTTTCCGCAGCGCCCTGCAAGTCATTGCCCATCATGTCTTGCAGCACACCAAGCTCATACAGGCCGAGCCATTGGTCAGGGTTCAACTCAAGAGAAATAAGCAGGTTTGCGTAGGCGTCGTCGTACAGCTTTCGGTTCCGGAGTGTCTGAGCGTAATAGGCAAAGGCAAATGAACGATGCTCAGCAGGCGCGCTTGCGGGCGTGAAATCGCTCAAGTTGATAGGTTCGTGGCGTTCAATCTGCAGCACGCGTTTAAACCTGATCCCGAGATCATGCTCGCTGCCGCCCCATCCATTAAGAAACGCAAGCGGGTATCCCTCATGATCAACAACGATGGATCCATCCAACACGATGTCCGGCTCACTCTTGAACACGATGGCTTCGCCGTAACCGGACCACTCGTGCATTCCAACAACCTGGGTTTCAAGTTCTGTGTAACCAACCATTTCTTCGACTCGAAGAGGCAGGGTGAAGACAATCCTGAGCGGAATATCCGCTTCGGTAGGTAGTTCCCGTACTGGGATTGGTCCCGGATCGGTAAGTGGTGATTCGATTCGAACGAGTGCTATGTCGAGTGCGGCGTCATACCCAATGACTTCGGCAATATCTCGCGGCGAACAGCATTCCCAGAATACACGGGCTGATTCGGCACCAAAGAGTGTGGACGCGCTCATCGCAACGGTTTGCTCATCGATAAGCACAGCACCAGTACGAACCATGCGTCCGTTAGGATAGTTGATATCAACCGTTCCAAGAAACCTGCTCGCCCACATTCGATCAGAACTGCGTACAGATTGATCGTGAACTGCCTCAGATGGAGCGTGAGTTCGAGTCTCATCACTAAACGAGTTCCCATCTGAAGTGTCACACCCGAACTGATGGATGCTGAGTAGGGCTACGCAAGCAAACTTCACTCCTTTGCTCATGAGAGTCATCCACCCATTACAGGGTCACCCGCGATTTCGCTCAGGTACGCATCGATCTGCTCAACAACATCATCGATAAATGGCTTCGCGTTCCTCGAAGTTGACCCAACCTTAACATCGTTAAGCATGATCGAAAAACCGACACGCTGTTTCGTACGCGGATGTTCGAGCACACCCGCGAGTGCGTAAGTTCCCGTAAGGTATCCGCTCTTCGCGTGCAGCGAGTTGCGTAGTGAGTCGATTGTGAATCGCTTTCGAAGAGTGCCTTCGCCGGGGATTGCAAGCGATTGTGAAAAAGTGTCCCAGTGATCTGAGCGAGCGGCCGATCTCAACCAACCGACAAATGTGTTCGCCGTGACCCGGTTTTCACGCGACATGCCTGAACCATCAGAGATTACTGTTGTCTCAGCTGCATCCGCTCCCAGGGCGTCGGATAGTGCCATCCGTAACACGGCGCCACCATTCTCCCACGATCCGGGGTCGGATGTCACCTCATGGCCAACGCGTTTGAGCAGGGCCTCAGCATACAGGTTGTGGGAGTTTGTATTGATCCGCTTGAGCACATCCGCGATCGGTGTCGTGATCACAGCGACCACACGCGATTCGACAAACTCATCTCCAACATCCCAGAGACGCACGGCGGAATATCCATCCCGGCCCTCGGTTCCGACTGGGATTCCTCGATTTGCCAGTGCTTGAGCAAACACTCTTCCCGCGAACAGCGGGGGGGTATCGACCGATACGGGTATTTCAGATTGAGTGCTGACATTTCCATGCACGGTAAAGGAGTTGGCTTTGGTTGGGCGTGAGACCCAAGCCGTATCACGAGAATTCCGATTGGACTTTGCTTTCACCCGCATCTGGACCCAGTACGCATCCGGGATCATCTCGACAATCGGGGTCCCACCGGTTGAGGGCTTGGTGTATATATTGATCACATTCGTATGGAAGTTCAACCCGCCGACCTGGGCACAATACCAGCGGTTGAGCTGATCCTCAGGCCATGCCGGGTGTGTGTACTCTCGATCGAACACGCGATCATCGATGACCACTTCCGACAACGAAGTAATCCCTCCCGCTTTGAGGGACATGGCGATCTGATCGAGCAAAGTGTCGAGTTCTACGCCAGGTGTTTCATCTATAAAGATGGCCGGATCTCCCAGTGCGGGGTCGCCATCGCCTCGGATGATCAGGATCGGGGGCGAGACACTCTCGTCAACAATCAACTCTGTGCGAAAAGTGAAATCCTCACCGAGCACCTTTAGAGCCATGCCCGTTGTCAAGAGTTTCATCGTTGATGCGGGTATAAGTGCTGAGTCCGCCCTGTGACTGGCGAGTTCTTCGCCAGTATCCAGATCAATCACACTCAGGCCGATCTTTGCATTCCCAAGATTCGCGTGGCGGATCAGACGCTGTGTTTCTTCATCTAATGGCCCCGCCCGGACGATTCCGAGACAGGACAAGAGCACAAATGCTGAAGCGAAGATCGAAAGACTCCGACCCGAAACCGCCTGAGAATAAAACGCACCGATCATCTGTCGCATCGAGTCCTCCAGAGCTTTGCAGTACCTATCGGCACTTGCTGCGCTCTCGCTTCAACCCTCGCGATTAATCGGAGAGCACGCCGAGCAGGTCGCACACGCTTTCCGCATCGGCTGGTGTTTGCAGCGAACATTCGACCCAGATGATGTCTCGAACACATGTACCATCACGGACCTCAGCGCGGATACTTTTCGAAAGAGCTGCGTCATGGATGAGTCCGATGCCAGAGCGCTTGAAACTAACTGCTACACGCTCTCGCTCGGGCTCAGGGATCAGAAAGACGCCACACAGGGGCGTATCCTCCTGTTCGGATTGCCCCTCGTACCCCTCCGCCCAGCCCCAGGAGGACTGATAGTGCTTTAAATCGGGCTTCCAAGAGAGTTGCTCGCTAATCCACTGCCGAACTTGCTCCACCGCTTTTCGCGGCTCTGAGCCGATTTCTGCGAGTAACTCATCGAAGCCTACTGACGAAAACTGCTGATTCCAGGTGCCCAACTCATCATCCTCCGACATCTACTCTTGGATCTCTCTAGGCAAAGTACTGGTCTTGATCGATCCGTGTCCCAAAGATTAGGCACACACCTCGCGCCGAGTGCTCAAGAGCACCCAGTGCCCTGAAACCCGCCAAGGGAGCCCCATGAACGACCCGCAAACTATCCAGCACGAGTCCGAAGACGCTGTGAGCGCCCACGAGGGGATCCTAATCGTTGACGATAACGAACAGAATCTCGAACTGCTCCACGCCTACCTTGATGAGATGGGCGGGCCGATCAGACTTGCTCGAGATGGACTCGAAGCACTTGAGTCCATCGAGAAGGATGCCTCAGACATCATTCTCCTTGACATCATGATGCCTCGCATGAGCGGATATCAGGTCTGCGAAAAGCTCAAAAAGAACCCCGACACACGCGACATCCCGATCATTATGGTCACTGCCCTCAACGAAGTGGGGGATGTTGAGCGTGCTGTCGATGCCGGCGCAGATGATTTCCTCACGAAACCGGTCAACAAGCTGGAGCTTATCACGCGTGTGAAATCGCTTCTCCGTGTCCGCCAACTTAAACGAGAACTCGACGCCGCGGTCGATCAGGTCCGCACCATGCGAGATACCTCTGGCGATCAGTAACCCAATCAGGGGCAGCCGGCGCTGTAGAGCCCGAGGAACGCGGACACATCAAAGAAATCGAAAGTGCCATCTCCCGTGATATCCGCACTCGGATCTTGAGCGGAGAAGGCCCCTAGAAACGCGCTCACATCGAAGAAATCGAGCGTGTCATCGTCGTTGTAGTCTGGTGGGGCAGGGCATGGATCGGGCGCCGCCTCAGGCAAGATGAAATCGATCACCACAGGACGATGATCTGAGGCCCTCGAAGACGCCGACAGCGGATTCACTGGATACGAGTTTACTGGGTACGGCAATCGGCCAGTGTTCATGTTGCTACCACTCGAACGAAAGATGAACTGGCGACGCACCTGTGCGATGGAATCCTGCCAGCAGATATAGTCCAGCCGGCTCGAACTCCCCTGAGTGCTCGTATCCCCCGATACGGGTTGTGAAGCATTCGAGAACGAAGCATCAGTCCGATCACGATCGGTCCCGTCCGTGCCGCCAAAGTTTTCTGCACGAGTCATGATGGAGTTTGGGCTCGTAGAACTTGGGTTCTGGTTCAGATCTCCACCCCAGATCACTGGCGTGTTCTCATCGAGAACATCCCCTACATTGGGGACCGCAACGCGCCCGTTTGGATCGCTCATCCCAGTTCCAGCGCCGTTGTAGTAGTAATCGATGAAGTACGCCGTGTTGAAAGCAGCCGTCTCACGCTGTTCATAATCACTGCTGTCACCGCCCGCCTTGAGGTGGGCGTTCCCGACAACAACATCGCCCGCATACATCTTGTCCGGCAGATCGATCTCCGCGAACATGAACCCGCGAATCCCGCCATTCCCTCCGGATTGGTATTCGTCCGGGAGCACGACGAAGTTGCTCAGCTCTGCGCCGCCACCATTGATGTCCTCGAACGGATAGCGAGACATGATCATGTTCCGATTGAACCCGTCCGAGTTGGTTGATGCAAAGACATAAGGCAGATCGTAACTGGGAACAAACAGCTTGGTGTAGGATCCGACGCTGCCGCCTTCAAACGGATCATTGCCGCCATTGATGAATAAATGGGCAACGGTTTCCAGTTCGGTCACAGAATCGACGCCAGAGCCTGTATTGTTCCCGGAGTTGTCGCCACACTCCTGGAGGATCAGCACATCCGGCTGAAGGGCCGCGACAATGCGTACAAGTGCATTCCAATCACTGTAACTATCGTCTTTGTCATTTGAAGAACAGATCCCGTCCTGCACATTCCAGGTCATGACGCGTAGATCACGCGGGTCTTCCTTGCCCCAGTCCCCATTGAACGGATCCCACTGCGCATAAGCAGATCCACAAAGTGCGGCGAGTAGCAATCCGAATGTAGCCGAGCGTGATTTCATTGATCTTCTCCTATTTCCAAGCCCATTGTATCACACGACTTACGGCGGGAAGGGCGTTTCTTTCGTTTTGCGGGATCGAACACGGAGTTATGGGGGCAAAGAAACAGCCGCGCCTTCTCAGACGCGGCTGTCAGTTTCATACGAGAATCGATATCGATTACGGGCAACCCGCGTTGTACGCTGAGAGGAACGCCGAGACATCGAAGAAGTTGAAGAGACCATCACCCGTGAAGTCCGCGATGGGATCCATCGAGTTGTACGCGGAGAGGAATGCCGAAACATCGAAGAAGTTCAGTATGCCGTCGCCGTTGAGGTCAGCAGGACACGGTGTAGGACCATCCTGGTAGTAACCGATGTACAAAGCAACGCTGTACGACTCGTCAGCAGGGGCGTCCGGGTTGAAGTTGCCGCTTGTTGGATCGTTGAAGATCCCGTCGCCGTCGATGTCATAAGTAATCGAGGTGTTGACGATCACACCACCGTTGGCGATCTCATCGCCGGGCTCGGTGCCCGAGATGTCCGATCCGTTCCAAGCCATCGAGGAAACATTGTTCGACCAGAGCGAACCCGGGTTCGCACCGCCGGCACCGTTTGCGGTTCCGAGGAAGTCGACCGAGTACTCAAGACCCGAGTTTGGCCCAGTTACGCGGGTGCCGTTCTCGAGAACAAGTTCAAGGCGGTACGAGAAGGTGTCTGGATCAAGCACAGCGCGGAGGAGAGCGCCGTCAAAGTCCGAACCGCCATCCATGAAGCGATCGTAAAGCTCGACGGCACCGATGAACCACACATTACCAGCGGCATCGAACGCCGGAGCAGAAAGAGACGGGCCGAGCGGCGAACCACCGGTGACCGCGTCGAGGTTCACGAGCTGGCCGATCTCCATACCTGATGCATCGTAAATCGGCTTGCCAGCGTCCTGCGTGAACAGGTTGAACTGATCGATGTAACCCGCGAAGGTGTAATCAGTTGCGCCGGTGTCCGAGTTGTAGCGTCCAACGATGATCTGGTTCGAGAAGTCGTCGCCGAAGCCGTTCTCAGAAATCGTTGCAGCAAAGAGGGCATTGCCGTTGATGTCCTGGCCAACCGCGACATTGCCAACACCGCCACGGAACGAGACCGACCCGAAGTAGTTTACAAACTCTTCAAAGCCCGAGTATGTGAGGGTGAATCCGTCGTCATTGTCAATCACGCTTGAGGGCACGTCAAAAGCACGGTTGCCTGCAACGGCCCCGCTCGCATCAACACCCCAGATGTTCATGGTCCGTGTCGCGTCGGTAGAATCCTTCGCGTAGATGCCGAAGGTAGCCACGCCACCGAATCCGAAGGGATCGCCGACCATGCCGCCCATGTTGCCGCGGTGATCGCCAAGCTGCCCGCCGCTGGTGTCAAAGTGACCCGTGGTTGCAGTGGTGGATCCAAGCGAGGCACCGTACACATATTCGCTGCTGAAGTTAGGGCCTGCGTAGAGACCGTTCCCACCAGCAACCGAAGCAGGGATGTTGTTGGGCACGGAGTGCGTATCGCCACCCTGAATAATGAAGTCAGTCGCGTCAATCGTGCCGCCGAGCGAAACGTAGTTCTGGACGCCACAGTCGCGATCCGAGAGGCGGGTGCGGAGGATGTTCGTGCCGCTCAGCTGGTCCGGACCAGTGGAGCCGAAGTTGTCCGCACGGAAATACATATTGCCATTTGCGTCGACGGATGGACCGCCGAACTGGGACGAGTCGCCAACGAGACCCGAAGCGCTGTTCACCGCACCCATGCGACGATCAACATACAGACGGTTGGAGTCTGAAGGATCGAAGTTAACGATCGCACCCATGAGGCCGTTGTAGCTGTTTCCGGATACCGAAGTACCGAACTCGGACCACCCAACAGCGAACTGGGACGCGTTCCCGCTGGTGTTGACCATCATGCCGGGGGTGTTGTTCTCGTCAACACCGGCACCCGCAGTATCCCAGGCCATGTAGCTAACCTGGGAGAAGGGGACATCGCTGATGACATCAGGGCTGATGGTGGCCATCGAGCCAAGGTTGTTAAAGAACGCAGGATCAATTTGTGTGCTTTTGAGCAGCGGAGCCACACCGAACATGTGACCACCGGAAGTGCTCAGAGAGGCAAGATCAACGACATACGCCGCGCAGTGGTCTGTCCAGGGATCAAGTGCATCGCCGGGAAGCCCACCGAGGTTGCTGCTGACGCTGTCCTGTGCGATCGCACTGCCGCACATGCCTGCCGTTGCGATCAGTGCCGCGATTCCAATCTGATGACGCATGGTCTCAGTCTCCTTTAGTGGGGCGCGATACCCCTGCACCGGCTCGCCGGGATACTCCCCCGCACGACACCGTTGCGATCTCTCGTATGAAAAGCCCCGGTGTCTCCTCACCAGTGCTTCGTGGAAACACTCCATCCTAGCACGAAACGCCCTTTGAACGGGTGAATTGGCAGGGATTAGAGCATCAATGTTCTGTGAAGAACCGACCGATAAGCTCAAAAACGACCGTAAAGGACCGCGGTAGAGCGTTATCCACACTCAAAGTCGAGATTCCACCGCTGCCGCGACCCTGGCGTTCGACTTCACCAGAGCAATGTTGGCTGCGAGTGTCCGCCCCCCAGACACCTCATGCAGCCCACTCAGAACCGCCGGCGATACATCTCGCCCAGTGACTCCCTGATCGATCGCCCGCTGTTCAGCTTCTTGTAGCCATCCCTCCCAATCCGACCTCAAGATCTCGTCATCAGCTGGAATCGGGTTGGCGATCACGATCCCTCTCCCGGTCCGTGGCAACTCAGACCGAATGAAATCGGCTAGCTCACCCGGCTCATCGATCCTGATATCAACCCCGCACCCTCCATCACGCATGTAAAACGCCGGGAAGGTATCTGTACCGAACCCTACAACCGTGACCCCGAGAGATTCCAACGCCTCACGCGTCGCAACCACATCCAAGATCGATTTCACACCACTTGTGACAACCGCGACCGGAAAGCGGGTAAATGCGACAAGATCTGCAGAGATATCCAGGCGTTCCCCATACCCTCGATGAACCCCGCCGATCCCACCAGTTGCAAACACTCGCAAGCCCGCATGCGCCGCGATTTCCATCGTTGAGCTGACCGTCGTCGCGGCCGAATATCCCGCATGGAACGCATGCCCGAGATTCGCGGTGTTGACCTTTGGGACATCCCCCCCCTCGATCATCGACTGCAGCTCAGCTCGATTCATCCCGACAGTAGCCCGTCCTTCAACTACCCCAACCAATGCGGGGGTTGAATCTTCAGCATGGACAATCGCATCGAGTTCCTCCGCGAGCCGGAAACTCGCATTTTGGGGCACGCCATGGACCAACAGCGTTGTCTCCAACGCCACTGCTCGGGAATTGACTCGCTTATCAACCTGCAACTCGGCCACCCTTTCTCAAGACAATCTGCTGGGTCAGCACAATCCGATCCAAGCATGCAGGAAACACAGTATCGCCGCCAACGATGATGACAAGACACCATATCTCAGTCCGTGTATGAAAAAACGCTCCGTAAATACGGAGCGCTTTGAGTTGTTGATCGCTCGTGTAGGAATCAGACGCGGTCCTTCAGACCCTTGAGCGGGCGGACCTTCACTACATTGCGTGCAGGCTTGGCCTTGAACACGGTTTCTTCGCCAGTGAATGGGTTGATGCCCTTGCGTGCCTTGGTGGCAGGCTTACGCTGGACGGTCACCTTCATCATGCCAGGGACATTGAACGCCCCGCAGGCACCTTTCTTGAGGTCCTTCTCGATCATTTCGCCCATGACCTCAAAGACCTGAGCGGCTTCCTTCTTCGAGATGCCAACATGCTCGCTGATGATGGTCAGGACTTCAGACTTCGTGCGGGGCTTTTCCTTTGCCGCGACAATACGAGTCGGTTTCTTTGCTGCTGCAGGCGCTGCTTTCTTTGCAGGTGCCTTGCGTGCAGTCGTCTGGCGGGCCGCGGGCTTACGCGCTGCGGTTTTCTTTGCGGGACGACGAGTGCTCTTCTTGGTGGTTCGCTTTGCCATTTCTGGTACTCCGTTCTTGCATACCGGTATGCTGCGTGCTCTCCAAACACGCTCGATTTTACCGGACTAGTTTCGGCACTCTAAAAGCATTTTGGCCTGCAATTCTCGAAGAATTCTGCATTTTTCTTCGCCGATACGATTGGGAAGGATGAAATCGCTCGTTCATTTACCCCTGATATACCAGTTCGAAACTGCAGCAATCGGGGCTACGCTTGTGACATGACCGCCACCCAACCCATCGTCGGCTTCACGCGCAACCCCGTCGGAAAACCCGATATACCAGGCGCTTGCATTAAAGTGCTCGGCTCGGATAAACCTGCAAAACAAGACCTCATCCGCTTTGTGCCAGGCTTAACCGCCCTCGTTTCGATGTACACGGATCCCATTGATGATGAGATTCTTGATGCGGCTGGAGACCAGTTGAAAATTGTCTGCAACTTCGCCGTCGGATACGACAATATCAACATCGACGCCTGTAAAAACAGGGGGATCGTCGTCTGCAACACACCCGACGCTGTCACCGAAGGTACCGCCAATATCGCCTGGCTCCTCATCCTCGCCACGGCCCGAAGACTCATCGAAGCAGACCGCTACGCCCGCTCTCCCGAGTACCCAGAGCATGGACAACTCGGGATGGACGATTTCCTCGGCATGGACCTGTGCAACAAGCTCCTCCTCATTGTCGGCGCTGGACGCATCGGATTCGCCACCGCACTCCGTGCCAAAGCCTTCGGAATGCGGATCGCCTATGTCGCCCGTTCGCGCCACCTCGACTTCGAGATGGCCCCACTCGGTGCCC
Source organism: Phycisphaerales bacterium (assembly GCA_965216865.1). Classification (GTDB taxonomy): domain Bacteria; phylum Planctomycetota; class Phycisphaerae; order Phycisphaerales; family UBA1924; genus UBA1924. The sequence continues at coordinate 3,246,588 of OZ244206.1, forward strand.
AGCGGATGACCCTCGAGGAAGGGCTCGCCGCCGCAGATGTCATCTCCGTCCACACGCCATTGACGGATCAGACCCGCCACCTCATCAACGCCGACAACCTCAAGAGCGTCAAGAAAGACGCCATCATCGTGAATACCGCCCGAGGTCCCGTCATTGATGAACAGGCCCTCGTGGATGCCCTCGATGAGGAGCGACTCTGGGGCGCAGGGCTCGATGTCTATGAAAAAGAACCCGAGATTCACCCCGGGCTCATCCTTAATCCGCGTGTTGTCCTCACCCCGCACATCGGCAGCGCCGAGATCGCCTGGCGCCGCGCGATGACCGAGATGGTCTGCGCCAACGTCAGTGCGGTACTCAAGGGCGAAGAACCCCCGAACCGCATCGCCTGATCCGTTCAGCTCCGTCGCGTCTTCCCACCGAACTGCAGTTCCATGTACTTCGCAACATAATCCACGAGCGAATCCGCCTCGGGGATGTCCGGGTTGCTCGTCATCCCGTTGGGCTCAAACCGCATCCCCTTGAACCGCTTCACTGCCTCATCTACGGGCAGCCCGTACTGCAATGCGATCGAAAACGCCCTGCAGAACGCCTGACACATCCCCGAAATCGCCGATCCCTCCTTTGCGATCTTGATGAAAATCTCTCCGGGGGTCCCATCCGGGTACAAACCGATCGTGAGATACCCCTCATGCCGATCGATCGTGAACTTATGCGTGAGAGATTCTCGGGTGGGAGTTAATGACTGTCGGGTCGCGAGCATGTTCTCGTCCTTGTTCATGGATGCACTGAAGCCTTGTCATCCCTCGATCTCAACCCAAAAGAGGTGAAACGGGCAGACAAGATATCGGACCAATACCCGAGTACACCTTTACATTCTCTCCCCAGATGCAGACAATACACTGTGATCGAGGATTCAATGTTGCCAACAGGGACATGATCCGCCGATAGAGAACACGGATAGATGCACCAGACGACACATGACATCTCGATCAACCAGTCCCGACGATCCGGGATCGTGATCGCCACTATTGGTCTGCAACTACTGCTCTGCTCGATCGCGTCCGCTGCCAACGCCGCGGGTGATTCACTTGACCGATCCGCTCGCCGACTTCCCGCCCAGATGGCTCAGGCACTTCGCGAGATCGTCGATCGATCTTCCCCGGCGACTCCCACGGCATTCCGCGAAGAGTCACCAGGTTTCAACCTGGGCGATACCCCGACCCACATCGATCCTGCAATAAGCAGCCCTACGGCTTGCGTGCAGCTCGAATCGTGGTCACGACGCACGCTCAACTTGCCTCCGCCCGCGAACAGCTGAGCACGCTGCGTCCCGCGCGATCATCGCGCCCAAATCTCCCTATAGAACACACCACCCGAGTCGCCACAGCAATCGTGTCGCTCGCGCGTCCCATTCCCAGAAAGAACGCCAACCATGGCAAGCGCAGAAATTCCCGTCGTCGGCCCGCTCCTCTCCAAGGTATTCGGATCCCGCAATGAACGCATCGTCAAACGCTACACCACCCGCGTAGATGCGATCGGTGCCCTCGAAACCGAGACCCGCGAGCTCACCGATACCCAGCTTCGCGCCAAGCTCGAAGAGTTTCGCACCCGCTATGACGACGGTGCGAAGCCCGACGACCTTCTCGTCGAAGTATTCGCCGTCGCCCGTGAAGTCATGGATCGGGCAGTGGGGATCCGCAACATCTTCAACCCCGAATCCGGGTTCGACCCCTCCGTCCTCTCCGAACGAGGCCAACAACTCTTCGCCCAAACCAAGGCCAAGATCGATACCCTCGAACCCGCAGAACCAGAAGGCCAATACCTCGGGCACACCGAACCAATCCCCGGCTACATGCAGGTCGAACTCCCGAACGAGCTCTATGAAGCAGTCCGCGAGGCCTACCCCGAATCCAAACCCCCATTCCGTGCACGCCCCTTCGATGTGCAGCTCATCGGTGGCATGGTCCTCGGCCAAGGCAAAATCGCCGAAATGAAGACCGGTGAGGGTAAAACTATCGTCGCCCCCCTCGCGACATACATGGCCACCGTCCAGCGTCAGCAGGTCCATGTCGTCACCGTGAACGACTACCTCGTCCAGCGTGACCGCGATTGGACCTTCCCCTTCTTCTGCTGGCTCGGTCTGACCGCCGGCGCGATCCACCCCATGCACATGCAGCCGGAAGAAGTCAAACGACAGATGTACCGCTGCGATGTCGTCTATGGCACAACATCCGAGTTCGGTTTCGACTACCTCCGCGACAATATGAAGCGAAATGTCGAGCAACAGGTCCAGCGCAAACGCCAGTTCGCGATCGTCGACGAAGTTGACTCAACCCTCATCGACGAAGCCCGAACCCCCCTCATCATCTCCGGCCAAGCCCACGACGAGCAACCCCGCTATCAGCTCGCGGACCAGCTCGCCCGCCAGCTCGTCGACATGCAGCGACCATGGCAGGAATACGAAGACCAGGTCACGCATTGCAAGGAAACCATCAAGGGCCTCGAAGGCGATATCCGCCAAACTCGTGACAAATCCCAAGTCCCCGAGCTCCAGAAGAAGCTCAAAGACGCCCAGGCAGCGCTGCCCGAGATCGAATCCAAGCGCGATCAGCACCCGCAGTATTACGAGCTCGAACCGGAGCGCAAGAGCGCTCACCTCACGCACGACGGTATCGCGGAAGCTCAAAAACTTGCCGGCGTCGGATCGTTCTATGTCGACGAGAACATGGACATCCCGCACTTGCTCGAGCAGGCTCTTCGCGCTCACGCCGTGTACACCCGTGACAAAGATTACATTGTCATGGATGTCCCCGATCGCATGACCGGGCGAGCCGACCCCACGATTGTCATTGTTGACACCAACACCGGTCGCCCCATGATCGGGCGTCAGTGGTCCGACGGGCTCCATCAGGCGGTCGAGTGTAAAGAAGCTGTCCCAATCAAGCCCGAGACGCAGACCGTCGCGTCTGTCACGGTCCAGAACTTCTTCAAGATGTACAAGTCCCTCTCCGGCATGACCGGTACCGCGGACACCGAAGCTCAGGAGTTCCACGACATCTACTCACTCGATGTGGTCTCGATCCCCACGAACAAGCCCATCGCTCGCGCAGATCATGATGATCTCATGTTCCTCCGCGCCAAGGATAAGTGGGAGTGCATCGTCGACGAGATCAAAGAGTTCCATGACGCCGGGCGACCCATCCTCGTGGGCACCACCTCGGTCGAGAAGTCCGAGATGATCTCTCAGATGCTCACCCGTAAGCACAATATTGAGCACTCTGTCCTCAACGCGAAGCAGCACGAACGAGAAGCGAATGTCGTCGAAGATGCCGGGCAACTCGGGGCCGTCATGATCGCCACCAATATGGCGGGACGAGGCACGGACATCAAGCTCGGAAAGTTCACCCGCGAGCAATACATCGAACACCTCCTCAAGCGTGGTCTCGCGTCCCGGGGGCTCAAGCCCGACATGACCGAAGATGAACTCCGCGAAAATGTTTACAGAAAGATCGCGCCGCAGGTTCTCAAGGCCGAGGGCATCAACAAACGCGAAGCCGAGTCGATGCCATTCGATGAACTCGAGCACGCTCTGCTGCGTTTCTGGGCCAATGAGTACACCTGGCTGAGCCCCAAGGCCATCGACTCAACCAGCGCCGAAGACCTCCGTACCGAGCTCGACAAGAACGGGCGCTGCCTTATGCACCGCCTCCGCTGGTTCGACAATATCGAAGACCTCGGCGGCCTTCATGTCATCGGCACCGAACGCCACGAGTCCCGTCGAATCGACAACCAGCTCCGAGGCCGCTCTGGCCGCCAAGGCGACAACGGCTCGTCACGCTTCTTCGTTTCACTCGAAGATGACCTGATGAAGATGTTCGCCGGCGAAACCACCATGAAACTCCTCTCCCGCCTCGGGATGAAGGAAGGCGACGCCATCGAGCACCCATGGCTCTCCAAGAATGTTGAACGCGCGCAGAAGAAAGTCGAAGAACGCAACTTCCAGATCCGTAAGAACATCCTCGAATACGACGAGGTCATGGAGCACCAGCGCCAACGATTCTACGGCCTCCGCCAGCGCGTCCTCGAAGGTCAGCAGGTCAAAGACCTTATCTTCGAGTACATCGAAGATGTTGTCGACGACGCGATCGCCGAGTATCTCGACCCGGAGTTCTCGGCAATCTGCGCAGCCGAATATGCTCGCGAGCAACTCGACTGTTCGATTCTCTCCGATCGTTTGAAGGGGAAAGACGCGGATCAAATGGAAATGACCATCCGCAAGCTCGCGAAAGAGGATGTCGCGGCGAACATTGTCGTCACCCTCGGCGAATACATACCGGATGATTCTTCCGAGTTCCTCATGGAGTTCGACTCCGCGGGGCTGCACAACTGGGCAAAGAACCGCTTCGGCGTTGAGCTCGACACAGGCGACTTGCGTGAAGCCGGCCCGGGCGTCCGTCGCGAGGTCCAGACCCGCCTTGAGGAAGCCGCCTTCGAAAAGATCGATAACGCCGAACTCTCCGAGATCCCACTCTTCGCGGATGCCAACTACGGCGCCGAGCGCCTCGCCAAGTGGGTCAAGACCAAGTTCACCTTCGATATCGCTGTCGAAGACATCATCAAGCATCACAAGGATGATCAACTCGAAGTCCGCGATCTGATCATCGAGAAAGCACGCGATCTCTACTCGACCCGCGAGGCGGAGTTCCCAGTCGAGTACATCATGCAGAACACCATGCAGCGTGCGATGCAGGACCCCGGTGCAGCATTCGAAGCACTCTCGAAGTGGGCTCGCAACCGTGCCGGTGTCGAACTCACCCCAGAGTCAATCAAATCCACCCCTCCTGCGAAAATGCGTACCCGACTCATCGAGGCGATGCGAGAGCGTGTGGACAACGACGATCTCACAGATCGTGTGAATACCGCTCTGGCGACAGAATCCGATGATGAGCTCGACGAATACCTCAAGTCGCAGTTCGACGAGGGCATCACAGAACGGATGCGTTACCTTGAGGAGGACGATCGAGAGGACGCGATACGCGCCCGTGTTGAAACACTCGCTCGCCCCGAGCTGGTTCAGTTCGAACAGATGGTCCTTATCGATACCCTCGACCAAGCATGGAAGGACCATCTCTATGAGATGGACCAGCTGCGGGACTCAATCGGATTCCGAGCAATCGCGCAAACTGATCCCAAGATCGAGTACAAGCGCGAAGGCCAGCGGATGTTCAAGTCGATGATGAAGGGACTCCGCGAACGCGTGACCGATATCATCTTCAAGGCCCGCATCGCTCCACCTCAGCGCCAATCGCCGATGCAACGCCCACCAATGCAGCGTCCACCCCAACAGGCACAACAGCAGCAGCGACCTCAACGACCCACAGGGGCAGCTCAGAGCAATATCATGGGCTCTTCAATCATGGGGCCTGGGCTCTCATTTGGGCCCGCTCAGCGACCTCAGCAACCCAAGCCGGCACCCGAGAAACCCCAAAACCCGTCTCAGGATGCCGAAAATCAGGATACCTGAATATCTCTGAATACCAGCAGCGGGGATCCAAACCCGTCCGCTTTTCGTATACTTGACCATCGGGACGACATACGCCGACCCAAAGGATCATCATGAGCACACGCCGCACCAACTCCATGCGACACGCATTTACCCTCCTCGAGCTCCTGATCGTTGTCGCGATCATCGCAGGGCTTGCCGCGATCACGACCCTCGTCGGCTCCGCCGTCCTCGATTCAGGCAAGCGACGCGCAACCCTCGGCGTTCTCCAAACGCTCGATGAAGCCTTGGCCGCATACACCGACCAGAAGGGCGACAACCCGCCAGCGTTGGTCTTATTGCAGACCGAACGAATGGGCTCAATGCCCAATGGCATTTCAGATGGCGACATCGTGTACTATCCCGCCATTGATGGGCGAGGCAGAGAGAATACCTCTGACGAACTCTATCCGGTCAACTCCATCGCGCTCTTCGTGGAATCCGTTCGGACTGTTCCGCAAACGCAGGACATCATCAACTCAATCAATCCCAGATTCATTCAGAACTATTCGCCGGATGACGCCTACTTCCCCCAACTCCGAACGGTCTTTGATGCGTGGGGAAACCCAATCCGCTATGTCCACCCAAAGTTTGATGGAATACACGAACGAGAAGGGCGTACCTTGGGAGATGCGGGCGAACCTGTCAATATCGTGAATCCAAATAAGCCCTATTTTGTGGCTGGCGCACTCCCACTCGACGCAGCGAATGTGATTCGCATGAAGTTTGTTCGCCGGAACAGACTCGTCGATGCCGACTTCGGGGATGCTGGGCTCTCAGGCAGTGAGGGTGGAATGAATATGGGTGGAATTTCCGACTTTGACCTCGTCCCAGATTCCGACGGCGGTATCACCTCCGGCAACCGGCCGTACTTCTACTCCGCCGGCCCAGACGGCAACCCCGCAACCCTTGACGACAATGTCTATATCAACCCGGTTCAACACGCAGATCCCGGTGTCAACTGAGCACACCCGAGCCGGCCGTCCTCGACAAGCTTAGAATCATCGTATAAGATCACGCCCGGTTTCAAACCGGTCACCACGGGGTGTAGCGCAGCTTGGTAGCGCGTTTCGTTCGGGACGAAAAGGTCGGAGGTTCAAATCCTCTCACCCCGATTGAGCGAACTAAACAGCCTCGGCAACTGCCGAGGCTGTTTATGCTTTAATGCGTGCGGGGTTGAATGTTCGCCTTGTCTACTGAATGGTTATCCGTTCAGAATCTGACAATAGGCGGAGCGAAGGATTTCGTACTTCTGTGCGTGCTCTCCATCGTACAAGACTTCACCGCTCCTGGTCATCCCGCACTTTTCAAGGACGCGGATCGATGCGTTGTTTTCCGGGAGTACCAACCCCAAGATTCGTTCGAGGTTAAGCGTTTCGAAACCGAATGCGATGCACGCAGAACAAGTCTCAGTTGCGATTCCCTGTCCCCAGTAGTCGGGGAAAAAACGGAAACCCACATCGACCTCATTGAGTTCAGTCAAATATTTCAGACCACAGAATCCGATGACCTTGCGGGATTCCTTGAGTACGCAGGCCCATCGTCCGTAACCGACCGTATCGAAATCCGGATAGTCTGCAATGGCCTGCCGAGCCTGATCCAGTGAAGCCAGTTGAGGTTCCCCGGTAAAGCGCATGACTTCTGGGTGGCTATCGAGGCGATAGAACGCCTCAGCATCATCAAGCGTGAATGCGCGATGCTCGATTCGTTCAGTTTCTGGGCCGGAGCGATAAGATTGCATTCGAGGATGATACCAACTCACACCAATTGCCTGTGTGACTCTGGATGCGAACGCTGTCCTGATGAAGCAGATACTGAACTTATAGTGCAACTGAAGACTCTAACAGAGTATCGGTTGCAGGCCGGGAACTGATGGTTTGGCCGCACCTGATCATGGAGCATCAGTGTCCGGCCTTACGCGCCGAATCCTCCTTAACCACTCACATTCCTCATCTACAGAGCGATACCCATGGCGGATTTCGATTGTGACCTCTGACTCGCCGGGTGGGGTCATTACCGCAGGTCGTTGCGTGTTCGGCGGAGCATCATCATGCCCTCGGCTGGGCCTAGCCGTAATCGGCGAACACGGTAACGCAGATGATGGTTATTCCAACCCCGCGAGACGAATCGGGGATCGGTAGTGCTTCGTGAGGAGTCCTTGGCTGGTCCTGCTTTTCATACGCGGCACAACGACGCTGTGCGTTGGTGATTGCTGCAGAATCAATGATTGCGATGAGCCATGATTCATCTGTATCGCAAATCTCCGGTCATGGTGCGATAGAGGGGGGAACTGACCAATTGCGCCACCGCGGGAGTGCGTGTGCTGGTTATCTTCCAGATTCTGAAATATGTATTTCAAATGAGCGTTTGAAATCGAGAGGAGTCAGCATGGCCGCACGAAGCGATGGAAACCAGACAAAGCAACGGTTGCTGGAAGCCGCCAGCGAGGTCTTCGCGGAGCAAGGGTATCAGGGTGCACGCGTCTCCGATATCTGCAATGCAGCCGGGGCCGCAAGCGGGGCCGTGAACTACTACTTCGGATCGAAGGAGAAGCTCTATCTCCAGGTCTGGGAATGGGCATGGCGCGAGATCGACCGCAAAGAACCCATGGGTGGAGTCGATCCAGACGCCCCGCCGGAAGATCGCCTGCGATCACTGATTAAGAGCCTGCTACATCGGATACTGGTCCACGGCAAAAAGAGCCAGGCAGGGCGCCTGCTGCTTCAGGAAATGCGCGACCCAGTCGAAGCGGTCCGCCCGCTTCGAAAACGACTGATACGCCCAACGATCGAAGAGTTTCGACGCTCGATTGAGGAAATCGCAGATCAGAAACTGGACCAGCGTGCGGCGGAGCATTGCCACATGAGCGTGATGCACCAGTGCCTCGCAATCGGATTCCGTGGCGGCCACAAGCCCCCCATGCTCTCGGGCGGACGCCGATTCACACGCACTGAAATCGAATACCTCGTCGACCATATCACCGCGTTTTCGATCGGTGGCATCCTGGCGATCGCAGCTCAAAAGGAAGGGGCATGACATGATCAATCGAAACGCCATACATGCATGCACGCTGGTGCTCGTGTGCGGCCTGCTCGCCGGTTGCCAAACACCTGCCCACACGATCCCAAGCGTGGTCCAGGTGCAGCCGAACTTCAGCGGATCGGGAGAAGCTGTCCTCCCCGAGCAGTGGTGGACCTCCTTCGATGACCCTGGCCTCAACGCCGCGATCGACATGGCCCTACACGAGAACTTCGATCTCCGCTCCGCATGGGACCGTCTGGCGCAGGCCCAGGCCATCGCACGCAGCGAAGGGGCCGACCTCACACCGAGCGTCGATGGCACTGCGGGTATCGGGCGTTCCTACACCAAGAACAGCACAAACGACGCATCCGCCGGCAGTTACGCGCTCGGGCTGAGCATGAGCTATGAACTCGATGTCTGGGGGCGGGTCCGCTCGGTCCGCGACGCGGCAGTTCTCGACGCCGAGGCAACCGAGCAGGATCTCAGAGCAACCGCCATCACCCTCTCGGCAAGTGTCGCAACAACCTGGTACCAACTCGCTGAGCAGCTGGCACAGATCCAACTCATCGAGCAGCAGCACGATTCAAACCTGAAGGTGCTCGAACTCCTGACGCTCCAGTTCCAGCAGGGACAGACTCTGGTCGCCGATGTGCTCCGTCAGCAACAACTGGTCGAGCAAACAGCCGGCGAGCTGGCGCTGGCCGAGCGGGATGCCATCATCACGCGACACCAACTGGCAGTGCTGCTCGGGCGTTCGCCCAAGGATGATCTTGGGTTGCCCGCCCCTGGGCTTGCATCGCTGGGACCGCTACCCGCGACCGGACTGCCGAGCGAGCTGTTGCAACGCCGACCGGATCTGCTCCGCGCCGAGAAGACGATCTTGGCCGCGGACCGCGACCTCGCCACCGCCATCGCGGACCAGTACCCCCGAGTGAGTCTCTCGGCGAGCATCGAGACAGGCGGCACGCAGATTCGAGACATCTTCGATGACTGGATGGCCAACCTCGCCGCCAACCTAACCCAGCCGCTGATCGACGGCAGTCGGCGCGAGGCGGAGGTTGACCGCAATGAGGCGATCGTTTCAGAGGCGATCAACGCGTACGGCTCCGCCGTCCTCACCGCAATTCAGGAAGTAGAAGACTCCCTCTCCGAGGAGTCCCACCAGCAGCGATACCACCGCTCCCTGGTCCAGCAACTCGAAACCGCCGGTCAGGTCTACGAGCGCACAAGAGATAGTTACCTCAACGGCCAACTCAACTACATCAGCGTGCTCGACGCGCTCATCTCGCAACATGACCTGCAGCGCAATGAGCTGGCCGCAAGGCGTGCGCTGTTGGAAGCACGGATCGAGCTATGCCGAGCACTGGCAGGTTCGTGGGAACTGCCACAACCCAAACCATTCGCAATGGAAACGACACCACAGGACGATGCCCGTCCCCAGTTTGAGTGAGAGCGAAGATGAATCAGAACCAATCAACCACGGGCGGGCGATTCGGACGCGTACTTCGATGGTGCGTCAAGAGCATCATCCCCCTATTCATACTCGTCGTGGCCATAGCCGCGGCACGGTGGATGCTCAGCACCACACCCGAAACACCGCGCCGTCCACAGGAACGCCTGGCAAAGCTGGTCGATGTCGAGGTCTTCCACCTGACGACCCAGCCAGTCGTGCTTGACACGGCGATGGGTGAGGTCCAAGCGGCCAGAACGATTGAACTCAAGCCCCAGGTTTCTGGCCGGGTCGAATGGATCTCCCCCGATCTTCAGCCCGGTTCGGTCTTCTCGGCCGGCGTCGAACTGATGCAAATCGAATCGGTCGATTACGAGCTGGCGATCGCCGAACAGCAGGCAGCAATCGCAAAGGCCGAAGCGGATCTTCTCGTGGCACAAGCAAGCGTTGTCACCGCCCAGAACGATCTGGCGATCGAGATGGGGAATCAGCGCGTGGCCCAGCGAGAGTCCGAGCTGCTCGGAGAACCGGTCGACGAAACCAGCCGAGGCCTGATCCTCCGGGTTCCGCAGTTGAAAGCGGCCCAGGCGGCCGTTCAATCGGCAGAAGCAGCATTGAAATCCGTGCAGGCCTCACACGAGGCGGCGAAAACCGGCCTCGCACAGGCAGAGCTGGACCTCAAACGCACCACAATCCGATCGCCATACAACACTGTGGTTGCAGAGAAACTCATCGACATCGGCGATGTCGTGAGCAGCACTACTCCGGTGCTGACGCTCTACGGGACCGACGAGTTCTGGATCGAGTTGTCGATACCGTCATCCCAGATCAAATGGGTCGAGCCCAGCATATCCCGCGTGCAGCTTTCGAGCCCCGCAGCTTGGGGCGACGGGCAAACGCGAGAGGGCTTGGTGATCCGCATTCTCCCGCATGTCGACAGCGGGGGACGCATGGCACGGGTGCTGGTGAGCGTGAAGGACCCGCTGGCAACGACACCAGAGCACGAGGGAGATCCCATCATGCTGGTCAACGACTACATGAGCGCAAACATTATTGGCCGAACTGTCGAGAATGTGATCGCGCTACCCCGATCGTTGTTGCGCGAGGGGGACACTGTCTGGGTCATGAATGAGCAGAACGAACTGGAGGTTCGCTCTATCCATGCCGTCTACAGAGGCCGAAGCCATGTCCTGATCTCATCGGGGCTCAATGACGGTGATCGCGTTGTCACAACCGATATCGCGGCCCCCGTGCAGGGCATGCCGTTGCGCGAGGAGAACAACGCCGGAGGTGAGTCATGAGTGACACACGCAAAGGCGCGATCGCCTGGATGGTCAATAACCGCGTAACACCAAACCTGCTGATGTTGGTGCTGCTGTTGGGCGGGGTGTTCATGACCTCTCAGATCAAGCAGGAAGTGTTCCCCGAGTTCTCTGAAGACACTGTCACCATCAGTGTACCCTACTCGGGCGCATCGCCGGAGGAAGTTGAGAACGGTATCGTCCTCGCCGTCGAAGAAGCTATTCGTGGGCTCGAGGGCGTCAAGGAGATCCGCGCAACCGCCGCAGAGGGCTCAGGCACTGTCGTCGCCGAGTTGCTCGAAGATGCCGACCAGCAGAAGACCTATCAGGATATCAAAGCGGAAATAGACCGTATCACGACCTTCCCCGATGATGCCGAAGAACCAGAAGTCACGCTCGATGTGCAGCGCCGTGAAGTGCTTACACTGCAGATATACGGCGATGTCGACGAATGGGCGCTGCGCGAAACGGTCGAGGATGTGCGAGATCAACTCCTGCAAGACCCCGCGATCACCCAGATCGAACTCCGCGGTGCACGCGATTTCGAAGTGATCATCGAGGTCGCCCAGGAATCACTCCGTGCGTACGGCCTGACTGTCCAAGACATCGCAGAAAAGATCCGCAGCTCGGCGATCGAGATCCCGGGCGGCAAGGTCGAAACCACGAGCGGAGAGATCCTTCTGCGCGTCGATGAACGACGCGATTGGGCGTCCGAGTTCCGCCGCATCCCCGTCGTCACGAACGATGATGGCGGGTTCGTGTACCTCGAGGAGCTGGCGACCGTCACCGACGGCTTCGAAGACACAGACAACGCCGCAACCTACAACGGGCACCGGGCGATCGGCATCGGTGTATACCGAGTCGGGGACCAAACACCCATCGGTGTGTCCGACGCCGTCAAGGCGGCCATGGTTGAAATCGAGCAGGATCTTGCGCCGGGGATCGACTGGGTCATCCAGCGCGACCAATCCGAAGTGTACGCTCAGCGATTAAACCTGCTGACTCGGAACGCTGTGATCGGTTTGGCACTGGTGATGCTGATCCTGGGGCTGTTCCTGGAAATCAAGCTCGCGTTCTGGGTCACCATGGGCATCCCGATTTCATTCCTGGGCGGGCTGCTCTTCATGCCCGCTCTGGGCGTGACAATCAACATGATCTCCATGTTCGCCTTCATCATCGCCCTAGGGATCGTTGTCGACGACGCGATTGTCGCTGGGGAGAATATCTACGAGTACCGCCAGCGCGGCATGGACTTCCGGACAGCGGCCATCAAGGGCGCTCAGGATGTCGCGATCCCCATCACCTTCGCCATCCTCACCAATGTCGTTGCATTTATTCCACTCTACTTCATTCCCGGGTTCATCGGCAAGATCTGGCGCGTCATCCCGCTCGTGGTCTGCACCGTCTTCCTGGTCTCACTGGCCGAGGCGTTATTCATCCTGCCCTCGCACCTGTCCCACATGAGCAACGACGACGGCAAGCCGGTGCTGCGATGGATCCACGCACGACAGCAGGCATTCAGCCGACTGGTTTCGCGTTTCATCGAGGGGGTCTTTGGGCCTGTTCTTCGTGGCCTGATGGTGTACCGCTACCTCGTCATCGCCATCGGCTTCTCCGTCGTCATCGCCTCCGGTGCCTATCTCGCTTCAGGGCGTATCGGGTTTATCCTAATGCCCCGGACCGAGTCGGATTCCGCCGTCGTCACCGCCACCCTGCCCTACGGCAGCCCCTTAACAAGCATGCAGCAGGTCCAGGATATCCTCGTCAATGCCGGCGGACGGATTGTCGAACGATCCGGTGGTGATCAAATGTCCGACGGGGTATATTCCAACATCTCAGACAACGCAGTCGAGGTCCAGTTCTATCTCACCGACCCCGATGTTCGTCCCCTTTCAACAGGGGATTTCGTGAAGCAATGGCGTGAAGAGGTCGGCGACATCGCCGGGCTCGAATCGCTGAAGTTTGAATCCGATCGAGGCGGCCCAGGTTCCGGTGATGCACTCACTGTTGAGCTGAGCCACCGTGACATCGATACGCTTGACCGTGCCAGCGAAGCACTCGCCGAACGCATGAGCGAGTTCAGCGTGGTCAAGGATATCGACGACGGCTACACACCCGGCAAACGCCAGTACAGCTTCACAATCAACGACACGGGCGAGAGTCTCGGCCTGACCGCGATGGACATCGCCTCACAAGTCCGAAACGCGTTCCAGGGGAACGAGTCATACCGCCAGCAGCGGGGGCGGAACGAGGTGACGATCCGCGTGCGTCGCCCTGAAAACGAACGAGTCAGCTTCTACGATGTCGAAAACCTCGTGATCCAGACACCCGCCGGTGATGAGGTACCGCTCTTTGATGTCGCAACCGCAACCCCCGGCCGAGCGTACACCTCCATCAGCCGACGAGACGCACGCAGAACCGTGACCGTGTCAGCCGATGTCGATCCGGTCGGAGAAACGAGTCGAGTCCAGGCGGCGCTCTCTTCCGAAGTGCTGCCAGAACTCGCCCGCGACTTTGCGGGCCTGAGCTACGCCTACGAGGGCAAGCAGGCAGACTTCGCCGAATCCCTCAGCGCCCTGCTCAAAGGCCTGGCCCTTGCCCTGCTCAGCATCTACATCCTCCTGGCCGTGCCGTTCAAAAGCTACATCCAGCCCGCCGTGGTGATGCTGGCCATCCCCTTCGGCATCGTCGGTGCCCTGCTGGGCCATGTCATCATGGGCTACAACATATCCATCATGAGCATCATGGGCGTGGTCGCGCTCGGCGGCGTGGTTGTCAACGATTCGCTGGTCCTCATCGAGTACACCAACCGACTCCGCAGCGAGCATGGCATGAGCCCCTTCGACGCGGTATGCAATGCCGCCGTGCGCCGTTTCCGACCCATCCTTCTCACCACGCTCACCACATTCTGCGGCCTCGCCCCCATGATCTTCGAGACATCGCGCCAGGCACGCTTCCTCATCCCCATGGCCCTCTCACTCGGATTCGGCATCCTGTTCGCCACAGCAATCACCCTGGTGATTGTCCCCGCGCTCTACCTGATGATCGATGATCTGCATGTCTTCTTCGGAAAAGCCCGACGAATCGGCCTTCCCATCGAACCATCAGGAACCGGTGAACATGCGTAATGGCGATGTTCAGACCAAGTGAGTCTGATCGCCCCGATCACGCCGAAATGCCAAAGATGAACAAACATCCACGACACGAAAGGAGGCAGACCCGTCATAATGGAATCTGGACCGAAGTGAGGATCTCCATGACCTACCCGCCATCATCGCGCACGGAACCTGATATCGCTCTGGCACTCCAACTCATGCGTGAGTATCCCTTCGCGCACTTTTTCACCGCCCACGCCGGGCTCCACTCCACCCGCATCCCTTTCGTCACTGATACACAGAACCAGCATCCAACCCAACTCAGGGGCCATCTCAACGCGATCAACCCCCAAACTCAAGAACTCGATGCCGCACCAGTGCTAGTCGCGTTCTCAGGTCCATCAACCTATGTCTCTCCAAACTGGCGCTCAGACAAATCAAGAGGCGGCACATACGACTATCAGGAAGTCATCGTCCGTGGCACCGCACGCGTCGTTGAGGGTATCGATAACTTCAAAGCCATGATTGACGACCTCTCTCGCCTCATTGAACCCCAATACGAAGAAGTAGGGGATGACCCAGTCTGGCGGATTTCAGACGCGACGCCCGGTTACATCGAAAGATTGGTCCCGCACATCACGCAGTTCGTCATCGATATTGAACACTGCGAGATGATCTCGAAGCTCCATCAACAGTTCTCCGAGGAAGATCGCCGATCAGTCGCAGACCATCTCATGAAATGCAATCGTGATGAATCCCGTGCAATAGCAAAGAAGATCCGCCAGACACTCTGATGGATCTTCTCAGTTGTCTCAAGTTGCTATTCGGTTCTCAGTTCGTTGAGGTTCGGGAAAGGTCGAACCGATCAAGCATCATCACCTTGTTCCAAGCTTCGATAAAGTCTTTGACCATCCGCTCGTGACCATCATTTGCGCCGTAAACCTCCGCAATCGCACGGAGCTGCGAGTTCGACCCAAAGATCAGATCACAACGAGTCGCGGTGTACTTCGTTTCGCCGGTATCGCGGACATTGATATTGAACATGGTTTCCTGATCATCCGTTGGGACCCATGCGTAATCCATGTCGGTGAGCACACGGAAGAAATCGTTGGTCAGCTTCCCGGGTGTTTCCGTAAAGACGCCGTGCTTTGAGTGATCGTAGTTCTGTTCGAGCACACGCAGGCCACCGACCAGAACGGTCCATTCAGGTGCAGAGAGTTTCAGCAGGTTTGCACGATCAAGGAATACACGCTCCGGCGCAACCCTGAACTCAATATCGTCTCGCTGGAAGTTGCGGAACCCGTCCGCCACCGGCTGGAGCCACTCGAAGCTCTCGATATCCGTCTGCTCCTGGGTGCAATCCGTTCGTCCTGGCGTGAACGGGACCTCGGCATCAATGCCGCCGTCATTCGCCGCTTTCTCAACTGCCGCACACCCACCGAGCACGATCAGGTCCGCGAGTGAAACCCGCTTGTTCCCGCTCTGTGAGTTGTTGAACTCATTCTGGATACCGCTGAGTGTATCGAGCACCTTGGAGAGCTCTTCAGGACGGTTCACGGCCCAGTTCCGCTGCGGGTCGAGCGCGACGCGTGCACCGTTGGCACCGCCACGCTTATCCGAGTCGCGGTAAGTTGACGCGGATGACCACGCCGCAGACACCAGCTCGGAGACCGACAGCCCCTTGCTCAGAATCGCCTGCTTGAGGTTGGCGATATCGGTATCGTTGACGAGATCATGCTCAACTGCGGGGATTGGATCCTGCCAGATCAGCTCCTCACTCGGGACTTCCGGGCCGAGGTATCGGGATTTGGGCCCCATGTCACGGTGCGTCAGCTTGTACCACGCACGGGCGAAGCAGTCGCTGAAGTAATCAAAGTCTTCAACGAACCGCTCACAGATTTTGCGGTATTCAGGATCAACCTTGAGCGCGATGTCGGTCGCGAGCATCATGAGCTCGTTCTCCTGACCCTCGACATGGGCGTCCGGAGTTTTGGGCGCATCCGCCTGCTTGGGCTTGTACTGCAATCCGCCCGCGGGGCTCTTTGTGAGTTCCCAGTCATACTTCAGCAGGTTCTCCAAGAATGAGTTGTCCCATGCGATTGGGTTCGGAGTCCATGCACCTTCGATGCCACTGGTCATCGCGTACTTGGCAAACCCAGTCCCCTCCTCGTTCTGCCAGCCCATACCCTGGGCGCTGATCGGTGCGCCCTCTGGGGCCGGACCGATCTTGTCCGCTGGGACCGCGCCATGGCTTTTTCCAAAGGCATGACCGCCCGCGATCAGCGCGACCGTCTCCTCATCATTCATCGCCATACGGGCAAAGGTTTCGCGGATATCGCCAATAGATGAGAAGGGGCAACCGTCGCGACGCGGTCCTTCCGGGTGAACATAGATCAGCCCCTGGAAGCTCGCTGCAAGCGGGGCCTCCAGGTCGTAGTTCTCATCGCCAGGCTCGCCGGTCCATCGCTTAGTCCGTGTGACCATGTCTCCCGGATGGTCACCCGGTTGCGCATCACGGTCGTCGCGGGCGTGGGAGAACTCTTCCACGCTCTTGCCGTCCCAGAACTCCTCGCCAAAGTACAAGCCGCGATCCGGCTCCCATGTATCAATTCGTCCGCCACCGAACCCGAAAGTCTTGAAGCCCATATCTTCGAGCGCAACATTTCCGGTCAGGATCATCAGGTCGGCCCAGGAAATAGCTGCTCCATATTTCTTCTTCACGGGCCAGAGCAGACGGCGTGATTTGTCGATATTTCCGTTGTCATCCCATGAGTTCGTGGGGGCGAAACGCTGCAAGCCCGTACTCGCACCACCCCGGCCATCTGCGATGCGGTAGGTGCCCGCGGCGTGCCACGCCATGCGAACCATCTGAGGTCCATAGTGCCCATAATCCGCAGGCCACCAACTCTGTGAGTCGGTGAGGACTTTCCGGATATCTGCTTTCACCTCGTTCAGATCGAGTTTTTCGAATGCCTTGGCGTAATCCTCGTTCCCAAGCGGGTTCGCCATCGGCGGGTTCTGATGAAGAAGTTCGACTTGAAGTCGCTGCGGCCACCAATCGCTGATATCAGGACCGGAGCCATATGCTCCACCCACACTATTGCCCATGAAAGGGCACTTGGACTGCTTGCCGGGTTGATTGTTCGTTTGCGTTGGAGACATGGAAATTCCCTATTTTCTGGCCTTCAAGGGGGTATTGGATGACTACTTTAGAATGACTCTAGGCTTCGAAGATCGATTTGCACACCCGGTCGTGAGAGAAGACCGCACCACATCGTGGTCAATCGATCCACTGCTTCTATTCGAACGGCAGCACCCATTCTGTCGGGTCGAAGCGACCTCGCGAGATGTGGATTAGTCGTTCACTGCCTGCGACAGCTGTTCGCTATCGATTTTCACCATGCCCATCATCGCTTTCATCGCCTTCGCCGCCCGCTGTTCATCATCACCGGAGATCAGCTCAATCAGCGTTCGCGGATCGATTTGCCATGAGACACCAAAGTGATCTGTGATCCAGCCACACGCTACCGGCGTTCCCCCGGCTTCTTCAAATCTGGCCCAATACTCGTCTACCTGCTCCTGGGTATCACAGATGACAGCGATCGAGATTCCCTGGTTGAAACCAAACTGAGGACCGCCGTTGAGTGCCACGAACTCGCGCCCATTGAGCATGAACTCGACTGTCATCACGCTCCCGGCCTCAAACGGTGATTCGGGGCCGAGATCTGGATAGCGTGCGATGCGTGTAATCTCAGAACCCGGAAATACAGAGATATAGAACCTGGCCGCTTCTTCTGCCTGGTTATTGAATGTCAGAAATGTCTTGATCTGGGTCATGCCTCACCCTCGCTGATTGGGTACTGTGTGAGTATGTCGAAGAACGCAAAGCATCATACGGATCTGGATGCATCGAAGCTGATCGATGAACGCATCGAGGAACTCAGCGACTGGAGAGGCGAAACACTCCAAAGAGTGCGAAAAGCCATCCATCAAGCGATACCCGATGTCATCGAAGAATGGAAGTGGAGAGGCGTCCCCGTGTGGTCGCATAACGGGATCCTTTGCACTGGCGAAACCTACAAAGAACGCGTCAAACTGACATTCGCAAAGGGAGCCGCCCTCGAAGATCCGTACAACCTCTTCAACGCAAGTCTCGAAGGCAATACTCGTCGGGCGATCGATATCCATGAGGGTGAAAAGATCAACATCACCCGCCTCAAGGCACTTGTACGCGAAGCATCAAGGATCAACTCGAAATAGTGCCCCTCGAAACAGTGTCGAATACTGGTGTGTAATCTTTCAAAGAGTACCGCTCCTCATGGCGGTATGGGCTGGTTCCTTCTATGTTCAACAGATCCATTCAGACCCCACTTGCTCGCCACATTCTGAAACGCGCCCATCACAAGGGAACCAAACCTGTTTTCTATGGCTGGGTCATGCTCGCCATCACCACGCTGACGACCATGGCTACCTCGCCTGGGCAGTCCTTTGTCGTTGGGACATTTTCCGACGCCATCCGTGCCGATCTTGATATATCTCTTTCGAAGTTCAGCGCTGCCTACATGATCGCAACCTTCTGTGCCTCGCTCCCCCTCACCTTCGTGGGCCGACTGAGCGATCAGCACGGCACACGCTTCGTGATGACCTTTGTCGCGATCGCTTTCGGGCTTGCTTGCCTCACGATCGGTCCCGCCGCATCCCTCACGAAGTCCATCAACCCCGACAACCCGCTTCGCCCGTGGACCATCCTCATCATCCTCACGATTGGTTTCTTCTTCCTCCGTTTCCTCGGCCAGGGCGCACTCGGGCTTGTTTCCTCCCACGCCCTCGCGATGTGGTACGAGCGCAAACTCGGATTCGCCGAAGCGATTCGCCATCTTGGAATGCCGCTCGCCGTTGCCCTGCTCCCATCGGGTGTGCTCGCACTGATCGCTGCAACCAACTGGAGCACCGCATACGCCATCCTCGGTATCGCCGTCTGGGTTATTGTTCTCCCTCTCATCGCAATCGCGTATGTGAATACTCCCGAAGACATCAACCAAAGCCTCGATGGTGATTCGCACCCGCACCCACATCACGATCAGTCCGACCAGATCGATATCGAGCTTGATGCGCCTGCGGTTGGCGATGCGGGGCTCCCGCCCCAAACCTCATCTTCCACCGGCCCTCAGTTTACGCTACAACAAGCTCTTCGCACCCACGCCTATTGGATCGTCACCGCGTCCATGGTGCTCTCGGCAGCGGTGGGGACATCATTTGTCTTCCACACCCAGCCCATGGTTGCCGATCTTGGGCTCTCGAAGCCAGCCGCCGCCGCCGCCGTTGGAACTTTCGGTGTGGTTTCTCTGATTGTCACTGTCCCCTTTGGATACTTGATCGACAAGGTTCGTCCCCGTCTCCTGCTCGCCGCCGCCGGCCTTCTCCTGGGAATCGCATCGATCCTCTTCGCCATCGCATCGAGCACCCCTTCCTCCCTTATCACACTCCACTCTTCCTACTTCACCCTCGGCCTCAGTCAATCGCTCCTCTTTCTCCTCGCCAGCCCCATCTTCGCCCGCTTCTACGGACGCACCCACCACGGGGCGATCCGTGGCTCGCTGACAACCTTTATGGTCATTGGAACCAGCGCGGGCCCCTTCATCTTCTCATTCTGGCGTGATCTTTCGGGTAGTTTCAATCAGGTCTATCTCGCATCCGGAATCATCGCGATCATCCTCGCAGTCTGGGCATCCCGCCTCCAGCCGCCATCGCTGCCCGAATCGGACCGTGTGTGACTAAACCGTGTACTGCTCTTCGCCGGGTTCGAGCAACTCCCCGCAACGCTTGCAGAACTTTGCATCCCTGTCATGCCCCTCCGCCATGCAATGCGGGCAAGCGCGCGTGGTCACTCGTTTCCGAGAGTCTGAGATCTCAGCCGACAGGATCCCCGTTGGCACGATGATCAGCGAATATCCTACCAAGACGAGCAGCATCGTCGTCATTTTCCCGACAATCGTGACTGGGACCACATCGCCATACCCGACGGTCGTCATCGTGATCACTGCCCAATACATCGCACCCGGGATAGATCCGAACGCATCATGCCCCATATCGCCCTCGACAACATGCATGACCGTGCTCGCAATCAGCACCACAATTAACACGGTTGTCATGAACACCGCGATCTTGTGACGGCTGATGTAAACCGCTTCGCGCAGCGCCGATGCCTCACTCAGATACCGCGCAAGCTTGAACACTCGGAAGATGCGTAACAAACGCAGCGTTCGAACCACCATCAAACGCTCCCCGCCCGGGATCAGTAATCCGAGAAACGCAGGCAGGATCGACAGCAAGTCGATGATCCCAAAGAACGATGTCGCATATTTCCAGGGACGCCGCACGATCATCAAGCGAAGCACATACTCCGCCGTAAACAGCAGTGTGAAGAACCACTCGATGCCATAGAGCACGGTTCGATACGGCTCCTCCTCCGCAATCCGCATGGTGCTCAACACAACAACCGCAACCGACAGCATGATCGCGATGATCAGCCCCACATCAAATGCCTTGCCCCCGCGCGTATCCGCCTCGAAGATGATCTCGTGCATTCGATCGCGCCAACCCAGCGATTCTTTTCGACTGCCCTCACTCATTGCGTACCCCGCATGTTGTGTCAAATATGACCAACGCAAATCGCGTCCGCCACCCCCTTTCTATCGACCATTTTGCTTCCTCCCGCCATCCCCATCCAAAGGCCTTGGTTTCGTCCGCACGCCGCGCTCGATCACCTCCGGCACGCGCCCGAACGCGATCTTCTCGTCCATCTCATGGCTGCAATCGTGCAACGCCCCAAAGAACGCCGCCGTCGGACCCCAACGCGTGTTGATTGTGTCCAATGCCGCCGACAACCGATTCCCAATCTCCGGTTCGCCAAACAGGCACCCCGTCGCCTGCGACTCGTGCACCAGTTTCGTCACATCCGCACCAACCACCCACGGCACCGACCATAACGCCGGGCGCGAACGCCACCCCTCCCGGAACCGCCGCAAAAGCGTCGGCGTGTCGTTCACCAACCCAAGCGGCACTTCGCGACTGAACCCCTGCCCGTCCTTGCACCGCACCGAGAAACACAACCGATCCGCCAGCATCCCCTCCCGACGCAAGCGCGTCCCCAAACGATAGATCAACCTCGCCAGCATCTGCCGCGCCCCGTCCTCCGTCCGCAGGCGCGGTTCGAGCACATTCTGATGCCCCATCGATCGCTTCCGCGTCTCCCGCTCCGGCTCATCCACCCCATGAAATCCCGCCCACCAGTCGCCGCCAACCACCGAGCCCCACGCTGCCACTGCGTCCCGCCGACTCAACGCCCACAACTGCTCAACCGTCCGCACGCTGTGCTGATTTAAACGAGAGACCACCCCTTTGTTGATCCCCGTCAGGTCCGTCAGCTTCAGGTGCGACAAACGGTGAGGGAGATCACGCACCGTCAGCACCGTCAACCCATTGGGCTTCTCAAGCTCACACGCGATTTTCGCTAACAGCCGTGTCGGGGCAATCCCGATCGAGCACGGCAACGCCGTACTGAAATCCCCAAGCATCTGCTCCTTGATCCGCCGCCCAATCTCCACCGCCGGCTCAACAACACATTCATCACCCATCAACCGCATCGCCCATTCGTCCACCGAGTATGCCTTGTGAATCGGCAGATGCCGATCAATGCTCCGCGCGACCTCATGATGCAGCCGCACATACACCTCAGGGCGTGCTTTCACGAGCTTGATGTGTGGGCACAGCCGCTTCGCCTCCGGAACAATCGTCCCCGTCTTCACCCCAAACCGCTTCGCTTCCACACTCGCCGCGATTACACAGGTCGACTCCGTCACCATCGGGATCACGCCCACCGGATGCCCCCGCAGCTCAGGACGCAGATGCTGCTCCGCCGACGCGAAGTAGCTATTCATGTCTAAGAACATCCAGTTCACCTCACGCACCGTAGCACCCCCTTCCCCTTACTCGTCCTGCTCAAACAAGCCCAACTGCCCGCTCAGATCAGGGCGTCGAAAATGAGCCGATGACAACGGGCGTACATCCCGGTTCATCCCGTACCGACGCGTAAACACATCAAAGTTCTGCGACAGCTGCTCCGCGATCGCACCCTGCCCACGCCCTCGCATCTCGTTCGCTCGGTACAGCTTCCCGCCGCGCGATTGCCGGATCAACGACTCCACCTTCTTCGCTCGCTCCGGATGAACATGCCGAGACAGCCAATCCAGGAACAAGTCCTTCACCTGATATGGCAGGCGCAATAGCACCCACGCCGCACGACGCGCACCCGCCCGCGACGCCTCTTTCAGAATCCTCGGCATCTCCATATCTGTCAGTCCCGGGATGATCGGTGCCACATTCACCGTCACCGGCACGCCCGCGTCCGTCAGTTCACGGATCGTCCGCAGGCGCCCCGCCGGCGTCGTCGCACGCGGCTCGAGCACCGCCGCCAGATCCGGATCCAGGGTCACCAGCGTCACCGTCACCCGCCCCGCATTCACCTTGGCGAGCTTTGACCACAGGTCCACATCACGCAGCACCATCGCGCCCTTCGTCATCGTCGTGACCGGCTGGTTGTATTCCGCCATCACCTCAAGGCACCTGCGAGCGATCCCCATCTTGTGCTCGATCGGCTGATAGATATCCGTGATCGCCGACATCACAATCGGCTCGCCCTTCCATCGCTTCGATGCCAGCTCACGCAGCAACAGCTCCGGGGCCTCGGGCTTGGCCATCAGCTTGGTCTCAAAGTCCAGCCCGCAACTGAACCCCAGATACTCATGGAACGGACGCGCAAAGCAGTAGATACACCCGTGCTCACACCCCCGATATGGGTTCACTGTCCAATCGAACGGCACATCCGATGTTCGGCTTACCTGGTTGATGATCGTCTTCGTTTTATCCGTAAACACCCGGCGCTGCACCCGCACCGGCTCCCCCTCCGTCCCCTCTTCTGCCCGCTCAACCCACTGTCGATCAAGCTCTTCCCCGAGCACATGCAGACGCACCGACTCGAACCGATTCCCGGGATTGATCCCCGCCCCACGCCGATGGACTTCCCCCTCAAGCAGCCCATCTCGATACCCATAGTCCTCGTCTCGCATACCAAACACAATAAGAACAGACTGCAGTAGATCAAGCAAAATACGATCAAAATGCAAACAAATTGACGATTCAGGGATTGCCACCATCCGCGTCTATGATCCGCCCATGCCCACGATTACCGACATCGAATCCACGCTCGAGTCACTCCACGACCGTTACCGCCCTCTCAATACGGGTGCCGTCGCCACCTATATCCCTGAACTCACCAAAGCCGACCCCGATCTCTTCTGCATCGCCGTCCGCTTCGTCGACGGCTCCGGGTTTACCATCGGCGATACCGACGCACGCTTCACCCTCCAATCCTGCTCCAAACCGCTCATCCTGGCCCAGGCACTCTCCACCGTCGGGCGTGACATGGTCATGCGGCTCACCGGCGTTGAGCCCACCGGCAACTCCTTCTCATCCATGGTGGGGCTCGATCAGATCGGTAAACCGCTCAATCCCATGGTCAACGCCGGTGCCATCGTCACCGCCTCCCTTCTCCCGGGAGACAGTGCCGAGGACCGCTACGAGCGCATGCGATCCAATCTGAGCGTCTATCTGGGAAGCGAAGCCGAACTCGACACGGCCGTCTACGAATCCGAACTCCGTACAAGTGATCGCAATCGCGCCCTCGCCTACCTCCTCAAGTCCAAGGGCACAATCGAGGGCGATGTCAAACAACACCTTGACCTCTACATCCGCCAGTGCGCGATCAGCGTCAATACCCAGCAACTCGCCAACGCCGCCGCCACACTCGCCAACAACGGGATCAACCCTGTGAGTAACGAGCGTGCCGTCTCCGTCGAGTACATCAAGGACATTCTCGTTGTCATGCTCATGAACGGCATGTACAACTATGCGGGGCGATGGGCCTACGAGGTCGGAATCCCTGCAAAGTCCGGCGTATCCGGCTCCATCTTCGGTGTCGTGCCCGGTGTCATGGGCATCGCCGTCTACTCACCCCGTCTCGACGAGTATGGCAACTCCACGCGAGGGCTCGCCGTCTTCCGCGATCTATCTAAACGCTACAACATGCATATCTTCGATCAGCGTGACCCGGCCTGATCATGCCTCGGGGCGGGTTGGCAACGCGATCGCCATCGCCACCGTAGAAGGCATCGGCGGATACTCTACGACGAGCCGCAGGCAGTGAAAATCCTTCGAGTCCCACCCCGCGCGTTCGAAGGCCGTGCCGATGACTTCCGGATAGTCCCTTGCCATCGGTGTCGAGACGTTCGCTCCACGCCCGAGGTCAATTACCCGACCCTCGATCGGAAGCCGGGCGCTCTCTTCGAGAATCCCGCGGTCAGCCCATGGCTTCCCATAGATCGCCGCAACCGCGTTTCTCGCCTCTGGCAAATCGCGATGCACAAAGAGGTCAAACATCACCTGCTCCACCGGCATGCTGACCGCGCAGTACAGCGACCCGCGGCTCCCTGCCTGCGATGTGTAGCGGGGGACGAATCGTGTATACCCGTACCCGAAATAGCACGAGAACTCACCCGTCTTGCCGATAGGGCCGTGACCGAGATCGTAGAAGATCCCGTCGTCACGCTCGTCGATATGGATCTCGGGCATCTCGCCCCGGCAGAAATCTCGCATCAAACCCGGCGTATCCGCCTCCCGGTCATCGATCGCAAACCGATCGCTGCGACGCGAGTCGTCTTCATACTTCCCAATGCGAAAAACCGACCATCGCGGGATCTCACGTAGTCTTCGGACCTGTTGCAGCCCGGCGATCTGAACCGCGTCGAGCACGTCTGGCTGCTCAGGATTCGGGGCCAGGAACTGTGCTGTGATTCGTGATTTCGCCCGCACGCCCCAGAGCCCCGTGTTCCCTTGATACGAGAGCTTCCGACTCTTGAGGAGCTGCTGTTCGGTGCCCCCCATGCCGTCGAGCATCAGCTCGAGCGTCGCTCGATCGCCGACGTGAACCTCGATCATCGACTCGTAGGAGGCCAACGCCTCGCGCACCTGCGTGAGCGAACCCGCCGACGCACCCGCTTTCTCCATCGTATTGAGGAAGATCTCCATCCCGGAAGCACCGGGAATCAGCGGCACCGCCTCGTAGACCTCGCGCGCCTGGATGATCCGCGCCAGCTTCCAGGTGAGGTTCTTGTTCAGCTTGTACTTCCGAGAGACGTCCTGCGGCTTCGTCGGGTCGGAGCCGACATCCTCATACAGGTCCATCAAGGCCCCACGAAGCCCCAGAACCGCCTCGCGGCAGTCATACTCAAACTTTGGGGTCACGCTGGTCGTCATGTCAGTCCTTCCATGCCGCTTTTTAACCATCGGCTCCTCAGTCTAGAGCAGTTGACAGCGGGCCACAAGATTTTTCCAGTATTTTCCCCAGGGAATATTGCAATGGAAATCGGCCCCGGGTATTCTCGGGTTGGCAAGATGCCAAATCACAGGCAGGCAGCCGTCTCTGACAACACTCAGATCACCTTCATTCAAGGGAGAGCACCATGAACCGCACCACACTTCTCACCGCAGCAGCACTCGCCACAGCCGCCGGATCGGCATCCGCCCAGTTCTGGACCATCGACGCCAGCTTCGGGCTGTCGCAGGGCATCAGCGACAACGGCATCGTCACCGGCGACTCGCAGTCTGGCGGACCCTACTTCCTCTGGAATCAGACCTCAGGCGCGACGACGATCGGCGGCGCTTCCGCTGGCCAGGGCGTCGGCGGGCAGCCGAAGATCTCCAACGACGGTGCGTACGTCGCTGGCACGCGTTTCAACGCGGCTGGTGGCTACTACGAGATGGGGCGCTACACGGTCGCGACCGGGACATGGGAAGGTTTCGGAACATTCGCAGACTACGGGACGCAGATCGATCAATCAGTGTCCTCCGGCTACAACATCTCGGGTGATGGACGCTCGGTTGTCGGACTCGGCTGGACCAGCTTGGGCACCGCCGACACACACGCGATGCAGTGGACGGAGGGCACCGGTATCATCGATCTGGGCACCGCCACAACGGGCGAATCCGCGCGTGCCAACGCCGTCGACTTCGATGGCAATGTCGTTGCCGGTTGGCAGGACGGCGCTGGGCGCCAAGGCACGGTTTGGGTCGATGGTGTTCAGACACTCATCTTCAAGGACGACGGCGGGATTGCCCAAGAGGCCTTTGCGGTTTCCGATGACGGGCGCTACGTCACCGGCCTCGGTCTCGGGAGCTTCTTCGCTGCCGGCCACGCGTACCGCTATGACACCTTGACTGATACCTACCTCGAGCTCACCAACATCGCCAGCGGTGAATCGCGCATGGCCGGGGCCGCCATCAACGGCGACGGCTCGCTCATCGGTGGCGGGACATGGGGGCTCGGGCCGGCGACCTTCGGTACCGCACTCATGTGGACCGAGGACGAGGGCACCATGACGCTCACGGACTACCTCGATATGAACGACATCGCCTACGACACTAGCTTCAACTTTGCGTTTGTATCCGACATCTCGTCAGACGGCCAGTGGATTACCGGCTGGGGCAACTACGGCACCCCGGCCACGACGCAGTCATTTGTGATCCAGGTCCCCGCGCCTTCCTCCATGGCCTTCATCGCAATGGGCGGCCTGGTCGCCGCTCGCCGTCGCCGCTAAGCAATCCTCTCTACCACTCTCTACAAAGCCCGCCCCTCACAGGGCGGGTTTTTGTGTCCTAGTCATGTACGATTCATCTGCAGTTCATCTGGGCGTGTTTAGTTGCTAAGGAACAGACCTGAGCAACGAATAGTGAAAGGCAATGTCATGACAACCACAACATCATCGATCAGTATCCGTGAGTGCATCGGCCGCTGCCAGAGCTGCGTGCAGGAGTGCGTGCGCTGCATGAACCACTGCCTGAATATGGGGGGCGACCATGCCGCGTACGATCACCAATGCGTGATGCAGGATTGCGCCGACATCTGCGAGACAACCGCCCGGTACCTGTGCAGGGAATCGCCCCAGATCGAGCAGATCTGCACCGTCTGTGCGCAGATCTGCCACCATTGCGCCATCTCCTGCTCTCGCCTGTCTGACAATGATGAGCAGATGGACGCGTGCGTACGCAGCTGCAACGCCTGCGAGGAGGCCTGCAGGGAGATCGCAGCGGCGTGTAAATGACTGGGAATCATTGGCATGCATCATCTGGCCGGCACGTCGCCCGGTGCGTCGTTCGGGGCGCCGTCAGACTCGACCATGGTGCGGTGTCGTACTACGATCTCTAAATTTTGCCCACCCGGGACCACACGATCGGAAAGGACACCCTCGATGCCGAACTCGACCAAGCTCCCACCCGCAGAAGCACTCGAGCTTCTCAAAGCCGGTAACGCCCGATTTGCATCAAACACCCGCAAAGTCGATCCGCACGCGTACGACTATGCCGTCGACGAAAAACCCATCGCCATCATCCTCGGCTGCTGCGATCACCGAGTCCCGCCGGATATCCTCTTCGATCAGGGATTGGGCAACCTTTTTACCATCCGCGTTGCCGGCAACATTGTCACCCCGACGCAGCTCGGTTCGATCGAGTTCGGCGCACTGACTTTCGGGCCGCGTCTGCTCGTGGTCATGGGGCACCAGCGCTGCGGCGCCATCATGGCCACACTCAAAGATCAGATAGACAACCAGCCGCCCGGATCCGAATCGCTCAAAGCCATCGTGGACAAGATTGCCCCGACTTGCTGCGCATGCATCGAATCACACGACAAGAACGACGAGTTCGAGAAGCTCACCTACGAAGTGACGATGCAAAACATCAACAACTCAATTCGACAGCTCAAGAGCGAGTCCGCAATCCTGAAAGATCTCGCCGACAACGACGGCCTGCAGATCATCGGCGCGTACTACAACATGGACGAAGGAAAGGTCGAGTTCCTTGAGGACTGATCAGCCCACTCCATGAATCAAGGACAGCCGTTGCTGTATGCGTTGAGGAATGCGCTCACATCGAAGAAGTTGAGCACGCCGTCATCCGTGAAATCTACGCTCAGATCGCCACTGGAATAGGCACTCAGGAACGCGCTGACATCAAAGAAGTCCAGCACACCATCGCCGTTGAGATCAGGCGTGCATGACGCACCCGCAACCTCACCGGTGAGTGTCAGGGTCAGGTCTTCAACGATGACATCCCCGGGGAACATCGATCGGCTGTTGTAGACTCGCAGGGTATAGGTTGCGGCATAAACCCCTTCTGTCACATCATCAAGCATGACATCGAAGGAGCCCATGCCCGCGCTGCTCAGGTCTGCGATCACGCCGAGCGATGTCGTCAAGGCCGTCGTGTCACCCGTCGATGAGAGCACCTCGATGTCGATCGGCGCCGCGAAGGAGCCGCCGGGGGCGATGTTGAAAACATCAACCGTTTGCATCGAGTCGCCGCCGCCTGCTGAGATCGTGCCGAGATCAACACTGATCATGTCTTGATCAGAGCCGGCCATAAACGACGCGTCACCAGGGTTGAACACGCTCATCTCGATAGAGACCATATCGTCGCCATCGTTCGCGCCGTTGCCGCTCCCGCCCGCCGTGGTGACATCAAGGTTGTCCACGATCACCGATCCGAACACAACACCCGCAGTGCTCGTGAACGAAGGATCAAAGCTGATCATCATTGATTCGGACGCGCCATCGCTCCCGATCGGGAACGCCTGGTAGCAACCATCGAGGCTGGTCGTGATCCCGGCACTCGGGGTGACGCTGTAGTACACACCGTCATCGCCGCTCTTGCGAAGATCCAAACTGATCGAGCTCAGCGACTCGCCTACGAGCAGATTTCCAAGATCAACATCGATCGTCGATTCCCCGTCCGCCGGCTCAAGATCACCAAAGTACAGAGTCGAGTCATTCATCTGATCGACATACACCGACCATACAAACTCGGGGTGGTCGATATACGCGTTCCGATTATTCGTACGCAGCGGATTGAGCGTGACGCTGTAGATAGCGTGGTTCCGACGCCGCTCGAACTCATCGGGGATGTCGAGGTAATGCCACGCGATCAGTGATTCAAGATCGCCCATCTGGTTGCCGCTCGGTGTGCCATTAACCAGTGACATGCCTGTCCCCGCGTAGCGGGTATCGCTGTAGAAAAGGGAGCGGGCGATATCGCCCTTCTCGGTGTCACCCGGGAAGTAGAAGGTTCCCAGTGAACGGTAGCTGCCGGTGGTGTTGGCACCACCACCGAATGGCTTGTTGCCTCTGGAGCTGTTGATGCTCGGGTTGCAGGGCTTGAGCGCGTGGGGGTCACCCAGATTACCTGTGCTGGAGTTGCTGGCGCTGCCCGGCTGACGACTCTGTGGCCAGACATGCTCGCGGTTCCAGGTGCTTCCGCTGTCCCAACTGCTGCTCACGCTGGCACGGTTGTAGCACAGCAGGATATTGCTTGGGTTGTTCGGGTCCGTATCGATGTATCTCGACATATCGCGAAAGTTGCCATAGTTCCGCTGGATGTGCCCCGCGGACATCGCCGCCGTGAGTTGGCTCTTCAAAGCCGAACCGGTGCTGTTTACGCCGCTGTAGTAACTCGAAGGCGCCTCGTACGGATCCCCCATGCCCAAGGCCATTGAACACGCGAATCCAGCTACCAGCACAACACATTCATTACGGCGCAAATCGAGCTCCCTTCAGAAGATACAGAAACAAGGCACGATGATAGCACGAACATCGAACAGATCACCCGTTCACCACCCCTGAAACCGACCATATGGCCCAGAAACAGGGAGGTTTGACCAAACCTGAGCATTATGGGAACATCCATGCCCTAGGAGAATGCACGATGCCCAAGAAGACCACAAAGAAATCGACCAAGAAAGCCGCATCAAAGAAGACCACGAAGAAGAAGCCCTCATCCAAACGCTACAACGCCAACAACAAAACCCAGAAAACAGATGCCAAGGTCCAGGCCTATATCGATTCACTCCCGGAGGAACGACGCACGGACTGTGTCAAGATCGCGGAGATCATGCGGACAATCACGAAGGATTCGACAGGCGCAATGTGGGGGGCATCGATCGTCGGCTTTGGGCACACGCACCTCGTATACGAGTCTGGACGCGAGATGGATTGGATGCTGACGGGGTTCTCGTCGCGCAAGCAGGCGATTTCGATCTACTTGATGGGCAACTTCGAGTCACGCGAGGAACTGATGGAGAAGCTCGGCCCTCACAAATGTGGGAAGGGCTGCCTCTACATCAAGCGATTGGACGATGTGCACCTGCCAACATTCAAGAAACTGATCCGAGAATCGTGCAAGGCGATGAAGAAAGCGAATGCGGATTAAACTCCCCTACAAGTGAGCAGCCCATAAAGGGGGGGGGTGATCTGGTGGTGACTATGCAAAGTGAATCTGGATTTGTGGATCAGGAGTGATGCGATCGATACAGGGTGCATGATGCACGGCTCTGTGGGTTGTTGAGCAAGAAATACATGTCAGAACATACTGAGTACTTCCAATCCGGCGATTCACCATCTCTGAACTGAAATTCATGCAATGTTCATTGCGCATTCAGCAGCGTCGTGGAGGGTGTGGTATAGCGCCTGTGAGGTACATGGGCGCTCCGCATGACATCGCAAATAGGAGCTAGACAATGCAAGCGACTGCAAGCGCAAAGCGAGTGCGTGAACACACCTCCGATTCCATCAATAATCGGATCGTCGAAGAAACGCGGGAACGAATCGAGTATTACTCCGCTCATCCTGAGAAAATTGACGAACGCCTCGAAGAACTGGATCGAGAATGGGATACGGAACGCCTCTTGGAAACGAACGCCGGCACCCTGATGGTTGCGGGCACACTCCTCGGAGCTTTTGTCAGTAAGCGATGGTTGTTGTTGTCCGCCGCGGTTGGTGGTTTTCTTGTACAGCACGGAGTACAGGGCTGGTGCCCACCTTTGCCCGTTTTGCGCCGCATGGGCGTACGCACCCCTCGAGAAATCGAAGCGGAACGATACGCGCTGATGTCGATCCGTGGCGACTTCGAAAAGCTCGAAGGCGATGCTGCGGAACGCGCCGAAGCGGCAGCTGACGCCACAGGGCGACTGGAGCCGGTGGACCATCAATTGGAGTACCGGAGTTCCAGAGCATAATCAGAACCGATTCTCTACACACAACCACTTGTCATTTCAGAGCGCAGTCGTACACCCAGCCCATCCAGTGCCACTGGGATGTATGCTCGTAGAAATGAATCGTGCCAAAGACAGTTGTCTTTGGCACGATCCTGCGCCGTGGATATGGATAGTCGGCGGGCGCATTCGATGCAGGAAGATGGGTAGATGATTCGGAAGGCGGCGGAGATAGGTTGGTAACCGCCAAAAGATCAACCTTATGGGCAGCCGGCTTGGTAGAGCTGGAGGAAGGTACTGACATCGAAGAAGTCGAGTCGACCGTCGTTGTTGAGGTCGGCGGCGCATTCTTCAATGCGGGGGTCGTCGACGACGCGGACGGTGTAGTGGATCGAAGCGTTGCGGTTGATCACGGAGCCCATGTTGCCGAACTCGGAGAGTTCGGTGGTTTGGCCGTTGATTGTCAGATTGATGTCCATACCGGAGATACCGGCGGCGGGGTCGATCATGTACAGTGCCGGATCATCGGGGAGTGTGTCCAGCGGAGGTTGCACCGCGGGTTGGGTCCCGACAATACCGATTGACAGTTCAAACGCGCTCGTGGAATCGCCGAGACTAAAGCCCAGAATGTTGGCGACGGACCCCACGAGTTTGGTATCCAGATCGTCGAACGAGAATGAGGCCCGGTTTGGATCGGGTTCGACTGAGCCGGCGAACTGGGTGTATGGGCGTTGGTGGATGTCGACTTCTGCATCGATCAGATTGAATGTGTCCGCGCTAATCGCGTCTTCGTTTGCATCGAACACGACGCGGGCGTTGATGATGGTGACGCCGCCCGGATTGATTTCCTTGGTGGCATCAAACTCGATTTCGATGAACGGCTGAGCGTTTGCAGAAGCAGCGATGGAAGCAACGGTGATGAGTGTCAGTGCGGCGTTTCGGCTCTTCATGATTGATTTCTCCCCAGATTGAGTGTGATCAATGTAGCAGAATTAGGGGGGGCGGCACAACTGGAACTTGGGTTGGACTAGTTGTTGTGAGGGGGATATCGCGGGTTATCGGGCCGAATGGGGTGTTTCAGGCGAGATGCCTTTGTAGGCTCGATCTATGCGGCGACGGGGGTGCCGATCGTACATGTGGATGTCGGCGGGGATATTCGATGAAAGAAGTGGGGGGATGATCCGGGAGGCGGTGGGGAGGTAGTTCATAGTCCAGCAGGCTCAAGGACATGCAGGAGACTGTGCTACCTCCACATCATCTGATTGAACTGCCACGCTTCCAATCTGCCAAGGCCATGAGTCCTCGAGACTGTCCACTCATGTACTTGCTTCGCTCTTTGCATATCGAGCCAAACTCGACAATACGCCAGAAATCATCATCTCGGTTTGAAGCGAGCAGGAGCTCCCCAATCAGGTTTAATCGCCATTCCATCTCATCAAGCTTGTGCTCACGAATGAGTTCATGCAGGCACGGAGAGTCTGCGGCAGGCGCATCGGGGGCGTAGAGGACGGCGAGCCCTGTTACAGGCGAGGCTGATCCGAGCCGCATGGCACTGTGAAAGCCCTGGTTAGCGTTCGTACTCAGCTCCGTTATGGCAGAATCGAGACTCAGCCACGGCGCGAGGTCGTTGTGCCAGAAGTCGTCGAAATGGGGTGCCAGGTATTTCGCGGCTTCCTCGATGGACCACCAGTCGGTGAGAGTGACCTCGATAGCGCTTGACGAACCGGGTGTGCAGAGATCTCGTTCGCAGAGTGTTTCGGCTCCCCTATTGAATGTACCGCCCGAGATCGGGGCGCCCGCTTTGGCGAGCTTGCGCATCGCGTATGAGTCAATGCGAACATTGAGCCACCTCTTCGTGATCTCGGCTTCTGAATAGTGAGATCCACGAGGAAAGACAAGAACCGAGACATCCTTGTTCTTCCAAGAAAGTCGGGTCTTGGAGATTTTGAAGAAGTGCCCGTGCTCATTGAGCTGCTCGCCGAGCAAGGAGAGGAGAAGTTCGCAGCGTTCCTTCGGGGTGTACATCGGGTATGAGTGTAGTACTTGATCTGCGGAGTTATGTACTTTCGTTATTCATACATGGTTGCGGCGACGAGCATGGCTGCAAGGGCGGCCCATGGTTTGTGGTTCATGTATTGCGAGAATGTGCCGGGGCAGAATACTTTGCTCTGCTCGGCATCGGTGGTCTAGGCCTTCATCGCATCGAGATAATCGGCAAGGTTCTCGTTCTCGACTTGCTCTTGAGAAGAAGCTATGTCGGATTGGAAGACTTCAAGGAACCTGAGAAAATCGTTTTGGTTGGTGATGTGGTAGGGCTCGCTGTTCCAGTTGATGACATCGGGATAGGTCGAATCGGGGCCGATTGATCGTCTTTGCTTGAAGTCGCCGCAGTCCCATCGGCCTTTGGGGATGCCGTCTTCGAGCATGGCGGGTTCGCGGGGTTCGAAGTGGTCCTTGGGGTTGGATGGGTCAAGGCGTTTGCAGGGCGTGTCGTGCATCGCGGGGATGGGCTCGCCTCTGTAGTTCACGCCTCTGAAGTGGGCATCGCAGCCTTCGGATATGGGCGTATCCCAATCGAGGGAGAGGGTTTTCCAGTGCCAGCAGTAGCGGCGGGGGCACTCGCAGGGGTTCATCTGGTCCACGCGCTGTAGGTATTCCTCGGTGGGGAGGAGGTGAAGGGGGACGCGTTTGTCGATGAGACGGTGGGTGCGTTCGTGGCTGGGATCGGGCATGTGGTGGATTGTAGCGTGTTGCTCTTTGTCCTCCTTCGCTCACGGATTCGAAGGAGTGCACGGTTTAGGAAAAAATAGATTGTGCCCAACGCCGGGATTGGTTGTATGATATATTATTCATACATGGGGGCAAATATGGAATCATTTATCGCACCGATCATTGTCATCATCATAGTCTTTGCCGTTCTATCGGCTTTGATCGAAGGGCCGACAAAGAAGCGAAAAGGCAAACAGAAGAGACCGCAACAGAAAAAGACCCAGTTAGACGCGAAAAACTATGTACAAGTCGGCCAGCTACTCAGCCCCGCAGAACTGAACTTCTACCGATTGTTGCTGAAGGTGCTCGCAAACCCGGGCAATCCGCACGGCCCACCGCAGGCGGTAGTGATGTCAAAGGTGCGCGCTACCGACCTGGTCCAGGTTCGCAAGGGCCTTGATCGATCGGCGTGGCAATCCGCATTCAATCGGATCAAGTCGAAACATGTGGACTTCGTGCTTTGCGAGCCGGGGACGATGCAGGTGGTGTGTGTGATTGAGTTGGATGACAAGTCACACAAGCGCGGCGATCGTGAAGAGCGGGATTCGTTGATGGACTCGATCTACGAGGCGGTGGGGCTTCCGATCCTGCATGTGGATTGTCGGCGGGGGTATTCGATGCAGGAGGTTGGGGGGATGATTCGGGAGGCGGTGAGGAGGGGGCGTGAGTGAGTGGTTGAACTAGGTCCTCCTTCGCTCTTTAAGTCGAAGGAGGGCACAGTTAAGATGGATGCAGGGCACCAGGCGTTAAGCATTTGATGCTGCCGCTAATCCGAAGAGCACAAGGGCGGTAACTATATTGATAGGGGCCCATATCTCACGCTGAAGGTGAACAGTAAGAATCGGGTTGTACAGCAACACGATCAGCACTGCTATGACAGTCGTAGCTGTACTGGTTCGGTACCAAGCGATCCATGCGATCATACCTACGGTAAGCGCGAGCCGAAGAAGCGTGTAGTAACCGTACGGCATTGAAGCAAGTGCTATCAAGCACATGCATGCTGGAATACCTAGCAACAACCAAGGGGAGAGACGATCTGTGTCGGGCACTGCGTTCATGTCGGAGATGCCATGGTAGAAAGGCGCGGATGCTTCACACGGTCAGGGGGCGGCAAATTCAGCATTACATGCCATTACGAATGTATATTCCTACGAAAGATCCGATCACCCAGAAAATTGAGTGGGTCCAAACTTTGGAGAGTCGGAATCGGTCCATTTCGTCTTGGGCAGAGCGAGGTTGAGTCGGAAAAATCAACAACCCGAGTAGCGTATAGACAGCAAGAAGGCCAGCCGAGATGTACAGACCCCATCTGCCAAAGAGAAGTCCGAGCAGAAGACCAGGCAGCAGCATTCCCACGCCCATTACTAGGCATCCAGCCATCAGATTAACCCCCATCACTAGCACCAGCGATTGCTAAAATGATCATTCCGCGACGCGTTGATTTCGCAATCAGTCTCCGCTCCTTGGCACAGATCTGTCGTAGTGTAACGGATTAATATCGTAGCTGTCAACCTGATTACCTACATGACGATATGATATCTTGTGCTGATTCCTGCAAAACCTGCATTGGCAATTTTGGATCAAAGCAGGGCGCCGCGCTACTTCTTGGGAGTACTAGGCTTATCTGAAGGCACCGTCGGCTTCGGATCAGGTGGAGGCCTCAATGGCATGGTCTTTGTGTCATGGTTTGGCTTGTTCAAGAAGTGTCTCCTCATCATGCTCCGAGCCAGAAGTAGGCGGAGTTTCAGCCTGAGCTATGGATACATTGATGGCTATAAAAATGATTCCAAACAAGAAACAGATGAAGCACGAAATATTTACCACCATTACTCGCTTTTCCCACTTGTCAATAAGCGGCTTCAGTTTTTGCAATACTGAATCGTGGTACGAATAGGGCGATTCAATCCATGATACCCTAACATATTCTATCTGCTTGCGAGAAAGGATGTATACGGCACCCTTTGCCATAAGTGCCATCGCGATGGCAATGACAAACGAAAAAGCAGCCAGACCAAGAAATCGTGTTTCGTTTGAGTTATTGATCCATGCTCTAGCAGTAGCGACAGCGAAGCCTGCTGAAGAGATAGTCAGTAGCCATTTGTCCAGATTCTCAAATGCATATCTTGCTTGGTTATACGAAGAATCAATGTCCTTCAAGTATTGATCATATTGCCTATTAAGTCTTTCTTCTGATTTTCCATCTTCGCCATTCATCCCAACCAATCCTTCGCCTTGAGTCTCGCCGGGACATATTCCTCGGTCACATAGGAGATGTCTTTGGTGATGAGGGATTCGACTTCCATTTTGAAGCCGTTGGAGAGCATCTTCTTGATCTCCTTCTGCCACTGCTTGTCTTTTTCGAACCAGGGGTAGGCGGCGATCTGTTTGGCTCGGGTGATGTCGCGGTCGTTGAGTGAGATCTTGACATCGTCGGAAAGGTCACAGCGTTCGTAGTCGATGGCGCGGATGCCGAGGAACTTGGCTTTGGGGATGGCGAGGCGCTGGGATTCGAAGGCGAGGGAGATGGAGCCCTGTTTGATGACGGAATAGATGTAGTGCCCCCAGGGGTCGCAATCGAGGAGGCAGTAGACGGGGAGGTTGTGCTCGGTGTGGAGGCGGTGGAGCATGCGACGGACGCCGCGAGTGGGTTGGCCTGAACCCTCGGTGAGGATGCAGTTGTGCTGTTCCCAGAAGCGGTCTTCGTTGAATCGTTGCCAGACCGTGTCTTTTTCGACATGGAGGATGAAGTCTGCTTTGACATCCTTGAACTGGATGACATCGGGTTCACATATGGAGGGGATGGCATAGCCGCCGGAGCCCATTTTTCGGCAGTTGATCTCGTCGCCGGAGTCGACGACGGTGATGTTGCCGACCATGGTGCCGCGCTTCTTGGCAAAGATGTGGAGTTCTTCGCGGAGCGAGCCGAGTGAGACCTCGAGGTCTTCGAGGATGCCGTCGGATTCGGTCTGGTCGTCGAAGGTCTTCTCTTTGGTGCCCTCGATGGTGTGGAGGGACTTGTAGAACATGCCACGGAGGGATGATGTTTTGTCCTGCTCGATGAGATCACTGACGGATGTCGAGTGGAGCAGGGTCTGCATGAACTTTCGGGCCTGGCCGAGGTTGAAGAGTTGTCGTGTGCCGACGGAGTCGCCCATCTCGAGGATGCGCTTCTTCTCGTTCCAGTTGGTGTTGGAAGCCGCACGGACGGGGACATCCATCTCGGGCTCAGCGCCCTTATTGACGGAGTCGACAATGTTCTGCGCGAGATTGGAGAGCTTGTTTGAAGTCTGGGCATCACGCTCTGCGCGGGAGTGCGACTTGGTCCGCGCGGAGGTGATGGTTTTCTTGGTCGTCTTCTTCTTGGAGACGTTCTTGGTGGTCTTTTTGACGACTTTCTTTTTGGTTACTTTTTTCTTGGCCATGGGATGTGCTTTCGAGCGTTGTGTGTGTTCCGGGGAACACTACTGCGACGCGTTGCGGCGAGTAGTGGCACCCTGTTGACGAGGGTGCCGACTCAGTTGAACAGGCCGGAGGTTGACTTCTTCTTTGTTGTGCGCTTCTTCTTCGAAGTCTTTTTGGTGACTCGTTTTTTCTTCGTGACTGGTTTGGTCTCAGAGATACTTGCGTCACCGTTTGCGGCGTCTGGTTCCGTTGTGGAGTTGAGGATAATCACATCGTCGGCCTTCGCGAGGCGCCCGTGGTCGTCCTTCACGAAGTTCCCCTCATCGTCGAGCTGGGCGTCGGCGATCTCGGTGCGGGCCTTGGCCTGTTCGAGGAGCTTGTCGTAGAACGCCTTGGTATCGGTGCCGGTGAGATGGTTACAGGCCTTAGCGATCTCGCCGATATAGCGTTCGAAGACGTCGCGCTTTTGGGCGTCGCGCTTCATGCGTTGGCGGCGGCGGATGTACTGCCCCAGCTTACGCCCACACTCCTGCAGAGCAAGCTGCATCTCCTTGCGGATCTCGTCGTAGTCGGCGATGGCTTCTTTGGATTCGCTGGTAAAGGGCACCCAGACAGAGGCCATGTGAATCATGACGACGAGGGGCCCGACCGGGGCGCCGCCTCGGGGCTGTTGCAGGCCGTAGTTCTTCCAAGAGGTGTCCACGACGGACTTGAACGCCGAGCACGCGGACTGCTGGTAGAGCAACGGGACGCGGTTTGCGTACCGAATGACGCGGGCCTGCTGATCGCCCGGGAGATCGCCGCCGAACGCAATCGCGGCTTCGATTTGGAAGGGATTCCCTCGATAGACCGCCGGCTTGCGCGTCGAGGCGGTGTAGAACTCGGCCTTCACGCCCTTAAGCAGCCCAGCGAGCATCGTCTTCACCCCGATCGGGCTCAGGCAGTCAGTGGGGGGGGCACGCAGCTTGGAGTTCTGGAGAGACTTGTAGATCTTCTCAGCGTCGTTGGAGTCAAGGGAGTTGACCCAGGTTGAGCCCGAGAACGACTTGGACTTGGTTGATGCTTCCTTCGTGACGGCCGCCACAACGCTCGGCGGCACCCGACAGAACTCGTTCTTGAAGAACCCGGTCAGCTGTTTCTCGTTGGTCTGTTTGAGCTTGGAGAGAAAGGTGCCCAGCTCGACGCCGTACGGATGGGGCTTGATTTCCTGCGTTTCGGGCGGGAGCTCGTCGATGGTTCGAGGGTAGACGATCCGGTCGGAGAACTCCTGTGTTCGAACGACGCCCTGATCGTCTGCCTTGACTTCAGGATCAGCCTCGGCCAGGTCGGGGTTCTCGTTGGCTTTGTCCGGCGGGATGAATGTGATGGAACAGTGGGGGTTGGAGATCGCCGTCTGTTCGAGATAAGTCTCGACCGACCCCTTGCCGCGGAAGAACTTCGCCTCCATCTCGATCGCGACGCGCGTGCCAGTCCCCTCGGGGAAGTCATCGGTCTCAATGTCAATCGTCACCTCCGGCTTGTTCTTGGAGGTATCCATGGCCAACTCGAGGTGATGGGCTGGCTTCTTCTTGTTGGGTCGGGTGGTGATGACCATGGGCTTGCCGGTGGTCATGAGCCCGTACATCCCGGCAGCGGAAATACCGATGCCCTGCTGTCCACGCGACATCTTGAGCCGATGAAACTTGGACCCGTAGAGCAGTCTCCCGAAGATGTTTTCGACCTGCTTGCGGACGATTCCGGGGCCGTTGTCGGTGATGGTGACTTTGTAGCGGCCGGGCTTGGAGACGGACGGTGGGGGGGTGATTTCTTCGATTCGGACTTCAATATCGGGGAGAATGCCCGCTTCTTCGCATGCATCGAGGGCGTTGTCAACGGCTTCCTTGACGGTGGTCAGAAGCGCCTTGCGCGGGTTGTCAAACCCGAGCAGGTGTCGGTTTTTAGCAAAGAACTCGGAAACGGAGATATCGCGTTGTTTCGCGGCCATGGTTTCGGCGTTGGCACGCGATCGTGAAGACTTGGCTTTGGCCATAGCGACCACCCTCCTTGGCGGTGATAAAAACAGCCCTTCGAGGGCAGAATCCAGATTCCTGCATGAGGATAGCACAAAGGGGGTGATTTCGTTGAGTCAGCCAGGAGGGAATTTCCATGTCGATTCTCCGAATTCGCCCTGTTCTTCACGGAAATCACACGGAGTGTTTGCTGACTTATCAGGATCTGGCGCTATGTTTTTGACGCTCGCAATGGATCGCGAGTCCCCACCCAGCTGAGCAGGGAGGGGAGAGAGATTGACAAGAGAGAACTCGAGAGAAGGAGAATAGAGATGAAGAACATCGTTTCGATGGGCATCGTTGCAGCACTCGCAGGTGCAGCACACGCGGATGTGGTCGCATCCACCAGCTTCGAAAACGCCTTTGTTGGCGATCAGTATGTCGACACAGGTGATGCGTCGATGGATCATGATCTCGTCAACAACGCCGGCCAGTCGGTCGTCGACTTCACCGCCGATGGCACTGAAATGGGTTTCGACGCCTACTACCGCAACACCCGCAATGATGTCGGGCTCACCGATGGTGATTTCGTCGGTGCAACCAACTTCGCCGGCACCGTCGGCAGCTTCACCGACGGCTCGCAGGGCTACGAGCTCCAGGACGCGGACGGGCTGATGGGCGTTCAGTTCGACACCGTCACCCCCGTGAGCTTCACCGACCTGACCCTCGACCTGTTCGTTCAGGAAACCGGTTGGGAATCCGATGACTCGATCCGCGTCTTCGCAATCGTCGACGGCGGCGTTGAACTCGACATCCTCAACACCATCGGCTCGGATATCGACGATCTCGCAATCGAGGGTAGCTGGCTCAACCTTACGCTCGACCTGAGCGCATACAACGAGGCAACCCTCGTGGTTGAGCTCGACTCCAACTCCGGCAGCGAGTCGATCTACCTCGACAACATCGTTTTCAATGGCACCATCCCAACACCCGGCAGCGTTGCACTGCTCGCGATGGGTGGTCTCGTTGGCACGCGTCGTCGTCGCGCATGATTGAACTCACGGGCGATGCTCGTGATACAAGCTGATACCTGACCCACCGCGCACGCCCTTGTTGGGCGTGCGTTTTTATTTAGGCAAAAGCAGCAGGGGGGATTAGACCTTCGCTTTGAGCCAGCCACCTTGGAAGAAGCGGATGGAAAAGAGGACGCCGCGCAGGAACATCTCAGAGCAGAGAGCGATCCACAGCGCCGGGAGTCCGGGTTCGATGCCGAACCATTGCTCGAACAGCTTGGGGTTGGTAACGATGCCGCCGCCGAAGAACTCGGGGATCGGGATGTCGACGCCGGACACAATGTAGGCAAGTGGGAGACGCATGCCGTAGGTCGCGAACCAGGTCATACCCATGACCCACTTCACATCGCCCGCCCCACGCATCGCGGAACGGAAAACAATCCCAATCGCGAACGGGATCTGCACAATGCCGCATGTGATGAGCAGGGGGGGAACGAGTTCCATGTGAGCCGCTTGTTCTGACATGGCGTCTGTGATGGCGCGGGCAAAGACGATGAATACAACGCCCAGCCCCCCCATGATAACCGAGGCGATCACCGTGCATCGGAACACGGCTTTTTTCGCCAGGTCGGGGCGGTTCATGCCCAGATACTGCCCGGCGAGTGTGGCGGCGGCGACGCCCATGCCGAACCCAGGCATGAAACTGAATGCTTCGATGCGGATGCCGATGATGTGGGCGCCGAGGAGCCCGTCGGAAGCCATCTGGCGTGCGAGCAATCCGACAAACGAGATGATGAAAAAGTTGCCCAGCCACATCCCGAAGGTCTCAAGGAAGTTGGGGACTGCGAGGCGGACAAAGCGGTAGATGGTGACGAGGTGTGGCTTGAGATTGCGACGCTTGAGACGGATGGACCACTTGCCCGAGATCGCAAGTGAAAGGATAAGAGCCGCACCAAAGATATCACCGACCACGGTCCCCAATGCGATCCCGGTAACACCCCAGTCCAACCCGAGTGGGCTTGTAAGACCGAAAACGGTAACGCCCGAGACGCCCCAGCTGACGACAATATTGATGATGTTGCGAACGATCATCGCGACGAGTGGGGAGATGGAATCGCCCGCGCCACGCGAGCATGCGATGAGACCAAAGAGCAGGGAGGCAAAGGGAGTACCCAGCGCGATGATCCGCATGTACTGGATAAAATACCCCCCTGCCGAGTCGGACATGTTGAGGAGTGCGACGATCCCAGGGCACGCCACCCAAACGATCGCACCGATACCTGAGCCGCAGAGGAGTGACAGGGTTGTCGCTTGCCCGAGCATCACATTGGCGACGCCCATCCGCCCCTTGCCCACCGATCGCGAGATCAGCGCCGTCGCCCCAACACCGATGGCCATGATCACCAGACCGATGAACCACATAATGTAGCTCGCCCCCCCGATCGCATCGGTGGCGGCCACCCCATCCTCCAGCGACGCACTGAGCTTGGTATCCACCAGCCCGACAAGCGAGTTGAGGAACGACTCGAGCACCACCGGCCAGGCGAGCACAAAGATCGCCGACCACATGGTCAGCCCCTTGAGCCGCCCGGACTTGAACCGCCCATCATCCGCACAGACCGGCTTGGGGCCAGTCTCCGCAAGCCCGCCCGTCGTCGTCACCGTCATCGGCTGCCCAACAAGCTCCTCGAGGTCATCCTCGTGGTATTGACGAACGACATCGTCGTGGGATTCGATACAACTCGGTTCGTGTTCGTCTCGATGCTCACTCATTGAACACTCACTCCAGCCGCCGCTTCCTGCACAAGCGGGTAGTCTATGCACAAGAAACAGGTACTGATTTGGCACGGTCCTATTTGACGGCAAGGGTCAGTTTTACAGAAGATACATTATAGGACCTTGCGTCAATATCTCGCCGTTCACCGGGATTCAGCCAGGCGGGGCGCATGGGCATAGACAGATTGATCACTCAGCGTGAATCGAAGGGTGTGACCCCGCTTCAGGATTGAAGGCACGGCACGCGGCTTCTCGCCGTCGATCTGAACGCAGGAGTCCTGCTCCGCTTCCAGCGTGATCACTTGACCCAGGCCACATCGCGCGGCCTTGCGTTTGGCGAACAGCGCAAGGTAG
The DNA here is from genome assembly GCA_965216865.1 of Phycisphaerales bacterium. Classification (GTDB taxonomy): domain Bacteria; phylum Planctomycetota; class Phycisphaerae; order Phycisphaerales; family UBA1924; genus UBA1924. The sequence continues at coordinate 3,289,454 of OZ244206.1, forward strand.
CGGAGCCCAGAGGTGATCGAAGTTCGACCGGCAATGTGCGCGATATCCAGCGTGCCGTCATCCCAGCACGCATCGCGGCACGGGTTGAAGTGGCCGCCGTAGTTGGGCATGTTCGCGACAACGAGTACGCCCGGACGCGACAGTTCGGGCTTTGGCTCGCCATCGATGCTCACCCGGGCGTGGGCGAATCGGGGGCTGATGATCTCTTTGAGAACCGGTTTGATGTACGCCCGGTAGCCACCCAGCTTTCGCGATTCCTCCAAGCGATGAATAACGGACGCGTCCATACCCAGCGAAGTCATGATCAGGAACGGATGATCGTTACACAGCGGGACATCGATGCGTCGGGGCTCACAATCGATCTCGAGCTGCTCAAGGACCCCCGCTGGTTTGCGGGACATCCTGAGTGCGTGGCAGATCAGGTTGGCGGTCCCGGTGCCGCAATGCTGAAAGGGGACTTTGGTTTGTGCGATCAGGGGGAGCAGATGGTGGACGGTTCCGTCGCCGCCGACGATGATGAGGCGATCGGTGTCCCGCAGGTCATCTGCAACTGGAATGTCCCCCCTGCTGATATCGAACTTGGTGAGAGCGTGGCCCCGCGACGAGGCGAGTTGGTCGATGGCATCGGTGAGGCGCTGGGCTTTGCCGCGGCCTGATCTGGGGTTGTAGACGATGGAGACACGCATGGTTCGTGGAGTACATCGGTTGAGCGTTGCGAATACGGTCAAAACAGGGCGTATTGTCGTGCTATGATCGTATCTTATGGCTACCGCAGTACGATCACATGCCGATGTCGATGCAGCGTATACCGCTGCCCAGAAGGTGGTTGAGACACACCACCGGATCGCCGCGTTTCTTCACGAAGGGTTGACACTCGCACAGATCGACCGGTTTGTGTTTCAGACACTCGAGGAACTGGGCTGCAAGTCCTGTTTCTTCAAATATCGCGCAGGCGGACTCCCCCCCTTTCCTTCCCAGGCGTGCCTGAGCGTAAACGACTGCGTCGTTCATGGGACAGCGGCATACCGCCTTGAGCCACTCAAGCCCGGCGATGTGCTCAAGATCGATATCGGGGTTCGGTATCGCGGTTGGATGGGCGACGCGGCGTGGACCTATGTGTTCGGCGAGATGTCGCCGGAGATCAAAAAACTGACGGACTCGGGCAAGGAGTCCTTAGCCAAAGGTATCGAAGAGCTCCGCCCAGGCAACACCTGGCTCGAGTGGGCAAAGACTGTCCAGCGTGTTGTCGAAGACGAATATGGATTTCACCTGATCCGTGGTCTTGGCGGTCACGGGTATGGGAAGAAACTGCATACCTCTCCCTGGATCTCGAATGTCGTCCCGAGCCATCCAAACGAATGGCCCGACGCGAACAAACCGATCGAGCCGGGAGCACTGGTTGCAGTTGAGCCCATGATCGGTATCGGAACAGGCGAGATCACACAGGGTCAGCGACAATGGCCCATCTTCACCGCGGATGGCACGAACTCGGTCCATTACGAGCATGATGTACTCGTGACCTCGGACGGGCCTCGGATCCTGACGGATGGACTGCAGGATGTGCAGGATGTGATCACGCGATAACCCCCCTACCGAGTGGATGATCATGAATCGGATCAACGAAGCGTTTGCAAAGGCGAAGGAAACAGGGCAGGGGGCTCTGCTGCCGTTTGTCTGCGCTGGCTCCCCAGAGCCGGACGCGTTGGCAAAGCTGCTGCCAGCGATGGAAAACGCGGGCGCAAGCGTCGTGGAGATCGGCTTCCCCTATAGCGATCCCATCGCGGACGGGCCAACAATCGCGGCGGCAATGCATGTCGCACTCGAGCAGGGGATCACCCCCGCCATGATCTTCGATCAGGTTCGAACGGTCCGCGATCAGCTCTCGATGGGGCTCGTCGCGATGGTCAGTGTGTCGATCGTGGTCGCGATGGGTGGCGTGGAATCATTTGTGAAAGACGCGGTCGAGGCGGGATTCGATGGGTTCATCTTCCCGGATCTCGCGTTCGAGGAATCAGAACCCTATCGCGAGGCATGCAAATCGCACGGTGCTTCGATGATCATGCTCATATCCCCCACTTCACCCACTGAGCGGGCGATCGAAATCGCGAACGCATCGACTGGTTTCGCGTACCTGCTTGCACGCTCGGGTGTGACAGGGGCGCGTGAGGATCTGCCCGATATCTCCGAGCGAGTCCGCTCGATCCGGGAGAAGTCGAAGACGCCGATCGCGTGCGGTTTCGGGATCTCGAATGCGGATCAGGTGTCTGCGGTGGTGAAACACGCGGACGGCGCGATCGTCGGGAGCGCGTTGGTGAAGGCAATCATCGCGGCGCATGGCTCGGGCAAGGACTACGCGGTCGAAGCGGAGCACTTTGTGCACGAACTGGCGATGGGTCTGATCTCGATGGACCACATCTGAGATCAGATCGAGTACAATCAGAGCATCGGCCCCGTAGCTCAGCGGTTAGAGCGCGCGACTCATAATCGCTTGGTCCCCGGTTCGAATCCGGGCGGGGCTATTTTTAATTCCGTTGCTCACGCCCCTGGTGCCCCGTAAAGACAGGCGATCATGATCCTCGAACGAAGCACCAAGCTGCGACTCTTTACCGTGTTCTTGTTCTACTTCACGCAGGGTGTCCCGATCGGGTTGTTCTTTGTCGCGATCCCCGCTTGGCTCGCGTCCAATGGGGCCTCCACGGCTGCTCGCGCTGGCGTCGTCAGCGCGTCAATCCTGCCGTGGACGCTGAAGTTCTTCCTTGGTTTCATCATGGACCGGTACACCTATCTGCCGATGGGGCGTAGACGGATTTGGATCATCGGTGCGCAGTCCACAATTGTGTTGTTTCTCGTGCTCGCGGCGGTCCTCTCGCCGGGATCGGAGGACATCTGGATGCTGTCCATGCTCGGGTTCATTGTCAACTCGGGCACGGCTTTTCAGGATGTTTCGATCGATAGCCTGGCGGTCGACATCATGCCCGAGGACGAGCGTGCGAAGGCGACGGGAGTCATGTTCGGCGGGCAGGTGCTGGGGATCTCGTCGACGACATTTGTTGCTGGTCGGCTTATCGATCGCTTCGGCACGGAGGCGGGGTACCTCGGTGCGGCCGCGGTGGTTGGCATTGCCCTCTTGTACTTGATCTTCATCCGCGAAAGGGAGGGGGAACGGCGCGTGCCGTGGAGCAAGGGCGAGGCGCATCCGCGCAATGTCGCGCTGCAAGTCGAAGCATGGAAGCCGCTCTTAGTCAACAGCGCCAAAGCCATGATCGCCCCACTCAGTCTGTTGGCACTCGTTGTGTTCCTTGTGAGGTCCATGCCATCTGGCGTTGCTGAGGCCTATCACCCTGGTCTTGCTACGAGCATCGGGGGATGGTCGCAGACGGAATACACCGACATGATGTCGAAGGCACAGTTCGCCGTGGGCCTATTTTCGCTTGGCGTGGGCGGGTGGATGGTGGCGAAGATCGGTACCCAGCGATCTGCGCTGGGCATGTGCATCCTGATCTGCTTATTCGCGATCGGGTTCGGGCTGGCTCGCCCGTACTGGAGCAACGGAGCGCTGTTGACGGGCTACTTCTGGCAGTTGGAGTTTTTCGCCACGATGATTTCGGTGGCGTTCATACCCATTGCCATGCGCCTGTGCGATCCACGCGTCGCCGCCACGCAGTTTACGCTCTACATGGCTGCATCGAATGTCGGGCGTCCGTTGGGCAACTCGGTCGCGGCGGCAGCCGACGGAGCGGGGAGTCCTCAAGTCATGTACTTTGTCGTAGGGGGCGTCTTCGTTGTGTTGGCATTCATCATGAAGTTTGCTCGCTTTCCGACCTCCGCACCTGCGATCGAGGATTTGATAGAGTCAGCTCAGCCCGTCCAGCCGGAGGAGCCGGCACCGCCGATCAACTAGGCCAGTGGCTCGAATATCGGCGGGGTCGTTTTTACGCGTTGATGGCTTGGTGTTCGTTGGCTGCGTGTCTCACCGCGGCGGCGACTTTGTCGGCTACAGACCTGTCGAGCGGGTCGGGGATGATTCGCTCGGGAGATGGTGCTCCCACCGCTTCCGCGAGGGCGTGGGCCGCGGCGAGCTTCATCCGGGAACTGATCCGCGTCGCACGGGCATCGATCGCACCCCGGAAGATCCCCGGGAACGCGAGCACATTGTTCACCTGGTTAGGGTAATCCGAACGCCCGGTACCGATGACTTTCGCGCCGCCCTTGCGCGCCTCGTCCGGAGTGATCTCAGGCGTCGGGTTGGACATCGCGAAGATAATCGCGTCATCGTTCATCGTCCGAACATCGTCCGCATCCAGCAGATTGCCAACGCTCACCCCCACAAAGACATCAGCACCCCTGATCGCGTCTTTCACCGAACCCGAGATCCCTGGACGGTTCGTAAACTTCAATAGCTGCTTCTTCTCGTCGTTCAAGTCCGCGCGGTCGGGGGAGATGATGCCCTTGGAGTCGCACATGATGACTTCCTTGACACTCACACACACATCCGCCTCATGATCGACGCATCGCAAGAGCTCCGCGATAGCAGTCCCCGCAGCACCGGCACCATTGATCACCACGCGTGCATCAGCGAACGATTTGCCAACCACCTTCATGGCATTAATCATCGCCGCCAGCAGCACGATCGCGGTACCGTGCTGATCGTCATGCATCACGGGAATGCCAATGTCCTGCAGCGCATCCTCAACCGCAAAGCACCTCGGCGCGGCAATATCCTCAAGGTTGATGCCCGCATATGACGGTGCGATCGCTTTGGCGATTTCAATAAGTCGCTGAGTACCCTCATCACCCTCCGGGACATCGACACAGAGGGGAACCGCATCAATGTTTGCAAAGGACTTGAAGAGGCAGGCCTTGCCCTCCATCACCGGCATTGCGGCGGCTGGCCCAATATTGCCCAGCCCGAGCACAGCGGTGCCGTCTGTCAACACACAGACGCTGTTGCCCCGCATGGTGAGGTTGTAACTCTCAGCGGGGTTGTCACGGATCATCTCACACGGGCGGGCCACGCCAGGCGTATACGCCCGAGAGAGATCCTCCCGAGAGAGCAGCGGCACCTTGCACTCAATAGACACCTTGCCCTTGTTCGTGCGGTGCAGATCAACGGATTCTGTGCTGTAATCACTCATGAAGTCACCTCGTCGCAAATCGCGTAGGGTTAACTTCTATTCTAGGCGTCCACAAAGCCCCATCACAGATCGAGATCCGCAACAACCATCGCATGGTCGGATACCTCTAGCCCGCTTTGCCGATCAATATGACAGTCCTGGAGTGCCTTGTGAGCGGCTTTGTTCAAAAGCAGGTAATCGATACGCCACCCTCGATCCTTAACCCGCGCCTGCCCACGATTCGACCACCACGAATACGGCCCATCAATGTCGCCATACTTATCGCGGACGATATCGCGCCAACCCATGTCGATCATATTGCCCATCCACTCACGCTCGTGCGGGAGAAACCCGGAGGTGTTCTGATTGGACTTGGCGTAGAAGATATCGCGCTCGGTATGGGCGATATTAAAGTCGCCACCAAGAACCGTGGGGACGCGAGACTTGAGGAGGGGGCTGGCCCAGTCTCTGAAGGCAGGGAGCCATTTGTCTTTGATGGCTTGCCGCTCTTCGCTGGATGATCCAGACGGGAGGTACACAGAAACAACGCGTAGTTTCCCCGCTCGGGCAACCACAACGCGCCCCTCGTGATCATCCTCATCGATCCCCCGGGATTCTTCTTTCAAGTTGTCGCCGCATGCCCAAACCGCAGTGCCGGAATACCCCTTCTTCTGAGCCGGATGCCAGATCGTGGACCACCCCTCGGGGCAGCGCATATTCTCCGGGATCTGCTCAGGGAGCGCTCGGATTTCCTGAAGGAGGAGCACATCGGGGTTGATGCGTTTGACATGATCCTCGAACCCCTTGCGGAGGGCGGCTCGGATCCCGTTGACATTCCATGTTGCGATTCGCATCGGGAATGGTAGCGGCGGATCACCTATCGTCACCCATGAGCAATGCACACGCAACCGTGATGGCGGGGATCCCCCAGACGAACCTCGCACTGTTCCACAAGATCCGCTTCAATGTCGGCGATCCGTGCGCCTACATCGAGACCGACGACGGTATGCGGGTGCTGATCATCCGCGACATCGAGATGGAACGAGCAAAGAAACACGCCCGTGCCGATAAAGTGTTCTGCTCGGCAGACTTCGAACCAGAAGAAGGGCTCGATGGAGATCGGGAAACGGCCACTGCGCAGGCACTCGCAGAGTGCCTCGCACGCGGCGAAATTGCCAGCGTGACCGCGGACCGATCGCTTCCGTTGATCTATGCGTACATGATCCAGAGTTACGGGATTGAGCTCGAGTGCGATATTGATCTAGGCGTAGCTGAACGGCGCAGCAAAGATGATCAGGAACTGTCCCATCTCCGTGCCGCTCAAGCGACCACAGAAGAAGTGATGCGGGAAATCTGCGAGTTGATCTTTGCATCCGAAGCGGATTCGTCAGGGACACTGATCCACGATGGCGAAACGCTGACAAGCGAACGGGTCATCTCCATGATCGATGTCGCGTTTCTCAAGCGTGGCGCGACCACGCCGCATGGTTCGATTGTCGCGTGCGGCCCGATCGGTGCGGATTGTCATCATCGTGGCACGGGGGACCTCAAGACGGGGCAGCCGATTATTCTGGACATGTTCCCACACATCCGCGTGACGGGGTATAACGGGGACTGCACACGCACAATCGTCCACGGCGACATCCCCGATGCGGTGATCAAGATGCACGCAGCGGTGCGAGATGCGAAGCAGGCCGCGGAACAGGCGTGCAAAGCGGGAACGACGGGCGAGGATGTCCACCTCGCAGCGATCAAGGTGATTCAGGAGCACGAGTACGGAGCAGGCTTACCCGCAGACGATGCACCGGACTCGTTCTGCTCGATGGTCCACGGCACAGGACACGGAATAGGTCTGGAAGTTCATGAGCCCCCACTGCTCGATATGAAGGGCCCGGAGTTGGTTGTTGGTGATGTTCTGACAATCGAACCCGGACTGTACTGCAAGGCGATCGGAGGCCTTCGCATCGAAGACATGGTTGCGGTGACCGAAGACGGGTGCGAGAACTTCAACACTCTCCCCATGGGATTGCAGTGGTGATGCACTGCCACAACGCAATGAAGGCAAAACGAATAGATTAAGGGGTATCTGGGGCGATTCGATGTTAAACAAGTTGCCCGGTGTCTCTCGCAAACGACGGAAGCGGATTGCGAGTAAAAAACGCCGCGTGATTGAGCGGCGTGATCTGGTTCAGCATTCTGATTCGTGATTACTTGGCTTTACCCTGATTGGCAACTGCTGCCATGGCCTTGGCGACGGCTTCCGGATTTCCAAGATACTGCTTCGAAATGGGCTTGAGGTTCTCGTCGAGCTTGTAAATCAGGGGCATCCCGGTGGGGATGTTGAGGTTGACAATTTCGTCATCCGAGATGTTGTCAAGATGCTTAACGAGAGCGCGGAGCGAGTTGCCGTGTGCGGCGAGAAGGACTCGTTTGCCCGCTTTGATCTTTGGAGCAATCTCTTCCTCGAAGTAGGGCACGACGCGATCAACAGTGTCCTTGAGGCACTCGGTGGTCGGGATATCTTTCGGATCGAGCTCGCTGTATCGGCGGTCGTGGCCCGGCCAACGCTTGTCGGTTTTTTCGAGCGCGGGTGGCGGGGTGTCATATGCGCGACGCCAGATGAGAACCTGTTCTTCGCCGTGTTCTGCGGCGGTTTCCGCTTTGTTGAGCCCCTGCAGAGCGCCGTAGTGGCGTTCGTTGAGTTTCCATGAGCGGATGACGGGAATCCACATCAGATCCATCTGTTCCATAACATGCCAGAGTGTACGGATGGCTCGTCGGAGGACTGATGTATACGCGATATCGAACTCAAACCCCTCGTTGAGGAGGAGCCGGCCTGCGTCTTTGGCTTCTTCGTGTCCCTTGTCGGAGAGCGGGACATCTTTCCACCCAGTAAAACGGTTCTCTTTGTTCCAGGTGCTTTCGCCGTGGCGGATAAGGACGAGTGTGTACACTTGTGGCTCCCTATGGATTACGAAACTGGTTTTCGTGAGCGAGATTCTACCCGTGAGATTGGTTGAGTTGTGATACGGGGCGGATTTCACCCGTCCCTGCGTCGAAACACGGGACGCACAGCGAAGTGCCCAGTCTTGCTGCGTCACGAACATCATCTCCGAAGCCCATATCGATCAGACGCTTCGCATGAAAACTCGATGCGATCGCTTCTGACAATCCGCCGCGGTGATCAATTGCCCCTCGTGCGGCATGGAGCAGCAGACAAGCACTGTCATCAAGTTGATATGAAGACCGAAGATGCTCTGCGATTAGGCCGGCACAGATGCAATCTTCAAGCGACACGCGCCGATCAGTCCCGGAGCAAACAAGTACGATATCACGGTCCTGAGACCTCACCTCATCGCATAGGGCATCAAGGTTGGTGAGCGATCCGGTGTAAACCGAATGTGCGTCGGCACACATCTGAAGCGCACGGGTGCCATTGGTCGTCGTCAGGACCAGGTCCATGCCCCGGATCGTGCTCCGGGTGTATTCCGTGGGAGAGTTGCCCAGATGAAACCCATCGGGCTTGACCCCCGACCGTTCACCACAAAGCAATGTATTCGGCCGATCATGGGCGACGATGCGGGCACCATCAACCGATCCGACGGGCACAACGCAGGATGCCCCCTGGTCCAATGCGTGCGCGATGGTCGTCGTAGCCCGTAAAACATCGATCACGATGGCGATGCGGTCACTGAGTTCGGCAATATCGAGATGATCGGGAAGCGAAACAGCACTGATTTTGGGCATGATCGCAGTGTAGCCGATCAGTCCATGCGTATGGCGAGCTTGGAATGACTTGGAGCAAACCAACGCTCATAGATATGCTCGGGGTTGACGGCAGACGGGCTTATCCGATTGAGAAGTGTACGCTTCGCGTGCTCGATCTCATGCGGAGTCAGCTCGAGCAGATCGATTGCGTCCATGACGGACTGCAATCTCCGGAGACTGACAACCACTCCAAGATCCTGCTCCTCTATGGTGGCAAGAAGATCTGAAACACTCTCGTACTGCTCATACTTGTCATGCATATCCATGAACACAAGGGATTGCCCGAGCGCCTGCGTATGATCGCGCGATCCGTCGTTATCCGCGTCAATACCCAATGCCGTGATGTAAGCCCGTGTCAGCCGCTCGACACTGAAGCGGGTCAACCGATCGAGCGTGAGCCCGAAGTCCGCAGCCGAGCCGGCTTCGCGAGCGGTCGCATCAACGAGGCGATCGACGCCCGTGGTATGGCTTTCACGGATCGATTCGAGCTGTTGATCAGTCGGCGTGAACCCGAGTTCGGCAAGGATCTGCCGCCCAGCATGAAGCGGATCATCCGTGCGAAGATTGACCGGTGCTCCCTCATCGAACGCCTCAGCGAGATTAGCCTGCGTGTCCGGATCTGTACTCTGAGGGATGATCGTGAGATCGTACGGATAGAGAAGCCCTGAAGAGGCAGGAATCATGGACGCAAAGAGGTCAAGGGATACACCACCCTCAAAGACTTCAATATCGAGCCCGGGAGCGTCACCGGTTCCCGAGTTATTGAGCAGGGTGACGGATCCGCCAGAGCCGATGCGAGCTGGCCCCTCGCCGCCCAACGCCCCGATGATCGTGATATCACCCGAAGCGATGATCTCGAGCCCTTCGTCGACCAGCGCGTTTGTTTCTCGATCGTCCTCATTGCCGAACCAGTCAACCTCTCCCGGGGCGCGAGTATGAAACACAACCTCGCCGCCTGATCGCCCAAGCGATGCGATGCGAAGATCACCGAGAACATTCAGATCACCTACACCGATAGATGTGAACCCGTCGCCTTCCGCATGGAGGGTCAACGATCCGAGTGAAGTCATCTTCTGCCCCTGCCCCATCGTGATCGATTCGGTTGCAAGGATCTCGAAGAGATACCCGAGATCAGTGGATGGGGCGATCAGATCGAGCCCCGCATTGGCACCGGTTGCAAAGACAAAGGCGCTGGAGCGGGATGTATCTGTCAGGTCGCCACCGAAGGCAATATTCCGGAAGGCGCGGGTGGACGTCCCGTTCGTGCCAATCCCCGCACGGAACTGGTAGGGAGCACGGGCCTCGCCCTGCCCCACCCACGCTTGCCCGTCGTAGAGGAACGACACATCAGATCGTCCATGGATCGATGAATAAATGACATCCGCAAAGAGGGCCGAGCCCATACCGACATCGAAAGTGGTCGATGTACCCGAAATCGACACGGGTGTGAAGAGATTGAGTTGATCGTTGATGGACACATCGCCAAAGAATCGCGTTGTTGATGCGTGCACTTCGAGTGACCCAAGCCGGGAGACAGATCCGACATGATACGTAAAACGGACAAAGCCGCCGTTCGCATCGACAAACAAGTCGTTTTCCGCCCCGCCCTCAGAATCCACCAGCCCCTTGAACGCGATGACCGAACCATCGGTTGTGACTGCAACATCATCAGTGAGCACAAGATCGCCGGTGATGACAATCCCCGGCCCATACGCATGCAGGTCTGCACCGAGCTCGATGTGCGAATCCCCCTGAGCCAGGAGCGAGAGCTCACCCGCAGTGATATCGGAATCAATCGCCATATGCCCCGCAGAAACAGCAACGGTGGTGTTCTTGCCGTCGATCGTGCCCGTATTCCACGCGGCCAGTGAATAGACATCCCCCGAGGCCAGCGTGGGCGATCCATTCGTATCAAGCGTCGGGGTGTTGTCGAGATCGGTCGGGCGTTCGAGACGAACAAATGTGTGCCCGAGCAGCTCACCAATCAGGACCTGCTCGCCGGCAGCGAGCACAACAGTGCCGTTCGATGCGGAAATGGTGCCATGGTTCGCAACACGCCCACCAACAAGAGCAATCAGATCACCCTGCAGATGCCCGCGGTTCTCGACGATCCCGCGTGCGTCAGTGAATCGGTAGGTGCCGGCCATGAAGTCCGCGTTCGAGATATTCCCCGCCGCCGCATACAGCGCACCGACATTGACCACGGCGTTCTGACCAAAGATGACACCGGAAGGGTTGACGATGAACACTTGCCCATTGCCGATCAGATTCCCCATAATCTCTGTAGGAACGCCAGAAGTGATCCGGTTGAGCACCCTGGATGCCTCGGAGGGCATGATGAACTCGACGGTCTCGCCCTGGGCGATATTGAAGTTGAGCCAATCGATGATGGTAATCTCACCCGTGAGCACGCGTGTCCAATCGCCGTCATACTCAATTGTTGCCTCGCCTTCGACGACTTCGCCACCATCAGGAGACGCCAACGCGATGGGCGAGCCCATCATGGCAATGCATGCAAGCGGCGCGAGGAAGTTCGTGTCTTTGGTGTTCATGATGCAGTCCTTGCGATCTAGAAGGCGAACTGGGCGAGAAAATGGAGACGGGAATCCCCCACATCCACGGTCCGTGACGAGCCAACGCCCAAGGGTGTAAAGGCCATCCCATAGTCCAGACGGAGGGTGAGGTTGGATCGGACCTGTGCCTCAACACCAACCCCGGCCCCCACGAGGGTCTCGGCACGCTCAAAGAACGGTGCGTCGTTCGGGCTCACGCGAGCCACATCAAGGAACCCCTTGAGAATCAGGTCCCAGTCAGCACTGCCGAAAGGCTGGGTACGGGATGAACGAAAACCCTGCCCGAAGAGGGTGGTCGTCTCGGTGCTGATCGGCGTAGAGCGTCCGAGGTGATACCGGTACTCAAGAGTACCAATGATCGCGTCGTCGCCGACGGCCGATGACTCCGGGTATCCACGAACAGAGTACGCTCCGCCCGCGACGGATTCGAAGTTGGGGGCCAATCGAGAGTTGAATGTCCATTGCCCGCGCAGACTCAGGGCGAGCTCATGCGCGAGCTGCATCTCGTCACGCCCCTTCTCACCCCGGAATCCCTCAGGATCAATGAACGGATCAAGATAGAAGGAGTGGTTGAGTTGCCCCTTGAGGATCGTAAAGTTCTCATCCGCTCCGAATCGCCCCAGTCGGGCAACATCGAGCTCATCCGTGCCAACGACCGAACCCCAGTTCACCTCAAGCATAAGGTCGGCATACGCGTTATGGAGCGGTGTGTTCTTCTGATATCGAACACCAATTGTCGGAAGGAGAAACTCCTCCGTCCCTTCGAGCAGAAGGATCTGATTCTCGACATTGATATGCTCGTAGCGCACACCCGCAACAAAATCGACGAACTTCGGGCCGTCCTGCCAGACATTCCGCCTGAACTCGGCACCAAGGGCATAGGACTCGCCCTTGAAGTTCTCGAATCCGAGTCCGACATCGCGTGCGGTATACTCGCTCCAGTTGCCGAAGAGCTTGAGACGGTTGTTATACCCAGCATCGAACTCGTAGGACGCGAGAAACGCGTTGGTTTCATCGAACCAAGATGTGATGTAGTCCAGACGCAATACATCATCGCGACCTGTCAACTGTCGGTGCATAAACCCGAACCGCTCACGCCACTCATCGGTGCTCTCGGTGCCCGTATTGCTCACCGCGACATACGCGGTCCAGGGCTTCGGTTCGGTAATGACATAATCCACGACAACATCGCCCGGCACACCAGAAGGCGCAATCGCAACATCGGCTTTCCGACCAGGGTGTCGGTTGAGCTGATAGACCGTTTCATCCACGCGTTCGCGTGTGAGCAGATCACCAGGCATCAGCGATATCCGATCACGGAGGCGCTGATGCTCAGGACGGTTGACATTCGATTCCTCAGGCGCCGTGTCGAGATCCTCGATATCCGGCACGAGCCGATCACCGCGTGCGACAGTGCGGACATCCCCCACCGCCGCTCGCCAAATGAAAATGGTGAGCTCGTCCTGCCCGTCGGCACGGAGATCTTCCTGAGTCGTTCGGTACGCAATCTCACGCGCATCGGGCGTGACGAGGTGACCGATCATCCCGTATCGAGATTCAAGCGCATCACGGACGGCGTTGTTGATCGATGCGAGCGCAGAACCATAGATAACGACGGGATCTTCCTCGCCGATGCTCCTGATATCAACCACGACCAAAGGGACGCCCTCTCGTGGAGCAACATAGCCATCCGGCAGTTGCCCAAGAAGAACGGAGATCGAACCCAAGTCATCAAGCTTGGGGAGAACCTCATGGGGGAGCGGATACGCAAAGCGTATCTCAGAGACGGGATACGCGAGGCCATCAGACGGCAACGGTGCAGCACTCTGGGGCTGCCCATCAACCTGAGCCGAGGGGATGACCTGAGCGAGGCCCGGCGCCACGGCGCAAGCGAGGAGGATGCAAGCAGATGTGAGTCGAGAACGCAAGAGTGAACTTCCCATCTTTGGTTATTCGGCCCCGTACGAAGTTTATCACAAGATTCCGTTTTCACCAGTTCATGGTCCGATATCCAAGTCGGGTTTCGGATTTACAAGGCAAGTACCCATCACATCTTGCGCGATCGCTCCTTTATGGGCAAACTTGACCATCGATCCGTTCGATCTGAGACCCATGAACACGATCATCGCCTCGGTCTGCGTATCTGGTCTCTGTTTCGGGCTCTGCGCCCTGGGTGGCTGCACGAGCCATCAGCTCGAGCAGGTCACACTCGACACCGCCGGGGTGATTGAAGACCAATCCGCGTTACCGACCAAACCAGCTCCCAAGACAGAAACCTCGATGTGGCAAGCTGTAATCGCCGAGTTGGATCTGCAGTTCGATCTGTCCGCGCAGCGTAAGTCCACCACTGGATCCAACGCCCTGCCTCAACTCATCGCTGGAGACTGGTTGGCCATGGAATGTGCGATCTCTGGCGGGTACTGGGATTGGGGACATGAAAGAGGCACCCCGGTATTCGCCGAGGTGCCTGAGTCGTGGTCAGTTCCCGAATAAAACCGTCTGGGTCTTATGGACGGTTGCGTGATCGGGTCACCATATCTGTATACGCGGTAAGATCTTGTGAGTTCACGACTCCGTCACGATTCACATCAGCGTGGCTGCTCCCCTGCTCGTACGCGGAGAGGAATGCCGAGTAATCCGCAGTGCCCATCGTTCCATTCCCATCCGAGTCATACTGGGATATGAACTGATCAATCTCGCGACGCTGCTGGATCACCTCGTAGGCTTCCTGCGATTCTTCAATACTCAACACACCGTCACCGTCACGGTCGAACTCGTCGGTGGCATCCTGCATCTGGTTGCGGAAGTTGCCCCGCTGATCCTCGCGCTGAACCTGGCGTTCTTCACGGGAAAGCTCACCGTCACCGTCGGCATCATAACGAGCGAGGTCTTCTGCCCGGCGCTCTTCGCGTTGCTCCTGTTGGTAGGCATCCATCGCGGCCTGCTCTTCTTCATCAAGCACACCGTTGCCGTCAGCATCAAACTCACGCATGAGTTCCTGCCCACGCTCAGAGTTCTCAAATCGAGCCATCCGAGCGGCATTTCGCTCTTCTCTGGAGAGTCGCCCATCACCATCGAGATCAAACTGTGCCATCATCTCATCGCGGAGCGTACGCATCATCTCGCGCCGCTCTTCTTCCGACAAGATCCCATCTCCATCGAGATCGAACTCAGAGGCACGGTCAAGGATCGCGCCAAAGCCGCCCCTGCCATTCTGCTGGTTGGTACCACGCTGCCCCTGCGTGTCGATCTCACCACGCTCAGGGCGTTCCGAAGAGAGCTGGGATTCGAAGTATGAGTCCTGAACTTTGTTGGTATTCGATGCCAGAAGCTCCGGTACTGGTTCCTGCTCTTGACCGCCGGAACGGAGCAAAAGCACGCCTCCAAGTGCGGAAGCACCGATCGCGATCGCGGATATGGCAATGACCTTGTTGTTCATCAATGAACCCTCCAAGAGTGTGCGAGTTAAGAGGGGTAACGCGTGAAACAAACAAATATGACAGGTATCGACAAAATAGTTCCCAAAAAAAACGCGACCCGATAGGAAAGTATCGGGCCGATCGTCAAATAAATGCAAAATGGCGAAGGGGAGACTCGAACTCCCGACCTGAGGGTTATGAATCCTCCGCTCTAGCCAGCTGAGCTACCTCGCCGAAAGGGGCGTCAATCATAGCACTTCTTTGTCGTGAATCGAGCAGATTACGAAGAAATGCGGGTTGAGCTTTCAACTCAGGGGTCGGTCCGGGGAGTCTCGACCTGGGCCTTCATCTCAGAAGGATTCGTGTGTCCCTGCGATGTGCCGGAAGATTGATCATGGGGCTTCGAGGACTCAAACCGTGCGGAATCAGACTTTTTTGAGTCATCAGTCGCATTGTCGACCTCATTCTTGATGTCGTCGGTCACATCTTTGAGCCCCTTCTTGAACTCAACGATACCTTGCCCAAGCGAGCGCCCCATCTCCGGGAGGCGGCGTCCAAACAGAAGCAGCATGACGACGCCGACGATAAGGATCTCGGGCCAGCCGATGTTGCCGAGGAATCCGAGGGTGTAACTCGTGGTTTGCATGAGGGGATTCAATGGTTGTTCCTCCTGAGAGTCAACGGACGAAAGGACGCCATATTCCCATCGGGTCTCTTACGATGAAGGCATCACCGGTTCTCGTATCGTTCTTCAGCCACTTCAATCACATTGTGAAGCAGAACGGCGACCGTCATCGGGCCCACGCCCCCCGGAACGGGGCTGATATGGCCCGCAATCTGCGAAACGGGCTCGAAATCCACATCGCCGACGGTTCGGGTGTTCCCCGCTTCATCCATGATCCGATTAACCCCGACATCCACAACCACGGCCCCTTCGCGGACCATGTCCTCTTTGATCAGATGAGGGACTCCCGCTGCGGGGATGAGAATATCTGCGGATCGGCAGAGCTCCTTGAGCCCATCGGTGTACTTGTTACAGCTGATGACGGTGGCTTCCCGCTGCATCAGCAGCACCGCGATCGGGCGTCCTACAACGGCGGATGCCCCCACGACAACACACCGCTTCCCCTTCAAATCGTCCACGACGGTGTCGATCAAACGCATCGTCGCCAGCGCAGTACACGGAGCATGCATGGAGTGCCCATACACAACATTCCCGATATTGGCAGGATTGACACCCTCGACATCCTTCACGGGATCAATCAGTTCCTTGATGCGGTACGCATCAACATCCGCAGGCATGGGCATATGGACCATGATCGCATGGACTTCCTCGTCCTCATTGAGTGACCGAACCTTCGCCTCAATCTCCCTTTGGCCTGATCCGGTAGGAAGCGTATGGAGCGTGTACTCAATCCCGATCGCATCACAGGTGCGGGCCTGATTCTGGGCGTAGACGCGGGCTCCGTTATCCCCGGATTCGACAAGCAACGCGTCGAGTCTTGGGGCGAACCCCCTCCCCCGCATTGTGGCCGCGCGTTGGGCGACCTGCTCACGGAACTGAGTAGCGAGTGCCTTGCCGTCGATGATCTGTGCGCTCATGCGTTGGATGATAGCGCGAGGCGCGCCCGATGAGACAATCTCGATTAGGATTGCACCATGAGCGACGAGAAACGCATCAACGAACTCCGGGATCTGCTGACGAGGGCCAACCGAGCGTACTACACAGACGCGGACCCCATCATGTCGGATCGAGAGTTCGATGCACTCCTCAAGGAGCTCGCCCAGCTCGAAGAGACAAACCCAACCCTCGCAGACCCCAACTCCCCCACCGTCCGAGTCGGCGGCCAGCCAATCGCCGGCTTCGAGACAAAGAAGCACGCGATCCCGATGCTCTCAATCGACAACACCTACAACGAGCAGGAGGTCCGGGACTGGGTGAAAAGAACGCAGAAGGCGATGGGATCAGATGCGGACTCCCCTCTCTTTTCTGACGAAGACGATCTATTTGTGTGCGAACCCAAAATCGACGGCGTCGCACTGAGCATCCGCTATGAATCCGGTGTGTTTGTCCAGGCCCTCACCCGAGGCGACGGAACCGAAGGCGACGATGTCTCACACGCAGTCAGAACCATCCGCTCGCTCCCACTCAAACTCGAGCCCGTGAAAGGTAGCTCAATCCCCGACATCCTTGAGGTCCGAGGCGAGGTATTCATCCCGCTCTCGGAGTTCGAGCGAATCAACGAAGCCCGCGAAGAGAACGGCGAAGATCCCTTCATGAATCCCCGCAACGCCTGCGCGGGAACCATCAAGCAACTCAACCCCAAAGTCGCAGCCGAACGCAACCTCGGCTTCCTCGCTCACGGCATCGGCGAGGTCAGCGAGCCGCGCTTCGCCTCCAGCTTCACCGAGTTCATCGCCCACATCGCAACCATGGGCCTGCCAACTACGGATCGGCGCACCACCGCCGCAGACGCGGATGCCATCCTCAAAGAGATCAACCGCATCGATACGGCCCGCCACGATCTCGACTACGCCACAGACGGCGTCGTGGTCCGCGTCAACGATCTCGCGCAGCAGGAAGCACTCGGCACGACCTCCAAGTCGCCCCGCTGGGTCATCGCCTACAAGTTCCCCGCAGAGCGAAAAACAACGATCCTCCTCGATGTTGCGCACCAGGTCGGCAAAACCGGCAAAATCACACCAAGAGCAACACTCGAACCCGTACTCCTCGCCGGTACCACCGTCACCCACGCCACACTCCACAACTACGGCATGGTCCGCCAACGCGACCTGCACATCGGAGACACCGTGCAAGTCGAGAAGGCCGGTGAGATCATCCCGCAGGTCATCGGCGTGGTCGAAGGGAAACGCCCAAAGAACGCCGAAGCGGTCGTCCCCCCACAAGTGTGCCCCGAATGCGAATCCCCGCTGGAGATCGAGCCGCACGAGGCGATCGAGGAGCCGACAAAGGAAACAACCCGGCGCTGCGTCAACCCCGAATGCCCCGCCCAGATCCGCGAGAAGCTCGTCTGGTTCGTCGGGCGTCGACAGATGGACATCGACTCCCTCGGCGAGCAGACTATCGATCAGATCCGAGCATCCCAGATACCGCTCAACCATTTCGCCGACATCTACCAGCTGCACCAACACCGCGACGCATTGCTCGAACTCGAACGCATGGGCGAGAAGAAGGTCGAGAACATGCTCTCGAGCATCGAAGCGTCCAAAACCCGCGGGCTCGCCCGATTGCTGGGCGCGATGGGGATCCGGCATGTCGGGACCTCAACCGCAAAGGCGCTCGCAAAGGTCTTCCCGAACTACGACGCATTGATCAAAGCATCGCTGCACGAACTGATGCCCATGGCGGTCAATCGAATGAGCGGGAAGAAGCGACAGGAGCTCTTCGGGCTCGATGACAAAATCGAGAACGAGTACGAGACCGGCCTGGGTGAAGATACCGCGGAGGTCTTTTATAACTATCTGCACTCCGAGCCCGCACGGGAGACCTTCGAGCAGTTCCGCGAACTCGGGCTCGACCTGACATCACACGACTATGTGCAAGCAGGAGAGCAGGCCGAGTCCGTATTCACGGGCAAGACCATCGTCCTCACCGGCACCCTCGAACATTTCACCCGCCCAGAGTTAAGCGAAAAACTTGAAGGAATGGGTGCGAAGGTATCCGGTTCCGTCTCCAAAAGAACCGATCTGGTGATTGCAGGAGCATCGGCAGGCTCAAAGCTTGCCAAAGCGGAATCCCTCGGTGTAGAAGTGTGGAACGAAGCCGAGCTGCTCAAAGCTTTAGACGCGTAAGGAAACCTCACGATTGAAGAATCTGGAACTCAAAGCAGAACTCCAAGACCCGAATCTGGCACGCCTGATCTGCCAGAAGATCGGCGCATCCAGGATCGGCACCATCCGGCAGACCGACACCTATTACAGCGTGACGCGAGGCAGACTCAAGAAGAGGGAATCGATCGCCGTTGAACGCGGTGTTGGCTCACCAGAACCCATAGAGTACATCTACTACGAACGCCCGGATCGGGTGAACGCCAAAGTCTCCGATTACCACCTTTATACGCAAAAACAGGTCCGGGAACGCTTCGGCGAGACGGAACTTCCCGTATGGCTGACCGTAGAAAAGAACCGCGAGCTCTACCTCTACGAGTCACATCGAATCCATATCGACGATGTGCTCGAACTCGGTTGGCACTTCGAGTTCGAAATTCTGATCAATGACCAGACCAACATGGACGACGCGCAGAATCTCGCAGAGCAGCTCAAAAAAACATTCTTGCCCGCCTTGGGCGAGCCAATCTCCAGCTCCTACTCGGATCTGCTCGCCACGGCCAAGGGGATAGAAGAAGCCCAGCCCTAGAGCACTTTCCGGGGAGGCATGATCACATTCGCAAGCAACAGCCCCACGACGAGCGCCACACCCACAACCAGAACCGTGAAGCTCGATTGGACGGCGTCGATGGTTTCGTCAGTCATAAACATCTGAAGACTGCGTAACCCAAGCGAACCCGGCACCAGGATAATCAGCCCCGGGAGCATCATCATCATCGCCGGGCGATCGAATACACGCGCATACATGTTGCTCGCCACACCAACACACATCGCCGCACAGAGCACCCCCACCTCCGGCCCGAAGTGCATCGATCCGTACCGAGCCGAATAGAACGCGATAAGCCCCGCCACGATCATCACCCAAGCATGTCGCAGGTGGGCCTGAAACAGCACCGCCATGCATATCGACGCGACGAGAATCGTCAGCAAATCGATATACCAGGGCAGATCCGCGGGGATGATCATCTCAGGCGTACCCAGTACCCGATCAACAATCGTCTGCCCAAGAACAACCCCAAAGCCGATCACAAGCAGAACCATAATCGCACCCGCAAGGCGAGCGGTCCCGGACACGACATGCTTCATCGCAAGCTCGACCATGGCCATCGTCAGCGTCAAACCCGGAAGCAGGATGATCACACCCGCGATAATCGGGACAGTCGTCACATAACCGCCGAACGGGATCGCCATCGTCCCCGCGATCAGTGCCGCGCACAGCCCGGACAGAAACTCCATCAATCGACTGAACTCACGCCTTCGCCCGGTGAACTGCACCAGCAACCCAATCACGAGCCCGACAACACCAGAGGCAACCATCTCCTTGAGCGCACCACCCAGAAAGTTGCCGGCACAGAAACCAATGATCCCAAAGCAGATCACGATCATCCACACCGGGTACCGAGGCGGCATATTGACGATGCGCTTGATCTCAACAATCGCTTCTCTCGTAGACAGAATCCCGTCGAGAACATTGTTGAAAACGCGATCGAGCGCCATCATCTTGGTCATATCCGCTTCACCAGGATGCACCCGTGCCAGATATGTATGCAGATCGCCCTCCTCGTCCTCGAGCGAAACAAAGACGGAAGTCGGTGTCGTGAAAGTCTGCGCGTTGTACCCGAACGCATCGGCACAATAAGCAATCACCTCCTCGATGCGATTCGCGGAGGTGCCATAGGTTCCCAGAGCTCGCGCGAGCTCGATGAGAAAACGGGCTCTGGGCTCATCTGGGCGCGGCTGCTTGAACTGTGCGGCCGCGTTCATGCTTTACATTGCCCCGCCGTCGAAGACGATGCGATCACGCTCACGATGCGGATCCGGCTCGGGCACCGCCGACAACAGCGATTGCGTATACCGGTGCTGCGGATTCTCGATGATCTCCTCGCGCGAACCCTCCTCAACGATCCGGCCCTTATACATCACTGCGATCCGCTTGCACACATGCTGAATCACCGCCATGTCATGGGAGATGAAGAGGTAGCTCAGTTGGAACTCTTCCTGAAGATCCATAAGCAGATTGATCACCTGGGCCTGAATCGACACATCCAGCGCGGAGGTCGGCTCGTCACACACGATAAACTTGGGCTCCAACGCAAGCGCACGAGCAATGCCAATACGCTGACGCTGACCACCCGAAAACTCATGCGGATACCGGTCGGCGGCTGCGCGTGGCATGCCACACTTCTCCAGCAGGGTCTCGACCCGCTCACGCAACTCGGCCTTATCACTCACCATCCCGTGAATAATCAGCGGCTCACCAACGATCGAGGCAATCCGCATTCGGGGGTTCAGTGAGCCCGCGGGGTCCTGGAAGACGATCTGCATATCCCGGCGCAGTTTCTGAAGCTCAGAACCTGACGCGTTGAAAACATCGTGCCCGTTAAACAGAACCCGCCCACCTGTTGCGGGGATCAGCCGCAGCAGGGTCCGCCCAACGGTGGTCTTCCCACACCCGGACTCGCCAACCAGCCCAAGCGTCTCGCCCGGCTTGATATGGAACGAGACACCATCGACGGCCTTGAAATGGTCCGTGACGCGTTGCAGGAGCCCCGAACGGATCGGGAAATAGGTTTTCAACCCATCAACAACGAGCAACGGTTTATCGCTCGCCCCGGATGGTTCGTGTGTGCTCTGGGGTTCAATCACGGCGGTGGTCTCACTCATGGGTGCATCTTAGCCGATACAGACCCAACGCTTGTGGTGAAGTGTGACACGAAATCGTTGATTTTCGCACAAGAACCCAGTTGACGCGGCCGAGGATACGGGTATGCTTCTCTCTCGGAGTTCGCTCCGAGATCCTTTGGCAAAGCGATCCGTCGCAATGCTGATGGGCATATAGCTCAGTTGGTAGAGCACGGCATTGAAAATGCCGGTGTCCGTGGTTCAAGTCCGCGTATGCCCATTTTAAAATGACACAAACAAACAGCCGCGACCAAATGGTCGCGGCTGTTGTCGTTCACGGATAAATCAAGGCTTTATGGGCAGCCGGCATTGAACGCTGTGAGGAATGCTGAAACATCGAAGAAGTCCCAACTCCCGTCATTGTTCAAGTCAGCCATCGGGTCCATATCATTGAAGTCCTGCAGGAATGCAGAGACATCGAAGAAGTTTGCGACACCATCGCCGTTGTAATCACACGGCTCGAAGATGATGTTTCCCGGTCCGTAAAGCACAAACTGGAACATCGCAGGCGGGGTATACCCCAGCCCACCCTCGGAGATCAGACCACCCGTACAAGCGAAGCCACCAAACCAGTAGCCACCGTTGTACACGAAGTCTCCGCCCGAAGTCGGCTCATACAGAACAAAGCGATCCTCGGCACCGATACCCGCACCTTGTGCGGTCTCATCGATGTCCCAAGTCCAGGTCCCGTCGCCGTTGTCGATCGCTTCACCCTCAGGCACACCGAATCCAACACCGATCGTATCGGATGAAGAGCCAGGCAGCGAACCGGTATCGGAATCACTATCAAAGTCATTCCCCATGCCCGGCTGCAGGAAGTTCACGGACCAAGACCAGTCAAAGTATCCATCCCCGTCAATGTCTGAGTCAGGAAGCCCATCAAAGTTAAAGTCAACGCCGCTCCAGCCGACGCCATCGGGTTCGCCATCAGAATCGACATCAAAGTCTTGGCAGAATGCAGCAGTCTGGCAATCGCCATCAGTATTCCCAATCTCGAATGAGAGATCTGTGGAAGTACCAAACGCGACAAGATCAACATCAGCCGTCCACCCGGTCAGCGCACCCGCGCCTTGGTTCTCGGGGGTATTGCCGGGCAGATTGAAGAACATGAAATCGACAATCGGAAGCCGGCTCGACTGATCGATTGCTCGACCATTGTCCGCTTCCCAGACAATCCAGTTGCCTGCGAGTTCCTCAACACCATCGACGATGCCGTCGCTATCCAGATCAACATCCGGATGCGCCACGGTCCAGTTAATCTGGATGCAATCCACGACCGTATCATGCGCGATGTCGCCGTAATCCAGCAGACGCACATTGGTCGCGAGCGAAGTCGTGCCTGTTGCGTCATCAACACCAAAGAAATACTGAGTTGTGTAACCGAACGCCTCGCATGGATTCTCCACACCAGCCGCCCAGACTGGCACACTCTCGCCGGTGTCTGCCGGCGCAGTCTGCCCATCACTGAATAGGGTCACCACTCGTTCACCCGTAGCAATGTTGTAATAAATGTGCCCAGCCTTGTTCACGGTGGCGCGAGACGCGTCCAACGCAACAGGATTGCTCGCCTGCGCGAGGGTCGCGGCACTGCCGGAAAGAACGAGAACAGCGAGAGCTGTTTGTTTGCCTGTACGATACATCAGAAATCTCCTATATGTTCTTATGAACAACATGGCCATTGATAAACAGGTGGCCGATCCTGCACGGGTATCACTGTCATCTACACGAGACTGCTACAGACAGCCCCCACTAAATTCTTGGACGAACGCAGACACATCGAAATAGTCGGTCTGTCCATCCCCGTTGTAGTCCCCACCGCTCTGCCAGTCCTGCAGGAACAGAGAGACATCAAAGAAATTCAAATCACCATCGGAGTTCAAATCAGCAAAGTTGTCACACGGGCTGCCTGCACCGTACAACACGAACTGGAACATCGCAGCCGGGGTATACCCCGTCCCACCCTCAGAAACCAAACCGCCAGCACACGAGAAACCACCAAACCAGTAGCCCCCCAGCAAGTTGATCGAGCCAGTCGAGTTCGGCGGACTCCAAAGCACAAAGCGGTCCTCCTCGCCCGTCCCAGCAGCCGGGACAGAATGATCAATCTCCCAAGTCCAAGTGCCATCGCTGTTCTCAACGGCCTCTCCCTCAGGGAACCCAAAGCTGATCCCAATCGTGTCTGAGCTCGACCCGGGCAACACCCCAGTATCACTATCACTATCGAAGTCGTTCCCCGAACCCGGATGATGGAAACGAACCGTCCACGACCAATCAAAGAGCCCGTCACCATCCAGGTCCGAATCCGGCAACCCATCAAAGTCACGATCCGCATTCGCGACAGAGATACCATCCCCGATCCCATCAGAGTCGGTATCAATATCGTTATTACAAAACGCGGCAGTCTGACAGTCGCCATCAGAATCGCCCAGCTCAAACGAAAGATCCGTGCCGGTGAAACCAGCAACAAGATCAACATCCATCGTGTAGCTGGAAAGCACACCAGCCGAAACATTCTCCGGCGTATTCCCGGGTAGATTCGTGATCAGGAAGTTGATCACCGGCAACCTCGAGCACCAGCCACCCCGTCCACCATTGGACGGCTCCCACATCGTCCACTCGCCAGCCAGCTCTTCAACGCCATCTCCCGCGCCATCAGAATCAGCGTCCGAGTCAGGATGCGCCACAACCCAGTTCACCTGGATGCAATCCACAACCGTATCAATCGCGATGTCACCATAGTCCATCACCGTCACAGCCGTAGACAACGAAGTCCCACCCGTCGGATCATCAAACCCAAAGTAATACTCAGTCGTATACCCCTCCGACGCACACGGATTCTGAACGAGCGTCGACCAGATCGCCTGATTCCCACCGCTATCCGACGGCGCAGTCTGAGAATCGCCCAAGAGCGACACAACACGCTCACCAGATACCGCGTTGTAATAGATGTGCGCCACCCGGTCCACTGTGCCGTATGACGGTTCAAGCGCAACGGGTGAGCCATCGCTCGCCGACACCGCATAACCAGCGCACAAAGTGACCACGGATACTGAACTGAAAATCATCGACCGCATTGAAATACCCCTGTCTCTTCGCGAAATCAACCCGCAAACGCGGCATGTGAAACACATGTGATCCGAACGATCAATAAGCATGTCCGGACAAACCCTTTCGCAGTTGCATGAATCACCTAAATTTATCAAAATGCGATCCATTCGCATCCACTGCCCCGAAACGCTCAAACACAAAATCTCCGTTTCCATCGATACTTCTCCGCATAGAATAACACGCAGACACTCGAACACCATTGGAGATCTCTTGATGAGCACCGAGACCACCAACAAAGCATCCGCAACGCCGATGAACACCCAAATTACCGGCCCCGGCATCGACCCCACCACAGGAAAGGTCGATCCACACGCCGTCACCATCTCCGGGCTCGTCCTCAACCCCCTCTACTCCCCCGACGACCTCCCCGAGTCGCTCGCCAACTACGACCGCGACATCGCCAACCCCGGCGAGTTCCCCTACACCCGAGGCCTCTTCCCACAGGGATACCGCACACGCCTCTGGACCATGCGCCAGTTCGCCGGCTTCGGCTCCGCCGACGACACCAACGAACGCTTCAAATACATCCTCAATCAGACCAAAACAAAGACCGCCGCAAACACCGGCCTCTCCACCGCATTCGACCTCCCCACCCTCATGGGCCGAGACTCCGACGATGTCCTCTCCCTCGGCGAGGTCGGAAAGTGCGGCGTCGCCATCGACACCATCGAGGACATGCACCGCCTCTACGCAGACATCCCAATCGACAAGGTCACCGTCTCACAGACCATCAACGCCCCCGCCGCAGTCATCTGGGCCATGTACCTCGCCATGGCCAAGCAGCGCAACATCTCCTGGGACACCCTCGGCGGCACACTCCAAAACGACATCCTCAAAGAGTTCCACGCCCAGAACGAGTTCATCTACCCGCCCGAGGCCTCCACCAAACTCGTCGTCGACACCATCGAGTTCCAATCCCAGCATGTCCCCCGCTGGAACTCCGTCTCCATCTCCGGCTACCACATCCGCGAAGCCGGCTCCTCCGCAACACAGGAACTCGCCTTCACCCTCCGCGACGGCATGGAATATGTCGAAGCCTGCCTCATCCGCGGCCTCGACATCGATCAGTTCGCCCCCCGCCTCTCCTTCTTCTTCAACGCACACAACGAGTTCTTTGAAGAGATCGCCAAGCTCCGCGCCGCACGCCGAATCTGGGCACGCATGATGCGCGACCGCTACGGCGCCAAGAACGAACGATCATGGTTTATGAAGACCCATGTCCAAACCGCCGGCTGCTCACTCACAGAGCAACAGCCCTACAACAACATCGTTCGCGTCGCATACCAGGCCATGGCCGGCGTCCTCGGCGGCTGCCAGTCACTCCACACCGACTCCATGGACGAAACCCTCGGCCTCCCCACAGAAGAAGCCGTCACCATCGCCCTCCGAACCCAGCAGATCCTCGCACACGAAACCGGCGTCACCCGCACAGTCGATCCCCTCGGCGGCTCCTACTTCATGGAAGCCCTCACCGACAAGGTCGAAGCCGAAGCACTCGCATACATCGAGGAAATCGACAACATGGGCCGCGGCCCATGGCAACCCGAGCACGCCTCAACCTCCACCATCGACGACGGCGGCTGCGTCCAGGGCATCCACAAGGGCTACTTCCGCCGCAAAATCGCCGAGGCCTCCTACCGCTTCTCCGAAGAATGCGAAGCAGGCGACCGCACCATCGTCGGCGTCAACGAATACATCGACCCCAACGAAGACCGCCAGATCGACATCCTCACCATCTCCGAAGAAGTCGAAACCGTCCAGGTCGACCGCCTCAAAGAGTTCAAAGACCGCCGCGACAGCGCCGGCGTCGAGCAAGCCCTCGACACCATCCGCGAAGCCGCCCGCAACGGCGACAATGTCATGCCGAGTCTCATCGAAGGCGCCCTCGCCAATTGCACCCTCGGCGAGATGGTCCAGGCCATGGCAGACATCTACGGGCGGTACACGGGCGGGCCGGAGTGGTGATTCTGCCACATTTGATAATGTTTTACCGCCTCTCAATCTGACACCTTGAGTGCAAAATCAAGCCCTACGAATTGATCGCACTTCTTTTTACGTCGAGTAAGACTCTATTCTCTTTTGTCATCCACCGTCATACGAGACATTTCTCGAATTGCTCCTAATTTGAGACATTGATATAGATCCAGATGCATTTGTCTCCATCTGAACTGCTTGCTGGATGACTCCATGCAATTTGTGTGTTATTGTTTGACCGGCATGGTCTTTGGCATGCCGGATTGGACTTGGGCGGGCGACTGCGATTCGTCTTGCCAACATGATGGACTGAAGCTAGCTCCACTCAAGGAGAATACATGAACGCATCTAGGATTTACAATGTAACCAATGAAATAATAACTGACTTCGATGACTTCGCAACACTAGACAAGCTTGAGGCCTTATACGACGCAATTAATGCGACATCATCCCCGCCTGACCCTGACGGCCAATCTGAGATCAACGATGCCCAAGCCGATCTACTTGATTCAATAGAATCATTTCACTCAAACAGGTTTGGCCCAGTCAAGGCAAAGTTGGCCCAAGACCTGGGTCTTGCTGACCTAACAGGCCCAAGGTTTATAGATCTGATCACAGACACCTTGAATCCTCAGAATATATCCGATCTAGATATTGCTGGCGCACTAGAGCAGCTACACACCGAAACTAAAGCCAAGATTGGCTCTTTGCGATCTCTCAACCATTCTCTAGATACACTAAACATAAAGCCTGCCAAGCTAACAGATCATGCAGAAGTCGCCATCTCATTGCCAGAGGAATTGACGCACAACAGCAGCGAATCGTTCCGACAGCACCTTAGAAAAACAGAACTCGTCATCGGATCACTACAAGAGGCGATAGAGGGCAAGAAGGATCCGGTTAAAATCCAAGACCTTGGCGATGGCTGCCTTGAAGTAGTACTCGCATGTACCCCGGTGGTCGCAAGCTGCATCGCAGACTGCATAACTAAGCTACTTGATCTATATGAGCGAGTCCTGAGAATACGCAAGCTCAAAAAGGAACTAGACGAAATGGCAGTCCCGCCCGAGGCAACCGAACCACTGGGTATGCACGAAAAAGATTATGTTTCCAATGGAATTAAAGAGATAAAAATTAATATAACCAATAATTTTTACGGTGATGACCAAAATCGACAGAATGAACTCGAGAATGCTCTTGATAGATCTATTGACGTACTAAAAGAGTTTATTGACAAGGGGGTTCTTATAGATGTGGAGTCGCCTCCTCCGGACGAAGAGGAGGACAATGAAGCCAACTCCAACGACGGCGATGATGGCGGGTCTGGTAGCGAAGCCAAAAGTGCATTGCTACAAGAAACAATGAGGAAGAGCATTGAGGCCCGTAAAAAATACAGGAATCTGGAAAGGGCTGATACTGACATTCTGTCCCTACCCAGTCGCGAAGATAATCCAGAACAAATTGAAGAGGACGGAAGTGCCAGCTTGGGATAGGCCGAGTGCCCCCCCTCTTGGATTGGACACCGTGTGCCCTCCTTCGACTCGAAGAGCGAAGGAGGACAAAGTGCAACCACTCCCCCACGAGCGATTCAGGGTGCCATGCAGGCGACAAAGTCTCCTTCATGTCCTTCCATCACCACTCCAACCCCCGCTCCACCAACCACTCCTGCGCCGGCGTATACCCAAGCCGCGCCGAACGCCGCATCCACTCCGCGGCCTCCGCCTCATCAACCTCCACGCCCTCCCCATTCGCGTACATCCACCCGACATTGTGCATCGCGTACATGTCGTCCTTCGCCGCGGCCCGCTTGTACCAGCGCATCGCCTCCACGAAGTCCTGCTCCACACCATCGCCGCCCGCGTACGCCACGCCCAGGTTCAGCATCCCCTGCGCATGCCCCAACTCCGCCGCCCGCCTGAACCACCGAGCCGCGGCCTCCCCATCCCGCTCGACCCGCTCACCCAGGTGATTCAGGACCCCAAGATTCACCGCCGAATCCGGGTTGCCCTCACCCGCGGCCCGCTCGTACCACGCGATCGCCTGCTCGATATCCGCCTCAACCCCATCACCGTGCTCATACAGCACCCCGACATCATGCATCGCCCCGGCATCCCCATACTCCGCCCGCGCCAGCGACTGCTCAAAGAACGTCTCCGCCGCCTGTTCCTTCTCACCCGCCGCGGACTGACCGCACCCATGAGCCAACCCGAGCAACAAACATAACCCAACGATCATTATTTTCCAGCACATACCACCACCCTACCACACCAGTCGCCTTCCATGCAATCGAGTGGCCGGGTGCCCTCCCGTTGAACTGGGTGCCCTGCTTTGACCCGTTAGGGCAAAGCAGGTCTCCCGAACTTCCAAGATCGTGCTTTGCCCTGCCGGGTGCCCTCCTCCTCTACGAGACTGTGCCCTCCTTCGACCCGAAGAGCGAAGGAGGATGTCCTGCAGCCGCCTGCTCATCTCATTCCTCCCCAAAGCACCACGCCTTAAACGCCTCCAGCCCCTCAACCTCCCCCTCCAAGTCCCGGTGCTCAATCTCCACGATCTCCCCCTCCGACACCCGCACCCACTGCTCACACGCATGCCGATGCACCCGCCCGCGATGCGTGATCTCATCCCAGAACGAGATTACTACCCACCCATCATCCTCCGGGCGGACACCCGAGCCGTACGCGATCGAGTCGAACCGCGCACTCGCCTCATCCCCGTTCCCCTTGTAACTCGCCACGATCCCCGCCGCCCCCTCGATCCGCGCCCCGCGCAGCAAATACACGCACCCATCCGCGAGCAGCGACCGAGCCGTGCCGTAGTCCTCCCGATCGAGCGCCCCGGCAAAGCACTCAACAACCTGCAGATCACTTCGCCGAATCGCGGTCACCCTTCTTCTTCACGCCCGGACGAACCACAACGAAGATCGTAAACAAAGCCCCGCCAATCGCGACGCCCGCACCAATGAGTGCGATGGTGGTGTTCGACATCGCCTACGCCTCCCCCTCGTCGTTCTTCATCAAACTCAGCAACGCTGCAACCAAACTCAAATCCATCCGCTTCTCCTTTGCACCACGATACCAAACCCCTCAAATCCGTGTACCCTGAACACAACAAATACCAAGGGAGCACCACCATGCATCGCCGCCTCATCATCACATCTGCAATCTCCATCGCCGCAATCACACCCCTCACCTCCATGTCCGCCTGCTCCTCCACCCAGATCCGCGACCTCCTCAACTCACCCACGGCCATGGACCTCCTCTCCCCAATCCTCAAAGACGCCGCCAACAACTACATCACCAACCTCACCGACCTCGCCGCCATGCTGGGCGACATCAACAGCATCCAGGGCGTCATCGCCTTCATCGACCAGATCCAACCCACCATCGACCAACTCAAATCCGCCTACCAAACCCTCGAAAACACCACCCCCGAAGAACGCCAATGGCTCTGGGAGGCCTTCGGCCCCAAACTCACCGACGCCAACACCGCCTTCCTCAACCAATCCCAAACCCTCACCGACAACACCACCTGGTCCCGCCTCCTCCAACCCGTCCTCGACAAAGTCCAACTCTTCCAATAAAACCATCCCCTGCCCCTCCCCGCGCCCTCGCGGGTCGGAGGGGTCTTACCAACCACCCCAACGACAAAAATCACACCCCCATCACCGCCTTTGTGCGCAACATCCTGTCACTGCACCACCCGCCCCTTGCAATCCCCGCCCCACCCCGTTTACAATTCCCAACACACCCCTATAAACAACTCAGCGCCCCCACCACACCACCCTCCACAAGAAAAGGGGCGCATCATGTCAACCATCACCAAACCCACCTTCGACCCACACCCGATGTTCTCAGAAGCCAACCTCCCACAGGCTTCCGGAGGTACCGACGAAGTCGCCGGAGGGGGCTCCCCCTCCGCCCCTGATCCCCAAGATCCAATACCCAACACCGCCCTCTCCCCCATCCTCCTCGACGATATCCTCGACCACCACCTCACCCCCTCACGCGTCTGCCAGCTCCACAACCTCACCCTCGCCCAGCTCCGGGCCATCACACAGTCCGACGAGTTCAAGCAGGCCATCGAGGATACCGCCGCAATCAACGAATCGCGCCGCGATTCCATCCGCGATCATCTCCACACCCAAGCCCTCGCCGCGGCCAGCGATCTCATCAACGAAGCTGCAGAACTCACAGAGCAAAACCGCATCTGCACCACCGATCCGCGCCCACAGCACGCCACAAACCCCGAAGCACACCGCCGAGCCCTATCCGCGGCCACCCGCCAACACGCAACAAACGCCCGCCTCCTCGAAACACGAAGAAAGACAATCAACACCATCCTCAAAGAGTGCAAACCCAAGCATCCGGCTGCCACGACTGATCCGCGTCGCAGCAACCCGTGCCCAACCACCCCCGACCACCAGAAACCCAATGACAAAGACGCCTCCCCTGTGTCCCTCCCCGCGCCCTCGGGAGAAGGTGCCCCGCCAAAGGCAGGTCGGAGGGGGCTTCCCCATTCACCTCAACCACCAAGCCCCAGCACCACAAACAACTTGCCTATGCAATCCCCCACACCCTCCACACGCACGATCCTCAATGCAAAAGAACACCCCGCCCAAACGGGCAGGGTGTGGAGAGAGAACAAATCCACTGTCCGGATCGCCGCATCAAAAATGCGGAGCAGACGCGACGAAAATCTCGAACTCAGCGACGCCGACGAGCCGCACCGAGCCCACCAAGACCGAGCAGCGCCAAAGCACCAGGTGCCGGGACATTGCTGTTGAGCGCAAAAGCATAGTTGAAATCAGGGTCGCCCTCAGCCATGCCAGCATCACCGATGGTCGCGCCGTTGTTCCCAAGGAACCAACGACCGGCGGCGGTCGAACCCGCACCAGCAAGATCCTCGTCATCAATGCTCATCTGCACAAAGCCCGAGCTTGCAACCATCATGGTCTCGCTCAGATCGATCGTCCAGATGAAGTTCCCTTCCTCAGCCAGCTGCACACCGAAACCATCGATGTAGTCGCCGCCACTGGTGTAGAAATCGATAAACATCACGCCACCGGCCTGATCAACGCCGCCAACAAAGACGAACTGGTCGAGCGCGATATCGCCCGCGCTGACAGAGGTGTAATCCGCAGTACCGGCAACCTCAAGCTCACCATTCGCATCGATCGCGGTATCCGGGAACGAGACAAAGCCATCAGGCCCGGCCTCGAGATCTGAATACATCGAGAACGGCCCGACTCCACGCAGAGTCTCAGAGTGAGCGGTATAAACCTCATACGAGCCACGATCAATCTGAGTCGCATCCACTGGCGCAGCGACAGCAAAGCCAGCGCTAACTGCGAGCGCAGCGATAGCCGTTGATTTGGTACACATCTTCTTTTCTCCTCTGACAAGTCCGAAAGGTTAAGGGACAAACACACCGAAAACCCCAAGACACGAGATAAGCCGAACGGCTCACTCAACCATTCGCAAACAACCCACAGGTGTTTCAAAGAATCACATCAAATCTCCATTGCCCATAAAACACCCCATCAAACACATCAAACCCCCTCACCCAAACACAAAAACAGCAACGCCAGCCGCAAAGCGCAGCTGGCGTCACCGATTCTGTCAACCTGATTCCAGAGGACGAATCCCCGCCATCAAGCCATCACGGGCATCCCGCGTTGTACGCATTCAGGAACGCGCTGACATCAAAGAAGTCCAACACGCCGTCACCCGTAAAGTCCGCAACAGCATCCTGCGCGTTGTACGCATTCAGGAACGCGGAAACATCAAAGAAGTCAAGGATGCCATCGCCCGTCAGATCAGCGGGGCACGAGTTGTCAATACACGAGACACCAAGGACACGAACATCATCGATCCCCGCCTCCACGATCGAACCATCGCCAAGATCACTCGCGACAAACTTGACGCGAACCGTCGAAGTTAGGTCAACAAAGTCAGCGACATTGAAGCCCGTCTCGATCCATCCGCCCGATGTCCCCGCACCGCTCGGCCCGACCGTCTCGACCAGCTCGTAACTCTGCCCATCATCATCCGAAACGAACACCTCAAAGACATCCGCATTCGGCGAAGCGCCGGTCGTATTGGAGTACCACCTCGCATACGAGATCGTCGCGGATTCGGTACCGCTCAGATCAATCTGCTGACTCACCAGCGAGGTCGTGCCACCATCGACATCATTGTCGCCGAGCCCACCGCCCACAGTTCCCTGCCCGGTTACCCACGCTATGGTGCCGCTGGCGGAGTAGTCATTCTCCGGCTGCGCCGCCGTACCAATCGGGTTCACCCGAACCCACACCCCGGTCGTGGCATTGTCACCAGGCGCCCCAGCCGAGAAACCGACAGGCGTCTCAAAGTCATACAGATCATCAAAGTCCACCAGATCCGCAGCCAACACGCTGTACGAGCTTACAGCACCAGAAGGCGCAGTCACGGTCGTGCCGGACTGAAGATCAAACGAGACGAAGTATTCCACATTCGTCGGGCAATCACCCGGCACAGGGAAAGTGGCCGTAAAGCTCGTCGCCGAGTTTACAGCAAGCGGATACTGCTGGAACCCCGACCCCGTGTCGACATGGAAGGTCCCACTACCCGGCACAACCGGATCCACATCCGATGGAACAATCTCCACGCTCAGCAGCTCTCCCCCATTCGAGGAAACGAGTTCGGGCAACCCACTTGGAAAGAGGATCTCAAGACCAGTGACAAAGTCGCCACCGACCGTTTCGATGTCATCACGATAAATCGCTGTGCCGGTCCACCATGAGATATCGCCGTACACGCTCGTGCTTGTTGTACCGCCCGACAGCACGCCCGCGATGACCCACTCACTACCGAACTGAACCATGACCGGGCCGCCACTGTCACCAGGGGCGGTCGTCGCTTCGAACTCGAGCGGGGCCGAGCTGCTGCTCGGGATCGTGTTTGCACCGCTGGTGCCGTTATCAAAGTCGGTCGAGATAATGTTGGTCCCGCTCGAGCTCGCGGGGCTGCCGTATGCATCGATGATGTTCTCGCCGCCCCACCGGAAACCATCAGATGAGAATCCATGACCCGAGCTGCCAAGGCCGTTGTACCCGTAGCCGAGCGTCGCGGCGATCATGCCCTCCAGATCATTTGTCTCGTCGATCAGCCGTACGGGCTCGGCGATGTTGGCCGGGACCGATGAGTTCAGCACATGTATGGACACATCGCCACCGTCAAGGAGTGAGCCGCTGCCGGCGGGCAGAATCGAAGACTGAACCGTGACGGTGAAAGTCGGGCTATTGGAGTTGTCGCCGAAAAAGACAGTCGTGCCGGCGCCGATACCACAGTGGCGTGCGCTGAGGACGACATTGGGAGCGATCAGCGTGCCGGTGCACCCACCCACCCGGACGACTGCATCAAACGGTGCGGCGTAGTCTCTTGAGCCCTGGGCACCGATCGAGTTGTTGATGACGATACGAGGGAAGACCCCGTCGTCGGTCTCGGGCGAGCCCGGGGCGTAGGACTTGGTGTCGATCTGCCGCATGGAAAGCACATCGCCGGTTTGTGCATCGATGACCATCTCGAAGTGGGTCGGGCTGGCAGGCAAGCCGAGATCGAGTAGCGATGAGGTGACTTCCCATGCCAGGATGGCTTCGTTGCCGATACGGAACCACACCTGTTTGGCAACAGAGTCGATCGCGTTGGGCAGTATCGTCTCGGCAAGGACGACGGCCCCGCCCTGAGCGATATTCACAGGGCCTTGGCGCAGGATCAGTTCTTCCGACGATTCGTCAAAGATCTGCGACACCGTTCCATCGTCATGCTCAACCACGATGATCCTGGCACCGTGAATCGGGATATCGCCGATGTACTTCTGAAACACCAATGCGTCTTGCGGAACGCCTTTGCCCGGTTCTACCAGTTCGATGTGGGAGTCACCCTGTTGCAAGTAGGCGGTTGACTCGTTGCTTGCCAAGTGCGCTCGAACACTCGTCTCGTCCGCGAAGGACACACCGCTCATCCACAGGCCGAATGCAAGGGTAACCCCTGTCGTTTTTATAAACTTCATCTCTCGAGATCTCCAAATGGTCTGCGCGATCAGCAATGGTCGCTGACCAGCGGACGAGGACGAGAACCGTCCTCGTCAAACTACGGCTGATACAGAAGCCGCGGTAATTTTAACAGAAAACCGGGCAAGTCAGTACCCGAAAGCTGCCCCTATGGGGCTATATCTTGAGAAAATCCGTCCCAGCTATATCAGGGGGCTGGTCGCATCCCCTTTGAGCTTCTCGATCAAGATTCCAAGCCGACCGATCGGCGCTCACCATATCGAACTGGTGAGTCGATGTGATGATTATTCATCACGCCTGGACGGATGAAGATGTCGATCGGGAACATCGAAATACATCATTCCGACGCTCTTAATCGACTGTCTTCCCCTCCACGGTCAAGTCCACTCGCTCGGGGTGTCCGAACCATGAGTACCGCTGCGATCCCTCTCGGCCTGCGTATTTTTGCTCCAACAGTGCCGTGACATCGCCCATCGAACCGTCCGCCGGCACCCATGCGTTCATCACATCGGGGAAGTCCACTGAGCAGTTCGCACACTTCTTGTCATCCAGGAAACGGATCGGACACCAGAACGATTCCACATTGCGCAGCATCTCAGACCCGAGCGACCACACGCCGGTCATCCAGTCGCAGTACAGACACCAGATAAGGTCATGTCCCACAAGGCCATCGAACTTGTGTCGAGACACATTTACCCATTCCCCCATGGGATACCGCGGGAAGCGGACGAGCACAATCAACGGCGGGTACACAATCCATTCCCCGATACGCACCACCCAGAACACGGGGACCGCGAGTGAGGTCACCCACAATGCCGCGTGATTGCGTGGGCGTCCGACCAGGCGGTTGAGCACTGTCACAATCCGCGGGCCCTTCACTGCGTCTCGGTGCGCCAGCTCGTGCCCCCAGCACCACAGAACCAACCCTACCACTTGGCCTGCGATTCCACCGAGCAAACCGATCCAACCGAACACGATCGCTCCAACCAACCACGGTGCCACCGTGAACCATGTGACCAGCACATCCAACCCCGGTGCCCGCGAAAACCAGCGCATCACCGTCCGACCAGGCGAGCCGAGCTTGGCGATGATGTGTAGCGCGATGGCGCCGCCGAGCACCGCGACCAAGGAACCGCCCGCCATCCAGAAAAAACTGTGCATCGTAGAAACTCCCTGTGATTGAGTTGAGTACACGGTACGCCA
This sequence comes from Phycisphaerales bacterium, assembly GCA_965216865.1. GTDB lineage: Bacteria > Planctomycetota > Phycisphaerae > Phycisphaerales > UBA1924 > UBA1924. The sequence goes on from OZ244206.1 coordinate 3,325,194, forward strand.
AATCGCATCTCGCCGTGGGCGATTCCATCAACCTTCCGCACAGTTGTTTTAGCGAGTAGATCATCCCAGAATTAAATCCAGATTCACCTTCGATTCACACTGACCCAACACCCCAAATCGATACTTATGTATCCAACGATGGAAACCATAATTTGAGAACCAGCATTTGAAAGGAGAAACGAAATGAACCGCGACCAACTCGAAGGCAAATGGACTCAGGTAAAGGGCAAGGCGCAAGAGAAATGGGGGAAACTAACCGATGATGATATCGATGTCATCAACGGGCGTGCCGAACAGCTCGAGGGCAAAATCCAGGAACGCTATGGCAAGTCCAAGGAAGAGGCCCGCGATGAAGTCAACCAGTTCTGCAACTCGTGTAACTGCTGACCCACCGGCTACCTGAATTTTGGTATGTGCACTCAGGATCACGCTGTTCTTTCGTGAGCGAAGGACCGTATCGGCATACGCTCCTGCATGGCAAACGAAGGAACAGTTGTGATCCTGTGTGCGATGCAAGGCGAGGCCGACGCGATTATCCAGCGTTTGGAGATGACTCCTCAGACAACTCCGTGGCCGACTGCCTTGCCGCCTCGGATGTGGGCGGGAGATGTGGGCGGCGAACGGGTGTTGCTCATTACGAATGGCCATGACCCCAAAACCGGCTCCGATCTGATCGGAACCACCCCTGCCACGCTGGCGACGAGCCTGATCGTGGAGAAACTCAGCCCGCGTGTCATCATCGTTGCGGGTGCGGCGGGCGGCTGCTCCCAGAGCACCCGTGTCGGGCAGGTCTTGATGATCGAGAAAGCGTTCCACCATGATCGGCGTATCCCGCTTGAGGAGTTCGCGGAGTACGCCCATGGACCGGAAGAACTGATGGCGAGTCACCATCTGGCTGAAGCGTTTGAGGTGGAGTTGGCGAATATCTCTACCGGGAACGCGCTGGACACGCTCGATTGGGAACTCGATTTTTTCCGTGATCAGTGTGTAACGGTCAAGGATATGGAGACTGCCTCGATCGCCTGGACTGCGAATCTGTCCGGTGTGCCGGTCGTGGCGATCCGTTCGATTACGGACCACTACGACCACCCCTCGCCCGAATCACAGTTCATGGCCAACTTTGAACTCGCATTGCGCAATCTCGCAGATTCGATCGGCAATGGGCTTCCAAGGGCAGTTTCTGGTCGTTTGATCTGAGCGTATCTGGTATGCTCGATACATGATGAAACGCACCGTTCTTCTTGTCTTCGCGATCGTGACCACGCTCGCTCAAGCGCAGAGTGTTCAGGACCTGGCCGACCGATATGACCGGGCGTATGCGAGCGAGCGATTTGAGCTCGCGCTCAAGACCGCGGAACAGATACTTGATTTGTATCCTGAATCTGCTTGGTGGCAGTTTAACACCGGCACGGTGCTTGCGCGACTCGGTCGCAGTGATGAGTCGATTGAGCACCTGAGGCGATGCGCCGATTTGGGATTCAGCGGACTGCGATCCTTTGAACAGAACGCGGATCTGGACCCACTCCGGTCAGACGAGCGTTTCGGGGAGATACTCGAACAGGTTCGTTCGAGTGCTGATGAACGGATGCATGCTTTCCAGGACGAGGCGAAGCGGCACGACCCACTCATCTACACTCCTGACCAAGCTGATGGCGAGCAGCCTTTTCCGATCATCATTGCGCTTCACGGGACGGGGATGGATGGGCGTTCGATGCATGATGCGCTGCTCGAAACGGCAAAGGATCAGGGCATGATTCTTGTGAGCCCCGACGCGCTGCGTGCGTCTGGCAATGGGTTCAGCTGGACATACCGGGATGAATCGGAATGGTTTGTCGAGCATCTGATTGAACGCGTGGCTCAAGAGCATGGGGGCGATCCGGACGCGGTGTATCTGATTGGTTTTTCGCAGGGGGCGAACATCGCGCTCAACATGGGAAGAACCCACCCTTCGATGTTCCGCGGGATCATCCCGATCTGTGGTCATTATGAGCCACAGATCGCATCTGTTGATGGTGTCCCGTCACCGTTTTATCTGATGACGGGTGCGCGCGATAACTGGCGGCGGACTTATGCCGAAGCTAAGCGTGATTTCAGGGACGCCGGTGGTGAAGCGGAGATCAGGATGCTGCCTGGCCTTGGTCATCAACTTCCACAGGGTCGGACTGCGATGCGTGAGTTCAAGAAGGCATTCCTGTGGTTTGATCGGGTGCATGCGGACGCTGTTCAGGCCCCATAATTTCGGCTTGCCCGTGATTGGGCTTTCTGATTGAATGCGCACGGCTGCGTGCGGCTGAAATCTCGGTTCAAATGGTGAGCATCAGACGAGTGCTGTGGCGTATGTGCCGATATGTCTGCGTGATGTTCTCAAAGAAGAGCAAAAAAAATCTGAATCCGGGTGCCAGCTCAGAGAACCGTGCTCTGCGGTCTTTACTCGCAGAGGCGATCAGTCGGAATGCGACGGTCGGTATTGTGCGGCTCGGGTATTCCGGTCAGGATCCACTCGCCCAGGGTCGATTGATTTCTTGGGAAGACGAGAACATCGTTATTGAGCAGCTCCAGGTGATCGGTCGCGATGTGCAGTTGTCGAAGGACACGCGTGTCGAGGCGTTCATTAAGTACAAAGACACGACGCTCGTTTTCGAAGCCAAGATAGTTGCGAAGTCAGAGGTGTCGAAACTCAACGAACATCAGGTCGTGGAATCGCTGCGGATATCTGAGCCGCAGTTGTTGCGGAAGGGTGATCGTCGTTCCGCGTTTCGTTCGTCTGTGACGGCGAGCGGTGATGAGATCCCTGTCAAGATGTGGTTTCTCGACCGCGTTGAGGAGGGCCCGATCGATCACGCGCCCAATAGGATGTATGCGCAGGTGTATTACACCGATCTGATTTCGGCCCGGCGGAGTGAGTACATCATCGAGCGTGACGAGGATGGGCAGGAGTTGCGTGATATCGATTGGGGCGAGGTTATTGCGGAAGCGAAGCTGGATCAGCCGCACGCGATCGGGCGTCTCGTTGACCTGACCGCCAATGGCCTTGGCATCCTGATGTACGGCGTGATGAAGATGCAGCTCGATCGCTTTGAGCGGATCGCTGTGCAGTTTGAACTGGATGGCGATTCGATTGATCTTGTGATCGAGGTTCGTCACGGCATGGATCTGCGGGGCTCGACCTGCAAGCTTGGATCGCTGATTGTCCATCCGAGCATCAGCAATATGCATGCTCCGCAGCGTCGCTTGCTCGAGACTGTTGCCATGCGTGTGCAGCGTGAGCAGCTCAAGCATCGACGCTCTGCCTGATTATCCGCGAGTCGCGAACCAGAAAATCAGTGACCAGAAGAGCGCGTGGAGTGCTGCGATCGCGTAGAGCGTCCACATGTATGATCGCTTGCTTGTTTTGTGGTGAATCATTCGCGTGGTGAGTATTGCTCCGGGCCACCCTCCGACGAGTTCCATGGAATGGAGTGAGCGTTCTGGAACGCGTCGTTTGCCTTTGATTGCGCGTCGTTTGTCTGCCGCATGCATTGCAGCGCTTACGAGACTCATGACAACATAATGCGCGAGGAGAAGCTTGATCAGCATGGCTGAGCGGATCCGAGTAGTCGATCGGTGTCGATCGGTTCTTGCATGACGCACTCGTGCCCCCAAAGAACCAGATTCAGCATGGGCCATGTCATGTGCCAGTACTTGGTGGGGTTCGCAGCGACGAGCCCGATCGCTTGCTGGGAGAAGTACTGGCGTGCGAATGGTGATTCGAACAGCACATCCTTGAATGGCGTGAGCCACTGCTGGAAGGGAAGCGGGAAGCTCGCCTTTGGTCGGTTCACAACTGCGGCCGGGAGTTCGGCTCGGAAGGCTTCGCGGAGTGCGATCTTCGATTGAACTTCTTGCCCGGTCTGTGTGAGTTTCTGCGACATAGGGAGCGATCGAGCTGCGATCACCATCTCGGTATCCGCGAATGGCGTCCGCCCCTCCACTCCCGCGAGCATTGTGGCCGTGTCGAGTCTTTGGAGGAGGTTGGGCAGGTTCATGCGGCGTTGGAACTCGAGGTGGGCCTGGAGCGGTGAATCTGTTGCCGCGCGTTCGTGTACTTTCTGGAATGACTTCTGGTAGTAGGCACGGAGTTGGTTGTCGTTGTCCGCTTCAGCGAGACGGACGGGGTTGAGTACGCTTGGTTTGAGTTCTTCTGAGATCCATGCGTTGATTCGAAGATGGAAGAGCCCGCCGTCGGGGTCGGCTTGTGGATCCGTCAGTTGTGCGACATGTTGCGCGCATTGCTGCATGACGGGGACATAGCCGGCGAAGAGTTCGTCGGCACCTTCGCCGGTGAGTGTGACGATGTGCCCCTGGGCCCTGAGGGCCTTTGCGACTGCGTGAATGGCGATCTCGTTTGGGGTGCTGACGGGGTAGCCGAGCGCGCTGATCATCATTGGGAGCTGATGCACGAAGTCGTCCTGGGTGACTTCGATCTCGTGGTGTGTGGTGCCGAGGTGTTCTGCCATTTGTCTCGCGTAGGCGAAGTCGTCGTCGAACCCGTCGGAGCGTGCACCAGCGCAGTATGTGTGGAGCTCGCCGAGTGAACGCATGGCGATGGATGTGGTGATTGCTGAATCGAGCCCGCCCGAGAGGAGAGCGCACATTGGCACATCTGATCTGAGGTGACGGTGTACGCTTTCTTCGACGGTCTGGCGGATGCCTTGGGTTGGCTCGGAGTGGGCTTTGTCCCACCAGTTGATGTGCTTAGAGCCTGCCGCGTTATTGAGATCGATCGTGATCCAGTCGCCGGGCTGGAGCGTGCGGATTGCGGCGTACATTGTGCGTTCGCCGAGGGTTGTTCTGATTGATGAGAGGTAGGCGCTAAATGTAACTGGGTCGGGGGTGCGTGGCACCTGTGGATGCTCCAGGAGTGAAGCGATCTCTGATGCAACGAGCATCTGCTGGCTGTGTTCGTTTCCGATGATCGAGAAGTAGAGCGGCTTGATGCCGAGCGGGTCGCGTGCGATGGTGATCTGCTCTTGGTGCGTGTCGTAGAAGAGGAAGGCGAACATGCCTCGCAGTTTTTGGATTGCTTCATCTCCCCATGTGATCAGCGCGTGGAGGAGTGTTTCAGTGTCGCAGTTTGTCCGGAACACCTCGCCCATGGAGGCGAGTTCTGCCCGGATGTCGTGGTCGTTGTAGAGTTCGCCGTTGTATGCGAGGATGTAGCGTCCGTCCGGCGAGGACATTGGCTGGTGGCCTGCTGGGGTGGGGTCGATGATGCTGAGGCGTCGGTGCCCGATGCTCGCCCGTTTGTCTTCCCACAGGCCGCTGTCGTCAGGGCCCCGGTGGGCGATGCGATCCCGCATGCGTTCGACGGTGTGTCGAGGGATGGGGCTGAGGTGCTGTCCGAGATTGATGATTGATGCAATGCCACACATGCCCGATCTATCGACAGATCAGGTCGGATCTGGTGAGAAGTCATCCCGCATCGGGCTTGCAGGTCTTGCAGGGCTCGTGCGTGGTCCTGATCTTCTGTCGGGTGGTCGGAGTGGCGGTATCCGTGAGGTGCGGGCACTCTTGGCGATGGTATTTCCTGCCGTGCTTGGTTACGAATATTCGATCGGCGGGAGCTGTGGACTTCGTTGTCTCGGGTTGGGGCTGGGGATCATCGCGGAGCGACGGCTCATTGGGATTGCTGGTTGGGTTGGCAGCCCCCCAGACACCTCGCCGGAGCGTTTCGGCTCGCTTGGCGTAGTGCGAGAAGACATCCTTGTGGAGGGACATCCACGACGAGCTGTGGCGGGTGTATCCCTGCCGGACCAGTTCGAGGTTGACCAGGGTTCGGTCTGGTTGGCGGTAAAGGAACCCGACGAGTTTATTGGCTGTGTTGCGATTCCCGAGTGGGTCGTGAAGGATGGCGACCTGTTCGTTGAGGACGAGGCGGGACAGGGCATCGATTGCGATGCGGGCGTTGACGGAATCTGTGCGGTTGAACGCTGATACGCCGAGGAGATCGTACCGCTCGTGCTTGTCACCGATCCGTATCAGTACGGTGTTTTCATCGAGGACCCGAGTGACTTCGCCGTGGATGAGTAGGGCGGGGTCGGGGGCGTTTGGGATCGGTGGTTGTTCTTTGTCGTTTGGTGCTGGTGCGAGGGCGAGCATCGCGCAGATTGACATGATCGCCATGGTGAACAGCGCGATTGGCTTGTGCCTTTGATTTACGAAACGGCGCATTGCTCAGACCCAGACATTGACGATCAGGTGAGGCTCTTTGAGCTTTGCGGTCCATGTGCCGATACCGGTGGTCACGAACTTGACCTCGTATTGGGGGTGCGCATCGAGCCATTCGTTGATTTGTTGGTCGAGGAAGTCGAGCGAATCGCCGGTGAGTTTGCAGTGAAAGCTCTTGACATGGATGGCGCCGGTCCCGGTGACATTTGGCGTACGGTTCCAGTTGTCCTCGTGCTTGCCGCCTCCGAGCTTCTGCTGGAATGTCCGTATCTTCGAGCTTGAAGCGGGTGCTGACTGGTCAGATGGCGCGACCTCGTCGGCAGCGATATCCAGCGGGAGCGTGTCGTCGAGGGACAGCGATTCTTCCTCTGGATCCTGCTTCTGCTTGTCGTCATCGGGTGGTGTCGGCACTGGGCCTGAATACCCGGGTGGAAGTGGATGTCTGAACGGTCCCCTCATCGATGGGCTCCTTTTGCATGTCACACGCCTTGAGCGTACCAGAAACATGCAAATCCGTCTAGTCGATCACTCGGAATGCCCATTTCCCATCCTCAAGACGAGCGACATATTCCTTGGGACCATCCCCCCAGTTAATACTGGCGTGGATTGAGTCCTCTCGTTCTTCCCATGTGTGTACGGTGCCCTCCGCGACTCGTGTGACGCTGCCCCGTTGGGCGGAGAGCTCGCCCTGGTATTCGAGATAGATTGCCCGGTGATCCGGGGCGTTTTCCGCGATGAATGCCGATGCAATGTCGGGGCGATGCGTGACGCGAAAAGTGCGCAATCGATGCTCGATTTCGAGATCTGGTTGATCGATCAACCAGTCGTAGTGATCTGGGGAATGCTCTGTTGTGTGTAGCAGGACCACGGTTCGTCGCATGGGGCATGGTATGACGCATGCATCGAACCTACGATGTATTGAACCTGCGACAACAGGATAATGGAGGTCTGCAGCATGAACCGTTTCGGCGCGACAGTACTGGTGCTCATCATGGGCGTAACGATGGGACTCGGGGCGTGCACGCCCGCGAATAAGGTAAAAAGAACGCTCGCGCTCAATGACCTGCATATCCGGGCGGCGGTGGCCGAAGACAAGGGGGATTGGGATCAGGCGTACGAACTGTGGAGCGAGTATGTTGATTGGCGTCCTCAGAGTGCACTTGCGGAGTACCGATTGGGGCTTGTCGAGATGCGTCTGGGGCTTTATGGGGATGCCGTGAGCCACCTGCGGATCGCGCACGATCTGGAACCCGGCAATATCGAGTATCTTGAAGCGCTTGCGGATGCTCTTGTGGCGACAGGAGATACGGATCAGTTGATGACGCTGCTGCGCCAGACCGCTGACGAGGGGCCCGACGGGTCTGGGTATCTCCGGACGGCTCGTTATGCTCAGGAAGCTGGGCTGATGGACGAGGCCCGTGAGGCGTTGTCTCTGGCAATCGTGAATGCTCGCGGGAAATCTGCGAAGCCGTATATCGCGATGGCTGACTTTGCCCGGGTGATCGATAATACGGATCTGGAAGTCCGCAGTTTGCGGCAGGCGCTGTGGTTTGATCGTACCAATGAAGAGATCGAAGCTCGTTTGGAGGGCCTGGGGCTGATTCCTGGGCCGTCACTCGCGATCCGTCCTGAGTTTTGAACCTCGCTTTTTGACATTGTCGGGATCGCATTCTATGCTATATCCGTATTTCCGGATAATAGGATATGAAGACCGATCCAAAGGATACCATCTCGAGCCAGAACACCGTTGAGCTTCTCTCACAGCTGGGAGATGCGGTGCGTTTACGGATGCTTCGGGTGCTTGAGCAGCATGAGCTCTCTGTGGGCGAGCTTGTGAAGGTTCTTCAGATTCCTCAGTCTTCTGGTTCTCGCCACCTTCGTGTTTTGAGTGATGGCGGCTGGGTCTTTAAGCGTTCGGTGGGGCCTGCATCGTATTACCGGGTTGTGATTGATGATCTGCCAGCGGAACATCGCACGCTGTGGTTGACGATTCGGAATCAGCTGGGAAATGACTCGACTCTGGCAGAGGATGATCGGCGATTGTCTTCTGTGCTTGCGGAACGCATGAGTGATTCAGAAGCCTACTTCGGTCGGGTCGCTGGTGCTTGGGATGATATTCGCGGCCAGCTGTTCGGGAATGGATTTACGGAGCACGCGTTGCTTGGCTTCGTGAACCCGGAGTGGGTGATTGCGGATCTTGGATGCGGGACAGGGAATGCGACGGAACTGCTCTCGCCGTGGGTGAGAGAAGTCGTTGCGATCGATCGATCACCTGAAATGCTTGCCGCGGCTCGCTCTCGATTGCTTGAGCACGGTGGATCTGAGGATCGCGTCCGGTTCGTGGAGGGTGATCTCTCCCAGCTTCCGCTCGCGGATGGGAGTGTTGATGCCGCGGCATGCGTGCTCGTGCTGCATCACATCGCTGACCCGCTGGAGGCATTGAAGGAAGCCCGTCGTGTCCTGCGTGCTGATGACGGCGGCGGGCTCTTGCTTGCGGTGGACATGTGCAAGCACGAACGCATGGAATACAAGCACGAGATGGGGCACCTGCATCTGGGCTTTGACGATGCTCAGCGCGAACAGCTGTTTCGCGAGGCGGGATTCTCATCGGTTCGAACACACAAGCTCCGCCCTGAGGTGGAAGCATCGGGACCATCGCTCTTTGCTGCGGTGGCACATATCTGACTTACTTGCTGCAGGAAGTACTGCACCCACGGGCTCTGGCCCGGAATGAAAGGGATTGACAATGACAGCAGTCGCAACAGCCGACGGACTTAAAATCGACGAAGCAAACGGCATTCAGTTCAAGGTGCGGGATCTCTCGCTCGCTGAACTCGGTCGGAAGGAACTTCGCCTGGCAGAGCATGAGATGCCCGGGCTGATGGCTCTCCGCGAGCAGTACGGATCGAAGAAGCCCCTGAAGGGTTACAAGATCATGGGTTCGCTGCACATGACGGTTCAGACCGCTGTGCTTATCGAGACCCTTACGGAGCTCGGTGCGGATGTTCGCTGGTGTTCGTGCAACATCTTCTCGACGCAGGACTCCGCGGCGGCGGCGATTGTCGTTGGTCGTCCTGAAACCGGCGGCACACCTGAGTCCCCCAAGGGCATCCCCGTCTTCGCGTGGAAGGGTGAGACCCTTGCGGAGTACTGGTGGTGCACCAAGCAGGCACTGACATGGCCTGATGGGTCCGGACCGGATCAGATTGTTGATGACGGTGGTGATGCAACGCTGCTGCTAATCAAGGGTCTCCAGTTCGAGAACGACGGCAATGTGCCTTCGTTCGATGCGGAAAACGATCCGGAAGAGTGGGGTCACATCCTCAACACCATCAACACCACGATCGCGAACAACCCGGGCTGGTTTCAGAAGGTCACCCCGGCGGTGCGTGGCATCTCGGAAGAGACCACGACCGGCGTGCACCGTCTGTACCAGATGGCGGAGCAGGGCATCCTTCCGTTCCCGGCAATCAATGTGAACGACTCGGTGACCAAGAGCAAGTTCGACAATGTGTACGGTTGCCGTCACTCGCTGATCGACGGGCTGAATCGTGCGAGCGACGTCATGCTCTCCGGTAAGGTCGCGGTCGTCTGTGGTTATGGCGATGTGGGCAAGGGTTGTGTGCAGTCGCTGCGTGGGCAGGGATGTCGCGTGATCGTGACGGAGATCGATCCGATCTGTGCGCTTCAGGCTGCGATGGAAGGCATCGAGGTCAAGACCCTCGAGGATGTCATCGAGACCGCGGATATCTTCATCACCACGACTGGCAACAAGGACATCATCACGCTCGAGGACATGAAGCGGATGAAGAACAAGGCGATCGTGGGCAACATTGGTCACTTCGACAACGAGATCCAGATGGAGAAGCTCCAGCGTGATCCGGATGTCGAGCGTATCAACATCAAGCCGCAGTTCGACGAGTTTGAGTTTAAGAGCCAGAACAAGAGCATCCTCGTTCTTGCGGAAGGTCGTCTGCTCAACCTCGGTTGTGCTACGGGTCACCCGAGCTTCGTGATGAGCGCGAGCTTCACCAACCAGGTGATCGCGCAGATCGAGCTTGCTGAGAATCTGGACAACTACGAGAACAAGGTGTATGTGCTTCCCAAGCACCTCGACGAGCAGGTCGCACGCCTGCACCTCGATCAGTTGGGTGTGAAGCTCACCAAGCTCACCCCTGAGCAGTCCGAGTATCTTGGGATTCCGGTCGATGGGCCGTACAAGCCCGAGCAGTACCGGTACTAATGGCTGATCTCTGAACCACTCCAAGGCGGCGTATCGACGGGTGCGCCGCCTTCTTTATGTCGATCGCGATCGAAACATGGCGTTGGCTGACGACCCGGGAGGGTCTTGATGCGATTGCACGCGCACCGGGCGATCGGTCCCCCGCTGCGATCGCGAGACTTCGGAAGAAGTACGATGCGGAGCAGGTGCACGGGATGCTCGAAGCCGCTGACGCACGGAAACGGGCGACAGCGAAGCTTGATCCCGCGTGGTGCGAGCGGTTGGTCGCAGACCGGCAGGGTGTGGAGATGGCGAGTTCCGCCCGATCGAGTGTGCATAAATCCGCCCGATTCGCACGAGTCCTCGGAGAAGGCGCACGCGTGGCGGATCTGTGCTGTGGAATCGGTGCTGATGCGTGGGGATTGAGCGGGGCTGGCCTGAATGTCACGGGTGTTGATCTCGACGAATGCAGAGCGGTGATGTTCGCGCACAACCTGCCCGACTGCGCTGTGGTTGTTGGTGATGCATTGGATGCGTGTCCTGCAGGCAGCGATGGGTTTCATCTCGATCCTGCGCGACGGACTGATGCGAGGCGGACCCGGTCGATTGAGGATTTTCAGCCCGGGCCAGAGGTGTGGGGTCGGGTCATCGAGCGTGTTGGGAGCGGTGCGATCAAGCTTCATCCGGGGGTTGATGCGTACGAGTTGCCTGAGGGTGAGGTCGAGATCATCAGTGAATCGGGCACGCTGACTCAGGCGGTGCTCTGGGTCGGGCGGCTGGCCGGGGAACACCCACGGAGTGCAACCGTGCTGAGCGATGCGGGCGCGTTTACGATCTGCGGTGAGCCCGAGCGGCCGGATGATTCCACCGAGATCGGCGACTATCTGGGCACACTCGATCCGTGTCTTGAGCGGGCGGATCTGGTTTCGACACTCCTGAAAGATGCTCGTCTTTCGCTTGTCCATCCGGGTACAGGATTGGTGACGAGTGCGAGTGCGGAGCATCACCCGATGATCCGTTGGTACAGGACGCTGGAGGTTCTTCCGTGGAATCAGAAGCGGGTGAAATCGGCTTTGCGTTCGTACGACACGGGAGTCATCGAGGTACGCACGCGTGGGGGCGTGGTGAACCCGGATGAATTGCAGCGTGCCCTTCGGGGCAAGGGTTCGCGATCGGATCTGAGTGTGCTTGTATATCGGCTGGGCGATCGGGTGGTCGCGGTGATCGCGGAGCAGGCACAAACGCAAGAACCCGCCGGCTCGGTGATGCCGACGGGTTCGGATGGGGGTCGTGGTGATGCTTAGTGGATCAGCACCCTGCGCGGTAAAGCGTCAGGAACCTCGAGATATCGAAGTAATCGAACCGGCCGTCGCCAGTTGTGTCTCCGGGTATGAGCTGATTATTGAACAGATCGATGAAGTTGGAGACATCGTTGAAATCGAGGTCCCCGTCCGCGTCGTAATCCGCGGGGCAGGAGATGATGCCCGACTCGGGGATCATTGCCTGGATTTCGATGCCTGTGTCGAATGTTCGGGTGATGGTGCCGTCTGCTGGGTCCATCTCGTGGATGATGCCGTCGGTTCCTCCGAGGTAGAGCATGCCATCCAGTGCGACTGTGGCGTTGACATCGGAATCGATAGCGTAGGTTCCAGCGTAGTTCACGCCGCCCTCGAACTTATCGAAGAGGTAGACGGTGCCCTGCTCTGCGCCGAAGAACGCGATCCCGGAGAGATACATGGTGTCGGAGTCGAAGGCCATCGACTGCACGAAGGACCCGCATGCGGCGAAGAACTGGAAGGTGTCCTGCCCGATGTGAGCACGCATGGCGAGTGTGGAGTGCCCACCGACGAAGAGTCCGCCCGCGTCGAGCCCGATCGTGGTGATGTCTGTATTGGTGATGAGTGCGGAGTTCTCAACTTCGCCTGTCGTGGGGTTGACATAATCCAAGCGGCCGCTGGAATCGGCGACGATCAGATGCTCGCCGAGCCATGCCATGGCGTTTGCGTCGGAATCGATCGCGAAGGCACCGTTGACGAGGTTTGTCGCGATGTCGTAGGTGTAGCAGACGCCGTTGGTGTCACCGAGGAAGAGGGTGCCGTCGTGTACGGCCATCGAGTTGACCGGGCCCGAGCAGACGCCTCGGAAAGAGACGATTCCGGTGTCTGTATCGAGGGCGTGGACGACGCCCTGGGACCCTGCGAAGAGGATGGTGTCGGCGCTGGTGCTCTGTGCAAGGCAGGCGGCGGCGAGGATGGCGATGGTTCGTGGGGTGTTCATGCTGATGCTCCTGTTTGGGAAGATGCGTTTGTGAGCACGACCTGTGTCGTTGGATCTATCTTCGAGGGCAAACAAGAAAAACAGCCCCCACTCTTTGGTGGGGAACCGGGAGCACACCGAGTGGTGGGTTCAGAGATTGGGTTTGGCTCTGCCGATGAACAGGGCGAGGAGTTCGCCTCGCGAGGACACCTCGAAGTGGCGGTAGATCGCGAGCACATGATCGTGAATCGTGGCACGGGCGACATTGAAGCGGAACGCGATTTGCTTCTCGGAATCGCCCATGAGCAGGCGTTCGAGCACCTCGCGTCGTCGTTTGGTGAGTTGGCTGATGCGTGGTTCCTCGGCTGCGGCGAGGAACGAACCGATTTCTTTGTTGATGATCATATGCAGCATGGCGACGATCGCGCGTTCACGGCTGGTGAAGTCGCGCGAGCCGACGCCTTTGTGCAGCCAGAGGGTTGTGCATCGGTCGGGGAGACCGGTTGGGCAGATCGAAATGATGTAATCATCGATTCCGCATTCTCGATGGATTTCGTTGAAGGTGTGCGATCGGTACCAGGATTCGCGTCCCCAGATCTGATCACGGGAGAGCACGAGGGTCTCGCCGGAGAACTTGGAGAGGTATGGGTATTCGGGTGTGCGTTCGACGGGTATCGTTTGTGCGTATTCTCGCCAGCGGACTTCCGCGTCCTGGGATATCCATCCGTCTCGATGGGTACCGAGGTATCGGGTGTCGTTGGTGTTTGTGTTCCCGAAATGCTCGATCTCGGAGCTGATGATGACCTGTGCATCGACGATGGTTCGGAGTTCGCCGAGAAGCTGTTGACGCCATGCGTCAACATCGGCTCCCAGATCGCGGCAACGCCCTGCGATCTGGTGGCATTCGTGGATATCTCTTGCGGACAGCTCTGTGAACATAGCGTTGTCAGTGTACCACGGTCTGGCCCGATCGAGAAACCAGAAGGGGCGAGCGAAGTGTTATCGGCTGAGTTTCGGTGGGTCTTGGTCTCGGCTTGTGCCCGTGAACAGGGCGTTGGAGGCGTCGGGGTCATCCCCCGCGACACTCCCGTCCGGATTGACGACATAGCCGAGGTCTTCGAGGGATCTGGCTTCGATATGCCCGTCGCAGAACGCGACATTCGCTTTATCGCGATGGCGGGTGTGGGGTGCGGAGCGGTGTTCCATGCTCCGGTTCCGGCGATCGGCGAAGTCGTTGTTGTCGGTGAGGCGGGGCGGATCGAGGGCGTACCCGTGCCCGCCTTCGGCGCGGAGTTCTGGGTCTCGGGTGCCGTCGTTCCGGTTCTGGGTATGCTGGGAGAGGGGTTTGCCCGCGGCGGTGCCCAGCGAGTCCGCGAACATCACGGTGCTCGAGGCGTTGAGACTCGATGCTCGCACGGGGAAGTTGATGAACCCGTCGTTTTCGTCGTCGTTGACGAATCGCGTGTTACCGAGGAACTGGTGGTTGTACCCGAAGGCGTAGTTTCTGGTGTTGTTCCATTCGGGGACGACGGGGCAGAGGAACACCTCGTTCCCGTCGACTGCGGTGGTGTGCTCGTCTTCGATATCGGCGCTGGGTTGGGTGAATGCATCAAAGCCGGCCGCGGCACCGATGACGGCGAACCACCTCGGTCGGTAATGATCCCCGTTGCCGAGTTGATAAACATTCCGTTGCTCGTCGAGATAGCGTCCGGGCTGCGCGGGGACGGAGATATCCCGGTTGGTGTCGGCATAGATCTGCCACCCCGTGGCGACCTGACGCATCCGAGTGGAGCAGAGCAGGGTCTTGGCGGTATCGCGAGCGCTCGCGAGGGCGGGGAGCAGTATCCCGATCAGCAGCGCAATGATCGCGATCACGACAAGCAGCTCGATCAGGGTGAAGCCATTTCGGTTGGGACTCTCTGCATCAGAACGGTGCATCGTGAAGTCCTTTCGGCTGAATCGGTCGACCCGTTCCATGATCCAAGGGATCTGACGCCTGATTCACGAATCGGTACACTGATATTCGGACCTGCGGGCAGGGACGCCCGCAGCATCGCCCCCAAGGAGGCGGCATGAGCCATTTCCGCGAGATATTTCGATCCACAACTTTCTCGTTCGAGTTCTTCCCGCCCAAGAGCGAGCAGGGTGCCCAGTCGCTCTTTGATCACATTGTGAAGCTCGGGGCGCTGGGGCCTTCGTTTGTGAGCGTGACCTACGGCGCGGGCGGTTCGACACGGACGCTGACGCGAGATCTGGTGCATCGGGTTGTGGAGGAAACCGGGACACGGACCGTCCCCCACCTCACCTGCGTGAAACACAGCGAGGACGAGATCCGGAGCATTGTTGAGGGATACGCGCAGCGCGGGATTCAGAGTATTCTGGCGCTTCGGGGAGACCCGCCCAAGGACGCGGCGCACAACTTCTCAGATGATCGGTTCTCGAACGCGTCCGAACTGGTGAAGTTCATCCGTCAGATCGAGGATGAGCAGCGCCGGGCGAACGGGTTTGGCGGGTTCGCGATCGGGGTTGCCGGGTTCCCGGAGGGGCACCCGGGGACGCCGAACCGTCTCACGGAGATGGATTATCTCAAGGCGAAGATCGATGCGGGCGCGGATTATGTCATCACGCAGATGTTCTTTGATAACCGGGATCTGTATGACTTTCGTGATCGGTGCGAGATGGCGGGGATCCGGGTGCCGATCATCGCGGGTGTCATGCCGATCCAGTCCATCGCGGGGATGAAACGGATGTCCGAGCTGGCACTGGGCATGCGATTCCCTGCCCCGCTGCTGCGTATGGTGCGGCGGACGGACGGCTCTGACGAGGCGATCCGGAAGGTCGGGGTGCATTGGGCGACAGAGCAATCGCGTGATCTGCTCGATCATCGGGTGGATGGGATTCACTTCTACACGCTCAACAAGTCGAACGCGACGCTGGAAATCTATAAGACCCTCGGTGTTCAGCACTCGAATCAGCTCGCGAATGGTCCGACGCTGGATTTCTGATCACATGCGTGCAGCGTCCACGAGCTGATCGATGATCCGCTGTCCGAGCGGTTCGTTGTCCGTTCGTTCCGGGTGCCACTGGACGCCCAGGTAGAACTTGCGGGTTGGATCATCGATGGCTTCGATCACGCCGTCGTGGGCGGTTGCGAGCGTACGCATCTTTCCGGGATCCTGCATCGCCTGTCGGTGCTTGGAATAGGTCATCCCCGACGCGAGGATCGACTCGTCGATGGAGTGGATTTCGTGGGTGTGTTCCCAATGGTCGGGGTGTGATTGATGCGTTTCGGGGAGATGCTGATTGAGGGTGCCCCCGGCGACGAGGCCCATCATCTGCATGCCGAGGCAGATGCCGAGCACGGGGACATCTTGGTGGCTCTGGAGTTCGTTGAGCAGTTTGGTCTCGAACTGCTGACGATCATCGAGCACGCGGACGGATTCGGGATGGGTTGGGTGTCCGAATGGCTCAGTGACCGGGTCGTCTCCCCCTGTGAGGATGAATGCGTCGAATCGTTCGATGAGATCGGGGATCTGCATCGGCGCGGGGGGGATGATGACCGGGATCCCTCCGGCGGCGAGGACCGCATGGGTATAGGTCATCGTTGAGAACGCGGTGGGTCTCTGATTGCGGATCATCAGATCTGCGGTGATTGCGATGAATGGGTTGGATCTGGGCATGGGATGATTGTCGGGCGATTCCGGGCGGATTGTGCACGAACGGACGATAAGATAGGCATATGTCGCTAAGAACCTTGCTGATCTGGTGCATCATTGCGGGATTCCTCGGAGGGGGGGCTTTGCTGCTGCGCCAACAGCATGCCGAGTCCGCTCGCTCTCAGCCGGTTGAATGGGCCGGTCTTCAGTTTGACCCCGCGTCGGTCGTAAGCCTTGAGTTCGGTCCTGTGGATCTTCGTGTCCTGATCGAGCGATCGGAAACACAGATCGATGAGTGGACGGGCACTTGGTCAACAGATGCGGGCTCACAATCATGGGGCGTGTCTTCGACGCGTGTTCGGGGTGCCTTGAGGACCTTGGCAACAACCCGTGTTCGACTGAGCGAGAATCGGCTTGTTGATTCCGAAGGGGGGATCCGGCTTTCGTCCCGCGATGGTTCGGAGATTACTGTTTCGTTCGGCACAGACCGGGCCGGCGGAAGAAGCCCGATCCGTCTTGAACAGCGCGACGAATCGGGCGCGATCGAGCGTGTTCTCGATGGCTGGATCGAATCCCGGATCATTGATGCGTTTACATTCGACAATGCGCTTGATTGGCGTGACCCGAGGCTCATGAACATCGCCCTGCCGAGTGTCCAGAAAGTCCGGGTGAGTGCGGGGGAGCATTCGATGCAGGCGGAACTCATCGGCACGCGATGGATGATCACAGACCCATTCTCGCTCCACGCCGATCGTGATCGGGTTGAATCGCTCATCCGTACTATGACTGCCATGGAAGCTTCGGACTTCATCGACACGCCTATCGATGAATCAACGACTGGTCTTGGTGCTCCGATCGCGAAGATCGACATCGAGACGGAGGATCACGCGTATTCGATCTCTCTCGGGCAGCAGGCAGACCTGAGCGCAGAACAGCTCTACGCCAAGTTCTCACGGGATGGCTTGGACACCGTGATCACGGTGCCAGTTGCATCACTTTCAAAGCTCACGGCGTACCCGGATGCGTACATCGCATCGATCGCGCATCCCAATGCCCAGACATCCGTCAGTGCACTGCGTGTCTTCGGGCGGGACGATGTCGTCCGGTTTGAATCCGTGCGGGATCAGGGAGAATGGCAGGTCGCGGGATCTCTCGTTGATACGCTCACGAATGATGCGATCGGTCGACTGATTACTCTTCTCACGAGTACAGAAGCGACAGCGGCACGCGTGATCGGTCCTGAGACGGCGTTTCCGCGTGTCATCGCGGGGGTCGCGCTTATCGATAGCCGGGGAGAGATCCTTGGGTCGTACGACATTGCGTTGGAACAGACCGATGAGGGCATCAGTCTTCTCGTTGCGCAGCCATTGAATGAGGGGCGACGCGTCGTATGGGCGTATGTCGGCGAGAGTGCACAGGCGACCGCGACATGGCTGACACTGAGCGCGGGTCGCCCGGTTTCATCGAACTAAACGCGGGTTTCAAACACTTGCCACGGGGGCATTCTTCGCGATGTCTGTGCGGAGCTGCATGCCGTGGAAATGTATTTTGTCGGCGGCTTCGTACGCCCGCTGGCGTGCCTGATCCATGGTGTCGCCGAGTGCCGTGACGGCGAGGACTCGACCGCCGCTGGTGACGACATTCCCGTCTTCGTCGAGCTTGGTGCCCGCGTGGTACACGCTTACGCCGTCGATTGATTCGGCTTCGTCGATCCCCGTGATCGGGAACCCGGTTTCTGGGGATTCGGGGTAGCCCTTCGATGCCAGTATGACGGTCACACAGGGCTGCGGAGAGTATTGAACTTCGATCTGATCGAGTGTTCCAGCGGATGTTGCCCAGAGCAGTTCGAGCGCATCGGAATCCAATCTGGTCATCAACGGCTGGCATTCCGGGTCGCCGAATCGGACATTGAACTCGAGCACCTTTGGTCCGGCCGGCGTGAGCATGAGACCGGCGTAGAGCACACCTCGGAACTCGATCTCGTCGCGACGCAACGCGTCGGCAATCGGCACGAGGACCTCGGACTCGATCTGATGCATGACCGGCTCGGAGATCGTATCTGCGGGGCAGAATGCTCCCATGCCGCCGGTGTTTGGGCCCTCGTCGTTGTCGCCCAAGCGTTTGTGATCCTGGCACGGCGGGAGCACAAGGATGTTGTGCCCGTCGAGCAGTGCGAGGACAGAGACTTCTGTACCGTTGAGTGCTTCCTCGACCAGGATGGACTTGCTCGCGTCGCCGAATGCCTTGTTGACGAGCATGTCCTTGGCTGCGGCGATTCCCTCTTCGTTTGTCTTGGGAACGATGACGCCTTTGCCCTTGGCGAGGCCTGTGGCCTTGATGACATAGAGCTCGTCGCGGGTGCGGAGGAACTCCTGCGCCTGCTCGAACTTCTGGAAGACCTTCCCTTCTGCGGTCGGGACGGATGCGGCCTTCATCATCTGCTTTGCGTATGCCTTGTCGGCTTCGAGTTTCGCGCCTTTGGCGCCTGGGCCGAAGATCATGCGATCGGAGCCGTCGGATTTCTTACGCAACGCGTCTGCCCATCCCTCAGCGAGTGGGTCTTCAGGACCGATGACGACGAGCTCGATTTTGGCCTTGTCGCAGAACTGAGCGAGGCGGTACAGTTCGTTCTTTAAGACAGGGACATCAACCCGCTTTGCGAGCTTGGCGATCCCGGGATTGCCCATGTGCGTCGCGTACAGCGTGCCGAGCTTTGGGGACTTGGAAATCGCAGCGGCAAGTGCGTGTTCGCGGGCACCGCCACCGATGAGGAGGACATTGACTTTGTCTGGCATCTGCATGTTGAGATCATAGCTCGGGCGCATGAAAAAAGAGCCGGGCAATGCCCGGCTCTGTGGGTGTTTGGTGAGGTTCTCCCCTTACGGGCAACCGCCCGAGAAGAGGTTCACGAACGCGGAGACATCGAAGAAGTTGAAGACGCCATCACCAGTGAGATCCGCGGCTGGATCATTGGCGTTGAAGGCGTTGATGAACTCTGAGACATCGAAGAAGTCGAGTATGCCGTCGCCGTTGAAGTCGGCGGCACAGTTGCTTGGAGCAGGGTAGGAGGACAGATCGGATTCGAGGAAGTCCGGGCTTGTGCCGTCGCCTGCCGAGATCCCGACGACCGCGTCACCTGAATCGATTCGCTCCCAGGAGATGACGATGGTGCCATCGAAGTGGAGCTCGATCTGGAAGGTGTTCTGGTTGCTTCCTGAGTACTCCGTGACTCGATCGTACGAGATGACCATTCGATCGGCGAGCTGCTGACGATAGACCGTCCCGGAGGAGGACGGGTTCAGGTCGTCGAAGAGCGCAGAGATTCGTGGCTGACTGAAGTGATCGTCCAGGGATTCGGTGTAATCCGTGTCCGATCCGCCGAGCGTGATGTACCCGTTGGAGCCGACATAGAGGTTGGTGTATGTCTGGCCGTAGAGGGAAATGGTGTTCCCGCCTGAGATGGATACGAGTTCGGAATCATCGTCTGAGAGCGAAACGATCGAGCCGTCTGTTGGTTCGAATGGAAGCACGCCGCCAGCGAGAGGCTCGATGTGGGCCTGGTAACCATCGACCGTGTTTGTCGGGGTCAGGGTGAGGGAGAGTCCCTCAAGATCGAGCCCTGAGCCGAACTCTTCGGTGAAGAAATCGGGGATGTCCGGCGTGGTGAACGAATAGCCTGCACCGCCGTTGTTGTCCATCGAGCTGTTGCCTGCCTGATCGGTGCTCATGATCGAGGCGTAGTAGGTCGTTTCGTCCTGGAGCCCGCTGATGGAGATGGAGTGAGAATCGGAAAGTGCGTTTGAGGAAACCATCTCGGTCATGCTCGCCGGGGAAGTTCCGTACCGGACTGTGATTGATGCTGGCTCGTCGAGCGTTACATCGATGGTGGCACTGCGGGGTTCGATGTCGCTGAATCCGACCGATGAGACCATCGGCGGGGTGCAGTCGATTGTGGCCGATGCGGTCACGAGGACATTGGAGTTCCCGTTGCCGTCATCTGCGTCGATGTAGCTCGCGGTGATTGTGGCACCCTCTGCAACGAGCAAGTCTGACCCGGCGCTGTCGGCGTAGGAAAACCCGCCGATGAAAGTCGCGGATTCCGGGGCGGTTTCCGTGAGGGTCAGCATGATCGGCAACCCGGGGGTGGCGGAAGATTCGAGCATGACATCGACTGAGTCAACGATTGAATCGGAGGTGTTGAGGTCACAATCGACGACTTGGACCGTGCTGGAGCCGGAGCAAGGGTAGATCGAGTTCCCGAGACCGACGATCCCAGCTGAGGAGCAGTTGATCAGGGTCGATGAGGACACAAGGCCGAAGGATTGAGTCGGGCCCTGTGCGACATTGAACCCCACCACTTCGACGGTGTAAGCGCCGGGGGCGGGGTTCAGGATCGCGACCTGTTCGATGTTGTTGCGATCGTCGCGGGCCGACTGGATCGCATTGGAAGAGGGGCTGGCGGGGTTGAGTGTCCAGGGCATGTGCACCGTGCCTGATGAATCGATGACGCGGAGGTCGAGATCGTTCACGAGCGCGTTGTTGACATTGGGTGCGCCGGGTGCGTCGTCCCATGCCGCGGTGACCTTGAGTTCGGTATCACCCGGGTTCACGATGATGATGGCGCGGAAGGTGCCGCCTTGGGTGACTTCTGACTCGACGATGTTTTCGGCGATGATGGTATCCGCGGCGTTCGTTGCACGAATGGAACCGTAACCGTACTCGAAGTCTGGTCCGGGGCGACCGCGATCCACCGCGCTGTTCGCGAGGAGGGCCTTGAGGGTCGCGTTCATTGGATCGTTGCGATCGGGGAAGGTCATGCGGTACTGCTCGAGAAGGAGCGATGAGATCCCCGCGGTGGTTGGTGCGGCCATGGAAGTGCCACAGAATGTCGTGTAGCCATTGGACGAGCTGGTGGATGTGACCCCGAAGTCACCGCTTGTCTGGCATCCTGGTGCGGAGATATCTGGCTTCAGTCGGCCGTCATCTGTTGGGCCCCATGATGAGAACGAGGAGATGTTGTCCGTGTTGGCATCGACCGACCCAACAGTGATATGGTTCTTTGCGGAGCCGGGAGGCGCGACGGAATAGAAATCTCCGTATCCCTCGATGTCGCACCGCGAGCCCTGGCGTTCGTTGCCCGCCGCCCAAACGATGCGGAATGGTGACCCCATGGAGCCGCGTGCGATTGCGTCGATAAGTGCAGCGGTTGTGCCGTAGTCTCCCTGCCAATCGCAGTTATACCCATTGGACTCAACATTTGAGCCGATGGAGTTGTTGGAGATATCAACGCCGTAGAGGTTGTACGCCTCGAGGTAATCGGCTTCGACATCACCGGGATCGGTGTAGAGAAATCCCGGTTGCAGCCCGCCCACGACTTCGAATCCGTAGCTGACAATCTCAACAGACGGGGCCATGCCTCGATGATTGATGTTCCCGGTGCCGTCACCACCGACGGTCCCGGCGACATGAGTCGCGTGTCCTGAGATTGAATCGGTGTCTGATGCACCAATTGTGAGGCGTGATCCGTAGTCCTGGTGTGCGAATGCCTGACCAGCGTCGTAGACAAGGACGGTGACACCGTCGCCGCTGAGGTTGTATGGCCCAGAGTTGACTGTGTTGACTTCGGTGAGCGCACGGTTTTCTGCGTTGTTCTCGCTGAGCGCGGGGATCGGGGGTTCGACCCACATCACCATATCCTGCTCGGCGAGAGTCTTGACCTGGGAGGCTTTGATCAGGATTGAGGCGGAGTTGATTGATTTCACTTCACGCACGACGCGTGCGTCGAACTGGTCAGTGATTTCACGAAGCGCTTGAGCACGATCAACATCTGCATGGAACATCGTGATCACTACGACATCGGGATCGGCGCCGATCTGATCGAGTTCTTCCTTGCTCACCATGCCGGACTCGGCGAGTTTGGTGCCGAGCGGTGATTTCGTGACGGCTTCGTGATCAATCATCCATGAGCGGTAGATGCCACCTTCGAGATCGCGGTGGAGTTTCTGCTGGCGCGAGATGGAGGAGATCGAGGCGATCGAGGCGCGTGAGAGGGCGTTGTGATCCGCGCCGAGGCTCAGGGTCGCGAAGTAGCTCGTACCACCGAGCGCGGTGGTGACTTCGAGTCCGAGCTCTTTCAGGTTTGCGCGATCGCTTTCTTCAATTGGGTACGCAAAGTGCACGAGGACACGCGATTCGTCCTGACGCGAGGCGAGCTGATCGATCCGCTGTGCGATCTCAGGCTGGCTCATCATGGCGACGGCTGTCGTCTGCCCGTTGCTCCACTTGAGCGTTTGTGTCGCTGGATTCTGGGCGTTCTGGGCGTGCACTGATGTGGCGAGACCTGCGACGGTACATAGGACAGCGAATCGGCGTGCGGTTCGCGACGCGTTGGGAACACAATGCATATGGATGACTCCGGGGTGTGCGTGGGTGGTACAAAGAGCACCCCACCGAATGGCGGGGTGCTTTCATGTTCGTGGATTGTCATCTCCCTGTCAAGGGGATTAGGCGGGCATTTCGCCCTTTCAATCGATGTTTCAGGCGATCTGAGTGCACTTTGCGATTGCAACATCGATCGCTCGATCACGATTGATGAGTTCTGCCTTCCCCTCGTCGGCTCGGGCTTTGAACTCGACCTGATTCGCCTCGATGGTCTTCGGGGAGATGATGAAGCGGAGCGGGATCCCGATCAGGTCCGCGTCCTTGAACTTGGGCCCGGGGCGATCGTCACGGTCATCGATGAGGACATCGAACCCCTGTGTCTTGAGCTCGTCTGCGAGCTTGTGTGCTTCATCCATCACGCCATCTTCTTTGGGTTTGATCACGATGATTTGTGCGTGATACGGCGCGATCGCGAGCGGCCAGATGATGCCGTTGTCGTCGTGTGCGGACTCGATGCATGCGGAGAGCGTGCGTGAGACCCCGATGCCATAGCACCCCATGATGACATCCTGCTTCTTCTGGTCTTTATTGAGAACGCTGAGTCCCATCGCAGATGAGTATTTCGTGCCGAGCTTGAAGATGTGCCCCACTTCGATGCCGCGGCGAGTCTCGAGCTTGGCCCCCTCTGCGCGAGGTGACGGGTCACCTGCCTGCGCGTTTCGGATATCGGCGACCTTGATCTTGTCTTGAGCAATGGCGTCGGCCATGTCGCGTGACCAGTTAAAGCCGGTGACATGGTGGTCGGGCTCGTCGGCACCGGTTGCCCACGATGGCGCGGCAAGCGCATCTGGGTCGACCACGAGCGTGAGCTTCGTGGAGTCGATCATGCGTGGCGAGACATAGCCGATGGCGAAGCCGGCTTCCTTCGCTTCTTTCTCCGGAGCCATCTCGACCCCGGTGCCGACCGCGTCGCGGACCTTGCCCTCGTTGACATCATGGTCACCTCGGACGACCGCGATGACCCACTTGTCCTCGGTGCCGGCGCGTCGGAAAACAATGGACTTGAGCATCCCCGCGGCGTCGGTGCCGAGATGCTCAGCGACGAGGTCGATGCCTGGCATGCCTGGGGTGTGATGTTTTTGGAGTTCATCGGTCGCGGCCACATCGAAAGACCATGGGCGGTCACCGATCTCGGCTTTCTCGACATTGGCGGTATAACCGGATTCTGGGCAGTAGAGGATGGTGTCCTCGCCGTTGGCGCAGTTGACCATAAACTCGTGGGATGCGGAGCCGCCAATTGGTCCGGCTTCTGCTTCGACTGGAGAAAAATCGAGCCCACAGCGTGTGAAGATGTTTGTGTATGCCTGGTACATCTTGTCGTATGTGTGGCTCAGTCCTGCTTCGCCATCGAGTTCGAGGTGGAAGGAGTATGCGTCCTTCATGATGAACTCGCGGCAGCGGAGGAGGCCGGCGCGGGGGCGTGCCTCGTCGCGAAACTTGGACTGGATCTGGTAGAGGTTGAGGGGGAACTGCTTGTAGCTTGTGACAGCACCGCACATGAGGTCGGTGATGACCTCCTCGTGGGTGGGGCCGAGGGCCGAGCGTCTTCCGTGACGGTCTTCGAGTGTGAAAAGGAGGTTGCCGTAGTCGATATCTCGCTTGGTGTCTTTGTAGAGCTCGATGGGCATCAGCGCGGGCATCAGGAACTCTGATGCGCCGGCCGCGTCCATTTCTTCACGCACGATTGCGGAAATCTTCTTGATCGATCGCCATGCGAGAGGGAGGTAGTTATAGATGCCGGCGCCGACCTGACGGATGTACCCAGCGCGGACCATGAAGATATGCGACGGGGTTTCCGCGTCGGAGGGTGCTTCACGGGTTGTTGGGATGAGGGTTTGCGACCATGTGTGGACGCACCCGTTGCTTGGGTTCAGTGCTGCGTGACGGTCGGCTTGGGCGTTCATTGTGCTCATATCGAGCAGAGTGTACGCACGCATCAACTTGGAACCCATCAACCACGCCGATGGGGGTTGAATCAAATTGTGGTTCGGACGCCCGGTTTGGGTTCGAGCATGGCCGATTGCCTTGGATCGATGCTCTTCCAGGCCTCGGCACGCTGTTGTGCTATGGTGATGTCACCAGCATCCGCCCACCAGCATGTATCGATCGGGATGGCGATATCCTGAGCCAAGTCCGCGATCTGATCATCGCTGAGATCCACGAAGGGGGTCTCGATCAGGAGTTCAGGGGCGGTCTCCGTATTCGCATCGATCGACACTAGGCGTGAGATGAGCATGGCTCGATCGATCGCCTCGCCGATCGCCGCAATCCGGTTCGGGTGGGATTCTGGGATTCTGATGGGCCAAACGACGCGTTTGAGACCGAGTTGCATCGCGAGGTAGGCCGCATCCAGAAGAATCCGAGATTGCTGAACGCTCGTTGTGATTTGGGCAGACTCGTTGGAATCCGGCGGGTAGAAGGCGTGATCCGGGAGCACATGCAGTGCGTAGATCTCGGCCTGGCTGCGAGCCGCGGATTCGAGAACCGGGAGAACAAGGTCGAGTTCGTCCGAGTTTTTCGCCCACCATGCCGGCGCGAGGATACTCGGATCGAGGCTGTTGATCGACTGTTGTTCGCTGGCCATAGCCGTGGCGATCAACGATTCGATATCCGCATCGGTCAGGATCAGGCACTGTTCTGGGGTGAATCGAGGAACGATCATAATCGGGATTGTATCGGATCTGAATGATGTGTGCTCGGTCAGTGGTTTGGCGTCGGTGCTCGGAAATCACTGAGTTCTATCGAACTGAAATACTCGATTGTTCTGGCGAGCCCTTGCTCGAGTTGGATCGAGGGTTCCCAATCGAGAAGTGATTTGGCGCGGGAGATATCCGGCTGACGCTGCATCGGATCGTCCTCAGGTAACGGCTTGAATACCAGCTTTGATGACGAGTTCGTGAGTTTGATCGTCATTTCGGCGAGCTGTTTGATGGTGAACTCGTTGGGGTTACCAATGTTCACCGGGAGGTGGGCGTCGTCACCCTCGTAGCGCATGAGCCGAATGATGCCCTCAACGAGATCGTCCCGGAAGCAAAATGATCGGGTCTGCGAGCCATCCCCGAAAATGGTGATGTCGTTGCCTTTGAGCGCCTGGATGATGAAGTTCGACACGACGCGGCCATCGAATGGGTGCATGCGCGGGCCGTAGGTGTTAAAGATGCGAACCATGCGGACATCGAGGTTGTGTCGGCGGTGATAGTCTGAGAACAGCGTTTCCGCTGCTCGTTTCCCCTCGTCATAGCAAGCACGCGGCCCGATGGGATTCACATTCCCACGGTACGACTCGGGCTGGGGATGTACGGTCGGATCGCCATATACCTCTGAGGTCGAGGCCTGAAGCACACGAGCATTGCATCGCTTGGCCATGCCGAGGACATTGATCGCGCCCATCACGGATGTTTTCATGGTCTTGATGGGGTTGTATTGATAATGCCCCGGAGCTGCTGGGCAGGCCAGGTTGTAGATTTCATCGACCTCAAGCCAGATCGGATGGGTCACATCATGGCGGATGAGTTCGAAGTTGTTGTATTGGAGTAGGTGTTGGACATTGGATTTTTGAGATGTGAAAAAGTTGTCCAAGCAGATGATATCGTGGCCATCCTGGATGAGTCTTTCACAGAGGTGGGAGCCGAGGAATCCGGCACCGCCCGTCACGAGTACACGCTTAATGCTCATAAATACTGCTCTCTCTACTCACTGACGAGTTGAACCTGCGTACCGCTTCTTTCATCGGCAATACGGCGTGCATACTCCACCATCGCGTCCTTTGGGTTCCAGTGTGGTTCCCAGTTGAGCCCTGCCTTGGTTTGGGACATATCGGCGCAGGTGTAGTGCTGGTATGTAGAAACCATTTCCTCAGGCATATCGAAGTACTCGGCTTCGACATCGGTTCCGAGGGCCGTGTTGATGGCGTGTACGATGTCGTTGAAGGAGGTCGTCTGTCCCGAACCGAGGTTGTATACGCCGGCTGTTGCTTCGGGTTGGGCTGCCGCGATGGTGCAAGAAACGACATCATCCACAAAGACTTGGTCTCGTTCGTGCTCACCCATTTTGAATAGGCGTGGACGCTTGCCATCCAGAACCTGGTTCGTGAGGTGGTAGACCATGGAGGCCATCTTGCCCTTGCGTGACTCGCCGGGGCCGAAGACATTGAAATAGCGAAGCCCGACAACATGCGGCAGCGGTTCGCCAGAAGAACGACGCTCATCGAAAAAGCGGAAGACCTCTACATCCATCAGCCACTTTGAGAACCCATATACATTGTTTGGTTTCCCCGCGGAATCGATGGAGAATGGCACACGATCGTTGGCCTGAGGGGGAGATCCGTAAGTCGCGGCGCTGGACGCATATACGAGCGGGACATTACACTCCACGCACGCCTCAAGTATGTCTGTGAATGGCTCGGTGTTTCCACGGAGCATTTTCTGCTCATCGAACTCGAGCGTGTCTGTGATCGCGGCTAGATGGAATACGGCTTTGGGCTCGAGACCGACAAGTGCGGGTTGCCAGTTCAGTTCAGCGATGGAGTCGCTGAGGACTGACCCCTTAAATGGGGGAAGGCCCCTGCGTTCCAACCCTTCGACGATGTTCGCATATGAACCTGTCCGGAAGTCGTCCACGACATAGATCATCGCGTCTGGTTCGCGCTCCAGAAGGGTCGCGACGAGATTGGCACCGATGAATCCGGCGCCACCTGTAACGATGTAGACTGGTTGAGAGTCGCTCATGGGGGATTGTAGCTCCGATCTCAGGCGATCGGATCAATCCTCTGGCAGGGGCGGCAGACGCAGGAGCTGCCCGATCGATATATCGTCCATGGAACGAAGCACATCCCGATTTGAGTCGTAGATGAAGCGTGCGTGGCGGGTTGAACCATAGATATTGAGTGATATCTTGGACAGCGAGTCCCCCGGGCGCACGACATACTCGATTACTGCGTTTGGGTTGGGTGAATGCGATTCGATCACCCCGGGCTCTGTCTCTCGCCCTTCAACGATCCCTTGAATGTTGTCCGGATCCTTTGGAATGCGAATTGCCATGCCTTCCCGGAGCTTTTGCGGGTCTACGAATGGGTTCGCCCTTGCGATCACATCCCATTTATCTGGGGATCCGAAGTAGCGGCGAGAGATAGTCTGCATGGTCTCGCTTTTGGCCACGATGTGTTCGAAGAACTCGGGTTGTTTGAGGATGGGCCCTTTGGGCTCAGTCGGGGGTGGTTCCGCCAGATCTCTTTGGGCGGTAAGTTGCCCGACCAAGCTCCCCTCCTTGGTATTGGGATCCTGATCCTCCTCGGTCGTATCCCCTGATCGTGTGATTAGGGGTGGGTCAATCTGCTCGGGCTGCTCAAAGGTAATCACGGGCGAGTTCTGGTCGCTTGAGGGCTGCCACATCCAGTAGACACCTATCCAGACCACCACCAAGAGGCAGAGCCCGATGAATATTCTGGATGTGCGTTCGTCCATCATGGAAACACCTGAGATCAATTATAACTGCCCCGAATGGTATCGGGGCAGTTGGAGGTGATGCATCAGAATCCGACCGATTAGATCGTTTCGTTGTCGAGGGCGTTCTGTTCTTCCTCAAGTCGGCGACGCTCAGAGATATCTCGTTTGCGGCTCCAGACGAGCGGCGATGCAACGGCGATTGACGAGTAGGTACCCACAAGCACACCCACGAGCAACGCGTAGCTGAATGCGTGGACACCGGGGCCGCCATCGATGTAGAGAAGAAGGATGGCGAGGAGTGTCGTGCCTGAAGTCACGAGGGTACGCGATATCGTCTCATTGATAGAGCGGTTGATTACCGCCTTGGATGCGTACGGGAGCTTGCCGCGATTCTCACGGATACGGTCCATGATGACGATCGTGTCGTTGAGCGAGTACCCGATCAGCGTGAGGAGAGCCGCGATGAGGTTGAGGTCGATCTTGAACGGCTCGATCATGAGGGTATTCGCGATCGATGTGAACGACTCGTGCTCGTAGATAATCTCAGCGAAGGCGATGAGCCCGATGACGACGAGGACATCGTGCGTGAGCGCGACGATCGCTGCGGCAGAGTAGCGCACCGAACCGAATCGCACCCAGATGTAGATCAGGATCAGCATGAGCGAGAGGACCACCGCGGCGACTGCAGTCGCACGGAAGTTCTCAGCGATCGCAGGCGAGAACGACTGCACGCTGAGCTGATCCGAGGAGTTGGCGAGCGATGCGATCACAAGATCCCACTCGCGTTGCTGTACCTCGTTGCGCCAGACATCCTGGTTTGAGAAGTAGTCGAGCGTGGGGTCGAGAACCAGAATGACGGCGGTCGTGGCTGCCTCTGGGGTGCCCTCGAGTGCGATGATGTCGAGCTTGCGTCCGACGATGTCTGAGAAATCATCCTTCTGTCGCGTGATCGCGATTCGTTCGCGGATCTCTGACACCGACTGTGGCGGCGAAAGGTTCTCAAGGAGGATCGCAACGCCGCCGTTGAACTCGGAAACATTGTTCAGGAACTCAGTACGCTTGATATTGTCGCCCAATCGCTGATCGATGATCGGGTATGCGGGCGCAGCGCTGGCTTCGAGCAGGTCAGATCCTTCGAACTGGAGCGCTGGCGGAACATCGATCATGTCGCGGAAAGCATTCACGATCGCGTCCGCAACATCGTTCTTGTTTGTTGCTGTGGTCTTGATGTTGAATGTGTCTGCGGTCAGCCCGTCATCCTGGGGGTTGATGGGGAGCACTTCAGCGTTTCTGAGCGGCTCGATTTCGGGATCGTTCTCCCCGAGCTGGTGCACGATTTGCTCGACTTCTGGGCGGGACATTGTGTATCCCTCGCCCGGCGTTTCAGGATTGTCCTTGAAAGCGAGGGTGATCTGCGTTCCGCCGCGGAACTCTGTATCGAGCATTTTGTCGCCCTGC
Source organism: Phycisphaerales bacterium (assembly GCA_965216865.1). Taxonomy (GTDB): domain Bacteria; phylum Planctomycetota; class Phycisphaerae; order Phycisphaerales; family UBA1924; genus UBA1924. Next base: position 3,354,878 of record OZ244206.1, read on the forward strand.
ACCACGATCATGGTGATGCCGAGCCCGACGAAGAAGATTGATACAAAGACGGATACCCAGCGGATGCCGATCCAGTTGAGATTGGGATTCAGCGCTCGCTCGAGTGGTTTAACCAGCATCGGGAGCATCGCGATCTTGCGGAACTTCAGCTTGTCCACGAGTGCGACGAGGATGATGTGTGAGAAGAACAATGCGGAGATCATCGTGCAGACCACACCGATACCCAGCGTGATCGCGAAGCCTCGAATTTCTTGTGTCCCGACATTTGCAAGGACAAGACAGACGATGAGGTTGGTCACATTGCCGTCGACGATTGAGCTCAGTGCCTTCTCGTACCCGAGACGCACGGCCTGTCGAAGATCGAGTCCGCCGTTGAGTTCTTCGCGGATACGCTCGAAGATGAGGACATTCGCGTCGACCGCCATACCGAAGGTCAGGATGATGCCTGCGATGCCGGGAAGGGTCAGCGAGGCACGCGAGAGTGCGAGCGCTCCAAGGATCAGCACGGCGTTCGCGGCGAGACAGAGTACCGCGACGACCCCGTAACCGAGGTAGTAGAAGAGCATGAACGCCGAGACGATCACGAGTGCCCATTTACCCGCATCGATCCCTGCGTCCAGGTTGTCCTGCCCGAGTTCTGGAGCGATGACATTTTCGCTCAGGGGTTCCGGAGAGAGCTTCGCTTGGAGTGAACCCGCACCGAGGACTCGGATGATGTAGTTGATCTCATCCATCGAGAAGTCGCCCTCGATGATGCCTCGGTTCGTGATTCGTGCGTTGAGGTTTGGTGCGGTGTAGACCTGGTCGTCGAGGAGGACGGCCATGCGGTAGCCGACATTGGCACCGGTGAGGTCACCCATGCGAGCGGCACCCGCGGGGTCCATTTCGAAGCCGATTGCGGGGCGGCCGAGTGAGTCAGCGGTCTGGTATGCACGCGAGACCTTCCATCGCGCATCGTCCTGCGTGATCCTGAGGTCTCGTGTGTCCCACGCGAGCATGTAGTAATCGCCGTTGTACTCTTCAACGACATAGCCGCTCTGGCCGAAGGTGAGGAAGTAGCTGGCGGGGTTTTCGAGGAGTCTGTTGTATGAATCGATCGAGTCGTACCAGGAATCGACCTTATTGATCTTGAACCAGCGAGCATCGCGAGCGTTTGCCTGCTTCGGGCCTTTTTCGCGGAGCTGATCGCGGAGCCGTTGCTCGTCCGGGTGGGAGAGTCCGCCGCCACGCCCCTGCGGATCAACGGTGATGCGGAAGCTCAGGACGCCAGACGCTTGAACGAGGCGTTTGAGGTCGCTGGTATCGTCGAGCGAATCGCGATTGGCGGTGTATTCGTCGAAAGCAGCAATGACGCGTTCGAGTTGATCGTTGATCTCGGGGTATTGCTCTCGGATGTTATCGAGTGCTCGTTTTCTTTCCGAGTCAACGGGGATGTACTTGTCGCCGTCTCGGATGCTCTTCTGCTCGTCCGATCGTTCGAGTGCACGCTTGATTTCTTCGGGGGATATCGCGCTGGCGAGGGCCTGGTCTCTGGCGACCTCGTATTCGATTTCCGCATCGGCCGCACGATCCGCCAAGTTGTCGAGTACAGCTTCGGGGGTGTCTGGATTTACAGAATACAGGCGGAGCTCTGCCCGCAAGCGTTGTGCTTCATCGAATGCGGCGGATGCGCGTTCGAGTGTCGTTTTGACAGATTCGCTGACTGATCCGAGGTCCTTCACGCGTGCTGCGCGCTCTTCAGCGGGGAGACGCATGATGCGTTCGAACTCTGCGTCGTCGATGGATGTGACGCTGAGCTTGGAGAGTTCGGTCTCGAACTGCTGCTTGAGAAGCTTGACCTTCTCAGACGGGAGCGGCATCGTGATCTCGATCCGATCCTGGCCCTGTCGCACAATTGAGATCTCGAACAGGCCGTTGGGGTCGATACGCTTTTTGAGAACATCGATGACCTGGGGGATGACCTCATTTGCGGACTCCGTGGAGCCGAGCTCAACAGAGTAAACGAGCGAGGCGCCGCCTCGTAGGTCTTTGCCCAGCCCGATTTTCTCGCTCGGTGGGTATGACGCCCAGAACGAAAGGACGAGCAATGCGATCGCGATGATGATGTTGCGGCCGAAGTGTCGCATGCGGTTGAACCTCTATGGGTCAGTTTTCAGAACCTGATCTGTGTACATCTACCGAGCGTCCTGATCAGGCGCCGGTACTTTGTGTTTCTTCCTCGGTGGACTCCACAGATTTCGCGTGTTTCTCAACCGTTGCAATTGAGCCCTTCGCGAGCCAGAGTCGTGTGTGGGATGCTCGATCGGTTTCGATGAGGACCTCGTCGCCCTTCATCTCGACGATCGTGCCGATGATCCCGCCGGCGGTTCGGATCTTGTCCTTTTTGCCAAGCGAGGCCATCATCTCCTTGCGACGCTTCTTGTCTTTGCGTCCCGAGAACATCGTGATGAGCAGCATCCCGCCGAAGAGGACGAGGATCATGATCATCATGTCCATGCCGCCGCCGGGGCGTGCGTTCTGCCCGGTACCTGCCCCACCGTCTGCTGTGGAGGAGGGTTGCTGCGTGGTCGCGGAGGATGGGCCTCCGATGAGACCACCGCCTTGTGGGGCGTCCTGAATCAATACGGGCATCATCCATGCCGAGGGCATGAAGGTATCGTGCGTCATGCTGTCCCTTTCAACACCCGGACGGACTCCAAGCCGCCGGGTGAGGATGATAGGTCGGGAATATGGGTTGTGTGACGAGAATTTGGGTTGGTTTCAACAAGCGAAACCCAAACATCTAATCGCTCTGTGATTGCACTTCGAGTGCACGATCGACAATGGGGGCCAAACTCGGACGGTTTCGTTTGAACGATTCCCACTCGTTCGAGTTGATTGCCTCGCGCAGATCATCCATAAGGCGCTGGAAGAAGCGGAGATTATGGAGCGTGACGAGGATCGGACCCAGCATCTCGCCCGCGACGAAGAGATGGCGGATGTATGCCCTGGAGAACGGGCGTGCGTCATATGTCGCCCACCCGTGGGAGGCTGGGTCACATGCCGGGCAATCACATCCGAGCTCGATTGGGGCCTCATCTTTCGCGAACTTCGCGTTTCGAAGGCGGAGTTGACCGTCTGTTGTGGGATCGGCTGTGAAGGCGTTCGCGTTTCGGCCGTTGCGGGTTGGGAGAACGCAATCGAACATATCAACCCCCGCGAGGACCGCCGCGGTGATGTCGCGATCGTAACCAACCCCCATGAGATAACGGGGTTTGTGCTCCGGCATTTTGGGGGCAGTTTGACGCACCACTCGGGCGATGTCGTCGCTTGTCTCCCCTACTGCGACCCCGCCGATCGCGTAGCCGGGGAGGTCGATGTTACAGATGCGTTCCAAGCACCAGTCGCGTCTCTCGAAATCCGTGCCGCCTTGGATGATCCCGAATAGTGCTTGGGAGTCCGGATTCGAGTGCGCCTGCTTGCAGCGTTTGAGCCATCGCACGGTTCGTTCGTTCGCGATCTCGAGTCGTGCGTTGTGGTCATAGCCCTTCTTCTTCATCGAATCACGCAGTGCTGCCTGCTTGATCCGGACCTGATTTGTTGGTCCCGCATCAGGGTCGACCGAGGGCGGGCAATCGTCGAAGGCCATGATGATGTCCGGTCCAAGCTCGTTCTGGACCTGAATAGCGATTTCGGGGGTAAGGCGGATCGTGGAGCCGTCGAGGATGGATTTGAATGAGACCCCATCCTCATCGATGGCGTTGAGATCGGCCATCGAGTAGGCCTGATACCCCCCAGAATCGGTCAGGATCGGGCCGTCCCAGTTCATGAACTTGTGAACGCCCCCCATTTCCTGGATCAGCTTTGATCCGGGACGGAGCATGAGGTGGTAGGTGTTGTTCAGGAGGATCTCGGCGCCTGTCGAGCGGACATGGTGCGGAAATATGCCTTTGACAGTCCCTCTGGTTCCCACGGGCATAAACGCGGGGGTATCGAACCCGCCGTGCGGCGTTTCGACGCGTCCGGTTCGGGCGTTTCCGGAAGTCTTGTGAACGGTAAACGAGATCGGTTCAGGCATTCAACAAGCGTAGGGGCAACCGGATCAGGCGTCCCTGCTTGCTTCACGGAGCTTTTTCTTGTCCTTCTCGCTGAGGGACGCGAATCCTTTTTTATTGACCTTGTCGAGGATGACGTCGATCTCATCGGGGTGCGGCCCGTTCGTGTTTTTGTAGTTTCGGAGGGCCGACTTCTTGTTTGATTTGTTCTTCGGCTCGCGCGAGTCGCCGAACACATCGAAGAAATCGCTGAGGAGGTGGGATTTGCGGATGAAGAAGTATCCGGCAATCGCACCGCCGACATGTGCGGCTTCACCGCCGGCGTTTCTGGTTCCGATCAGCAAGCTGAAGAAAGCGATCGCGACATAGCCGTACGCGAAAGTTTTCATTTTCATGGGAATCGGGGGGAACAGGAGCATGATCTCGTTGTTTGGAGCGATCTTGGCGCAAGCAACGATGACACCGAACACACCTGCCGAAGCCCCAACGAGTGGCATATCCGGCGGTATGTTCAGGAATCCGATGAAGTTCAGGATGATGAAGAGCAGCCCGCCGAAGAGCCCGCATACGAGATAGAACGCGAGGTACTTTTTGCCCCCGAGGTACTGCTCGACCATCGGGCCGAAGATCCAGAGTCCGAGCATATTGAAGCCGATGTGCATCAACGAAGTCGGATCATGGAGGAACTGGAAGGTAATGAGTCGCCAGACTTCGAGCCGGCCATAGGCCTGATTCAGGGTCAGAATCCCCGCGTTCCATACATACGGCTGGAGCAGGAACATGAGGACATAGACGATGATGTTGATCACGATGAGCCAAGTCGTGATGGACCAATCGGGGGAGCGGGCGAAGAGACGCCTATTCCCTCTGGCTGGAGGGGCCCCCATGCCTCGTCCTGCGCTGACATAATCGCGATCGTAGATACCCATGCACTCTCCCGAAGATTGATCGATTATTGGGATTGTCGGCTGGTTTCTGTCGCTCGCTTCAGAGTTCTCCGCTCCTTGCGAGAGAGAGCGCCGATTCCTTGATTGGAGATTTTCGCGAGGATGCGATCTATCTCGTCCTGGCTAACACTATCGCGTACGGCTTGTGGTTCTTCATTGTTCTCGGACGCAGCAAATCCGCCGCTGAGCCCTGGGATCATATCCGCCGTTGCGAGGAACTGGAGTCTTCGGCGATGCATCGAGCAAATCAAACCACAGACGACACATAGCGCGAACAGGGGTGTCCCATCCTGCATGACGAGCGCCAAGATCCCGATCACGGTCGCGGAGATGAGCCCAACATGAACGCTGAGCCATTGGGCGCGATGGTCCGGGTTGGACTTAGAAAGAGACGACTCCAATATCCGTGCCCCGTCGAGTGGATACATCGGGATCAGGTTGACCACGAGCAGCACAAGGTTCGCAGCATGAACCGCACCCAGTGCGACAAGCCACCATGCGGTTGACCCATCGGGAAAAGTGATGACTGCACCTGTCCCACGGAGTGTGAGCGGATTGATCAGTAGCGATTGCCAGTCTCGCGTGATCAAGAACAGGGGGAGCGCGAGCACGGGGAGCATGATCAAATTCAGCAGGAACGGGGAGATCGCGATTTGTAGACGCGTGAACCAGTGTTCCGGGACTTCGGGGGGGATGAGCCCCCCCATGGGCCAGAGCATGATCTCGATCGGATTCCCGCCTGCTCGTTTCGCGACGATGGAGTGAACGATTTCTCGCAAGAGGACGAAAAACACAATGGCCCCGAGGCGTGGGAGGACAAAGACCAATCCATCGCGGTTGCCGGGGAGTGTGAAGATCAGCTCAACGAGCAGGTATACGACGAATAGCAGATGGATCTTGATCGGGGTTGTGCCGAGAGATCCGAGTCTGAAACCCCATGCGAGCGGATTCTCGCCATCGCCGAATATCCGGGCGAGTGCCTGCTTGATCCCGGCCAGCCGGTCGTGGCGATCATACTCGCTGGATTGCCAATCGCGTTCACCCATCGGGTGTTGGTCTCCTTAGATGATGCCTTTGGCCTGCGCTGTTCGCATCGCCAGCATCGTCTTTCCATCGGTGATTTGATTCCCGTTTAGCATATCGATTACGGCTGCGGGCTCATGGAGTTCTACCGACAGGGACTCGTATGGTTCGAGTTGTTGCCCAACATGCGTGAGATCGCGTGCGACAAAGACATGCATGAACTCGTCCGTGAGCCCGGGTGTGGTAAGAAACTGACACAGCGGCTCGAGTGTTGCAGCCCGATAGCCTGTTTCCTCGGTCAGTTCTCGACCGGCCGCAATCTGCGGCTCCTCCCCCTCATCGATCCCGCCGGCGGGGAGTTCGAGTAGGAACCTGTCGATCGTGACCCGCTCGTTGCGAACCATGACGATCCGGACCCCGTCCTCCGTTTCGAGGATCGGGAGGATCGTAGCGGCGCCGTTATGACGCACCATGGGCTTGGTACGGGTCACACCGTCTTTGTACTTGACCGTCAGCTCGACGAAGTCGTAGCTGTGCCCCTCGTGGATGAGGGACTCTTTCTCGATCTTCATCTGCCGTTCAGACATTTCAACGCCACCATGTGGTGGAGCCGTAGACCGCACTATCGCCGAGTTCTTCCGCGATGCGGATGAGCTGGTTGTACTTTGCGTTCCGGTCCGAGCGGCACGGGGCACCGGTCTTGATCTGCCCGCAGTTTGTCGCAACGGAAATATCGGCGATAGTTGAGTCTTCTGTCTCGCCCGAGCGGTGCGAGAGGACACACGAGAATCGGTTGCTCATCGCGTAGTTGACGGCGTCGAAGGTCTCCGAGAGGGTCCCGATCTGGTTGACCTTGACGAGGACGGCGTTTGCAGCGTTCTGGGCAACGCCCTTCTCGACGAACTTTTTATTGGTGACGAAGAGATCGTCGCCGACGATCTGGACTTTGTCGCCGAGCTTGGCGGTGAGCTTGGACCAGCCGTCCCAATCATTTTCTGCGAGCCCGTCTTCGATGGATCGGATGGGGTATTTAGAGCACCAATCCGCCCACATCGCGATCATGTCGTCTGTGGAAACGATCTCCTCCGTGGAGCTGAAGAACTTGTAGCCCTCCTTGCCATCCTTTTCGGCTTCATTCCAGAGTTCGGATGTTGCGGGGTCGAGTGCCACGAAGATCTGCTCGCCCCACTTGTACCCAGCCTTATCTACGGCTTCCTCGATGACTTTGAGTGCGTCCTCGTTGTCCTTGAGGTTGGGAGCAAACCCGCCCTCGTCGCCGACGGCGGTGGACATGCCGCGATCCTTCAGCACGGACTTGAGGGTGTGGTAGATCTCAACACCTGCACGCATCGCCAGCCCGAAGTCATCGAATCCCCATGGCTGGATCATGAACTCCTGAAAGTCCACGGTGTTGTCGGCGTGCTTGCCGCCGTTGAGAATGTTGAGCATCGGGACCGGGAGGGTCTTGGCTGATGATCCACCGAGGTAGCGGTAGAGAGGGAGCCCGGAAGCCTCCGCGGCGGCGCGGGCGACGGCCATGGAAACGCCGAGGGTTGCGTTGGCACCAAGATTTGATTTGTTCGATGTGCCGTCGAGCTCGATCATTGCGGCGTCGATGCCCTCCTGATCGCGTGCGTCCATGCCTTCGATGGCGCGGGCGATCTGGTCATTGACATTTTCTACGGCCTTTGCAACGCCCTTGCCCATCCAGACTTCTCCGCCGTCTCGGAGTTCGACGGCTTCGGATTCGCCCGTAGAAGCGCCGGATGGGACTGCGGCGCGTCCGACGACACCGGATTCGAGGACGACATCGACTTCAACCGTCGGGTTTCCTCGAGAGTCGATGATCTGACGGGCGTGGATGAGGTCGATGTCGAAGGGCATATGGGTACTCCGTTGGGGATGTGCTTTCGTAAGGTTGAGAAACGATAGCCCGACAAGCGTGCATGTCGAGACTCGATCGGGTAAGGTGGCGATAATCCTCACCGCACCACCCAAAGCGATCCGAGGCCCCGGCATGCCAATCTCATCAGAACAGTTCCAAGAGAAAATCGTGTCCATCCGCTCCCGGCTCGTTGAGCAAGGCGTTCTTGTATCCGAACTCACGGAGGGGGTGTTCGAATCAATTTACGCGCGAGACACGAATCGGGCACAGGACATCATCCAGCGTGACGATGAGGTTGACCAGGCGGATATCGAGATTGAACGCGATGCGGTCGATCTGATGACGCGAGCGGCTCACGATACCTGCCCTGCACGAGCGGACCAGATCCGGAGTCTTTTGACCGCGGTCAAGGTAAACAACGAGCTCGAACGCATCGCAGACGCAACAAGCGCGATAGCAGCACGGGTTGTAGCGCTTGGTGATCGCGAATCGCTTTTCCCCAAGACTACCCGGGTGATGACGAACTCAATCCTTGCGGTGCTGCGTGAAACGGTGAAGGCATTCGACGAGACAAGCGCCAAGCGAGCCAAACTGGTTCTCTCGAGCGAAGGCAGTACGCTCGCGTTTCATGAGGTGATCACCCGCGACGCGGAAATGCGGGTTGCAGACGGGCGATTGGGTGTGGACAATGCGTTTGATCTCCACGCGATCATCAACCAAGCTGTCATCATTGGTGATCACTGCTCAAATATTGCTGAACAAGTGATTTACGAGGCGACCGGCACCATCGTTCGACACACGAGCGGTTCAGGATGGGTCGAGCAGGACTTGCCGGGGCTATGAGATGATCGTGGAGTCAAATCGGTGAGTTCGGCTCCTCTTTCGTTGAAGGAGCAATGCTCAAAGATGCTGCCCTGGTTCGCATGGGTGGCGTTGTTCATGTCTGTCTGGGGCACGCTCATCGTAACCCAGGGCTGGTGGGATCGGGTTGCGGAGCATTGGCCGATCGCGGTTGCGATGGCGATCGGGTCGTATGTCGCGGGCTCAACCCCGATGGGTGGCGGGACGGTTGGGTTCCCGGTCCTGGTGCTGCTCTTCGATCAGCCCGCGGAGTTCGGTCGTCAGTTCAGCTTCCTGATCCAGTCGATCGGGATGACGAGTGCCGCGATCTATCTGGCGAGTTCCAGACGATCGATGGCTGTGCGGGTAATGGTCTGGGCGGCGATCACCTCGGCGATTTCGCTCACGCTGACGCATTACCTGCTGTACCCGATCGTGGCGGGATCCGTGGTGAAACTCACCTTCGCGTGCATCTGGGGCGGGTTTGGGCTCGTGACCCTCGTGAAGCTCAAAGAGCTGCTCGCACATCATCACGCCCCCACGCTCGGCGCTCGTTCGGATGCGGTCTTGGGTATTAGCGCGGGGATCGTGGGCGGCGTCGCTTCGGGGATGACCGGCGTCGGGATCGACATGGTGATCTATACGGCGCTGGTGCTGATCTACAGGGCAGACCTTCGACCCGCGATTGCGACGAGCGTGGTGCTTATGGCGTGGAACTCGATTGTTGGGTCCGCGTTATGCCTGATTGATGGCTCGGTGGATGCCGAGGTGTTTAGCAACTGGCTTGCCGCGTCCCCGATCGTGCTCTTCGGTGCACCGATAGGGGCGTTCATGGTGGCTCGGATCCCGCGGGGGCCGACCCTGGTGTTCGTATCGATCCTTTGCGTCCTGCAGTTAATCTGGACACTCACTCGGATCGACGCGACGCCTCGGTTGTTTCTCATCGTTGCCGGGGCGGTCGTGGGCATGAACATCCTCTTCCACCTCATGCATGTCTTTGGGCGGCGGTTCCGCCCCGACCCGGGTGAAGAGGGGATGTCGGTGTTCGAGCCCTGAGGGCCCCGGGCGATTACTTCTTGGGCGCTTTGTAGAAGGGCAGTTGGACGACTGTTGCCGGCAGCTTCGTTCTCCCGGCGTCGATCTCGAAGCTCGTCCCGACCTCGGACTGCTGTGCAGGGACGAAGCCCATCGCGATCGACTTGCCCAGGGTGGGCGATGCGCACCCGGATGAGACAACGCCCACTTCGTTTCCGTCGTGGAGGATGGGCATGCCCTGGCGTGCGGTTCGCTTTGAGTCGATCTCGAAGCCAACGAGCTTCTGGGCGGGTCCGCCCTCGTCGCGGGTCTTGAGGAGTGCCTCTTGGCCGATGAAGGTCTCGCCCTCGTTCTCGACAGACTTGTCGAGCGCGATCGCGAAATCGATGCCGCAGGAGAGCGCGTTGATGTCTTCGCCCAGCTCGTGCCCGTAGAGGGGCATCGCCGCTTCGAGGCGGAGCGTGTCGCGTGCGCCGAGCCCGCAGGGCTTGAGCAGCTCCTGGGCGTCCTCGTCACCCATCTCCTTCATGAGCATGGAGATGGCCATCTTGACGATGGACGAAGGCATGGTGACTTCGACGCCGTCCTCGCCGGTGTAGCCGGATCGGGCGACGATGACCTTGGCGATCATTAAGTTCTTGGTGAGGAAACGGAACTTCTTGAGTTGGGGGATCTCGGAAGAAACCTTACCGATGAGGTCCATGACCTTGGGGCCCTGGATCGCGATCATGGCGGTCTTCTCGGTGCGGTCTTCCATCTTGACATCGAAGCCACGCGAAGCGATCACGCTGTTCATATGCTCGATGATCTTTTCGCGGTTGGAGGCGTTGACGACGACCAGCAGCTCTTTCTCGCCCATGCGGCTGACGATGACATCGTCCTTCACGCCGCCGTGCTCGTTGCAGATCAGCCCGTAGCGGCACTGCCCCTCCTGCATGGATCCGATCTTGCGGGTGCAGGTGTGCTCGAGGAGGCGGATCGCGTCCTTGCCCTTGAAGCTCAGGCGTCCCATGTGGGAGACATCGAAGATGCCGCCGGAGTTGCGGGTCTGCTCGTGCTCTTCCTTGATCGATGTGTCGTACTTGATGGGCATTTCCCACCCGGCGTACTCGACCATCTGGGCGTTGTAGTCCGCGTGGTACTGTGCGAGCGGGGACGGCTTGAGCGTGGCGTTGTCGGTCATCGATGCCTCGAAAAAACAGGGGTGATGTGGTACTGTTCAAGCGTATGCGATTGGGGTCCATGGGGCGTTGTCGATCAATCGAACACCCCCTACTTTCGCCGCGATGAGTGCCCGGCAGGGGACATGCGGGTGGGTGCTCGGATCTGTCAGCGGCATGAGCGTGTCGGCGGGGCGGACGACGGCGTATTCTGGATCGATTCCACCATTTGCGAGGATCTCACGCATGAGTGATTCCGCGAGCTCAGGCGTTTGGACGCTTGAGGAGGCGAATAATGCCTTGCTTATAGCTACGGATTGGACACGGGCTTCGGGCGATAGGTTGAGGTTCCGCGAGCTCATGGCGAGTCCGGATTCCTCACGGACGGTTTCTGCGGGGATGATCTGCAGATCTCGCCCTTGGAGCTTGCTCATGGTGCGGACGCATTGGAGCTGCTGCCAGTCTTTTTCGCCAAAGACCGCTGCAGAAGGATCACACAGATCAAAGAGACGCGAGACGACTTTGCACACGCCGTCGAAGTGTCCGGGGCGGTATTCGTCCTCCAGGCCCGGCTTGCTCGCGACCTCGGGGATGATGACGCTGCTGGTCACATCTTGGCCGGGTGGATAAACGGTATCAACGCTCGGGTGGAACACGATGTCCACCCCTGCGTCCCGACACATCGCGAGATCGTCTTCCAAGCGGTCGGGGTAGGTGTCAAAGTCCTTGGGATCGTTGAACTGCTTGGGGTTGACGAAGATAGAGACGGCAGAGGGCACCCCCTCGATTCTCGCTCTGCGAGCTGCGGCCTGGATAAGCGAGGCGTGGCCGCCGTGCAACGCTCCCATCGTGGGAACAAGGACGCAGTTGCGAGTCAGTTCAAGATCTGGGGTGTTGAGCACGCGCATAGCTGAACATGAGTGTAGCGCAGCTTCATCGCGACTACGATCCTGTATGAGCCGTTCTCCGTCACTTGATCGATCCCGCTGGGTGTCGCACATCGAGTCCATGATTGCGGGGGTTCTTGAGCCCGTTCCGTTTGACGCGGATGTCGCAGCACGCGTGGGATACATCGAATCATTCCACGATGAGTTTGGAAATCGGCGTGCGAGTGACCGGGCGTTTCTCGCCCATCTGCTCGGGGTCTCTATTTCCCCAGTTCGCCCTTCCGATCAGATGTCGCTCGATGAGCGTCTGTGGTGGTGCGTCGCGGACAACACATCAATCCCGGGTGGGTTGATTGGCCACTCTGATGCCTTGCTAGTCGATCCGGATGCACTCGCGATCGAGTACCGAACTATGGTTGAACTGGGGGCATTGCAGGCGTTCTGGTCAGTGGCATTGCGCGAGCGGGATCGTGACTTGTGTGAGCGGGCGATGAACGCAGCACGCTGGCATATCGATGAACTCCAGCCAGACAACGCGATCAATCGCCCATGGGCGCTCCCCGTCTTCGTCGAACTCGCGATTGCCGAATCGGACGAAACCGTCGCACAAACCGCGGATCTTCATGCACAGACACTGCTTCACAACGCGTGCATCAACTTCGGCAAGCCCGATTTATTGAGTGCGTTGATACTTAGAGACTCGGTTGAGCTGCTGAAAGAAGCAGATCAAAGAGCTGATTTCTGAGGCGAACCGTTCTTGTGGTACAGCCAGGTTCTCAACGCGGGGTTCTTGTTGAACAGCGTTTTCCATACGGTTTCATCGCTCTTGTATTGGTGGGCCAATGCCGCGGCGACTAGCCCCATGAACATCGGCTGTGGGGTGAGCGGGCGCGAAGTAAGCTCCGGATGGAACTGGGCACCGATGAAATAGGGATGCGTGATGGTGTCCTCGTCGCCCTCGCTCGGGAGTTCGAGGATCTGCATAATGGGCTGTTCGGGGTGACGCCCCGAGAACATAAGTCCGCCTGCCTCGAGTTGGGTGATAAATCCCGGATCGACTTCGTAGCGGTGACGGAATCGCTCATGGATGGCGGTTTTCCCCCCGGCGAGGAACTGCGCGAGGGTGTCCTGTTTGATTCGGACATCTTGGGCCCCGAGACGCATGGTTCCGCCGAGACCTTCGATTTTCTTCTGCTCAGGGAGCTCAGAGATAAGGGGCGAGCCGCACATCGGGTCAAACTCTGTTGAGTAGGCATCCTTGATTCCGAGCACATTGCGGGCAAACTCGATGACCGCTACCTGGAAACCGAGACAGATGCCCAGATATGGCAAACCGGTTTCACGGGCGTGTTTCACCACTGAGATCTTGCCCTCGACGCCTCGCGAACCGAAGCCTCCGGGGACGATGACCGCATCGATGTCTTTCAGACGGCTGGCGACATTCGCGTCGGTGATGTTTGTCGTGTCGATCCAGTCCTGCTCGATCTCAGTACGGAAGTGAGCGCCGCAGTGCTCGAGTGACTTCTGGATCGAGGCGTATGCGTCCATGAGCTCGGCGTACTTGCCCGTGATGGCGATTCGAACCTTCTCAGACCTTGGTGCGACAAGCCCGTCCACGAAGGTGCTCCAACGCTTGCGCATGTCGTCTTCCATGCGGGCATCGACACGGTTGTGCAGATCAAGAATTGAGAGAATCTCTCGATCGAGCCCCTCGGCACGCATTTCGTCGGGGATCTTGTAGATCGAGTCGCGATCGTGCATGGAGAAGACGCGGTTCATCGGGACATTGGAGAACATCGCGATTTTTTCCATCACCTTGGGGTCAGCCGGTTTCTCGGCGCGGCATGCGATGAGGTGGGGTTGGATGCCCGACTCCATGAGTCGCTTAATCCCGAGCTGGGCGGCCTTAGATTTCTGTTCGCCCAGTGCCCGTGGTTCGATGACATAGGTGAGGGCAACGAAACAGACCGAGCCGGGCCCTTCCTCGAATGCGAGTTCACGCAGGGCTTCGATATAGAACCCGTTCTCGTAGTCGCCGACCGTGCCTCCGACTTCAACGAAGACGATATCGGCGGGGCCTTCACCGTCGCCTCGGAGGGCGAGCTCGCGGAGTTTGCGTTTCACCTCACCGGTCACATGGGGGATCATCTGGACATCGCGTCCGAGATACACCCCTTGGCGTTCACGGTCGAGGATCTCGGAGTAGATCTGACCCGAGGTGACAAAGTTTCTTTTCGTCAGATTCTGGTTGAGCATGCGCTCATAGGTCCCCAGATCCATATCGCACTCGGTTCCGTCTTCGAGTACGAAGACCTCGCCGTGGCGGTACGGGTTCAGGGTGCCCGAGTCGATATTGAGGTACCCCTCGCACTTGATGGGCGCGACGCGGAGGCCTTTGTCCTTAAGGACCTTGGCCATCGATGACGAGAAGATGCCCTTCCCGAGCCCCGACATCACAGTGCCGAGAATGACGACATATTTGTGATTGCCCTTCTTGTACCCGTCCGGGATGGGCGAATAGTACTCCGAGTTCGCCATCGAACGCTCGTTCGCGGAGGCGAGAAGATCGGAGCCGCTGTCTGAGGCGGCGTTGGGTTTATGGAGCGAAGGATTCGATTGGTCTGAGGCGTCGCTCTGGGTGGGCATCCCTGATCGTACCAACTCTGGAGCGGTATATGCAAGCGAGCCCGGTTCCGGTTCGTTTAAATCATGTCATTTTTTGTAAAATATCGCTCAACGAAAGCCCGGTATTGTTCCGGAGTGTCGATCCCCGAGTGGGAAGAGTCCACAACGGACGCGAGGATCGGATACCCATGCGCAAGCCAACGGAGTTGCTCAAGCGACTCTGTCTGTTCAATCTCGGATGGGGTCAAATCGAGATATGCCCTGATTGACGCTACGGTGTATGCATAGATACCGACATGGCGATAGGGAGGATCCCCCGGCGAGTTCCGTGGGAACGGGACAGGTGCGCGTGAAAAATAGATCGCAGCCCGGGCATCTGCCCGATCCATGCCGAGAACGGCTTTGACGATGTTGAGGTCTCGGAAATCCTCGTCTGTGAAGATTCTGGTGACAACCGTTCCCACCCCGATCCCTTCGATCTGCCCCCCCGCTATTCCGGCGGCATCGATCACGGCGGGCTCGATCTCGGGTTCATCACCTTGGACATTGATCACGAGTTGATCATCGTCCAAGCCAAGGGCTTTGCTGGCTTCCGCGAGTCGGCTCGTCCCGTTTTGATGTTCTACTGAGGTCATGACAACCTCGAATCCATGGGACTCGACGGCCGACCTGATCTCATCGGCGTCGGTCGCGACGACCACGCGATGCACGGACTTGGCCTTGCTCGCTTGCTCGCAAACATGCACAACAAGCGGCTTGCCCGTTTCGGCTGCGAGCGCTTTGGCCGGGAACCGCGTAGAACCGAGCCGGGCAGGGATTATGGCAACGGCTTCGCGAGCCATGTTCAGGCCTTGAGTTCGGTGAGCATTGATTTGATCAGCTCTCGTTTCTCACGGACATCGCGATAACTGAACTGCTGGATTGCGATGCCTGCTGCGATTTTATCAGCACGCTCGGCGGCTTCGATATCACTGTCTTTCTGGGCCTTGGAGATCAACGCTTCCATGAGGCCGTATCGGATATCCATGCCGAGTTCAGAATCATCATCTTCCTGATTCCCGAGCGCCTGTTCGAGCGTGGTGATCGCGGCGTCTTCCCACCCTCCGAGTCTGAGGAAGGATTTGCCCATCAGGTTCTGGACATGCCTGCGAATTTTGGGATCGCTTTGAGCAAGCTGGAACTGCTCGATCGCATCGTTGTACTCGCCTCTCTCGTAGAGAATCACGCCGAGCTTGTACTTCAATGCGAGATCAGTCGGGTAGTTCTCAACCTGAAGCTTGAGCTCGTCGATCTGGAGCTTGTCGAACTGCTTGGTGGCCTTCTCGAGCTTCTGCTGGGCCTCGGCGTCGCTCGGGTTTGCCGCGGCCGCGGCTTTGATCTTTTCAAAGGATCGCCGGGCGCGGGTCATCTGGATTTCGCCGGCTTCCTTGCGGAAGCGGAATGATCCTGTTTGCTTGTATGCCTGATTGAACAGGGTCATCGCCTTGAGTTCGTCGGGCCCCTTACCGCGTGCCATCAGGGCCTTGGCGTATTTCTCAAGCGAGGGAATATCGTCTGGACGGGCTTCATACTCTTGCTTGGTGCGCTCGACGATCGCGTCTTTTGTCGAATCAGTCTTCGCGACGGAGTCTTCCTGTTCGAGCTTGAGTTGCTTGTCGGCGTCGCGAATGTTCTTGCGGAAGCCCCCCGATTCCTTGTCGTCGTAACCGCCCGAGGTCATCGTGCTCTGAGCGAGCATGTTGCGGACCTGATGCTGGAGATCAGCGTCTGAGGGGTCCATTTTGCAGGCGTTTTCACCAGCGACGGCTGCGAGTTTGTACGACCCCGCCTTTGCAAAGGCTTCGAGGAGCTTGACAAACATGTCCTTCTTGGCTTTCGGGTCGTTGAGCGCGAGCTTCAGGGCATGCTCGCCGAGCATCTTGACCGGATCGGTGATCCCAAGAGTTGCCGCTGCGGATGTGACCTTGATCGCGTTGCTCGTATCGATCCGCTTGAGACCGAAATCGAGTAGCGCCGTGATGTACTTGCCGACAGGGCCCTTGATCGAAGTGACATTCTTTGTTTCTTTCGAAACGCCTTTTTTGCCGGATGTGGCAATGTAGACCTCTGAGGATTTGAGGAATCCATTGAGGCCTTCCATCGAAGACGGGTCCCAACGCAGCCCGGAGAGCCACATTTGCATCGCATACTCGTAGTTCTCGGATTGATGCACCGTTCTGGCTCGATCAAAGAACGCTTGCGCCTTCTTCGGCGAGAAGGACTCGGGTCCGAAATCGGGCTGATCGCCGTTGTTGTCGTCGTTGTTGTTGTTTTTCTTACCAAACAATGCCACGATGTTCGCTCCTCGGATGCACAGTTCGGGCGATCGCCCGGAAACGAAGTGTATCCGGAAAACGCCTCTCACGCGTCAAGAACCGCCACAAGTTCGTATCCTGACCGTATGATCTGTCAATGAGTACTGACCTGAGTCAAATCGACCCCGCCAAACTCCGGATAGACCTGTATCCGACAGAGGTTCTTCGGATGAAAGCATCGCCGGTTCCGACGGCGGATGGTATCGATTCATCCCATCGGGCCATCGCGGAGCGGATGATCACTCTCATGGAGGGCGCAAGCGGTATCGGGCTTGCGGCGCCGCAGGTCGGCCTTCCCATCCGTATGTTTGTTGCGCATGTGCCTGCGGATCCTGAGGGCGAACCCGACCCGTCTGGCTTGCCGATCAGCACAGAGTCCCCCCAGGCGTACTTTAACCCGGTGATCACCGAGTTCTCCAAGGATCTGGAACCCTATGAAGAAGGGTGCCTGTCGCTCCCGGGGATCAACGGCGAAGTAACTCGCCCGAGCACTGTGACGATGAAAGCCATCGATATCGACGGTCATGAGATCGAACTCAAGGCGACAGGATTGCTCGCACGGTGCTGGCAGCATGAGATCGATCATCTCGACGGGATTCTGATCATTGACAAGATGTCGCAGATGTCGCGTCTGAAGAATCGGGCACGGATCAAGTCGATGGAAAAGGCCGCGAAGCGGTAAGCAAGGAGGATCGGGCATGGATGTCGTCTTCCTCGGATCGGGTGCCTTTGGCGTTCCCACCCTTGAGATGCTTGCTCGCGAGCACACCATTACCGGGATCGTGACCCAGCCCGATCGCAAGGCCGGGCGAGGCGGCAAGCTCACTCCCACGCCCGTTGGAGAATGGTGTGCGGAGCATCTGCCCGATGTCCCGATCATCAAACCAGAGAAGATCAACACCGACGAGGCACGCGCGGTTGTTCGTGGCTGGGGTGCAGACGCATGGGTCGTCATCGCGTACGGGCAGTACCTCGGGCAGAAGTTGTTGACGGATCGTTGGGCAATCAACCTGCACGGGAGCCGACTCCCCCGCTGGCGAGGTGCGGCACCGATCAACGCGGCCATCGTGGCGGGAGATTCGATCTCGGGAAACAGCGTGATCACCATCGACAAGGAGATGGACGCTGGTGCGGTGCTCGGACAATCTGAACGCACCATCGAGCCCGACATGACGGCGGCGATGTTGCACGATGCGTTGTCGAAGGATGGACCGGAACTGGTCGCACGCGTTCTTCGTGATCGCGCCAAGGGCAATGAGACCTACACCACGCAAGACCCGTCTCTTGTTACCGTGGCGCCCAAGATGTCCAAATCTGATGGTGTAGTCGACTTCAATATGCCCTCAAGACTCACCGCGGCCCGGATTAATGGGCTCAATCCCTGGCCGAGTGTGACTGTCGGGTTCCGGGAGGAGACGATTAAGATTAATCGGTCGCAACCCTCAAACATGGAATCCGAAGAAGAACCAGGAGTGGTTATCAGTGCAGATGAGGGCTTGGTTGTGTGCGGCGACAGAGGATGCGTTCAGCTCCTGAGCGTTCAGCCGCAGGGGAAGCGGGCGATGGACTGGAAGGCATTCGCGAACGGGCGCTCGATTGAATCCGGCGAGCGATTGGTTGGAAGTCCGATCCCGGATGGAGGTTTCGCATGAATGCGTTGACACTCTGGGATCTATTGCCCACTCGCCGCCCGAAGCGCAAGGCGCGTCCGAATCGACGCGTAGTTCCGGCACCCGTTCCGTCTCGCTCAAGCAAGAAGAAGCAGCCCACCGGTATGCAACTCCGGTACGAACAGATCACGCGGGAGATGCTCACGAAGTACGGCGTTCGCGTCCGAAAGTGGCGTACCTCGATGTCTGGGGTCGCATGGCAGGTGGACTATCAGGACGGGACCGTATCAAAGCTCATCGAGTCGCCCAAGCCCAAGGGGCCGATGTCTGCGGCGATCTTTCTTCACGAGATCGGGCATCATGCGATCGGTTTCGGCACCTACAAACCCCGATGTCTCGAAGAGTATTACGCCTGGAAGTTCTCGATCGACACCATGCATGAGCTCAACCTGAATGTCACCGATCGCGTGATGGAGCGGATGCACGATTCATTGAACTATGCGATCGAGAAAGCCGCTCGGCGTGGACTCAAACGATTGCCCCGCGAGCTGGTCCCATACCTCGAACCTCGACGCAGCGCTGGATAACCCCCACAGATTGCGTCCAAACCCATTCAAAGAGCGAACCCAGTCTCATCGGGAATAGTACGATGTGAACGGGCGTTCTCCCTGATGATCAGGGCTTATGGAGACTATGAATGCTGTTAACCAAGATTTCAAGTGCGCTCGCTGCAGCGGGGATCTCTGCGGCAGTGATGATCGGGCTTTGGGGTGCCCCCCTCGCCATAGGCACGCACACAAATGAAGGACACAACGCGATGAGCACGGACACGAAACCAGTTATCTCTGAGAGCGGGTACGACATCACGCCACTCACAGAAGACACGGTCGAAGCACTCGCTGCGGATCTAAACGATGAAGAGCGGCGGGTGATCCTGAACGACGGAACCGAACCGGCGTTCTGTGGCAACCTGACCGACAATAAAAAGGACGGCACCTATGTCTGTCGTCTGTGCAATCTACCGCTATTCAAGAGCGACTCAAAGTTTACCTCCGGCACAGGCTGGCCCAGCTTTTTCCAACCGTACGATGAAGACCATGTCGGGACTCATGTTGACAACTCGTGGCACATGGTCCGGACCGAGATCACCTGCGCTCGCTGTGGCGGGCACCTCGGGCATGTTTTCGATGACGGCCCCAAACCGACGGGTAAGCGATTCTGTGTGAACTCGGTGTCGCTGAGCTTTGTCGAAGCGGGCGAAGAGTTACCAAAGATGCCAGTTGTCACGAGCACACTAAAAACCGCGTACTTCGCGGGTGGCTGTTTCTGGGGGGTCGAGGACCGCTTTGCCCAGCTCGATGGTGTTCAAGACGCCGTCTCCGGCTACCAGGGCGGCGATGACAACAATCCGAGCTACGAAGAAGTCTGCTCCGGCGCTACCGGACACGCAGAGTCCGTGATGCTCCGGTACGACCCGAATGTAATTAGCTACAACGAACTCCTTGAGTTCTTCTTCAAGATCCATAATCCCACGCAAGGGGACCGTCAGGGACCTGATGTCGGATCGCAATACCGTTCCGCGATCTATCCGACGGACGAGGAGCAGATGAAACTCGCGAAGGAGTTTCTCAAAGATCAGCAGAGCGAGGGCAAATGGTCTGATCGCAAGATTACCACGGAGCTCAAGATGGCACCAAAGTTCTACAAGGCTGAGGAGTACCATCAGGACTATCACCTGAAGCACGGCGGGCATTGCCCGATTCCGGATTGATCTTCATCTCCGATCTACACAAATAAAGGCCTCCCAAAGGGGAGGCCTTTTTCATTTCTATATAGCGGCGTGATCAGCCCAGTGCGTTGTCGAGGTCTTCGATCAGGTCATCGACACCCTCAATCCCGACACTGAGACGGATGAGGTTGTCGGAGATGCCGAGTTTCTCGCGTTGGTCCGCGGGAACGGACGCGTGGGTCATGATCGCGGGGTGTTCGATGAGGGATTCGACACCGCCGAGCGATTCGGCACACGCGAAGAGCTTGGTCTTCTCCAGCATCGCACGAGACTCTTCAAGCCCGCCCTTGATGTAGATGGTGATCATGCCGCCGAATCCGCACATCTGCTTCTTCGCAAGTTCGTGTTGGGGGTGGGATTCGTGGCCGGGGTAAATCACCTTCTCGACCTGGGGATGGTTGTTGAGATGATCCGCAATTTTCGCGGCATTCTCGCAGTGTCGCTGCATGCGGACATGGAGTGTCTTGGTGGATCGCAGGAGCAGGAAGCACTCCATGATCCCTGGGACGGCGCCCTCGGAAAGCTGGATGAACTTGAGGCGCTGATGGATGTCATCGTCGTTCGTGAGCAGTGCCCCACCGATGGAATCGGAGTGTCCGCCGATGTACTTGGTCGTCGAATGGCACACGATGTCCGCGCCCAGCGCGAGTGGGTTCTGGAGGTACGGTGTCGCGAAGGTATTATCGACGGCCAGCATGACGCCGTGGCTTTTCGCGATATCTGCGACAGCCTTGATGTCCGCGATCTTGAGGGTTGGGTTGGTCGGTGTCTCCAGCCAGATCAGCTTGGTGCGGTCGTCTATCGCGTTCTTCACTTCATCGAGGTCAGTCATGTCCACCATGACGGTTTCGATCCCCATCTGGTTGAAGACGCGATTAAAGAGCCGGTTGGTCCCGCCGTAGACATCGTCACCGAGCAGGACCTTATCGCCCGAACTCAGCAGGTGCAGCACGGCTCCTGTCGCGGCAACGCCCGAGGAGAAGCACAGCCCGTGCTTGGCGCCTTCGAGGTTTGCGAGGTTCGCTTCAAGCGCCGCACGGGTGGGGTTGGCTGCACGCGAGTAGTCGTACTCCCCGATGATCTGACCCGGCGATTGCTGGACAAAGGTCGATGTCTGGTAGATTGGCGTCATGATGGCGCCGGTGGATGGGTCTGGGCGCTGACCAGCATGGATCGCGCGGGTCCCGAACTGGGCGTTACTTGAAACTTCCATGGGTATCGTCCTTCCGTGAACGGGATTAGTTGTTCTGGTTCTTTTTCGCGAGATGCTCGATCATGTCGATCTTGGAGATCACACCCTTGATGTCCGACCCGTCAATAACGATCGCGACATGATCGGTTTCAAAGATGCCGTAGAGTTCTTCCACGCGTGCCTTGGGATGAAGGAGGCCGCCGATCGCGTTCATGATGTTCTTGGCGGGCGTATTCATCGCGATTGAGTTTGAGTGCAGACCGCGAAGCACATCCACCTCGTGGATGATCCCAACGGGCTTTCCATCCGTGTTCACGACGGGGACCTGAGAGATTCCATTGTCGCGGAGTGCGTTGACTGCGTCGCTGACCGAATCGGACTCGCTGATCGTGACCACTGACGCGTCTGGGTTGATCAGGTCTTCGATCAGACCAAGCCCCTTCTCGGGTTCGAGGAACCCGTGCATCTTCATCCACTCGTCGGAGAGGTACTTGGTGACATATCGCGTGCCCGAATCAGGGCAGACCGCGATGACGGTTTTGCCTTCACCGAGTTGTTTGGCGACTTCACACGCGATGTGGACCATCCCCCCGGACGATCCGCCGCAGAAAAGTCCTTCTTCGCGGGTGAGGCGACGCGCCATGGTGAAGCATTCGTAGTCGTTGACCTGATACATCTCATCCACAACGCTGGGATCGAACGCCTCGCACTTGATGTCCTCGCCCAGCCCCTCGACCTTGTAGACATATGGCGTTGGGAGGGTGCCGGTCTTGAAATAGTGGTAGTGGACAGAGCCGAGGGGGTCGACGCCGATGATCTGGGTCTTGGCACCCATTTTCTTGAAATAGCGTCCGATGCCCGATGCGGTCCCGCCGGTCCCGGTTCCAACGACGATCGCATCAACCTTGCCGCCATCGGTCTGCTCGTAGAGCTCCTTGCCGGTCAGGACCTCATGGGCCTCGATGTTCCACTGGGAGTGGTACTGGTCCATATAAAACGAGTTGGGCGTCTCAGCCGCCACCCGCTTGGCGACATTGACATAGTGATCGGGAGAATCGCCGGGCACATCGGTCGGGGTGATGATGACCTGAGCGCCGAATGCGCGGAGCCCATCAATCTTCTCCTGACTCATCTTGTCGGGCATCGTAAAGACGGCTTTGTAGCCCTTCACCGCCGCGGTCATGGCGGCCCCCATGCCTGTATTGCCTGAGGTGTTCTCGACGATAGTGCCGCCGGGCTTGAGCAGGCCTTCTTCTTCCGCTTTGGAGATAATGAAGCTTGCCATGCGGTCCTTGATCGAACCCGCTGGATTCATGAACTCGCACTTCGCGTAGACCGTCGCGGATCCGGGCTCCACGACCTTGTTGAGCTTGACGAGCGGGGTGTTCCCGATCGATTCAAGAATGTTGTTTGTGATCGGCGCAGACTTCGTTTTCGGCTCAAGAGTGGCGGTTGTTTGCATAGGATCATCATAGGGTCCGGGTGCAGAAAAACGACCTTGTTGCCGCACGCAAGGGGATTCGTATGGTTGAAAATAACGACCGCAAAAAGCTCGTTCTCGCTGGTGGCAGCGGGTATCTGGGGTCGGCATTTGTTGAGTATCTATGCCGGCGGGCTGACAACCCGTGGGAGATCGTCATCCTGAGCCGATCGAGGCCGAGTTTCATCGATCAGAATCCGCATGTGAAGCACGCCGAATGGGACGGGCGAACGCTTGGACGCTGGACGGACGAACTCCACGACTGCACCCATTTACTCAACCTGTCGGGGCGTTCGGTCGACTGCCGCAAAACCGCGGCCCGGTGTGACGAGATCCTCCGCTCGCGTGTCGAATCGACGCTGGTTCTTGGCGAGGGCTTCAGATCGCTCGGTACTGCGCCGGATGTTTGGGTCCAGATGAGCACTGCACACATATACGGGGATCCACCATCGGCAGTCTGCGACGAGTCCTCACCGTTCGGGTATGGGCTCGCCCCCACCGTCGGCAAAGCGTGGGAGCAGGCATTTGCCAACGCGTGTCCGGAGGGACCGAGACGGGTGATTCTGAGGACGAGCTTTGTGCTCGGCCCCAATGGTGGCGCGTTCCCAACACTGCGTCGAGTCGCGAAACTCGGGCTCGGCGGCAAGGTCGGGTCGGGCACCCAGGGCATCAGTTGGATTCATGAGCACGATATGTGCCGTATCTTTGAGGATGCGTTGACGAATGATGCTCGATCGGGTGTCTACATCGCGACAGCACCCAACCCCGTGTCGTATCTGGAGTTCATGAGAGCATTACGCAGACGGCTCAAACAACCTATCGCGCTCCCCGGGCCTGAGTTCGGGTTGCGCTTGATGTGCGCAACGGTGCTCGACACTGATCCGGAACTGGTTCTGTACGGGCGATACTGCGTGCCAAATCGTTTGCTCGACGAAGGCTTTGAGTTCAAATATGCATCCCTTGATCAGGTCATGGACGCGCTCACACAGGCATAGAAAACACCCCCGGCAGGATTCGAACCTGCGACCGTCGGATTAGAAGTCCGGTGCTCTATCCAGCTGAGCTACGGGGGCCAGACCATCGATCAGCATTGGTTGAAAAACACCAATCTGGCCGATCAGAGGCACATCATGATAGCCACACGATTCATCGTCTTGTTTCTGCTCGCCATACCCTTTTCCAACGCGTTTGGCTCGGACACGCAGCCAGTTGCGCTGCGGGTTGCCACATTCAACATCGAGGATGTCCGTTCAGAGCAACTCGATACGAATGATGACGAACGCCTCAAGCAGATCGCCGCGATCATTCAACGCATCCGCCCCAACATCTTGCTTTTGAACGAGATCGAGACCGCACAGGCGGATGGGCCGAGCAACGCGGAGAAGTTCGCGTACAACTACCTCGCGGTCTCGCAGGGTGAGGGATTGCGTCCGATGCTCTACGAGACCTATACCCCTGCAACTAACACGGGCATCCATTCCGGGTTCGATCTCGACAACTCGGGCACGGTTATGGAAAAGGTTCCTGAGCGGGCAGTTCAGCAATCATCGGATCATCGTATATACGGCAACGACTGCTTTGGTTTCGGGACTTTTCCGGGCCAATACGGGATGGCGCTGCTCGTCGATCGTCGTCTGGAGATCGATCGCGATGGGATCCGTACCTTTCAGAACTTCCTGTGGAAGGACCTGCCTGACGCGATGAAGCCCCGAGGACTGGATGGCACGGATTGGTACGATGAGGAGGAATGGAGTTCGCTGCGGTTGCCTTCCAAGACCTTCGCTGATGTCCCTGTTGTGCTTCCGAACGGCGAGGCACTCCATGTGTTGATCTCGCACCCAACACCACCAGCATTTGACGGCGAGGAAAAGCGCAATGTCCTGCGCAACCATGACGAGATCAAACTCATCCGTGCGTATATCGACAATGAACCATCGCTCTATGACGATTCAGGAGAGCCGGGCGGTCTCGAGGATGGCGCAGCGTTCGTGATTCTCGGCGACCTCAACGCGGATCCGACTGACGGTTCTGGATTGGAGATGACGCTTTTCTCTCAGCTCTTCTCAAGTCCGAAGCTCGCGAAGGACGCTCACCCGTCCTCGGACATCAAGCTTGAGCGCTTGGACCGGACCGATACAGCACGGTTTGGGCTTCGCGTGGACTATGTCCTGCCCTCCGCTTCGATCACCATCACAGATTCAGGTGTTTGGCGTGACGCGGGGTCGTTTCAGCGGTTTCCCTCCGATCATTTCCCCGTTTGGGCTGATGTGATCGTTCCCTGAGTGACTATGATTCTGCGTGAGCAGCACATCGAGCAGCGAACCCATTCAAGCCCCGGCTGATCGCGCTGAACCGAGTGTTTCGGTTTCGTTGTTTGGTGCGTGCAAAGAGCTCACGAAGCCCGGGATTACCAAGCTTGTTACGATCACGGCGCTCGTCGGCCTAGGGCTCGGCGGATTGCATTACGATGTCGACTCCGCGATGGATTGGGTCCTTCTGATCCTCGGCGTTGGCTTCGGAACCTCGATCGCATCTGGCGGGGCCAATGCGCTCAATATGTGGTACGAATCCGATCGCGATGCGATGATGAAGCGCACACGCGTGCGTCCGATTCCATCCAAACGACTCTCTCCGCGATTCGTACTGCTTTTCGGGCTCGGCATGACTATTGCCGGCTGCGGAATCCTGGCGTTGACCTGCGGGATGCTCCCGGCGCTCGTCGCATTGATGACGGCCGCTTCGTATGTGCTAATCTACACGCCTCTCAAACCCATCACCATAACCAATACACTCATCGGAGCTGTCCCCGGTGCCCTGCCCACCATGATCGGAACGACGGCGGTGGCACCTGGTGCCGGGTTCGCACCGCTGGTAGAGCCGATCGGGCTGATGCTTTTCTGCATCATGTTCCTGTGGCAGCTTCCCCACTTCTTCGCGATCGCGTGGATGTGCCGGGTTGATTACGAAGCGGGCGGGTTTCGAATGCTCCCGATCGTGGACCCCGTCGGGAATCACACCGCCGCAACGATGGTGGTTACCTCGGCGCTGTTAATCCCCGCCGGTCTCGCACCGCTGAGGATCACGCCTGAACTGACATCGATCTGGGCAACGGGGCTCGCGTCGATTCTTTTAGGCGGGATGTTGTTGATTTTGAGCTTCAAGTTTGCGATCAAACGAACGGATCGAGCAGCTCGTGTCGCGTTCTTTGGTTCGATCATTCACCTCCCGGTGTATCTTATTGTCCTCGTCGCAGAAGCCGGTGTGCGAGGGTTCCTCCTGTGAGTGCGCTTGATGTTCGGGATCTGCGGGTCGTGTATCGCCGCAAAGGCGAACCCGATCGCATTGCACTCGACGGTTTCACTTTGGAATCTGACAACGAGATGCTCGCGCTGCTGGGGCCCAACGGTGCGGGAAAGTCCACCCTCATGGGGGTGATCGCCCAGACTGTCTCCCCGGATTCGGGAGAGCGTGTCTTCCCGGTTTCCCGACATGGGCTCTCGATCGTCTTCCAAACTCCCGCGCTCGATCAGCTCCTCACGGTGCGCGAGAATCTGCGGATCTCAGGTGCTCTGCATGGGATCCCCAAGAACGAGATCGAATCGCGAGCTGTTGCCATTTGTGATGAACTCAAGATCTCTGATCGTCTCGATGAACAGGTCCGGCACCTCTCCGGCGGGCTTGCACGAAGGGCGGATCTCGCGCGAGCCCTTATCCCGCATCCCACTCTACTCCTGCTCGACGAGCCCACGAGTGGGCTGGATATCGATGCGCGTAGATCTTTCTGGGAATCGATGCGTCTTATCCGCACGCAACTCGGCATGACCGTTCTCCTCGCGACCCACCTGATCGATGAAGCGGAACGCGCCGATCGGGTCGCGATGATCTCGCGTGGTCAATGCGTCGCTATTGACACACCAGCCCGGCTACGAGATGCACTTGGAGAACGAGTTCTCCGCATCCATGCGGTCACACCAGAGCAAATCGAGTCTGCCATGAGTTGGGTTCGTTCGCTCGGTCGCGCCCCTCATAAGGTCGATCAGACCATCATCGTCCCGGATGCGCAATCGATCGAGATCCAATCCTGCCCGATTGAGGGGGTCGGATTGACGATTTCGCCGCCGACGCTTGAGGATGCATATTCGATCCGCACGAATGAGGGGGCGCTCGCATGAGTGGGTTAGGTGCCATGAATGCACTCGCCAAACGCGAGCTGATCCGTCAGACGCGCCAGCCGTCGCGGATCATCGCGAGTGTCGCGACGCCTTTGATGCTCTGGGTCTTCATCGTCGGCGGGTTCTCGAACGCGATGGGTGATGTCGCGGATGCGGGCACCTCCCTGACGGCCTATACGATCCCGGGCATGGCCTCGCTGACTGTCATGTTCGCATCGATCTTTGCATCGATCTCACTGATTCAAGATCGGCACGATGGGGTGTTGCGTGCCGCCTTGATCTCTCCGGCCCCCAAGTGGTCGATCGCCATGAGCAAAATCGGTGCTGGCAGCCTTATCGCGCTCGTCCAGGCGATCATCGTTCTGCTCGCGCTCCCGTTCCTTGGAGTCTCGCTCACCCCAATCGGCATTCTTGGTGCATTGGGTGCGTTATTGTGCATCTCCGTCGCGCTGATTGGGCTCGGGCTCGCGATGGCCTGGATCGTAGACTCAACGCAGGGATTCCACGGCGTCATGAACTCGCTGCTCATGCCGATGTGGCTGCTATCGGGTGCTGTGTTTCCTGTCGAAGACGCCGCGGGATGGATGCGATTCATCGCGTTGCTGAACCCCTTGACCTGGACCCATGCCGCGATGCGGGATGCATTGGGAATGAGCGATGCGTTCAATCCTTTCCTTGCTTGGGGGATTTCCGTGGGCTTCGCGCTCTTCGGGGCGATGCTGGGGATCTTGTCGATCTCCCGATCGAATAAACCGTGATCCTCATATTGGCGTAGAATCAATCATGTCTCCTCGCGTCTTTATCCGTTCGCTCGTTCTGCTTGTGATCACCTTTACGGGGATCTTGATCTATCTGTTTGTGTTTGCACCACAGCCGCAGGGATTGCCCAGCGATCAACTCATCGATCTCAACGAGGACAACCCGTACAGCCAGCTCTTCATCCCTGATTTCAAGCTTGTTGATCGGAACGGGGTCGAGTTCGACGAGACATATCTCGACGGCAAGTACACCGTTGTGGATTTTTTCTACACGAGTTGCCCGCTCATCTGTCCCGGCATGAGCGCTGTCATGCGAGACATTCAGTACGCAACGGAGGGTACGGATATTCAGCTCCTGAGCATCTCGATCGACCCTGAGGTTGATACACCGCAGGTATTGAAGAACTACGCGAACGGGTTCAAGGCCGATCCTGCGAGATGGAAGTTTGGACGGGGGACCGTCGACATGACACAGATCCTGCTCATGGGAGTTGGGTTCGAACTTGGCGCATTGGATACTGAAGATGGTTTCCGAAACATCGACCACCCATCCTCGATCCTGCTTGTGGGCCCTGATCGCCATGTCATCGACCTATACCGATACAGTGACCCGGACGAGGTACAGGAACTCATTGAAAAAGCCCGCGAGCTCGCGGGCTGATTTGGGCTGATTATCACAAGGTTACCTGGCGGCCTTTATCGCGGCTTCGACCTCTGAGACCGTTTTCGGGATCATCGAAGAGAGGTTCTTGTATCCCTTTTCCGTGACGAGGATGTCGTCCTCGATGCGGATGCCGATCGATTTATCTTGCAGGTATAAGCCGGGCTCGATCGTTACCACCATGCCGGCCTTCAACTTGACATCGGGTGATGGATCATGGGTTTCAAGGCCGAGATGGTGCCCGACGCCGTGCAGATACTGGTCGCCGTAGCCGGCGTCGCGGATCACCTTGCGTGATGCCTCGTCCACCTGCGCCATTGTTGCGCCGGGCTTGACCGCTCTTATGGCAGCCTGCTGGGATTTGAGAACGAGGTTATAAAGCTTGGCCTGCTCCTTGGTGTATTTCCCGTTTACGGGGACCGTGCGTGTGATGTCCGAAGCGTACCCGTTGATCTCTGCACCGGAATCCACGACGATGAGATCACCGTCGTTGCAGACGCCGGTGTTCTCTTTGTAATGAAGCACGGTCGCGTTGTGACCCGAGCCAACGATCGGATCAAAGGCATTGCGGATTGAACCGGCTTCAGCAAAGCCTCCGACCAGCGCGTTGTGTAGTTCACGCTCGCCGACGCCGGGCTTAAGCTTGGCCATGAGCTTGTTCAGACCGTTGTGCGTCGCTTTGATCGCGTTCTGGATCTGCTTGATCTCCGCGGCACTCTTCACGAGTCGCTGGTTGATGATCGCGTCGCTCATGTCCACGATCGAGCACCCTGGGGTGCGGGCTGCGATCTTCTGGAAGATCTCCAGATCGGGCGTGATCGGCTGGGTGTACGCAGCGGTCGGGTGAAGGCACGCGAGCTTCTTTGTTCGGCGGGCAGCCTCGCTCAGGAATCGCGGGAGCGCGTTCGTCCGCATCACGGTATCGAACCCGTACCGATCGCGGAGTTCTTGTGAGATATGATCCCGGTACCCGTCCCAGACATCCATCTCCGGATTCACCGGCTGGAGAAAGAGAATTGTGCGTCGCTTGGGGTTCGGGTTCTTCGGATCAAAGAGAATCACGGCGCCGGGCTCGTTCGCGATCCCGCTGAGATACCGGAAGTTCATATCAGGGAACCACTCGCCACGCAATGGCGGGGCGCCAGCGCCCGCGAATACCACGCCGACTGCGTCCTTGAGTACTGAGCTGATTTTCTTGCGTCGAGCCTGATACTCGCTGACCTTGATCGCCTTGTCCATATGCGTATTCCTTACGGATGGGATGTTTCGTTCAGTGCGTTATGCAACGCGATGCGGGCGTTCTCTCCACGCATGTCTCGTTTCCCAAACCCTTGGATACCACCCGCGTCGAGTGCTTCCTGAAGTGATTCGGGGTAGTTTGAGATCAGCATGAGCGCGGGGTGCTCGCTCGCGTGGCGTCGGATGAGGTTGATCCCAGACTCGTCTTTAAACGAGCCGTCGAGTATGCGATTTACAAGATGAATCGTGAACTCGCCGATTCGAGATTCAAACTCGGATTGAGAGTTCAGGGTTTCGATCTGCACTTCGGGGTAGAACCCTGAGATCGCGCTGCGGAGTGCAAACGCGTCAGGGGTGCAATGCCCGACAAGTGCGATTGTGGGTTTCTCGGTATCATGACTCATGATGAACCTCCGTTCCGTCCTGCTCAACATCTGACACGGACGCGATACGAACGCGATGTGCATCGATGAAACAAACCATAGGACCGATGCGGTGTTGGGTCGGTTCTGTGGAAAACGATTTCACACCCCGAATCCAAGCGTTGATTGTCTCGCGAGAGATTAAATCCTGCCCCTGATTCGCGCAGAGTAGTCTGCAGACGCGATTGGGGAGCATGCCGAGCACAGACTCAGGGAATGAACGAAACACCTGTCGATCCCATATCATTCCATCTGGCGTGGAAGTCGCATCCCCAATCGCTTTGTCGAGCATCTCATCCATCATGGCTCGGATCGACATGAGATCGTTGGTCCAGTCTGATGCCCGAGCCGCGATATTCGGACATACTGATCGCATCGCGGGTACGACATCGTGCCGGATCTGATTCCGAAGATACGCATGATCCTGATTGGTCGGGTCGTCACGCCAGGTGATCTCTGCACGCCTGAGCAGCTGAACGATCTTGTCATGTGGAATGTCAAGCATCGGGCGAACGAGGGTGCATCTTTCGAGTTGGGCCTTCACTCGCATCCCAGTCATCCCGCGAAGCCCCGATCCACGCATCAGATGCATCAGCAGGGTCTCGAGTTGATCATCAGCGTGATGCCCGGTCGCGATGAATCGACAATCGTGCTCGTCTGCCAGGTCCTGTAGGACCGAATACCGCCCGCACCGGGCGTTCGCCTCAAGATTACCTGGTAGATCCGTCACCCGAATATCACGCGACACAAACTCGACGCCCCACTCTTCCGCGCGTGATCGCACAAGCTCACGATCGGCATCGGTTTCTTCTTCGCTTCGGATATCGTGCCGTATATGAGCGATCACGGATGATCCTGTGATGCGTGACAGGGCGAACGCGAGTGCGATCGAGTCCGCCCCACCGGAGCACGCGACGAGTGTCCGGCGCTCCCCGTCGCGGGTATGCTTGTCGCCCGTGAGCTCACGCCAGCGGCGCAGGATCCGCGCCACGATATCGTCGCGTTTCCAGTTCTGCGATTCTGGCTGATCGTCAACGGGCTGGATCCTTGCATCATCCACACTCCGATGATAGAGTGGGCGATCGGTGGATACTTGCCGAAAAGTGGAGTCAAACCTTGCAACTCGGACCTGACGCAAACATGGAAGAACCCCGCCTTTCCCCGCAGGAAGCGAGTGGGGATACGCCAGTGGCGACAAGCGGCGAAATTCAGGATCATCAGCCCACGAACTTTCTGGACCAGTTCCGAGCCGAAAACTCGATGATACCCAACATCCTTCTCGCGTTGGGCATGATCATTCTGGTGGTTCTGATGTTCCGCTCGCTCAAGAAGACCCATAAATCCAACGCTGCACGAACCAACTCGATGGGCAGCCCGGCCGAAAGGATCGAAGAGATCCGTCATCGGGCGGAGACTTCGATGGAGCCCGCCGAGCGGCTGATGGTCGAAGCAGAGGATATCGCTCGCCGACTTGGGGCCGTGCTGGACAATAAAGCCGCGCGCCTCGAACTGCTCATCGAGGAAGCCGACGCCAAGCTTGACCAACTGAATCGGGCGGTCACAACTCAGTCCAGAGCACCTCGTCATCCTCAGGAATCGACTCAGGGCGAGCCAGAATCACCCGTCTCGACGCGTCCAGCCGTACCGGCTCGATCGATCGACCCCTCTCTCCTCGATCGTGCTCGGCTGGAGCAAGACCAGCATGAGCGTGACACACGAGTCGCAGGCAGGATAGAACCTGAGCCAGCCAACGCGCAAGAGCCGGAACCAGAAGAGCTCTCAATCTCCGATCAGATCCATGAGTTGGCATCTCAGGGCAAGTCCTCTCAGGAGATTTCGCGCCAACTCAAACAACCCATTGGGCAGGTTGAGTTGATCATGAATCTTCAGAATCGGGCCAACGGCTCCTGATCTCAGTCGATCCATTCTTTTTCAACACGCATCCCGTTTGGAATAGTGCAGGCGTCTCCCGTTTCGATCATGCTCGCGACGGGATATGCGGTGTAATCGAGAGAAAACGCACCCGCGGGTCGATGATTACCCGACAAACCAAGCCCACCAAAGGGAAGCTTCGAACTCGCACCGGCTGTACCACAGTTGATGTTGCGGCACCCCGCGCGACACTCATTGAGGAATCGCTTCTGCAATGATTCGCTCGCGGTAAAAATCGATGCGCTCAGCCCGTATCTGGTCGCGTTAGCCTGCTTGATGGCTTCATCAAACGAATCCACGACACTCACCCGCAGCAACGGCCCGAACACCTCTTCGTCACACCCCGCATCATCGCTATCAGGGGTAAACTCATCGACCTCGATGATCCCTGGGGTAATGAACCACCCCGCCCGATCGGGCATTCGTGTGGATTCCATGAGCACGCGCCCTCCGCGGCTCGCGACCTGTTCTTGGAACCTGAGCACGGAATCGAGCGCATCTTCAGAAATAATCGGGCCCATAAACACCGGCTCCTCTGAGCGAGGATCCCCGATGATCAGGTTCGATGCCGCTTTGATAATCGCTGTGGTGACCTTCTCGGCTACATCTCGATGGACGATCAATCGACGCGTGCTCGTACACCGCTGCCCAGTTGTGTTGAATGCGCAACGAGTAATCTCGGTGACGGCTTGATATAAATCGGCGTCAGGCATCACAACAGCTGGGTTGTTGCCCCCCATCTCAAGTGCGATGATCTTGCCCGGTTGATCGAGGTTGGCCTCGGTGATTGCCCTGCCAGCGCCCCATGATCCCGTGAATAGGACGCCGTCGACATCTGGACTCGCACACAGAGCAACAGACTCCGCTACTGCTCCGTGCACGAGATTGATCACCCCCTTGGGGGCATTCTCAGCTTCCAATGCTTCGTGGAACATCTCCGTGAGCAACTGTCCCACGGCCGGCGCTTTGTCCGACGGCTTGAACACGATCGTGTTCCCTATTAGCAGCGCCGGGATGATGTGGCCGTTGGGGAGATGTGCCGGGAAGTTGAATGGGCCGACAACCGCCAGGACCCCGTGAGGTTGGAAATGGCATCTGGCTTTCTTTGAATCGTTGAGGTCAAACTCAAAGTCTGTGACGCGATGACGCCCGGACCACTCCCCCTCTTCAAGGGTAATGTCGACCTTTGCACCGACAAGATTCGCTTCGGCATTCGATTCCCACAATGCTTTGCCGGTCTCATCTGAGATCAACGAACCGAGTTCTGATGAGCGTGCTTTAGCAATCTCTTGGAACTTTCGAAGTACAGCGATTCGCTTGTCGATCGTGGTTGCTGACCACTCGGGGAGCGCCTGGCGTGCGGCATGTATCGCATCGTGGACTGCCTCAACGGAAGAAGTGCCAGACCAGACGACCTGATCCGGTGCCGCTGGCATCGTGGAACGGATGGAATCGCCAGCCATTGGTTGCCACTCACCCGCGATGAGATTTTTCCCGTCGATCGTGGCAGTCGTTCTACTCTGCGTGCTCATTGATGCACCTCTGTCTATTGATTTGCTAGCTCGTTCTGGACGCACGCTTTGTCGTGGTCTTCTTTGACGATGCTTTCGAGGGTAACTTCTTCTTTACAGATTTTTTCGCGGTCTTCTTGGCAGCTTTCTTCGCTGCGGATTTCTTTGATGCTGCCTTTTTCTTTTCATCGCGACCGGGCTCGATCGGCACTCGCATAGGCGTACAACCGGCCATCATCCCCGGTTCGGCCCGGAGCGCAATCGCTGTCTCCGATGTGACACGGATGCGACCCGAACGATCGATCTGGAAGGCACACTGCACCGCACGGAAATCGCCGTCGTTGTTCAAAACAGACACGATACCAGCTTTATTCGTCTGCTCGTGCTTGATAGAAGGACCCAACTCTGCGGAGAATGTGTCTTTGACGATCTGGATCTCGTCTGTCTTGGCCGTGATGTACGGCCCGCCATCAAACGGGTCGACAAACCCGTGGTACTCAAAGCCGAGACGCTCAAGCATCCTACGAGCGGGTACGGTTTCCGGGCCGACCTCACCAACCTGCGCCCTTGCCTGGGGCGGAAGGAGAGAAAGATGAATATCTCCCTCTGGCAGCAGGTCTGTCATGAAGTTTCGTGAGTACTGACAGAATCGATCCGCCTCGTCATAACTCAAGGGGATGAACCGACGCCCGAGGGTGTCCCACACAAGAGATTCACCCTTGCTGGAGATCGGCGCCATCAGTTCGGCCAGAATAGTTGGACGGAACATCTTTCGATGGAGCGCGATGAAGTGGAATCGAACGAGCGAAGTGAACTTGCCCAGCTTGAGCTTGTGGCCTCTAAAGCTCGGTTGCATAATCAGCCCGCCGAGCTCTGTTGGCCCTGACTCATCGAGATACACGCGTGCGACCGTGTGCTTCGTCCCGAACTTCAAGTCTTCCGCATACTTCTCACGCGTTTCAAGCTTGAAGCAGACATTCGGGTGTCCAACGCCGCCCATCTGTGATACGACCTGTGAAGAGCCGATACACCCTTCTGTGTTCAGTTCCTCAATGACGAACATGAAAATATCCGCCATCGCGGTCTTTTCGGAGAGGCCGCTGGAAGTGCTTTCCATCGGGGGTTTGTGGACCGTCTTTGCATCGCGGGCCGCACGCAGAAAGCTCTGCCGGGAGTTACGGATCTTGTTGGCAATGATCTCCTGATCCGGTGGCAGGTTGATGAAATGCACCATCTTCGACAGCTTGTGCAGTGTCGGCAGATCCGAGTTCATTGCTCGTCGAACGACGAACTGAGGGGTTGATTTGGGCATAGATCAGCCCTCCTGCGCGACGCGTGAAAGAGCACGCTCGAGGCACTCGAAGACGCGAGGCCAGTCTTCCATCTTCATCACTGGCAGCGGCGGGAGCATCCGCACATGGAACGGTCCGTGCCCGCAGTAGAAGGAGATGACCCCCTCCTCGTACGCATATTTGCAGGTCTTCGTGACCTTTGCCTTCTCACCACCAAACGGGGTGAACTTCATCATGCCGCCGACACCGCCAACGAGTTCCTTCGTCTCCGGCGCATCGGGGAACCAATCGGGATGCTTGTCGATCAGTTTCTTCACCTGTGAGCGGAACTCAGCGTGATGTATGGCAAACTTTCCCTTGGGGCCGTAGAAATCATTGCTGCTGAGCTCATCGAGCAGCAATGAACCGACCGTGAAGTCGCTTGTGTTGCCGGTGAATGTGCCACTCAGAAGTCCGGGCTTCGGGTTATATCGTTCGGTCCACAGAGTTGCGCACGCTTGGGTCATCTTGCCTACGCAGAACACATCGACATATTCACCCAGGTCATACT
This sequence comes from Phycisphaerales bacterium, assembly GCA_965216865.1. Classification (GTDB taxonomy): domain Bacteria; phylum Planctomycetota; class Phycisphaerae; order Phycisphaerales; family UBA1924; genus UBA1924. The sequence continues at coordinate 3,390,276 of OZ244206.1, forward strand.
GCTCATACGCGAACATCGATTCGGTGCGCCCGAAGCTTTGAATCTCATCATCCCAGATCGCGATTCCGTTATCGCGACAGACATCCATAAGCGCCTTGAAGAAGTCCCGCTTGGCCACATTGAAGCCGCCCTCGCCCTGCACGAGTTCAAAGATAAAACACGCGTGCTGCTTGGGATAGCGGGTGATGTACTCCTGAAGACGCTGGACACAGTAGTCGGTGAACTTGGCCGCACCACCCATCTCATCGGCGATTGCATCGTTGTAGAACGGGATGTAATCGACCTGTGTCGAGAGCGGAATACCGACGCGCCCGCCCGCCGAATCACCGATTTGGGCCATGGTGACGGATCGTCCCATGAAGCAGTGCTCGAAGGCGATCACACGCGAGGCGGGTGCATGCTTCTGGTAGCACACTTTGATCGCGCTCTCGTTGGCCATCGCGCCCGAGGTTGTCAGGAAAGCATGCTTCAGGTTCGAGCTGCGGGAAGCGAGCTTTACGAGTTTTTCGCCGAACTCGTATGCACCAAAGTTAGTCTGGAGGTTGCCGTGCTTCGTGGCCTCATTGATGCCAGCGACGAGTTGCGCCTTGATGACCTTGGGATTGCCGTGACCGAGGAAATGAACCCCGATACCGGTAAGCATGTCCCACTTCACCGAACCATCAGCCATCTCTACGAGCGCGCCATTGCCCGCACCCGATCCGATGGAGGAATAGACCAAGTTATTGCCCTTGACCGCTTTGCATCGTTCGATGATTGATTTGAACGATTCTGCGATCTCAGAACTTGGAGCTTTGGTGTCTGTGATGCTCCGGTTATGCTCCATGACCTGCTCGACGAGCGCATCGATACTTGACTGGATCGCCGGGTCGTTGATGATCGCTTTGCCTGTTGTTGTGTTGGTTGCCGTCGTTGGTGCCGACATGACATTGCTCCTCTGTATCAAAGAGTTGAGGTTTACAGTGCCGCGGAACCGCCTGCCGAGAGGCGTGCGATCAATATCGCAAGCAGCTGGCAGCGTTCAACGAGGCTCGAAAGTTCAATCCATTCATCCTTGGTGTGCAGCCCGCCGCCACGCACGCCCAGCGTGTCGATCGTGGGCAGACCCGCGTTCTGAAGCACATTCCCGTCACAGACTCCGCCGGTCTTGGCAAAGGGGAGCTTCTGCCCCAACGCTTCGGCGACTGATCGGGCGCGGAGCGCGAGCTGTTCGGTCTCGGGGATCAAGGGCTTGGCCGGTCTGTTAAAGCTCCGGTAAACCTTGACCGCGGGCATCGCGTCCCCATCGGTTTGTAACGCATCAAGCTGCACGCCTAACTCATCGGCAATCGAGTTGTCCGCGAAGCGTACATTCCCCCAGGCAAAGGCAGAATCGGGAACCGCGTTCGTCGCGACCCCACCTTTAATAGGTCCGATATTGAGTATCTTGCCTCGCTCCGGCTCCGGGAACCGTGAAGACTCCTGAATGCATTCAGCGAGCTTGACGACCGCCGAAACTCCGTCCGTAAACGCACGACCGACATGTGCGCTTTTTCCCGTCGTTTCGATCATGAACTGCCCTGAACCGACACGCTCAATCGCGAGTTCTCCACCCGGGAGAGCGGGCTCAAGTGCGAGCCCGAAGTCGTGCAGCTTCGCCTGCTCGATAAGCGCCTGCTCGCTGTGGTATGTCCCGGTCTCCTCGTCGGCATTCATCGTGAAGGTCCAGTTGGCCCCCACTCCACATTCCTCGAGTGCCTCCAAGGCAGCGACCGCGATCACGAGCCCCCCCTTCATGTCAACACAGCCAGGGCCTAACGCGGTCTTTCCATCCGTTGCGATTGAGAGTTCTCGAAAATCACCCTCGGGATCGTGCACCGTATCCAGATGCCCAGCCACCAGCACCCTGTTTTCCTTTGCACCATTCAGTCGTTCTGAAACAACCGTCGGTGGCGTGTAGTAGCCGTGCTGATCGCCCTGAAGCCAATCCGGCTTGGGGTCGCCGGGGACCATGTGCGTCTTTGCCCCCAGCTCCTGCAGCCGGATACCGAATCGCTCACGCGTCTCTTCGATCGCGGATTGATTGTTGCCCCCCGTAGGGATTGATACATGGAGACGAAGGTCTTCGAGCAGATCATGAGCCCGAGATTCAATATTCTTCGCGACGCGTTGTTCAAGTTCTGTCAGTTGCACAGGCGAGTGTATGGGCGGATCAAATCGCCCTTCCAGCGTCATTAGCCCCGATTTCTAACGATCGCGGTTTAAACCTGATAGGGCGAGTAACGGTCTGAAAATTTTCTGCGCCATCAATGCGATCTGGAATCAATCACTCCCAGATCCACGACGACGCCGTTGCCGAAGTACACATCCGCGTTGAGCTCATCCGAACTCAAAGATGTCAGCACAACACTTGTCCGTTGAGATGCCAGCGCATTTTGCAAATCCTGGATCGACGGCCCTGCGTGACGAGCGTTGTTCCGTTCATTCGCATGAAAATGGTAATGCGCAAGAGAGCGGTCACTGAACCGGAACATGTCATCACTCGCCACAAATCGCTCATCGCTGATGCGATCGCGCTGACGCGGCCTGAACAGTACAGCTCGCCATTCGAACTGAGAGCCGCTCTCGATGACCCCGCCGTACTCAGTTGAGTCATCTTTCTTGTCCAGCGCTCGTTGGGTGAACAACTGCTTTTGAACTTGCTCCGACTCCAAAGAATGGTCAACCACAAGCACCGTGAGAAGGTCCCCCCAGCTCATTCGGTCAATCCAGTCACCCAGGCGTTCAAGTCGTGGCTCCTCGCCCCGTCCTGGTTTTCGTTTATGGACGGTCCGTCCACGAAGTCTGGAGTTCAGCACCCCAAACACGCCTTCTCGATCCAGATTGAGCCATCCGGGCTGATTCTGATGCACCCACCTGATTGGCTCAAGATTCCGCAACCGCAAATCTTGTCGCTGGAAATTCTTGAGCGAACGAACCGCTGACCGGGTCTCAGCCCACCACTGCTCGTTCTGGGCACGGTTGCGTGTGTCTTCATGGTGCCGGAGAGATCCGAGCCATGCTACTTCCATACTGGTGTCAGGAAGCACCCCGAGTTCGTCCCTCGCCAACCGAAGATCCTCGATGAGCTCTCGTGATTGGGCATCGATCCGCTCGTCAGCGATATCGACGGATGAGATAAACTGCTCACGCATCTCGCCGGACTGATCAAGACGCCCGAGCAAGCCCCATGCCTGATCTCGGGTGCGATCACCGCTGCGGAGTACCGCGTTCTCCTGCTGTGTCGCAGTTTCCTGGGTCGGGTTCAGGAAAACATCGAATACAACCCGCTCAATCGGGATGTCACCGCTGAGGCGTTGGATCGCCTCGAACTCCGCTCGATCTTGATCTGGAACCCCCGGGATTGGGCGGGAGAGACTGCGCACAAACGCGGGGATCAGTTCATCCCAGCCCGATTCAACCGCGTGGTACGCGATCACTCGCACCGCTTTCTGATCTCGCTCGGTGGGAAGCATTAATCTCGCCATCGCACGAGAGTCCGCATCCCCCTCAGTTGACCGATCAGACATCAGAAGATCGATAATCACGAGTCGCAGCTCGGTATCCGTGCCACCGGACCATGCGAGATTCTTCATGGCGTAACGCGTGCGTTCGCGATCTCGGATGCCCTGCTCAACCTCAACCCAAGCCGCCTGTGCCGCCGCGACCCGATCACGCTCAAGCAGCTCCGGATTGCGCAAATCGAGCAATGGATTCCCTGACGGCTCATACATGCTTGAGGATGAGCACGCGCAAAGGAATGTGACGGATGCGAGCGACAGGATCAGTGCGAGCTTTGTATGCGTCTTCATCGTCTCTAGTGTAGTGTCGTGTGGTACGAAACGCTGGATCTGTTGGGTGGAGATCACCTAGAATGATGCATGGTCAATGTCACCAAAGGCGGCAACCCGATCGACGACTCCAAACCAGCTGACTCAGGCGAGGGGTTATCGATTTCTGAGCGAGTCGCGCTGGTCATCGATCGAATCCGACCCTCCGTTCAAAACGATGGCGGCGACATCGAACTCGTCGAAGTCACTCAGGATGGTGTTGCCCGCATCAGGATGCACGGCGCTTGCGTTGGATGCCCCTCTTCAAACATGACCCTCCGACTCGGGATCGAACAGAATCTTAAGACCTATGTCCCTGAGATTCGGTCTGTGGAATCGATCGAAGACGAGTAATGAACAGATTCTGCGGACGGCTCAGCTTGCACACTCCGTAAATCACTGTTTCCCGCATCTAAATCCGCCTGAAGGTCCGATAGCCGCATGGGTTCTGTGCGTAATTACAGTCATGCTTAGGGGTTATGAACCAGATTCTTCTTGCCCCCCCTACTCACACTGGTATACTGCAGCATCGGGACAAAGCCGTTCCGACATACGGAGTGAGCAACGGATGCTGGTCATCACACGAAGAGAAGGCGAAGAAGTCGTCATCGGGGACCCCAAGAACCCGATCGGCGTTGTTCGAATTGCGAGCGTCAAAGGTGAACGAGTACGCGTTGCCTTCGACTTTCCGCGTGATGTCGAGATCCACCGGCGAGAGATCGCGGATCAGATCATCATCGAGATCGAAGAGCCGCCCGCTGTGATTGGTGAGATCAAGCCAGCGACTGCCCAGTGATTGTGTGTCTCAAGGGCACAAAGTCGAATCTCAAAAACGCCCCGCAATGCGGGGCGTTTTCGTTGTGATCTGTACGAATCGAATGGTTTACTCAGGTGTGCCGGAGCTCATGTCATAGACCCAACTCTCGATTGCACGATCAAGCTCTTGGACTTCACCTTCGTTGAAGAACAAACCGAGCTCGCGTTCGGCCGCCTCAGGAGAATCGGAGCCGTGAATCAGGTTGAATGAGTTCGACACCCCAAAGTCACCACGAATGGTGCCCGCGTCGGCCTTGGATCCGAATGTTGCGCCCATCATCGAGCGTGCGATGGTGATCGCACCGATGCCGCGGACGGCCATGACACATACGGGTGAAGAGGTCATAAACCCGACGAGCCCGTCGTAGAAGGGCTTGCCTTGATGATCTTTATAGTGGGTTCCCGCGAGTTCCTGGGAAATGGTCATCATCTTCATGCCGACGATGGCCAGGCCCTTCTCTTCGAAGCGGGTGATGATTTTGCCCATCAGACCGCGCTGGACGGCATCGGGCTTGAGGATGATCAGTGTGGTTTCCATGCTGGGAATCTCCGGTGTGATGTCCGTCTCGTCCACGAAACACGCCCGTCCCGTGGGGTCGAGATGGTAGGCCCGGCCCACGCAATCGTCATGATGCTGGCTGTGCACAGTTCGTCAGAACCTCGCAGCTTGACATATCGTGCATATACGATATGATTGATGCATGAGCACAGTTCCCCAAATCACCCCCATGGCTCACATGGAACTTGCAGCTGGCTGCCTGAAGGTGATCGCCCACCCTGTTCGGCTCCAAATGATTGAAGTCCTGCTTGACCACCGTTTAAGTGTCGGGGAGCTGGCCAAGATCACAAATACCCCTCAAAATGTCGCTTCTGAACACTTAAAAAGACTTAAGGATCACCAACTCATCTCGATGGAGAGAGATGGGAGATATGTCTATTGCCGCGTTGTGGAGCCAGGAATGCGATCCATTATCCAGTGCATCCAAGCTCGATATACATCTCCACCTACTCCACACCCAAAGCCGTAGCCCAATCATATCGCACTCTTGCGATGCTTAGGAGATAACCTATGACCAGCAACCGAATCATGAAACTGCTGAGAGAACCGAAATGGTCGCCGTACCTAGTCGGGATCCTGCTGGGCGTCCTCTCATGGATAACCTTCGCAACAATGAATAAAGCACTTGGGACCTCCACGACGATGGTCCGGGCCGCTGGAGGCGTTGAACGCCTGGTTATGCCGGATCATGTGGACAATGAGCCATATTTCGTGAAATACCTCGGCACCGCTGCGGAGCCAAAGCCCGTGATCGAATGGCAGTTCGCGCTCGTGCTATTCCTCGCGATCGGAGCGTTCGTAGCAGCAGCCCTCAGCGGGAAGATCCACTCTGAGCATGTTCCGGATCTGTGGGAGCAGCGATTTGGCCCCTCCAAGGGGTTCCGCTACGCCGCCGCGTTTATGGGTGGCATGATCCTGATTATCGGCGCCCGCATGGCAGGCGGGTGCACATCAGGCCATGGGCTCTCGGGCGGGATGCAACTCTCTACCTCTGGATGGATCTTCATGGGTGCGATGTTCGCTGGGGGACTCCCCACCGCCGCATTGCTCTATGCGGGTCTCCGCTCGAAAGGCGGCGCTTAATGAACGCTTGGTTTGCTGATCCGACGACGCTCTTACTCGGGGCCATCACGGGGCTCTTCTTTGGCTTCCTCTTGCAAAAAGGCGGAGTCACCAACTTCAATGTCATCGTAAACCAGTTCCGGCTCAAGGACTTTACGGTCCTCAAGGTCATGATGACCGCGATTATTGTCGGAGGCCTCGGGATCTACACAATGCGGCTGATTGGTATGGATGTTCCGTTGCACATAAAAGGAACCGCTCTGCTCGCGAACAGTCTCGGTGGTGTGATCTTTGGTGTCGGCATGGTGATCCTCGGGTACTGCCCCGGGACCGCGGTCGCTGCCATCGGTGCAGGTTCTCGCCATGCGATCATCGGCGTCTTGGGCATGCTGGTCGGCGCGGGCATATATACCGAACTCTACCCATGGCTACGGGCGAATATACTCGAGGTTGGCAGCATCGGTAAAGTCACCATCCCAGAGCAGATACACATCTCGCCCTTTGTTCTGCTCATCCCGTTGCTGATCGGGGCCATAGTGATTCTGCCAAGACTTGGGAAGAACGCATCCAGTCCCTTCCGAGTCTGACCCTGCCTGCTTTTGACAACATCCACACCCGCATCGCGGGTGTTTTTATCTGTATTGCCTTGGGTTATTCACCGCACCATACCCGGAGTTGAACCCTGTGCGCGCACTAGATTGGGCGTCCGCGATATCTTTCAACCGGTAGTAGCTGCCACCAATACTGGTTTTCACATAGATATCCCACGAGTTGAAGCCGGTATCTCCATACCCCGCATCGGGGTCGTCATTCCGGAACCCATTGGTGGGTGGCCTAAAGATATCGACATGTCCGTCCTGGTAGTAGGTTGCCCCACCACCGTCGTGACGGGTTGTCCATTGATCGAAGTTGCCCCATGCCCCATCCGTGACTCCTTGCGGACCGTTGTTGTTGAACCACCAGGAGCTTTCTTCGATGATGAGAGGCAATCCATCCATACGGGTCAGCTTGTTGTTGCCCAAGGCGTTGTCAAACTGGGCCCGGCTGAGTTCGTCATCATCCGCGTGTGTCTGGTTAAAGTACCAGACATCGAACTGCACCGTGTCCTTTGCTCCTTGCGCGGGCGCATTGAAGGTGTAGTCGAAGTTCAGTTCGCTCTCGCCGTAGAAGTACTCACCAAGCCTGATGTTGTCCGGGTCATCCACGATGCCCATGGGGTCCCGTCTCTGGTTTGTTGGGCACGCGACGATCTCATGGGCATTATCAACATAGTCCATCAGCAACCCAACCCCCTTTCGTCGCGATCCGGGGTTGTTGTATAAGTAGGCCCAGTTGATAGTGTTCAGATCACCTCTCGCATTTCGACGCCCTCGCGTGGTCTCGAACCGCCCTGTTGGCATCGAACTTCCATCGTAGTCGTATGCGTACAAGCTATTGGCAAGGCCGAGTTGCCTCATGTTGGAGAGGCAGATCGTTCTTTGGGCCGTTCTCCGGGCAGAGCCAAGAGCAGGAAGAAGGATTCCGATCAGCAATGCGATGATCGCGATGACCACGAGAAGCTCGATCAGCGTAAACGCGCGGCTCACGCCAGCGGGTTCACCCCGCATCTGCATTCGAGTACTGAGCATGTTGAGACCTCCACACGAGTGTGTGTGAGGACAGCTTAACATGAATCAGACAATGCGCACATCGTCTTCTCGCATAGTTTTTCATACAAGAGCAAGAGACTCATCTATGAATGGCTCTGAATGCCCGTTACGCTCATCGTCTGCGCGTTGCTATCGCCCGAAACGCCCACTGGACGGAAGATCTCGATTGCCAGTGTGTCGTCTTCTGGAGGCAATCCCCCCCTGAATGCCGCGACCTCTTCAAGAATTTTTTCCGCCCATAGTCCTTGCCCCGAATCCTGCCCGCCGAGCACTGCCTGTGAAGCCAACAATCGCCTGAGCCCATCAATGTGGAACATCTTCCCCTCAAGGCTTCTTGCTTCGATCGCCCCGTCTGTATAAGCAATCAACGAGTCGCCCGGCTCGAAATCGACTTCGATCTGCCCCGACTCGAAATCGTCATCCGCACATGCTCCAAGGACAAAAGTCGTAGGATCGAGGTCTTCCAAGGTCCCATCTACCCCTCGGATAAAAGCGGGCGGATGACCACCGGACGCGTATTCAATTTTCCCACGCTTGTAGTCAGCGCGGATACAGACCGCGGTCGCATAGATCGAGTGCTTCGCAAGCGTGAGGTGCACATACCGATTGAGCCGTTCGAGCATATCACCGGGCGAGATATCTGAGTCTTCCGCAAAGGCGATATCGATCTCGCCGTGCAGACGATTGACAGTGAGTGCGGCGGGAATCCCGTGCCCGGTCACATCGACAATCACGACGGAAAGTCTGCCCTCATCATCGCTGAGCTTCGTGTAGAGATAGTCACCACCGATCTGTCGCATGGGCTCATATCGATAGGTGTAACAGAGGTTCCCGGTGGCAATTGGGGCCGGGAAGAGCGCCTCGTGGACCTGCCGGGCGTATGCGAGCTCCTGACGCAGCATCCCGTATCGTTGATTCAAGAACTTGTTTGTTGCTCGCTGCACACGCTGGGAATGCTTTACACCTGAGATGAATACCGCGGGTGTTGCGAATGCGGCGTAGAGGAGGGTTGTCACGACGGCTGGGATCCACCCTTCGCCCTCGATGACCATGAGACTGAACGCGCTCGATAAGAGTATGGAGATGACTGGAACCAATGCCTGCTTGAGTGTCCACGGGAACATGCAGCACGCAATAAAATGGGCAATGACAAATGCGGCAAGTGAGGGCCCGCCACTCATATCCATCACGCGGGTCCCGATTCCCTGGACCCCGTCGAGCATCACGAGCCCCATAGTGATATAGATGATCGTCTGACTCTGAACTCGCTTTCCAAGGACCAGCAGCAACGAGCCGAGATACGCACCGAACCAGATCACCGTCGTAAGGAAAAAGAACGCTTTCTGCCCGCTGTTGGTCAGCATGTTGGCGATCCCCGTCCCCTGCAGCAGCAGGACGATGTAGATCGTCATGAGGATCAGACCGATTCCCCCCCAAACTGAGATAAACCAGATCAAACGGGTGCGGAGGAGATCATCCGTCTCCTGCCGGAAAGTCCTGCGGAACTCTGTTGTCTCAAACGATGCCGTGGTCAAGATTGATCCCTGCTGTGGTAATGGCTTTCACGCCCTGTAGATTTCCAATATCAAGATATCGTCTGATGCGTCTCCTGCACGCTGATTTTCCACATCTTCGAGGATCTGGATCGGCCACCGTTTGGATTGCTCCACCCAGTTGCGTGAAAGCACCGATTCAACCCCCTCAATCCCGTACATCGCATCCCCGCTGATCCTTGCCTCGCTGACACCGTCTGTGTACGCGATCAAAGAATCTCCCGCCTCGAACGAGAACTGTTCCACACGAGATTGGAGTATTTGCTCAACTCCGACCCCAAGCACAGCACCGGAGGGCTTGATGCGCGTGAGCTGCCCTCGAGCATCGCGCAAAACCGGCGCAGGATGCCCTGCGTTTGCGACAAGAATGACGCCCTCATGCGGAACGACTCTGATTGCAATCGCTGAGACGAGCACCGCACTATCCGCCAGAGTGAGGCACACATAGCGGTCCATCGCGTTGAGCAACTCGCCAGGCTCGATTCCGGGGTCCTCCCCCGTCAAGCGCATGAGTTCGCCCTGCAAGCGATTCGCGGTCAATGCCGCCGTGATCCCATGCCCGGTCACATCGAAGAGCACGAGTGTGACCGCTGAGTCAGATTCGCCTGGGTCCTGAATCGATGCGAAGACTGAATCGCCGCCGATCTGACTCATCGGGCGGTAGACATAGGTAAAACGGATTTCTCCGGATGACTTGGGTTTCGGGAATCCACGCTCATGAATCGATTTGGCTGCCTGAAGATCCTCACGGACCTCGTCATACTTGCTCTGGATGAAGTGCAGTTCGAACTGATCCTGGAAACGGGACATCCTGAAAAACGAGATCATCACACCTGGGATGGTGACCGCAAAATAAGAGAAGATTGCCGCAGGAACCGAATACCCTTCTGGGTGTTCCGCGACCAACATGCTCAGGCTTGCACCAATAATCCACATCAGACTGAGTATGAGTGTCTGGCGTGGACTCCAGGGCAACAACGCCGCCCCCATGGTCAGCCCTACGAGCACTCCAACCAGGGCACCCTCGCTCGGGCCGTCCTGGCCCGCGATACCCCAACGAACCAATGCGACGATGCCCTCAACGATGATGATCAAGAGCGATAATCGAACACACCAGAGCTTATGGAGATCGACGAAGTAGACGGTGATCGCAGCGGCGAGATAAAACAATGCCCAGGTGAAACTGAGAACGAGTTGCGACGCCCCCACAGCCCCCTGGCTCATGAACTGGATGAGTATCATCGCAATCCCGAGCAGGGCCAGGATGCCGAGGAACTGCGCGGTGCTCCGACGAACTTCCGACTCCGACATGTTGTCAAGAAGCCTGTTGGATTCAAAGTCACGAACCGAGCGAATCAGTTGTCTCATTTGTTGGTGCACGCAAACATCATACGCACACTTTGACCCGAGCAGACACGCCTATATGTGAATCTCGTCCGGATGAGCAGCTCAACGATTCTTGCCTGGAACCCACAGGACATCCGAGTTCCCATTGTCGTTGGCCACACGGGCAAGAACGAAGAGGAAATCAGACAGCCGATTGAGGTATTGCATTGTCACAGGTGAGGTTGTGGTCGGCTCGGCTTCGATGAGCATCGTTACAGCCCGCTCCGCTCGGCGGGTTACCGTGCGTGCGAGATGGAGTTCTGCAGCCAATCGGGTCCCACCAGGAAGCACGAAGCTCTTGAGTGTCTCCAGAGGAGCATTGTATTCATCGATCAGATTCTCGAGCATCTCGACACGGGCGGGCAGAATCCGCAAAGCGGCTCCTTCTTTCTCCTCACCTTTGATCGGAGTACATAAATCGGCTCCGAGGTCGAACAGATCGTGCTGAATCGACTGGAGGACTTCTGCCACAGGAGCACTGTCTAATCTCGCAGTGTGGACAACCATGCCAAGCACGGCATTTGCCTCGTCTACCGTGCCATATGCCTCGACGCGCGGATCGTGCTTGGCAACGCGTTTCCCGTCGCCTAGCCCGGTCTCTCCCGCGTCACCAGACCGTGTATAGATTTTCGTGAGTTTGACCATGGGACCACAGTGTATTCCGCTCGTTGATGCGTGTACTGTAGAGACAAGCCACGGAGGGTGACTTGAGCAGTTTGTACGCGAAACAGAGCGAAACCAACCCGGTCCGGATCGAAAAATCTGAGTGCGAAATCACGGATTCAGGCTTGAAGATGCGCTGGAAGCCAAGAGCCGAAGAGATCGACTCACCGGATCTCTTTGAGCGTGTGCTTGCCGCCCGGGGCCTGGGGTGTGAAGCGGAGGCATTCCTCGCCCCTTCGCTTCGAACATTGCACGATCCGACCCTGATTCCAGATCTAGAACGCAGCACAAATCGGATCCTCCGAGCGATCGAAGAACGAGAATCCATCGTCATCTTTGGCGATTACGATGTGGACGGTGTGACCGCGTCCGCAATACTGATCCACACCATCCGCGCAATCGACCCCGGAGCCCGCGTCAGTTCCTACATCCCGCACCGGGTAGAAGAGGGCTATGGACTCAACGAGGATGCTATCCGAGCACTCCATGCCGAGGGGGCCTCGCTGATCGTCTCTGTCGATTGTGGGATTACTGCGATCGAACCCGCTCTGGTCGCGCGTTCGATCGGTATCGATCTCATTATCACTGATCACCACAACCCGCCAACCTCTCTCGATGACATGCCAGAGGCGTACGCTGTGGTACACCCGCGTCGTCCGGACTCGGAGTATCCATTCGGTGAACTTTGCGGAGCCGGGGTTGCATTCAAACTCGCATGGAATCTCTGTGTCGTTCATTCTCAGAGTGAACGGGTTCTCCCGCACTTGCGTGAAGTCCTTGTTGAGATGCTTGGTTTCGCTGCGCTTGGTTCCATTGCAGATGTTGTGCCGCTCATTGATGAGAACCGGGTGATCGTCAAGCATGGTCTCCGCCAAATTCCGCACGCTCGCAACGAAGGGCTTCAAGCCCTCATCCGCGCTTCGTCACTTGATTCAGACAAAGTCGATACTGAGGATGTCGGTTTCCGCCTCGCGCCTCGCCTGAACGCGATCGGTCGACTCGGGCATGCGCATGATGCACTCCATCTCATGACCGACGCCGAGGGAGCGGAAGCCGATCAGATGGCGGAAAAGCTCTCACGGGTGAATGATCAACGCAAAGCGATTGGCGAAGCGATCTTTGCGCAGGCAATAGAGATGGCGGAGTCGCAGGGAATGACCGCGAACGATCAGCGCGCGATCGTCCTTGCTCACGAGGAATGGCACCCCGGGGTTGTCGGAATCGTCTGCTCGCGTCTCGTCGAACGATATGCTCGCCCTGTCATTCTCATGCAACGCGATGGTGACACCTGCAAAGGCTCAGGCAGAAGCATCGATGGGTTTAATCTGCACGCCGGACTCGATGCATGCGCGGAACACCTCATTGGATTCGGTGGGCATGACATGGCTGCGGGCATGCGGTGCAGTATCGAGAACTTCAACGCGTTTGCGGAGTCATTCATCGACTACACCAATGCGAAACTGGTCCAGGAAGATTTAGTCAACACAGCTCGTTACGACACGCACGCTGCTGTTGGGGATCTCTCCGTCTCGTGCGTCGAATCGCTTGAGCGGCTCGCACCGTTCGGCGCGGGAAACCCCACCGTCCGGATTCGTCTCAGGAACGCGAAGCTCGTCGCAGATCCAAGCCCGTTCGGACGAAACGGTAACCATCTCTCGTTGCGTGTCAGTGACCGCGCTAACCCCGGGTACGCGATCAGGGTTGTCGGGTGGAACTGGGCGTCGATGCGAGATCAGATTCCCCGCGGAGCACCGGTAGAGCTCATCGTGGAACCAAAAATCTCCCGCTGGAACGGGAGAAAGACGGTTGAGCCGGTGCTCGTTGATCTGAAAGTCTGCTGAAAGAGCTTATTCTGTCGTGGAAGGCGACGAAGCGAAGCTCGCACCTCTCGTGAACTCAGTTCGCATTCTCGCGTACTGTGCGTTCGTCGGATCGAGCTCCGATGCGTGCGTGATACTCATGAGTGCCTTGTTCGGCATTCCGAGATCCCGCTGGATCAACCCGCAGAGAGCATAAAGAACCGGGTCACTTGGATTCTTATCAATCGCAGACAGGATTGATTTGAGAGCGCTTCGATGATCCTCGTTCTCGCGGTGATACATGGCGTAGAGCATGAAGCCCTCGTGCGATTCTGGAGCAAGCGATATGACTCGTGTTGCTGCTTTGCGTACCGTGCGGAGATCACCGATCATCATCGATGCGTTGGCGAGTCCAATCCATGATTCAACATCACTGCGTCCCTCGTCCTGCGAGACGATGCTCTGATAGATAGAGCGGGCTTCGACCGCTCGACCGGTGTTCATGAGTGCCTTGGCGTGCAGTACCTTTAGATCCTCACGCGTTTCATTACCTGGCTTCTTGAGGAGGTGAGAGATGCTCTTCTCTGCATCTCTCCAGTCACCAGCCTGGATCTGTGCGTGGATGAGGTTTTCCGCGATGCCCTCGTCGTCAGGAGCGAGAAGACGGGCCTGAAGGAAATAATCAACCGCGAGTTCTGGGTCCTGCTCGATCAAAGCGATGTGACCGAGTGTTTGACGGATACCCGCGTTGTTCTCAGACATTGGGATCGAGTCGAGATACATCTTGGCTTCTTCGATGCGATCGAGATCGAGCATCATCTCTGCTGCGGCAACAGCATACACCGGGTTGTAATCATCGAAATCACAGGCCATCTCGAAGTGCTCACGCGCCGACTCGGGCTCATTGATTCGTTCGAAAACGATTCCGAGGTAGTAATGCGCATCGGGCTCTTCAGGGTTGAGTGCTGTCGCGGTTTGCAGCGAGTGCAGCGCGTTTCCGAGATCGCCCATCTCGATCAGAATACGCCCCTTGAGAACATGCGATTTGACTACGGTGTCATTGATTTCAAGCGAGGTATCGACCTTCCGGAGCGCTTTCTCAAGGTCACCCGCAAGAAAGGCCTGGCGTGCAAGTTCCCATTCCGTGGCACTCTTCAGGAAGCTCATCCGCTCCTTGGCCATCGAGACGCCCTCGCGGGTGTAGTTGCCCTGCCCGGAACACCCAACGAGTGAAAGAAGGGTCGCGGCGGAAATCACTATGGGTAGTGTTCGCTTGTTCATCATTTGACGGACTCCTGAGTCAGTGGTTCGTGATGCGGGTCAGATCGACCGGAACAGACCGCTTACTCAGTGAAATCCGCAAAATCGTCACCCTCGGTTGGCACTTCAGTAAATACGGCTTCCGAACCGGATTCCTCGCCTACGACATAATCGAAGCTCATCGGCCAATCCAGACGCAGCGCGCCGCCTGTAGGCAGCGGGATGATCAGTTGCCCGCTGAATCCAGCGAGAGATTGAGCGACCGACTCCTCGAAGAGGGTGTCCGAGTCCTGCTCGAACGAATCGAACGAGGATTCTTGGCTGACCTCAGTTGTCTCACCGGTCACGACAGACTTCATCTCATCGAAGTTATCCGCGGGGATCTCACTAAACTCTTCAGCCTGTGCAAAGGTCTGAGACTCCTCAAACTCGACTTCTTCGAATGATTCGGGAGAGTCGAAAGTCTGATCCGATTCAGCATCGGCGGCTGAGAGGTGATCCGTGGGGACTTCGGCGAATGAGTCCGTAGGAACTTCTTGGATGCCGGGTTCGAACGATTCAAACTCGATATCTTCGAAATCGCCGACATCAGAAACGGGTTCGCTGCTGGCAGATTCCAGGTAGGAATCTACAAAGTCGCTGTCCTCAGCACTTACACCGGAGCCGGCCGGGTAGTTCAGCTCATTGTGGAGCATGCCATTGATGATTGAACGCGAGGGTGTTGTGCGAACCTTGCCTGTAAGTTCTGAGCGGAGTGCTCGTGCATCTGCCGACTGTGGGCTGAGGCTGAGGGCACGATCGACCTTCGCGAGCGCCTCTTCGATATTGCCATCGTCTGCATACTGACGGGCATCGATGAGAAGCTGGCCAACACGACGCTCACGCGACCAGGGGAGGAGCCCCTTGCGTGCACCAAAGCGTGCGTGCTCAATGTACTGATTGCTCATTTCTCCGACTTCCGCCAGAACGGTGTCGTTCACGATCGAGGGCGTGATCAGAAAGATGATTTCAGTGCGTCGTGTGGAATCATCGAAGCCCTTGAAGGCGTTCCCAACAAGCGGGATATCACCGAGCACCGGGACCTGGGTACGGCTGGATGAGGTGTTTTCGGTAAACAGGCCACCGAGCACGACGGTCTGGCCGTCACGCACCATGACATTGGTGTTCATCTCAGTGGTATCTTCATCAGGGATGGTGACATTGTTACCAGCACCGTCTGCCACCGTACGGAGTGCGAAGTTGGAAACCTGCGGGCGGAGTTCGAGGCGGATGAGTCCGTTCTTGGACACAAACGGTCGAACCGCGAGCTGGGTACCCACATCGAGGAACTCAACGCTTTGGGTGGTCGAGGTATCTGTAGTCGTCGAGTTGAGGTAACCCACGCGGGTACCGACGAGCACGCGTGCCGGCTGTCGGTTCAGGGTGAGAAGCTTGGGATTTGAGACGACGGTCACATCGGTAATCTCATCGAGAACTCGCATAAAGACGCCGACATCCCCATTGACGAAACCGGCTTTCAGTGTTGCCGGCCCTGAGGTATTGCCAGGGGTGGACTGCAACGCTGTGCCGTCGCTCCCGCCGGGGACATCAACCGCGGTCCCGTCCACCGTTTCACCTGAACCGGTGATCAATCCGTCGACCACACTCAGCGGCCCGCCAGTACCAACGAAGTCCGTGAAATCGAGGTTCTGGATGAGAGCGAAATCCACGCCGAATGCGTTCGCTTCGTTCAGGGAGGTCTGGAGGATCGTCGCTTCGATTAGAATCTGCGCTGGCTTGGTATCGAGCTCGTTGATCAGCGATTGGATCTCTTCGATATTCTCTTCATAGTCGTGCACAACGATTGTGGCGCTGCTCGCGTAGGTGTCAGCCCCGGAGGGTACGCCATCTGTGATGGTGAATGCTTCGGTTGCCGCGTTCGCGGTGATCGAACCATTCTCAGAGAGCAGCATCTTCGCGAACTCTGCAGCGTCCGTTGAGTTCAAGTAATCGAGGTCGATGACCCGTGTCATCGGCTGACGAGAGAGGGCCTCAAACTCGGCCAACTCTTCTGCGGTGTAGACATAGATGAAGTTACCCTTCTCGATGTAGCCGAAGCCGTTCACATGAAGGATCGAATCGAGAGCTTCGTAGAAAGTGACGCCGTAGAGGTCAGCGGTCACGGTTGCCTGCACATTGTTGGAGCTGATGATGTTGCGCGAGGATTGGATGGATAGGAGCTGGAGGATGTTGCCTAGATCCTCATTATTCACATGCAGGTCAACAAGGTCATAGTCCGAGACCTCGACGGCCCCGTTCAGGTTGTCGATGCCCTCCTCGGTTGCCACGGGATCGATGTAGTCGATGGGCTCGGCGTAGCTCTCGTCGTAGACCGGCACATCTTCTGGGTAGATTTCATCGTCGCTCTCGGTCTGTGCAGCCTTGGCCTGGCTTTTGAGTGCCGCGAGCAGACCGAACCCACCCGCATCCTGTGCGGTAGCGTTTCCGGCAAGGAGCGAGAGCGCCAAGGCGGGCATCACGCCATTCTGGAGGCTGAACCCGAGAAGGTTGAGCTTGAAAGTACGATTAGGCTCGATGAAACTCATGTCGTTGATCCTCAGCGTTGCGGCAGCTGCCTCTGTCTGATCCGGAGCGTCCCGGGAGGTATTGCTGCATTTCGATCGGCAATCTGACGGTGTCACTTTGCGTAGACCTTGTGTATTCGGGGATGCCGTGCCCTTACAAGCGGCACCGGCTTGCCCGATAACACGCGTGGCGGTTGATACTTTGGGTTACGGATGCGGTTCGCGAGGACGCTCAGTTTCCTTGGGATCGGATGATTCTTCAAGAATCAACTCACCTGATGAATCTTCTTCCTCGGCTGCGTTGTGCTCTTCCCGAGGGACCGCGTACGCGCTGCGAGGGATGTCCGTAACGAGTCGGAGCTTCGCCCAGATCAGAATCCCTGCGAGCGCACCAAGACACAGAAGCAACGAGAGATTCCTCGTCGCGTTCCCCGCCTGCGGATTCTTGAGCTGAGGTTTACTGTCGTTGGGTGTGCTCATCGCGCGGCTCCTTGTCCCGAGAGACTCGGAATCCAACGTGTCTGACTTCAGCACGCGTCACAAAGTCGATGAATAGCAACGACTTGATTGCAGGTTAATCCAACTGGGTGACAGTGATACGACCGGTAAACGCCGCAACATCAATCCGGAACCGGCTGAGTGGGCCCGCGAGCACGACCGATCCCCCATCACTCAGCGTGCTTGAGCCCGCTGTGGCAACAGGACCGCCAATCTCATCGAAGATGAGGACATTGTCACCGTCAAACTCGACCGACTCAATGAATGTGCCGCCGAACTCTTCTCGATCGAATGAAACGACATAGCGTTGGTCCGGCCGATTGATGTCGTAGATCGCGTTGTTTTCAACATCGACCGTTGAGTCCTGTACTTCGACCAAGGTGTACAGGTTTTCATCGACATCGAAGACGAGTGCACGCTGCTCCTGGTATCCCAGCGCGTCCATCTGGGCGAAGCTGATATCAGAGACAAGGGTGCGAACCGCGGCCTGGATCCGGAAGACACCGGCCTGCGAGAGGTTCGGGGTCACCACTGCTGCTGCGATGCCAAGAATGGTGACAACCACGAGTACCTCGATGAGTGTGTACCCGCGGTTCAGGTGATTCAGATTGTGTACTCGTTTCATCGCAGAGACCTCGCTTGCTTGCTCCGCCCCCATCAACTCATCATGGCAACGGGAGTGGTTCGTCGTTCGCGTCGAACCCGCCAGCCCAGATCTCACCCGTTGTGTCGTTGTAGATCCAACCGTGAGCGGTTTGGTACGAACTGTCGGGGGAGGTGCCGATGATAATCACACGCGCGTTCTCGCCCCCCACATATGGGTTCGCGGGCGCTTCCTTCAGATACTCACCCGTATTGGCGATCAGATCACCCCAGGTGCCATCGCCCGCAGTAACCGAGGGAAGTTGATTCTCGTTTCGTGCCTGAAAAACCGCGACGGCTCGTTTAATTTTTTCCAGCTCGTGCACGGTCGTTCCGACTGATGCCTCCTGGGTTGCGTTGCTCATCGCGGGCACAATAACCGCCGCAAGAATCCCAAGAATGACCACAACAATCAAAACCTCGACGAGTGTGAATGCCCTGTGATTGCGTACTTGAAGCTTCATAGAACTTACCCCTTCAATCCAAGTCGATCCGGCCCGTTTCCGGGCCGGATCGTTAAGCTTTGCTTTCAACCGTACAGAGTTACGGCTGGATCGCAACGATGTTACCGGTGGCGCGGTCATATGCCCAACCATCGGTGCTGTCTGTGATTTCGTAGACGCTGTCACCTGAGCTGAAGCTGGTATTCGCAACAACAGTGCTCGAGTTGGTGAAGGGGTTGACCGGGAGTTCCTTCAGGTAGTTCTCGCCGATCATGGTGTCTGCGGTGCTGGAATCGCCCCAGCCATCAGTGACGAGGTCGGGGTAAACACCGTTGTTACGAGCAGCCCAGAGCTCGAGCTGGTTCTCGATGGTCGAGACCTGGGTCGCGACATTACCACCACGCGCTTCATTAGCGGCGTTCGTGAACTGCGGTACGACGATCGCGGCGAGAATGCCGAGAATCACGACCACGATGAGGATTTCGACGAGGGTGAAGCCCTTCGCCTTGTTCTTTCGGGTTGCATGCATTGGTTTAGTCTCCTTGCAAACGACTCATGAGTGACACGCTGTCGGTCCGGCCTCGCCGGTTTCCCTGGCCCCGCTCTCCAGCGAGAGCCCGGGGTCCCCTGAGCGGCAACACACCGCACCACGCAAACATCAGCGTGCAAACTCATCATCGTCATGCCCAGAAACTTGAGTGAGTCTCGCATGAATCAGTCGTGTTAAACACCCCCCAACCGTGCGCTCTGCCACGCTGTTGACGCTTGTGAGGGCTGAGGCGTACTTGGATCGAAATGAAATCGGACCTGACAATGTCCGAGAAGCACAACGAAAAAGCGGGCACTTGGCCCGCTTTGCAAATGACAGGATGATGCTGAAGCAGTCAGTTCGCCTCAGGAACAAAAATCAGCTGCAGGAGCGTGTCGTTTTCGACCTCGAGGGCACCCATTGTCGCTGCCGCGGTCGCGGCCAGCTCATCATTCTCTGATTGAGCAAGCTCGATCAAACGACGGATCTGGCGGTTATTAAGCTGATTGCCGTATCGCTTGCCTGAGTCTGAGACAATCGTCAGCATCTCAACCTGCAGGTCTTCGCTTACTTCAAGCGCTTTGTTCATTATCGCCTGCTGCGCCTTCGGTTGAGGCATGTAGGAGATAATCTCCGCGACATCGAGCATGGTAAACCCATCGACTTGGGCGAGCACATCGATCAGGATCGATGCGGCATCCGAGATGTTGAGGACCTCGTTATTCGAGATCGCCAAGTTCCGGAGGACCTCGATCGCTCTTGTTGCGTACTCATCAGCTTCTTCGGTCGAGATCGGACCACCGGATGCGGCTTCCAAGAGTGTCTCGACGGAGGTATCGAAGGCTGAGCCACTGATCGATTGGCGTCGAACGGAAATGGTCTGATCACGCCCATACTGACGCTGCATGGCAACCAGATCATCCGGCCCCATCAGCGCCAATACCGGAGAAACGGAGGTTTTGTTCTCGGTTCGGGCTGTCTCGATGCTTAGGAGGGTGTTGTCGAACCCCTGGGCGCTGACAATCAGATCGATTGTCGGAGTTTCCGCGATCGATGCAGCAAGCTCACCGAGCCCGCCGGAGGCCGGGGGAAGCACGGTGAACCCCGCACGCTCAAGCGAGGCACGGTACTGGTCGTAGCGTTCACGATCCTCACCGGTAAGGATGACCGCGTATCGAGCGGACGCATCCTTTACTGCGCTTGCGAGCAGCGGGATGACTCGCTCAGAACCATTGAATGATTCGCTGGGCAGCGCGTTGCCAAGGGCCAACGCCGTTTCGAACTGGACACGCCGGTTCTGGTAGTTGAGCGATTCGAGCAAGGGGTAGCGACCATCGATATCCTGCCCCCAGAGCGAACGAGACCCCGCGGTCTGAGCGATTGCCTGGATGGCACTGCGGACGAGTGGCGTATCACGAGTATCAATCCCACGACGAAGAACGACCTGATCGATCTCTGGGCCAACCGCCACGCCGAAGTATTCTGCGTCGCGACGATCACTGCTGTACATCGGGTTCTCGTACCCATCAGGGGAGTCAAAGCTGCGTGAGTAATTGGAAGCAACCCAGAGTGCGAGGGTTTCGTCGTTCTGCGGGTCGAGCGACAATGCACGCTCGGCCAGACGCATCGACATGGCCTCGTGGAACACGGGTGTGCGGACGGGAACCATGACCAGACCCAACCCCGGATCGAAGTTCCAGACCAGCTGGAAATCCTCATTGGGGAAGCTGGTTAGTTCTGCGGGCTCTGCATAATACGAGTCCGCGAGCAACGCGTACATATCCGCCGTGTCGCTGCCGGGGTTGCCGCCCAAGCGTGATATCGCACGCCCGGTTGCCTGGCGAACGGCATTGTTGGTGGTGTTCTGGTATACATCAATGAGGACAGGGAGGCTCGTACGGTACGGGATAAGCCCGAGCACCTCGGCAACGGCTTCCTGACTTGTTTCATCGAGCCCGGGGAGCGCGGCCATCAGCGGTGCGATGGCTCCACGCCCCAAATCGACCATGAGCCGCTGTACCTGTGCCTTGAGCGCCAGATCCTTGTTTTGAAGGTACGCATCGAGCAGTTGGGGCATCGCATACTCGCCAGCGAAGATCAGACGCTCGCGTGCAAGGGTGCGTGCACGCAAACCGCCCGTGAGCAGCCCGATATTGCGTGCAATTTCCTGAGGATCACGAGCGCGATCGAGTTTCCCATCTCGGAACATCGACTCGAGCTGTGCCGCGATCGGCTCAAGAACCGGGACCCGGAGTCCAGCTGCGATTGCTTCTTCGAAACGCTGCTGCTCACGAGAGCTTTCTACGAGATCCACAAACTCGGTTTCTGTGATCCCAGTCTCAATAAGGCGTGTCCCCAGATCCGCCGCCACATCAAAGCGTGCGATCTTGACGAAGTGAATGAAGTCGCGGAGGAGCTCCAATCGTTGGGTCTGGACTTCGGATTCTGGCTGAGTCGTAACTGACGCCCCCTGTGCCTGAGTCACGGGGATGGCGAGACCGGAGCCCGCGAGAACCAAAAGCGAGAGGGACAGGCCGGTCAGGTTTCTGTTCTGATAACGCACAGTCGTCTCCTGTGGGACAGGGAAAGTCCAGATCGTCGAGTGTTTGGAGCGCAGTAAACCCGCGATCCGGGGGAGAGCCATCATATACGAGTGGATTGCTCGTGTGTTGCCGAGCAGACCCGAAAGAAGGGCAAAGTGTATCGGACGACAACGGCAATCGTCAACGCGATATGGCCATGACCAAGCCCGCTTTGGGGGTCCTGAACCGCCGGTTTAGGTTAATCTCCCGAGTCCGAATATCCGGGAAATGCCCGAATCGCTTGCGAATTCGGTGCAGACGTCAAGCACAGGCACGTTGACGACGATGAAGCGGGTGATGTGGCGCGTGAGGATTGCGCTGCTCCACTTCAAGTCTGTACCAGAGGTGAGATGATGCCTGTAGAAAAAGATGTGCTTACAACTGGGGAAGTTGCGAAGATCTGCAATGTCGCCCCCCGAACGGTATCCAAATGGTTCGATTCCGGCCAACTGAAGGGATACCGCATCCCCGGGTCGAAAGATCGTCGCATTCCTGTGACCGAGCTTTATCGGTTCATGAAGGCGCATCACATCCCCATGGATGGAATCACATCGGGCAACACCCGGGTCCTTGTCATTGATTCGGACCAAGAAGTCTCTGATGTCCTTGAACGCGTGCTGATGGACCAGACAAACTACGAGATATCCACAGCGAACACCGCTTTCAGCGCCGGGCTCGAGTGCGAACGGTTCCGGCCGCATGTCGTGCTCATCGATATCCATATCGCTGAGTGCGAACCACGCGAGATTGCCCAGCTCGTCCGCTCGAGCGAAGCCATGCAGATGACCCGCCTGATCGGCATGTCCGGGAAACTCACCGATGGGCAGGCACAGGGGCTCCGCAGCGCAGGATTCGATGGTTTTCTCAAGAAGCCATTCCAGGTCCGCATGGTCGTTGACGCGATCGAGCAGGCAACAAACATCGCTGCCTGAAACCACCCACAACTGAATCAGATCACCACCACTCACCCTCGTTTGCAAGGACGCAATCGAGGGTGATTCTGTATCGACCAACCCATGCTTTACGAACCTGGAGTAGACATACAACCTGTTGCTATCTAGAATGATTCTAGACTAAGCAGCTAATACCTACTCAGGAGGGACCCCATGACAAGCATCGAGACACATGACCCAAAGAAGCAGGCCCCGATTCTTCAATCGTGCGTGGCCGCTTCGATTGACCTTTCGTTGTCATTTAAGCATCTTCACTGGAACATCCGTGGCCCCAAGTTTCAATCAATTCATGAGTTTCTTGATATCGTCATCGATCAGGCCCGATCTGGGACCGACGAACTCGCGGAGCGCCTCGTCACGATCGGCATGCCCGCTGAGGGCCAGCGTCACAAACTCCAAGATTCGCCGGTGCCTCAGATCGAGTCCGGGTTCATGCGCGATGACCTGGTGCTCGAGCGTGCGGTGTCCATTCTCGACGAAACGGTCAAGGTGCTCCGCGATGCACAATCACAGCTCGGCGACATCGATGCGGTGTCTGAGGATCTCGTGATCGGGATTCTTGCGGGACTCGAAAAGTCACTGTGGATGCTCCGTTCGCATCTGGTACCGACAGATGAGTGATAGCTCAACCACGTTGAACCACAAGAAAAAGGCACACCACTATGGCGTGCCTTTTCGCATTTGATGTTAAGCACTTAAAAGTTTACTTCATCTCACCCATCGCTGCTGCGAGGACATCGCACGCTGCCTTGAGATCTTTCTTGTCGATCATCTCGGTGACGGTGTGGATGTAGCGTGTGCCGACGGTCACGCCGACGGCCTTTGCTCCCGCTGCAGCCTGCTGCGCTGCGGCCCCGTCCTGCCCGCCTGCGCCGAGAATCGAACGCTGGTATGGGATACGGCTCTTCTTCGCGATCTTCTCGATGTTCTGAACCATCTCGTAATCCGAGATGAAGCTCGAGTCCTTGATGTGCAGCGCGAAACCCTTGCCCTGGGTCGTGACGGACTCTGATGCGGGGACACCCGGGGTGTCGCACGAGAGGGTGACATCGATCCCGATGCCGTAGTCTGGTTTTACGGCGAACGAGGAAGTCTTTGCGCCGCGGAGCCCCACCTCTTCCTGGGTCGTGAATGCGACGACGATGTCGCACGCGTTGCCTTTCTTGGACTTGGCGAGTGCGCGGACGGACTCGATCCCGAGCCAGCAAGCGACGCGATTGTCGAGGGCCTTGGAGACACACTTGTTCCCGAGTTCGAGGAATGGCTCATCCATGACGACATAGTCACCGATCTGGATGTTCTTCTTCACCTGCGCGGGGGTCATGCCGGTGTCGATGAAGAACTCCTTGACCTCGGGGACCTTCTTACGGTCTTCCGGGGAGGAAATGTGAACAGGTCGTCCGCCGGGGTTCATAACGGCCTTGAAATCGCCGCTGTCGGTGATGACGAGGACCCGACGCGAGAAAAGATTTCGTGGGTCGAACCCCCCGGCGGGTGAGAGCCAGAGGAACCCGTTGTCGTCGATACTCGATACATAAAAACCGATCTCATCCATGTGACACAGAAGCATGAGCGTCTTTGCTTCCCCCTTGCGGAGGTTGCCTGATGCGGTCCGCGCTTTGCGTCGGCAGATCAGGTTCCCCATCGCGTCCACTTCGGTCGAATCGAAGATGTCTTCAATCTCATTCTCGATGAGTTCACGGACACGCTCTTCGCGGCCGGGGACGCCGGGGATTTCGCACAGACGCTTGAGAAGATCAATATTCACTGGGGATGCTCCTTGGGAGAGTTCATGTATCAAGTTGGTTGTGAACAGATCGTAGCGTCCATACCCGGGAAATCCCACGCGATGATGCCCGATGGACCTATCGTTTGCCATGAGCACTGAGCCCACCAACTCCCCCCTGCATGAACTCCATGAGCAGCGTGAAGCCTTCTTTCTCCCCTACGGCGACGAGTCCGGGGTCAGCATGGTCGTCGAGACCTATGGCGACCTGGACATGGAGTACGCGGCCCTGCGAAAGGGCTGCGTGATTTTCGACGAGAACCACATGGGCACACTCGAGATCTCGGGTTCAGAAAGACTCGCGTTTCTCAACAACATGCTTACTGCGAAGGTCGACGACCTCAAACCCGGAACATCGTGCTGGAGCTTTTGGCTGAATCGAAAGGGCAGGATCGATGCGGACCTTCGGGTATCAGAATCCCACGACAAAATGCTCGTACGTGTTGATCGCCATCTCGCTTCGAAGACCGCTGAGTCTCTCGACGCGTTTCTCTTTAGTGAGGATGTTGAGATCAAAGATGTGAGTGAAAGGATTCATCGCATCGCTGTCCATGGACCTACGGCGAACCAACTCATCGCGGAAGCATTCGATATTGATCTTGCACTCGTCCCTTTGCGGAATCTGACGACCGATTGGAATGAGCATCCGGTGCTCATCGAGCGAGATGATTTCTGTGGCGAGCCGGGATTCTGCCTCTGTGTCGAGCAGGAGCAAGCAACCGCCCTTTACAAGCATCTGCTCAGTATCGCGGATTCCAACTCGAAACTCAAAGCACGCCCATCGGGATGGATGGCGATCAATACCGCACGGATCGAATCCGGAAATCCTCAGTTCAATCTTGATTTCGGTGATTCGAATCTCCCCGTCGAATCAGGAATCATCGACCAACGAGTGCATTTCTCGAAAGGGTGCTATCTCGGGCAAGAGGTTGTCGCACGCATGCACGCGCGGGGTGCTTGTGCACGAACGGTGGTTGCGATCCGGATCGAAAACGAGCGGATCACGCAGGAACAAACAGATATCCATCAGCCAACTACTGGTTCTCAGGTTTTCGAGGTCGGGAAAGAAACCGAAACGCCCGTGGGGATTGTTACGAGTTCCACGATCTCACCGATGCTTGGCGCGATACCAATATGCTTCGCGATGGTGAAATCCTCGCATGCGGCGGCGAACACCGAACTGACCATCAGCGCCGAGGGCGCGATGGTCACTGGCACCGTGCAAGGTCAGCTCTCGTTCTGGTCGAAGGCATCCCCAGACGGGGCGACAGCGCGGTAATGCAACTCGATATCATCATCGATGACCTTCGTTCGGCTCAGACTAAACCGACGCATCTGATCCAGCGTGGGCACCAGGCGGCCTGACGCAACAGGCTTTGCGTGTGCATCACCAACCACGCTAGGCGCGAGATGGACTATCGCTTCGTTCACTAGATTGTGCTCGAGCAACGAACCAAGCAGGCGTGGGCCGGACTCCGATAGAACTGTTGCGATCCCATGAACCATGTGCATGTGGCGAAGACATTTCCCCAAATCGAGGTGATCACCATCAAGGTCCACTTGTTCCGCAATGATGGAGGTCCCCGTGAATCGCATTGGATCGCGCGTGTACACGATTGTAGGTATCTCGTCGGCAGTGCGTACAAGCTTGGATTCACGCGGCAGTCGCCCTGCGGTGTCAAGCACGACCCGTTTGGCAACCCGACGAATGGAACGGCATCCTCGTGGAGTGAGCATTGGATCGTCAGCGAGTGCGGTACCGATCCCGATCAATATGGCGTCTACTTTGGCACGCAGACGATGCACACGCCGACGGCATCGCGGGTTGGAAATCCACTGACTCTCACCCGTTCTGGTCGCGATGCGGCCATCGAGCGTTTGCGCCCATTTCGCGATCAACCATGGCCGGCCTGTCGCAACTCTATGAAGGAATGGTTGCGACAGTTGGGCCGCGTTGGAACTCGCATGACTGAGTTGAACCTCGATGCCAGCGGCTTCGAGTATGGACCATCCGCCGCTGGACAGATCGTGCGGGTCGCGTAAGGCGAGCACAACCGAGGCGATCCCAGCCTCGATTACCGCCTTTGTGCAGGGTGGCTGCTTTCCAGTGTGCGAGCATGGCTCGAGTGTGCAATACAGCGTGGCATCTTTGGGATCATGCCCGTTCGCAATACAGTTGGCGATCGCATCGCGCTCGGCGTGGATCTCACCAAAGCGCCTATGGTGCCCAACCCCGATGACCTGATCATTTTTCACGATCACCGCACCAACGAGTGGGTTGGGCTCGGCGTATCCGAACCCGCGAGAGGCAACGCGGGCAGCCAGGTCAAGGTAGTGCTTTGACTTTGAGTCAATCATGCCAGACGCACCATCTGCGATCGCTGCTCGTCAGTAATATGCTCCCGGGTGTCACCGAGCCAACGACGGGCATCCTGAACATACCCGGCGGTGGGCTTCAACTCCGGGATTCGGGTGCACCAATAGGTGTTGAACCGCATCATTGCGAGTTCCCGAACAAGCTTCGCTGCCATCGATGCGAGGGCAACTGGAAAATACGCTGCGTCCGCTCCAGGTGTAAGGAGCACCCCGGTATGCTTGTCACAGGTGTATCGAGACGCTCGAGGCGACTCTTCCTCTATCGATACCTCATTGAAGAGGTGACTGAGCATCGGTCCGTATTTCGTTCGCCCACTCTGACGATCGCAGACAACCCTCGATACATGCCCCTCTGATTGATGCGTCCTGGACGAATCGATCAGTTCACGCAGGGCTGTGCCCGTCGCGGCCGCCTTCGTGTGATGACGAGTATAGAGCCCATTAAACTCGCGCTCTCCCACTACACGCACGCGGATATCTAACAGTTCTATGCCTTGCTTGTGCATCGCGCTTTTCAGTTGATTCCCCTCGATACCGAGCATGTCAGCAGATACGCCCAGGGGCAGATCAATAGCGTCTCCACGATACCACTCACGGTCATCCAGTGAAGCTCCCAGCAGCTTGTGCAGGGATTCGTCAGTGTCAGGTGCGTTCCCGTTTCGTGCGGTAAGGAACGATAAAACACCCCTTTCGAGATGGAAGAGCGGATGTTTCGTCTTACTTGAGTTCGCAAGCTTGAGATCTTTGGAATCCCCCACTGCGATGCGGGTCTTTGCTTCGCGTTTGCTTTTACACACGCAAGCATCAAGCGTGCTCCAGAGATCTGGTGGAGCCCCCCCCGGCTCCCACCCATCGATTCGCATGGTGACACTCGCAACGCAAAGTGGGCCGAGCATTGGCCCGTACCCCGCTTCGTCGATTCCTGTGTAAATGAGTCCCATCCCTCAATTTCCTGTGTCACTGAACTCGAATCGCGTTGGTTACCGGAACTCCAGAGCGGACATTCGTTGTAACCCGAACCCCAGTATATGAAGACCGAGCCGCTCGCTCGACCCATGCCCGATTCATTCCGATCAGAGTCAAGTGGCCCAGAACGACAGGGCCCCACCCATGGAACTCATATCTGTTACCGAGGAACCGATCGTCATGAATGCAACACCAACATCATCCGCACGAATCATTCGCCTGACCCTTGGGCTCTCTCCGCTTGCCATCGCGATGGCGGCAGGGCTCACCGGGTGTGGCAGCACCAACGCGTTGACCCGCACCGGCAACACTGACCAGTTCACTCCAGAACACAAAGCCACCCTCGCAAGCGTATCGCTTGACCCGTCGAGAACGCACGGCGATTTCACTCCAGAGAGCTACATTACCGAGGGAGGCGAGATCGAGCTCCCCCAGAAGTGGGTCTCCGAAGCACGACAGGGCAGCGCTTCTATTCAAGCACAGCGTGCCAATGCTCAGTCATATGAGGTATTCGCTGAAGCTCAGTACACTGAGTCGATGGCAGGCGCTGACGCGAACCTGCAGGACGGCTTTGTGTCACGCGACACGGGCTACGCAGACGCAGAACTGACTCGCAGCGTACACAACGCCAATATTGCGAAGCAGAACTCAGACATCGCGGCACGCGAGTTTGCCGCCGCTTCGAAGTGGGAACGCCAAGAAGCATTCCTCGTCGCCTCGGTCAAAGAGTGGCAGGCCGAGATCGAACGTATGCGTTCGGAATCGGAAACCGAATGGTCTGCAGCACTCGCCGAGCACGACCGGATGATGGCCAGCTATGAAGCCGTGCGTGATCGCGGCCAGGCCGAGATCGATTCGATGACCCAGACAGCAGACTACACAGAGCAGCGAGCGATTCAGAAAGCACAGTCGCTGCGTGTGCAGGCGAACACTGTTGCAGAGCAGAGCCAGGCAGAAGTCAACAGTCTGAACCAGCAGATCCAGACTGTCACCGACCAGTATAACGCTGAGTACGCACAACTCACTCAGCGTGCTCACTCGCTTGATGCACAGATGAGCTCTGAGATCGCAACTCTTGACGCCCAGGCCAACCAGTTCCAGGTTGCTGATGCTGATGAGAACTACAAGCTTGAAGTCGAGGCGGCGCAGGTCACCTATGAAGCAACCATCTCCGAGGCTGAGCAGGTCCGCCTACTCGCTCAGGAGCAGTCCGCCCGCGACCGTGCCCAGTACGCACGCATGAGCGCTGATGCGCAGGCGAGCCTGGAAACGGCGAAGACCACCTTCACTGAAGCTCAGCAGTGGGTTTCAACACAGTACGCCAAATCCATGGCAGACATCCAGAACACGCTCGCGCAGGCAGAGCGATTCGAGCAGGTCGCTCGCAGCGCATATGTCAAGGCCGAGGTCGATGCTCGCGTTGCAGCAATGAAGGCTGAAGCGGCACACAACAAGGCACTCGCCGAAGCAGAACTGAACCAGATCCAGGCAGAGGCAGAAGCCGAAGCCAAGTCGCTGCAGGCGAAGTTTGCCAAGGAGTTCGCCGACCAGGCACGCAAGGGCTCATTCGTTGTTCCGAGCAATACGGACAACTTTGAAGAAGGCGTGAGCGCCGCGGACAGCACTCCGGAACTCGCCAAGTCCGGCAAGAAGCCTGTCAATGTTGAAGCAGATCGAATTGCCGCGTTTAAGACCGGGCTCGCAAAGGCTTCGCAGCTCCGTCAGCAGGCAGACGCAGACCGTGTCGAAGCGATCGCACAACGCGATGCGGAGATGGGCAAGTTCAACGACTGGTTCGCCGGCAAAGAAGCTGATTTCCACGCAACGATGGCTTCCGCCGATGCATTCCTTCAGAAGTCCAATGCCGAAGTGGACCGGATGTTCGCGAACCGCGATGCCATGCTCGCTTCTGCAGAGACCGAACGCAACCGTGCCCTCGTCGAAGCCGATTCCGGCCGGACCGAGATCCTCGCAACTGTCGAGACCCTCAAGGGCAGCTCGGCAACCATGAACAAGAAGCGTGACGCACAGGTCAAGCAGCTCTTTGCTCAGGCGGAAGCCACCAAGCGTATCGGTGAATCCCGTGTCGCCTCACTCAGCGTCCAGCGTGACTCTGCTCAGCGTCGCGGCCAGGCCAAGAGCGCTCAGCTCCTCGCGGAAGCCAACTCGCTCGAGCAGTCGCAGCGTGCGGTCGTTGCCCAGATGCGAGAAGAGATCGAAGGTGCTCGCCAGATCCTCGACGCAGAGCTTGCACGCCTGAACCAAGCGGCACAGAGCTACATGGCGATCGCAAAGGCAAACTACGACGAGGGTGTCGCGATGGCAGATGCGTTCGAGCGTATCGCTGTTGCGAATACCGCGGAACTGACCGCGCGTCACATTGCCAGCAAGAAGCAGTCCGACGCGGACCTCGAGTACATGGCTTCCGTGACGAATGCCAACGAGCTTCTGCGTGATGCAGAAGTCCAGCGCATGTTCGCTACGGCTGATGAGCAGCTCGGGTACGCCAAGGCACAGGACATCGCGACCCGCGGTGGCATCGAAGCGGACTACTCCGTCGCGATGGCGTCCGCGACCCGCGAGTTCACCGTTGCCGATGCACGCGAATCGGGTGTACGCACCCGCTTCGATCATCGTGTTGCGGCGACCGAGTCCGATCGCAACCGTGCATATGCCGAGATCTATGCTCAGGCTCAGCAGCAGGCGGCACGCAACGAGATCGCAGCCGCTCAGGCCGCGACCTACTCCGAGCAGTCGCTCGCGGCGCTCGAGCGTCTGAACCAGACCTCGAAGACTTTCCAGCTCACCGCGCAGCGGAACTGGGATAGCCGTCTGGCGATGCCCTCGAACCTCGATAATCCGGCCTCGGTCAATGAGCTCTACGAGCAAACCAAGCCCAGCTTCGAGTTCAGCAGCTTCACCAGCGTCCCCACCGACACTGAGTGATCGCAAACCTCTGATGTGAATCCATGGACCGCCCGGGCGTTGCGCTCGGGCGGTTTTTCATGTACTCACCAATGCTGTTCTCTCCACTGAACTTTGCTTGAATAACAGGGCCAGAGCGCAGATGGCCGCGAGTGCGGTGAGCGTGCCGTTTCTTATCGTGATCGGTTGCCAAGAGTACACCAAGGGTGCATTTGGCATGCAACCACAGGATGCTGGTGCGGGCGGTGGATCCACCCACAACGCGGCGGCGTAGACGGTCATGGCAAGCAGAAACATGGACAAACCCAGCGCCCCCAGTGCCGATGCCCGCGCAGAGGTCGTGACAGCAAATACGACACCAGCACCAAGCGTGACTTCGCTGATTGCGACACCCCAAGCGACGAACTCGATGGACCACACTGGGAGCAGCTCGTGCGACTCGATCGCAGACCGGAATGTGCTCGGATCAGTGGCTTTTATCAGACCCATGACCAGCACGAGTACACCAGCGATTCCAACTACTACTCGGAGAACAGTGCGAACGAACGACAACCCACTCATGCCGCCCGCCCTTTGCGGTACATTTGAACAACACCGATCAGGATGACGATCCCTCCTGCTATTAGCAGAGGCACACGGAACCGTCGAGTGACCGGATCGTTGTACGGCTGGACCACTTCCGCAGAATCACCCGCAACCCACTCTCCGCTCTCGTTCTGGACATATCCGCTGCTGAGAGCGCTGAGCTTCTGATCGACCCGGATCTTGTGCTCCTTCATACGCTGAAAAACTCGTTCTGGGAGAAACTCATCATCGCTGGCGTTCATGTCCAGTTGAGTTCTGACACGATTGAACGGCGTTCTCGATTTGACCCGAAGACCCAGCGGTGTGCCTTCCCAATCAAACTCTACAGCTGGCGAGGAGTTCGGATCCGTCGATTGGTTGCTCAAGACATGCCCAGTTCTTGCATCTACCTTGAGTTGCCATGGAGCTCGGTCCGGCTGCACATGAGCTGGATCGATCGCGTGGTACAGAATGCTCCAGATACCATCATCGTCGAGTTTCGCGTCGACGACCATCTCCGGATTGTCACGCATAGCGATGAGAAAACACCAAGGAATCTCTTCTGCGATGCTGATCAACTCCCCAAAGTATGGGGCCATGTCCGTCAACTCTTTATCATCAGGACCGGCACGATAAAGCCAGCTATCGATCGCTCGTCCGGCGCAGCCCGAATGGGATGCGAGAAACCAAGCATTGTTGATCGCATCGTAACCCGCTGTCCTGATATTTGCTGCATTCCCGGAGGTCTCGTAAGTAACAATGATGCCTCCTGACCAATCTGGTAGATACTCTTGAATCTGGTCAAGAAATTCCAGCCTACCACTCTCCATCCCATCACTCTGGGCCAAGGAAATTCCACATACTGCGAACAGCAGTAAAACGGCAACAGTGTTTCTCTCGATATGTAAAAACTTGGCAATCATTCAACTCCGCCCTCGCAACCCCCAAGGCATTTTTGAACCTTCGGATTTGGCCTGGTGTAGGTGGTCGTGTCCGGCGGGCCGCTGAACACTGCGTAACAACAGTTCCCGTCACTGAGTTCGCCAACATCGTGACCGCTAAGTGGTGGATCACTCTCACAGGGGATGTTCGCCCAGCAGCCTCCCGCACCAATATCAAAGGTCGTGCAGAATGCACTTCTCAAACTTCCTTGATCCTCGAGCGCATCAGGGTCCTCAGGCGTCGTACCAGTAGACGACTTCTCACAATGCGTGGTGACTGTTCCACCAGAACTGCACGGCGGACTTCCTTCATCCTCAAACTCATAAGTATATTTACAGCAATGTACACTCGGCGTCACTTAGGCGATAACCACACTGAAAACACATGCGATCGCAGTAGCCCTGACTAAACGACTGATTTTCATAATACACCTTTCGCTTCGCTAAAAATTACCGATCCTGACCTTTGGCCCCAAACCATGTTGCCATCACAGGAGTACCGATGAGATTCTCCTCATACAGAGAGCGACCGCCGTTGAAAAACTTCCAATGCCCAACTATTACCGAAGAATCTGCATTCACAACCGGGAAATCCCATAAATCCACACAACAGAACGCGAAATAGTCATTTGGTATTGGTCGACCATTCAGCGTGTCATGCACACGATTCTCCGCCCGGTACAGCAGCGCTTTCAGCGAAGGGAATGTGACCGATGATGACCGCACCGCACTGGGCACCGCTTCTTCGTACGGGACCGTGAAGCCCGGACGCATGAGTTGCCAGTCGTATACCATGGCCGCGGACATGTAGATAGAAAAACCGTTCCCCTCGACATCTGAGCGATCATCGATCTGTGTGATGTCATCGACATACCCACCCGCGATCATCGGCATGCCCCAGCGTATTGCTGTTGAGCGAGGACCACGCCCTATATTCGCGAGCGGATACACATCCTGATGGTCCTGAGTGTACATCGAGACCATGAAGCTATTGTCGCGGAGGCGAGCCATATCCCGCGAGAGCTTTGCGGTTGAGTAGGCGCTCCCGAACGCGGGAAGGACCAGACCAATCAAAAGAAGAACCACACCAATCACCACCATGAGTTCAATGATGGTGTACCCGCGTAAGCCGATCAGATGCTTTCGGGGCTGTCCTCTCCTTGCGTCTCTCATATTGGCGAGAGCGTAACATAATTAGTAACTCTAGCTAGCACATAAACTCACTTTTGTAGTGAACTCTTATAGCGCCCAATCGAAAGCCCCCAGATTAGGGTGGCACCTGTATCTTGGCAACGAGGATGAAAAACGGGACCCGATTGGGTCCCGTTCTGCGTATTTGAATGCGGATGAGAGGACTCGAACCTCCACGGGATTTAACTCCCACTTGGACCTGAACCAAGCGCGTCTACCAATTCCGCCACATCCGCGTGGGGAGGGAGATCATTGGCCTCTCAACCCGATTTGGCAAGCGGAGAGCGGCCCCAACGGGGCATCACGCGCGATTAGGCCTCGGCAAACTCTGGCTGATCGTCCTCAATCTCTTCAGCTTCCACGGCAACCTCCGCCTTGTTGCGTCCGGGGAGTCGGCTATCGAGGATCTGTTCCTTGATCTCTTCGAAGAGCTCCTGATTCTCCGCGAGGAACTCCTTGGCCTTCTCGCGCCCCTGCCCGAGGCGGACCTCGCCGTAAGAATACCAGGCACCGGATTTCTGTACGATCTTCTCTTCGACAGCGAGATCGACGAGGTCGCCGGTGATGGAGATGCCCTCGTTGAACATGATGTCGAACTCGGATTGGCGGAAGGGCGGGGCGACCTTGTTCTTGACGACACGAACGCGGACATGGTTTCCGACAGCGACATCGCCGTCCTTGATGCTGCCTGTGCGTCGGATGTCGAGTCGGACGGATGAGTAGAACTTGAGTGCACGCCCGCCGGTGGTTGTTTCGGGGGAGCCGAACATAACGCCGATCTTCTCGCGGATCTGGTTGATGAAGATAACGGTGCAGCTGCTGCGAGCGATCACGCCGGTGAGCTTGCGCATCGCCTGGCTCATGAGTCGTGCCTGGAGCCCAACGACGGAGTCCCCCATCTCGCCTTCGATTTCAGCGCGGGGGATGAGTGCGGCAACGGAGTCCACGACGATGACATCGACGGCGTTGGAACGGACGAGGAGCTCGCAAATCTCCAGTGCCTGCTCACCAGTGTCGGGCTGAGAGACGAGAAGGTCATCGATATTGACGCCGATTTTGCGTGCCCATGTCGGGTCGAGCGCGTGTTCCGCGTCGATGAATGCCGCGACGCCACCCTTCTTCTGGGCATTGGCGAGGACGGTGAGCGAGAGAGTTGTCTTACCGGATGATTCGGGGCCGAAGATTTCGACGATTCGTCCGCGGGGGATGCCCTTGCCGCCGAGCGCGAGGTCGAGCGAGAGAGCGCCGGTGGAGATACCGGGGACGGCGTTGTAGGACTCTTCGTCGAGTCGCATGATCGAGCCCTTGCCGAACGCCTGGTCGATCTGGGTGAGTGCACGATCGAGTGCCTGCTTCTTCTGCTTTTCGTTCTCGGGGATGGGCTTGTGCTCGATCGCTTTCTTTGACTTGGCCATAATGTTGGTGCCTTTCTGGCTTGCCGTGCGGGGCCTCGGGCGCTGTTGGGAAGGGATCCTGTGTGTTCAGGAAGCCCATCCCGCAGCCGTGTGGGCGCACAGGGATCAGCACGAAAACGAACGTGGCGATGTCCATATCGACCGCGATTCGGCCGGGGGCGGTGCTGTACGCGAGCCCGGCGGCGAGACTTTACCAGACCCCGAACACCATGTCAAATGGTTGGGTTGTGTTTGTGGATAACTTTTTGCACGTATTTAGGGTTAGGAATGGCAGGATTCGAGGTAACGAGCCCAACTGGAGGGTTCTGGGTTGGCATATACCCGTAATCCATAGATAATGCGTGAAACCGCTCTGCGTTCTCTGCGGATCGGAAAGCGACGCCGATTCCGGCGGGAGAGATCCAGATATGACTATAAAGACGCTCCGGGGCGCTGCCCTGTTCGCGGCATCCGCTGCCCCACTTGCTCACGCCCAGTTTCTTGAGTACCCCGAGGGTGCCGAGATCCCCCGCTCGATGACGCCGGCGGAGGAGGCTTTTACACGACTCAATCCAATCCAGGCAAGTCAGTCCCGGGGCGCTGCACCTGGCGGGCTTGTTCGCACGCCGGGTGAGTACGAGCCCGCCGAAGGCATTATTATGGCATGGGAGGGTTCAACTTCGTGGAAGGCCATCCTCGCGCAGATGACTCGCGAGATCACCACCACCGGCGACGCGAAAGCGTTCATCTTTGTCGACTCGGCGTCCGAACTCACGAGCGCGATGAACGATGTCGCAGCACAGGGCGCGGACATGTCCCGCGTTCAGTTCGAAATCCAGCGCACCGACACCATCTGGGCACGAGATTACGGTCCCCGCTACATCTTCCTCGGGTCCCAGCCCGACGGTACAGGCGGCGTGCGTGCGATGGTCGATCACACCTACAACCGTCCACGCCCGAACGACAACGGGCTCCCTTCGTACTGGGCGAGCGTTCGCAATGAGCCGTACTTCCTCATTCCCCTCGTGCACGGCGGCGGCAACTACCACCTCGAGACCGGGAATCCCGCCGGTGTTGGGCACGCGACCCGCCTGATCAACAATGAAAACCCGGGCCTGACCGAGGCGGAGATCATTCAGCTCTGGCAGGATTACCAGAACCTGACAACCACGATGTACACTCCGTACCCTACATTCGTGGACAGTACACAGCACATCGATATGTGGATGATCATGCTCGACGACGACAAAGTCATGATCTCTGAGTGGGTCAACGAACCCAGCGCCTCGTGGGCGATCACCTCGGATAACGCGGCCGCCGACTTCGCCGCCCGCGGCTTCCAGGTGTTCCGTGTCCCCGCGGTCCGCTCTGGAGGCACGCACTATACCTATACCAACGCGGTGATCTGCAATGATCTGGTGCTGGTGCCCCTGTACACGAACGGCACGGCATCCCAGTTCAATGACGATGCCCTGGCGGTGTGGCAGAGCGCCTACCCGGACAAGACCATCGTCCAGATCAACTGCCAGTCGCTGGTCACCGCAGCCGGCGTCATGCACTGCATCGTCAAGCATGTCCCCGCCCCCGCCAACGGCGAAGCGCCCGGTGTCTACATGACCAGCCAGAACAACGCGCCTGTGATTGATCCGGGCGAACTCGTCCAGACCACCTGGCTCTTCGATTCGCCCGAAGGTGTGACCACTGCAGATCTGCTTCTTTCCACCGACGGCGGGGCGACCTTCCCCACCACCGTCAGCACCGGATTCAATGCGTCCACCGGCTCGTACTACTGGACCGCACCCGATGTCGGGTCATCTGACGCTCGCCTGCGTTTGGTCATCCGTGACGCCGACGGCAATGAGTCGTTCGACGACTCCGATGTGTCGTTCACGATCACCGGGACCTCATGCATTGCGGACCTGACGGGCGACGGGGTGTTGGACTTCTTTGATGTGTCCGCGTTCCTCAACGCATACACGGCGATGGACCCGCTCGCGGATTTCACGGGTGACGGCGTGTACGACTTCTTCGATGTGAGCGTGTTCCTGAACGCGTACAACGCCGGGTGCCCGTGACATTTCAGTTCTGGTTGATGCCCCTTCGTTTTTAAATGAGTGGGGCTTGATATAAAGTATCAAAAAAAAAAGCGCCCCCAGCTGGGGGCGCTTTTCATTTTGCAACTCATCCTGAAGTACTCAGCACATCTCAACACACATCGCCACCGCGTTCCCGCCGCCGAGGCAGAGGGCCGCGAGGCCTTTCTTGCCGCCGGTGCGCTTGAGTTGATGGATCAGCGTCACAAGAACGCGAGCTCCAGATGCACCGATCGGGTGGCCGAGAGCGACGCCGCCGCCACAGATGTTGACCTTCTCTTCATCGATCTTGAGTTCCCCGATGTTGCACAGAACCTGTGCTGCGAAGGCCTCGTTGATCTCGAATAGGTCGATGTCGTCTCCCGTCCAGCCGGCCTTCTCCAGCGCCCCGCGGATGCCCTCGATGGGTGCCGCGAAGATGTCCTTGGGATCGACACCCGAGGTGTGGTAGGAGACGATCTTGCACAGCGGCTCGAGCCCGGCCTCCTTGGCCTTGGCTTCGCTCATCACGATCGTCGCGGCTCCGCCGTCGGAGATTTGCGAGGCGTTGCCCGCGGTAATGGTGCCATCCTTGCTGAACGCGGGGCGGAGCTTACCGAGACCTTCGGCGGTCGAGCTGGCCCGGATACCCTCGTCACGCTGGATGCCGCCCTCGGGGCCGGGCACCTTGCGGTTGCCGAGCTGCTCGCCGGTGAGCGTAACAACTTCAGCGTCGAAGTGACCCGCATCCCACGCGGCCGCAGCGCGGACATGGCTCTGGGCACCGAAGCGGTCCTGCTCCTCACGCGTCACGCCGTACTTGTCGGCGATGTGCTCGGCCGCGTTGCCCATGGGCCAGCACTCGAAGGCGCAGCGGAGCCCGTCGAACGCCATGTGATCTTCCATCGTGCCCGGGCCGTACTTCACACCCTGACGCACATGGGTGAAGTGCGGCGCGCCGGTCATATTCTCCATGCCGCCTGCGATCACGCAGTGGTTGTCGCCGGCCTTGATGGACTGGGCGGCCATCATGACGGCCTCCAGGCCCGAGCCGCAGACCTTGTTGATGGTCTTGGCCGAGAGTGTTGAGGGCATGCCGGCCTTGAGCGCCGCCTGACGGGCCGGATTCTGCCCCAGCCCTGCCTGCAGCACGCAGCCCATCACGCACTCGTCCACAAGGTCCTTGGCCGCAGGGGCGTCGTTGAGGGCCGCCTCGATCGCAAAAGCGCCGATCTGCGGCGTCGGTACGCGAGAGAATGATCCAAAGAACTTACCAATTGGGGTACGCTTGGCGGCAACAATCACGGGCTGGTTCGACATGGTCGCTCCTGTTTGGTCTTAAATCGGGGTGATCTCTTCGGGTCTGCATCATAGGACCGAGACCTGCGAATACCCAACCGAGCATTCCCGATGTGAGCACCGATTGACTACGAAACCACCTGCCTCAACTCAATATTCCCCACGCAGAGCCATCAGGAAGGCATGGCTCGTGCTGGAGTTCGTTGGGCTCTATGTTCTCGTCCCACCCGCGATCGCCGGGTTCATCCAGCCACAACGCGGCGATGCCGTTCTGCGCCGTTTCGGGATCATGGACCTTAGCTTCGACCTCGGACTTCCTCGCGGCTTGTTCGTTTTTCCGGTCCTGCTCTTCACTTTCCTGAGCATGCTGCTCTACCTCCGCCTCGACCCCACATTCGACAACGCGAACCTGTGGGGATGGCCCCGGTTCAGGCGTGACTTCAAACGCATCATTACGATCTTCATCCCATCTGCGATCGTGATCCTCGGCATCACCTACCTGCTCTCATACCACACTCCCCTGCTGCCCGAGACGGGGTTCCTGCGCCTGCCGCGCGAGATTCCGGTGCTGATGTTGTTCATCACCATCTTCTACCCGTGGGTCAGCGCCTACCCGCAGGAGGTCACGCACAGGGCGTTCTTCTTCCACCGCTACCGCTCGATCATCGGCGAGGGGCGCACCGCACTCTGGCTCAATATTGTCACCTTCTCATGGCTGCACATCACGATGTGGAACTGGGTCGCGATCATCATGACCATCCCCGCTGGAATTCTCTTCGCCTACACCTACCGAAGGACCCAGTCCGCCCTGGCCGCCGGCTTCGAACACGCCATCTACGGCATCTGGGTCTTCTTCTGCGGGCTGGGGTACTTTGTGTTTACGGGGAATGCGAACGCGATGTGACCACAGGTATTTATCAGTTCAACCTCGATGGGCAGCATCCAGCCCCCTCAGAACACCCACAAACGCCCATGAATCCTCTTCTGTTCATGCATACGATTCTGACCCAACAGAGAGAATCCATAAGGCCCATACCACGAGGAAACGCATGCCCACCACCGCTGCTGAAACCCACGTCAAACTCCCCGCCGACACCAACCAGGCGCTCGGCATCGCCCAGTACGCTATAGATTTCCTCTCCGACGACCCCGCCAAGCGCGGCGAGCCCGACGCGAGCGTCCTTGAGAAGACCAACATGTTCTTCACCGACGCCGTCCTTTGCGGGCTCTCGGCACTGGCGCTCAAGACAAACGCCCCAACCATTCTGCGTGACGAGGCGCTCCAGTACCCCGTCACCGACGCAACCCACCGGCTCGGCAAGGCCACCCAGCGCGGTGCCACCGTGTTTGGGTCAAATGTTCAGGTCCAGCCTGAAAAGGCGATCCTCGCCAACAACTCTGCGGTACGCGAGTGGGATTCCAACGGCACCAACTTTGGATACAACCCCGCCCTCGGGCACACCGCCGGCGAGTTCGGGCACAACGATTTCTACGGCGTCTGCATCGCCGGCGCACAGATGACTGGGCGCGATGGCGCGTACGCCCTCAAGGCCATGCTCTGTCTCGATGAGATCCGTGGGCGTCTGGCTGAGGTCTTCTCGCTCAAGACCTACAAGGTCGACCATGTCGTCCACGGCGCGATCGCATCCGCAGCGGTCTTCGGTGCGATGCTCGGCGCGAAGCCCGAGCAGATCGAGTCCGCGATCGGTATGGTCGTCGCCCACTACATCCCCTTCCGCGCCATCCGTGCCGGCAAGCAGCTCTCTGACTCCAAGGGCGCCTCGGCCGCGATCTCCTCCGAGGTCGCCATCACCGCCGTCCGGCGCTCGATGTCTGGGTTCCTCGGTCCGCGTGACATCTTCCGCAATCCCGAGTCGATCTTCCGGATCTTCGAAGGCCCGGGTCAGATGTTCAAGGCCGTCAACGCAACCAGCGCGAACACCGAGCAGAAGGACGCCTCGCCGTTCGATCTCGTGCTCGGGCGTGCGGGAGAAGACTTCGCCATCATGGGGATGCACTTCAAGCTCGGGCTGTACGAGCACCAGAGCGCGGGTGCCCTTCAGGCACTCATCGACCTGCTGAACAAGGCCCCGCACCTGCTCGACGACGAGACCGGTTCCAAGATCAAGTCGATCAAGATCACCGCGTATGAGCCCGCGTTTGGGATTATTGGCGACCCTGCCAAACGCAACCCCACCACCCGCCAGTCCGCCGATCACTCCATGGTCTACATTGTCGGCACGCTGCTCCGCAAGGCGCTCAGCGCCCGCAAGGCCGGGTGGAAAGAGCTCATGCTTGAGCCGTTCGATTATTCAGCTGATGCGATCGCGAATGAGCGAACTCGCTCGCTTATGGACAAGATCGAGTTCTACCACGGCGGCGAGGAATACGACAAGCGTTACCCTGATGGGATCCCCACCTCGCTCATCATCGAGGACACCGACGGCACCGAGTTCGACTCGGGCATGGTCATGTACCCCGCTGGACACGCACGCAACACCGAGGCCGACCTCAAGGACATCCTCGCGTACAAGTTCAACTTGCTCGGCAAGCTCGCCTTTGAGAACCCCGAGCCCATCGTCGATCGATTCCAGAATCTGGGCGATAAGTCAAGCGAGGACATCGCGTCCCTCCACGACTTCGAGATCCAGACCCGCGACGGATTTGAATAAGCCATCGCGCTTTCCCGATCCTCACCACCCGCTCACTCGAGCGGGTTTTTTCTTGAACATCCACGCCTCTGTTTCAAGCGGACAACTCGTGTTGTCAGTATCCGATGCACACGAAGCAGTAGGAGTTCAGAGCAACCCAAACTCCTCGATACTTGTCATACGAGGGACGGCTGAAAACTCATGAAAAAACGCACCCTTTCGGGTGCGTCATGGTTGTCAATGAACGCTCGATTAGTTCTTCCAAGAGCGGGTTTCCGGTCCAACATAGGCCGCGCGGGGGCGGATCAGGCGATTGTTGGCGTGCTGCTCCATGATGTGGGCGGCCCACCCGGTGATCCGTGATGCGACGAAGATCGGGGTGTACTGCGGGACGGGGATACCCATCGTGAAGTAAGTCATGCCGCAAGGGAAGTCCACATTGGGGTAGATGTTCTTCTCATTTTCCATGATGGACTGAACGGTTTCACCGAGTTCGAAGAGCTTGACATACTCATCGCCGCGGGCTTCAGCGGCCTTGCGTCCGAGACCGTGGAGGATCGGTGCGCGATGGTCGCCGTTCTTGTAGACGCGATGCCCGAAACCCATAAGCTTGCGCTTTTCTTCGAACGCTGTGTGCATCCAGTCGGTGATCTTCTGGGTGTCGTTCTCAGGGCCGATATCCTTGCGGATCTCCGCGAGCATGTCCATCGCGGCTTCGTTTGCGCCGCCGTGGAGTTTGCCCTTGAGCGCGGCGATGGCTCCGGTGACGGCACCGTGCATATCCGAGAGCGTCCCCGCGATAACGCGTGATGTGAAAGTTGAGGCGTTGTAATCGTGCTCAGCGTATAGAACGAGCGAAACATCCATGACCTTCTCGGCCTCAGGGGATGGATTCTCGCCTGTCATCATGTAAAGGAGGTTTGCGGCGTGTGAAAGATTCTCCGTGGGAGCGACGAAGTCTCGACCGTCGATACTGTTCTGCATGTGCCCGATGATTGTCGGAATTTTCGCGAGCAGACGCTTAGCCTTATTCAGGTTGGCGTCCGCGCTGTTGTCCTGACATTGGGGGTCCAAGTGGCCGAGCATGGATACGGCGGTGCGGAGGATATCCATCGGAACCGCGGCTTGGTTGTTCACGAGATCGCCAGATGTCTTGAGGAAGTCCTTGACGAGATCAGGGAGTTGTCTCTCGGAGACAAGCTCCGACTCAAAGACCTTGAGTTCTTCCGCTGTGGGTTTCTTCCCGACTAGAAGAAGGAACGAAACCTCTTCGAACGATGCGTTCTCGGCGAGATCAGCGATCTCGTAGCCGCGGTAGATGAGCGCGGATTGTTCGACATTGCAGATCTCGGTTTCGCCGGCGATTACGCCTTCGAGGCCCTTGGGGTGGGTCGGAGCGGTGGTCATGGAGCAACCTCATGGCTGATGGGTGGTGGGTTGAGATCGACCCCGAGCGCGAGGTCGAAACACCGGATACTAGG
Source organism: Phycisphaerales bacterium (assembly GCA_965216865.1). Classification (GTDB taxonomy): domain Bacteria; phylum Planctomycetota; class Phycisphaerae; order Phycisphaerales; family UBA1924; genus UBA1924. Next base: position 3,432,728 of record OZ244206.1, read on the forward strand.
CAATTCCCCGCCCAGAAAAGCGATGAGGCGAGAGAGCGAAAACTGTTTCATGGAGGCAGAATCAGTGGGCAGGAGTCACCGTTGCCTTTATTCGATCTCCACGCCTGCTGGCCCCGAAGCAAGATACTCAGGTGGCACAGAATATCTCAGAGGATTTTTCACGGAGGCGAGTTCACATTTGCGCCCCGCTTTGATTCGCTAGTGCGACGCCGATTAACGACAATCCTGGAATTAGTTCCGCGCATCGTAGAACGCGTCTAGATCCTTCTTCATCTTCTGCAACATCCCCAGATGCGCGTACATCATGTGCCCTGCCTCGTAGTAATGCATCTCGATGTTCTCTTTAATCTCAGGACGCAGGAACATGTGATCGATCGTGTACTGCGTCGCAAAGTATGGTGTAGCCAAGTCGTAGTACCCGTTAGCAATGAATACCTTCATGTACGGCATCTTGTGCATCGCCTGACGGAGATTCTCTGCTACATTCACATATCTGTTATCACCGACGCCCCGGTAGGACCACGGCCACACATTCGTTAGAATTTCGTATCGGAGATCGGTGTTATACCCGAGGTCTTCGCGGAGGTACTGATTCATGGATTCCGTGTAGATCGACTGGATCGCGGTATATGAAGGGTCGTACTCGTATGAGTCCGCTGCGTCGTCACGATCGATCCCCACGAAGCGTGAGTCCAGCCGCCCCACAGTTTTACCCTCTTCCCTGAGCAGTTCTTTGGGGAACCTGGGCATGTTGATACGGAGTTGAGTCTGCAAGGCATATTCGGCTGACACACCGGTGTAGTTCGAGAGCTTCTGTGCGATGTTCTTCCGCTGTGAATCGTCGAGTTGATCGCCTGCAGCGAGCGCAAGCCAGTACTCGCCCATCGCGAACTCCTCTACCTCCGCGAGGAATGGCTCAATTTCCATGGATTGGTATGGTTCCTCAAGCGCATCGTGAAACCAGGCCGTCGCTGCGAATGTCGGTAGAAATAGCGGGTACGGCAGGTCATTGCCCACATCGAATCGGGCCGTCCCGAAGTTCATGATGGCACTGACCAGAATCGTCCCGTTGATCGCGATCCCATGCTCGTCCTGCAGTTCATCGACCAGCCCCGCGGCCCGGGTTGTGCCGTAGGACTCTCCTGTAATGTACTTGGGGCTCCCCCAGCGTCCGGTTCGTCCGAGGTAGATGCGGATAAACTCCGCGACGGAATCAATATCCTCGCGGAGCCCGTGGAAGTCTTTGGCGCTTTTTTCCGCCACAGGACGCGAATAGCCCGTGGATACCGGGTCAATGAAGACGAAGTCGGACTTGTCAAGCATCGAATACTCGTTGTCGACAACCGCGTATGGGGGTGGCCCTGGGTTTCCGAACTCATCGACCGGATTGACCCGCTTGGGTCCGTAGACGCCCAGGTGCAGCCATACGGACGACGAGCCCGGTCCACCATTAAATGAAAATGTGATGGGTCGATCAGCCGCAACAGGAAAAACCGGGTCTTCTCCTTCATCGGGGATCGACTCAACCTTTCGGTATGAGGTGTAAAACATTGACGCCGTCGGATCGTGTGCCCCACGCAGTTGAGCGAGCGTCAGTGTGCCCGCAACAGCCTGGTAACTCACGGGCTCGCCGTTGATTGTCACCGTGTGATAGGTGATCGACGCGTCATCCGGGTAGACAATGAAGTCTTTCTCATCTGTCCCCGAATCGTCCTGCGCCCGAACGGGCGTCGCCCAGAACACGGAAACGAGGATCAGCATGAAACTTGACAGGAAACGACTCGCGAGTAGATATGTCATGGGCACAGAGTAAACGCGATCGATCATCGCCGCAACCGGGGTGCTGGGAGGGAAGAAACTCGACCGCTCCCCTACTGTTAGGGACTATGAGTGACCCCGAATCGACATTGCGTACCCTCACCGATGAGTTTCTCGCCCAAGAAGACCAGATCAAAATGGGTGGCGGCTCAAAGGCGATCGATCGTCAGCACGCCAAGAACCGCCTGACGGCCCGCGAACGGATCAACAAGCTCATTGACGACGGGTCTCACTTTCAGGAACTCGGACTCTGGGCGGCGTACGGGATGTATAAGGACGCAGGTGGTGCACCCGGTGCGGGGGTCGTGGTCGGCATTGGATCCGTTCATGGCAAAAAGCACATGATTATCGCAAACGACGCCACCGTCAAAGCGGGCGCGTTCTTCCCGATGACCTGTAAGAAAATCATTCGTGCCCAGACCATGGCCCACATGGCCCGCCTGCCGCTGCTCTACCTCGTTGACTCCGCGGGCGTCTACCTCCCCATGCAGGAGGATGTCTTTCCCGACACGGACGACTTTGGGCGGATCTTCCGCAATAACGCCCAGATCAGCGCGGACGGGATCCCCCAGATCGCCGCGATCATGGGGTTCTGCGTTGCAGGAGGCGGGTACCTCCCGGTGATGTGTGACACGCTGCTCATGACTGAGGGATCGGGACTCTACCTCGCGGGCCAGGCGCTCGTGAAAGCTGCGATCGGTCAGGATGTTTCTGATGAAGAACTCGGCGGCGCAGAGATGCACGCCTCGATCTCCGGCACGATCGATTTCAAGGAACCCAGCGACGACGCGTGTATTCAGCGTCTCCGCTCACTGGTTGCCAAGTATCCCGACGCAAACTTTGAAGAGATCACCGAAACCCACATCCAAGCGTTCCGTGACGGCAACGATGTCTACGAAATCTTCACCGATAAACCGGGTCAGCAATACGATGTCAAAGAAATCATCGCATGCATCGTGGACTCGCGCGCCGCGCCGAATGCGGAAGGGCACAAGACTCTCGAGCCAGACTTTGATGAATACAAACCAACCTACGGCGAATCGCTCGTTTGCGGGTATGCCACCATCGGAGGGATGCCAGTTGGGATCGTCGCGAATCAGGGCAAGCTGACCCAGCGCCAGATGCCCGGGGGGAAGTCGGGACCCGGCAAATCGACCAACATGCCTCGCGTGATCTACGACGACAGCGCAGACAAATCCGCCCGATTCATCATGGACTGCAATCAGCGCAAGATCCCGATCGTATTTCTCCACGACACTACTGGGTTTATGGTCGGACGAGACAGCGAGCAGGGCGGAATTATCCGCAGCGGGGCCAAAATGGTGAACGCCATGTCCAACTGCGTTGTTCCGAAGCTGGTCGTCATTATGGGCGGGTCCTTCGGCGCAGGAAACTACGCAATGTGCGGCAGGGCATTCGATCAGTTTATCGCGCTTGCCTGGCCGGGTAGCAAATGCGCTGTCATGGGTGCAGGCTCGGCGACTGGAACCCTCGCGATGATTGAGGAACGCTCTCGTGCACGCAAGGGTGAAGAAATCGATGAAGAAACGCATAAGGCCATTCTTGATGCGGTACGCGACTCGTATAACGAGCAGCAGGACATCCGTCACGGTGCAGCGCGTGGGTGGGTCGATCGCATCATCGAACCGCACCGCACCCGCGAGGAGCTCATCGAGGCACTCCGCGCCGCGAACCAGGGCTGGGACTACTCTGTGGACTTCAAAACTGGCGTGCTACAGGTCTGACCATGTTGACGATCTCCGATCGATGATCATTGCAACGAAGAAGAAATGAGATTGAAGATGAACCACTACCTGATACACCTCGCACTCTTGCTCAGTGTTTTCACTCTAAGCAGCGTTTCTAACGCGGCGCAACCCGATACCGTTTCTGAAACGCATGCACATGAATCTTCGAGCGAACTGGACGAACCACAACTCTTCGAGTTCAAGACATCCGGATTTAGTTTCGACATTGAAGTCCCGTTCGAGCCGGTAGTGCGAGAATCGACCAACTCATCGATCTACGCGGTAACGATTCAGCGTCGAGCCGTAGACGGTCTCGCGCTTGGCACCGACGGGCTCATGGCCTTTGTTCGCTTCTCGCAAACCATCGATCCACTCGATGAGATTGGAACGATCGAAGAGCTCGACAAAGCCACCATGGACGACGCCATCCGTTCGATCCGCAAGGCATTCGGAGATAAAAATCGTTTGACCACATCTGCAACCTCGATGGAGATCCTCGGCGAAACCCGAGAAGGGAAAAGGATTGATGTTGGGTTGCTCGAGAACGGGACGAGCGTTTTCGTCGAGTGTTACACATTCGTGAGCGAGGATGGCAACGGCATCGGCATTACTCTAAAATATCTGGACCCGATTGGTGATGAGAACCCGATTGATACGCTCATCGCAGACCAACTCTTATCCGGGCTGGAAGTTCACAAACTGACACCTGAATCTTCCTATATCCATTCGCTCGGCGGCTATCCCATCCGGATCCCTGTCCGATCGAAGGTGCAAAGCGCGAAGCGACTCAATAAGTTCGTTTCTGAAGCAACAATCGCATACGAGTATGGATCTCTGCGATTCCAGATGATTGAGTTCCCTGAGGGTGTTCGCGGCGCTCAGGTTGCCCGAGATCAGCTCAACGGGTATGAAAACGCATTGAACCAGCAACACGATCAAGGGCAACTCGAAATCCTTTGGGATTCACACAGCGCTGTTGTCGCGGGGACCGATGGAAGCGCTGTCCTGCCAGGACTGACTCATGCGATTCGAATGAATGACCAAGAGTTCCTGAGCACGATGTATACCGCTATAGATGACGGCATCGTGATCATGGCAAACTTCTCTGGCAACATTGAGCATGCCGATCGATTGAGTACATATGCAGATCAGTTCTTCAAGCGTCCGATCGCGTCCGCCAACTATGCATACGGGACTGACTTCCTTGCCGGACTAACGCTTTCACGCCCTATGGGGCTTTCGGTATATCGATCAGAATCGGATGATTTCATTTACTCAACGATGAACGACACGGACTGGGCGGGCGTGTCAGTATCACCAGCAACCGCGAATAGTGGCTACACACGCATTCGTGTGCTTGATGGCGCAAACTTGTCCATAGAAGAACTCATACCCAGCATGTT
>CBDCGR010000001.1:0-8349 GCA_965216865.1 Phycisphaerales bacterium
TGGCGACAATTAATGGAGGGTTTCGGGGCCCGTGAGGGAAAGCTCGACACGCCGCGAGGGCATTGTGTGCGAGCTTGTGCACAGGCGCCACGCTTACCGTTGCTGTAGAAGATGGCGGCCAGTTTGGCGTGGTATTCAGAGACCTCAGAGGCGACCGACGCAGTGGAGCGGTTGAGGGCCAGGCCCTTGGGGTTCGGAAGCCATGGAGTCTGGGCCCCCGGAGCCTGGCGGGAGGCGGGAGGTGGACTGGACGGCGCCTGAGGGTGGAGCCACTGTTGAGCAGCCAGCTGACGGGAGAGTTCGTCTGCGCAGCGGTGTACATCCGAGACCCCGGGAACATGCTGGAGAAGGACCGGCGCGGGGCCTGATCCCTGCACACCGACCGCTCGTTTCTGACGCAGCCCATCGATCAGTTCCTGAGAAGGCATCCCATGCAGCCCGAAAATCAGCATCGGGTCATCGCCCATCCGTTCGGAAAGCAGCGCAGTCAGACACACCGCGTGCTTACACCATGGCTGTTCTTCGGACCAATCCGGGCAGGTGCACTTCGGGCGAATATCACTCGGTTCTGCCGGGAAGAGCTTGAGCCCGAGTGGTGCGAAAACATCCTCGATATTGCTGGGGAGTTCACCCGAAAGAAGCTTTGCGGCATACCGAACCTGATCCGCCATTGCCGCGACCACACGCTCCTGTGATTCAGCATCAAACTGATTGAGCGCAAGCAGGGTTGTGTACGGCTTGTCACTCCGACCTTGAATCACACCCTCACAGAGTGTGTCCTCGATCGTCAACCGCTTGGTTTGACCGAGCCGTGCGTACTCAAGCCCGTCCTTGTACACATCCGATTCCGCGCCCTGCTCCGCCACACGCAGCAAACGCTGGGTGACCCAGCTCCGCGGGGTTTCGCCTGCTTTGAGCTTGAACTTCACACCCCCTCGTACCCGACGCGGGTTCACGAGAGATTTGCGCGAAGAACGGAAAGACGCGTACTGCGGCTTCACCTTCTTGGGTGCCGTCGGAACATGCGCACTAAGGGTGGGCTTCGCGACAACATTCACGACGCGATCTTCCCGTGGGGCCTCAGGTTTGGTGCCCTTGTCCTTGTCGGACGATGATGATGTCTTTTTCTTCGCCATCGATTCGCCCTCGGGTTACATGTCGTCTGCGATCGTATCCGCACGGAGAGTGAGGAGCTCACGCAGCTTGTCCGTGCCGAGCTCAGTGAGCCAGCGTTCGCCGTGCCCGATGATGTTCTCAGCAAGTTCCATTTTCGACTCGATCATCTCATCGATACGCTCCTCGAGCGTACCTCGGACGATGTACTTGTGCACCTGCACGGTACGGGTCTGTCCAATTCGATACGCTCGGTCGGTCGCCTGATTCTCCACCGCCGGGTTCCACCATCTGTCGAAGTGGAAGACATGCGTCGCCGCGGTAAGGTTCAGACCCACGCCACCGGCTTTGAGCGAGAGGATCAGGATCGGGGTTTTCCCGGTCGCTTCCTGGAACTCGTCGATCATCTTCTGACGCTTACCCTGCGAGGTCCCACCGTGCAGGAAGAGTACATCCTTGCCGAGTTCGTGCCGCAGCATGTTGCTCAGGATGTGTCCCATCTGGCGGAACTGCGTGAAGATCAGCGCCTGATCGCCCTCCGCGATGAGCTCGGATGTCTGCTCGAGCAATCGAACACACTTGCCCGACCGCATCGGATCGATGACCTTGCCGAACTGCGGGTCGGTCTCTTTGAGCATCTGTGCCGGGTGGTTGCAGATCTGCTTGAGCTTGATGAGTGCGGCAAGAACCAGACCACGCCGGTGGATTCCCTCGCTCTGATCCACATCCGTGAGCATTCTCTGGACGCAGCTCTCGTAAAGCTTTGCCTGCTCGGGCGTGAGTGGGCACCATTCCTTGCTCTCGATCTTGCTCGGGAGATCCGAGACCACCGTCGGGTCGGTCTTCACGCGACGGAGAATGAACGGAGACACCATCGAGCGCAGGCGGGCCATCTTGTTCTGGTCGCGGTGGCGTTCGATCGGCAGCGAGAACTTCTTCCGGAATGTCCCCGATTGCCCAAGGTACCCGGGGTTGAGGAAATCCATGATCGACCACAGCTCGCTCAACCTGTTCTCGACAAGCGTACCCGTGAGTGCCACACGCTTTGGTGCCACGATGGATCGCACGGCCTGAGATTGCTTCGCCGCCGGGTTCTTGATGTACTGGGCTTCGTCAAGGACAATCCGCCCCCACTTCACCTTCTCGATCGTCTCACGATCTCGATGCGCCAACGCATAAGTCGTCAGGATCAGATCGGACCTGTTCACCTCGTCGACGAAGGCATCCTCAAGCTTTCGCTCGACACCATGATGCACCATGACACGCAGATCAGGAGAGAACTTCTTGGCTTCTTTCATCCAGTTCCCGATCACGGACATCGGTACGATGAGCAGCGTCGGGTCTACGCGTTCACCGTTCGCCACCTTGCGTTCATGTGTGAGCAACGCGAGGAGCTGAATTGTCTTCCCGAGCCCCATGTCGTCCGCAAGACAGGCGCCAAACCCGAAGCGTTCCATGAACGCCATCCAGCTCATACCACGAGCCTGATAGGGACGCAGAGTCCCATTGAAGTTCTCCGGCGTGTCGAGTTCGGGCAGCTTGAGCGATGCACCGTTCTCGTCTCCGCCCAGCAGCGAAGCCACCCAGCCAGTCGCCTCCAGACCAGTGACGGGGAGCCCTGTTTGGGCGGAGTCGGACGCCAGAGCGAGCTGCATTGCCTCACCGAGTTCCATCTCGCCGCCGGGGTTTTCTGAGATGAACTTGATCGCGTTCTGAACATCCTCAGGCCGGATCTCGACCCACTTGCCCCCGATGCGCACAAGCGGTGCGTTCTGTTGCGCGAGCTGCTCGAACTCGTGCAGGGTAAGGGTCGTGTCGCCGATCGCGATCTCCCAGTGGTATCCGACGAGCGTGTTGAGACCGAGCTGCGCTCCCGCGCCGTCCGGGTCGCCGTTCTCGTCAAACATGCCCTCCGCGGGATCGGACTCGATCTTGAGCCGCGCACCCAGTCGCCCGCTCGGCGATTCCCACCACGGCGGGCTCTGGATCGCGAAGCCCTGCTCCTCCAAGATCGGTTTGATCTCACGCAGGAACCGGTACGCCTCTTGCGAATCGACCAGCACCTCGATGGGCTCGCTGGAATCGAGCGCGTCTTCAAGTTTCTTGTAATGCCGGCTCGCGCGTCCGAGTTCGGCCATCAGGAGTTCCTGCGGGTTCTCCAATGTCAGACCAGAGATCACGACGCGCTCGCGCTGGATCAACCAGATGTCCGACGCACGGAGCACGATCTCTTCATCGTCAACGCTTTGAAGGAAGAAGCTCAATGACCACTTCACGGTATCGTCAGGCTTCGAGATATCCGCCGCCAACCCATCCGCGATGGGTTCCGCGATCCGCAAGCCGAAACGCCAGACGCTTGATTCGCCACGGTCTTCAAGCTCTGATATCCAACGGCGAACCTTGCGAACAATATCTGCCCGCTGCCCTTGAACACTCGGAACCTCTTCCGTCTGATCGAGCAACCCGAGCAGCCACGCTACCTGTGGGTCCGACTCCGGGTCAGCATCCTCGACAGTGTCGAACATATTCTCGCGGATCATCGTCGCACGGGCGCGAGCATCAGTCACCGCGGCAAGGAAATCCGTGGTGAGTGACCAGGCGTCATGCGCATGCTCGTTCCGTGACAGCACGCGCGACACCGGGCATCGAACTCACCAGTTTCTGCACGCGTGCAGCGGTCATACCGTCGCTCAACCAGGGCCACCAACCGGCACTGAGATCGCCTTGCGCGTCCTGCATGATCATCGGGACAACACGGTGCCCAGCGAGCAGATGAGACGCCAGACGCGACGCTGCGACGAAATACTGGATCCCCGCACCCAGTTCGCCGAACTGATCGACGCTCTCGCTTTGAGAATCGTCATTGTGTTCAATTAGCCACTCGAGTGCCCGCCCCGCATCGATCGGTCGTATCGCGACCGTCGGAACCGTAAACTCTGCGAGCAATGCCGCGTTATCCTCGTCGTCATTGCGTCCTATAAGACGCGACATCGGGGCGCTGGGGACAGGGCTGCCATCCACCACCGGCAAACGAAGGTTGATCTGAGAATCCTCGCCGTGGATCCAGGCGGGGAGATCCGTCGGACGCACCGAGCATGAGTGGAGCGGCAGTTCAGAACTGACACCCTCAACATGGGCTGGCGAAGGCGTCTCGCACCAGAGGTGCAACAGCCCACCGCTCCAGTTCGCGTGGATGACTTGATTTGAGCGATCGCTCGCGCTGACAGGAGTTTCGATCACGGACGAGGCCCCCCTGGGGTCGATCGGGGTGGGCACCGACCCGGTTCACGCGTGACAATCCTTGTTCGCGCAACCTGACATGCGGATCGAATGATCCTGCAAGGCCGGGCAGGTCTTCAAATAGGGGAGCAGGGATTCGAACCCTGAACCTGCGGCTTAAAAGGCCGTTGCTCTACCGTTGAGCTACTCCCCCAGCACCGATCTGAGGAATTGGATCCCGTCACGGATAGGGGCTCCGAACCGCTGCGTCGCGGGCCAGAGAGACAGTGTACGCACGAATCTCGTGAAAATCACGCGATGAGAATCGCACAACCAGCGAAATTCATCCCGTATCACACCCTCTTGACACGCCCGATCAGTTCACGAGCGTGCTGAGCGGATGCCCCCTGCTGATCCCTCACACAAGACTGGGCGGACTCTCCCATCGCGCGGCGTTGATCCGGGTCTCTCAGCAACTCCGAAATCGCGGACGAGAGCGATTCCCGAGTCCTCAATCCGGATCCCATTGACAGATCTGAGTAAGCCGACCGACGATTCAAAGTCCCCATACCTCGCCCCGATGATGACTGGTTTTCCAAGGGCAGCGGGCTCGATCGGGTCTGACCCGAACTGATCGTTGAAGGACCTGCCCATCACGACGATGTCGGCCAGTTCAAACACGCTAGAGAGTTCGCCGATCGTATCAAGGATGAATCGAGTGGTTCCCTCCGGAGCACGAGCCCCGCTCGATCGCCGGGTCGCCCCCGGCACTGTGGCCGAGGCCTCCTCGAATCGCTCCGTTTTCCGAGGAGCGATGATGAGTTGAACATCGTCTGGGACCGATTCGTGCATCAACAGCTCTTCCGTGGGTCCAGTTGAGCCAGCAACGACGATCGGGCGTCCCAAATCAACCCCCATTTCCGACGCGATCGTCCTTGCTCGATCGCTCGGTTCATGCAACGAAACTGTACTGATTGAGTCCCACTTCATCGTCCCGGTAATGCGGATGCGTTCCTCTGGAACGCCCATCGATCCGATCCGGTTCGCATACGCCTCATCCTGCACGCACGCAAAGGACAATCGGGCAAAGGTCGGGCGGAGCAGCGAGCGGATCCTGCGATACCCCTTGAATGAGCGTTCGGAGAGCCGCCCATTGATGATCCCGATCGGGATGCTCCGTTTTACACATCTTTTGATGAAGTTCGGCCAGACTTCGAGTTCGACGAGCCCGACCACATCCGGGCGCACCAGATCGAGAAAGCGATCCACCATCCACGAACAATCGAGCGGGTATCGCACGATGTGCACATGCGCCGAGCCCCCAAACAACGATTGCGCTCGCGCCAGCCCCGTATCTGTCGTCACAGAAACAAAGACCTCCGCATCGGTCGCGAGAAGAGGCACGATCGCCCGTAGCGCGTTCACCTCTCAGTGATACGCTTCGGAGACGCTGCTGGTGAAGTGCCACATTTGCCAACCGATCTCCCGCCGGACGAAGAGGTGAGGAAGGCCTATCTCATGCCCTGCTCATTCATTGTGGGTTGCATCAAGAACAGACCTCTGCACTTGATCATGGAAACAGTGAGCCGTGACTGACGAGAAGCGCTCCGAAAACTTGATGCTGGATATCGCGACCAACGCACAGAGGCAGACAGATGGCACTGCTGAAACGCATCATGCACCCGAATTTGAACAGTGCTGGTTCCCACGCCGAGTACATCGACAAGCTGTCAGAGTGGCACCAGGTGGTGCGAGTATACGAGCGGATATCTGGCAAGGAGCTGGATCAGACCGTGAAGACTGCAACGCTGGTTGTGGAAGCGCCGCCACAAATGCAAGAACATCTTCGGTTGCGTTCCGATGAAATTGGCACCGACTACAAGAAAGTGATCCTGGCTATCGAGGGTTGCGTGTGCTCCAAGAAAACCTGGGATTCTGGAGGCCCAGTTGACGTGGACGTTGGCGCAGTCAAGAAGGGCAAAGGTCAGCCCGAAGGAAAGGCAAGAGCAAGGGCAAAGGTAAGCGACAAGGGCAAAGGACGGCCAAAAGGCAAGGGAAAAAGCCATGAGCCTCAGAACAATGATAATTCGAAGTCAGACCTCATTGTTTCGTCTGTGGCAAACCTGGACATACTGCCAAAGATTGTGATCACCGCGTTTGTACAGTGCATGAGGTGACCAAGACAGCTCCCGTGTCGACACCCGTGTGTGTAATCAAAGAACCTGGACACTCGTTGGGTCATGTGTACAACCAAAAACACTTCTGTCAGACATAATGGGATCCTCCTACACACTGTCGAAATCCACAGTTGTTCTCACTACACGGCAAGCAACATGAAACCCACGGTTGACTCTGGAGCAGCAATTCATATTTTTCACCGCTTTGTGCATCCGCGAAACAGTTGTCATCTTGGGAGTAAAGTTGAGAGTTATGTGTATCGAAGTATCAAATTTCAAGTGAATTATGAAGCTGCACCTGTTGAGAGACCCATTGTTTCAGTCGGCGTGTTGACCAGCAAAGGAGTGCTAGTCGTCTTTGGTGTTGAGGAGAACAGATCATTCATCCAGTTGCCTGGCGGACACAAGATTCCCATGGTCAGAGAAAATGGAGCAATGGTGTTAATCGCGACGTTGATTGTCAGACGAGATATGACTTGTGACTTGGTTGCGTCGGTTGTTCCGACTGAAGTGCCAGGAGCCTTTGAAACGCGCGATGTGAAGAAGTGAGACACTGGGGAAACTTGTCAGTGTACGAAGCACCGCAAGTTCCTGTGTTGGAAAGGAGCACGTGGAGTAAACAGATCAAAACAACCTTCAGCAGTCACTTGCTTCATGCTCCGTGGTGCACCATCTGTTGCAGAGCTCGCACAATTGACGACCCATGTCATGTTGTGACCCATGACGAGAGCGTTGATTCACTTCCCAAGATTGTGTGTGGCTGTGCCGAGCTCAAGATGAAAGGAGACACAACACCCAAGAGAGTTCGTCTTGTCGTTGACTCGTCAACTGGATATCTTGGAGCCATTGATGTTGATCAAAAAGGTGGCAGTTGCGGTTCCGCTGCAACATGGATGGCTAAGTGGTTGGTGTCCACTGGCTGTGCACGAATGAAAGTGCAATCCGATGCAATCGACTGAGCGCTTGTTGCAGGCTGTCGCATCCCAGGGCCATGTTGACCGAGCAGTACGATAGGTCAAGAACCAGTACAGAGCTGCGCTTGTCGATGTGCAGGAAAGAACGAGAGTTGAGATTGACCCGATCTCTGCAGCATCAGCATGGATATTGGGGCGTTCCGTTTGGCTTCTCAACAGAGATCAGACACACAGAGGAGGAGCAAAATCATTCACTGGAAGTCTGTACAAATCTCCGATTCTCCTGTTGTTCGCAGTGGTTGAGTGTTTGGTTCCATCGATCGAAAACTTGGAGGAGTTCTCGTGGTTGCGAAGCGTTCCGATCAATGTGATTGGTCGCATGGAAGAGAACGACGAACGTCTTGTTGTGAACGAGATTGGACATGTCGTACGTGTGAGAACGGTACGACGATGCGTGGAAAACGAAAACAGCTGGGGACGTAATGAACGCCCGCAATGGCGAGTGCAGCGTTCGTCAAGATGAAGGCCGCCACCCTCAGCATGTGCACCGTGCATGCTCTGAAGGACATTTGTCCCAAGAGGGGATGGCATGCGGACGCTTCAGACTCGAGGGAGACCTTGATTGACAAGGTGACGACCAACCTCCTGGCGGACGCCAAATAGAAGGAGTAGGCTGCCCTCGAGTAGATTGTGTTGCTTCAGGACAACTTCTCCGCCAGCCTCGCCAGAGGACCAGGATGTGAAGGCGTCGATTGCCGCGGCCCTCCAGTCGGACGCGGAGAACAGAGGCAACACGTCAAAGTGCCGCAAGTTACGTCTGCGTGGAGTACACTCTTCATGCGTGGAGATCCCCAATCGCTTTCTTGCAGGCCACGAGCATGTTGTGTGCACTCCACAGTGGCGAGGCGGAGCGCGGGCCACGTCGG